>CAVTPK010000001.1:0-9342 GCA_963736635.1 uncultured Thermoleophilia bacterium
GCCTCGTACTCCTCGTCGGAGCAGAACCCCATCACGCGCTCGACCCCGGCCCGGTTGTACCAGGACCGGTCGAACAGCACGATCTCCCCGGCGGTGGGCAGGTGCTGGATGTAGCGCTGGAAGTACCACTGACCCAGCTCGGTCGAGGTGGGTTTGGTGAGCGCGACGACCCGGGCCGCGCGCGGGTTCAGGTGCTCCATGAACCGCTTGATCGTGCCGCCCTTGCCCGCCGCGTCGCGTCCCTCGAAGACCAGCACGTGCTTGGCGCCGGTGTCGATGGTCCAGTACTGGAACTTCAGCAGCTCGACCTGCAGCTGGTACTTCTCCCTTTCGTACTCGTCACGGTCCATCAGCTCGGAGTAGGGGTAGCCCTCACGCCAGGTCTCGACGGCCTGGCCGTCGGGGGCGATCAGCATCGGGTCCTCACCGTGGTCGTCGCGCACGGAGTAGCCCTCGGCCCGGGTCAGGTCGATGTACTCACGGAGGTTCATCTTCTGGGCCACGGAGCACAGCATGCCCGGCCGCAGACGACGGCGCACGAGTCCGACTGTCACGGGTTCCGTGAGGCGCCGTCACCGCCACCCCCCTTCCGGGGGAGGTCCGCCCCTCCTCGCGGGGGGTGGTCGGCGTTCTGCGAGGACCTACCGTCCGCTGTGCGAGGTGGCGATGGACCGTCCCGCCCGCTCGGACGAAGGGGTTCGCAGATGCACACCGTTCTCGACATCGACGCGTGGGCCCGCGACGTGGCCGCCGCCGAATCGATCGCGATCCGCCAGGCGGTCCGCGACGCCATGACCTCCGGGGCGAGCGGCCTCGCCGCTCTGTCGGTCGTGCGCCGCCGCCTCGCCCGCCTCACCGACGAGCAGCGCGCCATGGTGGTGGCCGGCATCGGCCTGGAGCGCGAGCCCCGGGCGCCGAAGCGCGCGTAGCGCTTGGTGTCCATGTGCAGCAGATCGCCCGGGCAGGGCCACTCGTAGCGGCGCACGAGATCGCGCGCGGATCGCTCGGGCCGCGAGAGGCCATGGCGATGGAGCACCTTCCACACGCTCGAGTGCGCCATCCCGAGCTCGCCCGCGATCAGGCGCGGGCCCCAGCCTGAGCGCCGGCGGGCCAGGACGATCCGGGCCTGGGCGAGCGGGCTCATCAGACGCGGTTGCCGGTACGGGCGCGAGGAGCGATCGCACAGGCAGGCCAGGCCCCGGCGCTCCTTGACCGAGGCCGCCCTCCAGCGCGCCGACCCACTCGAAGGCCGTCGAGACGCTGCATCTGAAGGCGGCCGCCGCCTCCCTGAAGCTGTTGCCCTCGGCGTTAACGAAGAGCACCAGATCGAGACGGCCGCGCACCGTCAGCTTGGCGTTAGGGTGCTGCATTCCGGACCTCCCGGAGGTCATAGGCGTTAGACACCCACAGCCTCTCGGGAGGTCCGATTCCTTCTCGGGCGTTCGGAACGTCTGTAGGCGGGTCACCTAGCGTCAGCCGCCGGGGCGGGGCCAGGCGCCGCGGGGCGGGCTCGCCCGTGAGCACCTGCCGCTGGCACGGGACGTGGATCCGCCCCTGAGCGAGGGTCCGTCCCTGCTGGGGATCACTGCTCCGGAGCGGCCGTCTCCTTCCCGTCCGGGGCGACGATCGCGTCGGCCGCGGCGGCGAGGGCCGCCGGATCGCCCGGCGACTCCTCCACGCCGGCCCGCAGGAAGACGTAGGTGATGCGCTCCACGGGCCTGCCGGTCGCCCGCGTCAGGCCCGCCGCGTACAGGCCCGCCTGCAGCCGGTAGCCGGCGAGGCGGTCCGCGACGCCGGCCTCCGGCACGTCGTCGGTCTTCCAGTCGATGATCTCCAGGCCGGCGGCCGTCGGCACCACGAGGTCGATGAAGCCCTCCACCACCGCGCCGTCGCGCGCCATCGCGAAGGGCACCTCCCGCAGCCCGCCCCCGGCGGCACGGGCGCGCGCGGCGGCCTCCGATGCGAGCGCCGTGCCGACCAGAGCCGCCACCTCGCCGGCGCGATCGGGGACGGCCTCGGCCACCGCCTGCGCGGCGGAGACGGCCGCGATCTCGTCCGGCCCGGCGGTGAGCGGCAGGCTCTGGATGGCGGCGTGCACCGCACGGCCGACGCGGGTGCCGCCGCGCCCGCGGCCCCAGGGCTCGTCGCCCTCCTCGCGCCGCTCCCCCATCGCCGAGGCGATGCCGGTCGCGCTGGTGAACCGCACCCGCGCGGCCCGGCGCACCAGACCGGCCCGCCCGGCTGCGTGGGCCGCGGGGGAGGGGTCGTCCGGGAGATCGACGGCCAGCCCGGCCAGGGGCCCCGCCGCGGCGCCCGCCGGAGCCGGGGGCGGGTCCCAGCGGGCGGCCAGCTCGCGCGCGCCCGCCGCCATCAGGCGCGACGCCCCGCTGCCCCCGCCCGACTTCTGCAGGTGGCGCAGGGAGACGATCAGGTGATCGCGGGCGCGGGTGGCCGCGACGTAGAGCAGCCGGGCGGCCTCGGCGTCGCGGTGCGCCGTCTCACGCGCCTCCGCGCCTGCCACGTCGCCCAGCTCGAGCCGCCCGCCCGCCTTCGTGCCCACCGCGGCGACGAGGGAGCCCGCGTGCTCGGACACCGCCGGGACGCCGGCGGGCTGCGGCCGCGTGCCGATTCCCGCGAGCACGACGATCGGGAACTCGAGGCCCTTGGCGGCGTGGACGGTCAGCACCCGCACGGCGTCCTCGTCGTCGTCCAGGCCGGAGCCGTCGCGGTCGAGAACCGGGCCCCGGGTGCGCTCCTCCATCCACTCGACGAAGGCGCGCATGCTCTGCGGCCCCTCGCGCTCGAAGGCGCGCGCCTGCTCCACGACGAAGCGCGCGCGGCGGTAGGAGTCGCGGGTGCGCGTGTGGACGATCCCGGCCTCCACGAGCTGCATCTCCGCCACGACGCGCTCGACGGTCGTCGCCAGGGGCCGGTCGTGGCGCTCGCGGTGGTGGTCGCGCAGCCGCCGCAGGCCCTCCTCGACCGGGCCGGGCCCGTCGAGGCCGGGCGCCAGGTAGTTGAAGCGCAGTCCCCGGGACCGGTGCTCGGCCAGCTCGCGGTCGGAGCAGGCGGCGCCGGGGCCGCGCAGCGCTGCGACGACGGCCACCTCGTCGCTGGGGTCGTCGATCGCGGTGAGCCGGTTGAGCAGGTCGCGCAGCTCCTGGGTCCGGTACACCAGGCTGCCGCCCTCCACCCGGTAGGGGACGCCCGCCTCGCGCAGGGCCGCCTCGATCGCGCTGAGGCCGGTGCGGGTCGGGATGAGCACCGCGATGTCGCCGAGCCGCGCCGGCCGCACGGTGCCGTCGCGCTCCTGCACCTCCCACCCGTCGGCGACCGCTGCGCGGCAGGTCGCGGCCACGTCCGAGGCCTCCTCCATGCGCATCTGCCAGGCCTTCGCCGGCGGCGGCATCGGATCGCCCATCCACGCGACCCCCGGGCCGCGCAGGTCGACCGAGCGGTCGGCGTCGACCGGCGCGTAGCGCGGCTGCAGCGCGGGATCGTCGCCCGCGCCGATGAGCTCGTCGAAGACGTCGTTGACCCAGTCGAGGATGACGTCGCGCGTGCGCCGGTTGGTCCGCAGCGTCTCGATCAGGCCGCCCTCCGCCGCGCACCGCCGCCTCCTCGGCGGCGTAGACGGCCATGTCGGCGCGGCGGAAGCGGTAGATCGACTGCTTGGGGTCGCCCACCAGGAAGAGGCGCCCCGGCGTCGAGCCGCTCGCCTGCGGGGTCGCGCGCGAAGGACGCGGCGATCGACGCCTGCCAGGGGTCGGTGTCCTGGAACTCGTCGATCAGCAGAGCGTCGTAGCGCGCGCGCAGGGCCGCCCGGGCGGCGGGAGAGTCGCGCAGCAGGTCGCGGGCCCAGAGGATGAGGTCGTCGAAGACCGGCGCGCCGTCGCGGCGGCGGGCGGCCGCCTCGTCGAGCATCAGACGCGCCACCGTGGGGCAGGAGGCCGGCCAGCGCGTCGGCGCGAGCCCGGCAGAGCATCGCGCCGAGCGCGCCGCTCACGGCGGCGGCCGTGTCGCGCGCGTCGTCCAGGGCGGCGCGGTCGCCGCCCCAGTTCGGGAGGTTGCCGAGGCGTCCGCACCTGCGGCCGTGCAGGTGGGCGGTCGATGCGAGCAGGCTCTCGCGCTCCAGGCCGTCCACGCCGCAGCAGCGCGTCGAGCGCCTCGCCGAGGTCGACCAGCAGCAGCAGCGCAGCGGGTCGTCGCCCGCGACCCGGTCGAGGGGCACCGCCGCGACCGCGGCCCGCAGCCGCGGCAGCGCGTCCCAGTCGGGCGGCGGGCACGAGGGCGGGGACGCGGCGACGTCCGCGGCGATGTCGGCGCGCTCCTGCAGGCGCCGCGCGAGCCCGCGCAGGCCGTCGATCCGCAGGCCGAGGCCGAGCGCCCGGTCGATCGCCCGCCCGCCGGGGCCGTCGGGGTCCATCCCCTCCAGGGCGGCGCGCCAGCGCTCCTCGAAGCGCAGCCCCGCCGCGAGGTCGTCGAGCACCGTGAGCTCGGGGTCGATCGCCGGCCTCGGCGGCGTAGGCCCGCAGGAGCGACTGCGCGAAGGAGTGGATGGTCGAGAGCTGGGCCCGGTCGAGCCCCTCGAGGGCCTTCTGGCAGAGACCGCTGACGATCAGGTCGCAGGCGCGCTCCCTGCGCCTCCTCGAGCCCGGTGCGCACCCGGTCGCGCAGCTCCGCCGCGGCGCGCTCGGTGAAGGTGATCGCCGCGATCCGCTCGATCCGGGTCCCGGACGCGACGAGCGCCACGACCCGGTCCACGAGTGCGCTGGTCTTGCCCGTGCCGGCGCCCGCCTCCACCAGCATCGTGTCGCGCAGCCGCTCGCGGATGGCGACGCCGCGCGTCGTCGTCGTGGCTCACGGCGCGTCCTCCGCGGCCGCGGCGACCCCCGCCCACGGGCGCGACGCCGGCGTCGGCGGCCTTCCGCGCGAAGTCGACGCCGCGCGCCCGCGAGCAGATGCGCGTGAAGTCGCAGAGGCGGCAGTTCTCGAACTCCGAGTAGTGCTCGTTGAAGTCGCCCGGCACGGCCGGGAACGAGCCCCGGGCGACTCCATCCGAGATCGCGGCGACGATCGCGCTCGAAGGCCGCCGTATCGACCGGCCGTCGCCCGGTAGGGGACCTGCTCGAAGCCCCCGCGGGCGGAGATGTACCAGTACATCGCCGTGGCCTCCGAGGCGCCGCCCGCCGACAGCAGGTAGACCGGCAGCTGCAGCAGGGTCCCCCCGCCGAGCTGGGGCGTCCTTCGTCGGGCACCCGGCCGGTCTTGTAGTTGACCACCCAGACACGTCCCACGTCGATCGCGGTCGACGCGGTCGACGTAGCCGTGGAAGCGCTGGCCGCCCGGCCCCTCGACGTCGATGCGCATCTCGAAGTCGTGGGGCACGGCGCCCGTCTCGGCCCGGAACCGGCCGTCCTCGTGGAGGAAGCGGATCAGGTCGGCGTGCAGCGCCCGCTCCTGCTGGCGGGAGAACACCGGGCAGGCCGGCCAGCCCGCGTCGGCGCGCGTCGGCGAGCCGCGCGTCGAGCAGCGCGCCGAGGCGCTCGCGCGTCGGCGGCCGTCCACTGCTCGCCGGGGGCCGGGCCGTCCCGCCGGCCTGCTGCTCGCGGAAGAAGTCCTCGAGGGCGCCGTGCACCAGGTTGCCGCGCACCAGCGGGTCGATCGTCTCGGCGTCGCGCGGCTGCTCGGGCACGCGGAGCCTGAGCAGCGACGAGAGGAAGAAGCGGTAACCGCAGGCGCCGTAGAGCTCGAGGCGGGTCGGCGACACGGACTCGGGTACGCGCATCCACGGCTCGCCCGCGAGCGCCGCCGAGGTTGCCGTCCCACTCCGACAGCGCGTCCCCCGCGCGCGCGTCCAGCATGCGCAGCGGCCGCGCCAGCGGATCGTCCGCGGGAGCCGGCGGCGTCGCTCTGCACGCGGGCCACGGCGTGCGCGGAGGGCCACCTCCCAGCCGTCGATCGGCGGCCCGGCGAGCTGCGCCGCGAGGGGCGACTCGGCCCGGCGCAACCAGGTGGCGGCCGGGTGGGCGCGCAGGGCCGTGGCCGTCTCGAGGGTCGGCTCGTGCGCTGCGCGCGACGCTCAGCGCGAGCGGCGAGGGGTAGTGCTCGCGCGCGCCCGCGCCCTCGTAGAGCGGGCAGGTCAGGACCACGGCTGCTCCGGCGCCGAGGGCCCGCGCGGCCGCCGCGCCCGCGCGCTCGACCCGGGCGGCGGCGTCCTCGATGAAGGGGAGGCTCGCGCGCAGGGCCTCCCACGCGGCGTCCGGCACCAGGGCGTCGCACGCCCGGCCCGGCCGGCAGCAGCCCCTCGACGGCGCCGCACAGGACGACCCGCGCGTAGCGCAGGCCGGCGCCGAGCCGGTGGTCGGCGACGAGCACGCCCTCGCCGAAGCGCCCCTCGCGGATCGACGCCGCCTCGAGGTTCACGCGCAGGGCGCGCTGGAAGCCGGCCAGGGAGAAGGTGCCCCCCACGGCGTCCACCGTGCCGAGCCGCTCGATCTCGGCGAGCACCTCCTGCGTGCCCGTCGCGCCCGGGTCGAGGTAGTCGGCGACGATCGCGCGCAAGCGCGCGATGAAGACGGCGGCCGGCTGGTCGGGGCGCAGCTCCTGCAGGCGCCGCCAGAGGGTCTCGACCACGCCGAGCAGGTCGATCGCCTCGGCGATCTCGTCGTGCAGCCACGAGCGGTCGACGCCCTCGCGCGCGGCCGGCGGCGATCTGCTCGGCGCGGTCGTCGCAGAGCGCGCCGATGCCCTCGCGCCAGCGCGCGATGCCGTGGGTGACGCCCGCCGCCCGCGAGAGCCGGTCCCAGCAGCCCGAGGCGCAGCGCGCACGCGCGCGCCGCCGGCCCCGGGCAGCTCACGCCGCACCGGCGCGATGCCGAGCGCGTCGATCAGCGACGTGCGCGAGAGGTCGGCGTGCGCCACGTCGAGCAGCGCCAGCACGCCGCGGCCGGCGGGCGTCTGCACGAGCGGCGTGCCGGGCATGGCGGCCACCGGCAGCGCGGCCGCGCGGAGCGCCTCGCGCAGCGGCTCGGCGTAGGCGCGGTCGGCGCCGTGCAGCACCGCGACCTCGTGGATCGCGACGCCGTCGGTCGAGCGCCCCGAGCACCTCGCGCGCCGCCTCCCGCGCCTCGGATGCGAGGTCGGGGGCGAGCACCAGGCTCACCGCGGTCGGAGGGCGCCGGATCGGCGACCGCCCCGATGCCGCCCCGCGCCGCGGCGAGTGCCGCGAGCAGCCGGTCCCCGGCGTGCGAGCGCGGGCCGGGCGGCACCAGGTGCAGGGCGCCGAGCTCGGCGGCCCGCGCCGGATCCTCCTCGATCGCGTCGGCGGCGGCGTCGAGCAGGTCGTCCTCGTCGTAGAAGGCGGCGATGCCCTCGCGCCAGAGGCCGTAGAGGCGCACCACCTCGGCCAGGTGGGCGTCGTCCACGCTCGCGGGCAGCGGCTCGCCGCCGCGCAGGCCGCCGCGCCGCAGGCGCGCGAACAGGCGCCGCAGGGCGCGCGCGAAGCCCGGCAGGTCGCGGATCGGGTCGAGCGGCGGGAGCGCCTGCGCGGCGACGCGCTCGGCCAGGTGGTCGCCGATCGGGCGCGCCATCGGCCGCGGCCCGGCGGCCGCCAGGCGCCCGGCGCCGATCAGCTCGGCCAGGCGCGGCAGGGTCTCGAAGCGCACCGCCGCGAACGGGGTCAGCTCGGCCAGGCGGCGCCGCAGCTGCAGGGCCGAGAGGTGGCTCGGGCAGATCACCGTGACCGGCGCGAGGGGGTCCGCGGCGCGCCCCGCGGCGATCCCGGCGAGCATCTCGTCGAGCGATGGAGGCGCGGCGTCCATCCCGGTCACGCTACCCCCTCGGGCGGACGCCCTCCGGCCCCCCCGGATACCTCGCGGAGGACCGTGACCGCGTGATCGCCCACCTCGACCTCGACGCGTTCTTCGCCGCCGTGGAGATGCACCGGCGCCCGGAGCTGCGCGGCCGCGCCGTCATCGTGGGCGGCGACCCGCAGGGCCGCGGGGTGGTGGCGACCGCCAACTACGCCGCCCGGCGCTTCGGCATCCGGTCCGCGATGAGCGCCTCCGAGGCGCTGCGCCGGTGCCCCGACGCGGTCTTCGTGCGGCCCGACATCGCCCACTACCGCGAGTGGTCGCAGCGGGTCTGGGACCTGGTGCGCGAGCTGTCGCCGGCCGTCGAGCAGCTCGGCCTGGACGAGGGCTACCTCGAGCTGCCCGACGAGGGCGCCGCCGAGGCCGCGCGCGCGGTGCGCACGGCGGTGGCCGAGAGGGTGCGGCTGTCGTGTTCCCTCGGGGTCGCCACGTGCAAGGTGGTGGCCAAGGTGGCCTCCGACCGCGACAAGCCGGGCGGGGTGACCGTGGTCGCGCCGGGCGACGAGGCGGCCTTCCTGGCGCCGCTCGCGCTGCGGGCGCTGCCCGGCGTCGGCCCGCGCACCGACGCGCGCCTCGCGGCGGCCGGGCTGACGACGATCGGCGAGCTCGCCGCGCTCGACGACGAGGCCCTGCGCGCGCTCGCGCCCGGCCGCCACGGCGAGGACCTGCGCCGGCGCGCGCGCGGCATCGACCCGCGGCCGGTCGCCCCGGTGCCGGCCGAGCGGATCTCGATCTCGTGCGAGCGCACCTTCGAGCGCGACGTGGCCGACGCGCGCGAGCTGGAGGCGGTCGGCCGCGAGATGGCGGGCCGGGTCGCCGGGATGCTGCGCGCCCGCGCCCGGGCGGCGCGCACCGTGACGGTCAAGCTGCGCTACGCCGACTTCCAGACCGTCACCCGCGGCCAGACGGTGCGCGCGGCGACCGACGACGAGGACGTCATCTGGCGCACCGCCCGCACGCTGGTGTCGCGGGCGCTCGAGGAGCGCGACGGCGCCCTGCGCCTGCTCGGGGTGGGCGTCTCCGGCCTCAGCGCGGAGCGTCAGCTGACCCTGTTCTGACCGACCGCGCCGGGGATCGGCCGCCGGGCTGGTAGCGTCGCGCGGCGGTGGACCTGACCCTCCGGATCATCCTCGCGGCCGTCCTGGCGACCGCCGCGGCGGCCAAGCTGCGCGACCCCCGCGGGTTGCTGGTCGCCGTGGGCGAGCACGGGGTGCCGCGCGCGCTCCGCACGCCGGCGGCCGTCGCCCTCGTCGCCGCCGAGCTCTGCCTGGCCGTGCTGCTGCTGGTGCCCGCCACGGCACGCGCCGCCGGCGTCGGCACGGCGGCGCTCGGCGCCGTGTTCGCCGCGCTCGCTCGGCGCGATGCGCGCCCGCGGCCGCCGCCGCGCCGCCTGCCGCTGCTTCGGCGGCTCGCGCGAGCGGCCCGTGGGCCTACTGGTGCTCCGCGCCCTCGCCCTGTCGGCGGCCGG
>CAVTPK010000002.1:0-7591 GCA_963736635.1 uncultured Thermoleophilia bacterium
GGCGTCCCCCGGCGCCCCGCGTGTGGGAGCCTGAGCCCGGACCGGCGCGAGGGCGATCGGGGGCGTGCGGTGGGCGGGAGTCGAAGCCGGGTGGGGGCGCTCGCCGTCGTCGTGCTCCTGGCGGCCGTCGGCCGGGCCGCGGCGGCCGGGTGGACGGCGCCGGCGGCGATCCCCGCCGGGCCGGGCGCCGCCCCGATCACCCGGCCCGTCATCGGGGCCACCTCGACCGGCGTCGTGGTGGCCGCGTGGCGGCGGGGGCGCGCGGTGCACGCCGCCGCGCGCTACGTCGGCGGATCCTGGTCCGCGCCCCGCCGGATCGCGGAGGCGAGCGCCGGCGCGCCGCGGCTGGTCGCGCAGGGGCCGACCGTGGCGCTCGGCGTGGTCGCGGGCCCCGGCGCGCGGGTGCGCGTCGCGCGGTGGAGCAGGGGCCTGGCGCCGGTGGTGGATGGGCCCGGCGGGGGCGCGAGCGACCTGCGCATCGCCGCCCTGCCGGGCGGCGAGGTGGTCGCGGTCTACCGCCGGGGCGGCGCGGTGGTCTGGAGCGCCTCCCCCTTCTGGAGCGCCCGCCCCCGGCGGGGTCCCTGGCTGGCGCCCGCACGGCTCTTCGCCGGGGCGGGCTCCCCGGCGCTGGCGACGGATGCCGACCGCGCCGTGCTCGCCACCGCGCTGCGCCCCACCCCGCGGGGCACGGAGATCGTCGCCGCGCTGCGGCGTGTGCGGGAGCCGTTCGGGCCCAGGACCGCGATCCGGCCGCTCGGGCCCCGGTGGGCCATCACCTCGGCGACGCCGGCGATCCGGCCCGACGGACGCACCGGCGTCGTGATCGCCGCGCGCGGTCCGGGTGGCCGGGGGGCGCTGCTCGCCACGGTCGCCGGGGCGCGACAGCCGCCGGTCCGCGTCTCGGCGACGGGCGTGCGCGTGGCCGGGCCGGCCGTGGTGGCCGTCCGCGATCCCGGCGGCCTCGTCGCCGCCTGGCGCCAGGCGGCGCCGGGCGGCACGCGCCTGCTGGCGGCCCGGGAGGCCGACGCCGACGGGACGGTCTGGGGGCCGCCGGCGGCGCTCACGGCGTCCGGACGCGTCGGCGCCCCGGCGCTCGCCACCGTCTCCGACGGGCGCACGATCCTCGCCTACGCGGCGGGCGGCGCGATCCGGGTGCGCACGCTGGCGCCGGTGGGCGGCGCGGGCGGCTGGAGCGCGGCGCGGACGGTCAGCGGGGCACGCACCGGCTGCGCCGAACCGAGCATCGCCGTCGACGCCGACCGCACGGTGATCGTCGCCTTCTCGTGCGACGAGGGGAGGCGGCTGCTGTCGGTGTCCGAGCGCTGAGCGGCGTCCGCCGCGAGTTGTCCGGCCCCGCGGGCCTGAACGATGATCGCGGCGGGCCGGGGCCACCGGCCACACAGGATCAGGAGGCATCGATGGATGCGAAACGATCCGGCAATCCCGACAGGAGGCGCCTGGGTGTCGGCGCCCTGATCGTCGCCGCTCTGCTCGCGAGCCTCGCGCTCGTCGCGGCGAGCGGGCTCGGCAGCGAGCACGCGGCGACGCAGCAGCTCACGGTCACCCTCGCCAAGGGGAAGACCACCGTCGGCGACACCAGCACCCTGGTGTCGGGCCTGACCAGGGTGACCGCCCGCAACACGGGCGCGAAGCCGGCGAACTTCGCGCTGGTGCGCATCAAGCCCGGCAAGACGTTCGCCGACCTCCAGGCGGCGCTCAACCGCAGCCCGGACGTCCCGGAGGGGACGACGGCGACCCTGACCTCGTACTTCGGCGTCGCGCCGGGGCGGACGTTCGTCACGACCCTCGACCTTCCGCCCGGTGACTACGTCGTCACCCAGCCGCCCGACGGCAAGGGCCTCGGCCCGGCGGCGCAGTTCAGCCTTCCCGACGGCGCGGCGGGCGGCTCGCCCCCGGCCACGACCGGCACCGTCATGCTCTACGACTACGGCATCCGCGCCCCGGCGACGCTCTCGGGCCGCGGGACGCTGAAGATCAACAACGTCGGTGCGAACTACCACTTCGTGATGGCCCTCAGGCTCCGGCCCGGCGTGACCAGCGCCTCGGTGATCGCGGAGCTGCGGGCCAGGACGTTCGACGGCAAGGACGTCGCGCAGTTCATCTCGATCATCGGGGTCGTCAACCCCGCATCCGTCAACTACGTGCCGGTCCGGCTGAGGCCCGGCAACTACGTGCTCGTCTGCTTCTACGGCGACCGGCACTCGGCCGGAAAGGACCATGCGCAGTTCGGCATGGAGACCGCGGTGACCGTGAGGTAGCGGCCGTTCCGGCGCCCGGGCACCGACGGCCCGGGCGCCGAACGCGGATCAGGGGATCAGGCGGGTGCCCTGGGTGAGGGCCGGCCGGCGGGCGCCGAGGAAGAAGATGCCGGGAAGGCCCGCGGTCTCGAAGCCGAGGCTCGGGTTGTGCCGCAGCGTGGAGGCCGCCAGCGTCGCGGTGCCGGTGCGGTCGTTGCTCACGAAGAAGATCGCGCCGCCGCCCTCGGGCGCGACGTTGTCCTGCGATGAGCGTGTCGCGCATGGTGAGCGTGAAGCGGTTGCCGTCGAGGTAGATCGCCCCGCCGTTGCCGCCGCCGGGGCTGCCCGGCGCGGGCCGGGTTGGCGCCGCGCCCGGTGGCCCGGTTGCCGGTGAACGTGCTGCCGGTGATCGTCCACGACACGCCGATGCTGCTCAGCGCGCCGCCGTTGGCGCAGCGGCCTCCGGTGAAGGTGCTGCGCACGACCCACACCGGGAGGTTGCGGTACTGGCTGAGCGCCCGGACCGCCGCGCCGCCCACGTCCGGGCCGGTGCGGTCGCAGCGGTTGCCGGTGAAGCGCGCGTTGACGATCTTGAGCCGCCCGCCGCGGACGAAGATCGCGCCCCCGCCGCCCCCGTCCACGGTCTGGCCCGTGGAGTTGCCGTCGGCGAAGGTGAGGTTGCGGACCACGAGGCGCGGCGTCGCCTGGTTCTGGCAGTGATCGGTGGTCCAGCCCTGCGCCCGGTCGCAGGTGTTCTGGTACAGGATCCGGCGCGTGCCGCCGCCGCTCAGCGTCACCCGGCCGCCGCCGTCGAGCACGAGCGTCGGGTTGGCGTTGCGCACCTTGGCGGTCTGGCGCATCCGGATCGTGACCGGCGCGGGGCCGCAGTCGAACGTGACGACGCCGCCGCGCGCCACGGCCGCGACCACGGCGGCGGAGGTGCAGCTCGCGGGCGTGCCGCTGCCCACCGGGGCCGCCTGGGCGACGCCCCCGGTCATCGGAGCCGCCGCGATGAGGGCCGCCAGGACCCATGGCCGGACGCGCGTCACGGCGGCGATCAGGCGGCGCGCCGCCGGGCCGCGCGCTCGCGGGCCTTGGCGGCCTCGATCTCGCGGTTCTTGGGCGGGGCGTTGGTGGTGAGCTGGTCGAGGAGCCGCGTCGTCGCCTCCACCACCTCCTGCACCGCCCGGTCGAACGCCTCGGAGTTGGCGCGTGAGGGCCGGGTGGCGCCGCTGATCTTGCGCACGTACTGGAGGGCGGAGGCGTGCACCTCGTCCGCGCTCGCCGGGGGCTCGAAGTTGTGCAGGGTCCGGATGTTGCGGCACATGGGGCACCTCGATTCTCGTGGGCGGTTCCCGCGAGCCTCTCACGCGCGCCGGTGCAGTCAACGGCGGGCGGCCGGCCGCGCCCCGCTATCGTCCGGCGGGTCGATGGCCGCAAGGCGAGGGGTGCGGGTGCTGCTCTACGACGCGCCGGACTGCTGGAAGTGCGTGGAGGTCAAGGCCGCCCTGGACGCCCTGGGGCTCTCCTACGACGCCGTCACGGTGCGCGGCGACCCGGCCGCGCGGGCGGCGCTGGTCGCCGCGCAGGGCGAGCCGCCCCAGGTGCCGATGCTCGTGGACGGCGACCTCGCCGTCTGGGACCGGCGCCGGATCCTGGCCTACATCGCCGAGACCTACGGCGCGGGCCGCCCCGAGGGGGCGCCGTCGTTCGGCGAGCTGCCGGTGTGGATGGGCGGCAGCTGCCGAGTTCGACGGCGAGGGCTGCTGAGCGGGGCTCAGCCTCCGGGCTGGGGCACGATCCGGATGTAGGGCTTGGGCTCCTTCCAGCCCTCGGGCCAGATCTCCTTGGCCTGCTCGTTGTTGAGCGAGCCGGCGATGATCACGTCCTGGCCCTGCTGCCACTGGGCCGGCGTCGCCACCTTGTGGTTGGCCGTCAGCTGCAGCGAGTCGATCACCCGCAGCACCTCGTCGAAGTTGCGCCCGGTGGTCATCGGGTACACGAGGATCAGCTTGACCTTCTTGTCGGGGCCGATGACGAAGACGTTGCGAACGGTCTGGTTGTCGGCCGGCGTCCGCTCCAGGCGGGTCGCCCTCGACGCTCGCGGGCAGCATCCCGTAGGCCTTCGAGACGGCGAAGTCCACGTCGCTGATGATCGGGAAGTTCGGCTCCGTGCCCTGCGTCTCGCCGATGTCCTTCACCCAGTCGGCGTGGCGGTCCATCGGGTCGACCGAGAGCCCGATCACCTTGACGCCGCGGGCGTCGAACTCGGGCTTGATCTGGGCCATGTAGCCCAGCTCGGTGGTGCACACCGGCGTGAAGTCCTTCGGGTGCGAGAAGAGCACCGCCCACGAGTCGCCGATCCAGTCGTGGAAGCGGATGCGCCCCTCGGTGGTGTCCGCCTCGAAATCGGGGGCGGTCTGATTGATCTGAACGGACATGCATCCTCCCGGATGGCTCATCGCATGACGGCAGCTTATCCGGCAATCTATTGCCTCTTATTCGCCGCCGCCCACCTCGGTACGCTTGGCCCCGGAACGGAGGTGCGGCGGGGGTGCGAGAGCCACAGATCATCGCGATCGGCACGTCGCAGGGCCCGGCCCGCGCCCACGTGCACCCGCCCGAGGGCGCGCCCCGCGCGGGGCTGGTGCTGGGACACGGCGCGGGCGGCGGCGTCGCCGCCCCCGACCTGGTGGCCGCGACGGGCGTCGCGACCGGCCTGGGCCTCGCCGTCGCGCTGGTGGAGCAGCCCTACCGGGTCGCCGGCCGCCGCGGCGCGCCGCGCGCCCCGCGGCTGGACGAGGCCTGGGTGGACGTGATCGCACACCTGCGTGAGGGCCCGCTGTCGGGGCTGCCGCTCGTCACCGGGGGGCGCTCCTCGGGCGCGCGGGTCGCCTGCCGCACGGCCGCCGCGACGGGCGCGGCCGCGGTGCTGTGCCTCGCGTTCCCGCTCCAGCCGCCCGCGCGCGCCGGCGCGCCCCCGCGCCCGGACCGCCTGTCCGAGCTCGAGGGGGTCGCCGTGCCCGTGCTCGTGGTGCAGGGCGAGCGCGACCCCTTCGGGATGCCGCCCGAGGCGCCGGGCCGCACCGTCGCGCGGATCGCGGGCGACCACTCCCTGCGCTCGGACGTGGAGGCCCTGCGCGCGGCCGTGGGCGCCTGGCTCGCGGACGTGCTGTCCTCTACGGCAGGGTCGCGCGGCCGGTGAGGGCGATCCGCTCCCGCTTGCCGGTGAGCGAGTGGATGGCGTCGAAGGCCAGCGGGCGGCCGCGGATGCCGGCGTAGGCGCGCGTGCCGCGGGTGATGGAGCCGACTCCCGTGAAGGTGATGTGGACCCGGGTGACGGCGTAGCGGGACGTCGCCGTGCCGGAGACGGTGCCCCTCGCGTTGGCGATGGTGAAGGTGGTGGTCGCGACGCCCGTCTCGGGCCGGAGCGTGTACACGAGGCGGATGCTCCCCGAGCCCACCGGGCTGCCGCTGACCGTGCCGGTGTCCACCAGGACGGTGGGGCTCTGGGCCTTCTCCAGGGACGTCGTTCCGGCGATGCGCACCCCGACGGCGGTCGGGGCGGGCGCCGCCGACGCGGCGAGGGCGGCGAGCGGCCAGGATCGCCGCGGCGGCGAGGGCGGGGCGTATCGGCGGGCGGGCCATCACAGCGCCTGCAGGCGGGTCGCCTGCACCCGGGCGAGCTTGCGCCGCAGCCGGGCGAACTGCGCGGTCTCGGCGGCCGTGCGGCGATAGCCGCGGCCGGGCGAGGTTGGTGGTCTCCAGCGGGTCGGTCTTCAGGTCGTACATCTCCCACTCGGTCCGGCACGTTGCCGTGCCGGGTCGTAGTACTGCGCCAGCTTCCAGCGCGTCTCCGCGGATGCTGACGATGTGCTGCGGCGGCGGCACGTAGGGGCCCGAGGCCTGGCCGGCCTGGAAGTCGTCGTAGGTGAAGACGACGTAGTCCTGCACCGGCGGCGCCGTGCGGCGCAGCACGAGCGACGAGTAGTCCACGCCCTGCCAGGCCGCGCGGGCGCTCTGGGGCGCGGCGACCAGGCTCGCCAGGGTGGGCAGGAAGTCGACGTGCGAGACCAGCGCGCTGCGAGCGCCGGGGCGTCGTGAAGAGCCTCGGGTTGGAGTAGACGAGCGGCACCCGGAGGGACTCCTCGTAGAAGTTGAAGTTCTTCTGGCGCAGGCCGCCGTGCGCCAGGCCCATCTCGCCGTGGTCGGCGGTGCGGATGACCAGGGTGTCGTCCAGGAGCGTCGACTTCCCGGACGTGGTGACCGACTTCAGCGCCGCGAGGACGTTGACCAGGTAGTTGTCCGACGCGCGCATGAGGTTGCCGTAGAAGTTCAGGTAGTTGCGCTTCTGCGGTCGGGTTCCGCAGCTTGCCGCTGAGGTTGAAGATCCTGAGGAAGGCCTCCTGGGCGCGCGGCTTGGTCGAGAGGTCCTCGTCGACCGTCGCCGGGAGGTCGATGTCGCCCTCCAGCCACTCGTCGCTGTAGCCCGCGTTGGAGGAGTTGCGCGGGTAGACGAGGACGTCGTGCGGGTTGACCAGCGAGATCATCAGGAAGAACGGCTGCTGGGCGGCGGCCGTCGAGGTGATGAACTGCAGCGCGCCCTCGTCGCCGGACGTCGTAGTCGCCCACCGAGGTCATGAAGCGGCCGTCGTTGTCGGTGATGCCGCCGCCCATCTCGGAGATGCTCTGGTTGGCGCCGGCGTCGTCCGGGTTCCAGCGCGAGAAGCCGTAGGCCGACGAGGTCGGACGGGCTCCACGTGGCGCCGGCGGGCTTGCTGCAGTGCCACTTGCCCTTGTAGACGACGTTGTAGCCCGCCGCCGACATGACCGTCGCGATGTTGGCCAGCGCGTCCGGGGTGGGCAGCGGCACCTGCGGGTAGGCCGGCGGCTGCATGTTCGACTCGAGCGTGTACTTGACGCCGTGCTGGGCCGGGAAGAAGCCGGACATCAGCGTCGAGCGCGCGGGCGAGCACATGCACGCGTTGGTGAAGGCGTTGTCGAAGGTCACCCCGTGGCGCCGCAGCTGCATCAGGCCCGGGCAGGTTCTGCTCGGCCCAGCCCAGCGGGAAGTGCTGGATCGCCCGCTCCTGGTCGGTCAGGAACATGACCACGTTCATGCCGGCCACGTTGGCCGGGGGCGTCGTCCGGCCGAGCGCGCCGGCCGGGCCGGCGGCGAGGCCGCCGAGCCACAGGGATCCGGCCGTGGCCGCGGATCGCTGGAGGAAGCGGCGGCGCGAGACGCCCTGCTCGAACACGTCGGGACCCTCAGAATTTTTTGTCATGGTTGGTACGTTAGTACGAGAGCGGCGAATCCCTGCATGCGAGACCGG
>CAVTPK010000003.1:0-9049 GCA_963736635.1 uncultured Thermoleophilia bacterium
GCCCCGCGTCGGTCAGGCCAGCCGTGACGGCTCCTCCAGCAGGCGCGATCACCCGGTCGAGGAAGGCGGCGGCCGGCTCGCCGTCGACGACGCGGTGGTCGAACGTGAGGCTCAGGACCATGAGCGTCCGGGGGACGATCGCGCCGTCGACGACGGCCGGGCCGCGGTCGGGCCCGACCCACGCCGAGGATCGCGGCCTGCGGCAGGTCGAGCAGCGGCGTGAAGGCGTCGATCGCGGTGGGCGCCCGAGGCTGGTGACGGTCATGACCGCGCCCTGGGTCTCCTGCGAGGTGAGCTGAGCCGGCGCGCGTCCGCTCGGCGAGCGCGCGGATCTCTTCGCCGAGCGCGCCGAGGTCCTGCGCGTCGGCGGCGCGCACGACCGGCACGACGAGCCCGTCGTCCAGCGGCCACGGCGACGCCGATGTCGATGCGCCGAGGCGGGCACCAGGCCCTCGTCGCTCCAGCGGCGCGCGATGCGGGGGTGGTCGCGGAGCGCCAGGGCGCACGCGCGCACGACCGCCGCGGTGTAGGAGGCCGCCGGCCCGACGGCGCACCGAGCCGCTCCAGCTCGGCCGCGAGGTCGGTCACGTCGGCCTCGGCCGTCAGCGTCAGCTGGGCGGCCTCGCGCAGGCCGGCGGTCAGGCGGGTCGGCGATCGTGCGGCGCATCGGGGACAGGGGCTCGGCCCGCGGCGGCCTCCTCCGGCGTCCGGGAGCCGGCGCGGCCGCCGCGGCGCCGCGCACGTCGGCCTCGACGACGCGCCCGCCGGGCCCGGTCCCGGCCACCGCGGCGAGGTCCACCCCCAGCTCGCGGGCGAGCCGGCGCGCGGCGGGGGACGCCGGCGCCGGAGCCGCGGCCCCGGAGCGCGGCGCGGCGGCCGGGGCCGCGGGGACGGCCGGCGGCGGCGGCGCGGCCGCCTCGGCGCCCACCTCGAGCACCGCGATCGGCGCCCCCTGGCGCACCACGTCGCCCTGGCGCGACCAGCGGCCTCGGCGAGGCGCCCGGCGGCGGGCGCGCGCACCTCCTCGCTCACCTTCTCCACCTGCACCTCGGCGACGAGGTCACCCTCCCGCGACCGAGGCACCGGGGACGACGAACCAGGTGACGAGGACCCCCTCCTCCACCTCCTCCGAGAGCGTGGGCATCAGGATCTCCCGGCGCATCGTCCCGCCCTCCCTCAGCGCCCGACCAGCGCGGACGCGGCGGCCGCGATCGTGTCGGCGTTGGGCAGGCAGAACTGCTCGAGCGGCCGGCTGTAGGGGATCGGCACGTCGGGGTAGGCCAGCCGCGCCGGCGGCGCGTCGAGGTAGTCGAAGGCCTCCTCGATCGGCGACCGCCATGACCTCGGCGCTCACCCCGAAGCGAGCGGTAGTCCTCGTCGACCACCAGCAGCCGGCGGGTCTTGCGCACCGACTGCGGCGATCGTCTCCGCGGTCGAGGGGGACCAGGCTGCGCAGGTCGATCACCTCGGCCTCGCACCCCCTTCTCGGCCAGCGCGTCGGCCGCGTCGAGCGCCCGGTGCACCATCAGCGAGATGGTCACGATCGTGACGTCGCGTGCCCTCGCGCTTCACGTCCGCCTCGCCGATCGGGACCGTGTACGGCTCCTCGGGCACCGGCCCGGTCGCGCGCGGGTTCGGGGTCATCCAGCCGAGCCCCATCACGCCCTTGTGGAAGAAGTAGAGCACCGGGTTGTCGTCCCGGATCGCCGCGGTCATCAGGCCCTTGGCGTCGTAGGGCGTCGAGGGCACGACGATCTTCATCCCGGGCAGATGGGCGAAGGTCCCGTAGAGCGTCTGCGAGTGCTGGGCCCCGTCGCCGTAGCCGCCGCCGATGGCGGTGGTGAGGACCATGGGCACCGTGAGCGTTCCCGCCGGACTCGTAGTGGATCTTCGCCATGTGGTTGTAGATCTGGTCCATGCAGACCCCGAAGAAGTCCACGAACATCAGCTCGGCGATCGGGCGCATGCCCGACACGGCGGCGCCGACGGCGGCGCCGATGAAGCCGGTCTCCGAGATCGGGGTGTCCATGATCCGCTCGGGGCCGTACTTGGCGAGGAGCCCCTCGGTGGCCCCGAAGATGCCGCCGTAGATCCCGATGTCCTCGCCCATCACGAAGACGCGCTCGTCGCGCTCCATCTCCTGGCCGATGGCCTCGGCGATCGCCTTCGACGTCGTGAGCAGGCGCTTCGTCTCGATTGCTGTCGTCATCTCATCCTCCTCCGGTTTCAGGCGAAGACGTGCTCGAGCGCCGACTCGGCGGCCGGCTCGGGTACGGGCTGCGGGCGAAGGCGATCGCCTCCGTCGACCTCGGCCCGGCAGGACGCCCAGACCTCGGCCGCCTGGTCCGCGGTCAGCACGCCGGACTCGGCGAGGCCGGCGCTCGTAGCGCCCGGATCGCGTCGCGCGCTCCGAGCTCGGCGATCTGCTCCGGCGGTGCGGTAGGCCTGCGGCGTCGCCCTCGAAGTGGCCGAGCAGGCGGTCGGTCTTGACCTCGATGAGCGACGGGCCGGCGCCGCGGCGCGCGCGGGCCACGGCCTCGCCGGCGGCCTCGTAGACCGCGACCGGGTCGTTGTCGGGGATGAGCACGCCCGGGATGCCGTAGGCGGCGGCGCGGTCGCTGTTGTTGGCGATCGCGGTCGCCTTCTCCTTGGCGACGCTGATCGCCCAGGCGTTGTCCTCGCAGACGAACACCACCCCCAGGTCCCACAGCGCCGCGAGGTTGAGCGCACTCGTGGAAGGCGCCCTGGTTGGCGGCGCCCTCGCCGAAGAAGGCGACGGCGATGTCGTCGCGGCCCTGCTTCTTGAAGGCCAGCGCGTGGCCGACGGCGGTGGGGATCCCCTCCCCGACGATCCCGCTGCAGCCGAACGCGGGCTCCTTGAGAAGAGGTGCATGTGGCCGCCCTTGCCGTGGCCCAGGCCGGTCTCCTTGCCCGAAGATCTCGGCGGCCATCCTCTTCATGTCCACCCCGTGCGCGAGCGCCTGGTGGTGGGGCCGGTGGGTCGCGGTGACGGCGTCGGTCGGGCGCAGGTGCGCGCAGACCCCGGCCGCGACCGGCTCCTGGCCGGCGGACAGGTGCATCTCGCCCGGGCACCGGCCCGGCGGCGATGTCGAAGGCGGGCGTCTTGCCCTCCATGTAGACCTCGACCAAGGTCTCCTCGAAGATGCGGCTTCGCACCATCTGCCGGTGCATCTCGCGAAGCACGGCGTCGTCGGGCATCACGTACCTCCTACGGTGGTCGGTGGACACGTCGTGTGGGGTCGGTCCGTCGTTCCGCCCGCGTGCGCGCGCAGGACCGCGGCGGCGTCGAGCACCCGCGGGCCGTCGGCGGCCAGGCGGACCTCGGCGGTCTCGCCGGCGCGCAGCACCATCTCCCGCTCGCCGTCGAGGGCGAGCGTGCCGGGGCCGCGCATCGTCACGGGCGCGCCGACGGCCGACGGGCCGCACGTCGCGCACGCACAGGGGCGTCAGCCGGCCCGGGCCGAGCGCGGCCAGGACCGGGCGCCCCGGGCGGCCGAAGCGCAGGTGGACCCCGGGTGCGGGGCCGCCGGCCGGCGTCGCCATGCCCGCCACGCCGGCGAGGCCCGGCACGGTGGGATCGGCGTGCACGACGACGGCCTCCCGCAGCCGCTCGGGGTCCCAGACCGCGTGGGCGCCGATCCACTCGTCGCTCACCAGGGCCACGTCCACCAGGGCGATCTCCTCCGGGCGCCCGGCGACCGTGATGCGCCATCGCGGTGCGCGCCCGACGTCGGCGGCGAACGCGTCCACATCCGTGGCGTAGAGCGCGGCGGCGAGTCCGGCCGCGGTCGGATCGACGCGCTGGGCGAAGGCGTTGTTGGTGCCGCCCGCGAGCGGGACCATCACCGCGTCGGGCCAGCCCGCCGCCACCGCCCGATTGGTGCCGTCGCCCCCGTACGTCACGACGCAGGCCGCTCCGGCCTCGGCGAGGGCGGCGGCCGTGCGCCGGGTGCCGGCGGCGTCGCGGGCCTCCGGCGCGAGCGCCGGG
The DNA here is from genome assembly GCA_963736635.1 of uncultured Thermoleophilia bacterium. GTDB lineage: Bacteria > Actinomycetota > Thermoleophilia > Miltoncostaeales > Miltoncostaeaceae > Miltoncostaea. Next base: position 4,010 of record CAVTPK010000003.1, read on the forward strand.
CGGGCGTCGATCGCGATCGCCTCCGGCAGCCCGGCCAGCACCGCCAGCGCCCGCTCGACCACCCGCGTCGGCTCGGCGAGGTGGTGCACCTGGACGCCCGGCACCCCGGCGAGCCCGGCCAGCACGCGGGCCATGGCGTTGACCCGCTCGTGCACGTCGATGGTGCGCGCGAGCGACGTGAGGCGGCGCACGTCCTGCGCCGCGCCGGAGTGGGTCACCAGCCCGACGACCGCCCGGGGCGTCAGCGGCCGGCGCGGCATCCGAGTCCCACCGGGAGGATGGACGCGAGTACACCTGCCGACGATCCGTCGCCCCCGTGACCGGCGCCATCCGGGCGCACGTGGGCCGGGGCTGCGGCTTTCTACGGCCCGGATCCCTGAAACAGACTTCCTCCAAGTCTTGAATGGATCCAGACAATGTGATCGAGTGCCGCCCGTGGAGCCCGCCGCCGACATCGTCCGCCAGCTGCGCGAGGCGGACCTGAGGGTCACGGCGCCGCGGGTGGCCGTGCTGGGGGTCCTCGCCGAGCACCCCCACTCGACGGCGCAGGCGGTGGCGGAGCTGACGCGTGCCCGGCTGGGCACCGTGTCGACCCAGGCCGTCTACGACGTGCTGGCGGCGTTCACCGCCGCCGGCCTCGTGCGCCGCATCGAGCCGGCGGGATCGCCGGCCCTGTTCGAGACCCGCACGGGCGACAACCACCACCACCTCGTGTGCCGCAGGTGCGGGCTCACGACCGATGTGGACTGCGCCGTGGGGGCCAGCGTGTGCGTGACCCCCACCGACGCAGCCGGCTACCTGCTGGACGAGGCCGAGGTCGTGTTCTGGGGACTGTGCCCGGACTGCCAGCGCGACACGGACATTCAACCGACGACGAAGGAGCCTGAATGAGCGAGAGCACGCCGCCGACCACCACGGATGGGGGTGCCCCGGTCGCGAGCGACGAGCACTCCCTGACGGTCGGCCCCGACGGACCGATCGTCCTGCACGATCACTACCTGATCGAGCAGATGGCGAACTTCAACCGCGAGCGGATCGCGGAGCGCCAGCCCCACGCCAAGGGCGGCGGGGCCTTCGGGACGTTCGCGGTCACGAGCGACGTCAGCGCCTACACCAGCGCGGCCGTGTTCCAGCCCGGCACCGAGACCGAGGTGCTGGTCCGGTTCTCCAGCGTCGCCGGCGAGCGCGGCAGCCCGGACACGTGGCGCGACCCGCGCGGCTTCGCGGTGAAGCTCTACACGTCAGAGGGCAACCTGGACATCGTGGGCAACAACACGCCGGTCTTCTTCCTGCGCGACCCGATGAAGTTCCAGCACTTCATCCGCTCCCAGAAGCGGCGCGTCGCCAACAACCTGCGCGACCACGACATGCAGTGGGACTTCTGGACGCTGTCGCCGGAGTCGGCCCACCAGGTCACCTGGCTGATGGGCGACCGGGGCATCCCCCGCAGCTGGCGCACGATGAACGGCTACTCCAGCCACACGTACTCGTGGGTCAACGCGGCCGGCGAGAAGTTCTGGGTGAAGTACCACTGGCGCTGCGACCAGGGCGTCGAGTGCCTCACGCAGGAGGAGGCCGACCGCCTGGCCGGCACCGACGGCGACTACCACCAGCGCGACCTCTTCTACGCGATCGAGAACGGGGACTACCCGAGCTGGACGCTGAAGATGCAGGTCATGCCGTTCGAGGAGGCCAAGACCTACCGCTTCAACCCCTTCGACCTGACCAAGGTGTGGCCGCACGGCGACTACCCGCTGATCGAGGTCGGGAAGATGACGCTGGACCGCAACGTCGCCGACTACCACACGGAGATCGAGCAGGCGGCCTTCGAGCCCAACAACATCGTGCGGGGCACCGGCCTGTCGCCCGACAAGATGCTGCTGGCCCGCGGGTTCTCGTACTCGGACGCGCACCGCGCCCGCCTGGGGGTCAACTACAAGCAGATCCCGGTCAACCAGCCGAAGTCGCCGGTGCACAGCTACTCGAAGGACGGCGCGATGCGCGTCGCCAACGCCTCCGACCCGGTGTACGCGCCCAACTCGTACGGCGGCCCGGCCGCCGACCCGGAGCGCACCGACGGCGCCGGCCTGTGGGCGTCCGACGGCGAGATGGTCCGCAGCGCCTACACGCTGCGCGCCGACGACGACGACTGGGGCCAGGCGGGGACGCTGGTGCGCGAGGTCATGGACGACGCGCAGCGCGACCGGCTGGTGGCCAACGTCGCCGGGCACCTCTCGGCCGGCGTCTCCGAGCCGGTCCTGCTGAGGGCGTTCGAGTACTGGAAGAACGTCGACGCCGAGATCGGCGCCCGGATCGAGCAGGCGGTCCGCGCCGGCTGAACCCCGCGCCACCGGCCGCCGCCCCGCGGCGGCCGGGTGGCGGGCGCACCCCGCGAGCAACGCGTGCGCCCTCGACTCCGGAGGGTGCGATGACCGATGCTGGCCCGCGACGTGGCGCGCCCGGGCGCCCATCCACCGGAGAGAGGACCGAGGACAGATGAGCTCACCGAACATCGTGCTCGTCCACGGCGCCTGGGCCGACGGCTCGAGCTGGAGCGGCGTCATCGAGCGCCTGCAGGCAGGCCGGCTACGACGTCACCGCACCGCAGTTCCCGCTGACCACGCTGGACGGCGAACGTCGCGCGGCTGCGGCAGGTGCTCGACCGCGCAGGACGGCCCGACCCTCGTCGCCGGGCACTCCTACGGCGGCCAGATCATGACCGCGCTCGGCGACGACGCGCCGAACGTCGTCGGGCTCGTCTACATCGCGGCCTTCGGGCTCGACGAGGGCGAGTCGATCGGCGCGCTGCTGGCCCAGGGCGAGCCCAGCCCCGCGCTGGCGCAACCTGCGCATCGACGACCACGGCTTCGCCTGGCTGCCCGAGGACGACTTCGTCGACCACTTCGCCGCCGACGTCGACCCGGTCACGGCCAAGGTGATGTACGCGGTGCAGCAGCCGCTCTCGGTCTCGGCCCTCGCCGACGTGATGGGCGTCCCGGCCTGGAAGTCGCTGCCGTCCTGGTACCTGGTGGCGACAGACGACGAGGCGATCCCGCCCGACGCCGAGCGGCTGTTCGCCCAGCGCATGGGCGCGACCATCGTCGAGGTCGCCTCCGGCCACGTGGCGATGGTCTCCCACCCCGACGAGGTGACCGACCTGATCCGGACGGCGGCGGACGCCGTGTAGCCGGCCGCGCGCGGCCCCGGGGACGACTCGTCCCCGGGGCCGCGCCCGTCCCGAGTCGGTGCGCGTTTCCCACAGGCCCCGTCCGCAGCGGCACTGATGCCCGCGCAGAGCGGTGCGGCGGATCGTGGTGCGGCATGGACGTCCCGCGACCATGAAACGCCGGCTGGCCTGCGCCCTCGTCGTCGCCGCGATGGCCGCGGCCGCGGGCTGTGGCGGGGGTTCGTCGCCGGCCCCCGATACGGGGTACGTGCGCCACCACGAGCCGAGCCAGGGCTGGACGGCGGACGTGCCCGCCGGCTGGGCATCGGTCGCGTTCGGCCCCACGTTCCGGCGCGGTGAGCCTCTCTCGGACCCGGCCCGGCTGACGCTGGCGACCTGCCGCGGCTGCACCCCGGCGCAGGCGCTGCGCCGGATCGCGGCCCAGCAGGGCGTGGTCGTGTCGGCGCCCGAGGGTGCGCGGGGTGAGGGGCTGCGCTGGCAGCGGTACCGGGGCCGCGACCGCGGTGCGCCCCGGCTCGCCGCGGATCTGGCCGTGGCCGACACCGGGCCCGACGCCCAGGTCGCCGTGCTCGTGGGCCCGCGCGCCGAGCGCCGCCGGCTCGTCGCGACGGCGCTGCTGCCGGCCCTCGACAGCTTCGTGCCCGGTCAACCCGACCCGCCGCGCAGCGTGCTGAGCCCCGCGCCCGACGACCCCTCCTACTGGCCGACGGCCGGCTGGCGCACGGCGTCGCCGGCGTCGCAGGGCATGGACGGCGCGCGCCTCGACGCCATGGTGGCCCAGATCGAGGCGGCCAAGCTGCCGATCGACAGCGTGACCGTCGTCCGGCACGGCTACGTGGTGCTGGACCGGGCGTTCGGGGCGTTCGCCTCGGGCGGCCTCGGCGAGCCCTACGCGTCCGGACCGCTGCACGAGTTGCAGTCGGCGACGAAGTCGGTCACCTCGATGGTGCTCGGCATCGCCCTGCAGGAGAACGCCGGCGGAGGCGTCACCGTGGCCACGCCCGTGGTGGACCTCGCCGACGCGGTCGGCTACCGGCCGGCGCGTTCCGACGCGCGCAAGCGGGCCATGACCCTGGAGGACATGCTCACGATGCAGTCCGGGCTCGCGTGGCGCGAGTCGGGCTACGCCTACGCGCCCGGCAGCGGCAACGACGTGTCGGCGATGGTCGCGACGAGCGACTGGTCGCGGTACGTCATCGACCGCCCGATGGCCGCCGAGCCCGGCACGGCCTTCCTGTACGACAGCGGCACGGCGCACCTCGTGTCGGCGGTGATCACCGTGCTGACGGAGCGCCCCGCCGCCGACGTGGCCGCGGCGCGCCTCTTCGCCCCCCTCGGCATCGGCGACCAGGCGTGGCTCTCCTCTCCGGAGGGCGCCAGCTCCGGTGGGTTCGGCCTGCAGCTGCGGCCGCGCGATCTGGCCAAGCTCGCCTTCCTCTACCTCCACCGCGGCCGCTGGGACGGCCGCCAGATCGTCCCCGCCGCCTGGGTCGAGCAGTCGACCACAGACCACTTCGTCGACCCGACCTACGAGTACGGCTACCTGTGGTGGCTCGACCGCGCCGACGGCTACGCGTACATGGCCGGGCCTGTACGGCCAGCTCGCGGTGGTCGCGCCCGCCCAGGACCTCGTCGTCGTGATCACGGCGCACGTGCCGGCGGCGGTCGATGCCAGCACCGTCACGCGGTCCCTGCTGGAGACCTACGTCCTCCCGGCGGCGCGCTGACGGCGACGGGCCGACGACCTGCTCCCAACGGGGACCGCTCGTTGCAACGGTCGTTCGAGGTACCCGGCCGCCTGCCCCAGGGCGCCCGGTCCCGGCTAGTCGACGATCGGTTCCAGCACGCCCTCG
>CAVTPK010000004.1:0-3541 GCA_963736635.1 uncultured Thermoleophilia bacterium
GCGGCGCCCGGTATCCGGGCTCAGCCGCCCGGTGTCACGCGGCCGACGCGTAGGTGTCGGTCACCGAGTGCAGGCGCATCCCCAGCACCCGGTCGGCGGAGGCGGCGCCGTCGGAGACCGAGTCGGCGGCGAGCACGTTGACCATCGCGGGCGTGAGGCGCGGCGTGAGGTGCGCCAGCGCGCGCGCGACCGGCCGGCGCAGGTGGCGCTCGCGCGCATGACCGCCGCTCAGCGCCGCGGCGAAGTCGTCCACGGTGAGGGCCCGCGGGCCCGTGATGCCGAAGGTGCCGGTGGGCGTGGCGGGGTCGAGGGCGAATCGCACCAGCGCCTCGGCCACGTCGGCGACGTACACGGGCGCGTAGCGCTGGCGGCCGCTGCCGATCACCGCCACCGCGTGCCCGTGGGAGATGAAGGGCGCCGCGCTCGGGCCGGGGTCGTCCGGCGGGCCGAAGATGAACGTGGACCGCACCACGACCCCCTCGCGCCCGCATCCCAGCACCAGCCGCTCGGCCTCGCCCTTGGTGCGCAGGTAGGCGTTGTCCGACGCCGCGTCCGCCCCGACGTAGCTCAGCAGCAGCACCCGCGTCACGGCCGAGCCGGCGAGCGCCTCCACCGTGCGCCGCACCGTCCCGACGTTGGCCTCCTCGTAGGAGTTCTCGCCCAGGGGCTGCAGCGTCCCCGCCAGGTGGATGACGGCGTCGGCGTCGGCGAAGGCCGCCGCCAGGTCGTCGCCGCGCCCGAGCGGCCGCACCTCGTTGGGCAGGCCGGCCAGCCGCGCCCGCACGAAGCGGCCCACGTGGCCCGACGCGCCGGTGATCGCCACCGGACCGGTGCGCCAGGGGACCAGGGTCGGATCGTCAGCGACCATCCCCCGGAGGGTCGCATCCGCAGTGTCCGGTGGCATCCGCGTCGGGCCGGTCCGCGACCCGCGGGAAACCCGACGTGCTCACCCCGCGCGCACCCCGGGCAGGCGCCGGTCGGCCCAGAGCGCGGCCGCGCAGATCGCCAGGAACAGCACGGCCACGATCGCGCAGTTGAGGAGCACCACCGGGTAGCCGTGCTCCTGCACGTTCATGAACGGATACGGATAGAAGTCGTTGCCGTCGCGGTCCTGGACGTTGGCCCCGCGCACGAGGGCGTAGACCAGCCAGCACACCGGGGCGATCACCGCCAGCAGCACGATGCGGCCCGACAGCTGCCCGCGCGGGCCGAAGGCGAGCCACCCGAGCACCGCCAGGATCGGGGACGCGGTGTGGAGGATGGCGTCGGCGAAGGCGTTCCAGCCCGTCAGCTCCTGCAGCTGGGCGAGCGTGAGGTGGAAGACGACGCCGGTCACGGCGATCGCCACCAGCCCGTCGAGGCGGATCACGCGGAAGAGGGTGGAGCGGCGATCGAGGCGGGCGGCGAGCATCCCGGTGGTCACGGCGACGGCGATGTTCGACAGCACCGTGAAGTAGCTGAAGAAGTTGACGACGCGATCGGGCGTGGACGCGAAGGCGCCCGTGCCGCTGTCGGCGGTGATCGCCAGGGAGAGCTGCAGCACCAGGCCGACGGTGACGACGACCGAGGTCAGCCCGAAGACGATTCGCGCGGCCCGGTCGACGGTCACCGCGCGAACGCTACCGGCGCCGGGCGCGCCGGTGGGGTCAGCCGCCGCCCTGCGCGAAGGCCCGGTCGAGGGGCGCCGGGCGCATGAGACGGTACCCCTGGGCGTAGTCGACGCCCAGGTCCGCGAGCACCTCCAGGCAGGCGCGCGATTCGACCCCCTCGGCCACGGTGCGCAGTCCGAAGCGGCTCGCGAGGCTCACGATCACCTCCACCACGTGACGGCTCGAGATGTCGCGATCCAGGTCGCGCACGAACTCCCGGTCGATCTTGAGGTAGTCGATCGCCAGGTGCTTGATGTACGTGAAGCCGCCGTAGCCGGTGCCGAAGTCGTCGAGGGCGAACTCGCAGCCGAGGGCCCGCATCGCGTCGATGAACGCGCGGGCCGGGCGCTCGTCGCGCACCACGGCCGTCTCGGTGAGCTCCATGATCACCCGCCGCGGATCGGCGCCGGCCTCGTCGAGCACCTCGGCCACGGTCTCGACGAAGCCGGGCGTGCCCACCGAGGCGGCCGAGACGTTGAGCGACACGTGGTGGCCGCGCGCGGCCAGGCCGGCCGCCTGGCGGATCACCCACTCGTCGATCTCCACGATCAGGCCCGACCGCTCGGCGACGGGCAGGAACTGGGCCGGGGGGCGCAGGTGGCCGTTGGGCTCGCGCATCCGGATCAGGAGCTCGTGCGTGTGCACCTCCATCGAGCGCAGGTCGTACACCGGCTGGGCGAACAGGACGAAGTCGTCCTGCGAGAGCGCCTGGCGCACCCGCGCGACGATCGCGGCGTGGGCGCGCTCGCCGTGGGGGCGCACGGCGTCCGCCGCGCGCTCCCCCGCGTCGCTGAAGACCACCACCGAGCCCCCGCCCCGCCCGGGCAGCGGCGTCACGGTGTAGGCGACCGGCAGCTCGACGCCGTCGCGGCGCATGAACACGTCGTCGTGCACCCGCACCACGACGCCCTTCGCGCGGGCGCGGTCGATGCGCGACGGGCGCGGGCGCCCACGGCGCCCGCCCATCCGGCTCGCGATGGTGCGCGACGCCAGGCGCCCGATGAGGTCGGCCCCGCTCCAGCCGAGCATGTCCTCGGCGGCGGCGTTGACGAAGCGGATGAGCCCCGCCTCGTCCACCGTGAACACGCCCTCGCTCATGCCCTGGACCACCGCGGTCGCCTGATCGACCGCCGGGAGGACGGGGAGGCGGATGCCACCGGCACGGGGGCCGGCGCCGGGTCCGCGGCCGCCACGATGGTGCCGCGCGCCACGGGGGCCGCGCCGAAGGGCCCGGGCGCGACGTGGACGCTGACCTCGGCCGCCCCCCGCCCGCCGGCCAGACGCCGCCGGATCGAGGCCTCCTGTCCCGACGCCGCGCGGGCCCCGACGTCGGCCAGGATGGCGGCGACCTCCGCCGGGTGCGCCCGGACGCCGTGCCCGGTGCCCATCGTCCGCAGCACGGCCTCGAGCCGGCGCAGGCCGTCGCCCACGTCCTGGAGGGCCACCTCGAACGCGCCGGGGCTCTCGGCCGTGGGGGCGCTCGCCACCTGCTCGTGGCGGCAGACGAACGCGGCCGGCGCGGAGCCGGGCAGCGGGCGGCAGTCGAGGCCGATGAGCCAGCGCCGCCCGCCCGCGGAGTGGGGGTACTCGGAGCGGAAGCCCGGGGTGTCGCCGCTCAGCACCGCGAGGATCCCGGCGGAGACGAGCGCGTCCGCCCCGCCGTCGGCGCCCTCGCGGCGGAAGGCCGCCATGTAGTCGTCGCCGGCCCCCAGCGAGCCGCCCCGGGCGCGCGTGTGGTCGGCCCAGGCGTCGTTGGCCCACAGGATCGTGGCCCGCTCGTCCACCAGCACCACCGCCGCCGTCCCGTCGAGGACGGTCACGGGCGGCGCGGAGCCGATCCGGATCGCCCCGCCACGGGGGGAGGTCTGCCGGCGCGCCCAGGCCACCGCCGC
>CAVTPK010000005.1:0-5719 GCA_963736635.1 uncultured Thermoleophilia bacterium
ACGACGTGGACCCCGCGGAGGTGGCCACCACCGTCCCGGAGCCGGTGCTCCAGGCGGCCGGCCGGGTGGAGGTCGCCGCCGAGTGGGTCGAGCGCGCGTTCGGCTCCCTGCTCGCCGCCCACCACGAGGTGGGACGGGCCCAGCGGCACCTGCTGGACGCCGCCCAGGCGCTGGCGGACGCCGGACGCGAGGACCTCGCCGAGCGGGCCCGCGCGACGGCGGCGCTCGACGCCACCGAGGGCCGCTGGACCTACCAGATGGTCGACGAGTTCCGGACCCACCTGCTCGCGCCGGTGCGCGACCTGGACGCGGCCGTGCGCGACGAGCTGACGCACGGCGTGCGCCACTGCCACGAGGCGGCGAGCAAGCGCCGCATGCGCGGCGGCTCGTCCACCACGGTCGTCCACGCCCCCGGCGGGCCCGGCGCGTAGCCGGGCCCGCCGGGGGCGGGCACCCTCAGGCGCCGGGGTGCAGGAGGACCTTGGTGTAGCCGTCGCAGCGCTTGTCGAACTTGTCGTACGCGTCGACCGCCTCGTCCAGGCCCAGCTCGTGGGAGACGATGAACGAGGGCCGCGCGCGGCCGGCGACGATCAGGTCGCGCAGCTCGCGGTTGTATCGCTTGACCGGGGCCTGGCCGGTCCCCATGCGCTGGCCCTTGGTGAAGAAGGTGCCGTAGTCCCAGCCGATGCGGCCCTCCTTGGCGCCCTCGTCCTGCGCGCCCGGGTCCTCCGGCACGTACACGCCGACCACCCCGATCGAGCCGGCGGTGCGGACCGCCTTCACCAGGTTGTCGAGCACCAGCTCCGGGTGCTCGGTGCCGTGGTGGTCGTGGGCCTGGTAGCCGACCGCCTCGACGCCGCGGTCCACGCCGGTGCCGCCGGTCTCCTCGAGGATCTGCGCGACGGGGTCGCCGTCGGCCAGGTTCACGGGGTCGGCCCCGATGCTCTCGGCCAGCGCGAGGCGGTCGCTCTCCTTGTCGACCACGAACACGCGCTGGGCGCCGCGGATGAAGGCGCTGTGGGCGGCCATCAGGCCCACCGGCCCGGCGCCGAAGACGGCCACCGTGTCCCCCGGCCCCACCTCGGCCAGCTCGGTGCCGTGGTAGCCGGTCGGGAAGATGTCGGAGAGCATCGTGAAGTCGAGCTCGTGCTCGTCGCCCTCGGGCAGCTGGAGCAGGTTGACGTCCGCGTAGGGGACGCGCAGGTACTCCGCCTGGCCGCCGCGGTAGGGGCCCATGTTGGCGTAGCCGTAGGCGGCGCCGTCGACGCCCTCGGTGGGGTTGGTGCGCAGGCAGAACGACCACCAGCCGTCCTGGCAGTTGCGGCAGGTGCCGCAGGAGATGTTGAACGGCACCGACACCCGGTCGCCCACCTCGATGCGCTCGACGCCGCTCCCGATGGCCTCGACCATCGCCCATGTTCTCGTGGCCGAAGACGGTGCCCTCCTCCACGCTGGTGCGCCCCTCGTACATGTGGAGGTCCGAGCCGCAGATGTTGGTGGTCGTGATGCGCACGATCGCGTCCAGGGGGGTCTCGATCCGGGGATCGGGGACCTCCTCGACGGCGACCGAGTACGGACCGCGGTAGACGACTGCCTTCACGGGTGAGCCCCTTCGTTCGCGATGTGCCGTGCGTCCCCCAGGGGTACCCGCGGGGCGCGAGCGCTAACGCGCGCGGTCCTCCAGCCCCCGCCCGAGCAGCGCGAGGACGGCGATCTCCTCGGCGGTGTGCCCCTCGTCCATGCGCCCCTCGACGGTCGACCTCAGGGTCGAGATGGTGCGCCCGTCCAGGAAGTGGTCGATGACCCGCGGGTCGATGTAGCTGGCCCGGCACACCGCGGGGGTGTTGCCCAGCAGCTCCGCCGCGAGCCGGCAGACCCGCGCGACGGCCCGCTGGCGCTCGCGCGCGCCCTCGATCGGGCCGACCTCGTCCAGGGCCACCGCGGCCGCGACCGTGCCCGCCCAGGTGCGGAAGTCCTTCGCCGAGAAGTCCTCCCCCATCTGCTCCTTGATGTAGGCGTTGACGTCGGCCGAGCGCACGTCCGCCACCTCGCCGTGCTCGTCGCGGTAGGAGAAGACCTCGTAGCCGGGGAGCGCGTCCATCTCGGCGATCGCGCGCACCAGGCGGGCGTCGGTCACCTCGACGTGGTTGTCGACGCCGCCCTTGCCCTCGAAGTCGAGGACCAGCGTGTCGTCCTCGACGGCGATGTGGCGCGAGCGCAGGGTCGCGAGGCCGTAGGTGCCGTGGGCCCCGGCGTACTGCTCGCTGCCCACCCGGATGTGGGTGCGGTCCAGCAGCTGCACGGCCGCCGCCAGCGCCTTCTCGCGATCCAGCGTGCGGCGGCGCAGCTGCGCGGCGGTCACGCGCCGCAGGCCGGGCAGGCCGTCGGCGAAGCGCAGGATGCGCTCGTACTTCTCGCGCTGGCGCTGCTCGTGCCACGCCGGGTGGTAGATGTACTGCGTCCGCCCCGCGTCGTCCACGCCGGTCGCCTGGAGATGGCCCCGCGAGGAGCGGCAGATCCACACGTCGCGCCACGCGGGCGGGATCGCCAGGGCCGCGAAGCGCTCCTTGAGCCGCGGGTCGCGCACCGTGCGCCCGCGCTCGTCCAGATACCGCCAGCCGCGCCCCTGGCGGCGGCGGGTGTACCCGGGCTCACGGTCCGAGCTGTGCCGGAGCGCCGGCACCTCAGAACCCCGCCCATCCGGTCGCGTTCCTCGTCATCCGTTCCTCCGATCGACGGCGCGGGGGTCCTACCCCGGGCCCCTCGCCACCAACCGCGGTTGCGGTGACGGCGGGCGGGGAATCGGTCGGAGAGCGCCGAGAGGCGGCGCGCGAGACGACGGAGGTGGCCGTGGGGATCATCGAATCGATCCGTGGCGTGATGTGGGCGCGGCGCAACCGGCCCGACGAGGTGGCCTGCGTGCTCGGCGCGTCGCACGAGCGCTTCGGACCGCGCGAGCTGATCGAGCACGCCGTGCTCGCCGAGCGGGCCGGCTTCGACGGCATCGCCGCCAGCGACCACCTGTCGCCCTGGTGGCGACCCGAGACCGCGCCGGCCCACTGCGCCAACGTCTGGGTGTGGCTCGGGGCCGCCGGGGCGGCCACGCGGAGCATCGCCCTCGGCACGGGGGTCACCGGGCTGGTGCACCGCTACAACCCGGTGGTCGTCGCTCAGCAGATCGCGACGCTGGAGGTCATGTTCCCCGGCCGCGCGTTCCTCGGGGTGGGTTCGAGCGAGGCGATGAACGAGGTGCCCGCGGGCATGGACTGGCCGGGCACGGCCGAGCAGCTGGCGCGCACCGAGGAGTCGCTCACGATCATCACGCGCCTGCTCGACGGCGAGACGGTCGACTTCGCGGGCGAGTTCTTCCGCGCCCGGGGGGCGCGCCTGTACCTGCGCCCCGAGCGGCGCCCGCCGGTCTTCATGTCCGCGTTCCACGAGCAGGCGGCCGAGGCCGCGGGGCGTCTCGCCGACGGCGTGTGGACCCTCGCCGATCCGACCGCCGCGCCGAAGGTGATCGCGGCCTACCGCCGGGGCGCGGAGGAGGCCGGGCGCGAGCCGGGCGAGATCATCCTCCAGAGCCTCGCCTCGGTCGACGAGACCGACGACGCGGCCCTCGAGGCGGCCCGGGAGTGGAAGGCCACCCTCCCGCCCGAGCTCTACACCGACGACATCCATGACCCGGCCGAGGTCGAGGGCAAGGCCGGCGACGTCTCCGACGGCACGTTCACGCGGGCCAACCTCGTGTCCGCCGACCCCGCGACCCACGTGCGCAAGCTCAAGCTGATGGCCGAGATCGGCGCGAGCGCGATCGTGATGGTCAACGCCTCCGGCCGCGTGCCGGAGGCGATGATCCGGATGTACGGGCAGGAGGTCCTCCCGGCGCTGAGGGACGGCTGACGCGTTGGCGCAGGCGCCGGTGGTGATCGTGGGCGGCGGCCCCGCGGGCCTGGCCGTCGCCCGGGCCTTCCGCGATCACGGTGGGACGGCGCCGGTCGTCCTGCTGTGCGCCGAGGCGCTCTCCCCGTACCGCCGGCCGCCGCTGACCAAGGAGTTCCTGCGCGGCCGGGCCGACGCAGGAGGACCTGATGCTCGAGCGCGAGGCCTGGTACGCCTCGCGCGCGGATCGATGTCCGGCTGGCCGCGCCGGCCGCGTCCCTGGACGCGGCCGCCCGCACCGTCGTCACCGACCGCGGCGAGGAGATCTCCTACGGCGACTGCGTCCTGTGCACCGGCTCCGAGCCGGTGCGCCCCCGATCGCGGGAGCCGGCTCGGCGCGGGTGCACGTCGTGCGGACCGTCCACGACAGCGCCCGTCTGGCCACGGCGGCGCCGCCCGGCGCGCGCGTCATGGTGGTCGGCTCGGGCTTCATCGGCTGCGAGGCGGCCGTCTCGCTGGCGCTGCGCGGCGCCGCGGTGACCATGGTCACCCCGGAGGAGGTCCCCCAGGCGGCCCGGCTGGGGCCGCAGGTCGGCGGCCGCATCGCCGCGTGGCTGGGCGAGGCGGGAGTCTCCCTGGTCGCGGGGCGCTCGCTGGAGCGGCTGGACGAGGCGGGCGACGGGCTGGAGGCGACCCTCGACGACGGCACGGTCACGGCCGTCGAGCGCGTGCTGATGGCCACGGGCGTGCGGCCGCGCGTGGCGCTGGCGCAGGGCGCGGGCGCGCGGGTGGAGGACGGAGCGGTCGTGGCCGACGCCACCCTGCGCACCGGCGTCGAGGGCCTGTGGTGCGCGGGCGACATCGCCTTCGCGGTCAACGCCTCGGCCGGGCGGCGGCTGCGGGTGGAGCACTGGGGCGAGGCGCTGCGGCACGGCGAGGTGGTGGGCCGCAATCTGGCGGGAGGCGCGGCCGTGTGGGATCACGTCCCCGGATTCTGGTCAACGATCGGGCGCAGGACCCTCAAGCAGGCCGCGTGGGGAGACGGGTGGGACGAGGTCGTCGTCGACGCCGACGCCCGGGGCTTCACCGCCTGGTACGGGCGCGGGGGAGGACCGTCGGCGTCCTGACCCACGCGCGCGACGCCGACTACGAGCGGGGCGCCGGGCTCGTCGCGCGAGGGGCGCGCTGGCCGTCCCCGGGCGTCGGCTGATCTCGCGGCGGATCCCCGTTTGAGGGCGCCCTGAGAGGGAACGGAGCGGGAGACAACGACGGAGGGAGGCACGATGCCGCAGGTCGAGGAGTCGATCGAGGTCGAGGTCCCGGTGTCCACGGCCTACAACCAGTGGACGCAGTTCGAGGAGTTCCCCGCCTTCATGGAGGGCGTGGAGGAGATCCGCCAGATCGACGACACCCACCTCCACTGGGTGGTCTCGGTCGCCGGTCAGACGCGGGAGTTCGACGCGAGGATCACCGAGCAGATCCCCGACGCCCGGATCGCGTGGACATCGACCGACGGGCCGCGCCACGCCGGCGTCGTCAACTTCCACCGGCTGGACGACGCCCGGACCCACATCATGGTCGCCATGGACGCGGAGCCGGACGGCGTGGCCGAGAAGGCCGCGAGCGCAGCCGGGCTCGTGAGCCGCCGGGTGCGCGGCGACCTCGAGCGCTTCAAGGAGATGATCGAGGCCCGCGGGCACGAGAGCGGCGCCTGGCGCGGCGAGGTCGGCCGGGGCTGACCCCCGGCCCGCGCGGCGCGTCTCACCCGGGGGCGGCGGCAGTAAAGTCGCCCCGTGACACGAAACTCGGAGCGCGACCGGGGACCGGGAATGAGGGCGTC
>CAVTPK010000006.1:0-16203 GCA_963736635.1 uncultured Thermoleophilia bacterium
CGATCGGCACCGCTGTTCCACCGAGGTCGGCGGCGATGAACGTCTGCAGCGACGACATCCTCCCGTCGAGGGCGAACCGCCGGAACACGAAGGGCAGTCCGTCGCCGCCGAGGAACGAGGGCCGGTTCATCAGCTGGAAGTGCAGGTGCGGCCCGCCCGTGTTGCCCGAGTTGCCGAGCGCCGCGATCACCTGACCCGGCCGCACCCGATCGCCCCGGCGCACGCGCACGCTGCCGGGCTTCAGGTGCGCGTACGCGGCGAAGACGCCCGGGCCGAGCCGGACGACCACGTGGTTCCCGGGCGCCGCGTCGAAGGGGACCGGAACCTTGTGGTTGGGGATCTGATCCGCGTAGCGATCGACGGCCTCGACGACCGTGCCGGCGCCGACGGCCAGCACCGGCTGCCCGTAGTTGAAGTAGCTGGAGTTGGTCGAGGAGTCGCCGACATGCGTGCGCCCCTCGCCGTCGAGCCGCGCGGAGAAGTCGATGGCGAAACGCTGCGCGAGATGCACGCCGCCGTCGGCTCCCTGCAGGGCCCGCCGGTGGGGGCCCACGATCGCCGCCCAGCCCGGACCGCTCACGGGCGCGTCGATCGTGACCGGGCCCCGGCTCGAGACCCGCGCCGGCGCGCCGGTCGTGGTGAAGATGGGGCCCAGCGGGAGACCCCGCCCGAGGTCCATCGTGAGGCGATGCTCCAGGCGCGGCGGGATCCCGCGACGGGTGGCGAACGCGAGGTCGATCCATACGATCCCCGTCGCCGAGGGAGGGAGCTCGGTGGCCGGCTCGTCGCTTCCGAGCAGGGTCATCGCGCTCGTGAGGCGCGCCCCCGAGAGTCGCGCGATCCGCCTGCCGGCGGGGCCGAGCACCTGGACCGCGGTGATCTTCACCGGCAGCGGCAGCGTGTTCTGGAGCATGAGCTCGTACTCGACGTGAAAGGCCCCGTCGTCTCCCGGGAACCACCGCGGCGTCGTCGGCACCGACTGGACCACCGGCGTCGCCCCGCCCGCCTCGGCCCCGAGGGCCGTGGTGGTGAGGGCGCCCGCGAGCAGTGCGGCGGTCGCGCAGGCCAGCAGCAGTGCGCGCCGCGGCGTGATCATCGTCGTCCTTGGTCGATGTGCGCCCGGCGCACCCGCTCGACCACCCGGCGGATCTCGCGGGTGACGAGGGCGGGCTGCTCGAGCTGGATGTAGTGCCCGCTGCCGGTGGCGATCAGGTGGCGGGCGCCCGGGACGAGGCGGGCCAGCGCGTCCTGCGAGTTCTGGAAGGCCTTCTCCAGGGCGGCGATCGGCCAGTCGTCCGGGAAGCCGAACGGGTTCGTGAGCGTGCGGGAGTGCGAGAGCACGACGAGCGGCATGCGGCGCAGCGGCGTGTCGCGCTGGGCCTGGCGCGTCTGGGCGGCGCTGACCTCGAGGCCGAGGCGCTCCACGGCCCGGTAGCTCTCGAGGCCCGGGGGAGGTGCCGGGTCGAGCACCGCCGCCGTGTACTGCGCGGGGGTGAGGAAACGCTTGTAGGCGGCGACGAAGGTCGGAGTCTGGGCGTCGATCGAGACCAGACCTGCCACATCGCGGGGTTCCGTGGTCGCGTAGAGCCGGGCGACCATGCCCCCGAACGAGTGCCCCGCGAGCACGTAGGGGCCGGGAATCCCAGCCGCGCGCAGCAGCGTGCGCAGGTCGAGGACGATGTCGAGCGCGCTGCGCGGCATCGCGACCGGGTCGCTGCGGCTGAACGTGCGCGGGAGCATGTAGGTGCCCGGGCGGTCGTAGGCGCAGACGCGCGTGAAGCGCGCGACGGCCGGCAGCACCGCCCGGCCCGGGCCGAGGGGCTTCATGCTCCACACCGAGGCCAGGTCGCCGGTGCCCGCCTCGAGGACGACGGTCGGGCTCCCGGAGCCGCGGCACTCCAGATACAGCCGGCGGCCACCCGGGATCGCGACCCGCCCGGCGAAGTCCCCGTGCGCCGGTGTCGCGGCCGCCGTCCGCGCGGGGGCCGGGTCCGGAGCCGGCGTGTCGGCCTGCGCGAGGCCGGGCAGGGCCAGCGCCGCCGCGAGCGCCGCCGCGACCCACTCCGATCGCCTCATGGGAGCGGCTCTCCGAACCTCGGGTCGAAGGGCTGCCGGTCCGAGGCGCAGACCGCCCCGCGCTTCGGTGGGCGCAGGTGGACCAGGTACTCGCCGATGGCGCTCACGACGCACCTGCTGGGGTCGACGAAGCTGATGTGGCCGTACCCGTCGTGGGTGAGCAGGACGGCGTTGCCGAGGCGGCGCGCCGTGGCGCGGGCGTTGGCGTACGACGTGTTGGGGTCGAAGCGGGTCCCGATCACCAGCACCGGGTTCGTGGTCGTCGCGTTCCACGGCCCGGTGTAGCGCTCGGCGCTCGCCGCCGGCCAGGCCGCGCACGGCGCCCACAGCCACCAGCCGACGACCGGCCCGGCGATCTCGCCGAGGCGCGGGATGACCTGCGGCCACGCCGACAGGGGCCTGCGGGCGGGGCTGTCGGCGCAGCCGATCGCGACCGCCGCCGGCGCCGAGCCCGCGGCGGGCGGCGACCCGCGGGCGATCGTGGCGAGGGCGGACCCGTCGCCGCGGGCCGCCGCGTCGAGGTCGCGGGCGAGGTCGGGATAGGAGCCGGGATTGCGCAGTTGCGGGAAGAGCGCCGTGAGCGCCTCGCCATAGGTGAGCACGCCGGGCGGATTCGCGGTGGGCGCCGGGATCGGCGCGCTGCGAAGGCGCGCGAGCAGCCCGCTCACGCGCGCGGCGACCGGTTCTGCCGCCCGCGAGGGCGCAGCGCTCGGGGCCGACGCTCTGGCACAGCGCCTGGAATCGGGTGAACACCATGTCGGACGGCGCGCCGATGTTCGCGAGCGACGCCTCCCGGCCCCTCACGTAGACGTCCGCGTCCACGACCGCGTCGAGCACCATCGCCCGCACCCGGCCGGGCCAGACGTTGGCGTAGGTCTGGCCGAGGAAGGTGCCGTACGACCAGCCGATGTAGTTGAGTCGGGCCTGGCGCCAGCAGCCGGCGCAGGTGGTCGAGGTCGCGGATCGTGTCGGCCGTCGAGATGTGCCGCAGCAGCGTGCCGCTGAGAGTGCCGCAACGACGCGCGTAGGCTGCGGCGGTGCGCGCGTAGCGCTCGGAACCGGCCCGCGTGCTCGGCACGACGAGATCGCCCCAGAACCGGGTCTCGTCGCGCGTGTCGGCGAAGCACCGGACGCCGTGCTCGCGCCGACGCCGCGCGGGTCCCAGCTGACGATGTCGAACCGGCCCCGCACCGCGCCGTCGAGCACGCTCGGCGTTGCCGCGGAGCGTGTCCACGCCCGACGAGCCGGGTGCCACCGGGGTTGAAGAACACCGACCCCACCCGCCGGTCGGGCCGGCTGGCCAGGTGCCGCATCACGGCCAAGGTGATCGTGCCCTCGCGCGGGCGGTCCCAGTCGAGCGGCACGCGCACGCGCGCGCACTCCAGGGACGCGCCGCAGCCGGTCCACGCGATGCTCGTGGCGTCCACCGGCGTGACCGGCGCGGGCGGCGCGCCCAGCGCGCGTCCCGCGAACAGGCCGGCCAGGCAGACCAGCGCGAGCGCCACGATGGTCACCGCCCGGCGTGGTGCCGTCGCGGCCCTCTCGGCGATCGCGGTCATCTCGGGGTCGGCCATCTTCGGGCCACCGTACGAAGCTCTCTCGCCCGCGTTTCCTAAACCGGCCGTATCGGTTTCGTGAAATAGTCCTAAGGGCGCCGTTCGGCCAGGATCGTGGGGGGTGGGGAGGTGATCGACGAGGCCCTCGGGGCCTTCCTCGAGGGCGTGCCCGCGCAGTACCTCTGCACGGCCGATGCCGGCCGCGAGCCCAGCGTGGGCCGGGTGTGGGGCATCCGGATCGACCCCGGCCCGCGGGTGCGCGCGCTCGTCGGTGCCGACGCCGCCACCGTGACCAACCTGCGCGTCGGCGGCCGCGCGGCGCTGATGGTCGGCGACGTCGCCTCCTATCGCTCGGTCCAGGTCAAGGGCCCCGTCGTCGCCGTGGAACCGCCCACCGCCGCCGACGCGCAGCGCTATCAGCGCTACCAGCGCGAGTTCACCGCGGCCCTGCGCGTCGCCGGTCGCACCACCCCGATGGACGAGGTCTGGCCGGCGTCGATCATCGTGGTCACCCTCGGGGTGGACGCGGTCTTCGACCAGACACCCGGTCCCACCGCCGGCCTGTCCCTGGCCGGTCCGGCGTGACGCTCACCGCGCGCGCGCTGGCGCCGGCGTTCGAGGGCATGATCCCGCCCGTCGTCGCGACCTGCTCGGCCACAGGCGAGCCGAATGTCACGATGCTCTCGTCGATGCTGCTGCTCGACGACGATCACGTCGTCCTGTCGAACCAGTTCTTCGGGAAGACCGTGGCGAACCTCGACGAGAACCCGGTCGCCTGCGTGCTCGTCCAGGACCACGAGAGCGGGCGGCTGTATCGGGTGCGGATGCGCCTCGCGCGGCGCGAGACGCAGGGGCCGGTCTTCGATCGGCTCTCGGCCCAGATCGATGCGATCGCGGCGATGACGGGAATGGAGTCGGTGTTCCGCCTTCGCAGCGCGGACGTCTACGCCGTCGAGTTCTGCGAGCCCCTGGTGTGAGCGCCGACGTCGACCGGCTGCGGGGCGTCGCCGATCTCAGCGCCCGGGTCGGACGCAGCGACGGCCTCGACCACGCGATCACCGCGTGCCTGTCCGGGCTCGACGACCTGCTCGGCTACCGGCACTCGATGCTGCTCGTTCTCGACGAGGCGGCCGGCCGGCTCTTCACCGTCGCGAGCCACGGCTACCCGGAGGCCGGGATCGGCTCCGAGGTCGGCGTGGGCGTGGGGGAGGGCTTCCTCGGGCTCGCCGCCGCCGGGCAGCGGACGGTGAGGATCGGGGCGCTGGGGCGGCTCGTGCAGTACCACCGCGCGGTCCAGCGCGAGCACGCGGCGCAGACCGGAGCGCCGGTCCCCAACGTGAGGCTGCCCGGCCTTGCGGACGTGCAGAGCCAGATCGCGGTCCCGATCATGCGCACCGGCGAGCTGCTCGGCGTCGTCGCGGTGGAGTCGTCCCGCGGTGCCGCCTTCGGGCCGGACGACGAGGCCGTGCTCGAGGTGGTGGCCCAGCTCCTCGCCGGCGCGATCGTCGAGGAGCGCCGCACCGACGCCACCCCCGACGGCGCCACCGCCGGCGAGACCCCGCCGTCGACGCCGCCCGCCGCCGGCCCGGCGGCCACCGTGCGCTTCTACCCGCCCGACGCGAGCACGTTCCTCAACGGCGACTACCTGGTGAAGGGAGTGCCCGGCCGCATCCTCTGGAAGCTGCTGTACGAGTGGCGCGACGAGGGCCGGACGGAGTTCACGAACCGCGAGGTGCGCCTCGATCCCGCCCTCGGGCTCCCTCCGTTCAAGGACAACTTCGAGTCGCGCCTGATCCTGCTGAAGCGGCGCCTGGACGAGCGGGGCGCGCCGGTGCGCATCGAGACCGTCGCCCGCGGCCGGTTCGCCCTACGGGTCTCGACGCCCATCGAGCTCGAGGTGCGTAGCGAGCCGGCCGAGCTTCCGCCGCTGTAGCACCACCCGCGCAACCCGGGGCTCGTCCCGAGGAACCACCCGGGCCGCGCCCGCGCCAGGTTCCATGCGTCTTCTCGCCGTCCTCCGTCCAGCCGTCGGGGGGCGCACGCCCGGTCAGGCGATCCACGACATGGCTCCACGCACTGGAGCCTCACCCCGGGCTCGGCGTCAACGTCAGCGCGGCGATGGTCGCCGAGGCCCGCCGGCGCGCGGCCGGCGTGACGGGGGCCACCGCCGAGTTCCTCCACGCGGACGCCCACGCGCTCGCCCTGCCGGACGCCGCCGTCAACGGGGCCCGGGTCGAGCGCGTGCTGCAGCACCTCGACGACCCCGGCCGCGCGGTCGCCGAGCTGGCCCGGGTGGTGCGACCGGGCGGGCGCGTCGTGGCCGCCGAGCCCGACTGGGGCACGTTCGTCATCGACTCGGACGATCCCGCCGTCGCCGCCGTCGTGGCCGCGGCGGCCGCCCGCCGGCTGCGCTCCCCCGGCGTCGGGCGCACGCTGCGGCGGCGCTTCCTCGAGGCCGGCCTGGAGCGGGTCGAGCTGGCCACCCGCGCGCTGGTCATCAGCGACCGGGCCGCCTCGGACACGGTCTTCGACGTGCCCGGCGCGGTCCAGCGGGCCGTCGAGGACGGCGACCTCGACCCCGGACGCGCGGCCGCCTGGCTCGACGGCGTGGCCCGCGCCGGGGCGGCCGGGCGCGGCCTGGCGTCGCTCACCGCCTTCCTGGCGGTCGGCACCGTTCCCTGAGCCGCGGCTGGCGGTCCTCAGATCGCTCGGCCGTCCGCGCCGCCGCGGCCTGGGCGGGGCCGCGGCGGCGCCGGACCGATCAGCGCCTGCCGGCGGTTCGCGCGCTGCGCTTGCGCGCGCCCTTCCTGGCCGCGGCGCTTCGCGACTCGGCCTTGCGCGCGCGCGTCGCGGCCGCTTTGCGGGCCGCCGCCCGGCGCTTGGCGGCACGGCCCGTGGAGAGGTCCTCAATCTCTTGCGCCAGCACCTTGAGATCATCCGTCAGCCGGACGACCGTCTCAGGCGCCGTCCGGTGAGAACCGGATCCGATCGCCTCTGCCGCGGACTTCGCGACCTTCTTGCGGAGGCCGCGATCGTGCAGCTCCGCGATGAGTTCCTTCGTCTGCTTCTGCGATGCCACAGGGCCCTCCTGACATCGGCGGCGACGTGGGCCGCCAGGTTGAACGAGTTCTCTGTGTTTCCCTTCGGCGTCGGGATGGACACCTCCAGCGGCGCCATGGGCCGTAAGGGGCACCGGGCCCTCGTCATCAGACGGCCTGGCGTCGCTCACTGCCTTCCTGGCGGTCGGCACCGTCCCCGAGCCGCGGCCGGTGGCCGGGGCTTCAGCCCAGCCGCTCGGCCAGGCCGATGACGATGCCCTCGGGACCGCGGAGGTAGCAGAGCCGGTAGATGTCCTCGTACTGCACGATCTCGCCGACGAGCTCGCCACCGTGGCCGCGCAGGCGGGCGACCACGTCGTCGATGTCGTCGACGGCGAACATGATGCGGCCGATGCCCAGCGTGTTCGCCGGCGCGCTCTGCGGCTCGGCCCTGACCACCGGCGGCGTGTGGAACCGCGTCAGCTCGATCCGGCCGTGGCCGTCCGGGGTCCGCATCATGGCGATGTCGGCGCGAACGCCGTCGAGCCCGATGACGCGGTCCACCCAGTCCCCCTCGACCTGCGTCTCGCCGTCCGGCTCCATCCCGAGCTCGGCGAAGAACGCCGTGGCCGCCTCGAGGTCCTCGACGACGATCAGGACGTTGTCCATCCGCTGAAGCGTCATGTCCCGAGCATAGGTCCCGGGCGCGGGACCTACTCCTCGTCCTCCGTCCAGCCCTCGCGGCTCGTGCGCCCGGTCAGGCGGTCCACGAAGTGACGCCACGCGCTGGGCCTCACCCCGGGCTCGGCGTCGTGCCAGACGGGCGCCGCGCCATGGGGCTGGGGCAGCGCGGCGGCCTCCGCCGCGTCGATGGTCAGGTCAACGCCCCGCTCGTGCAGGGAGTCGAACCTGCTCGGCCGCCACGAAGCGCCGGCCCCCGTCGGTCCGGATCACGACGCCGTGGAATATGTCCAGGCCGCGGTCCGCGACGACGTGGTCCACGGTTCCGACCCGCTCGCCGCCGGCCGCGTACACCGGCACGTCCTCGTCCAGCAGCAGGTAGGCGATCGGCAGGCCCTCGTCCATGCCCGCCAGGTTAGCCCCCGAGCCCCGGGATCGTCGCCCGCGGCGAGGCCCGCGGCTCGTCCAGAAGGGCTGATGCGGGCCCTCCAGGTGCCGAGCCCGGGCGGCATGCTCCGACCCCGCCGCGCACCGGGGCGCGGCGGGGTGGACGGGCATCGCGTTCACGCGATTCGTTCGGGTATCGCCCCGGCGGAGGCGATGGGCTCGGTCGCGCTCTGCTCGCCCCCTCGCGGGAGGCGACGCGCCACGAGGACGGCCCCCAGCAGGGCGCACAGCCCCGCCACGGCGAACCCGACCCCGATCGCGTCGGTGAACGTGCTGGCTGCGGCGTCGGACAGCGCCTGGCCCTGCGAGCCCTCGAGTGAGGACGCGACGGCCTCCGCCTGGCCGATCGAGTCCTCGGCCGCGAGCCGTGCCGGCTCCGGGAGGCCCGCGACGTCGTCGTTCATGCCGGCGGTGAAGAGCGTGGCGATGAATGAGCCGATGACCGCGGTGCCGAGCGAGCCGCCGACCTGGCGGGTGACGTCGTTCATCGCGGAGGCCACCCCCGCCTTCTCCGGCGGCACGGCGCCCATCACGGCCGCTGTCGCGGGCGCCATGACCCAGCCCATGCACACCGCGACGGCGAAGAACCAGGGCGAGAGCAGCCACGGCGACAGGTCGGGCGACCACCCGAGCGCCGTCAGGAGCAGGCAGCCCGTGCCGAAGAGGCCGGCGGCGACGACGCGGACGTGCCCTCGTGCGCGGCGATCTTCGAGCCGGACCGGGCGCCGGCGATCAGTCCGAGCGCGAGGGGGACCATCACGGCGCCGGCCTCGAGGGCGGTGTAGTCGTGGGCGTACTGCAGGTACTGGGTCATCGCGAAGATCGAACCGAACAACGCGAAGAACTGAATGCCGATGGCGAGGGACGGGATGCTGAAGTTGCGGTTCCGGAAGAACGACATGTTGAGCATGGGGTCCCGCGTGCGGAGCTCCCACACCACGAACGCGGACGTCAGCACCGCCGCCGTCCCGAAGCTGACCAGGATGAGCGGATCGCCCCACCCGCGCTCGGGCGCCTCGATGAGGCCGTAGACCAGCGTCCCGAGGGCGGCGATCGAGAGGGTCGCGCCGGGCAGGTCGAACCGGCCGGGGCCCGGGTCGCGCGTCTCCGGGACCAGCGAGATCGCCAGCAGGAACGCGAGCGCGGCGACCGGCACGTTGACGAGGAAGACGGCCGTCCCAGCTGAACCTCTCGAGCAGCAGGCCGCCGATGAGCGGGCCGAGGCCGATGCCGATGGCGGCCATCGCCGCCCAGATGCCGATCGGCCTTCGCCCGCTCGGCTCGGGGGAAGATGTTGGCGATGGTCGACAGGGTCGCCGGCATGATCAGCGCTCCTCCGACGCCCATCGCGGCGCGGACGGCGATCAGGCCGTTCGGATCGTCCACGACGAGCACCGCGACGCTGGCGGCGCCGAAGATGGCGAGTCCGGCCTGCAGTGCCAGCTTGCGACCGAAGCGGTCGCCCAGCGTGCCCATGGTCAGCAGCAGACCCGCGAACACGAGCAGATACGAGTCGACCATCCATTGCAGGGTCGAGGACGAGGCGTCGAACTCCGACTGAAGGGTCGGCAGCGCGACGTTCAGGATGGTGTTGTCGAGCCCGATGATGATCAGCGCGAGCGACAACACCCCGAGGGTCTTCCAGCGGTTGGCGAATGCCCCGGCCGAGATCGGCAGGGCCTCTCCGTTGACGACGTGCCTGTTCATTGCGGTGCGCTCCTTGGGTGGAGGGGTGGTCATGCGGAGATCCGGTCGGCCGTCGGTCCGGCCGCAGGACGCGCCGGTGCGCCCCTGGGCCCGAGGGCCCGGGTGTGCCCCAGTGACCCGAGCTGGGTGATGTCCCAGGGCAGGACCGTCGCGACGGTCCAGTCGGCCGCGACGCGGAACCGGCGGCGCCGGAGCGGCAGGCGGTTGAGGTGGTAGGCGCGCGTGAGGAACCACGCGGGCCATCCGACGAGCCGCACGCCGAAGACGTCGGCGATCGCGCGGCGGCGCCCCAGGATCGCCATCTGACCGCGGGTGCGGTAGCGATAGGGCCTGGCCGCTTCGCCGCCCCGCAGGGCGCGGAGGGTGCGCACGAGCGTCCTGGCCTGCCTCAGTGCGTGCTGGCAGGTGGGCGGGTCGAACGCGCCCGCCTCCCCCGCGTTCGGAACGCGTGCGCCGTCGCCGAGCGCGAAGACGTCGCGACGGCCCTCGACCTGCAGCGTGGGGCCGACGATGATCGCCCCGCGCTCGTCCACCGGCAGCCCGAAGTCGCGGCCGAGAGTGCTCGGCGTCACGCCCGCCGACCAGACCAGGGTCTCGGCGTCCACCTCGACGCCGCTCGACAGCACGATGTGTCCGTCAACGGCCGACTCCAGCCGGGTGTCGCTGTGGACCTCGATCCCCCGCCTGATCAGCTGCCGGGTGGCGTACTCGCCCAGCCGGCCCGGAATCGACGCGAGGATCCGCGGGGCGGCATCCACGAGCAGCCACCGCTGACGCGCCCCGGCCAGGCGGGGGTAGTAGCGGAGCGCGTGCTGAACGAGCTCATGGAGCTGGGCCACCGCCTCGACACCGGCGTATCCACCCCCGACGAACACGAACGTCAGGTAGCGGTCGACGCGCTCGGGCTGATGCTTCGTCCGCCTGGTCGAGGCGATGGAGCACGCTGTTGCGGAGGTGGACGGCGTCTTCGATCGTCTTGAAGCCGACGCCCCAGTCGGCCAGGCCGGGGACCGGCAGCGTCCGGGTGTCCCCACCGGGGGCGAGTACGAGCTGCTCGTAGGCGACCTCGAGCGGACCCGTGTCGGTGCGCACCGTCACCGTGCGGGACGTCTCGTCCAGGGCGGCGGCCGTGCCCAGGATGAGCTCCGCGTCGGGGCACATCTGGCGGAGCGGCATGACGACGTGGCGCGGCTCGACGGTGCCGGCGGCGACGTCCGGCAGGAGCGGCGTGTAGAGCATGAAGTTCTCGGGGCTGATGATCGTCGCGCCGCGCGCGCGCGCCAGGCGGGCGACGGAGGCGCCGGCGAACCCCCCGCCGATCACGAGCAGGCCGCCGCGGGCCGCCCGCGGCGGCCGGGCGTCGTGGGGGGAGGTGCCGGCCGGGCGATGGCCCCCCGCCGGGCCCGGCTCCGAGGGCGCGACCCGGTCGGGATCGCGTCGCCTCCGGAGGACGGCCTGGTCGCGGGGTGCGATCAGTTGAACTGCGGAGTTGAGTGACATAGGGGGCTCCTGTGTCTGTTGGGACGGGGGCGCACCGCCGGCCCGGCGATGGCCGGCGGCCGGCGCGTCAGACCGCCTGGGGGCCGGAATCCCGGAGGCCTCGTGGCGCCCCGGACTCGAGCTCTCGGGGGGGCCGATGCCGCGCGAGCAGGAGGAGCGCGGCCGCGACGACGGCGATGCCGGCCAGGGCGTCAACGATGTAGTGGTTGCCGGTGACGACCACGGTGAGCGCCATGAACGCCGGGTGAACGGCGAAGAACAGGCGCACCACCCGGGTCCTGGCGGCCCGGTAGCCGTAGAGGCCGGCGATGAGCGACCAGCCCACGTGCATGCTGGGCATGGCCGCGTAGGGGTTGAAGCGGATCCCCAGGAACGAGCCGTTGTCGTGGCCCGTCAGGCCGACCGTGTCGGCGATGCCGATGCCCTCGACGAGGCGGGGCGGCGCGGTCGGGTAGAGGACGAAGACGACCGTGGCGATCGCCAGGGACACCAGCAGGGCCGTCCGCATCTGGCGGTACAGCGCGCGGTCCCGGCAGGCGAGCCACACCAGCATCCCGGCGAGGAGCGGCCCAAAGCCGACCATGTAGTACGTGGAGAAGACCTCCGCGAGCGGCCGCAGCAGCCTGCTGGATCGAGGCCTCGTGGAACGCTCCGATCGTCCGCTCGAGGTCGATCACCTCGGCCGCGTGCCGCATCGCCTCCGCCTCCGAGCCGATCGAGAACCCGCGCACGACCAGGTAGAGGCCGTAACAGGCCGCCCAGACGAACGCCTCCAACGCGACGAAGCCGACGGAGACGCAGCCGTGGAGCCGGCTCCACGCGCCCGCTGCGCGGACGGATGGCGGGGGCCGATGTGAGCGTTCGGATTCGCATTGCGAGGTCACCCTGGCCGCGAGGTCCCCGCCCTCGCATCGCGTGAACTCGCCTAGGTCGCCCGATTCGGCGATCGCCCCATCACCGACGCCAGGGGCGGCCTCGTGGTCCGGTGGTCGCCGTCAACGGAGGGGAAGTAGCATCGGCCCGTGCTCTTCGGCCGAGACGCTGAGCGCGATCGCCTGGGCGAGCTTCTGGACGCGGCGCGCGCGTCACGCAGCGGCGTGCTGGTGATCCGGGGTGAGCCGGGCGCGGGCAAGACGGCTCTCCTGCAGGACACCGTCGAGCGCGCGGCCGATATGCAGGTGCTGAGCGCCCGGGGTCTCGAATCCGAGGCGGAGCTCCCGTTCGCCGCCCTGCATCAGCTGCTGCGGCCGGCGCTCGGCCATCTGGACGCGCTGCCCGAGCACCAGGCTGGTGCACTGCGGAACGCGCTCGGACTGGACGCCGGGGCGGGGCAGGAGCGCTTCCTCGTCTACTCCGCCTGCCTGACGCTGCTCTCCGAGCTGGCCGAGCGCCGGCCCGTCCTCTGCATCGTCGACGACGCGCACTGGTTGGACGGGGGGTCCGCCGACGCGCTGCGGTTCGTCGCCCGGCGCCTGGGCGCGGAGGGGCTCGTGATCCTCTTCGGGGCACGCGAAGGGGACGTCAGGTCCTTCGAGGCCGGCGACCTGCCGGATCTGATGCTGGCGGGGCTGGATGCGGAGGCCGCCGAGGCGCTGATAGCGCACGTCGCCCGCGTCAGCCCCGAGGTGCGCGCGCGACTCGCGGAACATGCCCGGGGCAACGCGCTGGCGCTCGTCGAGCTGCCCAACGCGCTCAGCACCGACCAGCTCTCGGGAGCGTCTCCGCTGCCCGAGACGCTGCCGATGACACGGCAGCTCGAGGCCGCGTTCCACGCACGGGTGGCGCGCCTGCCCGAGGACACGCGCAGGCTCCTGCTGATCGCCGCCGCGGACGATTCGGAGGATCTCGGGGTGATCACCCGCGGCGGCGCCGACCTCGGCCTGGATGCGTACGCGCTGGATCCGGCGGAACGCGAGGGCCTCGTCTCCGTGCACGGCAACCGCATCGTGTTCCACCACCCGCTCGTGAGATCGGCGGTCTACGGGGCGGCCACGTCGCGTGAGCGCCGCGTCGCGCATCGCGCCCTGGCTGACGCCCTGACGCCCGACGGCGCACAGGTCGATCGCCGGGCATGGCATCTTGCGGCGGCGGCCGTCGATCCCGACGAGAGCGTCGTGCGGGAGCTCGACGCGGCGGCCGCTCGAGCCGAATCCCGAGGCGGCCGCGTGGCTGCGGCCAGGGCCCAGGAGCGTGCGGCTGAGCTGTCCATCGACCCGCGGGAGCGCTCCCTGCGGCTCGTCCGCGCCGCCCGGAACATGAGTCTCGTCGGCCAGGACGACGCGGCCGTCGTCATCGCGGATCGGGCCCAGCCGGTTCAACTCGCCGGCGCTCCGAGCGGACCTCGCGGTGGTGCGGGCCACGACCGCCCTCCGTCGCGGCCTGCCGGCCTCCGGGATGCCCGCCCTCATCGATTCCGCCGAGGAGCTGGCAGCCCACGATCCCGCCCGGGCGGTCGACCTGCTGCGTCAGGCGATGGTCGCCGGCTGGCAGGGCGAGGGGGCCGCGTCGCAGCTGAGGATCGCCGCCGTGCTCCCCACGGTCCCGCTGGCCGAACTCGCCGGGAGCTCGCGGATCGTCGGCGAGTCCCTCCATGCGTTCGCCGCGCTGATCGGGGGCGAGCCCGAGCGAGGGATTCCCTCACTCCGGGCGGCGATCGCCTGGGCTTCCGGAGTGGACGATGCCGACGGACGCGATGTGGGGGGCGTGGTGCGCCCTGTGGATAGGCGACTCCGCCGCGTTCGAGGCATTGCTCGATCGCGCGGCCGCGCTCGCGCGGAAGCGGGGACAGATCGCCACCCTCACGGAGGTCCTCGGGATTCGCGCGATCCACCTCGCCCTCTTCGCCCGGCGTCCGTCCGAGGCCGCGGTGGCCGCCGCGGAGGCGGCCGAGCTCGGCAGAGAGCTGGGCGCCGGCAACATCCTGGTGCTCCCCTGGGCCGCCCTCGCGATCGTCGCCGCGATTCAGGGGCGTGACGACGAGGCTCGCGAGCTCGCCTCACGGGTGCTGGAGCACTCACGCATCCATGAGGTGCGTCTCCGCACGGCCCCGGCGCGGGTCGCGATCGCCTACTGCGAGATGAGCGCCGGGCGGTGGCGCGCGGCCTACGAGCAGCTCGCGTCGTTGACGGTGGGCGCCGATCCCGCCGTGGGGGTGACCTCTCCGGACCGGGTCGAGGCGGCGGTCCGCGCCGGCCTGCCGGCGCAAGCGCGCGAGGCGCTCGGCGTGTACGAGGTCTGGGCCGCATATGCCGACGCGCCGGCCGAACGGTCGCGCCTGAGAGCTGCAGGGCCATCGTGGCTCCGGAGAGCGGGCGGAGGCGCATTTCGCGGCGGCGATGGAGTCGATCGGCCATGCCCGCCCCTTCGACCGGCCGCGCATCCACCTGCTCTACGGAGAGTACCTGCGCCGCCAGGGCCGCCGACTCGAAGCGCGTGAGCACCTGCGTGACGCCCTGAGGGGATTCGAGGAGCTCACGGCGGAACCATGGGCGGAGCGGGCC
The DNA here is from genome assembly GCA_963736635.1 of uncultured Thermoleophilia bacterium. Taxonomy (GTDB): domain Bacteria; phylum Actinomycetota; class Thermoleophilia; order Miltoncostaeales; family Miltoncostaeaceae; genus Miltoncostaea. The sequence goes on from CAVTPK010000006.1 coordinate 14,506, forward strand.
CGCACCGAGCTCCGCGCCTCCGGCGAGACCGCACGCAAGCGCACGCCCGACGCCGTCGTGAGCCTGACGCCCCAGGAGCTGCAGATCGCGCGCCTGGTCGGGCAGGGGCTGACCAACAAGGAGGTCGCGGCCCAGCTGTTCCTGTCGCCGCGGACGATCGACGCCCACCTGCGGGGCGTGTTCGCCAAGCTCGGGATCACGTCGCGCCGGGCCCTGCGGGAGATCCCGCTCGGAGAGTGACCGCCCCGCTGACGTCAGCCGGGGCGCTCGTGACAACCTCGGCGACTTTCGCCGACGCGAGGACCACGGGGGGTTCGTACGTTGCGATCGGCAACCGCCCCGAACCCGGAGAGACCCCCGTGTCCCCCCCTTCCACGCCGCAGGCGGTCTCGACCTACGACCTGGTCGTGATCGGCGCCGGGCCGGCGGGCCAGGCGGCGGCCGTCGAGGCCGCCGCGCTCGGCCGGGCGTGGGGCGATCGTCGAGCGCTCCCCAGAGCTTGGTGGTGCCGCGGTCCGCTCCGGCGTGCTGCCCAGCGCAACGCTCAGGGCAGCCGTCATGGAGGCGACCGGCGCGCGGCCCGCGGGTGTCCGCCGGCTCCGTCCGCGGCGACCGCGAGGTCGTCCTCGACGACCTCCTCTGGCGCATGGACGGCGTGCTCCACCGCGCGCGCCAGGCCGTGCGCGATCGGCTGCGCCGTGGCCGGGTGGACGTCGTGACGGGCCAGGCGGCCTTCATCGATGCCCGGATGGTCGGCGTGAACGGTCCGGGCGGTCGGATGATGCTCGGCGCGGATCGATTCCTGATCGCCTGCGGAAGGCGGCCGGGTCGTCTGCCGGGAATCGACGTCCGAACAGCCGGACGGTGGTCAACGTCAACCGGATCCTCAAGGTGCGTGGCGTCCCGCGTTCCCTCACGGTGGTGGGCGCCGGGCGCATGGGCCTGGAGTACGCGTCCATCTTCGCCGCGCTTGGAGCGCGCGTGACCGTCGCCGAGCGCCGCGCGGGATCCTCTCGGCCGCGGACGAGCAGTACGCGGACGCGCTGCAATACCACCTGCGAGGGATCGGTGTGTCCTTTCACCTCGGACGGGCGGTCACGCGGGTGGTGCCGGGACCCGAAGGGGCCACGTGGGTCTGCGCTGACGGAACCGCGAGCGGCTCCGACGTCGTCCTGGTCACCGTGGGGCGAGTCGGCGCCACGGATCGCCTGGGTCTGGGGTCGGTGGGCGTCACGACCGACGCGCGCGGGCGCGTCCCCGTGGACGACCAGTACCGGACGACGTGCCCCACGGTGTTCGCCGCAGGCGATGTGGCCCGAGGTTCCGCCACTCGGACGAGCGCGCAGGAGCAGGGACGGGTCGCGTCGCGGATCGCGTGCGGGGCGCACCTCCAGGAGCCGCGACCTCCGACGCCGACGAGCATTCTCACGATCCCCGAAATCTCGTTCGTCGGGTTCCGCGAGCGCGACCTCGCGGACACGGGAACCCCATACGAACGGGGCTTTGCTCACTACCGTGACCTCGTCCGCGGCGACATCGCGGGCGACCGCGTGGGGATGCTCAAGCTCCTGGTGCATCGCCGGACGCGGCGCGTGCTGGGCGTTCACATCTTCGGGACCGCCGCCGCGGAGCTCGTGCACATCGGGCAGACGGTCATGGCCGCCGATCTGCCGGTCAACCACCTGATCGAGGCGCCGT
>CAVTPK010000007.1:0-3915 GCA_963736635.1 uncultured Thermoleophilia bacterium
GCTCGAGGACGCCCTGGGCGAGGCGATGGGGCGCGCGCGGGCGGCGCGGCAGGCGACGGCCCGGGTCGCGCGTGAGGTGGCCGAGAGCGACATCGCCGAGATCCTCCTGGCGATCCGCAGCGAGTCGGCGGAGATCTCGCGGCGTGCCGACGAGATCGTGGCGCAGCGGGACGGCCGCAAGACCGCGATCCGGGAGCGGGCGCGGGCCGCGTCGCGCGCGGCGCGCGAGATGACGGCGGGCCTGATGGGGGACGACGGGGACGCGGTGCGCGGCGTCGAGGCCCTGGCGGTGGCGCAGGCCGCGGAGCTCGGAAACCTGGAGGTGCTCGGCGGTCTCGCGCTGGCGGCGGGCGACGCGCAGGTGGGCGGGCTGGTCGAGTGGGCGCTGCCCGTGCGCCGGCGGCACGTCGCCGAGCTGCGCGACGCGGGCCTGGTGCTCGCCGCGCAGGCCGATCCGGCGGCGACCGCCCCGGCACAGGCCTAGGCGGCCGCCGGGGCCACGGCGTCGGCGATGGCACCGCGGTAGAGCAGGACGCTCTCCACGATGATCCAGATCAGGGTCAGCAGGAGGGCGAAGAAGTCGGCGAACGGGATGAAGAGGGCGATGCCCAGCACCAGGGCGGCCCAGCCCATGAGACGCACGCCGGCCGGGATCATGCAGCCGGCCGCCCCCAGCATCATCACGCCGAGTGCGGCGTTGAAGGCGACCCAGGAGTCCGAGTCCAGGGTGACCAGGGCCTCGAGGGCGGTGGGCGAGATCCCGTTGTCGGCGCCGTCGGCCAGCGCGAAGTGGATCCAGGCGTTGGCCAGGATGCCGGCACCGGTCAGGATCGCGCCGGCCAGCAGCACCTGCCGCCACACGCCGGAGGCCTCGTCACGCCGGTCCCGGAATGCGGACGCCAGGCCGATTGCGAAGAAGACCAGGAAGGGCACCGACGCCGCGAAGATGAACGACGCGATCGCCTGGCGCACGGTCTGCTCGTCGTAGAAGTCGAAGATCGACTCCGGCGAGTCGCCGGTCGTGGGCGTGCTGCCTCCCAGCCCGATCACGGCGATCAGCACGATCAGGACGAACGCGATGCCGCTCAGCGGGAGCACTCGCCGTATGTCCATCGCCGACTCCTCGCATACGGGGCCAGGAAACCTGCGTCATCCAAACCCGGTGAATACCTCGCGCGCAAGGGATCAGCCGGCGGCCACCGCGATGCCGGTCGTGAGGAAGCGCCGGCGGTAGGCGTGCGGGGTGACGCCGACCTCCCGCAGGAAGGCGCGCCGCAGGCTCTCCACCGAGCCGAGCCCGGACAGCCGCGCGACGGTGTCGAGGGGCGCGTCGGAGGTCTCCAGCAGCACGCGCGCCGCCTCGACCCGCACGCGCTCGACGTACCGCGCGGGCGTGGTCCCCACCTCGCGGGCGAACACGCGCGACAGGTGGCGGGGGCTGAAGCCGGCGCGGGCGCTCAGCGCCTCCAGGCGGTGGTCGCCGGCCGGGTCCTCGGCCACGGCGTCGAGCACGCGCGCGCAGCGGGGCGTGCTCGACCGGCTGGGCGCTCAGGCGGATGCTGAACTGGGCCTGCCCGCCCGGCCGCTGCATGAACACGACCAGGTGCTGGGCCACCCGCCGCGCGATGGCCGCCCCGTGGTCGGCCTCGACCAGCGCGAGGGCCAGGTCGATGCCCGAGCTCACGCCGGCCGACGTGTACAGCGCGCCGTCGGCGACGAAGATCGCGTCGCGGTCGATCCGCACCGTCGGGTACCGCTCGGCGAGCTCGTCGAAGAACTGCCAGTGGGTGGTGGCGCGCCGTCCGTCCAGCAGGCCGGCCTCGGCCAGCACGAAGGCGCCCACGCACACGCTCACCACGCGCCGGCTCCGCGCCGCCGCGTCGCTCACCGCCGCCAGCAGGTCGGCCCGCCCGATCGCCTCCGGCCAGGTCCAGGTCCCCGGCACGATCATGGTGTCCACCGGGCCGGCGACCTCCGCGGCCGACGCCTCCACGCCGATGCGAAAGCCCGAGCTGCTGATCACGTCGGCGCCGTCGGGCGACACGATCCGCACGCGGTAGGCGTCGCCGCCCACGATCTGGTCGGCGACCACGAACACCTCCGCGGGCCCGGCCACGTCGAGCAGCCCGGCCCCCCCGAACGCGAGGATCATGACGGTCCGCCTGGGCATCCGGGCCAGTATGAACGCCGGGCCCGGCCCCCGGCACCTCAGGCGGCGATCTCGACCGCCTGGCCGAGGGGCACCCACCGGAAGCGATCCCGGATGTCGGCGGGCGCGCCCGCGAGCTCGCGCTCGACGTCCGCGCGGCCCTCGTGGAAGTGCTTCCAGCCCTCGTAGTGGACCGGGATGACGATGCGCGGGCGCAGGCGGGCGCACAGGCTCGACCGCCTCGCGCGCGGTCATCGTGTAGTGCACCGGCCCGGTGACCGGGAAGCGCACGCCGCCCAGGTGCAGCAGGGCGGTGTCCACGCGCAGCCGCTCGGCGACCTCGCGCACGCCGTCGTAGAGCACGGTGTCGCCGGAGATCCACAGCACGCCGTGCTCCTGGCCCTCCCACGCCAGCGCGAAGCCGATCACGTCGCCGACGATCGGGCGGCTGAGCGGCGGGCCGTGGCGGCACGGCGTGGCGGTGATCTCGATCGGCGGCCGCCCGGCGGCCTCGAGCCGGGTGGTCTCCCAGGGCGCCAGCCCGCGCGCGTCGCCGCCCAGCCGGCCGGCGCCCGAGCACGGTGGTGACGACCACGCCCGGCCGCCGGCAGCAGCGCGCGCCCGGCGGGGTCGAGGTTGTCGCCGTGGTGGTCGTGGCTGAGCAGCACCGCGTCGATCGGCGGCAGGTCGGCGGCGGCGATCGCCGGCCCGGCCAGCTTGCGCGAGCCCGTGCCCCAGCCGAAGCGGTAGTCGCCGCCGGGCGGATCGAAGGTCGGGTCGGTCAGCAGCCGCCAGCCGCCGACCTCGATCAGGACCGTCGGGCCCGCCGATGTGGGTGATGCGGACCCCCTCCATGGCGTCCTCCCCGGGCCGGCGTCAGGCCGTCGCGTGCCTCACGGCCCAGTCGAGCGCGAAGTCGGCGATCTCCTCCCAGCCGTCGATGGCGGGCAGCAGGTGCGGGCCCTCGAACTCGACGATCTCGGTGACCGTGTCGGACTTGTAGTGCTTGGCGTTCGACTGCTGCACCGACGGGCGGCATGAGGTGGTCCTCGCTGCCCGAGATGAACAGCAGCGGCGCGCGGTCGTCGTTCGTGTAGTCGACCCACGAGCCCTGGTGGCCGGGCGTGATGTTGGCGAGGGCGCTCTCCCAGAAGATCGCCCCGGAGGCCGGGATCGCGTAGCGCTCGTAGAGCTCGCGCGAGCTCCTCCTCGGTGAACGTGTTGGTGAACGCGTAGTGCCACTGCTCGAACGTGAAGCCCACGGCGCGATGGCGGTTGGCCGGGTTCTTGAGCACCGGGAAGGTCGACTTGATCTGCGACAGGGGCACCACCGCCACGCCCTCGGTGGGCGCCGAGTTGATCGCCACGCCCACGGCGCCCGAACCCGTGGTCGAGCAGGATCTGGGTGAAGACGCCGCCGGCCGAGTGGCCCATCAGGATCGGCGGCGCGTCGAGCTCGCGCGATCACCGCCTCGAGGTGCTCGATGATCGCCGGCACGGTCAGGGTCTCGATCGGCGACGGGTCGGCGTTGAGCGCCTCGACCTCGACCTCGAACCCCGGGTAGGCGGGCGCCAGGACGCGGTAGCCCTTGGCCTCGTAGTGGGCCGATCCAGTCCTCCCAGCTGCGGGGCGTCACCCAGAAGCCGTGGATCAGCACGATGGTGTCGGGGCCGGGGGGCGTGGTGCTCATGTGGCGTCCTCTCCAGGGCGGTCGGCGGCTGCGCGCGGATCATCGAGCAGCGGCCGCGCGGGCGGCAAGGACGCG
>CAVTPK010000008.1:0-8767 GCA_963736635.1 uncultured Thermoleophilia bacterium
TAGCGGATGCGGTCGAGGTACGGCCGCACGCGCTCGGGCGTGTCGTCGGCCGACCCGTCGTCCACCACGACGATCTCGTCGGGCGGGCGGGTCTGCTCCAGGACCGACTCGATCGCCCGGGCGATGAGCGGGCCGCGGTTGTAGGTCGGGATGACCGCGGAGATGAGCGGCTCCCCGGACGGCCTAGGCGTCGGCAACGGGTTCTCCCTGTGCTCGGCGACGACGGATGATCCCCACGATGTCCTCCCGGACCCCGGGCGCCCGCCACCACACCAGCGGCGGGTAGACGACGATCCCCGCGAGCACCCCGGCCGCGAGCTGGAGCGCGTCCCCGGCCCCGAGCGAGGCGGCGCCGAGGCGCGCGGCGACGACCGCCACGACCATCAGCAGCGACGCCTGCGTGGGGCCCCACAGGTTGCGGGCGATGTCGAGGACCGGCATGTCCATCGCCCGGGCGGTGATGACGGCGTAGAGGGGCTCGAGGAAGATGCTCGCGATCGCGAGCGAGGCGGCGACGCCCACGATTCCGAACGGGCACGCCGATGATGAACGCGACGACGGTGACCGCCGTGAACACGAGCGAGTAGCGCAGGAGCCAGTCGGTGCGGTCGCGCGCCTGGAGGATGCTGCCGTTGAGCGCCTGCAGGGACTGCGCGATGCCCACCAGGGCCAGGATCTGGATGACCGGGATGGCCGACCGCCACTGGTCGCCCAGCACGACGGGGACGAACTGGTCGGCGAGCACCGCCAGGCCCAGCAGCAGGGGCATGTTGATGGTGCACACCAGGCGGTTGACGCGCAGGAAGGCCTCGCGCAGCCGCGAGGCCTCGTCCTGCAGGCGCGAGAAGGCGGGGTACAGCAGCTGCTCGAGCGGCCCGGCGATCTGGCTGAAGGGCAGCAGGATGACGTTGTAGGCCAGGGAGTAGGCGCCCAGCGCGGCCGGCCCCAGGAAGCGGCCGATGAGGAGGTTGTCGGCGTTGCGGTTGAGGTAGAAGACCATCCGCGTGCCGAAGACGTTGCCGCCGAAGCTCCCCAGGTCGCGCACGCTGGCGCGCGAGAAGATCATGTGGGGGCGCCACGGCGAGACGACCCACATCAGGACGGTGGCGACGGCCACCACCACGAGCTGCTGCACGATGATGGCCCACGCGCCGCCGCCGCGCGCGGCGATGACGATCGCGACCACGGCGCCGATCAGGGCGGCGGCCATCTGGCGCAGCTCCAGCGCGCGGAAGTTCATCGCGCGGGTCAACAGGGCCTCCTGGGTGACGCCCGAGCGAGACGATCAGGAAGCTGAACGACACGGCGATGAACAGCGGCTGGACGGCCGGCTCCCGGTAGAAGTCGGCGACGAGGCCGGCCACCGCGATGCCGACGACCGTGCAGACGGCGCCGGCCGCGACGCTCACCCAGAAGACGGTCGAGCGGTCGCGCTCGGTGAGCGTCGTGCGCTGGACCAGGGCGGCGCCCAGGGAGAGGTCGGAGAAGATGTAGATCAGGCTGGAGAAGACCAGCACGAGGGCCGCGAGGCCGTAGTCGTCCGGCGTGAGGAGGCGCGCGAGGACGATGCCCACGACCACCCGCGAGCCCTGCTTGACCCCGATGGAGATGACCTTCCACAGCAGGCCGTTCATGACGGCGCCGCGCAGGTCCGGGCCCCCGCGCGAGGGATCCTCGACGGGCCCGCCGGGTGGCAGCGCGGGGGCCGGAGCCGGAGGCGGAGGGGGCGCCGAGGAGGCGTACACGATCCCCGGCGCGCGGCGGGAGGACGGGGGGACCGGGACCGCGGGGCCGTCGATCGCCGCCTTCGCGCCCCACCTCATGTCGTCTGTGGGGATCGCATCGCGCCGACGACGGTAGTCACGCCGCCCCACGCCGCACACTGCCGCTAAGCCAGTTCGCGCTAGCCGGACGTCGAGTCGGAAGCGCGGTCAACCCTCCGTCGTGGGAGTGTCGCCGCCCACGGCCCCTCCCCTACCATCGCGGTGATGGCCGCCTCGCAGACGCCGCTGGTGAGCGTGATCATCCCCGCGTACAACGCGGGGCCGTACCTGCGCGCCGCGGTCGCGAGCATCCTGCGCCAGACCCATCGCGACCTCGAGCTGATCGTGGTCAACGACGGCTCCACCGACGGGTCGATCGAGACGATCGCCGGCGTGTCCGACCCCCGCATGACCCTCATCCGCCAGGCCAACGCGGGCAAGTCGGCCGCGATGAACCGCGGCCTCGACGAGGCGCGCGGCGACTTCTACGCCGTCCAGGACTCGGACGACCTGAGCCTGCCGACCCGCATCGAGCGCCAGCTGGCCCACCTGCGCGCCCATCCCGACCTCGCCGGGGTGTTCTGCGGCTGGAACCTGATCCTGAACGGACGCACCACCGCCCCCCAGCACCGGTGGAAGGACGCCGAGGAGTGCCGCCGGGACCTGGAGGCGCTGCGCATCCCGACGCACGACGGCACCCCGATGTACCGGCGCGCGCTGATGGCGGGGCTGCGCTACGACGAGGACATCCGCATCGGCGAGAGCATGGACTACCTGTTCCGGGCCGCCGAGCGCGGCGCGCGCTTCGCCGTCGTCGGCGAGTGCCTGTACTCGTACCGGATCCGCCCCGAGTCGCTGTGCCACGACGATCCGGAGGCGCGCGACGCGCTGGTGGACCGGGTGCTCGACGCCGCGCGCGCGCGGCGCGGGCTGCCGCCGGCCCCCGCCGAGGCCCGCCGGCTGCGCAGCGCCAACGCCGCGCGCGACAACAACATCGCCTCGTACTTCATGGAGAGCGTCATCGACCAGCGGCGCTCGGGCGAGCGGCTCGGCGCGGTCGCGACGGCGCTCCGCTGCTCGGCCCTGCACCCGCTCGATCCCCACTACCACAAGGCGCTGGCGTACAGCGTCATGCCGCGGCCGGTCATCGGCCGCCTGCGCCCGGCGACCTGAGGCTCAGCCCGCCGCGAACGTCCGGATGACCCGCGCGGGGGCGCCCACGGCGACCGCGTGGTCGGGCACGTCGGAGAGCACCACCGAGTTCGCGCCCACCACCGCGCCCCGCCCCACCCGCACGCCGGGGCCGATGACCACGTTCTCCCCGAGCCAGCACCCGTCGTCGAGCTCGACCGGGGCCACGCGGGTGATCCCCTGGTCCATCACCGGCGTCGTCGTGTCCTGGAACGCGTGCGAGTGGTCCGAGATGTAGGCGTTGCGCGCGATCAGCACGCGCCGGCCGATGCGCACCGAGGAGGCGGCGGAGATGACGCAGTGGCCGACGATGCTCGCGCCGTCCTCGATCCGGATGGCGACGCCGGGCTCGTCGCCCAGGGTGTGCAGCCAGGACCCCGTGCCGACCATGACGCCGTCGCCGATCGCGATGCGGCCCACGCCGCCCAGGCGCACCGGCGGCTGGATCACGCTGCGGGCGCCGAACGACGCGAACGCGCCGCCGACGGCGAGCGAGAACCCCTTGGCCAGGGCCCTCTGACCGAACCCGTGCGCCGCGACCGCCGCCGCGCCGACGCTCGCCCGAAGGCCTCCCGCCGCTCCCGTGGGGCGCGCGCTCATCCTGCTCTCCGATCCGTAGGCATCCGGGCGCAGGATGGCCCCTCGCGCCGCCCGGCGCACTGGCCCGTGGTACCCCGCGAGGGCGCTCGTGGAGCCAGTTCCGGGCTCCCCGACGGTCGAGGGCGGGACCGGCCCAACCCACCGATCTGGGGGTGTGGGCCCCGGGGGCCGCTCATAGCATGGCTTGGAATGTCGAACGCACGCCGGAAACCCCTTCGCCACGCCCCATCCGGGCGCGTACGACCCGGCCCGCGCCGACGGCGCGCGGCGGGCGGCCCAGGTGAGCTGGGTCGGGCTGATCTGCCTGCTCGTGATCGTGGTGATGTTCATCCCGATCCGCCGCTACGCGCTGCCGGGGAACATGCCCTTCGAGCTCGAGCCGTACCGGCTGCTGGTGGCCGTGGTCATGATCGGGTGGTTCGCGGCCCTGCTGGTGGACCCGCGGGTGAGGCTCCACCCCACCGGCCTGCGCGGGCCGCTGGTGCTCCTGATGATCGCGGTCCTCGGCTCGGTGGCCGTCAACCCGGCCAACGTGAGCGCCGAGCAGACGCAGGTCATCAAGTCGCTGACCTTCCTCCTCAGCTTCCTGCTGGTGCTGCTGCTCATCGTGAGCGTGGTCGAGACCCGCGCCGCCGTCGACCGCATCCTGAAGGTGCTGGTGGGGTCCGGGGCGATCGTCGCGGTCTTCGCCATCATCGAGTCGCGGACCGACTTCAACGCCTTCAACGAGCTCGGGCGCGTGATCCCGTTCCTGCGGCTGGAGGAGGTTCCGCTGATCCCCGGCCGCGGCGCCCGGCTGCGGGTCTTCGCCTCGGCCCAGCACTCGATCGCGCTCAGCGCGGCGATGGTCATGCTCGTGCCGCTCGCCTTCTACCTCGCGGTGCGCACGGGGCGCCGGCTGTGGTGGGTGGCCGGCGGCCTGATGGTGGTCGCGGCGGTCGCGACGATCTCGCGCACGGGCATCCTGATGCTCGCCATCATCCTCATCGTCTTCGCGGTGCTGCGCCCGGCGGACGCCCGCCGGGCCCTGCCGATCGCCCTGCCCCTCCTGCTGATGATGCACCTCGCGATCCCCGGCGCCCTGGGCTCCCTCCAGGCCGCCTTCAACCCGGCCGGCGGCCTGGTCGCCGAGCAGCAGTCGGACGCGGGCAAGCTGGGCAGCGGGCGGGTGGCCGACCTCGGTCCGGCGCTCGACCAGGCGGCCGCGCGGCCCGTGCTGGGCCAGGGCTACGGGACGCGGGTCACCGACAACCAGCAGGCCAAGGCCAACATCCTCGACAACCAGTGGCTGGGAACGCTCCTGGAGACGGGGATCGTGGGCGTGTTCGCCTGGATCTGGCTGTTCGGCCGGACCGTCCGCCGGCTGGGCGCCCGGGCGCGGCGCGACCCGAGCGACCTCGGGCTGCTGATGACGGCGCTCGCGGCCTCGATCACGGCCTTCGCCGTGGGCCTGTTCACCTACGACGCGTACTCGTTCATCCAGGTCACCTACATCATGTTCATTCTGGTGGCCCTCTCCGCCGTGCTGCTGCGCGTGACCGGCGAGGGCACCGGCGACGATCCACGGAGGGCGGGATGAGCCTCAGGGCCAGGGCACGGGCGTGGGCCACCACGAGCCCGACCATCGAACGGTGGCGCCGCCAGCGCTACGAGCGCTTCGTGACGCTCGTCGGCCTGCGGCCGGACGAGCGGATCCTGGACGTGGGCGCCGGGGTCGGCGCGGCCCTCGAGCGCTTCAACAGCGTCAACCCGGTCACCGCGCTGGACCTGACCCCCAAGAGCGGCGCCTGGCTCGAGCAGTCCAACGTGACGACGATGGTGGGCGACGCGACGGAAATGCCCTTCGCCGACGGCGAGTTCGCCGTGGCCTTCTCGAACTCGGTCATCGAGCACATCCCCCTGGAGCTGCAGGGGGCCTTCGCGGCCGAGGTCCGGCGGGTGTCGGAGCGCTACTTCATCCAGACGCCCAACCGCTGGTTCCCGATCGAGCCGCACTACCAGTTCCCCCTCTTCCAGTTCCTGCCCGAGAGGGCGCGGCGCTTCCTGAACCGCCACTTCACGCTGGGCTTCCAGCCCAAGGGCTACTGGGAGCCGATCGAGCTCCTCACCGCCAAGGACATGCAGCGCCTCTTCCCCGACGCGACCATCCACCGCGAGCGGGTGCTGGGGCTCACCAAGAGCCTCATGGCCGTGCGGAGCTGATCAGCGCTCGTCCGCGCCGGCGTCGGGGCTCGCCGCGCGCGACTCGCCGTCGATGTCGGTGGCCGCGGCCTCCGCGGCGGCGCCCCGGCCGAGCGCCGGGGACGCGGCGGTCAGGTGGAGGTCGAGGGCGCCCGGGTTGACGAAGCCCGGGTTGGAGGTGCCGGTGAGGGCGAGGTCGGACGAGTCGCACCTGGCCGCGGTCTGGCCCGACAGGCCCCAGAACCAGACGTTGGAGCGATAGGTGACCCCGGCCACGCAGCCGTAGGAGGGCGCCGGCGCGAGGTTGGCCACCAGGCGCACGTTCTTGCCGGCCACGGTGTCGCCGCTGAAGGGCATCACCAGGAAGCCCTGGGTGGCCGAGTTGTTGCGGATCAGCAGGTTGGGCACGGCGTAGGCCTGGATCGCGTAGTAGCCGTTGATGGTGGTCGAGAAGAAGTTGTTCTCGATGGTCACGTTGCGGGTGACCGGCGAGGGCGGCCCGTAGTGGGTGATGTGCAGGTTGCCGGTGGCCTCGCAGTTGACGAAGCGGCTGTTGCGCACGGTGATCCGGTCGCCGCCGCCGATCTGCAGGCACTCGGTGTGCTGGCCGGCGGTGGCCACCCGCCAGTCGTGGAAGGTGACCCCGTCGATCAGGATGTCGCGCGGCGGGGTGGCGGTGGAGGCCGCGATCTGGGGGTGGTAGTTGACCGGCCCGGTGGGGCCCACCCGCCCGCCGATCACCGACACCTGCTGGGACGAGTTGATGAACAGGTGCACCGAGTCCAGGTTGCGCATCACCACGTCGGCGGCCTGGGCGTCGGTCTGCCAGCCACCGGCCAGGCGCATGTCGCGCAGCTCCACGTGCTGGGCGCGAGACCATCAGCTCGTCGGACACGGTCACGACCGCGCCCGGGGCCGGGGCCAGCACCACCCGCGCGCCGGCGCCGTTCTTGGAGGAGTCGTAGGCGATCGTGCCGCCGGGGTAGCTGCCCCCGGCCAGCTGCACCACCGCCCCGGGCGCGGCGGCCCGGTAGCCGCGGTCCAGGGTGCGGCAGGGCGCCCCGGCCGAGCAGTTGGCGCCGTCGTTGCCCGCGGGCGACAGGAAGACGCTGGGCGTGACCGGCGGCGCCGGGGGATCGGGCTGAGTCGGGGCGGGGTCGGGTTGCGGATCGGGCCGGGCTCGGGGGCCGGCGGCGGGGCGGGCGCCGGCGGCGGCTCCACCGCCGGGGGCGGCGCCGGGGCCGGGACCGGCGCCGGCTCCAGGACGGGCGGCGCCGGTTCGGGCGCCGGGACGGGCTCGGGCGCCGGGCTCGGGCGCGGCCGGGGGCGCGACCACGGGGTTCGCGACGGTCACGACGTGGGTGTCGCGCGCGCGGCGGCCGCGGCGGTCGAACGCCGTCGCGGACAGCGTGTGGCGGCCGTTGGCCAGCTCGGTGGTGCGCCAGGTGCCGCGCTCGCCGTTGAGGACGTAGGGCGCCGTGCGCGCGGTCCAGCGCAGGACGCCGTCGACGCGGAACTCGACGCGCGCGACGCCGTCGCGGGCGGAGGCCGAGGCCGCCACGCGGACGGCGCCCTTCACCCGCGCCCCGTCGGCGGGCGTGGCGATGGCGACGGTGACCGCGGGCGCCGTCTCGGAGCTGCGGGCCGCACCCGCCTCGCCGGCCGAGGAGCCGAGCAGGGCGGCCACGGCGGCCAGCGTGACGGACGCGGCCAGCACGACGCGCGACGGTCGGGGAATCCGTTCCAACTCGCGACTCCTGATTCTCCCCGGCGCGGGACCGCGGGGACGGGCACTGCCCCGTTGATCGGCAGTTCGCCGCGATTCCGTGAGGGCCCCTCGGCCGCCGGCGCAGGCGCTAGCCTGACGCGGTGCCCGGCGCCGCGCACCCGCACCCGCCCCCGACGCCCCGGGTGGACGTCGTGGTGGTCGCCTACAACAGCGGCGCCCAGTTGCGCTCGTGCGTCGGTCCGCTGGCCGGTCGCGACGACATCCGCGTCATCGTGGTGGACAACGACTCCCCCGAGGGGGGCCTCGAGACGGTCGCCGACCTCGACCTGACCGCGATCCAGAGCGGCGCCAACGGCGGCTTCTCCTTCGGGTGCAACATCGGCTGGCGGGCGGGAGCCGCTCCGGCGGTGCTGTTCCTGAACCCCGACGCGCGCATCGCCCCGGAGGCCGTGCTGCGCCTGGCCCGCGCCCTGGACGAGGATCCGCGCCTGGGGATCGTGGGCCCGGTGATCCGCGACGACGACGGGTCACTGGACCCCTCGCAGCGTCGCTTTCCGCGCGTGCGCTCGACCTTCGCCCAGGCGCTGTTCCTGCACCGCCTCGCGCCGGACGCCGGCTGGGCCGACGAGCTGATCCGCGATCCCGGCGCCTACGCCCGCCCGGCCCGGCCCGACTGGATCTCGGGCGCCTGCCTCATGATCCGGCGCCCCCTGCTCGAGGCGATCGACGGCCTCGACGAGCGCTTCTTCCTGTACTGCGAGGACACGGACCTCTGCCGCCGCGTCCGCGACCGCGGCTACGCGGTGGGCTTCGAGCCGGCGGTGGTGTGCGGCCACGAGGGCGGGGCCTCGGCGCCCCGGGCGGGCCTGGCGGCCGTCCTCGCCGAGAGCCGGATGCTCTACGCGCGGGCCCACCGGGGCCGGGCGGCGGCGGCGCTGGAGCGCGCCGGGATCGGCCTGGGGGAGCTCACCCACGCCGCGGTGGGACGCGGGGGCGGCGCGGCTCGCCGGGGCCACCTGCGCGCCCTGTCGCGGACGATCAGGGGCCCGCGCGAGCGCGGCGCCCCGACCTGATCCGCCGCGCCGCGGGGCCGTCCGGCCCCGCGGCGCGCGCTCGCTACTGGGACAGGCGCGCCATGCGCCGGCGCTCCTCGATGTCGGCCGGGTCGAAGCTGACGCTCCCCGGCGCGGCCGAGTTGCGCTCCCGCTCGTCCTCGCCGAGGTCGCCGGCGCGGGCGGCGGCGAGCGAGCGGCGGATGTTGTCGAGCAGGAAGGGCAGGGCCAGCGTCACCATGGCGATCAGG
>CAVTPK010000009.1:0-4538 GCA_963736635.1 uncultured Thermoleophilia bacterium
CCGCCGGCCTAGATCACCGGGGACACCGCCGCGAACCGGACCGACTGACCGGTGCGGTATTGGAACGCGCGCAGCTGGTCGCGGGTGACGTCGAGGTAGTTGAGCCGGGTCACCGAGTCGAGGCTCGAGCGGGGGATGATGCGGCGGAAGTTCCACCGCCCGTCCTGCTCGGTGTCGAAGTAGAGCCACTCGAACCCGACCCGCTGGTCGATGTCCAGCATCAGGTACTCGGGGCGGAGGTTCTCGTTCATGTCGAAGCTGAGTGCCTCCGCGAAGCACTCTCCGCGACCCCGGTCGTAGAGGTGCGCGTCCCAGGCGCCGTCGTTGTCGACGTCGAACCAGGCCTGCTCGCTGCAGCCGTTGTCGTTGGCGTCGAGGGTGGCGAGGTCGTAGTAGGCGTCCGCGTCGGTCTGGGAGAGCTGCCAGTCGGCGGCGGAGGCGATCGCGGTGAACGCGAGCCAGGCGAGGGCGGCGACGAGCACGATGCCCCCGAGCCTCAGGGTCCGGGACGGGTGCCGCATGTCGCTCTCCTTCGCCGGTCGTGGGACGTGCGACGCTATGTCAGCGGGCACCGGCACGTCCACCCGACGGCCGCGCGGGCCCGGCGGCCGACCGCTCTCAGCGCGGAGGGGCGGGCTCCGCGGTGTGGTCCGAGTCGAGGTCGCAGGCGGCGACCAGGCGGGTGGTGTGGACGTAGCTGCCGGGGGTGCGGCCGGGCTTGATGCCGCTCGCCGCAGATGGCGCACACCAGCATGCCGGGGTCCGGGATGGTGGGGTCGATGCTCATCCGCCGGCCCCTCCAGGGGTGCGCGGCGCGGCAGCAGGCGCGTGGCCAGGAGCCGCCAGCCCACCAGCAGCAGGGCGAGCGTGAGCAGGGCCACCGCGATGAACGTGGGGGCGATGCCGCGGTCGAACACCAGGCTGCGCAGCGCCATCCCGACCACGATCGTGACGATCCAGATCACGACCCCGGTCGCCGGCGCGAGCGGCGAGCGCCAGGCCCGGGCGACCAGCCAGCCCACCGCCATGGCGATCAGGAACGGCGCCGCCACCTCGAGGACGCCCGTGAGGCTGGAGCCCTCGTCGTGGCTGCGGCGGCCGAGCGCCGCGAAGCCCACGATCAGGACCGCGTCGATGGCGAAGGCGGGGAGGGCGCGCACGCCTCCAGGGTAGCTCCCCTCAACCGGTCCCGGGCGCGCCCTCGGCGGCCACCCGCGCCGCGACCTCGGCGCGCGAGCGCACGCCGAGCTTGGAGAAGGCGTGGGAGAGGTGGGTCTCCACCGTCTTCTCGCTGAGGTAGAGGCGCTCGCCGATCTGCCGGTTGGTGAGCCCCTGGGCGACGTGCTCGGCGATCTGGCGCTCCCGGCCGGTCAGGGCCGCGAGCCCCTCCTCGCCGGGCGCCCGGGCGCCGCCGCGGCCGGCGCGGTGGCCCTGGGCCCGCAGCTCGCGGCGCACCTCGTCGCGCACCCGCGGCGCGCCGCACGCCACCGCCCCCGCCTCGGCGGCCCGCAGCTCGCGCAGCGCGCCCTCGCGGTCGCCGGCGCCCAGGGCGCGCCCCGCGACCAGCCGGGCGCGCGCCTCGTCCAGGGCGAAGCCGCCCTCGCGCGCGATCGCGGCCGACGCGAGGGCGTGCCCGGCCGCGCGCGCCGGATCGCGGTCGGCCAGCGCCACCAGCGCCTGGGCCCTCCCGGCGGTCGTCCGCGCGCCGGCCAGGCCCACCCGGGCGGCCAGCTCGGCCGCCCGCCCGGCGTGGGCCGCGGCCGAGGCGAGGTCGCCCAGCGCCAGGTCGGCCTCCACCAGCGGCGGGGCCCACCGGCAGACCCAGCCGGGCTCGATGTCGTACTGGGCCAGCAGCTCCCGTCCGCCGGCGTGGTCGCCGCGGGCGGCGAGCACCGCGCCCAGCACGGTGCGCGCGATGGCCGACAGCGCGGAGTCGTCGAGGCGCTCGCCGCGCTCCACGCTCTCGCGGGCGGCCGCCAGGGCCGCGTCCAGGTCGCCGTGGTCGATCAGCACCCACGCGCGCATCCACAGCGCCCACTGCACCGCCTGGTCGTTGCCGGTCACCCGCGCCGCCTGCTCGGTGGCGTCGGCCAGGGCGGCGGCCTCGTCGATGCGGCCCATCAGCCCCAGCGCGAGCGTGGCCGCCACGTCGTGGCCGACGGCCGCCGGCCCGTTGCCGGCCCGCCGCGCCGTGGCCGCCAGACGCCGCGCCGCCGCCAGGCCGTCGTCGAGCCGCTCCAGGGCGAGCAGGCCCCACGACACCGACAGCAGCAACTCGGCCGCGCCCGCCAGCTCGTCGTCGCCGGCGCCCTCGAGGGCCGCCGCCAGCACGGCGATCTCGGCGTCCGCCGCGTCCATGTCGCCGACGAAGGCGTGGCCGGTCGCCTGCATGGCGGCCGTCGCGGCCGTGGCCGCGGCGCCCGCGCCCGGGATCGCCCGCGCCCGCCGCGCCCACTCGAGCATCTCGAGCTGCTCGCCGCGCTCGTAGGCGGACAGGGCGAGGTCGGCCATCAGGCGGGCCGCCTGCGGGCCGTCGGGGGGCGTGCCGGCCAGGGCGTGGTCCAGGCGGCGGCGGGCGGCGCCGTGGCGGCCGAGGAAGCGCTCCACGGAGGCGCCGACCAGGGCGAGGCCCACCGGGTCGCCCGCGCCGTCGCCGGGCGCGGCGGCGTCCACCACCGCGAGCGCCTCGTCCAGGCGGCCCGACTCGACCAGGGCTCCGGCCAGCTCGGCGCCGTGGGCGGCCGCCCCGTCGGGGTCGGCGCGCGCGGCCGCCCGCAGCCAGTCGGCCGACGTCGCCGGTGCCTGCGGGCGCACCGCGGCGGCGGCGAGGCGCAGGGTGGCGGCCGCCCCGACGATCGCCCGGCGCCGCCGCGTGCGCGAGGTGCCGGGCCACCACGGGGACCGGGACGCCCGCCCGGGAGAGCTCCCGCGCCGTCGTCGCGTGCCCGGCGAGCCGCGCCCCGGGCGCGATGGACGCGTAGACCGCGCTGCGGATGACGGGGTGGCGGAAGGCGAAGCGCCGGGGCGTCTCGGTGCCGCGCACCAGCGAGCGGTCGGCCAGCGCGTCCAGCGCGTCCAGGGCCGGCCCCGCGTCCAGCCCGGCCACGGGCGCGGCGATGTCCAGTTCGAACGGGTCGCCCGCGATCGCCGCCGCCTCGATGAGGGCGCGGGCGCCGTCCGGCAGGCCCTCGATCTCGCGCGCGCACCGCCGCGACGATGCCGCGCGGGACCGCGTCGGCGTCGGGCGCCCGGCACAGCTCCTGCAGCAGCAGCGGGTTGCCCCCCGACTCGTGGAACAGGCGGGCGCGCCGGTCCTCGTCGTCGATCGCCTCCATCAGCGCCCGCGCGTCGGCCGCGCCCAGCGGCGGGAGGTCGAGCGTCGCCATGTCCGCCGAGGCGGTGGAGCGCTGGGCGGCGGCGATCCGGTCGGCCGCGTCGCCGGGCCTCAGCGCCAGCGCCACCAGCAGCGGGGCCGGCGGCGGGCGCCGGATGAGGTGCTCCAGCAGTTCGAGCGTGGCCGGGTCGGCCCAGTGGACGTCGTCGAGCACGAGGGCGGTCGGGCGGCCGTGGCCGATCACCCCGAGCAGGTCGCCCAGGGCGCGGTGCAGCCGCCATCGCTCGGCGGCCGGCTCGGGCGCGTCGCCGTTCCCACCGGCTCCCCACCCCGGGAGCACCCGCGCCAGCTCCCGGTCGTGCTCCTCGCCCAGGCCCCGGCGCGCGGCCGCGGGCACCCCCGTGAGGGCGGGGGAGAGCGCGTCGATCACCGGCACCAGCGGCACGTCGCTCTCCAGCTCGGTGGCCCGCCCCTCCAGCACCACGAAGCGGCCGGCCCGCAGGCGCTCGCGGAGCGCCCCCAGCAGGGCGGTCTTGCCGATGCCGGCCTCGCCGCGCAGCACAACCACGCGGCGCCCGCCGCCGGCGACCGTGGCCACGGCGCCCGCGAGGGCCTGCAGCTCCCGGTCGCGCCCGTGCAGATGGACCCCCGACACGAGGCGAGGCTAGCCGAGGGATCTCCCTGATGTCGCGCCCCTGCGGCCGCTGCGAGCGTCGTCCGCGTCAGCACACCACGTCACGAGGAGATCGCCATGACCACCACCGCACCCACCATCGCCACCGCCAACGAGGCCGTCTGGCGGGAGTCCGCCGCCCACCTCTACGCCGGGCGCATCGAGCAGTTCCTCGGCTTCTGGACCGAGGACGCCCGCTACGAGGTCGCCTATCCGATCGCGCCGTTCCCCGCCGTCGTGGAGGGCCGCGAGGCGCTCGGCCAGGTCTTCGGCGGCTTCGCCTCCATCGCGACCCGCATCGCGGTGCGCGACGTGCGCTTCCACCAGACCGCCGACCCGGACGTCGCCTTCGTGGAGGAGACGATGGAGGCCGATCTCGTGGCGGGCGGGTCGTACGAGAACCGCATGGCCCTGCGCGTGACCTTCCGCGACGGGCTGATCGCCGAGGTCTTCGAGTACTACGGCGAGGGCGCCCACGCGGACATGCTGCGCCGCGCGGGCCTCATCGCCTGACCCGCGCCCGCCCCACGT
>CAVTPK010000010.1:0-7792 GCA_963736635.1 uncultured Thermoleophilia bacterium
AGGGCGACCACCGCCACGGCGCTCACCACGACCACCGCGGCCGCTAGGCCGGCGAGGGCGAGGCGCGTACGCCTGCGGCGGGCGGAGCGCTCGGCCTGGGCCCGCGCGCGGCTCGCGGCCAGGAAGCGGAGCTCCACGGGGTTGAGCTCGGCGCCGTCGCGGTCGGCCCAGGCGGCGAGGCGGGCGCCGCGGTAGAGCGCCCCGTCGTCCCGGCCGGCGGCATCCCAGTCGGCCGCCGCCTCGGTGAGGCGGCGGTGCAGGCGAAGGGACTCGCGATCGCGGTCGACCCAGCCCCGGAGCTCCGGCCAGCCGCGGATGAGCGCCTCGTGCGCCACCTCCACCGTGGGCTCGCCGGTGGCCTCGTCCACGCCGCGGCTGAGCAGCCGGGCCACGGCCATGGTCTCGACCACGCGCTCGACCTCGGGGGCCTCCTCCGGGCTCAGGCTGAGCTCCGGCGACCGCGGCGCGGCGGCGCGTGTCCTCGGTGCCCTCGCCCGGTTGGGTCAGGCGCAGCAGGACCCGCCGGGCGATCGCCTGGCCCGGTTCGTCGAGCGTCCCGTAGACCGCATTGGCGCGGGTCGCCAGGGCCCCGGCCACGCCTCCCGAGGCGGCGTAGGCCTCCAGCGTCATCAGCCGCCCGCGCCGGCGCCGCCACAGCTCCGAGCAGGAGGTGCTCCATCAGGGGCAGGGACCCGGGCTCGTCCGCGACATCGGACATGATGCGGCGCACCAGCCCCGGCTCCAGCTCGAGACCCGCGCTGCGGGCGGGCGCGTCGATGGCGGCGCGCAGGCCCTCGCCCCCCAGCGGGCCCACCAGGAGCTGGTGCTCGGCCACCAGCGCCCGCAGCTCGGGATGCTCGGCGCAGCGCACGTAGAAGTCGGAGCGCCATGCGCAGGATCACGCTCACCCGGCCGCCGGGGATGCCGGCCGCGTACACCAGGGCGTCGATGAACGCCCGCCGCTCGGAGGGATCCGCGGTGAGGGAGAAGGCCTCCTCGAACTGGTCGACGACCAGCAGCAGGCGCGCGTCGGTGCCGCCGGCGGCGAGCCGTTCGGCCGCCGCGTCCAGGGCACCCGGATCGTCCCGGAGCTCGGACGCCGAGGGGGCCGCGACGCCGATGAGGCTGCGCAGGCGCGCGGCGAGCGTCGTGAGCGGGGCGCCCCCGGCCGTCAGGACCGCGACGATCGCCCGGGGGTCCTCCTCGTGCAGGGCCGGCACGACCCCGGCGCGCACCAGCTGCTTGCCGGAGCCGGACGCCCCGAGGACGGCGACGAACGCCGCCACGGAGCTTCTGCACCACCAGCGCCGTCTCGCGCCGGCGCCCGTGGAAGAGCGGGGCGTCCTGCTCCCGGAAGGCCTCAAGGCCGCGATAGGGACACTCTCCCACGGCGGGCCCCGCGACCGCGGCGGCCGGCGCGGCACCGACGACCCCGCAGCAGGTCGGCCGTCGCGTGGGGATCGTCGAGCGCGGCCCTCAGATCGACGAAGGACCGCCCGGCGAGAAACGACAGACCCGGGTCGAAGGGCCCGGGTCCCCCGGGGAGCAGGACCGTGCTCACCGCGAAGCGCCGGTCGAGCGCCGTCACCTCGGCCACGGCGCTCAGGATCGGCCGGCTCCACTCGCCGAGGCCGGCACGCCCCACCAGCACCAGGCAGGCGCGTGCGGAGCGCAGGTCGTCGGCCGGGGTCATCGGGATCGGCCTCGCGCACCTCCAGCCCGTGGGAGGTCAGGCGCTCGGCCACCGAGCGGGCCGCGTCGTCGTCGTCGGGGTGGTGGCACAGCACGACGTCCGAGCGCGCCTCGCGGGCCGCCGCCGCCAGCTCGCCCGCCGACGCGTAGCGATCCTCGGGACGCTTGGCCATCGCGCGGGCGACGACGTCGTCGAGGGCGCGCGGCAGGCCCGGCACCAGGTCCGTGGGCCGCGGCGGCGGTGCGGTAGGTGCGCCACCAGCTTGGCCTCCCGCCCCGACACCGGGAAGGGGACGCGCCCCGTGAGCGCGTGGAAGAGGACGCCCCCGAGCGCGTAGACGTCGGCGCGCCCGTCCAGCGCCCCGCCCCGGATCTGCTCGGGCGAGATGTAGGACAGGGTCCCGGCGTAGCGGCCGCGCCGGGCCATCCCGTCGGTGATCGGCACCGCCAGCCCGAAGTCGGTGAGGTAGGCGTGCTCCTCCCCGGCCGCGTCGGCCAGCAGGATGTTGGCGGGCTTCACGTCCCGGTGCACCAGGCCGGCCGCGTGCGCGGCGTCGAGGGCGTCGGCGATCTGGGAGACGATGCGAACGGCGGCGCCCACCGGCAGGCGACCCCGGCGCGCCACCAGCTGGCCCAGGTTGGGCCCGTCCACGAACCGCATGGCGATGTAGAGGACGCCGTCCTCCTCGCCGCTGCGGTAGATCGGGATGACGTTGGGATGCTCCAGGGCCGCGGCCCGGCGCGACTCCTCCGCGAAGAGCCGGCGGAAGCGCTCGTCCCGCGCACGCTCGGGCAGGATCAGCTTGAGGGCCACCCGGCGGCCGAGCCCGGGCTCCGAGGCGCGGAACACCACGCCCATGCCGCCGGCGCCGGCGCGGGCCTCGATGCGGTAGCCCCGAGCAGCTGGCCGACGCGGGCGAGGCCGTCGAGCGTCGTCGGCGAGGACCCGCCGAGCGTGGCCTGCGTGTGCTCCCCCCGGGTTCCCACGGCAGTCATCCACCCCGGCCGCTTGGGGGCGAGCCTAGACGCGGACGCCGCGCGCATCAATACTCGCCATCAGAACCGGTCCCATTCCGCACGTCTGCTGCGTCATCGAGGATCAGAGCCCCGTGAGCGACGCCCTGATACACGGCTCTCCCTGGCCCGAGCGCCCGGGCGAGCGAATGCGCCTGCAGGACGCCGAGGCCGCGGGCCTGCCCTTCGTCCAGTTCCGGGACGGCGGGGGCGACCTGACGGTGATGACGCTCGGGCCCGCCATGGGCGGCCCTCGTCGTGGGTCGCGGCTCGCGCGCGGACATCGTGCTCTCCTGGGACGAACGCGTCTCCCGGGTGCACGCCGCGCCTCGCGCCGGTGGGCGGCGACTGGACCGTCGAGGACGACGGCCTGTCGCGCAACGGCACCTGGCTCAACGGCGAGCGCGTCCGCGGGCTGCGCCGCCTGGCCGACCGCGACGTGGTCCAGGTGGGCCGCACCAGCCTGGTCTTCCGGGCCCCCGGCACCACCGAGGCCGGCGCGCGGACGGTCGAGGGCTCGGTGCCCCTGGCCGCCGATGACATCTCCCCCATGCAGCACCGCGTGCTGCAGGAGCTGTGCCGTCCCACGCTGGAGTCCGGGCGTTTCGAGCAGGCCGCCACCAACGAGGAGATCGCCGCCCGCGTCCACCTGAGCGTCGACGCGGTCAAGGCGCACCTGCGCAACCTGTTCCGCAAGTTCGCGATCGAGGAGCTGCCGCAGAACCAGAAGCGCGCCCGCCTGGTGCGCATGGCGGTCGAGGCGGGCCTGGTCACGCGGGATCCGCCGTGAGGCGCGGGTGTGGGATGACCGCCACCTAGGGTGGCTGGCCGGGCCTCCGGCCGGGTCGGAGCATCACCTCCACGACGTCACGCGACCGCGGAGGATCACGTTGCCGACCATGACCCGGCCCACCCCGAGGCCCCCCGGGGCGCCCGCCGCGACGATGGTCGCCGCGGCCGCCTCCGGCGACGAGGGAGCGTGGAACGAGCTGGTGGACCGCTACGAGGGGCTGGTGGCCGCTCAGGTCCGCCGGGTGCGGGGCCTGGCGCACCAGGACTACGAGGACGCGGCGGCGGCGACCTGGCTGCGGTTGGTGGACGTCGTTGACGGGCTCCGGGACGGCGACGCCGTGGGCGGGTGGCTCGCCACCACCGCGTACCGCGAGGCGCTGCGCATCGCGCGGGCGCGGCGGCGCCGGTCCGCGATCGAGACCGAGCTGTTCCCCGAGGTCGTCGGCGCCGAGGCCGACGCGGAGGCCGACCTGGACACCGGGCTGCTGCGCGCCCAGCTGCGGGCGGTGCTGCCCGAGGTCATGCGCCACCTCTCCCCGACCGGCCGGCTGGTGCTGACCGCCTACCTCTGGGACCCCGGGGCGAGCTACCGCGAGATCTCGGTGGGCTACGGCATCAAGATCGGCAGCATCGGGCCGGTCCGCGAGCGCGTCTTCGTGAAGCTGCGGGCGGCCCTGGGAGAGGCCGGGCCCGGCGCCCCGGCCGGCCGTCCGTAGCGGTGGACGCCCCGGCGCCGGGAAACGGGCGGGGCCGGCGCCGGCGCGGCCGTGACCTCGCCGCGGCGTCGCGGGGCGCCCCGCAGGCGCGAGAGGCCCGGCTGGCGGCCGACAGCGGCGACCGCGCCGGCGAGGGCGGGCCCCGGGTGCTGGTGTTCGTCGCCGGCGGGCTGGTCGTCGCCCTCGAGCTGACGGCCGCCGAGGACGGCCGCGCTCACCGGGTGGACGGCGGCATCACGCCGTCCCCGGCCGGGCGGACCGCGGTGCGGACCCGGGGCCGCGGCCGCCCGCTGGGAGCGGTGACGGACGCGGGCGGGCGCTTCCGCATCGAGGGCGTCGCCTCAGGCCCCTTCAGCCTCACGCTGGCGCCGGAGCCCGGCGCCGCGCCGGTCGTCACCGAGTGGGTCGTGCTCTGAGCCGGGCCGCGGGCCTCACGCCGCCGACGGCGGCGGTCCCTCGGATGCGGGCGGGCGGGGCGGGCGGTCGTCGTCGGAGGGGGACGGCGCGATGCCCGGCTCCTCCCCCTCGTCCAGCGACTCCAGCAGGCCCTCGCCCTCGATGTCCACGTGGGGCATCGCGCGATCGAGCCAGCGCGGCAGCCACCACGTGCCGCGGCCCATCACCACGAGCAGGGCGGGCACCATCACCAGCACCATCGACCCGGCGAGCGCCACGGCCACGGCGAGGCCCACGCCGAACTGCTTCACGGTGGGATCGCCGTTCAGCACGAAGCTGCCGAACACGCCGATCATGATGAGGGCGGCCGCGGTGATGACCGGCGCGCTGTGCGCCACGCCCCGGGCGACGGCGTCGCGGTCGCCCTCCCCCTCCTTGCGCTGCCCGGCGATCTGGGACAGCAGGAACACCTGGTAGTCCATCGACAGGCCGAACAGGACCGCGAACATCATCAGGGGCACGTAGCTCGCGATCGGCACCGTGTCGGAGGCCGTGTCGATGTGGAGCAGGTCGATGCCCCACCCCCACTGGAACACGGCCACCATCACCCCGAAGGCCGCGCCGACGCACAGGAGATTGACGACCGCGGCCTGGAGCGGCACCAGCAGCGAGCGGAACGCCAGCAGCAGCACCAGGAAGCTCAGGGCCAGGACGACCGCGATCACCAGCAGCAGGCGCGACGAGATCGCGGAGGCCAGGTTGACGTTGCTCGCGGTGGAGCCGCCCACGTGCGCCTCGATGTCCTCGCCGGCCGTCGCCTCCGGGATCACCTGGGAGCGCAGGCCCCGCACCAGGTTGGCCGTCGCCTCGTCGGCCGGCGCCGTCGTGGCGATGACCGAGTACACGGCCGCGTTGCCCGGCGTGTTGATCTGAGGCGGAGAGACCTGTGCGACTCCCTTGGCGGCCCCGAGGGCGTCCTGGAGCTTCACCAGGCGCGGGTCCGTGCCGCGGTCGTCGCCCCCGGCCTTGGTCAGGGTCGCGGTGAGCTGGGTCTTGAGGTCCTCGGCCTCCTTCTGCTGCTGGGCCGCCGTCGCCTGCAGCGCCTCCAGCTGGGCCTGCTGGGCCTGGAGGTCGGCCGCCTGGGCCTGCAGCGCGGCGGCCTGGGCCTCAAGGCGCGCACCCTGGGCCTCCAGGCTCAGCTTCTGGCGCTCCAGCGCGGCGGCCTGGGACGCCAGGCTGCGCGCGTCAGCCGCCAGCGCGGCCGCCTGGCGGCGCAGCGTCCCGGGCGGCTGCAGCCCGGGGGCGGCCGCCTGGCGGCGCAGCTGGGCGGCCTGGGCGAGCAGGGTGCGCTCGGCGGCGCGGGCCGCGGCCAGCTGGGCGCGCCGCGCGCCGGCGCGCGCCTGCAGGTCGGCCAGGCGCGCCTGGAGGCGGGCGAGCTCCTCCGGGCGGACCTCGGCCGCGATCTGCCGCTCGACCGCGGCGATCTGCGCCTGGACGGCCGCCAGCTGGGACTGCAGCGACGCCTGGCGCGCGCGGCCCGTGCGCACGCGCGCCAGCAGCGCCTCGGCCCGGCGGAACAGGTCCCCCCGGCGCCCCGACAGCCGCTGGAGCTCCGCCCGGAGCGTGTCGGCCTGGGCCTGCACCGTGCGCTGCTGGGCCCGCAGCGCGTCGGCCTGCACGCCGAGCGCGGCGGCCTGGCGCTCCAGGTCGGCCTGCTGGGCCTCGAGGCTCGCCTGCTCGCTCGTCAGCTCGGCCCCCTCGGCCTGGAGCGCGGCGGCCTGAGCCTGACCCTCCGCCTGCTCGGACTCCAGCTCGGCCTGGAGCGCGTTGGCCTGGTCCTCCTGGGCCTTGACCGCCGGATCCACCGTCGCCGGCGTGTCGAGGTTGACCGCGATCAGCAACGGGCCGTTGTAGCCGACCCCGAAGCCGGCCGTCATCAGGTCGTAGGCCCGCCGCTCCTGGGTGTCGGTGGGCGTCGCGCCGACGTCCTCCTGGCCGAGCTCGAGCGAGAAGGTCGGGATCAGCAGCACCCCCAGCAGCACCAGCGAGCCACCGATCGCCCACCACGGCCGCCGGGTGAGCAACCGCCCCCAGCGCTCCACAGCGCCCGGTGCCGGGCTCCTTGGCGCGCCCGCGCAGCGCGGCGGGCAGCCGGAGCCGCTCGATGCGCGGGCCCACCAGCGACAGGAGCGCCGGCAGCAGCGTGATCGCGGCGAGGACCGCCGAGCACCACCGCCGACCGCGGACGCGTACCCGAGCGAGGTGACCAGCGGGATCCCCGCCACCGCGAGGCACAGCAGGGCGATGACGACCGTGCCACCGGCGAAGACCACCGCGCTCCCGGACGTGGCGACCGTGCAGCGCGCGATCGACTCGTCGATCGCCAGGCCCGCCTGGACCTGGCGCCGGTGGCGGTTGACCAGGAACAGCGAGTAGTCGATCCCGACGCCGAGGCCGATCATCGTGGCCAGCGTCGGGGCGATGTCGGGGACCCCGACCAGGTGGCCCATCAGGGCGATGCCCATGAGGCCCACGATCAGCCCGACGACCGCCGTGACGATGGGCAGGCCCATCGCGACGAGGCTGCCGAGCGCCAGGCTCAGGATGATCATCGCGAGCACGATTCCGACGAGCTCGCTGCTCTCGGTTGGGCTGTGGAGAGCTCCGCAGCCGATCGCCCCGGCCACCGCGACGTCCGTGATGCCCGCCTCGCGGGCCGGCCGCGACCGAGCCAGGACGCGTTGCGATCTCGGCGACGAGGTCGCCGACCCGATGTCGAGCAGCACGGGGTGAAGGCGTCCTCTTGTCCTTCGAGAGCAGTCCGGCGGTCTTCGGGTTGTCAACGGGCTCGTCGCGCTTACCACGTGGTCGGGTGACTCGCCAGCGCGGCGGCGGAGGCGTTGATCGCCTTCTTGTTCGCGTCGTCGGTCAGCGTGCCGGAGTCGACCGGAAGACGATCGGGCTGCTGGCCGTTCTGCTGGGGCGGGAAGCGCTCGGCCAGCAGGTCGGTCGCGGCCTGGCTATCGGTGCCGGGGAGGGTGAGGTCGTTGTGGTCTTCGCGCCCACCACGCCGACCAGCGCCACCAGGCCGATCGTGATGAGCACCCACACCAGGAGGACGCTCAGGCGATGCCGGGTGATCCATCCGCCGAGGCGGTGGAGAAGGGTCGCCACGCGCCCCC
>CAVTPK010000011.1:0-2540000 GCA_963736635.1 uncultured Thermoleophilia bacterium
GACGTATTGGAGCCCCAGGCGGCCCAGGCCGCAGGCGATGGCCCCGCTGGTCACCAGCACCGGGTGGTGACCCTGGCGGCAGCACGCGCACCAGGTCGCGCACGCGCGCCTCCAGCACCTCGTGGCGCAGGTTGCCCGTCGGCGTCCACCAGCGTGGACGAGCCCAGCTTTGCCACCAGGACGGCCATCAGGAGGCCGGCGTCGCCGCGAGCGCGTCCACCAGGCGCGTGCGCAGCTCGTCGATGCCCCGGCCGGTGATCGTGTCCACCGCGACGTCGGCCCAGTCGAGGGGCTCGTCGGCCTCGTCGGCCTCGTCGGCGTGGGTGGCCACCACCAGCTCGGTCACGTCGGGGGCCATGAAGTTCTTGAGGCCCGCGCGGGCCCGCGCGATGCGCTCGGCGGGCGGCTCGGGGTCGGAGGCGTCGACGCAGTGCAGCAGGATGCGGGCGCGCTCCAGCTGCTCCAGGTGGGAGTCGCGGCGCGGGCTGCCGTCGGCGCCCAGGCCGGGCAGGTCGATCACCAGGAAGATGTGGCCGTCCGGGTGCACTCAGCGGGCCCGGCGCGGGCTCGAGGGTGGAGTGCGGGTAGGCGCGCCACGGTGGCGTACGCGCCCGTGAGGGCCACCAGCAGGGCGCTCTTGCCCGCAGTTGGGCAGGCCCACGATGGCGACGTCCACCGGCAGCCTCAGCTCCAGGGTGAGCCAGGCCTCCTCGCCGGGGGCGCCCGGGACGGTGGTGCGCGGCGCCCGGTTGGTGGACGACTTGAAGGCCCGGTTGCCGATGCCGCCGTCGCCGCCGCGGGCCACGGCCACCGCGTCGCCCGGACCGCGCGCAGCTCGGCGATGGTGTGGCCGTCGCGGATCACGCGCGTGCCCGGCGGCACCGACACGCTCAGGTCGGCGCCGGCGTGGCCGTGGCGCGCCTTGCCCTGCCCGTGGCCGCCGTTGGCGGCGCGGTGGTGCACGGCGTGGCGGAACGGCGACAGGTCGACCACCTGGTCGTCGGCCACCAGCAGCACGCGCCGCCCCGGCCGCCGTTGCCGCCGTCCGGGCCGCCCCGCGGGATCTTGGGCTCACGCCGGAACGACATGCAGCCCATGCCGCCGCGGCCACCCTCGACGTTGATCTGAGCCCGATCGGTGAAGGGCACCGCCGAGCGCGCCCTCAGACCGCCGTCGGCTCCTCGGGGTGCACGAAGATCGCGCCGCCCCTTGCGCCCGTTGGTGAACTCGATGCGGCCGGTGACGGTCGCGAAGATCGTGTGGTCACGGCCGATGCCGGTGCCCGTCGCCGGGACGGAAGCGGGTGCCGCGCTGGCGGACGATGATCGAACCGGCCGGGACGATCTGGCCGCCGAAGGCCTTGACGCCGAGCATCTTCGGCTTGGAGTCACGACCGTTGCGGCTGGAGCCGCCACCCTTCTTGTGTGCCATCTCGAGACTCCTGCGGGCTCAGGCGGTGATGGACTCGATGCGCACCCGCGACAGACGCGAGCGGTGCCCGCGGCGTCTTACGCGAGTTGCGCTTCGGCTTGTAGGTGAAGACGAGGATCTTCTTGCCGAGCAGGTGCTCCTCGACCGTGGCGGTCACCGAGCCACCGTCGGCGATGCCCTCGCGCGTCGCCGGTGGCGAGCACGCGCGGCTCGAAGCTCGCGCCCTCGTCGTGCGGAGGCGGTCGACGACCAGCTGCTCACCCTCACGAACACGGTACTGCTTGCCCCCGAGGGCGATCACGGCGTAGTCCGGCACGTTCCCTGTCCTGACCGATTGACGAACGACGGGGATGTTAGCGGGCGAGCGGCCCCCGCGCCACGGACACGGATGCTTGACCCGCGCGGAGGGGCGTGTAGAAGCGTGGGGTGCGCCGCCTCGTGCCCCCATCGCTGCGTTGGAGCCTGGTCGTGCTCGCGCTGGGGCTGGCGGCCGGGCAGGCCCAGGCGGCGACCCTGGTGGTGGCCACCGACCGCGACCCCGACAGCCTCGATCCGGCGCTCGCCTACGCCTCCGAGAGCTGGCAGGTGCTGGTGAACGCCGGCGAGGGCCTGGTGGCCTACCGGCGCACGGGCGGCACGGCCGGCACCGAGGTGGTGCCGGGGCTGGCCGAGGCGATGCCGGCGGTGAGCGACGGCGGCCGCCGCCTGACGTTCACGCTGCGCCGCGACGCGCGCTTCGGGCCGCCGGCCAACCGGGCGGTGCGCCCCAGCGACGTCAAGGCGAGCCTGGAGCGCCTGTTCGTGGCGCGCTCGCCCGGGCGGGCGCTGTTCCGCGTGATCCGCGGCAGCGAGAGCTTCGAGCGCGGCGCCAGCGCGGGCATCGCCGGCGTGGTGGCGCGCGATTCGGAGCGCGAGGTGGAGATCTCCCTCACCCGCTCGGACCCGTCGATCCTGCACGCGCTGGCGCTGCCCTTCGGCTTCGTGCTGCCGCGCGGCACCCCGGCCTCCGACCAGAGCACCGCGGCAGGTCGCCTCCGCGGGCCCCTACCGCGTCGGCGCCTACACGCCGGGCCGCGCCATCGACCTGGTGGCCAACGCGGGCTACAGCGCCGGCGCGGCCGGTTCGGCGGCCGGCGGGCCCGACGCCATCCGGGTGGCGATCGGCGAGAGCCGGGGCGCCGCCGACGGCGCGGGCATCGACTACCAGCAGCGCCGCCCCACGCGCGACCAGGTGCGCGCGGCCGAGGACGCCGGCGTGCGCGTGGCGCGCCGCGTGGAGGGCACCACCTACTACTTCTTCATGAACACGCGCCGGCCGCCCTTCGACGACATCCGCGTGCGCCGCGCGGTGAACCTGGCGATCGACCGCCAGGCCATGGCGCGCAGCTTCGAGGGCGCGGCGGTGCCCACCGCCCAGGCGCTGCCCCCGGGGACGCCCGGCTACCGGCGGGTGCCGGTCGCCGCGCCCGACCTCGCCGCCGCCCGCGCGCTGGTGGCCAAGGCGGGCGAGCTGGGCACCGCGGTCACGATCTGGGGGCCCACCAACGAGCCGGCGCCGATGGTGACGCGCCAGCTGGAGCGCACCCTGACCGCAGATCGGCCTGCGCCCCCAGCGGCGGCTGTGGGAGCGGTCGTCGCTGCTGGCCGCCCTGGCCGACCCGGCCGTGGGCTCGCAGATCGGCTACGTGCGCTGGCAGCAGGACTTCCCCGACGGGGGCGACTGGTTCCCGCAGCTGCTGGCCGGCGGCGCCGTGCAGGCGGGGGCCAACCGCAACTACGCGCTGCTGGCCGATCCCAAGCTGGACCGGCTGATCGACGCCGCCGAGGCGGTGTGGGACCCGGCCGAGCGCGCCGCGCGCTGGGCCCAGGTGGACCGCGCCGCCCGGGCGCGGGCGGCCTGGGCGCCCTTCGCCAACAGCGTGCGCATCGACATCGTGTCGCGCCGCGTGGGCGATTACGTCGCGAGCCCCGTCTACGGTTTCCTCTGGATGCGCGCCCAGCTGCCCAACACGAACTAAGTGAACCTGTGGCCGTGGGGCGGCGAGGGCCACGGCCCGTTGCCGCTCCTGCTGCTGGTGCTGACCGTGGTCACCGGGGTGGTCGACGCGGTGAGCTTCATCGCCCTGGGCCGCGTGTTCGTGGCCAACATGACCGGCAACGTGGTGTTCCTGGGGTTCGCCCTGGGCGGCGCCCCGGGGCTGTCGATGACGGTCTCGCTGGTGGCCCTGGGCGCCTTCCTGGCGGGCGCGCTGGTGGGCGGGCGCATCGGCCGCCACCTGGACGGCCACCGGGGCAACCACCTGGCGGCCGCGGGCACCCTGGGCCTGGGCCTGATCCTGGCGGCCCTGGTGGTGGCGGCGGTGGCCGAGCACCCGCGCTCGGGCGGCGCGCAGTACGCCCTGGTGGTGCTGCTGGCCTGCGCGCTGGGCATCCAGAACGCCACCGCCCGCCGGCTGGCCGTGCCCGACCTGACCACCTCGGTGCTCACCCAGACCCTCACGGGCCTGGCGGCCGACTCGCCGCTGGGCGCCGGCCGCGCCGGTGAGCATGCTGCGGCGGGTGCTGCCGGTGGTGGCGATGGCCGCCGGGGCCTGCGTCGGCGCGCTGCTGGTGCTGAACGTGGGCCTGGCGGCCCCGATCGGCGTGGCGGCGGCCCTCACCGCCCTGGCCGCGCTGCTGGCCTACCGCCTGTCGCGCGGCGACCCGGAGTGGACGCGGCGCTCCTGAGCCGCCGGGGTTGAAGGGGAGGCCGGCCGGGTACTGGGGGGCCGTCCGCCGTTCATCCTTTGGAGGTGCAAAATGATGTGGACCATTCTGGTGATCATCGTCGTCGTGCTGGCCGTGATCGGCTTCTTCACCGTCGTGCGCGGCCGCGCGTAGGCGTCCACGACCCTCTCGACGCAGCGGTCGAGAGGGTCGTGAGCGGGACCGGCTAGAAGGCCCCGCCCCCACCGCCGCCGCCACCGGGCGGGGTGGTGATCACCGGCTTGCAGCCGTTGGCGAAGAGGGCCTGGCCGTCGGCGTCCCAGTTCTGGGAATGGGTGACGCCCTTGTAGGTGAAGGGCGGAATCACGTCACGGGCGTCCTGGTGCCCCATGTGACCGTTGAACACGCCCGCCGCGGCGGGGTGGATGAGCACGTACGGGTTGGTGGCGCTGCCGGTGGCGTGGCAGATCGACACCTGGTTGCTGGCCGCGAGGGCCGGCGTGGCGATCATTGCGGCTCCGGCGAGCGCCAGGGCCGAGATGGTGAGCCGTCGCATGAAGATGACGTCCTTTCGGATCACTGCGCGTGCGCGTCCGTGCGCCTCGCGTCATCCCGGACATCGGCATCGGGGGGTCGCCGCGGCTCCCCCCCGATGCATGAGCGCGGCGTGCCTAGCCGGCGGCTCGCGAGGAGACGCGGCGGCGGGCCGAGGCCCCGCGCGTGGCCTTCTCCTTCTCGGGCGGCGACGCGGCGTTGGGCTGGTCGTTGGCGCCGATCACCTTGGCGTCGTGCAGCGAGATCGAGGAGTCGGGCTGCAGGGTGATCGTGAGGCCCACGGCGGTCCCGAGGTCGGCCAGGCGCTCGCCGTCCTCGCCCGAGAGCACCGCGGCGATGCGCGGGTTGACCAGCACCGTGACGGCGTCGGCGGCGCGCCCGGCGAGGGTGCGGCGCAGGTGGCGCTCGATGGTGATGGCGTGCGTCTCGTCGCTGGGGATGACCCCCACGCCGGCGCAGGTGGGACACACCTCGGTCATGATCTCGCGCGGCCCGTCGGAGATGTTCTGACGGGTCATCTCGACCAGCCCCAGCGGTGAGATGTCCACCACGTAGGTGCGCGTGCGGTCGCCGGCCAGGGCCTCGTCGAGCGCGGCCTTCACCGCCTTGCGGTTGCGCTCGTCGTCCATGTCGATGAAGTCGATGATGATGATGCCGCCGATGTCGCGCAGGCGCAGCTGGCGCACCACCTCGGTGGCCGCCTCGAGGTTGGTCTTGGTGATGGTGTCCTCGAGCCGGGAGCCGCCCTTGCCCACGTTGCGGCCGCTGTTGACGTCGATGACCGTCATGGCCTCGGTGTCGTCGATCACCAGGTAGCCGCCCGACGACAGCGGCACGCGCCGCTCCATGGTGGAGGTGACCGAGGCCTCCACGCCCTTGGCCTCGAACAGGGGCTCGTCCTCGGTCCAGTGGCGCACGCGGTCGGCCATCTCGGGCGAGGTGCGCCGCAGGAAGCCGGTGATGCGCTCGTACTGGGCCTCGTCGTCGACCAGCACCTCCTCCACGTCCGTGTTGAGCAGGTCGCGGATGACGCGCAGCGAGATGTCGGCCTCGGAGTAGAGCAGCGTCGGCGCCTTGGCCAGGCCGCCGCGCTCCTGCAGGGTGGCCCACAGGCGCTTGAGGAAGGCGAGGTCGCGGGCGATCTCGCGCGCCGAGGCGCCCGAGGCGGCCGTGCGCACGATGAGCCCGCCGGTCTCGAGCGGCAGCGCGTTGCAGATGGACCGCAGCCGGCTGCGCTCGTCGTCGGACAGGCGCTTGCTGACCCCCACGCCCTCGCCGAAGGGCACGTACACCACGAAGCGGCCGGCCAGCGACAGCTGCATGGTCAGGCGCACGCCCTTGGTGCCCATGGCGTCCTTGGTGGCCTGCACCAGCACCTCGTCGCCGCGCTTGAGCAGGTCGGCGATCTGGCGCTTGCGCTTGGGCACCCCCAGCGCGACGACCTCGTCCACGTGCAGGAAGCCGTTCTTCTCCAGGCCCACCTCGATGAAGGCGGCCTCCATGCCGGCGAGGACGTTCTCCACCCGGCCCTTCCACACGTGACCCACGACGGAGCGGTGACCGCGCCGTTCGATGTAGCACTCTGCGGCGCGGCCGTCCTCGAGGATCGCGACGCGCGTCTCCGCGCGGTCGACCGACACCAGGATCTGTTTTTTCAGGAGAATCTCCCCTCCGAGCGAGGAATCAGCGGCGGAAGCGCTCGAGCACGCGGTCGACCGTCGGACGGATCCGATCGGCGACGTCGCCCTCGAACATGTCGTGGCCCGCCTGCGCGCGCAGGAGCGCGGCCTCTCCGACGGCCCGTGTTGCTCCGTAGGCGACCGTGCCACGCACGGCCCAGCCCACGCCGGGAACGAAACCGGAGGCGCTGCGTGCCAGCGCCCTCCAGCCGAAGCCCGCGGCCACGACCGCGGCCGCCTCGGCGACGCGCTCGGCGCCGGCGGGGCGGTCGTGCATCGCGGCCAGCTCGGCCACCAGGCGCACCTGGATGAGTGCGAGGACGGGAAGATCGACGGCCGGCAGCGGGAGCACGCCCACCACTCCGGCGCGGCGCGCGGCGCGGGTCACCATGGTGCGGCCCACGGCGCCGCGCAGGGCCGGGTAGCGGCGCGCGGCGGCGGCGGCGCGATCGCCCAGGGAGCGGACGACCGCGTCCATCGCGATCTGGACGTCCGCGTCGTCGAGCGACGGGAGGCGCTGGATGTTGGAGGCCTCCAGGCCGTGGCCGGCCAGCAGGCGCCTCTCCTGGGCCGCCCCGGCGCGCTGGTCGCCCAGCACCAGCGCCAGGGCCCCGCCGCCCGAGCGGCGCCGCCGGGCGAGGGCCGGCGCGACGATCGCGAGGTCGGTGCCGGGGGCCACCACCAGCACCGCCAGGGCGTCCTCGTTGGCCGTCGCCTCGGGGTGGCCCAGCAGCTCGCGCACGCGCTCGGTGCCCGCCGGGTCGCCGGGCAGGATCGAGATGACCCCGCCCTCGGCGGTGTCCGCGTCGGCCGCGCGCACGGCCTCGGCGTAGGGCCGGACGAATCTGGCGCCCCGCCCGGCGAGGCCCATGACCTTCACTCGACCGGCGCCTATCCGCGGATGGCCGAGCGGCGTTGATAGATGCCCAGCAGCAGGCCGACGGCGATCATCGTCGAGATGGTGTGGCTCCCGCCATAGCTCATGAACGGCAAGGGGATTCCGGTGATCGGCATGATGCCCACGGTCATGCCGATGTTAACGAACACCTGGAACCCGATCATGGCCACGATGCCTCCGGCCACCAGCATGTCCACCTGGCTGGAGGCCCGGGCCATGGTTCGCAGGCCCCTCCAGATGACCAGCGCGAACAGCAGGATCAGCACCGCGCCGCCGACGAAGCCGAACATCTCGGAGGTCACGGCGAAGATGAAGTCGGTGTGGTGCTCGGGGATGAAGTCGCCGTTGGCCTGGGTGGCCCCGTCGGGCCCCTTGCCCAGCGCGCCGCCCGAGCCGATCGCCGTCTTGCTCTGATCCAGCTGGTAGCCGGCGTCGCTGGTGTCGCGCTCGGCGCCGATGAAGGCCGTCAGGCGCTCCACCTGGTAGTCCTGCAGCACGTGGACGCCCGCGCTGGGCAGGACCCACAGCACCCCCAGGATGAGGATGGCCAGCAGCGAGCCGGCCACGGCGAAGTGCGACCAGGGCACGCCCACCAGGAACAGGATGGCGCCCAGCACGGCGAAGTAGACCAGCGAGGTCCCCAGGTCGGGCTGCAGGAACACGACCACGGCCGGGACGGAGGCGACGCCCGTCAGGAACAGGGTGAAGCGGGCGGTGCCCACGTCCTCCATGCGCTCGATGGCGATGCCGGCCAGGATGATCGCCAGGGCCACCTTGCCGATCTCGGACGGCTGCAGGTTGAAGGGGCCGATGTCGATCCAGCGGTTGGAGCCCTTGACCGCGGTGCCCACGATGAAGACCACCGCCAGCGCGCCCAGCAGGCCGCCCCACAGGCCCCAGGCCCAGCGCGCCAGCTTGTCCAGGTTGAGCCGGGTGGCGATGATCATGAACACCGTGCCGACCGCGATGAACAGGATCTGGCGGTCGACGTAGAAGCGCGGGTCGCCGGGGACGTCCTTGCGCGTGGCCTCGCCCACGATGAACACGCTGAGCGCGCTGATGGCGATGACGGCCAGCAGCATGATCCAGTCCAGGCCGCCGACGGCCCCGCGGACGCGCTCGGACAGGCCCGAGGGGGCGCGGCCGCGGCCGGTGGCGACGGTGCTCATCGGCTCTCCGTGGTGGGCACGCCGCACAGGTTGGCGTCGAACTTGAGGTAGGCGCCCATGGTGGCGCAGGCGGCCGGCGCGGCCGCGTTGGCGCCGGTGCCGCCGCGCTCGATGACCACCGCCACGACGATCTCGGGGTTGTCGTAGGGCGCGTAGCCCACGAACCAGGAGTGGTCCTCTCCCCCGTCGCCCGGCTCGGCGGTGCCGGTCTTGCCGGCCACCTTCTTGTCGGCGGGCAGCTGGGCGAACACGCCGGTGGAGGTGCCGTCGGGGCCGTTGGCGGCCTCGTACAGGCCCTGGCGGATCGCGCCGAGGGCGTCCTGGCTGATGTCGATCTGCTCGGTGGGACGGCCCTTGGAGAGCTGCTGCACGACGCGGCCGTTGGGGTCCTGCACCTCGCGGGCCGACGGTGGGCGTGCGCAGGGTGCCGCCGTCGGCGATGGCGCCGTAGACCGCGGCCATCTGCAGCGGCGTCACCAGCAGGTAGCCCTGGCCCACGCCGAGCTGGATGGTGTCGCCGGCCAGCCAGCTGCGCTGGAAGTCGGTGTACTGCTTGCCCTTGAAGATCTTCTGCTTCCAGATCGGGTCGGGCACCAGGCCGGTGGACTCGCTGTCGGACGGCAGGTCGATGCCGGTCTTCGTGCCCAGGCCGAACTCGCGCGCCTCGTCCTGCAGCGGGAACACCCGCTTCTTCTCGTCCTGGCGCTGCCAGAGGCGATCGGCCACCTGGTAGAAGTAGGTGTCGCTGGACACCTCGAGGGCCGTCGGCAGCGTGATGAAGCCGTGCGAGTTGCCCCGGAAGTTGCGGAACTTCTGCTTGTAGAGCGTGATCGTCCGAGGGCGACTCGATCTGCTCGCCGGGGGTCAGGACGCCCAGCTTGAGCGCCGCCGCGGCCGTGATGGGCTTGAAGGTGGAGCCCGCCGGATAGGTGCCGCCGATGGCCCGGTTGAACTGCGGGGCGCTCGGGGTCGTTGTTGAGCGCGGCGATGCGCTTCGCGTTGCGCGTGACGAACACGTTGGGCGAGTAGGTGGGGTACGACGCCATCGCCAGCACCTCGCCGGTGCGCGGGTCCAGGGCCACGCCCGCCGCGCCCTGGGCGCCGGTGACCCGGGTGGCCTCGGCGATCGCGCCCTCCAGGGCCTTCTGGGTGGGCCCGTCGATCGACAGCTCGATGTTGCGCCCGGGCACCGGGCTCTTGGACGAGACGTACCCGCGGCCCTGCGGCTCGCCCGAGGCGTCCACCTCGACCACGGTCTCGCCCGGGGTGCCCGCGAGGAACTTCTCGTAGGTCTGCTCGACGCCGCCCACGCCGATGGTCTCGTTGCCGCTGTAGCCGGCCTTGCGGTACGCCGCGATCTGGGAGGGGCCGATGCGGCCGGTGGTGCCCAGGACGTGGGCGGCCAGCTGGCCCTCGGGGTAGGCGCGCAGGTAGCTCTGCTCGAGCTGGATGCCCGGGAAGTCGCGGCGCCGCTCGGCCATGTAGCGGTAGAGCCTGGGCTCGATGTTCTCGGCCAGGATCACCGACTCCAGGGGGCGGTTGTCGCCGGCCTTCACCTTGGCGATGAGCTCCTTGGGCGTGACCGGCTCGCCCAGCTGGCTGAGCTTGCGGGCCAGGCGGGTGAGCACCACGGTGCGGTTCTCGCCGGTGAGGTCGCGGGGCGAGGCCACGATGTTCTCGCCCAGCTTGTTCTGCACCAGCGGCTGGCCGTCGCGCGTGAGGATGTTGCCGCGGGCGGGCTGGGTGATGACCGTGCGCAGGCGGTTGCCCTCGGCCTTGGCCGCGTACTCCTCGGAGCTGATCACCTGGAGGAACCACAGGCGCACCAGCAGGATGCCCAGCAGGCTCATCGCGATGCCGCCGAGGATGGCGATGCGCACGGCCGTCTGGGGCGTGAGCGCGGGGGCCCAGCCGCCGCCGGCCCCGCCGCCCGTGCGGCGCGGGGGGCGCCGGGGTGGGGTGCTGGTGGTCATGCGCCCAGGAGGTAGGGCTCGACCACCCGCGGCGCGCCCAGCACGCGGCGGCCCACCAGCAGGATGGGCGGGCTGAGCAGGGCCGTCAGGGCGACCGTCGGGAAGATGACCTGCCCCACCAGCTCGGAGGCCGGCATGTCGTTGCCCAGCAGCAGCTGGAAGGCCAGGTAGCCGATCTGCACGGCGAGGGCGGCGACCACCGACAGCGCCAGCGGCGCCAGCAGGCTGGCCGACTCCTCGCGCTCGCAGTAGCGGCCGCACCAGGCGCCCACGGCCAGGTACAGCAGGGCCAGCACGCCGAGGGTGCCCACCGGGGCGGTGAGCTCCACCAGCAGCCCGGCGCTGAAGCCGGCCACGGCGCCCACCAGGGTGCCGCGCAGCAGGGCGATGACCACGATGGTCGGCGCGATCAGGTCGGGGATGCCCCGGGCCACGTTGACGTAGGGCATCACCGAGACCTCGAGCAGCACGGCGCCCACCACCATGGCGGCCACCCAGCCCATGCCGCTGCCGCCCGGCCGCTGGCGCGGGCGCGGGGTGGCGGGGCCGACCGCGCGGGCCGGCGGGGTGGGCGTGGAGGTGGTCGTGGTGTCGCCCTCGCTCATCCGCCGGCCGCCCTGCGCTTGGCCTCGCGGCTCTGGGGCGTCAGCACCACGAGGTAGGTCAGCTGGCGCGGGTCGGCGAAGGGCGTCACCTGGACCGTCTGCTGGACGTCCACCTCCTGGCTGCCGACGCTGGTGACCAGGCCGATCGGGATGCCGGGCGGGTAGATGGACGGCAGCGACAGCGAGTTGAACCCGCCGGTCACGACCGTCTGGTTGAGCTTGACCGGCGCGGCCCGCGGGATGCCGGTCATCTGCAGCTCGCCGGGGGTCGTGGACTGCACGAGCCCCTGGTAGTTGCCGGCCTGCGGGATGGAGGCGCCCACCTGGGTGCGCCCGTCGGTGAGGAAGGCGACCTCGGCCGAGTTGGAGCTGACGGCGGTGACCACGCCCACCAGCGCGGCGCCGCGGGTGATGCCGGCCACCACGGGGGCGTTGCGGACCACGCCCTCGGACGAGCCCACGTCGATGCGGGCGCTGCGGTACCAGTCGGTGACCGAGCGGGCGTAGATCAGGCCGCGCACGGGCCGGTAGCCGCCCAGCGCCTTCTCGGCGTTGATGGTGGCCTCGACCCCCTGGAGGGACTCCAGCTCCTGGAGCTTCTGGTCGCGCACCGCGTTGTCGGCCGCCGCCGCGCGCAGCACCTCGTTCTCGGCCTCGAGCGCGGCCGCGCGGTCGCGCGCGTCGCGCAGGCTGCTGATCCAGCCCCAGCCGTCGCGCACGGGCTGGACGGCCCGCGTGGCCACCTCCTGCACCGGCGCCACCACGCTGGCGGCGCCGTTCTGGACGCTGTGGAAGGGGCCGCTCCCGGACTCGCGGAAGTACCCGGTGAAGATCACCAGGCAGAGCACGACCAGGCCGGCGATCACCACGCGGCGGACGGTGGACCGTCGGCGCGCGATGCCGCTGCTCGCAGGAATCGCCATCAGCGCGCCCGGCTCGACCGGGTACCGATCAGTAGCGCTTCCGGTGTCGGCCGTTGGTGGACGAGGCCTTCTGCATCACCTCGAACTCCTCCAGCGAACGCCCGGAACCGACCGCGACGCAGGTGAGCGGGGACTCGGCCACGTGGATCGGCATCTCGGTCTCGCGCCGCAGCCGCTCGTCGAGCCCCTGCAGCAGCGACCCGCCGCCGGCCATCATGATCCCGCGGTCCATGATGTCGGACGCCAGCTCGGGGGGCGTCTTGTCGAGCGTGCTCTTCACCGCGTCGATGATCTGCACCAACGGCTCCTCGAGGGCGTCCCGGACGTCCTCGGAGGAAAGCACCACGGTCTTCGGCAGCCCAGTGATCATGTCGCGCCCGCGGATCTCGGCCTGCACCTCCTCGCGCAGGGGGTACGCGGAGCCGATCTCGAGCTTGACCTCCTCGGCGGTCTGGCTGCCGATCATCAGCTTGTACTCCTTCTTGACGTAGCTGATGATCGCCTCGTCCAGCTCGTCGCCGCCGACGCGGATCGACTGGGCCACGACGATGCCGCCCAGCGAGATGACCGCGACCTCGGTGGTGCCGCCGCCGATGTCCACGACCATGTTCCCCGTGGGCTCGGCGACCGGAAGCCCGGCGCCGATCGCGGCGGCCATGGGCTCCTCGATGAGGAACGCGCTGCGCGCGCCGGCCGAGAGGGTGGCCTCCTCGACCGCCCGCTTCTCCACCCCGGTGACGCCGGAGGGCACGCACACCACCACGCGCGGGTGGGCCCACCGGTTCTGGTGCACCTTCTGGATGAAGTGGCGGAGCATCTGCTCGGTCACGTCGAAGTCGGCGATGACGCCGTCCTTGAGGGGGCGGATCGCGCTGATGTTGCCCGGGGTGCGGCCGAGCATGCGCTTGGCCTCGATGCCCACGGCGTGCACCTCGCCCGAGCGCTGGTCGATGGCGACCACCGACGGCTCGGACAGCACGATGCCGCGCCCGCGCACGTAGACGAGCGTGTTGGCGGTGCCGAGGTCGACGGCCATGTCCCGCCCGCCGAACCCGGTCAGGTAGCTCCAGAAGCCGATTGCTGCCTCCCCCTGATGTGGCGGTCAACGGCCGAACGATCCTGCAAGGGGCGGCATTCTACTCGACGCCCTGCGAGCCGGACACACCGGCGGCCCGGCCCCCCGGTTCGCGGCAACGGTATCCCTCTCGGCCCCTCATCGCCAGTCGCGTCGGCAGCGGCCCGGCCCCGGGGGTCGCGTCCGCTACCTTTTGTCGGATGTCCGCACCCCCGCTGTTCGCCGACGACAACAGCTCGTATCGCCGGGCCGCACGCCGGGCCGAGCAGGAGGAGCGGGTGCGCGAGGAGCGCCGGCGTCAGATCCTGGAGACGCTGCGCCGCCTCAAGGAGGAGGCGGGCGACGAGTCGCTGCTGGCCGAGCGCGAGCGGGCCCGCCGCCACCAGGATCTGCTGGAGAGGTACCCCCCGCTCTTCTAGGGAGCGGTGGCCGGAGCGGTCGCGGTCGAGGGCGAGCCCGCCCCGAGGGTCGAGCAGGTCGGCGCGCGCATCACGAGGGCCTCCGCCGAGGGACTCGTCAGGGTCACCTCCACCGCGGTGCGCACGGGGACCCCGGCGCCCGCCGCCGGCCGGGTGGAGACGGCCCGCAGGCGACGGTTGATCTCGGCGACCGGCAGACCGGTCTCGGTGCCGGGGATCACGCGCGGCGGCGCGATCGCCAGGTCGACGGCGCACAGCCGCGCGGTCGCGCCATCGCTCGTCAGCCCCGACACGTCCGGCACCCTCACCAGCGCCACGGTGGTCCCTCCCCCGCCCCCCGACCCGCACCCGGCGAGCGCCAGCGCCGCGCAGCACGACGGCGGCGAGGGCCGGGATCGCCTTGGCCATGGGCGTCCTGGGGGATGCGCCAATTGGCATGTCACCCGATGTCAATTGGCACCCCCGGCCGCGGCCGACGACTCCCACGCCTCGCGCAGCAGGGCGGCGATCTCGTCGACGCCGTAGCGGGCCTGGAGCCCGCTCGGGTTGGGGACCACCCACACCGCGGCGCCGGCCAGGGGCTCGTCCTGGCGGCCCATCCCCGCCCGGGGCCGCCCGAAGGCGGTGCGGTAGGCGCCCATGCCGAGGATCGCGACGGTGCGGATGCGGTGACGCGCCACCAGGGCGGCCAGCCGCTCACCGCCCGCGCGCAGCTCCTCGCGGCTCAGCTCGGCCGCGGCCGCCGTGGTGCGCGGCACGAGGTTGGTGATGCCGATGCCGAGGGCCGGCAGCTCTCCCTGCTCGGAGGGATCGAGGAGCCGGGGCGTGAGGCCGGCCGCGTGGAGGGCGGCCCAGAAGCGGTTGCCGGGCCGGCCGAAGTGGTGACCGCTCCAGGCGGTCCACAGGCCGGGGTTGATGCCCACCAGCAGCAGGCGCAGGTCGTCGGCGACGACGTCGGGCACCGTGCGCTCCCGGGCCGCCTCCAGCTCGCCGGGGCCGGGGCGCGGGGGTCTCAGGAGTGCTCGGACCGCCGCTCGATGGCGTAATCGACGGCGGCCTGGATGGCCTCCTCGCTGGCGTCGCCGGGCACGCCGCGCTGGCCGTACTGGGAGCCCCAGAGCGCGAGGATGGACCCCGCGGCGTCGGCCAGCTCCTTGGCCTTGTGGTAGCCGCCGTACTCGACGAAGCGGGCCTTGCGGCCGGTCTGCCAGCGCCAGATGGTGTCGCCGTCGGCCTCGTGGATGATCGCGTACTGCTTCTCGCTCATGGCCCCTCCGGCCGGGTGTGGTTCAGGGTCACTTGTGGTCGGCGCCGGACCAGGGTGCCAGGCCGACGTCCTCGAGCAGCGCCGCAACGGCGCCGACGGGGAGCCCGACGACCGTGGTGGGGTCGCCCTCCACCCGCTCCACCAGCGCGGCGCCCGCGCCCTGGATGGCGTAGCCGCCCGCCCGGTCGCGCCACTCGCCGGTGTCGGCGTACCAGCGCACGAGGTCCTCGGAGAGGGTGCGGAAGACCACCCGGGCGTCGTCCACCAGCGGCCGCTCGCCGCGGGCGGTGACCAGGCAGACGGCCGTGCGCACCAGGTGGGCGCGCCCCGACAGCTCGCGCAGCGCCCACAGCGCCTGGCCGCGGTCGGCCGGCTTGCCCAGCGCGCGGCCCTCCAGCAGCACCTCGGTGTCGGCGCCCAGCACCGCGCCCCCCTCGGGGATGCCGAGGCGGTTGGCGACGTCGCGGGCCTTGGCGCGGGCGTTGTCGAGGGGGTCCTCGCCCTCCTCGACGCCCGACACCACGACCCTGAAGTCCACCCCGAGCGTTGCGAGCAGCGCCCGCCGCTGGGGCGAGCGCGACGCGAGGAGGATCACCCCAGCTCGGGGAAGTGCAGCGCCAGCTCGCGCGCGGCCGACTCGAGGCCGTCGGAGCCGTGGATCACGTTCTGGCCCACCTCGAGCGCGAAGTCGCCCCGGATGGTGCCGGGGGGCGCGTCGAGGGGGTTGGTCGGGCCGATGAGCATGCGCAGCGCGCCGATGGCGCCCTCGCCCTCCACGGCCATCTGGACCACCGGGCCCGAGACGATGAACTCGACCAGCTCGCCGAAGAAGGGGCGCTCGCGGTGCTCGCCGTAGTGCTCCTGCGCGATCGCCTCCACCAGCACCACCTTGCGCAGGGCGACGATCTCCAGCCCGCGCCTCTCGATGCGGCTGATGATCTCACCGGTCAGGCCCGCGGCCACGCCGTCGGGCTTCACCATCACGAACGATCGCTCACTCATAGGACTCCTGGTCACTTCGGGGTCGTCTCCAGCGCGGGCTGCGGCCCGTGTCGCTGGTGCTGCTGCTGGTGGTGCCGGTTCCGGTGCCGCCGGTGCTCTCCGGGAGCTCGCGCGAGGTGCGCGTGCGCTCGCTGCTGCGCGCGGCCGCGTCCGATGCCCCGTCCTGGGTCGGGATGGTGGCCCGGTCGAACAGGCGCATCCGGAACTCGAGCTCGGTCAGGCGCTGGTCGATGTCGCGCACGTCGTCGGTCGAGGCCACGCCGGCCTGGCGCAGTGAGCGCTGCAGGTTGCCGGAGTCGGCCGTGAGGCCCTCGCGCGCGAGGATCTTGCCCACGATCTCCTGGCCCTCGGCGTCGCCGAGCTCGGCCAGGCGGTGCTCGAGGGCGAGCAGCTCCAGCTCGCGCTCACGCGCCTCGTCGAGGTACTCGGGCGGCCGGATGATGAGGTAGATGATCGAGCCCAGGAACGGGATGACCACCGAGAGGGCGACCGACAGCGCGACGAAGGCGGCCGACTCGATGCGCCGCTGGGCGTCGCGGTAGGTCCAGTAGATGAGCGCGATCCAGAGCAGGAACACGAAGACCTGCAGCAGGAACTGCGAGACCGTCCACGCGCCCGAGTCGAAGAAGTTCGACACCGACTCGAAGGGGTCCGAGCTGCTGGAGGTCGAGCCCGAGGCCTGCGCCGCGAGGAACCGGATCAATCTGAAACCTTTCCCATGACGATCTAGTTCGCCTCGGTTGGGGCGATACCCCCCTGGGCGCGCGCGAGTGTAGCAGGGGGGTTCGGGAGCCCGGCCACGATCCGCGGCCGCAGATCCGCCAGCAGATACAGGCTACCCGGCAATCACGACGACCCCCTCGGGGCCGGTCCGGGCGCGGGCCGCGTCCAGGGCCTCGGAGCGGGTCGGCGACCGCCCGCGCCGACGCGCCGGCGCCGCGGGCGAGCGCGGCCAGGGCCTCGGCGTCGACCGCCCGGGCGTGGCTGGAGCGCGTGGCCAGGATCAGGTCGACGGCCGGGGCGAGGGCCGCGACCATGGCGGCGGCGTCCTTGTCGCCCAGCACCGAGACCACCGCGACGGCCGGCCGGCGCCCCCCGATCACGTCCGGCAGGGCCCGCGCCATCGCCTGCATGCCGGCCGGGTTGTGGGCGCCGTCCATGATCACCGCCGGGGCGCCGGGCACCAGCTCCAGCCGGCCGGGCACGCGCACCGCGGCCACCGCCGGCCGCAGCCGGTCCAGGTCCAGCGGGCCGCCCAGCAGCATCTCGGCGCCGGCGATCGCCACGGCGAGGTTGTCGCGCTGGAAGGCCCCGTGGAGCGCCAGCGGCAGCCCGGTGTAGGCGGCGTGCGGGGTGAT
The DNA here is from genome assembly GCA_963736635.1 of uncultured Thermoleophilia bacterium. Lineage (GTDB taxonomy): Bacteria > Actinomycetota > Thermoleophilia > Miltoncostaeales > Miltoncostaeaceae > Miltoncostaea. The sequence continues at coordinate 17,061 of CAVTPK010000011.1, forward strand.
CACGTCCACCCCCTCCGCCCCCTCGCGCGCCGACAGCCCGGCGCCGTAGCGCAGGGGGCGCAGGCCGCGGCGGGCGCACTCGGCGTCGACGGCGCGCTCGGCCGCCGGGCTGAGCGGTCCCACCACCAGGCGGTCCGAGCCCTCGGGCGCCACCGCCAGCTTCTCGCCCGCGATCGCCTCCTCGGTGTCGCCCAGCAGCTCGGTGTGCTCCAGGGCGATGTTGGTGAGCACCACCGCCGTCCCGGCGGGCAGCACGTTGGTGGCGTCGTAGCGGCCGCCGAGGCCGGCCTCGATCACCAGCGCGTCCACGCCGGCCTCGCGGAAGCCCCAGAACGCCGCCGCGGTGAGCGCCTCGAACTGGGTGACGGCGTCGCCCTCGGGCAGCGCCAGGCCCTCGGCCGCGTCGCGCACGGCCGTCACGGCGGCGGCGAACTGCGCCTCGCTCATCGGCCGGTCGCCCAGCTGGAAGCGCTCGGTCCAGTCGGTGACGTGCGGCGACAGGTACGTCCCCACGCGCCGCCCCTCGCCGGCGAGCGCCCCGGCGGCCAGGCGCGCGCTGGACGACTTGCCGTTGGTGCCGACGATGTGCAGCGCCGGGGCGACCGCCTCGGGGCGGCCCAGCGCGTCCAGCAGGGCCCGCATCCGCTCGAGGCCGAAGCGCATGCCCAGGATCTCGAGCCCCGCGATCCACTCGCGGGCCGCCGCCGGCCGCATCAGCCCAGGGCGGCGATCTGTGCGAGCAGCACCTCGCGCTCGTCGGTGAACTGGGCGACCTTCGCGCGCTCGGCGTCGACCAGCTCGGCCGGCGCCCGCTCCACGAACGAGGCGTTGCGCAGCTTGCCCTGGGCCCGCGCGAGCTCGCTCTCGGCCACCTTCAGCTCCGCCGACAGGCGCTCCCGCTCGGCGGCGGGATCCACGGCCTGGCCCTTGATGCCGACGGCGATCGACCCCCCCTTGACGGGCACCCGCGAGATGAACTGCGCACGGGTCGGCGCCCACCTCGGCGCCGGCGAGGACCGCCGACAGCGGCAGGCACCGCTCGACCACCAGCTCCTGCCGGGGCGGCACGCCGCGGCGCGCCCGCCAGCCGCGGAACGCGGTCACCTCGTCCTGGACGGCCGCGATCTGCGCCTCGGCCTCGGGGTCGGCCGGGCCCGGCGCGACGGCGGGCGGGTGCACCGCCATCAGGCCCTCGGCGCCCGGCATGCGCGACCAGCACTCCTCGGTGACGAAGGGCATCAGCGGGTGGGCCAGGGCCAGCACCTGCTCCAGCGCGTGGCCGGCCACCTCGGGATCGGCCTCGCCGGCCTTCAGGAGCTCGAGGTACCAGTCGCAGTAGTCGTCGAAGACCAGGTGGTAGACCAGGTCGGCCAGCTGCGAGAGCTGGAAGGCCTCGACCATGGCCCGCGACTGCTCCACGGCCGCGCTGATGCGGGAGACGATCCAGCGGTCGGCGAGCGTGACCGGCGTGGGCGCGGGGACGCCGGCCCGGCCGCCGCGGTCGACCACCAGGCGCGAGGCGTTCCACAGCTTGGTGACCAGCTGGCGCCCCTGGTCGATGCGGTCGGCGGAGAAGCGGACGTCCTGGGTGCTCGACATCATCACCAGGCCGAAGCGCAGGGCGTCGGCCCCGTGCAGGTCGATCTGCTCGATGGGGTCGATGCCGGTGCCCAGCGACTTGCTCATGCGCCGCCCGTCGGCCGCCTGCACCACCGAGTGGATGTAGACGTCGGAGAAGGGCTCCTCGCCCATGTACTCGACGCCCATCATCACCATGCGCGCCACCCACAGGAAGATGATGTCGCGGGCGGTGGAGAGCACCTGGGTCGGGTAGAAGCGCTCCAGCTCGGGCGTCCGCTCGGGCCAGCCGAGGGTGGCGAAGGGCCACAGGGCCGAGCTGAACCAGGTGTCGAGGACGTCCTGGTCGCGCACCCAGCCCTCGCCCTCGGGGGCCTCGCGGCCCACGTGGACCTCCTCGCCGCGGTACCAGACCGGGATCTGGTGGCCCCACCACAGCTGGCGGCTGACGCACCAGGGGCGGATCTCGCGCATCCAGTTGAGGTAGACCTCGCCCCACTTGGGGGGCGTGAAGCGCACGCGGCCCTGCTCGACCGCGGCGATGGCGGGCGCCGCGAGCTTCGTCATGTCGCAGAACCACTGCAGCGACACCAGCGGCTCGACGCGCGCGCCCGAGCGGTGCGAGAAGGGCACGGTGTGGGTGTAGGGCTCCTCGGCGCGGATCAGGCCCTGGGCCCGCAGGTCGGCGACGACCCGCTCCTGGGCCTCGGCCGGGGTGAGCCCGGCGTAGGCGCCGGCCTCGGCGGTCATGCGCCCGTCCTCGCCGATGACGTTGATCGACCGGCAGGTCGTGGCGGCGCGCGATCTCGAAGTCGTTGGGGTCGTGGGCCGGGGTGACCTTGAGCGCCCCGGTGCCGAAGTCGGTCTGCACGTAGGCGTCGGCCACGACCGGGATCTCGCGGCCCATGAGGGGCAGCGTCACGGTCCTGCCGATCACGTCGCGGTAGCGCTCGTCGTCGGGGTTCACGGCGACCGCGGTGTCGCCGAGCATGGTCTCCGGGCGGACCGTGGCCACCACCAGCTCGCCCGAGCCGTCGGCGAGCGGGTACGCGATGCTCACCAGGCTGTCGGTGACCTCGCGGTCCTCCACCTCCAGGTCCGAGATGGCCGAGCCGAGGCCCGGGTCCCAGTTGACCATGTACCGGTCGCGGTAGATGTAGCCCTTCTCGTACAGGTCCACGAACACGTGGAGCACCGCGGCGGCGTAGCCGTCGTCCATCGTGAAGCGCTCGCGCTGGTAGTCGAGCGTGCAGCCCAGGCGCTGGAGCTGCTCGATGATGGTGCCGCCGTACTGGTCCTTCCACTCCCAGACGCGCCGGTTGAACTCCTCGCGCCCGAGCTCGGTGCGCGACACGCCCTGGGCGGCGAGGCTCTTCTCCACCACCGCCTGGGTGGCGATGCCCGCGTGGTCGGTGCCGCAGATCCACAGCGTCTCGTCGCCGTCCATCCGGCGCGTGCGGATGAGCAGGTCCTGGATCGTGTTGTTGAGGGCGTGGCCCATGTGCAGCGCGCCCGTGACGTTGGGCGGCGGCATCGCGATCGCGTAGGTCGGCCGGTCGCGTGTCGGGGTCCGCGTGGCCGACGCCGGCCTCGCGCCACGCCTCGGTCCAGCGCGGCTCGACCTCCGACGGATCGAAGCGGTTCGGGGACTTCACCTGACCCTCGCCGGACTCAGGAGCTATGCGGACTCCCCTCGGCGGCCCGGTCGGGCGCCTCGGTGACCAGCGTCGGCGGCAGGCCCTTCTCGATGGTCTCGCGGGTGACCACGCACCGGCGCACGTCATCGCGGGACGGCAGCTCGAACATCACGTTGAGCAGCGCCGCCTCCATGATCGAGCGCAGGCCGCGGGCGCCGGTCTCGCGCTCGAGGGCCTTGTTGGCGATCGCCTGCAGCGAGTCGTCGGCGAAGACGAGGTCGACCTCGTCGAAGCTGAAGAAGCGCTTGTACTGGCGCACCAGCGCGTTCTTGGGCTCGGTCAGGATCTGCACCAGGTCGTCGCGCGAGAGCTGGTGGACGGCCGAGATGACGGGCAGGCGCCCGATGAACTCGGGGATGAGCCCGTAGTTCATGAGGTCCTCGGGGAGCACCTCGCTGAAGGCGTCGTGCGGGTCGTGCTCGTGCCGGCTGCGCACGTCGGCCGCGAAGCCCACGCCCTTGTGGCCGGTGCGGCGCTCGATGATCTTCTCGAGGTTCGCGAACGCGCCGCCGCAGATGAACAGCACGTTGGTGGTGTCGATGGTGAGGAACTCCTGGTGCGGGTGCTTGCGCCCGCCCTGGGGCGGCACCGACGCCACCGTGCCCTCGAGGATCTTGAGCAGCGCCTGCTGGACGCCCTCGCCCGACACGTCGCGCGTGATCGACGGGTTGTCCGCCTTGCGCGCGATCTTGTCGACCTCGTCGATGTAGATGATCCCGGTCTCGGCCTTCTTGACGTCGAAGTCGGCCGCCTGGATGAGCTTGAGCAGGATGTTCTCGACGTCCTCGCCCACGTAGCCGGCCTCGGTGAGGGCGGTGGCGTCCGCGATCGCGAAGGGCACGTTGAGGATCCGCGCCAGCGTCTGGGCCAGCAGGGTCTTGCCGCACCCGGTGGGACCCAGCAGCAGGATGTTGCTCTTCTGCAGCTCGATGTCCGTGTCGCCCGAGGACATCATGTTGACGCGCTTGTAGTGGTTGTAGACGGCGACGGCCAGCGTGCGCTTGGCCTCCTCCTGCCCCACCACGTAGTCGTTCAGGACGCCGTAGATCTCACGCGGGCGCGGGAGCGACTCCGGGTCGAAGCTGACCGGGGTGGTGAGCTCCTCGTCGATGATCTCGTTGCAGAGATCGATGCACTCGTCGCAGATGTACACGCCGGGACCGGCGATCAGCTTCTTGACCTGCCGCTGCGACTTGCCGCAGAAGCTGCACAGGAGCTGCTCGTTCGACTCGGTGGTCTTGGCCATCGTCCGGGCCCCCTTGCGCCCTAGTGGCTCTCGATGACCCGGTCGACGATGCCGTACTCCTTGGCCTCCGGCGGCGCTCATGAAGTAGTCGCGCTCGGTGTCCTTGGCGACCTTCTCGAGCGGCTGGCCGGTGTGCTTGGCGATGATCTCGTCGAGGCGCTTGCGCAGGTCGATGATCTCGCGGGCGTGGATCTCGATGTCGGTCGCCTGGCCGCTGAAGCCGCTGGAGACCTGGTGGATCAGGATCTTCGCGTTGGGGAGCGCCATCCGCTTGCCCGGGGCGCCGCCCGACGAGCAGCAGCGCGCCCATGCTCATCGCGATGCCGACGCAGATCGTCTGACACGTCGGGCTTGATGAACTGCATCGTGTCGTAGATCGCGAGGCCCGCGTACACCGACGCCGCCGGGCGAGTTGATGTAGAGCGAGATGTCCTTGTCGGGGTCCTCGCTCTCGAGGTGCAGGAGCTGGGCCACGATCAGGTTGGCGATCTGGTCGTCGACCGGCGTGCCGAGGAAGACGATCCGCTCGTTGAGCAGGCGCGAGTAGATGTCGAACGAGCGCTCGCCGCGCGAGGTCTGCTCGACGACCATGGGGATCAGTGGGCTCATTCGGTGGGCTCCGTTCGGGTGGTGCGGGTCACTTGGGATCTCCGGGCGTCCAGAGCTTCCCCGCCGGGGCATCCTTCCCTGCCGTGCCCGGCGTCACGATGCCGGACTCGGACTTCGCCTCGTCCTCGGGGGTCCACAGCTTCTCGCGGGCCTCGGCCTGCGCCATGGGGATCGGGTTGGTGCCCGCGATGATCAGGTCCACGGCCTTCTTGAGGCGCATGTCCTGGCGCAGGGCGTCCCAGCCGCCGTGGTGCTGCAGCTCGTGCAGGAGACGGTCGGCCGAGCGGCCGGTGGCCTCGGCGTCGGAGCGGACCTGCTCCTCCATCTCCTCGTCGCTGACCTCGATGTTCTCGGCGTCCGCGACGGCCTCGACCACCAGCTCGCGACGCAGCGCGGCCTCGGCGTCGGGGCGCAGCTCCTCGATGATCTGCTCGATCGAGCGGCCGGTCGCGGCGACGTAGTCCTCGAACGAGACGCCCTCGGGAAGCTGCTGGGCGGTCTGCTGGAGGATCGTGCCGATGCGCCGGTCCACCATCACGGTGGGCACCTCGACCGTGGCCTTCTCGGTGACGGCGTCGATCGCCATGCGCCGGTACAGCTCGTCGACCTGCGCCGTGGCGGCCTCCTCGAGGCGGCGCTCCAGGTCGGCGCGCAGCTCGTCGAGGGTGTCGAACTCGCTCACCTCGAGCGGCCAGGTCGTCGCTCAGCTCGGGCAGCTGCTTCTCCTGCACCAGCTTGACGGTGACCGTGTAGTCGACCGTCTTGCCGGCCAGCTCGGGGCGGCCGTCGCTCTCGTCGTACGTGAGCGGGAAGGAGACGGTCTCCCCCGCGCTCAGCCCGGTGAGCTGCGCGTCGAACTCGGGCAGCAGGCGACCGCCGCCCAGCTCCACCACGTAGTCGCGCTGCGCCGCCTGGCGCAGCGGCTTGCCGTCGATCGCGCCGTCGAAGTCGATCACCACGAAGTCGCCGGCGGCCGACGCGCGCTCGACCGGCACCAGGCGCGAGGCCTTCTCGCGCAGCGGCGTTGAGCTCGGCCTCCAGCGCGCCCTCGGGGACCTCGACCTCGGCGCGGCCGACGTCGAGGCCGGTGTACTCGCCGAGGGTGGCCGTGGGACGCACCTGGACGGTGGCCTGGAAGGTGAGGTCGCCCTCCTCGGGCACGCTCTCCAGGTCGAGGTCGGGGTCGTCGATCGGCTGGACGCCGGTCTCGGCGACGGCGGCGGAGTACCAGCCGCCGAGCGAGCCCTTGAGCATCTCCTGCACGACCGCGTCGCGGCCGACGCGCTGCACGATCACCTCCGCCGGGGCCTTGCCCGGGCGGAAGCCGGGGACGCGCACCTCGCGTCCCAGCTGGCGGATCGCGCGCGCCATGCCCTTCTGGACCTCGTCCTCGGGGACGGCCACGTCGAGGCGGACCTTGTTCTCCTCGAGCGGGGTGACTTCTGCGGTCAGCGGCATGTGGACTCCCGCCGCACGGCGGTTCGGGGGTATGCGGGTGAGAGGATTCGAACCTCCAAGGGTTGCCCCACTAGGACCTAAACCTAGCGCGTCTACCGGTTTCGCCACACCCGCCCGAGACCGGCCGAGGGGTGAACGATGGGATTCGAACCCACGACCGCCTGGACCACAACCAGGAGCTCTACCAGCTGAGCTACGTCCACCACGAATACGGGTCAGTGACCCGCTCGCGCAGCATAGCGAACCTCCGCCGCCATGCCCCTTCCCGGCACGCGGGGGCCGCGGGCGGTAACGTGCGCCGCGATGGACGGGCGCCGATGAGACCCACCCTCGCCGCCGGGCTCACGCACGAGCTGCGCTTCACGGTGCCGGTCACCAAGACGGTCCCGCACCTGTACCCGGAGTCGCCCGAGTTCGCCGCGATGCCCGAGGTGTTCGCCACCGGGTTCATGGTCGGCTTCGTCGAGTGGGCGTGCATCCAGGCCATCGCCCCCCACCTCGACGAGGGCGAGCTGTCGCTGGGCACCCACGTCGACCTGAGCCACGTGGCCGCCACGCCGCCCGGCATGGAGGTGGTCGCCCGGGTGAGGCTGGACGCGGTCAACGGCCGGCGCCTGCGCTTCTCGGCCGAGGTGGACGACGCGCTCGAGGCGATCTGCACCGGCCACCACGAGCGCTTCGTGGTCGACCGCTCCCGCTTCGAGTCCGGGGTGGCGCGCAAGGCGGGGTGAGCACCCGCGGGTTGCCTAGGGCAGGACGACCACCTTGGTGGCCTCGCCCGAGCGGGCCAGGCGGAAGGCCTCCTCCACGTCCTCCAGGGGAAGCCGGTGGGAGAGCAGGTCGGCCACCGGGATCGCGCCGGCGGCCAGCAGCGCCAGGGCGTCGCGGGTGTCGAGCGGCCCCGCCGAGTAGGTGGACTGGATCGTGACCTCGCGGAAGAAGACCGCGCCCAGGTCGAGCGGCACCGGGGTGCCCGGCCGCGGCGGCGCGAACAGCTGGACGACCCCGGCCGGCGCCGGCCAGGTGGAGGGCGCCGGCGATCGCCTCGGGCGCGGCGGTGCAGACGAAGACCTGGTCGGCGGGTCCGCCCAGGGCCTGCGGCCACCGCGGCGGGGTCGGCGTCGGCCAGGGCGCGGGCGCCGGCCCGGACGGCCAGCGCGCGCCGGTCCTCGCGCGGCTCCACGGCGACCACCGCGGCGGCGCCCATCGCGCGGGCGGCCGCGATCTCCAGCAGGCCCATCGCGCCGGCGCCCACCACGGCCACCCGGCGACCCGGGCGCGACGCCGGCCATGCGCTGGCCGTGCAGCACGCAGCCCAGCGGCTCGATGAGGGTGGCGTCGATGTCGCTGACCTGCGGCGGGCAGGGCGAGCACGTCGAGGCGGGCGTTCTCGGCGGGCACCCGGATGAGCTCGGCCAGGCCGCCGGGGTCGATGCGCGTGCGCCGGAAGGTCTCGCACAGGGTGTGGCGGCCGGCGCGGCAGAGGGCGCAGGTCATGCAGGGCACGTGGTGGTGCACGAACACGCGCTCGCCCACCGCGAACGGGGCGCCCGGGCCGGCGGCCACGACCTCGCCGGCGGGCTCGTGCCCCAGCACCACCGGGGCGCGCGGGTCCTGGTACCAGGCCATCAGGTCGCTGCCGCACAGGCCGCAGGCGCGCACCCGCACGACCAGCTCGCCGGGACCGGCGACCGGGTCGGGGCGCTCCTCGAGGCTCAGGCGACCGGCGCCGTGGTAGACCGCGACCCGCACGGCCCCAGGCTACCGGGCGCGTGGGCGAGCCCTCCCGGCGGGTATCACCGGCGGGACACCGCGACGACGGGAGAGCTCGAATGGGCGAGGACGGAGACCGCGAGGAGATCACGCCGGCCGAGTTCACCAAGCGCATGCCCGAGGGCGAGGGCGCGGGGCCGGACGCGCCGGAGACCCTGGAGCCGCGCCAGGGCCACGAGGACCCCGACGCGGGCCCGGGCGGCCCGGCGATGAAGGGACTCGGCGGCTCCGGCCCGGAGGGCGACGAGACGACCCGCGAGGGCCACGGAGAGCCGACGGAGAAGAGCCGCGGCGCCCGCTGACGGGCGCTGCTCCTGCCCCTCGGCCGCGCGCCTCGGGGTGGACGGACCCGCGCGCGCCCTGCCAGGGTTGGGGGCGCCCGCCCGCCGGCGGGCGCCCAACCACACGGAGGATCCGCGATGGCCGTCTGCCAGCACTCCAGCTGCACCTGCGAGGCCAAGAAGGGCGAGCGCTTCTGCTCCCCCTGGTGCGAGGCCAACCCCAAGGCCGCCGAGTGCCACTGCCACCACGACCACTGCGACGCCCCGCACCATCACTAGCGCGGCCGCGACCCTCTAACCCCGGAAGCCGAGGGGCGCGCTGGTGATCTCGTGGGCGTCGATGACGCGGTCCACCAGGCCGTAGTCGCGGGCCGCCTCGGCGGTGAAGAAGCGGTCGCGGTCCATGTCGGCGGTGATGCGCTCGATCGGCTGGCCGGTGTGCTCGGCGTAGATCTCGTCGACGCGCTCGGCGCAGCGCGAGGGTCTCGCGGGCGTGGATCTCGATGTCGCTGGCCTGGCCCTGGAAGCCGCCGCTGGGCTGGTGGATGAGGATGCGGCTGTTGGGCAGCGCCATCCGCTTGCCCGGGGCGCCGCCGGCCAGCAGCAGCGAGCCCATGCTCATCGCGATCGCCGAAGCAGATCGTCTGCACGTCGGGGCGGATGAAGCGCATCGTGTCGTAGATCGCGAGGCCCGCGTACACGACCCCGCCGGGCGAGTTGATGTAGAGGGCGATGTCCTTGTCGGGGTCCTCGCTCTCGAGGTGCAGCAGCTGGGCCACGACCAGGTTGGCGATCTGGTCGTCCACGGCCTGGCCCGAGGAAGACGATCCGCTCGTTGAGCAGGCGCGAGTAGATGTCGAACGAGCGCTCCCCGCGGGGGCTCTGCTCGACGACCATCGGGATGAGCGGCATCGGCTATCCTTTCGACAACTCACAGGTTGTCATCACGATAGCAACCAATCGAGTTGTCAAAGGAGGCCGCCATGCCCGCACGACGCGAGATCGAGCTCGAGGCGACGCCCGAGGACGTCTGGGAGGCGCTGGCCACCGAGGAGGGCCGCGAGCGCTGGCTGGACGAGCCCGACCGCGAGATCCACGTCGAGGTGGCCGAGCCGCCGCACCGCCTGGTGTGGTGGTGGTGGGAGGGCGAGGAGCCCGCGACGCGCGTCGAGTTCCTGGTCGTCGCGGCGCCCGCGGGCGCGCGCGTGGTGGTGACCGAGACGCGCCCCACGGTGCCCGTGGCGCGCCTGGCGGCGTGCCTTCGACCCCGGCCTTCGCGTGAGCGACGCCGCTGGGCGCGGTGCTTCGCCGCGCTGGCCGACCCCACCCGGCGCCGCATGGTGGAGTCGCTGCTGCACGACGGCACCACCACCGTGCCGGCGCTGACCGACCGCCTGCCCATCACCCGGCAGGCGGTCGCCAAGCACCTGGCCACGCTCGAGGACGCCGGCCTGGTGGAGCGCCTGCCGGCCGCGCGGGCGCGAGGTGCGCTACCGCCTGCGCGAGGGGCGCGCTGCACCCCACCACGACCTGGCTGGCGGCCACCGAGCGCGCCTGGGACGACCGCCTGGCCCGCCTCAAGCGCAGCGTCGAGACGGGGAGGCCCGCCCCGGGGCCCTAGTGGGCGACCCGGACCACCTCGCCGGCACCCAGGCGCCGCTCGCCCGTCGTCGGTGCGCACGCGCAGGCGCCCGAGCTCGTCGGTGCCCTCGGCGACCCCGGAGACCTCGCCCTCGGGCAGGCTCACCGCGATGGTGCGCCCCACCAGGGCGTCGCGCGCGGCGAAGGCGGCCAGCGTCGCGTCGGGGCCCGTCGGCCACCCACCCCGCGTAGCGCTCGCCGAGGGCGGCGAGCAGGGCCACCAGCAGGTCGGCGCGCCGGGGCGGATCGCCGCGGTCGGAGAGGGCGCCGGGGCTCCAGCGGGCGTCGTCGAGGTCGGGCGCCGAGCGCACGTTGACGCCGATGCCGACCACGGCCCACGCCACCTCCTCCTGGTCGGCCGACATCTCGCACAGGATCCCGGCCACCTTGCGCCCGTCGATCAGGATGTCGTTGGGCCACACGATGCGGGCATCGGGCCCGAGGGCCTCGGCGGCGCCCACCGCCGCCACGATGGGCAGCAGCCCGGCGTTGACCGGCGGCACGCCCGGGCGCAGCAGCACCGACACCAGCAGCGCGTGCCCGCGGGCGGCCATCCAGCTGCGCCCGCGCCGGCCCCGCCCGGCGGTCTGGATGTCGGCCCCGATCACCGTGCCCTCGGGCGCGCCGGCGCGGGCGAGCGCGATCAGGTCCTCGTTGGTCGACCCGGTCTCGGGGCGCCACGTGACCGGCCCGGCCAGCGGCGGGGTGAGCCGCGGGGCCACCAGCAGCGGCACGACCGGGTCCTCGCCCTCCCCCAGCCGGTAGCCGTCGTGGGCGCTGGCGACGTCGACGCCGTCGCGCCGCAGGGCCTCCACGTGGCGGTGCACCGACGCCCGCGAGGTGCCGAGCGTCTCGGCCAGGGCCTCCCCGGAGACGCCCGCCGCGCCGGCCTCGACCAGGGCGGCCAGGACGCGCTCGCGGCGCTCGGCCGCCTCGGCGCCCATCGCCGGGCTCACCGGCCGATCAGGATCTTGCGCACCTCGTCCTCGCGGCCGGGCTCCAGGATCGCGAGCACCTGGTCGCCCGGCGCGAGCACCGTCGAGCCGACGGCGATCTCGGCCGTGCCGCCGCGCACCACCGAGATCAGGCGCGAGCCCGCCGGCAGGCCGAGGCCGTCGACCGCCTTGCCGACGCACGGGCACGTGGTGCCGATCTCGACCTCGATGATCTCGAGGTTCTCCTTGCGCAGCTCGAGCAGGTGCACCAGGTCGTGCTCGGGCACCTCGTGCTCGATCAGGGCCATGATCCGCAGCGTCGGAGCAGATCGTCGGCGCCACGCCGAGCAGGTCGAAGTGGACCTGGTTGCGCGGGTCGTTGACGCGGGCGATCACCTTCTCCACGCCGTAGCGCTCGCGCGCGAGCTGGGCGATGACGAGGTTGTCCTCGTCGTCGCCGGTCACGGCGACGACGATGTCGGGCGGGCGTGTCACGCCCGCCAGCTCCAGCACGTAGAGCTCGGTGCCGTCGCCGTGGACGACCCGGTGCCCGAACTCCCCCTCCAGCATGTCGGCGCGGGCGGGGTTCTGCTCGACGACCACCACCTCGCGATCGCGCTCCGACCAGGGAGCGCGTCACGTTGGCGCCGATCTTCCCGCCGCCCACGACGATGGCGAACATCAGACGACCTCTCGTGCGTTCGCTGCCCACTTGGCCAGCTTCGTCGATGGCGATCTGCACCGGCGAGATGATCTCGAAGCCGCGATCGGCGTAGGCCTCGGCGCGCGGCGGGATCCTGGATCCGCGCGGCCACGTGGGGCACCGAGTAGCGCTTGGTGGCGACCTGGGCGATGACCAGGTTGGTGTTGTCGCCGTCGGTCGCGGCGATCACCGCGTCGGCCTCGCCGATGCCGGCCTCCTCGAGCACCTTCTCGTCCATGCCGTGCCCGAGCACCAGCGGGTGGCGCCAGTCCGGGCCCAGCCGCACGAGGTTCTCCTCGTTCGAGCTCGATCACGGTGACCTCCCACCCGTCGCCGGCCAGCCGCTGCGCCAGGGTCGACGCCGACGCGCCCACACCCACCACGATCGCGTTCATGTCCGCATCATGACTCTTCCGTCGTCCTGCGAGGACGCCCTCCGGATAAGTGACGACCATCACCTCACAGGGCGCTCCGCGCAAGACCTCATCGACGGTCGGGCTGAAGAAGCGCTTGTGGCTGCGCCAGCGCGGCGCCGAGCCCAGCACGATCGCGTCCGCCCCGACGTCGTGCGCCTCGGCGATGATCGCCTCGCTCAGCGAGCGGGCCCGCACCAGGCGCGCCTGCAGCTCGACGCCCTGTTCCTCGGCGATCTCGCGCACCTCCTCCAGGGCCGCCCGGGCGCGGGCCTCGTCCTCGTCGGAGACCGCGTCCAGGGGCTGCGACAGGGGCACCTTGACGACGCACAGCACCCGCACCTCGGCCTCGCGCTCCTCGGCCAGCTTGATCGCCGTCGCCAGCACCTCCTCGCCGACGTTGCTGAGCTTGAGCGGCACCAGGATGGTCCGCATCTCGTGCTCGGGGGCGGCCACCAGGTCCGGCACGGCCGGCGTCGCGCGCCCGAGGAGGCTCTCCCCTCCCGCCCGGCGCGAGACCAGGTACACCACCACGCCGATCGCGAGCCACACCGGGCCGGCGATGAGCGCGCCGCCGTGGGTGGCGAGCGAGGTGACCCACAGCACCGCCGTGAGGACCGCGCCGATCACCGGCACCACGGGGATCGAGACCCCGCGCCAGGGGATGTTGCCGGGCACGCGGAAGGGCCGCGGCAGCTCGGGCTCGCGCGATGCGCAGGCGCACCACGGCGAGCTGGGCGGCGGTCATCGCGATCAGGACGCCGAAGCTGTAGAGCCCGGCCAGGAAGCGCGCCCCGTCGCCCAGCGCGTCGGCGAGCACGATCAGCACCGGGGCGATGACCGCCGCGGCCAGGGTGGCCGCGCCGCGTGGGCGACGCGCCCCGCTCGGGCCGGGCGAACGCGTGGGGCAGCATGTCGTAGCGGGCCATCGAGTACGCGAGGCGCTCGCCCCCGGCCATGGCGGTCGCCATCACCGTGATCAGGATGAGGGCCTCGGAGACGCCGATCGCCGCCTCGAACCAGGCCGCCGCCCCCCGGCAGCTCGTCGCCGATCGCGGTGGCGATGCCGAGCAGCGGCGCCTGCAGCCACTCGGTGGCCAGGCCGCCCGCCACCCCGTCGGGCGCGCCCGCGGCCGGCTCCACCGGGTACGCCGAGACGCCGACCATCGAGACGGCCACGTTGAGCACCACCACCGCGCCGATGCCCAGGAACAGCGTGCGGGGCATCGTGCGGCCCGGCTCGCGGACCTCGGCGGCGAAGTTGGTCGACGGTCTCGAGCCCCGTGTAGGCGAGCGTGGCCAGCGACAGGGCCACCGCGATCGACGACCACGAGGGCGTGGTGCCGAGGTCGACGCCGATGGTGAGCGCGTCCGACTGACCAGCACCAGCGCGAAGCCGAGGACCGCCAGCGACAGCTGGGCCACCACCGCGACGCCGGCCATCACGACCGCCACCGCGTAGAGCCGGATGCGGCGGATGCGGCGCACCACCGCGAGCGCCCCGATCACCGCGATCCCGACGACGGCGTCCCACGGCTTGTCGGTGATGCCGTCCCACCCCAGCGCGCCCCCCAGGTAGTGCGGCACGAACAGCGCCGTGATGGCGATGACCACCAGGTAGTCGAGGAACAGCGCCCATCCGGTCACGAAGCCGAGCGGGTCGCTGAAGGCGCGGCGCACGAAGGTGGCCGCGCCGCCGGCCTCGGGCATCGCGGTGGAGCCCTCGGCGTAGGACAGGGTCACCACCAGCACCAGCAGGCCCACGGCCAGCAGCACCCACGGGGTGAGCGCCGTCGCGCGCACAGGGCCACGATGCCCGAGCGCGAAGATCAGCGACGAGCCGATCTCCCCGTAGGCGACCAGGCCCAGCGAGCGCGCCCGCAGGCGGCGCGTGGTGTCGGTCAGCGGTTTCGCCACGTCGCCACGCCCAGGTAGATGCGCAGGCCCCCGCCGAGCGACCATCAGGCCGCCGATCAGCAGGCCCAGGCCGCCGCCCACCCCGAGGGCGATGGTGCGCGCCACCACCAGCAGCCCCAGCACCACCACCAGGCCGGCCAGGATCATGGGCCCGGTCCCCGTCCTCACGCCGCCGCCCTCTCGGCGGGCGCCTTCTCGGGGGTCCGCTCGGCCACCACGATCACCCGGCACGGGCTGTGCTTGAGCACGTAGCGCACGGTGCGGCCGAAGACCGGCGCCCGGCGGCCGAGGCCGCGGCGGGGCGAGCCGATCACGATCAGCTCGGCGTTGCGCGAGGCGGCGTCGGCCACGATCGCCTCACCGGCGCTGCGGGCGCGCTCGAGGCGGGTCACGGCGCGCACGCCGTGGCTCTCGACCAGGGCGCGCGCGTCGTCGAGCAGGGCGTTGGCCGTGCGCTCCTCGGCGGGCAGGCTCGCGGTGAGCGGCAGCTCCATCGGGATCTGGAGCACGTGCACGACGGCCACCCGGGCGCGCCGCTCGGCCGCCAGGCGCGCCGCGGTGAGCAGCGCCTCCTCGGACGCCGCCGAGCGCGTCACCGGCACCACGATCGAGCGGTACTCGATCTGGAGCGACGGCCCGAGCACCAGCACCGGCGCCCGCACCGTCTCGGACATCGGGATCTTCAGGACGCCCCGCCGGTAGACGGCGTAGACCACGAAGCCCAGGGCGATCCAGGCGAGACCGGCGTAGCGCGTGAGGGGGTCCTCGATGACCACCACCAGCCACGCCAGACCGGTCGCGAGGCCGCCGACGATGGCGAACAGCGGCCAGTCGACCCCGCGCCAGCGCAGGTTGGGCCGGGCGCGGTACACCAGCTCCTCGTCGCGGCGGCGCACCCGCAGGGCCACGATCGAGACGTGCGCGATCGTGAACGAGAGCATCGCGCCGAACGAGTACATCGTGCCGAGGAAGTCCGTCTGGCCGGGCAGCAGCGCGATGATCGAGAACGACCCCCGCGAAGAGGACCAGCGCGAGCCACGGGCGTCTTGAAGCGCGGGTGGAGCCGCCGGAACGGCTCCGGCAGCTGCCGGTAGTTGGCCATCGAGTAGGTGATGCGCGACGCGCCGATCACGCCCGCGTTGGCCGCGATGAACAGGATCGTCGCGGCCAGGACGCCGACGTAGATCTTGAGCACGTCGAGGGTGATCCCCTCGATGCCGAGGTTCTCCACCAGACCGAGGACCGGGTCGTTGGCGAAGCCGCCGTCCTCCGGGGGAAGGCCCAGCTCGGTGGTGTAGCCGTCCGGGCCGAGGGTGACCGGCAGCGCCGAGAGCGCGATCGGCCGGCAGGGTGAAGTAGATCGCGTAGACCGCGATCGCCGACCAGGCGGATCGAGCGCGGGATGTCGCGCGAGGGGTCGCGCGCCTCCTCGGCCAGGTTCGAGATCGTCTCGATCCCGGTGTAGGCGATCATCGCCACGGGGATCGCCAGGAAGAAGTCGCTCCAGGTCGGGCGCCACCCCGAAGTCCACGTTGTCGACCAGGATCGTCGGGGAGAAGATCAGCGCGAAGCCCAGCAGCACCAGCAGCGCCTGGGTGGCGAAGTCGATGACGGCCAGGACGATGTTGAGCTTGGCCGCCTCCTTGACGCCGACGATGTTGATGCCCGACCAGCAGCACCACGATCGCCCGCGCCGACGATCACGTCCCAGGGGTTCTGCTTGAGCGGGCTCCAGAAGATCGACAGGTAGTGCGGCACGAAGAACACCGAGATGGCGATCGTGATGATGTAGTTGAGCATCTGGGCCCAGGCGGCCCCGAAGCTGACGATCTCGTTGAAGGCCTGGCGGGCGAAGCTCGCCGAGCCGCCGGCCTCGGGGAAGCGGACGGTGCCCTCGGCGTAGGTCGCCGCGGTCAGGGCGAAGATGAGGCCCGCGATCAGGAAGACGACCGGCGTGAGCCCCAGCGCGAGGGCCGCCGTGACGCCGAGGGCGTAGTAGATCGACGACCCGACGTTGCCGTAGGCCGTCGCGAACAGCGCGGGGGCGCCGAGGACCCGCTCCAGGCCCTGCTGCTGACGGCGTCTGCCGGCCACGCGCGGCACTCTACGTGCCGCGGGCCCCCGCGCCGGGGGATGCGCCCCCGGCGGCGGGGCGACCTACCCGTCGATCGGGGGCGGGTTGTACCGGTAGCCGTATCCGGGCAGCGTCACGATGGGCGAGCCGCCCTGGGGTGCGGGTCCCAGCGCGGCCCGCACGCGGGCGATGCTCAGGCGCACCTGGAACACCGAGGCCGCCCCCGGCGCGCACCGCACGCGCTCGGCGAGGTCCGCCGCCGCCAGCACCGCGCCGGCGTTGCTCACCAGCGCCTCCAGCGTCGCGAACTCGGTCGGGGCCAGCTCGGTCGGGACGCCGTCGACCGACGCGGTGCGGGCCCGCATGTCCAGCGCGACCCAGCCGTCGTCGTACGTGCCCGCCGGGCCCTCTCCCGCCATGGCGGCAGTGGTATCACGCGTTACTTGCAGCGTGCAAGAATCGCCGGAACCTTCACGGCGAACCGGATCAGCCGGCCTGCGGCTCCACCGCGCGACGGGCGGCGCGCTCCAGACGGTCGATGAAGGGCAGGCGGCGCTCCGAGGTCCGGTTGGCGAGCCGGTGCTCCAGGACGCGGGCGGCCGCCGGCGTGCGCGCCATGCGCCAGACCGCGTTGGGGAAGCGCTCGGCGGCGGCCCGGGCCACCCAGGCCCCGGCCGCGTGGCCGGCGAGGGAGCGCTCCAGGCGGCGGTCGTACGGCGCCATCGACTCCTGGCGCCCGGCCAGCACGTCGAGCGCCGCCTCGCTGGCGATCTCCGAGCTGGTGAAGGCCTCGAACATGCCGTCGCCGGAGAAGGGATCGAGGATGCCGGCCGCGTCCCCCACCACGACGGCCCGCCCCTGCGCGGCGCCGCCCCAGCTGCGCCGCAGCGGCATGCGGTAGCCGCGCACGTTCTCGAGCTCCTCCACGCGGGCGCCGTGCTGCTCGCACAGGCGCGCGAGGTGGTCGCGCATCCGCGGGCCCTCGGCGGCGAAGCCCCCCACGCCGAAGTTGACGTGGTCCCCCTTGGGGAAGATCCAGCCGTAGCCCCCGGGGACCACCGCCAGCTCGAGCAGCATCGCGGCGCGATGCCGCCGCTCGCGCTCGGGCGTCATGGGCGCGTTGCCCTCGAGGGCGACGCCGAACGTGCGCTGGGCACTCAGCCCGAGGGCCTTGGCGCTGACCCCGTTGACACCGTCGGCGCCGATGACCACCTCGGCGCCGATGCGCCGGCCGTCGTCGAGGCAGACCGTCGCGCCGCGCTCGCCCAGCTCGATGTCGCGCACGCGCACACCGTCCTGGAAGTCGGCGCCGGCGTCGGCCGCCCGCTCGGCGAGGAACTGGTCGAGGCGCCGGCGCTGGGTCATCCAGGCGAGCGGACGCGTGTAGCGGTGCCGGACCGGGTTGCCGGCGTATCCGGACCGGACGTCCAGGCGGGTGATGACGTCCTCGACCACCGGCCACACGTCCACCGGCAGCACCTTCACGGCCCGCATGGTCAGGCCGCCGCCGCACGGCTTGTCGCGCGGGAACGGCTGGCGGTCGAGCAGCAGCACCCGCGCGCCGGCGCGCGCCAGCCGGTAGGCCGCCGTGGAGCCCGCCGGCCCGGCGCCCACCACCACCACGTCCGCCCGCTCGCTCATTCACCCCTCCCGGAACAGATCACGGGGGGATCATGGCGCACCGGGCCGCCGGCGGGCGGCCCGGTGCGACGTCCGGACGATCGCGGCCGCGCGGTCAGCCGCGGGCGAGGGCCTTCTCGGTGGGCGGCAGGAAGGCCCCGATGATCCAGAGCACCGGGAAGATGATCCCGATCCAGAACATCGCGGTGTGACCCTTCTGCAGGGTCGAGACGCCCATCACGATCAGCAGCGTGAGGTAGATGACCGCCAGGACGAAGCCCATTCCCCACCACATCGTGCACCCCCGGCTCGGGTGGAGCCGTGCGGCGCGCGGCCTCCTCGGGGAGTGAAGCCGAGCGCGGCGCCCGCGGGTAGCGGCGAACGGGGTGATCCTGCGGGTGAATCAGCCGGCGCCGTCCCCCGCGATGCGGCCGTCCACGATCCTCACCACGCGGTCGGCGTAGTGGGTGATGCGGTCGTCGTGCGTGACGATGATGGCGGCGGTCCCGCGCGACTTCATCTCGTCCCGGATCAGCCGCACCACCTGGTCTCCGAGCTCGGTGTCGAGGGCCGAGGTGGGCTCGTCGAAGAGCACCAGGCCGGGCTCGTTCATCAGCGCCC
This sequence comes from uncultured Thermoleophilia bacterium, assembly GCA_963736635.1. Lineage (GTDB taxonomy): Bacteria > Actinomycetota > Thermoleophilia > Miltoncostaeales > Miltoncostaeaceae > Miltoncostaea. The sequence goes on from CAVTPK010000011.1 coordinate 35,627, forward strand.
GGCCGATGGCCACGCGCTGCCGCTGGCCGCCCGAGAGCTGGGCGGGCAGGTTGCGGGCGCGGTCGGCCAGGCCCAGCTCCTCCAGGAGCTGGTCGGCGCGCGCACGAGCCTTGGCGCCCGTCCGCGGGCCGATCTCGTCCACCACCAGCAGGTTCTCGCGGCAGGTGAGGAACGGGATCAGGTTGACCGTCTGGAAGACGAAGCCGACGGAGGCGCGCCGGAACTCGGTCAGCTGCCGCGGGCTGTAGTCCGAGATGTCCTCCCCGCCCACGACGACCGTGCCCGCGCTGGGGGTGAGCAGCCCGCCGGCGATCGAGCAGAGGGTGGTCTTGCCCGAGCCGGAGGGCCCCACCAGGGCGACGATCTCGTCGGCGCCCACGGTGACGTCGGCGCCCGCGAGGGCGACGACCTCTTCCCCGCCGACCTCGTAGACCTTGCGGACGCCCTCCATCCTGAGCGCGGCGTCGGTGGGCGTGTCGGTCATCGGGCACTCCGTGGGGCGGGCGTGGTGGGCGGGGTCGGATGGTGGTGCGGCGGGCGGGATCTCACTGGTCCCCCCCGATGGCCGAGGCCGGATCGACGCGCAGCACGCGCCGCAGGGAGAAGGCGCAGCCGACCAGCGCGGCGACCACGAGGTAGGCGACGCTGCTGAGCAGCCGGGCCGGGCTCGTCACGAAGGGGATCGACCCCGCCGGGATGAGGGCGTCCAGGGCGAGGGAGGCGGCGACGGCGATGGCCGAGGCGACGAGCGTCACGACCAGCGCCTGCAGCAGGACGCCGGCGAAGAGGGTGCCCGAGCTGGCCCCCACCGCCTTGAGCACGCCGTACAGCCCGATGCGCTCCACGGTGATCAGGGCGAAGAAGAGCGCCACCACGACGATCGCGATCACCACGGTGATCCCGATGATCTGGTTGAACACGGTCCGCTGCTGCGAGACGCCCGGCAGCTGCTCGATCGCCTGGGAGATCGTGAGCGTGGAGGTCGCGCCGCCGGTGGCGGCGTCGATGGCGGCGGCCTGGGAGGCCGCCGCGTCGTGCACCACCAGCGCCTGCACCACCCCCTCGCCCACCCGCGCGGCGGGCCGGTTGGCCGCGAGCACGGCGCGCCAGGTCTCCAGCGACCCCCACAGGGTGCCCTGGCCGGAGTAGCGGCTGTCGTCGAGGAAGCCGATCACCTCGACGGGCGTGCGGGCCGGCCCCAGCCGGACCACCGCGCCCTCGCGCACGCCGTCGGCGCGCAGCGAGGCGTCGGCGTAGACGCGCCCCGCGCCGGGGACGGCGTCGGGGATGCCCCTCGGGGCGCGCTCGTAGCCGAACAGCACCACCGGGACCAGGTCGCGCGGGCCGCGGCCCTCGACGCGGGCGCCGAGCTGGACGCTGCCCAGGCCCGACACCCGCTCGGCGCCCACCGTGTCCTCGACCTCCTCCCGCACCGCCGGCGTGATGCGGCTGCGCACCAGCGAGTCCTCGGAGGTGGACGAGAACACGATGAGGTCGGCCTGCTGGGCGCGCAGGGCGCCCGTGCTGCCGGCGATCAGGCCGTCGAGCAGCCCCCCGAGGAACATCAGCAGCACCGCGATCAGGGTCAGGATCGCCGTGGCGACGACGAAGCGGCCGGGACGCCGCCGCAGCTCGCGCAGGGCCAGCTTCATCGGGCCCCGCCGCCGGTCGTCGCCTCGATCGGGTCGATCGCCAGGACCCGGCGGGCGGCGGCCACCGCGCTCACCAGCCCCAGGACCAGGAGCAGGGCGGCCCACAGGAGCACCGCCACCGGATCGAAGCTGAGCGCGAGCGATCCCACCGTGGTCTGGGAGAGCGGCAGGAACAGGAGCGGTTCCCAGCACGATGCCGCCGCCGATGATGATCAGCACCTGCACGAGCAGCGATCGCACCAGCACGCCCGCCGGCGCGCCGATCGCGCGCAGGAGCGTCAGCGACCGGGACTTCTGCAGGGTGATGATGAGGAAGAACAGCCCCGTCACCAGCGGCACGACGAGCGCGAACAGCAGGAAGATCAGCTGGAAGGACCGCTTCACCTGCGCGACGCCCGGCGACTTCTCGGCCGCCTGCGCCCGCGTGAGGGCGTCGGCCTCGCCGGAGGCGTCGTTGATGCGCGCGCGTCAGCTCCGCGGGCGTCACCCCGTCCGCCGGGCGCACGCCGATCGCCCCCGGGAGGATGGTCGTGGCGTCGGGGTTGGCCGCCCGGGTGGCGGCCGCGTAGTCCGCCCAGGCGACGAAGAGGGTCGGCGTCACCTGGATCTGCGCGTCCGCGGCCAGCCCGACCACGCGCAGCCGCGGCCCGTCGCCCGCGGCCCCCTCCACCGTGACCCGGTCGCCCAGGGAGAAGTCGCCCGCGCTGCCCACCGCCTCGCCGGCCGCGCGGGCCGTGCGGCCGGAGCTGACCGCGTCGGGCCCGCCCAGGTCCGCCCGCGTGTATCCGATCAGGGCCGCGTCCGAGGGCTCGGCGCCGTCGACGGAGACCGTGAAGGTCCCCTGCCCGATCTGCCCGGTCTCCGCCACCCCGGGCACCGCCGCGATCCGCTTCTCGAGGTCCGGCGTGATCACGCTCCCCTGGAGGGTGCGCTGGCCGTCGACCGAGTACACGAGCACCGGCGCCGACTGGCGCTCGATCGCGCCGACGAACGAGGTGATCAGGCCGCTCTGGAGCGCCTGCTGGGTGAGGATCAGGAACACCAGCAGCGCGACGGCGGCCATCAGCAGCCCGAAGCGGGCCTTGGCACGGCGGATCTCTCGGAGGGCGAGGAACATCTCGGTCCGGGGTGGGCGTGGGCACGCGCCGGGCCGGGAGACGCCCGGACCGGCCCCGTAAATCTGTCAGGCCGTCTCGGTCACACGCCCGTGGTCGACCGCGATCCGGCGGGTCATCCGTACCCGCTCCAGCATCCGGCGGTCGTGCGTCACCAGGATGAGCGTGCCCGCGAAGTCCCCCAGGGCGTCCTCCAACTGCTCGATGGCCTCGAGGTCGAGGTGGTTGGTGGGCTCGTCGAGCACCAGGCAGGTGACCTCCCGGGCGGCGAGGATCGCCAGCAGCGCGCGGGTGCGCTCGCCGGGCGACAGGGCCTCGGCGGGCCGGGAGACCCGGTCGGCGTCCAGGTTGAACTTGGCGAGCAGGGTGCGGGCCTCCTGGGCCCGCAGGCCGGAGCGCTCGACGACGGCGTCCAGCAGGCGCGGGGCCCCGAAGAGGGCGGTCCGCTCCTGCTCGACCTCGCCCACCACCACGGAGGGTCCCATCCGGCCCCGGCCGGCGGCGAGGGGCACGCGGCCGAGGAGGGCCGCGATCAGGGTGCTCTTGCCGCCCCCGTTGGGGCCGGTCACGACCAGCCGGTCGCCGCGCCGCACGTCCAGGTCGACCGGCCCCAGCCGGAAGGAGCCGCGGTTCACCACCGCCCCCTCCAGGACCGCGACCTGGTCGCCCCCGCCGCGCCCCGAGGCCAGGCGCAGCTGGAGCCGCCAGCCCTCCCACGGCTTGTCGACGGCGTCGAGCCGCTCGATCGCGCGCTCGGTGGCGCGCACCTTGGACGCCTGCTGCTCGGACCGCTCGGAGCGCATCGCCCGGCCGATCTTGTCCGGGTCCTTGGGCCGCCGCTTCTCGCGTCGCACGCCCTCCTCGGACCAGGCCCGCTGGCGCCGGATGCGGTCCTGCAGGCGGTCCCGCTCCCCCGCGTACCGCGCGTGCGCCTCGTACTGGTGCTCGCGCGCCTGGTCGCGCTGGGCGACGTAGTCGGTCCAGCCCCCCGCGTACTCGCGCACCTCGTGGGAGGGCTCCACCACCTCGACCACCCGGCGCACGCAGCGGTCCAGGAAGGCGCGGTCGTGGGAGACCGCCACCACCGCGCCGCGATGGGCGTCCACGAGGCGCTCGAGGATCTCGAGACCGGCGAAGTCGAGGTCGTTGGTCGGCTCGTCCAGCAGGAGCACGTCGACGCGGGCGAGGATCAGCACCGCCAGGCCCACGCGGGCGGCCTGCCCGCCCGACAGCGCGGACATGGGCACGTCCAGCCGGTCGGGTGCGAGGCCCACCTCGGTCAGCGCCGCGCCCGCGCGCGCGGAGAGGTCGGCCCCTCCGAGGGCGAGGAACCGCTCCAGCGCCTCGGAGTACTCGTCGGCCCGGCCGGGGTCGTCGGCCAGGGCCGCCGTCAGCGCGTCGAGGCGCTCCTCGGCGCCCGCGACGCCCGTGCGCCGGGCCAGGTGGGCGGCCACCGTCTCGTCGGCGCCGGGCCGGCCGCGCTGGTCCAGCAGCCCCACGCGCAGCGCCGGCGGCGCCCGCAGGACGCGCCCGCCGTCCGGCCGCTCCTCGCCGGCCATGATCCGCAGGAGCGTCGTCTTGCCGATGCCGTTCGGCCCGACGACGCCGATGCGCGCGTCGTCGGGGACGATCAGCGAGACGGCGCTGAGCACCGTGCGGGGTCCGTAGGCCTTGTGGACCCCGTCCAGCGAGAGCATCGCGCCAGGGTGGCAGATCCGGCGGCGCGGAGCGCCGGCCTCCTAGGGGAAGCGCGCGTTGAAGTTCGCGAGCCACTCCGACGCCGCGGCGCCGACCGCGTAGGCCCCCGGGCCGTTGGCCAGCACGCGCCGGTTGGCCGCCGTGGCGCTCGCCAGGGTCCAGCTGCAGGTCATCGCGGTGGGCCCGCAGGCGGCGGGTGCTCCCGCGGGGAGCGCCGTGCCGCCGGTGAAGACGAAGTGCAGCTGGTCCCACCGGCCGCCGTAGCGCGACGACACCGACAGGAACCGGGGCGCCACGGTGCGCCACTCGGCGGCCGTCATCGCGGACGTGCCCGACCCGGGCGAGCCGTGGTACATCTCGAGCCACAGACCGCCGGCGCGGGCGAGGCCCGGCATGACCGCGCGCCAGGTCGTGAAGTGCGGCTTGCCGTCGCGGCCCAGGTTGTGGTGCGGCCCCCGGCCGACGGCGATCGCGGTGCTCATGGCGGGCGCGATGTAGACGTGCACGCGGCTCGCGTAGGTGCCCCCGTACGGCGAGCTCCTGTCGAGCATGGCCATCGCGCGCGAGAAGCGCGCGCCCAGGGAATCCCGGTCCACCGGCGGCAGCCTGACCACGGGGGGACCCGCGGCCCGCGCCGCCGCGCGGCTGGCGAACCGCCGCGGCGGCACCTTGGGCGGGCGGCCGTCGGACATCGAGGCCCCGGCCTCGTCGACGCTCACCAGGTGCGAGGCGCACCCGAACGCGCCGCAGCCGTGGTCGATGGCCAGCTTGAGCCGCGACGCGATCTGCGCCGCCGAGAGATCCGCGAGCTCCTTGGCGTTCACCTTCGCCACCCGGTAGGCGGCGTCCGCGGGGCCGTAGAAGAGGTGGCCGCCCGACTTCTCCTGGCGGTGGGCGCCCCGCTCCGGGCTCAGCCCGCGCTGCCCGTCGGTCGGGGTCACGATGGCCTGAACCGCCGGGTCGCGGTCGTAGAGGATGCTCATCCCCGCCGCGCCGGCGGGCATCGCGCACGCCGCGCTCGCCGCGATGGCGGCGCCTGCGGCGGCCAGACGGCCGCGACCGATCGTCCTGATCTGTGACACGGAGGCTCCTTCCGTGGACCTCGATTTGCTCGACGGGCCGGTGGCCCGGCGGTTCGCCCTATGCCACCCACTCGCGCGGGTACAGGGCGGGCAGCACGAACGCGGTGACGCGTTCGCTCGCGACGGGCGCCGGCACCACCCCGCGCCGGCGTGGGGTCCCGTCGGTCGCGCGGCGGGGTGCGAGGACGCTCAGCGTCTCGTAGGCCGCGCGGCCGCGGGTGAATCGCGCGCACGCACCGGGATCCCCGGGACACATGTCGGGGTGGTTCGTGCGGGCGAAGCGTCTCCAGGCGCGCTCCAGCGTGGGCCGGTCGAGACCTGCCCCCGACACGCCGAGGATCTCGAGCGCCCGCGTCGTGCGGGCGTCGGGCTCTGCGGCCGCGCGCGTTGGATTCCGTTCCGTCATCGCATATATGACGTACCCGACGGGCGCGATGTGGGAACCAGGTGCCCCGCCCGTCGCGGCGGACCGCTACTCGATGGTGAGCGTGGGCAGGATCCCGGTCATCTCGAGGGTGCGCCGCGGCATGCCCGCCACGTTGCGCAGGATGAGCGCGCGATCGCTGCGCTCCAGCTGCATCTCCACGGTGAGGATCGTGCGCACCCCGGTCGAGCCCAGGAACCGTAGCTCCTCGAGGTCCAGGACGACCGGGCCCCCGGACGCGGCCGCGAGCTCCAGCAGCCGCGTCTCCAGCGCCCCGGCCGTGGCGATGTCGAGCTCTCCCGAGAGGTACAGCAGCGTGCGATCGCCCACGCTCTCGACGCGCCCGCGGAGCACTGAACCTGCGCCAAACGACTCGGGATAGGGCAATCGGTCTCCTGCGGGCGGGAAGGGTGTGGCGCCGGGCCGCGCCGGCGATTCGCTTATCTCAGATCACCTCGGGCCGCGCCAGACGGGCGGGCGGGTCGCGCCGGGAACCCTCACTCCGGCGAGCGCGCGAGCTCGGCCCACACGAGCACCGTACCGTCCTCCTCGACCCCCCATGCCTCGCTCAGCAGCTCCACGATCAGGAGCCCGCGGCCGCCCGGGTCGCGCCCCGGATCGACCACCCGCGGCGCGTGGCCGCCGAATCCGCGGCCGGCATCCTCCACCTCCACCCTGATGCGGCGGTCGGCGCGCAGGCGGAAGGCGATCTGGTCGCCGGGCGCCAGGCCGGCGTGCATGACGCTGTTGGAGACCAGCTCGGTCGCCACCATCAGGACGTTCTCGACCACCTCGCGCGGCAGCGACCGGTCGAGGGCGGTCGTGACCGCGGCGCGCACCCGTCCCGCGGCATCAGGGGTGGCGTCGAGGCGCATTTCAATGGTCATGAGTGAGGGGTCGTTCACGTCCGCTCCCGGGCCCCGGCCAGCACCCGCCCAACGCTATCCGGCCGCGGACCCACGCCGGGGTGGCCGTGGAACGTCCTCCGGGTTGAGCCTCGCATACCCCCGCGTGCGGATACCCAACCCCCGCGTCGCGATCCGCGCCGTTCCCCTCGGCTTCGGTCCGCCCGCGCCGATAGAGCGAGCATGGCCTTCGACCGCACCCGTCGCGCGCCACTGCCGCGCGGCGCGATCGTCAACCCGGCTCGCCTGTCGGCGCTGGACGACCTCGAGCTGCTGGACACGGAGCCCGAGGAGGCCTTCGACCGGATCACGCGGCTGGCCGCGCTGTGCCTGGACGCGCCCATCGCCCTGCTCAGCCTGGTCGACCACGACCGTCAGTTCCTCAAGAGCGCCACCGGCCTGCCGGAGGGCCTCACCGACCTGCCGGCCGCGGGCGCCTTCTGCCGCTTCCCGGTCGAGACGCGGATGCCGCTGGTGGTGGACGACGCGCGCGACGACCCGCTCGTGAGGGACGATCCCTCCGTCCCGGCCGAGGGCCTGCGCGCCTACGCGGGCGTACCGCTGATCACCGCGACGGGCCACGCCGTCGGAACGCTGTGCGCCATCGACGCCGCGCCGCGCCGCTGGAGCGAGCGCGAGGTCCGGATCCTGACCAGCCTCGCCGAGCTGGCGCTGACCCAGATCGAGCTGCGCCGCCTGCGGGGACGCCAGCGGCACGAGCGCGACGCGCTGCGCGAGCGGGTCGGGGAGGGCGACGCCCGGCTGCAGGAGGCGACCGTCCGCCTGCGGGAGTCGCACGCGCAGCTGGGGCGCGACCGCGAGGACGCGGTGCGCCGCATGGCGCGCGCGGTGGAGGCGCGCTCGGAGGAGACCGGCGACCACATCGCGCGCATGAGCGACCTGTGCGCCGTCCTCTCGCTCGGGCTCGGATTCGGGACCGCGCGCACCGAGCTCATCCGGCTGGCCGCGACGCTGCACGACGTCGGCAAGATCGCCGTCCCCGACGCGATCCTGACCAAGCCGGGACCGCTGACGGCCGACGAGCGCGCGGTGATGCAGGACCACGTCCTGCTGGGCTACGAGATGCTGGGCGACTCGGACGATCCGGTGCTCGCGCTCGCGGCCACCATCGCCCTGACCCACCACGAGCGCGTGGACGGGGCCGGATACCCACGCGGGCTGGTCGGCGAGCAGATCCCCATCGAGGGGCGCATCGCGGCCGTGGCCGACGTCTACGACGCCCTGACCAGCGCGCGGGTGTACCGCGGGGCGCTCCACCCGCGCGCCGCGTTCGCGGTGATGCAGGAGGGCCGCGGGACCCAGTTCGATCCCCGGGTGCTGGACGCGCTGGCGGCGCACGTGGAGATCGCGATCGCCGACGCCGAGGCCGCCGGGGTGGCGACGCCCACCGCCTGACGGCGCGGGGGCGAACTCCGTCCGTCCGTCATGAGCGCGACGAGCCCCGCCCGGCCTCGTCGGCGGGCCGGACCTCGATCTGCTCGACCGCCGCGTGCCGAGGCGCCGAGCGTTGTGCCACGAGGGCGGCCATGCGCTCCTGCGCGGTGCGCGCGAAGCGCACCTGAAGGCGACGCCCGAACAGGCGGAACCCCCAGCGGACGATCGGGTTGCGCACGCGCGCGGCGCGGGAGACCGCATGGATGCGGAACTGCACCTGTCCCGTGTCCGTGAACTTGATGACCAGGTAGTCCATGCGCCCCATCTCGAGGTGGCCCTCCAGCGTGGCGTAGCTCCATCCCCATGCGCGGGCCGGGCGGCCCTCGAACTCCTGCGTGCCGTCGACCGTCGCGACCACACGCACGCCGAGGTGGAAGCGCAGGCCCAGGAAGCGCCCCACGAGCAGCATGTCCCGGTTCTCGAACGGCTGGTCGGGGTGGTAGACCGCGCGGATCAACGCCGGATCGGCGAACTCGTAGTCGCCCGCGAGCCGCACCGCGGTCTGCCACGCACCGCCATCCTCGGGCTCCCCGGGAGCCTCTCCCGGCAGGTCAACGACGTAGTCGTCCACCCGCCACCCCTCCTTCGCGTCGTGGGCCTGGAGGGCCTCGGCGGTGAAGTTCGGGGCGCGCGCGTGGAGCCGGTCGAGCGTCCGCATCGCCCGGCGCGACGTGGCCCGCGGGAGGCGTCCGCGGTCGTCCGGATAGCGGATGGTCGTCACCTCCGCGGGGCCCGCGGGCACGCCGCCCGACAGGACCGCGGCCCGCTGCAGGAAGTGGACCCACATGTGCAGCTGCATCTCGGCGCCCAGCCGCGCCGGCCCGTAGGCGAGCCAGGACGCGGTGCTGCCGCTGCGCGCCACCGATTCGATCTGGATCACGAGCGTCCCGTCCTCGTCGCGAACGGAGAACTCGATCTCGCCCGCCTCCATGTGGCCGTCGAGGGTGGCGAGCCGGAACGTGGTCGGGGTCCGATCCGCGACGCGCACCGGCCCGTCCCAGGGACCGGGGATGCGCACCAGGTATTCGTCGCCCACCTCCAGCTCGCCGAGCCGCCCCCGGGTCTTGACGAAGCGGGCGATCTCGAAGGGCGAGGCGAGGTTGGGGTCCACGGCGAGCGTGGAGACGAGCCGCTCCGGCCGACAGCCGTGCGCCGCGGACGCGCACCGCGTACCGCCGGCGCGACGAGGGCCCGGAGCCCGCGGAGCGCGGCTGCACCCGCGAGGGATCGCCCGGCACCGGCCGGTCGGCGGGACCGGGGTCGATCCCGCCGCGCGTCGCGGTGCGCCGCTCGACGTCGATCCGGCGGAGGCAGGCGATAGGCGGCGACGGCCATGCCGATCGCGCCACCGCAGGGCCAACCAGGCTCCGACGACGCAGCGGAAGAGGCGATCGCGGACGCTCATGCCGCGGGCTCCGGCGAGCGGAGGGCGCTGGCACCCAGGTGCGACCTCCAGCGCTCCAGGGGCGGCACCAGGACATCGGCGGCCTCGGCGTACCGGCGCGCGACGTCCTCGTTCGCGGCGCCCGCGCCCTCCAGGGTGCGCCAGAAGCGGGCCGTACTCTCGAGGAGGCCCTCCAGCACCCCCAGCTCGAACACCGGCGCCAGCGGCGAGGGCTGCAGGAACCGGCCGTTCGGCTTGAGCCGTCCGATCCGCTCGGCGAGCGTCCCCAGGGTCAGCCGCAGCCAGGGCGCGCCGGCGCCGAGCTGCTGCAGGAACGCGATCGCCACCCGCTCCTGCTCGCGCATCTCGCCGGCCACGACGTCCAGGAGCCGGGCGAGGTCGCCGCGCTCGCGTTCCGCGACACGGCGGGCGAGGTCGTGCGCCGCGCGCAGCAGCTGGAGGTGGTCGGCGATGTAGGCGCGCAGCAGGCGCGAGCGGTCGGGAGCTGACACGGATCCCTCCGGGTGGGGTTCCGCTCAGATGCCCGGCTGGCTTCGGCCCCAATCGGGACTCGCCTCGCCGCCTCGTCCGGGTCGGCCGGCCGTCTCACCCCTCGCACCACGGCCGCCGCCCGCGCCGCGATGCGAGACCGGAGGGCCCTGACCCTCGACGCGAGGCCCGGGGTGGTGGTTCGGTCCACCCATGAACGTCGCCTACATCCTCCTCGCGATGGTCGTGCTGATGGTGTTCCTGCTGGCTTGGGACGCGGCGTACGGCGACCTCGGAGAGGACGAGCGGGCGACCGTGCTCCGGCCGGACCCGCCAGAGCATCACGCGACCCCGGACGGGTGGCACCGCGCCGGCGAGTCGGTGACCAAGGCAGGAGTGCTCCTCATGGGCCTCGTGATCGCCGCGGCGATCGAGTTCGGCCCCTACCTGCTCCTGGACGCGATACTCGGCGACGGGGGCTCCCCCTCCACCACCTGCCTCGACCTCTCGGCGCTCCCCGACGCCGATCGTGCGGCGATCGAGGCGGCACCGGCGCGGCTCAACGCGACGTCACCGGACCCCGAGCCCATCAACCTGGATGACCTGATCAGGGCCTGCGACCCGTAGTCCCGCTCGATGCCCTCCGAATGGAAGAGCGAGAGCGGTTCGAGCTGAGCCCTCGGTGGCCCGAGGGCGGTCGAACCGAGGCCTTCCGGGCGGTCAGGCCGGGCGCAGGAGGGAGTGGACCTCGACAGCCTCGCCTCCGACCGACACCGGACGAAGGGTCCGCGATACCGCCACCACGCGGCCGGAGCGATCGACCACGCGGTGATCGAGCTCGACGTCCGAACCGGCCTCCAGCGCGTCGAGGTAAGCGTGCTGAAGGGCGGCGACGTCCTCGGAATGGACGGCCTCGGCGCAGCGGCGCCCAACCAGCTCCTCGCAGGACCACCCGATCATGCCCTGTGCGTCCCCGAAGGCGCCGAGGATGATCCCGTCGGGACGGCAACGAACGAGGAGCCGACCGCCCCCGTCCATCGCGAACTGCAAGGCCCGGGCCATCACTGGTCGGCGGCGGCGACACCACCACCGTCTGCTTCGACTGGTCCCTGGTCGCGGACGCCGCGCCTGCGGCGGACGACGCCGGGGGCCGGTCCGTCCCGGCGCCGCTGAACTCCGAGCCCATCCCCGACGGATACCACCTGGAGAGATCCTGCGACCCGTAGCGCGACCGGGTCCCGGTACCCGACCGGGCGCAGCCCGCCGGTCCGGCGGTTCATCGCGCTCACCGTGACCGCCCGGCGGAAGCGCGCCCGGCAGGATTCGAACCTGCGACCAATGGCTTAGAAGGCCATCGCTCTATCCAGCTGAGCTACGGGCGCTCGATGGCGGACGGTAGCGCACGCCGCCGACGGCCCGAGCGGCTCAGGGAGCGGGATCCGGGGCCACCACGCGCAGCGCGCGCGGCCGGATGGCGAAGGAGATCTCGCCCGCGGCGTCGCGCACCTCGCCGTCGTGGGCCAGCACGGCGGGCTCGAGGAGCCGCACGTCCAGACGCGAGCGCAGGCTCTGGGAGAGCCACCGCGAGCTGCCGTGGCGGGCGAAGAGGATCGCCCACAGGGTCGTGAGGCGGGGCAGGCGCCGGGCCGCCGACAGGATGCGGACGTCGAGCAGGCCGGCCTGCAGCGACTCGCGGCCCGTGAGACCGGTCCCCGAGTAGGGGTTGTTGCCCACGAAGACCAGGAAGACCCGGTCGCGCAGGCCGTCGATCTCCACCTCGAGGGGCGCGGCGGTGCGCAGGACGGCGCCCGCCGCGACCAGCAGGGCGAGGCGCTTGGGCAGGCGGTGCTCGAGGGCCTCGCGGCGCCGCACCAGGTCGCCGTAGACGCCCAGGGAGGCGTTGTTGACGAAGGTGACCCCGCCGGCGTCGCCCACGTCGACGGCCGCGACGGCGCCCGCGGTGAGGCCGTCGAGCGCGGTCTCGGGGTCGGCCAGGCCGAGGTCGCGGGCGAAGTGGTTGAGCGTGCCGCCGGGGACGACCCACAGGGTGCGCCCGCGCTCCAGCGCCACCTGGGCCGCGCAGCCGACCGAGCCGTCGCCCCCGGCCACGCCGAGGACGGTGATCCCGTCGTCGGCCAGGTCGCGGAGCACCGCGTCGAGGTCCTCCCCCTCGCCGAGCTCGCGCACGGGCACGCCGTCCAGGTCGACGCCGTCCGCGCTGCCCGAGCCGGGATTGACGACGAGGGTGACCCGGCCGAGGTCCGGCGTGCGGGCCACGTCACGCAGGGCGACGCCCTCGGCGGCACGGCGGCGACGGCGGCGCAGCGCCCGCCCGGCGACGAGCGCGGCCACGAGGGCGATCGCGCCGATGAGCCCTGCGCGACCACGGGTGAGCGAGGGCATCGGCCTCCTCGGACTGGGTGGGGGTGAAAAGCGGCGCGGCCCCCGCCCTCCGTGTGGAGGGCGGGGGCCGCAGGCCGGTCAGGCGTGTGCCGAAGTGCTAGCCGAGGTACTTCGTGGTGTCGATGTTGTGCTCCTCGAGGAGCTTCTTGAAGGTCTCGGTCATCTCCTCGGGGTAGTCCGGGAGACCGCCCTGGGCGAGGACCTGCTTCGGCGCGCTTCTTGATGTTCGGGCCGAAGTCCCAGTCGTCGTCGTTCAGGAGGCGGCGGACTTCCTTCTCGGGCCAGGAGACCACGCCCGGGTCACGGCTGAACTTGGCCGCGAGGGCGTCGAGCTCCTCGATGCGCCCGGCGATCGGGGCCTGCTCCTGGATGACGCCCTTGGCCTTCAGGGCCTCGTCCACGGCGGGGTCGGGCTCGAGCGGCGTGCCGTACGCGCCCTTGTGGAAGAGCTTGTTGAACTTGAGGCGCGGGCGCTGACCGCCGGCCTTGGAGTCCTCGAGCGGGTAGCCGAAGGCGTGCGCCCAGGTGAACTTGAGGTTCGGCGTGAGGCCGAAGGCCTTCTCGACGCCGCCCGGCTTGCGGCCGAAGGCGATGAGGATGCTGCCGATGCCGAGGGCCGACGCGGCGAGCGTGGCGGCGCCGGCGGCCTGGCCGGTCTCGAAGCGCAGCAGGTTCTCGGTGCGCTCGGTCGGGAAGCTCATGAGGCGCGGGACGGTCTGCGTCATCGTGAACTCGTAGTTCCAACCGTGGTACTTGGTGAGGGCGCCGGAGAGCGACAGGGTCGAGAGACCGTCGTTGGCGCGGCCGTACCAGGCGTTCAGGTTCGTCAGCCAGAAGATCAGGTGCGAGCTCTGGTTGATGATCTGGACGTTGAAGCCCGAGACGCACTCCTCGATCTCGTCCCAGAGGTCGGAGGCGCCGCGCTCGACGACGATGGCCTCGGTCGCGTTGATGTTCCCCTGGCACGACGCGAAGCGGGCGGTCTGGAGGATCGTCTGGATCTTCCAGTCCTCGACCTTCTTGTCCGGGTCGTAGTAACGAATGCTGCGACGGTCCCCGACGGTCTGGAGAAAGGTTTTGTCGGGAATCTCGGCTGCGCTTACGGACATCTTGCCCCCCTGGGGTCGCGTCGTCGGTCGTGTGACTGCAGGGCGGGTTGCACACGGGACCCGCCGGCGTGGGCAATCTACACCGACGATTCGCATTGTGGCGACCGTTGCGAACGATCTTTCGGATTCGGCTCATCCGTCGAAACGCGCCACCGACCTCCGGCGAGCGGGCGACCGAGACGGTAATCTCCCGCGCCATGCCCAAACTACTGTTCATCTCAGTCCCCACCGACGAGGTCCTCAACAAGGAGGGGAAGGTCCGCTTCCCCGGCACCGAGGCCGCCGTCGGCAAGTTGAAGGAAGCCGGCTGGGAGGTCGACGAGATCGACCCCACCTGGCCGAAGCCGCTGGAGGCCGCCAAGGAGGGTGGCTACGACGCTCTTCTGGTCTCCTGCTTCAAGGCCGTCCCGCGCTCGCGCGACGCCGCCTCGATGCTGTCGCGCATGCAGGAGACGCCGGTCTACACCGTCGGCGTCCTCCAGAAGGACGAGGCGTTCCGCACGATGGCCCCGGACGTGGGCGTCCTGCGCAACATCGGAGAGCTTCCGCTCCCCAGCTGAGCCGGGCTCACCGGTTCATCCGGTGAGGTAGGCGATCGTCGCGCCGTCCCCGCCCTCCTCGGGCGGGGCGGGCGCGGCGCGCGCCACCAGCGGGTGCGCGGCCAGCTCCTCGCGCACCACGCTGCGCAGCGCCCCGGTGCCGTGGCCGTGGATCACGCGGACCTCGTCGATGCCGGCCACCGCGGCCGCGTCGATGCGCTCGCGCACCGTGCCGCGCGCCTCGTCCACGCGGCTGCCGCGCACGTCGATCTCGAGAGACGCCGGCGCGCCCGGAGCGGCGACGGCCGACGCCCCCCGCGGGGCGGCGCGCTCCTCGCCGAACTCGGCCCGGCGGGCCGCCGCCCGGTCGGGGCGCAGTCGCGACAGGGGCACCCGCATGCGCGCCGAGCCCCCCTGCACCTCCGCCCTGCCCCCGTCGATCGACAGGATCCGGCCGCGCACCCCCATCGCGGTGTCCACCACGTGGTCGCCCACCGACAGCGGCACCTCCGGCCCGAGATCCTGCGCGGCGGGCGCGGGGGCGCTGAGCGCCTCGCGGGCCCGCCGGGCCGCCTCGGAGGCCTCGCCCAGGCGGCGGTCGCGGCGGCGGGCGCCCGGGCTCGCCCCGGGGGCGGACGCCGCCTCGGCGGCGCGGGCCGCCTCCTCGCGGCGCGCGGCCGAGATCGCGCCGCGCAGCTGGGAGAGCTCGCGCTGGAGTCCGGCCAGCTCGGCCTCGGCGCGGGCCCGGGCCGCGGCCCGCTCGGCCTCGGCCCCCTCGCGGGCGCGGGCGATGCGCGCCTCCAGGTCGGCCTGGCGCTCGGCGGCCCGCCGCTCCGCGTCCTGCGCGGCGGCCCGCGCGGCCCGCGCGGCCTCGCGCTCCTCGTCGGCGGCGGCGCGCGCGGCGGCGGCCTCGCCCAGCAGGGCCTCGAGGGCCCGCCGCTCCGGGGGGCCGGCCCGGCGCGCCGCCTCCACCACCGCGGGGTCGAGGCCCAGGCCCTCGGCGATCCCGAGGGCGTGCGAGGCGCCCGGCTCGCCGAGCTTGAGCTCGTAGAGCGGCCGCAGGGTGCGCACGTCCACGCCCACCGCCGCGTTGGCCGCCCCCGGGCGCTCGCTCGCCCAGGCCTTCACCTCGGGGTGGTGGGTGGTGGCCAGCACCAGGGCGCCCTGGTCGACCAGCCGGGCGATGACCGCCTGGGCCAGGCGCGAGCCCTCGTCGGGGTCGGTGCCCGCGGCCGGCTCGTCGAGCAGCACCAGCGAGCGGGGGCCGGCGGCCTCCATCACCGCGATCAGCCGGCGCACGTGGGCCGAGAAGGTGGACAGGCTCTCGGCGATGGACTGGTCGTCGCCGATGTCCGCCAGGACGCGGTCGAACACCGGCAGGCGCGCGGAGGCGGCCGGGACGCGCAGGCCGCACTGGTGGAGCATGGCGAAGAGCCCGAGGGTCTTGAGGGCCACCGTCTTGCCGCCGGTGTTGGGGCCCGAGACGATCAGGGCCCGGACCCCGGCCAGGGGCAGGTCGATCGGCACGGCGGTGGCCGGGTCGAGCAGCGGGTGGCGGGCCGCGCGCAGCTCCACCTCGGCGCCGGGCTCCACCGGGCAGCCGTCCCAGGCCCGCGACAGGGAGGCGCAGGCCAGCGCCAGGTCGAGGGCGGCCAGCGCGCCCACCTGGTCGGCGAGCGACCCCTGCTCCTCGCCCACCATCCGCGAGAGCGCGCGCAGGATGCGCTGCTCCTCCTCGTGCTCCTGGGCCGCCAGGTCCCGCACGCGGTTGTTGGCGTCGAGGAGCGCCATCGGCTCGACGAAGATCGTCTCCCCGGACCCGGAGCTGTCGTGGACCACGCCGGGGACCGCCGAGCGCGCCGACGCCTTGACGGCGAGCACCGGCCGGCCGGCCCGGACCGTGGTGAACGACTCCTGCAGGTGGGGGCGCAGCCGCGTCGCCAGCTCGCGCAGCAGGTCGGCGGCGGCGCGGCGGGCCGTCGCCAGGCGGCGCCGGATGGAGGCCAGATCGGCCGACGCGGCGTCGTGGAGCCCCCCGCGCGGGTCGATCGCGCGGTCGAGGGCGGCCTCCATGCGGCGGGCCGGGGCGACCTCGGGCGCCTCCGCCACCGCCACCAGGCGCGGGGCCTCCTCGCGGAACGCCCCCAGGGCCTCGCGCAGCTCCACCCAGATCCGCACCGTGTGCAGCACCGCCAGCAGCACCTCGGGCTCGAGCACCGCGCCGCGCGCCGCCTGGGCCGCCGCGGCGCGCACGTCGGTGGCGCCACCCGGGCCGGCGACGCCGCGCTCGCGCAGCACGATCGCCTCCTCGGTCTCGGCCAGCCGCGCGGCCACCGCGGCCGGGTCGGAGGAGGGCGCCAGGACCCGGGCCAGGTCGCCGCCGGCCGAGAACGAGGTCAGCCCGGCGAGCCTCTCGCGCACGGCGGGCAGCTCCAGCAGCTCGGCGCTCCGCGGATCCACTCCCGAAGCCTAGAGGGCCCGCGGGCGCGGCGACGCGGCCCTAGGTGGGGTGCTCCAGGGCCGCGACCTCGTCGGGGGGCAGCGCGGGCCCGGCGGTGCCCTTGCGGATGCTCCACCACTCCTGCAGGCACACCTGCACGATGCCGGCGATCGGGATCGCCATCAGCGCCCCGACGATGCCGAGCACGTTGGCCCCGATGAGCACGGCGAGCAGGATCCACAGCGGGTTGAGCTGCACCGTGTAGCGGTGGATGAGGGGCTGGAAGATGTTGTTCTCGATCTGCTGGTAGACGATCAGGAAGATGATCGCCGCCACGCCGATCGGCCAGCCCTGGAAGAAGGCGACGGTGATGTAGGGGATGCCGCCGATCGTCGCGCCGACCAGCGGCACGAGCGACGCGAAGCCGGCCCAGAAGGCCAGCAGCAGCGCGAAGGGCACGCCCAGGATCGTCAGGAACAGCCACACCGCGAAGCCGCCGGTCAGCGCCACGAGGAAGATCCCCACGACGTAGCCGGAGATGACCCGGTAGATGCGGTCGGCCACCCGCTCGGCGCGGTCGCGGCGCTCGCCCTGCGCAGCTGGGCCAGCGTCCAGGCCCGCGCCTTGGGCCCGTAGAGGCTCAGCAGGAAGCAGATCACCGCGATGCTGATGAGCGCCACCAGCCCGTTGATCGACCCGCTGGGCGAGCTCGAAGGCCGTGTCGGGCCCGGCGACGCCCTCCAGGGTCGACGTGGCCTCGGTCTCGACGCGGTCGAGGATCCCGTACTCGCGGTCGAGGTCCTGCACGACGCTCGACTCGGAGATCTGGTCGACGTACTCGGGGACCTGCTTGGTGAGCTCCTGGCCCGCGTCGATGAGCGGCGGCACGAACAGGAGCGCCGCCCCGCCCACCACGGCGGTGCCCAGCAGGTACACCAGCAGGATCGCCACGGCCCGGCGCAGCCGCAGCCGCCTCTGGAGCAGGTTCACCAGCGGGTTGATCGCCACCGCGAGGAAGGCGGCGACGCCGACCCAGGTGATGCACGCCGCGCGACAGCCACACGCAGATAGGCGACCGCGGCGACCGACCCGAGCACGGCGACGACGCGCAGGATCGCGCGCGTCGATGGCCCGTCGGAGGTCACCCGGTCTGGATTCTCGGTCCGGCCCGGGAGTCCTGGGGCTAGACTGCCCGGCACCCGAGGAGGTGCGGCGTGGCCGCACGAGCGGAAGCTCGAGCGACGAGGTCTACGAGCGGGAGCTGGAGCGGATGCAGCTCGAGCTGGTCGACCTGCAGGAGGCCGTCCGCCACGAGGGCCTGCGCGCTCGCCGTGGTCTTCGAGGGGCGCGACACCGCGGGCAAGGGCGGCACCATCGCCCGGATCACCGCCCGCCTCAACCCGCGCGGCTACGACGTCGTCGCCCTCCCCGCCCCCACCGAGCGCGAGCGCGGCCAGTGGTACTTCCAGCGCTACCTCAACCGCCTGCCCGCCGCGGGCGAGATCGCCCTGTTCGACCGCAGCTGGTACAACCGCGCCGGCGTCGAGCCGGTCATGGGGTTCTGCACGCCCGAGCAGACCCAGACCTTCCTGCGGGCGGTGCCCGACGTGGAGCGCCGCCTGGTGGAGGACGGCCTGATCCTGGTGAAGTACTGGCTCGAGGTGAGCCCCGAGGAGCAGGACGAGCGGCTGCGCGAACGCGTCGAGGATCCGGCCAAGCGGTGGAAGATCGGGCCGGTCGACGTCGAGGCGCGCCGCCGCTACGAGGACTACTCGGCGGCGCGCGACGAGATGCTGCGGCGCACCGACACGGCCGAGGCCCCCTGGTTCATCGTCGACGCCGACGACCAGAAGCGCGCCCGGCTCAACTGCATGCAGCACCTGCTGGACCACGTCCCCGCGCGCCGGTCGGCCGACCGGCCCAAGCTCCCACGGCTCAGGAGGCGCCCGCGTGGTTCGGAGCCGCCGGCGGGGGTGGCGCGGGTTCCCGAGCGCTGGTAGCGGCCCCCGGCGGCCCGCCGGGCACCATCAGGCCCAGCAGCAGGCCGAAGAGGGCGTGCATCGCGACCTCCTGGGCGAACACGCGCCGGTCGGTGACGAGGGCCGGCCAGCGCCCCGAGCGGCGGTCGGGGTGGACGCGGTCCAGCAGGGCCATGCCGGGCCAGGTGGCCAGCGTCTCGACCATCGCCAGGGCCAGCCCGGCCCGCGGCCCGCGGCCCCCGGTGCCGGCGAAGAACGCGCCGAAGGCGGCGCCGTTGGCGAGGTGCACCGCGGTGCCCGCGACGGCCCACCGGCGCCGGCTGACCATGCGGCCCAGCAGGCGGACGTCCGTGTAGTCGGTGCCCAGCGCGCGGGCCGCGAGGGGCTCGACGGCCGACCAGACGGCGGCGGCCGCCGCCCCGGCCACGGCCCCGCGCGCGGCGGCGCGAGCGTCGATCATCGCCCGGCCACCGGCGCCAGCGCGCCCACGCGCCGCGCGGCCAGGACCCCGCTCGCCGCGACGCGGTGGTGGTCGTGCCCGCCGAACGACGCGCCGGTGACGGCGTCCCCGGCCACCACGATGCGCGCCCCCGGGGGGTTGACCCGGGCGTCGTCCACCCGGCCGCGCGGAACGGCGTAGCGCCAGCGCTTGACCTGGGCCCACGCGGGCGGGGCGCCCGCGAGGCCGAGCCGCTCGCCGAGCGCGGGAAGGACCCGGGCGAGCACGTCCTCGTCGGAGGCGTCCAGCAGGTCGCCCGCGGCCTCGGGGGCGATCCGGGCCACGACCGCCTCGACGCCGTCGACCGGCGGCCGGCCCTTGGCCGCCTCGCGGCGCACCTCGGCCACGGGCCCGGTGGACGGGTGCCACACCGGGTCGGCGGAACCGGTGGCCGGAATGCCGAGGAGGACCATCACGGCGGGATCGTAGGCCAGCCCGCGCAGGGCGTCGACGCGGTCGCCGGCCTCGGGGCTGCGCTCGAGCAGGTCCGCGGCCTGGGGGGCCGGCGCCGTCACGACGACCGCGTCCACGAGGCCGTGGGTGTTGCCCTGCTCGTCGCCCAGCTCGATGCCGGCCGATCCGCCGCGCAGCGCGGCCAGGCGCACGCCCCGGCGCAGGTCCAGCCCGTCGGCGAGCAACTTGGGGAGGCGGGTGGCCCCGGCCGGGTCGACCAGGCCGTCGGGGGTGTCGCGCACCTGCGGCCCGGCCAGGTCGGCCACGGCGTCGTGCAGGTCCGAGCCGGGCGGCGCCGCCAGGGCGGGGCTGCCGTGGTCGACCACGGTCCCGGCGACGCGCCGGGAGGCCAGGCGGCCGCCGACGCCGCGGCTCTTCTCCACCACGATCACCTCGTGCCCGGCCCCGCGCAGCTCCCGGGCGGCGAACAGGCCCGCCAGACCCGCGCCCACCACCGCAACCCGCACCCGCACCTCCCGATCCCCGTCTCACCGAGCTCCGGCGAGGTTACCCTGGGGGTCGTGACCTCGGACCGCCACCCGGACACGCCCCTGCTGCTGCTCACCGGAGCGAGCGGCTACGTGGGCGGGCGCCTGCTGAGCCGCCTCGAGGAGGCCGGCCGGCGGGTGCGCTGCATGAGCCGGCGCCCGGCCGAGCTCTCGGCGCGCACCGCGCCTCAGACCGAGGTCGTGGCCGGCGACGTGGGCGATCCCGCCTCGCTCGCGGCGGCGCTCGAGGGGGTCGACACGGCCTACTACCTGGTGCACTCGATGGGCGGGGGCCAGGACTACCGCCGGGCCGATCGCGACGGGGCGGCCGCGTTCGGCGCCGCGGCGCGCGCGGCGGGGGTGCGCCGCATCGTGTACCTGGGCGGGCTCGGCGACGGACCCGGCCTGTCGGACCACCTGGCGAGCCGCCAGGAGGTGGGCGCCACCCTCGCGGCCTCGGGGGTCCCCACCATCGAGCTGCGCGCGGCGATCGTGATCGGCTCCGGGAGCATGTCGTTCGAGATGGTCCGCGCCCTGGTCGACCGGCTGCCGGTGATGATCACGCCGCGCTGGGTGGACACGCGCACCCAGCCGATCGCGATCGAGGACGCCGTCGAGTACCTGCTGGAGGCGGCCGACCTCGACGTGGAGGGCAGCCGCGTGATCGAGATCGGCGGCCCCGATCGCGTGTCCTACGGCCAGCTGATGCGCGAGTACGCCCGCCAGCGCGGCCTGCGGCGGGCGATGATCCCGGTGCCCGTCCTCACCCCGCATCTGTCGAGCCTGTGGCTGGGGCTGGTGACGCCCGTGTACGCGCGCGTCGGACGCGAGCTGGTCGAGGGCCTGCGCAACGAGACCGTCGTGCGCGACCCCTCCGCCCTCACCGCTCTTCCCCATCCGGCCGCGCGGCGTGCGCGACGCGATCGCCCGCGCGCTGGTCAACGAGGACCGGGAGTTCGCCGCCACCCGCTGGTCCGACGCCCTCTCGTCGGGCCCCGCGCCCCGGTCGTTCGGCGGCGCCGCCGTGGGCTCGCGGCTGGTGGATTCGCGCGTGGCCCGCGTGCCGGTGCCGCCGGAGGTCGCGTTCGCGCCCATCCTGCGCATCGGCGGACGCCAGGGCTGGTACTACGCCACGCCCCTGTGGCGCCTGCGCGGCCTGCTGGACCTGCCGTTCGGCGGGGCGGGCACGCGGCGCGGGCGGCGCGACCCCCAGCACCTGTTCCCCGGCGACACGGTCGACTTCTGGCGCGTCGAGGACGTCCAGCCCAACCGGCTGCTGCGGCTGTCCGCCGAGATGCGCCTGCCGGGCCGGGCCTGGCTGCAGTTCGAGGTCGAGGAGACGGACGGCGGCTCGATCATCCGCCAGACCGCGGTCTTCGACCCGGCCGGGGTGCTGGGGCGCCTGTACTGGTACGGGGTCTGGCCGGTCCACGGCTTCGTCTTCCGCGGGATGATCCGCGGCATCGCGGCGGCGAGCGTGGCCCGCCCTCCGGCGATCCCGCACGATGCGGTGAGGGCATGAGCGCCCCCGCCGACGGCCTGGCCGCGGAGCTGGTGGGCTGGATGGCCGACCACCGCCCCGAGCTGGACGCGCGGATGGCCGAGGAGGCCTCGTTCGCGATCCACGAGGAGTTCATGCTCGCCGAGAGCGGCACGCTGCCCGACCGGGCGACCCGCATCGAGCGCGCGCGCCAGGCCAGCGCCCGGGCGTGGATGCGCCACCTGGGCCGCGGGCTGACCGCCGTGTGGCCCGAGGCGGAGCCCGACCTGGCCGAGCGCATCGAGCGGTGGGCCGCCGAGCACCGGGAGCGCCGCGAGGCCCTGATCCTGGAGGAGGAGGCGATCGCCGAGAGGCGCGGCGCCTCCGGCGATCCGCAGGCCGACCAGCGCGACGCCGAGCTCGCCGCCCACTGCCGCTTCTTCGCCGAGACGCTGGCCACGGTGGCCACCCCGATCGTCGAGTCGGGCGAGAGCCCGCCCGAGTTCGCGCGGCGGGTCGCCGTGTGGTCGCGCGAGCAGGCGGCCTGGCGGCGCGAGATCGAGGCCCAGGCGCGCGCGGCGTGGGGCGCGGCGGCGCATCCGGGGGCCGATCAGGCCCTCACGGCGGCGCAGTCGGCCCGCGAGCTGGACGAGGCGCGCGTGCAGGAGGCGGCCGCGGTGTGGGCCCACGTGCGCGTGCTGGCCGAGGCCCTGGGGCACGTCCTGACGACGCGACCCGGGGCCCCGGCCTGACGCGGAGGGTCCTACTGCACCTGCCCGCGCACGTCGGCGACGCCGATCGGCAGGCCCGCGGTGAGCGCCGACACCTTGAAGGCGGCGTTCAGCGCCGCGGCCGACTCGGCCGTCAGCGACACCTTGGCGCCGCGGACCACGGCCGTGCGGTTGGAGATGCCCACGCGCGCGCCGGCGAGGTCGACCGCCAGCGGCACCCGGGTCGAGGAGTCACCGACCTGGGCCGTCAGGTTGGGGCTCCCCGTGATGTTGATGCGGAAGTTCTTGAGCTGCACCACCGTCGCGCCGGCCGTCAGCGCGATGCCGCCCGGAGTGGGCGATCGTGCCGGCGAAGGTGCCCACCCGCAGGCGCCCGGACGTGATCGGGAAGCGCAGGCCCGCCGCGCTGGCGGTGCCCGGAGCGATCACCGAGGGGGTCACGCCCAGCGACGTGAGGGCCGCGGCCGTGCCGGCGTCGAGGCCGAGGGTGGTCCCGCCGCCCGACAGCAGCACCTGCGAGGGGGTGGCCTTCAGGTCCACCCGGCCGATGTTGACGCCACCCGGCAGGTCGGTGCCGAAGGCCGCGTTGAGCGCCGCGGCGGCCGCCGGCGTCAGGTTGGCGCGGGCGCGGACCACCCAGGTGTCGATGCCGCCCGAGCCGCGCCGGATGACCTTGGCGCCCGAGAGGTCGATGCCCGCCAGCGGGATGCGCGCCGAACCGACGGCCGCGGTCAGCACCGGGCGCGACGCGGCGGTGTTGACGATGAAGTTGGTCAGGCGCACCGTGGTGCCGTGCGACGAGAACGCCAGCCCGCCCGAGTGGGTGACGCGGCCGACGGCCGTGGCCGGGTCGATCGCCCCGCCGGTGATCGGGAACGCCACCCGCAGGCCCTTCGCGGTGGCCGGGCCGACCGGGGCGACCGACAGCCCGGCGTCGGTCAGCACGCCGGCGGTGGCCGCGTTGAGGTGCAGGTCGGTGGTGCCGCCGGCGACCGGCACGTCAGCCGCGAGGGCCGCGGGCGCGCCGATGACGGCCCCCGCGGCGAGGGTGGCGGCGAGCGCGCCGAGGCGACGGCCGGTGATTGCTGATGACACGTGTTCCTCCTGTGGTGGGTTGCACGGAGGTATCCGAGAGGAGGCCCTCGATCGGTTGTGCATCCGGCGACCCCACGACGCCGGGCGACCCATGCCGCGCCGTCGTGAGACATTCCGCTCCGGGAAAAATGGGCGGCGGCGTACGATGAGGGCCATGGGGCGTTGGATTCTCATCGTTCTCGTGCTGGCCTTCGGGGTACATCACACCGGCATGGGAGCGGCCGTCCCCGTCGTCGGCCACCACGGCGGCGCCTGTCCGGGATGTGTTGACGACCATCCGGCCGACGCCGCGTCCACGATGGCGCTGGCGGCGTGCCTCGCTCTGCTCGCAGCCGCGATCGGCGTGCCGTCGCTCCGCCGACGGCTGGTCCGGGTGCTGGTCGTGGCGGCCGGCGGCGCCGGGAGGGCGGTGTCCCAGCCGGTCACCGGCCCGCGTGCACCGCCGAACTCTCGAAGCGCCCCGGTCCTCTCCGTCCTGCGCTGTTGACACGACCGGTCGCCGTGCGGCGACCGGTCTCAGTCGACATGCGACACGGGAGGACACCGTGAACAGGAACAGGTGGATCGCCGCGGGGATCGCCGCGGCGGTCGTGATCGTCGGAGTCGTCGCCCTCGCGATGGCCGTCAACGACGATCACATGGACGGCACGATGGGTCACTCCATGGGCGACGTGGGTTCGGGCGACGTCGCCTGGACGGGCGCCATGATGGACATGGGTGGCATGCCAGGGATGCAGATGCGCGCGGGCACGGCGATGTCGATGAGCGAGCAGGCGTTCCTCGCGATGATGATCCCCCACCACGAAGGCGCCGTGGAGATGGCGCGGATCGAACTGCGGCGCGGCACCGACCCCGAGGTGAAGGCCCTGGCACGGCGGGTGATCGCCGACCAGAGCGATGAGATCGCCGAGATGCGCGCGTGGTACCGCGACTGGTACGGCACCGACCCCCCGCGCATGCCCATGTCGGGAGCCATGGCGATGATGGGGATGAGTCACGACCTGGGCGAGCTGCAGTTGACGGACGAGCCGGACCGCGTGTTCCTGCGGATGATGCTCCCCCATCACGCCGGGGCCCTTCTGATGGCCGACATGGCCCTCGCGGGCGAGCCCCGGCAGGAGGTGGCGAACCTGTCTCGGCGCATCATCGCCGCACAGAGCACTGAGATCGGTCAGATGCAGGAGATGCGCGAGCGCATCGCGCCGCCCCTCGGCTGACCCCCGCCCGCTCCGCCCCGGATGATCCGGGGCGGAGCGTCTCGCCCATCGAATGGAGACGAAGAACCGCCGAGGGCGACGCCTGCCCAGCCGCTGGCCCGGCGATCGGGGTGACCCCGGCCGGCGGCCCCGAAACGACGAAACCCCCGTCCTGGACGGAGGTTCCACGACAGGTGCCGGGCCGGGAGGGCGCTAGGCTTCTCGGTTGTGTCATCCGACCGACCCCCTTCGGACGTACCGATGAGTGGTGACGCCCACCTCACAGCCGGACTGCGCCGGGGCGACCCGGACGCGCTCGCCGAGATCCACCGCCGGTACGGCGGTGTGGTCTTGAGCTACCTGCGCGGTGCGCTGCGCGACGCCGGCGCGGCCGAGGACGTCCACCAGGAGGTGTTCCTGGAGGTCTGGCGGCGGGGGTCGTCGTTCGATCCCGAGCGGGCCTCGCTGGGCACCTGGATCATGGTCATCGCCCGCAGCCGGGCCATCGACCACCTGCGCAAGCGCATCCCGGAGCCCCACGATCCGCAGGGGCCGGGGGGCGCGCTGATGCGCGAGGACGAGGACCCGTCGCAGTCGCCCGAGACGCTCGTCGAGCGCTGGCGGCTGGCCGTGCTGCTGGCGCAGCTGCCCGACGACGAGGCCCGCATCCTGCGCATGCGCTTCCACGAGGGGTTCAGCCAGAGCGAGATCGCCGAGCGCACAGGCATTCCCCTCGGCACCGTGAAGACCTACATGGTGCGGGGACTGCGACGACTGAGGGAACTGATGGAGGCGGGCGCGTGACCCGGGACGCGGACATCGTCGACTACCTCCTCGACGAGCTGTCGCCCGAGGACCGGCGCCGCGTGGAGCGGCGCATCGCCGAGGACGACCTGTTCCGCACCGAGGTGGAGCGGCTGCGGCCGCTGGTGACCGAGCTCGAGGCCCTCCCCGAGGGGGCGTGGGAGCCCGGCGAGGTGCCTCCCCTGCCGGTGCTGCCCCCGCTGCCGGCGTCCCCGCCCGAGTCCCGCCGGCGCATCTCCCTGAGCCCCTGGCTGGCGGTGGCCGCCGCGGTCGTGGCCCTCGCGGTGGGCGTGGCCATCGGCGTGCTGGTGCGCGACGGCGGCGAGGAACCCGCGACGGGGCCGTCGATCGCGCTCGCCCCGCTGGGCGGCGCCGATCCCGCCGCGCGGGCGACGGCGACGATGGTGGACGACGCGAGCGGCATGCGCCTCGACGCCAGCGGCCTGGCGCCCAGCCCCTCCGGGGAGTTCTACGAGGTGTGGCTGCTGGACGGCCCCGAGCGGGTGATGTCGCTGGGGTCGTTCCGCGTGCCGGCCTCGGGGGACGCGCACGTGACGGTGCCGCTGCCGGTGGACGCCGCCGACTTCCGCTACGTCGACGTGTCGGTCGAGCGGGAGGACGGCGACCCGTCCCACTCGGGGGCCTCGGTGCTGCGGGGGCCGACGGGCTCGGCCTGATCGCCGGCCCCGGGATCGCCCCGGGGCCTCGGCGGGTGGGGCCTCGCTCAGGCCGTCGCGGTCTCGGGCGCCGGCGGAGCCGGGTCGGTCTTGAGCCGCCGGATCAGATCGGCGACGTCCGCGGTCCTCTGCTCGAGGTCCCGCTGGTGCTCCTCCAGGCGCGCGAGCCACTCCTCGCGGTCGACGGAGAAGCGCTCCATGCGCCGCGATCCGCAGCGCGGGCCGTGGTGGCGGTGGGGTCCATGCCTCATGTGTTCACCCCCTTCCCCTTCTCGTGCCGTTCCAGGAAGTCGGTCACCAGGCCTCGCACGTCCCCGAGCGCGGCCACCCATGTCGTCGAGCAGCTCCTCCCCCGAGGGGGTCAGCCGGTAGACGCGCTTGGCCGGGCCGGCCAGGGACTCGTCCCAGACCGAGGCGACCACGCCCTCCTCCTCCAGGGACCGCAGCAGGCGGTAGAGGTTGCCGAGGTCCACCCGGCGCTCCTCGCGGGCCAGCGACGGGGATCTCCTCGAGGAGCTCGTATCCGTGCATCGGGCGCTCGGACAGGAGCTGCAGCAGGGCGGGCTCGATGAACCGCTCCACCCTGGCCCGCACCTCCCACTCCCCCGGCGCCACCTCGCGCCGGGTGCGCGCACCCCGCCCCCCGGGCCGGCGAAACGGCCCCGGCCTACCGGGAGGTCCATGTCCAGTCCATGTCCATGCCTCGGTCCCATGGCGGGCAGTATAGGTCAAATACATATGTTGTGCCCTGACGCGTTGAGCCCGCCTCTTGCGGGCGGGCTGGGACGCGGCAAATGGTCCCTGGCCGGGCCCATTTGCAATCGCAGGCCGCCTGCGGCGGCGAGCTGTACAGGGATGGCCCGGTTTCCCGGGCCATCCCTGTCTCGTCGCTGGCGCGACATCGGGGCCAAGCGCCGTGAATCGGGGCTCGGCCCGGTAGGACGGGCCTGGCTCCGATGTCGCCCCGTACGGGGCGACGAGACGGCCGGCGTCGCCGGCCGTACAAGGTCCCCGCCAAAGGCGGGCACCGAATGCAAATCGGCCCGGCCAGGGCCGATTTGCCGCGGCCAGGCCGGGCCGCAAGAGCCCGGCCTCGCACGCGTGAGGAGCCGGCGCTGTCGACCGACGAAAAGGCCCTCAGAGGAAACGTTCCGAGCTCTGAAGACCTCGAACTGGAAGCGTTCAGAGCCCAGCGAACCCCGCACCGGGCGGGGCGTCCGTAGACGAACCCGCCCTCGGAGAAGACCCTAGGAGCCGCGGACTCCGATGCCGTCGACGATCACGTCCACGTGCGCCCGCAGGGCGTCGGGCTCGACGATGCCGGAGCCGACGACCATGGCCTGCAGGAGCGGGCCGGTGAGCAGGTCGGCCAGGCCGTCCGGGTCGACCTCGGTGCGCAGCTGGCCGTCCTGGACCCCGCGGCGCAGGATGGCCACCAGGCGCTCGCGCCGCGGCTCCAGGATGCTCTGCTCGAACTCCTGGGCCAGGTCCGGGTCGGAGACGCTCTCGAACAGCACCGAGCGCAGGAAGCGCGACTCGGGGCCGGTGACCAGCAGGTCGCGGTCGTCGAGCAGGGCGGCGAAGAGGTCGTCGCGGGCCGAGCCGGTGAACTCGGTCGTGACGGGCGCGCGCAGGTCGGCGACGGCGGCCACCATCAGCTCGCGCCGGTTGGCCCACCGCAGGTAGATCGTCGGCTTGCCGACGCCCGAATGGTCGGCGATCGCCGACATCGAGGCGCCCTGGATGCCGACCTGGGCCGCCACCGCGCGCGCGGCGTCGAGGATCCGCCGGTCGGCGCCCGGATCGCGCGGCCTGCCCCGCTTTCGCTTGGGAGGCGAGGCCTCGCCCGTCATCTCCTGATTGATGGTCCACCCCTTTTCATGCCGGAGACCAGGATACGTCAGCCGGCGCTTAGTCCGTAAGGGAGGGTTCCTCTCCCCCACGGCGTCCGCGGCGCGAGCGTCGCGCACCACCTGCTGCGGCCTCTCCACGCCACCGGCCTCGGCGGGAGGGCGACTGCCCCTCCTGCCCGGCAACGATCCGCGGACGGAATGATACGGCCCGGCTCGGCCGCAGGGAAAGGGGCACCGTGCACGAGGGCCGGTCGGCCCTCAGTCCTCGGGCGGCCCGCCGATCTCCCCGGTGACCAGGAAGTGCACCCGGGCGCCCAGCTCGGCGGCGTTGTTGGCCACCCGCTCGATGTGCCGCGCCACCAGCACCGCGGCGGCCGACCACGCGCGCATGCTGGGGCCGCTGGGCGCCCGCGTGACGGCGTTGAGCACCCGGTCGAGCATCTGGTTGAGCGACCGCGCCTCCCGGACGGCGCGCTCGCCGGCCTCGAGGTCCCCGCGGGCGACCGCCTGGACCGCCCCGGCCAGGGCGTCCACGGCGCGCTCGCCCATCTGGCGGATGATCAGGCGCACCTCGTCCAGCTCGGGCTCGGGCGGCGGGACCGACCCGGCCAGCCGCGAGATGGCGACGGCCAGGTTGCCCACCCGCTCCAGCGCCACGGCGGTGATGAGGCCCACGTGCAGCAGGCGCAGGTCCCCGGCGAACGCCGACCAGTTGCGGTGGAGCTCGAGGATGCGCTCCTCGAGCGCGGCGCTGCGCATGTCGACCTCGCGGTCGGTGGCCTCGACGGTCTCGGCGACGGTCTCGTCGGACGCGTCCCAGCCGGCGATGGCGCGCTCGACCTGCGCCAGCACGAGGCCGGCGAGATCGGCCAGGTCCTCGCGCAGGGCGGTGAACTCGCTCGCGGGGTGGTGGGCGGGCTGGGATGTCATGAGCGTCTCGCTCCAGACCGGTGGGCGCTTCTCCAGGAACGCGGCGATGCCCTCCCGCGCGTCGGGCGATCCGGCGTCGCGGCACATGGTCGCGCTGGCGCGCCGGTACGCCTCGTCCAGGGGCAGCCCCAGGCTCTCCTGGACCGCGCGCTTGCCCCGGGCCACGACCCCCCGGCCGGCGGCGGCGATGCGCCCCGCGAGGGCGCGCGCCTCGTCGTCGAGGCGGTCGGGCTCCACGACGCGGTTGACCAGCCCCCAGTCGGCCGCCGTGGCGGCGTCGATGGGATCGCCGGTCAGCAGCATCTCCATCGCGCGCGCCCGGCCCACCGCGCGCAGCACCTCCACCATCGGCGTGGTGCAGAACAGGCCGATGCGCACGCCGGGGGTGGCGAACGCCGCGGCCTCCGAGGCGACGGCGAGGTCGCAGGCCGCGACCAGCTGGCAGCCGGCGGCGGTCGCGAGGCCCTGGACGCGGGCGATGACCGGCACCTCGAGCCCGTGGACCGTGAGCATCAGCTCGGCGCACAGGTCGAAGATGCGCTCGTGCGCGGCCGCGTCGCCGGCGGCCAGCTCGCGCAGGTCGTGCCCGGCGCTGAAGACCGGCCCCTCGGAGCCGATCACCACCGCGCGCACGGCAGGATCCGCTCCGGCGTCGCGCAGGCCGTCGCGCAGGGCGGCCATGGTCTCCGCGGACAGGGGGTTGCGCCGCTCGGGCCGGCTCGAGCGTGAGCGTGACGATGCCGCCGTCGCGGCCGACGGAGACGGGGGCGGTGGAGTTGAGGGCCTCGGGCATGGGCGACGTCCAGGTTCCCTCGAGGCTATCCCGCCCGGGCGCGCATGTCGCCATCCCGGCCGGCTGTCGGACATAGTGTTGCAGTGCAGGTGCACCTGATCGACGGAACGTACGAGCTTTTCCGCCACCACCTGGGCCTGCCGAGCGAGGTCGCCGCCGACGGCCGCAGCGCCACGCGCGGGGTGATGCGCTCGGTGCTCGACCTGATCGCCGGGGGCGCCACCCACGTCGGCGTGGCCACCGACACCGTGATCGAGTCGTTCCGCAACGACCTCTGGCCGGGCTACAAGACCGGCGCCGGGATCGAGCCCGCGCTCCTCGACCAGTTCCCGCTGGTGGAGGAGGGCCTCGCCGCCCTGGGCGTCACCGTGTGGGGGATGCGGGAGGTGGAGGCCGACGACGCCCTGGCCACCGCCGCGGCCCGCGCCGCCGCCGACCCGGCGGTGGAGCGGGTGGTGATCTGCACGCCGGACAAGGACCTGGCCCAGTGCGTGGTGGGCACGCGGGTGGTCCAGCTGGACCGGCGCGCCGACGCCGTGCGCGACGAGGACGGCGTGTGGGCGCGGTTCGGGGTGGCCCCGGCGTCGATCCCCGACTACCTCGCCCTGGTGGGCGACTCGGCCGACGGCTTCCCGGGCCTTCCGGGCTGGGGCGCCAAGAGCGCGGCGACCATCCTCGCCCGCCACGGCCACATCGACGCGATCCCCGACGACCCCGCCGACTGGGACGTGACCCTGCGCGGCGCGGCGCGGCTGGCCGGCACGCTGCGGGAGGGCCGCGCGCTGGCCGAGCTCTTCCGCGTGCTGGCCACGCTGCGCGTCGACACGCCGGGCGTGCTCGAGGACGGCGTCGGCGAGATCGCCTGGAGGGGCCCCGCGCCCGGGCTGGCCGACATGTGCCGGCGGC
The DNA here is from genome assembly GCA_963736635.1 of uncultured Thermoleophilia bacterium. GTDB lineage: Bacteria > Actinomycetota > Thermoleophilia > Miltoncostaeales > Miltoncostaeaceae > Miltoncostaea. The sequence goes on from CAVTPK010000011.1 coordinate 66,206, forward strand.
TCGGCGCCCCCGAGGTGCTCGACCGCGCCGGCGCCCTGGCACGGGAGCGCGGCGCGGCCTGAGCCCTCAGGCCGAGATCAGGCGGCGACCTGCTGGCGCCGGCGGACCTCGTCGATGAGCTGCCCCACGACGGCCGACAGCTGCTCGCGCACGTCCTCGTCCGTGAGGTCGCCGTCGTCGTCGAACTTCTGGTGGGCGTATCCGAGGGCGGCGTCGCCCTCCACCACCCGGGCCCCCATCGCCGCGAGCACCTTGCGGAGCTCCGCCTGCGCCCAGACGGCGCCGAACGCGCCGGTGCTCGCCCCGACCACGGCGACCGGGGTGAAGCGCAGCGGGTTCGTCCACCAGGGGACGCGACGCCCAGTCGAGGGCGTTCTTCAGCGCGCCGGGGATCGGACGAGTTGTACTCGGGCGTCGCGAAGAGCACGGCGTCGGCCGACGCCAGCGCCGCCCGCAGCCGCTCCACGGCTGCGGGACGGGCTCGCCGTCGATGTCCTCGTCGTACGGCGGCACGTCCCGCAGCCCGTCGAAGATCTCGAACTGACGCCGGCGAGGCAGCTCGCGTGCGGCCGCGCGCAGGAGCTTCGTGTTGTGGGAGTCCTGCCGCAGGCTCCCGGAGATGCCGAGGACGTTCATGGCTCAGGCCTTTCCGAGCTCGAGCTCAGCGGTCAGCTTGACGTCGTTGCCGACGACGAAGCCGCCGCTCGGCAGCGGGGCGTTCCAGTTGAGGCCGAACTCCGTGCGATCGACCGTGCCCTCGAGGGTCACGCCGATCTTGGTGTTGCCGTAGGGGTCCTCGATGGGGCCGACGAGCTCGCCCCGCAGCTCGAGCGGCTTGGTGACGCCCTTCAGCGTGATCTCGCCGCGCGACGACGAGGCGGCCGTCCTCGACGGAGATGTCGCTCGACTCGTAGCGCACCTCGGGGTAGCGCTCGGCGTCGAAGAAGTCCGGCGACTGGACGTGCGCGCTCAGGTTCTCGTCCTGGAGGACGACGCTGGCGACCCGCCCGACGCCGACCAGCCGGGCCCTGCCGTCCTCGCCGGCCGTCAGAGTGGCCTCGAAATCGGTCATCGAGCCGCGGAAGGTCGCGACGACCATGTGCTTGACGGCGAACCCGAGCGACGAGTGAACTGGGTCGGTCACCCACGTGCCGGTCGGTACCGCCGTCACCTGCTGAGTGGTGCTCATTGGTCTGTCTCCCTGGTGGTGCGCTACATTTGACTACGCAAACAAGTTAGCGAGAGTTCTTTGAGCAGTCAAGGGTTGAACCGTACAACCGATTCGCACGTCGCCGCCTGGGTGTCGCTGATGGGCGCGCACGCCGCGATGACGCGGGCGTTCAATGCGGAGCTGCAGGCCCGCCACGGCATGACCGTCATGGACTTCGAGGCGCTCCGGCGCCTGGACCGCGCCGACGACGGGCGAGATGCGGCGCGGCGACCTGGCGCAGGCCGTCGGCCTCACGCCGTCCGGGATCACGCGCCTGCTCGAGGGCCTGGAGAAGGCCGGCCTGGTGAGAAAGCGCTTCTGCACCTCGGACGCGCGCGTCTCGTACGCGGTCATCACCGACCGCGGGCGCGCGGCGCTGGGGCGGGCCGCCGACGAGCACCTGGCCGCCCTGATCGCGCTGCTCGACGAGCGCTACTCCGACGACGAGGTGCAGCGGCTGGCCGAGCTGCTCGCACGCCTGCCGGGCGGCGGCGAGACGCCGCAGTGCCCCACCGCCGCGAGCGAGCCTCCGGGGGCCTGAGCTCCGGCCGCTGACGTTTCCCGCCGCGTCCACCGGGGTATCGCCCGGTGGAACGGACCGAAGGGAACGCACATGAGCAGCGAGGCACCCAGCGAGGGCCGCAGCGTCCAGCACGACCTGCCGGCCGAGCCCCACCCGGAGCCGCGCGAGGAGACGATCGCCAAGGCGATCGACGCCTCCGAGGCCGCGGGAGCGCCGGTCGATCGGGTGGACCCCTCCACCCGGCGCGGGGTCAACTTCAGGCTGGGGCGCGCGCTGGTGGGCTGGGCGACGGTGGGCGCGGTGATCGGGGTGGTGGCCGGGATCGTCCTGAGCCTGGCGCCCGGCCCGTTCGAGACCGGAAGCGTCGCCGGGGCGATCGGCTACGCGGCGGTGCTCGGGTTCGCGGGCGCGCTCGTCTTCTCCATGATCGGCTCCCTCATCACGCTCGAGCGCGAGGACGGGCGGATCGAGCGCGACGTGGAGGAGTCCACCGGGCGCGGTCCCGAGCCCCCGGGCGACCCCAGCTGAGTCAGCGCGGGGCGGCCCCGGCCCGCTTGGCCAGCTTGGCGCGCGCGTGGCCGACCAGCTCCACCTTGCGCAGGCGGACGGCGTTGGGCGTCACCTCGACGCACTCGTCGTCGCGCACGAACTCCAGGGCCTGATCCGAGCGAGATCCGCCGCGGCGGCACCAGGCGCACCAGCTCGTCGCTGGTCGAGGAGCGCATGTTGGTGAGCTTCTTCTCCTTGGTGGGGTTGACGTTGAGGTCGTCCCCCCGGCCGTTCTCGCCGATGATCACGCCCTCGTAGACGTCCTCGCCCGGACCGACGAACAGGGTGCCCCGCTCCTGGAGGCCGAACAGGGCGAACGCCACCGTGACGCCGGAGCGGTCGGCGATGAGGCTCCCGCGCGGCCGGGTGCGGATCTCGCCCATCCAGGGCTCCCAGCGGTCGAACACGTGGTGCAGCAGGCCGGTGCCGCGCGTCTCGGTGAGGAACTCGGTGCGGAAGCCCACCAGGCCGCGGGCCGGAAGCAGGTACTCCATGCGGGCCCAGCCGGTGCCGTGGTTGACGATCTGCTCCAGGCGGCCCTTCCGTAGGGCGAGCATCTGGGTGACGACGCCCAGGAACTCCTCGGGCACGTCGATGGACGCCCGCTCGAGCGGCTCGCAGATGGCGCCGTCGATCTCGCGGGTCAGGACCCGCGGCTTGCCCACGGTCAGCTCGAAGCCCTCGCGGCGCATGGTCTCGACCAGCACGGCCAGCTGCAGCTCGCCGCGCCCCTGCACCTCCCAGGCGTCGGGCCGCTCGGTGGGCAGCACCCGCAGCGACACGTTGCCCACCAGCTCCTGCTGGAGCCGGTCCGATACCTGGCGGGCGGTGACGAACTTGCCGTCGCGCGCCGGCCAGCGGCGAGGTGTTGATGCCGATCGTGAGCGACAGGCTGGGCTCGTCCACCGCGATCACGGGCAGCGCCCGCGGGTCCGCGGGATCGGCGAGGGTCTCGCCGATCGTGACCTCGGGCAGGCCCGCGACGGCCACGATCTCCCCGGGCCCGGCGCTGTCGGCCGGCACCCGGTCGAGGGCCTCGGTGACGTACAGCTCGGTGACCTTGGCCGGCACGACCGTGCCGTCGGCGCGGCACCAGGCCACCGCGGCGCCGGAGCGGATCGTGCCCTCGTGGACGCGGCAGATGGCCAGGCGGCCCACGTAGCTCGACGCGGCGAGGTTGGTGACCAGGGCCTGGAGGGGCGCGCCCTCGGTGTAGCTCGGAGGCGGGATGTGGGTGCGCAGCACGTCGAAGAGCGGCTCCAGGTCCTCGCCGCGCTCGTCGGGCGTCAGCGAGGCCTGACCCTGCTTGGCGACGCAGTAGACGATCGGGAACTCGATCTGGCTCTCGTCGGCGTCGAGGTCGAGGAAGAGCTCGTAGACCTCGTCGACCACCTCGGCGGTGCGGGCGTCGGGCCGGTCCACCTTGTTGACCACCAGGATCACCGGCAGCCGGGCGCTGAGCGCCTTGCGCAGCACGAAGCGCGTCTGGGGCAGGGGGCCCTCGGAGGCGTCCACCAGCAGGAGCACCCCGTCGACCATGTGCAGGCCGCGCTCCACCTCGCCGCCGAAGTCGGCGTGGCCCGGGGTGTCGATGATGTTGATCTTCAGATCCCCGTGGCGCACCGCCGTGTTCTTGGCGAGGATCGTGATGCCCTTCTCGCGCTCGAGGTCGGTCGAGTCCATGACGCGCTCGTTGACGTCCTGGTTCGCGCGGAAGGCGCCCGACTGCCAGAGCATGGCGTCGACGAGCGTCGTCTTTCCGTGGTCGACGTGGGCCACGATGGCCACGTTCCTGAGGTCGTCCCGGGTCGGCACGAGGGGCATGGTACGCATCCGGCGCCGGATCGCCGCATCGCGCGGCCCACCGGACGGCTATCCGGCCCGGCGCTGCTCCTGGTCCACGGCCACCAGGCGACCGCCCACCTCGTCCACGCGGCCGGTCGCGATCAGCAGCCCGAGCGCCCCCGTGAGGTCGTCCGCGGCGATCGACGCCGGCGCCACCGCGAGCCGCTCGGCGACCAGCGCCGCCAGCGAACGGGGGGTCACGCCGCCGGCCGTCGCCCCCACGGACTCGAGGATCGCGCGCTCCATCTCCGCGCGGTCGGGGACCGCACCGGGCGCCACCGCGCGGAGCGACCGCCTGCCCACTGCCCCATCGCCTGCCTCGGTCATGCGAAGATCCTCCGTCCGCGGGTGGGCCGAGGATCTTACCCTCGCGCCCCTGTCGAACACATGTTCTCCCCCCGGCGCCGTTTCCCTTCTCCCCCTTTGACGCCCCCGCGGCCTGCGACTACGGTACCCCGGATTCCTGATGGCTTTACTTGGTTTTCGTTCCCGAGAGGAGCTCGATGAGCACCGCATCCCCGTCTCCGCGCCCTGAGACGATCTCACTGCACGGCGGTCAGGTCCCCGACCCGACCACCAACGCCCGTGCGGTGCCGATCTACCAGACCGTCGGCTACGCGTTCGACGACACCCAGCACGCCGAGGACCTCTTCGGGCTGGCCGTCCCGGGCAACATCTACACGCGGATCATGAACCCGACCTGGGACGTGCTCGAGCAGCGGATCGCCGCGCTCGAGGGCGGCATCGCCGCCGTCGTGACGGCGTCCGGCCAGGCGGCGGTGACCTACTCGGTCCTCAACGTGACCCGCACCGGCGACAACATCGTCGCCCTCTCGACGCTCTACGGCGGCACCTACAACCTGTTCGCCCACACGCTGCCCCAGTACGGGGTCGAGGTGCGCTTCGTGGACCCGGACGCGCCGGGCGAGCTGGCCGCCGCGGTGGACGACAAGACGCGCCTGGTGTTCGCGGAGACCGTCGGCAACCCGCGCGGTCAACGTGGTGGACCTGGACGCCTGGTCCGAGGCCGCGCACGCGCTGGGCCTGCCGCTGGTCATCGACAACACCATCGCCACGCCCATCCTCACCCGCGGCCGCGACCACGGCGCGGACATCGTGGTCCACTCGCTGACCAAGTTCATCGGCGGCCACGGCACCTCGATCGGCGGCGTGGTCGTGGACAACGGGACCTTCGACTGGACGGCCCACGCGGACCGCTACCCGGGGCTGACGAAGCCCGACCCGTCGTACCACGGCGTCGTGTGGAGCGACGCGCTCGGCCCGGCGGCCTACATCGGCCGCGTCCGCACGGTGCTGCTGCGCAACACCGGCGCCGCGCTGTCGCCGTTCAACGCGTTCCTGTTCCTGCAGGGCGTGGAGACGCTGCCGCTGCGCATCGAGCGCCACAGCGAGAACGCGCTGGCGGTGGCGAAGCACCTGGAGGGCCACCCGCAGGTGACCTGGACCTGGTACCCGGGCCTGCCGTCGTTCGAGTACCACGACGTGGCCAACCGCATCCTGAAGGGCGGCTACGGGGCCATCCTCACCTTCGGCATCAAGGGCGGCCGCGACGCGGGCCGCACCTTCATCGACTCGCTCGAGCTGTTCAGCCACATGGCGAACATCGGCGACGCCAAGTCGCTGGCGATCCACCCGCCCACCACGACCCACTCCCAGCTCAACGAGGCCGAGCTGGCCAAGGCGGGCGTGACGCAGGACATGGTGCGGCTGTCGGTGGGCATCGAGCACATCGACGACATCCTGGCCGACATCGACCAGGCGCTCGCCAAGGCGGCCGTCTGACCCTCACTCACCAGGAGGGGTTGCGCCGCGCGGGTCACCGGGGAAGGATCGACCGGTGACCCGCGCCCGCACCGTCAGCGCCGGGGCCCTCGCCGCCGCCGCCGTCCTCGCGACCGGCGCCGTCGCGCTCGGAGCGCCCGGGGACCTCAGCCTCGCCTCGCTCTCGTCGGGGGGCGCGCAGGGCGCCGAGCCGGTCGAGGCCTCGGCCGTGTCGGCCTCCGGCCGCTTCGTCGCGTTCACCTCGGCGGCCGCCCTCGCCGGCGCGCCGACCGGCGGCAAGGTGCAGCTGTACGTGCGCGACCGCGTCGCGGGCACGACCCAGCTGGCGTCCGCGAACGCCGCCGGCGAGGCCGCCAACGGCGACGTCGACGCACAGGACGTGGGCAACGTCCAGTTCGCGATCTCCGGGGACGGGCGCTACGCCGTGTTCGCCTCGGTGGCGACCAACCTCTCGCCGGGCGACGCCGACGCCAACAAGGACGTCTTCCGCAAGGACCTGACCACGGGCGCGGTCACGATCATCTCGGTCAACTCCGCCGGCGAGAAGGCCAACGCGGCCGTGGGCGGCGACCCGGACGTCTCGTACACGGGCGACGCCGTCGCCTTCACCAGCGGCCTGGCCACCAACCTGTTCGCCGGCGACGGCAACAACGCGTCGGACGTCGTGGTGCGCGAGGTCGCCGCGGGCACCACGGCGCTCGCCGCGCGGACGACCGCCGGGGTGCAGGCCAACGGCACCACGGAGCGCCCCGCGATCAGCGCGGACGGGCGCGTGGTGGCCTTCGAGGCGCCGGCCGGCACCTTCAACCTCGACCCGGGCGACGCCCTCAACCGGGGCAACGACGTCTTCGCCCGCAACCTCGCGGCGGGGACGCTGGCCGCGGCGAGCGACCCGACCAAGGCCACCGGCTCGGGCTTCCCCGACATCTCGGGCGACGGCCGCTTCGTGGTGTTCGAGAGCGGCGAGCGCTACGACCCGGCGAACGACCCCAACGCCTTCAACGACGTCTACCGGCGCGACATGGGCACCGGCGCCTACACGCTGGCCTCGGCCAAGGACGGCTCCGCGGCGGCGGGCAACGCGGCCGGCACGCGGCCGGCGATCTCGGCCGACGGGGCGCGGGTGGTCTTCACGTCCGCCGCGACCGACCTGACGACCGACACCAACACCGTCGTCGGACGTGTTCACCCGCGACGTCGCCGCGTCGGCGACCCGCCTCGTCTCGGTGAACGGCACCACCCAGGGCACCAACCCCAGCGACCGCGGCGCGATCGCCGCCAACGGGGGGCTGGCCACCTTCATCTTCGACGACGCCGCCGCCGTGACGCGGCTCATCGCCACCGACACCAACCTCAAGCCCGACGCGTTCGCCAAGGAGCTCACCCCCACCGACACGACGCCGCCGGGCCTGGCCCTGAGCGGACCCGCCCAGGGCGCGTCGCAGATCGCCTCGCAGGTGCCCGTGGGCGGCTCGGTGAGCGACGTCTCGGGCGTGGCCTCCCTCACCATCAACGGGGTGCCGCTGCCGCTGACGGCGACGGGCGGGTTCTCCACCGCCCTCCCCCTGGTGCTGGGTCCCAACACGATCACCGTGCGGGCGATCGACGGCGCCGGCAACGCCAGCGAGATCACGCGGACGGTCACGCGCACCGGCCTGCCGCCGGCCACCAGCCGCCCGCGCGTGACGGCCCTCAAGGCGGGGTTCTCGCGCGGCCGCCTGGTGGTGCGCCTGACGCTGACCGCCAACGCCCGGGTGAGCGTGCAGCTGCTGCGCCGCACGGTGGTGACCAAGCCGCGCAAGCGGGTGCTGCTCTCGGGCGCGACCAAGCCGGTGATCCGCTCGGTGGCCGCCGGGACGCGGCTCGTCAAGATCACGCTGCCCAAGAAGCTGAAGCCCGGCAGCTACGTCGTGCGGGTGCGGGTCGTCAGCTCGCTGAGCGGCGCCTCGGTGCGCACCAGCCCCATCCTCAAGGTGAAGGCGCCGGTCCGGAAGCGCTAGGCGCTAGCCGATCCCGCGCAGCAGGTCGCCGAGGTCGATGTTCCCGAGGTCGCGGATGTCCCCGGCGCCGCGGATGAGGTCCTCGATCGGCGCCCGCTCGGCGACCGCGCGGAACAGGCGGGCGACGATCGGGTTGAGCGTGCCGCGGTCCTCGGCCTCGTCGATCGAGCGGACCAGCCCGGAGCGCACGGCCTTCTCCACGGTGGCGGGGTCCCAGTCGACCGTGGGGCCGACCGTGGGGGCGCCGAACGACAGCACGAGCTCCTCGCGCGTGACGCCCAGGTCGCAGGCGGCGCCCGCCAGGCCGTCCAGGATCACGCCCTGCAGGGTCGCGTCGAAGCCGTCCCGCGAGCGGTCGGTGGTGGTGGTGCACGGATCGGCGATGGTGGAGCGGCCCAGGTCCATGCCCCCGGCGGCGACCTCCACGCCCATCAGCAGCACGGCGGCGGCCAGGAGGCCTCCCAGCACCCCGACCGGACCCCGGGGCGGCCCCCTGCGCGGGATCCCGGCGTGGACCGCCCGCCGCCAGGCCACGGCGACCGGGATCAGCGCCAGGAGCGCGAACAGGGCCGACACCAGATAGGCGGAGCGGAAGCTGCGGGTGAGCGCCGACTGGATGGTGTCGAGCAGGTCGTCGCGGACCCCGCGCACCTTGTCGTCCTGGGCGGCGCCGACCTCGTCGAAGGCCGCGGCGATGTCGGGCACGGCGCCCCGGGCGGTGCGGTCGAACTCCTGCGCCAGGGCGAGCGACACCGGGATCTTCTGCTGGAGGTCGAGCGGGGCGTCCAGGATGACCTGGGTGGCGTTGGCGGTCGCGCGGTCGCCGCCCGCGTCCAGGTCGGTGGCGAGCACCGGCGCCACGATGAGCAGCACCACGACGAGCCCGACGTGGCGGGCGCCCACCGAGGCCGCCCCGGAGACGCCCAGGTCCCGGTCGCCGGCGACCGAGGCGGCCGTGAGGGGGGGCACCAGCAGGCCGAAGCCGGCCCCGCACACCGCGAGCGCGGCCGCGGCCCACCAGGCGTCGACCGACGGCAGCAGGGCCAGGGCCACCAGGCCCGCGGCCAGCAGCGGCGAGCCGGCGGCGGCGCTCCAGCCGGGGCCGACGCGCTGCGAGAGCGGGCTGACGAGAAGGGCCGCCAGGGGCAGCACGCTCACGATGAGCGCTCCGTAGAGCGGTCCGAAGCCCCACACCGTGACGATCATCAGCACCGCCAGGAAGAGCGCCCCGACCAGCGCCCCGAAGGCGAACAGGAGCCCCAGGTTGGCCCAGAAGGGCAGGCGGTCCGGGCCGCGCCCCTCGGCCGCGAGCCGCCACACCCGCGGCGTCGCGACCGCCACGAGCGCGATGGCGGCCACCGGGGCCTGGGCGATGAAGATCGCGCGCCAGTCGAACAGCTCGGTGAGGACCCCTCCGACGGCCGGGCCCAGGACGGCGCCCAGCGTGCCGGCGAGCCCCCACCACAGGCGCCCGACCGCGGCGGCGCCGGTGAGGAGCGCCATCACCGGCAGCGAGGCGGCCAGCAGCAGGGCCGCGCCGAGGCCCTGGGTGGAGCGGAGCGCGATCAGGGCGGTGAGGTCGTCCACCAGCCCGCAGGCCAGGGACGAGACCAGGAAGATCACCAGGCCCGCGATCAGCAGCGGCGCCGGACGCACGCGGCGCAGGACGGGCACCAGCGCCAGCGCGACGACGGCGACCACGGCGTTGTAGCCGGTGATCACCAGCGAGACCTCGGGGATCGACGCGTCGAGCTCGCCGTAGATCTCGGGCAGGCCGAGCATGACGATCGACGAGTCGGCGAACGCCAGGGCGACCGCCGCCGCCAGCAACAGCGCGGGCATGCGCCCGCCGATGGTGAGACCCGCGCCCACGAACACCCCTCGCGCCGAGAACGGCTGCCAGTGTGGCAGCGCGGCCGGGACTCGGGGCCCCTCGCGGGCACCGTGACGGTTCAGCCCTGGTTCAGGCCTCCACCGCCGTCAGTCGCCGAGCGGCACCAGCCGGGTCTCCTCGGGGGCGAAGCGGGCCGAGGCGACGGCACCGGCGACCAACCCGCGCTCGCGGGCCTCGGCGGCGCCCAGCTCGGCCACCAGCGGTCCCATCCTCAGGCGGACGCGGTCGCCCACCGGGGCCACCGAGGCGATCGGCGCGCGCAGCTCGTTGAGCGGCGGCGCGGGCCCGTCCTCCCGCGTCACGGCCACGCGCCACGGGTGCACGATCGCGCCCACCCGCCCGTCGGGGCCGGCGAGCGCCCGGATGACACCGCCCTGGTCGAGGGTCACCTCGCTGTAGCCGTCGCCGCCGGCGCGCGCGACGCCGGGCAGCAGGTTGGTGCCCACGAAGCTGGCCACGAAGGCGTCCTCGGGCTCGGCCAGCAGTTCCTCCGGCGTCCCCATCTGCCGGACGCGCCCGGCCACGATCACGCCGACCCGGTCGGCCAGGGCCGTCGCGTCCTGGAAGTCGTGGGTCACCATGACCGTGGGCAGCGCGAGATCGTGCAGCAACCCGCGCAGCTCGGCGCGCACCCGCTCGCGGGTGTGCGCGTCCAGCGCCGACAGGGGCTCGTCCAGCAGCAGCACCTGGGGATCGCCGGCGATGGCCCGCGCGAGGGCCACGCGCTGGCGCTCGCCGCCCGACAGCGCGCCGGGGCGGGCGTCGGCGAGGCCCGCGATGCCGAAGCGCTCGAGCAGCTCGTCCACCCGGGCGCGCCCCGCGAAGCCCACGTTGTCGCGCACCGTCATGTGGGGGAAGAGCGCGTACTCCTGGAAGACGTAGCCGACCCGCCGCGCCTCCGGGGGCAGGTCGACGCGCCGCTCGCGGTCGAACAGCACCCGCTCCCCCACCGCCACCCGCCCGGCCGCCGGCCGGATGGCGCCGGCGATGGCGCGCAGCACGGTGGTCTTGCCCGCGCCCGAGGGGCCCACCAGGGCCACCGTCTCGCCCTCGCCGACCGAGAGCGCTACGCCGAGCGTGAAGTGGCGAAGCGGAACACTGATGTCGAGCGAGAGGATCGCCAGGAGAGGATCAGTTTCATCGAGAGCAGGACGGCCGCGCTGATGATGACGAGGAGCGCCCCGATGGCAAGCGCGACGTCGAAGTCGGCGTCGAGCTCCTGGTAGATCGCCAGCGTCACGGTCTGGGTGACCCCCTGAAGGCTCCCGGCGAACATGATCGTCGCGCCGAACTCGCCGATCCCGCGCGCCAGCGAGAGCGCCGCGCCGGCGCCGAGGCCCCCCGACGCGAGCGGCATGGCGATGCGCCAGAAGGCGCGGGCGGGCCCGGCGCCCAGCGTGCGCCCCGCCAGCAGCAGGTCGGCGTCGACGGCCTCGAACGAGGCGATCGCCTGCCGCACGTAGAAGGGCCCCGCCACGAAGAGGATGGCCAGCACGACCGCGGTCTGCGTGAAGCCGATCGTGATCCCGAAGGCGTCGAGGTGCTCGCCCAGCAGGCCCAGGCGCCCGAACGCGGCGAGCAGGCCGATGCCGGCGACCGCCGGCGGCAGCACCAGGGGCAGCTCGATGGCCGTGATCACCACGTCGCGCCCCGGAAAGCGCCGGGTGGCGAGGAAGTAGGCCGCGGGGGTGCCCACCAGCAGCGTGATGCCGAAGGCGATGGCGTTGGTCTTGGCCGTCACCACCAGGGCGTCGGTGACCACCTCGTTGCCCAGCTGGGAGATCAGCTCGCCCGGCGGGATGCGCAGGAACAGCGCCACCACCGGCACGATCAGGAAGCACAGCACCAGGGCGGTGGCGAGGACCTGGACGACGAAGAAGAGGGGCGCCCTCACGCCACGAGGACCGCGCCGCAGTCGCGCAGGTCGTAGCCGCCCACCAGATCCACGCGCCGGCGGAACTCGGGCGCCACCAGGAGGTCGCCCAGGGCGCGGGCGCCCGGGTGGTCCACCCAGCGCGCGTCGATCCAGATCTCGACGTCGTGCACCTCCAGCGGCAGGAAGCCCAGACCGTGGCGGTGGGCCGCCGGCTCGAAGGTGACGCCCGCCCCGCCGGTCAGGGCGGCGCGCCGGGCGGCCTCGATGTGACCGCCGGCCCGCGCGGCCGGCGGCGGGGGCGCGATGCCCGCCCGCGCCGCCGAGCGCAGCAGCGCCTGCTGGCTGGCGGCCGACTCCTCGCGCTGCACCAGGGGCACCGCCCCCGCCAGCACGTCCTCCAGCGAGCTCGCGCGCCCGCCCTCGCCCAGGCCGATCCCCACCCGCCAGCGCGCCAGATGCAGGCGGCGGGCCGCCACCGGCGGCGCCGGCAGGCGCCCCTCCGGCCCGTGCACCACGGCCGCGTGAGCGCGTCCGGCCGCCAGCGCGTCGATGCCCGCCCCGCTGGAGCCGGGCACCGCCACCATGCGGCGCGCCCCGCCCCGGTTGAGCAGCGCGTCGCAGATCCCGAGCACGGGGTCGCAGCCCACCACCACCAGGCCGGCGGCCTGCGCCCCGGGCAGCAGCCGCACCGCCCCGCCCTCGATCACGCCGTCGGGCGCGGCCCACGCCGCGTCGCCCAGCGCGAGGCTCCCCAGGGGGACCGCCACCAGGCGCTCCCCCACGCGGCCGGCGAGGACCGCCTCGCCCTCGGCGAGCGGTCCGCCGAGCACCGCCGCCGCGGCGCCCTCGGGCGGCGCGAAGAGATCCTCCACGGAGACGCCGAGCGCGCGGGCCAGCCCGATGGCGGCGTCGACCGAGGGCACGTGGCGCCCGGCCTCCACCCCGCCGACCAGCTGGCGGCTCACGCCGGCACGCTCGGCCAGCTCGGCCTGCGTGAGACCCGCCTGCTCCCGCGCCTGGCGCAGTGACATGCCGGGATCCTATCCCCGGCGATGGGATTCCGTCACGCGGCCCGCGGGCGCCCCCACTCCTCGTCGTGCACCAGGGTGCGCCAGGGCCGGCGCGCCTTGGCCGCCTCGGGGCGGAGGCCGACCGGGAACTCGGGCGGGTAGCCAAGCGGCGAGAGGTAGTGGACCCGCTGGTCGTCCGGGATCCCGAGCAGCGCGCGGTACTCGTCCTCCACGAACCAGTGGAAGATGGTGGGCGTGGTCCCGAGCCCGAGCGCCCGCGCCGCGACGAACAGGTTCTCCAGGGCGAACGAGACCGAGGAGTCCTCCGAGAACGTCTCGATGCGCTGCTTCATCGGATCGTCCGGGAAGTGGAAGCGCGGAACCACGATCCCGGCGATCCAGACCGGCACCAGGCGGTAGCTGCCGAGCGCGGTCTCGGCGTAGCCGGCGGCCCAGTCCGCGTGCTCCCGGGCCGTGCGGTCGCCCGGCGGGCGGTTGACGCGGAAGTACTCGGCGGCCCCGCGCAGCACCAGCTCGGCCAGGGCCGCGCGCCGCTCCGGCTCGCGGACGACGATGAGGCTCCACGCCTGCGCGTTGTGCCCCGTCGGGGCCAGCAGGGCGAGCCGCAGCAGCGTCTCGAGGTCCTCCTCGGACACCGGCCGGTCCGTGTACCGGCGCACGCTGCGCCTCCTGCGGATGGCCTCGAGCGCCTCCATGGACCCACCTCCCACTCGGTTCATTGCGTGACGGTAGCGACCCTACGCGCGGTCACTATCGTGACGCAAGTGCTAGCGGGGCGGCACCGGGCGCGGACCGGCCCCGCGCGTGGAGCCGGGGCCGTAGTGCCAGGTCACCTCATCGACCCCGACCGCCCGGCCGCAGCGCCCGCACACGCCGCGGGCGTCCACCTCGCCCTCGCAGCCGGCGTGGCGCACGAGCGCCGGGGCGCCCCGCGGCGACAGGTGCGCGTCGCCCCAGCGCATCAGGCCCATCACCACCGGAAAGAGCTCCTTGCCCTCGGCGGTGAGCAGGTACTCGTGGCGCTCGGGGCGCTCGCTGTAGGGGCGGCGCTCGAGGATGCCGGCCTCGGTGAGCGCCCGCAGGCGCTTGGTCAGCATGTTGGGCGCGATGCCCAGTCGCCGCTGGAACACCTCGAAGCGCGTCACGCCCATCATCGCGTCGCGCAGGATGAGCAGCGTCCACCGCTCGCCCACCACCTCCAGGGTCCGCGCGACCGAGCAATTCTGGCCCGTGTAGTCGCGCGGCAGCATCCCGGCGAGGCTAGCGCACCGCTCCTTGCATCACGAGACTCTCACCGTGAATCCCACGGTGAGGTCGTAGGGAGGCGGCTCTGGCACCGCGCACCCGCCGACTACGCTCTTCGCCGGAGGTGACACGCGATGACGAGCACGACCCCCGGGGAGCGGCCGCTCCTCTACCTGGATGACCTGAGCGTGGGGCAGCGCTTCGGCGGCGGGGAGCACGCCCTCCACGAGGAGGCCATCACGGCCTTCGCCGCCGAGTTCGACCCCCAGCCGTTCCACCTGGATCACGCCGCCGCGGCCGGCACCCTCTTCGACCGGCTCGTGGCGAGCGGCTGGCACACGGCGGCCGTGACGATGCGCCTGCAGGTGGAGCACATCCCGATCGCCGGCGGCCTCGTCGGGGCGAGCGCGGCGGTGGAGTGGCCGCGCCCCACCCTCCCCGGCGACGTCCTGCACATCGATGCGGAGATCCTCGAGGTGCGCCCGTCCCGGTCGCGGCCGGACCGCGGCCTGGTGCGGCTGGTCACCGAGACCTCCAACCAGCGCGGCGAGGTGGTGCAGGTGGTCACCGCGACCATCGTGGTTCCCCGCAGACCGGACTGAGGGAGCGCCGAGGGAATCGGGGCCGGCGCGTGGAAGTGTCTTCTCCACCGCCGCCCCCACCGCCCCTCGAGGAGCACGCCCCGCATGAGCAGGATCCCCCGCCCCGCGCCCTGGCTGGGGCTGCTGGTCGGGCTGGTGCTGCTGACCGGCGTCGCGGTGCTGGTGACCCGGCTGGGGGACGACGGCGGCTCCGGAGCCCCGGCGCCGGTGGTCACCACCCCTCCCCTGGACCCCGCCGCCGCCCGGGCGGCGGCGCGCAGGCGGGCCCTGGCCCAGATCGCCCTGTGGCGCCAGCCGGTGTACCGCGGCGCGGGCTCCTCGCGGCTGGTGGGGCTGTCGTTCGACGACGGCCCGGCGCCCACGACGATGAGGATCCTCGGGGAGCTGAACCGCCTGGGCGTCAACGCCACCTTCTTCGTGATCGGCCGCCAGGTGAGCGGCAACGAGCGCGAGCTGCGGGCGATCGTCGCCCACGGCAACGAGGTGGCCGTCCACACCTGGGACCACCCCGACCTGACCACGCTGACGGCGGCGGGCGTCCGCCGGCAGCTCGTGCGCACCCGGGACGCCATCCGCGCGGCGACCGGCGTCGACCCGGGCCTGTACCGCCCGCCCTATGGGGCCATCGACGACCGGGTGGTGAGCGCGATCGCGCCCGCGCGCATGGTGCCGGTGCTGTGGGACGCCGACGGCGACGACTGGACCGGGATCGGCGCGCGGCAGATCAGCCGCCGGGTGCTCGCCGAGGTGCACCCCGGGGCGATCATCCTGCTGCACGACGGCGGTGGGATGCGCGGCGCGACCGCCGCGGCGCTGCCGGCCATCGTGCGCGGCCTGCGCGCCCGCGGCCTCACTCCGGTTCCGGTGGGGCGGCTGCTGGAGAGCGACCCGCCCGCGCGCGCCGGCGAGAGCCGGCCGACGACCACCCCGGCGGGCGCGGCCGGCTAGCGGCTCAGGGGGTGTCGGAGCGCGCCAGGGCGCCGACCTCGGCCAGCCGCTCAAGGGCCACCACCACCTCGGGCGCGAACTGGACGCCGGCCAGGCGGCGGCATTCGGCCACGGCCTCCTCGACCGAGCGGGTGCGCGTGTACGAGCGCGCCGCCGTCATGTGGTCGAAGGCGTCCGCGACCGCCAGGATCCGGGCGCCGGCCGGGATCTGCTCCCCCGCGAGCCCCTCGGGGTAGCCGCCGCCGTCCCAGCGCTCGTGGTGGCTCTTGACCCATCCCACCTGGTCGTAGGTCAGGACGTCCCGGGCGATCTGGGCGCCGAGGGAGGCGTGGAGCTGCACCTGCTCGCGCTCCGGGGCCGTCAGGCGGCCGGCCTTGAGCAGGATGTTGTCGGAGACGCCGATCTTGCCCACGTCGTGCACCAGGCCCGCGTCACGCAGCAGCGCGCAATCCTCGATGCGCCAGCCGAGCACGGTGGCGAGCCGCACGGCCAGGTCGGCCACGCGACCGGAGTGGCGGCGCATGCCCGGGTCGCGCGCGTCCACCGCGCGCGCCAGGGCGAGGATGCCCTCGACGGTGCGCTGGCGCTCGCCGGGCTCGTGCGCGCCGGCGACCGGGGCGGCGACCAGGCCGCGCACCCACGAGGCGATGCGGTCGCGCCCCTCGTCCTTGGCCAGGTACAGCGCCTCGTCGGCCTGCTGGTAGAGCTCGTTGGGGCCGTTCGCGTCGGAGAGGTGGGCGACGCCGATGGAGATCGTCACGCGCCGGCGGACCTCGGCGAAGGGCGTGTCGGCCACGGCCCGCCGCATGCGCTCCAGGATCGAGACCGCGGCCGCGGGGTCGCACTCGGGCAGGATCAGGGCGAACTCCTCGCCGCCGACGCGGGCGAACTCGTCCTCCGGGCGGGTCAGCCCCCGCAGCCGGTCGGCAAGCTCGCGCAGGACCCGGTCGCCCACGGGGTGGCCGTACGTGTCGTTGACCGCCTTGAAGTGGTCGAGGTCCATGACCGCCACGGCCAGGTGCCGCCCGTGGCGGTCGGCGCGCTCCACCTCCACGGCCAGCCGCTCGTGGAACGCGCGGTGGTTGGTGAGGCCGGTCAGTGCGTCGGTCATCGCCCGGCTCAGCAGCTCGGAGCGCGCCTGGGCGTTGGCGATGCCGAGGGCCACCAGCTCGGCGAAGCGCCCCAGCCGCTCGGCCGCGTCGCCGCCGAAGCCGGCGGCGTCGGCCGTCGAGGCCAGCAGGGCGCCCCACGCCTCGCCGTCGACCATGATCGGCGCGGCCACGCTGGCCGACAGGCCGCGGGCCATCGCCTGGTGGCGCAGGCGGGTGCCGGGGCCGAGGTCGCCGTAGTCGTCGATGCGGGCGCCCGCGCGGGTGCGGGCGACCTGGGCCAGCACGCCCGGACCCGTGATGGACAGGCGCGTCCCCAGGTGGAACTCGCCCCCGTGCGCGCCCATCACGACGGCCTGCGAGCCCACGAAGCGGGTCACGATGGCCGTCTCGACCGAGAACAGCCCGGCCGCCTCGCGCGCGACGAGCGCCCACAGGGCCTCCTCGCCGATGCCCTGGGCCACGGCCGCGGAGACGCGGTGCAGCGCGGCGTGCTCCCGCGCCGACTCCTCCAGCCGGCGCTCCTGGCGCCGGTGCTGGGTCATGTCCTGGATCTGCGAGATGAAGTAGGCCGGGGCGCCCCGCTCGTCGGTCGCGACCGAGACCGACAGCCACACCCAGGCGAGCTGGCCGTCGCCGCGCACGTAGCGCTTCTCCGCGACGTAGCGCGTCCGGTCGCCCCGGACCAGCGCGGCCATGTGGTCGAGGTCCGTCTCGAGGTCGTCCGGATGGGTGATGTCCTGGATCCGGGCGCCCAGCAGCTCGTCCTCGGCGTAGCCCACGATGCGGCACAGCGCCGGGTTGACCCTCAGCCAGGTGCCGTCCAGGCTCACGAGCGCCATCCCGACCTGGCCGTCGTCGAAGGCCAGCTGGAAGCGCTGCTCGGCCGCCCTCAGAGCCTCGGTGGCGCCGGCCGGGCAGTTGACGGGCACCAGCACGCGCTCGGGCCCGCCGGAGGCCTCGCCCGGCAGCCAGCGGGGCTCGACCCAGGCGAAGCCGCCGTCCTTGCACAGGTGGCGGTAGGCGCCGTCGGTCGCGCGCAGCCGGTCGTCGGGGTGGACGAAGTCCGCGGCGGGACGGCCCACGAGCTCGTCGCCCTCCCACCCGAGGAGGTCGCGGCAGGCGGACGACGCCCATGAGTACAGGCCGTCGTCGCCCTCGCGGACGACCGGTTCGCCCGCCCGGCGCTTTCGATGACTGACCACTACCTCTTGAGTCGGCATCCGGACGTCGAAGCTGAGTGCTCAACCTTTCCCCTCGCGCCCGATGCATCGCGCACGTGCCAGTGGAAAACGGCATGAAAACGCCGATCTGGGCCGGGTCCCGTTAAGGTCCGGGGCCGTACGCCCGATGGGCCTCGCGGCGCGCGGGGCGCCGAACCGACGGAACGGGGAGCGCATGGGACGTGCACGCGGACGACGAACGGCGCTGCTCGCGCCCCTCGTGATCGTGGTGCTGCTGGCCGGGACCGGCGTGGCCGCCGTCACCGTCTCGACCGCCCAGATCGAGGACGGGGCGGTGACGACGTCCAAGATCCGCCAGGGCGCCGTGACCGGCTCGAAGATCCGCGACGGGGCCGTCGGCCAGCGCAAGCTCGCGCCGTCCGCGCTCCGCGCCCTGACCGGTGCCGACGGCGCCCCCGGCCCCGCGGGCGACCCGGGCGAGCCGGGCGCCGCCGGGGAGGCCGGCGCACCGGGCGAGGCGGGTGTCCCGGGCGAGGCGGGTGCCGCGGGAGAAGCGGGCGAGACCGGAGCGACGGGAGCCGCGGGAGCGGCCGGCCCGCAGGGGGCGACCGGCCCGGCCGGACCGGCGGGCGCCGCCGGTGCGGCGGGCGCGGTGGGACCGGCGGCGCGGTGGGACCGGCCGGCGCGGTGGGACCGGCCGGCGCGACCGGTCCGGCGGGACCCGCCGGCCCCGAGGGGCCGCAGGGCGCGGCCGGAACGCCCGGCAGCGCCACGGCCTATGCGACCGTGACGGTGGCCGACCGCGAGCCCGCCCTGGTCGACGACCGGTCGCGGGGCGTCAAGGGCGTCAGCCGGGTCGCGACCGGGGTCTACTGCCTGGACGCCGGCGAGCTGTCACCCGGCCGGACCACGACCGTCGTCTCGGTCGACGGCGACGCGTCCGACCCCGCGCTGGACACCCTCGCGGTGGTGGAGGTGCGCGGGACGGCGCGCGAGTGCGACGGCAAGACGTTCGAGGTCGTGACGCGCGAGCTCAGCGACGGCCGGCCCGCGGCCTCCGACCGCGTGGGCTTCACCCTCCTGATCGCCTAGGCGCGGGCCCCGGCGGTCAGGGCCGCTTGGCCAGGGCGGCGGCGCACCCCACGGGCGCGGCCTGGCCGCCGGTGGCGACCAGCGCGCCGACGCGGTCGATGGCGGCGCACACCGCCGGGATGGCGACCGCCGTGGACCGCTCGACGGCGCCCAGGCGGGCCGACAGGCGCTCGGCGTCGGCCTCCTGGCGGGCGCTGAGGGCGTCCACCTGGCCCTGGACGCGCTCCAGGGAGTCCTGCGAGGCCAGGCCCACGCGGCCCGGGTCGCCCACGATGAGCACGTTGAGCGCCACCGAGGCGAGCGCGACGGCGACGCAGACGCCGATCAGCGACCACCGCAGCGTGCTGGCGCGGCGGCGCTTGAGCTCGTCGCGCAGGGCGACCTCGATCTCCGCCCGGAGGGGATCACGGGGCGATCGCGGGGTGCCGACCTCGGAGGTGGTCATCGCAGTGGTGTTCTGCGAGACGGGCCGGATCCCTGTACCGGAGGGCCCTCAGCCCTCCGGGGCGGAGGCGGCGGCGACCAGCAGCGGCATGTCCAGCTCGCGGGCGCGTGCCGCCACCTCGGCGCGGAGGGTCCGGGCCTCTTCGAGGCCTCCGCGGGCCCGCAGCGCCTCGGCCAGGCGCAGGCGCGTCACCGCGCCGTGAGGGCGGGCCCCGACCGCGTCGTGTGCGGCCGCCGCGCGCCTCAGGCGCTCTTCCGCCTCATCCGCCCGTCCCAGGGTCAGGGCGAGCCGTCCGAGATGGTGCTCGGTGATCGAGTAGCAGCTCACCCCCCGCGCCACGACCGCGAAGAGACCGGCGTGCGGCAGCAGGCGGCGGTACAGGGTCGCCGCCGCGTCGCGGTCGCCCACGTCGGCCACGGCTTCGGAGAGCTCGCAGGACGCGTGCCAGTTCGCGTTCATCGGCATCGCCGCGCAGTCGTCGCGCACGAGCCTGTGGATCATGGCCAGCGCCTCCGCCCGGCGCCCCGCGGCCGCGTCGATGAGCGCGACCGAGCTGAGCCACGGACCCGGCACCGGTGAGGTGGCGGCCATCTCGGCCAGCCATTCCCGCTCCTGCTCGGCCGTCCGGAAGCGCCGGTCGAGCGCGCACTGGCGCTGCACCCGGACCAGGAGGGGGGCGTTGGGGTCGGCCGCCCGCTCGCCGACCTCCTGCGCGCGGCGTCCCAGCGCATCGGCCTCGTCCCACCGTCCGGCCAGGATGGCCAGGCCGGCCCGCCACAGGTGGACGTACCAGCGGTAGTGCGGCAGGCCGACGGCGTCCGCGAGCGCCTCGTAGGCGTCGATCTCGGACGAGGCCTCGCCGATGCGCCCGGTCTCCAGCAGGTCGACGACGCGCCAGTTGCGCCCCTGGAGCGCGGCCTCGCGGTCACCCGCACGCTCGGCCGCGGCGATCATGGCGTCGGCGGCGGCCCGGCGTTCCTCGATGTGGTCCGGGTCCCACAGGGCGACCCGGCGCGCGTTGAGGGCGGCGGCGAGGGCGGACGGATCGCCCGCCGTGCGCGCGTCCTCCACGGCGCGCGCGCTGAGGTCGCGCGAGCGTGCGGGGTCCGTGTAGTAGAGCTCCACGGCCAGGCGCGCCCTCAGGATCGCGCCGCGCGCGCGCTCGCCCGGGGGCAGCGCGGCGAGGGCCTGGCCCAGCACGGCGGTCACCTCGGGATCCGCGCCGGCGATGACCACGGCGAGCCCGCCGTGTCCCAGGGCGGCCCGGGCCAGCAGGTCCGGGTCCGCCTCGCGGCGGGCGATGGCCGCGGCCTCCGCGAAGGCCGCTCGGGCGGCTCCGCGCCGCCCCGCCCGGTCGCGCGCGTGGCCCAGCCCCACCAGGGCCTCCGCCCGTTCCCGCCCATCGGGAAGGCCGGCGAGCGCCGCCTCGTAGTGCGCGACCGCCTCCTCGTGGGCCAGGGCCGCCGTGGCCTCGCCCGCGGCGGCGAGCTCCCACCGCGCCGACCGCACCGCGTCGGCCAGCGGGCCGGCGGCGCGCAGGTGGCGCACCACCTCCGCCGCGGGCGGCGGCACCCCCGGGGTGATCGGCGAGCAGGTCGGCGAGTTCCAGGTGCAGGCGCGCGGCCTCGGACGCCGGCAGCCCCGCGACGATGGCCTCCTGAACGAGGGCGTGGGCGAAGGCGTAGCGCCCGCGGCCGCCGACCGGCGCGACGAGCCCGGCCTCGGTGGCCCCGTCGAGCGCCGCGAGGACGTCGCCCGGCGCCACCCCGGCGGCCCCCGCCAGGGTGGCGAGGTCGAACTCGGGCCCGCTCACCGCCGCCCGGGCCAGCGCCTCGCGAGTGCGCGGATCCAGCCGCAGCAGGCGTTCGCCGACCACCTCGCGGACGCTGGCGGGGGGTGCGTCGGCCCCTCCCTCGCCCGCGTGGCGCAGCAACTCCTGGAGGAAGAAGGGGTTGCCGCCGCTGCGAGCCCCGTACGCGCGCACCGCCTCCGGATCGGCCGCGCCCAGGCGTCGCTCCACGAGGGCCGCCAGGGCGGCGGCGTCCAGGCCGGCCAGGGCGACCCCCGCGAGAGGACCCTCACGGCGCAGCGCGGCCAGCGTGGCCGCGGCGTCGTCCGACATCTCGCGATCACGGGCGCAGAGCACGATCAGGATGCGCGCGCTGAACGTGGTCCGGACGAGGTGCCCAAGCAGCTGCAGCGAGTCGGGATCGGCCCAGTGGACGTCGTCCAGCACGAGCAGGAGGGGCGTCCCCCGGGCGGTTCGGTCCAGCAGGGACCGCACCGTCTCGAACGCCAGGTAGCGCTCGTGCGAACCGTCGCCGGACACCGCCGCGCCGGGCCCGCGGCCGGGCAGCAGGCGCGCGAGGGCGCCGTCGTGGGCCGCCAACCAGCGGTCGGCGTCCGCCGGCGGGAGCGCGGCCAGCAGCCCGTCGAGGGCCTCCACCCACGGCTGATACGGCACCAGCAGCTGCTCGTCGCTGCGCCCGTACAGGACGATCGCCCCCCGGGCATGCAGGCGGCGGGCGAGCTCGCCGGCGAGCGTCGTCTTGCCGATGCCGGGCTCCCCGGTGACCAGCGCGACGCGCAGCGTGCCCGCGACCGCGTCCTCCCACGCCGCCTCCAGGCGGCCGAGCGCCGGCTCGCGCCCCTCCGGCTCGGCCGTGCGCACGAGTGGGGCCGGCAGCGGGTGGTCGCCCTCGCCGGGCGCGGCCGGCGGCCCGCCGCCCACACGACCGGCGCGCACCTCGGCCACCAGGGCGCGGGTGGCCGGCGGAGGGCGGAATGCCCAGCTCGCGCCGGAGCCGCTCCGAGAATGCGGCCGCCGCACCGAGCGCGGCCGGGTCGGTCGCCGGCCTCCGCCAGCAGGCGCACCAGCTCGAGGTTGGCACGCTCGGCGAGAGGGTCGGCGTCCACCCGCCGGCGCGCCCACTCCACCGCCCCGGCCACGTCGCCCTGACCCTCCGCCGCCTCCGCAAGGGATCCGAGGGTGTCCGTCCACTCGGCGAGGTGCTCGCCCCGCGCCCTCAGCACCCAGTCCGCGTCCAGCCCGGCCAGCAGCTCGCCCCGGCCGGTCGCCACGGCGTCGGCCAGCCGGCCCGCCGCCCGGAGGTCCCGGAACTCGCGCACGTCCACCCGGACGCCCTCCTCGCGCAGCCCGACGCGATCGCGGGTGGCGACGACCGCGTCGCGCCCGCCCGGGCCCAGGGACCGCCTCAGCTCGTACACGGCGTCGCGGAGCGTCTTGCGCGCGCTCTCCTCGGGAACGTCGGGACGCAGCCGGCCCGCCACCGACGAGCGGGAGTGGAGACCCGGGTTGAGCGCGAGCCACGCCAGCAGCTCGCGGGCGCGGGCATCCGCGGGCAGCTCGACCGGCGCGCCGTCCACCGCGGCGCCGAGCCCTCCCAGGACGCGCACATCGAGCACGCGACGAGCCTAGCCGGACACGCGGGACGCTCCAACGACGCGGCCCGGGACGGTGGCGGGACGGGCGGGCGCGACGGTGGCGCCACCCCCACGATCAGGAGAGTAACCATGAGCATCACCACACCCGTCCCCGCGCAGGCCGCCTCCGACCAGGGCGCCGCGCTCATCGAGCAGGTCTTCGCGTCGAGCACGGCCACGATGGAGCTCGCGTGCATGTACCTGGGCGACCGCCTTGGCCTGTACCGCGCCCTGGCGGACGGCGGACCGGCCACGGCCGGCGAGCTGGCCGGGCGGACCGGCGCGGACGCCCGCTACGTCCGCGAGTGGCTCGAGCAGCAGGCCGCCGCCGGAGTGCTCGTCTGCGAGGCGCCCGGCGCCGCGCCGGAGGCACGCCGCTTCGCGCTGCCCGCCGATCACGCGGAGGCCCTGCTCGACCCCGAGAGCCTGGCCTCCGTCACCGGCCTCACCCAGCTGACGATGGGCGTCCTCACGACGCTCCCGCAGCTGGTCGAGGCCTTCCGCACGGGCCAGGGCATCCCGTACGCCGACTACGGTGCCGACACCCGCCAGGGAATCGCCGCCGGCAACCGGCCGATGTTCGCCCACCAGCTCGGGAGCGAGTGGCTGTCGGCCGTGCCCGCGATCCACGCGCGCCTGGACGCGGCGCCGGGCGCGCGCGTGGCCGACGTCGCCTGCGGGTGCGGCTGGTCGAGCATCGCGATCGCACGCGCCTACCCGCTCGCCCGCGTCGACGGGCTCGACGAGGACGCCGCCTCGATCGCCGACGCGCGACGCAACGTCGCGGCCGCCGGACTCCAGGAGCGCGTCCGCGTCTTCCGCCAGGACGCCTCCGACGACTCCCTGACCGGGTCGTACGACCTCGTGACGATCTTCGAGGCGCTTCACGACATGGCCCGGCCGGTCGACGCCCTGCGCGCCGCCCGCCGCCTGCTGGTGGAGGGCGGCAGCGTCTTCGTGGCCGACGAGCGAACCGCCGAGCACTTCACCGCGCCGGCCGACGCGATGGACCGCATGTTCTACGGCTTCAGCGTCCTCCACTGCCTGCCGGTCGGACGCGTGGGCCACGCGTCGGAGGCCACCGGCACGGTGATCCGCCCCCACACGGTGCGCGAGTACGCCGAGCGGGCCGGCTTCGGCCGGGTCGAGGTGCTCGACATCGAGCACGACGTGTGGCGCTTCTATCGCCTCGTGCCGTGAGGAGGCGACCCTCCGCGCGCGCCGGAGTCCGGCCGCGCGGAGGGTCGCGCGGGTCAGCTCGGCGGCGTCACCGGATCGTGGCGGTACAGCACCGCGACGTGGAGCACCGAGTCCGTGAAGTTGATCTTCAGGCGCGGCTGGGCGGAGTACTGCCCCTCGTCCTGGCCGGCGTGCCATTCGGCCGAGACGAACTGCTCCTCCCTCACGGCGAGGAAGCCGCCGTTGTCGAGCATGAACGCCTCGAGGTCGTCCCCGGGCGGGCGGCGCGCCGTCAGCTCGGGCTGGCCGCGCGGCGGGCCCACCAGCACCCCGCGGGCCGCGAGCCGGAAGGGGCCGTGCAGACCCCCCACGCGCGCCTCGACCAGGATCTCCCGTCCCGCCAGGTCTTCGAGCTTGGCGAGCGTCTCCGCGTAGTCCAGCGTGTCGTAGCGGATCTCGGTGTCGCCGGTGGTCATGGTCGCCCCCCTGTCGCGTGGGACCATCAAACCACCACGCGCCGCCCGCGTCAGGGGGTGGCCGAGCCTCCGGGCAGCTGAACCCCGGGCAGGATCTGGATGCCCGGCACGGTGATCCCCGGCGTCGCGATCGGCGGCGTCGCGATCGGCGGGGTGGCGATCTGGGGGGTGGTGACGCTGCCCACGATGGGCAGCGGGGGCGTCGTCACCGCGGGAACGGTCACGGAGGGCACCGTCACCGAGGGCACCGTGACCGACGGGACCGCGACCGAGGGCGTGCCCACGGCCGGCACCGTGACCGACGGCGTGGTCACCCCACCGGTGGACGGCACCGTCACCCCCGTGCCCGATCCCGGGGCGCGCGTGGCGTTCTCGGCCTGCGGCGGGGTCCCCGGCGCCCCGATCCCGGAGGCCGGCGCGGCGGGGGCGCCGCCCGTCGCCGGCGCGGCCCCGGAGACCGGGGTCGCGGACCCGCCGGCGGCGGGCGGGCGGGTCGTCGTCGCCCCGCGCGTCGCCCCGGATGCCGGGGCGGCCGACGATGCGGAGCCCGCGGTCGCGGTCGCGCCCGCCGTGCGCGGTCGCGCCCGCCGGGATCTGCGCGGGCGAGCCGACCGCGCCGCCACCCGAGCCGCCGCCCCCGAGGCCGATCACCAGCGACGCGACGACCGCCGCCGACACGCCGACCGCCCCGACCGGACCCGCCGTGCCCACGACGCCGGCCTGGCCGCTGCCGAACAGGGCGGCGCGCACGGCGGCGAACAGCGGGAACGGCAGGAGCGAGGCGACCCGGCCGACGGGCAGGCGCCGCGTGCCGGTCCCCACCGCGGCGGCGGCGGCCGCGCACTCCTCGCAGGCGCGGATGTGGGCCCTCACCCGACGGGCGCGCAGCGCGCGCCCGTCGCCGGTGGAGATGCGGCCGCGCACGTCCGCGCACGGCAGCGCCCTCCCGGCCTCGAACTCGGCGAGCGACGCCCGTGCCTCGTGCACCAGGGTGCGCATCTCGGTGGGCGTCCCGCCCATCAGGCGGGCGATCTCGGCGTGCGAGAGGTCGCCGACGCCGCGCAGCAGCAGGGCGCGGCGCTGCGCCTCCGGCAGCTCCGTGAGGTCGCCCTTGAGGGCCTCGACCTGCTCCCGGCGCTCGACGCGCTCGATCGGCGACTCCCCGCCCGCCTCGATCTCCGTCGTCAGCGCCTCGGTGCCCTTGCGGGACCGGATGAGGTCGTACGACTCGTTGCGCGCGATGGCCAGCAGCCAGGGGAGGAACGACGTCGGGCCCCGGCCCCCGGCCATCGCCCGATAGGCCCGGATCATGGTCCGCTGGGTGGCCTCGTCGGCGTCGTGGGAGCTGCGCAGGATGCCGGCGCAGTGGCGGAACACCGCCGCGCGGTGCCGCCGGTCGAGCGTCTCGAACGCCGCCTCGCTGCCGTCCACGGCGAGGTGGACGAGCGCGTCGTCGGAGAGGGCGCCCAGGGGGCTCGCGGGGGCGCCGGGCATGACGGGGGCACGTGTCGCCATCTGACGAATCATGGAAGCAGAAATCGTCGACGGCGCGAAAATGATCTCAGATTCCTCACAGATGGCCGGCGACCGGATCGCGCGCCCCGTAGCGCGCGAGGGCCGCCCGCACCGTCCTCTCGCTCCACCGGCCGCCGTGCGGGCCGCGGCTGCCCTCGTCGTTCATCGTGGCCGCCACCAGGCGCAGCGACAGGCCCGACGCCCGCAGCGTGCGCAGGCGGTCGAGGCTCGCCTGGGGCATCGTCCGCGGGCGGCCGGGCAGCCGGCCCTGGGCGGCCGCGCGCTCCATCCCCCGCTTGGTGCCCTGGCTGATGCGCCGGCGCCGCCACGCCCCCACCTGGCGCAGCGCGTCCGCGGTGCGGCGCCCCGCGGCCGTGGTCGTGTCCATCTCGATGTCGAGGGCGACGATCCCCCAGCCGCGGTCGGCGGCGCGGCCGAGGATGCGCGCCAGGGACGCCGGCGACTCGGTGAGGCGGTCCAGCTCGGACACGATCAGGACGGCCCGGACCTCGGCGTCGGTGCCCTCGAGATCGGCGACGGCGGCCGCCAGCCCGGCCCGGTTGAACAGGCCGCGGCCGTCGGCCCGGTCGCGGTGGACGGCCGCCACCTCCCACCCGCGCCGCTCGGCGTCGGCGCGGATGGCGACCTCCTGCCGCGCCAGCGCCCCGTCGGCGCCGGCATCCTCCGGCGCCCGGACGTAGGCGATGGCGCGGACCCCCGCGGTTGTCTCGTGCCGGGACGCAGCTCCGTTGCGCTCCCTGTTCACCATCCCTGCCGACTCCCGGCGTGAGGCCCGTGCCCCGTCGTCGTTCGGACGGCGCGCGGGCCCATGGCCGGGGAGTGACGTCATGTCGTCCACGAGTGCCTCCTTGCAGATTCCGACCATGCACCCAACATCGGTTTACGACCCCCGAACGTGAGCTTTTTCGCCCGCCCGGTGAAAGCCTTAACAAATTTTCGTCTGTTCACTGACACGTATCCCACGTCTCGACCCCTCGCCCGGTCGACCGCAGAGGCGCGGGGCCCGGGACGGCGCCCGCGGAGGACGGTCCTTCACCGGATGGCCCAGGGGGTGAGGGCTGGACCATCCGGTGGGGAGGCGAAGGGATCCCAACGGGTGCCCGCCGTTCGAGATCCCCTCCGATGCCGGCGAGAGGAACCGTCTCGCCGGCATCACCCTGGCCACCTGGAGCGCACGCGGCAGCCACCTCGAACCCGAACAGGGCATCGACGAGCGCGGCCAGGCAGGGCGCGTGGCAGCGGGCTGTCGTGCCGTCGAACGGGCTCATGGCGGCTCCCTCCATGTGGCCGATCTCACACCGCGTCGCATCCGTGCGGCGCGTCACCTGCCCGAAGGACGGGCGGTGCCCCCCGGGCGTGGGATCTATCCGGGAAACTTCACGCTCAGCCGCCGGACCACAGCCACCAGATGGCGATTCCGGCCAGGGCGAGGACGGTCACCGCGCTCGACAGCAGGGCCAGCGCGGGGAAGTAGGTGCGCCGCGCGGTGTCCGCCGCGTCGAGCCAGGCGCCCTGCGGCCCGGGCTCTCGGGCGCCGCGCACGGCCTGGCGGATCACGGCGGCCGACGGCGGACCGGGGCGGGGCTCGAGCAACAGGTCGTCCACCGCCTCCGAGACGGCGTCGGCCGGAAGCGGGGCGAGGGCCTCCAGGTACCGGGCGCGGGCGGCGTCGTCGAAGCCCGCACCGGGGTGGGCCGCGGCGATGCGGTCGGCGATCGGCTCCCACTGGGAGGCGTCCATGCGGTGAGGTTAGCCCCGCCGGCCGGGGCGAGGACCCCCCCGGCAGGGTCAGCGGGCGGCGGTGCGCCCCACGGCCAGCGAGTCGTCGATGAAGTCGGAGCCCTGGACGCCGCGGGTGAAGGCCGTGAGCGTGTCCTGGGTGAACGAGGAGCCCGTCTTCAGGACGAAGCAGGAGATGAAGCTGGTGCTGGTCCGGCAGGCGATCGTGCCCTTCGCGTTGACGATCGTGCGTCCGGTCACGCGCCGGCCGAGCGGGAGGGCGTCCTTGGTGACGTAGGCCTCGGTGGTGCCGTCGGCGTTGACGCCCGCGACCCGCCCCGTCCGCTGGGAGACGCACTGGGCCCAGCCCGCGGCGATCGTGCAGCGCACCTTGCCGTCGGGCCGCGAGAAGGAGCCCTCGTAGGTGATGGGGGCCGCGTCCGCGCGGGCGGCGCCGATGCCGGCGATCGCCGCGAACACCCCGAGGAGGACGGTCCACATCACCAGTCCCCGTACCGCCCTGACGCCGATCGGATCCATCCGTCGCATCTCGCCTCCCTGCATCTCGATGGAGCGAGGGTAGGAGCGCCCCGCCCCCCCGCCCCCACCGGAAAGACGAGGACCGGCACCGCCGGAGGTCCAGTTGGCGGCCCCACCCGGTCGGGGCCTGCGAGGATCGGGCGACGATGGACGCGCCGCCCTCGCCGCACCGCTCGGTGACCCCCTCCGCGCTCGCCCGGGACCTGCGGCGCCTGGGCGTCCGGGAGGGCGGCATCACGATGGTGCACACGCGCATGAGCGCGATCGGCTGGGTGATCGGGGGCGCCGAGACCGTGGTGCGCGCGCTGCTCGACGCGCTCGGGCCCCCGGGGGACGCTGATGGCCTACGCCTCGTGGGAGTACCACGTCTACGCGCCCACGGACTGGCCGGCCGACCACCGCGAGGCGTACCTGGCCGAGCCGCCCGCGTTCGACCCGGCCACGTCGGAGGCGGTCCGCGAGCACGGGCGCGTCCCCGAGCGCATCCGCACCTGGCCGGGCGCGCTCCGCAGCGCCCATCCCGAGGCGAGCGTGGTGGCCGTGGGGCCGCGGGCGCGCTGGCTCACCGCCGATCACCCGGCCGACGACGCCTACGGCCCGGCGAGCCCGCTCGCCCGGCTGGTGGCCGCGGACGGGCAGGTGCTCATGCTCGGCGCGCCGCTCGACACCGTCACCCTGCTCCATCACGCCGAGGCGATCGCGGACGTGGCGGACAAGCGGCGGATCACGTACCGCGTGCCGGTGCGCGAGGGCGACCGCGTGGTGGAGCGACGGTTCACCGACATCGACACGTCGGGGATCGCCCTCCCCTATGAGCGCCTGGGCACCGGCGACGACCCCTTCGCCGTGATCGCCGCGGCCGCACTGGACGCGGGCATCGGCGTGCGCGGACGCGTGGGCGCCGCCGAGAGCCACCTCTTCCCCGCGTCGCCGCTCGCCGCCTTCGCCGTCGCCTGGATGGAGGAGCACCTGGGCCCGGGGGCGCGGGCGGACTGAGCACCGCGGGGCGCGACACATCTCGTTCGTGATGACGTAGATATCTGTCCATGGCGCTGCGTAGGGTGAAGAGTTATGAGACATAAGTACGCCCGTCCATACCTGCACAGGAGACCGCCATGCGCCCCCTCCCCGTCCCCGTCGCGCGGCCGGCGCGCCGCCCCGGCCGGCGCGCATGACGACGACCGACCGGCTCGTCGTGCTGGTCCTGCTGGCGCTGATCGTGGCGACCGCCGGGCTGCTGCACTGGGCGGCGCTGTGAGCGCGGCGGACGCCGGGGCGTGACAGGGCCCGGCGAGTTCGCGCACGATGTGCAGCGATGGACCGTGACCTCGATGCCCTGATCGACGCCCTGTACGGCGGCGCGCCCGCGCAGTTCACCGGCGCGCGCGACGCGCTGGTGCGGAGCCTGCGCGCCGAGGGCCGCGTGGGCGAGGCCGACCAGGTGCGCGCCCTGCGCCGCCCCAGCAAGCTGGCGGCCGACATCAACCGGCTGGTGCGCGAGGACCCGGCCCGCGCGCAGGCCCTGGTCGCGGCGCAGGCCGGGCTGGCCGCCGCCCAGGCGCGCATCCTCTCGGGCGACGGCGACGCGGCCGCGCTGCGGGACGCCGAGACGGTGGAGGCCGCCGCCATCGACGCCTTCCCCACCGACCCCGGCCTGCGCGCCGCGCTGCGGGTGGCGGCCCGCTCGCCGCGGGCCGGCGAGGACCTGCTGCGCGGCCGGCTGACCCACGACCCGGCGCCCGAGGCCGGCACGGGCGGCCTCTTCGCGCTGGGCCCCGCGCGTCCGCGCGATGCGACCGACGCCCCGCCCACCGCCCCCGCCGGACGAGCTGGCCGACGCCCGCCGGGCACGCGCCTCGCGGGCGCAGGCCCAGGGCGAGCCGGAGGACGAGGCCGCGGCGCGGCGGCGCGCGGAGGAGCTGCGCGCGGCGATCGCCGCGCTGGACGAGGCCCGCCGGGGTGAGGAGGCGGCGGCCGAGGCCCGCGACGCCGCGCGGCGCGAGGCCGACGAGGCCGCCGCACGGGCGGCGGCGCTCGCGGACGAGCACGACGCCCTGCGCCGGCGGCTGGACGAGGTCGCCGCCGCCGAGGCCTCCGAGCGGGCCCGCGCCGGGGAGGCGGCCGCGGCCCTCACCGCCGCCGAGGCCGCCCTGCGCGCCGCGACACGCGCGCGCGACGGAGCCGAGCGCGCCGCGCGGCGGCTGGCCGAGGAGGCTCCGGGCTAGGCGGCGCGCGCTCGGGCATCATCGCCCGGACGTCAACCACGAACGAGGTGAGCTCCGGCCGATGGTGCGGGTGGCGCCGATCACGCTGCGGCTGGGGTACCGGCCCCCGCTCGCGGTCTCCCCGATGCTCGCCGCCCTGCGCGCCCACGCGGTGCCGGGCCTGGAGCGCGCCGGCACCGGCGACGCGGCGGTCCACACGCGCGTGGTGATGGGGCCGGGCGGGCCGGCCGTGGCGACGGTGGACCTCGGCGCCGGCGACGGCGTCGTGGGGCTGACGCTGCGCCCGGCGGACCCGCGCGACGTGGCCCACCTGGTGCTCGCGATCCGGCGCTGGCTCGATCTGGACGCCGACCCCATCGCCGTGGCCGCCGCCCTGGGCGCGGACCCGCTCCTCTCCCCGCTCGTGGCCGCGCGACCCGGCCTGCGCGTGCTGGGCGTGCCCGACGGCTTCGAGTGCGCCGCGCTGGCGGTGCTGGGGCAACAGGTCTCCCTGGGGGCGGCCCGCACCTTCGCGGGGCGCCTGGTCGAGGCCTACGGCCGCCCGGCCGCCGAGGGGCTGAGCGGCTTCCCGCACCCCGGCGAGCTGGCCGAGGCCGACCCGGCGCGGCTGCGCGAGGCCATCGGCGTCACCGGCGCCCGCGCGGCAACGCTCCAGGCCCTGGCCGCGGCCGTCCGGGACGGCCTGGACCTGACCCCGCGCGCCGACCGCCGGCGCATGCGCGCCCGCCTGCTGGCGCTCCCGGGCGTCGGCCCGTGGACGGCCGACGTGCTCGCCCTGCGGGCCCTCGGCGACCGCGACGCCTTCGTCCCGGGCGACCTGGTGCTGAGAAGGGCGCTGGGGGTGACCCGGCCGGCCGAGGCCGAGGCGCGCGCCGAGGCCTGGCGCCCCTGGCGCGCGTACGCCCTCTTCCACCTCTGGACCGCCCGGGCGTTCGTCTGACCGGACGCCGCGGCGCGGCAGGGATGTCCGGAAACGTGGACGACGCGTTCACGGGGCGGTGTTCGTGCAACGCCCCGGCGGTCGGGCTGGGCTCAGCATCCGCCCGCGCGCCCCTTTGAGCGAGCGCCCTCCTGCGCCGGACCGGCGTTCCCCCGCACGCCCAGCCGCCGGCGCCCAGTCACGACCGGCCTCGCGGTGGCCGCGCACCGATCACTTGCGCACGAGCCATCCCTCAGGTTTTCATTGCGCACCCATGCGGATCCGAGGAGTCGGCGATGGACATGCGGCGCGTGCTTCCACTGAGCGGGATCGCGTTCGTGGTGATCGCACTGGTGGCGGTGATCGGGGTCGGCGGCAGCACCCCGACGACCGGCGACTCGCCCGAGTCGATCTTCGACTTCTACGACGAGCAAACCGTCCGCCAGGCGATCGCGTCCTTCATCTTCGCGGCGTCGGTGCCCTTCCTGGTCTTGTTCGCGATCAGCCTGGCGTCCGCATTCCGTGATCGGCGCGGAGAGGGCGCCCACCTCTGGCGCCAGGTGCTCGTCGCCGGCGGCGTCCTCACGGGGGCCGGGATCCTCGCCAACTCCTGGATCCACTTCGCGCTCGCCGACGGCGCCGACAACGGCATCTCGCCCACCGCCCTCGAGGCCCTGGTCACCCTGGACTCGGACTCCTGGGTCGCGTTCAACGCGGCGCTCGGGGTGATGATGCTCGGCGCGGCCGGCTGCATGATCCCGGCCGGCATGCGATTCATGGGCTGGACCGCCCTGGTACTGGGCGTCGCCCTCTTCATCCCATTTGCCGACTTCTTCGCCCTTCTGCTGACCCTGATCTGGATCATCGTGGAGAGCGTCATGCTCTACCGCACCGCCACGCCCGGCGCCGTGGCGGTGACCACCTAGGCCGCGCCACCGCCAGGGCCTCGACGCCGCGTACGGCGTCCCCGTCATCCCCCATCAGGCCGCGGTCATCTCGCGCGCCGCGCGCGACGCGGCCCGCGCTCTCGGGCGTCGTCAGCTCGGCCATCGGTCCCTCCACCGTCGCGGCCCGCTCGCACCCCCCTTACCGGGGGGCGGCCGTACAACCGGGCGGGGGTCAGCGCTCGCCGCCGCGCGTCGTCGGCGGAGCGCCGAGGTGGAGCTCGATCACGTCCGGCGGCTCCCCCCAGAGCAGGTAGTCGTCGACGACGCTGCGGCCCTCGCTGGACACCCAGCCCGCGGCGCCGGCCGCGTCGAGCGACGCCGCCGAGGCCTCGGCCAGCGCCCGGTCCATCCGCACGGTCACCGTCTTGGAGCGCCGGCCGACCCCGTCGACGACCTCGTAGGACCATTCGGTCGGCGCGACGAGCGGGTCCTGCGCGTCTCCGAGCCGTCCCTCCACCCGCCAGCGGGCGCTCTGGAGCCGCACCAGGCCGTCGAACAGCGCCTCCTCGTGCGAGAGCCCCATCCCGGTGAACCGCCGGCCCCGCTGGTTGACCGTGATGGTGACGACCACGCGCTCGAACCCGGGCGCGCGGGGGACCTCCTGGAGCTCGCCGACGTCGATCGGGCCGCCGGCCCGCTCGAGCGTCCGGCGCAGCCGCTCGACGCGATCCGCAGGCGGATCGTCGTCACCGTCGCCCTCGAACATGCCCGTCGTGGTCGTCGACATGCGCCGCCCGCATCGGCCGGATCGATGCGGCGACAGTACGCTCGCCCGGCGCAACGCGCCAGCGCGTCCTCACGCAACTGCGGCCGGGCGCGGCCGCGACCCTACGACGGCGACGTTCGGCCCGCCTCAACTGGGATGATGGGCCCGTGCCGCTGCCCCTCGCGCCCCCCATCGCGCCCCAGCTCGCCCGGTCGGCGAAGGCCCTGCCCGAGGGCGAGCGATGGCGCTACGAGCCCAAGTGGGACGGCTTCCGGACGCTGGTCTTCCGCGACGGGGACGACGTGCACCTGCAGAGCCGCGGGGGCAAGCCGATGAACCGCTACTTCCCCGAGGTGGTCGCGCAGGTGCGCGCGATGCCCGCCGACCGCGTGGTGCTGGACGGCGAGATCGTGGTCGAGGTGGACGGCGTGCAGCAGTTCGACCTGCTCAGCCAGCGCATCCACCCGGCCGAGTCGCGCGTGCGGATGCTGGCCGAGCGGACGCCCGCGCGGTACGTCGCGTTCGACGTGCTGGCGGTGGGCGACGAGGCCCTGCTGGAGCGCGGCTACGACGAGCGCCGGGCCCGGCTGGCCGCGCTCGACCTGGGGCCGGTGGAGGTCTCGCCCAGCGTCACCGCGGCGGCCGAGGCGGAGCGGTGGCTGACCGGGGACTCCGAGGGCGTCGTGGCCAAGGAGGCGGACGCCCCCTACCTGCCCGGCGAGCGCCGGGGCATGGTCAAGATCAAGCGCCGCCGGACGGCCGACATGGTGGTGATGGCCTTTCGCTACGGCAAGGCCGAGAACACCGTGGGGTCGCTGA
Organism: uncultured Thermoleophilia bacterium; assembly: GCA_963736635.1. Classification (GTDB taxonomy): domain Bacteria; phylum Actinomycetota; class Thermoleophilia; order Miltoncostaeales; family Miltoncostaeaceae; genus Miltoncostaea. Next base: position 100,072 of record CAVTPK010000011.1, read on the forward strand.
TCCTCGGCCTGCACGACGAGGAGGGGGCCCTGCACGTGGTGGGCCACACGTCGGGCTTCACGGCCGCCCAGAAGCGCGAGCTGATCGGGCTCCTCGAGCCCTACCGCACCCACGAGCACGGCTCCGGCGAGGCCTCGCGCTGGAAGCCCGCCGAGGAGCTGGAGTGGGAGGGGCTGCGGCCGGAGCTGGTGTGCGAGATCAGCTACGACCACGTGACCGGGCGGCGCATCCGCCACGGCACCACGTTCCTGCGCTGGCGGCACGACAAGGCGCCCGCCGAGTGCACCATGGACCAGCTGCGCGGCTGAGCGCGGCGGCTCAGTCCTTCTTGCGGGCCCGCGAGGGGGCGACCCGGGTGGCCTCGCCGCGCTGCTTGGCGAAGTGCGGCGGCCAGGGGGCGTCGCCCAGGCCCCCGGCCTCGTCGCGGTCGGCCAGCTCCAGCAGCGGCGCCAGCGAGAAGGCCGTCCCGTGCAGCCCCGCGCTGACGTCGCCGATCTCGCGCACGCGCGCGGGCATGGTGCGCAGCGAGAAGTCGCCCATCTGGGCGTCGGGCACCTCGTCCCACCGCAGCGGCGCCGACACCAGCGCGCCCGGCACCGGGCGCACCGAATAGGCCGAGGCGATCGTGCGGTCGCGGGCGTTCTGGTTGTAGTCGATGAACACCCCCTCGCGCTCCTCCTTCCACCACTTGGAGGTGGCGCGTCCCGGCAGGCGGCGCTCGATCTCGCGGGCCAGCGCCAGCGCGGCGCGGCGGATGTCGTAGAAGTCGTACTCGCGCACGCAGTGCACGTAGATGTGGATGCCGCGCGAGCCGGAGGTCTTGGGGTAGCCCTCCAGGCCGTGCTCGCCCAGCAGCTCGTGGACGGCCAGCGCCACCTCGCGCACCATCGCCCAGTCCGACGAGCCCGGCGTGGGGTCCAGGTCGATGCGCAGCTCGTCCGGATGGTCCCCGTCGGGCGCCCGCACCGGCCACGGGTTCCAGTCGCACACGCCCAGGTTGCACGCCCAGGCGATGTGGGCCCGGTCCTGGCACAGCAGGTAGTTGGCGCTGCGCCCGCTGGGGAACGTCACCGTCATCTGCTCGACCCACTCGGGCGCGTGCCGGGGCACCCGCTTCTGGAAGAAGAACTCGCCCTCGGCGCCGTCCGGGAAGCGCTTCATGGAGGTCGGCCGGTCGCGCAGATGGCCCAGCAGCGCGTCGGCCACCTCCAGGTAGTACTCGCACAGCTCCAGCTTGGTGATGCCCTCGGCCGGGAAGAAGAGCTTGCCCGGGCTGGAGAACCGCACCTCGTGGCCGTCGAGCTCGAGGACCGTGTGGTCGCGGGCGGCCATGCGCCAACCATAGGACGCCCCCGCGGACGGCGCGACGGGCGCGCGTCCGGCGATTGCGCCGGCGTCGCCGCCGTGGTGGGATCGCACTGCCGCCGGGGCCGTGACGCCCGTGCGGCCCGCGCGCGCGACCGGGGGGTCGGCGGTTGGAGATCGGAGCGCACCTGCCGCTCATCCCGTTCTCGGGTGAGCCGCCGTCGCTGGAGGGCCTGCGCGCGTACGCGCGGGCGGCCGCCCGGCTGGGCTACCGCTGGCTGTGCGCCAACGACCACCTGGCGTTCCGCACGCCGTGGCTCGACGGCCCGACCGCGCTGGCCGCCGTGCTCGACGCCTCGGGCGACCTGGGGCTGGCGACGACCGTGTGCCTTCCGGCCGTGCGCGGGCCGGTGCAGTCCGCCAAGGCGTTCGCGGCCCTCGACCTGCTGTCGGGCGGGCGGTTCGTCGCCGGGCTCGGGCCGGGCTCGTCCGAGCGCGACTACGTGCTGGGCGGGGTGCCCGCCGAGGACCGCTTCGCGCGCTTCGAGGAGGCCGTGCGCGCCGTCCGCGCGCTGCTCGGCCGCGACCCGGCGCCGTTCAGCGGGCGCTTCTACTCCACGGCGGACGTCACGCTGGAGCCGGCGCCGGGGCCCGGGCGGCCCCCGATCTGGGTGGCCGGATGGGGCGGCGCCCGCGGGCTGCGGCGCGCGGCGGAGCTCGGGGACGGATGGATCGCCTCGGCCTACAACACCACCCCCGCGGGCTTCGCCGCCTCGTGGGCCCGCGTGCGCGGGCACCTCACCGCCCGCGGCGGCCCCGACGGCTTCGCCAACGGCGTCGCCACCTGCTGGTGCCACGTCACCGAGGACCGCGCCGGGGCCGAGCGCGTGCTGGCCGACGTCCTCTCCCCCCTGCTCGGACGGCCGCCCGAGGCGCTGAGTGAGCTGTCGCTGCCGATCGGCCCGGCCGAGGTCTGCGCCGAGCGCCTGAGCGCCTTCGCCGAGGCGGGCGCCCAGCGGGTGTTCATCTGGCCCCTCGGAGACGAGCTGCGCCAGCTGGAGCGGTTCGCCGAGGAGGTCGTTCCGCGGATCGCCGTGGCCTGAGCGCGCGCCGTCCACGGGGGAATGCGGCGCCGCCCGGCCAACTGGTCGTGGGAGATGCCCGGCCCGCGCCATCCCACCCGCCGTCTCGTCGCCGCGCTCGCGGCGGCCGCCGCGGTGCTGTGCGCCGCGGCCACGGCCCTCGGGGGCGAGCCGGCCACCCTCCACGGCACGGTGTCGGCGGTCGTGGACGGCGACACGATCAAGGTCAGGGTGCGCGGCTTCGAGACGCCGGTGCGCCTGATCGGCATCGACACGCCCGAGACGCGCGATCCGCGCACGCCGGTGCAGTGCTACGGGCCCCAGGCGGCGGCCATGACGGCGCGCCTGCTGCCGGTGGGCCGGCGCGTGGTCGTGCGCGCCGATCCCACCCAGGCGACGCGCGACCGCTACGCGCGCTTCCTGGGCTACGTCTTCGTCGCCGGCAGGCCCCTCGCCGCCGACCGCTCGGTCAACTTCACCCTGGTGCGGACCGGGCGCGCCAAGGTGTACGTGTACGGCGGCGTGCGGTTCGCCGCCGCCGACCCCTACTTCCGGGCCCAGAACCGGGCCCGGCGGGCGCAGGCCGGCCTGTGGGGACCGCCCTGCAACGGCGACACCACCGCGCCCGACCCGGGCACCCGCCCCGCCGGGATCGCCGGTTCGGCCCCCCGGGGCGGCGCGTGCGACCCGAACTACGCGGGCGCGTGCGTGCCCCCCTATCCGCCCGACGTGAACTGCGGCGACATCGCGGCGCGCAACATCCGGGTGGTGGGCACCGACGTGCACCACCTCGACGTCAACCGGGACGGCATCGCCTGCGAGGGGTGACCGCACCGGCCGGTCCGGTTTCGGCGGCGGCGGGGGCGGGAACTGCAGGCAGCGACCCGGCACCCGGTCATGCCGGAGGGATCGCCGATGACATGGAGGATTCCCGCGTGACCCAGACCCCCGGTCACCCCGCGTGGTCCGAGTGGCGGCCCGCCGAGACGGCCTACACCCTCGGCGTCGAGGAAGAACTGATGATCGTGGGCGGAGACCGCCTGGAGCTGGTCCCCGCCGGCCCCCGGGTGCTCGAGGCCCTGCCGCCCGACCTGTGCGAGCGGATCTCCCCCGAGACCCACGCCTCGTCGATCGAGATCCACACCGGGGTCCAGCGCACGGTGGCCGGCGCCGTGGAGGAGCTCACGGCCCTCCGGGGCCGGCTGGCGCGTGAGCTCGAGGTGCTGGGCCTGGGAGCCGCCAGCGCCGGCACGCACCCGCTCGCCCTGGGCCTCGACACCGCGGTCTCGCCCGGCGAGCGCTACCGGCGGATCTACGAGGCGCTGGGGGCGCTGGCGCGGCGTGAGCCGACGTTCGCCCTCCACGTCCACGTGGGGCTTCCCGACGCCGAGGCCGCGACGCGCGCCCACGACCACCTGCGCACCCAGGTGCCCCTGCTGATCGCGCTCGCGGCGAACTCGCCCTTCTGGCGCGGGGGCGATAGCGGGCTGTGCTCGGCCCGCACGTTCGTCTTCGGCGCCTTTCCGCGCACCGGCATGCCGCGGGCCTTCGGGTCGTACGGGGCCTACGTCGGCGCCGTCGAGGCGCTGCTCGCGGCGCGGGCCATCCCCGACCCCACCTTCATCTGGTGGGACCTCCGCCTCCAGCCGAAGCTGGGCACCCTCGAGGTCCGCGTGATGGACGCCCAGACGCGGGTTCACGACAACGCGCCGCTCGTCGCCCTCGTCCAGTGCCTCGCGCGGGCCGCCGCCGAGGGCGAGCGGCCGCCGCCGTCCGCGCTCCCCGAGATCCTGGCCGAGAACCACTTCATCGCCGCCCGCGACGGCGCCGACGCCGCGCTGATCGAGGACGGACGCCGGGTGCCCGTGGCCGAGGTGCTCGCCGCGACCGTCGACCGCTGCCGCCCCCACGCGCGCGCGCTCGGCTGCGAGGCCGAGCTGGAGGCGGCGGCCTCCCTGGCCCGGGACAACGGCGCCGCCCGCCAGCGGCGCGCCGCGGCCGAGCGGGGCGTGTCCGGCGTGGCCGCGGCCCTGAGCGAGGAGTACGCGCGGGCGCCGGAACGGGCGGGGGCCGGGGCCTAGCCCCGGACCCCCGGGGCCGCGGCGGCCCTCCCCGCCTCAGCGGGGGGCGTCCTCCAGCCGGAACACCGGGTGGTCGGCGGGGTCGGGCATCTTCTCGAAGAACGACCGCACCGCCCTGCCGGCCACCTCCCGGTAGACGGCGATCACCGGCGGGCGCTCGGCGACCGGCAGCTCGGTCGCCCGGAAGGGCTCCACGCCGTGGCGGCTCTGCAGCTCGCCCTCCCCCGCCGCCCGCAGGTTGCGCGCCCAGTCGGTCTCGCCCCGGGGCGAGACCAGGTAGCGGGCGCCCTCGACGTCCACGGGGATCACCGGCACCCGGTGGACCACCCCGCTGCGCCGCCCGCGCACCGCCAGCGCCTTGGTCCCCGAGATGCCGAACCTCATCGCGATCGGGTTGAAGACCTTTCGCGTGAAGAGTGGGGGCCGCATGTAGGGCATGGATCGCTCCCGTCGTCCGGTCGTCTCACCGCCAGTCTCTCACCGCGCCCGGGTGGCGCCGACGCCATCCGGACCCTGTGGGAGCATGGCCGCCGTGGAGATCGCCCGCCTGCAGCCCGCCGGGCTCGTCGCGAGTCCCGCGTTCAGCCACGTCGCGATCGTGCCCCCGGGGGCCACGACCATCTACGTGGGCGGCCAGAACGGCGTCGAACGCCACCGGAGCCATCGTCTCGGACGACGTCGCCGAGCAGTCGATCCGGGCGATCGACAACGCGAGCATCGCGCTCGAGGCGGCGGGCGCGTCGCTCGCCGACGTCGTGCAGTGGACGGTGCTGATCGTCGCCGACGCCGACCTCGGCGCCGCCTACGGCGCCATCGCGCCGCGGCTCGCCGGCCCCGGACCCCCCGCGCTCGTCACCGCCGCCCGGGTCGCGGGCCTCGGCGTGCCCGGCGCCCTCATCGAGGTGGCCGCCATCGCCGCCGTCATGCCGGCCTGAGGCGGCGGGCGGTCGGCCGGTGGCTGAAACATCTGCGCGCGACGCCTTGAGTCGGGCACGGCGGTGCCGAGTACCCGAGCACCCGTTCGCGAAGAGCAAGGAGACAGAGGCGTGAGGACGGTCTTCAACACGTCGCTGAGGATCGGCGGAGCCGGGCAGTCCCGCCTGATCACCGCCGACGACGACCGCCTGGCCCCGATCGAGATCCTCGACCCGAGCAACGAGGAGCGGCTCGTGCTGACGCTCGCCGAGAGCAAGGCCCTCCGGAAGGCGCTCCGGCGCGCGGAGAAGGCCGCCCGGGAGTGCGCGAGCGCCTGAGGGTCGGGGCCGGGGCCCTCCTGAGGAAGGCTCTCCAGCAAGCCGAAGAGGGGACTCGAACCCCTGACCTGCCGCTTACAAGGCGGCTGCTCTACCAGCTGAGCTACTTCGGCGGAGTGGCCCCATTATGGCCTCCGCCGTGCCCGCGTCCCGGCGCAGGCCGCGATGGCCCGGGTCAGGTCGGGCGCGCGCCCAGGTGGGGGGCGATCCGGTCGCGCAGGCGGGGATCCGCGCCCACGACCCGGTCCACCTCCTGGCCGTCGCGCAGGACCACGATCGTGGGGATGCTGAGGGCGCCGTAGCGCTGCGCCAGTGACGGGGCGTCGTCCACGTTGACGCGGACGATCTTGACCTGCCCGGCCCGATCCTCCGCCAGGCGGTCGAGGACCGGGCTGACGGCGCGGCAGGGGCCGCACCACGGCGCCCAGAAGTCGACGACCACCGGCACCGGGGCGCTCACCTCGTCGGCGAAGTCGGCCTCGCCCGCATCGACCGCCCACGGCAGGCGGGTACCGCAGCGGGAGCACTTGGGGATCGCGGTCGGGTGGGCGCGCACCCGGCTCCGGGTCCCGCAGGAGGGGCACGTGATCACGGCGGGGGCCATGGCTCAGCCTCCCACACCGGCGAGACCACGTGGTGCGGGGGGCGGCTCGGTCACCGGTCCACGGGGGCGAGGGCGCAGGGCCCCCTTCGGGGAAGCAGCTGGCAGGCGGCGAGGCGGGGCACGCCGACGCCCAGCGAACGGGCGGCGGTGCCGATGTGGCCGCCCGCGTTGAGCGTGCGGACGATCTCGATCGCCCGGCGGGCGGGGACGCTCGCGGGGAAGGTGATCGTGGGCGTCAGGATGACGCCGCGGGGCAGGGAGTAGCTCGCGGGCGCCGTGAGGTCGAGGCGGGGGCCGGTGGGCGACGGCGCCCAGACGACGCCGCGGGGAAGGCGTCCCGTGACCACCGCGCCCGCCGGCAGGCGGCCGTCCGCGGCCACCGCGCGCACGAGCCGCGTGAGGGCGACCCGGTAGCTGGTGCCGGCGGGAAAGCGCAGGGCGGGAAGGCGCGGGGCCACCTGGACGGGCGACGCGCCCTGGGCGCCGAAGAGCCACCCGGCGCCGGCGGGGACCCTCGGCTCCGGTGCCGGTGCCGCCGCCGTCGCAATCGGCGCGGCGCAGACCGCGAGGGTGACCGCGCTGAGCAGGACGCAGCCGGAGCGCATGCCGCGAGGTTAGCGGGCGCCCTCGCGGAGCCCGCCGCGCGCGCCGGGCCGCTCGAGGCGCAGTGCCAGCTCCACCAGGGCGGGGGCGTCGGTCTCGTCCGCGCACCGGATCCGCGACCAGGTCTGCGCGCGGAGCGACGCCAGCGTCGCCGCCGTGTCGGGCCCGGCGGTCGCGAGCGCGGCCTCGCCCTCGATCCGCGATATGAAGTCCGCCGCCGGTTCCGGCGCCGGGTCACCCGCCCGGGGGCGGCTCCGGCGGCGGGCGATCATCCACCAGACGAGCGCCAGCAGCGGGACCTTGAGCAGCACCAGGGAAACGACCACCCACAGCGTCTGCAGTCCCGGCCGGTCGCCCAGCGACGGCGTGAGCACGAGCAGGAAGCTGCCGAAGAGCGCGATGGCGACGGCCGCCGCGACCGCGATCGCGACGCCGAGCGAACGCCGTCCCCCTCCCGCCCGGGTCATCCCGCCCCGGCCGCGCGCGTCCGCGGGCGCGCGCCGCCGGCTGCCCCGCCCCAGCCGGGCAGCCGGCGCGACCCCCGCCCCGCGGGGATACGACTGCCGCGCGCCCGGGGGAACGAGTGGGCGCGAGGCAGGGCGCCAGTATCCCGCACCGATGTGTCGCAATCAAATATTCAAATACAATAAGACATTGCGACAGGACCGGACGGCGCCCGCGACCCGGCGCTGCCGCCGGGCCCGGGCGTCAGGCGGGGGGCGTCGTCCGGTAGCCGCGGCCCAGGCAGACCGGGCAGGGGTGCGGGACCAGGCCCTCGCCGTTGGCCGCCGGCGCGAAGATGCGCCGCTGGCCCCAGCAGTGGCCGCACTGCACCGTGCCGGTCTCCACCAGGGGGACGTCTGCGCGCCGCGCGGCCTCGGACACCTTCGCCTCGCGCCACTCGCTCCAGGTGGAGTAGCGGACGAGGAGGCTGTCTTCGATCACGAGTGCGGGCACGACGACCATCCCTTCGCCGGTTCTCATCGACGCCCCGCGGGCCGCCCGGCGCCGGCCCCGCGTGACACTTCAAATAATGTAGTAAGGGTGTCAAGTCGGCTCGGGAGGCCCCGGGCTCACAGGCGAGGCTCAGCCCCCACCGACCGGATCCTGAGGGCGGCGAGCGATCCTGGTGCCAGTTCGCAGACCGACCCGAGGAGCCGTCGAGATGGCCGCACGCAACGAGATCACCGAGGTCACGTACATCGCCCACCACCTCGCGCGCCGCCGGCTCGCCGGCGCGGACGGCGTCCGCTCGGTACGGGTGCCCCTGCGCACCCGCGTGCCGTCGGGCCGCCTGGTGGTCGACCGGAGCCGGGCCGCGGCCTAGCGCCGGCCGGCGGTCAGACGAGCGGGCAGCAGCTGACCAGCTCCCCCGCTCCCACGGCCGCGCGCTCGGCCGGGATGGCCGCCAGGTGGGTGGCACCGGCGAGCGAGGTGACGTTGTGGGAGCCCTGGCGCGGCAGCGGCTCGAGGGCGCCCCCCGCCTCGCGGCAGCGGATCAGCTCGGTGCGGGGGGTGTCCTTGACGTAGTCGGCGGCCAGCGGCAGGCGGCGCTCCCAGCCGTCGTCGCGGCCCAGCAGCGGGCGGGCGAACGCGTGGAAGCACACGGCCGCCGAGACCGGGTTGCCCGGCAGGCCCAGGATCAGCTGGTCGCCGTGACGGCCCAGCCACAGGGGGTGCCCGGGGCGGATCTCCACCCCGAAGAGGATCTCCTGGGCGCCGACGGCCGCGAGGGCCGGGCGCAGGTGGTCGTGGTCGCCCACCGAGACGCCGCCCGCGGTGACCAGGAGGTCGGGCGCGGAGTCGCGGTCGCGGTCGCCCTCCGGCAGCGCCTGGCGCAGCGCGGCGATGGTCGCGCCGCGGTCGTCGGGGACCGTCGCGGCCGCGATCACGTCGGCGCCGGCCGCGCGCGCCTGGGCGGCGATGCCGGGCCGGTTGGCGTCGTACACCTGCCCGGGGCCGAGGTCCCAGCCCGGCGGGACGACCTCGTCGCCGCTGCCGAGGATCATCACCCGCGGGCGGGCCCGGCAGAGCATCTCGGGGTGGCCGGCGGCCGCGACCACGGCGACCTCGTGGGGGGCCACCACGTGGCCGCCGGACAGCAGCACCTGGCCCCGGCGCACGTCCTGGCCGGCGGGCCGCACGGCGGTGCCGCGCGGGCGGCGCCACCCGCGGGGTGACCCACGCGCCGTCGCCGTCGGCGTCGGCGTCCTCGCGGCGCAGCACGGCGTCGGCCCCGTCCGGGATCTCCGCCCCGGTGGAGATGATCGTCGCCTCCCCCGCGCCCAGCCGCCCCGCGAACGGGGCACCGGCCCGGCTCTCGCCCACCAGGCGCAGCGGCGTCAGGGCGACGGCGTCCTCGGCGCGCAGGGCGAAGCCGTCCATCGCCGAGTTGGTGAAGCTCGGATGGTCGATGCGGGCGCGCACGTCCTCGGCGAGCACCCGGCCCGCGAGCCCCTCCAGGGGCACCGGCTCCGTGCGCAGGGCGAGGCGCGTTGAGCCGCATCGCGGCCAGCGCCTGCTCGAACGTCACCCCTCGCGTCACGGCCCGATGATGGCAGCGCCGCCGGTCGGCGCGGCCGCGCCGCTCACGGGACGCGGGCCCGGAGGGCCATGATCCGCGCGACCGAGGCCTCGGCGGCGGCGCGCGGGAGCGCCCCGCGCGCGATGGCCGCCGCGATGGCGTCGGCGGCGCGCCCGCCCGAGGCCTCGCCCGTGAAGATCAGCATGTCGGTCCCCGCCCGGGCGGCCGCGACCGCGACCGTGGCCGTGCCGCCCGACGACGCGAGCGCCGGCGTGTCCAGGTCGTCGCTCACCGAGACGCCGCGGAAGCCCAGCCGGCCGCGCAGCTCGCCGGTGGCGATGGGCCGCGACAGGGCGGCGGGGCGGGCGGCGGCGTCCAGGGCCGGGTAGATGGCGGTGGAGAGCATCACCATGGGCACGCCGCTGCGGATGAGCGCGGCGAAGGGGCGCATGTCCACCCGGCGCAGCTCGGCCGCCGAGAGCGTGATGCGCGCCGGGGCGTCGTCGGTGTTGACCGTGCGCCGCCCCGAAGCCGGGGAAGTGCTTGGGCGACGCCGCCACGCCCGGCCGCGGCGAGGCCGGCGGAGAACGCCACGGTCACCTCGGCCACGCGCGCCGGGCGGGTGCCCATGATGCGCCCCTCGCCCAGCAGCGCCGAGCCCGGGCGGCCGACGTCGGCGACCGGCGCCAGGTCGACGTTGGCCCCCACCGACCGCAGCAGGCGGCCCGCGGCGCGCCCGGCGGCGCGGGCGACGGCGGGCCCGCCGGCGCCCTGCTGCGGCGCCCGACTGGGACGGGGAGCCGGCCAGGCGCCGCACCGGACCGCCCTCCTGGTCGACCATCACCAGCAGGGGGCGGTCGAGCGCCCGCGGGCGCGGGATGGCCTGCAGGCGGCGCACCAGGGCGCGGGCGGCCGCGTTGGAGGGCGCGTTGGAGCCGAACAGGATCACCGCGCCCGGCCTCGCCGCGGCGGATGCGGCGCACCAGGGCGGGCGGGGGCGTGGTGCCGGAGAAGGCGTACACCACCCTCTGGCCGGCGAGCTGGGCCGGCGTCAGGGCCGCCGCGTCGAGCGACGCGACGGCCGGGGCGGCCCCCGATCCGCTCGCCACGACGAGCGCGATCAGGGCGCCGATCGATCCCGCGATCAGCCCCCCTCCCGCTCCTCGAACGCGAGCGAGGCCGAGTTGATGCAGTACCGCAGGCCGGTCGGGGCGGGGCCGTCCTCGAACACGTGGCCGAGGTGGGCGCCGCAGCGCCGGCAGTTGACCTCGGTGCGCACCATCCCGTGGCTGGTGTCGGTGCGGTCCTCCACCCCGTCCTCGGTGGCCGGCTCGAAGAAGCTGGGCCACCCGGTGCCCGACTCGAACTTGGTCTGCGAGTCGAACAGCGGCTCGCCGCAGCACACGCAGGCGTAGACGCCGTCGCCGTGGTGGTCCCAGTAGATGCCGGTGAAGGCGCGCTCGGTGGCGCCCTGGCGCGTCACGGCGAACTGCTCGGGCGTCAGGCGCTCCCGCAGCTCGGCGTCGCTCGGAGGGGCGGAATCGTTACCCATTTGGGTCTCCCCTGATCGTTCGGAACGGGATCTGTAAGGACTTTCGCACAGGTCTGTCCTTTCGTGACCGCTCGTGTGAAGGATGGCACCGCAATGGCCGATCACGGTGAGGTGATGCGGAACCTCCTCCTGTCCGCCGCGATCGGGCTGGCCGCCCTCTGGGGTGCCGGCCTGGCCGCCGCCCAGTCCCAGCCGCCGCCCCCCGTCGCGACGGTCCCGGGCCCCGCCGGCGCGCAGGCGCCCGCCCAGGCCCCCGCGCCCGCCCCCGCTCCGGCCCCGGCACCCGCGCCGGCCCCGGTTGCGCCGGCCGCCCCCCGACGCCCACAACGCCCGCGAACCGCACGATCGCCGGGGCCAGGCTCGACTCCTGGGCCTCGCCCTCCGCCGGCCGCCTCGCGGCCGTCTGGCCCGGGCTCGCCACCGCCGACCTCTCGCGCGACGCGACCCGCGCCGACCTGGCCCAGGGCCTGTCGATCCTGACCGGCGTCCCGCGCACGCTCTCCAACCCCACCGCCCCGCTGACGGTCTACTCGGCCCGCGCGGCCGTGATCGCGGCCCTGGGCCTGGCGGCGGAGCGCCGCGGCATCCAGCACATGACCGTCGACGGCGGCCCCGCGCTGCGGATGCCGGCCAACGCCGGCAGCGAGGTGCTCGCCCGCGAGCTGGGCCTGGTCTACAACCAGCCCTCCTCGCGCGACGGCCGCGAGCGCGCGCGGCGCGAGGCGATGCGCCTGGCCGACCTGGCCTACATGATCGACCGCGCCCGCGGCGTCGGCTCCTGGCAGAAGGCGCGCCTGGCGCGCTACCGCGACATCCACCTGCCGGCCATGAACGCGGCCCGCTTCGCCGTGGTGCAGGCGGCCGTGTGGCAGATCGGCCAGCCCTACGTGTGGGCCGGCGACTGGCCCACCGCCACCAGCGGCGCCCCCTGGGGCGCCCAGGCGCACGGCGGCTTCGACTGCTCGGGCCTGGTGTGGTGGGCCTTCAAGGGCAGCACCAAGCCCAGCCAGATGTCGCTCGGCTCCGGGCTGCTGGGCCGCACCGCCGACGCGATGGCGTGGGAGAAGCCCTCGGAGCGGATCCCCGTCGCCCGGCTCACGCCCGGCGACCTGGTCTTCTTCGGCCCCAAGGGGCCCAAGAGCTCCAAGGGCTCGATCGGCCACGCCGGCATCGCGCTGGGCAACGGCTGGATCATCCACTCGTCGGGCTCGCGGGGCGGGCCCAGCATCAGCTTCCTCGCCGAGTACTGGCCGTCGGCGACCGCCTGGGGCCGCGACGTCTCGCAGCTGGGCGCCTAGCCCGGGCCTGAGCGCTCCCCGGCGTCCCTTCCTGGTGCTCGCCCCACCCCGAGCGCGGACGGCGCCGGTGCGCGATCATGGGCGCGCACGCCCCACCGTCCACCAAGGGAGACGACGATGCCGGCACAGGGCCACGCGGAATGGAAGGGTGATCTGAAGTCGGGTAGCGGGACGTTCACCGCGGGCGACTCGATGAGCGGGGAGTACTCGTTCCGGTCGCGCTTCGAGGACGGACCGGGCGCAAACCCCGAGCAGCTGATCGCCGGGGCACACGCCTCGTGCTTCTCGATGGCGCTCGCGGCGGACCTGGGCAAGGCGGGCACGCCCGCCACCTCGGTGACCACCGACGCGGTGGTGACCCTGCGCAACATCGACGGCAAGGCCACCATCGCGACGATCGCCCTCACCACGGTGGGCGTGGTGCCCGGCATCGACGAGGCGGCCTTTCAGGCGGCGGCCGAGGCCGCCAAGGCGAACTGCCCGGTGAGCCGAGCCCTCGCGGCCGTGCCCGAGATCACCGTCAGCGCATCGCTGGCCTAGCTACGCGCTGAGCGAGGGCTCTCCGAGGTTGGCCAGCCGCGCGTTCTCGCGATAGTCGATCGGCACCGTGATCAGCGCTGGGCCGCCCTCCGCGAAGGCCGCGTCGAGGGCGGCGCCCAGCGCGGGGCCGTCGGCGGCGTGGCGGTGGCTCCAGCCGAAGGCGCGGGCCAGGTCGGCGAAGTCGGGGTTGCCGAAGTGGATGGCGTGGGTGCGCCCGAAGCGGCGCTCCTGCTTCCAGCCGATGACGCCGTAGGCGCCGTCGACCCACACCACCACGGTCACCGGCGCCCCGAGGCGGGTGGCGGTCTCCATCTCCTGCACGTTCATCAGGAAGCCGCCGTCGCCCGAGACGGCCACCACCCGCCGGTCGGGGACGGCGAGGGTCGCGGCGATGGCGCCGGGCAGGGCGATCCCCATGCTGGCGAAGCCGTTGCCGACGATGACCGTGTTGGGCTCGTAGGCCGGGAACAGGCGCCCCAGCCACAGCTTGTGGGCGCCCACGTCCGAGATGAGGATGTCCGAGGGGGCCATCGCCCCGCGGATGGCCGAGATGGCGGCCTGCGGGCTCACGACGCCGGCGCGCTCGGCGCCGGCGCGCAGCTCGGTGTCGACCGCCACGCGCAGGCGGGCGACGTAGGCCGGCTGGGGCCCGGCGGGCAGCTCGGCGCGCAGCGCCCGGAGGGTCTCGCGCACCCCGGCGACGATCTCGACCTCGGGGATGTAGCACTGGTCCACCTCGGCCGGGCGGGCGTCCACGTGGACGATGCGCTTCATCATCCTGGGGTTCCATCCGGCGGGGCCGAACTCCACCAGGTCGTAGCCGACGCAGATCACGACGTCGGCCTCGTCGAGGCCCGCGGTCATGCTGTCGCGCGCCTGCAGGCCCACGGCGGGCAGCGACAGCAGCGAGCGGTCGTCCAGCGCCCCCTTGCCCATGAAGGTGGGGCACGCCGGGATGCCGGCGTGCTCGCACAGCGCCCGCAGCTCGGCCGACGCCCCCGCGCGCAGGACGCCGTTGCCGGTGATGATCACCGGCCGCCGCGCGGCGCGGATGATCTCGGCCGCCTCGCGGACGAACACCGGATCGGGGAGGCTCGGGCCCGAGTCGCTGGCCGCCAGCGGGCGCGAGGAGTCGGGCAGCTCGGCGGCGGCGATGGTCTCGGAGAGCTCGAGGTGGGTCGGGCCGGGCCGCTCCGCCTCGGCCAGCTTGAACGCCTTGCGCACGACCTCGGGCACCGTCTCGGGGCGCTCGATGCGGGCGTTCCACTTGGTGACCGGGCGCAGCATGTCGACCACGTCGACGTACTGGTGGCTCTCCTTGTGGACGAGGTCCAGCCGGACCTGGCCGGTGATCGCCACCATCGGCGCGTAGTCGAGGTACGCGTCGCCGATCCCGGTGATCAGGTTGGTGGCGCCCGGGCCGAGCGTGCCCAGGCACACGCCCGCGCGGCCGGTGAGGCGGCCGTGCACGTCGGCCATGAACGCGGCGCCCTGCTCGTGGCGCACGATGACGATCTCGATGCCCGAGTCGCGGAGGGCCTCGACGATCTCGAGGGTCTCCTCGCCCGGGATCGCGTAGATCCGCTCGACCCCCTCCGACACGAGGCACCGCACCATCAGCTCCGCGGCCTGCATCCTGGACCCCCCGATTCGTTGGGCGTCCCTGAGGGTACCCGCGGGCTATCCTGCGGGACCCTCCTGACGCGACGATCGGGGTGTGCGCGATGGCGATCCACAGCTCGGCCCTCGACCCGGCACAGCCCACGGGCCTCCTGCTCGGGGGCGCCTTCGACCAGCGCAACGACGACCTGCTGGTCGAGAACCCCTACGACGGCGCCACCATCGCGACCGTGGCGGTCGGCGGCGAGGTGGACGTCGCGGTGGCCGTGGCCGAGGCGCGCGGGCACCTGCCCCCTCCCCCGGCCGCCGCCCGGGCGGAGGTGCTGGAGCGCGCCGCCCAGCTGGTGGCGCGCCGGGCCGAGGCCTTCGCCCGCACCATCTGCATGGAGGCCGGCAAGCCGATCACGCAGGCCCGCGGCGAGACGGCGCGGTGCATCGACACCCTCACCTTCGCGGCCGTCGAGGCGCGCACGCTGGCCGGCGAGGTGGTGCCGATGGAGGCCAGCGCGGCGGGCGCCGGCAAGGTGGGCGTCATCGTGCGCGAGCCGATCGGCGTGGTCGGCGCCATCTCCCCGTTCAACTTCCCCCTCAACCTGGTGGCCCACAAGCTGGCGCCGGCGATCGCGGCCGGCTGCCCGGTGGTGCTCAAGCCGGCGTCCTCCACGCCCCTGTCGGCCCTGCTGCTGGCCCAGACGCTCGCCGACGCCGGCCTGCCCGAGGGCTTCCTGTCGGTGATCCCGGGCGGCGGCGGCACCGTCGGCAACGCCCTGGTCGACCACCCGGACGTGCCGATGATCTCCTTCACCGGCAGCCCGCCCGTGGGCTGGGGGATCCGCCAGCGCCAGCCCCGCAAGGAGGTCGCGCTGGAGCTCGGCAACTCCACCCCGGTGATCGTGACCGCCGACGCCGACCTGGAGCTGGCCGCCCGCAAGCTGGCCGGCTCGGGCTTCACGCACGCCGGCCAGTCGTGCATCTCGGTGCAGCGCGTCTACGTGGAGGCGCCCGCGATGGACCGCTTCCGCGACCTGTTCGTGAGCGCGGTCGAGGCCCTGGTGGTGGGCGACCCGATGGACGACGCCACCGATGTGGGGCCGCTCATCGACCGCGACAACCGGGACCGCGTGGCCGAGTGGATCGACGAGGCGTCCCGGGCCGGCGCCGCCGTCCTGACCGGCGGCACCGTCAGCGAGGGGCTGCTGGCGCCGACCGTGCTGGACGGCATCTCCCCCGACATGAAGGTGTCGTGCGAGGAGGTGTTCGGCCCGGTCGTGGGGCTCGCCTCCTTCGACACCCTGGACCAGGCGATCGAGCTGGCCAACGGCTCCCCCTTCGGCCTGCAGGCGGGCATCTTCACCGCCCGCGCCGACGCCGCCATGGGGTGGGCCCGGCGCCTGCACTTCGGCGGCGTGCTGATCAACGAGACGCCCACCTTCCGGGCCGACCAGATGCCCTACGGCGGGGTCAAGGACAGCGGCAACACCCGCGAGGGGCCGCGCTTCGCCGTCCAGCACATGACCGAGCCGAAGCTGATCGTGATGAGCGTGCCCCAGGACTGAGGCGGGGGCGGCCTGCCCCGAAAACCGAGGGAGCCGAGGACGCAGGGAGGGTGCAATGCCCGGAGGGCCTTGCCCCGACCGAGGACGACGGATCGCGAGAGTTTGCAGGGGCAGGCACCGGAGACGGCGGGGTCCCGCCCGCCGCTCCGGTGAGACCGGCGACCGGGTGCCCACCGGTGGCCGGCGCGGGGGCTCGAGCTCGGGGGGATGAAATGAATGTCCCGACCGCGCGTGCCGTCCCGCACCAGGCTCATCGACCGCGCCCGAACCGGATCGATCCCCCCTTTGGGGGATTGGGAAATCGCGCCCCGCGACACGTTCGACATCCCCTGCGCGGAAATTCTGGCCCTGTGGCGCATGGGGAATCGCCCCCGATTCGCCGAAAACGAGCGTGATGAGTGACGCCCTCCCCTCCCGTGGCCGTGCGCTGTCGGCCTGGCGCGCCCAGACGCGCGCCCAGCGGCGCGCCACCGACGCCACCAGCGACCTGGAGCTGGCGCACCGCATCTCGCGCGCCGTCGGCGGCCTGGTCGATCTGGACAAGGTCTTCCGCACGGCCGTCAACGCGCTGGCGGCCCACCTGGGCGACGACGGCGTCGCGATCCTGCGGTGCGACCACCGCCGGCGCCGCCTGGAGCTGGCGGCCTCGCGCGGCGCCCTGCAGATCGCCGACGACTACGTGCAGGACATGGACACCGGGCTCCTGGGCGTCGCCGTGCGCTCCGGGCGGCCCGCGATCACCGAGGACGCGGCCACCGACGCGCGCTGCGTGCGCGCCCCCGGCATGGACGCGCTGCGCTCGGAGCTGGTGATGCCGCTGCGCACCCGCGACGGCTCGGTGCGCGCGGTGCTCGACGTCACGTCGACCCGCCGGGCCCGCTACGGCCCGGCCGAGGTCTCGCTCCTGGGCACGGTGGCCGCCGCGCTGGAGGGCAGCATCACCGCCGCCGGCCTCTACCAGGACCTCGACGCCCAGGCCGCCCGCGACCCGCTCACCGGCCTGCCCAACCACCGCGTGTTCCACGAACGCCTGGCGAGCGAGGTGGCGCGGGCCCTGCGCCACGGGCGCTCGCTGAGCATCGCCCTGGTCGACCTGGACCACTTCAAGCTCATCAACGACGCCCACGGCCACCAGTCCGGCGACCAGGTGCTGGTGGAGGTGGGCGCCCGCCTGCGGGCGCTGGCGCGCGCGGAGGACGTGGTGGGGCGGGTCGGTGGCGAGGAGTTCGCCTTCATCCTCCCCGAGACCGACGCGCTGACCGCCTACGGGGTGGCCGAGCGGGCGCGCTCGGCGATCGCCGCCGCGCCCTTCGGGGACGCGGGCCACCTGACCGCCTCGGTCGGCGTGTGCGACCTCACCCACACGACCAGCGCCGCCGAGCTCTTCCGGCTGGCCGACGGCGCCCTGTACTGGGCCAAGGCCCACGGCCGCGACGTGACCTACCTCTACAGCCCGGAGGTGGTGCACGAGCTGAGCGCCGAGGAGCGCGCCGAGCGCCTCGAGCGCGCCCAGGCGCTGGCCGCCCTGCGCGCGCTGGCGCGGGCGGTGGACGCCAAGGACCGCTCCACCCGCGAGCACTCGACCCGCGTCGCCGCGCTGAGCCACGCCCTGGCCCAGCAGCTGGGCTGGAGCCGCGACGAGGCGCGCGACCTGCGCCGCGCCGGGCTGCTGCACGACGTGGGCAAGATCGGCGTGCCCGACGCCATCCTCCTGAAGCCCGGGGCGCTCACCGACGACGAGATGGCCCGCGTGCGCGGCCACGCGACGCTCGGCGCCGAGATCGTGGGCGAGCTGCTGCCGCCCGAGCAGGTCGCCTGGGTGCGCCACCACCACGAGCGCTGGGACGGGGGCGGCTACCCGGCGGGCATCGCGGGCGCGGCCATCCCCGAGGGCGCCCGCGTGATCGCGGTGGCCGACGCCTGGGACGTGATGCGCTCGGACCGCCCCTACCGCGCCGCCCTCGACGCGGAGACGGCGATGGAGCAGATGCGCAGCCTCGCCGGCGTGCAGTTCTGCCCGAGCTGCGTCAACGCGCTGTTCGCCGTGCTGGAGACGCAGTCGGCGGCCGAGACCGCCCTGCGGGCGGCGCCGGCCGGGGCGATGGAGACCGCCTCGCGCTAGCGTGCCCCCACCTGCCGGGCGGGTGGAGAGGCCGGGTGACGCGGTGAACGACGGGGTCCATGCGGTGAGGGGGCCGGCCGGCGGCGAGGCGCTCGGCGAGGTGCTGCTGGCCGGACCGGCCGAGATCGCCCGCGCGACCGAGCTGGCGGCCGCCGGGCAGGCCGCCTGGGCCGAGCGGCCGGTGTCCGAGCGGGCCGGGGTGCTGGAGGTGGCCGCCGACCTGCTGGCCCCCGACACGGAACCGCTCGCCGCGCTGCTGTGCGCCGAGTCGGGCAAGCCGATCGGCCAGGCCCGCGCGGAGGTGGCCCGGGCGATCGCCCTGATGCGCGCGAACGCGGCCGAGGGACGCGCGGTCGGAGGCCGGGTGCTCCCCACCGAGGGCCATCCGGGCACCGAGCGCGACCTGGCGTTCACGCGACGCGAGCCGCTGGGGGTCGTCGCCGCCGTGGTCCCGTTCAACTTCCCCGTGGAGCTCTACGTGGAGAAGGTGGCCGCGGCCCTGGTCGCGGGCAACGCGGTGGTGGCCAAGCCCCCGCTGGAGGATCCGCTGGTGGTCGGGCGCGTGCACGACGCCCTGATCCAGGCCGGCGCGCCGCCGCAGGTGCTGGCGCTGGTCCACGGCGGCCGCGACGTGGGCGCGGCCCTCGTGGCCGACCCGCGGGTGGACGCGGTGTCGCTGACCGGCTCGACGGCCGCCGGCATCAGCGCGGCCGAGGCCTCGGCGCCCCTCCTGCGCCCGCTCCACCTGGAGCTCGGGGGCAACAACGCCTGCCTGGTGCTCGACGACGCCGACCTGGAGCTCGTCACGTCCGAGCTGGCGGTCGGCCGCCTGATGATGAACGGCCAGGCCTGCTCGGCGTCCAAGCGCATCCTGGTGGACCCCTCGCTCCACGACGACCTGGTGGAGCGGCTGGTGGGGATCGCCGAGACCCAGGTCGTCGGCCCGGCCGCGGACCCCCTCACCACCATCGGGCCCCTGATCACCGCCGAGGCCGCGCAGCGGGTGCACTCCCAGATCGGCGCGGCCGTCGCTCAGGGGGCCACGGTGGCCGCCGGCGGGGCGGCGCCCGAGGGCGCGCTGCTGGCCCCGACGGTGCTGGCCGAGGTGCCGCGCGACGCGGCGGTGGCCGCGGACGACGAGATCAGCGGGCCGGTGTTCACCGTGATCCCGGTCGGCGGCGACGCCGCGGCCCTCGCGGTGGCCAACGCGTCGAGCTTCGGCCTGATGGCGTCGGTGTTCAGCGCCGACATCGAGCGCGCCATGGCCCTCGCCGAGCGCCTGCGGGCGGGCGGCGTCGTGATCAACGGCACCGACGACTACCGGCCGCCCGTCGTGCCCGTGGGCGGCCTCAAGCTGTCGGGCACCGGGCGGCGCGGGGTGGGCTACACCCTCCGCGAGCTCACGCGCGAGAAGACGATCGTGCTGCGGCGCTTCCGTCGCGGCCCGGACGCGCTGGGCCGCTGATCCACCCGCGCCCCGCCGCCCGGGGCGTCGTCACCGGGCCGGAGAAAGGTCGGGGGTCTGCGATCGGAGAGGGGATCGCAGACCCTCCACCACCAAGACTCCACCCGCGCGCCTGAACGCCTCCTGAACGTCCGTCAGGGCGCCGTCGCGCCCTCCGGATGGGCGGCCACGAAGGCCCTCAGCGCCTCCTTGGCCCCGCCGACGATCGGGTCCCCGTGGGCGGGCAGGAGGGTGTCGAAGTCGAGGTCCAGCAGGGCGCCGTAGGCCGCCACCAGCCGCGCCCGGGTGCGGGGCGGGTCGAACATGAGCTGATCCGGCACGAACCCGAGGGGGCCGTCGGGCGGGAAGCGCACCAGGCCGTCGGCCACCGCCAGGGCCCGCTGCGCGGGGCAGAAGAGGGCGGTCTCGTCGGGGCAGATCCCGCCGACCGCGACCGAGCGGACGCCCCCCGGCAGCTCCTCCCCCGCGGTGAAGAACTCGACCGGCTCCCCGGAGCCGAACTCCTGGGCGCCGAGCCGGTTGCACAGCACGCGCGTCCCGAAGCGCTCGGCGAAGAGCCCCGCGTGCCGGTAGTGGTGCCGGTTGGTGAGCAGCGCGGCGACCGGGCCGCCGTCCGCGTCGAACCACTCCAGCCCCTCCGCGGGCACGCGCGGATCGATCACGACCCGCTCGGCCGCCAGGTGGTACGAGCTGATCGGGATGCCCCAGCGCTCGTGCGTCGTGGTCCAGTGCCACAGGCCCGGGGAGATCTCCTCCACGGCGGCGCCCTGCGGGCCTAGCGCTCGGGCTCGATGCGCCGGCGGCGGCGCTCGTCGCGCCAGTCGTCCACGCCGAAGACGGCGTTGAGGATCGAGTTGACGATCCAGACGATGATCGTGGCGCCGACGGCCGACCAGAAGCCGCTGATCTCGAAGCCCGAGACGATCCAGGAGGTGATGTAGAGCATCAGCAGGTTCACGAAGAACAGCGCGATGCCCAGCGTGAGGATGATGAGCGGGATCGCCAGGAACGTGACGATCGGCTTGACGATCATGTTCACGATCGCGAAGACCGCGCCCGCGACCACCACCGCCCACTTGTCGTCGAAGTGGATGCCGTCGACGATCCAGTCGGCGACGAACAGGGCGACCACGTTGAACGCCCACAGGATCAGGAAGCGGCGCAGCCAGGTCATCGCAGCGCGTCCACCTCGCGCAGGCGCTCCACCTCGGCCGCGTCGCGCTCCTCGATGCGGGCGGCGTCCTCGAGGATCGCGCGCACGTCGCCCGGCGGGATCACGACCGCCCCGGAGGCGTCGGCGTAGATCCAGTCGCCGGGGAACACCGTGACGCCGCACAGCCCCACGGGCACGTTGGCCGCGAAGGGCATGATCGCCTCCCCGCCCTGGCGCACGGTCTCACCGCGGCACCAGGCGGCGATCCCGAGCGCCTCGACCTCCTCGAAGTCGCGCAGCCGGGCGTCGGCCACCAGGCCGGCCAGGCCCAGGTTGCGCAGGCGCGAGAGCTTCTTGCCGCCGGCGATCGGCGCGTCCGGATACCCCCAGCTGGAGACCGCCAGCACGTGGCCGGCCGGGTCCGCGTCGCCCACCGCCTCCAGCAGGAGGGCGCCGAAGTCGTGGCGCTCGGACGTGAAGTGGTCGGCGCGCAGCGGCAGGAACTGCATGGTGAGCGCCGGCCCCAGCAGCCAGCGTTCGGGGGTGGGGCTCACCAGGTCCATCACGTGGGCCCGGTGGGCGTGGCGGCGCATCATCGCGTCGCAGATCGCCGAGCAGCTGACCGCGGCGGCGAGCTCGCGCAGGTCGCCGGCGGTCGCGCTCACGTCGCCGGATCGTGGCGGGTGAACACCAGGCACGCGTTGTGGCCGCCGAACCCGAACGAGTTGGAGAGCGCGGCGCCGATGACGGCCGCGCGCGGCTCCAGCACGTGGTCGAAGGGCGCCTCGGGCTCCGGGTCCTCCAGGTTGAGCGTGGGCGGCAGGATGTCGCGCGAGAAGGCCAGGAGGGAGGCGACCGCCTCCAGCCCGCCCGCGCCGCCGAGCGCGTGGCCGTGGGCCGACTTGGTGGAGGAGATCGCCGCCCCGCCCAGGCCGGCGAGCTTGATGGCCCGCGCCTCGGCGATGTCGCCCGCGGTGGTCGAGGTGGCGTGCGCGTTGACGTAGCCGATGTCCTCGGGCTCCAGGCCGGCGTCCGCGAGCGCGTTGCGCATCGCGCGGGCGGGGCCGCCCCCGGTCGCGTCCGGGTCGGTCGGGTGGCCGGCGTCGCACGAGCTGCCGTAGCCGGCGAGCTCCGCGTAGATGCGGGCGCCGCGCGCCAGGGCGTGCTCGCGGTCCTCCAGCAGCACCATGCCCGCGCCCTCGCCGATCACGAAGCCGTCGCGGGCGACGTCGAAGGGCCGCGACTCCTGGGTCGGCGGGCGGTGGCTGGCGGTGAGGGCGCCGACCTTGATGTAGCCGGCCACGACCAGCGGGGACAGGGGGGCGTCGGCGCCGCCGGCGATCATGGCGTCCGCCCGCCCCTCGCGCAGGGCGAGCAGCGCCGTGCCGATCGCGTCCGAGCCCGCCGCGCACGCGGTGGCCGAGGAGAAGGAGGGCCCGTGCAGGCCGAGCACCCGCGCGGCGGCGGCGCAGGGGTGGTTGGGCAGCGAGAGGGGGATCGCCAGCGGCCCCACCCGGTCGGGCCCGCGCTCGAGGAAGGCGCGGTGCGCCTCCAGCAGGGTCTCCGCCCCGCCGTGCACGCTGCCCACCGAGATGCCGATGCGCTCGGAGTCGGCGCCCAGGTCGCCGGCGTCCTCCAGCGCCAGGGCGGCGGCCACGGCCGCCATCCGGCCGCTGCGGTCCATCCGGCGGGCGTCGCGCTGGCCGAAGCGCTCGCGGGCGTCCTCGCCCTCGGTCACCGGGAACGCGTTCAGCGCGCCGACGCTCTCCAGCTCGATCCGCGCGGCCCCGCTGCGGCCCTCGACCAGACCGTCCCAGAAGGTCTCCACGCCGGCTCCGATCGGACTCACCACTCCGGCTCCCGTGATGACGACCCGTCGGCGCACGTCGGCCATCTTTGCAGAGCCTCGGCCCCGCGTGTTGACCGATGGCCAACTTTGGGTGTGGATCGCCCCACCGGACGACCCCCGCCGGGGGCCGCTAGGCGAGCTCGAGACCGATCCCCCAGCGCCCCGAGACCGACTCGCCCGGGCCCAGCACCCGCAGCCCCTCGCCCGTGTTGAAGGCGTCCGGGGCGCAGGTCATGGGCTCGACGGCCAGGCCGCGGCGCCGGCGCTCGGGTGCCAGGGTGTCACCGGTGAAGACCATGACATGGGTCCAGAGGGCGTCGAGCCACATCACCACCGCCCGGCCCGCCGGGCTCGCGAGGCGCACGCGCGCGAGGCCGTCGGCGTCGCGATCCGGCTGCGCGTAGCAGTCGTCGATCACCGCCGCGCCGATCTCGCGGCCCGCGCGGAAGTCGCGCCCGGACGGCGCGGCCGCGGGCAGCGTGAGCCGGTCGTGGTCAACGCGGGCCGATCCGGTGGTGAGGTACGGGTGGAAGCCGGCGCCGAAGGGCAGGTCGCCGTCGCCGGCGTTGGTCGCCCCCAGCGTCACCTCGAGCCCGGCGTCGGCCAGCGCGTAGTCGATGCGCAGGTCGAGGGTGAAGGGGTAGGCGGGCTGGGGGTGCAGGCGCAGGGCCATCGTGCACCCGTCCGGGCGCAGGTCGACGGCGTTCCAGTTGACCCAGCGCGTCAGGCCGTGGATCGCCGCGCCGGTGGACGGCTCGCTGATCGGCGCCTGGATCGTGCGGCCGGCGAAGGTGTAGCGCCCGCCGGTCATCCGGTTGGGCCAGGGCAGGAGGGGCTGCCCCCGGCCGCCGCTGGCCATCTCCTCCACCCCGTAGCCGTCCAGCACCGGGATCCCGTCGTGGGCCAGCGCGCGGATCCCCCCGCCCACCTCCACGACGGTCGCCGACCAGGCCCCGTGCCGGAACGCCAGCTGCCGTCCGCTGGGCGGCGGGCCGCTCACGCAGCCCGCGCGGCCTGCGTCAGTACCACTTGCCCTTCACGAAGCCGCCGAAGGCCACCAGGCCGACGAGGGCGATGATGATCCCCAGGATCAGGCTCCAGAAGAACGCCACCACGATCCCCACGATCACGAGGATCCCCCCGAGACCCACCCCACCGATGTTCACACCGTCCGAGGCCATTCAGGCTCCTAGCTCGATTGCGTTGGGCACATCTTCCCCCATCGGGCCCATCCGATAACCGCGGTCGGTGCGCCGCGGCGCCGCGACGGGGCCCCAAACGCGCGAAGCCGCCCCGAGGGGCGGCTTCGCGAACCTGCGAGTGGTCGGTCGGACTACAGCGGTGCGACGTTCGAGGCCTGCGGACCCTTGGGGCCCTCCTGGCTCTCGAAGCTGACCCGCTGGCCCTCGTCCAGGTTGCGGAAACCGGAACCCTGGATCTCGGAGAAGTGGACGAAGAGGTCCTTGCCACCGTCGTCCGGGGTGATGAATCCGTAACCCTTCTCCTGCGAGAACCACTTCACTACGCCTTCGGGCATAACCCATCCTTATCGCTCAGCGAGGAACCGAAGACCCGCCGAGCTCGATGGCCCGTTGACGTCGTCGCTCATCCACGCGTTCACACCGGCCCCGAGCGGGACCGCCGCGCGGAAGAGTAGCGCGATCGGCCGGACGACGGGAAACGGCCCCCCGGCTAGGGCGCGGCCAGCTCCGGGGCCGGCCACCCGTGGGCCTCGCGCTCCTCCAGCCACCGTGCCAGCGCCGGGCCCGGCAGCGGCCGGCCGATGTGGAAGCCCTGGCCCAGGCCGCAGCCCAGGGCGCGCAGGGCCGTCAGGGCCTCCTCGTCCTCGATCCCCTCG
This sequence comes from uncultured Thermoleophilia bacterium, assembly GCA_963736635.1. Classification (GTDB taxonomy): domain Bacteria; phylum Actinomycetota; class Thermoleophilia; order Miltoncostaeales; family Miltoncostaeaceae; genus Miltoncostaea. The sequence goes on from CAVTPK010000011.1 coordinate 124,537, forward strand.
GCGACCACCCGCAGCCCCAGGTTGTGCCCCAGGTCGACCGTGGAGCGCACGATCATGGCGTCGGCGGGGTCGGTGCACATGGACATGACGAAGGAGCGGTCGATCTTCAGGACGCCGATCGGGAGGCTCTTGAGGTAGCTCAGCGACGAGTACCCGACGCCGAAGTCGTCGATGGCCAGCACGACGCCCAGGCGGTCCAGCGCGCGCAGCGCCTCGATCACCCGCTCGTGGTTCTCCATCAGGGCGGTCTCGGTGATCTCGAGCTCCAGGCGGCCGGCGTAGATGCCCCAGCGGTCCAGCCCCGCGGCGACGGCATCGGCGAACCCGGGATCGAGCAGGTTGCGCGCCGACACGTTGACGGCGACCGAGAGCGTGTGGCCCTCGTTGTCCCAGCGCCGGCACTGCTCGAGCGCCCGGTCGATGACGTGCAGCGTGAGGGGCCGGATGAGCGACGTCTGCTCGGCGATGGGGATGAAGGCGCCGGGGCCGAGGATGCCCCGCTCGGGGTGCTGCCAGCGCACGAGGGCCTCCACGCCCATCACCTCGCCGGTGAGCAGGCTCACCTTGGGCTGGTAGTGCAGCACCAGCTCGCCCTGCTCGATGGCGCGGCGCAGCTCGCCGGTCATGCCGAGCTGGTGGGGGCCGGCGTCGTCGCGCTCCGCCCCGTACAGCGAGAAGTCGAGCGACTCGGCCTTCGCGGTGTACATCGCGACGTCGGCGCGCCGCAGCAGGGCCTCCATGTCGTCGCCGTGGTCCGGGTACAGCGTGATGCCGATGCTCGCCTCGCTCTCGAGCGAGATGTCGTCGATGACCATGGGCGCGGCGATCGCGGCCGCCAGCCCGGCGGCGATGGCCTCGGCCGCCGCCGCGTCCCGGACCCGGGGCGCCAGCACGCCGAACTCGTCCCCGCCCAGGCGGGCGACCGTGTCGCTCTCGCGCAGGCAGGCGCGCAGGCGCCGGCCGATCTCCTGGAGCATGAGGTCTCCCGAGTGGTGGCCCAGCGTGTCGTTGACCTCCTTGAAGCGGTCGATGTCGACGATCAGCACGGCCGCGCGCTCGCCGTGGCGGCGGGACCGCAGGATCGCCTGGCCCACGCGGTCGTGGAAGAGGCGGCGGTTGGGGAGCCCGGTGAGGGCGTCGGTGGACGCCTGGGCGATGTTCTCCCGGAAGGTGAGCCCGGCCCGCGCCATGCAGACCAGCAGGGCGGCGGCGGCGAGCCACACCGAGACCGGCGTCGCGGGCGCGTAGTGGTCGTACACGAGCAGGGCGGTGGCCCCGACGGCGACCACGCCCGGCAGCACCATCACGCCCCAGCCCTCCAGGCGCGCGGTGCGCACCCGGTGCGGCGCCTGCCAGGCCGCCAGGCCCATGCAGACCATGCCCGCGGGCCAGAAGAAGTCGATGGGGCCGCCCTCGGTGTAGGTGCCGCCCGCGACCTGGAACAGGTACACCCCGTCGGCCAGGGCGAAGGTCAGGCACCCCAGCGCCAGCAGGCCGATGGCGCGCCCGGGGCGCCAGCCCATGAGCGCGGCCAGGGCGAGCACCAGGGAGAGGACCAGGAGGTCCCCGAGCGGGTAGAGCAGGTTCGTCGCCACGCCCGCCGCGTCGCTGCCCGCGTTGGCCCGCAGGATGGGCGGCATCAGCACGGCCACCCCGACGGCGCCCACCATCAGGGCCGCGGCGAGCCCGTCCAGCCACTGGCTGGCGTGGAAGCGCCGCAGGCGGGCCCGGAGCAGCAGCAGGACGCCGGCGTACAGCAGCGGGTAGAGGGCCAGGTAGAAGCCGTCGGCCGGCGACGGCACCGGCACCACGTCGCGGCCCGAGAGGGCGAGCGTCCAGTAGAGGTCGCCCATCCACCACGCCAGGGCCCCCAGCCCGATCAGGGACCAGGCGAGGCGCTCCTCGCGCACCAGCGCCACGCGGACGAGGACGCCGATCCCGCCGGCGGCCACCAGGGCCGGGTAGAGCCAGTCGTCGAACAGGGGCGCGGGACTCGTCGCCGCCGAGGCCGAAGGCGACGTGGGCCCCGTAGACGACCAGCCCCGCCAGCACGAGGGACCAGCAGGCGAGCACCACGTTCCGCGGGCCGCGAACGAGAGGGCCCGCAGGGTTCGGCATGTAATGGTTATCGGCGCCGGAGGGCGGCGAATGAGGGGCGGCGCCGGGGCGTCCGCCGGCGCCGCTCAGGTCGGGACGCCCGGATTCGAACCGGGGACCCCCGCCACCCAAAGGCGGTGCGCTACCAGGCTGCGCCACGTCCCGAGACCGCGCCCAGCGTAGCTCAGGCGTCCTCGTCGGCGGGATCGCGCTCGTCGTCGTCGCGCTCGCCGGCCGGCGCGGCCGACTCCGCCGAGGCGGCCGACTCGGCCGCGGCCAGCATGCGCGCCTGCCGGGCGTACTCACGCTCGCGCCGGTTGTCCTCGCGGCGGGCCGGCGCCGGCGCGGACGCGGGGGTGCCCTCGCGGTCCGGGCCGAAGGGGTAGCGGAAGCACCAGGCCACGATCGCATCGACCACCGGGGCGTCGAGCGCGTCGAAGTCGAAGCCGACGAGGTACCCCTCGCCGTGCGGGTCCGGGGCCACGGTGGCGACCGTGCCGGCCAGCTCCACCGGGCCGTCGTCCAGCAGCAGCACCAGGCGCAGCCGCTCGCCCGGCGTGCGGCGCTCGTCCACCGTGAGGCGCGCGCCGTGCTGGGAGAGGTCCTCGATGTGGCCCGCCAGCGAGGGCAGCTCGCCGTCGGTGGGCGAGTAGGCGGCGTGGACCGCCACCGGGAAGCGGTGGCTGCGCCGGCGGTGCTGCACGCTGCGCGCCCAGCGAGACCGTGTAGGCGATGAGGCCGAGGTTGACCAGCGCCCACACGATCGTGACGTCGGCCGCCCCCGGCGTGAGGCGCGCGGGCAGGTCGTAGAGCTGGGCGGCGGTCTGGTAGAGCACGGCCGCGACGGTGAGGACCCCGATGGCGATGGGCACCCGCAGGGCGCGGGCGACCGGCGAGCGGCCCGAGCGCGCGCCCTTGGGGGTCACCTTGAAGCCGCCGCCCCGGCCCCGCGGCAGGGCGGCCAGGGCGCGCAGGTAGGCCTCCATGCGCACCACCGAGTAGCGCTCTCCCTCGATGAGGCGGTAGTGGCCGCGGGTCAGCGCCTTCGAGGCGCTGGGGATCAGCACCAGCTGCGGCGCGAAGATCATCAGGTAGAGCAGGGGCGCGGCGGCGATCGGGATGGCCCCGGTCGCGAGCACGATCGGCGGCACCATGAGCCCGATCAGGCGCTGGGGCCCCTCCAGGAAGTGCAGGCAGCTGGCCATGTACTCGAGCCGCTGGCTGCGGGTGAGGCCGCGCTTGAACAGCGGCGGGTCGAGCCGCAGCATCTGCAGGGAGCCGCGGGCCCAGCGCCCGCGCTGCACGACGAACGCGCCGATCTCCTCGGGGGCCAGGCCGAGGGCCATGACCTCGTTGTGGTACGCCACGCGCCAGCCGGCGGCGTTGAGCAGCAGGCTGGTGTGGGCGTCCTCGACGACGGTGTCGGTGGCGACCCCGCCCACCTCGACCAGCGCCTCCCGGCGGATGACCGAGGGGCAGCCGCACCAGAAGGCCGCCGCGTGGCGGTCCTTCCCGCGGCAGATGACGTCGAAGAAGATGCTCTGCTCGTTGCGCAGGGGGTCGTCCTCGGCGCGCGGATGGCCGAAGCCGCGGTTGTAGAAGGCCTGCGGCGCCTGCACCACGGCGACGCCGGGGTCGGCCATGTGGCCGAGCATCCGCTCGAGCAGCTCGGGGCGCGGCACGTGGTCGGCGTCGAGCGTGACCAGGAACTCGGCGTCGACGTGGTCGAGGGCGTGGTTGATGTTGCCGGCCTTCGCGTGGCGCCGGGGGGCGGGCCGGCTCAGGTAGCGGGCGCCCAGCTCGTCGCACATCTCGCGCACCCACTCGCGGCCGCCGTCGTCCAGCACCCACACCTCGGGGGGGACGTCGTTGCGGATCGCCCGGGCCCCGACGACGGTCGGGCGCAGGACGTCCTCGTCCTCGTCGAAGGTGGCCACGAGCACGGCGACCCGGCGCCCCGCGAGGGGCTCGGGCGTGGGGCGCGCGGCCAGCCGCCAGCACGAGAACGTGAGCAGCAGCAGCATGAGGAGCCCGTAGGTCTCGGCGACGGCCAGGGGGATCGCCAGCCACAGGTCGGCGCCGTCGATGGTGAAGCCCCACCGCCAGACGAGGTACGCGGCGCCGGCCAGGAGGGCGGCCACCGCGACGACGTGGGCGAGCCGCGACGCCGGGGCCAGGGGTGGCCGCGCCGTGTCCATCGCCGTCGTCTCACCGGTGCCGGTGGATCGGGGCATCCATGCCGTCCTCGCGTCGAACCCTTCGCGTGCGTCCACGCCCGTCGGGTTCTTATCGGCGCCGGGGCACCCGACTTTCGGCCTCGGTCAGGCGATCCGCCCCGGCTCGGGGCGGACCCAAAGGGCTCAGAGCGCCGCGGCCCGCCGGGCCAGGTCGAGCGCGTACTCGGGCCACCACGTGCCGGCCGGAGGCCCCCCGTTGCAGGTGCCGTCGGACTCGCCGGGGCGCTTGACCCACAGGAAGGCGTCCACCAGCGCGTCGCCGGTCTGCGTGGTGGGGAACGCGCCGAGCGCGCGCCCGCTCGGGTTGCACCAGTCGCCGGGCGCCGACGGGCCGGCCCCGTTGCGGCTGGTGTCGATCACGAAGTGGGCGCGCCCGGTGCGGCGCGAGATGGCCCGGCCGTAGGCCCGGGAGCGCTCGGTGGTCTCGAAGGCGGCGACGTTGACGGCGAAGCCGCGCGCGCGGCCGACGCCGACGGCCCGCAGCCGCCGGGCCATGCGCGCGGCCGGCACCCAGCCGGGGTTGCCGGCGTCGATGTAGAGCGAGGTGGCCGGCAGCGCGGACAGGCGCGCCACCGCCTCCTTGAGCAGCTGGATCCGCTCCCGGCGGTCGGTCCGCGACAGGCAGTCCATCCCGGCCAGGGCGTCGGGCTCCAGGATCACCACCGCCGGCGCCGCGCCGATGCCCGCGGCGATCTGGCCGATCCAGTCGCGGTAGGCCGCGGCGCTCGCGGCGCCCCCCGAGGAGTGCTGGCCGCAGTCGCGCTTGGGCACGTTGTAGGCCACCAGCACCGGCACCCGTCCGCCGGCCCGGGCGCGGGCCACCCGCCGGGCGACGGTCGCCCGCACGTCCGGCCGCCACTCCCCCAGCCACAGCGCCTGGGGCTGCTCGGCGATGCGGCGGATCAGGGTGGCGTCGTTGGGCCGCGAGCCGCTCCAGGCCGTGGCCTGGGCGCGCGCGGGGCCGCCCGGCTCCACGTAGAGCTTCAGGCGCTCCAGCGCGGCCGGCGCCGGCGCGGCGACGGGGGCCGGCCCGACGAGGCCGTCAAGCATGCTCCCGCCCGTCGCGCTCGGGAGCGCCGGGGCGGCCGACGCGGGCAGCGCGCCGAGCCCCGCAAGCAGCACGAGACAGAGGCCAAGAGCGGCCACGTGGCTCCGGGAGAGCACCCCGGAACGCTGAGGTGGTGTCGACTCCATGAGGGTCCGCGCGCACGTGGACGCACTATCGGTCCTGGCACGGGCGATCTGAACCCTATGCCATGGTCGTGGCGCCCACCGCTCATATGGGCGCGCCGGTGTGCCGACCCTGATTGGGATGATGGGACGACGCTGGCGACGACGGCTGTTCGGCGGGGCGATCGCGGTCGTGGTGGCCGCCGCCGTGGCGACCGTGCTCGCGATCCCGTTCCTGGTGCAGGAGCGCAACTCGGCCGACGCCGCGACGGCCTACGTCGAGGAGAGCATCCCGCCGCCCGACCCCTCGGTGCCGATGGAGCGCGTGCTCCCGCCCCCGCGCGGCGTGTACCTGGGGGTCTCCAACTTCAGCCTGGTCACGACCCCGGGCGCCATCGCCAAGTGGACGGCCGAGAACGGGCAGCGGCCGCGGATCGTGAACTGGTACCAGCAGTGGCTGAGCGGGGAGCGCCGCTTCCGCCCGGACTGGGCCCGGCGGGTGGCCCGCGCGGGCGCGATCCCGATGATCACCTGGGAGCCCTGGAGCGCCCCGGTGGGCAAGAAGCACGTGGCGATCCAGCCCGACATCAACCTGCGGCGCATCGCGCAGGGTGCGCAGGACCGCTACATCCGCTCCTGGGCGCGCCGGATCGCGGCCTACAAGGCGCCGGTGATGATCCGCCTCATGCACGAGATGAACGGCACCTGGTACCCGTGGGGCGTCAAGATCAACGGCAACTCCCCCGCCTACTACCGGCTCGCGTGGCGCCACGTGCACGACATCTTCGAGAAGGCGGGCGCCCGCAACGTCAGCTGGATCTGGTCGATCAACAACCTCGAGCGCATCGAGGGCGAGGACCACAACGTGCGCGCCTACTACCCCGGCGCCGACTACGTGGACTGGGTCTCGACCAGCGGCTTCAACTGGGGCACCGCGTACTCGTGGAGTTCGTGGCGCGACGCCGACCAGCTCTACGGCGACACCTACCGCGCGCTGGCGCGCTTCGGCAAGCCGATCATGATCTCCGAGATCGGCACCACCACGCAGGGCGGCAACGCCCGCGTGTGGATCCGCCAGACCTTCCGGACCCTGCGCGCGCGCTACCCCAAGCTGAAGGCCGTCCTCTGGTACGACGACATCGACGGCGGCGGCCTGGACTTCCGGCTCCAGGGCCAGACCGCGGGCGCCCTCGGTCAGAAGGGCGCCCTCGGTCCGAACTGGCTCCAGGCTCCGGTGATCGTCCCGGTGGAGCCCCCGGCCGCTCCCTGAGGACCTAGGGCAGCAGCCCCGTCCCCAGGGTGCGCCGCGAGAGCGTCCCCGACTGGAAGTCGCCGGCGAAGAACCCGGCCTCGATCCGGTCGATGAGCGCGTTGCTGCGCCGCACCGCCGCCTGCGAGATGCGCTGGTTGATGAGGATCTGCGTGGTGCTGAGCGTCACGTTGGCGCCGCTGCGCGGGCCGGGGGGCGCCACCTTGGTCTGAGAGGGCGCCGCGTCGCCGCCGGCCGCCGCCGCCACCACGGTCAGGCCCACGGCCACCTTGTCCGGCGTGACCGCGCCGGTGCGCAGGTCGCCGCCCGTCAGGCCGTTGTCGAGCCGCGCGGTGAGCGCGTTGGCCCGCCGCACCGCCGCCTGCGAGATGCGCTGGCTGATCAGGAGCTGCTCGGCCGAGAGGGTGACGCCCTTGACGTTGCCGGGCTTCGCCTTGGCCGGGGTCACCGGACGCGGGCTGGGCTGCTGCGAGGCGCCCGGGAACAGCGTGCTGGTGGAGCCCACCGTGATCGTCGGCCCGAAGCTCTGGGCCACGAACGCGCCGCCGCAGAGGTCGTTGGTGACCAGGCCGGCGCTCAGCCAGCTCTGGACGGCGTTGACCCGGCGCACGGCCGCCTGGGCGATGCGCTGGTTGATGAGCATCTGCTCGGCGGTCATCTGGACCTTGCCCGAGCCCTTGGTGGGCGCCGGCGGCGCCGGCACCGGCTTGCAGGCCGCGGAGCCGCGGGGCACGTCCAGGCGCCCGCCCGTGCCCGGCGCCGGCGGCGGGGTGAACGGGTTGGGGTTGGTCACCACGCGCACGCGGTTGTTGCCCGAGTCGGCGATGAACAGGTCTCCGGCCGCGTTGAGCGAGACGCCGCTCGGGGCGTTGAGCTGGGCCGAGGCGGCCGGGCCGCCGTCGCCGCCGTAGCTGCGGTCGCCGGTGCCGGCGATCGTGGAGATGATGCCCGCGGTGTTGACCCGCCGGATCCGGTTGCCGTTGGAGTCGGCGATGTACAGGTTGTTGAAGGGGTCGAACGCGATCTCGATGGGCGTCGTGAGACGGGCGGCGGTCGCGGGGCCGCCGTCGCCGCCGTTGCCGGCCACGCCGGTGCCGGCGATGGTGGCGATCCGGCCGCCGCTGTCGATGCTGCGGACGTTGTGGCCGCCCGAGTCGACGACCAGGATCGCCCCGAGGTCGTTGACGCGGACGTCGTCCGGGCGCACGAACTGCGCGGCGGTGGCCGGGCCGCCGTCGCCGGCGATGCCGCTGGTGCCGTTGCCGGCGATCGTGGTGATGACGCCGTTGGTGTCGACCTTGCGGATGCGCAGGTTCAGCGCGTCGGCGATGTAGACGTTGCCCGCGGAGTCCACCGCCACGCCGACCGGGTTGTTGAGCGCGGCCGCGGTGGCCGGACCGCCGTCGCCCGAGAAGCCGCGGACGCCGGAGCCGGCGATCGTGGTGATGACGCCGGACGGAGCGATCTTGCGGATGCGGTCGTTGTCACGGTCGGCGATGTAGATGTTGCCCGCCGCGTCGAAGGCGGCGTCCCGGGGGCCGCTCACCTGCGCCGCGCCGGCCTGGCCGCCGTCGCCCGAGAAGCCCGCGGTGCCGGTTCCGGTGAGGTTGGTGATCACGCCGTTCGCGGCGACGATGCGGACGCGGCTGTCGGCCGGCTCGGGGATCACCAGGCGCCCGTCGGAGGACGACGCGATCCCGACCGGGCCGGGGACGCCGGCCGCCGTGGCCGCGCCGCCGTCGCCGCTGGACGTCGCCGCGCCCGTGCCGGCGTAGGTGGTGATGATGTCGCTGCCCTCGAGCGCCAGGGCCGGCGACACCGCCACGAGGCCCGCGGCGATCCCGAGCGCGGCGGCCACCGCCGCGCGCCGCCTGCGTACCCGTCCCCGTCCCGCGACGATGCTCGCCATGCCGTCCCCCTCAGTCAGCTGCCACGTCTGGCGGGCCCTCCCCGCCGATCGCCCGCGACCCTACCTGCCCGCGCGCCGGAGGTCACTGACAGCGGTCAGGGGTGCTTGATGGGGTCCCCCGGCTCGACGTGGTCGGCCTCGGTCAGGTTGCGCGTCGCCCACAGGGACGCCAGCACGGCGACGCCCAGCACCAGCACGACGGCCCCGAGGGTGACGTAGATCGGCGGGTGGTACACGTCGCTGAGGAGCATCTTGACGCCCACCAGCCCCAGCACCACCGCGAGCCCGTAGTTGAGGTACTGGAAGCGGTCGAGGCTCCCGACGATCACGAAGTAGAGGGCCCGCAGGCCGAGGACCGCGAAGACGTTGGCCGCCAGCACGATGAACGCCTCGTCGGTGACCGCGAAGATCGCCGGGATCGAGTCGATGGCGAACACGACGTCCGTGCTGGCGACCACCAGCAGCACGCCGAGGATCGGCGTGGCCAGGCGGCGGCCGTTCTGGCGGATGAACACGCGGTTGCCGTGGAACTCGTCCACGCTCGGCACGAAGCGCTTCACCAGCTTGAGCAGCTTGTTCTGGCTCGGGTCGACGTGCTCGCCGGTGCTGCGCGCGAGGCGGTAGCCGGTGAACACCAGGAACGCGCCGAAGATGTAGATCACCCATCCGGCGGCCGACAGCGCGGCGGCACCGATGGCGATGAAGATGCCGCGGAAGATGAGCGCCCCGATCACGCCGAACAGCAGGACCCGCGGCTGGATCTCCTTGGGCACCGCGAAGTAGCCGAAGATGACGGCGAAGACGAACAGGTTGTCGATCGAGAGGCTGAGCTCGACCAGATAGCCGGACAGGTACTCGCCGGCCGCGGTGCTCCCCTGGGTGAGCCCCATGATCACGGCGAAGCCCAGCCCCAGCGACACCCAGACCGCGCTCCAGGCGGCCGCCTTCTTCACCGGGACGGCCACCTGACCCCGCCCGAACAGCAGCAGGTCGATGGACGCGAGCACCGGGACGGCCAGGATCAAGGCGATCCAGGCCCACAGGGGCGGGTTCACGGCATGGGCTCCTTCGGTGCGGACGACTGGCGTTCGCCGAAGGTCTCTCCCGCCCCGCCGCGTGGACGAGGGCCGGTGCCACCGGGCCCGGGGGCCGTATTGACGATGGCACCGCGGGGGGATACTCCCCTTGCGGTCGGCGGATGGTAGCCGAGGATGGGCGGGATGTCCCGGGACTCCATTCCCGTGCCCCGGGCCTATGGTCGGGCCACCCTCGCCCCGATGACCTGACAGGGCATGTACAGCGTTCAGGACATCCGCAGCTTCGTCCAGGCCAGCTCGGGGCTGCGGAGCGGACGCCGGGTGGTGAGCCGCACCGTGATCCTGCTGGGCCTCACCAGCATGTTCACGGACGTCTCGTCCGAGATGGTGGCGACCATCCTCCCGCTGTACCTGGTGGTGACGCTCGGCTTCACGCCCCTCCAGTTCGGGGTGGTGGACGGCTATCAGCGGGGCGCGGCGGCGCTCGTGAGCCTGGGCAGCGGCCTCTTCTCCGACAAGCGCAAGCGCCACAAGGAGGTCGCGACCTCCGGCTACGCCCTCTCGGCGATCTGCAAGCCCCTGTACGTCGTCGTGGGCAGCTCCTTCGCCTGGCTGGGCGCGGTCGTGTTCGCCGATCGCATCGGCAAGGGCATCCGGACGGCCCCGCGCGACGCGCTGATCTCGCTCGAGCACCCCGCGCGACAGCCTCGGGACCGCGTTCGGCGTGCACCGCGCGCTGGACACCTTCGGCGCGATGCTGGGCCCGCTGCTGGCCTTCGGCATCCTGGCGCTCGCGCCGAACGACTTCGACTCGATCTTCATCGTGAGCTTCTGCATCGCCCTGATCGGCGTGGGGATCATCGTCCTCATGGTCCAGGGCGATCGCGAGACGCTCCCCAGCACGGAGGCCGGCGCCTCCTGGTCCGACGTCGGGATGCTGGTGCGCGAGCCGCGCTTCCGCTCCCTGCTGCTGGCCGCCGGGGTGCTGAACCTGATGACGATCAGCGACGCGTTCCTGTACCTGGGCCTGCAGAACCAGATGGACCTGGACACCACCCTCTTCCCCCTGCTCTACACCGTGACCGCCTTCGTGTTCATGGTCATGGCCGTGCCCATGGGCTGGCTCGCCGACCGCATCGGGCGCGGGCGCATGCTGATCGCCGGCTACGGGCTGCTGCTGCTGCTCTACGGCTCCCTGCTGCTGCCCAGCGGCGGCAGCCTCGCCCTGATCGGCTACCTGATCGCCTTCGGCGCGTTCTACTCGGCCACCGACGGCGTGCTGGCGGCCCTCGGCGCGTCGGCGCTGCCGCGCGGCACGCAGGCCACGGGCCTGGCGCTGCTGCTCACGGTCACCAGCCTCACCCGCCTCGGGGGGTCGGTCCTCTTCGGCCTCATCTGGACCACGATCGGCTTCGAGAACGCCGTCAAGGTCTCGGCCGTGGGCCTGGTCATCGGCATCGTGATCGGCGCGACCCTGCTGCGCGGGGGCCGCCGGGCGGCGGAGGCGGCCGCGTGAGCCGCCGCGCGGTGATCCTGCTCGCCCTGATCGTGGTGTGCAGCGCGACGGCGGTGGGCGTGGTGATGCTCTCGGCGTCCGACGCGCCCGCGACCTCCGAGGACACGACCGCCCGGATCACGCTGCCCGCGCCGCCGTACATGGTGTTCCGCTCGCTCGACCGGGCCGACCCCACCACGTACGGGCGCATCGCCGTCGTGCCGCTCGACGACGTCGACGGCCCCCGCCAGCTGGGCGGCCTGACCTGCGACCGCGTCTACTTCCAGGGCCAGCGCGGCATCTGCCTGGCCCTGTCCGACTCGTTCCCCCCCACCTACAAGGCCGAGCTGCTGGGCCCGGACCTGAAGCCGACCGGCGCGGTCGCCGTGGCCGGCATCCCGAGCCGCGCGCGGGTGTCGGCCGACGGCCGCCTGGGCGGCGTGACCACCTTCGTCAGCGGGCACTCGTACGCCTCGCTGGGCGTCTTCTCGACCCAGGCGATGATCATCGACATGGTCACCGGCAAGCCCATCGTGAGGAGCCTCGAGAGCTGGCGCGTCACCCGCGACGGCAAACGCGTCGAGTCGGTGGACGAGAACTTCTGGGGCATCACCTTCGCCCCGGACGGCGACACCTTCTACGCCACGCTGTCCACCGGCGGCACGACCTACCTGGTGCGCGGCTCCGTGAAGGCCAAGGCGATGACCGTCATCCACCAGAACGTGGAATGCCCCTCCGTCTCCCCCGACGGCCGGCGCATCGCCTACAAGAAGCGCACCGGGGCCGACGGCCTGTGGCACCTCACCGTGCTCGACCTGGCCACGATGGCCGAGACCCCCCTCGCCGAGAACCAGCCCATCGACGACCAGGTGGAGTGGCTGGACGGCGACCGGGTCCTCTACGGCAACGGCGAGGCGATCTGGACCGTCCCGGCGGACGGCTCGGGCACCGCCGAGCGCTTCCTGGCAGGCGCCGACTCGCCGGCGATCGTTCGTGAGGAAGCTGTGAAGTGAGTGTTTGACGGCCGCCTTCCGGGGTAAGGTGACGTCGTTCGTTCGTCCCCCCAGATGAGGTGCCCACGATGGATTCGGCGACGATCTTCGAACAGACGGCCCAGGGACGTGTGCACGCCGAGATCGTGCTCGCCGGCGACGACGAGCGGGTCATCGTGACCCGCAGCGAGGCCGAGCTGCAGGCGCAGTTCGCGCAGCTGGCGCGCGCGGGCTGGGAGCTGCGCCGCACGGTGGAGGGACCCGACCGCGAGGACGGGGTGACCCACCTCACGCTGGAGTTCGCGCAGCCCCGCCTCTGAGCACACCGCCCGGCGCTGCCGGCGACCACCGCCGGGCTGCTCACCACGGCGCGCGCGATCTGACCGGAGGCCTCGGCGCGCGCGTGCCGGCCCGCCGCGAACCGGGCCAGCTGCAGGTGGCCCATGGCCAGCCGCCGGCGCAGCTCGCGCCGGTGACCGTGCCGCAGCGGGGCCTCGCGCAGCACCCGGCCGTACAGGGTGACGGTCTCCTCCCAGTAGCGCGGCGTCTGGTCGCTGTGGGTCGCCGAGAGTCGCGCGCCGGGCGCGTCGTCGTCGGTCATGACGGCGCCGGCCCCCGCCACGGCGCAGAGCGGACCCGCCCAGGCCGAGCTGGAGGAACAGCAGGGTGTCGTGGCGCAGCGCGATCGCCGGGTCCAGCCCCCCGACCGCCAGGTAGTCCGCGCGGCGGAAGACGCTCGACTGGAGCATGGTCGGCTGGATCGGCCGCATGACCCAGTCGGCCGCGTCGGGCGCCAGCCGGTGGGGACCGGCGACCGCGAGCCCCGCGAGGCTCCAGAAGGAGCGGCCGCCCTCGGTGCCCGATCCGATCGTGTCGCCGAAGTAGAAGCGCGCCGCGCCGCCGGTGGCCACGATCGCGTCCACCATCAGGCGCAGGTGGTCGGGGCGCCAGCTGTCGTCCGAGTCGAGGAAGGCGATCCACGGGTGGGATGGCCTCGTCCACGCCCCGGTTGCGCGCCGCCGAGCTGCCGGCGTTGTCCTGGCGCACGTAGCGGATGCGGTCGAGGTACGGGCCGCACGCGCTGCGGCCGTGTCGTCGGCCGACCCGTCGTCCACCACGACGATCTCGTCGGGCGGGCGGGTCTGCTCCAGGACCGACTCGATCGCCCGGGCGATGAGCGGGCCGCGGTTGTAGGTCGGGATGACCGCGGAGATGAGCGGCTCCCCGGACGGCCTAGGCGTCGGCAACGGGTTCTCCCTGTGCTCGTCGACGACGGATGATGCCCGACGATGTCCTCCCGGACCCCGGGCGCCCGCCACCAGCACGAGCGGCGGGTAGACGACGATCCCCGCGAGCACCCCGGCCGCGAGCTGGAGCGCGTCCCCGCCTCCGAGCGACGCGGCGCCGAGGCGCGCGGCGACGACCGCCACGACCATCAGCAGCGACGCCTGCGTGGGGCCCCACAGGTTGCGGGCGATGTCGAGGACCGGCATGTCCATCGCCCGGGCGGTGATGACGGCGTAGAGGGGCTCGAGGAAGAGCTCGCGATCGCGAGGGCGAGGCGGCGACGCCCACGATCCCGAACGGCACGCCGATGATGAACGCCACGACGGTGACCGACCGTGAACACGAGCGAGTAGCGCAGCAGCCAGTCGGTGCGGTCGCGCGCCTGGAGGATGCTGCCGTTGAGCGCCTGCAGGGACTGCGCGATGCCCGACCAGGGCCAGGATCTGGATGACCGGGATCGCCGACCGCCACTGGTCGCCCAGCACGACGGGCACGAACTGGTCGGCGAGCACCGCCAGGCCCAGCAGCAGGGGCATGTTGATGGTGCACACCAGGCGGTTGACGCGCAGGAAGGCCTCGCGCAGCCGCGAGGCCTCGTCCTGCAGGCGCGAGAAGGCCGGGTACAGCAGCTGCTCGAGCGGCCCGGCGATCTGGCTGAAGGGCAGCAGGATGACGTTGTAGGCCAGAGCGAGTAGGCGCCCAGCGCCGCCGGGCCGAGGAAGCGGCCGATGAGGAGGTTGTCGGCGTTGCGGTTGAGGTAGAAGACCATCCGCGTGCCGAAGACGTTGCCGCCGAAGCGTCCCCAGGTCGCGCACGCTGGCGCGCGAGAAGACCATGTGGGGCCGCCACGGCGAGACGATCCAGATCAGGAGCGGTGGCGACGGCCACCACGACCAGCTGCTGCACGATGATGGCCCACGCGCCGCCGCCGCGCGCGGCGATGACGATCGCGACCACGGCGCCGATCAGGGCGGCGGCCATCTGGCGCAGCTCCAGCGCGCGGAAGCTCATCGCGCGCGTCAGCAGGGCCTCCTGGGTGACGCCGAGCGACACGATCAGGAAGCTGAACGAGACGACCATGAACAGCGGCTGGACGGCCGGCTCGCGATAGAAGCGGCGACGAGGCCGGCGATCGCGATGCCGACGACCGTGCACACGGCGCCGGCGGCGACGCTCACCCAGAAGACGGTCGAGCGGTCGCGCTCGGTCAGCGTCGTGCGCTGCGACGAGGGCGGCGCCCAGGGAGAGGTCGGAGAAGATGTAGATCAGGCTCGAGAACACGAGCACGAGGGCCGCGAGGCCGTAGTCGTCCGGGCGTCAGGAGGCGCGCCAGCACGATGCCCGACGACGACCCGCGAGCCCTGCTTGACGACGATCGAGATGACCTTCCACAGCAGGCCGTTCATGACGGCGCCGCGCAGGTCCGGGCCCCCGCGCGAGGGGTCCTCGACGGGCCCGGGGGGCGAGCCGCGCGGGGCCGGGGTCGGGGGCGTAGGGTGGCACCGAGGACGCGTAGACGACCGCCGGCGCGCGGCGGGAGGCGGGGGACCGGGGCCGCGGGGCCGTCGATCGCCGCCTTCGCGCCCCACCTCATGGGTCGTCTGTGGGGATCGCATCGCGCCGACGACGGTAGTCACGCCGCCCCGCGCCGCACACTGCCGCTAAGCCAGTTCGCGCTAGCCGTACGTCGAGTCGGACCGGCGGCCGACCCTCCGTCGTGGGAGTGTCGCCGCCCGCGGCCCCTCCCCTACCATCGCCGTGATGGCCGCCCCGCGACGACGCCGCTGGTGAGCGTGATCATCCCGGCGTACAACGCGGGGCCGTACCTGCGCGCGGCGGTCGCGGCATCCTGCGCCAGACGCATCGCGACCTCGAGCTGATCGTGGTCGACGACGGGTCCACCGACGGGTCGGTGAGACGCCGTCGCCCACGTGAGCGACCCGCGCCTGCGCGTGATCCGCCAGGCCAACGCCGGGAAGTCGGCCGCGATGAACCGCGGCCTCGACGCCGCCGGCGGCGACTTCTACGCGGTGCAGGACTCGGACGACGTGAGCATGCCGACCCGCATCGAGCGCCAGCTCGGCCACCTGCTCGCCCATCCGGACCTCGCCGGGGTGTTCTGCGGCTGGAACCTGATCCTGAACGGACGCACCACCGCGCCCCAGCACCGCTGGAAGGACGCCGAGGAGTGCCGCCGCGACCTGGAGGCCCTGCGCATCCCGACCCACGACGGCACCCCGATGTACCGCCGCGAGGCGATGGCGGGGCTGCGCTACGACGAGGACATCCGCATCGGCGAGAGCATGGACTACCTGTTCCGGGCGGCCGAGCGCGGCGCGCGCTTCGCGGTCGTCGGCGAGTGCCTCTACTCGTACCGGATCCGGCCCGAGTCGCTGTGCCACGACGACCCCGACGCGCGCGACGCGCTGGTGGAGCGGGTGCTCGACGCGGCCCGGACGCGCCGCGGCCTGCCGCCCGCCCCCGCCGAGGCGCGGCGGCTGCGCAGCGCCAACGCCGCGCGCGACAACAACATCGCCTCGTACTTCATGGAGAGCGTCCTCGACCAGCGCCGGTCGGGCGAGCGGATCGGCGCGCTGGCGACGGCGCTCCGGTGCTCCGCCCTGCACCCGCTGGACCCCCACTACCACAAGGCCCTCGCCTACAGCGTGATGCCCGCGCCGGTCCTCGGCCGGCTGCGCGGGGCCTGAGGAGCGGTCAGCCCGCGGAGAAGGTGCGGATCACCCGCGCCGGCGCGCCCACGGCCACCGCGTGGTCGGGCACGTCGGAGAGGACCACCGAGTTGGCCCCGATCACGGCGCCGCGACCGATCCGCACCCCGGGGCCGATCACCACGTTCTCCCCGAGCCAGCAGCCGTCGTCCAGATCGACCGGCGCGACCCGCGTGATCCCCTGGTCCATCACGGCTCGCGTCACGTCCTGGAACGCGTGGGAGTGGTCCGAGATGTAGGCGTTGCGCGCGATCAGCACGCGGCGGCCGATGCGGACCGACCGAGCGGCCGAGATGACGCAATGGCCCACGATGCTCGCGCCGTCCTCGATGCGGATGGCCACGCCGGGGTCGTCGCCCAGCGTGTGCAGCCACGAGCCGGTGCCGACCATGACGCCGTCGCCGACGCGATGCGCCCGACGCCGCCCAGGCGCACCGGCGGCTGGATCACGCTGCGCCGTCCGAACGAGGCGAAGGAGCCGCCGATGGCGAGCGAGAACCCCTTGGCCATGGCTCTCTGACCGATGCCGTGCGCGGCGATCGCCGGGCGCCCACGCCCCCGCGCAGGCCGCCCCGCGCCGCTGCCGTCGCCACCGCTCATCGACTCCTCCCCGGGATCGGTGCATGCGGGGCGACAGTAGTGGCGCCGGCGCGCCGGCCCGCACTGGCCCCCCGTACCCTCGCGAGGTCGCTCGTGGAGCCAGTTCGGGGCTCCCCGTGGGTCGAGGGCGGGACCGGTCCCAACCCACCGATCTGGGGGTGTGGGCCCCGGGGGGCCCTCATAGCATCGAACTGGATGTCCACGCACGCCGGAAACCCCTATGCCTCGCCCCTTCGGGGCGGGTACGACCCCCGCCGGGCCGACGGCGTCGCCGGCAGCTCCGTGCGGCTGAGCTGGGTGGCGCTGATCTGCGCCCTGGTGATCGTGGTGATGTTCATCCCGATCCGCCGCTACGCGCTGCCGGGCAACCTGCCCTTCGAGCTCGAGCCGTACCGGCTCCTGGTGGTGGTGGTGGTCACCGGCTGGTTCGCCGCCCTGCTGGTGGACCCGCGGGTGACGCTCAAGCCCACCGGGCTGCGCGGGCCGCTCATCCTGCTGCTGGTCGCCGTCCTCGGCTCCCTGGCGGTCAACCCCGGCAACGTGAGCGCCGAGCAGACGCAGGTCGTCAAGTCGCTGACCTTCCTGCTCAGCTTCCTGCTGGTGCTGATGATGATCGTGAGCGTCGTCAACACCCGCGCCGCGGTGGACCGCATCCTGAAGGTGCTGGTGGGGTCCGGAGCCATCGTGGCCGTGTTCGCGATCATCGAGTCGCGGACCGACTTCAACGTCTTCAACGAGCTCGGGCGTGTGATCCCGTTCCTCAGGCTGGAGGAGGTGCCGCTCATCCCCGGGCGCGGCGCCCGCCTGCGCGTGTTCGCGTCCGCGCAGCACTCGATCGCGCTCAGCGCCGCGATGGTCATGCTCGTGCCGCTCGCCTTCTACCTCGCGGTGCGGACCCGGCGGCGCCTGTGGTGGGTCGCGGGCGGGCTCATGGTGGTCGCGGCGGTCGCGACGATCTCGCGCACGGGCATCCTGATGCTGGCGGTCATCCTGATCGTCTTCGCGGTCCTGCGGCCGGCCGACGCGCGCCGCGCGCTGCCCGATCGCGCTCCCGCTGCTGCTGATGATGCACCTGGCCATCCCCGGGCGCCCTCGGCTCGCTGCACGCCGCCTTCGCCCCCGAGGGCGGCCTCGTCGCCGAGCAGGAGTCGGACGCCGGGCAGGCTCGGCAGCGGCCGCGTCGCCGACCTCGGCCCCGCGCTGGACCAGGCGGCCGCGCGGCCCCTGCTGGGCCAGGGCTACGGCACCCGGGTCACCGACAACCAGCAGGCGAAGGCGAACATCCTCGACAACCAGTGGCTGGGCACGCTGCTGGAGACGGGGATCCTGGGCGTGTTCGCCTGGGTGTGGCTGTTCGGGCGGACCGTCCGGCGCCTGGGCGCGCGCGCGCGACGCGACGCGAGCGACCTCGGGTTGCTGATGACCGGCCTCGCGGCCTCGATCACCGCGTTCGCCGTGGGGCTGTTCACCTACGACGCGTACTCGTTCATCCAGGTGACCTACATCATGTTCATCCTGGTCGCCCTCTCGGTCGTGCTGCTGCGCGTGACCGGGGACGGCGAGCGACCGAGCCACGGAGAGCGGCATGAGCCTCAGGGCGAGAGCACGGGCGTGGGCGACCACGAGCCCCACCATCGAGCGCTGGCGGCGGCAGCGGTACGAGCGCTTCGTCGCGCTGGTCGGGCCTGCGGCCCGACGAGCGGATCCTCGACGTGGGCGCGGGCGTCGGCGCCGCCCTCGAGCGCTTCAACAGCGTCAACCCGGTCACGGCGCTGGACCTCACCCCCAAGACGAGCGCGTGGCTCGAGCAGTCGAACGTGACCACCATGGTGGGCGACGGGACCCGGCTGCCCTTCGCCGACGGCGAGTTCGCGGTCGCCTTCTCGAACTCGGTCATCGAGCACGTCCCGGCGGAGCTCCAGGCCGCGTTCGCCGCGGAGGTGCGGCGGGTCTCGCGGCGCTACTTCGTCCAGACGCCGAACCGCTGGTTCCCGATCGAGCCGCACTACCAGTTCCCGCTCTTCCAGTTCCTCCCCGAGCGGACCCGGCGCTTCCTGAACCGGCACTTCACGCTGGGCTTCCAGCCCAAGGGCTACTGGGAGCCGATCGAGCTCCTCACCGCCGCGGACATGCAGCGCCTGTTCCCCGACGCCGCCATCCACCGCGAGCGGGTGCTCGGGCTCACCAAGAGCCTGATGGCCGTGCGGAGCTGATCAGCGCTCGTCCGCGCCCGCGTCGGGGCGCGGCCGCGCGCGACTCGCCGTCGATGTCGGTGGCCGCGGCCTCGGTGGCGGCACCCTTGCCGAGGGCCGGCGACGTGGCGGTCAGGTGCAGGTCGAGGGCGCCCGGGTTGACGAAGCCCGGGTTGGAGGTGCCGGTGAGGGCGGTGTCGGAGGAGTTGCACTTGGCCGCGCTCTGGCCCGCGCGCCCCAGAAGAAGACGTTGGAGCGGTAGGTCACGCCCGACACGCACTCGTAGGACGGCCGCCGGCACCAGGTTGGCCACCATGCGCACGTTGTTGGCGGCGACGCTGTCGCCCGGGAAGGGCTGGATCAGGATGCCCTGGGTGGCCGAGTTGTTGCGGATCAGCAGGTTCTGGACCGCGTAGGCCTGGACCGCGTAGTAGCCGTTGATGGTGGTCGAGAAGAAGTTGTTCTCGATGGTCACGTTGCGGGTGCGCGGCGAGGGCGTCCCCGTAGTGGGTGATGTGCAGGTTGCCGGTGGCCTCGCAGTTGATGAAGCGGCTGTTGCGGACGGTGATCGCGGTCGCCGCCGCCGATCTGCAGGCACTCGGTGTGCTGACCGGCCGGTCGCCACCCGCCAGTCGTGGAAGGTGACGCCGTCGATGAGGATGTCGCGCGGCGGGGTGGCGGTGGAGGCCGCGATCTGGGGGTGGTAGTTGACCGGCCCGTTGGGGCCGACCCGTCCGCCGATCACCGACACGCTGCTGCGACGAGTTGATGAACAGGTGCCGCGAGTCGAGGTTGCGCATGACCACGTCGGCGGCCGCCTCGTTGGTCTGCCAGCCGCCGGCCAGGCGTCATGTCGCGCAGCTCGACGTGCTGGGCGCGCACCATCAGCTCGCCGGACACGCGTCACCGCCGCGCCGGGGGCCGGGGCCAGCACCACGCGCGCGCCGGCGCCGTTCTTGGCGGCGTCGTAGGCGATCGTCGCCGCCGGGGTAGGTGCCCGCGGCCAGCTGCACCACCGCGCCCGGGCGCCGCGGCGTGGTAGCCGCGGTCCAGGGTGCGGCAGGGCGCCGCGGCCGAGCAGTTGGCGGCGTCGTTGCCCGTCGGCGACAGGAAGACGCAGGGCGTCGACCGGCGGCGCCGGCGGGTCGGGCAGCGGGCGGGGTCGGGCAGCGGGCGGAGGGTCGGCCGGGGGCGGGACGGGTCCGGCAGGGGCGGGCGGGCGCGGCCGGCGGCGGCGCCGGGACCGGGAGCGGGCGCCGGCTCCACCACGGGCGGCGGCGGCGCGGGGGCCGGCGCGGGCTCGAGCGCCGGCGGCGGCGTCAGCGACCGGCGCGGCGCGACCCGGGTTGGCGACGGTGACGCGTGGGTGTCGCGCGCGCGGCGGCCGCCGCGGTCGAACGCCGTCGCGGACAGCGGTGTGGCGCCCGTTGACGAGGTCCGTCGTGCGCCAGGTGCCGCGCTCGCCGTTGAGGACGTACGGCGCCGATGCGCGCGGTCCAGCGCAGCACGCCGTCGACCCGGAACTCGACCCGCGCGACGCCGTCGCGGGCGGAGGCGGACGGCCGCGACGCGCACGGCACCCCTTCACCCGGGCCCCGTCGGCCGGCGTGGCGATGGGACGCGAGACGCGGGCGCCGCCTCGGGCGCTGCCGGGCCGCGCCCGCGTCGCCCGCGCCCGGCGAGCCGAGCAGCGGCGGCCGCGGCGGCCAGCGTGACGGACGCGCCCAGCACGACGCGCGGGCGGTCGTGGAATCCGTTCCATCTCGCGACTCCTGATTCTCCCCGGCGCGGGACCGCGGGGGTGGGCACTGCCCCTTGATCGGCAGGTCGCCGCGATTCCGTGAGGGCCCATCCGCCGGCCGGCGCAGGCGCTAGCCTGACGCCGTGCCCGGCGCCGCGCACCCGCACCCGCCCCCGACCGCCCCGGGTCGACGTCGTGGTCGTCGCCTACAACAGCGGCGACCAGTTGCGCTCGTGCGTCGGTCCGCTTGCCGGTCGCGACGACATCCGCGTCATCGTGGTGGACAACGCCTCCCCGAGGGGGGCCTCGAGACGGTCGCCGACCTCGACCTGACCGCGATCCAGAGCGGCGCCAACGGCGGCTTCTCGTTCGGGTGCAACATCGGCTGGCGGGCCGGGCACGGCCCCGGCGGTGCTGTTCCTGAACCCCGACGCGCGCATCGCCCCGGAGGCCGTGCTGCGCCTGGCCGCCGCGCCCTGGACGAGGACCCGCGCCTGGGCATCGTGGGCCCGCTGATCCGCGACGACGACGGGTCGCTGGACCCCTCCCAGCGTCGCTTTCCCGCGCCTGCGCTCGACCTTCGCCCAGGCGCTGTTCCTGCACCGCGTCGCGCCGGACGCCGGCTGGACCGACGAGCTGATCCGCGATCCCGGCGCCTACGCCCGCGCCGGCGCGGCCCGACTGGATCTCGGGCGCGTGCCTCATGATCCGGCGCCCCGCTGCTCGAGGCGATCGACGGCTTCGACGAGCGCTTCTTCCTCTACTGCGAGGACACGGACCTCTGCCGCCGCGTCCGCGACCGCGGCTACGCGGTGGGCTTCGAGCCGGCGGCGGTGTGCGGCCACGAGGGCGGGGCCTCGGCGCCGCGGGCGGGCCTGGCGGCCGTCCTCGCCGAGAGCAGGATGCTCTACGCGCGGGCCCACCGGGGCCGGGCGGCGGCGGCGCTGGAGCGCGCCGGGATCGGCCTGGGGGAGCTCACCCACGCCGCGGTGGGACGCGGGGGCGGCGCGGCCCGCCGGGGCCACCTGCGGGCCCTGTCGCGGACGATCAGGGGCCCGCGCGAGCGCGGCGCCCCGACCTGATCCGCCGCGTCGCGGGGCCGTCCGGCCCCGCGGCGCGCGCGTCGCTACTGGGACAGGCGCGCCATGCGCCGGCGCTCCTCGATGTCGGCCGGGTCGAAGCTGACGCTCCCCGGCGCGGCCGAGTTGCGCTCCCGCTCGTCCTCGCCGAGGTCGCCGGCGCGGGCGGCGGCGAGCGAGCGGCGGATGTTGTCGAGCAGGAAGGGCAGGGCCAGCGTGACCATGGCGATCAGGAGGAAGGCGATGATCGGCGGCGTGTAGGAGCGGCCCTGGAGCAACACCGGCGCCTCGGGGCCCTTGATCAGCTGCAGCACCACCCGGTCCGACTCGGCGATGTTGTTGGCGTCCTGGCGGGCCGTCACGAAGTTCTGGAGCGAGGCCGTGGCGGTCGCGGCGGTCTTCTCGGCCAGCTCGGCCGAGGTCGCCAGCGCGGCGATGCGCACCAGCGGCAGCGGCGAGCTCAGGCCGGCGCCGTCGAGGATGGGCGCGGACTCGATCGACCAGCCGGTGGCCGGCAGCTCCTTCTTGTTGAGCTCGTTGACGGGGTCGCTGTCGGCGAGCTTGGAGTAGAGGGTGGCGAGGCTCGCGAGGCGGCCGGCGTTCTCCACGTCGTCGGTGCTGCCCTCGGCGAGCCGCCCCCACGGGAACCCGGACTGGGTCACGAACAGGGTGGTGTAGCTCGCGTACTCCTTCTCGCCGCGCAGCGAGAGCGGGCGTGTCGCCACCGGGCGAGATCTTGACCATGGCGAAGAAGGCGGCGAGGACGGCCAGCAGGAGCCCCGTCATGACGAGGACGCGGTATCTCCAGATGACCCTGAAGAAGAGAGTGAGATCCATGGTTCCTGTCTGCCTCCGCCGAGTGAGCTAGGGGATCCGCGGGCCGCGGCCCGCGGTCGCGCGGATTGACCTGATGGGGATGATTCCGTGACGGGGATCGGCAAGGTAGCGCCGGTCTGGGGGTGCGCCGACCGCCATCCGGACTGGCTGTGGGGCGGCCGTCCTCATCGTTCGGGTAGGGGCTGGGGGGTGAGGCCGGGACGGCGCGCGGTGCCCGGGTCGCGCCGCAGCAGGAAGCCGGCGACCATCGCGGCGCCGACGGCCATCGAGAGCGCGAAGGCGACCGCGATGCGCATCAGCTCCGAGCCCGGCAGCAGGAAGAAGGTGCCGACGAAGAGGACGGCGGCCACCGCCCAGGCGAGGGCGGCCGCGGGGCCGCGGTCCTGGGCGAGCAGGGCCTGGGAGACGGTGGACGCCGCCAGGTAGAGCCCCACGCCGACGCCCAGCAGGCCGAGCGCGGCGCGGCCGGCGTCGAAGTCGGGGCCGTAGACGATCTGCAGGGCGTGGGGACCGATCGCCATCGCCCCCACCGCGAGGATGCCGGCGAGGCCGATCAGGATCGCCACGGTGCGCCACACGGCCGAGCGGAACGCCGGGGCGTCGTCGGTGGCGTGCAGGCGGGTCAGGTTGGGCAGGATCGAGGCCGCGACGCCCTGGAAGACGTAGACGGGGATGCGCACGAGCATGGTGGCGGCGAACACGACGCCCGCCGTGGCCGCGGTGCCGCCGGCCAGGACGACCAGGACGGGGCTGCTGTTGACCACGATCTGGTCGGCGCCCGCGATGACGGCGGCCGGGGCGGCGAACGCGAGGGTCGACGCGGGACGAAAGCGCTCGCCGGGCCGGCGCTCGCGCACCACCCGCAGGCGGCGGCGCCCCACCCACAGGGGGATCGCCGCGCCGGCGAGTCCGGCGGCGACCATCGCCGCGCCGGCGAGCCCGGTGCTGGCCACCATGACGAGCGGCAGCGCGACCAGCAGCCGCGCGGCGCCGTCGAAGACCAGGTTGAGCCCGTAGCCGGCGAACCAGCGCACCCCGCCGAGCAGCCCGCGCACGACGTAGGAGAGCCCGTAGGTGGCGACGCCCGCGACGAGCATCAGCGTCAGCGCGGAGTCGCCGTCGAAGAGCCCCGCGGTGATGGGCTCCCACAGCGCGAGCATCACGACCGTGGCGATCGCGAGCGCGGCGGTGGCGACGATCGTGGCGGAGACGACGACGCTGCGCGTCTCCCAGCCCCGGGCGAGGCGGTCGGCGATCGTCCGCGAGGCCGTCTGCTCGATGGGGCGGAACAGGACGATGGCCACCAGGAACATGGCCCCCCACAGCACCGCGATGCGGCCGTACCCGTCCGCGCCGAGGGTGCGCGCGGCCAGGATGTGGAAGGCGTAGGCCAGCACGCCCGAGACGAGCGTCGCGCCGGACAGGAGCCACGCGCCCGACAGCGCGCCCCTGCCCGCCGCGGCACCCCGGACGGGGGTCACGGGAGCGGGGGCGGCGATGACGGGACGTGAGCTCACAGGGTCTGGGAGACGATCAGATCGACGAAGAAGTTCGTGTTGCCGCTCGAGAGCTGCGGACGGTTGCCGCTGGTGATGCCGTAGACGCCGTTGGAGCCGACGACGGTGCGCATCGGTCCGGCGATCACCTGCGAGTTCAGGCCGTTGGTGGTGGACGGGTAGAAGTTGTTGCGGTTGACGGAGATCGTGTACGTCTGGTTGTCGGACAGATTGACCGGGGTCGTGAGCTGCGCGGTCTGCCAGCCGGAGGCCGTCTCACCGCTGAACACGACCGAGCCGATCTGGTTGCCGAACGAGTTCCAGATGCGGCCGGTGTGGGTGCCGGTCTCGCCCGGGCTCTTCCAGAAGCGGATCGCGCGCGCCTGGGCGTTGTCGGTCATCGTGATGCGGACGCCGGTCTCGCGCACCAGGGTGGCCGCGCTGGCCTGCGTCGCCGGGGTCAGCGTGTCGGCGAACAGCTGGGTCGGCGTGGTGAAGCTCCAGCTGAACGTCGATGCCAGCGGGATCCCGTCGGCCGCCGGTCGCGGCGGTGCTGATCTGGCCCTGGTAGACGGTGCCGGCCAGCAGGTTCGCCGTGGGGTCGATGGTCACGCGGTTGTTGGCCGCGTCGTAGGTGACCGTCGCCGGCAGCGCGCTGCCGCTGCCCTGCACGCGGACCGTCGCCGAGGCGGTGGTCAGCGTGGCCGGGTTCATCGCCCGGCTGAAGGTCGCCGTGAGCGAGGTGTCCGGCGCGACGCCCGAGGCGTTGGCCGCCGGGGTCGTGGCGGTGACGGTCGGCGCGGGGATCGTCGTGAAGTTCCACGACACGGTCGACGCGAGCGCGACGCCGTCGGCCGAGGTGGCGCCCGTCGAGATGGAGGCCGTGTACACGGTCCCCGCCAGCAGGGCGGCCGAGGGGTTGATCGTGACGCGGTTGTTGGGCGCGTCATAGGTGACGGTCGCCGTCAGGTTGCCGCCGCCGCTCTGACGGCGCACGGTCGCCGTCGAGGTGTTGAGGGTGGACGGGGTCATGGCCCGCGAGAACGTGGCCGTGATGTCGTCGTTGAGGCCGACGCCGGTGGCGTTGGCCGCCGGCGTGGTGGCGGTCACCGTCGGTGCCGTGATGGTCGTGAAGGTCCAGGTGAAGGTGGACGCCAGCGCGATCCCGTCCGAGGCCGTGGCGCCGGTCGTGATCGTCGCGACGTACGCGGTGCCGAGCGCCAGGTTGGAGTTGGGGTTGATCGTGACCCGGTTGTTGGCCGAGTCATAGCTCACGACCGCCGAGACCGCGTTGCCGCCGCTCTGGGGCCGCACGCTGGCGGTCGTCGTCGTGAGGCTCGCGGCGGTCATCGCCCGCGAGAAGGTGGCCGTGGGCGACACGTTGGTCGCGACGCCGGTGGCGCCGTCGGCCGGCGTGGTGACGGTGACCGTGGGCGGCGGCTGGGTGGTGAAGCTCCAGGTGGCCGCCGAGGTCATCGGGACGCCGTTGCTGTCGGTCGCCGTCGTCGCGATGCGTCCGGTGTAGACGGTGCCCGGCGTCAGGTTGGCGTTGGGGTTGATGGTGACGCGGTTGTTGGCCGCGTCGTAGGTGACGACCGCCGCGACGGCCGAGCCGCCCTGCGGGGTCACCGTGGCCGAGGCCGTGGTGAGGGTCGCGGCGTTCATCGCCCGCGAGAAGGTCGCCGTGGGCGAGATGTTGACCGCGACGCCCGTGGCGTTGTCGGCCGGGGTCGTCGTCGTGACGGTCGGCGGCGGCACCGTCGTGAAGCTCCACGTGTAGGCCGACGCCAGCGGCGCACCGTCGGTGGCGCTCGCCGCCGTCGAGATCTGCGCCGGTGTAGGTGGTGCCGGGCACCAGGTCGGCGTTGGGGTTGATCGTGACCGTGCGGCTGGCCGCGTCGTAGGTGACGGCGGCGGCCACCGGCGACCCGCCCTCCGGGCGCAGGGTCGCGGAGGTCGTCGTGAGCGAGCCGACGGTCATGGCCCGCGAGAAGGTCGCCGTCGGCGAGACGCCCAGCGCGACGCCGGTCGCGCCGTCGGCCGGCGTCGTTGGCCGTGACCGTCGGCGCCGCGATCGTGGTGAAGGACCAGCTGACGGACGCGGCGAGCGCCGCCGCCGTCGGCCGCCCGCGGCCGCGGTCGAGACCTGGGCCGCGTAGGTGGTGCCGGTGGCCAGGTCGGCCGTCGGGTTGATGATCACGCGGTTGTTGGCCGAGTCGTAGGTGACGCTCGCGGCGACCGGCGCGCCGCCCTGCGGGCGGACCGTGGCGGCGCCGCCGGTGAGGGTGGACGCGTTCATCGCCCGCGAGAAGGTCGCCGTCGGCGAGATCGATGACGGCCACGCCGGTGGCGCCGTCGGCCGGCGTGGTCGCCGTGACGGTCGGCGCGGCGGAGGTCGTGAAGCTCCAGCTGACGGGCGCCGCGAGCGCGGCGCCGCCGCGAGCGAGGTCGCCGCGCGTCGAGATCTGGGCGGTGTAGACTGGTCGCCGGCGCGAGGTCGGCGTCCGGGTTGATCGTCACGCGCCGCGTGGTCGCGTTGTAGGCGACCGTCGCCGCGACCGGGGCGCCGCCGCTGGGGCGCAGGGTCACCGACGGCGTCGGTGAGCGTCGCGCGGGTCCATGGCGCCGCGAGAAGGTCGCGGTCGGGCGACGTGTTGGGCGCCACGCCGGTGGCGTCGTCGGCCGGGGTGGTCGCGCTGACCGTCGGCACCGGCGGCGGCGGCGGCGGCGTCGGCGCTCGGCGACCACGAGGTCCACCAGGTAGTCGCTGTCGCCGAAGGAGGCGGTCGGGAAGGCGCCGGCGGCGTCGCCGAAGACGCCGTTGCCGCCGACCACGGTGCGCACGGGGCCGGCGACGATCTCGGACGCGAGGCCGCCCGGGGTGATCGGGTAGTAAGTCGTTGCGGTTGACGGAGATGACGTAGGTCTCGCCGGCGCTGATGGTCAGCGGCGCGGCGAGCTGCGCCAGTCTGCCAGCCGTCGGGGCTCTCGCCGGCGAAGGTGACCTGCGGCGAGCTGGGTGCCGCCGGAGGTCCAGACGCGGCCGACGTGCGTGCCGGTCTCGCCGGTGCTCTTGTAGAAGCGGATGGCGCGGATCTGGGCCGCGGCCGTGGCCGTGACCTTGACGCCCATCTCGTAGGTGAACGGGCCCTCGCCGGTGCGGCCGTCGGCGACCGAGTTGACGTCGGACTGCGGGCGTCGCCGTGTTCGGGAAGAGCTGGACGGTCGTGAGGGCCGGCGAGGTCGTGAAGCTCCAGGTGACCGGCCCGTCGAGGCGCGATCCCGTCGGCCGAGGTCGCGGCCGTGGAGATCTGGGCCGTGTAGTCCTGGCCCGGAGCCAGGTCGGCGGCCGGGTCGATGACGATGCGGTCCGTGTTGGGGTCGTAGGTCAGGGTCGCGTCCACCGGGGATCCGCCGTCGGGCCTGAGGGTCACCGAGGCGGCCGTCAGGGTCGCGGGGTTCATGGACCGCGAGAAGGTCGCCGAGGGCGAGGCGCCCACGAGCACGTTCGGCGGCGTCGTCGGCCGGGGTCGTGTCGGTCACCGTCGGGGCGGCTCGGCGGCGGCGGCACCTCGGTCGGCGGCCACCACGAGGTCGACCAGGTAGCTGCTGTTGTTCCAGGAGGTGGTCGGGAAGGTCCCGGCCGCGTCGCCGTAGACGCCGTTGCCGCCGACGATCGTGCGCACCGGGCCCGCGGTGATCTGCGAGGCGAGGCCCGCGGGCGTGACCGGGTAGAACGTCGTTGCGGTTGACGGAGATGACGTAGGTCTGGCCCGGCGGTGAGCGCGACCGGCGTCGCGAGCTCTGGGTCTGCCAGCCCGAGGCGGTCTCGCCGGCGAAGGTGACCTGGGCGAGCTGCGCGCCGGCCGAGCTCCAGATGCGGCCGACGTGCGTGCCGGTCTCGCCGGGGCTCTTGTAGAAGCGCAGCGCGCGGATCTCGGCGCCGAGGGTCGCCTGGACCTTGACGCCGGTCTCGTAGCTGAACGGGCCCGTCGCCGGTCCGGCCGTCCTGGACGGAGTTGCCGTCGGTGGTCGGCGTGGTGGTGTCGGGGTACAGCTGGCTGGTGCCCGGGCGCCGCGGAGGTGGTGAAGCTCCAGCTGACCGGGGCGGCCAGGGCCACGCCGATGTCCGACGTCGCGTCGGTGGAGATCAGGGCCGTGTAGTCGATGCTCGGCACGAGGTCGGCGACCGGGTCGATGGTCACCCGGTTGTTGGCGAGTCGTACGTCACCGCCGCGGCCACGGGGGAGCCGCCCTCGGGGCGCACCGTCGCCGTGGACGTGTTGAGGGTCGCGCCGTCCATCGGCCGCGAGAAGGTCGGCCGTCGGCGCCACGTCGATCGCGACGTTGACGGCGCCGTCGGCCGGCGTGGTCGCGCTCACCGTCGGCGGGGAGGTGGGCTCGATCTCGGTCGCGGCGACCTGCAGGTCCACGAAGTAGTTGCTGTTGTTCCAGGAGTTGGTCGGGAAGGTGCCGGACGACTGCCCGTAGACCCCGTTCGAGCCGACGATCGTGCGCGATCGGGCCCGGCGGTGATCTGCGTCGGCGAGGCCGCCGGCGGTGAACGGGTAGAAGGTGTTGCGGTTGACGGAGATGACGTAGGTCTGGCCCGCCGTGATGCGCACCGGGCTCGGCGAGCTGCTGGGTCTGCCAGCCCGACGCGGTCTCGCCGGCGAAGGTGACCTGGGCGATCTGGGTGCCGCCGGAGGTCCAGATGCGGCCGACGTGCGTGCCGGTCTCGCCGGGGCTCTTGTAGAAGCGCACGGCGCGGATCTCGGCCGTCGCGGTCGCGGTGACCTTGACGCCCATCTCGTAGGTGAAGGGCCCGCACCGGTGCGGCCGTCCTGGACCGGGTTCGCGAGGGAGGCCGGCACGGTGGTGTCGGGGAACAGCTGGACGGTGGCGCCCGGCGCCGGGGCCGGCCTCGGTGGTGAAGCTCCAGGTGACGGGCGCGGCCAGGGCGATGCCGTTGGCCGACGTCACGGCCGTCGAGACCTGGGCCGTGTAGGTGGTGCTGGCGGCGAGGTCGGCCGTCGGGTTGATGGTGACCGTCGTTGGCGCCCGCGTCGTAGGTGACGGTCGGCGCCGACCGGCGAGCCGCCCTGCGGCCGCAGGGTCACCGAGGACGTCGTGAGCGTCGCCGGGTCCATGGCCCGCGAGAACGTGGCCGTCGGGGAGACGTCGGCGTCACGTCGGTCGCCCCGGCGCGCCGGCGTCGGGTTGGTGACCGTCGGCGGGTGGTCGGCGGCGGCGCGTCGTCGCCGCCGACCACGAGGTCGACGAAGTAGTTGCTGTTGTTGCCAGGAGGTGGTCGGGAAGATGCCCGCGCGAGTCGCCGTAGACGCCGTTGGCGCCGACCACCGTGCGGATCGGGCCCGAGACGATCTGGGACGCGAGGCCGCCCGTGGTGAGCGGGTAGTACGGCGTTGCGGTTGACCGAGACGACGTAGGTCTGGCCGGCGGTGATCGCGAGGGGGGTCGCCAGCTGCTGGGTCTGCCAGCCGGACGCCGTCTCGTTGGTGAAGGTGACCTGGGCGCGCTGGGTACCGCTCGAGGTCCAGACGCGGCCGACGTGCGTGCCGGTCTCGCCGGGGCTCTTGTAGAAGCGGATCGCGCGGATCTCGGCTGAGGTCGTGGCCGTGACCTTGACGCCCATCTCGTAGGTGAACGGGCCCGAGCCGCCGCGGCCGTCCTGGACGGCGTTGCCGGCCAGGTCGGGCACGCACGGTGTCGGCGAAGAGCTGGCACGGGCAGGGCGACGCGGAGGTGGTGAAGCCGACGGTGACGGGGCTCGCCAGGGCGATGCCGTCGGCGGCGCGGATGCCCGTCGAGAGCGTCGCCGTGTAGGCCGTGCTGACGCGCCAGCGGAGCCGTCGGGGTGATGATCGCGCGCGCGGTCGGCGACGTCGTAGGTGACGGAGGCCGGGACGGCCTGGCCGCCGGGCCCGGTCAGGGTCACGGACTGCGTCGTGATCGTGGACGCGTCCATGTCGCGCGAGAAGGTCGGCCGACGATCGGGCTGCGCGATCTCGACGCCGGTCCCGCCGTCGGCCGGCGAGGTCTGGGTGACGGTCGGGCGGCGGCGGCGGCGTCGCCCAGGTGCTGAAGCCGAAGCTGACCGGGAGCGGCCAGGGCCGTCCCGTCGGCCGCCGTGACGGCCGTCGTGAGGGTCGCCGTGTAGGCGGTGTTCAGGGCCAGCGACGCCGTCGGCGTCAGGGTCGCCCGCTGGGTGATCGCGTCATAGGCCACGGTGGCCGGGACCGTCGTGCTGCCGGGGCCGGTCAGCCGGAAGCTCGAGGAGGTGATCGTCGCGGCGGCCATGGCCCGCGAGAAGGTCGCGGTGACGGCGACGGCGGGGTTCACGCCGGTCGCGTTGCTCGCCGGGAAGGTCGTGGTGACCGTCGGCGGCGGCGGCGGATCGGCCGTCGTGAAGGTCCACTCGGCCTGCGCCTCGAGCGGCGTGCCGTCGGTCGCCTGGACGCACCGGTGGTGACGCGGGCGACGTAGGTCGTCTGCAGCGCCAGCGAGGCGGTCGGGTCGATGGTCACGCGCCGGGTGGCCGCGTTGTAGGTGATCGTCGACGGGACCACGGCGCCGGCCTGGGTGCGCAGGCTGACCGTCGTGGACGTGATGGTCGCCGGGTTCATCGTCCGCGAGAAGGCGGCGACCGGCGACACGTCGACGGCGACGCCCGTGGCGCCGTCGCCGGGGCTGGTCAGCAGCACGCGCGGCGGCGAGTCGGCGTCGAGGACGATGCCGAGGAGTCCGGCGACGCCGGCTGCACGCCCATGTCCGACAGGACGTTGGTGGTGACCTGCTGGATGTTCAGGTTCGGGCTCGCCGTCGCCGGGCGCGTTGCGGCGAGGCCGCGGTTCCAGTGGTTCGTGCCGGTGGCGAAGACGAGGGCGCCGCTCGCCGCCGTGTACTTGGTCACGTTGACCACGGTGGAGCCCGGCGATCACGCTGGCGCCGTTGTTCTGGACGAGCTCGCCGGTGACCGGCGTGGCGGCGAGCACGGTGAGGCCCGCCGGCTGGCTGCCGTTGTCGACGCGCGCCGTCCCACTCCCAGCCGCACGAGCGCCGGTGCCGAGCGTTCTGGAAGGTGCCGGGCGCGAGGTCGGCCAGGTCGGTGTGGCGCCAGACGCGGTCCGGCCCTCGGCGGCGCTGACGCGCAGCGGGAAGAAGGTGAAGTCGTTGTCGCCGACGTACATGATCGCCGCACGAGCGCGTTCTCGGGCTTGTTGGCGCCGGCGGGATCGCGCCAGGTGCCCGTGGGATGCCGCTCGGGTCGGGCGGGCCGGACTCGACGCGTCTTGTAGCAGACCTGACCACCCGTCGCGAGGCGCCCGAGATCGGGCTCGCCTCGAAGCGGATCTTCCAGTAGACCTCGTTCGCGCCGCTGAAGAAGAGGGACGTGCCGGCGTCGCGCGCGCGCGCTGAGCGCGTTGCGCATCGCCGCCGAGTAGTACTCGTCGTGGCCGGCGAGATGTACGGCCGTGGTGGCCGCTGCACCAGCGCCGGGTCGCGCGTCGAGGTCGGTGTTCGTGACGTAGCCGACGTCGTAGCCCTGGCGCTCGAGCCAGCAGACCATCGCGCAGGTCGGTGCGTCGTGTACCAGTCGCGCTGCGCCGGTGCGAGGCTGCTCGTACGGGCGGTCGAACGAGACCTTCACGGCCCGGTCGGCGCCCGCGACGGTGTTGGCGCCCGATCGAGTTGAAGTCGTAGAGCGACTTGCCGCCGTAGTTGTTGTAGGCCTGGTAGGTCGGTGTACGCGGCACGACGTAGAGGACGTCGCCGGCGGCCGAGTCGTCGCGGACGACGAGCAGGATCGTGGTTGTCCGAGCCGGTGTCGTCGCGCACGAGGCGGATGCAGGTAGATGCCCGATGGCCAGCTCGAGGTGGTCGTGAGCGTCGCCGAGGTGCGACCAGTTCGCGCAGTCGACAGGCCCGGTCGCTCTGGGTCCGTCGCAGGCGGGCTGGGCGCACGCCCGTGAGGTCGGGATGGTCGAGACGAGCCGCGCCCTGGCGCCGCCGTAGTAGCCGGTGCGGTAGATCTCGATCCGGTACGCGCGCCGGCGGCGCGAGTTGACCTTGAGGTCGACCGACTCGCCGCGGTTGATGCTCGCTCGCGGTCGCGAAGCCCTCGATGCCGCCGCGTCGGCACGTCGTCGGCGTCGGTCGACGTCCCAGCCGGAGGTCGCCCGGGAAGCAGTTCTCGAGTGACGATCGCGTTGGCCCGTCGAGCAGGCGCGAGCGACCGGGGCGTGACCTGCGACGATGGTCGAGTTCGCGCGACTCGACGCTGCCGCCGACCGCCGCGCACGACGTAGTAGTAGGTCGTGCTGTTGCGAGGCCGGTGTTGTCGGTGAAGCTCGTCCCCGTGACGCCGCCGGCCGGGGTGACCGTCGTGCGTGATGTTGGTCGACGCAGTCGTGCCGCGGTAGACCGTGTAGCCGCTCGGCGCCCGCGACGGGCTGCCAGGCGAGCTGAGCCGGCCGTCGAGCGCGATGCCGGTGACGCCCGGTGGGGGGTCCGGCCGGCGCGGCGAGGGCGCCGGCTGGATCCCGAACGCTCCGAGGAGCGCCAGGACGAGGGCCAGAGGAACGAGCCTGCGAATCACGCGCATCGCCTCCTGGTGGAGCGCCGCGCGACGCGCGCGGTGCCACGCGACGGTCATCGCGGAGGCCGTCCTCGAGCGGGACCGTGGCCCCGAAGCCGAGCAGCTCCGGGCCTTGGTGACGTCGGGCACGCGGTAGCCGGACGTCCTGGTACTTGCCGGGCAGCGTCCTCGTACGGCATGAAGCGCGCGCGCAGCGGCGGGCGCGATGCCCAGCGCCTCGTGGACGAGCTCGGCCAGCTCGAGGATCGTCGTCGGGGTGGTGCCGCCGATGTTGATGATCTCGCCCCGCGCCTCGGGGGTGATCGATCGCGCGGACGATGCCGTCGACCGTGTCGGCGACGTAGGTGAACGTGCGGATCTGCTGGCCGTCGCCGTGGATGTCGATCAGCTCGCCGTCGAGCAGGCGCTCGATGAACGCCGCCTGCGGGCCGCCCCACCAGCTCGGGTGGTTGCGCGGGCCGTACGAGCCGAAGAAGCGCAGGATCGTGCGCCTGCAGCCCGTGCTCCTCGGCCAGCGCCAGGCAGCATGTGCTCGTCGTAGAGCTTCGAGACGGCGTAGGCCCAGCGACGGCTGGTCGGCGCGCCCGAGCATCAGCGGCGCCGTCCTCGCGGAAGGGCAGCGGCGGCGTTGCCGTAGACGTCGCAGGTCGACGCCATGATCAGCGGTCGGCGTCGAGCGAGAGCGCGACCTCGTGCGGCGGCGTTGACGCCGGCCACGTTGGACTCGAGCGTCATGAGCGCGCCCGCCGTAGCGCGGGATCTTCTGCGCCGCCAGGTGCACGATCGCGTCGCAGCCGGCGAAGGCCGCCCGCAGCTCGCGCCGGTGGGTGCAGTCCATCTGGACGAACCGGAAGCCCGGGTTGGCCAGGCACGCCTCGAGGTTCTCGAGGGTCCCCATGGACAGGTCGTCCACCGCCACGACCTCGACCCCCTCCGCGAGCAGACGGTCACAGAGGTGCGATCCGATGAAGCCTGCCGCGCCGGTGACTCCGACCTTGTTCATGAGGTTCTCCTTTGCCAGACATCGAGCGCGACCGTGGTCTCGCCATCGTTTCCGTAAGACGCGACGCGACGGAAATCGCTGTCGAGCCAGTCCTGGATCGTGCGGTCGTAGGAGTCGCCGAACGCGCCCTGGCCGTACTCGGTCAGGTCGCGGGTGTTGACCACGACGAGGTCGACGCCGGACTCGTCGAGTCGGCGGATCGCCTCGCGCTCGGCCTGCGCGTCCGGAAGGGAGCCCGGCAGAAGCGAGATCTGCGGGAGGGGGTCCGTCCGGCCGGAGAGCGTGTAGAGGGACGTGAGCTGGGGGGCGAGCAGCACCGGCGCGCCCGGGGCCGTCTCGCGGAGGATGGTGTCCAGGGCCGCCTGGTATGACGCGGCCGGCCCCGGACGCTCGGACAGGGTGCCGCCCGGGCCGGTGACCCGCGCCGAGCGGTCGGCCGCGTCGGACGCCACGAGCACCGCGCCCGCGAGCGCGAGGAAGACGAGCCAGCCGGCGCCGATGCGGCGCGCCGACGGCGAGACGCCGAGCTCCCTGTCGTGCAGCCATGCGAGGAAGACGGCCGCGAACGGGATGGCGTAGGCCGCCTGCTGGGGCCGGTCGCGTTGGCGAAGAACGCCGCGTAGGTGCGCGCCGCGATCACCACCAGGAGGGCGGCCAGCAGCAGCTCCGCCTGGGCCGCCGGGCTCCACTCCCCCGCGGTGCGGTGGCGCCGCCAGAGCAGCACCCCCACCGCGAGGACGGCGCCCGCCGGGATCCACCCGTAGGCGAACTGGAGCCCGTGGCGGACCAGCTCGGGGCGGACCGCGAGGGCGGCGAGGGCGCCGGCCGCGACCACGGCGAGCAGCACGAGCGCACCGGTGCGGGCGCGCCCGCCGCGCTCGATCATCGCGCGCGACGGCCAGGAGGGCGGCGGCGCCGAGCGCGTACAGCGCGAGGCGCCCGAGGAGCTCGACCACGCTGGAGGCGGTCATCGGCGCCGCGATGCGGATGACCTCGCCGCCGCCCGCGTTGATCTGGTCGACCGGGTAGAGGTTCTCGAACAGGAGGGCGTGCGGCGAGGTCGCCGCCATCAGGGCGCCGTAGACGACCAGCGGGATCGCGACCGCGGGCGCGAGCAGCGCCGTCAGCTCGCGGCGGCCGAGCGGTGCGCGGCCCTCAGGCGCAGGGCCACCCAGAGCGCCGCCCGCGATCCACGACCGCCAGCGCGAACTCGGGCCGGGTCAGCGTGACCGCGGCCGGCGGCACCGCCGGCGCACCGAGCCAGCCGCGCGTGCCGTCGGCCGCGAAGCGCGACACGCCGAGGAGGAACAGCAGCGCGGCCAGGCAGCCCGAGTGGTCGCCGAGTGGGTGTGCGGCGAGGACGAAGCTGAAGTTGGTGGGCGCGAAGGCCACGGTCGCGATGATCGCGGCGGCCAGGCCGGAGGCCAGCGGGCCCGGCGACGACCGGGCGAGCGCGTAGGTCGTGAAGACGATCGCGACCGCGATCACGAGCCCGAGCGCGATGAAGGGCGCGAGGCCGCTGCCGCCGACCAGCACGAACAACGCGCCGAGCGGACGGCGCGAGCGGACCGTAGAAGTAGAGGAAGTCGCGTACGGCAGCTCGCCGTCGGCGAGCCGCGCGAGCCGGCGACCAGGTCGTAGCCGGTGTCGCGAGCCCAGGTCGCCCCAGGACTGCCAGGTCAGCACGGCCAGCAGCACCACCAGGGCGCCGAGGCCGACGAGGACCGTCACGGTCGGTGATCGCGAGACGGATCGACGCAGCGGCGGGCGGCGGCGGCGCCGTGGACGGTGCTCATGCGGCCACCGCCTCGACCGCGCGGACGCGGGACGCTCGAGGCCCTCGGCGAGCCGGTCGGCGACGCCGATCACGGCCTGGCCGTTCACGACCTCGGGGTACACGTGCGCCGTACGAGGCCAGCGGCGAGCCCCGGCGCGGGGAACATCTCGGGGAGTCGCGCGGCGCCGCCGAGCACGTGGACCGGCTCGACCACCCGGGCGCGCTGCACGGACCGCGCCGAGGATCCGTCGTCGGCGCAGCTCGGGGAAGCATGGTCGGCGGCGTGGGCCGACGTAGGCGTCGCGTCCAGCTCGTCGGCGTCGCGCGTCAGGTCCGGGGCTGTCCGGGTCGACGTACTTGCGCGACGTAGAGCAGGGTGCCGCCGACGTGCTCGGGGTCGACCACGTGCGTCGTCTCCACCACGGTCGTCAGCGGCACGCGCCGGTCGGTGATGTTGAGCGTGTAGTAGGGGCTGACGCTGCGCGTCCACGCGCAGCACCACGCAGACCACGCCGAGGTAGCGGCAGTGGTCGTGCCGGGGCGGCCGCGCGCAGCTCGGGGACGAGCAGCGGCCCGGGCCTGCGGCGGCAGCGAGCGTGCAGAGCGACGTGGTCGAACGCGGCGGTCGCGCCCCGTCCACGACCAGGCCGGTGGCGCCGTCGCGGGCGTGCCGGTGATCGCGCTCCACCCGGGTGGCCGCGTGGACCTCGCCGCCGAGCTGCGTCGATGCGCGCGCGCAGGCCCGTCGATGAGGCGTCTGTAGCCGCCCGACGAGCCAGCCCATGATCTCGCGGCCGCGCGTCGCGCGTCGCCGACATCCGGCGGGTGCGCGCCCAGATGTAGCGTGGCGGGCAGGTCGTCGAAGCGCCCGTCGAACTTCGAGTCGAGCAGCGGCCGCCAGAGCCGCTCGAGCCGTGCGCCGCCGCACCGCTCCTCGCAGCCACTCCACCAGGGGCACCGTCGTCGAGCGTCGCTCGTGCTCCCGCGCCGCTGGCACCAGCGCGACGAACGCGGCGAGGCGCAGCCGGTCGCGCATGCGCAGCAGCGGGAAGGTGAGGAACTCGCGCGGGGACGTCATCGAGAAGAGCCGCCCGTCGTCGTAGAAGCCGCGTGCCGACGGGGCGGAAGCGCAGCCCGGCGTCCAGCCCGACCTCCTCGGCGAGCCCGATCACGCGGTCGTCGGTCGGCAGCGATGACGTGGTAGAAGCGGTCCACCTGGTGGCCGTCGAGGTCGAAGGTGCCGACGAGGCCGCCGAGGTCCGGCGCCGCGCTCGTACAGCGGCCACGCGCACGCCGCGCCTGGGCGAGCCGGTAGGCGGCGGTGAGGCCGAGGATGCCGCCGCCGACGATGCCGACGCGCGGGCGCGCTCATCGCGGCCGCCCTCGCGATCCGGCGCGCGCGCCGCGACATCAGCCGCCAGTAGCCGGCCAGCGTCGGCAGGAGCGCGCATCTTGCTCTCCCCCACGCGCCGCGACGCGTCGAGGTCGACTGGTGACCTCCTCGATCCGCGCGCCCAGCGCCGACGAGCTTCGCGAGGATCTCGGCCTTGCAGGCGAAGCCGCGCTCGCGGATCAGAGTCGTCGCCGTAGGCGCTCGAACGGCCGCGCGCAGGATCGAGGCGCGGTAGACGCGGAAGAACGACGAGACGGTGTGCGCGTCGAGGCCGAGGGCGCGGCGCACGACCACGCCGGCGCCGCGGCTCAGCACGCGGCGCGGCGCGGCTGACGTTGACCATCCGGCCGCCGCCGTGCACGGAGGCGAGCACGAGGTCGGCGCCGCGCGGCGCGCGGCGCAGCATCTCGGCCAGCGCGGCGAGGTCGCTCGTCGTGTCGGCCTCGAGCGTCACGACGAGGGCGTCGTCGGCGCGATCCCGGAGCGCCGCGGCGAAGCCGGCGCGGAACGCCGCCGCCGGGACCCTGGTTCTCCCCGAGCTCGAATCACCTCCAGCGGCAGCGGCCCGTGGTAGGCGCGGACCACCGCGACGGTGTCGTCGGCCGAGCCGTCGTCGACGATGATCAGGCGGCTGCCCGGCCGGGAAGAGCTCCGGCCGGGCCTCGAGGTCGGCGAGCAGCCGCGGCAGGTTGGCCGCCTCGTTGAACGCCGGGATGACGAAGAGGTTGGCGGGACGGCGGGCGGCCGCGGGGCCTCGTCCACGTGGACGACGGTCGTGGTCATCAGTAGGCCCCCTTGCGCTTGCAGGACGACCGGGACCGTCTGGTAGAGGATCCGCACGTCCCACCAGAGCGACCAGTTGGTGACGTAGAGGTAGTCGAGCTTGACCATCTCCTCGAAGGGGATGTCGTTGCGGCCCAGCACCTGCCAGAGGCCGGTGATGCCCGGCGTGGTGTCGAGCCGGCGCGCAGGCCCAGCCGGTGATCTGGTCGGCCTCGTGCACCACGAAGGGCGCGCGGCCCGACGAGGCTCATGTCGCCGCGCAGCACGTTCCACAGCTGGGGCAGCTCGTCGATGCTCGCACCGGCGCAGGAAGCCGCCCACCCGGGTGACGCGCGGGTCGTCGCCCTTGATCTTGAAGAGCGGGCCGTCGACCTCGTTGAGGTGCAGCAGCTCGTCGCGCCGGCTCTCGGCGTCGACGAACATGGTGCGGAACTTGTCGATCAGGAAGGTCGAGCCGCCGCGCCCGCGACGCGGCCTGGCGGTAGATCGCCGGGCCGGGGCTGTCGAGACCCGCACGGCGATGGCCACCGCGAGCAGCGCCGGCGAGAGCAGCATGAGCGGCGATCGCCGAGACGACGATGTCGAAGGCGCGCTTGAGCAGCGCGGGAGCTGCGCGCGCAGGCGCGTGCGGCGGAGGGTCACGATCGGCACGCCCTCGACGTCCTCGAGGGTCGCGTTCGACGTGAACAGCTCGTGGTAGCGCGGGACGATCGAGACCTGCACGTACGGCTTGCGCACGCTGCGGACCATCTCGAGCATCTCGTCGTGCGACGTGCTCGAGGAGGTCAGCACGACCCGGTCGGCCTGGAGCTCGGCCACCGCGTCCTCGACCTCCATCGGCGAGCCCGTGTCCTCGAGCACCGCGACGACGTCAACGCCGAACTCGGGGTGGGCCGCGATGGTGTTCTGGAAGAGCTGGGCGTCGGCGCCGGCGCCGACCACCACCGCGCGCTCCCGCCGGAAGACCCGCGTGAACACCCAGCTGCGCAGGGCGCCGCGCGCCACGATCACCGCGGCCAGCGCGAGCAGCACGAAGAGGGCGGCCTGGACGGCGCTCGACACGCGCCAGTCGGTCACCCGCCGCAGCAGCTGGTCGAACCATGAGGAAGCCGATCGAGCCGACCAGGAGGGCGTGGAAGATCCGCGTCGCCTCGTCGAAGCTCGTCACCGCGATGCGGCGCCGGTCGGTGTCGTAGAGACCGTAGGCGGCGAACAGCCCCACCCAGACCGGCACGGCGATCAGGGCGAGCACCACGGCCAGCGCGGCCGGGACCCGCGTGGTGCCCGGCGCGATCTGCTCCGTGAGGCCGCGCATCACCAGGTACGAGAGGCCCAGGGCCAGCAGGTCGCCGGCCGCCAGCAGGCTGCTGCGGCCGCGCGTCGGCTTCACCCGATCGAGGGATCGGACGGAGGCGGGAGCCTGTGGGGTGACCACGCTCATGAGTGGGATGTCTTTCCGGCGAGAAACGATGGGTGGACCGTAGGCGACGCCCTGAAACTTGGTCATTCCCGCAAGTAGAGCCCTGGTGCCCACCGATCGGGGGGTAGAGTCCTCCCCCACCGGCGCCGCCCGGACCCGCTCGTGCGGCGATCTCTCCCGTCCCATCCGGCCTGCGGGATTCGCCAGAACCGTCACTGACGGAGCGAGGCTCGACTGTACGACCGTGCCCCGTTAAGAAGGCCTCAAGATCGAGGCCCGACGCGTATGGGCGGCGTAAGTGACAGGCCCGTTAGCAGGCTCTCTGCCGCGTCAGCCGCCGGCGAGGGCCGCGGTGGCCAGGGAGTCAACCTCCAGGCGGTAGCCGATCCCCGGCTCGGTGCGCAGGTACTGCGGCGAGGAGGGGTCGGGCTCCAGCTTGCGCCGCAGCCCGGCGATGTAGACGCGCAGGTACTGGGTCTCGCGGGTCGCCCGCGGCCCCCACACCGCCTCGAGCAGCGCCGAGTGCGTTACGAGGCGGCCGGCGTGGCGCGCCAGCTCGGCGAGCAGGCCGTACTCGCGCGGGGTCAGGTGCACGAGCCCGCCGCCGCGGCGCACGGAGCGCGCGGAGAGGTCCACCGCGACGTCGCCGAAGGTCACCACCGGCCCGCCCTCGTCGACGCGGGCCGACCGGCGCATCACCGCCCGCACGCGCGCCAGGAGCTCGCCCGTGGAGAAGGGCTTGCGCAGGTAGTCGTCGGCGCCGGCGTCGAGGGCGGCGATCTTGAGCGCGTCCCCGTCGAGGGCGGAGAGCATCATGATCGGCCGCTCGGTCCACTCCCTCAGCCGGCCGCAGACGGCGACGCCGTCGATGTCCGGCAGGATCATGTCGAGCAGGATCATGTCCGGCGGCCGCAGCGCCGCGGCCTCGAGGGCGGCGGCGCCGGTGTTCGCCGTCTGGGTGGCGTAGCCGGCCACGTCCAGCACGCTCTCCAGGGCCCGGACGATGGCGCGGTCGTCGTCGACCACCAGGATCAGGGGCGGGGTGCTCATCGCACCCTCGCGACCGGCAGGCAGAGGCTCACGCGCGTGCCCGAGGCCCCCGACTCGACGTCCAGCCACCCGCCCATCGCCGAGGCGAACAGGCGGCTGATCGACAGGCCCACCCCCATCGCGCCCGTGACGATCCGCCGCGGCGGCGCCCCGGGGCTCGCCGGCGAGCCGGCGGCGAAGCCGCCCCCGGCGTCGTGCACGGCGAACTCCACGACCGTCCCGGCGCGCGCCGCCCGGAGTGCCACCGGCGGGTCGCCGTAGCGCGAGGCGTTGGAGAGGAGGTTGAGGAGGATCATCTCGGTGAGCACCGCGTTGCCGCGCACGGGAGGAAGGTCCTCGTCGCGTTCCACGGCGACCTCGCAGCGGTCGGGATCGCGGGCGAAGGCCACCAGGGCGGCCGAGATCACGCGCGACGGCGCGAGCGGCTCCACCGCCACGTCCTCGCCGGCGGCCGTCACCCGCGAGACCTCGGTCATCGCGTCGATGAGGCGGTCCATGCGCCGCACCTCGAGGGAGATCTGCCGGCCGGCCTCGCCGTCGGCGCCGAGGCCGTCGCTCAGCAGCGAGATCACGCCCAGGCTCCTGCGCAGCTCGTGCGGGAGCGCCGCGATCAGCGTGGCCCAGACCTCGTCGGACCGCCGCCGGCCGGCCGAGGGCACCGCGGCGCGCCGCTCGCGCGGCAGGCGCGGCACGGCCGGCCGGCGGGCGGCGTCAGACCCCATGGCGCACCCCTCCGATCCCATCGAGCCGCGCGCTCAGGTAGCCGTGCAGCTCCCGCGCGAGGGCCGTGCCCTCTCCGGGGCGCACGGGGGGGCGCGAGCCGTCCTCCGCGACCGCCCGGGGCAGGTCGGCGGGGTCCTCCACCAGCCGCACGAGCCCGGCCGCGTCCATCCGGCGCGCCAGCGGCAGCTGGTGGTCGTCGACGGCCTCGCCGAGGGCCGCCCGCCGCGGCACCACCACGGGCCGGCGGCCGGCCATGAGCGCGACCATGATCGACCCGACGCCCGCGTGGCACACCACGACGCGGGCCCGGCGGGCGTGGTCGGTCATCTCCTCGAAGGTGAGGAAGTCCACGCACCGGGCCCGCCCGGGCGCCGACCGGCAGTGCCCGGTCTGGATCACCAGCTCCTCGCCCGGCGGGATCCGGCCCGCCGCCTCGACCAGGCGCTCGAAGCGCGCCTCGTTGGTCCCGACCGTGACGAAGATCATCGGTGCCCGAACACGTTGCCGACATGGCGCGAGCGCCGCAGC
Organism: uncultured Thermoleophilia bacterium; assembly: GCA_963736635.1. Classification (GTDB taxonomy): domain Bacteria; phylum Actinomycetota; class Thermoleophilia; order Miltoncostaeales; family Miltoncostaeaceae; genus Miltoncostaea. Next base: position 166,002 of record CAVTPK010000011.1, read on the forward strand.
CTGCCCAGCAGGTCCGGCCACTGCACGTAGAGCCGGTCCGCGACCGGGGCGATCATGCGGCAGGACAGCGAGGGGCCCTCGATGCGCGTGAAGCTCTCGACGTAGACGACGCGCGCGCCGCTCAGGCGCCCGACCCACGCGAACGGGACGGCCACGCCGGCCCCGGTGGTCAGGATCACACGCGGCCGGGACCGGCGGATCACCGCGACCGCCAGACGGAGGTTGCGCAGCAGGTTGGGGATGCTCCGGTTCGTGGGGCCGAAGGCGAACACCACCCGCTCGCCCCGCAGCAGGGAGCGGGCGTCGCTCTTGTCGAAGGTGACCCAGGCGCGCGAGAAGTCCTCCCAGGCCGGGCGCAGGGCGACGAGCTGCAGCAGGTGGCCGCCGCTCGAGCACACCAGCAGCACGTCGGCGGGGCCGACCGGACCACGGCGCTCCCGGGACCGGTTCTGGCTGGGAGAAACCTGGAGAAATTGTCCCATTCACGCGCCCATGGTGGCCCGTTGAGGGATGCGCGACAACGGTCGCGCGGGCAGGAGGCCCCTGAACCGCCGGGGGGGCCGCCGCGCTACGGCCGGGGGCCGCCTCCGGGGACCGCGGCCGGCCCGGCGTCGGGCGCCGAGCGCGAGCGCCTCAGGGCCTCGAGGGCCCGCCGGGGAAGGAGCGCGGGGCTCTGATTGCGCCGGACGAACGCGCGCAGGAGGGGGTCGGGCGAGCGGGGGTCGCGCCGGACGGCGGCCCGCGTGTACCCCACCACCAGGCCGGGGGCCCCGAGATCCCCGCGGACCAGGTGCATCCCCGCCCGCAGGCCGAGGTACCAGGGCCGGTACCACATGTAGTAGGCCGAGTACCCCTCGTTGAGGCGCGCCCGGCCGCGGTCGCCGTCGCGGGCGCCCTCGGGGCGGTGGTGCTGGAAGGGCAGGTCGAGGAGCGTCCGGGTGCGCCACCCGAGGGCGTTGGCGCGCAGCTGCGAGAGGCTGTCCCAGCTGAAGCGCTCCTCGACCGGGCCGACCTCCTGCAGGCACTCCCAGCGGAAGGCCCGGGCGGCGCCCCAGACGGTGTCGCCGGTCACGTGCCGCTGGCGCCAGCGCCCGTCCGTGCGCTCGTAGCAGCTGCCGCCGGCGATCCCCAGGCGCGGGTCGGCGGCGAACGCCGCCGCCAGGCGCGCGAGGTAGTCCGGCGGCAGCCAGACGTCCGCGTCCAGGTTGAGGACCAGGTCGGGCGCGGCCGCCGGGTCGATCGTCGCGATGCCCGCGTTGAGGGCCCGCGCGCTGGGCCCGCCGCGCGCCGAGGACGCGGCGGGCGGGATGCTGAGCAGCTCGACGCGCGGATCCCGCGCGCCCAGGTCCGCGACGAGCTCCCGGGTGCCGTCCGCCGACCCGTTGTCGACCACGACCCAGCGCTCCACGGGCAGGGTCTGGGCGGCCAGCGAGGCCGCCAGGCGCGGGAGGTTGTCCGCCTCGTCCCGAGCCGGCGTGATGGCCACGCAGACGGTCATCTCAGAGGGGGGCCAGCACCGGCGAGGCCGCCTCGGCGCGCGCCCGCGGCAGGTAGGTCTTGAGCCAGACCTCGAGCATCAGGATCGACAGGAGCGTCGGCGCGGCCCCCGGGTCGCGTCCGGCGGCGTGGTCGGCGACCATGGCGGTGACCTCCGTCCGGTCGAGCAGGTCGGCGTACCGCGCCCCGTCGTCGAGGAGGTAGTCCGCCACCGCACCGGAGGCCTGGGCGCGGAACCACCCGGAGACGGCCTGGTTGAAGAAGCCGATCTTGGGCTTGTCGATGATCTCGTCGGGCACGTACCCGCGCGCCGCGCGCTTGAGCAGGTACTTGGTGACCGAGGCCCGGCGCACCTTGAGCGAGGCGGGGATGCGCGCGCAGAACTCGACCAGGTGGTGGTCGAGGAACGGGACGCGGACCTCGAGCGAGTGGGCCATGGAGGCGCGGTCGAAGTAGTGCAGCATGTCGTCCACCAGGCCGAGCTTCGCGTCCAGGTAGAGCGTGGTCGGCAGCGCGGGGGCGTCCAGGTCGCCGAGCGTCCGGGCCAGCGTGCGGCGCGCCGCGCCGCCGTCGAGGTCGCCGAGCGGCCCGCGCGCCAGCCGCGCCCTCAGCGCGGGGCTCATGTTCCCGTTCATCGCCAGGTGGCGGCTGACGGGGTCGGAGCTGGCGAGGGTGCGTCCCAGCCGCCGCAGGCTCTCCGGTCCGTGGCCGAGGGCGCCCGCCCCCAGCGCGCCGAGCGGGCGCGGCAGGACGGACCAGGCGTCGGCCAGCGCCGCGGCGCGATGCTTGCGATAGCCGCCGAGCAGCTCGTCGGCGCCCTGCCCCGACAGCGCGACGGTGACGTGACGGGCGGCGAGCTCGCAGAGGGCGATGAACCCGAGCGCCGAGAGGTCGGCGATCGGCTCGTCCATGTGCCAGATCAGCTCGGCGAGGTCGACCGGCGCCTCGTCGAGGCCGATCTCGATCTCGTGGTGATCGGCGCCCACCCAGCTGGCCACCCGGCGCGCGTCGGCGAGCTCGTTGACCGCGCCCTCGCCGCGGAAGCCGACCGAGAACGTCTTGACCGGGCCGTCGTGTGCCGCGCCATCAGCGCGACGATGAGGCTCGAGTCCAGACCGCCGCTCAGCATCGCGCCGAGCGGGACGTCGCTCATCAGGCGCAGTCGGACGGCCTCGTCGAGCTCGGCGAGGAGGGCCTCGGTCATCTCGCTCGGGTCGCGGGCGAGCGGGTCGGGCGCCGGCGCCGGATAGGCCCAGTAGCGCTCGATGCGATGGCCGTCGGGGTCGACCACGATCCGGTGACCGGGCTCGAGCTTGCGCACCTGGCGCAGCGGCGTCGTCGGCGCCGGGAAGTAGCCGAGGGTCAGGTAGGCGTCGATCGCCTCGTGGTCGAGCTCGTCGCCGACGAGGCCGCACGCGAGCAGGCTCTTGAGCTCCGAGGCGAAGACGAGCAGGTCGCCCGCCGACCGCGTAGTAGAGCGGCTTGATGCCGAGCCGGTCGCGCACCAGGACCGTCCGGCGGCGGTTGCGGTCCCAGACGGCGATGCCGAACATGCCGCGCAGGTGCTCCGGGAAGACGGTGCCGTCGCTCTCGTAGAGGTGCGGAAGGATCTCGGTGTCGCAGCGGCTGGCGAAGCGGTGGCCGCGGTCGCGCAGCTCGTTGCGGATGCTCTCGTGGTTGTAGAGCTCACCGTTCTGGACGGCCCAGATCGTGCCGTCCTCGTTGGAGAACGGCTGATGGCCGCCCTCGACGTCGACGATGCTCAGACGCCGCACGCCGATCGCTATCCCGGGCTCCAGGATGGTGCCCCGGTCGCTCGGCCCGCGGTGGCTCATCGCGTCGGTCATCCGATCGAGGACGTGCGGCGCGACGACCTCCCTGGGGGGGCCGGAGAGCTGCACGACTCCGCAGATTCCACACATGGCGGCCGATGCTAGTCGGGGCCCGGGGACGATCCGCTGACCAAACGGATGGCTTACATCTACCCGGTGAACGGGAGGGGCGGCCGGGGTAGCGTGTCGCCGCGGTGCCCACCGAAACTTAGGAAAACATGCTACCCACCCCCGTGCGCGTCTCCATCGGAGGCCTCGTCGCCCTCACGGCGATCGTGGCCGTGGCCGTCATCGGAACCTCGGGCTCCGGCCAGTCGAGCCCCATCGTGGCGAGCGCCCAGGCGGCCTCCGCCAAGCCTCGGCCCGACGGTGACGTTCCTCACGCCGAAGGCCGGCGCGCTCGTGTCGGGGAGCATCAAGGTCAGCGCGAAGGTCTCGGCCAAGCCGGCGATCAGCCGGGTGGAGTTCCGCGTCGACGGCAAGCTGCGCTGGACCGACCGGCGCACGCCCTTCGTCATGAACGGCGACAACGGCAAGCTCGCCACCTCGACGCTGAAGACGGGCACCCACACCCTCACGGTCACGGCCGTCGCGACCAACGGCACCCGCCGCTCGGCCACGCGCTCGTTCCGGGTGCGGCGCACCGGCGGCAGCGCGCCCGTCGGCTCGGGCGGGGGCGGCACCACGACCGCCCCGCCCCCGCCCGCGGCGCCCGCGCCCACCTCGGCCGGAGCGCCCGGCTCCCTGCGGCTCGTGGGCGTCTCCGGGTCGGGCCTGGCCGTGCAGTGGGACGGCGCGAGCGGGCGCGGCCTCCTACGGCGTGTACCTCAACGGGCAGAAGTACTCCGATGCGACGAACACCGGCTACACCTTCAACGGCCTGAGCTGCGGCATCGGCTACCGCATCACGGTCGACTCGGCCGCCGCGAACGGCGCCCGCTCCGAGCGCGCCACGATCGTCGGCACCACCTCGGCGTGCCCGCCCCCCAGCGTCTTCCTGTCGCCCGCGGGCAACGACGGCGCCAACTGCTCGGCCGGGGCGCCCTGCCGCACCCTGGACCGCGGCTACCGGGCCGCCGCGCCCGGGGCGGTGGTGCAGCTGGCCGGGGGCAGCTACCCCGGCGGCACGATCGCCTACGACTCCTCCAAGAACGGCGCCGGCGCGCGCGTGGTGCTGGCCCCGGCCCCCGGTCAGGCGGTCACGATCGCCGACGAGCTGATGGTCTCGCGCCCAGCACGTGGAGCTGCGCGACATGACGCCTGGCGGGGGCTGGCAGACCGACGAGGCCGCCGTGGACGTGACCATGCGCAACCTCGACGCCGTGCACCTGTTCATCAACTCGTCCCAGCAGGTGTCGGTGATCGGCGGGCGGGTGGGCCCCACCGGCGCCGGTCAACTACCACCCCCAGATCGCCGCCTCCACCGCCACCCCGCCGCGCGACATCCTGGTGGACGGGGTCACCTTCCACGACTGGCGCGTGGCCGTCGCCGGCCAGCACACCGAGTGCCTGCAGATCGGCGGCGGCGACCGGATCACGGTGCGCAACAGCCGCTTCATCAACTGCGAGGCCACCGGCAACCTGCACATCACCCACTACGGGCCGCCCTCGCCGCGCACCCGCAACGTGACCATCGAGAACAACTTCTTCTCGACGCACCATCAACGGCTACTTCTCGATCCAGGCCTACGCCGTCGAGAACCTGCTGATCCGCAACAACTCGGCCACCCAGAGCATCCTGGTCCAGCCCTTCACCGGCGACTCGTGGCCGGCAAGAACGTGCGCCTGGTCGGCCAACCTGGCGACCGGCCGCGTCCTACGAGTGCGTCTCGGGCGTCAGCTACCGCTCCAACGTCTGGTTCTGGGGCGCCTCCGGCCAGCAGGCCGCCAAGTGCGGCTCCACCGACACCGCCCTCACCGGCACCGCCGAACCCGGGCTTCGTCAACCCGGGCGCCCTCGACCTGCACCTGACCGCCGCCTCACCGGCCCTGGGCCGCGGCGTCGACAACGAGGCCGCCGTCACCGACATCGACGGTGAGCCGCGCACCCGGACCTCCGACGCCGGAGCCGACGAGCGATAGGCCTCCGCCGGGACACCGCGGCGGCCGGGCTGGCCGCCGCGCTCTCGTTGGGCGTGGCGCTGGGGGGCGGCGGCACCGGAGCGGCGACCGCGGCTCCGGCCGCCGAGACCGCGCGGGCGCCGGTCTCGAGCATCGCCGGGACCTGGGCCTGGCGCGACCTGGACGAGGCGCTGGCCACCAGCGACGCCCCCATCCCGGTGCGCATCGCCGCCTCGGGGGGCCGCCCGGTGGTCGTCTTCCCCGGCCAGGCCCCGGTCAAGGGCCGCTGGAACCCGTCGAAGCGCATCCTGCGGGTCACGGTCCCGCGAACCCTGATCGGCACGACCTCGGTCGTCCCCGTGCTCTACGTCCTCGAGGCACGCCCCTCCAAGGGACGCATGCGCGCCGAGGGCAAGATCAAGATCCGGGCCGCGGGCTACGCCGGCCTGAGCACCGTCCTGGCCGTCCGCACCGCGACGCCCAGCTAGCGCCCCGCCGAGCCTAGCGCCGTCGTCCGCGCGCCGGCTTCTTGGCGTCCGCGTACACCAGGCCGATGGCGGCCTCGGGGCTGATCGCCCGGAAGGTAACGCTCTCCTCGAGGTAGAGGGTGACGCCGTCGGCGTCGTGGTCGAGGTAGCCGATCGAGAAGTCCTGGCCCACGACGAGCTCGAAGTCGCCGCCGCGCAGGCTGACCACGACCGCCCCGTCCACGGCGGGCGCCCACAGCACCGGGCCGCCGGTGATCAGGCGCAGGTGCTCGAGCACCGGGATAGCCGCCGCGCTCGGTGGTCTCGATCACGCCCGTGTAGCAGCGCGGGCCGAGCGCGACGGCGTAGGGGCCGTCGACGCCGGAGCGCTTGAGGAACTCGACCGCCTTCGCCACGTGGTTGGGGTACATGGCGTAGTCCGTCGTGATCGGGATCGGCTCGTGGGGGGTGGCCTCCACGATGCCGCGCACCCCGGCGCCGGGGAACCCGCCGAACACCAGGCGGTCCTCGGCCAGCGCGGCGCGGCGGGCCGCGTCGATCACCGCGTCCCAGTCGGCGTCCGGGGCGCCGCGATCGACCGCGTCGATCTCCTCGCGGGACACCGTGAAGGGCGTGCGCAGCTCGGCGAGGGGCTGCACCAGGCGCACGCGGCTCTCGACGCCGTCGACCGGACCGTCGGCGGGGTCGGTCACGCGCCCCAGGTCGAGGCAGGAGTGGTCCCAGCCGTGGGGGCCCGACAGGTCGACCACCCGCCGGCCGGACAGGAAGTGGCGCAGCTCGCGGCTCGCCTCGCCCGAGATCTCCTCCCAGGCGGCGTCGGAGATGGGCGCCAGGGGGCGGTGGAGGTGGTTCATGCCGACCCCTCCCCGCGCAGGCTGCCGATGCCGAGGCTGCCGTCGCCGTCGTCCGCGTCGCCCCCGCCGCCCTCCTCGGCCTCCTCGATGGCGAGGATCGAGCCGGAGGTGAACAGGTACTGGCGCAGGTGCCGGTCGAGCACCGGATCGTTGCGGCGCAGCCACTCGAGGCTCATGGCCGCGTGCTCGGTCTCCTCGTCGCGGTTGTGCGCGAGCACGGCGGCCAGCTCCGGATCGCCCGCGGCCTCGATGCGCTGGGCGTACCAGTCCATCGCCTCGAGCTCCTCCATCAGGGAGACGAGCGCGCGGTGGCGGTCGAGCGTCGCCGCGGACAGGTCCTCGCGGGCCTCGTGGAGCCCCATGCTCGAATCGGCCACCGTCACAACCCCCTAGTCGTCGTCGGACGCGGTGTCCGCAAGCCCCTCGGCCAGGGACACCCGGTCGCCGTCGACCACCAGGGTCGCCGACAGCACCTCCCAGCTGCGCGACATCCGCGCCATCACCAGGTCGACCTGCCCCTCGTCCACCGGCCCGGAGACCGGCACCACGAGGTTCGCCTGCGCCGGCCCCTTGCCGGTGGGGATCTCGCCCTCGGGGTGGCCCACCGTCGACCGGCCGCCCGACGGCCTGGGGCACGGAGGGGTGGCGCTCCACGAACATCGTCGCCGCCATCGCGGCGTCCCGGTCGCGCTGGCGCCAGCCGCGATAGAGGATGACGGCCGCGGCGAGCAGGAAGACGTAGGCCGTGACGCCGGCGACGATCGCGTCGGTCTCCTCGGAGATGTCCAGGCGCCGGAACACGAACGCCACCACCAGGAAGATCCCGAAGAGCCAGGCCGCGGTCAGCATCAGCCGGCGCTGGGTGCCGGGGGCGAACATCACGCGGGCGCCCACAGCTCGGCGAGCCGCGCCCAGGGTCTGGCGGTAGCGCGCGAAGGCCTCGTCGCGGCCGAGCAGCGCCAGGCTCTCGTAGGTGCCGGTGGACACGAGGCGGCCGGTGACCGCGATCCGCTGGGGCTCCAGGAAGTCGCGCGCCGCCTCGCCCATCACGTGGAGCTGGTCCTGGAGGGCGTCCTTGACCGACTCGGCCGTGAACTCGGGCAGCGTCTCCAGGCGCCCCAGGCCGCTCCCGATGACCTGGATCGAGTGCTTGACGTCGCGCGTCAGCACCTCCCACGCCTCGGGCTGGATCTCGAGCGGCTCGAACAGCCAGCCCGCCAGGGCGTCGTAGTCGGCGAAGGTGCTGATCTTGCGCTTGACGAGCGGCGCGCTCGCGCGCACCAGCTCCTCGGCGCCGGGGCCGCGCTCGGCCAGGTAGCCGGTGTCGCGCAGCCAGCCCACCAGGGCCTCGGTGAACTCGTCGACCGGCATCAGGCGCAGGTGGCGGCCGTTGAGCACCTGGAGCTTCTTCAGGTCGAAGATCGCCGGGCTCTTGGAGATGCGGCCCACCGAGAAGCCCTCGATCAGCTCGGGCACGGTGAAGATCGTGGTCTTGTCGTCGAAGCTCCACCCGAGCAGGGCCAGGGCGTTGACGGTCGCCTGCGGCAGGTAGCCCGGCGGCCTCGAGGTCCTCGACCGAGGCGGCGCCGTGCCGCTTGCTGAGGCGCTTCTTGTCCTCGCCGAGGATCAGCGGGATGTGGGCGTAGCCGGGGGTGGCGCCTCCCAGCGCCCGGATCACCATCATCTGCTTGGGGGTGTTGGAGATGTGGTCCTCGCCGCGCAGCACGTGGGTGATGCCCATGTCGAGGTCGTCCACGGCCGCGGCCAGGTTGTAGGTCGGGGTCCCGTCCGAGCGCACGACGATGAAGTCCTCGATCGCGCCGTGCTCGAACGTCACCGGGCCGCGCACGTAGTCCTCGATGACGGTCTGCCCCTCGACCTCGACGGCGAAACGCCAGGCGGGGCGCACCCCCGCGGCCTCGAGCGCGGCGATCTCGGCCGGGTCGCGGTCGCGGCGGCCGCGCACCACGGGGGCGCGCCGGTCGGCGCGGGCGGCGGCCCGCTGCGCCTCGAGCTCCTCGTCGCTCTCGTAGGCCGGGTAGATGGCCCCGGCCGCCTTCAGGCGCGCGATGGCGGCGGCGTACACGTCCCCGCGCTCGCTCTGGCGGAAGGGCCCCTCGTCCCAGTCCAGCCCCAGCCAGGTGAGGCAGCGCAGGATCTCGGCCTCGCTCTCGGGCGTCGAGCGCTCGCGGTCGGTGTCCTCCATGCGCAGCACGAAGGTGCCGCCGGTGTGACGGGCGATGAGCCAGTTGAACAGCGCCGTCCGGGCGCCACCCACATGGAGGGAGCCGGTCGGGCTCGGCGCGAACCTCACGCGAGCGGGACCGGTCACCTCGGGTCGTTGCCGTGCCACGCCCGTAGGATAGCGACGTGAGGTTCGGTGCCCACGTCTCCTCCTCGGGAGGCATCAGCAACGCCATCGGCCGCGGGTCGGCGCTCGGCTGCGAGAGCCTGCAGGTGTTCACCCACAACCCGCGCACCTGGCGGCCGATCAACCACACGCCCGAGCAGATCGCCGCCTTCCGCGAGGGGGCCGCGGCCGCCGGCATCGCCCCCCTGGTGAGCCACGGCCTCTACCTCATGAACCTGGGCGCGCCCGACCGCGAGGTCCCCACCGGGCCGCCGGGCAAGCCGGCGACCACGACGCGCAACATCTACCGCTCGTCGATCGAGAGCCTGGTGCAGCACCTCGCCGTCGGCGAGGAGCTGGGCCTGCAGGGCGTGGTGCTGCACGTGGGCTCGTCCAAGGGCTCGACCGAGGAGGAGGCGATCGCCCGCATCGGGGCCGGCATCGCCGAGGCGTTCGCCGCGGCGCCCGGCGCCTGCGCCGTCTTCCTGGAGAACACCGCCGGCGCCGGCGACACCATCGGGCGGACCTTCGCCCAGCTGCGCGCGGTGGCCGACGCCGTGGGCCACCCGGAGCGCCTGGGCTTCTGCCTGGACTCGCAGCACCTGTTCGCGTCGGGCTACCCGGTGCACGAGCCGGGGGGCATCGACCGGGTGCTCGAGGAGTTCGACCTCACGGTCGGCATCGCGCGCCTGCGGTGCCTGCACCTCAACGACTCCAAGACCGCCTTCGGCTCCAACCGCGACCGGCACGAGAACATCGGCGACGGCGAGATCGGCGAGGCCGGCATGCGCAGCATCCTGGGCGCGCCGGCCCTCCAGGGGCTCCCGGTGATCCTCGAGGTGCCGGGCCTCGACGGCAAGGGCCCGGACCTCGAGAACATGGCCCGCGTCAGGCGCCTGCACGCGGAGGGCCTCGCGGCCCGCTGACCCGCCGCCGCCCACGGGACGATCAGGTCCGGGGCGGAATTGTCGATGTGATGGGCATGTCGCCCCGGACCACCATCGCGGTCGCCGCCGTGTCGACCACGGCCGCCGTCGTGGCGGTGGGCCTGCGGGCACCGGCCGCCGGCGACGCCATCGCCCTCAGCCAGTGGGGGCAGGCGCTGGCCGAGGCGGCGGGCGCCGTCGCCTGCGGGCTGGCGGCGCGCCACACGCGCGGCCGCGCGCGCTCGGTGTGGGCGCTGTTCTCGCTCGCCCTGGCGATCTGGGCCATCACCGACGGCGCCTACGCCGTCGCGCTGACGAGCGGGGTCGCGGTGCCCGAGGTCAGCGTCTTCGACGTCGGGTGGCTCGGGTTCTACGTCCCGATGGTCGCGGCGGTGGCCATGCTCTACCTGAGGCTGCGCCCGGAGCGCGGGTGGCAGGGCGTGCTCGACGGCATGACCCTGACGCTCGCCTTCGGCGCCGTCACCTGGATCGTGCTGCTCAAGCCGCTCGCGAGCGACGGGTCCGGCGGGACCCTGGGCACGCTGATCGCCGGCCTCTACCCCGCCCTCGACGGCGTCTGCCTCGCCGCCCTGGGCTGGATCCTGCTGCGCTCGCAGCGGGTGCCCGGCTGGCTGCGCTGGATCGTCGCCGCCCTGGCCTTCCAGGCCGTCGCGGGCTTCGCCTACCTGGTCTCCTCGGTGTACGACCACGACCTGTCGATGCTGGCCGTCGGCGCCTTCATGGCCGCCGGCTGGTGCTGGGCGCTCGCCGGCGCCACCCGCCTGGCCGCCCCCGAGCGCGCCTGGGCCGCGGGCGTCCACGACCGCCCGCCCCGCTGGAGCGAGTCGGTGCCCTTCCTGCTGGGCATCGGCGTGGTGACGCTGGCCGCGGTCGTGCCCGACCCGGAGCTGCGCATCGCCGCCGTCGCCGCCGTCTGCATCATGGCCGTGCGCGCCATGGAGACCCTCTCGATCGGCCGCGGCCTCATCACCGAGCGCGACCGCCTGCTGGTGACCGACCCCCTCACGGGCGCCTACAACCGGCGCTTCCTGGCCGACGAGATGGAGCGCGCGTTCAGCCGCGCCGCCCGCGGCGCGGAGTCCCTGTCGGCCATCGCGCTCGACCTCGACCACTTCAAGGAGGTCAACGACCGGCTGGGCCACGAGACCGGCGACATGCTGCTGCAGGCGGTCGCGGCCGAGGTGTCGGTCAGCCTGAGGGCGAGCGACGTCTTCTGCCGTCTGGGCGGCGACGAGTTCCTGGTGCTGTGCCCGTCCACCGACGGCGCCGGCGCCGCGGTCATCGCCGAGCGGCTGCGGACGCGCATCGCGGAGGTCGCGGGCCGGGTGGTCCCGGAGATCGCGGTCACGAGCTCGCTGGGCATCGCCACCTATCCGGCCGACGCCGAGGCGCCCGACACGATGCTCCGCAACGCCGACGTGGCGCTCTACGAGGCCAAGCGGGCCGGGCGCAACGCCGTGGCCCACTACGCGCCGCTGGAGGCCGGGCTCACGGAGGCCTGAGGGCCGCCGGAGGGCCGTTGGTAGAGTCGTCGTGCGGGCCGGGGGCCCGCCGCCCGCGGGTGTAGCTCAACGGTAGAGCAATGGCCTTCCAAGCCATCGACGGGGGTTCGATTCCCCTCACCCGCTTCGCCCGCGCCCGCAGCGGCGGGCGCGGGCAGGGGCTCCGCCTAGGCCTCGCCCTTCACCAGGACGGCCGAGAGCGATCCGTCTCCGGCCTCGCCCACCGAGACCACGCGCCAGCCGTCGGCCGAGCGGGCGTTGAGACGCTCCGCCAGGGCGCCCGCGCTCGCGGTCTCGACGGCGTACTCGGGCGGCTCCACGTCGGGGTCCTCACCGGACGCGAAGCGCGACTTGAAGGAGTTGTACGGCCGCACCACCAGGAAGAAGACGACCGCCGCGATGATCAGGAACGTGATGATCGCGTTGATGAACAGGCCGTACTGGAAGCGGCTGCCGTTGATCGTGAAGTCGAGCTCGCTGAAGTCCGGTTGACCGCCGATCGCCGCCAGCAGCGGCGTGATGATGTTGGCCACGAACGCGGCCACCACCGCGCCGAACGCGGTGGCGATGACGACCGCCACGGCCAGCGCGACCACGTCGCCCTTGAGGATGAACTCCTTGAAGTCCCGCGCCGCGCTCTTCACTCCGTGCTCCCGGTCGGATGCGATCGGGGGCGAGCCTAGCCAAGGCGGCGGGCGGCGCCGAGGCCACCGGCGCGCTCAGGCGGGCCGGAGCACCGTGAGCAGGCTCATCGTCCAGTCGCAGTGGCCGGCCTCCGGGTCGGCCGCGTACGCGGACCGGATGCACGCGAACAGGCGCCGCCCCGCCTCGGCCCGCCCGGCGTCGCCGCGCCCGGGGTCGAGCGCCGCGAGCAGGGACGGCTCGGCCCACCCGCGCAGCTGGGCGACCGCGTCGGCGCCGAAGCGCGCCCGGTCGCCGTGCCGGCGGTAGGCGGCGAACGCCGGGTCGGGGGCCACGAAGGCGTCGTGGGCGGCCACCGCGAGCCCCAGCGCCCCGTCGGCGAAGGGGGCCTCGATCTCCTCGCGCGTGCGCAGGTACGTCGGCACGGTCATGGCCGCCGCCTCGGCGGCCGTGATGCACCCCAGGCCGGCCGCCCGGTCGACCGCGTCGCTCAGGAAGGCCAGGTACGGCGGGTAGACGTCCGCGTCCATCAGCGACGACACCACCAGCCGGCCCCCGGGCGCGAGCTCGTGCGCGCGGTGGCCCAGGAACGTCCGCCAGTCCGCCGCGGCCGCGGCGGCCCAGCGCTCGCGGTCCGCCCCGGCGGCGAGGGACGAGAACAGGTTGCGCGGGCCCACGTCGGGGCGTCGCGACAGCCATTGCACCGCGGTCCCCGACCAGCCCATGGCGACGGAGGCGTCCGGCAGCAGGCGCTCGTAGAACGAGCGGCCGACGGCCATCGGGAACACGTCCGGGGCGTCCCTCAGGTAGCCGCCCGCGCCGAAGACGGTCTCGAAGAGCGTGGTCCAGTCGTTGGCGGGCAGGTCGGCGTGCACGACGGTCAGGGGCGCGCCGGGCCGCCCCGCCCGCAGGCCGGCGATGATCGCCCGCAGCGGCTCCACGGAGTTGCGCCCCTGCGACGAGCCGTAGTCGACGACCGTCCCCGCCGTGACGGACGCGGGGACGGCCGCGGCGGCGCGGCGCACGGCCTCCAGCGAGGCCGCCGCGATCTCGGCCTGCTGGGGCGAGTGCGCGTTGTAGTAGCCGTCGCCGGCCATCGCGGACCCGCCGTCGCGCGCCCCCGCGCGCGGACCGTCAGTTGATGCGGCGATCGCGGCCCTCCCACTCCCTCTCGCGCAGCTCGAACTTGCGGACCTTGCCGGTGGAGGTGCGCGGCAGCTGGGCGAGGACCTCGAAGCTGTCGGGGCACTTGTAGCGCGCGATCCGCTCCCGGACGTGGATCGAGAGCGCCCTGGCGTCCGCCTCCTGTCCGGGGCGCAGCACCACGAACGCCTTCGGGCGCTCGCCCCAGCTGCTCGTCGGGCACCCCGACCACGGCCACCTCGAGCACGGCGGGGTGGCTGGCCGACGGCCTGCTCGACCTCGATCGTCGAGATGTTCTCGCCGCCGGAGATGATCGACGTCCTTGGCGCGGTCGCGCAGCTCGATGTAGCCGTCGGGGTGCCACACGCCGAGGTCGCCGGAGTGGAACCAGCCGCCCGCGGAAGGCCGCCGCCGTGCGCCTCCGGGTCGTCGGAAGTAGCCCTTCATCACGTTGTTGCCGCGCATCACGATCTCGCCCATCGTCGCGCCGTCGCGCGGCACGTCGGCGCCGGTCGGCGTCCACGCACGCGGATCGGGTCGGCGATCACCATCGCCACGCCCTGGCGCGCCAGCAGCCGGGCGCGCTGGCCTCGGGCGTCCTCGTCGGCCCAGCCGGGCTGCCACTGGCAGACGGTGTAGCGGGCCGTAGGTCTCGGTGAGCCCGTAGACGTGGATCGACCCGCGCGCCCAGGGCCTCGGTCTGGGCCAGGATCGTGGGGCTGGGCGGCGCGCGCGGCCGTGATCACCGTGAGCGGGCGCTCGAGCGGTGTGGGCCGCGGTCCGAGTTGACCAGCAGGGACAGGACGGTCGGGCGCGCCGTTGAGGTGGGTGACGCCCTCCTCGTCGATCAGCCGCCAGATCGCGTCGGCGCGCACCGCCCGCAGGCACACGTGGGTGCCGCCGCACGGCCGACGATCGCCCAGGGGTGCACCAGCCGTTGCAGTGGAACATCGGCAGCGTCCAGAGGTAGACGGTGTCCTGCGCCGTGCCCGGCGGTGCACGATCTCGCCGAGCGCGTTGAGGTAGGCGCCGCGGTGCGTGTACATCACGCCCTTCGGCGCGCCGGTCGTGCCCGAGGTGTAGTTGATCGAGATCGTCGCGTCCTCGTCCTCGACGGTCCAGGGCAGCGGCGCGTCGGAGCCGCGCGCCACCAGGTCGGCGTAGCGCGTGCCCGCGAGGCCCTCCGGGACGGGCGCCGCCGCGTCGTCCCACACCACCTCCTCGACGGGCAGCTCGTCCATCACCGGCGCCAGGGCGGGCGCCAGGTCGGCGTCCGCCACGATCATCCGCGCGCCGGAGTGGGCGCAGATGGTGAGCACCTCGCGCGGGGCGAGGCGCGTGTTGACGGCCACCAGGACGGCGCCCGCCAGGGGCACCGCGAAGTGGGCGACCAGCAGCGTCGGGGTGTTGTGGCAGAGGTACGCGACCCGGTCGCCGGGACCGATCCCCGACGCCTGCAGGGCCCGGGCCACCCGGGTCACCTCGTCGCCGAGCTCGCGGTAGGTCATGCGGCGGTCGCCGTCGACGACGGCCGTGGCGTCCGCGAACACCGACCGCGAGCGCTCCAGGAACGCCAGCGGGGTGAGCGGGGTGATGTGGACCGGCATGGCGCGCCCTCCTCGCCGAAAGGCGCGGTTCAGGCGCCGATCGCCTCCGGCGCGAGCTCCGCGATGGTGTCCAGAACGATATCCGCGAGGGCGAGGGCGTCGGGGGCCGGCGGATAGTGCGGGTTGGGCACGGCGACCACGCGCATCCCGGCCGCCGCGGCCGCGCGGATGCCCGCCGCGGAGTCCTCGACGGCGGCCGCGGCGGAGGGCGCGACGCCGAGACGCTCCAGCGCGAGCAGGTAGACGTCGGGGGCCGGCTTGCCGCGCGCCACCTCCTCCGACGAGACGGTCACCGCGAACCGCCCGGCGAGGCCCGCGGCGTCGAGCACGGCGTCGATCAGCCCCCGCGTGGAGGAGCTGGCCAGCCCCAGCGGCACCCGCTCGGCCAGCCGGCGGACCGCCTCGGCCGCCCCCGGGATGAGCGGCAGGCCGGCGCGGTAGCGCGCCACCAGCCGGCGCTCGACCTCGCGCCCGATCTCGGGCGCCGGCCAGGGGACGCCCACGGCGTCGCGCATGTAGGCGGTCCACTCGCCGGTGTTCATGCCCATCATCGCCCGGTGGGCGTCGGCCGGCCACGGGGCGCCCACCTCGCGGGCGAGGCCCTCGCGCACCTCGTCCCACACCTCCTCGGATGAGATGAGCACCCCGTCCATGTCGAACACCACCGCCTGGATCACCCGGTCTCCCCGTCCGGCGCGCGCGGTCGCGCGAGCCCGCCCGGAAGCATGACCCGAAGGGCCGCCGCATGCGCGCTCCGGGGGGCGGCGGCCTCGGTATCGCGCCGGCGGTCGCCGTCTGGGCCATGATCCCCGGGTCAACCGGTTGACGCACCGACCCCCCGACCCGAAGGGACCCCGATGGAAGCACGCCTGCTGGAGTCGGTGTTCCCCACCGACTCGAACCCCCGCGGCAACCTCTTCGGCGGCACGCTGGTGTCGTGGATGGACAAGGCCGCCGGATTCGCCGCGATGCGCCGCTCGCGCACGGTGGTCGTGACCGCCGCGATCGAGGACATCGCGTTCTCGGTGCCGATCGTGGTGGGCGACCTGGTGGAGGTCAACGCGCGCGTGATCTCCGTGGGCCGCACCTCCATGCGGGTGCGGGTCCAGGTCAGCAAGGAGAACCCGATCACCGGCACCAGCGAGCTGTGCACCGTCGGCCACTTCACGATGGTCGCGATGGGCGAGGACGGCAGGCCGGTCCCGGTGCCCCCGGCGCCGGAGGACTAGCGCCGCACTACGCCGGGCACGGTCCACTCGTGCACCGGGGCCCCGTCGGCGGAGCGCTCCAGGTAGGCCTCGGTGAGGGCGGCGAGCGCCTGCGGGCGGGCCATGCGGCGCTCCAGGGCGGCGAGCGCGGCGCGCTGCCAGGCCGATCCCGTGGCCCGCGCCTCCACCCGGGCGGCGATCACCGACAGCAGGTCGTCGGCCTCCTGCGCGTCGGCGCCGCACCCCACCAGGCCGATCCGGGCGACCGGCAGCAGGCTCGCGATGAGCTCGGGGGCCGCCCAGGGCCGCGGCGAGGGCGCCTCCGCCGAGGGCCACAGCAGGATCGCGTCGAGACCCGCGCGGGCCGCCTCGTAGAAGTTGCGGCGGGCCAGCGCGAAGGGCAGCGAGCGCGCCATCCAGCCGGCCTGGGGCGCCAGCGCCAGCGTGAGGCCCACGAGCAGGGCGACGTTGGCGCGCATGTCCGTCATCGTCGGCCCCGCCGGCAGCGCGCGCATCTCGATCCTGAGGTGGGGATCGTCGCCGACGGCCAGCACGGCGCGGTTCCAGCGCCACACGGTGCCGTGGTGCAGCCGCAGCTCCGAGAGGTCCGGGGTGCCTCCCCCCGCGAGCACCTCGAGCGGTTCCTCGTCGCCCAGCGCCGGCAGGATCGGCACGTGCAGGGCGACGCTCTCGGCGAAGGGCTCGGCCGGGCCGGCGATCCAGCCGTGCCCGAACGAGGCGCGCGAGGCGAACCACGATTCGGTCACCGGCGCGCGGTCGTCCACGGCCTGCCCGAACATCGCGACCCGCGTCTCCTCCCACAGCAGGTGCCCGAGCAGCAGCGGTGAGTTGGTCGCGGCGGCCAGGGCCGGGGCGACCGCCATCTGGGCGGCGTTGAACGCGGCCGCGAAGGCCGACGGCGGCATGCGCAGGTGCAGGTGCAGGCCGGTGGCCGCGCCCTCGAGGGTCACGTCGTCCCAGCGCAGGCGCAGCGGCTCGTCGCCGTCGATGTCGATCTCGAAGGGCCCGCCGCGCAGGCCGCGCAGGCCGGCCCCCAGGGCGCGGAACCGGGGCGAGTCGCTCATCGCGGCGGGCCCCAGGTCGCCGAGCGCCAGGGTCGGCAGGATCCCCACCGTCATCGGGCGCGCGCCCGAGGCCGCGGCCGCGCGCGCCACCGCGGCGAGCCCCGCCGCCAGGTCGTCGCCCAGGGCCCGCAGCGGCCGCCCGGCGAGGTCCACCGGCAGCGAGTTGAACTCCAGGTTGAAGCGGTCGAGCTCGAGGTCCAGGCGCGGGTCGTCCATCGCGGCGCGGACGGCGTGGTTGACCGGGGCGGGGCGCCCGGCGGCGTCCACCAGGCCGATCTCCAGCTCGGCGCCCAGCGAGGGGGGGCCGGCGCCGAAGCCCGGCCGGGCGAGGAGGGCGTCGAGGGCGGTCAGGCCGTCGCGGCAGCGCCGGGCGAAGCGCCTGCGGTCCTCGTCCGAGAAGACCTCGGCGTCGATCTCCTCGCCCATGCGCGCATCCTGCCGGATGGGGCGCCGGGGCGCGCGGGGAGCGGAGCGGGGTCGTGGAGGGGGCGCCGGGGAGTAGAAACCACCAATGGCCCGTCCCCCAACGGCTCCCGCCGGCGGCGACGCGCGCGCCGGGGAGGTCCGCTACCGGTCGCCGCGCGGCCGGATGGTGCTGCTGGCCGCCGTGCTGGGCTCCGGCATCGCCTTCCTCGACGCGACCGTCGTCAACATCGCGCTGCCGGCCATCGGCGAGGACCTCGACGCGGGGCTGGCGGGACTGCAGTGGACCGTCAACGCCTACGCCCTGACGCTCGCCGGGCTGCTCCTGTTCGGCGGCTCCCTGGGCGACCATCTCGGACGCCGGCGGGTCTTCGTGTGGGGGGTCGCCTGGTTCGCCGCCGCCTCGCTGCTCTGCGCCCTGGCGCCGACCATCGAGACCCTGATCGCCGCGCGCGCGATCCAGGGCGTGGGCGCCGCCCTGCTCACGCCCGGCAGCCTGGCGCTGATCGAGGCCACCTTCCATCCGGACGACCGCGGCGCGGCGATCGGCGCCTGGGCGGGCCTGGCCGGGGTGTCGACGGCGATCGGGCCGTTCCTGGGGGGATGGCTGGTGGAGGCGGCGTCCTGGCGGCTGATCTTCCTGATCAACCTGCCCCTGGCGGCGGTGGTGGCGTGGGCGGCGCGCGCCGTGCCCGAGTCCCGCGATCCGGAGGCCCGGGGACAGCGGCTCGACTACGCCGGCGCCGCCCTGTCGGCGCTCGGCCTGGCGGGGGTCACGTACGCCCTGACCGAGGGCCCGCAGGGCGGCTGGGCCGAGCCCGGGACGCTCCTGGCGGGTCTCGGGGGGCTGATCGCGCTGGCCGCGTTCATCGTGGTGGAGGCGCGCGAGCGCCACCCCGTCCTGCCGCTCGATCTCTTCCGCTCCGGCCTGTTCACCGCGGCGAACGCGATGACCTTCGTGGTCTACGGGGCCCTGGGGGCGGCGCTGTTCCTGCTGCCGATCCAGCTGCAGCAGGTGGCCGGCTACAGCCCGATCCAGGCCGGCACCGCGCTGATCCCGATGACCCTCGTGATGCTGCTGCTCTCGTCGCGGGCGGGGCGCCTGTCGCAGCGCATCGGGCCGCGCATCCCCATGAGCGTCGGCCCGGTGGTCGCGGGGCTGGGGCTCGCGCTGCTCACGCGCGTGGGGCCCGACGCCGGCTACGTCGCCGACGTCCTGCCCGGGGTCCTCGTCTTCGCCCTGGGCATGTCGATCACCGTCGCCCCGCTGAGCGTGACCGTGCTGGGCGCCGCGGGCCCCGCGCGGGCGGGCGTCGCCTCGGCGGTCAACAACGCGGTCGCCCGGGTGGCGGGACTCCTGGCCGTGGCCGTGATCCCCGTCGCCGCCGGGATCTCGGGCGACGACTACCTGGTGCCCGCGTCGTTCGACGAGGGCTTTCGCACCGGCATCCTGATGTGCTCGGCCCTCTGCATCCTCGGCGGGATCCTCGCCGGGATCACCGTCCGCCCCTCCCCCGCGCCGCCGGGCGAGCCGGCGCTGGAGACCCCGACGCACTCCTGCCTCAACGGGCCGCCGCCCGAGATCCCCGCCGCGGAAGCGCCGCTCGCGCGTTAGCGCGATAATCGCCCCGATGCTCGACGCGCTCGTGATGGTGGTGGAGGACGACCCGGCGCTCCGCTCGGTGCTCGCGCGCGGGCTCGCCGAGGAGGGCTTCCGGTGCGAGGTGGTCGACACCGGGGCGCGCCTGCTCGAGCGCGTCCCGCTCGCGGCGCCGGACGCCCTCGTCGTCGACATCGGCCTGCCCGACTGCGACGGCCGGGACGCCTGCCAGGCGCTGCGCGCCCGCGGCATCGAGACCCCCGTGCTCTTCCTGACCGCCCGCGACGCCCTGGTCGACCGCCTCGCCGGCTTCGAGGCGGGCGGGGACGACTACCTGTGCAAGCCCTTCTCCCTGGACGAGCTGGTGGCGCGGCTGCGGGTGCTGGTGCGGCGCTCGGGCGGTGGTCCGGGCGTCACCCGCTTCGGCGGCGTCGAGCTCGACCCCTCCGCCCACGCGATCCGCGCCGGCGACGTCCAGCAGCGCCTCACGCCCACCGAGTTCCGCATCCTCGCGGCCCTGCTCGCGCGGGCGGGCGAGGCCGTGCGGCGCCGGGAGCTGGTGCGGGCCGGGTGGCCGCACGGGGCGATCGTCAACGACAACACGCTCGACGCCTACATCGCGCGCCTGCGCCGCAAGCTGCGCGCGCTCCCCGACGCGCCCGCCCTCGAGACCGTCCACGGCGTGGGGTACGTGATCCGGTGAGCGCGCGCCGGCCGCGCGCCCTGCGGACGCGGCTGCTGGTCGCCATCGTCGCCGGCGTCGGCGTGGCGCTCGTGGTGATCGTCGTGGCGTTCAACGTCGCCCTCGACCGCAGCCTCGCGAACGACGCCGACGAGATCGTGCGGGCGCGCGCGGCGAGCGAGCTGAGCAGCCTGCGCCTCTCGCGGGAGGGGATCGGGGTGCCCCCGCAGATCACCGGCTCGGGCGTCGCGACCCAGGTCTGGATCTTCGACGGCGACCGCGCCCTGCGCGCCCCCGCCGTCGACGCCGAGACCGACGCGGCCGCCCGGGCGCTGGCCGCCGGGCCCGAGCGCGCGATCGACGCGGGCGACGACACCCACCTCTACGCGCTGCCGATCCTGGTCGACGGGCAGCGGGTGGGCACGATCGTGACCGGGCTCTCGCTGGCCCCCTACAACCGGACCCGCGTCATCGCCCTGATCGCCTCCACCGCCCTGGCGCTGGTGGTGCTGAGCGCCGTCGCCATCGCCTCGGCGCTCATGCTGCGCGCCGCCCTGCGCCCGGTCGCGCGCATGACCGACGACGCGGCCGCCTGGAGCGAGCGCGACCTCGACCGCCGCTTCGACGTCGGCCCGCCGCACGACGAGATCACGCGCCTCGCGGCGACGCTGGACGGCCTGCTGGACCGGCTCGCGGCGGGGATCCGGCGCGAGCGGCGGCTGACCGCCGAGGTGTCGCACGAGCTGCGCACCCCCCTCTCCCAGATCACGGCCGAGGTCGACCTGGCCCTGCGCCGCGAGCGCCAGCCGGCCGAGTACCGGGCCGCCCTGGAGCAGATCCGCGCCGGCGCCGAGCGCATCGAGGCCACCGTCGAGACCCTCATGGTCACGGCCCGCCAGGAGGGCGGGCTGCCGCGGGGCACCGGCGACGCCCGCCTGGCGGCCGACCACGTCATCACCGCGTGCGCCCCGCTGGCCTCCCAG
The DNA here is from genome assembly GCA_963736635.1 of uncultured Thermoleophilia bacterium. Classification (GTDB taxonomy): domain Bacteria; phylum Actinomycetota; class Thermoleophilia; order Miltoncostaeales; family Miltoncostaeaceae; genus Miltoncostaea. Next base: position 186,906 of record CAVTPK010000011.1, read on the forward strand.
CGCGGCGTGTCCCTCACCATGGAGGACGCGGCGGCCGGGTCGGGCACCCGCGCGGGGGTCGAGTCCCAGGTCATCGAGCGGATCCTCCAGCCGATCGTCGAGAACGCCTGCCGCTACGCCCGCGCCTGGGTGCGGGTGGCGGTGACCAGCGACACCCGCGTGGTGACGCTGGAGGTGCTCGACGACGGGCCCGGCGTCCCCGACGGCGAGGAGGAGCTCATCTTCGAGCCGGGCGTGCGCGGGTCGACCGCCGGCGCCGACCGCGCCGGGGCGGGGTTGGGGCTCCCCCTCGCGCGGCGCCTGGCCCGCGCGGCCGGCGGCGACGTGCAGGTGCGCACGTTCGAGGGCCGGGGCCACTTCGACGTGCGCCTTCCGGTGGCCTGAGCCGCCCACTAGGGTGGCCCCGTCAGGCCCCCGACAGAGGACGTCACCGTGTGCATGCAGTGCGTGGGAGCCGTCGGCACCGCCCTCCAGGCGGCGACCGTGATCGGCGGACCGATCGTGTACGCCGGCTACCGGCGGGGGCGGCGGATCCTGGGCCTCAGGGACACCTCCGTCGCGGCCTGCGAGGCGCGCGGCCAGGCGACCTCGGCCCCGCCCGCGCGGCCGGCCTCAGCCGCCGGCGCGCCGCACCAGCGCCTCCGCCATGCGCCGGGTGGCCTCGTCGATCATCTCGCCGTCGAGTGACGCCGCGCCGCTGCCCCGCGCCACCGCCTCGGCGTGGGCGGCCAGCACCCGGCGCGCGCGCTCCAGGTCGGCCGGGGGCACGCCGAACGCCTCGTTGAGCGGCGCGATCTGGTCGGGGTGGATGCTCCACTTGCCGTCGTAGCCCAGCGCGCGGGCGCGGCCGGCCGACGCGCGCAGGCCCTCGTCGTCGCGGATCGCCGCGTACGGGCCGTCCACCGCCTGCACGCCCGCCGCCCGCGCGGCCACCAGCACGCGCGACGAGGGCGTAGTGCCAGCCGTCGCCCGGATAGCCGGGCACCGGCGCGCCGATGGTGGTCTGGGGCATCCCCAGGGACGCCGCCAGGTCGCCGGGCCCCACGACCAGCGCCTCCAGGCGCGCGGGACAGGCGGCGGCGATCGCCTCGGCGCCGGCCAGGCCGCGGGCGCTCTCGATCTGCGCCTCCAGGCCGATGTGGCCGGCGGGGCAGGCCGAGCTCGGCCTCCAGCGCGCCCAGCAGGAGGTCGGCGAACGTCACGTGGGCGGGCGCGTCGACCTTGGGCAGCACGATCACGTCGACGGCGGCGCCGGCGCCGGTCACGACGGCGACGATGTCCCGGTGGCAGTGGGGGGTGTCGGCCGCGTTGACCCGCACCGCCCGGGTGGGCGCCGCCAGGCCCGCGGCGAGCGCGGCCACCACGGCCTCCCGCGCGGGGGCGCCCTTCGCGCCCGGGGGCGACGGAGTCCTCCAGGTCGAGGATCACCTCGTCGGCGGGCAGCCCGGCCGCCTTGGCCAGCATCCGCGCGCTGGTGGCCGGCACGACGTGGCAGCTGCGGCGCGCGCGGGGCGGGCCGGGGCATCAGCGCTTCCCGCGCAGCATCCCGAAGATCCCCCGCACCACCTCGCGCGTCACCTGGCGGCCGACGCTCGAGTTGAGGACGCTCCCGACCTGCTCGGCCAGCGAGTCGTCCGAGGGCGGCTCGCGGCGCGGCGGCGGCTCGGCGCGCGGCCGGGTGCGCACCTCCTCGGCCCGGGCCGCGTCGCCGGCGGCGCGGGCCTCCAGCAGCTCGGCGGCGCTCTCGCGGTCGAGGCGCTCCGCGTAGCGCGGGCCCAGGGGCGAGGCGGCGATGATCGCCGCGCGCTCCTGCGGGGTGAGCGGGGTCATGCGCGAGGCCGGCGGATAGAGGCGCGTCGCCGCGACCGGGGTCGGGACGCCGCGCGGGTCGAGCACCGTCACCGCGGCCTCCCCCACCCCCAGCGACTGGAGGGTCTCGGCCAGCTCGTAGTGCGCGGTGGTCGGGAAGGTCTCGACGGCCGACTTCAGGGCGCGGGCGTCGCGCGGGGTGAAGGCGCGCACCGCGTGCTGCACCCGGTGCCCGAGCTGGGAGAGCACCTCGTCGGGCACGTCGGTCGGCAGCTGGGTGATGAAGAAGACCCCGACCCCCTTCGAGCGGATCAGGCGCACGGTCTGGGTGACCTGGTCGAGGAAGGCCTTCGAGGCGCCGTCGAACAGCAGGTGGGCCTCGTCGAAGAAGAAGACCAGGGTCGGCGTGTCGGGGTCGCCCACCTCGGGCAGCCGCTCGAACAGCTCCGCCAGCACCCACATGAGGAAGGTCGAGAAGAGCGCCGGCTTGCGGGCCACGTCGGCCAGCGCCAGCACCGACACGATCCCCCGGCCGTCCGGGGCGGTGCGCAGCAGGTCGCCCACGTCGAAGGCGGGCTCGCCGAAGAAGACGTCGCCGCCCTCGGCCTCCAGCTGGGACACCTTGCGCAGCAGCACCCCGGCGGTGGCGCTCGAGATGCCGCCGAGGGCCTTGAGCTCGGCCTTGCCGGGGCCGGTCAGGTAGGCCAGGGCCGCGCGCAGGTCCTCCAGGTCGAGCAGGGGCAGCGCGTTCTCGTCGCAGAAGCGGAAGATGAGCCCGAGGCTCGACTCCTGGGTCTCGTTGAGCTCGAGCACCTTGGACAGCAGCACGGGGCCGAACTCGGTCACGGTGGTGCGCAGCGGGACGCCGTCGTCGCCGCTCAGGGCGAGCAGCTCCACCGGCGCCGCCACGCCCGCCCAGGCGTAGTCCAGCTGGGCGGCACGTTCCGCCAGCCGCTCGTCCGAGGTGCCGGCGGCGCCGATGCCGGCCAGGTCGCCCTTCATGTCGGCGGCGAACACCGGCGCCCCGGCCGCCGCGACCTGCTCGGCGATCAGCTGGAGGGTGCGCGTCTTGCCGGTGCCGGTCGCCCCGGCGATCAGCCCGTGGCGGTTGAGGAAGCGCAGCGGGATCCCCACCTCGACCGCGGTGTCCGGCGCGGCGGGGTCCACGAACGGCCGCCCGAGGCGCACGGTGGCGCCGTCGAAGCCGTAGCCGGCGGCCATGTCCTCGTGGAAGCCCATCAGACCGTCACCACCAGCTTGCGCCCGCCGGTCCCCGAGGCCTGGCGCGCCCAGGCCGCCGGGGCGTCGTCGAGCGGCACGACGTCGATGTCCAGGTCGACGTCGAGCGCCCCGGCGACGACGGCGGCGGTGAGGTCGCGGTAGGCGCGGGCCACCTCGGCCGGCTCCTCCACCAGCACCGAGAAGCCGAGCAGGTCCAGCCGGCGCCCCCTGAGGGGCCCGGCGACCATCGGCATCACCGGGCTCTCGGCGTTGCCCACCTGCACGACGCGCGCGCCCCGCGCGCAGGCGCCGATGGCCGCGGCCGCCGAGTCGCCCCACAGGGCGTCCACGACGAGGTCGGCCCCGTCGCCGCAGGCCTCGCGCAGGGCCTCGGCGAGGCCCTCGCCGGTGGGCAGGGCGACGTCGGCGCCCAGCGCGAGGGCCCGCTCGCGCCCGTCCGCCCGGCGCGCCACCGCCACGATCCGGCCGGCGCCCCCGGCCCGCGCGGCGCACACCGCGACCTGCCCCACGACGCCGCTGGCGCCGAGCACGACCACCGTCTCCCCCGGCGCCAGCGCCCCGCGGTCGTGCACCGGCATCCAGCCCGCCAGCCCGGCGATCCCGAGGGCCGCCGCCAGCTCGTCCGAGAGGGCATCGGGCACCGGCACCAGCCGCTCGGCGGGCACCGCGACCGTCTCCGCCAGCCCGCCGGTCAGGATCAGGCACCAGACCCGGGTGCCCGCGGGATGGAGGCCGTCGGCCACGACCTCGCCGACGACCTCGGCGCCGGGCACGAAGGGCGGCTCGGGCAGCGGCATGTAGAAGCGCCCCGAGGCGACGGCCAGGTCGAGCGGGTTGAGGGGCGCGGCGCGCACGCGCACGAGCGCGTGCCCCGGCGACGCGACGGGCGCCGGCAGCTCCGCGAGGACCGGCGTCGCACCCCACTGGGGAAGGTTCAGCGCGCGCACGGCGCCACGCTACAGGCTGCCCCGCGGGGCGGGCCGCGCCCGCACGGGGCGAGGGATCACCGCCCGATCGTTGGCCACCGGGCCAAAGGCGATCCGGGGGCCGCGGCTCACACTCGCCGCATGACATGGAACCCACACGATCCCGAGCGCCGCGTCGTCTGGATCCCCTGCGGGACGTGCTGGGGTCAGCGCCGCCTGTTCACGGCAACCGCCGGCACCGGCCGCCTGGTCCCCCACACGTGTCCGAGCTGCATGGGTGTCGGCGAGCGCCTCGCGGACGGCGACCCCACCCCCGCACCCGCCACCTGAGAATCAGCCCGGCTTGCGCGGGCGCTTCTTCTGGTTCTCCGGGCGCAACGGGCAGCCCTTGCACATGCGCGCGGAGTCGCAGCAGCGCTTCTTGACCTTGATCTTCTTGAGTTTCTTGGCCGCCACGCGGAGCGCAGCATAGCGGGCCGAAGTCCGCGTTTGAGGTGCACCGAACCACCGGGGGACGTTGCGCCGCCGGACCCCGGGCGGATGACCTCCGCGCGGGGGCCTCGGCTACCCTTGCGGCGTGGTCGGGCTCCTGACACGCGTTGACCGGGCCGGGCTCGAGGCGGTCGCGGCGCTGCGCGCCGCGTGGCTGACGCCGATGATGATCCTGGCCTCGGCCTGGTGGGTGAAGGGCCTCGTGTTCGTCGCCGTGGGCGCGGCCGCCGACCTGTGGCGCCGCCCCCGCCAGGTGCCCGTCACCGCCCTGCTCGCGGCCGGCGCCTTCGCGGCGGCGTCCCTGGTGGCCAGCGGGGTCAAGGCGGCCACCGAGCGCGCCCGGCCGCCGCTGGGCGACCCGGGGGTCACGGCGCTCATCGCGCTGCCCTCGGACGCCTCCTTCCCCTCGGGCCACGCCGCGACCGCGTTCGCGGCGGCGGGCGTGGTGGCGATCCGCTACCCGGCCCTGCGGGTGCCCCTGCTCGTCCTGGCCGCGCTGATCGCCCTCTCGCGCGTCTACCTCGGGGTGCACTACCCGCTGGACGTCCTCGCCGGCGCGGCCCTGGGCCTGGCGATCGCGTGGGCCGTGGTGACCGTCGCCGGGCGGGCCGGCGTGCCGGGGTGATCAAGTACATCGGCTCCAAACGGATGCTGGTCCCGCTGCTGGAGGAGGTGGCCGCGCCGGCTGCCGATCGCCTCGATCTGCGACCTGTTCGCCGGCACGACCCGGGCCGGCCAGGCCTTCCGGCGCGCCGGGCTCCACGTGGTCTCCAACGACCTCGCGAGCTACTCGGAGGCGTTCGGCCAGGCCTACATCGCCGCCGGCGACGACCTGGACCGCCCGCGCCTGCGCCGCCTGCTGGCCGGCCTGCAGGCGCTCCCCGGCGCGCCCGGCTACGTCACCGAGACCTTCTGCCGCGAGGCCCGCTACTTCTCGGAGGACAACGGCGCCGTGATCGACGCGATCCGGGAGGGCATCGACGCGCTGGACGTCGATCCGGTCACGCACGGCTGCCTCCTGACCAGCCTGCTGGAGGCCGCCGACCGCGTCGACTCGACGTGCGGCCTGCAGATGGCCTACCTCAAGAGCGCCGCCGCGCGGAGCCTCAAGCCGCTCGCGCTGCGCGAGCCCGAGCCCGTCCCGGGCCCCGCCGGCGAGGTGGTGCGGCGCGATGCCAACGCGCTCGCGCGCGAGCTCGGGGACGTGGACTGCGCCTACCTCGACCCGCCCTACAACCAGCACTCCTACTTCGCCAACTACCACGTGTGGGAGACCATCACCCGCGCCGACCGCCCGGAGGCCTACGGGGTGGCGCGCAAGCGCCTGGACTGCCGGACCACGCGCAGCCCCTTCAACAGCGCACGCCACGCCTGGCCGGCGCTGGTCGACCTGATCGAGGGCCTCACCACGCCGTGGGTGATCCTGTCGGTCAACGACGAGGGGTTCCACGAGCCCGCGGCGGTGGCCGAGCTGCTCTCGGGCCGCGGCCACGTCGCCTCCCTGGCGATCGACGTGCCGCGCTACGTGGGCGCCCGCATCGGCATCCACAATCCGGCCGGCGAGCGCGTCGGGACGGTCTCGCACGTGCGCGCGACCGAGTGGCTCATCGTCTGCGGGCCGGATCGCGCCGCGGTGCAGGCGGCGTTCAGTCCCGCGCCCGCGCCCGCAGCGCTTCGCAGATGAGCACCCGGGAGTCCCACCCCAGCTCGAGGCTGACCTGGGCGAGCCAGCCGCCCGCGCGGTTGACCAGCAGGATGGGCACCTCGCCCTGATGGCACAGCCGGGCGGCCAGCCGGCGCTGGTGCTCGTCGTCCAGCCGCAGCCGGATGCGGGCCTCGGCCTCGGGCACCGGCGGCCCGCCGGCGAAGGCCAGCTCGATGTCCGCGGGCGCCGCGGGGCCCTCCTGCGGCCCCTCGCCCGGCCCCGCGGGCGCGCGGGCGATCACCACGACCGGCGCCGCCTCGGCGTCGCCGCGCGCCAGCCGCGCCGGGACCGGCCGCGCGGCCTCGCGCGCCCAGGCGCCCGCCGAGAAGCCCTCGGGGGTGGGGTCGGCGGTGCGCCACTCCCCCTCCCGCGCCGCCTCGGTGCGCAGGCGGTCGGCGCAGGACGCGGGCAGGCGGACCATGCCGGCGCGCGCCGGGCGTGCGTCCTCCGTGCGCACCCACACCACCCCCAGCACGCCGTCGCGGCCGACGCGGGCGATCACCGCGCGCGAGGCGGCGAAGCCCAGGTCCACGCTCACCAGCGTCGCGGGCTCCTCGATCAGGGCGAACGCCACCCGCCGGGGCCCGCGCGGCCGGCCCGCGCCGAGGGGGGCGGGCAGGCCCACGGCCAGACCCCGGCGGGCCAGGGCGTCGATGCGGGCGCCGGGGGCGGCGCACACGAGCCACACGGGGTCGGCCGGACGGGTCTCCGCGACGGTCAGGCCGCTCCACCCCCTCCCGATCGCGGCGCGCACGACGGGGCTGACCTGCCGCTCACACCAGCGGTCGCAGTCCATATTCGGTGACCCTAATGCATAGGGTTAGGCGCGTCTAGATCAGCCGTGCAGCACGAGCGGCGCCAGGGGCTGCTCGGCCCCTCCCGGCCCCACCAGGCGCCCGCCGCGCCCGGGCAGCGCCGACAGCAGCCGCGGCGGCGACTCGTCGCAGATGTGGATCGCGGCGCCGTCATCGACCGCGTAGGTGGGCGGCATCAGCCCGCGGTCGACCAGGTCGTGCAGGGCCACCAGGCGCCCGGGATCGCTGTCGGCGTGGGGGCAGAAGCCGCCCTCGACGAAGCCCAGCCCGGCGACGGGGGCGAAATGCGGGCCCAGCGAGTTGGTGAGGCCGGCGGCGAACCAGCAGATGGCGCCGGCGCTGACCCCCGCGAGCACGACGCCGCCCTCCCAGGCCCGGCGCAGCACGTCGGCCATGCCGTGGACCGCCCAGACGGCCATCAGGTTGGCGCTGCTGCCCCCGCCGACGTAGATCACGTCCTGCTCCAGCAGGTGCTCGGCCACCCCCTCGGGGTGGGCCCGGAAGAGCGAGATGTGCGTCGCCGTCACGGCGCGCGGGCGGAAGAACTCGTGGAAGCGGGCCACCAGCCAGTCCGAGTCGCCGCTGGCGGTGGGGAGCAGGCAGATGCGCGGGCGCGGAGAGGCGGTGAGGCCGAGGATGTAGTCCTCGAGGGCCCCGTCGCCGGGCTCCGACGACCATCCCCCGCCCCCGCAGGCGACGATGTTGCGGCTCATCCCCGGCAGAGTACCGACGCCGCGCCTGTCCACCGGGCCAGCGGGGCGCCCCGAAAATCTGTCCACAGGTCCCTCAGAGGAACCGGCACGGGCCCCGATCATGGCCGCCATGACCCGCGCGCGTCACCACCGCGCTGGATCCGTGGCCCCGCGTCGGCCGCGACAGATCGTGGCCCTGGGCGGGGGCGGGTTCAGCGAGGACCCGCGGGGAGGGGCGCTCGACGACTACATCCTCGACGCCGCCGGCGTGGACCGGCCCCGCGTGTGCTTCCTCGCCACGGCGGGCGGCGACAACTCGAGCTACATCGTGAAGTTCTACGGCGCGTTCTCGGAGCGCGCGTGCACGCCGACCCACCTCAACCTGTTCAACCGGACGGTCGACGACGTCCGGTCGCTGCTGCTCGCGCAGGACGTGATCTACGTCGGGGGCGGCAACACGGTCAACCTGCTGGCCGTCTGGCGGGCCCAGGGCATCGACGTGATCCTGCGCGAGGCGTGGGAGCGGGGCGTCGTGCTCGCCGGCCTGTGCGCCGGATCGATGTGCTGGTTCGAGGGCGGCGTGACGGCGTCCTTCGGCACCCGGCTGGAGCCCCTCACCGGGGGGCTGGGCCTGCTGCCGGGCAGCAACTGCCCCCACTACAACGTGCGGCGCGACGCCTACATGGGCGCTCTGCGGGGCGGCCTGGCGCCGGGCCTGGCGGCCGAGGACGGCGTGGGCCTGCACTTCGTGGACCGCCGCCTGGCGGCCGTCGTCGCGTCGCGGGACGACCGGCGGGCCTACCGGGTCGGCGTCGCCGGCGATCGGGTGATCGAGGCGCCGCTGCGCCCGGTGCTGCTCGACGGCTCGCCCGCCGCCGCGGTGGCCGACCCCGCCGCAGAGGCACGGCCCGCTCTCGCCGCGGCGCTGTAGCGCGCGGCGAGGACGGGCCGGCCAACCTGCGCGGGAGGCCTACTTCAGGCGGAAGGTGATGCGACCCCGGTTGAGGTCGTAGGGCGACAGCTCCACCTTGACCCGGTCGCCCGGGTTGATCCGGATGCGGAAGCGACGCAGCTTGCCCGCCATGTGGGCGAGGACCTCGTGCTCGTTGTCCAGGATCACGCGGAACATGGTGTTCGGGAGGGCCTCGGTGACCTCACCCTCCACCTCGATCGCCTCTTCCTTCTGCTTTGTCGCCAGAACGTCTCCTCTCGATGCCTGGACCCTGACTCGGGCGCCTAGAGCGCCTGGACGGTCGAAGCCTGGGGGCCCTTCTGGCCCTCGGTGGCCTCGTAGCTGACCCGCTGGCCCTCTTCGAGGTTGCGGTATCCCGACCCCTGAATCTCGGAGAAGTGGACGAACAGATCCTTGCCACCGTCATCCGGCGTGATGAATCCGTAGCCCTTCTCGGACGAGAACCACTTCACGACACCCTCAGCCATTGCCTCATCCTTCGTTTTGTCCGCACGACCGGCTCCGATGACGGAGCCGCGAGCATGGTAGCTCACGTGGCCGCGGCAGGCAGCCTCCGACGCATCACGTCGAGGCCGCGGCGCAGCTGCGTCTCGCTCACCACGACCAGCGAGGCGTTGTCGATCGACCGGATCGGCCCCGAGATCGGGTCGTCGCCGGCGATCGCGTTGCGCAGGAAGCGGATCGGGATGTCGTGGGTGACGACGAGCGGCGAAGCGCGCGTCGTGGCCCAGCACCCACTCGAAGCCGCGCACGTAGCGCGTCAGGGCGTCGATGCGGCTCTCGCCGCCTCCGGGGGGCCGGGCCTCCGGGCCGTACTCGTCGCGCCAGGCCCGGTACTCGGTGACCGGGGCGCCCTCGAAGTCGCCCAGGTGGACGTCGTCGAGGTCCGCGCACACCTCGCGCGCCACCTCGCGGCCCTCCAGGAGGATCGACTTGGTCTGGCGGGCGCGCGGAAAGCGGGTGCACACGCCGAGATCGACCGGCAGGGCCTGCACGCGCGGCTTCAGCTCGGACACCTGGGCGCAGGCCGGTGGCGTTGAGCGGGATGGGCACCGCCGGATCGCCGTTGAGGCGGCGCGCGAGGTTGTAGTCGGTCTGGCCGTGACGGACCAGCGCGAATGACCGCTCGGGGGGCATACCCGGGCACCCTACGAGACCGGCCCGGGGCGGCACCAGCGCCGACGGGTTTCACGCCGCCCGCCCCGCGGCACTAGAGTTGTCGGTATGAACCGCCGTCAAGCCCTGATCGGGTACATCACGTTCCGCGTCGGTCGACGGCTCATCCGTGGCCGACTGAGCGACATCCGCCCGGGTGGACGCCGAGACACACAGGGAGGTCAGATGTCGAAGGACAGCTCGAGGTCGCTCGCGGGCGTCGCGGCGCTCCTCGAGACCGTGCGGCCGATCGTCCAGAAGGCAGCCAGCGACCCCGAGTTCCACGGGGCCGTCAAGCAGGCCTTCTCGGTCGGCAAGGAGGTCAACGAGCAGGTGAGCGGCAAGCCGCCGTCGGCGATCGCCCGCAAGCTCGCCTACGACCGGCGCCTCCAGCGCAAGGTTGAGAACTCCGCCCTCGACCTCCAGAAGGCGGTCGTCGGGCTCATGGAGCCAGCCCAGGAAGAAGCGCCGCATCCGGGGCGTGATCACGAAGATCGTGATCGTGGGAGCGGCCGCGGGGGCGGTCATCATCGTGCTCAGGCGCATGCGCGGCGGCGGAGACGACGAGGTCCTCGACGCCGAGCTCTGAGGCGCCCTCCGGGTCGCGGCCGGCGCGCCGCGGCCCGGAGCCCGCGCTCTCGTGCGTCGGCGTCACGAAGACGTTCGACGGCGGGGTGGAGGCCCTGCGGGGCCTGGACCTGGAGGTCCCGGACGGGGCCTTCTTCGGCCTGCTCGGCCCCAACGGGGCCGGCAAGACCACGCTGATCCGCAGCATCGTCGGCCTCACCCGCCCGAGCGCCGGCACCATCTCGGTCTTCGGCGAGCCGGCCTCCGGGGCCACGGCGGGCGCCGCGCGCACGGCCATCGGCTACGCGCCCCAGGACGTCGCGCTCGACCGCTTCGTCCCGGTGCGCGAGCTGCTGATGCTCCACGGCCGCTACTTCGGCCTGTCCCGCGCGCGAGGCGCGCCGCCGCGCCGACGACATGCTCGTGGCGTTCGACCTGACGGCCAAGGCCGGCAGCTACGCCAACCTGCTGTCCGGCGGCATGCGGCGGCGGCTGCTGCTCGCGCGCGCGCTGCTGCACCGGCCGCGGCTGGTGATCCTGGACGAGCCGACGGCCGGGGTGGACCTCGAGCTGCGCCACGACCTGTGGAGCTACATCCGGGCCCTCCACGCCGACGGCACCACGATCCTCCTCACGACGCACTACATCGAGGAGGCCGAGGCCCTGTGCGAGCGGGTGGCGTTCATCCGCGGGGGGCGGATCGTGGCCGACGGGCCCCCGGACGACCTCCGCGAGCGGTTCGCCGCGCCGCGCCTGGAGGACGTGTACCTGCGGCTGGTGGGCCGGTGAGCACCGCCCAGCTGCGCCGGGTGCGCCGCCGCGGGATGCTGGCGCTGGCCGAGCGCGAGGTGCTGCGGGTCGTCCGCCTCTGGAGCCAGACCATCCTGCCGCCGGTGGTGTCGGCGGTCCTGTTCATCGTGGTGTTCGGGATCGCCCTCGGCAGCCAGATCCGCGTGGTGGACGGCGTCCCGTACGAGCAGTTCATCGTCCCGGGGCTCGTGCTGATGGGCGTGGCCACCTCGGCGTTCGCCAACACGGCCACGTCGATCTACCAGGCGCGCAGCGACGGGTTCATCGAGGACCCGGCCAGCAGCCCGATGAGCGCGTCGCAGATGCTGCTGGGATACCTGGCGGGCGGGGTCCTGCGCAGCCTGCTGATCGGCGCTCTTCACCCTGGTCGCGGCGCGGGTCTTCGTGGACTTCGGCATCGAGCGCCCGGACATCCTGGCGGCCGCCCTCATCGGCACCAGCCTCGCGTTCTCGGCCCTGGGCACGATCGTGGGCCTCTACTCGACCGGCTGGGACCAGCAGAACGTGGTGGGCAACCTGGTGATCCAGCCGCTGGTGTTCCTCGGCGGGGTCTTCTACTCGGTGGACGCGCTCACCGAGCCGTGGCGCACGCTGACCCACTTCGACCCGATCTTCTACATGGTGGTCGCCGCCCGGGAGGGCATGCTCGGCACCTCCGACGTCAACGGGTGGCTCTCGGTCGGGGTGACCCTGGGCCTGGCCGCGGCCCTGCTCGCGTGGGCGTGGCTGACATTCGTCCGCGGCGTGGGCATACGGACCTGAGGATGTCCGGTCGCCCGGATGCTCCACTACAGTCCGCCGTCATGCAGCCGGGCGAGATAATGCGCGACTCATGGGCGCTGTACCGCGCCCATGCGCGCCACCTGATCTCGATCGCGGCGATCGTCTACGTGCCGCTCGGCGTGGTCACGGCCGTGCTGGTGATGCTGGGCTGGCCCGGGGTGATCCTGGCCAACCTCCTCAACCTGGCGGCGATCTTCCTGGTGCAGGGGGCCCTGGTGAAGGCCGTCGAGGACGTCAGCGACGGGCGCTGCGACCTCGGCGTGATGCACACCTTCGGCTTCGCCGGCCAGCGGCTGGTGCCGCTGATCGTGGCCGGCATCCTGGCGGCGGCGGGGATCCTGGTGGGCCTGGCCCTGCTGATCGTGCCCGGCCTGGTGCTCCTCACCTGGTGGCTGGTCGTGTCGCCCGTGATCGTGCTGGAGTCGCGCAGCGTGATCGACGGCTTCGGGCGCAGCCGCGCCCTGGTGCGCGGCAACTCGTGGCCGGTCTTCGGGGTGGTGGTGATGACCATGGTGATCGTGTTCGCCTTCACCCTGGTGCTCGGGGTCGTGCTCCAGCCGCTCGAGGAGACCCTGCGCGGCTTCCTCGCCTCGGTCCTGGGCAACAGCCTGGCGGCCCCGTTCGCGGCCCTCGCCTGGACGCTGACCTACTTCCGCCTGCGCGCCATCGAGAGCGCGCGGGCGGTCCGCGTGGCGGTCGCGGTGTGAGCGCCCGGCTGCGCGGCCTGCTGCGGCCCGCGGCGGCGCTGGCCGCCGTGCTGGCCATCGCGCTGGCCGTCGCCGCCTGCGGCGGCGACGACGACGGCGGCGGGGGCGGCGGAGGCGCGACCGCGACCACGGCCGGCACGACCGGCGAGGACGCCGGCGTCATCACCAGCGCGACCGGGGCGACCTGCAGCGCGCGCACCCCCGACCCGCCGGCCGACCCCACCACCTACTCGGCCGCGCCGCCGCTCACGATCGACACCTCCACGGCCTACCGGGCCACCATGTCCACCTCGTGCGGGGACATCGTCATCGCCCTCGACGCGAAGGCGGCGCCCGAGACGGTCAACAACTTCGTCTTCCTCTCCCGCGAGGGCTTCTACGACGGCCTGACCTTCCACCGGGTCGTGTCCGGCTTCGTGATCCAGGGCGGCGACCCCGAGGGCAAGGGCTACGGCGGCCCCGGCTACACCTTCCCGGACGAGCTGCCCGACGACGGCTACCCCGCCGGCTCGGTGGCGATGGCCAACTCGGGGCCGGACACCAACGGCTCGCAGTTCTTCATCGTGACCGGCGACGCGTCGGCCCTGCCCAACTCGTTCTCGAAGTTCGGCAGGGTGGTCAGGGGCCTGGACGTGGCGCGGACGATCGAGACCTTCGTCGACCCGAACGCCGACCCGGGCGACCCGGCGTCGCAGACGCCGACCAGCCCGATCTACATCTTCTCGGTGCGCATCACCGAGTCGTAGCCGGCGACCGGAGCCGCCGGGGCTACTCGGACCAGTCGCCCTCGGCGACCGGCGGGCCGTAGCGGTTGAGCAGCTCGGCCGGCATCAGGAAGCGCCGGCCCTCCTCCCCGGCCTCGCGCTCGTAGGCGGCCACGGCCTCCTCGGGGAGGTCGACCGCGAACACCACCCACTCCTCGGCCGACGACCCCGGGTGCGGCGGGCGGTCGGTCACCCACACCCCGGGGGGTCCGCCGGAGGCGCGCCGGTCGCGGAAGCCGCCGTTCTGGATGGCCATGGCCTCGTCGTAGTCGCTGGCGTGGAAGAGGCGCATGCGCCGCCCGGAGGCCCGCGGGGAGCGGCCGCGGGCGTCGCCGTCGGACTCCACGCTCTCGTGCTCGAGATCGATGACCACGTGGGTGATCGGGAGCGTGTAGCGCTCGCGGGCGCGGCGCACCACCTGGCGCTCCAGCCAGCCCGAGCGCTGGGGCGGGTGGGTCGAGATCACCACCTCGTCGGGCTCGAACACCCTGAGCGCGTCGTCCAGCGCCTGGAGGGGGTCCGCGTCGCCCAGGTGCCCGCTGGCCGTCAGGCCGGCGTCGTGCATGGCCCGCAGGGAGGCCTCCAGCCGTGCCCGCGCCTCCTCCTGGCGGCGCTCCAGGTCGGAGGTGAGCCAGTGCTCGAGCCGGGTCCGCGCGAGGGCGGGGGCCACGACCATGATCTCGCCCCCGTCGCCGGCCCGGTACGCGACCTCCTCGACGATCCCGCGGGCCGCACACGTCTCGTTGGCGATCACCAGGATCCGCCGGGGTGCCGCCCCGCGATCACGCGACGCGCTCATGTGCCGAACGTAACGAATGTCGCCCGTTCGCGCCAGTCCCCCCGGCGCGGGACCGCGGCCCGCGCGTCCGCCGATACGGATAGGATGACGGGTGATGGGACGCGTCCACTCCACCGACGACTACCTCGAGGCGATCTACTTCCTCGCGACGCCGGTCGGCGAGTACGGACCGGTCGTGAAGGAGGCCCCGGTGCCCGCGGCCCGGGTGGCCGAGATGCTGGGCGTCACGCCCCCCACGGCCAGCGAGATGATGAAGCGGCTCGAGTCCGAGGGCCTGGTCGAGCGCGGCCCGCGCAAGGGGCCCCTGCTCACCAAGAAGGGGCGCGAGGAGGCCGAGCGGGTGGTGCGCCACCACCGCATCATCGAGCGCTTCCTGACCGACTTCATGGGCTACACCGCCGCCGAGTCGCACGTGCACGCCGACGACATCGGCGACGCCTTCAGCGACGAGATGGTGGAGCGGCTCGCGGTCCAGCTGGGGCACCCCGACCGCTGCCCGCACGGGTGGCCGGTCGACACGGCGCACGAGCAGGAGGAGAACCGCGACCTCACCGCGCTCGCCAAGGTGACCGAGGGCAAGGCGCGCATCGTCCGGCTGGCCGAGCACGACGGGGACCTCCTGCACTGGTTCTACGAGCAGGGCCTGGTGCCGGGCACGGACCTCGAGGTGCTGCGCATCGACCCGGCCGCCGGCCAGCTGACCGTGGAGATCGACGGCGTCGAGCGGGTCATCGGCGAGCGCGCGGCCGCCGGTCTTTACGTCCTTCCTGGGTAGGCCGCCCGCATGAGCGCGGAGCCCGTCGCGATCCGCGGGCTCACGATGTCGTTCGGGCAGACCCGCGTCCTGCGGGGCGTCGACCTGACGGTGGCGGCCGGATCGCTGGTCGCGCTGATCGGGCCCAGCGGCTGCGGCAAGACGACGCTGCTGCGCTGCCTGGCCGGCCTGGAGCGTCCCGGCGGCGGGCACGGTGACGGTCGGCGAGCGCACCCTCGTCGGCGACGGCGTCTTCGTACCGGCCGAGAAGCGCCGGATCGGGATGGTCTTCCAGGACGCGGCCGTCTTCCCCCACCTGAGCGTGGCCCGGAACGTGGCCTACGGGCTCCCCCGCCGCGACGCCGGACGCGACGCCCGCGTCGCCGAGACGCTCGCCCTGGTGGGCCTGGAGGGCCTGCGACGATCGCGCGCCGGCCACCCTCTCGGGCGGCCAGCTGCAGCGCGTCGCGCTGGCGCGCGCGCTGGCGCCGCGCCCCTCGGTGATCCTGCTGGACGAGCCCTTCTCGAGCCTCGACGCCCCGCTGCGGGCCGAGCTGCGGGCCGAGGTGCGCCGCCTGCTGAGCCGCGATCGACGCGACCGGGGTCTTCGTGACGCACGACCGCGAGGAGGCCTTCGCCGTGGGCGACGAGATCGCGGTGATGGACGACGGCGTCGTCGCCCACCAGGGGAGCCCGGCCGGCCTCTACGAGCTGCCCGCCACCCGGGCCGTCGCGGAGTTCATCGGGGACGCCAACTTCGTCCCCGGCACCGCGGTCGGGGACGGCGCGGACACGCCCATCGGCCGCATCCCGCTCCACGAGCGGGCCGAGGGACCGGTGGAGGTGATGATCAGGCCCGAGCGGATCCGCGTGCGCGCCGGCGACGACGCGACGGTGGACCGCATCGAGTACTTCGGCCGTGACGCGGTGCTGCACCTGCGGCTGAACGGCGGCGCGATGCTGCGCTGCCGGTCGATCGGGGCGCCGCGGCACGCCCCGGGCGACCGCGTGGGCGTCGCGTTCGTCGGCGAGCCGACCATCGCCTACCCCGCCGCGGCCTGAGCGCGCCCGCGTACGACCTGCTGGTGCTCGGCGGGGGCCCCGCCGGGATCGGGGCGGCCTACCGCGCCGCCCGCGCCGGGCACCGGGTGGCCCTGCTCGAGCGCTCCGCCCACCTGGGGGGCGCCGCCGGCAGCCGCACGGTCGCCGGGGTGCGCGTCGACCTGGGCAGCCACCGCCTGCACCCCACGATCGAGCCGCGGATCCTGGCCGAGCTGACCGCGCTGCTCGGGGCGGACCTTCAGCGGCGCCCGCGCAACGGCCGCATCCGCCTCGGCGACCGGTGGATCGCGTTCCCGCTGCGGCCGGCCGACATGCTGCGCCGGCTCCCGCCGGCCATGGCGCTCGGCACCGCGCGCGACATGGCGCTGGCGCCGCTGCGCCGCCCGCGCCACGACACCTTCGCCGAGGTGCTGCGCGCGGCGCTCGGCCCCACGATCTGCGGGCGCTTCTACTTCCCCTACGCGCGCAAGATCTGGGGCGTCGCGCCCGCGGAGCTCTCCGGCGAGCAGGCGCGCCGGCGCGTGGCCGCGTCGTCGCCCGCGCGCATCCTGCGGCGGGTGCTGGCCCGCGGCGCCGAGGGCAAGCGGATCTTCCTCTACCCCCGGGGCGGCTACGGCCAGATCAGCGAGGCGCTCGCCGCCGCCGCCCGCGACGCGGGGGCGCGGATCGAGACCGGCGCGGAGGTGGCGCGGGTGGAGCTGGCCGGCGACGGCGGCACCGTGACGCTCGCCGACGGCCGCGCGCTGACCGGGCGGCGCGTCTGGTCCACCCTCCCCCTGCCGGCGCTGGCCGCGATGACGACGCCGGCCCCGGACCCCGGCGCGCTGGCCGCCGCGGCCGCCCTGGAGTTCCGGGCGATGCTGCTGGTGTACCTCGTCCTCGACCGTCCGCGGTACACCCCGTTCGACGCCCACTACCTGCCCGGCGGCACGACGCCCGTCACCCGCGTGTCCGAGCCCAAGAACTACCGCGACGGGGACGACCCGCCCGGCACGACGGTGCTCTGCGCCGAGATCCCCTGCGACGCGGGCGACCGGCTGTGGCGCGCCGGCGACGCCACCCTGGGCGCGGTGGTCGTCGCGGGCCTGGTGGAGGCGGGGCTGCCCCGGCCCGGCGGTCGCGGGCGTCGAGGTCGTGCGCCTGCCCCACGCCTACCCGATCCTGCGCACCGGGTTCGAGGAGCACCTCGCGCGCCTCGACGCCTGGGCGGCCGCCCAGCCCGCCCTGCTGACGCTGGGGCGGCAGGGCCTGTTCGTGCACGACAACGCCCACCACGCGCTGGCCATGGCCTGGGCGGCGGTCGACTGCCTGCGCCCCGGGGGCGGGTTCGACGCCGACGGCTGGGCGGCGGCGCGGGCGCGCTTCGCGGCGCACGTCGTGGAGGACTGAGCCGACGGCCGCGCGGGCCGGCGGCGGCGCCGCGGGAGCGCCCTAGCGCCACCCCGAGGGGACCGCGCGCGTACAGGTCGAAGGTGCGCGCGGGAGCGGGCGCCACCGCGTTGATCTCGCGATAGACCGCGGGGACGACGTGCCGCAGGTAGGGCAGCAGCCGCACGAACGAGCGGCCGTGCCGGCGGAAGGCGTAGCTGATGGGCACCTCGGCGTACCGGTAGCCCTTGCCGAGCAGGTCGAGGGTGAGCACCTGGGCGTAGTTGAAGTCGTGGATGATCTCGGCGTCGGCGGCGGCCGCCCGCGAGAGGGCGCGGTAGCCGCTCTGGCCGTCCGAGAGCGCCCGGCGCGCGACGGCCGACAGCGCCAGGGTCAGGACGCGGTTGCCGAGACGCCGGAGCGGGCGCATGTGCCCGATCTCGCCGCGAAAGCGCGAGCCGACCACGTAGTCGGCCCGCCCCGACAGGATCGGGGCCACCAGCGCCTCGAGCTCCTCCGGGGCGTACTCGCCGTCGGCGTCGCAGAAGGCGACCGCGGCGGCGTCGAGGGCGACCGCCTCGGCCAGCCCGCGCCGCACGGCCGCGCCCAGCCCGCGGTTGGCGCCCATCCGCACGACGCTCGCCCCCGCGCGCTCGGCGCGGGCCGCGGTCGCGTCGCGCGAGCCGTCGTCGACCACGATCACCCGCACCGGCCGGCCCGCGACGCGCCGGGGCGCCCGGGCGACGACGGCCGCGACCGTCTGCTCCTCGTCGTGGGCGGGCAGCACCAGCACCACCGGCGCGCTGTCCCCCGGGCCCGGGCGCGGCGGCGCGGCCGCCGCCGGGGCGGCGGTGCGCGCGAGGCGGAGGTAGCCGAAGAGGCCCGGCGCCGGCCACACGGCCCCCACGCCGCCCGCGACCAGGGCGTAGCCGGTCTTGAGGGCGTGGGCGGC
The DNA here is from genome assembly GCA_963736635.1 of uncultured Thermoleophilia bacterium. GTDB lineage: Bacteria > Actinomycetota > Thermoleophilia > Miltoncostaeales > Miltoncostaeaceae > Miltoncostaea. The sequence goes on from CAVTPK010000011.1 coordinate 205,281, forward strand.
GACCGCGGCGGCCAGGGCCGCGCCGGGGTCCGCGCCGAGGCCCACGAAGGCGGCCGTCGCGGCCGCCTCGTAGGTCCCGATGCCGCCGGGGGTGATCGCCACGGTCTGGGCCGCGATCGTCACCGCCGTGACCAGGGCCGCGTCGGTGGGCGAGACGTCCATCCCCGCCCAGCCCGCGCACGACCACACGAGCACGCTCTCGAGCAGCCAGGCCAGCGCCGAGCCGGGCACCACCAGCGCCAGCCAGGCGCCGCTGTTCGCGCCGGTCCGGCGGACCACCCGCGCCAGCCACGCGGCCGCGGCCAGCAGCAGGGTTCCCGAGGCCAGGGCGAGCGGCAGCCCGGCGCCCCCGATCAGGTCCTCGGCCAGCCCCGGGCCGAGGATCGCGGCGATGGCGACCACCGCCAGCACGTCGGCGGCGCGCAGCAGGATCGTCGAGGCGGTGGCGGCCGCGATCGGCGCCTTCGCGCGGCGCACGACCGAGATGACGCGCACGGGCTCGCCCAGGCGCAGCGGCAGGATGTGGTTGGCCGCCAGGGAGACGTGGATCGCCGCCAGCGACTGGCCGAAGGGCAGGCCCGGCAGGGCCCGGCACCAGAGCCCGGCGCGCACGACGAAGGCCAGGAAGTAGGCCGTGAGGGCGATCGTCAGCCCCGTCGGATCGGTCACCGCCGCGTGGAGGACCTCGCCCAGCTCGGACACGTCCACCGTCATGGCGACGTAGACGACGCTCGCGGCGAGGGCCAGGCAGCCGGCCGCCAGCAGGGCGCTGCGCGTGACCACCGTCCGCTTTTCGTAGGTGCGCCTTACACTCAACGTCGGCGGACCTTACACTGCCCTCGACAGCGGCGCCGGTGCGCGCCGGAACGATCGGGGGGGCCGAGGGTGAGTCGCAGCAGAGCGCTGTTCGTGGCGGGTGTGGTGGTGGCGGTCGGGGTGGTCGCGAGCGCCTGCGGCGGCGGCGAACGGGACCCGCTGACGATCTACACCGGGCGCTCCGAGACCCTCGTCGGGCCGCTGCTGGAGGAGTTCTCGGAGGAGAACGACGTGGCCATCGACGTGCGCTACGGCGACACCAACGACCTGGCGCTGCTGATCGGCACCGAGGGCGACCGGAGCCCGGCCGACGTCTACTGGGGACAGAGCCCCGGGGCGACCGCCTACCTGGCCGAGAAGGAGCTGCTCGCGCCGCTCCCGGACGAACGTGCGCGCCCTGGTCGCCGGAGGAGTTCGCGGACTCGGACGGCCGCTGGGTCGGCACCAGCGCCCGCCAGCGGGTGCTGGTGTACAACGCGGACGAGGTCGCGGAGGCCGACCTGCCCGACTCGGTCTTCGACCTGACCGGACCCGCGTACCGGGGCAAGGTGGGCCTCGCCCCCACCAACGGCTCGTTCCAGGACTTCATCACCGCGATGCGCGACCTGGAGGGCGAGGAGGTCGCCGCGAAGTGGCTGAAGGACATGAAGGCCAACGACGCGCAGACCTACGCCAACAACAACGCGATCGTCGAGGCCGTCGGCCGGGGCGAGATCCCCTTCGGCCTGGTCAACCACTACTACAACCACCGCTTCCTGGCCGAGGACCCCTCCCTGCCGAGCCGCAACCACGAGTTCGCCGCCGGCGACATCGGGGCCCTGGTGATCCCGAGCACCGCGAGCGTGCTGGCGGCCTCGGACAAGCCCGAGGAGGCCCAGGAGTTCATCGCGTTCCTGCTGTCGAAGGGCTCGCAGGAGTACTTCGCGCAGGAGACCTTCGAGTACCCGGTGGCCGACGGCGTGCCGGCCGCGACGGGGGTCCCGCCGCTGGAGACCCTGGAGCCCCCGGCGGGCGAGGACCCCGAGCAGCTCGGGGACATCGAGGGCACGGGCAAGCTGATCGCGGCGAGCGGGCTCAACTGAGCGGACGCCTCAGCGCCCGCGGGGCGGGCCTGCGGCTGATCGTCGTGCTGGTGGCGGCGCCGTTCGCGGCGCCGCTCGCGTACCTGCTGGTGCGCACGCTGGAGGAGGGCGGGTTCTGGTCGACCGTCACGGACCGGGCCCTGCTCGCGCCCCTCGGGCGCAGCCTGCTGCTGGCGGGCAGCGTGGCCGTCGCCGCCGGCGTCGTGGGGACGCTCGCCGCGTGGCTGGTCGCCCGCACCGACCTGCCCGGCCGCCGGGTGCTGCGGCTGCTGCTGCCCCTGCCGCTGGTGATGCCCTCGTTCATCGGCGCGTTCGCGCTGATCGCCGCCTTCGCGACGGGGGGGATCGCGGAGCGGATGCTGTCGCCGCTGGGCGTCGGCTCCCTGCCGCGCGTGCAGGGCTTTCTCGGCGCCTTCGTCGTCCTGACGCTGCTGACCTACCCCTACGTCTACCTGCCGGTGGCCGCCCGCCTGCGCCAGCTGTCCCCGGCGATGGAGGAGTCCTCGCGGCTCCTGGGACACGGCCCGGTCGCGACCTTCCGGGCCGTGGTGCTGCCCCAGGCGCGCGCGGCGATCGCCGCCGGCGCGCTGATCGTCTTCCTCTACGTCATCGCCGACTTCGGCGCCGTGCAGCTGCTGAGGTACGACACCCTGACGCGCGCGATCTACGCCAACCGCCTCATCGACCCGCCCATCGCGGCCGCGCTCAGCCTGGTGCTGGGCGTGCTGGCCATCCTGGTGGTGCTGGCCCAGCGCGCGCGTCGACCGGCCGCGGTCCGGCGGACGTCCGGCGCGACGGGCGCCCCCTGCAGGTCCCGCTCGGGCGCTGGACCGGGCCGGCGCTCGGCTTCGTGGGCGCGCTGCTCGCGCTGGCCCTGGCGGCGCCGCTGGCCGTGCTCGCCTACTGGGTGGTGCGCGGCGCCGGGGAGGGCTCCTCGCGCAGCACCTCGCTGATCGCACACCCGGACCGGCTGGTGGAGCCGGCCCTCAACACGACCCTCGCCAGCGGCGCCGCGGCCCTCGTGGCCGTCGCGGTGGTGCTGCCGGTGGCCTTCCTCGCCTCGCGGCACCGCGGGCGGCTGGGGCCGGCGGCCGACGCCCTGGTGACGGGCGGCTTCGCGCTGCCCGGGATCGTGATCGCCCTGGCGCTCGCCTTCTGGACCCTCAACAGCCCGGGCGCGTTCGGCGCGCTGTACCAGACGCTGCCGCTCCTGGTGGGCGGCTACGCGCTGCACTTCGGCGCCCTCGCCCTGGGCCCGACCCGGGTCGCCGCGACCAGCGTGCCCCGGCGCCTGGACGACGCCGGGCGCATGCTCGGACGCGGCCGGGCCGCGCGCCTCGCCTCGATCGACCTCCCGCTGATGGCCCCGGGCATCGCCGCGGGCGCCGGCCTGGTGCTGCTGTCGGCCATGAAGGAGCTGCCGATCACGCTGCTGCTCGCGCCCGCCGGCTTCCCCACCCTGGCCACCCGCATCTGGAGCGCCGCCGAGGACGCCTTCTGGGCCGACGCGAGCCTGGCCGCGCTGGTGCTGGTGGCCCTCTCGGGGGTCCTGACCTGGCTGCTCGTGGTGCGGCGGGACCGGGCCTTCTCGTGAGGGGCCTCTCGCTGCGGGTGGCGATGGTCCTGGTGGCGGCGGTGGCGTTCGCCGCGGCGGCGGTCGCGGTCGACGTGCCCGCCACGTTCGCGGTCCAGACCACCGCCGACGAGCCCCACTACCTCGTGACGGCCCTGAGCATCGCCCAGGACGGCGACCTCGACGTGCGCCCGCAGTACGAGGACGACGCCTACCGCCCCTTCTACGCCATCACCCTGGCGCCCCAGGCCCGGCCCCAGCCCGACGGCCGCCTGGTGGAGCCCCACGACCCCCTGCTGCCGGTGATCCTGGCCGCCCCGACCGCGCTCGGCGGCTGGGTGCTGGCCAAGCTGACGCTGTGCCTGATCGCGGCCGCGGTGGCGACCCTCACCCTCTGGACGAGCGTGAGACGCTTCGCGGTGCCGGTGCTGCCGGCGGCCCTGGTGGCCGGCGTGCTGGGCGCCTCGGCCCCCCTGGCCGCCTACGGCAGCCAGGTGTACCCGGAGATCGTCGGCGCGCTGGCCGCGGTGGCCGCGGTCGCCGCGCTCACCGGGCCGCTGCGCCGCGGGGGCCTGGCCGTGCTGGCGATCGCCGTGGTGGCGCTGCCCTGGCTGGCGGTGAAGTACGCCCCGGTGGCGGTCGTCCTGGCGCTGCTCGGGGTGTGGCGGCTCTGGCGCACCGGCCGCCCGCGCGCGGCGGGCGGGCTGGCGGCCGGGCTGGCCCTGGCGGCCGTCGCCTTCCTGGTGGCGCACGAGGCGCTCTACGGCGGCACCACCCCGTACGCCGCCGGGTCGTACTTCGTCGACGGCCAGCTGCAGGTGATCGGCTCCCACCCGGACTACGTCGGGCGCAGCCGGCGCCTGGTGGGCCTGTTCGTCGACCGCGACTTCGGGATCGCCGCCTGGCAGCCCGCCTGGCTGGCGCTGATCCCCGCCCTGGGGGCGCTGGCGGGCCGCCGGCCGCCGGGCGCGCTGACCCTCGCGCTGCCGCTGGCCGCGGGCTGGTTCGTCGCGACGTTCGTGGCCCTGACGATGCAGGGGTGGTGGTTCCCCGGGCGCCAGCTGGTGGTGGTGCTGCCGCTGGCGGCCATCGCGATCGCCTGGTGGGTGCGGTCCGGCGGGTGGCGCCTGGCGACCTTCCTGGCCCTGGGCGCGGCGGGGGTGCTGGCGCAGGGCTGGATCGTGGCCGAGGGCCTGCGCGGCGACATCGCCTGGGTGGTCAACCTCCAGAGCACCGCGAACCCGCTCTACCGCGCCTGGCGCGAGGCGCTGCCGAGCTACCTCGCCGAGGACTCCGCGCACCTGGGTGCTCCACTGGGGCTGGGCGGCCGTCGCGCTCGTCGTGGCGGTCCTCGCCTACCGCGACGCCCGGCGGGCCCCCGCGGCGCGGGACCCCGCGCCGGCGCGCGAGGCCCGACCTGCCAGACTCGACGACGTGAGCCAGCCGCCTCGTCATGGACGGCCGCCGCGCCTCGGCGTCGGCGTCGTCCTCTACGCCGCCGTCCTTCGCCCCCGGCACATGACCTGGGGCGCGACCGGCGACGAGGCGCGCGGCGCGGTCGCCGGCGACGAGCTGCTGCCGGACGCCGGCCATCGTCTCGACGCGGGTCGTCGAGATCGACGCGCCCGCCGTCGGCCGTCTGGCCGTGGCTCGTGCAGATGGGCCCCGGGCGCGGCGGGCGCCTACACCTACGACTGGATCGAGCGGCGCCTGGGCGTGGACATCCGCAACGTGGACCGCGTCGTGCCGGAGCTCCAGGACCTGCGGGTCGGGCGACGAGATCCCCATGCCCGGCTACGCGATGCGGGTCGAGCGCCTGGACCCGCGAGCGCGCGATGGTGGTGCGCTCGAGCACCGGCGGCTGGGTGTGGGCCTTCGAGCTGCGGCCGGCCGGCGACGGCGCACCCGCCTGGTGAGCCGCAACCGGATCGACCGCGGCCCGCTGGGGCGTCGCGCGACTGGCTCGGCTACCCGGTGATGGAGCCGGGCTCGTGGGTGATGGAGCGCAAGATGCTGCTGACCATCCGGGACCACGCGCGAGCGGCTGGCCCGCGAGGCGGCCGGCTCCGGCTAGAGCGGGAAGACGGCCCCCGCGGCCGCGCCGGGGTCGGCGGCGATCAGCGGCAGCGCCGCGCGCAGGGCCCGCTGGAAGTGCCCGGCGCTCTCGCCGAACAGCCGGGCGAGGGTCGCCGCCGGGGTCAGCTCCTCGGTCACCCCGTTGGCGTGGTCGGTGACGAAGCCGACGAGGGCGAAGGGCAGCCGCGCCTCGCCGGCGAGGACGGTCTCGGGCCCGCCGGTCTGGCTGACCGCCGCCACGCCCGGCCGCGGCCAGCTGGGCGATCTCGCTGACGGTGTTGAGACGGGGGCCGTCCACGTGCCCGTAGGTGCCGCCGTCGCGCACCTCGAGGCCCGCCGACCGCGCGCCCGCCACCAGCCCGGCGCGCACCGAGGCCCCGTAGGGGCGCTCGTAGATCCAGTGGCCGCGGCCGGGGACGTCGGGGTCGGTGAAGAGCGTGCACAGCGACCCGTCGGCGAGCCGGTTGGACGGGAAGTGGAGGTCGTCGAAGACGATCAGCGCGCCCAGCTCGAGCGAGGCGTCGACCGCCCCGCAGACCGTCGTGGACACCAGGGCGCGCGCGCCGCAGGCGGCGATGGCCGCCACGTTGGCGCGGGGGTTGACCTGGTTCGAGAGCCGGGCGTGGCCCACGCCGTGGCGCGGCACGTGCGCGACCGGCACGCCCTCCAGGACGCCCCGCGTGACCTCGACCGTGCCGTAGCGGGTCTCCACCGGAGCGGTGCGGCCGTCCTCCAGGCCCTCCAGCGCGTAGAGCCCGGTACCGGTGATGAGTCCGATCGGGGCGGCGTCCGCGGGCGTGGGCACGGCGGAAGACTACTCAGTCGAGCGGGTCGTCCTCGGGGCGGGTGGCGGTGACGGTGTAGACGGCGTCGGCCCCCGAGAGCAGGAAGTCGGGGTTGATGCAGCTGGCCGCCACGCGATGCTCGAAGGTGCGCTCCACCTGGGAGCGGCAGATGGGCAGCGGCTCGCGGGAGGCGCGCAGGCCGCCGAAGCCCGCCGCCGTCCGCTGGAGGCGGCGCAGCCCCTCCAGCTCGATCTCGACCTCGTAGACGCCCTCGAGGCAGCCGATCCAGGTGTGGCCCTCGCGCTCGTAGGAGTAGAGCCGCGGGCAGCCGCGCTCGAGGCACCCGGCCGGCTCCACCACCCGCTCGCACGAGACCGGGCACTGGCGGCAGGATCCCGAGACGGGGACGGTGGCGGCGCGGCTGAACCTCACGCGGGTCATTGAAGCCAGCGTACGGACCCCCGGTCAAGGCGGCCCGGGCCCGGCGGGCCGCTCAGGCCAGGCAGCGCGCTCCGAAGAGGGTCTTCAGCTCGGCCACCAGGCTGCTGTCGCGGGGATCGACCGTGAACTCCTCGCCCAGGTGCAGGCGCCGGCGGCGCCCCTCGTCGGTCTGCACGTCCATCACCACCTGGGCCGGGCCGCGGTGGTCGCTCAGCAGGCGCCGGAGCTCGTCCAGGGGGGTCGCGGCGAGGCGCGCCATGTCGACCTTCACCAGCAGGCGCTCGTCCTCGCCGCCCTCCTCCGGGGTGAAGGCGCGAATCCCCTGGGCCACGAGCTTGGTCTCGCCCTCGCCCTTCTGGTCCACCCGGCCGTTGATCAGCACCATGGCGTCGGCCACGAGCAGCGCGCGCGCCTCGGCCAGCACGGCGGGCACCACCACCACCTCGACCGAGCCCTCCAGGTCGTCGAGGCGCACGAACATCATGGGCTCGCCGCGGCGGGTGGTGATGCTCTTGATCGCGCCGAGCATGCCCGCCGACGGTCACCGGCTCGCCGTCGTTGCGGTCGGCCAGGGAGGCGATGCCGCAGGTGACCGCCCGCGCCAGCTGGCGGCGGCAGTCCTGGAGCGGGTGGCTCGAGACGTAGAGGCCCAGGGCCTCCTTCTCGGCCGCGAGCAGCTCCTCCTTGGGCATCTCGTGGGCGGGGATGGGCGGGTCCAGCTCCACCACCAGCGCGTCGCCGCCCGAGGTGCCGCCGAACAGGGACTCCTGGCCGGCCGCCAGGTCGCTGCGCCGGCGCGAGGCCTGGCTGACCGCGGCCGGGATCGTCTCGAGCATGCCCAGGCGCGTGGCGCCGGTGCAGTCGAGCGCGCCGCCGCGCACCAGGCTCTCCAGCGCCCGCTTGTTGACCTGGGCCTGGTCCACCCGGCGGCAGAAGTCCCACAGCGACTCGAAGGGGCCGCCGGCGTCGCGGGCGGCGATGATCGCGGCCACGGCGTTCTCCCCCACCCCCTTGGTGGCGGTGAGCCCGAAGCGGATCTCGCGCTCGCCCGTCACCGCGAAGTCCGAGCGGCTGACGTTGACGTCGGGCGGCAGCACCGAGAGGCCCATGTCCGTGCAGCAGGCGACGTAGAACGGGACGCGGTCCTTGGTGTCCATCACCGAGCTCAGCAGCGACGCCATGTACTCGGCCGGGTGGTTGGCCTTGAGGTAGGCGGTGCGGTACGCCAGCAGGGCGTAGCAGGCGGCGTGGCTCTTGTTGAACGAGTAGTCGCCGGCCGCCTCGCAGAGGCTCCACAGGCTCTGGGCCACCTTGGGGTCGGTGCCGCTCTCCACGCAGCCGCCGATGAACTCGTCCTTGAGGGACGCCATCAGCACCTTGTCCTTCTTGCCCACGGCCTTGCGCAGGTCGTCGGCGCGCGAGGGCGCGAAGCCGGCGATCTGGCGCGAGATCGCCATCAGCTGCTCCTGGTACACCGCGACCCCGTAGGTGGGGCCGGTGATGGAGGCGAGCCGCGGGTCCTCGAACGTCACCCGGGAGGGGTCGCGCTTGTTGCGCGCGTAGGTGCTGATGAACGCCATGGGCCCCGGCCGGTACAGCGCGACGAGGGCGATCAGGTCGGCGAACTCGGTGGGCCGCACCTCGCGCAGGGCCTCGCGCATGCCGCTCGACTCGAACTGGAACACGCCGATCGCGTCGCCGCGGGCGAGCATCGCGTAGGTCGCCGGGTCGTCCAGCGGCACCGACTCGATGTCCAGGACGAGGCCGCTGCGGTCCTCGATGAGCTGGAGGGCGCCCTGGATGACGTCCAGGTTGCGCAGGCCCAGGAAGTCCATCTTGAGCAGGCCGAGCGCCTCGACGTCGTGGTCGGGGACCTGCGTGACCACGTTGCCCTCGTCGTCCAGGCGCACCGGGACGTAGTCCGTGATGTCGCTGGGCGCGATGACCACGCCGGCCGCGTGCACGCCCTCGTTGCGCACCAGGCCCTCCAGGGGGCGGGCGGTGTCGAGGATCTGCTTGGTGACCGGATCGTCGTTGTAGGCCTGGGCCAGCTCGGTGCCCGGCTTCATCGCCTCGGCGAGCTTGATCCCGATCGGGCGCTCCGGCACCAGCTTGGCGATGCGGTCCACCTGGCCGTAGCTGTGGCCGAGCACGCGGCCCGAGTCGCGCACGACCGCGCGGGCGAGGAGCTTGCCGAAGGTCCCGATGCGGGCCACCGCCGCCGAGCCGTACTTCTGCGTGACGTACTGCACCACGCGGTCGCGGCCGGCGACGGAGAAGTCGGTGTCGATGTCGGGCATGCTCTTGCGCCCGGGGTTGAGGAAGCGCTCGAACAGCAGGTCGTGCGCGAGCGGGTCGAGGTCGACGATCCGCAGCGTGTAGGCCACCAGCGAGCCGGCGGCCGAGCCGCGCCCGGGGCCCACGCCGACGCCGTTCTCGCGCGCCCAGCGCATGTAGTCCCACACGATCAGGAAGTAGCTGGCGAAGCCCATCTCGCCGATGACGCCCAGCTCGAAGCGCAGCCGCTCCTCGGCGCCCTCCGGCAGGCCGTCGGGGTAGCGGCGCGCCATCCCCTCGCGGCACAGCCGCTCCAGGTAGACCTCGGCGGTCTCGTCGCCGGGCACCGGGAAGCGCGGCAGCTTGATGTCCCCCAGCGGCAGCTCGAGGGCCTTGCAGCGCTCCGCGATCTCCATGGTGACCGGCAGGGCGTCCAGGAAGTCGGGCAGCGCCTCCGCCATCTCGGCGGCGGTCTTGAGGTAGAACTCCTTCGTGTCGAAGCGGAAGCGCTTCGGGTTGCTCAGCACGTCCCGGGTCTGGATGGCGAGCAGGGCCTCGTGGGAGTCGGCGTCCTCCCGGCAGGGGTAGTGCGCGTCGCAGGTGGCCACCAGCGGCAGGCCGGCGTCCTGCGCGATGCGGCGCAGGTGGGCGTTGATGCCGGTCTGGACGTCGAGCCCCGCGTGCTGGATCTCCACGTAGACGTCGTCGCGCCCGAAGATCTGGGCGAGCGCGTCGAGCTCGGCGCGCGCGCCGTCGACGTCGTCCCGCTCGAGGCTGGAGCACACGACCCCGGACAGGCAGCCCGAGAGCGCGATGATCCCGTCGCTGTGGCGGGCCATCAGCTCGTGCGAGATCCGCGGCTTGCGGTGGTAGCCCTCCAGGTAGCCCGCCGAGCAGAGCTTGATGAGGTTGTAGTAGCCCTCGGTGTTCTCGGCGAGCAGCGTCAGGTGGTTGCGCCGCTCCTTGCCGGGACGCGCCCCGTGGTCGGGCACGACGTACGCCTCGAGGCCGACGATCGGCGTGATGCCGCGCTTGGTCGCCGAGCGGTAGAGCTCGACCGCCCCGCTCATCACCCCGTGGTCCGTCAGCGCGACCGCGCTCTGGCCCATCTCCTCGACGCGGTCGAGCAGCCGGTCGATGGTGCACGCCCCGTCGAGGACCGAATAGTGCGAGTGGACGTGGAGGTGGGCGAAGGGCGTATCGACGGTCGGCATGAGCGGTCAGGCTAGCCGCGCGCGAGGGGGCCGACAAGGGACCTCCACGCTAGATGCGGGGGTTCCTTGTGCGCGGGTGACCCCAGGGATGGTGCCTGACGGCCCGTCTGAGCCCGGCCTCTTGCGGGCCGGCTGGGACGCGGCAAATGGTCCCTGGCCGGGCCCATTTGCACACGCAGGCCGCCTTACGGCGGCGAGCTCGTACAGGGCATGGCCCGGTTTCCCGGGCCATCCCTGTCTCGTCGCTGGCGCGACATCGGGGCCAAGCGCCGTGAGCCGGGCGGCCGCCCGGCAGGACGGGCTTGGCTCCGATGTCGCCGCAGGCGACGAGACGGCCGGCGTCGCCGGCCGTACAAGGTCCCCGCCAAAGGCGGGCACCGAATGCAAATCGGCCCGGCCAGGGCCGATTTGCCGCGGCCAGGCCGGGCCGCAAGAGCCCGGCCTCGCACGCGTGAGGAGCCGGCGCGTCCGCAGACGAAAAGGCCCTCAGAGGAAGCGTTCAGAGCTCAGCAGACCTCGAACCGGGAAGCGTTCCAGAGCCCAGCGAAACCCCGAGCAGCTCGAGCAGAACCCCGTCTCGCCCTCCGATCCCCCGGTGTCGCCCCGGGGAGCGCCCGCAATAGGGTCGGGCCACCACGATCGTGGTCCAAGGAGGCACCATGAGCTCCACCGAGACACTCACGCTCGCGTCGCGTGCGCTCGAGGCGTTCAACCACGCGGACTGGGATGAGTTCCGCGACCTCTCGCACGACGACGTCGTCTACGTCGAGTCGGGCACCGGCCGCCGCATCGAGGGCATCGAGGCCTACCTCGAGACCCTCAGGGAGTGGAAGCTCGCCCTGCCCGACGTGCACGGCACGATCCGCAGGGCCGTCGCCGACGGCGACCTGGCGGCGCAGGACATCCTGTGGAGGGGCACCCACCAGGGCAGCCTCCCCACCCCCAACGGCCCGGTGTCCGCCTCCGGCGTCGAGGTGGTCGTCACGGGCACCCTCTGGGTGACCTCGCGCGACGGCCGCGTCGCCGAGATCGAGCACCACCTGGACGTCCTGAGCCTGCTGGGCCAGATCGGCGCCCTGGGGTGACGCGCACGGGGCCGGCCCCCGCGCGGGGGCCGGCCCGGCCGCGCTAGTCCTCGAGGATGGCCTCGGCCAGCAGGACGCCCCACAGGCCGCCGACGGCGATGTGCCGCCCGTCCGGCGTCCAGGCCGCCGAGCGGGCCGCGCGGATCCAGCGGATCACGGAGCCGTCGGAGAGCCGGATCAGGGCGACGACGTCGTTGCGCCCCTCCCGGGTGTGGACGGCGACGATCTCTCCGCCGGGGGCCTCCGCGAGCGGCGGCGCGTCCCCCGCGAGCACCTCGTCCGGCGCCAGGGGCGGCGGCAGCGCGGCGGTCGGGTCCTCGGCCGGGCGCTCCTCGGAGTGCAGGGCCAGCTCGGGGAGCGACCAGGCGCGGGCGACGAACGGGCTCACGCCGTGGAGCCGCGAGCCGTCCCCGGCCGCGGCGAGCGCATAGGCGGGCTCACGCGCCGCCGCGATGATCCTCATCCGCCCCACGCCGGCGATCGGCGAGGACGTGTCGAGCCCCTGGAGCACCAGCCGGGTCTCGGGCGCGGGCGAGAGCATCAGGCCCATCGGCGGCTGCGGGCGCCGCCGGCCGGGACGCCCGGCCTGGGCGAACACCGAGCTGACGACGCTCCACGGTCCGGGGTCGTCGACGATGATCGCGGGTGGTCCAAGCGGCTTCGTGCTCATCGAGTCCTCCTCCAGTGGCTCCATCCAGGCGCTTCCCCAATCGCCCGCCACCAGGAGGGTGTCGGGCGCGGGACCCGGGGCGATCGCCCGCGCCCCCTCGATCCTGCGCGTCTGCGCGCCGTCGGCGGCCGCGACCAGGGCGGCGACCGGCGCCGCCGCGTCCGGGGTCCCGAGCGCCACCAGGGCGCCGTCGGCCGAGAGCGCGATCGCTCCCGGCTCCGCGACCGGGGAGTCCCAGGTGGCGAGCGGCTCCGCGCGCCCCACCTCCCAGACGCTGATCGTGCCGTCGGCGTGGCGGGCCGCGACGCGCGGCACCGCCGCGGCGGCCGCGAGCTCGACCACGGGCGAGCCGGGGCCGCCCTCGACCCCGGGCGGTCCCACGCGCGCCCCGGAGGCGGCCACCAGCGACCCGTCGGCCGCGTAGCAGAGCGCCGCGGGGGCCCCGTCGTGGAACGCGACCGCGGTGGGCAGTCCGGCGTCGTACTCGTCCACCCCCGACTCATGGGCCACCGCGAAGCGCCGGCCGTCGGCGCGCATGGCCACCGGGCCCGCGCCGAGGTCCGCGGCGAGGTCGCCCAGGCTCGGCAGCACCACCGCGCGCCAGCCGTCGGCGCCGTGCAGCAGGCCGGCGTTGGCGCCCGCCGCGCCGACCACCCGGTCGAGGCCCGGCGGACGGCGGTCGTGGACCACGTGCATGCGCGGCGCGGCCAGGCTGTAGGCGACGCCCGCGCCGGCGCCCAGCACCAGCGCACCGTCGGCCACCACCGCGGCCTGGCGCAGGGCCACGGGGGCCGCCGCCTTGACCCGCAGCGGGTTCCCCGGGGTGCCGGCCGCGCCCTCCGGCGCGGGCGCCGGGACGAAGCGCAGCCCGCGCGGGCCGCGCTCGACCCGGGCGAACGGCGGGACGGCCGCCGGATCGACCGGCAGCATCGGCGGGCCGCCGCGCCTCACCGTGCGTCCCGCGCCTGGGCGATCTTGTACGCGGTGCGGCTCTGCAGGGAGTAGAGCTCGATGAAGCCGGGGGCGGCCGCCTGGCTGAACGAGGCGTCGGCGTTGAACGTCGCGAGGCTGCGGTCGTAGATCGCGTTGGGCGACCGCCGCGCCACCGCGGTGGCGCTGCCCTTGTAGAGGCGCATGGTGATCTCGCCCTCGACGCGGTGGTTGACCCGCGTCATGAACGCGTTGAGGTCCGCGAGCAGCGGCTCGTACCAGAGACCCTCGTAGGCGAGCTGGGCCCAGAGGGAGTCGAGGTTCGGCTTGAGGGCGTTCTCGCGGCCGGTGCACACGAGCTTCTCGAGCTCGCGGTGCGCGTTCAGGATCACCTCGGCCGCGGGCACCTCGTAGATGTCGCGCACCTTGAGCCCGACCACCCGGTCCTCGATGTGGTCCAGGATCCCGACGCCGTTGCGGCAGGCGATCTCGGCGATGCGCTGGATGATCTCCACCAGCCCGAGCTCCTCGCCGTCCAGCGTGACCGGCAGCCCCTCGCGGAAGCCGATCACGATGTCCTCGGCGCGGTCGGGCGCGAGCCGGGGCAGCGTCACCAGCTGGAAGACGTCGTCCGGCGGCGGCTGGTCCAGGTCCTCGATCACGCCGCCCTCGCTGGAGCGCCCCCAGAGGTTGTCGTCGATCGAGTAGGGGCGCTCGACGCTGGACGAGACCGGGATGCCGTGCTCGAGCGCGTAGGCGATCTCCTCGTCGCGGCCCATCTGCCACTCGCGGACCGGCGCGATCACCTTCAGGTCCGGCGCGATGGTCGCGATCGTGGCCTCGATCCGCACCTGGTCGTTGCCCTTGCCGGTGCAGCCGTGCGCGATCGTGTCGGCGCCGTGCTCACGGGCGGCGTCCACCGCGAGCTTGGCCAGCAGCGGGCGGCCGAGCGAGGTGAACAGCGGGTAGCCGCCCTGGTAGCGGGCGTTGGCCAGGATCGCCGGCGCCACGTAGTCGCGCGCGAACTCCTCCTTGGCGTCCACCACGAGGCTCTCGACGGCGCCGAGGTCGATGGCCTTCTGGCGCACCGCGTCGAAGTCGTCCGCCGGCTGGCCCAGGTCGATGCACAGCGCGACGACCTCCGCGTCGTACTCGTCCTGGATCCACTTGAGCATCACGGAGGTGTCCAGGCCGCCCGAGTACAGCAGCACCACGCGATGGACCTCGTGCGGCTGCGCGAGATATCCGGCGATGGGCGGTGCAGGGCGTTGCTCGGGCACGAAGAAGCCTCCATGTGGGTGGGCGTCGGAAGTCTAGTGGGACGCCGCTGTGACGGCCGGAACTCGACCGATGGGTGTGGCGCGGTATGCAAGTGACGTCGTATTACGCCGATACCGTCTTGCATGACGACTTCGATGGCAGCGAGCACCGTCATCCCGTGACCTCCGGCGTCCACTCCCGCCTCCGCGTACCGGCCGACCTCGCCGTCGTGTCCTTCGTGCGCTCGGCGCTCGCGTGCATGCTGACGCGCGGGGAGTGGCCGGCGGGCGGCTCGGCCCGCGTGCTGCTGGCCTCCACCGAGGCCCTGACGAACGCGATCGAGCACGGCTCGCCGCCCGGCGCGTCGGTGTGCGTGGACCTCTCCATCACCCCCGAGCGGGCCGACGTGCTGGTGATCGACGTCGGCCGGCCGGACGGCCGGGTGCCGCGCGTGCCCGCGGCCCCTCCCCCGCCCACCGCGACCCGCGGCCGCGGCCTCATCATCATCAGCCGCCTGGCCGACGACTTCGAACTGCGCCCCCACGGCGGGGGCACCGAGGTGAGCGTCGGCTTCGTCCGCGCCGCCGGCCACGAGGACGGCCGCCTGGCCGTCTCCGGGCCCGCCGCGGCCGCCTAGAGCGCTCCCCGGCGCCGTGACGCAGAGGCGACTCTGCGGCGGCTCCTACGGTTCTCCCAGCAACGGGGGCTTCACTCGGATCATCCCGACCACCCATCAGGGAGGATGCCGATGAGTCTCACCACCCCCCGCCGGATCGCGGCGGGCGTCGCCGCGCTCGCGCTCGTCGCCGGCGGGGCCACCGCCGTCGCCGCGACCAGCGGCGGCGGCTCGGGCGCCGCGTCCGCCGCGGCCGCGCCCACGGCCTACGGCGCGACGACGCCCGACGGAGCCGCCCCCACCACCCCGCCGGCCGAGGGCCGGCAGGGGATGCCCGCCCCGCCCGACGGCGAGCGGGGCGACTGCCCCGGCGCGCCCGGCGGCGGCGGGGGTGGCGGTGGGGCGCCCGGCGGCGCGGGCCCGGGCGGCGGCTACGGCGCGCCCGGCCAGGGCTCCGCCGCGCCGAGCGAAGGCTCCGCCGCCCCCCAGGGGAGCTCGGCGAGCCCCTACTGACCCCGTCCCGGCCACCGGCGTCACGCCGGTGGCCGGGCGGGTCCTACTCGTTCTGGATCGCCTCGAGGATGTTGAGCCGCGCGGCCCGCCGCGCCGGCAGGATCGCGGCGAGCACGCCGAAGACCCCCGCGACGATCAGGAAGATGATCATCGACCCCCAGGGGATCGAGAGCTCCTTGAACTCGGGGATCGCGAGCACGCTCACGACGCCCAGGAACACGCCCAGGATCAGACCGACGAGGGCGCCGATCAGGGCGACGATGATGGCCTCCCAGCGGATCATCGCCCGCACGCTGCGGCGCGACAGGCCCACGGCGCGCAGCAGGCCGATCTCGCGGGTGCGCTCGAACACCGACAGGGCCAGGGTGAGGACGATCCCGAAGATCGCGATGATCACCGCCATCGCGAGCAGGATGTAGAACAGCTGCAGGAAGCTGTTGATCTGGCTCGCGACGAAGTCCTTGTACTCGGCCTTCGTGCGCACGTCGAGGTTGGGGAACTCGGTCAGGCGCGTCTCGGCCGCCGCCTTGGCCTGCTCGGGCGAGACGCCGTCGGCCGCCCTCACCAGGATCACGGTGTCCTGCTGGGTGGTGAAGTTGCGCTCGTACTCGGGCAGCGAGATGAAGAACTGGCCGAAGGTGTCGTCGGTGAAGATCGCGCTGACGCGCAGCTTCTGGTCGCCGGTCTTCGCGAACAGCACCGGCATCTGCGACCCGACCGTGAGGTCGTGGTCCTTCGCGTAGTCCTCCTGGACCGCGATCGTGTTCGGGTCCGCCAGGGAGGTCATGGACCCGTCGGTCACGCCGGGGTCGTACAGGCTGTCGAGCGTGCTCGGGTCGACCCCCGACACGCTCTGGGTGGATCCGCCCGCGTCCTTGAACTCCCCGTCGCGCCAGGCCGACACGCCGGCCAGGGCGGGGTCGCCCTCCAGCGACGCCGCGGCGGCCGGGCTGAACGGCTGCTGGCTGCTCGAGATGATGATCAGGTCGGCCCGCACGCGCTTGTCCAGGGTCCCGATGAACGTCTCCTGGAGCGACGAGGCGAACACGGTCACGCCGGTGACCAGCGCGACGCCGATCGTGAGGGCGGCGGCCGTCTGCGCGGTGCGCGACGGGTTGCGCATCGCGTTCTCCTGGCCCAGGCGGCCGGCCAGGCCGGCCTTGGCCATGGGCCAGCCGATCACCTTCGCGAGCGGCCGGGCCACGTACTGGGTCAGCATGGCGGCGCCGATGAACAGCAGCACGGCGCCGAGGCCGATGAACGCGAAGCGCTGCCCCAGCCCGCCCGAGGCCAGCAGCCCCCCCAGGACGAGCAGCACGCCCAGGCCCGTGATGACGATCGACGTCGACCAGGCGCGCGACCCGCGCGGTGGGGATCTCGGTCTCGCGCATCGCCGCGATCGGCGGCACGCGGCTCGCCTTCCACGCCGGGATGAGGGCGGCGACCAGCGTGACCACCACGCCCACGACCAGGCCGACGATGATCGAGCGGGGCTCGATCTGCAGGCTGGTGGGAGGCAGCGCGGCGCCGAGGGCGTTGAAGCCGGCCCGCAGGATGGCGGCGAACGCGATCCCGAAGATGATCCCGATGATCGACGCGATCAGGCCGATGAAGAGCGCCTCGAGCAGCACCGAGAGCACGACCTGGCGCCCCGAGGCGCCGACCGCGCGCAGCAGGCCCACCTGCCGCGTGCGCTGGGCGACCGTGATCTTGAACGCGTTGAAGATGATGAAGATGCCCACGAACAGGGCGATGGCGGCGAAGCCCAGCAGGAAGTTGCGGAAGATGTCCACGAACGACTTGAACTGGTCGCTGGCCTCCTTGGCCGCCGCCTCGCCGGTGATGGCCTCGTAGCCGGCCGGCAGCACCTGCTGCACCCGCTCGGCGAGGGCGGCGTCCGCGATGCCGGGGTCGCCGCGCACGTCGATCGTCAGGTACTGGCCGGTGGAGTCGAAGATGCGCTGGGCGGTGGCGCGCGTGAACGCCGCGAGGGTGGCGCCCGCGATGTTGTTCTGGTCGCCGAAGGCCACGATCCCGACCAGCTCGTACTCGGCCGAGCCCGACGCGGTGATGATGCGCACCCGGTCGCCGATCGCGAAGTCCTCGTCGTCGGCGGTGGTCTTGTCGATGACCACGTCGTCCGGGGCGCGGGGTGCCGTCCCGGCGGTGATCTTGAGCGGGTTCAGCTCGGCGTCGTCGCTCCAGCTGAAGCCCAGGGCGGGCGGGCCGGCGATGCCGGCGGCCTTGCCGTCCTTGCCGATGATCTGGGCCGTGCCGAACACCGTGCCCTCGGCCTGGGCCACGCCGTCGACGGCGCGGATGGTGGGCAGCAGCGTGGCCGGCACCGGCTGCCGGTCGGCGTCCGAGACCGTCTTGACGCCGCGCACCTGCACCGCGACGCCCTCGTTGGCCGTCTCGAAGACGCCGTCGAAGGCCTTGTTGATGGTGTCGCCGAGGACGAACGCGCCCACCACGAAGCCGACGCCGAGGATCGACCGCGAGGGAGGTGAGGAAGAGCCGGAGCTTGCTGGCGAGCAGGTTCCGGTAGGCCTGCTTGCCGATCATGTCCGGCGGCCCGCCCCGATCGCCTTGAGGCGGTCGAGGATGCGTCTCGGGCGTCGGCTCGGCCAGCTCGCCCACGATCTGGCCGTCGGCCAGGAACAGCACCTGGTCGGCGCGGCTGGCCGCGGCCGGCTCGTGGGTGACCATGACGATGGTCTGGCCGTAGTCGTCGGCGGCCCGGCGCATGAAGTCCAGCAGCTCGGCGGACGAGTGCGAGTCCAGCTGCCCGGTGGGCTCGTCGGCGAAGACGATGCTCGGCCGCGACGCCAGGGCGCGGGCGGCGGCCACCCGCTGCTGCTGGCCGCCCGAGAGCTCGGAGGGGCGGTGCTTGAGGCGCTCGCGCAGGTTGAGGGCGTCGATCACCTGCTCCATCCAGTCGCCGTCGGGCTCGCGGCCGGCGATGTCCAGCGGCAGACGGATGTTCTCGAGCGCGTTGAGGGTCGGCACCAGGTTGAACGCCTGGAAGATGAAGCCGACCTTGTCGCGACGGACCTGGGTGATCTGCTTCTCGGACAGGCCGGTCAGCTCGGTGTCGCCGATCCAGGTCTTGCCCGAGGTGAGCCGGTCGAGGCCGGCCATGCACTGCATCAGCGTCGACTTGCCGGACCCGGAGGGGCCCATGATCGCCGTGAAGCGCCCGGACGGGAAGTCGCGCGTGACGCCGTTCAGGGCCCGCACCTCGGCGTCGCCGCGTCCGTAGATCTTGTAGGCGTCCTCGATGCGGGCCGCCACCGCGGCGCCCGTGGTCACGGTCGCTTCGGGCATTGATCCTCCTCGGCAGGTGTCGCGCGGGCCTCGGGTGATCCTACGCGGTCACCTCCGGGAGGCAATCCCTCAGGGCGGTGACGAGCCCGTCGAGGTCCTCCTGGTCGATGACGAGCGGCGGCAGGAAGCGCAGCGTGCGCGGCGAGGTGTTGTTGGCCAGGTAGCCCCGCGCCAGGAGCGCGTCCACGGCCTCGGCGGCCCGCGCGCGCGGCAGGTCGATGGCGCACATGAGGCCCCGGCCGCGGGCCTCGGTGGCCAGGCCGTCGGTCACCAGGCCCTCGAGACCCGACAGCAGGGCCGCGCCCTTGCGGCGCACGCCGTCCTGGAGCGTGGCGTCGCCGAGCACCGCGCAGGACGCGAGCGCCGCCGCGCAGGCGAGCGGGCTGGCGGCGAAGGTGGAGCCGTGGTCGCCGGGCTGCAGCACGGAGTCGAACTCGGGGCGCGCCACGATCGCCCCGATCGGGACGCCGCCGCCGAGGCTCTTGGCCAGGCACATCACGTCGGGCACCACGCCCACGTCCTCGTGGGCCCACAGCGGCCCGGTGCGCGAGAGGCCGGTCTGGATCTCGTCGATGATCAGCAGGGCGCCGTGACGGTCCGCGAGCGCGCGCGCCAGGTGGAGCATCTCGTCGGGCACCGGCTGGACGCCCACCTCTCCCTGGACCACCTCGAGGACGATCGCGCAGGTGCGCGGCCCGACGGCGGCGCTCATCCCCTCCAGGTCCGTGCGCTCCACGTGGGTGACGCCGGGCACCAGCGGCTGGAACGGCTCCTGCTTGGAGGGCTGGCCGGTGAGCGACAGCGCGCCGAACGTGCGCCCGTGGAAGCCCTCCACCAGGGCCACGACCTCGGTGCGCCCGGGGCCGCCGGCCTTGCGCGCCAGCTTGAGGGCCGCCTCGCTCGCCTCGGCGCCCGAGTTGCAGAAGAAGACGCGCCCGCCCAGCGAGCGGTCGCGGATCCACTCGGCCAGCGCCACCATCGGCTCGGTGTAGTAGAGGTTCGACACGTTGATGAGCCGCTCGGCCTGCTCGGTGATCGCGCGCACCACCTTGGGGTGGCAGTGGCCCACGTTGCTCATCGAGATGCCGGCCATGCAATCGACGTAGCGGCGGTCGTCGGCGTCGAACAGGGCGGCGCCCTCCCCGCGCACGAACGCGACCGGCTGGCGCCGGTAGGTCGGCATCAGCGCCGCGGCCTCCCGCTGGACCAGCGTCTCGTCGATCACCCGGTCACCAGGGTGCCGACGCCGCGCTCGGTGAAGATCTCGATGAGCACCGAGTGGGGCACGCGGCCGTCCACGATGTGGGCCGCCCCCACGCCGGCCTCGAGGGCGTCGACCACCGCCCCCAGCTTGGGGATCATCCCGGCGCCGATGGCGCCCGACTCGATCATGGCGCGCACGTCGCGCAGGCGGCACTCGCTGATGAGGCTCGAGGGGTCGGCGACGTCGCGGAAGATGCCCTCGACGTCGGTCAGGAAGATGACCTTGCGGGCCCCGAGGGCGGCGGCCAGCCGGCCCGCCACGGTGTCGGCGTTGATGTTGTAGCTCTGGCCGTCGGCGTCCACCCCGACGGAGGCGACCACCGGCACGAACTCGGCGAGGCTCTCGAGCACCCAGCGGGTCGATGCTCGCCACCTGGCCCACGAAGCCCAGGTCGGCGTCCGGGCTCTCCGCCTTCTCGGCCTCGATCAGGCCGCCGTCGTCGCCGGCCAGCCCCACCGCGGGCGCGCCCGCCACGTGGAGCTGGGCCACGATCTCCTTGTTGATCTTGCCCACCAGGACCATCTTGACCAGCTCCATGGTGGGCGCGTCGGTCACGCGCAGCCCCTGCACGAAGCGCACCTCGAGGCCCAGCCGGTCCGAGTAGCGCGAGATGTCGGGCCCGCCCCCGTGGACCACCACCGGGTTCATGCCCACCAGCTTGAGCAGGGCCACGTCCCGCGCGAAGGACGTCTTCAGCTCGGGGGTCGTCATCGCGGCGCCGCCGTACTTGATCACGATGGTCTCGCCGGCGAACTCCCGGATGTAGGGCAGCGCCTCGAGGAGCACGCCCACGCGCGGCTCGAGGTCGGGGGGCGGAGCGGGGTTGGACCGCCCGCTGGAGGTGTCGTCGGCCATCGGCCGGTGATGCTGACATACGACGGGGCCCGGATGGGGGCCGGGCTGACGACATCCGTCAACTGCCGGACAGCGTCCGCCGGACCTGCGAGCGTGCCGGGCATCGGCCATTCACACGATCACGGAGCCGGCGGCCGGGCCGCGGACGCACGGGCCCTCGGCATCGTCCTGGCCCTGACGGCCGGGTTCGCCGCGCTCGAGGTCGTGGGCGGCCTGATCGCCGGGAGCGTCGCGCTGCTGGCCGACGCCGGCCACATGCTCTCGGACGCCGCCTCCCTGGCGCTGGCGCTGGTCGCCGTCTGGCTCGCGAGCCGGCCCGCCACGACCCGGATGAGCTTCGGCTGGCGGCGCGCCGAGATCCTCGCGGCGCTGGCGAACGGCGTCGCTCCTGGTGGCGGTGGGCCTCTGGATCCTCATCGAGGCGCTGCAGCGGCTGCCCGACCCGCCCCACTTCGACGCCCTGCCGACCCTCGTGATCGGGCTCGCCGGGCTGGTGGTCAACCTCGTCGGCGCCGCGATCCTGTGGCGGTCGGGCGGCGAGAGCCTCAACGTGCGGGCGGCGCTCTTCCACGTGCTGGCGGACCTGCTCGGCTCGGCCGGCGTCGTGGTGGCGGCGCTGCTGGCCATGGCCTTCGGGTGGTGGGCGGCCGACCCGGTCGCCGCCCTGCTGATCGGGATCCTGGTCCTGATCGGGGCCTGGCGGGTGCTGCGCGAGTCGCTCGCGGTGCTCCTGGAGGCCACCCCGGAGGGCATCGACGCCGACGAGGTCGGCCGGCGGATGGCGGCGATGCCGGGCGTCCGGGAGGTCCACGACCTCCACGTGTGGACGATCACCTCGGGCTTCCCGGCCCTGTCGGCGCACGTCCTGGTCGGCCCGGGAGAGGACTGCCACGCGCGCCGCCGGGAGCTCGCGGCGATGCTCGACCACGACTTCCACATCCACCACTCGACCCTGCAGGTGGAGCACGAGAGCGACCGCCGCCTGCACACGATCACCGACGCCCCGGCGGGCGGCGCCTAGCCGATCAGCAGGCCGGTGGCGTACATGATCGCGATGCCCGCCAGGAAGCCGCCGACCACCCAGCCCGACCCGAGGCCGCCGGGGGCGCGCCGCGCGATGTAGCGCCCGACCTCGACGACGACCTGCAGGGCCGCGCCGACGGCCAGCGAGAAGAAGAGCACCACGAGGATCTCGTTGGTGAGGAAGCCCCCGATCCAGGCGCCGAGGATCGTCGGCGCCCCGGCCACCAGGGCCAGGACCGCGAGCCGGCCGACGCCCACGCGGCGCCCCTCCGCGACCGGGGCCACGATCCCCAGCCCCTCGGTCACGTTGTGGACCATGAAGCCGACGACCAGGAAGGTGCCGAGCGCGAGCTGGCCGACCGCGAACGACGACCCGATCGCCAGCCCCTCGCTGAAGTTGTGGATGCCGATGCCCACCGCGACCATCGTCGCCAGCGCGAGCCCCGCGAGGGGCGCCCCCGCCACCGCCCCGCCGCCGCGGCGCGAGAGCCGGTGGGCCACCCAGGCCAGGCCGAGGTAGCTCAGGGCGACGCCGGCCAGCACCAGCCCGGGGCCGCCCAGGGCGCCGGGCAGGGCGCCCTGGAGCTCCAGGGCCTCGGCCAGCGCGTCCACCGCGAGGAAGGTGAGCAGGCCGCCCGTGAGGGCCATGAAGGCGGCCAGCCACTTGGGATCGGCGCGGCGCAGCGACGGCAGCCAGAGCATCCCGAGGGCGACCGGGACGACGCCCACCAGGAGGCCGATGAGGGCGTAGCCGCCGAACGCGGCGCCGTCGGGCTCGGGGGTGGCGACGGCCGCGTCCACGGCGATCGTGGACTGGATGCCGGTCGAGCTCGTGACGCCGAACAGGTACGGGTCGTCCTCGACCCACGTGAACGGGATCTCGATCGTCGCCGAGCGCAGGCGCCCGAGGGTCGTGGGCCCGTCCACCGTGAACGGCACCACCGCGTCGTCCACCGTGACCACGGCGATGGTGATGTCCTCGGGCTGGGGGTTGCGCACCAGGAGGCTGATGCGGCCGTCGTGGAACTCCACCCGGCGCATCTCGAGCGTGTCGGGCGGGGGCGGGTTGCTGCCCACCAGGCCGGTGATCGAGTTGCCCGACGCCACGAAGGCGGCGGCGATCGCCACCAGCAGGACGATCGGGACCAGGGCCAGCAGGCGCACGCCCCAGGGGCCGCCGGCGGCGCGGACCGGCTCGGTGCTCACGCGTCCTCGACCTCGAAGAAGCCCATCCACCCGAGCTCGGCGAACTCGGACTGGTGGGCGTGGAACATGAAGCGCCCGGGGTGGTGGAAGTCGATCTCCACGATGCCGCGCTCGCCCTGGCACTGCATGACCGTGTCCGTGTACTCGAACTGGTCGGTGCTGCCGGTGCGGTAGTAGCGGAAGAACTCGCCGTGCAGGTGGAACGAGTTGATGAGGTCGAACTCGGTCAGGTTGGCGAGGTAGATGCGCACCGTCTCCGAGCGCTTCACCCGGATCGGGTACTTGGCGTAGTAGAACGCCTTCCCGTTGACGGTGTAGAAGTTGTTCTCGCCGTCGCCGTCGGTGTCGAAGCCGTTCATCACCATCACGAGCTCCTGCGCCGGGGGGCGCGGCTCGGGCGGGTCGATGATGAAGGCCCCGTAGAGCCCCTTGTGGATGTGCTTCTTCAGGGGCGCCGCGTGGCAGTGGTAGAGCTGCATCCCCCACGGCATCGCGGGGAAGCGGTAGGTGAACGACTCGCCGGGGTCCACGATCTCGAAGACGCCGTCCATCCCCGCCGGGTGGATGCCGTGGAAGTGGATGGTGTGCGGGTGCGCGCCGGCGTTGGTGAACTCGACCTCCAGGATGTCGTCCTGGGTGGCGCGGATCACCGGGCCCGGCACGGTCCCGTTGTAGGTCCAGGCGGGGAAGAACACGCCCGGGGCCACCTCCACGTCGCGGTCGAGCGCGACGAGCGTGTAGCGGCGCACCCGCCCCGGCTGGTGGGGCAGCGCGGGCGGCGGGATGAGCAGGGCGTCCAGGTCGCCGGGGCCGCCCGGCGCGGGCGCCTGATCGCCGATCATCGCCGCGTGGCCGTGGGCGGAGTGCTCCTCCGTCGCCGCCGGCGCCGGCGGCGCCGACGCGCCCCCCAGGGCGGGGACCGCGGCCAGCCCGGCCATGGGCAGCGCGGCGACCACGGGCGCGGCCCCCACGATCACCTGACGGCGTGTGAATCCTCTTTTTGCCATGGCTGTGTTCTACAGTTAGCCATGACTAGCTGCAACTCCTCCATCGGGCTGATCCGCGGCCCGTCCGGTTGCGTATCCCCGACGGTGCCGCTATCCCCCACAGCACGCATCCCGATCCCTCGATGACCCCCGCCAGCCCGCCGGCGACGCACGACGCGATCGTCAACGACGCGCTCCCCGGCGAGGCGCGGGTCGCCGACGCCGCCGCGCGCTCGCTGCACGGCGGGGCGCGCGGCTTCCGCGCCGTGCTGCCGTTCCTCGGGCCGGCGTTCGTCGCCGCGGTCGCCTACGTCGACCCCGGCAACTTCGCGACCAACGTCGCCGCCGGGTCCCAGTTCGGCTACATGCTGCTCTGGGTGATCCTGGCCTCGAACCTGATGGCCATGCTCATCCAGACGATGTCGGCCAAGCTCGGGATCGCCACCGGCATGAACCTGCCGGAGGTGTGCCGGGCGCGGTACCCGCGGCCGGTGTCGCGGGGCCTGTGGGTCCAGGCGGAGCTGATCGCCATGGCCACGGACCTGGCCGAGTTCATCGGCGCCGCGCTGGGCTTCCACCTGCTGTTCGGCATCCCGCTGTTCTGGGCCGGCGTCCTCACCGGCGTCTTCTCGTTCGCGATCCTGGCCCTCCAGGCGCGGGGCGCGCGGGCGCTCGAGATCGCGATCACCATGTTCGTCGGCGTGATCCTCGTCGGCTTCGCGGTCCAGTTCCTGTTCACCCAGCCCGCCCCGTCGGGGATCGCCCAGGGCCTGTTCACGCCGCAGTTCGACGGCACCGAGAGCGTCCTGCTGGCCACCGGCATCCTGGGCGCGACCGTGATGCCCCACGTCATCTACCTGCACTCCGCGCTCACCCAGCGCCGGGTGGTGGGACGCAGCGAGGAGGAGCGGCGCAAGATCTTCCGCTTCGAGCGCATCGACGTGATCATCGCGATGACCATCGCCGGCGTGATCAACATGTCCATGCTGATCATGGCGGCGGCGGTGTTCAACAGCCGGGGGCTGACCGGCGTCGAGGACATCGACGAGGTGTTCGAGCTCCTGGGCTCCCTGGTGGGCAGCCACGCGCAGATCGCCTTCGGGGTGGCGCTGCTGGCCTCGGGCCTGTCGTCCTCGTCGGTGGGCACCCTGGCCGGCCAGGTGGTGATGCAGGGCTTCATCGAGCGGCGCATCCCCCTCTTCCTGCGCCGCGGCCTGACCATGGCCCCGGCCCTGGTCGTGCTGGCGATCGGCGTCAACCCGACGGACGCCCTCATCCTGAGCCAGGTGGTGCTGTCGTTCGGCATCCCCTTCGCCCTGATCCCGCTGCTCGGCTTCTGCCGCGACCGCGAGCTGATGGGCGGGCTGGTCAACCGGCGCGCGACCACGGCGATCGCGACGGTGGTGGTGATCCTGATCGTGGCGCTCAACGCCTTCCTGCTGAGCCAGACGCTCCTCTAGCCCGGCGCCGGCGGCGCGGCTAGGTGTGGTACTCCGCGTTGATGGTCACGTACGCGTGCCCCAGGTCCGAGACCCACACCTCCGCCGCGCCGGCGCCCCGGTCGAGGGCCACCTCGAGGTCGTACTCCTCGCGGCCCAGCACGGCGACGGCCTCCGCCGACGCGTAGGGGACGCCGTCCACCGACACCACCGGCTCCGCGACGGCGTCCACCGACCCGGCCAGCGCCTGGCCGACGGCCTGGGTGACGCGCCCCCAGTTGGGGTCGCGGCCGTTGATCGCCGTCTTGACCAGCGAGGACTCGCCCACCGCGCGCGCCACCCGCTCGGCCTCGTCGTCGTCCCGGGCGCCGGTCACCACCACGCGCACGGCGTGCTCGGCGCCCTCGCCGTCCTTGACCATCTGGATCGCCAGCCAGCGGCAGACCGCGGTGAGCGCCGCGGCGAAGCGGTCGCGATCCGCCCCCACCAGGGTCTCCCCGCCCCCGCCGGCCATCACCAGCAGCGTGTCCGACGGGCTCATCTGGGCGTCCACGCTGATGCGGTTGAACGAGTCGGCCGCGGCCGCGGCGACGATCCGCTGGAGCTCGTCCGCCGCGAGGCGGGCGTCGGTGGTGACGTAGGCGAGCATCGTGGCCATGTCGGGCCGGATCATCCCGGCGCCCTTGGCCGCCGCCCCGATCGTCACCTCACCGGACTCCAGGGCCAGGCGGAACGCGCCGCCCTTCGGGGCGCGGTCGGTGGTGCAGATCGCGCGGCCGAAGTCGGCGCCGCCCGCGGGCGACAGCGCCGCGGCCGCCGCGTCGATGCCGCGGTCGGTCAGGCCCAGGTCGATGCGGTCGCCGATCGTGCCCGTGCTGCAGACGGCGATCCGGGCGGCGTCGATCCCCAGGCCGGCGGCCGCGCGGGCGGCCATCAGGTGCGCGTCCTCGAGCCCGGGCGAGCCGGTGGCGGCGTTGGCGGCGCCGGCGTTGACCACCACCGCCCGCAGGGCCGCGCGGTCGAGCCCGCGGTTGCGGATCACCGGCGCCGACGGCAGGGCGCTGGCGGTGTCGACCAGCGCGGAGGCCACCGGCTCGGGGGCGACCAGGATGCCCAGGTCCAGGGCGCCGGACGCCTTGAGCCCGCACGCCACGCCCGCCGCCCGGAAGCCCGGGGGCGAGGTGACGGTGCCCCCGGCGAGGGGCGCGAGCCCGTCGGGCGCCCGCAGCCAGTCGCCGCGCAGGACCGGCGCCAGGCTCACAGCAGCCCGTCGGTCTCGGGCAGGCCGGCCATCAGGTTGAGGTTCTGGAGGGCCTGGCCGGCGGCGCCCTTGCCCAGGTTGTCGATGACGCTGAACACCGTGACCCGCCCGCCGCGGGGGTCGGCGACCGGGCACACCTGGGCGTAGTTGGTCCGCTGCACGGCGCGCATGCCGGGCGGGTTCTCGACCACCTCGACGAACGGGTGGTCGGCGTAGAAGGCGTGGTACGCGGCGCGCAGGTCGTCCGGGTGCGGCGCCCCGTCGAGCAGGCGCGCGTAGCAGGTGGCCAGGAGGCCCCGGTCGACCGGCACCAGGTGCGGCGTGAACGTCACGTCCACGCCGAGCTCCTGCTCGATCTCGGGCCAGTGGCGGTGCGTGTAGACCTTGTACGCCACGACGCTGTCGGTGACCGCGGAGTAGATGTTGCCCGGCGTCGGCGTGCGGCCGGCGCCGCTGACGCCCGACTTGGCGTCGATGACCACGTCCTCGATCGACCCCGCCAGCGGCAGCAGCCCCAGGATGCTGGCCTCGGGGAAGCAGCCCGGATTGGCGACCAGGCGCGCGGTGCGGATGGCGTCGCGGTGGCTCTCGGGCAGGCCGTAGACGGCCTCGGCGAGCAGGTCGGGGCGCGGGTGCATGTAGCCGTAGACCGCCGGGTACAGGGCGGCGTCGTGCAGGCGGTGGTCGGCCGACACGTCCACCACCCGGGCGCCGCGGTCGATGAGCTCGGCCACGATCAGGGCGGCCTCGGCGTGCGGGTAGCAGACGGCCACCAGGTCGCCCGCGCCCACCGCCTGGATGTCGGGGGCCTCCAGCCGCCGCTCCACCCGGTACTCGGGCGCCACGTCGACCAGCCGCTTGCCGGCGTCCCCGCGCGCGGTGATGGTGCCCAGCGCGAAGCGCGGATGGCCGTCGACGAGGGCGGCCAGCTGGGCGCCGGCGAAGCCGGCGGCGCCGAAGACGTGGACGGTCGCGCTCATGCTCTTCCCCTCATCCGCGCAGGCGGGCGCCGCGGGCCTCGAGCGCGTCGCGCACCCGGGCGACGGCCGCCTCGATCTCCTCGTCGGTCAGGGTGCGCCCGGGATCGGCCAGCGTCAGGCGCAGCGCCAGGCTCACGTGGCCCTCGCCGACCTGCTCGCCCGCGTAGCGGTCGAACACGCGCACCTCGCGCAGCAGCGCCCCGCCGGCCTCGCCGCGCCGCGTCCAGCAGCTGGGCCGCGGGCACGCCCTCGGAGACGACCAGGGCCAGGTCGCGGTGGGAGACCGGCACCGTGAGCAGGTCCTCGTACCCGGGCGGCGGCGGCGCGGCGCGGTCGAGCGCGTCCAGGTCCAGGACCACCGCGGCCACGGGGCCGGCGACCGCGAACGCGCGCAGCACCAGCGGGTGCATCTCGGCCGCCCAGCCGATGACGTCGTCGCCGGCCACCAGGCGCGCCTGGCGCACCGGATGGAAGTAGGGGGCGTCGTTGGGGCGCGGCTCCACGCGCACCCCGGCCGCGCGGGCCAGCGCGGTGGCGAGGCCGGTGGCGGCGAAGACGTCGACCGGGCGCGGCTGGTCGCGCCAGCCGCCGTCGGCGCCCACGCGCCCGAAGCGCACGGCCGCCAGGAAGCGGCGCTCGTCGGCCTGGCCGTCCTCGCGCGGCGCGTAGGTGCGGCCGATCTCGAACAGGCCCCCGTCGGTGCGCTGGTGGTTCTGGTTGCGCGCGACCGCCCGCAGCAGGCCGGGCAGCATCGAGCGGCGCATGACCGCCATCTCGGCGCTCATGGGGTGGGCCATCCGCACCAGCGCGCGGCGCGGGTCGTCGTCGGCGATGCGCAGCGCGTCGAGGTCGGACTCGGGGACCTGCCGGTACGAGATCGTCTCGCGAGAGCCCGAGGTCGGCCGCGAGCCGGCAGATGCGCCGCTCGCGCGCCTGCGACGGCGTGAGCCGCCCGCTGGCCGACGATGCGGGGCAGGATCGCCGGGATGTCGTTGAGGCCCCGGATGCGGCCGACCTCCTCGATCGAGGTCGATCTCGCGCGTGAGGTCCGAGGCGCGCTCGAACGGGATCGTCGCGGTGACGCCGTCCTGGCAGCACGCGCACCGCGCAGCCCAGGCGCGCCAGGATCGCCGCGGCGTCGTCGGGCTCCACCTCCACGCCCAGGACGCGGGCGATGCGCGCGCTGCGCACCGACAGGGTCGCGGGCGCGGGCAGCGGCGCGTGCTCGTCCAGGGTGCCCGGCACCAGGCGCGCGCCGCACAGCTCCACCAGCAGGCGGCTCGCGATGGCCATGGCGCGGGGCGGCAGCTGCGGGGGCAGGCCCTTCTCGAAGCGCCCGCTCGACTCGCTGCGCAGCCCCAGCGCCAGGGAGGTGTTGAGGATCGTGGGGCCGTCGAAGGTGGCCGCCTCCAGCAGCACCCGGGTGGTGCCCGGCCCCACCTCGGCGAACTCCGCGCCGAAGATGCCGGCGATGACCGCCGGCCGCTCGGCGTCGCAGATCGCGAGCATCGAGGAGTCCAGGGTGCGCTCCTGGCCGTCCAGGGTGGTGATCGACTCGCCGTCGCCGGCCCGCCGCACCACGATGCGCCCCCCGGCCAGCCGGTCGAGGTCGAAGGCGTGCAGGGGCTGCCCGGTGAGCAGCATCACGTAGTTGGTGATGTCGACCACGTTGGAGATCGCCCGCATGCCGGCGGCCTCCAGCCGGTGGCGCAGCCACGCCGGCGAGGGGCCCACGGTGACGTCGGTCAGGACCCGCGCCATGTAGCGCGGGCACAGGTCCGGGGCGTCGATCTGGAGCGACGCGTGGTCGCCGACCTCGCCCTCACCCTCCACCGGAGGCTCAGACTCGTCGAGCGGCGCGAGCGGGGCGCCGGTGACCGCGTGGATCTCGCGGGCCACCCCCCACACCGCCAGGCAGTCCGGCCGGTTGGAGGTGATCTCCAGCTCGAGGACCGTCTCGGACAGGGGCAGGACCTCCGCGAGCGGGCGTCCCGGGGGCGATGCCGTCGGGCAGCACCATGATCCCGGCGGCGTCCTCGCCCAGGGCCAGCTCCGTGGCCGACAGGATCATGCCCCGGCTCTCGACCCCGCGCAGCTTCGCGACCTTCAGCGGCCGGTCGGCGCCCGGCAGCAGCGCGCCGGGCAGGGCGACCGCCACGGTCTGGCCGGCGGCGACGTTGGGGGCGCCGCACACGATGCCCGCCGGGACGCCCTCGCCGAGGTCGACCTCGCACACGCGCAGCCGGTCGGCGTTGGGGTGGGGCTCCGCCGAGAGCACGCGCCCGACGCGGAAGGAGGACAGGTTGCCGTCCCCCTCGGGCACGCCGAGGTGGTGGATCGCCTCGACCAGCGTGCCGCTGCCCGAGAGGGCGCCGGCCAGCTCCTGCGCCGGCAGGCCCGGATCGACGTGATCCGTGACCCACGACAGGGGCACCCTCACGCGAACTGCTCCAGGAAGCGCAGGTCGCCCTCGAAGAACAGGCGCAGGTCCGGCACGCCGAAGCGGATCATCGCGATGCGGTCCAGGCCGCAGCCGAAGGCGAAGCCGGTGTAGCGCTCCGAGTCGATGCCGCCGGCCTCGAGCACGTTGGGGTCGACCATCCCGGCGCCCGCCAGCTCGAGCCAGGCCGGCCGGCCGGCCTTGTCGATGTACGAGACCTGCACGTCCACCGACGGCTCGGTGAACGGGAAGAAGTGGGGCTGCAGCAGGATCTCGCGGTCGGCGCCGAGCAGCTCGCGGAAGAAGTGGAGCATCGTGCCCTTGAGGTGCGCCAGGGTGAGGCCCTCGTCCACGGCGAGGCCCTCCATCTGGTGGAACATCGGGCTGTGGGTGGCGTCCACGTCGTCGCGCCGGTACACCGCGCCGGGGGCGATCAGGTAGATCGGCGGCCCGGAGCGCTGCATCTCGCGCACCTGCACCGGCGAGGTCTGGGTGCGCAGCATCCGGTCGGGGCGCCCCTCGATGAAGAAGGTGTCGCTCGGCGAGCGCGCGGGGTGGCCGGCGGGCGTGTTGAGGGCCGTGAAGTTGTGCCACTCGGTCTCGACCTCGGGGCCGTCGGCGATGCGGTAGCCCAGGCCCAGGAGGATGTCCTCCATCTCGAGCCGGATCTGGGTGATCGGGTGGAGCGCCCCCAGCGGGAACGGGTCGCCCGGCAGCGTGACGTCGGCCGCGTCGCGCTCGAGGGCCGCGCCCATCTCCTCGGCCTCGAGCTCCGCCGTGCGGGCGGCGAGCGCCTCCTCCACCGCCCGCCGCGCGAGGTTCGCCGCCTTGCCCACCACCCCGCGCTGCTCCGGGCGGCAGGCCGCCGATGCCCGCCAGGATCTCGGCGAGGGGACTGCGGCGGCCGGTGTGGGCGACGCGGGCGGCCTCGAGGTCCGCGAGGGTCGACGACGCGCCCACGGCCGCGAGGGCCTGCTCCTGGATCTGCTCGAGGCTCGGGTCGCTCATCGACCCGTGAGGCTACCCGACACGCCGCCGTCCGAGGGTCCGGCGGACCCCGCGCGCTGGCGGACGGCCTCCACCATCAGCGCCGCACCGGCGGCGGCCACGTTGAGCGACTCGGCGCCCGTCGGCCTGCGGGATCGTCACCCGGACCACCTCCCGCCCGTCCGAGAGGCCCTCGAGCGCGGGCGCCAGGCCCGCGCGCTCGGCGCCGAGCGCCAGCGACGAGGGGCTGGACGAGGTCGGCGTCCCACGGCGCGAGCCCCGCCGCGCGGCACCGCCGCGACCACCGCGAAGCCCTCGCGGGTGGCGAGGTCGGCGGCGGCGACACCCTCGAGCACGGGGACGGCGAAGGTCGAGCCCATCGCGGCGCGCACCGCGCGCGGATGGAAGGCGTCGGCCGAGCCGGGACCGAGCGCGAGCCAGTCGGCGCCCAGCGCCGCGGCCGTGCGCACCAGCGTCCCGACGTTGCCGGGGTCGGCGACGCCGGCCAGGTACACCCCCAGGGACGGCGGGAAGCGCACGTCGCGGAAGCTGCGGACCGGCGGCTGGGGCAGGATCGCGATCACGCGCGGGGCCGCCGCCAGGCCGCTGGCCTGGGCCATCAGCTTGGGCGGCACCAGGTAGCGCTCGGCGAGCCCGGCCGTGGCCGCCAGCCGCGGATCGTCGTCGGCCAGCTGGTCGGCGTCGAAGAGCATCGCCACGGGCCGGATGCCGCGCTCCAGGGCCCCGTCCACGAGGTCCTCGCCCTCGGCGACCAGCAGCCGCCGCTCGCGCCGGACCTTCTTGGTCTGGAGCGCGCGGGCGAGCTGCAGTGCCGGGTTGCGCGGCGAGCTCGCCAGGCGCAGGTGCTTACGGTCCCGGTTCACGAGAACCGGAGGGGGACCCTCGACCCGAGTCGCTAGGAAGCGACCGGCACGCTCTCTCGAGCGGTGCGGGCACGGGCGCACAGCGCCGAGAAGGCGGCGGGCTCGTGCGTGGCGAGCTCGGCCAGGATCTTGCGGTCGAGCTCGACCTCGGCCAGCTTCAGGCCGTGGATCAGCTCACCGTAGGTGAGGCCGTTCTCGCGCGCGGCGGCGTTGATGCGGGCGATCCACAGGCGGCGGAAGTCGCGCTTGCGCACCCGGCGGTCGCGGTAGGAGTAGCGCAGGGAGCGCTGCACCTGCTCCTTGGCGCGCTTGTACGAGGAGTGCTTGGTGCCCCAGTAGCCGCTCGCCTGGTCGAGGACCTTGCGACGCTTCTTGCGTGCTCCGACGGAGCGCTTGACCCGTGCCATTCGGCTACCTCTTCCCCAGCATGCGCTTGACGCCCGGCACCATCTCGGGGGCGAGGGTCGCCTCCTTGGAGAGGTGCCGCTGCTCCTTGCCGGTCATCTTCTCCTGGTTGTGCCGCATGCCCGCGCGCTGGAACAGCACCTTGCCGGTTCCGGTGACCCGGAAGCGCTTGGTGGCGGACCTTCTGGACTTCATCTTGGGCATGCGTGATTCCTCGGGAGCGTCGGACCGGCCGACAGATTAGACGACTCGCACCAGCGGCGCGAGCGCGGGGGCGCGGGACCCCCTCTAGGAGGCGGTCTCGGCCTCGGCGGGAGCGGGGGCCTCCGCGGCCGGAGGCGTCTCCTCCGCGGCGGGCGGGGCCTCCTCCGCGGCCGGAGGCGTCTCCTCCGCGGCGGGCGCGGGCCTCCGCGGCGGGCGCGGCCTCCGGGGCGGCGGTGGCGGGCGCGGCACCGGCCTCGGCGGGAGCGGACTCCGCGACCGGGTTCTTGAGCGGCGCGATCATCATCACCATGTTGCGGCCGTCCAGGTTCGGGCGGCTCTCGATGATGGCCAGGTCCTTCAGCTCGTCGGCCAGCCGCAGCAGGATCTGCTCACCGCGCTCGGGGTGCAGCAGCTCGCGGCCGCGGAACATGATCGTGATCTTGACCTTGTCCCGGTGGCGCAGGAACCGCTCGACGTGACCCTTCTTGGTCGCGTAGTCGTGCGGATCGATCTTGGGCCGGAACTTGATCTCCTTGATGGTGATCGTGCTCTGGTGGCGGCGGGCCTGCTTGGCCTTCTGCTCCTGCTCGTAGCGCCACTTGCCGTAGTCCATGATCCGGCACACGGGCGGGCGCGCGTCCGCGGCGACCTCGACGAGGTCGAGGGCGGCGGCGTTCGCGATCTCTTGAGCCTCGGCCAGGGGCACGACGCCCCGGTTCTCCCCCTCCGCGTCGATGAGACGCACGGACTCGGCGCGGATCGCCTCGTTGATCCGGGTCGAGGGGCCGGCAGGCGGGCGTGTATCGGGTCCGCGCCTAGGAGGCAAACAGCACCATTACGGGCCTCAGACGGACCCCCCGCCGTGCGGGAGCGCACCCATCGAGGGGCGTCGGGGCGTTGTGATCGTGAGGGCGTCTGTCATCAGGTGGCCTCGCCGGTGGGGCGAGTCGGGGAACAATAGCAGCGACCCGCGCTCCGGGGAGACCTCACGCGGCCCCCGGGCCCACGACGTACTGGCGCAGGTGCAGGTCGCGGTAGGTCACCGGGCCGCGGGGTCCCGGCACGTGGTCCACGTTGATGCCCGGTCTCGGGGGCGCCGAGCAGCTCGAATCCGTCCAGCAGGCGGGTCGTCGCGTTCCAGAACGCCCCCGTGCCGGCGTAGTCGCCCAGGAAGGACTCGGCGGCGGCGGGGTCCTCGGTGACCACCGTGGCCGCCAGCCCCGAGGTCTCGGTGTTGGCGAGACGCGCGGCCTCCCGCGGGCCCGCGACCGGAGCCAGCGTGACCGTCGCCTCGTTGCCGTCGTCGAGCGCCCACTCGTGCCCCAGCGGGTGGGGGTGGGGCGGCAGGGAGGCGCGGATGCCCAGGCCCTCGAGGAGGGCCGCCAGCTCGGTGGCCATCGGGTCCCACAGGCCCTCGTCGATCAGCAGCAGGTTGAGGCGGTTGCACACGCCCAGGCGGTCCAGCCCCCGCTCGACGAGGGCCCGGGCGCGCCCGGGGTCGGCCGCCGCGTGCACGTAGAGGACGCCGCCGCCGTCCGCGTGCGCCAGCGTGCGCACGCCGTGCTCGGCGGCCCGGCGCGCCAGGTCGCGGGTGGTCTCGCCGCTGCCGCGCAGGATGACGAGGGGGATGAGGCGGGGCAGCGACACCAGGGCGCGCGCGGCCTCGCGGTCGGGCGAGCCCACCAGGGCGATGGCGTCGCCGTCGATGCCGGCGCCCTCGAGCGCCGGGCGGATCGCCTCGGCGTGGAGCGCCGTGGCCGACCCCAGGGCCGCCGCGCCGGTGCGCAGGACGCCGGCGTTGCGCGACTTGACCAGCTGCGAGGCGACGTCGACCGTCACGTTGGGGCGCGCCTCGTAGTTGGCGCCGACGACGCCGACCGGGCGGCGGCGCTCGTGCATCACGAGGCCGTCGGGCAGGACGCGCGACCCGACCAGCGGGTCGACGTCCGGCAGGGCGGCCAGCGCCCGGATCTGGTCGCTCATCCGCTCGAGCCGGGTCCGGTCGAGGCGCAGGCGGTCGATCAGCCCCGCGCCCAGGACCCCCTCCGCGGCCGCCACGTCGGCGGCGTTCGCGGCGAGGATCGCGTCGCCGCGCTCCAGCAGCAGCGCGGCCATCGCCTCGAGGGCGGCCGCGACCTGATCCGCGCTCGCGCCCGCCAGGCCGTGGTGGGCGGCCGACGCCGCCTCACCGCACGCGGTGACGACGCCGAGGGCGCCGCGGTCACCGCCGTCGGGCCCCGACATGCTCACACCGGGCCGAGGATCACGATGCGCGCGGCCCGCCCGGTGAGGACGGACCGCGCGCTCCGAGAGCCTGCAGCGGAAGGACTACTTGTTCCCCGAGGCGACGGCCTCCTTGAGGACGGCCCCCGGCGTGAAGCGCGGGACGGTGCGCGCAGGGATCTCGACCTTCTTCGACGGATCCTGCGGGTTGACGCCGGTCCGAGCGGCACGGTGCGAGATCGAGAACTTTCCGAAGCCGGCGAAGGCGACATCCTCGCCCGACTTGAGGGCGTCCTCGATCACCGCGAGCACGGCGTTGACAACCCGACCGGCCTCGGCACCACTGATCTCGGCCTTGGTGGCGACGCGGCTGACGAACTCGGTCTTGTTGACTGACACTGCAGACCCCCTGGCTCGTTTAGTGCGGGAGCAGGCTTGCCCGCGCGAGCAACCTACCAGCGTCGACGGACGAGAAAGGCGTCCCGGAGCGGTTTTCTGCGCACCGGCGGCGAAAAGCGCGGGGAGCCGGTCGCGGAGCGGGCCCGGCCCGGGGGTGGATCCGGGGTCGCCGGAATCGCGTGATTTACGGGCAAATTCGCGGATTCGCGACCGGTGTCGGCACCAATTGCTCACATGCGCACGGCGGGACGCCGATTCCTGAAGGGTGAGCACCGCCCCGCCCCCGGTCCCGAGGAGCGCGCGCCCCGGCGCGGCCGCGGCGGCCGCCCTGGTGGCCCTCGCGGCGCTGGTCGCGGCCGTGGGGCTGGCCGCGCCGCACGCGCAGTCCGCCTGGGACCTGGGGTACGCGGCCCAGGCGGTCGCCCAGGGCGCCGCGGCGTACCTCTGCCTGCGCACCGCCCGGGCCACCGCGGGCCGGGGCCGCCTGGCGTGGGGCCTGCTCGGCGCCGGCCAGGCGCTGCTGGCCGCGACGAACCTCGCCTTCGCCGTGGTCGACGCCCTGGTCACCGTGCCCGAGGTGAGCGCCTTCGACGTCCTCTGGCTGGCCTACTACGTCCCGATGCTCGGGGCCGTCGCGGTCTTCTACCGGCGCCGGCGCCCGGAGCCGGACTGGGTGGGGGCGATCGACGCCCTGATCCTCACCGCCTCGCTGACGCTCATCGTCTGGGCGTGGGCCATCACGCCGCTCGCCCGCGCCGGCGCGGGCGGGATCGAGGGGGCGGCGGTCAACACCCTCTACCCCACCCTCGACCTGCTCGGGTTCGCGGTCATGGCGTGGCTGGCGATGCGGCAGGGGGGCCGCCCGGGCTGGCTGGTGTGGGTGACGGGGTCGTTCCTCGCCGCCGTGGTGGCCGACGGCGTGTACCTGCGCGGCGCGCTCCTGGAGGCGCCGTCCGCGATCGGGGTCTCCGCGGCCTTCTACATCGTGGCCTCGGCCTGCCTGGTGGTCGCGGCCGCGCGGCGCCGGGCCGCGGGAGCGGCCGACGTCCCCAGCACGCGGGTCGTGCGCCCCCGCCCCTGGGTGCAGCTCGTCCCCTTCGTGCTCGTCGCGCCGCTCCTCGTGATCGTGAACGACGGCCATCACGCCCCGGTCGTCGAGGCCGCGGCCGAGGCGATCATCGTCATCGTCATCGCACGGCTCGCCTGGTCGGTCGTCCGCCTGGACTCGGTGGGCCGGGAGAACGAGCGCCTCCTGGTCACGGATCCGCTCACCGGGGCGCACAACCGCCGCTTCCTGGCGGAGGAGATCGTGCGCCTGGCCGCGCGCGCCCGCCGCGACGGG
Source organism: uncultured Thermoleophilia bacterium (assembly GCA_963736635.1). Classification (GTDB taxonomy): domain Bacteria; phylum Actinomycetota; class Thermoleophilia; order Miltoncostaeales; family Miltoncostaeaceae; genus Miltoncostaea. The sequence continues at coordinate 241,844 of CAVTPK010000011.1, forward strand.
GGGCCGCTGGCCGTGGTCATGCTCGACCTGGACCGCTTCAAGCTCGTCAACGACACGCTCGGGCACGGGGTGGGCGACGCGTTCCTGCGGCGCCTGGTCGTGGAGACCCGCGCCCGCCTGCGCGCCGGCGACGTGCTGTGCCGGATGGGGGGCGACGAGTTCGTGCTCCTGCTGCCCGGGGACCGACGAGGAGGGCGCGCTGCAGCTGACCGAGCGCCTCCAGGAGGCCGTCCGGGCCGCCCGGGCGGCGACGTGCCCGGAGATCCCGGTGGGCGGGTCCTTCGGCGCGGCGGCCCAGGAGGGCGACGCGCTGGACGCCACGGCGCCTGCTCCAGCACGCGGACGTCGCGATGTACGCGGCCAAGCGGGCGGGCGGGGCGCGCACCCTGCCCTGGCGCGGCGAGACCGCCCGGCGGCTGGGCCTGCAGGCGGACTCGCTGCCGGGATAGGGCGGCGGAGGCCCGGGCGGGGCTAGCGTGACGCGAGCACGCGACACGACCGGGGAGCGAGATGACGACGCGCAGGCTGGGCCGGGAGGGTCCCGAGGTGGGGCCGCTGGCCTTCGGGGCGATGAGCTTCGCCGGCTACTACGGGCCGGCGGAGGACGCCGAGGGGATCCGCACCATCCACCGGGCGCTCGACCTGGGGATCACGCTCATCGACACGGCCGAGGTCTACGGCGACGGCCGCAACGAGCAGATGGTCGGGCGGGCGATCGCCGGCCGCCGCGACGAGGTCGTGCTGGCGACCAAGTCGAGCCGCGGCGCGCCGGACTACCTGCGCTCGGCGATCGAGGGCAGCCTGCGCCGGCTGGCGGTGGACCACGTTGACGTCTACTACCTGCACCGGGTCGACGCCGAGGTGCCCATCGAGGAGTCGGTCGGCGCGATGGCCGGGCTGGTGGAGCGCGGCCTGGTGCGCCACGTGGGCCTCTCCGAGGCCGGGCCCGCGACCATCCGCCGGGCCCACGCGGTGCACCCGATCGCGGCCCTGCAGAGCGAGTACTCGCTGCTGCAGCGCGAGCCGGAGCGCGAGGTGCTGCCGGTGCTGCGCGAGCTGGGGATCGCCTACGTGGCCTACAGCCCGCTCTCGCGGGGCCTGCTGACCGGCCGCATCCGCACCCCGGACGACCTGGCGCCCGACGACTGGCGGCGCCAGGTGCCGCGCTTCCAGGGGGACAACCTCGCGCGCAACCTGGCCGTGGTCGCGGCCCTCGCCGAGATCGCGGCGGCGCGCGGCGTTGACCTGGCGACCCTGTCCCTGGCCTGGCTGCTGGCCCAGGGCGACGACATCGTCCCGCTGGTGGGGACCAGCCGCTCGGACCACGTCGCGGACAACCTGGCCGCGCTCGAGCTGATCCTGTCGCCGGACGACCTCGCCGCCATCGACGCGGCCGCCCCGGTCGGGGCGGCCGCGGGCAACCGCTATCCGGACTCCTACATGCCCCGCCTGGGCCTCTGAGCGCGCCGCGCGCGGCGGCCCCGGGTCAGTCGGCCGGGGGCCAGCGCTCCTCGGGACGGGCCTGGACGTTGCCGGCGGGCACCATGCGCTGGCGACCGGGGTCCATGGCCTCGTAGGGGCGGACGACGGGCGCGCGCCAGAGCTCGTAGCTGCGGCACACCGCGTCCGGGTCGTCCGGGTTCTGGCGGACGGCCTCGGCCAGCGCGTGGGCGTCGCCCAGCCCGATGCCCGAGCTGACGCCGGTCTCGGGGCCGAAGAAGTGCGCCGCGTCGCCGATGATCAGCAGCCCGGGGACCCACCACCGCTCGCAGCTCAGCAGCTGCGGCTCCGAGTAGCGGACCTGGTCCATCGAGGTGAGCGCGGCGACGCCCTCCGCCGACGACGGCAGCAGCTGCGTCCACATCTTCTTGATCGCGTCGAGGCCGGGGGCCAGGGCCGCCTCGGCGCCCACCTTGTCGATGCTCCGCCAGCCGGCCGAGCCCTCGTTCCAGCTGAGGACCCCGATGTGGCCGCCGTCGGACATGTAGGCCATCTCGAACGACGTGTTGACCTTCTGGGGGCTCATGAACGTCAGGGCGGCGTCGGCCAGCGGCTCGAACTTGGGCTCGATGCCCGCCATCCCGCGCACCGGGGAGAACATCCCGTCGCAGGCGACCACGAGGTCGGCGTCGATGGTGACGCGGCCCTCGGGCCCCTCGGCGACCACCCCGATCACCCGGTCGGTGTCGTCGCGCACCAGCTCGACGACGGTGTGCTCGTAGACGACCGGCAGGTCCCGGGCGAGGGCCTCGATCAGCGCCCCGAAGCGCACGGCGAGCGCGACGGACGACCCGTCGGGCCGGGGGGCGATGTCGCGCCCGGCCTTGCGGATCTCGTCCATCACGCCCGCCTCCTCGAGGGGCGCGTAGCCCTGGAAGCCGAGCATGTACCCGCGGGGCATGTACGCCCCCTCGGGGTTGCGCTCGATGACGACGGGCGAGAAGCCCCGGACGCGAAGGAGGCGCGCAAGGGTCATACCCACCATGCCGCCGCCGGAGATGACGATGTTCATGCCCGCCAGCATAATCCACGCCCCCGCGGCCCGGCCCGGATCTCAGGTGGCGATCGTCACGACCGGCGTCCGCACGAACGTCAGGATGGCGGGGCCGCGCCGGGGAATGTGCGCTCGACCCGAGGGTGAGGCCCGGGACCTCGAGGGCGGCGACCGACCGCGGCGTCGCCGCGCCCGCCTCCAGGATCGCCCGCGCCAGCAGGCCCTTGAGGCTCTTGCCCGCGTGCCCGACGCTGCGCCGCCCGTCGGGCCCGTCGTCGACGAGCTCCACGCGCAGGTGCCGGGAGCGCGTGAGCAGGTCGCCGTCGAGGGCGGCGGCGTGCTCGTCGGGCAGCAGGTCGATGACCCAGCCCCCGTCGGCCCGCGCGTCGATGAGGGGCGTCACCCGCGGCCGCCACATGGTCGCGAGGCGCCCGAGCGGCGGCACCCGCGCGCCCATCCTGAGCCGGTACGGCGGGACGGGGTCGGTCGCCGCGAGCAGGCCCCACAGGCCCGAGGGCACCAGGACGCGCGCGGCCAGCCGGCGCCGGGCGGCGCGCCCGAGCCCCGCCACGTCGAGGGCGCCCCACACCACGCCCGTGTAGCGCTCGGCGGCGGGCAGCGTGGGGGCGGTGTCGAGGGCCTCCCACTCGGCGAGGGCGCGGGCGAGGTGCGGTCCCCGCACGCCCAGCAGGGCCGCGGCGGCGGCGTCCCCCCGCGCGATGGCGCGCCGCACGGCGTCGCGCACGCGCGCCCGGTCGTCGTCCAGGACGGAGAACGCCCCCGGGGCCGCGCGCCACGGGGCACCGTCGCCGCCGGGGTCCTTGCCCTCGGACGGCGGCAGGAGGAGGACCCCGCTACTTGGCGATGTAGCGCCCCGCCTCGTCGCGCAGGAACGTCTCCGACGGCGGGTCCATCGCGAGCATCTCGGGGACGCTCACCGAGCGCCAGCCCTCGCGCTTCATCCAGGGGATGAGCCGGTTGATGACCTTCTGGGTCTGGCCGCGGTTCTCGTGGAACAGCACGATGTCGCCCGGCGCGAGCGTCGCCTTGATCTTGGCGAGCATCTCCTGCCACCCGGCGCCGGCCGAGTCGCCGCTCTCGAGGCTCCACAGGACCTGGATCATGCCGAGCCGGTTGGCCGTGGCGTCGATGGCCGGGGTGCGCGCCCCGTAGGGGGAGCGGAAGACCTCCACCGGCGCGCCGGACGTCTTCTCCACGATCTTCTGGGTGCGGGCGATCTCGCTCGTCATCTCGGCGGCCGGCAGCCCGGGCAGATAGGGGTGGTTCCAGCTGTGGTCGCCCATGGCGGCGACGGTCGCCTCGATCGCCGGGTCCTTCGGATACCGCACCACGCTCTTGCCGCACAGGAAGAAGGTGGCGCGCATCCCGTACTGCTTCAGGGTCTCCACCGTGGTCGCGCTGTAGGGCCCGGGGCCGTCGTCGAAGGTCAGGGCCACGACCTTCCCGGCCGCCCCCGGCGTGCGGTAGAGGGGGACGCCGACCTCGCGCACCTTGGCCACGGCGGCCGACTGCTCCTGCGCGCTCGGCAGGTCGCCGGAGGGCGCGGCCGGCTCGGGGGCGGTGGCCGTCGCCGGAGCTGAGGCGGGCGACGGAACCGACTCGGAGGACGCCGTCGTCGTCGCGGCGGGCGCGGTGGAGGCGGCCGTCGCGCCACCGTCGCCGCCGGTCATGAGGGCGGCGATCGCGCCGCCGGCGGCGACCAGCACCACGACCGCGACGGCCGCGCCGATCAGCCGGCGGCGCCGCGCGCGGCGCGCGCGCTCGGCCCGGCGGGCGCGGCGCGCGTCGGAGTCCTGTTGCCGCTCGTGGCTGTCCCCGCCGGGGTCGCTCATGACCGGCGGAGTATCCCAGACGACCCCCGGGGCACGGTTCACAGGTTTCTCTGCGGTGGCCTTCGGCGGGCCTTAACGTGGCGCTCCTAGGGTCGTGCCATGACAACCGATCGCACTCCCCCATCACCGGACGCGCCCCGCGAACGTGACGCCGGCGTGCGCCGCGTGTCGCGCGTGGGCTACGGCCTGGCGGCGGCGGCCGTCCTCGGCACCGCGGTCTTCGGCGGCCTCGCCGCGGCCTCCCACGACGACCTCGGCCATGACCGCGGCGACCGCCGGCGCGACCACGGCCGCCCCGTCCACCTCCGCCGTCACCTCGACCCAGAGCGCCGCCGCCCCGGTCACGTCCGGCCAGACGCCCGTCGCCTCCTCGGGTGCCTCGTGAGCCCCGACCGCGGAATCACCGGCCCGCCCGGCGCGAACCGCAATCGCGAGCCCCTGCCGCCCTTGACGCGGGCTTCCTACGGTGACGACGTGCCCCCGCCGCCGCCCGAGCGAGCCTCGCGACGCCCAGGCGCGCGCCGTGCGCCGGGTGACGGTCGGCGTGGCCGCGGCGGCCGTGCTCGGGACGGCGGTCTTCGCCGGCCTCGCCGCCACCGGCTCGCAGGATTCGGCCTCCGCCGACGACCCCCCGGCGGCGACCGGCGACCAGACCGGCGACCAGAGCGGCGACGACGGCCCCTCGGTGGGCGACGTCGTGGACGACATGCTCGACGAGTTCTTCCGCGACGACGACAGGACGGGGCGCCCAGGTGGCGCCCTCCGGGTCCGGCCAGGCGCCGGTGGCCCCGTCCGGTGCGTCGTGAGCGGCGAGCTGGCGACGGCGACCTTCCCCGCGCTGGGCACCACCGCGCTCGTGGTCGTGGACCGGCCGGGCGCCGTCGATGAGGCGGAGGCGCTCCTGCGGGCCGCGCTCGAGGACGTCGACCTGGCCTGCAGCCGCTTCCGCGACGACTCCGAGCTCAGCCGCGTCAACGCGGCCGCGGGCGAGGTGGTCGAGGTCGGCGAGCTCCTGACGCAGGCGCTCGCCGTGGCGCTGCGCGCCGCCGAGATGAGCGGCGGAGACGTGGACCCGACCGTCGGCCGCGCGATGGACGACATCGGCTACGACCGCGACTTCCGGCTGGTGGAGCGCCGCGGCCCCTCCTGGCTGGTGCGGGTGGAGCCCGTGCCCGGCTGGCGCTCGGTGCTGCTGGACACGCGCACGCGCCGCGTGCGGATCCCGCGCGGGGTCGCGCTCGACCTGGGCGCCACGGCCAAGGCGCTCGCCGCCGACCGCGCCGCGGCCGACCATCGCGGGCGCCGTCGGCGGCGGCGCGCTGGTCGGCCTCGGGGGCGACATCGCCGTGGCCGGCCCGGCGCCCGCCGGGGGCTGGCCCATCCGGGTCGTCGAGGACCATCGCCACCCGGAGGGCGAGGGCCAGACCGTGGCGATCCGGGGCGGCGGCCTCGCCACCTCGAGCACCACGGTCCGCCGCTGGCGGGCCGGGAACGCCGAGCAGCACCACATCGTCGATCCCCGCCGCGGCGGGCCGGCCAGCGAGGTGTGGCGCACCGTGACCGTCGCGGCGCCGACCTGCGTGGAGGCCAACGTCGCCAGCACGGCGGCGATCGTCCGCGGGGCCGACGCGACCCGCCAGCTGGAGCGGACCGCCCTGCCGGCGCGCCTCGTGCGCGCCGACGGCGCCGTGGTCCGGGTGTGCGAGCTGGCCGGAGGAGGAGCGCATGAGCGCGGTCTGGTACCTGATGAGGGGCAGCGGCGTCGTGTCGCTGCTGCTCCTGACGGGCGCCCTCGGGCTGGGGGTCATGACCCACGGCGGAGCCCGCCTGCCGGCGCTGCCGCGCTTCGCGACCCTCGCGCTCCACCGCAGCCTGTCGCTGCTCGCCGTGACGTTCCTCGCGGTCCACGTGGTGACGGCCGTCGTGGACCCGTACGCGGGGGTGGCGCTGGCCGACCTCGTCCTCCCGTTCGGCGCGGCGTCCCAGCCGCTGTGGGTGGGCCTCGGGGCGCTGGCGCTCGACCTGGTGCTGGCGCTGATCGTGACCGGCCTGCTGCGACGGCGGATCGGGCAGCGCGCCTTCCGCACCGTGCACTGGGTCGCCTACGCGGCCTGGCCGCTCGCGCTGCTCCACGCCGTCGGCATGGGCACCGACGCCACGACCACGTGGATGCGCGCGGTCGCGGGCCTCTGCATCCTCACCGCCGCCGCGGCCGTCGCCTGGCGGGTGGGCACCGGCGGCCCCCGGCCCACCTCCGCCCCGGCGCCGCGCGCCGCGCGGATCTGACCCCTCGACGAAAGGGCGCACGATGGCAACCCTGACCCGCGAGACCCCCGCCCACGGCGCGCTCGCGCCGTCCGGGCCGCGCCGCCTCCTCGGCCACGCCGACGCCCGGCCGCTGGTGGTGCGCCACGACGCGGCCTGGCGGGAGTGGCTCATCGACGAGGTCGAGCGCAGCGGCCTGCGCGGCCGCGGCGGGGCGGGCTTCCCCACCGCCCGCAAGCTGCGCGAGGTGGCCGCCCGGAGGGGCCCGCGCGTCGTGGTGGCCAACGGCACCGAGGGCGAGCCCCTCAGCCGCAAGGACCAGGGGCTGCTGATCCAGCGGCCCCACCTGGTCATCGACGGGGTGCTCGCCGCGGCCGCGGCGGTGCGCGCCGACCGCGCGATCCTGGTGGTCTCGCGCGGCGCCGACCGGGCCCACGCGGCCGCGGAGCGGGCGATCGCCGAGCGCGACGGCGGCCGGGTGGCCCTGTCGCTGGCCGCCGCGCCGGCGCGCTTCGTCGCCGGCCAGGAGACCGCCCTCGTGCACTGGCTCGACGGGGGCCCGGCGACGCCCACCACCGCTCCGCCGCGGCCCTCCGCAGCGCGGCGTCGGCGGCCGGCCGACGCTGGTGCAGAACGTCGAGACGCTCGCCCACCTCGGCCTGATCGCCCGGCACGGGTCCGACTGGTTCCGGGGGGTCGGGACCGACGCGGAGCCCGGGACGATCCTCGCCGGCGTCCACGGCGCGGTGGCGCGCCCGGGCATCCAGGAGATCGCGCTGGGCACCACGCTGGGCGCGCTCGTCGAGGCGGCCGGGGGGGCCACCGCGCCGGTGGCCGGGCTGCTGGTGGGCGGCTACTTCGGATCCTGGATCGCCGACCCCGACCCGTGGTCGATCCCCATGAGCGTGGAGGGGCTGCGACGGGCCGGGGCGTCGCTCGGCACCGGCATGGTCGCGGTGCTTCCGGAGGGCGCGTGCGGCCTGTGCGAGACCGCGCGCGTGTCGCGCTACCTGGCGCGCGAGAGCGCCGGCCAGTGCGGGCCCTGCGTCTTCGGCCTGCGCGCCCTGGCCGACGCGGCCGAGGCGCTCGCGGGCGGCCGGGACGCCGCGGCGGCCCTGCGCGAGATGACGGCGCTGCCGCACGAGATCGAGGGGCGGGGCGCCTGCGCGCACCCCGACGGCGCCGCCCGCCTGGCCCGCTCCGCGCTGCGGGCCTTCCCGCACGAGGTGGACCTGCACCTGCGCGGGGGGTGCTCGAGCACGGGCGGCCCGCCGGTGCTGCCCGTCCCCACGCACTCGGACGAATGGAGATGACCGTGGCCGACCACCTGCGCCTCGACCCGATCGCCTGCGACGGCCGCGGCAACTGCCAGGAGCTGCTGCCCGAGATGATCCGGGCCGACCGCTGGGGCTACCCGGTGGTGGACCCGGGCCCGGTGCCGGCCCACCTGGCCGCGCAGGCCCGCCGGACGGTGGACCTGTGCCCGCTCCTGGCGCTGCGCCTGGAGCGGGCCGCCGAGCTCAGCTGACGGCTCCCGACAGGCGCGCCACCAGGTCGCGGCGCGAGCGCACCCCGGCCTTGGCGAAGACGGCCTTCAGGTGGTCCTGGACCGTGTGGGGCGACACCACCAGGTCGTCGGCGATGTCCCGGGTGGAGCGCCCCGCGAGCACCAGCTCGGTCACCTGGCGCTCCGCGGGCGTGAGCCGGAAGTGGCTCAGCATGAGCGAGACGAGCTCGGCCGGCTGGGCCGGCTGCAGGACGATCGCCACCCGGTCGCGGTCGGTGCACATCGCGCTGGCCGTGTACCAGGCGCCGCCGGCTCCGGGGATCCGCGCCCGCGCGGCCACCTCGCTGCCCTGCGACGCCAGCGAGCGCGCCCAGATCGCCAGCATGACGAACACGTCGGGGACGGCGTCCGGCCCCAGCTCGGGGTCCTGGAGGGCCGCGGCCCACTCGCGCCCGCCGACGGTGCCCTCCACCAGGCGGTTGCGCGCGTCCAGCAGGATCAGGGCCGGGGGGCCCGTCGCCGGCGCCGGCGAGGCGGCCTCCCCCACCAGGGCGCCGCGCAGCAGCGGGGCGATCGCGCGCAGGAAGCGCTCGACCATGGCCGCCTCGTCGGCGGTGAAGTCGCGCCGGTCCACGCCGCGGAACAGGTGCAGGAACCCCCAGGTGGTGCCGCCCTCGCGCACCGCGCCCCGCAGCTCGTGCTCGAGGCCGAGCGGCCGCAGCAGGGCGCGGTAGCGCGCCGAGCGCGCCGGCTCGCCGCGGGTGGCCTGGGAGAGCACGCTCACCGGCCAGTCGGCCCGGGCCAGGTCGTCGTGCTTGGCGACGTCCCGCTGCGCGTACTCGTTGACGTAGAGCCGCGGCGAGAGGGAGCGGTCGATCCCCTCGGTCGCGTGACTGGTCATGACCAGGGTCTGGGGGTCCGCGGTCGCGAAGCACCAGCCGTCCAGCGCCACCGCCTCCCCCAGCCGCTCCATGGCGGCGCGGCGCAGCCCGTACGAGGGCAGCTCGGCATCCCCGAGACGGGTGATCTCGCGCTCCATGCGCTGCGGGGTCCAGGCGCTCATCGCGGCGATCGTCCCAGGGCCCCGGGCGGCGTGCAAGGCGCCCCCCAGCTTTGTGGGGAATCCCGGGATCCCCCACAAACACGGGATGGCCGGACGGGGGGACCGGCGCCAGGCTGGCCGCGACAGACCCCCTCTCGGAAAGGACCCCCATGCCGTCCATCTGGTTCCTCGACTGCCTGGTCCGCGACCCCGCCCCGTCCATCGCGGGCGCCGCCCCCCTGGGCGTGCTGGAGATGAACGCCCCTCCCGGCAGCCAGCCCCCTCCCCACATCCACCACAACGAGGACGAGGGCTTCTACGTCCTCGAGGGCGGCATCACCCTCTTCACCGCCGAGGGCGAGGTCACCCTGGGCCCCGGCGAGTTCGCGACCGGCCCGCGGGGGATCCCCCACACCTACCGGGCGGGCGAGCGGGGCGTGCGGATGCTGGTGATCTCGACGCCGGCCGGCTTCGCCGACTTCGTGCGCGAGCTGGGCGTCCCGGCCGAGCGGGACGAGCTGCCCGTGCTCGAGGGGCCGCCGGACATCGTGCGCCTCACCGAGGTGGCCGCGCGCCACGGCATCGAGTTCACCGGCCCTCCCGGGACCCTGCCGGAGCGGACGGCGGCCGCGGTCGCCTGAACGCGGCCCGGGTCAGACCACGCGGGCCAGCCACTCGAGGGCGGCCCCCGTGGCCTCGGCCTCGCCGCCGCGGAAGGAGTGCCCCACCCCCGGGATGATCGCCACCTCGACCTGGCGGTTGCCGGCGGCCCGCGCGACCTCGGCCAGCGCCGGGGCCTCCTCCACCAGCACCACGTCGTCGGCGTCCCCCTGCACCAGCAGGATCGGGGCCCGCACGCGGCCGATGTGGCGGTCGGTCATCGCGTCGTGGGCCTCGGGCCCGCGGGAGTGCCACCAGGTGCCCGCCGTGTAGACGCCGGCCGAGCGCGGCGCGTCGCTCGGGGCGTAGGCGCGGCGGGCGACCACGATGCGGTCGCGCCCGGCCTCCAGGGTCGCGCGGCACTCGGCGGCGAGGTCGTCGTACGAGGGCCGGGCGCCGGTGGTGGCCATGCGCCGCCGGGCCGAGTTGGGCAGGCCGATCGCGTTGCCGAAGGTCATCAGCGCCGCCAGCCGCGGCGGCTCGAGGTCGGCCGCGAAGCGGGTGGCGAGCACCGCCCCGAGGGAGTACCCGCTCACCACCACCCGGTCGAAGCCCTGGCGGTCCAGCCAGGCGACGCCGGCGGCGAGGTCGGCGAGGGCCTCCTCGAACACCGCGCTGCCGAAGATCTGCGACACGTTGGACAGCCGGGTCTCCAGCGACAGGATCGGGATGCCGGCGCCGGCGAGCGGGTCGCCCAGGAAGCGGAGGGCGCCGACGCTGAAGTTGCCCTGGTTGCCGTGGAGGTGCAGGACGGCCACCCGGCCGCGGGTCGCCGAGCGGCGCTCGGTGGCGGCCGGGTCGATGTGCAGGAGCGCGTCGTGGTGGGTGCCGTCGTCGCAGCGGATGGTGATGAGGCGGTGCTGCACGCCGTCGCGCGCGTGCTCCGGGGCGGCGCCCGGGCGCGCGGGGCGGCCGCCCGTGCCGAGGGTGCGGTCGAGCCAGGCGGCCCCCGCCGCCGTGGCGGCGGGAACGGCGTCCCAGAGCGTGTGGTCGGTGCCGCGCACCCGCTCCAGGTGGACCGGCACGCCCGGCGTCGCCCGCGGCCGCGGCGAGCTCGGCGCCGTACCCCACCTCGACGTCCGAGCCGGGCTGGATCAGCGCCAGGGGCACGCTCATGTGCCGCACGCGCTCGCGCGAGATCGCGTGGGTGGCCTGCGGGGAGCGGCAGGCCCACCAGGTCTGCTCGGTCCACACCTCGCTGTCGACGGGGCCGTCGCGGTATCCCGACCCCCGGGCCACCACCACGATGTCGTCACCCCCGTCGCCGGCCGCCACCCGCCGCCCGGCGCGGGCGAGCATCTCGTCGTAGCCGGGCGAGGCGCCGTGCAGGCGCCAGCGGTCGCGCAGCGCCTCGGGCAGGGAGGCCGGGTGGGCCAGCGTGCAGACGGCCTCGACCTCGGCGGGGCGGCGCAGGGCCTGGTGGTGCGCGACCATCGTGGCGCCGAGCCCGTAGCCCAGCATGGCGACACGCGCGTAGCCCAGGTCGCGGGCCAGGGCGAGGGCGCCGTCGAGGTCGGCCGGCGCGTGGTCCAGGCGCCCCCCGCCGTAGATGACGCCGAAGTTGGCCATGCGGGTGTTGATCGAGAGCGTCGGGTAGCCCCGGCGGGCCATCTCGAGCGTCGCCCGGCGCACGACGCCCGAGGTGTAGTTGCCCATCGCGCCATGGACGGCGATCACCAGCACCTCCGAGCGCGCGCTGGGGGCCGGCGGATGGGCCAGCAGGGCGTCCCAGGAGTGGCCGTCCGAGGACGCGTAGGTCATGTGGGTCACCGGCGCCCGGCCGTCGTCCTCGCCGAAGTCGGTGCCCGGCCGCCAGCCGCCGCGGACGGCGAGCCGGTCCGGGCGGGATTCGGCGCTCACCCCGGCACCCCCCTCAGGCGGCGGCCGGCTCGGGGTCGGCGTCCGTCCGCTGGCTCCGGCGCTCGAGCGCCGCGACGGTCACATAGGCGGCGGCGGCGGCCAGCACCGCCGCGGGCATGGCCTCGAGCCCGTCCGTGCCCACGATCAGCAGGGCGAACAGCAGCGACGCGAACAGGAGCCGCGTGGCGGCCGCCATGCCCGCGGCCGCGCCCACCGCGACCGCGAGCGTCGGCGAGACATCGAACGCGATCACGGCGAACATCATCAGGCCGACCCCGAGGAAGATCGCCGGGAACACCGGGCCGCCGCGAAAGCCGCAGCCGAGGCAGATGCCGTACGCGATGGCCTTGGCCACCAGGATCACCAGCAGCACGCGCGCCGAGTCCTCTCCGATCAGCGCCGGGCAGGGAGTCCTGGCCGGAGAACAGCACGTCCTGGGTGTCGGCGCCGAGGGCGCCGGCCGTCTGGGCCAGCAGGCCGACCGCCAGGCCGCCGGCCAGCAGCAGGGCGGCCATGCCGAAGCGGCGCGTCCGCAGCCCGCCGGTGCGGACGCCGATCCGGTGCACGACCGCCATCACGATCGCCGCGGCCACGCCCACCACGACGGCGATCAGCATGTCGCGCACGGACACGTCGGCGTAGACGGGCAGGTCGGGCACCGACAGGCCGGCCTCGTTGATCCTGCCCCAGTTGTCCAGGCTGAGGATGACCGCATAGCCCGTCGCCGCCGCCACCAGGGCCGGCAGCAGCGCGGGGATGAGCATGGACCCCATCCCGACGCCGACCTCCATCAGCAGGAAGCCGGCCACCAGCGGGCCGCCGAACACGGCCGAGACCGCGGAGGCCGCGCCGGCGGTGCCCACGACCCGCTCGCCCTGGTCGCCGAGGCGGATGAACGGGGTCACGGCCAGCCCCACGACGGAGCCGAGGGCGATGAGCGGCGCCTCCGGGCCCAGGACCGCGCCGAAGCCGAGCGTCCCGAGGGCGGCGAGCGCGACGCCCGGTCCGGCGGCCAGCAGGGTGGGCGAGGCGTTGAGTCCCTCGATCGGGTCGTGGCCGCCGTCTCCGGGCAGGAAGCGCCGGGCGATCACGACCACCACCGCGCCCGCCACCGGCAGGAACACCACGAGGTACCAGGGCGGCGAGGAGTGCCCCAGCTGGTCGGGGAGGTCCTGCCACAGCCACTCCTGCAGCTTGGTGACGAGCCCCAGGAAGAGCACCGCCACGAGGGCGGCGGGGATCCCGATCAGCGCGCTGATCAGGATCAGGCGGAGGTAGGCCCCGGGGCTCGGCGGGGCGGCCGGTGCGGTGGCCACGCGGGGCAGCATACCCGCGCCCTTCCGCGGGCGAAGCGGGGCGCATAGGCTGCCGTTCCATGGACGACCACGTCGATCCCACCGTCCCTCCCAGCGGGGACGGGTGCGTCGAGTGCCTCGCGGGCGAGGGCGCGGGATGGTGGTTCCACCTGCGCCGGTGCGCCCGGTGCGGGCACGTGGGCTGCTGCGACTCCTCCCCCTCCCGCCACTCCCGCGCCCACTGGGAGGAGACCGGCCACGCGGTCATCCAGAGCTTCGAGCCGGGCGAGGACTGGTTCTGGTCCTGGCCCGACGACGCCCTGCTCCGGGGCCCGGCGCTCGCGCCCCCCACCTCGCATCCGCCCGACCAGCCGACACCGGCGCCGGCGGACCGGGTTCCGCCGGACTGGATGCGGCTCCTGCGCTGAGCGCCCGCCGGCGTCCTACCAGGACGCCGGCTTGCCCGGGGTCGTGAGCCAGGCCGCGAAGAACGCGTCCAGGTCCCGGCGGGACTCGCGCTCGGACAGGGCGATGAAGTCGGCCGTCGTGACGTTGCCGTCCCGGTTCTCCGCGTACCACCGCCTGAGGATGCGGAAGAAGACGAGGTCACCGACCTTCACACGGGGCGCGGCCGCCGTGCACCGGGCGTGTCGATGGTCCTTGGCGCGCCGCGCCGTCCCAGTCTCCCGCGGCGGCTCGGCTAGCATCGCGTCGCCCATGAGCCCGGTCACCGCCACCGCACTGCGCCGTGCCGCCATCGCGAGCGGCGCGCTCGGGGCGACCCTGACCGGCCACATGCTGACCCTGGACGGGTGGCGGCTGCTTCCGGTCGCGCCCCTGCTGTGGCTGGGGATCATCGCGCTGACGATCCCGACGGCGGCCCCCTGGCGGGGGCTCGCCGCGTTCTCCGCGTGGCGACCGGCCAAGGTGCTGGTGGCGCTCGTCGGCGCCCAGGCGGCCTTCCACCTGCTGGTGGACGCCGCCCCCTGGGCGGTCGGCCTCGTGATGGACCATCAGCACGGCCCGGTCATCGCGCCGCGCGCGGTGCTCGTGCACCTGGCCATCGCGCTCGTGCTGTGGGTGGCCCTGTGCTTCGGCCAGCGGCTGCTCGTGCGCGCCGTCGCGGTGGCGCGGGCCCTGCTGTCCCCCGCGCCCGGACGCGCGGGCGGGCGCGGCCCCGGCCGGATCCTGCGCGACGTCGCGGCGGTGCCGTCGCGGTGGCGGCACCGCGCGCGGACCTCGCGGGGCCCGCCGGCCGGACTCCTCCGTCCGCTCGGCGCGGGGCCCACGCTCGTCATGCGGCCCTAGGGGAGACCTCCCCACCCGCTTCCGCCCCTGGTCGGCGGCCGGACTCACGTCCACAACCCATTCGCGCGGAACTCGCGCCCGTCGGCGGCCCACAGCGGCGCCGGCCGGCCCGTGGGTCCCGCGCCCTCCGCCCCATCCCGGGGCCGGAGAGACCAGGAGGCAGTCAGATGCAACGATCTCGGCGCGCATTCGCCCTCGCCGTGTCCGCCCTCGCGGCCGGCACGGTGCTCGGCACCGGCGTCTCGGCCGCGGCGGCCCACGAGGGCCACCACCACACCCAGAAGGTCCAGCTGCGGTTCGCCGCGGTGGCCGGCACGACGCCGGTCGCCTGCGGGACGCCGATCACCGGCCTCGGCACCGGGTCCACCACCGCGCAGCTGCAGGACCTGCGCTTCTACATCTCCAACGTGCTGCTGGTCCGCGCGAACGGGAGCACGGTCCCGCTCACCCTGACCGGCAGCAAGGACTACAACCTGACGCGCGGCGGCAACCGCACGACGCTCATCGACCTGGAGAACGGCAAGGGCCTCTGCACCGAGGGCGACAAGGCCACCAACGCGGTGATCACGGGCACCGTCCCCGAGGGCGACTACGTCGGCACCAGGATGTACCTCGGCGTTCCGTTCCCCCTCAACCACACCGACATCACCACCGCGCCGGCGCCCCTCGACCTGACCGCGATGGACTGGTCGTGGCAGTCGGGACGCAAGTTCGCGAAGATCGAGGTCGTCGACCCCGAGGGCGCGGGCGCCGACGGGCACCACGCGGCGAACCGCCAGAGCGCGAGCGCCTGGACCGCGCCGGCGTTCTTCGTCCACCTGGGCAGCACCGGCTGCACCGGCAACCCGGCGAGCGGGGCCACGGTCAACTGCACGGACTCCAACCGGGCCTCCGTCCCCCTCGTGAAGTTCAACCCGGCGAAGCAGAAGATCGCCGTCGACCTCAAGGCCCTGCTGGCGGGCAACGACATCACCGCCAACCGGGCGGGCGCGCCGGGCTGCATGTCCGGGGCCACCGACCCGGAGTGCGCGGGCGTCTTCAACGCCCTGCAGATCGGCTGGAAGGCCGACGGCACCGGCTCCGGCCAGCCCATCGACCGCGGCCTGAAGCAGACCGTGTTCCGGGCGATCCCGAGGTGAGCCCCGCCGAGCGCCCCCGTCCGTCACGGGCGGGGGCGCTGCGGCGTCTCGCGGGGGCGTGGGTCCCGCGGGTCGCCGCGATCATCGGAGTCGGCGTCATCGCCTACGCCCTCGTGCACAGCGAGGCGGGCACCCCGCCCGCCGAGGCGAAGGCCGCGCGGCCGGCGACGGCCGCCTGGACGTGGAAGCTGCCGGCCGGGTTCCCCACGCCCAAGGTGCCGGCGAGCAACCCCATGAGCGCGAAGAAGGTCGACCTCGGCCGCTTCCTCTTCTACGACACCCGCCTGTCGGGCAACGGCACGCAGTCGTGCGGCAGCTGCCACCACCAGGACAAGGCGTTCACCGACGGACGGGCGCAGTCGATCGGATCGACCGGCGAGACCCATCCGCGCAGCGCCCTGTCCCTGGCGAACGTCGTCTACAACGCCACCCTGACCTGGGCCAACCCGTCGCTCGTGACGCTCGAGCGGCAGATGGAGGTGCCCCTGTTCGGCGAGCGGCCGGTCGAGATGGGGATCACCGATCGCAACAAGGCCGCCGTCCTCGCCCGCCTGCGCCGCGACGCCCGCTACCGGGCGAAGTTCGCCGCCGCCTTCCCGGGCCAGAAGAGCCCGATCACCCTCGGCAACGTCGTGAAGGCGATCGCGAGCTTCCAGCGCACCCTGATCTCCGGCAACAGCCTCTACGACCGCTACCAGCGCGGCACCGCCCGCCTGTCGGCGGCGCAGACCCGCGGCAAGGACCTCTTCTTCGGCGAGCGGCGCCGAGTGCAGCCACTGCCACACCGGGTTCAACCTCAACGACCAGGTCGTCTACGCCGGCAAGCGGGTGGTGCAGACGCCCTTCCACAACACGGGGCTCTACAACCTCGGCGGCACCGGGGCCTTCCCCGAGCCGAACCGGGGCGTCTTCGAGCTGACCGGGCTGGCCCGCGACATGGGCCGCTTCCGGGCGCCGACCCTGCGCAACGTGGGGGTCACCGCGCCCTACATGCACGACGGCTCGATCGCGACGCTCGAGGAGGTCGTGGCGTTCTACGCCGCGGGCGGACGGGAGATCACGAGCGGTCCCCTCGCCGGCGACGGCCGCCTCAACCCGTTCAAGAGCCCGCTGATCGACAACATCGACCTCACCGCCCAGGAGCAGGCCGACCTGGTGGCCTTCCTGCGCACCCTCACCGACAGGAGGTTCCTCACCGACCCGAAGCTCTCGAACCCGTTCGCCCGCCCCTGATCGCGGCGCGGTGATGCCGCACCCGCCTATCCGCACCCGCGCGGATGGCGGGGCGGCGGAGGCGGCCTAGCGTCACAGATGAGGTGGTGCCTCCGAGAGGGAGTCGGTGCGATGCAGATCGCGATCGTGCTCGTCGTCGTCGTCGCGCTGGTGATCGCCGTCCTGTCGATACGGGTGTTCCGGCAGTACGAGCGCGGCGTCCAGTTCCGGCTGGGCAAGCTCACGGACGGCCCGCGGGGCCCGGGCCTGGTGCTCATCATCCCGGTCATCGACCGCATCAAGCGCGTCTCGCTGCGGATCGTCACGATGCCGATCCAGTCCCAGGAGATCATCACGAAGGACAACGTGAGCGTCAACATCTCGGCCGTCGCCTACTACCGGGTGGACGATCCCATCCGCTCCGTGGTCGCGATCGAGGACGTCCGGGCGGCGATCGCCCACATCGCCCAGACGACCCTGCGCGCGGTGGTCGGCCAGCACACCCTGGACGAGACGCTGTCCGAGACCGAGCGGATCAACAAGAACATCCGCGAGATCCTGGACGTCCAGACCGAGGAGTGGGGCGTGTTCGTGACCCTCGTGGAGGTGAAGGACATCCAGCTCCCCGAGACCATGAAGCGCGCGATGGCCAAGCAGGCCGAGGCCGAGCGCGAGAAGCGCGCCAAGATCATCGCGGCCGAGGGCGAGGCGCTCGCCGCCGGCGAGCTCGCGCGGGCCTCGGACGTGATGATGAGCCACCCGATCGCGCTCCAGCTGCGCAACCTGCAGACGCTGGTGGAGATCTCCGTGGACAAGAACTCCACGGTCATCTTCCCGGCGCCCCTGATGAGCACGATCCAGGAGATGACCTCGCTGCTGGCCCGCGAGCTGCAGGCCTCGGGAACCGCGATGCCCGCGGCCATCGCGGAGCCGCCCGCCAACGGACATGCAACGCGGGGGGCGACGACCACCTGAGCCTCCGGGGTTGCCCGCGGCGCGAACCGGGGCATGCGGGCGCCCTGACAGAATGGCGCGCGATGGGCACCTCCCCCAGGCACGCGCGACCCGGCTGGTGGCCGCGCTCGCCGGTCGCGGAGGTCGACGGACTCCCCTCCGCCGCGCGCCGGGGGGTGCGCGCCCTGGTGGCCCGGCCCACCGGCCGTCCCGATGCGATGCTCGGGGTGCTCGTGGGGCTGAGCCTCGCCGGCCCCCTCGTGTTCGGCCAGGCGACCGACGATCTGGCCGCCGGTTCGGTGGCGGCGCTGGGGGCGCTGAACACGGCCCTCGCCGACATCTCCGGCACCGCGGTCCGGCGGATCGGGGCGCTGGCCCTGGCCGCCCTGGTCAACGCCGCGGCCCTCGGCCTGGGGGCCCTGGTGGCCGAACCGGCGTGGCTCACCGTCGTGGTCACGCTGGTGGTGGTGCCGGTGCTGGTGCTGTCGGGTCTGCGCAGCGCCGCCGGCCGCGCCATCGGCATCCCGGCGACGCTCACCTTCATCGCCGGCGCCGGGCTGCCCGCGGCGCCTGCGGGCGAGCGCTTCGTGGAGGGGCTCGCCGGGGGGGCCTGGGCCCTGGCCCTGTTCGCGATCGTCATCGTGCTCGGCCTGCGGCCGAGCCCGCCCCCCGTGCCGGCCACGCCGTCGGGCGTGCTCGCCAACCACGCCATCCGCCTGGGCGTGGCCGCGGCGGTCGCGGTCGCGCTGGCCGCGGCGCTCTCGCTCGCGCACGGCTACTGGCTGGCCATCTCGGTGGCGATCGTGCTGCGCCCCGGGCTCGAGCCGACCGCCGAGCGGATCACCCAGCGGCTCGCCGGGAGCCTGCTGGGCGGGGTGGCCGGGGCGGTGATCATCGTGCAGGTGGGCGGCTCGTGGACGCTGATCGTGCTGGCGACGCTGCTGGTCGGCGGCGCCACCGCCCTGCTGCTGGCCGACTATCGCATCGCGTCGGCCCTGCTCACCGCCGGGGTGCTCACGATGCTCGATGTCGGGCACGGGATCTCGGTGGACGCGGTCAACGACCGCCTGCTGGCCACCGTCGTCGGCGCCGGTCTCGCGTTGGTCGCCCTGCTGCTGTGGCCGGAGCCCCCGGACCCCCAGGCGGCCGGCGGATAGTCCCTGCGCCGCGCGGCCGGCGCCGATGACATCCGGGAGGCTTCCATGGGCAGGCGGTGGCGGCGAGGGTGGGCGCACCCGCGCTCGCCACCGGGTCGCCATCTGATCCTCCCCCCGTCGCCAAGCGGCGGACGGCGGGGCGCCGGATCATCGGCGCATGGCGATCACCGGTGACAGGGACGCGGGGCACCCGGACCCCGGGACGGCCGCGGTCGTCGCGGAGGTGGCGCCGGTGCTGCTCGCGCTCCTGCCCCTCGGCTGGGCGCTGGGGGTCACGACCGCCGCGACCCCGATCGGACCCCTCGCCGGCTGGGCCGGGGGGCCGCTGCTCCTGTCGGGCGCGGCCCACTTCGCCCTCTTGTCGGTGTACGCCGGCGGCGCGGGGATGCTGGCGGCGATGGCGACCGCGCTCGCGATCTCGAGCCGGGGGCTGATCTACAGCGCCGCGCTCTCCGGGCCGCTGGCGGGCCAGCCCGCCTGGTTCCGGGCGCTGGCGCCCTACTTCCTGGTCGACCAGATGTTCGTGCTGACCGACGAGTGGTGCCGCAGGGGCGTCACGCCGCGGGGGCTGCGGCGCGCGTTCCTGACCGCCGGAGCCGCGCTCTGGGTCACCTGGATCGCGGCGATCAGCGCCGGGATGCTGGTGGGCCCGGTCGTCCCGGCGACCTGGCGGATGGAGCTGGTGCTGGGCGCGCTGCTGGCGGGGATGCTGCGCGGCGCGCTCGTGGACCGCGCGGCGGTCGTCGCCGCGGGCGCCGGCGGCGCCATCGCCCTGGCGGCCGCGACGCTGCCCGCCGGGCTCGGGATCGTCATCGGCACCCTCGGGGGCGTCCTGGCCGCCGGATGGAGCGCCGGGGGGTTCCGGTGAGCGTCCTGGCGCTCTTGGCGCTCACCGGCCTCGGGATCTACGCCCTCCGCGCCTCGTTCCTGGTCGCCGGCGGGCGCGTGCGCCTGGGTCCGGGGGCGCGGGCGGCGCTCCACCACGCCCGCGCCCCGCTCCTGGGCGCGCTGCTGGCGGGCGTGGTCACCGCGCACGCGGGCGCGGCCGGGGCCGTGGACCCGGCGGCGCTGACGGTGGTGGCGGCCGCCGCCCTCGCCGCCCGCAGGGGCGGGACCGCGGCGGCGGTCCTGGCCGGGCTGGTGGCGATCGCCGCCCTGGGGACGTGGGGATAGCCGGGGGTCAGCCGGGGACGTCCCCCAGGAAGGCGTCGACCTCCTCCAGGAACCGCGGCCACGCCGGCTCGTCGGCGCGAAGGATGTGGTTGCGGCTGTCCAGGGGGACGAGCCGGCTGCCGGGGATCAGGGACGCGAGCTCGCGGGCGGCGTCGAACGGGACGCGCAGGTCGCCGCGGGCGTGGACGATGAGCGTCGGGGTGCGCACCCGGGCGCAGAGCGCCGTGACGTCGATCCGGCCGAACGCCTCCATGAAGCGGGCGGCGCTCTCCGGCGAGGTGGTGCGGCGGTGGAGGTCGTTGAACGCCCGCCAGTCCTCGGCGCTCCCGTCGGGGATGAACTGCATCGCGAACACCTGCCGGAAGGCCGGGTCGTCGGCGCCCCAGCCCAGCCGGGCGAGCTCGACCATCACCTCGGCGGAGCGGCGCTCGTCGTCGGTGCGGGCGCGCAGCAGCCGGCCCCGCGCCGACGCCCCGAACAGCACCAGGTGGGACACCCGCTCGGGGTGCCGCACCGCGTACTCGATCGCGGTCGAGGCGCCGCGCGACAGCCCGAGCAGCGGGAAGCGCTCGATCCCGGCGGCGTCGACCACCGCGGCGAGGTCGGCCAGCCAGGCCTCGGGCGAGAAGTCGTCGACCTCCCGGTCCGAGAGGCCCGAGCCGCGCTGGTCGTAGCGGATCAGCTCCCGGTGGCGCGCGAGCCCCCGGAGCCAGTGGGCCCAGACCGGGCTCTCCCAGTCGTAGTCGAGGTGCGTCATCCAGTTGGCCGCCTTCACCAGGGGCGGGCCCTCGCCGACGCGGGCGTACGCCAGGCGCGTGCCGTCGGGGGCGCGGCAGAAGCGGATCTCCTGGCGCAGGGGCGCATCCGTCGTCGCCCCGTCCGGCGCGCCGGCGCGCTCCATCGCCGATCGCGCGCACCGGGCCGACCAGCTCGTAGCCGCGCCCGCGCACCGTGCGGATGACGCGCTGGTCGCGGCCGTCGTCGCCCAGCACCCTGCGCAGCGCCTTGATGCGGGTGGTGAGCGCGGACTCGGTGACGAACCGGTGGCCCCAGACGGTCTCCAGCAGCTCGTCCTTGGTCACCACCCGGCCATGCGACCGCACGAGCTGCGTCAGGACGTCGAACGCCTTCGGCTCGACGTGGCAGGGCCGCCCGGCCCGGCGGAGCTCGAAGCGGTCGAGGTCGAGCTCGAAGTCCTCGAACTCGTAGCGCATGAACGCATCATGAACGGATCCGGGCGGCGGCGCAGCGGCCGCTTGCCGGGCCTCCGGACGCGGTCATAGGGTCCGGACACTGCACCCATCAA
This sequence comes from uncultured Thermoleophilia bacterium, assembly GCA_963736635.1. Classification (GTDB taxonomy): domain Bacteria; phylum Actinomycetota; class Thermoleophilia; order Miltoncostaeales; family Miltoncostaeaceae; genus Miltoncostaea. Next base: position 263,069 of record CAVTPK010000011.1, read on the forward strand.
GGAGGCCGTCATGGCCGAGCTTGAGGTACGGCATCACGACCAGGCGGACGAGGTCCGCCCCTTCGTCGCCAACGGCCGCGTCGACATCGTGCAGCTGGCCGGGGGCGTCGTCGGTCGGGGCACGTTCGAGCCCGGCTGGCGCTGGTCGGAGCACGTCAAGCCGATCGCGGGAACCGACAGCTGCCAGGCACCGCACATGGGCTACTGCGTCTCGGGCCGCATGGTCGTCCGGATGGACGACGGCACCGAGCAGGAGATCGGCCCCGGCGACGTGCTGGTCATCCCGCCCGGGCACGACGCCTGGGTCGTGGGCGACGAGCCCTGCGTCCAGATCGACTTCACCGGCATGGAGCGGTACGCCAAGAAGGGCTGACGGGGGCCGTCAGGAGCGGCGTCGCGCCCGGATCACGGCATCGACGCCGCTGCCGGCCACCGGCCGCGGACGATCGTCGGCGACGACCAGCTCCCACCCGTCCGGAGCGAGCGCGGCGCGCGCGGCCTCGACCGAGACCTGCACCTGCCCGGCGGCGGCCGTCGCCGCCCCGGTGGCCGGGTCGACCGGGCGGTGGCCGACCAGCAGCAGGGTCCCGCCGGGGGCGACCCCCGCCGCCATCCGCCGCACCAGCTCCTCGACCGATCCGGCGACGTGGACGTAGAGGCAGGCCACCAGGTCGTACGCGTCCCGCGGAGGCGTCCAGGTGCCCAGATCGGCCTCGACCCAGTCGATGCGCGCGGCGATGTCCGGCCCCATGGCCGCGGCCGACGACCGGGCGTACGCCAGGGCCGTCGCGGCGAAGTCGACCGCCGTCACCCGCCATCCGCGCGCGGCGAGCCAGAGCGTCTCGGACCCGTGGCCGCAGCCCGCGTCGAGGGCGCGCCCCGGGAGGCAGCTCACCGATCTCGGCGGTCAGATGGGCGTTGGGCGGCCGCTGCGCCAGGCGATCGCCGTGCTCGCCCAGGGCCCGCGACCAGCGCTCCTCCCAGGAGTCCCGGTCGTACTCGCTCACGTCATGCCACGCGGGCGCCCGGAACGAGGGCGGGAGCCAGCTCGGCGACCCGCTGCCGAACTGACTCCCGTTCCACCCAGTGGACCCGGCCGGCACTGCCCCGGCGTCCGAAAGCGTTCCCCCATCAGCTTCTCCGAGCGCAGTCGTCGATGAGAGTCTCGCGAGGGGCGTCATCGTCGACCAACCGCTCCCTCGCCAGGTTCTCCTGTTGTCTCACCCCTTGGCCGAGAACCTCTGCCGCGGGGCCAGGATCGCTAAGTGACACCGGTGATCTCCCTCACGATCCGAAGGGAGGCCGATGGCCCTCAGTACTGCTGTTTAGGCAGCGAGAGCGAGCTTGGGAGAGTTCTCCGCAGCTCCATTGTTTCCCGGTTGTTGACGCGGTCCACCGGGTCCGCGGCTCGCTTACCGATGCGGTACCGCTCCGTCGAAACTGGATCGGGCCCGTGTTCGAGGGTGAGGGTAGCACCGCCGAGGGCTACGATCACCCGGTGCGCGCCCTGCTCATGCGGACCTGCCTGGCCGACATGGTCGCCCCCTCGGTGCCGCGGGCGGCGGCGGCGGTGCTGGCGCGGGTGGGCGTCGAGGTGGTCGTGCCGCGCGGCCAGACCTGCTGCGGCCAGCCCGCCTGGAGCTCGGGCCATCCCGACCAGGCCCGCCCGGTGGCCCGCCGGGCGCTGCGCGCGTTCGCCGGAGACGATCCGGTCGTCGTGCCCTCGGGCTCCTGCGCCGCGATGATCCGCCACGGCTACCCCGAGCTCTTCGCCGGGCAGCCGGAGGAGGAGCAGGCGCGCGAGATGGCCGAGCGCACCGTGGAGCTGTCGCAGTTCCTGGCCCGCGAGGGCCTGGTGCCGCGGCCCACGGGATCCGGGTCGGTGACCTACCACGACTCCTGCCACATGCTGCGCATCCTGCGCGAGAAGGAGAGCCCGCGGACGGTGCTGGCGGGCGTCGAGGGCCTCGAGCTGCGCGAGATGGAGCAGACCGAGGTGTGCTGCGGCTTCGGCGGCACGTTCAGCGTCAACTTCCCCGAGGTGTCGGGCAACCTGGGCGAGGAGAAGGCGCGGGCGGCGGCGGCCACGGGCGCCGACGAGCTGGTGGCCTGCGACCTGTCGTGCCTGCTCCACATCGTGGGCCGGGCGCGGCGCACCGGGGTGCCGCTGCGCGCCCGCCACCTGGCCGAGGTGCTGGAGGGATGAGCCCCCGGCGCCCGGTGGTGTACCCCGAGATCACCGTCGCCGCTGCGCGAGCGCACGCGCGAGGCCCTGGCCGACACCGAGCTGCGCGGCAACCTGGCCGCCGCGGGCGGCAGCTGGGCCGCGGGCCGGGCGCGGATGGGCCGCGAGCACCCCTTCGCGCAGATGCGCGAGCGCGGGCGCGAGATCCGGCGCTCCAACATCCGCCGGCCTGCCCGAGCTGCTCGAGCGGCTGGAGGAGCGGGTGGTCGCCGCCGGCGGCACCGTGACCCGCGTGGCCGACGGCGAGGCCGCCTGCCGCTACATCACCGACCTGGCCGCGGCGCGCGGCGCGCGCACGGTGGCCAAGTCCAAGTCGATGGCGACCGAGGAGATCAAGCTCAACGAGGCGCTGGAGGAGGCCGGGCTGCGCGTCGTCGAGACCGACCTCGGCGAGTGGATCCTGCAGCTGGCCGGGCAGCACCCGAGCCACATCATCGCCCCGGCGGTGCACCTCAACGTGGGGCAGATCCGCGAGCTGTTCGAGGCCGAGAGCGGCGAGCCGGTGCCCCAGGAGCGCGAGGCCCTGGTCGCGCACGCCCGGCGCCGGCTGCGCGAGGTGTTCGCCGCGGCCGACATCGGCGTGTCGGGGGTCAACCTGGCGGTGGCGCAGACGGGCACGCTCTGCGTGGTCGAGAACGAGGGCAACGGGCGCCTGGTGACCGCGCTGCCGCGCATCCACGTGGCCGTGATGGGCATGGAGCGGGTGGTGGAGGACTGGGACCAGGCCGCCCACCTGCTGCAGCTGCTGCCGATGGCCGCCATCGGCGACGACGCCGCGACCTACGTCAACCTGATCACCGGGCCGCGCGCCGCGGACGAGGCCGACGGCCCCGAGGAGCTGCACCTGGTGCTGCTGGACGGCGGCCGCTCGGCGCTGCGCGGCACCGACGTCGAGGAGGCGCTCGACTGCATCCGCTGCGGCGCGTGCCTCTACTCCTGCCCCATGTGGCGCAGCGTGGGCGGGCAGGCCTACGGCTCCCCCTACTCCGGTCCGATCGGCGCCGTGATCACCCCGCTGCTGGAGGGCCCGACGGCCGAGCGCGCGTCCGAGATGCCCTTCCTCTCGTCGCTGTGCGGCTCCTGCCACGACGCCTGCCCGGTGGGGGTGCCCCTGCACGACCTGCTCGTGCGGGTGCGCGGGCGCGTGGACACGCCGGAGCACCGGCGGGACCGCCGCCTGTTCGTCCTGTGGAGCCGGGCCTGGAGCAGCCCCGCGCTCTACGGCCTGACCCGCGTGGGGGCGCGCCTGGGCCTGCGCCTGCTGGGCCGGCGCGGCTGGATCCGCCGCCTTCCCGGCCGCGGCGGCGCGTGGACCTCCCAGCGCGACCTGCCGACCCGCTGGCCGCCGCGATAGCCGACCTCGCGCAGACCCTGGCCGCCTCGCTGGTGCGGCGGCGCGCGAGCGCGGAGACCGTGTCCGCGGCGGACGCCGCCGCGGCGGCCGTGCGCCGGGTGGGCGAGTGGGGCAGCGCGCGCGCCCTGCTGGCCGGCGACCCGCTGCTCGACGCGCTGGGGGTTCCCGAGGCGCTCGCGGGGGCCGGGCACGAGGTGCTGCGCTGGCCCGACGGGCGCGGCCTGGGCTGGCGCGACCTGCTGGGGCTGGACGGACCGGCCGCCACCTGCGGGGTCACCGTCCCGGCCCTGGCCGTCGCCGAGCGCGGGACCCTGGTGCTCGCGACCGGCCCCGGCCACGGGCGGTCCATCGACGTGGTCAGCATGCACCACCTGGCCGTGCTGCCCGTGTCGCGCCTGCGCGCCACGCTGGGCGAGGCGCTCGCCGAGACCTACGCCTCCGGCACCCCTCCCTCGGCCGTGTCGCTGGTGTCCGGGCCCAGCCGCACGTCGGACATCGAGAAGATCTCGACCCTGGGCGCCCACGGGGCGCTGGCGATGCACGTGCTCATGATCGACGACATCTGAACCGATACGGTACGGAAATGTCCGACCCGATCATCCGCCTCGACCACGTCACCAAGCGCTTCGGCGAGAACGTCGCCGTCGACGACGTCTCCTTCGAGGTCCAGCCCGGCCGCTGCCTCGGGTGGCTGGGGCCCAACGGCTCCGGCAAGACCACCCTCATCCGCTGCATCCTGGGGCTGGCGCGGGTCTCGGCGGGGGCGATCGAGGTGCGCGGGTACCCGGTCCCCGCGCAGGGGCGCAGGGCGCTGGAGCGGGTGGGCGCCATCGTCGAGGAGCCGCGCTTCTACCCCTACCTGTCGGGTCGCAGGAACCTCGAGGTGTGGGCCAGCTTCACCGGCGGCGAGGCGCACGGCCGCATCGCCTGGGCCCTCGAGCGCGTCAACCTGACCGCCCGCGCCGACAGCGCCGTCAAGCAGTACTCGCTCGGGATGCGCCAGCGCCTGGGGGTCGCCCGCAGCCTGCTGACCGACCCCGAGCTGCTGATCCTGGACGAGCCCACCAACGGCCTCGACCCCGCGGGCATCGTGGAGTTCCGCGAGATGATCCGCTCGTTCGTCGAGCAGGACGGCCGCACGGTCTTCGTCTCCTCCCACCTGCTGGACGAGGTGCAGAAGCTCGCCGACGACATCGCGATCGTGCAGGCCGGCAAGCTGGTGATGCACGGCCCCGTGGACGAGCTGGTGGCCGGCGGACGCAGCTCGATCCGGCTGCGCGTGGACGCGCCCGAGCGCGTCGAGGGCGCGCTGGCGGCGGCCGGCCTGGTCGGCCGCATCGACCGCGCCAACGGCGACGGGCATCTCAACCTGACCCTCGACCACATGGACGAGCAGGTGGCCATGCTGGTCAACCGGACGCTGGTCCAGGCCGGGATCGGGGTGTCGGAGATCACCCACGAGCGCGAGACGCTCGAGGAGCGCTTCCTCGACGTGACCGCGGGCGCCACGCCCGGCGAGATCAACCCCCAGGAGGCGCGGTGATCCTGGCGACCCTGAGGACGATCCTCGGCCGGCGCGGCTCCTTCTACGGCGCGCTCGGCACCGCCCTGGGGGCGGTGATCCTGACGATCGTGATCGTCTACATCGTCCACCAGCGCGACACCGTCGAGTACGCGTCCGCGGGCGGCAAGCCGCTGCTCGACGCGGTGACCGCCGTGCTCGTGCTGCTGGGCGTCGTGATCGCCATCGTGCTCGGGGCCCTGGCGGGCTCGTACGACGTCTCGCAGGGCACCATGCGCTACCTCCTGCTGGCCGGCCCCTCGCGCTGGTCGATCTACGTGAGCCGCACCGTGGCGGTCCTTCTCGCCAGCTGGCTGGTGCTGCTGCCCGCCCTCGTCGTCGGCCTGGTCGCGTGCGTGGTGCTGCCCACCGCCTCCCAGGACGAGATGACCGCGACCAACGTGGGCTCGTCGGTGTGGAACGTGCTCCTGCTGGCGGGCACCTACGCCCTGATCAGCATGGGCATCGGATCGCTGCTGCGCTCCAACGGCGCCGCCATCGCGATCGCGCTGGTGATCAACATCGGCATCACGCCGGCGATCGGCCTGCTGTCGGCCTGGAACGAGACGCTCGGCGACCTGTCGCTGCCCCAGGTCCTGAGCGAGCTGGGCGGCACCGACACCACCCTGCCGCTCGCCGCGGCCGTCGTGGCCTTCGCCGCGTGGCTGGCGCTGTTCCTCGGCGCCGGCTGGTACCGCGTCTCACGCGACGAGTACTAGGGCGACCTAGCGGCGGCGCACGGCCTTCACGGCGCGGTCGGCGTCGCGGCGGGCGTCGCGCTCGGCGATGCTGCGCCGCTTGTCGTAGAGGGTCTTGCCGCGGCCCAGGCCGAGCTCGATCTTGGCGCGCCCCTCCTTGAAGTAGAGCCGCAGGGGCACCAGCGCGAGGCCCTTCTCGGACAGCGCCTGGGCGATGCGCTCGATCTCGCGCCGGTGCAGCAGCAGCTTGCGGGTGCGGCGCGGGTCGTGGCCGGCGTAGCCGGCGTTCTCGTAGTCGGCGAAGTGGGCGCCCACCAGCCACGCCTCGCCGTTGCGGATCTGGACGTAGGCGTCGCTGATCGTGGCCCCGCTCTCGCGGATGCCCTTGACCTCGCTGCCCTGCAGCACGATCCCGGCCTCGAAGCGGTCGGTGATGGCGTACTCGTGCAGGGCGCGACGATTCTGTGCGACGTCCCGGAAGCGCTCCGAGTCCTTCGCGTTCTTCTTCTTGGTCGCCATGGGAGCGGCGATGTTAGCGCGGCCGGGCGCCCGCCCGGCCGCGCCGCCCGCGCGCCGCGGAGCGGGCGGTGGTGGCCCCCAGGGCCGAGCGGGCCCCGGCGGGCTCCAGCTCGATGCGCCCCCGCAGGGGCTCGATGCGCACCACCCGGGCGTGGATCTCGTCGCCCATCCGGATGCGGCGGCCGGTGGAGGTCCCCTCGAGGAAGACGCCCAGCGGGTCGGCCCGGTAGTGGTCGTCCTCGAGGCGCCGCGAGGGCAGGAAGCCGGTGAACACCTCGTCGAAGGTCACGAACAGGCCGGCGTCGATCAGCCCGGTCACGCGGCCCTCGACCGGCGCGTCCCAGTCGTCCCGGGTCAGGCGGTCGCGCAGCCAGAAGGCCGCGCAGATGTCGTCGGCCCGGCGCTCCAGGGTCGCCGCCTCGCGCTCGGTGGCCGAGCTGTGGTCGGCCTCGGCCGCCAGCTCCGTGGGGCCGGGACCCGGCGGGCCCAGGCCGATGGAGTCGAGCAGCCCCCGGTGGACCAGCAGGTCGGGGTAGCGCCGGATGGGCGAGGTGAAGTGCAGGTAGGCCGGGCTCGCGAGCCCGGAGTGCCCCACCTCGCTGGCCGAGTAGTGGGCCTGGCGCAGCGAGCGCAGCACCAGCGACCAGAGCGCGTCGCCGCCCGGGCCGCCGGCGGCCAGGTGGCGCGCGACGGCCGCCGCGGCGGCGGCCGCGGCGGCGCGCCGCTCGGGACCCCCGAGGGGCCCGTCCGGCAGGGGCGGCGTGGCGACGCCCAGGGCCTCCAGCTGCTCGTAGAGCAGCTCGATGCCGCGACTGGGCCGGGTCCTCGTGGTGGCGGAAGACCGTGGGCGTGCCGCGGGCGATGAGGTGGCGGGCGACGGCCTCGTTGGCCGCGATCATGCACTCCTCCACCAGCGAGTGGGCGGGGGTCTGGCCCTCCAGGTGCATGGCCGCCACCCGGTCGCCCGCGAAGGTGACCACCGGCTCGGGTGAGGTCGCCTCCAGGGCGCCCCGCTCCATGCGCCGCGCGCGCAGGGCCTCGGCGAGCGCGCGGGCGCGCGCGATGTCGGCCTCCAGCCCGGCGTCGCCGATCCCCTCCCCCCGGATGACCGCGTCGGCCTCGGCGTAGGTCAGGGCGCGCTCCGAGCGGATCAGCGACCGGGTGAAGCGGGTCTCGCCCACGGTGCCGTCGGCCGCGACGACCATCTCCACCGTGACCACCGCCCGGTCGACCCCGGCGCGCAGGCTGCAGAGGTCCGACGACAGGCGCGGGGGCAGCATCGGCGTGACCATGCCCGGCACGTAGACCGAGCACCCGCGCCGGGCGGCCTCGCGGTCGAGGGCCCCGCCGGCCGCGACGAAGCGCGAGACGTCGGCGATGTGCACCCACAGGCGCGTGGCCCCGCCGTCCTCGGCGGCGACCGCGATGGCGTCGTCGTGGTCCTTCGCGCCCTCGGGGTCGATGGTGACCACCCGCTGGTCGCGCAGGTCGCGGCGGCCGCGGTCGCCGGCGACGTCGCCCTCGTCGAGCTGCTCGGCCTCGTCGAGCACCGCCCGCGCGAAGGGCCGCGCGATGTCCTCGGCCACGAGCAGCGCCCGCAGGGCCGCGCGGGGCGAGCGTGGCGGGGCCGTGCACCGCGGTGACCCGCGCCGGCGCGCCCGCGCACGGTGACGGTCACCAGGTCGCCGACGTCCGCCCCTCCCCGGGCCCCCTTGGCCAGCGGGATGCGCGGCCCGGGCTCGAACGCCGGCTGGGCGGCGGCGCCGCGCCCGGCCGACACCAGCTCGGCCACCAGCACCGCGGCTGGCCCGCCGCGACTCATGCCCGGGCCGCCGCCAGGTCCAGGCCGCGCTGGAGCGCCTCGTCCGGGGCCGTCGCCGGGTCGTCCACCACCTTCACCGACGGGGGCAGCCCGCGCTTGGCGAGGTCGTAGCCCGAGGGGGTCAGGTAGCGCGCGGTGGTGAGCTTGAGGGCGCCGCCGTCGCGCAGCTGCACGGTGCTCTGCACCAGGGCCTTGCCGAAGGTCCGCTGCGCCCACCAGGATCCCGCGCTTGGCGTCGCGCAGGGCGCCGGCCACGATCTCGCTCGCGCTGGCGCTGCCCTCGTCCACCAGGACGATCAGCGGCAGGTCGCCCGCGACCGGCGCGGCGTCGGTGCGGTAGACCTTGCGCGGCGAGTGCAGCCCCTGGGTCACGACCACCTCGGAGCCGTCGGGCAGGAACACGCCGGCCACGTTGACGGCCTCGGTCACCAGCCCGCCCGGGTCGCCGCGCAGGTCGAACACCAGGGCCTGCGCGCCCTTGGCCGTGAGCTCCTCGACCGCCTCGCGCAGCGCCTCGCCGGCGCCCCGCGTGAACGCGGCCAGGCGCACGTAGCCGACCTTGGTGTCGCCCACGGTCTCGATGCGCGCGGTCACCGGGGGCACCTTGATGCGCGAGCGCTTCAGCTCCAGCACCCGTGGAGCGTCGGTTCCCTTGCGCAGGCCCACGCGCACCGTCGTCCCCTCCTCGCCGCGGATGCTCGCGACGACGGCCTCCAGGTCCTTGCCGGCCGTCGACTTCCCGTCGACCGAGACGATCCGGTCGCCCGCCCGCGCCCCGGCCTTCGCCGCGGGGCTGTCGGGGAAGACGCGGGTGACGATCACCGCGCCGTCGCGCTGGGCGACCTGCAGCCCCACGCCGTAGTAGGCGCCGTCGTTGCGCTCGCGCAGCGCCTCCAGCTCCTCGGGCGTGAGGTAGTCGGTGTACGGGTCCTTGAGGGCGTCCACCATGGCGTTGACCGACGTGGACTGGAGCTTGGCCGGGTCGACCTTCACGTAGTACTCGTCCTTCAGCAGGTCGAGCACCTGGCCCGACAGGTCCTGGCCGCTGTCGCCCAGCAGCAGGCCGCGCAGCGGGTCGCGCAGCTGGGTCAGGCCGGTGGCCTGGGCGTGCCCGCCCACGGCCACCCCCGCGACGAAGACCACCAGCACTCCCACCACGGCGAGGGCGGCGGCGATGACCCGGCGGGGGCTCATGGGCGGAGGCGGCGGCGCACGGGTCTGACGAGCGATGATAGCCCCGCCCGCCGCGGGGTCCCGCGATCGCGGTGCGGCGGGGTTCTCAGACCTTGAGGAAGCGGCGCAGCGTGATGCCGCTGCCCAGCGCGCCGACGATGGCGCCGGAGGCGATCAGGATCAGCCCGAGCAGCGGGAAGCCGATCGTGGTCGCCTGGTCGCGGGTGAGCGCGCCGTCCGCGTCCTGGATCCAGGTGTCCACCACCCCGACCTTGACGATCCACAGGAGCGCGACCGAGAGCACCGCGCCGACCAGGCCGCAGATGATGCCCTCGATCACGAACGGCCACCGGATGAACCAGTTGGTGGCGCCCACGAGCTTCATGACCTCCACCTCGCGGCGGCGGGCGAAGATCGAGAGCCGGATCGTGTTGCCGATCAGCAGGATCGAGGCGACCATCAGGATCGAGATCAGCGCGAGGCCGGCCCACTGGATGAACTTGGCGACCGAGCAGCAGCTTGTCGGCGGTCTCCTTGCCGTAGGAGACGCCCAGCTCGTCGTCGATCGCCGGGCTGTCGCTGATCTGGTCGATGATCTCCTGCGCCTGGGCCGGGTCGGTCGGCTTGACGTTGAACTTGGCCGGGAGCGGGTTGCTCGGCAGCTCCTCGAGGATCGAGGGGTCCTTGAGGCGGTCGCGCAGCTCGGTCAGCGCGTCGTCCTTGGACACGTAGCGGAACGAGGTGATCTGCCCGGAGTCCTGCAGCGCGGTCAGCTGGCGCTGGAGGCCGTTGACCTGGGTCACGGTCGCCGAGTCCGAGATGAACACGTCGATGTCGACCTTGGCCTTCTGCGAGTCGACCGTGGACTGCACGTACAGGAACGACGGGATGAACGCGCCCAGGATGAAGACCGCGATCAGCACCGTGACGGTGGCCGCGACGGACACCGCCGCGTTGGCCCGCACCGAGCGCAGCGCCTCGGCGATGAAGAACCGCACCCTCATGCAGTCCGCCCGGGCGTAGCTCGCCTGGCGCTGGTCGCGGACGACCTTGCCCGCCTCGAGCGCGATGACGCGCATCTGCATCTTGTCGACCATCTCGCGGTCGTGCGTCGCCATGATCACGGTCGTGCCGGTCCGGTTGATCCGGTAGAGCAGCTGCATGATCCCGATCGAGGTCTCGGGGTCCAGGTTGCCGGTGGGCTCGTCCGCGATCAGCAGGCGCGGGTGGTTGACGAACGCGCGCGCGATCGACACGCGCTGCTGCTCGCCGCCCGACAGCTCGTTGGGGTAGCGGTCGCCCTTCTCGGAGAGGCCCACCAGGGCCAGGATCTCCGGCACCTTGCGCCGGATGCTGCGCGGGTTCTCGCCGATCACCTGGAGCGCGTAGGCGACGTTCTCGTACACGGTGCGGCCCGGCGAGCAGCTTGAAGTCCTGGAAGACGCAGCCGATCGAGCGGCGCAGGTAGGGCACCTTGGAGCGCCGCAGCCGCTGCAGGTTGCGGCCGCCGACCGTGATCGAGCCCTCGGTGGGCTCGAACTCCTTGATCAGCAGGCGGATGAACGTCGACTTGCCCGAGCCCGAGGGGCCCACCAGGAAGACGAACTCGCCGCTCTCGATGGAGAGGCTGACGTCGTCGAGGCCCATCGCGTCCGTGGTGTACGCCTTCGTGACCGAGTCGAAGATGACCATCGGGCCGTCGCCGGGGCGCAGCACGGAGCGCCGGTCGGCGCGCGTGATCGAGTCCGCGTTGCGGTCGCGCCGGCGCAGGCGCTCGCGGTCGCGGCGCGGCGCGTCGGAGTCGGACGGGGGTGTCGGGGGGGCGTCGGTGCTCATGAGTAAGACCCGCGCGCTGTCGAGGGGACGTGCAAGTGATTCGGTGCCGCCGTCATGAGGTACTTCGGCGGATGCGACCGTCCCATGGAGCCCGGGGAGGGTAGCGATTCCCACACGGGGAAGTCAATCCGCGAAAGTCGCCGGAAACAGCGCCATCCAGCGCGCGCAGCAACGTTCGACAATGCGCTGGGTCAGTCCTCCTCCGCGGGGTCGGGGACGGGCTGGTCCGGAGCGGCCCCGCCGCGGGCGCGGCGCTCGAGCTCGGCGCGGATGAAGCCGTCCAGGTCGCCGTCGAGCACGCCCTGGGTGTTGCCGGTCTCGTGACCGGTGCGCAGGTCCTTGACCATGGTGTACGGGTGCACGACGTACGAGCGGATCTGGCTGCCGAAGCCGATGCTCTGGCTCTCGCCGCGGCTCTTGGCCGCCTCGGCGTCGCGCCGCTCGAGCTCGGCCTGCACCAGGCGGGCCCGCAGCAGGCTCATCGCGGTGGCCCGGTTCTGGGTCTGCGAGCGCTCGTTCTGGCACTGGACCACGATCTTGGTCGGCAGGTGGGTGATGCGGACCGCGGAGTCGGTCTTGTTGACGTGCTGACCGCCCGCGCCGCTCGCGCGGTAGGTGTCGATCTTGAGGTCCTTGTCGAGGATCTCGATGTCCACGGCGTCGTCCACCAGCGGGGCGACGTCGACGGCCGCGAACGAGGTCTGGCGGCGGTTGGCCGAGTCGAAGGGCGACAGGCGCACCAGGCGGTGCACGCCCCGCTCGGCCGACAGCAGGCCGTAGGCGTTGGTCGCCGTGCACGGTGAAGGTCGCCGACTTGATGCCCGCCTCGGTGCCCTCCTGGACCTCCTTGAGGTCGGTCTTCAGGCCGCGGCGCTCGCCCCAGCGCAGGTACATGCGCAGCAGCATCTCGGCCCAGTCCTGGGCGTCGGTGCCGCCCTCCCCGGCGTTGATCGTCACCACGGCGTCGCCGGCGTCGTGCTCGCCCGAGAACAGGCGCGCCTCCTCCAGCCCCGCCAGCACGGCGTCGGCCCGGTCCAGCCCGTCGGCCAGCTCGGCGACCATCTCGGGCTCCCCCTCGCCCTCCTCGCGCAGCAGCTCGGCCATCTCCGACAGCGAGGCGATCTCCTCGGCCAGGTCGCGGTACTGCGTCAGCCGGCCGCTGGCCGCGGCGTGCTGGGCGGAGACCCGGGCCGCGTTGGCCTGGTCGTCCCAGAAGTCGGGCGCGCCCATGCGGCCCTCGAGCTCGGCGACGGCGCGCTCCAGCGCGGGGGGGTCGAGGTACTCGCCGAGCTCCGCGATCCGCTCCCGGAGGCGGGCGGCGCGCGGGATCAGGTCGTCGAGCGAGCGCGTCGAGTCGGTGGTCATGGGGTGGGCGGTGCGAACGGGCGCCGGGGCGCTCCGGGCGCTAGGCCCCGTGGCACCTCTTGTACTTCTTGCCCGAGCCGCACGGGCAGGGGTCGTTGCGGCCGACCTTCTCGTCGTCGCTCAGCACGCGCTGCTCCACGACGGCCACCGACCCGCGGTCCTGGGCCGCCTCCGCCTCGGCGGGTCCCGTCTCGTCGTCGGCCACGGCGCCGTCGAAGCCCTGCACCGGCTCGGTCTGGTACGAGTAGTCGACCTCGCTGACGCGCTGCTCCTCCACCTCCGGCGGCTTCTCCACCTGGATGTGGAACATGTAGCGGACGAACTCGCCCTTCAGGATCGCCATCATCTCGTCGAACATGGCGTGGCCCTCGAGGCGGTACTCCGAGAGCGGGTCCTTCTGGCCGAGCGCGCGCAGGTGGATGCCCTCGCGCAGGTAGTCCATGTTGTAGAGGTGCTCGCGCCAGTGCTGGTCGATGAGCTGCAGCAGCACCCAGCGCTCGAGGTCGCGCATGAGCTCCCCGCCCAGCTCGGCCTCGCGCCGGTCGTAGGCGTCCATCATGTCGTCCTCGATCTTGTCGAGGAGCTCGTCGCGCGTGAGCGGGTCGGACGGGTGCTCCAGGTCGCCCCGGATGTCCTCGACCGTGAAGCTCATCGGGTAGTAGCCGTTGAGGGCGGCGAACAGCGCCTCGAGATCCCAGTCGGCCGGCAGGGAGTCGTCGTCCTCGTACTGGCCGATCGTGTCGACCAGGGTCTCGGCCACCCAGTCGCGCGCCTGCTCGCCCAGGTCCTCGCCCTCGAGCACGCGGCGGCGCTCGGAGTAGATGACCTCGCGCTGCTTGTTGAGCACGTCGTCGTAGTCGAGCACCCGCTTGCGGATGTTGAAGTTCTGCTCCTCGACCTTCTTCTGCGCGCCCTCGACCGTCTTGGAGAGCATCTTGGCCTCGATGGGCAGGTCGTCCCCCGGGCCGAGGCGGTCCAGGATCTTGTAGATCCGGTCGCCCGAGAAGATGCGGATCAGGTCGTCCTCGGCGGAGAGGAAGAAGCGCGAGCGCCCGGGGTCGCCCTGGCGGCCGGCGCGGCCGCGCAGCTGGTTGTCGATGCGGCGGCTCTCGTGGCGCTCGGTGCCCACGATGTAGAGGCCGCCGAGCTCCTCGACGCCCTCGCCCAGCTTGATGTCGACGCCGCGCCCGGCCATGTTGGTCGCGATCGTGACCGCGCCCTTCTGGCCGGCGCCCAGGATGATCTCGGCCTCGCGGGCGTGGTTCTTGGCGTTCAGGACGCTGTGCTCGATGCCCCGGCGGGTGAGCATCCCCGACAGCTGCTCGGAGATCTCGACCGAGATGGTGCCCACCAGCACCGGCTGGCCGCTTCTCGTTGGCCTCCGCGATGTCCTCGACCACGGCGCGGTACTTCGCTTCCCTGGTCTTGAAGATGAAGTCGTTCTCGTCCTTGCGCACCATCGGCCGGTGCGTCGGGATCGAGGTGACGTCGGTGTTGTAGATCTTCGCGAACTCGTTGGCCTCGGTGGCCGCCGTGCCCGTCATGCCCGAGAGCTTCTCGTACATGCGGAAGTAGTTCTGGAGGGTGATCGTGGCGAGGGTCTGGTTCTCCTCGCGGATCCGAGCCCCTCCTTGGCCTCGAGCGCCTGGTGCAGGCCCTCCGAGTACCGGCGCCCCTCGAGCACGCGGCCCGTGAACTCGTCCACGATCAGCAGCTCGCCGTCGCGGACGATGTACTCCTTGTCCTTGCGGTACAGCGAGTGGGCCTTGAGCGCCTGGATCAGGTGGTTGACCAGGTTGCCGTGGACGTCGAGGTAGAGGTTCTCGATGCCGAGCGCCTTCTCGACCTTGTCCACGCCGCTCTCGGTGGGCGACACCGCGCGGTGCTTCTCGTCGACCTCGAAGTCCTCGCCGGTCTTGAGCGTGGGCACGATGCGGGCGAAGCGGTAGTAGGTGTCGGTGGCCGCCTCCGGCACGCCCGAGATGATCAGCGGCGTCCGCGCCTCGTCGATGAGGATCGAGTCGACCTCGTCCACGATGCAGAAGTAGTGCTCGCGCTGGACGCAGTCGGCCAGGCGCACGGCCATGTTGTCGCGCAGGTAGTCGAAGCCGAACTCGGCGTTGGTGCCGTAGGTCGCGTCGGCCGCGTACGACTCGCGCCGCTGGGCCTCGGGCATCATCGAGCCGATGACGCCGACGCTGACCCCCAGCGCGGTGTAGAGCGGCTCCATCCACGCGGCGTCGCGGCTGGCCAGGTAGTCGTTGACCGTGACCACGTGCACGCCGCGCCCGGTGAGCGCGTTGAGGTACACCGCGGGCACGGCCGCGAAGGTCTTGCCCTCGCCGGTCTTCATCTCGGCGATCTTGCCCGGCGTTCAGGGTCATCGCCCCGATCAGCTGCACGTCGAAGAGCCTCATGCCCAGCACGCGCCGGCCCGCCTCGCGGACCACCGCGAAGGCCTCGTCGAGGATGTCGTCGACCGTGGCGCCGTCCTGCAGGCGCGCGCGGAACTCGTCGCTCTTGGCCCGCAGCTCGTCGTCGCTGAGCTTCTCCATCTCGGGCTCGAGCGCCCCGATCTTGGCGACCCGTCCCTGCATGCCCTTCATCGCGCGGCCCTCGCCGACGCGCAGGACCTTGTTCAGGAGATCAGTGCTCATGCGGACACCGGGGGGCTCGTGGGCACAACCTGTTCATCGTAGCGCAGGCCTCCCAGGGCTCATCGGCGCTCCGGGCGCGGCCATGAGCCCCGCTCACACCTCCGGGGCGATGAGTCCGAAGTCGCCGTCCCGGCGCCGGTACACGACGTTGACCCGGCCGTCGTCCTCGTTGAGGAAGACGTAGAAGTCGTGGTGCACCAGATCCATGTAGAGCGCCGCGTCCTCGGCCGACATCGGCTTGAGCTCGAAGCTCTTGCTCTTGACCAGCCGCGGGGTGGGCTCGGCGGTCTCGACGGGCTCCGGCGGTGGCGCGGGCTGCGCCGCCAGGGCCGCGGGCACCGGCTCGGGCGTGGGGGGCCCCAGCAGCTCGGGGACCTCGTCGAGGGGCGGACCGTGGTGGTCCTTGCGGCGGTCGCGGTAGCGCCGGGCCTGGCGCTCGAGCTTGCGCGCGGCCTGGTCGATCGCGACGTACATGTCGTCGGCGCTCTCGCGCACGCGCAGCACCGGACCCTTGGTGCGCACGGTGACCTCGGCGATCTGATCGCGCTCGATCTTCTTGTTGCGCTCGACGGACAGCTCCAGCTCGATGCTGGTGGCCTCGTCCCAGGGCGGCAGGATGCGCGTGAGCTTCTCGAGCTTCTGCTCCGCGTGGTTGAAGAGGGCGTCGGTGACGGACATTCCCTTGCCCTTGACCTGGAGCTGCACGGTGGCCCCCTATGTCGCTTCGTGTTGCACCGATGCTATCGCGCCACCCCGGCGCCGCCCATGGCCGGCGCCCGATGGGGACGGCCGTCACGCCCGCGCGAAGCACACGGCGCCGACGGTGCGGGCGCCGCCGCGGCGCAGCGCCCGCGCGCAGTCGGCCAGGGTGGCGCCGGTCGTGTGGACGTCGTCCACGATCCACGCGCAGGCGGGCACGGGATCGCGTCCACCTGCCGCGAACGCGCCCGCCGCCTGGCGCGCCCGGGCGGTCGCGCTCGCGCCCCGCTGGTCGGCCCCCTCGCGCACCCGCACGAGCGGCTCGGCGACGGCGCGGCCCCACCGGGGCGCGAGCTCGCGGGCGATCAGGAGGCTCTGGTTGAACCCCCGGGCGCGCATCCGCCGCGGGCCCAGCGGGACCGGCACCAGCACGGCCCCGAGGGGCGGAGGCGCGACCTCCGCGGCGATCACCCCGGCCAGCACCGCCGCGAGCACCCGCCGCCGCCCGTCCTTGAGCGCCCCGACCAGGGCCGGCGCCGGGCCGGCGTAGGCCACCGCCTGCCGCGCGCCCGCGACGGGGCCGCGGCAGGCGGCGCAGCGGGCGACGGCGACCGGGACCGCCGCGCCGCAGCCTCGCGCACCAGGGCTCGGGGCAGCCGCTCCAGCGCGGCCAGGCACCGGTCGCACGCCGGACGGCCGGGCAGCCCGCAGGCCGCGCAGGCCGGCGGCAGCAGGATGTCGAGCAGGGCGGCGAGGGACACCGGCCCACCCTCGTCATCCGCCCCGCGCGGGTCGCCCCCGTCCCGTGCCGGGGGAGGGCGGGGGTGGGTCGCGCTCGGTGCTTCGGGCGGGTCGAGGTGTGGGGGGCCTCGCTTCGGGGTTTTCAGGAGCTGCGGAGCGCTTCCTGGCTCGAGGTTGCTGAGCTCTGAACGCTTCCTCTGAGGGCGGGGTTCGTCTGTCGACGCGCTTTGTCCCTTACGCGGCGAGGGCCGGCCTCTTGCGGGCCGGCCCAGGCGCGGCGAATGGTCCCTGGCCGGGCCCATTTGCAGACGCAGGCCGCCTGCGGCGGCGAGCTTGTACACGCGGATGGCCCGGTTTCCCGGGCCATCGCCTGTCTCGTCGCTGGCGCGACATCGGGGCCAAGCGCCGTGAAGCTCGGGGCCGCCGCCCGGTAGGACGGGCATCGGCTCCGATGTCGCCCCGCTAGGGGCGACGAGACGGCCGGCGTCGCCGGCCGGGCAAGGTCCCCGCCGAAAGGCGGGCACCGAATGCAAATCGGCCCGGCCAAGGGCCGATTCGCGCGCGGCCAGGCCGGGCCGCAAGAGGCCGGCCTCGCACGCGTGAGGAGCCGGCGCCTTGTCCGCACTCCTCGAAAACGCCGAAGCTCGGGAGCTCCGAAGCACGAAGCCTCGAAGCTCAGGAAGCGCTCAGAGCTACGAAACGCTCAGAGCTCGGAGAACCCCAGAGCACGAAGACGCTCAGAGCTCGAGAAACGCCAGAGCGAGAAACGCCCAGGCAGGAAGCCCCTCAATCCCCCTTCAGGGAACGTTCATAGGGGGGACGGTGCACGCCGCGTTCGGTGATGATGGCCGCCACGAGGCGGGCCGGGGTGACGTCGAAGGCCGGGTTGGCCACCGGGGTGTCCCGGGCCGCGGCGGGCGCGCCGAACAGGTCGAGGCCGCGCACCTCGTCGGCCGCGCGCTCCTCGATGGGGATGTCGGCGCCCGTCGGCGTGGCCGGGTCGATGGTGCTCGTGGGCGCGGCGACCAGCAGGTCGATGCCGTGCTCGCGCGCCAGGACCGCCAGCCCGTAGGTGCCGATCTTGTTGGCGACGTCGCCGTTGGCGGCGATGCGGTCGGCGCCCACCACCACGTGCGAGACGGCGCCCGAGGCCATCACCGAGGCGGCCATCGAGTCGGTGATCAGGGTGTGGGGGATGCCGTCGCGCGCGAGCTCCCACGCCGTCAGCCGGGACCCCTGCAGCAGCGGCCGGGTCTCGGGCACCAGCACGCGCACCGAGGGGTCGGCGGCGTGGGCGGCGCGCACGACCCCGAGGGCGGTGCCGTACCCGCCGGTCGCCAGGGCGCCCGCGTTGCAGATGGTCATGACGCGCGCCCCGCGGCCCACCAGCGCGAGCCCGTGGGCCCCGATCCGCCGGCAGCGCTCCACCTCGTCGTCGTGCAGTCGCCGCGCGGCGTCGGCCAGCGCCCGGGCGAGGGCCGGCGGCGGCCCCGGGTGGGCCCGGGCCAGACGCAGCTGGGCGTCGACCGCCCACGCGAGGTTGACCGCCGTCGGGCGCGCCGCGCGCAGGGCGGCCGCCGCCCGGTCGATCTCGGCGCGGGCCGCGGGGCCGTCGGCGTCGCTCACCGAGGCGGCGGCCAGCGCCACGCCCATCGCCCCGGCGATGCCGAGGGCCGGGGCGCCGCGGATCGCGAGCCGCCGGATCGCGTCGACCACGTCGGGCCACTGCCGCGCAGACGATCTGGACCTCCTGCGCGGGCAGGCGCGTCTGGTCGAGCATCTCGACCCCCGCGTCGGTGAGCCGGATGATGTCGAGCGGCGCGAGCCCCTCGGAGTGCGCCGGCCCGCTCACGACGACGGGGCGGGTGCCCTCCCGTAGCCCGTCTCGGCGAGGCGCCCCTTGAGGCGCTCGATCATCTCCACCGGCCCCGGGTCGACCCCGTTGAGCAGGGCGAGGTAGAGCGAGACGTAGTCGCCCAGCAGGACCAGGTCGAGCATCTTGGCGAGCGCGCCCGTGCCGTCGGCCGTGATCGAGGCGACCTTGGCCACGTGGGGCTCGACCAGCTCGCGGGTGAGATCGAAGCGCCGGTCGACCTGACGGTGCTGGCGGGGCTCGCGCAGCATCAGCAGCGCGGCGCGGGAGCCGAGCTCGGCCGGCATCCCGGCGAAGCCGCAGATCTCGTTGTGGTCCAGCTCCGGCAGCGCCGAGGCGTAGGCGGGGACCTTGGCGTTCTCGTTGAACTGGCCCTTCCAGCGCACGGCGACCGGCGTGGTGAGCTCGGCGCCCCAGACCAGCGGCACGGTGCCCTGCAGGCTGCGCGCCAGCTGCTTGGCCGGGTTCTCGGACTCCGGGACGTCCGGCCCGAGCGTCGCGATGGCGGTGGCGATCGTCCGGCGCGCCTCGTCGAGGTCGTCGCCGACCGGCGGGAGCACCTCGAGGCGGCCGAGGACGACCACGACGGGGATCAGCATCCGCAGGAGGGCGGCGCGGGGCTGGAAGCCGGGCGCGACCGGGATCACCGGGACGCCCTCCTCGGCGGGGTAGTGCGTCCCCAGCTTGCCGCCGCTGGTGATGGCCACCGTCAGCGCGTTGCGGTCGATCGCCTGGGAGGTGGCGGTGAGCGTCTCCTCGGTGCCGCCGGAGTAGGAGCTCAGCACCACCAGGGTGCGCTCGCCGATCCAGCCGGGCAGGAAGTAGTCGCGGACCACGGCCATCGGGCGCCGGATGCGCTCGCGGTAGGCGCCCAGCACGAGGTCGGCGGCGATCGCCGAGCCGCCCATGCCGCACAGGGCGACGTCGGAGATCTCGGAGGGCGGGTAGACCAGCTCCACGGCCTCGGCGGCGGCGCGCGCCTCGTCGAAGGCGGCGACCGAGTCGCCGATGCCGCGCACCAGGCCCAGGCTGTCGCCGGCCAGCGCGTCCGGTCCGTCGAGCTCGCTCATCGTCGGCAGGCTACCTGAGCGCCCGATCGGCGCCCACGGCGCCGCCGGTGGGGACGGGGGCGGAGCCGTCGACCTGCGCGTGCGGGGCGATCACGGCGCCCGTCGCCCACGATGCTGCCGGGCGCGAGCCGCGCGCCGGCGCCCACGGAGACCCCCTCCCCCACGATCGCCTCGGTCACCTCGGCGCCCTCGCCCACCACGGTTGCGGCGCCCACGACGCTGGCCCGCACGGTCGCTCCGGCGGCGACGCGCGCATCGGGGCCGATGGCGCTCAACCCGCCGACGGTGGCCGCGGGGTCGATCGCGCTGCCGGGGCCGGCGTACAGGTCGCCGGTGGGCGTCGCGGTGCGCAGCGCGCCGCGCAGCACGTCGTGGACGGCCGCCAGGTACGAGGCCGGCGTGCCGATGTCGCGCCAGTAGGCGGCGCTGGGGTACCCGTGCAGGCTGCCCTCGTCGGCCAGCACCGGGAAGATCTCGCGCTCGATCGAGCACGACCGGCCCGCGGGGATGCGCGCGAGCGCGTCCGCGGTCAGCAGGTAGGTGCCGGCGTTGATGCGAAAGGGCTCCCCGGGGCGCAGCTCCTCGGGGCGGGGCTTCTCGACGAACGCCTCCACCGAGCCGTCGTCGCGGAGGCGCACGAGGCCGAAGGCGCTCGGGTCCTCGACGGGCGTGAGCACCACCGTGCCGGCGCCCGCCGGTGCGGCGGTGGGCCGCGATCACGGCGCCGAGGTCGAGGTCGGTGAGGATGTCGCCGTTGAGCACCAGGAAGGGCTCGCCGTCGAGGAGCGGCTCGGCGTTCTTGACCGCGCCGGCGGTGCCGAGGGGCTCGGGGTCGACCACGTACCGCACCCGCATGCCGATCGCCGAGCCGTCGCCGAAGTGGGCCTCGAGGGCGTCGGGGCGGTAGCCGCACGAGAAGATGACGTCGTCGATGCCGTGGCGCCGCAGCAGGTCGATCTGGTGCTCGACGAAGGGCCGGTCGACCAGCGGCATCATCGGCTTGGGACGCGTGTCGGTGAGCGGGACGCAGGCGCGTGCCCGTCGCCGCCACGAGCAGGACGACCTGGGTCAGTGGGGCGCCCCCACGTGCGCGGGGATGCGGCCGATGCCCTCGAAGACGTAGCCGAGCCCGGTCATCGCGAGCGGGTCCAGGGCGTTGCGGCCGTCGATGAGCACCGGCGAGCGCATGGTCGAGCGGACCGCGCGCCCAGTCGATGCCCACGATCGAGGCCCACTCGGTCACCAGCACGGCCGCGTCGGCGTCGGCCATCGCCTCCTCGGCGCTGGCGGACATCGTGACGCCGTTGAGGCGGTCCGACGGGATGTCGACGATCGGGTCGTAGGCGCGCACCTCGGCGCCCTCGGCCAGCAGCCGGGCGGCGAGCACCAGGCTCGACGCCTCGCGCATGTCGTCGGTCTCGGGCTTGAACGCGAGGCCCGAGCAGGGCGACGCGTCTTGCCCTCCAGGGCGCCCGAGGTGCTTCTTGAGCTTGCCGATCACGCGGCGCTTCTGGAGCTCGTTGACCTCGATCACCGAGGTGAGCAGCTGGAAGTGGTAGCCCGAGTTGCCGGCCAGCTGCTTGAGGGCCGAGACGTCCTTGGGGAAGCAGCTGCCGCCGAAGCCGATGCCGGCGCGCAGGAACGCGCTGCCGATGCGCGAGTCGAGGCCCATGCCGTTGGCGACCACCTGCGACGTCGGCGCCGACCTCCTCGCAGACGTTCGCGATCTCGTTGATGAAGCTGATCTTGGTGGCGAGGAACGCGTTGGAGGCGTACTTGACCATCTCGGCCGACGGCACGCTGGTGCGGACGATGGGCGCGCCGAGCGGGGCGTAGAGGGCCGCCACCCGGTCGCCGTGCTCGTCGTCGAACGCGCCGATCACGACGCGGTCGGGCTGGAGGAAGTCCGCGATGGCGGCGCCCTCCTTCAGGAACTCCGGGTTGGAGCAGTAGCCCACGCCGCCCAGGCCCCGGGCGTCGAGCTCGGCGCGCACGCGCTCGCCGGTGCCCACCGGGACGGTGCTCTTCATGACCAGGACGTGGTTCGCGCCCGTGCCCACCTGCTCGAGCTCCTCGACCACGCCCATCACGCGCGACAGGTCGGCGTCGCCCGAGTAGGTGGGCGGCGTGTCCACCGCGATGAAGACGATGTCGGACATGTCGAGCATCCGCTGCAGGGACAGCGTGTAGGTGAGGCGGTCGCGGTGCTCGGCCATGAGGTCGACCAGGCCGGGCTCGTAGATCGGGACCTGCCCGTCGTTGAGGGCGGCCACCTTCGACGCGTCGATGTCGCGCAGGGTGACCTGGTAGCCCATCGACGCCAGGCAGACGCCGGTCACCAGGCCGACGTAGCCGGCCCCGATGACGCCGATGCGGTCCCGCGCCGGAGCGGTGCCGTTGTCGCTCGCGTCCCCGGTCACGGGGTCGACCCCGCCGTCTCCACGGAGATCGGCGTGTCCGTCGTGCCCTTGGCGAGCTTGGCGCGGTTCAGTGGACGCATCGACTTGGCTATCTCCTCGATCGTCTTGGCGCTGAGGTCGTTCTTCAGCGTGTTCGACACCCAGTACCAGACCCCGTCCTTCTGAAAGGCCAGCCGCTGGAGGTTGCGACCGTCATAGTACGTCAGATACCTGCGGCCCCCGGACTCGTACGAGCCCGTCTCCCCCCGACGATCGGGGGGTTCTTCATGTTCGTCATGGTGATCGCCCAGTATCGCGCGACGCCGCCCGGGTTGACGTTGAAGACCACCTTCACCATCCGGGGGCTGCCCGCTCCGCCGCTCGCCACGACCTTGTCCGTACGTACGATCTTTACGGCCGATCCACGGGCAACCTTGAGCGGAGCCATCAACGGGAAGCCCGCGGATCGTTGGATATCGCGGATCGCGGGCACCACCCCGGCCGTGTCGACCGTGTCCGCCGGGGGCCGGGTGGCGGCCTTGGGCGGCGTGGCGAGGGTGCCGGTGAAGTTGGTGCCGGCCATGACCACGACCTCGTTGCCGTTGGCGGTGCTCTCGTTGAGGGCCCCGATGCTGGTGGTGGGCCCGAGCAGCGCCGCGATCTTGCGCGCGGGCTCGCGGAAGCCGGGCGCGTAGAAGACGGCGCTCGAGGTGTAGTCGAAGGAGGGCGCGTTGCCGCCCACCGACGCGCGGTAGCGCTTCTCGCTGAGCGCCTGCGGCCACGTCCTCGGCGGCCAGCGCGCGCCCGCTGCCGTTGTAGACGGTCACGTCCACCGCCGACGGGTCGATCGGCTTGACCGCCCTGGTCGCCTGCTCGAACTCCGGGTCCTTCCACTCGGCGACCTTGGTGGCGATCTCGCCCTCGGGGGCGAGCTCGACGGAGGCCCCGTTGATCATGTCGGAGCGCCCCTGGATCGCGACGCGGGCGATCCGGTCCTTGGGGACGGTCAGGGCCAGCTCGAGCAGCGACAGGAACCGCGGCACGTTGGTGATGCTGGTCTCGATGTTGTCGCCGTAGATCTTGCGGAAGCTGGTGATGTTGGTGAGGTTGCCGAGCTGCTTGGTCTGGCGCTTGAGCTCGGACAGGAACTGCTGCTGGCGGGCGATGCGGTCGTAGTCCGAGTCCGTGTGCCGGTAGCGCACGTAGGAGAGCGCGTCCGCGCCGTTGAGCTTCTGGTAGCCGGGCTGCAGGTCGATGTCGGCGTAGTTGGTGGCCGCCGTGCCGACGTTCTTGTTGTAGTAGCGGCGGTCGATGTCGAGGTACACGCCGCCGACCGCGTCCACGAGCTTGGCGAAGCCGGTGAAGTCGACGATCACGTACCCGTTGACGTCCTCCCCGGTCAGGTCGCGGACCGTCTCGATGGTCTTGGCCGGCCCCTGCGAGTAGGCCGCGTTGATCTTGTTCTCGCCCATGCCGGGGATCGGCACGTAGAGGTCGCGCGGGAAGGACAGCATCGAGATGAAGTCGTGCTTGGGGTCCATCCGCACGAGGATCAGGGAGTCGCTGCGGCCCGGGTCGCCCTCGGACGGACGGGTGTCGGAGCCGATGAGCAGGATGTTCGCCGGCTTGCCCGGGAGCACGGGACGGGTCGCCGCGCGCGCCGCCTTGGCCTCGGGGGTGTCGGGCGCCGACGCCTCGAGGGTGTCGTCGAGGTAGATGTAGCCGCCCAGCGCCACCGAGACCACCAGCCCGACGAGGATCCACAGCGAGAAGGCGACCACCCCGACCCACGTGCGCCGCCGGGGCGGCACCCGCCAGTAGCGCGCGCCGCGGTGCGGGGGCTCGGGCGGGGGCGTCATGCGGACGCGACCCCGGTCGCGGGGGTCGCCGGCCGGGCCACCATCCGGGCGAAGTCCGTGAGGGCGCGGCGGTAGCGGGGCAGGCTCTCGATCTCGACGTGCTCCTCCGGGCCGTGGTGGCCCGCGCCCCGCGGGCCGAACTCGACCGAGGGGACCCCCACGTCGAGGAAGGCGACCGCGTCCGAGGCGCCGTCGCGCCCCACCGAGGCGGTGGACGGCTCGTAGCGGCCGGCCGCCCGCAGCAGGGTCTGCACCAGGGGGTGCTCGGGCGGGACGTCGGCCGGCCGCAGCTCCAGCAGCACCTCGACGCTCGCCCGGGGATCGAGCGAGCTCACCTGGCGCAGCACCTCGTCCGGCGACTGGGTCGGCAGGTAGCGGACGTCCACGTGCATGCGGCACGCGTCCGGCACCTTGTTGACCGCGTCGCCGCCCTGGATGCGCCCGAGGTTGATCGAGGGGCGGTCGAACAGGGGGGCCGACTCGGACGCGAAGGGCAGATCGGCGATGCTCCGGTAGAGGTCGACGGCACGAAGGACCGCATTGTCCCCCAACCAGGGCGTGGCGCCGTGCGCGGCGGTTCCGGCGACGTCGATCTGCAGCATCAGCACGCCCTTCGCCTGGACGCCCACCTGCATGTCGGTCGGCTCGCCGCAGACGACGAAGTCGGCCGTCAGCCCGTCGTGCACCATCATCTGGGTACAGTTCTCCCCCGGCTCCGAACGTTCCTCGTCCGGGACCACGACCAGCTCGAGCTGCACCCCGCTCAGGCCGCTCGACAGATCGGCGACGGCCAGCATCATGGCCGCGAGGGCGGCCTTCATGTCGTAGGCGCCGCGCCCGAACAGGCGCCCGCCGTCCACGCGCGGCGTGAACTGCTCCGGGTGGCCCGGAACCACGTCGATGTGCCCGTGATAGATGAGCCGAACGGGACCGGATCCGACACGCGCCACCAGGCTCCGGCGCCCCCCCGTCTCGACGGAGCGGACCGCCGCCCCCCGGGCCTCGAGCCATCCCGCGACGAAGTCGGTGGCCTGGCTGATCCCGGAGCGGCGCGATGTGTCGTAGGCGATCAGCCGCTCGGCGAGCAGGACCTCGTCCACCCCGGCAGGATACCCGGTCGCCCGGCGCGGGCGCGCGGGCGCCGCGCGGAGCGCTCCTGAACCGTCCGTTGACCGAAATCGAACACGGCCTGGCTAGCCTCGACCGAGTGCTGTCCGCCCTTCTCAGCGCCGTCCTCCTGGCGGCGCCCGCCTCCGCCGCCGCGCCCGCCGAGCGGCCGGTGACGATCCCCACCTCCGACGGCCTGACGCTGTCGGGCACGCTGTCGGTCCCGGCCGGCCCCGGCCCGCATCCGGCGGCCGTGCTGGTGGGCGGCTTCGGCCCCTCCAACCGGGACGGCTCGCTGGACGGCAACGGCAACCCGCCCTACCGCGACATCGCGCGGGCGCTCGCCGAGCGCGGCGTCATGGTGCTGCGCTACGACAAGCGCGGCATCGGCCGCTCGCAGGGGCCCACCCTGGCCTGGCTCGACGCCCGCCCCCTGGCGTCCGACGCCGTGGCCGCCACGCGGCGCCTGGTGCGCGCTGCCCGGGGTCGACACCCGTCGCGTGACCCTGATCGGCCACAGCCAGGGCGGCGACCTGGCCCTCGAGGCGGCGCGGAGCGCCCCGGCCACCCGGGTGGTGACCCTGTCGGCGCCGGGACGGCGCCTGGGCCTGCTCCCGCGGGTCTCGGGCACCGCGAGCCGGCTCCTGACGCGCCTGATCGGGGCCGACGTCGCCCGCGCGACGCTGGGACGCGATCCGCGTCCCGACGCGGCGGCCGTGCGCCAGCCGGTCCTGCTCGTGCACGGCACCCGCGACCGGACCGTGCCGATCGCGGACATGGGCCTGCTGGCGGCGGCCCGCGCGGCGGCGGACCGGCGCACCAGCACCCTCACGGTCCCCGGGGCCGGGCACTTCCTACAGGTCGAGGGCCGCGTCCCCGCCCGCGCTCTCGACGCGGTGGCCGCCTTCGCCCGCTGACGGCGGCCCCGCCGCGGGCGGCGCGTCGATGGCCGGCACGTCGTTGCGCAGGCTCCACGCCCCCCACGCCGCCAGCAGCGCCGCGCACGCCGTGAGCGTCGCCTCGATGCCGATCTGCTCGGCCACCAGCCCCGCCAGCGTCGATCCGGCGGCGATCGGCCCGATCACCGACAGCTGGTAGAGGCCCAGCAGCCGCCCCAGCAGCGGCGCCGGCGCCAGCAGCTGGATCGCGGTGTTGGTGGCCGCGAACATCCAGATCCAGAAGACCCCGCTGAAGGCCATTCCGACGATGCCCAGCGCGAACCAGGGGGTCACGGCCACCACCAGCAGGCCCGCCGAGAACGTGAGCGTGGCGATGGGCAGGGCGCGGTGGCGCGTGAGCCCCGACGCCTGGAGGCGCTCCAGCAGCCAGGCGCCCACCAGCGCCCCGCCGCCCATCGCCCCCAGCAGCAGGCCGAGGCCGCCGGCGCCCGCGTCGAGCCGGTCGGCGACCACCGGCGCCAGCTCCTGGATGGGCGACGCCAGCGCGGTGAACAGCGCCATGCCCACCAGCAGGCGCCGCAGCGCGGGGTCGCGCCGGGCGTAGGCGACCGCCTCCCGCATCCGGTGGCGGTCGGCGGCCGCGCGGACGGGCGGGCGGGGCGCGAGGCGCATGAGCACCCACACCAGCGCGAGGAACGAGAGCGCGTTGACCGCGAAGCAGACCGTCGCGCCGAAGAGGGCGAGCGTGACGCCCCCGATGGCCGGCCCCAGCAGGCGGGCCACGTTGATGCCCGCGGCGTTGAGGCTGACCGCCTGGGAGAGGCGGGCGCGGGGCACCAGGGCCGGGATGAGCGCGAGCATCGCGGGGAGGCCGAGGGCGAACCCCACGCCCACCACGAACGTGAGGACGTAGATCGCCGGCACGTTGACGCCGTTGACCCACGTGATGAGCGCCAGCAGGCCGGCGGCGAGACCCTGGAGCAGGAAGGTCCAGATCCCGACCAGGCGCCGGTCGAAGCGGTCGGCGATCTGGCCCGCGTAGCCCGCCAGCAGGAGCGCCGGCGCCCGCGTGACCAGGGCCAGCGCCCCCACCGCCGCCGGGCTGTCGGTGGCGATGAGGATGAGCCAGCCGCTGGCCACGATCTGGAGCCAGGAGCCCGCGTTGGACGCCAGGCTCGCGAGCCAGACGTCGCGGAACTCGCGGACGCGCAGTACCTCGGGGACCGGGATCACGCACGGCAGTATCGCCGCCCCGGCCTACCCCAGGACGGCGGCGACGGTCCAGACCACGGGGATCAGGAGCACCGCCACGGCGATCGCGGCGGCGGCGGTCCCGAGCCGCCGGCCCGCCGGGGTGGCGTCGGCCGCGCCCCGGGCGCGCAGGCCCAGCAGGAGGCCGGCGAGGGCGAGGGGCACGCCGATCACCACACCGCCCCAGGCGAACCAGTCCCAGGGGAACAGGCTCCCCGGCAGGGACAGCAGCGAGAGCGCGAGGGCGATCCAGGGCGCGCCCGCCCGGCGGGCGGGGGCGACGTCGATGCGGGGGGTGCCGGTGGTCATGGGGTCCTCCGAGCGAAGGTGACGGGTCGCGGCGATCCTCCCCGCGCCGCCCCGGCGCGCCATCGTGGCCAGCGCGGGACCCGCCTACGTGGTGGCGCGGAGCCCGGGACCGGCGCCCGCGCGCAGGTGGGCCAGCACGGCCAGCACGCGGCGGTGGTCCTCGTCGGTGGCCGGCAGCCCGAGCTTGCCCATGATGCTGCGCACGTGGGTCTCGACCGTCCGGTCGGTGAGCCAGAGGCGGCGCGCGATGCCCGCGTTGGTGCGGCCCTCGGCCATCAGGGCCAGCACCTCGCGCTCGCGCGGGCTCAGGGCCGCCAGCGGTTCGTCGCGGCGGCCGGTGACCAGGGCGGCCACGACCTCGGGGTCGAGCGCCGACCCGCCGGCCGCGACGCGCCGCAGGGCGTCGAGGAAGTCGTCCACGTCGAGGACCCGGTCCTTGAGCAGGTAGCCGAAGCCGCCGGTGGCCACCAGGTCGAGCGTGTGGCGGGTCTCGACGTGCTGGGAGAGCAGCATCACCGCGACCTCCGGCCGGTCGCGGCGGATCTCCGCCGCGGCGCGGGCCCCGTCGTCGTCGTTGCCCGGGGGCATGCGGATGTCGACGACCGCGAGGTCGGGGGCCTCGCGCGCCACCGCCGCGAGCAGGCCCGGGGCGTCGCCGACGGCCGCGGCCACCTCGTGCCCGGCGTCGCGCAGGAGCAGCACCAGGCCCTCGCGGAAGAGCGCCGAGTCCTCGCCGATCACGATCCGCACGGGAGCACCACCTCGAGCATCGTCCCCGCGCCGGGCGGGCTGGCCACGCTCATCGTGCCCCCGTGGGCGGCCACCCGGTCGGCGAGCCCCGCCAGCCCCCCGCCGGCGGGGCTCGCCGCCCCGCCGCGCCCGTCGTCGGCGACCCTCACGACCAGCCCGCCGTCCCGGCGCCGGGCGCTCACGTTGACCCGGGTGGCGTCGGCGTGCTTGACGGCGTTGGCCACCGCCTCGCAGACCACGTAGTAGGCGGCGGTCTCGATCTCGGGGGACAGTCCCTCGGGGGGTCCGTCCAGCGCCACGGGGAGCGGGCTGCGGCGGGCGAGCTCGGCCAGGGCGGGCCCGAGGCCGTCGTCGAGGGCCCCGGGGCGCAGCCCGCGGGCGATGTCGCGCAGACCCGCCACGGCCTCGCCGATCTCCTCGACGGCGCCGTCGAGCGCCGTCACGACCTCGGGGTCGGCGCCCGGGCGGCGCTGCACCCGGCGCAGCGCCATGCCGAGCGCCACCAGGCGCTGCTGGGCGCCGTCGTGCAGGTCCCGCTCCAGCCGCCGGCGCTCCTCGTAGCCCGCGCGCACGATGCGCGCCCGGCTCTCCTCCACCTCGTCCAGCCGGCGCCGCAGCTCGCAGCGCAGGCGCACCACCTCGACCGGCAGGGCGGCGGCGCGGACGACGTCGGCGAGCAGGCCCGGGCGCTCGCGCAGCCGCTCCGCGTGCACGATCAGCCCGAGGGGCGCGTCGCCCCGCCCGACCGCGGTGACCGTGGCGCCCGCCGCCGGCCGCGGCACCTCCCGCTCCACGCCGGCGACGTCGGCGTGGACCGCGTGGTCGGGCAGCCACACCAGCAGCCGCAGGCCGGGGTCGCCGAGGGCCTCGCGCAGGACCGCCTCGATGCCCTCGGGCTCGGCCGTGCCGTCGCGCAGCCGGGCCGAGAAGGCCTCGACCCGCGCCACCGCGCGGGCCCGGTCGCGGTCGAAGCGGCGGTCGACCACCCGCTGAAGGCGCCGGCGCAGGGGATCGAAGGCGAGCGCGGCGGCGACCCCCGCGACCGCCGCCCCGGCGACGGAGCCGCCGCCGAGGGGGACCGCCACGACCAGCGCGACCAGCACCACGCCCGCGAGCAGCACGAGGGACAGCGCCAGCCAGGCGATGGTGCGGCTGATGACGCGGTCGACGTCGTACAGCCCGTGGCGCAGCAGCGCGACCGCCACCGCCCCCACCAGGCCGAGGTAGGCGGCGGCGAAGGTGATCATCGTGACCGGCCCGGTCCCCTCGACCAGCAGGCCCTCGACGATCCCCGCCACCAGGGCGAAGGGCAGCAGGAGGGCCCCGGCGGCGAGCCACTTGAGCTGGATCCGCTCGACCCCCCGGGCCCGGCGGAAGCGGATGATCATGGACGCCGCGCCCAACACGACGGCCGCGAGCAGCGGGATCAGCCCGATCAGCCCGACCGCGTCGGCGAGGCCTCCGGACAGGAGCCCCACCGGCCGGGCGAACCGCGCGTAGGGGCTGTCCAGGGGCTCGTCGCGCAGGAGGCTCCCGGCGAACGCGACGAGGGGCGCGGCGGCGGCCAGCGCCACCGCCGGGCGCCACCGGGGCCCGGCCGGGCGGCCGTCGGGGAACAGCAGCAGGAGCAGGGCGAGGAGGCCGAAGACCGGGATCCAGTCGCTCTGGAAGAGGTAGGCCGCCCATCCCCCGCCCGCCGCGTCTCCGTGCAGGGCCGCGTCGGCCCAGGCGCCGAGGGCCGTGTCGAGCGCCGGGACCAGACCCAGCGCCGCCACGATCGGGCCGATCGGGCTCTCGGGCCGGCGCCGGACGATGGCGACGCCCGCGACGAGCGGCGGGACGGCGAAGAGGGCGACGCCGAGGCCGTCGGCGGCCGACCGGGGGGCGCCGTCGAGCGCGCGCAGCGCCAGCGCAGCCGCCACCGCGGCCGCGGCGAGCGCGACGCACGCCCACACGACGACGGGTGGCCAGCGCACGGCGCGATCATCCCACCGCGCGCCTCCCCGGGGGATCCGTGCTGCCACGGAACCCGGGCCGGATCAGGTCAGGAGACGCCCAGCAGGTCGACGACGAAGATCAGGGTCTCGCCGGGCGCGATGACCCCGCCGGCCCCGCGGTCCCCGTACCCGAGGTGCGGCGGGATGACCAGGCGGCGGCGGCCGCCCACCCGCATGCCCGCGACGCCCTGGTCCCAGCCGGAGATCACCTGTCCGGCACCCAGGCCGAAGCGGAACTCCTGGCCGCGGTTCCACGACGCGTCGAACTCCTCGCCGTTGGAGAAGGCCACGCCGACGTAGTGCACCGACACCGTCTGGCCGGGCGCGGCCTCCGGGCCCTCGCCGACGACCAGGTCGGTGATCTCGAGCTCGGCGGGCGGATCGCCCTGGGGCGGATCGACCTCCGGGCGGTCAGCCGGCGGCACGGTCGGCCACCCGGATCCGGTTCTCGGCCCGCGCCTTGGCCTTCTCGGCCGTGATGAGCTCGGCCTCGTCCAGCGAGGCGTCGCCCAGCCGCTGCTCGGCGCGCTCGAGGGCGGCCTGGGCGCGCGCCCGGTCGATCTCCTCGAGCGAGCTCGGCCTGCTCCACCAGCACCAGGAGGTGGTCCTCCTCGACGGCCGAGTAGCCCTCGGTGGTGGCGAAGACCACCACGGTGCCGTCGGGCTGGTGGAGGCGCACGTCGCCCACGCGCAGCTGCGCGATGAACGGCGCGTGGCGGGCCAGGATGCCGACCTCGCCCGCGACGCTCGGGATGATGACCATGTGGGCCACGCCGTCGAACACGGGACCCTCGGGCGTGAGCAGGCGGATGCCCAGGCGTCCGGCGCTCGGTTCCGGCGGCGGTGCTCACACCGCCGCCTGCAGGCCGGCGGCCTTCTCGACGGCCTGGTCGATGCCGCCGACCAGGAAGAACGCCTCCTCGGGCAGGTCGTCGTGCTTGCCCTCGACGATCTCCTTGAAGCCGCGGACCGTCTCGGCCAGCGGCACGTACTCGCCCGGGCCGGCCGGTGAAGGCCTCGGCCACGTGGAAGGGCTGGGAGAGGAAGCGCTCGATGCGGCGGGCGCGCGACACCGACGAGCTTCTGCTCGTCGGTGAGCTCGTCCACGCCGAGGATGGCGATGATGTCCTGCAGGTCCTTGTAGGTCTGCAGGATCTCCTGGACGCGGGTCGCGACCTCGTAGTGCTCGGCGCCGACGCCGTCCACCGACAGCAGGCGGCTGGTCGAGTCGAGCGGGTCCACGGCCGGGTAGATGCCCTTCTCCGAGATGGCCCGGCTAGAGCACCGTGGTGGCGTCGAGGTGGGCGAAGCTGCGCCGCCGGGGCCGGGTCGGTGAGGTCGTCGGCGGGGACGTAGATGGCCTGCACCGAGGTGACCGAGCCGTTGCGGGTCGAGGTGATCCGCTCCTGCAGGTCGCCCATCTCGCTCTGGAGGGTCGGCTGGTAACCCACGGCGGACGGCATGCGGCCGAGGAGGGCCGACACCTCGGAGCCGGCCTGCACGAAGCGGAAGATGTTGTCCACGAACAGCAGGACGTCCTGGCCGGCCTTGTCGCGGAAGTACTCGGCCATCGTCAGGCCCGACAGGGCGACGCGCAGACGGGCGCCGGGGGGCTCGTTCATCTGGCCGTACACGAGCGCGGTCTTGTCGATGACCCCGCTCTCCTTCATCTCGACCCAGAGGTCGTTGCCCTCGCGGGTGCGCTCGCCGACGCCGGCGAACACCGACAGGCCGCCGTGCTCCTGGGCGATGTTGTGGATCAGCTCCTGGATGAGCACGGTCTTGCCCACGCCGGCGCCGCCGAACAGGCCGATCTTGCCGCCCTTCACGTACGGGGCGAGCAGGTCCACGACCTTGATGCCGGTCTCGAAGATCTCCTCGGTGGGGTTGAGCTGGTCGAACGCCGGCGCGGGCCGGTGGATCGGCCACCGCTCGCCCTCGGCCGATCGGCGGCGCCCTCGTCGATGATGTCGCCGAGCACGTTGAAGATGCGGCCGAGCGTGCGCTCGCCCACCGGCACCGAGATCGGCGCCGCCGGTGTCGACGACCGCGGTGCCGCGCGCCAGGCCGTCGGTGGTGTCGAAGGCGACCGCGCGCACCCGGTCGTCGCCCAGGTGCTGCTGCACCTCGGCGACCAGCGGCGGCTCGCCCTCGCCGCGCGAGATCTCGATCGCGTTGTAGATCGCACGGCAGCCCGTCCGGGAAGCGGGCGTCGATCACCACTCCCTTGATCTCGAGGATGGTCCCGGTGCTTCGAGCGTCGTCAGCCATGTTTCGCGATCTCTCCTCGGAAATGGATCGAGCGTTACTGGAGTGCATCGGCGCCGGCGACGACCTCCAGGATCTCCTGGGTGATCGCGGCCTGACGGGCGCGGTTCATCGCCAGCGTGAGCGAGTCGATGAACTCACCCGCGTTGTCGGTGGCGTTGCGCATGGCGCTGCGGCGGGCGGCGAGCTCGGCCGCGGCGCTCTCCAGCAGGGCGCGGTAGATCGTCGTCTCGACGTAGTTCGGGCAGCAGCTGACTCGAGGAAGTCCTCGGGCTCGGGCTCGAAGAAGGCCAGCCCGGCCGAGCGCCCCTCGTCGTCGTCGCCCTCGACCTCGAGGTCGTTCTCGTCGAGGACCACGATCGCGCTCGATGGGAAGCAGCTGCTCCGTGGTCACCTCCTGCTCCAGCACCGACTTGAAGGCGTTGTAGACCAGCACGACGCGGTTGACCTCGCCGCTGGTGAAGCGCTCGGAGACGTGGTGTCAGTCACGTGCTCGGCGTCCGCGAACTGGTCGGGTCGACCGAGAAGCCCTGGAAGACCTGTCGATCGGCATGCGGCGGAACCGCGAGGGTGCCGGCGCCCTTCTTGCCGACCGCCGTGAACTCGACCTCCTCGAAGCCCTCGGCGCGCAGCTCGTCGGCCACGCAGGATCGCCTGGCGCAGGATGTTGACGTTGAACGCGCCCGCCAGGCCGCGGTCGCCGGTGATCGTCGACGATCACCGCGCGCCCCTCGGCCGGCCGCTCGCTCGAGGAGGGGCAGCTCGCTGATGCCGGTGCCGCCGCTCTGGCGGGCGGCCTGCGACATCAGCCGCCGCATCGCCTGCGCGTAGGGGCGCAGCGCCTCGATCGACTCCTGCGCGCGGCGCAGCTTCGCCGAGGCCACGAGCTCCATGGCACGGGTGATCTTCCGCGTGTTGCGGACCGAGTCGATCCGCCGCTTGATGTCGCGCTGGCTCGCCACGGGTGCCTAGGCGGTCGCCGGGGCCGGCTCCGTCGGCCTCCTCGGGCTCCACCTCGGGGCGTCTCCACGGGGCCATCGTGCCCGTGAAGCGGACTGGCGCACGGCGTCGACGATCTTCTGCGACCGGCGGCCGTCTCGTCGGACAGGTCCTTGGTGTCGCGGATGTCGGCGAGCAGGGCGGCGCCCTTCTCGCGCAGCTCCAGCGCAGGGCCTCGTTGACCTCGCGGCACCTCGGCCACCGGGATCTGCGTCGAGGAAGCCCTGGTTGGCGGCGTAGATGATCGCGACCTGCTCCTCGACCGGCCACGGCGCGTAGGCCGGCTGGTTGAGGGTGGCGACGAAGCGGGCGCCGCGGGCCAGCGTGCGCTGGGTGGCGGCGTCGAGCTCGGAGCCGAACTGGGCGAAGGCCTCGAGGTCGCGGTACTGGGCGAGCTCGAGCTTCAGCTTGCCGGCCACCTTGCGCATGGCCTTGATCTGGGCCGAGCCACCGACGCGGCTCACCGAGATGCCGACGTTCAGGGCCGGGCGGACGCCGGAGAAGAAGAGCTTGCTCTCCAGGAAGATCTGCCCGTCGGTGATCGAGATCACGTTGGTCGGGATGTACGCCGACACGTCGCCGGCCTGCGTCTCGATGATCGGCAGGGCGGTCAGCGATCCGCCGCCGAGCTCGTCGCTGAGCTTGCAGGCGCGCTCCAGGAGGCGGGAGTGCAGGTAGAAGACGTCGCCCGGGAAGGCCTCGCGACCCGGCGGGCGCCGCAGCAGCAGCGACATCTGGCGGTAGGCGTCGGCCTGCTTGGAGAGGTCGTCGTAGACGCACAGGGCGTGCTGGCCGCCGTAGAGGAAGTACTCGCCCATGGCCGCGGCCGAGTAGGGCGCCAGGTACTTGAGCGGCGCCGACTGCGAGGCGGTGGCGGCGACGACCGTCGTGTACTCCATGGCGCCGGCGGCGCGCAGCCGCTCGACCACGGTCGCGACGGTGGAGGCCTTCTGGCCGATCGCGACGTAGAAGCAGATCACGCCCTGGCCGCGCTGGTTGATGATCGTGTCCACGGCGATCGTCGTCTTGCCGGTCTGGCGGTCGCCGATGATCAGCTCGCGCTGGCCACGGCCGATCGGGATCAGCGCGTCGATGGCCTTGATGCCGGTCTGGAGCGGCTCCTTCACGCGGCTGGCGCTGGACGACGCCGGGGGCCTTGAACTCGACCGGGCGGTAGTGCTCGGTCTCGATCGGGCCGCGGTCGTCGAGCGGGTTGCCGAGCGGGTCCACGACGCGGCCCAGCAGCGCCTCGCCGACCGGGACCTGGATGACCTTGCCGGTGCGGCGGACCGGGTCGCCCTCCTTGATGAGGGTGTCGTCGCCGAGGAGCACGACGCCGACGTTGTCCTCCTCGAGGTTCAGCGCGAGGCCGGTGACGCCGTGGGGCAGCTCGAGCATCTCGAGGGACGACGCAGGACTGGAGGCCGTGGACGCGGGCGATGCCGTCACCGACCTGGAGGACGGTGCCGACCTCCTCGGTCTCCACCGTCGCCCGCGTACTGCTCGATCTGGTCCCGCAGGACCTTCGTGATCTCGTCGGGTCGCAGCTTCATCTGGGGGACGTCACCTTTCTCTGCTCCGGGTCGGATGGCGTGCGGGCACCGCGTCCTCATGACGGCGCCAGGGCGGCGTCGACCGACACGGAATGCAGGGCGCTCGCGAGGCGCGTCGAGGTCGGTGGCGGACGGATCCGTCCACCACCGAGCTCGCCCACCTGCAGCACGAGGCCGCCGACGATCTCGGGGTCGACCGACTCGGTGAGCGTCGACCGACTGGCCGGTCTTGCTCCTGGATCTGCTCGACGATGCGCTCGCGCAGGTCGGTCGGGCAGCGGGACGGCCGTGATGGCCTCGCACCTCGAGGCGCGCCTCCGCCGCGTCGACGCGGTCGTCGAACGCGCTGGGCGATCTCCGGAAGCTCGCCCAGCCGCCCGCGGTCGACCAGCACCTGGAGGAAGTTGGCGACGAGCGGGTTGGCGCCCGTCGGTGAGCGCGTCGACGATCGACCTTCTTCGGCCCGGCGTGTCGACCTCCGGGTTGTCGAGCACCGCCCGGAGCTCCGCCGAGCCCTGCGACCGCGTCCGCGAACGCGCCCAGGTCAGCGGCTGACGTCGTCGACCGCGCCGGCCGCCGTGGCCGACTCGAAGAGCGCCTCCGCGTAGGTGGCCGCGACGCTCAGAGCGCCGCGACCCGCTGGAGATGGCGGACAGGTCGGCCTCGGCGATGGCCTCCTCGATGAGCTTGCGGTGATCCGCCTCGTTGAGGGTACTGCGCGAGACCTTCTCGGCGGCGAGCAGCGCGAGCGTCGACGACGTCGTCGCGCAGCCCGCCGGCGGCCGCGCGGGCCTGCGCCTCGATCTGGACCTCGGCGTCGGCGACGATGCGCTCACGCTGGGCCTGGGCCTGCGGTGATGCAGCTCGGCCCTCTGGCGCTCGCCCTCCTTGCGACCCTGCTCGCGAAGCTGCGTCGGCCTCGCGCGGGCCTCGGCGAGACGCGCCTTGTAGTCCTCCAGCAGGGCCGTCGCCTCGTCACGGCTGCGCTCGGCCTCGTCGATGCTCTGCGCGATGCTGGTCGCGACGCTTCGTCGATGGTCTGGCCCGACCGGGCCGAACACGTACTTCTTGAGGATGAACAGCGTGATCCCGAAGATCACGAGCGTCCAGATCATGAGGCCCGGGCTGGGCCTCGAGCAGCGGGTTGTTGCCGCTGTCGCTGGCCGCGGGCGAGCGTGACCACCGTCAGGAGGGTGTTGGCCATCGGGGTGCCCGCTCTAGCCGATGAAGAACGCGACGAAGCCCATCAGGAGGGCGTAGAAGACGATCGCCTCCGTGAGGGCGAGGCCGAGGAACATCAGCGACATGATCTCGCCGCGCAGCTCGGGCTGGCGGGCGACGGCCTCGACCGTCTTACCCATGAGATAACCGACGCCCGCACCCGGCCCGATCGCGCCGAAGCCGGTCGCGAGACCGAGGGCGAGGATCTTTGCTGCGTCCTCTACGTTGCCTTCAAGTGCCACGAGATGCCTCTCCTCTAGTTGGTTAGTGCGATGACTCGACGGCGAAGCCGATGTAGATGCCGCTGAGCATGGCGAAGATGAACGCCTGCAGCCCGGCGATGAGCACCCACTCGAAGATGTAGAAGAACACGCCGACCGGGATCGCGATGACGCCGGCGAAGTTGCCGAGCAGGACGCTGAAGCCGGCGCACATGATGATCAGCAGGTGGCCGGCGAGGAGGTTGGCGAAGAGCCGCACCGAGAGGCTGACCAGCCGCAGCAGCTGCGAGAGGATCTCGAGCACCGCGATGAACGGCTTGATCGCGCCGGGCGCGTCCGGGACCAGGGTCTTGGCGTAGCCCACCGCGCCGTGCGCCCGGATGCCCTCGTAGTTGTAGGCGATGAAGGTGACCAGCGTCAGCGCCAGCGTGACGTTGATGTTGGCGGTCGCCGCGTACAGCGACAGGTCGGGGATCCCGAACGGGAACGTGCCCGACTCGTGGGACACCGGCAACGGGATGAAGCTGATCAGGTTGTTGACGGCGATGAACAGGAAGAGCGTCGCGATGTACGGGAAGTACCGCGGGAAGGTGCTCTCGGTGAGCGTCG
Organism: uncultured Thermoleophilia bacterium; assembly: GCA_963736635.1. GTDB lineage: Bacteria > Actinomycetota > Thermoleophilia > Miltoncostaeales > Miltoncostaeaceae > Miltoncostaea. The sequence continues at coordinate 300,124 of CAVTPK010000011.1, forward strand.
GGCCGCGCGATCTGGGTCTCGGTGAACTCGTAGGCCATCTCGACCACGTTCTGGACGCCGCGGGGACGCTCCTCGAGGCCCTTGCGCACCGCGTACAGGCCGAAGCCGATGCAGATGCCGGCCGAGATCAGCATGTAGAGCACGGCCTTGTTGATCGACAGGTCGATCGGGCCGAGGTCGATCGGGATGTACTTGTTGAGCGCGAACTCGACCGAGGGGTCGAACTCGTCGGAGGTCTCCTCCGCCGCCGCGGCGACGGCCGGGAGGATGAGCAGGCACAGCGTGGCAAGGGCGCCGAGGGGCGCCCAGATGCGCCAGCGCCTCACCTCGGGGTGTCCTGCTGAAGCTTTGAGCGCAGCGCGAAGAGCATCGTCCGTCCCGCCAGGTCGCAGGTGAAGGCCGCCAGGAAAACGCCGGCCGCGGTCAGCCCGATCGCCTCGTCGTACTTGAGCGCGATGACGAACAGGATGATCGCCGTCAGCCAGGCCCGGGAGATGAACGACACGCCCGACATGCCCACCGCGACCGTCGGAGACGACCCGACCGCGACCTTGGCGGTCCAGATCTGCAGCCCCCAGTTCACCGACCACAGGAAGACGCCGAGCACCCAGCCGTTGAGCGGCCCGCCGAGCGCGAGCACGATGGGCAGGCTGAGGATGGCGACGATCAGGCCGATGCAGGACGCGACGAACACCAGGGGCCGCGGGGCATCGGACGTGTGATTGGCCGGGGGGGTCGTCGAGGTCGTCGCGACCGTCATCCGCCGTCCCTCACGGTCCGGGCGATGCTCTTGGGTGGGATGCAGGTCCTCCGGTGGAAAACGGGCGCTAGTCGATCCGTTCGCGGGCAGCGCGGCTCCGGCGAAGCGCGAGGCAGTATATCCGCGGGACGATCGCGTGGGGCGGCGCCCGCCGCCCGGCCAGGACATTCGTCCCGCCCGGCGAAGTCAGCGGCGACATGCCTCCCGCGCGCCCCGGTCACGACGTGTCCCACCCCCTCCCGCGGCCGGCCATGGCGTGCCTCGGGCTGCTGGCCCTGGCCGCCGGCGCCGCGCTCCCGGCCGGCGCCACCGCGCGCATGACGATCATGGACGACGACGCGGCCACCATCCGCCAGGCGATCGCCCCGCGGCCGGACGGCACGCCCGGGCTGCGCGTGACCGACGGGCTGTACCAGACGCCCACCCTGCCGGGCGTGCTGCCCGCCACGCGCCGGGTGGCCCGCGCGCGCGCCACCGGCGACGCCGCCGCGCCCGGCCTGGTCGGCCTGGGCGCCCGCGGGATGGCCGACCTGCTGGCCGACCGGATGCTGGCGACGCGCTCGCGCCGCGTGCTGGTCGACGACCTGGACACGGCCTTCCGCGGCAGCGAGGGCGACGACCTGGCGGCGGCGCTGGCCATCCTCGGCCGCCGGGGGCTCGCCCGGGGCGTCCACTTCTCGGTGCCCAACGCGGCCTCCCTGCTCACCGACCCGGCCATGGCCGGCGCCCGCACCGCCGCGATGCGCGCGGGCGGCGTCTGGATGGACACGACGCGCTGGACCCCCGCGGGCTGGCTGACGTGGCCGTCGGACATGGCCTACCGGCTGGCGACCGGCGGCAGCGCCCGCGCGCGGGCGCACGTGAGCATCGGCGGCGGCGACCAGGCGGTGCCCTGGAACCGGGCCCGCGCCGGGAGCGCCTGCCCGGTGCTCGCCAACGGGCCCGGCGCGGTGCGCCTGGGCGCGTCCGTGGACGCCTTCACCGCCCAGTACCGCTGGACGTTCCCCGTGGATCAGGGGCCCAAGTCCCCCGCCGCGGAGTGCACGAGCGTGCCCGTCCTCTCCGCCGAGGGCGCCCGCTCGCTGGACGCGGCGGCCGAGGACGAGGCGACCGGGCTCGAGATCCCGCCCGGCGGCCTGGTGACGCCGCCGGTCGCGGCCGGGGTCCCGGCCCAGGTCACCCTGCAGCTGGGGCCCGACCCGCTGGGCCTCGGCGCCGCCCTCGGCCTCTCGCCGGACGCCTTCTGGACCGAGGCCCGGGCGACGGTCACGGCGCGCGGCGCCGGCGTCACGATCGCCACCCCGGTGGCCGGCGACGGGTCGGCGACCCTGCAGTTCACCCCCACCGAGGCCGGGGGGATCACGCTGCGCCTGGTGGTCCCGGGCCTGATCGTCCCGCGCGCGCTGGGCGGGCCCAGCGAGGTGGTGGGGCCGCTGCGCGCCGTGCGCGCCGAGCCCGCGCTGATCAACCGGGTCGTGGCCGGCCCGGACACCTGGGAGCTCGACATCCCGCTGGTGAACCCCGGCCAGGCGCCGGGCAGCCCCGCGATCGACGTGATCGCCCCGCCCGCCCTCTAGGAGCGGTTGGCGACCTCACCGCGGCTGCGGGCCGAGGTTGCGCTCGCGCACCAGGGTCACGACGGGCGTGTTGCGCCACTTGAGGATCTCGAGGATGTAGATCAGGTAGACCGACGCCGCCAGGGCGATCAGGGCGCCGACCGCGAGGGCGATGGTGCCGGCGATCGCGATGCCGCCGTCGGGCTCGCGGTAGGGCACGAAGCGCAGCAGCAGGGCCACCGCGCCCATCAGGGCGCACCACGCGTACAGGGCGAGCACGGTCTTGCGCTGCCCCCAGCCGATCGTGAAGAAGCGGTGGTGGAAGTGGCTGCGGTCGGCGTTGTACACCGGCAGGCCGTGCTTGAGGCGCTTCATGATCACGAACGAGGTGTCCAGGATCGGGATCGCGAGCACGATCAGGGGCGCGACGACGGCGACCGCGGCCGCGCTCTTCATCACGCCGCTCACCGACGACCCCCGCGATGACGAAGCCCAGGAACATCGACCCGGCGTCGCCCATGAAGACCTTGGCCGGGTGGAAGTTGAAGACCAGGAAGGCCACGCACGCGCCGGCGAGGGCGGCGGCCATGATCGCCGGGTCGGCCCGGCCCAGGGAGGCCGCCAGGATGGCGAAGGTGGTGGCGCCCAGCCCGGTGATGCCGGCGGCCAGGCCGTCCATGCCGTCGCTGAAGTTGATCATGTTCACGATCGCGACGAACCAGAGGATCGTCAGCGGGTACTGGGCCGGGCCCAGGTCGCCCACGCCCAGGAACGGGCAGGGTGATGTGGTCGATGGTCAGCCCCGCCGAGACCGGGATCGCGGCGCAGGCCACCTGGCCCACGAGCTTGACGGCCGGGGAGAGGCCCCAGATGTCGTCGACCGCGCCGAGGGCGCAGATCAGCACCGCGCCGGCCACCAGCGCGCGCGCCGCGGGGTCGGCGGGCAGGAAGTAGAGCACCGGCACCAGGAAGCCCGCGAGGATCGCGAGACCGCCCAGGCGCGGCGTGGGCTCGCGGTGGATGCGCCGGTCCGAGGGCTGGTCGACGGCCCCGACCGCCCGCGCCAGGCGCGCGGCCAGCGGCGTCGCGGCGAGCACGACGAGCGCCGCGATGATGGCGCTGAGTGTGGGGATGAGGGTCGTCGTCACGGGGGTGGGCCCCGAGGGGCACAGGGGTGATTCTAGGTGGGGCGGCCGGAGCCCTTCAACGCGCGCGGCAGCCGATGGGTCAGGGCGGCCGTCCTGACCACCAGCCCGCGGGGCAGCAGGCGGCCCCCCAGCAGGCTGGCGCGCGCCACCACGCCGGTCGGCGCCCGGCTCCGCCCGGCCGCCAGCGCCCGCCAGGTGGCGCGCACGACCAGGTCGACGTCGTCGTAGGGGATCGCCGGCCGCGCGGCGTCCGTGCCGGAGGCGACCAGCGTGAACTCGGTGCGCGTCGGGCCCGGGCACACGGCCAGCGCGCGCACGCCCGTGCCGCGCAGCTCCTCGGCGAGCGCCTCGGTGAGGTGCAGCTCGAACGCCTTGGTGGCCGCGTAGGTCGCCATGAAGGGCACCGGCTGCCAGGCGGCCGCCGAGCTCACCACCACGAGGGCGCCGGCGCCGCGCGCGACCATCCCCGGCAGGACGTGGGCGGCCAGGTCGACCACGGCCACGCAGTTGAGGCGCACCATCTCGACCTCGCGCTCCCGGTCCAGCGTCCAGAGCGGACCGTGGGTGCCGAAGCCCGCGTTGAGGATCGCGATCTCCGGGGCCGGGCCCGCGTCGACGGCGGCGCGGCAGGCGGCCAGCCCCTCGGCGGTGGCGAGGTCGGCCACCACCGTGCGCACGTCCACCCCGTGCGCCTCCCCCGCGCCGGCGGCCAGCTCCCGCAGGCGCTCGCCGCGCCGGGCGACGACCAGCAGGTCGTACCCGCGCGCGGCCAGGCTCAGGGCGTACGCGCGCCCGAGGCCCGAGGAGGCCCCCGTCACCAGCGCCAGGGGCATCAGCGCGGCTCGGCGAACAGGCGGTCGCCCGCGTCGCCCAGGCCGGGGACGATGAAGCGGCGCTCGTCCAGGCGGGCGTCGACCGCGGCGACCGTGATGGGCAGGTCCGGCTCCACGGCGCGGATCGCCGCGATCCCCTCGGGCGCGGCGAGGAGCCCGGCCAGCTGGAGGCGCCGCGCCCCCGCCGCCCGGAGGGCCGCGACGGCGTCCACGGCCGAGCCGCCGGTGGCGATCATCACGTCGAGCACGATCACCTCGTCGCCCTCGAGGTCGTCGGGCAGGCTCTCCAGGTACGAGGAGGCGCGCGCGGTGGCCTCGTCGCGGGCGAGGCCGAGGAACCCCACCCGGGTGTCCTCGGGCAGCAGGTCGAGCGCCGCCTGGAGCATGCCCAGGCCCGCCCGCAGCACCGGCACCAGCGTCACGCGCCGGGCGGGGAGCTCGACGGCCGCCGGGGCCAGCGGCGTGGTGACCATGCCGGGGCGGGTGGGCGTGCCGCGCATGGCCTCGGCGACCACCAGCGTGGCCAGGGCGTGCGCCGAGCGGCGGAAGTCGGGTGAGCCCGTCGCGCGGTCGCGCAGCCGCGCCAGGTGGTGGCCGGCGAGCGGGCCGCCGAGGATCGCGGGGGGACGGGGCACCGCGCCAGGTTAGACCGTCCCCGCGCGGCTAACCTGCCGCATGGCCCACGCCGAGACCCACCTGAGCGGCCGCGAGGGATGGCTGCGCGCCGCCGTGCTGGGGGCGAACGACGGCATCCTCTCGACGGCCGGCCTGGTGCTGGGGGTCGCCGCCGCGGACGCCTCGGTGGGCGCGATCGCGACCGCCGGCATCGCCGGCCTGGTGGCCGGCGCGCTGTCGATGGCGGCCGGCGAGTACGTGTCGGTGAGCTCCCAGCGGGACGCCCAGCTGGCCGACCTCGCCCTGGAGCGCCGCGAGCTGGCCGGCGACCCGGCGGGGGAGCTGGAGGAGCTGGCCGGGATCTACCGGGCCCGCGGCCTGGACCCCGCCCTCGCCCGCCGGGTGGCCGAGGAGCTCACCGCCCACGACGCGCTCGAATCGCACGCCCGCGACGAGCTGGGGATCACCGACACCCGCATGGCGCGGCCGCTGCAGGCGGCGTGGACGTCGGCGATCGCCTTCTCCCTGGGGGCCGTCGTCCCCCTGCTGGCGATCACCCTCCCCCCCGCGCCCGCCCGCATCCCCATCACCGTGGTCCTGACGCTGGTCGCGCTCGCGATCCTCGGGGGCCTCGGCGCCCGGCTGGGCGGCGCGCCGGTCGTCCGCGCGGCGCTGCGCGTTTGCGTGTGGGGGGCCGTGGCGATGGCGCTGACCTCGGCGATCGGCGCCCTGGTGGGCACGGCGGTCTAGGCGCTCACCCCGCGGCGCGGCGGGCGGCGGCCACCGGGCGCGCCGGGTCCCGGCGCACGCGGATCTGCGACACCATGCCGAGCGCCTCGTGGGAGGCCGGGCTGCCGGCGAACAGCGAGCAGTAGATGCGGTAGAGGCCCGGCGCGAGGGTGGCGCGGACGATCCCGGTGTCGCCCGGCGGCAGGTACACCTGGTGGAGGGCGCCCGCGGAGTCGACGAGGCTGAGGTCGTGGTCGTCCATGCCGCGGTTGTAGACCCGCAGGGTGACCGGGCCGGCGGCGACGACGGTCTTGGAGGGGACCACCTTCCACTCGGTCTCGTCCACCGCCAGCGAGGTCGGCAGCGGGGGCGGCGGCGGGAGCGTGGTGCGGTGCAGGCGCGGCGCCGCGACGGCGCTCGCGGCCGCGACCAGCGACACGCAGATGAGCGCGCCCGCGATGCGGACCGCGCGCGTCACCCGACGAGCGGCCCCGCAAGGGGGAAGGGCCCGCCCGGGATGACGGCGCCGGGATCCCCGCCCAGCCACTCCGACACCAGCGACGAGTAGACCGCGCGGAAGTCCGTGGTGACCCTCAGGTCGCCCCGGTCCAGGGTGGTGAGACCGGGGAACTCGCCGCGCATGCCGCCGATCACCGAGGAGCCCATGGCCATCATCAGGCCGCCGGCGCCGTGGTCGGTCCCGCTCTCGTTGGACTCGACGCGGCGGCCGAACTCCGAGAACACGACCGTCAGCACCCGGTTCTCGATGCCGCGGGTGGTGAGGTCGGCCTTGAAGGCCGCCAGCGCCCGCGACAGCGTGTTGAGCTGGGGGTCCTGGCTCTGGAGCTGGCTGCCGTGGGTGTCGAACGAGCCCCAGTCGAGGGTGACGATGCGGGTGCCGAGGTTCGCCGCCAGCAGGTTGGCCGCCAGCTGCAGGCGCGTCGAGAGATCCGAGCGCGGGTAGCCCGCCCCCACGCCCGCGCCGGTCAGGGAGCGCAGCGAGCGCGACACCTGGACCGTGCGGCCGTAGACCTCGCGCACCTTCGCCAGCTCGAGGTTGCGGGCGCCCACCGGGACCGCCGACAGCGGCGCGATCTGCTCGGTGGTGTTCACCAGGCTGGTGGACACGCCGTCCACCCGGAACTCGGCGCCGTTGAGGCTGCGCACCGCGCGCGACCGGCGCCTTGGCGGACCGGATCTGCTTGGAGATGCTCGAGTCGAGCGAGACGGCCTGGAGCGGGTTGTCGGGCGAGCCGTAGAGGTCGAGCCAGCGCCCGAGCCAGCCGGTCGTCATCTTCTGCAGGGCGCCCGCGAACCAGTAGTCGCGCGAGTCGAAGTGGGAGCGGTTGGCCGGCGTGTAGTCGGCGGCGGGCCACAGGGCGAGGTCCGATCCGGCGCCCCCCGAGCCGTCGCCCCAGAGGGTGTCGAAGCCGCGGGTGTCGCCGTTGTTGCCCACCCCGGAGATGCCGACGTTGGCCCAGGCGTGGCCGTCGCCGGTCCCCGGCATGACCGTGCATCCCACCTTGCCGTCCACCGAGGGGCCCTGGACGCGGGCCAGCTGGGGGCGCTTGGCCGCGTAGGTCGCGTACTCGCCGACGGGCACGACGGTGTTGAGCCCGTCGTTGCCGCCGTTGAGGAAGATCATCACCAGCTGGTTGGCCGGGCTCGCGCCCTCGGCCACGGCGGCCTCGAAGGCCCGCGTCCAGTCGATGCGGCTGGCGGCGTAGACCGAGGCCATGCCCAGGGCGCCGGCGCGCAGGAAGTTGCGCCGGTCCATGCCCTTGGCGCGGGGGACGCCGTCGGGGAACCCGGCCATCGCCTCGGCCGAGATCGGCATGACGTCCACCGGGTCGAGGCCGGTGACCAGGCTGTCGGAGCGGGCGCAGTCGGCGCACCGGATCGCGTCCACGGCGCCCGCGTCGAGGGGCTCCGGCGGGCCGGCGTCGCGGATCTGGTCGTCCATCACATCACCTGTGCGTCGGGGCCGCCGAGCATGAACGCGCGCAGGGCGCGCTGGCGCGCGATGCGGTCGTTGGGCGAGGCCGCCCGCGTGGTCGTGGCGTAGTACATGAGCGAGCTGGTCGTCTTGGCCGCCAGCCACGGGCGCCCCACGGCGGCGTGCGCGCGGTCGAACGCCTGCTTGGGCGTCTCGGTGGGGACGTCCTCGGGGGCCTTGGTGGGCAGCTTGGCGTAGCTCAGGGTGAGGAGGCGGTTCGCGAGGGCGAAGCGCGAGAGCGCGGTGTTGGTGTTGAGCCACGCGACCCCGCCCTCCCACCCGGCCACCGTCGGGGGGAAGTACGGGAGCTGGCCCATGTCCCGCAGGGCGTTGTAGAGGCTGTCGTCGGTGATCCACAGGCCGAGGGTGCGCATCGTCCCGATGGCCTGCACGATCGGCGGCTTGATCATGTTGGGCTCGCGGATGGAGTCGAGCATGCGCGGGTGCGTCAGGATGCGGCGCACCAGCGGCTTGATCCGGAAGCCGCCGCCGGCGTAGACGCGGACCAGGTCGCGCAGCGTGGCGGCGTCCGGCGCCGTCGGGATGAACTCGCCCCACAGCTTGGTCACCAGGAAGGGGGCGTGGCTCGGGTGGGACATGACCACGTCGACCAGCTCGCGGTGGCCGAACGCGCCGACCTTGCCGAGCACGTTCTTCGGCCCGTCGTCCCAGCGCGAGCGGTTGAAGTAGCCGATGGCCGCGTCCGGGTTCTCGTCGTCGATCTGCCATCCCGAGGCGGCGCGCGCGGCCTCGCGCACGTCGGTCTCCGAGTAGTTCGGCTGGCCGGCCGCGTTGGTGACGCCCAGGCAGAAGAGCTCCATCAGCTCGCGGCCGTAGTTCTCGTTGATCGCCCGCCGGGTGTTGTCCTCGCCGGTGAGGTAGCGCAGCATCGCCGGCCCCTCGCCGACCTCGTAGACGAGGTCGCGGAACGTGGCGGTGGGGTTCGCGGCGAGGTCCGAGTAGCGGCGCAGCAGGTCGTTCTGGTTGGTCATCAGCTGCGGCGGCGAGACGTCGGCGCGCGAGGTGGCGAAGTGGCGGTGCCAGAAGAAGGTGAGGCGCTCCACCAGCGGGTTGCCCGTCTTGATCATCCGGTCGCACCACGCGAGCACCAGGTCGGTGTCGGAGGCCAGGGGCTGCAGCAGGCTCATGTCCGCGCGCATCGGCGGCGGGCCGAGCATCGCGCCCTGGGGCCGGGCCATCAGGCGGTCGACGGCCTTGTGGAGGGTCATGCCCTTGTAGGCCTTGCGGCTCGACTCCGTGGGCCCGAAGCCGGTGCGCCACATGAGCCGGTCGACCATCGCCTCGGTGAGGGGCTGCTGGGCGCCCCCCGCCGCCGGCCGGCGCACGTGCCGCCGCCGCGGCGGGCTCGCGAGGCGGGGGCTCACTTGGCCCGGGCCTTCCCGGTGAACGCCTTGAACGCCGACCTCGTCGCCTTGGACGCCGCTCACGCGGAAGTCGCCGTTGCGGTCGCGCACGTCGAACCAGACGATGCCGGCCAGGTTGGGGATCGAGGTGCGCAGCGTCGCCAGCGAGCGGATCCACTTGACCTTGCTGCCGCCCGTGCCGGTGGAGCCGGTCTCGGCGATCCAGAAGGGCTTGGTCGCCAGCGCCGAGACCTGGCGGTAGGCGTCCTCGAACAGGGGCTCCGGATCGGTCCAGGCCAGGCCGCCGGTGGTGCCGAAGTTGTAGCCGCTGGTGCCCACCAGATCGACCTGGGCCGGGCCGGGGAAGTAGGCGGCGAAGGCGTTCTCGGGCGTGTCGGGGATGCTGCGCACGTAGGGCGCCCACATCAGCTGCACGCGCCGGCCGCCGCTGCGCTTGACCACCTTGCGCACCCGCGTCCATGCGGCCACGTAGTCGGCCGGGGTGTTGGAGTTGACGAAGCCCGACCAGGCGTACCAGGGCGCGTTGGGCTCGGGCATCGGGCGCAGGATCGGCGCGGGGCGCAGCCGGCCGAGCTGCTTGGCGAGGCGCCTGAGGCCCGCGTCCTGGGCGCCCGCGGCGGATCGAGGCCAGGCGGTAGCGCTTCTGGTTGGCGCCGTCGCGGCCCCCGTCGGGCATCCAGGTCACGAGCAGGCGCGCCTTGGTGCGGGCCGCCAGGGCGACGATCTTCGGATCGACGGTGCGCCCGCCGGTGACGTAGGTCGAGATGACGCGGGTCGCCCGCTTGCCGGACGCCTTGGTCAGCGCCGGGACGCCGGCCACGGGGTTGTCCTGGTACACCCCCACCTCGAGGGGCGCCGCGGAGGCCCGCGGCGCGGCCAGCGCCAGGGCGGCCAGGGCGGCGGCGAGGGCCAGCGCCGCGCAGCCGGCGGGCAGGAGGAGACGGCGAGCGGTCACCGCGTGGGCACGTGGCGGAGGACTCATGCCCCGACCGTATCGGCGGCTCCGAGCCGATCCCTGAGCCCTCGGCGAACCCTCACCCCGCCGTCACGAATCCCTCACATGTGCGCTTGTGCGCCCGAGGGTCGGTGTTTACGCTGTACACATGAGCACGAGCCGCGGCGGCCGCCTGGCCTGGATCTTCGTCGTCACCGGGGTGGGCCTGTTCATGGCCGTCCTGGACAACCTGGTCGTGACCAACGCGCTGCCGAGCATCCGCGCGTCGCTCGGCTCCTCGATCGAGAACCTGGAGTGGACGGTCAACGCCTACACCCTGGCGTTCGCGGTGCTGCTGCTCACGGCCGCGGCGCTGGGCGACCGCTTCGGCCGGCGGCGCGTCTACGCCCTCGGCGTCGCGCTGTTCACGGTCGCGTCCGCGGCGGCCGCCCTCTCGCCCAACATCGAGACCCTGATCGCCTCGCGCGCCCTCCAGGGCGCGGGCGCGGCGGCGATCATGCCCCTCTCCCTCACCATCCTCAGCGAGGCCGTGCCGGCGGCCCGCCGGGGGGCCGCGATCGGCGTGTGGTCGGCGATCGCCGGCGTCGGGGTCGCGTTCGGGCCGCTGGTCGGCGGCGCGGTGGTGAGCGGCATCTCCTGGCACTGGATCTTCTGGCTCAACGTCCCGATCGGCATCGCGCTGGTGCCGCTCGCCCTGTTGCGCCTGCCCGAGAGCGTGCGCCCCGGCGCGCGCCTGGACCTGGTCGGCGTCGCGCTCGCGAGCGTCGGGCTGTTCGGCCTGGTGTGGGGGCTGGTGCGCGGGAACCCGGACGGCTGGACCAGCCCGAGCGTCCTCGTCCCCCTCGTCGGCGGCGCGCTGGTCACGGCCGCGTTCGTCGCCTGGGAGGCCCGCGCGCGCAACCCCATGCTGCCGATGGGCTTCTTCCGCAACCGCGCCTTCGCGGCGACCAACGGGACCACCCTGCTGATGTACTTCGGCATGTTCGGCTCGATCTTCCTGATCGCCCAGTTCCTGCAGACGGTGCAGGGCTACTCGGCCGTCGAGGCCGGCGTGCGCACCCTGCCCTGGACGCTGCCGATCCTGTTCGTCGCCCCCGTGGCCGGCCTGCTGTCGGACCGCGTCGGGGGCCGGCCGCTGCTCGTGGCCGGGATGGCCCTGCAGACGGCGGCCATGGTCTGGATGGCGATGATCTACGCGCCCGCGATGGCCTACTCCGAGCTGGTGGCCCCGTTCCTCTTGGCGGGCGTCGGCATGGGCCTGGTGTTCCCGCCCGCCGCGAGCACGGTGCTCGGCGCCGTGCGCCCCGAGCAGGCCGGGCAGGCGTCGGGCGCCAACAACATGATCCGCGAGCTGGGCGGCGTCTTCGGCATCGCGGTGATGACCTCGGTGTTCACCCACGCCGGCGGCTTCGCCTCGCCCCAGGCCTTCACCGACGGCCTCGTCGCCGCGGTGTGGGTCGGCGCGGCCGTCCTGGCCGTGGGGACGGTGGCCGCACTCGCCGTGCCGGGCCGGCCGCGCCCCGCGCCGGCCGCCCGGCCCGCCGACCCCGTCACCGAGCCGGCCTGAGTCAGGCGGGGGCCGGCTCCACCACCACCTCGCGCGGAGCGGGCCCGGGTGCCAGCATCGCCAGCAGGCGCCGGCCCTCGGCGGCGACCGCCGACCGCACGCGGGCGGCCAGGCTGCCGACCGGCCGCACCGTGAGGACCGCGGCGTCCCGGGTGCCCTCGACGCGCCAGGTGGCGCCCACGAACCCGTCGATGAGCACGGTGCCGGGGGTCTGGCCGTTGGCGCTCGCCAGGTGGCGGGCGCGGACCTCCGGGTCCACGATCCGGCGCCGGTCGCGGTGGCCCAGGAGGACGTTGTCGTAGCCGGGCAGGAAGCGCGGCGGCGCCGGCGTCGCCGGATCGGGCCGCGGAGCGTCCGGGAGGTCGTAGAGCAGCGCCCCGCGCTCGTCGCGGAACTCCGCCAGGCCGGACGTCACCCGGGCGAGGGCGGAAGCGACGCCGGTCATGCCGGACCAGGCCTGGAGGTCCGCCGCGCCGGCGGGGCCGAAGGCGGCCAGGTAGCGCATCGCGAGGGTCTCGAACGGCGGCGCGTCGGCGAGCGGGCGGCCCAGCCACGCCTCGACCGTGGTGAGCGTCGGCCGCCCGCTCTCGCCCCAGACGCCGCGCGGGGGCACCTGCACCATGGGGACGATCTGGGCCACCGCCTGGCCCAGGGCCTGGGGGTCCCGGTCCGGGAAGGCGGCGACGAGGCCGGCGCGCAGCTGCGCGGGCGTGAGCGGGCGCTCCTCCACGAGCGCCCGCCCCGTCGCGAGGAGCGCCTCGAGGTCGATCCCCTCCAGCGCGCGCCGGTACGCGCCGTTGGTCCAGAAGCGCCGCGCGACCGTCTCCTGCAGCGCCGCGCGCAGCGCGAGGCAGTCGTCGGCGCTCACCAGGTGCAGGGTGGAGCGCATGAGCGTGACCCGCACCGCGGCGCGGTCGCGCACCAGGTCGGCCAGCTCGCGCGGGTCGAAGCCCGCGACGCGGCTCCACAGCGCGATGTAGGGATGGGCCGGCTCCTGGGCCTGCATCCCCACCAGGTGCTCCACCACCTCGGGCGCCGGCCGCGCCTCGCGCGCCAGCAGCAGCTGGCGGGCGAGCAGGGCGCGGTTGAGGGCCCGCGTGGAGAGGACGGTCAGACGGCCGTGCCCGCCAGCAGCCGGGGGTACAGCGGGAAGCGCTCGCCGATGGCGCGCGAGCGGGCGCGCAGGGCGTCGAGGTCGGCGTCCGAGGCGGACGGGTCGAGGGCGGCCGTGATGATGCGGCCGATCTCGCGCATCTCCGGCTCGCGCAGGCCGCGGGTGGTGAGGGCCGGCGTGCCGATGCGCAGGCCCGAGGTGACCGTCGGCGGGCGCTCGTCGAACGGCACGCCGTTCTTGTTGACCGTGATCCCGGCCAGCTCCAGCCGGTCCTCGCCGTCCTTGCCGGTGAGCGGCGTGGCCGAGAGGTCCACCAGGACGAGGTGGTTGTCGGTGCCGCCGCTGACACCAGGCTCGACGCCGCCGGCGACCAGCTCCTCGGCCAGGGCCTGGCAGTTGTCCACCACCGCCCGCTGGCGCTCGCGGAACTCGGGGGTGAGCGCGTGGCCGAGGGCCACCGCCTTGCCGGCGATGACGTGCATCAGCGGCCCGCCCTGCAGCCCGGGGAAGACGGCCTTGTCGACCTTGGCGGCCAGCTCGGCGGTGCACATCACCATGCCGCCGCGCGGGCCGCCCAGGGTCTTGTGGATGGTGGTGGTCACGATGTCGGCGATGCCGACCGGGCGTGGGGTGCACGCCGGCGGCCACGAGGCCGGCGATGTGGGCCATGTCCACCATGAAGCAGCGCGCCGACCTCGTCGGCGATCTCGCGGAAGGCCGGGAAGTCGATGATGCGCGGGTAGGCCGAGGCGCCGGCGACGATCAGGCGCCGGGCGCAGCTCGCGGGCCATGTCGCGCACCTGGTCCATGTCGATGCGGGCGTCCGCGCGCCGCACGCCGTAGTGGTGGAACTCGTAGAGCGCCCGGAGAAGTTGACCTTGAGCCCGTGCGAGAGGTGGCCGCCGTGCGACAGCGACATCGCCGAGGACGCGGTCGCCGGGCTTCAGCGCGGCGACGTACGCGGCCTCGTTGGCCGTCGCGCCCGAGTGGGGCTGGACGTTGACGTGCTCGGCGCCGAACAGCTCGAGGGCCCGGTCGATGGCGAGCTGCTCGACCTCGTCCACCACCTCGCAGCCGCCGTAGTAGCGCTTGCCGGGGAGGCCCTCGGCGTACTTGTTGGTGAGGACCGACCCGACGGCCTGCAGGACCGCCTGGCTGGTGAAGTTCTCGCTGGCGATCATCTCGAGCGTCTCGCTCTGGCGCTCGGCCTCGAGGCGCAGCAGGCGCGCGACGGCGGGATCGGCCTCGGAGATGTCCTGCGACAGGTAGCTGTCGTCGTCGATGAAGCTCACTCTGCTCGACCCCCGGGGCGACGTTGTCCGGCTACGAGGGTACACCCCTACGGCGGACGGACGACCGTCGCGCCGACCGCCTCCAGGGCGCGGGCGACCGCCTCGGGATCGGGGCCCGGGCGCACCAGCAGCGGCGCGCCCCCCTCCTCCAGCGGCCGCAGGTCCACCACCGCCGAGGCCGTCCCGGGCAGGGTCCCGGCGTCGATCACCGCGCAGCGTCCGCGCAGGTCGGCGCGGCACGTCGGCCACCCGCGCGGGGTCGGGGCCGCCGGGGTGGTTGGCGCTGGTGGCGACCAGGGGGAAGTCCAGGAGCTCCGGCGACGGGGCCGGACATGCGCGGCGCGCGCAGCCCGAGGGTGCCGGGGGTGGCCCCGGCGGCCGCCGCGTAGCGCCCGTCGGGGTCGGGGACCAGGCAGGTCGCCGGGCCGGGCAGCAGCGCCGCCGCGGCCGCGCGCGTGCGCGGCGCGAGCGCGGCGAGCGCCTCGGCCAGCAGCGCCGGCGCGAACACCAGCACCTGGCACGGCTGGGAGCGCGGGCGCCCCTTGAGGGCGTACAGCGCGTCGATGCCGGCCGGCACGTCGAGCGCCGCGGCCAGCCCGTAGACCGTGTCCGTGGGGACCAGCGCCACCCGGCCGTCCAGCAGGGCGGCCCGCGCGGCCGCCGCGTCGTCGCTCAGGCCCGGCGTGCGCCCACCACCCGTGCCACCCCGGCGAGGTCGTCCCGGTGGGCGGCGTCCGCCAGCCCGGCGCCGGCCAGCAGCGCCCGGGCCCGGTCGGCCTGGCCGTCGCCCACCTCCATCAGCACCCAGCCCCCGGGCTCCAGGTGGGCCGGCGCCTGCTCCGCGATCGCGGCGATCGCCTCGACGCCGCTCGGCCCCGACACCAGCGCCCCCTCGGGCTCGAAGCGCAGCTCGGGCGGCGCCGCGGCCAGGTCCTGCGGCGACAGGTAGGGCGGGTTGGCCACGACGAGGTCGAAGCGCCGCCCGCCGAGGGCGGCGAAGCCGTCCGAGAGCACCCACTCCACCGCCTCGCGGGCGTCGTTGGCGCGGGCGACGGCGAGGGCCTCCTCGGAGCGGTCGAGGGCCGTGACCCGCAGGCCCGGGCCCTCGTCGGCCAGCGCGAGCGCGACGGCGCCGCTGCCGGTGCCCCAGTCCAGCACCGAGCCGCCCTCGGGCACGACCGCCAGGGCCCACTCCACCAGGACCTCGGTCTCGGGGCGCGGCACCAGCACCCCCGGGCCCACCTCGAGCTGGAGGCGGCGGAACGCGCGCCGGCCGGTGAGGTAGGCCAGCGGCTCCCGGCGGCCACGGCGGCCGACCAGGTCGCGGGCGCGATCGAGCTCGGGCGGCGTCAGCGGCCGCTCCGCGTCGGTGTAGAGCTGGATGCGCTCGATCCCCAGGGCGTGCGCGAGCAGCAGGTCGGCGTCCAGCCGCGGCGAGGGGGACCCCCTCTCGGCGAGGTAGGCCGTGCTGCGCCGCAGGACCTCCCCGATGCTGAGGGGCCCGCTCACCGGCGGCCGCTCAGCGGCGGGCGCGCGCCATCATGAACGCCGACAGCGGCCCCAGGAGGAACTCGTGGACGGCGTCGGTCGCCTCGCGCAGGGCGGTCGCGTCGGGGATGGCCTCGCCGCCGGTCTGGACCAGGCGGATGTACACCTTGGACGGCTCCGAGTGCATCGGCTCGATCGCGCACTCGAGCGAGGCCTCCCCCACGCGCCGCCAGATGCGCAGGCCCAGGGTGACCTCGTCGCCCTCGAGCAGCTCCAGGCGGTCCTCGTCGAGGCGCAGGACGTTGTCGACCAGCAGCTCGCGGGCCGCGTCGGGGTCGCCGACGTCCCACACGGCGACCAGCGTGATGTCCTCCACCCAGGTGTCGCCGATGCCGTAGCGGTCGGTGGCCTCGTCGATGAGCCCCACGATGCGCTCGCGGCCCTCCCGGTAGCCCATGCCCGTGACGCCGCACGAGGCCATCTGGGCCGGGCGCAGGACGAACTCGGTGCCGTCGGGGCTGGAGAAGGTGGCGCCCGCGTCGGAGTGGTACTCCAGCCGCGAGAGCCCGTAGCGGTCGCTCACCGAGGCGAAGAAGAGCGCCAGGTCCTCGCGCGGGAGGACGACCTCCTCGTGCCGCAGGGTCACGCCGACGAACTCGATGCGCAGCAGCTCGGTGTTCAGCATCACGCCGCCTCCCCGTTGGTTGACTGCTCCTCCAGGCGCCGCGCGCGCTCGTCGGCCGCGAGGGCGTCCGTCAGGCCGGACAGGTTGCCCACCAGCACCTGCTCGCGCAGGGGCACCGTGACGCCGACGCGGTGGTCGGTGACCCGGTTCTGGGGGTAGTTGTACGTGCGGACCTTCTCCGAGCGGTCGCCCGATCCCAGCTGGGACTTGCGGGCCGCCGACACCTCGGCGGCCCGCTCGGCCTGGGCCCGCTCGTAGATGCGCGCGCGCAGCACGCGCATGGCGCGCTCGTAGTTCTGGAGCTGGCTCTTTTCGTCCTGCATCGACACGACGATGTTGGTCGGCAGGTGGGTCAGGCGCACGGCCGAGTCGGTGGTGTTGACGCTCTGCCCGCCGGGGCCGCTGGAGCGGTAGACGTCCCGCTTGACGTCGTTGGGGTCGATCTTCACGTCGACGTCCTCGACCTCGGCGAGCACCGCGACGGTCGCGGTGGAGGTGTGGATGCGGCCCTGGCTCTCGGTGGCCGGCACGCGCTGCACGCGGTGCACGCCGGCCTCGTGCTTGAACACCGCGTACGCGCCGCGGCCCTTGACCGCGATCGTGGCCTCGCGCACGCCGCCCGCGTCGGCCTCGGAGACCGACATCAGCTCCACCTTGAGCCCGCGCGACTCGGCGTAGCGGGTGTAGACGTCCACCAGGTCGCGCGCGAACAGGGCCGCCTCCTCGCCGCCGGCCGCGGCCCGGATCTCCACCAGGGTGTCGCGGTCGTCGTCGGGATCCGGCTCGATCATGGCCTCGCGGATGCGCGGGCCCAGGTCCTCGAGCTCGTCGCGCGCCTCGTCCAGCAGCGAGCGCACGTCCTCGTCGTCGACGTCCTCGGCCAGCAGCTCCTGCGCCTCGGAGAGGCGGCCCGCGGCGTCCTCCCAGCGGGCGGCGAGGGCGAAGGCCTCGGAGAGGTCCGACCAGCGCTTGTTGACCGCCGCGTAGCGCTCGCGGTCGGAGCTGAGGTCGGGGTCGGAGAGGGCCTGGGAGAGCTCATCGCGCGTACGCACGATCTGCTCGACGAGAGATCGCGCGTCCGCGCTCACGAGGTCATCTCCCGGCGCGGCGCCGGGCGCCTACGCGCCGGAGCGCTGGCTGCGGGCGAGCTTGCGCTGGAAGCGCTCGACGCGGCCGCCGGAGTCCACCAGCTTCTGCTTGCCGGTGTAGAACGGGTGGCAGTTGCTGCAGATCTCGACCTTGATCTCGGGCTTGGTCGAGCGGGTCTCGAACTCGTTGCCGCACGTGCAGCGCACATGCGCGGTCACGTACTCGGGATGGATGTCCGTCTTCATTGATGGTCCTCGCTCGCGTGGACGAACCGCGGGTCGCGGCGACGTCGATGAATCGATCTTAGAGGACCGCGCAAGGGCGGCCCCGCGGGGGGCCGCCCTGTGAGCGGAGCCGCGCCTACGAGCCCTTGCGCTCCTTCACGAGCGCCGTGAGCTGCGGGACGATCTGGTGCAGGTCGCCCACCACGGCCATGTCGCTGAACTCGAAGATGGGCGCGTTGGCGTCCTTGTTCACCGAGATGATCGTCTGGGAGGTCTGCATGCCGACCTTGTGCTGGATGGCGCCCGAGACGCCGAACCCGAGGTAGACCTTGGGCGACACGACCTTGCCCGTCTGGCCGATCTGGGTCGGGTAGGGGTACCAGCCCGAGTCCACCACCGCGCGGGTGGAGGCGACGGCGCCGCCGAGCGCGGCGGCCAGCTCCTCCAGCGAGCCGAAGGCCTCCGGAGCGCCCAGGCCGCGGCCGCCGGTGACGAGGATGTCGGCCTCCTCGATGGAGGGGCCGGTCTGCTCCTCGTGGGCCTGCTCGACCATCTTCGCCCCGGAGGAGAAGTCCTCCAGCGAGACGGCCACGTTCTCCACGGCGCCCTCGCCGGCCGACTCGACCGGCTCGAAGGAGCCGGCGCGGACCAGGCCGATCCTGGGGCCGGTGGTCCAGCCGACGTCGGCGCGGATGGTGTCGCCGAGCGCGGAGCGCTTGCCGACCAGGCTGCCGCCCTCGACCGCGAGGTCGCCCAGGTCCCAGTTGAGGCCGGCGTCCAGCGCGGGCCGAGACGCCGCCGGCGATGTCCGACGCGAGCACCGACGCGGCGAACAGCACGTTGTCGAAGCCCTGGGCGGAGACCAGCGAGCTGATCACGTCGACGCGGGGCTGGGGCAGCGGCGCCTCGAGGGAGGCGTCGTCGGCCACCAGCACGCGCTTGGCCCCGTAGCGGGCCGCCGTGGCGGCCAGGCCCGAGACGCCCGAGCCGATGATGACGGCGGCGGTGTCGGGGTCGAGCGAGACGGCCTTGGAGAGCACGCCCAGCGAGCCCTTCTGGATCGTGTCGCCGTTGTGCTCGAGGAAGACGAGGGTGCTCATACGAGCTTCCTTTCCGCGAGGAAGTCCAGGATCTTCTGCGCCGCGGAGCCGTCGTCCTCGATCTTGAGGGTGTCGCCGCGCGACGCGGGCGGGCTCAGGGAGATGACCGTGGTGCGCGAGCCCGACTCGCCGGCGCGGTCGGCGTCCACGCCGACGTCCGCGAGGCTCTTGACCTCCTGCGGCTTCTTCTTGGCGCCCATGATGCCCTTGAGCGACGGGTAGCGCGGCTCGTTGAGGGCGTCCGAGACGGCCAGCACGGCGGGCAGCGAGGCCGTGATCTTGTCGTAGCCGAACTCGGTCTGGCGCTTGGCGGTGACCGACCCGCCGTCCACCTCGAGCTCCGAGATCTGCGAGATGACCGGCATGCGGAGCCGGTCGGCGACCGCGGCCCAGAGCACCGCGCCGTCGCCGTCGGACGCCTGCTGGCCGAAGAGCACCAGGTCGGGCGACTCGGCGCCGAGCGCCGCGGCGAGCACGTAGCTCGTGGCCACGAGGTCGGAGCCGGCGGCGGCGTCGTCGGAGACGAGCACGGCGCGGTCGGCGCCCATGGCGAGGCCCTTGCGGATCGAGTCGAGCGCCTTGGCCGTGCCGAGCGAGACCAGGACGACCTCACCGTCTCCCGCGCTCTCCTTGATGCGGATGGCCTGCTCGACGGCGTTGAGGTCGAACGCGTTGAGCGAGCGGTCGCCCGAGCGATCCATCCTCAGGGTGCCCGGATCGATCCGGCGCGACGGACCGGGGTCCGGCACGTCCTTCACGCACACGGCGATTTTCATTCAGCCCCCCTGCTGACCTGATGCTGTCCGGATGGTGTCGCCCCGGTCGCCCGCCCTCGGTGAGGGCCTCGGCCGGGGCAGCGACGCCCGATCCGCTGATGACCTTCTCGTGCGCGCAGCCTAACGCGCGCGACGCGGCATGGCGCGGGGCATCCGCCCCGGATCGTGCTCAGCCCTCGCCGGCGGCGGCCGGGACGGCCCCGTTGATGAAGTCGACCATGCCCTGGATCGGGGCGCCCGGCGTGAACACCTCGGCCACTCCGAGCTGCTTGAGCGCCGGGATGTCGTCGCGCGGGATCGTGCCCCCCACGATGACCACGACGTCGCCCGCGCCCTCGGACCGCAGCAGGTCGACGACCCGCGGCACGAGGGTCATGTGGGCGCCGGACAGGATCGAGAGCCCGACGACGTCGGCGTCCTCCTGCACGACGGTCGCCGCGATCTGCTCGGGCGTCTGGTGCAGTCCGGTGTAGATGATCTCCATGCCCGCGTCACGCAGGCTGCGGGCGATGATCTTCGCCCCGCGGTCGTGCCCGTCGAGGCCGGGCTTGGCGACGACGACACGGATCGGGCGGTCCACGAGCGATTCCTCCGGGTGGGACGGGGCGCGGAGTATTCCACACCGCGGGGGCCCCGAACTCCCCCGGCGGTAGTGTTTCCGCCGTTCCCGACCCTGGAGTGAGCGATGCGCACCACCGTGAGGAAGGCCGCCGACGCGGTCGCCGCGAGGGCCGACCTGCTGGTGGTGTGCGTGCCGAGCCCCCCGCGGACGCTGACCGGCCCGGCGGCCGACGTCGACGCCGCGCTGGGCGGCCTGGTGGCGCGCGCGGTCAAGGACCGCGAGATCACCGGCAAGAGCGGGTCGGCGACGCGCTTCCACGCCGGCGACGCCCTGGCGGCCCCCCGCGTCGTGGTGGTGGGCGTGGCCGCGGGCACGATCGACGACTGGCGCGCGGCCGGCCGCGCGGCCGCCGGCCTCACCGAGCGGGTGCGCACGCGCTCGGCCGCGCTGGTGCCGCCCGACGACGCGACCGCGGCGCAGATCGGCGCGTTCGTCGAGGGCTTCGGCCTGGCCACCTACCGCTTCGACCGGTTCCGCACCGCCGACCCCGACGCCGTGCCCCCGACCGACCGCCTGACCGTCCACTCGGCCGCGTTCCGGGCCGCGGACGCCCGCCGGGCCGACCGCATCGTGGAGGCCGTCAACGGGGCGCGCGACCTGTGCAACACGCCGGCGAACCACCTGACGCCCACGATCCTGGCCGCGCACGCCAAGGCGCTCGCCGACGCGATCCCCGGCCTCACCTGCACGGTGCTGGGGACCTCCAAGCTGGAGAAGCTGGGCGCCGGGGCGCTGCTGGGCGTGGCCCAGGGGTCGGCCGAGCCGCCCAAGCTCATCGTGCTGCGCTACCGGCCGGAGGCCCCCGCCCGCCCCGGCGAGGTGCTCGGCCTGGTGGGCAAGGCGGTCACGTTCGACACGGGCGGCATCTCCATCAAGCCCTCGAGCGGCATGGAGGAGATGAAGCTGGACATGGGCGGGGGCGCGGCCGTGCTCGAGGGCGCGGCGCTGGTGGCCGCGCTGGGCCTGCCGGTGGAGCTCCTGGCGGTGATCCCGGCCACCGAGAACATGCCGAGCGGCACGGCGGTCAAGCCCGGCGACGTGATCACGGCGCTCAACGGGCGCACGATCGAGGTCATCAACACGGACGCCGAGGGGCGCCTGATCCTGGCCGACGCCCTCGCCTACGCCGTGCGCGAGGGCGCGACCCGGATGATCGACATGGCCACCCTGACCGGGGCGATCGTGGTCGCGCTGGGCGACGTCTACGCGGGGCTGTTCGGCTCGGACGACGCGTGGACCGCGCTGGTCCGCGAGGCCGGCGAGGAGTCGGGCGACCTGGCCTGGCCGATGCCGATGCACGAGCGCTACGCGCCACCTCACCAAGAGCGCGGTGGCCGACCTCGCCAACGCCTCCAACAAGCGGCAGGCCGGACCGGTCTACGCCGCCCAGTTCCTGCGCGAGTTCACCGGCGACCTGCCCTGGTGCCACGTCGACATCGCCGGGACCGGGATGGTCGGGGGCAAGGGCACCGGCTTCGGCGTCCGGCTCATCCTGGCGGTGGCCGAGCGCCTGGCGGCGCCGCCGGCGTGACCGCCTGGGTCATCCTCATCGGCTTCGGGATCGCCGTGGTCGGGGTGGTGGCCAAGATCGGCGTCGATGTCGCCCGGTACCTGCGCGCCGACCGCGAGGCCCACGGCGGGCGCCTGACCGTGCCGGCGGCGCGGCGGGCGTTCCTCATCGTGGCGATCGTCGCCCTGGCGGTGCTGGCGTTCATCGTGTGGCCCCTGATCCTCGGCGACGGCTGAGCCCGGACGGGTGGCCGACGCCTCCCAGCTGGTCCTGCTCGCGGGCGCCGGCGTGCTCGCCGGCGCCATCAACGCCGTCGCCGGCGGCGGCTCCCTGATCGCGTTCCCGGTGCTGGTGGCCACGGGCCTGTCCCCCCTGACGGCCAACATCACCAACACGATCGCCCAGCTGCCGGGCTACCTGTCGATCGTCGAGGGCTACCGGCCCGACCTGGTGGGCCAGGGCCCGCGCCTGCGCACCCTGGCGGTGCCGACGGTGTTCGGCGCCTTCCTCGGGGTGGCCCTGCTGCTGTGGGGCGGCGAGTCGGCGTTCGAGGCCGTCGTCCCGTGGCTGGTCCTGCTCGCCTGCCTCCTGCTCGCCCTCGGCCCGCGCATCCGCATCGCGATGGTGGCCCGCGGGGGCGGGGTCGCGACCCGCATCTCCCCCCTCCTGCTGGTCGCGGTGTTCGGCGCGGGCGTCTACGCGTCCTACTTCGGGGCGGCCGCCGGCGTGCTGCTGCTCGCCGTGCTGGCCCTCGGGATCGCCGACCGGCTCCAGCGCCTCAACGCCCTCAACCGGGCGATGATCCTGCTCGCCAACCTGGTCGCCGCGCCGGCGCTGATGCTGCTCGGGCCGGTCGATTGGCCCTCGGTCGCCGTCCTGGCCCCCGCCACCCTGGTCGGCGGCGCGATCGGCGCCCGCGTCGCCCGCCGCCTCAACGACTCGGCCCTGCGCTGGAGCGTGATCGTCCTGGGCGTGGGCGTGGCGGTGTGGCTGCTGCTGCGCTAGCGGGGCGGATCCCCGTCCAGGCCGGCGCGCTCCAGCAGGCGGTCGACCGCGCTCGAGGGGTCGATGCGGCGCGCCATGACCTCGTCGAGGAGCCCGTGCAGGAAGGCCGCGTCGCCCGCCGCCTCGACCCTGCGCGCCGAGCCGGTCCAGCGCCAGCGCGATGAGCTGGCGCCGCATGCCCTCGCGGCGGCGCTCCTCCAGGCGGCCGTCGGCCTCCAGGAAGGCGCGGTGCGCCTCCACCTGCGGCCCAGAGCTCGGCCACGCCGCCGCCCTCCAGCGCGACCACGCGCACGATGGGCGGCTCCCACGGCCCGCCGGGGACCAGCGTGAGGGCGTTGGTCAGCTCCGAGACCAGCTGGTCGGCGCCGGGCCGGTCGGCCTTGGTCACGGCGAGCACGTCGGGGATCTCCATCAGGCCGGCCTTGATGGCCTGGACGCCGTCGCCGCTGCCGGGCATCAGGGCGAGCACCACCGTCTCGGTGAGCGTCTGCACCTCGACCTCGTTCTGGCCGGACCCGACGGTCTCGACCAGCACCACGTCGAACCCGGCGGCGTCGAGCACCAGCACGGCGTCGGCCGTCGCCTCGGCCAGACCGCCGAGATGGCCGCGGCTCGCCATGGAGCGGATGAAGACCCCGGGGTCCAGGAAGTGGTCGGCCAGCCGGATGCGGTCGCCCAGCACCGCGCCGCGCGTGAAGGGGCTGGTGGGGTCGACGCTGACGATGCCCACGCGCCGGCCGCGGTCGCGCAGGTGGCGCACCAGCGCGCCGATCAGCGTGCTCTTGCCCACGCCCGGCGCGCCCGTCACGCCCACCCGCCAGGCCCGGCCGGTCTGCGGGTGCAGGGCGGCGGCCAGCGCGCGCCCCTCGGGGCCGAGCCGCTCGACCAGGCTGATCGCCCGCCCGATCGCGCGGCGCTCGCCGGCGCGGACGCCCGCGATGACCTCCTCCGGGGTCACCTCAGGTCCCCGAGGGCTCCCGCCGCGGCCGCCAGCAGGCGCGCGTTCTCCTCCGGCAGGCCGATCGTGATCCGCAGGCAGGTGGGCGCGCCGAAGGCGCGCGCCGGGCGGACGATGACGCCGCGGGCCAGGAGCGCCGCGTTCATGGCCTCGGCCCGCGCGACCGAGCCCAGGTCCACCAGCAGGAAGTTCGCCGTGCTCGGCAGCGGATCCAGCCCGAGGGCCCGCAGCCCCGAGGCGGTCATCGCCCGCTCGGCGTCGTTGAGGCGGATGCGCTCGGGCAGGTGGGCGTCGGCGTCCTCGAGGCTGGCGATCGCGGCGGCCTGGGCCGGCGAGCCCAGGTCGAAGACGTTGCGCACCACGCCGAGCGCCTTGACCAGCGCGGCCGGACCCATCAGGTAGCCCACCCGCAGGCCCGCCAGGCCGTAGGCCTTGCTGAAGGTGCGCAGCGCGGCCAGCGGACGCCCCTCGGCCACCAGCGCCGCCGCGTCGTGGCCGCCCGGGGGCAGGTACTCGAAGTAGGCCTCGTCGACCACCGGCAGCACGTGCCCGGGCAGGGCGTCGAGGAAGGACCGCAGCTCGTCGGCGCCGACGGCCGCGCCCGTCGGGTTGTTGGGGCTCACCACCACGACCAGCTTGGTGCGCGCGGTGACCCGCGCGGCGAGCGCGTCGAGGTCGTAGGAGCCGTCGGCGCGCAGGTCGGCCGTGAGCGCCTGCGCCCCCTGGATCTGGGCGCCCACCCGCCAGGAGAGGAACGACGGCCACCCCATCACGATCTCGTCGCCGGGGTCGAGCAGGGCCAGGCACATGAACTTGATCAGCCCGTCGATGCCGGCGCCCGGCAGGATCTGCGCCGGGTCGAGGCCCACGCGGGCGGCCAGGGCGTCGCGCAGCGCCCACGCCCCCGGGTCCGGGTACACGCGCACGCCGGGGGCGGCGTCGCGGATCGCGGCGATGGCCCGCGGCATCGGCGGGAAGGGCCCCTCGTTCGAGGCGAGCTTGATGACCGACTCGACGCCCAGCTCGCGGCGGACGTCCTCCACCGGGCGCCCCGGCTCGTAGGCGTTGACGCCGGCCAGCGCCGGGCGCACCAGGCCCTCGGGAAGGGAGGCCTCGGTCGCGGTCGTCATGTGGTCGTCGCCGGTCACGCGCGGCGATGCTAGTGGACCCGGCGCGAGGGGGTGCGCTCCGGGGCCCGGCCGCGCCCGGACCGGTGGCACGCGCCCCGGCTAGACTTCCGGGGGTGAGTGAGACCGCCGACCTCGGCCTGTTCCCCCTGGGTCTCGTGCTGTTGCCGAGCGAGCGCGCGCCGCTCCACCTCTTCGAGCCGCGCTACCGGCAGCTCTACGCGGACTGCGTCCTGGAGGACACGCCCTTCGTGGTCGTCCAGGCCGGCCCCACCGGCACCGCCGACGTGGGGTGCTCGGCGCGCTTCGAGTCGCTCGTGCGGCGCTTCGAGGACGGCCGCCTCAACGTGATCGTGCGCGGCCTCGAGCCGGTGCGGCTGGTGGAGGAGACCGACGGCCGGCTCTACTTCTCGGCGCGCGTCGCGCCGCTCGCCGACGAGCCGTCCGAGGTGCCCGCGGGCCTCGAGGACGAGGTGCTGCGCCGCTACCGGGCCCTGGGGGGCCTGGGCGAGACGGCGATGCCGGAGGCCCCCGAGGGCACCCCCCTCTCGTACGCCGTCGCCGCGGTCTTCGACATCCCCGCCGCCTCCAAGCAGGAGCTGCTCGAGACCCGCAGCGAGGGGCGGCGCCTGTCGATGCTCGCCGAGCTCTTCTCCGCCGCCGACGCCGAGGGCGAGCACGCGCGCATCGCCGCCCACCGCGCGTCCTCCAACGGCAAGGTCAGCGCGCCGTGAGCGCGCCCGCCGCGGCCACGCCCCGGGTGCGCTCCGGGTACGCCCTGCTGCGCGCCGGCGGCCCGGCGGTGGCCCGCGGGCGCGCCGCCCTGGTGTGGGTGGAGGGCCCCGACGCCGCGAGCTTCCTCCACGGGCTCCTCAGCAACGACGTCGAGGGGCTGGCCGCGGGCCAGGCCCGGGCCGCCCTGTTCCTGGACGCCAAGGGGCACATCCAGGTGGACGTGCGCGTGCGGCGCGACGGCGAGGACGCCTTCACGCTCGTCGCCCCCGCGGCCCTGGGGGAGCGCCTGACGGAGCTGCTCGAGCGCTACCACTTCTCCGAGGACCTGGAGATCCTCGGACCCGAGGGCGTCGACCTGCTCACCGTCGCCGGCGTGCCGGCCGCGGCCGCGGGGCCGGCCCAGATCGTGCTCGACGGGACCCTGCCGGGCACGCTCGACCTGGTGGTGGACGACGCCGGCGCGACCATCGCCGCGCTCGGGGTGCCGGAGGTGCCCGCCGAGGCGCTCGAGATGGCCCGGATCGCCGCCGGCGTGCCGGCGGTGGGCGTCAACACCGGTCCGGCGACGCTCGTGCAGGAGGTGGGGCTCCAGGACGCCGCGGTCTCATTCGACAAGGGCTGCTACCTCGGCCAGGAGACCGTCGCCCGGGTGCGCTACCGCGGACGGGTGAACCGCGCGCTGCGGGGCATCGCCCTGGGCGGGGAGCCGGTCCCGGCCGGCGCGCCGATCCGGGCGGACGGGCGCGAGGTGGGCCGCCTGACCAGCGTCGCGCTCACGCCGGACCTCGGGGCGATCGGGCTGGCCGTGCTGCGGCACGAGGTGGCCCCCGGCGCCGCGGTGGATGTCGAGGGCGCCGCCGAGCCGGCGCGGGTCGTCCCCCTGCCCTTCCCCCGCGCATGAGCGACGACGCCGGGGCCGGCGCCCTCATCGGCCTGCTGGGCCCGGTCGGCGCGGCGGCGCTCGAGTCGGCGACGCAGGCCCTCGGGGAGACGACCGGCGCCGGCAGCGCCACGCTGCGGGTCGCGGGCTGGACGGCCGCGGACTGGGCCTTCCGGTTCGAGCTGCCCGGCGTGGAGCACCACATCGTCGTGCAGGTGCCGCACGACGGCGGCCCCACCATCGTGCGCAGCGCGGGGACCGGCCCGGACCCGCTCGCTCCCGAGGACCTGCGCCGGCCCTAGGGGGACGGCCGGGGCGTGCCGTCCGGTGGGGGTGGCACACTACGAACATGCGTTCGACTCAGCGGGCGGGAACGCCCGGCCAGCTCATCCTCTTCCCCGGCGCCGAGCCGCCCGCGGGGGGCTCCGCGCCGAACGGCCGGCCGCGCCGGCGGGCGACCACGCCCGCGGCGCGCAAGGCCGAGCGCCTGGACCAGATGGCGCGCGCGGCGGAGCGCGAGATGGCCGAGAGCTACCGGGCGGGGGACATGCTGGGCGCGGGCGCGGCCCGCGACCGGGCCCTGGGGGCGCGGCGGGCGGCGGAGCTGCTGCGCGCCGGCCCACGCGGGGTGGCCGACGTCCTGGGCGGGCGGCACGAGGCCGCCTGATGCGCGGGCCGTCCCCCGGCACCGGCCGGGGGACGGCTCCACGAAGGGCTAGGCCAGGGCCTTGGCCTTCAGCGCGTCGAACTCCTCCTGCGTGATGGCACCGGAGTCGAGAAGCCCCTTGGCGCGGGCGATCTCGTCCGCGGGCCCGGAGGCGCCGGCGGTCTCACGCACGTAGCTGTCGAACTGGTCCTTCTGGGCCTTCTGGGCCTCGGCCTGGCGCTGCGCCATCCCGTCGTGGCGCGCGATCAGATAGATCAACGCCCCGATCAACGGGAGTATCACGAGAAAAATGATCCACAGAGCCTTTGCGAAGCCACCCAGATCCTTGCTGCGGAAGATGTCCACGACGATCGTGAACAGGATCATCAGCACGAAGAACAGGAAGTAGATGACGAGCAGCGTCCAAAGGAGATCGAGGAAGCTGAAGTCGTCCATTCACCACCCCCACATCGTTGTCGATTGACGGGGGCATCTTGTCACCCGCGCCGGGCGGCGGACGCCCGACGGGTCAGGCGAACAGGATCTCGTCGCCTGTTTCACCCTGGTGAAGCCGCTCCTCGATCTTCTCGAAGGCCAGCTGGTGGAGCACCGGCTGCAGGACGTCGATGGGCGCGTCGGGCGCCGCGGGGTTGCGGAACTGGACGCTCACCCGCCCGACGAAGCAGGTCTTGATCCCCAGCTCCTCGCCGTCGCGCAGGACGCGCACCTGGAAGCCCCACAGCATGGCCGGACCGTCGGTGAGGGAGGTCCTCAACCCGCCCGGCTCGAGCTCGTACACCTGACCATCAACCTCGAGTCGATGTTGAGTCATAGGTCGATCACCTCCCCCGCTCGCGTCAGCGCCGCGGCGGCGCCGCCGCGGCGTGGATCCCCGGCGCCCTGAAGCCCGCCGTCGCCCCGGGCGACGGCGCTGACGCCGCCGAAGAACAGGTTGACGTCCCCCCAGCGGCGCAGGCGGTGGCCCCCGGCCTCCAGCGCCCGGACGGCGCCGTCGGGCACGCCCCCCTCGACGTCCACGCCGTCCCCCTCGGGGTGGACGCGCGGCCGCCGCACGGCGGGGCCGGCGGCGAGCCCGCCGTCCACCATGCTCACCACCGTCTGCAGGATGGCCGAGCGCAGCCGGTTGGAGCCGGCCGACCCGAGCGCGATGACCGGCTCGCCGTCGCGCAGCAGCAGGCTCGGCGCCATCATCGAGGTCATCCGGGTGCCGGGCACGACGCGGCCGAAGCCGCCGGGGTTGAGGTCCTCCTCGCCCATCATGTTGTTCAGGAGGATGCCGGTTCCGGGGAGCACGACGCCCGATCCGGAGCCGTTCGAGCTCGACAGGCTCGCCATGCCGCCGTCGGCGTCGATCGCGCTGACGTGGGTCGTGGAGCCCGCCGGCTTGCGCGTCTCGGGGTCGCCGGGGTCGTCTCCGGCCGCCGTGCGCCGCGCCCAGAGGCGCTCCATGCAGTCCTCCTCGTGCAGGTCGGCGAGGAAGTCGTCGTCGCGCAGCGCGTTCGCGGCGCGCCCGGCCCGGGTGACCGCCAGGTAGTGGGCCTCCTCGCCGTCCGGGGGCGGTCCCTCCTCCATCGCCGCGAGGGCCGCGGCGATCAGGGCGCCGCCGGACGAGGGCGGCGGGTTGGTGAGCACGGTCACGCCCCGGTAGCGCAGGCCCAGCGGATCGCGGTCGATGATGCGATAGGCGCGCAGGTCCTCGGCGGTGACGTATCCGCCGGCCTCCTCCATGTACGCCACCAGCGCCCCGGCCAGCGGCCCGTCGTGCATGCTCGCCGGCCCCGTCTCGCCCAGGTGCAGCAGGGTCTCGGCGAGCTCGGGCAGGCGCAGCGCGGTCCCCCGGGCCCAGCAGGTGGCCCCCGGGCGCGTAGACGTCGGCGGCGGCCGGGCTGAACGTGAGCATGTCGGCGAGGATCTCGTGCAGGTAGCCGGTCTCGCGGGTGAGCACCACGCCCTCGCGCGCCAGCGCCACGGCCGGGGCGACCACGTCGGCCAGGGACAGGCGCCCGAGCCGGCGCACCGCCTCCCCGAGCCCGGCGACCATGCCGGGGACGGCCACCGAGGCCGGGCCGATGTGGAACACCTGCTCGGCGCCGCCGAACGGGACCGTGAAGTGGTCGAGGTCGGCCGGGTCCAGCCGGCGCCCGCGCGGGCCGAGGCCGGGCGCGGCGACGAAGAAGTCCATGAGGGCGGCCTCGCCCGCGGGCGAGCGCGCCAGCAGGAACCCGCCCGCGCCCGGGCCCGTGAGCGGGCTCTCGGCGACCGCCGCCGCGAAGGCGGCCGCGCAGACGGCGTCGACGGCGCCGCCGCCGCGGGCGAGGGCCTCGGCCCCGGCCCGTGCGCTGAGGCGGTGACCGGCCGCGACCACCCCGACCGGCGCGCCGGGCCCGGAGGTGCTTACGCCGCGTCCTCGGGGTCGTCGGGCACGATGTCGGACCGCCGCATGGTGGTCGTCGCGTCCGGGTCGGCCGGCGGCTCCGGCGCGGCCTCCGCGGGGATCGCGTCCACGTCGAAGACGCGCGGTGCGGCCTCCGGCTCGGCGGGGGCCGAGCGCGCCGGGTACGGCATGTCGAAGCGCGACACCCGCTGCTCGCGCGCCGCGGGGCGGGCCCGGGCCGGCTCGGGGGCGGACGCCGGCTCCGGCTCGGCCGCGGCCGGCGGGGCCGCGCGGACGCCGCTGAAGTTGGCCGCGACCACGGTGACCCACACCTGGCCCTGCAGGTCGGGGTCGATGGTGGCGCCGAAGATGATGTTGGCGTCCGGGTCGGCCGCGTCGGCCACCACGCGCGCCGCCTCGCTCACCTCGAGCAGCGAGAGGTCCGGGCCGCCGGTCACGCCGAGCAGGATGCCCTTGGCGCCGTCGATCGGCGTCTCCAGCAGCGGCGAGGCGATCGCCGCCAGGGCCGCGTCGCTCGCCCGGTTGCCGCCGCCCGCGTAGCCGATGCCCAGCAGGGCCGAGCCGGCCCCGCGGATGATCGTGCGCACGTCGGCGAAGTCGAGGTTGATCAGGCCCGGGAGCGTGATCATGTCGCAGATCCCCTGCACCCCCTGGCGCAGGAGGTCGTCGCACACCTTGAAGGCCTCGACCATGCTCGTGCCGTGGTCCAGCACGCTCATCAGGCGGTCGTTGGGGATGACGATGACGGTGTCCGCGGCCTCCTGGAGGCGGTCGAGCCCGTCGTCCGCCGCGCGCGTGCGGCGCCCGCCCTCGAAGGCGAACGGCCGGGTCACGACGGCGACCGTCAGGGCGCCCAGCTCGCGCGCGATCTTCGCCACCAGCGGCGCGCCGCCCGAGCCGGTCCCGCCCCCCTCGCCCGCCGCGATGAACACCAGGTCGCTGCCGCGCAGGGCGCGGCGCACCTGGTCCTCGCTCTCGCGCAGCGCCTGCTCGCCCAGGCTCACGTCCCCGCCGGTGCCCAGGCCGCGCGTGATCTCGGCGCCGACGGTGATGCGCACGTCGGCCTCGCTCTCCTCGAGCGCCTGGCGGTCGGTGTTGACCGCGACGAACTCGACCCCGCGCAGGCCGGCCTCGATCATGCGGTTGACCGCGTTGCAGCCGGCCCCGCCCACGCCCACGACGCGGATGACCGCGACGTAGTTGGTGCCGTCCTGGTCCCGCACGCCCAGGTCGGGCTCGGGGGCCGGGGGGAGGTCCGTCTGCTCGCCCGGGCCCTCGGTGCTGCGGAACAGCTCCGAGAGCGGGCCCTCGCGCATGCTCGGGCGGGAGCCGCGCGTGCTCACGCCGCCACCACCCGGGCGTCGCCGGGGGCGTTGGCGCCCGCGGGGCCCTCGACCACCTCGCGGGCCAGCTGGCGGTACCAGCGGGCGGCCGGGCCGGTCGGGTCGTAGCGCATGATGCTCTGGCCGACGACCGGGGCCTCGGCGAAGCGGATCGTCTTTCCGATGCGGGTGCGGAACACCCGGTCCCCGAAGCTCTCCTCGAGCATGCCCACCGCCTCGCGGCCGTGGATGGTGCGACCGTCGTACATCGTCGGGAGGATACCCACGATGTCGACCGTCGGGTTGAGGTTGTCGCGCACCTGGCGCAGGGTCTCGCGCAGCTGGGCCAGCCCGCGCAGCGACAGGTACTCGCACTGCACCGGCACGATCACCCCCTGCGCCGCGACCATGGCGTTGATGGTGAGCAGCCCCAGCGAGGGCGGGGTGTCGAGCAGGATGTAGTCGTAGGACTCGTCGCACGGGCCGCAGGGCCCGCTCCAGGGCCCGCTCGCGGCCGATCATCGCCGACAGGGCGATCTCGGCCCCGGCGAGCTCGATGCCCGCGGGGGCGATGTCGATCTCGCGCTCCTCGATGATCTCCCGCACCGGCGTCGATCCGGTCAGCACGTGGTACATGCCGCGCGTCGAGCGCCTCGACGTCGATCCCCTGGCTCATCGAGAGGTTGCTCTGCGGGTCGAGGTCGACCGCCAGCACCCGCAGGCCCATGTCCTTCAGGGCCACGCCGAGGTTGAGGGTGGTGGTCGTCTTGGCGACGCCGCCCTTCTGGTTGGCGAGGGCGAGGACGCGGGCGGATCGGGGCATCGTGCGCACCTTCGGTATGTCGGGGGACCTCCGCACGATTCTCCCCCCGCGGCCGATCTCCTTGCGCCGCGCCCCGCGATCAGTCGGGAGGCAGCTCCAGCCGGCGCTGCCCCGCCCAGGCGGCGGCCTGGGAGCGGCGCTGGAAGCCCGAGCTTGCGCAGCAGCTGGCGACACGTGGTTGCGCACGGTCTTCTCGGACAGGTGCAGCACCTCGCCGATGGCGCGGTTGGTGTAGCCCTCGGCGATCAGCGCCAGCATCCGGCGCTCCCGGTCGGTCAGGCCGGCCAGCTCGGCCTCGGCCTGCTTGGCCGACAGCTCCCGGAACTGGTGCAGCAGGGCGCCGGCGGCGCGCGGGTCGAGGGTCGACTCGCCGGCGGCGGCCTCGCGGATGGCCTGGGTGAGCCGCTCCGCGTCGGCCTGCTTGAGCAGGTAGCCGCTGGCGCCGGCCATGACCGCGCCGACGATCGCCTCCTCGTCGGAGTACGAGGTCAGCATCAGCACGCGGGCGTCGGGGTGGTCGGCCTTGATGCGCCGGCAGGCCTCGACGCCGCTGCCGTCGGGCAGGCGGACGTCCATCAGCACCACGTCGGGGTGGGTCTGCTCGTTGAGCTGGACCGCCTCGGCGACGGTCTGCGCCTCGCCGACCACCCGGAATCCCGCCGAGTGGGTGAGCAGGGTCCGCAGACCGATCCGCACGACGGTGTGGTCGTCCACGATCAGCACCCTGATCGGATCGGCAGGAGTGGTGGTCATGAACGGGTCACCTCACGCTCGGGATCGGGAAGGAACAGGTCGGCCTCGGGCTCGTCGCTGTCGAGCGGCACCTCGAGGGTCACGCGGGTGCCCCCGCCGGGGGCCTCCTCCACGGCCAGGCGCCCCCCGAGGCGCCGGGCGCGCTCGCTCATGTTGCGCAGGCCCTGTGGGCGCCGGGGGCCGCGGCCGCGTCCGGCGCGCCCGGGCCGCAGCCGTCGTCGGAGACGATCAGGTCGAGCTCGTCGGGCGCGAAGACCAGCGACACCATCACCCGGCAGGCGCCGGCGTGGCGCGCGGTGTTGGTGAGCGCCTCGCGCAGGATCTGCTCCAGGTGCTGGCCGGCCTCGTCGGGCAGCGGGCCCGCCGTCCCGACGCCCTCGACGGTGAAGCGCACGCTCGCGCCCGGTCTCCTCGCCGAAGCGGCGCGACAGGTCGCCGAGGCCGGCGGCGATGCCCTGCGGCCGTGGCGGGCGGCGCGCGAGGGCCCGGATGTAGTCGCGGATGCCGTCGGTGGCCGCGTTGAGGTCGGCCGACCACCTCGCGCACCTCGCCGCGCACGAGCGGGTCGTCGGAGCGGATCGCGATCGACTCCAGGTGGAGGCCCGGCGGCGTAGATCGACTGGATCGTGCCGTCGTGGAGGTCGCGGCGGAAGCGCGCCCGCTCCTCGGCGATGGCGCGGGCGCGGTCGAGCTCCTCCAGCTGCTGCTTGGCCTCGACGTCGAAGATCTCGAGCAGCTTCACCGCCAGCACGCAGAGCACCAGGCCGGCGAGGCCGCGGATCACCTCGAGCGGGCAGGCCGGTGACGTCGAACCAGCCCTCGGCGCTGCCGATCCCGCCGGGCGCGATGGGCCCCGGGGCACGATCACGCCGAGCACGCGCGTAGACCACGAGCACCGCGGCGGCGGCGGCGGCGTAGGGCTTGATGCCGGTCATGCCCGCGTCGCCGAGCTCGGCGCGCTGGCGCCAGAGGCCGACGGCCGACAGCATCGCGCCCGGGAACAGCAGGGCGTAGCGGGCGAGGCCGTTGACCGCCTCCTCCCACTCGGCGACGCTCCAGCCCGACTCGGAGGCGGCGAGCGCGGTCACGCCCAGGATCCGCACGGCCACCAGCGACCGACAGCCCCGTCAGCGAGCGCCGGACCACGTCCGGCAGCCCCAGCAGGCGCAGCCCGAACTGGACCAGGAAGACGAACGCGGCCACCTGGACCACGGCGCGCAGCACCAGCAGGCCCTCGATGACGGCCGGGCCGCATGTACGTCTCCTGGATGGGGATGAAGACGTAGCCCCACACGGCGAAGGCCTCCACGAACGCGAAGGCCGCCAGCCAGATCAGCGACGACGAGAGGGTCAGCCGGGTGGCGCGGCGCCGTTGGAGCCACACGGCGAAGCCGAGCGAGAAGAAGACGAGACCCTGCGCGAACAGGAAGATCGTCTCGTTCTGAACGAAGAACTCGCGCACGCGGCGCACCCGCCCTCATGGTTCCGACGCGGGCGCGGCGGGCGGGAGAAGCCGAGTAGCTCCCCCCACCCGCCGCGGCGTCCGCCGGAAATTCGACCCTGAATGCGGGGACGATTGTAGCGCCCCCCGCATCGCGGGTCCCCGCGACCGCCTAGAAGGTCGCGATCTGCAGGCTGCTCGCCCCCGCCATGCGGCGCAGGCGGGCGACGCGCTCCTCCATCGGGGGGTGGGTCGAGAACAGGCCCATCGCGCGCCCACCGCGGCCGCCGCGGGCGTTGGCGTGCAGCGGGTTGACGATGTAGAGGGGCTCCGCCGCGGGGTTCACCCGCATCGGGATCGCCTCGGCCGAGCGGTGCAGGCTCTCGAGCGCGTCCGCCAGCGGGAGGGGGTCGCCCAGCAGCTCGGCGCCGGTCGCGTCGGCCACGTACTCGCGCTGCCGCGAGACCGCGATCTGGATGATCATCGCGGCGATCGGCGCCAGGATGATGGTCGCCAGCGTCCCGATGATGCCGAGCGGGTTGTCGTCGTCCCCGCCGAAGAAGAGCGAGAACTGGAGGAAGTTCGCGATCGCCGAGATCGCGCCGGCCACCATCGCGGCGATGCTCGCGATGAGGATGTCGCGGTTCTTGATGTGGGCCATCTCGTGGGCGAGCACGCCCTCGAGCTCACGCGGGGTCAGCGCCCGCTGGATCCCCGCGGTCACGGCGATGGCCGCGTGCTTGCGGGTTGCGTCCGGTGGCGAAGGCGTTGGGCTGCTCGGCGGGGGTCACGTAGACGCCGGGCTTCGGGACGCCGGCCCGCTGGGCGAGCGTGGCGATCATCCGGTGCAGCTCGGGCTCCTCCTGCTCCGTCACGGCGACCGCCTTGCTCATCTTGAGCGCGAACTTGCCGCTGAACCAGTACATCGACGAAGTTGAAGACGATCGCGAGGCCCGCGAACAGGATCAGGCCGCTCGCGCCACCGATCAGGAAGCCGATGACGAGGAGCAGGCCCGTGAGGGCCGCGACCAGCAGGAACGTCTTGACGTTGTTTCCCGCCTTGTACGAGGCGAGGTTCATCATCTCTCCTTGGGATCTCCGGCCGATCCTCTCCGAACGGCACGGTGCTCCGAGTATAGGAGCGCCTCCGTTGGGACTCGGTTAAGCCTCTCGTACGGTCTCCTGTTGGGGCGGGTCGAGGTGTGGGGTCGTCCCGCTTCGGGGTTTGCTGAGCCTGAACGCTTCCTGGCTTCGAGGTTTGCTGAGCTCTGAGCGCTTCCGGTTCGAGGCTGCTGAGCTCTGAGCGCTTCCTCTGAGGGCGTTCGTCTGTGAACGCGCCGGCCCTACGCGTTGAGCCGGCCTCTTGCGGGCCGGCTCGGGACGCGGCAAATGGGCCCTGGCCGGGCCCATTTGCAGACGCAGGCCGCCTGCGGCGGCGAGCTTGTACAGGGCTGGCCCGGTTTCCCGGGCCAGCCCTGTCTCGTCGCTGGCGCGACATCGGGGCCAAGCGCCGTGAGTCGGGGCGCGGCCCGGTAGGTCGGGCCTGGCTCCGATGTCGCCGCTAGGGGCGACGAGACGGCCGGCGTCGCCCGGCCGTACAAGGTCCCCGCCAAAGGCGGGCACCGAATGCAAATCGGCCCGGCGAGGGCCGATTTGCCGCGGCCAGGCCGGGCCGCAAGAGCCCGGCCTCGCACGCGTGAGGAGCCGGCGCTGTCGACAGACGAGAAGGCCCTCAGAGGAGACGTTCAGAGCTCTGAAGGCCTCGAAGCTCGGAAAACGCCCAGAGCTCAGAAACCCCGAACTGAGCCAGCGAAACCCCGAGCTGGGAAGCGCCCGAACACGGTCCCACCCCACCTCCCCGGGTCGTCGTTACGCTGGTCGGTGTGCGGCGGCTGATCCTTCTTGCGTGTGCCCTGGCCGTCGTGGCCGCGGGCTGCGGGCCCCTCGATGCGACCGGTTCGGGCGGCAAGGAGCTGGATCCGGTGGCGGTGCTCGGCGTGCTGCCCAGCCCCGACGACCTGCGCGGGGGGCCGGCCACGGCCGCGGACGCGGCCCAGCTGGAGGACGCGCTCACCGGGGCGCGCGACCCGAAGGTGTCGGCCCGGATCGCGGACCTGGATCCGGCGGCGGCCGGCGTGCGGCGCTGGAGCGCGTCCGGGGGGCGGCGCCTGGTGGCCGTGGTGAGCGTCTGGGACTCGCACCTGACCGCGATCGGCATCGGCGGCGACATGGCCAGGGCGCTCACCGACCGGGGCGGCAGCGCGTGGACCCCGGAGGACGCCAACGGCAGCCGCGGAGCCCGCCTCGGCAGCGGCAGCACGCAGGAGCTGCGGCTGTCCTACGGGGTCGGGCGCAACTCGCTGTACGTGCGCGCCGAGGGGCCGGTGGACCCGGACGTCGTCATCCGGACGCTGGACCGCATGCAGAAGGTCGCGCAGGCCCAGACGGACTGAGGCGGCCCTAGGGGGTGAGGTCGCGCCGCCCGACGATGAGCAGCGCGGCGGCCGCTCCGGCCAGCGCGAGGGCGGCCAGCACGAGGAGGTCCCCGGCGTCGAGGGAGCCGCGCCGCAGGACCGCGGGAGGGTCGAGGTGGGCGAAGATCGACAGCCGGCCCGAGCGGCTCGGCGACCGTCCAGAGCCGCGCCAGGTAGTCGAGCGCGTAGGAGACCAGCAGGAACCCGGTCGCCCAGGCGACCGCCCGGGCGCCGGTGCGCACGAGCGAGGCGGCGAGCAGGGTCACGCCGCCGACCGCGAGGAACATGACGTAGCCGGCCACGAGGGCCCCCGCGAGCGGCGCGGCCCCCACCGGGGCCAGGTCGTCGACCGGCCAGCGCGGCGGCGAGGGCGCCGGCGTAGCCGCCGAGGACCACCAGGGCGAGGGCGCTGGCCATGGCGAGGGCGTGCGCCGCCATCCACCGCGCGGGCGGCAGGGGGCGCGAGAGCACCAGCTCGGCGGTGCCCATCTCGGTCTCGCGCGCGGGGGCCGCGCCCATGGAGATGACCACGGCGGCCTGGATGGCGAGCGCCACCGGGTGGAGCAGGCCGGAGCCCACGTAGCCGGTCGCGGTGGCGATGTCGGCGCTGCCGGCCAGCGCGCGCAGGGCCGGCGGCAGCGCGTCAACCAGGCTGCGGATCGCGTTCTGATCGACGCTCGCGTAGGCGACGCCCACCACGAACTCGAAGAGGCCGAAGCCGATGGCGAGCAGGATCAGGCGGCCGCGGTTGCGCTCCAGGGCGAGCGCGTAGATCGTGCTCACGCCGGCGCGGGGGTGGAGTAGAGGTCGCGGAAGGCGTCCTCGAGGCTGGCGCGCTCGATGGAGACGTCGGCCAGGGGCAGGCGGGCGAGGGCCGCCAGCAGCGGGGCCGGGTCGCCGGCCAGCGTGAAGCGGTGGAGCAGCCCCTCCACCCGCGCGGCCCCCACCCCCGGCCCGGCGTAGCGGCGCGGGATCGACCGGCTCGCGGAAGCGCACCTCGACGCTGCGGGAGCGGGCGGCGCGCAGGTCGCCGAGGCGCCCCACGAACAGCAGGCGGCCGTCGCGCACCATCGCCGCCCGGTCGCAGAGGGCCTCGACCTCCGCGAGCACGTGGCTGGAGAAGAAGATGGTGCGCCCGGCGCGCGCGCGTCCGGCGAGCCAGTCGAGCAGACGCGCCTGGATCACGGGGTCGAGCCCGCCGGTGGGCTCGTCGAGGATGGCCAGCGGGGGGTCGTGCTGCAGGGCGGCCACCAGCCCGAGCTTCTGCTTCATGCCCCGCGAGTAGTCGCGCACGCGCTTGCGCAGGGCGGCCTCGTCCAGGTCGAGGGCCGCGCACAGGTCGTCGCGCAGCAGCGGCGGGCGCGGGTGCAGGCGGGCCAGGACGTCCAGCGTGCGCCGTCCGGTGAGCGACGGGTACAGCCCGAGCTCGCCGGGCAGGTAGCCCACCTGCGCCAGCGCCCCCATGCGGTCGTCGGCGAGCGCGTGGCCCATCACGGCGACCGCTCCCGACGACGGGCGCACCAGCCCGAGCGCGAGGCGGATGAAGGTGGTCTTGCCCGCGCCGTTGGGGCCGAGGAAGCCGAAGCACTCGCCGCGCTCCACCTCCAGGTCGATCCCGTCAACTCCCGCGGCGGGGCCGTACATCCTGGTGAGAGCCGCGGCCTCGATGGCGGGGTCCACTCCGACGAAGGGTACGCAACCACCGTGGAACCGAGCCTGACCTATGCGACCACCTGGGGCGTGGGATGGATCGCCCCGACCCCCGCCCGGATGCAGCGCGCGTCGCACGCGCTCGCGCAGGACGGCGACGTCTGGCTGATCGACCCGGTCGACGTCGACGGGCTCGACGCCCTGGTGGCGCCGCTCGGGCACCCTGCGCGGCGTGCTCCAGCTGCTGGACCGCCACCCGCGCGACTGCGCGGCCGTGGCGCGGCGCCACGGCGTGCCCCACATCGTGACGCCGACCGGCGGGCTGCCCGGCACGCCCTTTCGCACGATGGTGGTGAGCGACCACCGCTGGTGGCGCGAGGTCGCGCTCTGGTGGCCGGCCGCAGCGGGCGCTGGTGGTGCCCGAGGCGCTGGGCACCGGGCCCTTCTTCCTGGCCCCCGGCGAGCGCATCGGCGTGCACCCCGGCCTGCGCCTGCTGCCGCCGCGGGTCCTGGACGGGCTGGGACCCGCTGCGCGTGCTGGTCGGCCACGGCCCGCCGCTCGAGGGCGAGGACGTCGCGGAGGCGGTGTCGCGGCGCCATCGCCGGCTCCCGGCGCGGGTTCCCCCGGCTGCTCGCGGGGCTGCCGCGGGCCTGGAGGGCCTAGGGCAGGCGGTCCGTGCGGGCGGTCTCCTCGCGCAGCCAGGCCGCCAGCTCGGCGGTCAGCTCGCCGGGGCGCAGGCGCCACGACCAGTTGCCGTGGACGGTGCCCGGGGTGTTGAGGCGGGCGCGCGAGTCGAGGCCGAGCAGGTCCTGCATGGTCACGATGGCCAGGCCGGCCCGCGAGGCGAGCGCCATCCGGGTCAGCAGGCGCTCGGGGCGGTCGTCGTGGATGCCCATCGCGGAGGCGGTCTCCCAGGCCTCGTGGCGGGCCTGCGGGTCGGCGTGCTGCCACCAGCCGTGCGCCGTGTCGTTGTCGTGGGTGCCGCTGTAGACGACGCTGCGCTCGGGGTGGTGCTCGGGGCGGTGGGTGTTGTCGGGCCACCCGGGGAAGGCGAACTGGAGCACCCGCATGCCCGGCAGGCCGAGGCGCGTCCATGCAGCTCGTGCACCCCGGGCGTGATGACGCCGAGGTCCTCGGCCACCAGCGACAGCGTCGCCCAGCTCGCTCGCGCGCGGCCTCGATGACCGCCGCGCCCGGGCCGGGGTACCAGGCCCCCTCGCGGCCGTCGGGCGCGTCGCGCGGCACCCCCCACTACGCCTCGAAGGCCCGGAAGTGGTCGATGCGCAGGCAGTCGTGCAGGGTCGGCGCCGCGGCGCAGCCGCTCGATCCACCAGCGCTAGCCGTCGCGCGCCATCGCGTCCCAGTCGTAGAGCGGGTTGCCCCACAGCTGGCCGTCGTCGGTGAAGGCGTCCGGCGGCACGCCGGCGACGAGGTCGGTGCGGAAGAGCTCCGGGTGGGCGCGCGACGTCGGCGCGCGCCGGGGGCCACGTAGATCGGGATGTCGCCCATGATGCGGACGCCGCGGTCGGCGGCGTACGCGCGCAGCGCGCTCCACTCGCGGTCGAAGCGCACCTGGTCGGCGAGCGCGTCCGGGCCCGGCGACGCGGACCCAGTCGTCGATCCAGTAGCGCGTTGCGCTCGCGGAAGTCGGCCAGCTCGACGCGCCGACACGGCGGCGCCGGGGTGCGCCAGCAGGCCCGGCCAGCCCGCGAAGGCCGACGGGCTGGCGTACGGCGAGCCGTGGCCGTCGGGCGGCGTCGAGCGGCAGCATCTGCCACCACGACTGCCCGGCCTCCGCCAGCCAGTCGACGAACGCGTAGGCCTCGGGCCCGAGGCGCCCGCCGGGCAGCGAGGCCACGTGCAGGAGCACGCCGGAGCGCCGCGCGAGCGGTCGGGTCGGGTGGTGTGGAGCGGTGGGGCATCGGGAAAGGCTACGCTCAGTGCCGCCTGTGCCCGTCCCCATGCCACGCACTCCGCCGCCGCGCATCCAGATCGAGGACGTCCAGCCCGGCCGTCGACGGCGGCCGCTGGCCGGTCAAGCGGAGCCTCGGCGACACCGTCGTGGTGGAGGCCGACCTCGTCCGCGACGGCCACGAGCAGCTGCGCGCGGTCGTGCGCCACCGCCCCCCGGGCTCGCCCGCGCTTCCTCGAGGAGCCCATGGTCCAGGTGTCCGCCGACCGCTGGCGCGGGTCGCTTCACCACCACCGCCCTCGGGCGCCACCAGTACCAGGTGGAGGCGTGGGTCGACGCCTTCGGCTCGTGGCGCGACGAGCTGGAGCGCAAGCTGGCGGCCGGCCAGGAGGACCTGGCCAGCGAGCTCGCCGAGGGCGCGGGGATCCTGGAGGAGGTCGCGACGGCGGGGCTGCGCGGCGCCGACCGGCGCACGGCGCTGGCCGCGGCCGAGGCCCTGCGCGCCGACGGCGCCGGCCCGGAGCGCGCCGCGGCGGGCCTGGCCCCGGAGGTGGCGGTGGCCCTCGAGCGGGCGACCAGCCGCCCCGAGCGGCTGCGCACCCCGCTCCTGGAGGTCGACGTCGACCGCGAGCGCGCGCGCTTCGGCGCCTGGTACGAGCTGTTCCCGCGCTCCTTCGGCGGGCTGCGCGGGCGTCGAGGCCGCAGCTGCCGGCGCCTCGCCGAGCTCGGCTTCGACGTCGTCTACCTGCCGCCGATCCACCCGATCGGCGTCACCAACCGCAAGGGGCGCAACAACGCCGCCCGCCGCCGCCGCCGGGCGACCCCGGCAGCCCGTGGGCGATCGGCGCGCGCCGAGGGCGGGCACGACGCGGTCCACCCCGAGCTCGGCACGCTGGCGGACTTCGAGCGCCTGGTGGCCGCGGCGCGCGACGCTCGACATCGAGATCGCGCTCGACTTCGCGATCCAGTGCTCGCCCGACCACCCGTGGCTGACCGAGCACCCGGAGTGGTTCCACCGCCGCCCGGACGGCACGCTGAAGTACGCCGAGAACCCGCCCAAGCGCTACCAGGACATCTACAACGTCAACTTCGACAGCGACGACTGGCGGGCGCTGTGGGACGGCGCTGCGCGACGTCGTCGCTGTTCTGGGTCGAGCGCGGGCGTGCGGATCTTCCGGGTCGACAACCCGCACACCAAGCCGATCGCCGTTCTGGGAGTGGCTGATCGCGGAGGTGCGCGACGACGCACCCCGACGTCGTCTTCCTGGCCGAGGCCTTCACCCGCCCGGCGCCGCATGTACGCGCTGGCCAAGGCCGGCTTCAGCCAGTCGTACACGTACTTCACCTGGAAGAACTCGGCGCGCGGAGCTGGCCGAGTACGTCGACGGAGCTGGCCGGCGCCGGTCGCCGAGTTCTTCCGGCCGAACTTCTTCGCCAACACGCCGGACATCCTCCACGCCTACCTCGCAGACGCGGCGGCCGCGCCGGCCTTCGAGGCGCGGCTGGTGCTGGCGGCCACGCTGTCGCCGAGCTACGGGATCTACTCGGGCTTCGAGAACCTCGAGAACGTGCCGGTGCGCGCCCGGCAGCGAGGAGTACCTCGACTCCGAGAAGTACGAGGTCAAGGAGCGCCGGCTCGACGGGCCGCTGCTGCCGCTGGTGCGCCGCCTGAACGCGATCCGGCGGGCGACCCCGGCCCTGCGGCGCATCGACGTGCGCTTCCTGGCCACCGAGAACCCGGCGCTGCTCGCGTACGCCAAGGGGCGCGGCATGGGCACGACCATCGTCTGCGTGAACGTCGACCCCCACAACGCGCAGGTCGGGATCGCCCTCGTGCCGGACGACCTGGACCTGCCCCACGCGTTCGCGGTGCGCGACCTGGTGTCGGGCGCCGTCCACCGCTGGAGCCTCGGACCCAACTACGTCCGGCTCGACCCGCTCGTGTCGCCCTTCCACATCTTCCGGGTGGAGCCATGAACCCCCAGACCGGCCTCGACCGCGACATCGCCCTGCTCGCCGAGCGCGACCACCACGAGCCCCACGCGCGTGCTCGGCGCCCATCCGGCCCCCGGGGGCGTGGTGGTGCGCGTGTGGCGCCCCGAGGCCCGCGCGGTGCGCGTGTACCCCGACGGAGGGCCCCCGGTCGAGCTCGCCCACCGGGCGTCCGCCCTGTTCGAGGCCGTCATCGAGGGCGCCACGGCGCCCCTGGCCTACGAGGTCGAGGTCGAGTACGACACCTACTCGGTGCACGGGCGCGACCCGTACGCGTTCCTGCCGACCATCGGCGAGCTCGACCTGCACCTGCTCGGCGAGGGCCGCCACGAGGAGCTGTGGGAGCGGCTCGGCGCCCACCTGCGCGAGATCGACGGCGTCGCCGGGGTCGCGTTCGCGGTCTGGGCGCCCTCGGCGCGGTCGGTGAGCGTGGTCGGCGACTGGAACGGCTGGGACGGACGGGTGCACCCGATGCGCTCGCTGGGCTCCTCGGGCATCTGGGAGCTCTTCGTGCCCGGCGTCGGGCCGGACGGCCACTACAAGTTCGAGATCCGCGGCGCGGACGGCGCGCTGCGCCTGCAAGGCCGACCCGCTCGCCGCCGCCGCCGAGATCCCGCCGCGAACGGCCTCGGTGGTCTTCGAGCGCCATCACGAGTGGCGCGACGCCGACTGGCTCGCGGCCGCGGGCCGAGCGCGCCCCGCACGCCGAGCCGGTGTCGATCTACGAGGTGCACCTGCCCTCCTGGCGGCTCAACCCGCTGGAGGGCAACCGCTCGCTGACCTTCGCCGAGCTGGCCGACGGAGCTCGGCGACTACGTGGCCGAGCATGGGCTTCACGCACGTCGAGCTGCTGCCGGTGATGGCGCACCCCTTCTCGGGCTCGTGGGGCTATCAGGTGACCTCGCTACTTCGCGCCCTCGCCGGTCCGGGCTCGCCCGACGACCTCCGCGAGTTCGATCGACCGCGCTCCACGAGCGCGGCATCGGCGTGATCCTCGACTGGGTGCCGGCCCACTTCCCGCGCGACGAGTGGGCCCTCGCGCGCTTCGACGGCACGGCGCTCTACGAGCACGCGGACCCGCGCCGCGGCGCGCACCCCGACTGGGGCACGCTGATCTTCAACTACGGCCGCAACGAGGTGCGCAACTTCCTCGTCGCGAACGCCCTGCTACTGGCTGAGCGAGTACCACGCCGACGGCCTGCGCGTGGACGCCGTCGCCTCGATGCTCTACCTCGACTACTCGCGCAGCGGCGGGCGAGTGGGTGCCCAACGAGTACGGCGGGCGCGAGGACCTCGAGGCGATCGCGCTTCCTGCAGCGAGCTCAACGAGGTGACCCACGCGCGCGAGCCGGGCGTGCTGATGGCCGCCGAGGAGTCGACCGCCTGGCCGGGCGTCTCGCGCCCGACGTACGTCGGCGGCCTCGGGCTTCGACTTCAAGTGGAACATGGGCTGGATGCACGACACGCTCGGCGTACTTCGAGCACGGACCCGGTCCACCGCCGCTACCACCACGACGAGCTGACGTTCAGCCTCGTCTACGCCTTCACGCGAGCACTTCGTGCTGCCGCTCTCGCACGACGAGGTCGTGCACGGCAAGGGCTCGCTGCTGTCGCAAGATGCCGGGCGACGACTGGCAGCAGCTACGCCAACCTGCGCGCGCTCTACGCCTACATGTGGGCGCACCCCGGCAAGAAGCTGCTGTTCATGGGCGGCGAGCTCGCCCAGGAGCAGGAGTGGAGCCACGAGCGCGCGCCTCGACTGGCACCTGCTCGAGCGGCGCCGCCACGCCGGCGTGCAGCGCCTGGTGCGCGACCTCAACCACGCTCTACCGCGACCACGCCGGCGCTGTGGGAGCTCGACTCCGAGCCGGCCGGCTTCCGCTGGCTGGTGGTGGACGACGCGGACGCCAACGTGCGTCGCCTTCGCCCGCTTCTCGGCCCAGGGCGTGCCGCTGGTGATGCGTGGCCAACCTGTCGCCGGTGCCGCGCCCGGCCTACCGCGTGCCGATGCCCGCGCCGGGCGCTGGCGCGAGATCGCTGAACACCGACGCGGACCTGTACGGCGGGGCCAACCTGGGCAACATGGGCGGCGTGGAGGCCCGGGACGAGCCCTGGGGCGCGGA
The DNA here is from genome assembly GCA_963736635.1 of uncultured Thermoleophilia bacterium. Lineage (GTDB taxonomy): Bacteria > Actinomycetota > Thermoleophilia > Miltoncostaeales > Miltoncostaeaceae > Miltoncostaea. The sequence continues at coordinate 343,826 of CAVTPK010000011.1, forward strand.
GCCGGCCTCGGCCGAGGTGATGCTGCCCCCGCTGGGCGTCGTGTGGCTGGTGCCCGAGCCGTGAGGGGCGGGCCCTGGCGGGCATCCTGACGCCGGCCTGGGAGCGCCCCCTGGGGGCGATCCCCGGGCCGCGGGGACGGACGACGTTCCGCGTGTGGGCACCGAGCGCGGGCCGGGTGGCGGCGCTGGTGAACGGCGCGGCGCTGCGGCTCGAGCCGGTGGGCGAGGGCGTGTTCGAGGGCGAGGGCGAGGCGGTGGCCGGCGACGACTACCACCTGCGTCGTCGACGGCGGCGTGTCGCTGCCCGACCCCTGCTCGCGCTCGCAGCCCGAGGGCGTGCGCGGGCCCGTCGCGGGTCGTCGATCCGGGCGCGTTCGCGTGGAGCGACGCGGCGTGGCGCGGCCTGCGACCTGCGCGAGCTCGTGCTCTACGAGCTGCACGTCGGCACGTTCACGCCCGAGGGCACCTTCGACGGCGCGATCGCGCGCCTGCCCGAGCTGCGCGAGCTCGGCGTCACCGCGATCGAGCTGATGCCGGTCGCCGACCTTCCCGGGCGACGCGCAACTGGGGCTACGACGGCGTCTACACGTGGGCGCCGCCACCCGGCCTACGGCGGGCCCGAGGGCCTCGCGGCCCTGGTCGACGCCGCCCACGGCCACGGGCTGGGCGTGATCCTCGACGTCGTCTACAACCACCTCGGCGCCCGGCGTCGCAGGCGATGGAGGCGTTCGGCCCCTACTTCACCGCACGACTACGCCACGCCCGTGGGGCACGGCGATCAACTTCGACGGCCGCGACAGCGGCGGCGTGCGCGAGTGGGCGATCCAGAACGCCTGCATGTGGGTGCGCGACTACCACGTCGACGGCCTGCGCCTCGACGCGGTGCACGCGATCCACGACCACGGCGCCCGCCACGTGCTGGCCGAGCTGTGCGACCGCGTGCACGCCGCCACGTCGCGCGCGCACGGTCCTGATCGCCGAGAGCGACCTCAACGACCCGCGCGTCGTGCGCCCGCCGCGGCCGGCGGCTGGGGCTTCGACGCGCAGTGGGCGGACGACTTCCACCACGCGCTGCACGCGCTCCTGACCGGCGAGCGCGACGGCTACTACGGCGACTTCGGCACGCGTGGCCGACCTGGCCGCGGCCTACGGCGCGGCCCTTCGTCTACGACGGCCGCTACTCGCGCTTCCGCCGCCGCCGCCACGGCGCGCCGGCCGACGACGGTGCGCGCCCGGAGCGCTTCGTCGTCTACTCGCAGAACCACGACCAGGTGGGCAACCGCGCGTTCGGCGACCGCCTGCCCGCCGGCGTGCGCCGCCCTGGCGGCCCTGTGGGTCCTGCTGGCCCCGTTCACGCCGATGCTGTTCATGGGCGAGGAGTACGGCGAGGAGAGCGCCCTTCCAGTTCTTCACCGACCACATCGACCCGTTCATCGCCGACGCCACGCGCGAGGGGCGCCGCAACGAGTTCGCGGAGTTCACGGGCTTCGCCGAGGAGGTGCCCGACCCGCAGGACCCGGAGACCTTCGCGCGCTCGGTGCTGGACCCGGCGGCGGGCGACCCCCGGGTGCGGGCCCTGTACCGCGAGCTGCTGGCCCTGCGGCGGAGCCTGCCGCGCGAGGACGCGCGGGTGCGCTTCGACGAGGACGAGGGTTGGGCGGCCATGCGCAGGGGCGATGTTGAGGTGCTGGGCAACTTCGGACCCGAGAGCGCGGAGGTGCGGGTGGACGGGACGAGCGTGGTGCTGAGCGACCGGCGACGGGGTGGCGCTGGCGGAGGGCGTGCTGGCCCTGCCGCCCTGGGCGGGCGCGGTGGTGGCGTGAGCGTGCGGGTGTGGCCGGGCAGCCCGTTCCCGCTCGGCGCGACGTGGGACGGCGCACGGGACCAACTTCTCGCTCTTCTCCGAGAACGCCGCGCGCGTCGAGCTGTGCCTGTTCGACGAGGGGGACCGCGAGACCCGGATCGAGCTGACCGAGGTGACCGCGTTCAACTGGCACGGCTACCTGCCCGGACGTCGGCCCGGGCCAGCGCTACGGCTACCGCGTCCACGGCCGACTGGGCGCCCGAGCGCGGGCCACCGCTTCAACCCGGACAAGCTGCTGATCGACCCGTACGCCAAGGCGATCGAGGGCCCGATCCGCTGGGAGGCGGGCAACGTCCTGCCCTACGGCCCGACGGCGAGGACGCCGACCTGGTGCGCGACGACGACCGACGACGCGGACGCGATCCCGAAGGCGGTCGTCATCGACACCGGCTTCGACTGGGAGGGCGACCGGCCGCCGCGCGACGCCCGTGGCACGAGACGGTGATCTACGAGGTGCACGTCAAGGGCTTCACCAAGCTCCACCCGGAGGTGCGCGAGGACCTGCGCGGCACCTACGCCGGGCTGGCCTCCGACGCGGCCGATCGCGCACCTGCGCGTCGCTGGGCGTCACCGCGGTCGAGCTGCTGCCGGTCCACCACATCGCCGACGAGCACCTCCTGCGTCGACAAGGGGCTGACCAACTACTGGGGCTACAGCTCGATCGGCTTCTTCGCGCCGCACGCCGATGTACGCCGCCACCGGCACGCACGCGGCGAGCAGGTGCGCGAGTTCAAGGGCATGGTGAAGGCGCTGCACCGCGCGGGCATCGAGGTGATCCTCGACGTCGTCTACAACCACACCGCCGAGGGCAACCACCTCGGCCCGATGCTGTCGTTCAAGGGCATCGACAACCTCTCGCTACTACCGCGCTCGTGCCCGACGACCCGCGCTACTACATGGACTTCACCGGCACCGGCAACACGCCTCAACCCGGTCCACCCGAGCGTGCTGCGGCTGATCATGGACTCGCTGCGCTACTGGGTGCTCGAGTGCACGTCGACGGCTTCCGCTTCGACCTCGCCTCGGCGCTCGCGCGCGAGTTCTACGACGTCGACCGCCTCTCGGCGTTCTTCGACATCATCCACCAGGACCCGGTGCTCTCCCAGGTCAAGCTGATCGCCGAGCCGTGGGACGTCGGCCCCGGCGGCTACCAGGTCGGCAACTTCCCCGTGCTGTGGACCGAGTGGAACGGCCTCTACCGCGACACGATGCGCGACTTCTGGCGCGGCCACAGCGACGGCGTCGGCGAGCTTCGCGTCGCGCTTCACCGGCTCGAGCGACCTCTACCAGTCCGACGGCCGGCGGCCGTTCGCCTCGATCAACTTCATCACCGCCCACGACGGCTTCACGCTGCGCGACCTCGTCTCCTACAACGACAAGCACAACGAGGCCAACCTCGAGGACAACCGCGACGGCACCGACGACAACCGCACCTGGAACTGCGGCGTCGAGGGCGCCGACCGACGACCCCGAGATCCTCGCGCTGCGCGCGCGCCAGCAGCGCAACTTCCTGACGACGCTGCTCCTCTCGCAGGGCGTGCCGATGCTGCTCGGCGGCGACGAGATCGGCCGCACGCAGCAGCGGCAACAACAACGCCTACTGCCAGGACAACGAGATCAGCTGGTTCGACTGGGAGCTCGACGAGCGCCAGCGCGCGCTGCTCGAGTTCACGCGCCGGCTGATCGAGCTGCGCCGCGCGCACCCGGTGTTCCACCGCCGCGACTTCTTCGGCGGCGAGTCGCAGCGACGGCTCCGGCCTGCCGGACATCTGGTGGTTCCGCCCCGACGGGCGCGAGATGAGCCGCCGCGACTGGAGCGCGCTCGGACCTGCGCGCCCTCGGCGTGTTCCTGAACGGCGAGGAGATCCCCAGCCCCGACGCCGCACGGCGAGCCGATCGTCGACGACTCGTTCGTGATGCTGTTCAACGCCGGCCACGAGGACTCGCTGTTCCGCCTGCCCGCCCGGCGCTTCGGCAACCGGTGGCGGCAGGTGATCTCCACGGCCGAGCCCGAGACGCCCGAGGGGTGGCGCAGCTGGCCGGCGCGCTCCGAGGTGACGCTCGAGGCGCGGTCGGTGCTGGTCCTGCGCCGGGCCTGGTGAGGGCGACCTACCGCCTCCAGCTCGGGCCGGACCTCGGCTTCGACGGCGCGCGCGCGCTGGTGCCCTACCTCCGCCGACCTGGGCGTGAGCCACCTCTACCTCTCCCCCGTCCTGCAGGCGCGCCGCGGCTCGACCCACGGCTACGACGTCGTCGACCCGCGGCGCATCTCGACGGACCTCGGCGGCGAGGAGGCCTTCCGCGCGCTGGCCGGCGCCGCCCGCGACGCCGGCCTGGGGATCGTCCTCGACGTCGTGCCCAACCACATGGCGACGAGCGACGAGAACCCGTTCTGGTCGCGACCCCGCGCTGCGCGCGCGCTTCTTCGACATCGACCCCGGCGACCGGGCGCCACCGGCGCTTCTTCTACGATCGACGAGCTCGCCGGGGTGCGCGTGGAGGACCCGGAGGTGTTCGAGGTGACCCAGCGCTGGCCATCGGCCTCGTGAACGAGGGGCTCGTCGACGGCCTGCGCATCGACCACCCCGACGGGCTGGCCGACCCGGGCGAGTACCTCGCGCCGGCTGGCCGGGCGCGGCGTCGAGCGCATCTGGGTGGAGAAGATCCTCGAGCCGGGCGAGGACCTGCCCGACTGGCCGGTCGAGGGGACGACCGGCTACGAGTTCATGGCCGACGCCACCGGCGCTGTTCGTCGACCCCGCCGGCGAGGAGCCGCTGACCGCGCTGCTACGCCGCGCTGACCGGCGAGCGGCGCCCCTTCGCCGAGCTGGCCGAGCGAGGCGAAGCGCGACGAGGCGCACACGACCTTCGAGCCCGAGGTCGCGCGCCTGCAGGACCTGGTGGACGAGCCGGACATGGCCGACGCGCGTCGCCGCCGCTGCCGGTCTACCGCACCTACGTCGCGCCCGAGGCCGACGAGGCGCAGCGACCAGGACCTGCGAGGTGGTCGAGGAGGCCGGCCTGCCCGAGCGCGTGCGCGACGCCCTGGTGGATCCGGCCGACGCGAGCGAGGCCGCCTTCGCCGTCCGCTTCCAGCAGACGCACCGGCGCGATCATGGCCAAGGGCGTCGAGGACACGGCGTTCTACCGCTACACGCGCCTGCTCGCGCTCAACGAGGTCGGCTCCGACCCGGGGCGCTGGGGGCGCACGCCCGACGAGGTCCACGCCGCCGACCGGGCCCGGCGCCGAGCGCTTCCCGCGCGGCCTGCTCGCCACCCAGACCCACGACACCAAGCGCTCCGGCGACGTGCGCGCGCGCATCGGCGCGCTGTCGTGGATCCCGGGCGAGTGGGCCGCCGCGCGTGCGGGCGCTGGTGGGCGATGAACGCCGCCCACTGCGCACCGGCGGCGCCCCGACCCCCGACGAGGAGTACCTCGTCTACCAGACGCTCGTGGGCGCCTGGCCGCTCGAGCGCCGAGCGGCTGCGCGAGCTACGTGGAGAAGGCGCTGCGCGAGGCGAAGGACCACGACCGGCTGGGTCGAGCCCGACGAGGCGCACGAGGGCGCGGTGCATGGCGTTCTGCGACGCCCTCGACGGCTCACCGCGCGTTCGTCGCCGACCTCGAGGCCTTCGTCGCGCGGCTCGCCCCGCTCGGCGAGGCGGCGGCCGCTCGGCCAGACGCTGCTCAAGCTGACCGCGCCCGGGCGTGCCCGACATCTACCAGGGCGACGAGCTGTGGGACCTGGCCCTCGTCGACCCCGACAACCGCCGCCCGGTCGACTGGGACCTGCGCCGCGCGGCTGCTGGACGAGGTGGCCGGCGGGCGCGCCGCCCCGGCGCGAGACGGCCAAGCTGTTCCTGATCCACCGCGCGCTCGGCGCTGCGCGCGCGCCGGCCCGAGGCCTTCGCGGGCGACTACCGGCCGCTCGACGCCGGCCCGCGGCCTTCGCCTACGCGCGCGGCGGCGACCGTCCTCGCGGCCACGCCGCTGCGTCCCGAGGGCGCCGGCGCGGCGCTCGACGTGCCCGGCGACCTCGCCGGCGGGTGGACGGACGTCCTCACCGGCGGCCGCGTCGAGCTGCGCGACGGGACTAGGCTAGACGCGCTGACCGGCCCGCTGCCGGTGGCCCTGCTGGAACGCGACCGCTGACGAAAGGCACCCCGATGGAGATCACCCGCGAGCGCCCCCCGAGCGTCCTGGGGAACCCGGACTGGTTCACCGGCGAGGTGTGGGTGGACCCCATCGCCACCGGCGCGCCGCCCTCGCGGGTGCGCCTGGTGAGCGTGCACTTCTGCCCCGGAGCGCGGACGGCGTGGCACACCCACCCCGTGGGGCAGGTGCTCCACGTCACCGAGGGCGTGGGCCTCGTGCAGCGGCGGGGCGGGCCGGTCGAGGTGGTGCGGGCCGGCGACACCGTGCACTTCGCGCCCGACGAGGACCACTGGCACGGCGCGGCGCCCGGCAACTTCATGACCCACCTCGCGATGCACGAGGTGGACGACGCCGGGCAGCACGTGCTCTGGGGCGCGCACGTGACCGACGCGGAGTACGGCGGGTAGGACCCGCCCCGCGAAGCGGGTCCTCAGCCCAGCAGGTCGCGCAGGCCCATCAGCGCGATCGGCACCCAGAGCGGGCGGTTGTTGAGCTCGTAGGTGAGCTCGTAGACGGCCTTCTCGAGCAGCGAGGTGTCGAGCAGCACGTTGAGGTCGGCTCGGGACGCCGGGACCCAGGGACCGTCCGCCGACGTCTCGAGGTAGGCGCCGAGGAACGCCGAGCAGACCGCGTCGTTCCACGCGCGGCCCCACAGCTCCGAGGTCGCGGGCGGCGTCGGACTCGGGCTCCACCAGGCCGCGGGCCGACTGGTCCAGCAGGGCGGTGAAGGTGGCGTAGTGGAACGAGCGCAGCAGGCCGGCCACGTCGCGCAGCGGGCTGCGCTTGACGCGCCGGTCGCTGAGGCGAGCGGGCCGGCTCGCCCTCGAAGTCGATGATCATGAAGTCGCGGCCGGTGAACAGCATCTGGCCGAGGTGGAGGTCGCCGTGGCAGCGGATGCGCATCGCCGTCAGGGTGCCGGCGGTGATGGCGCCGAAGCGGTCGAGCAGGACCTCCTCGGCGGCCAGGATGCGCCTCGGCGTCCTCGCGCGGCGCGGGCCGCGAGGTTCGGCAGCGAGCTGCGCAGCAGCTGCAGGGCCCGCCCCGACGAGGTTGCGCATCGACTGGTAGACCGACCGCTGGTAGTGCGGCGTGAAGGGCTCGGGCACGCAGGCCCGGATCCATGGTGCTCGCCGGCGAGCGCGGCGTGCAGCTCGGCCACGCGCCGCGCCGAGGAGCTGGGCCGACTGCAGGTACGAGCCGACGAGCTCGTCGACCGCCGTCGGGGATCGGCGCGCTGCGCCCGCTCCAGGAGGTCGCCGCCGCGGCGGCTCGGGCGGGGGCGCCCCGTTCTGGACGCCGCTCGCGTGACCACCCGCTCGTAGAAGCGGCCGAGCGCGTCCAGGGTGTACTGCCACGCGTCGCCCTCGTTGGGGACGAAGTCGTGGAGGATCGCCAGCGTGGCCGGCTCGGCGCCGTCGGCGGCGTACTCGAGCGACCCGGCGCACGGCGGGCGTGTTGGCGAAGCCGGTGCGCTCGCTGAGGAAGCGGCCCAGCTCGAGGTCGGGGTTGACGCCGGCCTCGACGCGCGCGGAAGAGCTTGAGGATCAGCGACTGGCCGAAGAGCACCGAGGTGTTGCTCTGCTCGGCGCGGAAGATCGACGGCTCGGGCGACTCCTGGCCGCCCAGCGACGCGGCGCAGCGCCGGGCGTCGGCCGGCCGGTCAGCCGCCCGCCGATCTGCCCTTGAGCGGCGCGGCGCCGGCGGACCACCTCGAGCAGCTCCCGGCAGACGTCCGGGTCGACCAGCGCGTCCGACGAGCACCGCCGTCTGTCGCCGCGGCGCCGCGGCAGGCGGGCGATGACGCTGCGCGGCGAGTCGGCCAGGAGGTACTCGGCGCGCTCGCCCTCGATCAGCGAGGCGAGGACGGAGTAGGTCTCGGCCTCGCCCTCGGTGAACTCCACCGCACGATCAGCACGCGGGCCGCGCACCGACGCGCGCACGCCGGTGAGCGGCAGCGCAGTCGGTGACCGCGACGCTGCGGATGACGCGCGCCTTGCCCGCGAACCAGCGGCGCGCGGGCAGGAAGCGCGGCGAGCGCCCGCTCGAGCTGGCCGCGGGCGCGGCCGGTCGAGGAGCGCGTCGATGGAGCCGCGTGCGCTCGAGCAGCGGCGCCTCGTCGTCGGCCGACGGGACGCCGCTCGTCCTCGCGCTGCGCCCTCGATGGCCGAGCCAGTAGAAGGCGTGCGGGCCCAGGGTGAGCAGGTAGGGCAGCTCGCCGATGGGCGGGAAGTGGGTCTGGCCGAACAGCTCGACCGGCTCCGAGCCGCGGAAGCGCGAGAGGTCGAGCTCGACGTACTGCGCGAAGCGCGACAGGTTGGCGACGACCAGGATCGCGCTCGTCCTCGTAGCGCGCGCAGGAAGGCCAGCACCTTGCGGTTCTCGGGGTGCAGGAACTCGATGGTCGCCGCGGCCGAAGGCCTGGTAGCGCTTGCGCAGCGCGATGCAGCCGCTTCATCCACCACAGCAGCGAGCTGCGGGTTGTTCTGCTGCGCCTCGACGTTGACCGCCTCGTAGTGGTACTCGGGGTCGATGATCGACCGGCAGGTAGAGCCGCTGCGGGTTGGCGCGCGAGAAGCCGGCGTTGCGGTCGCGCGCTCCACTGCATCGGCGTGCGCACGCCGTTGCGGTCGCCGAGGTAGATGTTGTCGCCCATGCCGATCTCGTCGCCGTAGTAGATGACCGGCGTGCCCGGCAGCGAGAGCAGCAGGCGCGTTCATCAGCTCGATCTTGCGCGCGGTCGTTGCCCAGCAGCGGCGCCAGGCGGCGGCGGATGCCGAGGTTGATGCGCGCCTGCGCGGTCGTGCGCGTAGACGCGGTACATGTAGTCGCGCTCCTCGTCGGTGACCATCTCGAGCGTCAGCTCGTCGTGGTTGCGCAGGAAGAGCGCCCACTGGCAGTCGTCCGGGATCGCCGGCGTCTGCTCGAGGATGTCGACGATCGGGAAGCGGTCCTCCATGCTGGAGCGCCATGAACAGCCGCGGCATGAGCGGGAAGTGGAACGCCATGTGGCACTCGTCGCCGTCGCCGAAGTAGGCGGCCGCGTCCTCGGGCCACTGGTTGGCCTCGGCCAGGAGCATGCGGTCGGGGAACTTGCTCGTCGACGTGGCGCGCGCAGCTTCTTGCAGGAACGCGTGCGTCTCGGGCAGGTTCTCGCAGTTGGTGCCCTCGCGCTCGTAGAGGTAGGGGACGGCGTCGAGGCGCAGCCCGTCGACGCCCATCTCGAGCCAGAAGTCGACCACCCGCAGCATGGCGCCGTGCGCACCTCGCGGGTTGTCGAAGTTGAGGTCGGGCTGGTGGGAGTAGAAGCGGTGCCAGTAGTAGGCCTCGGCGACCGGGTCCCAGGTCCAGTTGGACGTCTCGAAGTCCTTGAAGATGATGCGCGCGTCGCGGTAGCGCTCGGGCGTGTCGCTCCAGACGTAGAAGTCGCGCCAGCGGCTGCCCGGCCGGCGCGCGGCGCGCCCGCTGGAACCACGGGTGCTGGTCGGAGGTGTGGTTGAGGACCAGCTCGGTGATGACCCGCAGGCCGCGCGCGTGCGCCTCGCGCGAGGAAGCGCCTGAAGTCGCGCAGCGTGCCGTAGTCGGGGTGGACGTCGCGTGTAGTCGGCGATGTCGTAGCCGTCGTCGCGCAGCGGCGACGGGTAGAACGGCAGCAGCCAGATCGCGGTGACGCCGAGGTCCTGCAGGTAGTCGAGCTTCTCGGTCAGGCCCGCGGAAGTCGCCGATGCCGTCGCCGTCGCTGTCGGCGAAGGACGCGCACGTGCAGCTCGTAGATGACCGCGTCGCGGTACCAGTCGGGCGCATCGTCCGGTGATGTTCGCCGGCTCCCGGATCACCGCGGCATCCTAGACCGCCCCGCCGCGTGCCATGCCGTCCGGGTCCGAGGCGCGCCGGTCCGGCATGATCCGGTGATGGAGGAGATCCAGCGCACCTACCGCGGCTCGGCCGCAGCGCCCCGAGGAGGAGCTGACCCGGCAGGGGCCCGGAGCGCGCCCTGGTGATCGCGTCGCTCGACGTCAGCGGCGACGAGGAGGAGGACCGGCTGCGCGAGCTGGGCGAGCTGCTGCGCACCGCCGGGGCCGAGGTGGTCGAGACCCTCGTCCAGCACCGCGAGCGCCCCCTGCCGCGGACCTACCTCGGCACCGGCAAGCTCGAGGAGCTGATGGAGCTCGTGAGCGCGACGAAGCCCGACCTGGTGGCCGCCGAGGGGTCGCTCACCGCCGGGCCAGCAGCGGGCGCTCGAGGACCGGCTCACGACCCGGGTCGTCGACCGCACCGCGATCATCCTCGACATCTTCGCCCAGCACGCCCGCTCGGCCGAGGGCAAGCTGCAGGTGGAGCTCGCCCAGCTCGAGTACTCCTACGCCCGCCAGGAGGGGCTCTGGCAGCACCTCGAGCGCCTCGGCGGCGGCGTCGGCACCCGGGGCCCGGGCGAGAGCCAGCTCGAGTCCGACCGGCGCCTGGTGCGCAACCGCATGGCCACGCTGCGCCGGCGCCTGCGCGAGGTGGCGCGCTCGCGCGAGACCCAGCGCGAGCGCCGGGTGGCCTCCCCCACGCCGCGGGTCGCCCTGGCCGGATACACCAACGCGGGCAAGTCCAGCCTCATGAACGCGCTGTCGGGGGCCGCCGTGAGCGTGGACGACGCGCTGTTCGAGACCCTCGACCCGACCACGCGGCGGATCGACTGCGAGGGACACGAGATCCTGCTGTCGGACACCGTCGGCTTCATCCGTCACCTTCCCCACCAGCTGGTGACGGCCTTCTCGGCGACGCTCGAGGAGGCCCGCGAGGCCGATCTCATCCTGCACGTGGCCGACGCGTCCGAGTCGGAGCCGCGCCGGGCCGACCGCGCCCGGGCGGTCGACGCGGTGCTCGAGGAGATCGGCGCCGCCGACGTGCCCCGCCTCCTGGTGCTCAACAAGATCGACCTGCTGCCGCCCGAGGAGCGGCTGGCCCTGGCCTTCCGCCACCCGGACGCGATCCAGGTGTCCGCGGTGACCGGCGCCGGCCTGGACGAGCTGGGCCACCGCCTGGCCGAGGTCGCGCGCACGCGGCTCGTGAGCCTGGACGTGACGATCCCCTACGCGCAGGGCGCGCTGATGGCGGCGGTCTACGCCGACGGCAGCGAGGTCACCCAGGAGGCGACGGCCGACGGGACCCGGGTGCACGCGCTGATGCCCGCGGGGGCCGCGGCCCGCATCCGCGCGGCGCTGGCCGGCGGGGCCGGGCCGGCCTGACGCCCGCCGGCGGCGGCGGGCGTCGTCGGCATCACCTGATGTAGACCGGGGTTCCGATGTCCACGAGCTCGTAGAGGCGCTCGGCGTCGTGGATGTACATGCGGATGCAGCCGTGGGACGCGCGGCTGCCGATGGAGCCCGACTGGGGCGTGCCGTGCATGCCGATCGCCGGGGCCGACGTGCCGATCCAGCGGGTGCCGAGGGGGTTGCTGACCCCCGGGCGGGACGGGCCCGAGGCCGGCCGCCCACGGGGAGTCCGGCGGGAACCAGGTCGGGTTCTTCTGCTTCTCGATCACGCGGAAGTTGCCGGTCGGCGTGGGGTGGTCGGACGAGCCCACGGCGATCGGGAACGTGACCCTCTTGCCGGCCTTGCACCAGGTGAGCCGGAAGTTGCCGCGGTCGATGATCACGACCGGACCGGCGCTGGTGACCGCGGGGATGAGCCGCTTCGCCGTGAGGGCGTAGCTCGGGCGGTCGCGGGTGAGGATCGCGTTGCTCGACGGTGGTCGCCGACTTGGCGACGTCGATGGTGATCCCGACGCGCGCCTTGCGCGACCACGGGCTTGACGCCCTTCAGGGTGAGCGCCGCGTCGCGGGCCGGGATGCGCGTACCGGTCGGCGCGCAGCTGCAGGGTCGCCAGCAGCTTGGCGCGGTTGACCCGCTGCTTGAGCGGGCACGACGACGCCCGGTGGCGGGCACCGGCTGCGTGCGGCCGTAGATCAGCGCCACCTTGACGGCGTAGTCGACGTCCGCGACGTAGCCCACCTTGACCGGGTCGATGCTGAGGTTGCGGCCCCGGAACGTCACGAGCAGCGGCTGGCGCCGGGGGGCGACGTACTGGGCGATGACCGCCCGGGTGGCGTCGGCGGCGTTGAGCCCGGCGACCGGGATCCCGGCGATCGACACCCCGGGGGCGATGATGCCGGGCGCGAGCGGCGGCGGCGCCACCGGCGCGGGCGTCGTCTGCGCGAATGCCAGGGCGGGCGTGACCGCCAGGACCATCGCGATCACCGCAAGAACCGAACCGAGTCGCCGCATCGTCACCGCGCTTTCCATCCCGTGGCCCCGAGGATATTCGCGGCGATGCTAGCGGAGGATGCGGATTTCTCGACGCCCGATCGGGTACGGGACGGGCCGGCGCTCAGGCGAAGACGTTGACCAGGCGGCCGCGCTGGCCGTCGGGGTCGGGCGGCGGGGAGGTCGCGGGGGTCCGCACGGGCGCCCGCCGGGCCGTCTCGGCCTCCGAGACGGGCGGGGAGCCGGCCTCGTCGGGCGGCCGGCGCATGGCGGACGCCGCGATCCCGGTGGCGGCGGCCGCGGCGGCCGCCGGCGGGGTGGGTGCGATGCCCCCGGTCACGCGGTCTCACCCGCGGCGGCGGCGGCGCTGGCGGCGGCCGCGGCACGCACCTCCGCCTGGGCGCGGGCCTGCGCCAGGGCGGCGGCCTCGGCCTCGCGGTTGGTCTGCACCACCGCGCTGCGCATCAGGGCCTGGATGACCAGCAGCGACGACCACCAGGCGACCAGCGACAGGCCGACGGCCCCGACCAGGCCGCGCAGGGCGGCGTCGGCGACGTCGAAGCCCTGGCGCCGGCACACCCAGAAGGCGATCGCGAAGCCCACGATGGCGCCGACGCCGCGGGCCCGGCCGATCCACATCTCCATCGGCGACGGGGCCTGCTCCTCGCCCGAGGCCCCCTTCTTCGCGGTCGAGCGCTTCGCCATCAGGAGAGGCCGGACTCGCGGCGGCGCAGCTCGCGCTGGCGCTCGAAGAGGAAGCGCACCAGCAGGTCCTGGGTGGCGACCGGGGGATCGACGAAGGCGAGGGCCACCCGCCACGGGTGGTCGCCGGCGTCGAGCGGGTCGCAGCGCACGACGCGCCCGTTGAGCGGCCAGCGTGCCGACCGACCCGCCGCACTCGATGGTGATCGCCAGCACCGTCCCGGGCGGGAACGGGGCCGCGGCCCGCAGCAGCACGCCGCCGCCGGACAGGTTCTCGGTGATCGCACGGACGCTGTCGGAGGCGCCCGGGCGCCCCGGGAGCTCGCTGGCCTGGGCCATCAGGTTGATCGGCACGCGCACGGCGCTGCGGCGCTGCATGCGGCGGGGGCCGCCCACCACGAGCGCCGTGTAGGAGACGGCGCCGTCCAGGCCGCCGGGGCCGGCCGCCAGGTCGGCGTCGACCTCGCAGGGCACCTCGCTGACCGCGTAGGAGACCCGGAAGCGGCGGCGCAGGGGCAGGCGTCACCATCCTGCCGCCGAGGCGCGGGGGGCGCGAGCAGGATCGCGCCGCCGTCGTCGGCGACGCCGTCGACGGAGGTGAGCCAGGGCCCGCCCGGCAGGTCCTCGAGCATCACCTGCATGCCGCGCGCGGCAGCAGGGTGTGGTCCTTGTGCGGTCTGACCGCCGATGTCATGGCAGGAGCATCTCCGCGACGCGCCGTCCCCGTGCCGGGGCGAGTGCGCCGGGGACCGACGCGCCCGACGACAGGAACGCCAGGGGCTTCCCCATCCTCATCGGCAGGTTGAGCAGGTTTCCGTGGAAGCGGGTCTCGTCGAGCTTGGTCAGCGTGAGCCGGTTGACCCCGACCAGCCGGAAGCGCCGCTGGACGTCGCCCAGGTCGGCGGCGGCCGCGGCGGCGGGCAGCACCAGGTGGACCTCGGCGACCTTGGCCGGGCCCGAGCAGGGCCGCCAGGTCCTCGATCTCGCCCAGGCGCTGGTGGGAGCGCCCGGCGGTGTCGATGACCACCAGGTCGCGGTCGCGCGAGCGTCCCGCACAGCGTCGCCAGCGCGGCGCCGTCCGCGGCCCGGAAGAGCTGGACGTCGAGGCGGCGCGCGTGGCCCTCGAGGGCGTCGTGGGGGCCCGTCGCCCGCCGCGACCAGGGCGACGGCGAGGCCGGCGGCGCGGTAGCGGCCCGCCAGGCAGGCGGCGGCGGAGGTCTTGCCCACGCCGGTCTGGCCGACGAACGCGAGGGTGTGGCCGGCGCCGGAGGGCTTCCAGTCGCGGACGACCGGGAGGCGCGAGGCGATGTAGTCGCGCACGGCGTCGCGCACCGCGTCGCCGGCCTCGAGGAAGGGCGCGACGCCGTGGGCGAAGCCCTCCAGGAAGCGGTCCAGGTTGCGCTCGTCCACGCCCGCCCGGATGAGCTCGTTGTGGACGGCGTCGAGGTTGGCGGCGCGGCGGGCGGCCGGACGGGGCCGCACCGGCTCGGGGGCGACGCGCGGGCTCGGGATCGGAATCGGCTCCGGCTCGAGCTCCGGCTCGGGCCGGACCGCGAACGCGGCGGGCACGAAGGCGCTCGGGCGCGGGCGCCGGGCGGCGCCGTCTCGGGGCGCTCGCCAGCAGGGGGTCGGGCGCGGCCGACTCGCGCGCCTGGCGCACGGCGGCGCGGGCGGCCTCGAGGATGGCCTGGCTGCGCTCGAGGTCGCCGGCGGCGAAGGGCCGGGGGGCCGTGCCGCCGCTGCGGGCGTACGCGGCGGCCGGCGAGGCCGGCGGGCCGGGCACGGGGAGCTCCAGTCGCCTCGGCCTCCTCGGCGGCGGCGAGGCGGCCCTCGAGGTGGCGGCGGAACGGGTTGGGGGCGTCGGCGCGGGGGCTCCTCGAGGAGCTCCTCCTCGCGCGGCGGCGCGACCGACGCCGCGGCCTCGCGGTTGGCCGTCTCGGTCTCCTCGGGCGGAAGCCCCTCGGCGGCGGTCACCTCGACGCCCTGACGGCCGAAGAAGCCGCCGATGCCGCCGTTCACGACCCGCTTGGTCTGAAGGATGACGGCGTCCTCGCCGAGCTCGGCGCGGACCTTGAGCAGCACCTCGTCGACGGTGGCTCCGGAGAACTGCTTCATCTGCACGACCGGGTGCTCCTTGGGAGGGGGACATCGGGGACGGGGGCCTAGACGAGGGCGGCGAGCCCGATCGGCTCGACGCGCACGGAGGGCAGGATCTCGTGGTACGAGAGGACGGTCAGCTGGGGGATCGAGTGGGCGGTCAGGGCCTTGAGGTGGCGGCGGGTGGCGCCCGAGCACAGCACCACCGGCGCGGCGCCCATGGCCTGGGCCGAGCTCGACCTGCTCGGTGAGCGTGTCCACCAGGGCGGCGGCGCGGGCCGGGTCCATCGTGACCGCGGTGCCGTCCTCGGTGCGCGCGACCGACTCGGCGATCTCGCGGTCCACCTCGGGGTCGAGCGTGATGGCGCGCAGCGTGCCGTTCTCGTCCACGAAGCGGCCGCAGATGGCGCGCGAGAGCGCCTGGCGGCAGTACTCGGCCAGGATCGGGACGTCCTTGGTGAGCTTGGCCTTGTCGCCGAGGGTCTCCAGGATGGTCACCAGGTCGCGGATCGGCACGGCCTCCGACGAGCAGGGTCTGCAGCACGCGCTGGACCTCGCCGACGGTCATCAGGTCCGGGCACGAGCTCCTCCACCGGCGCGGGCAGGCGCTCCTTGAGGGCGTCGAGCAGGGCGCGCACGTCCTGGCGGCCCAGCAGCTCGGCGGCGTTGCGGCGGATCACCTCGCTGAGGTGGGTCACGACGAGCGAGGTCGGGTCGACCACCGTGTAGCCCGAGATCTCGGCCTGCTCGCGCTGCGCCTCGCCGATCCACACGGCGGGCAGCCCGAAGGAGGGCTCGACCGTGGGCAGGCCGTCGAGGGGCAGGTCGGCGGTGCCCGGGTTCATGGCCAGCAGCTGGCCGGGCATGAGCGACCAGCGGGCGACCTCGATGCCCTTGATCTTGACCGCGTAGTCGTGGGAGCCCAGCTGGATGTTGTCGCGGATGCGGATCGGCGCCAGCGACAGGCCGAGCTCGGTCGCCATCTGGCGGCGCACCATCGCGACGCGCCCCAGCAGGTCGCCGCCCTCGTCGGCGTCGACCAGCGGGACCAGGCCGTAGCCGATCTCCAGCTCCAGCGGGTCGAGCGGCAGCAGCGCCGTCGACGTTCTCGGGCTCGGCCGGGCGGGTGGCGACGGCGGTCGCGGCGTCCTGGATCCGCGGCCTCCTCCTCCTCGCGGGCGCTCTTCTTGAGGAGCGTACGCGACCAGCAGGATGATCGCCGCCGATGATGAAGAAGGGCAGCTTCGGCAGGCCCGGGACCAGGCCGAGCCGACGGCGACGATCGCCCGCCGAGGAACAGGGCGCGCGGCTGGCGCACGATCTGGCTGGCGAGGTCCTGGCCGAGGTTCGACTCGCCCACCGAGCGGGTGACGATGATGCCGGTGGCGGTGGAGATGAGCAGCGCCGGGATCTGGGTGACCAGGCCCTCGCCGACGGTCAGCAGCGTGAAGTGCTGGATCGCCTCGGCGAAGCGTCATCCCCTGCTGGAACACGCCGACCGCGAGGCCGCCGAGGATGTTGATGACCACGATCAGGACGGCCGCGATCGCGTCGCCCTTGACGAACTTCGAGGCGCCGTCCATCGCGCCGTAGAAGTCGGCCTCCTTGGCGATGGTCTCGCGGCGCTTGCGTGGCCTCCTCGTCGGTGATCACGCCGGCGTTGAGGTCGGCGTCGATCGCCATCTGCTTGCCGGGCATCGCGTCGAGGGTGAAGCGGGCGGCCGACCTCGGCCACGCGCCCGGCGCCGTTCGTGATGACGACGAACTGGATGACGATGAGGATCAGGAAGACGACGAGGCCGACGACGACGTTGCCGCCGACCACGAAGCGCGCCGAACGCCTCGATGACCTCGCCGGCGTCGCCGTGCGAGCAGGATCAGCCGGGTGGCGGAGACGTTGAGCGCCAGCCGGAACAGCGTGGTGACCAGCAGCAGCGACGGGAAGACCGAGAACTGCAGCGGCTCGGTGGTGTAGAGCGTCGCCAGCACGATCGCGAGCGCCGCCGCGATGTTGACCGTGAGCAGGATGTCCAGCAGCCACGGCGGCAGCGGGACGATCATCATCACGACGATCCCGACGACGACGACGGCGATCGCCACGTCGCTGTTGTCCAGGATGCGCGATGAGGGTGTTGCGGGTGGCGGCCCGCGGGGCGGCGATGGCGGTGCTCATGCGGCCGCCGGCTCACGCCCGGAGGCGCGGTACACGTGGGCGAGGATCTCGGCGACGGCGCCGAAGGCGTCGGCCGGGATGAACTGGCCCACCTCGGCGGTGGCGAACAGGCTCCGCGCCAGCGGCGGGTCCTGGACGACCGTGACGCCGTTCTCCTTGGCCATGGCGATGATCCGGAAGGCGACGTTGTCGGCGCCCTTGGCCACGACCCGCGGGGCCGGCAGGGCCTTGGCGTAGCGCAGGGCGACCGCGAAGTGGGTCGGGTTGGTGATGACCACGTCCGCGTCCGGGACGGCCGCCATCATGCGGCGGACCGCCATCTCGCGCTGGCGGCGCTTGAGCTGGCCCTTGACCTCGGGGTTGACGTCCTGCTCCTTGGCCTCGCGCCGGACCTCGTCGCTGGTCATGCGCAGGTCGCGCTCGTGCTGCCAGCGCTCGTAGATCGAGGTCGGCGATCGCGATGAAGGCGTAGACGGCCACGATCGAGAAGCCGATCCGCATGGTCAGCTCGCTCACGACCGCGATGGTCCGGCCCGGGCCCGCGCCCATGAGGCTCATCAGGTCGGGGATCGAGTCCTTGAGGATCACGTAGGCGATGGCCCCGGTGGCGGAGACCTTGATGAGGTCCTTGACGATGCTCACCAGGGAGCGGGGTCCCAGCAGGCGCTTGGCGCCGGCGATCGGGTTGAGCACCGAGAAGCGCGGGTTCAGGACGCTCGGCGTGATGCCGGGCTTGACCTGGATCGCCGAGGCGACCACGCCCACGACGACCCCCGCGACCGCGAACGGCGCGATCAGGCGCAGGGAGTCCCAGCCGGCCTCGACCATGATCTGCCAGCCGGAGGCGGGCGTGATGGGGGCGCTGTCGCCGGCGCCGACCAGGGACGAGCGCATGATCTGGGCCATCCCGGCGAGCAGCCACCCGCCCAGGAAGGAGAGCAGCGCGAAGGTGGCCAGCAGGCCGAGGCCGGTGTTGATCTCCCGGCTGCGGGCGACCTGGCCCCGCTTGCGCGATTCGTCGCGCCTGCGCGGTGTCGCCCTCTCTGTCCTCTCGCCCGCCGAGCCGGCCATACGACGCCGCCGTCCCCATCGCGCGCCGTCCGTGACTCCGACAACCCGCGCTCATCCTGAGCGCGGCCGTTGGATCAGCGAGAGCCGATCACCCGCTTCTTCGTCAGGAGGGGGGAGAAGGTTGAGCGAGGGGGAGCCGGATCGTGACCGTGCTGCCCGTTCCGGGGACGCTCGCGATGTCGACCCACCCGCCCAGCGCGCCCACGGCGGCCCGCACCGCGTCCATCCCGACGCCCCGCCCGGACACGGCGGTGATCGCGCCCGCGGTGGACAGGCCGGGCTGGAAGACCAGCTGCAGGGCCTCCTCGTCCGAGAGCGCGAGCGCCGAGCCCACGTCCATGCGGCCCGCGCGCACGGCCGAGGCGCGCAGCGCCTGCGGGTCCATCCCGCGGCCGTCGTCGCGCACCTCGATGACCACCCCGTCGTCCGCGGGCCGGGCGGTCAGGAACAGCCCCCCGATGGGCTCCTTGCCCGCGGCGACGCGGTCGCCCGGATACTCGATGCCGTGGTCGATCGCGTTGCGCAGGGCATGCGTCAGCGGCTCGGCCAGGCCGTCGGCGGCCGCGCGCCCGATCGCGATCCCCCCTCCGTCGATGTGCAGCTCCACGAGCTTGCCGAGGCTCTGCGACAGGTCCCGCACCATGCGCGGGAACCGCATGAAGACCTCCTCGACCGGCGTGAGCCGGATCGCGCCCACGAGGTCCGCGAGCCGCTCCACCTCCCGCCCCAGGCCGTCCACCTCGTCGCGCAGCGCGCCCGGGCCGCCGGCCAGCGCGCCGAGCCCCGCGCGCCGCTCCGCGAGGGCCGCGGCCAGCGCGACGAGGGCGTCCAGGTGCTCGGCGGCGACCCGCACCATCGGGGCGGGCGCCTCGACGCGCGGCGGCGCCGCGCCGCGCGGCGCGTCGTGCTGCTCGGCGGGCGCCGCGGTCGCGGCGGCCTCCAGGGCGGCCAGGACGGCGTCGGTGTCGACCGGCGTCGTCGTCGCCGCAGACCACCGCGTCCACCATCGCCTGGAGCGTGTCCAGGCAGGCGAAGAGGGCGTCGATGACCTCCGGCCCGGGGCTCGTGCCGCCGTCGCGCAGGGCCGCCAGCATGTCCTCCATGCGGTGGGTGAGCTGGGCCATCGCGTCGAGGCCGACGCTGGCGCTCATCCCCTTGAGCGAGTGCGCCACGCGGAAGATCGACGCCAGGGTCTCGGGATCGTCCGGGTCGTGCTCGAGCAGGAGGAGCGACCCGTTGAGGATGTCCAGGCTCTCGCGGCTCTCCTCGAGGAAGAGGCCGAGGTACTCAGAGGTGTCCACCTTGGCCTCATCGACCTCCGGACCGCCGCCCTTAGCGACGGGAGCCCCGTCTCCTCCGAACGGCGGTGGGGGGGCTATCCAGATGGGTGGTACCGCGCTCCGGCACCGCGCTTACGCTGCCTCTCGTCCGGTGTTCGGTGTGGAGAGGCGACCGTTGACGATCTGCGAGGTACAGGGCGACGACCCGGCCGCGGTGGCCGCGCTGTCGATGGCGCTCGAGGAGGAGCTCGGCGCCCTCGGGGCGGCGGATCGCCCGGTGACCTTCGCCTGCATCGGCTCGGACCGTTCGACCGGAGACGCGCTGGGCCCCCTCGTGGGTCAGCGGCTGGAGCGGCTGGGGCACCCCCGGGAGGGGATCATCGGAACGCTGGAGCACCCGCTGCACGCGCTCAACCTGACCGAGCGCCTCGCGCTGGTGCACGGCGACCCCTCCCGGCCCCTGGTCGTGGCGGTCGACGCGGCCCTCGGGCCGCTGCGCGGCGTCGGCACGATCGCGCTGCGCCGCGGCGGGCTGCAGCCCGGCCAGGGCGTCGGCAAGGCCCTCCCCCCGGTCGGCGAGCTGGCCCTGACGGCCACGGTCAACGTGCAGGCGGGCGCCCTGGACTCGCAGGTCCTCCAGTTGACGCGGCTCTTCCTGGTGCAGGGGCTGGCCGAGACGATCGGCACGGCCTGCTGGTGGGCGCTGCGCAACCTGCGCGCGCCGGGAGAGGCCGAGCGGTCGAACCTGCAGGTCGCCTGAGGCCGCCTCAGGCCGGCGGCCAGCGCTCCTCCTCGGGGCGGCGGCCCTGGGCGTACACCTTGGACGCGGTCCCGCCCACCGCCAGGTAGGGCGCGACGGCGGGGCGGCGCCAGTGCTCGTAGGCCCGGCAGGCGGCGTCGGGGTCGTCGGGGTTCTGCGCGATCGCGGCCGCCAGCGCCTGCGCGTCCCCCATGCCCGAGCCCGGAGCCGATGCCCACCTCGGGGTTCATCGCGTGCAGGGCCTCGCCGACCAGGGCGACGCCCGGCGCCCACCACGCCTCGCAGCGCACCTCGGTCACCTCGCGGTACATCAGCTGATCCACGGAGCTGAGCCCGGACAGCGGCCCCTCGGCCTGGGGGAGCAGGCGCACGAAGGCGGCGCGGTAGGCGTCGAGGCCGGGCGCCAGGGCCTCCGCCGCGCCGCCGGGCACGCGGTCGATCTGCCAGCCGCCGGCGCTGCCGCCCGACCACGCGAGCAGCGTCACCTGGCGGCCGTCGGAGAGGAAGGCGATCGAGAAGGGCTCGGGGGCGGGCAGCGGGCTGCGGAACGAGACGAAGGCCGTGTCGGAGAGCCGGGTCTGCGCGGGGATCCCCGCCAGCTCGCGCACCCGCGAGCCGGTGCCGTCGGCGCCGACCACCAGGTCGGCGGGGAGGTCGCGCTCGCCCTCCGGACCGCGGACGCGCACGCCCACCACGCGCTCGCCCTCGCGCAGCAGGTCCACGAGCTCGTGCTCCCAGAGCACCTCGACCCCCTCCCGCAGCGCCTCGAGCACGGCCTGGCGCGCGACCGAGATGGCGACCGGCTGGTCGTTGCGGTGGGGCGGGATGTCGATCCCCTGGGCCCGGATCGGCCCCAGCACGCCGATCTCGTCGAGGGCGTCGTAGGCCTGGAAGGGCAGCATGATCGGTCCGTTGACGCGCCGGTCCACGGGCGCCCGCTCGATGATCACGGCGTCGCCGCCGCGCAGCGCGATGCCGCGCGCCAGCACCAGCCCCGCCATCCCCGCGCCCGCGATCACCACCCGCATGGCTCACCCCCGTCGCGCGCCGTCCCGGCCCAGGCTACCGTGGTCGCGTGCTCGCGATGGTCTTCGACGAGGTCGGACGCCCGCTGCGCGCCGTCGAGCGCGAGGTGCCGGCGGCCGGCCCCGGCCAGGTGCTGCTGCGGGTGCGCGCCTGCGGGGTGTGCCGCACCGACCTGCACCTGATGGACGGCGAGGTGGACGTGCCGGCCCCGCCACGGGTCCTGGGGCACCAGATCGTCGGCACGGTTGACGGCGGCACGCAGCGGGTCGGCGTGCCGTGGCTGGGGTGGACGTGCGGGGAGTGCCGCTACTGCACGTCCGGCCGCGAGAACCTGTGCCCGCGCGCCCGCTTCACCGGGCGCGACATCGACGGCGGCATGGCCGAGTGGGCGGTCGCCGACGAGCGCTACTGCTTCCCGCTGCCCGACGGGCCCTCCGACACCGACCTGGCCCCGCTGCTGTGCGCGGGGCTGATCGGCTACCGCTCGCTCACGATGTGCGGGGACGCGCCCCGGGTGGGGCTGTACGGGTTCGGCGCCGCCGCCCACATCATCGCCCAGGTGCTGCGCTGGCAGGGGCGCGAGGTGTACGCGTTCACGCGCCCGGGCGACACCGCGGCCCAGGACCTCGCGCGCGAGCTGGGCGCGGCGTGGGCCGGCGGCTCGGACGAGCGGCCCCCCGAGGAGCTCGACGCCGCCATCGTGTTCGCCCCGGTGGGCGCGCTGGTGCCCCAGGCGCTGTCGGTGCTGGCGCCCGGCGGGACGGTGGTGCTCGGCGGGATCCACATGAGCGACATACCCGCGATGCCCTACGAGCTCCTCTGGCACGAGCGCTCGGTGCGCTCGGTCGCCAACCTGACGCGCCGCGACGGCGAGGAGTTCCTCGCGATCGCGGCGCGCGCGGGCGTGCGCACCCACGTGACCACCTACCCCCTGGAGCGCGCCGGCGCCGCGCTGGACGACCTGCGCGCGGGGCGGTTCACGGGGGCGGGGGTGCTGGTTCCGCCCGGTAGAAGCCGCTGATGTGAGCCCGCACGAGCGCGGACGCCCGGGTGGCGTGCCCGCGCTCCACGGCGGCCAGGATGGCGGCGTGCTCGTCGGTGAGCCGCGCGAGGGTGGCCTCGGTGTCGGGCTGGGCGCGGAGGAAGTCCAGCAGGTGCCGGGCCACCGTCTCGCGCAGCACCTGCATCACCAGGTGCATGGCCTCGTTGCCGGACGCCCGCACCAGCGCCACGTGGAAGCGCACGTCGGCCTCCTCGAACTCCTCCACCCCGATCCCCGGGCGGCGCATCTGATCGAGCGCCTCCCGCGCCTGCGCCAGGCGCTCCGCGTCGCCGGCCCGGGCCGCCGCCGCCAGCGCGCCGCCCTCCAGCTGGGAGCGGAACTCCATCAGGTCGTCGACCCCCACGCCGTTGAGCCGCAGCAGCGTGACCATGGCGTCGCGCGCGTGCGCGCCGGCGCCCTCGGCGACCACGGTGCGCGACGGTGAGCCGGTGGACGAGACCAGCCCCTGGGCCTGCAGGGCGCGCAGCGCCTCGCGCACCGAGGCCCGGCTGACGCCGAACGACTCCGACAGGTCGCGCTCGGTGGGCAGCGCGTCGCCGGGCGCGAGGGTGCCCGCGATGATCGCCTCGCGGATGCTCTCGGCCACCTGGAGGTACAGCGGGTTGCGGCTGACGCCGTCGAAGATCTGCATGTGGCTATTGTCTCATTGACTGATGGTCAGACCAAGATCTAGGATGCCCCCATCCGGAAACACCGAGGAGGGTTCCATGCCCAAGGTTCTCATCCTGACGGGTGACGCGGCCGAGTCGCTCGAGGTGATGTACCCGTACCAGCGCCTCCTCGAGGAGGGGTACGAGGTCGACATCGCCGCGCCGTCGAAGAAGAAGCTGCAGTTCGTGGTGCACGACTTCGTCGACGGATACGACACCTACACCGAGAAGCCCGGGTACACGTGGCCGGCCGACCTGGCCTTCGCCGACGTGGATCCGTCGCAGTACGTGGCCCTGGTGGTACCCGGGGGCCGCGCGCCGGAGTACATCCGCAACGACGCCGACGTGAAGCGCATCGTCGCGGCCTTCTTCTCCGACGAGCGCCCGGTCGCCCAGCTGTGCCACGGCCCGCTCGCCCTGGCGGCGGCCGGCGTGCTGGAGGGGCGCCGCTCGGCGGCGTACCCGGCGCTCGAGCCGGACGTCCGCGCCGCGGGCGCGGAGTACGTGGACGGCGGCGGCGTGGTGGACGGACAGATGGTGTCCGGGCGCGCCTGGCCCGACCACCCCGAGTGGATGCGCGAGTTCATGCGTCTCCTGCGGCAGCACGCGCCGGTCGACAGCGCATCGGAGCTCTCGACCGTCGCGTAGCGTCGTGGCCATCGCGCCGACCGATGCCACATTGCAGGAGCTGGTCAGCACCCTCCCGCCCGGGAGGGTGCTGACCGACCCCGACCTCGTCGACCGCTACCGCCACGACCACGCCGAGCTGGTGTCGGGCGGGCGGCCGCTGGCGGTGGTGCGCCCGCGCGACACCGCCGAGGTGCAGGCCGCGGTGCGGGTGGCGGCGGCCCACGGGGTGGCGGTGGTGCCGCGGGGCGCGGGCACCGGGCTCTCGGGAGGCGCCGCCGCGATCGACGGCGGCATCGTGCTCTCCACCGAGCTGATGACCCGGATCCTGGAGATCGACCCGGCGAGCCTGGTCGCGCGGGTGGAGGCCGGGGTGCTCAACGGGGCGCTGAAGGCGGCCGCGGCCGAGCAGGGGCTCTGGTACGCGCCCGATCCGGCCAGCCGGGACTTCTCCACCATCGGCGGCAACATCGCCACCAACGCCGGAGGCCTGTGCTGCGTCAAGTACGGAGCCACCCGCGAGAGCGTGCTGGGGGTGACGGTGGTGCTGGCCGACGGCGAGCGCGTGGAGCTGGGCGGGCCGACCGTGAAGCGGGTCGCGGGGCTCGACCTGCTGTCGCTGCTGGTGGGCTCCGAGGGCACGCTCGGCGTGGTCGCCGAGGCGACCCTGCGGCTGCGGCCGCTCCCCGCCCCGCCGCTGACCCTGGCCGCGAACTTCCCCACCCTGGTGGCGGCGGGCGAGGCGGTGCAGGCGATGAGCCGCGCCGGCATCACCCCGTCGCTGCTGGAGCTCATGGACCGCGTGACGCTCGCGGCGGTGGAGGACTGGCGCCGCCTCGACCTGGACCTGGAGTCGGCCGCCCTCCTGCTGGTGCAGTCCGACCTGCCGGGCACCGGGCGCAACGACGAGATCGCGGTGGCCGCGCGCTGCTGCGAGGAGGCGGGCGCCAGCCTGGTGGTCGCGGCGGAGGACGAGGTGGAGGGCGAGATGCTGATGGAGGTCCGGCGCCTGTGCTTCACCGCGCTCGAGCGGCGCGGGGGCACGCTGCTCGAGGACGTGGGGGTGCCGCGCGGGCGCGTGGCGGAGCTGCTCGCCCGCATCGAGGCGATCGCCGCCCGGACCGGCCTCGAGATCGCCACCTTCGGCCACGTCGGCGACGGCAACATGCACCCCACGATCGTCTTCGATCGCGCGTCGGCCGACGAACGGGAGCGCGCCCACGCCGCCGCCGGGGCGATCTTCGAGGCCGCGCTCGCCCTGGGCGGCACCATCACCGGCGAGCACGGCGTCGGCACCCTCAAGCTGCCCTGGCTGGAGGACGAGATCGGCGCGCGCCCGCGGGAGCTGGCCCGGGGCGTGAAGGCGGTCTTCGACCCGGACGGCATCCTCAACCCGGGCAAGGCCCTCTAGGTGCCGGCGCGCCGCCCGGCCAGGCCGTCGAGGAGCGTCTCGAGGCCGAACTCGAACAGGTCGTCGGCGCCCCCGTCCCCGGCCGGGCCGTCCAGCTGGTCGAGCAGGCCGTCCAGCAGCGGGTAGGCGCCGCGGGGCGGGCGCCCGGCGTCCCCGCCGCCCGCCTCGCCCACCAGCGAGAAGCCGATGGCGTAGCGGCTCACCGCGCGCACGGCGTACGCCGCGTTGACCGGCGCGAAGCCGCTCTCCTGCAGGAAGGCGAGCAGCCCCTCGACGCCCGCGGCCGCCGCGACCCACGAGCGCGCCGGGCTGCGGCCGAGCAGGGGGAACGCGTCGGGGTGCGCCAGCGCGAGGGTGCGGAACCCCCGGCCGAAGCCGCCCACCACCTCGCGCCAGTCGCCCTCGGTGGGCACGTCCTGCCCCAGCTCCTCCAGCAGCAGCTCCACCACGCCGTCGAGCAGCGCGCCCTTGTCGGACACGTGCCGGTACAGGGCCATCGCCTCGACGCCCAGCTCGGCGCCGAGCACGCGCATCGAGAGCGCGTCCAGCCCGCGCTCGTCGATGAGGCTCAGCGCGGTCTCGACGATCCGGCGCCGCGTCAGCGGCGCGCGGCGCCCGGTGCCCTCCCGCGTCGTGCCCTCGCGACCCATCGCCCGCCTCCCCCGTGACCCCCCCGAGCCTACCCGGGACGCCGCCTCAGGCGTCGAGGAGCCCCTGGGCGAGGTACCCGCCGGCCGTGGTCACGCCGGGCAGCGCGAAGAAGTACCCGCCGCCCTCGGGGCGGATGTACTCCTCCAGCGGCTCGCCGTTGAGGCGGTTCTGCACGGCCAGGAAGCCGGTCTCGATGCTCTTCTGGAAGCACACGAAGGCGAGGCCCTGGTCGAGCTGCCCGGCGCCGTCGTAGCCGCGCGTGTACGAGAACCCGCGCCGCAGGATGAGGTTGGCGTCGGTCTTCGGCGTGCGCGGGTTGGCCAGGCGGATGTGGGCGTCGAGCGGGGTGACCTCGCCCTTGGGATCGGCGGCGTAGTCGGGGACGTCGGTCTCGTGGACGCCGTCGAGCGGGGCGCCGCTGATCTTCTGGCGGCCGATGAGGGCCTCCTGCTCGGCGAGCGGGGTGCGATCCCAGAACTCGACGATCATGCGGATGACGCGCACCACCTGGTACGACCCGCCGGTGGTCCAGGCGGGCTCCCCGTTGTGCCCGCCGACGGTCCACACGTGGCGGTCCATCAGCTCGGCCTCCGTCGGGAGGTTGGCCGTGCCGTCGACGAAGCCCAGCAGGTTCCGCGGCGATCCCGTGGTCGTGTCGGTGGGATCCGAGCGCCGGTTGAAGCCGTCGATCACCCACTTGAGCGTCATCTCGCGGCGGGTGCGCCGCATCAGCTGGCGCAGGGCGAAGATGACGTGGTCGGTGTGCTGCGAGGAGATGGTCAGCAGCAGGTCGCCGTGGCTGCGGGCGGGATCGAGCCGGTCGTTGGCGATGAACGGCATCTGCACCAGCTCGCGGGGCCGCTGGGCGGACAGGCCGTAGCGGTCGTCGAAGAGGCCGGCGCCCACGCTCACGATGATCGAGAGGTCGTCGGGCGCCGGCGTCGGCCCGAGGATGCCCGAGTCGGTGGGCGGGTACGCCGAGTCGCGCTGCTCCGGGGGCACCCCGGCCATCAGGCCGCGGATCTCCTCGGTCAGCTCCAGGAACATCTCCTTGAGGTGGGCCCGGTCGGTCGCCAGCACCGTGAAGGAGGCCATCAGCCCCTGCGCGGGCACCGGGTGCTGCGTGATCCCGGTCTGATGGGCGCCCTCGAACGGGACGAAGGAGAGATCGGGCGCGTCCGCGCTGGCCGCCTGGCCCTCGGAGGCGCCCACCACGAGGCCGCCGGCCGCGGCGCCGACGGCCAGGCCGCCGGCGCCCGCGAGGAACTCCCTGCGTGAGACGTGGTACTTCACCCGGCCGCTACTTGAGCCCGAGGGCGCCCGGGACGAGTGCGAGGTCCTCGGACAGGCCGGCGAGCTGACCCTTGAGCTGGTCGATCTGCGCCTGGGTGACCGTCGTCTTGGGGCACAGCTGGGCGTTGGGGTAGTCGTCGTTCTGCTGGCAGAAGAGGACGAAGCCGTCGCCCTTGCGCAGCGCGTCGATGCTCGCGTCCAGCTCCGTGAAGTCGGCCTGGATCTTGGCCAGCAGCTCCGGGTCGGCCTTCTCGAGCGCCGGGGTGAGCAGGCGGATGATCTCCTGCGCCCCGGCCACGTTGGCCGCGAAGTCCCAGAGGTCGGTCTTGGAGTAGCGGTCCTCCTCGCCGGTGATCTTGCCCTCGGAGACCTCCTCGATCAGCTCCGAGGCGCCCTGGGCCATGGCGAGCGGCGGGATGTCGAGCTTGGCGATCTCGGTCTTGAGCGTGGCGAGGTCGCTGTCGAGCTGGTCGGCGTACTTCGCGGCGCCGTCGGTGGTGTTCTGCTTCCACAGCATGTACTCGAGGCGGTGCCAGCCGGTGAACTCCGGGTCGGTCGGGCCGGCGAAGTCGTCGACGCGCGAGTCGACCGCGCCGTCGATCTCCTCGATCAGGCCGGCGATGGGCTCGATGGCCTCCCACGACTCGCGGCTGGGGGCGAAGGCGGCCTTGGCGGCGGGGATGTCGCCCGCGCGCACCGCGTCGGTGAACGTCGTGGTGGTGCTGACGATGTCGTCCGTCTTCTGGGTGACGTACTTCTTGTAGTCGGCGACCGCCGCCAGGACCAGCGGGTCGTCGGTGCCCACGGTCGCCGTGTCGTCGAGCGACAGGCCGGTCCCCGAACCCGAGCCGCTGCCCGAGCCGGAACCGGACCCCGATCCGGACGCGGAGGCCCCGCCGGAGGAGCGGACGTCCGCCCCGTCGTCGGAACCACACGCCGCCGCGAGCAGGACGACGGGCACCAGCAGGCAGAGGGCGAGGACGAGCACGCGGCGCATGGAACCTCCGGGGGCGTGAGCCGGGACGTGAAGACGGTTGGAAGAAGCCGCGTTAGGCTACCCGAAGATCCGATGGCAGGACAGGCTTGGTCCGACAGTAGTTCGGTTGCCCTAACTTTTCTCATCGGTCGCCCTTGCAATGCCGATCGCCGTCCGCCATGGTGCACCCCACGAGCGCATCGACGGGCGCCTCGGCAGGGCCCCCGTCGCGTGCCTCGCCCGGCGGCGGCGGACAGCCCTCGTCGCACGAGAGGCGCCAGCCTGGCGTCCGCGGCGGTCGTGACGCGGCTGAGCCCGCCTCTTGCGGGCGGGCTGGGACGCGGCAATGGTCCTGGCCGGGCCCATTTGCACGCAGGCCGCCTGCGGCGGCGAGCTTCAGAAGGCCCGGTTTCCCGGGCCTCTGTGTCTCGTCGCTGCGCGACATCGGGGCCAAGCACCGTGAGTCTGGGCGCCGCCCGGTAGGATCGGGCCTGGCTCCGATGTCGCCCCGGCACGGGGCGACGAGACGGCCGGCGTCGCCCGGCCGTACAAGGTCCCCGCCGAAGGCGGGCACCGAATGCAAATCGGCCCGGCCGAGGGCCGATTTGCCGCGGCCAGGCCGGGCCGCAAGAGCCCGGCCTCGCACGCGTGAGGAGCCGGCGCTGTTCGACAGACGACAAGGCCCTCAGAGGAGACGTTCAGAGCTCCGGGGCCTCGAAGCTCGGAAAACTCCAGAGCGAGAAACCCCAGAGCGCGAAAACCCCGAACCGGGAAACCCCGAGCCCCCCTACCCGATCCCCCTCATCATCCGGGAGAGGTCCACGAACATCTCGCCGGTGAGGGTGTTGGTCAGGGCGATGAAGGCGGGCAGCAGGATCGCGCTGCCGGCCAGGGCGACGATGATCTTCAGGGGCATGCCCGACGATGAAGACGTTCATCTGGGGCACGGCGCGGGAGATGATGCCGAGCGTGACGTCCGTGATGAGCAGGGCGGCGATCACCGGGGCCGCCGACCATCACGACCACCAGGAAGATGTCGTCGGCGCGCGACCAGCACCCCCTCCACGGCGGCGTTCATGTTGAGCTGGGCGAGCGGCGGGGCCAGGGTGAAGCTGCGCACGATGCCGGCCACCAGCAGCTGGGCGCCCCCGAGCGCGATGAAGCACGAGATCGCGATCAGGTTGTACCAGCGGCCCAGCACCGAGATGCTCGCGTTGGAGGTGGGGTCGAGGGTCTGGGCCACGGCGAAGCCCGCCGACGCGTCGATGAAGGCGCCGGCGGTCTGGATGGCCGCGAACAGGAACTGGGCGATCAGGCCGAAGGCGAAGCCGATGATCGCCTCCTTCACCGCCAGCATCAGGAACGGCAGGATGCCCTCGGGGACGGTGCCGCCCAGCGCGGCCACGCCGGGCAGGGCCACGAAGCTGATGACGATGACCAGGCCGGCCTTGACCCGGACCGGGATCACGCGCGAGCTGAAGACCGGCGCCACCGCGATCATCGCCGACAACCGCGTGGCGATGAGCATGAACAGCGCCGCCTGCGGGGCCAGCTGGGCGAGGATCTGATCCACGTCCGGCCCGGGTCAGCTTCCGACGAGCGAGATGCCGGCCCACAGCTCGACCGTGAAGTCGAGCATCGTGTTCATCATCCACGGCCCCGCGACCACGATCACGACGACCACGGCGAGGATCTTCGGGATGAAGGTGAGCGTCGGCTCCTGGAGCTGCGTCACGGCCTGGAAGATCGAGACCAGCAGGCCCACGACGAGGCTGACGCCGAGGATCGGCAGCGAGATCTCGAGGGTCACCCACATCGCCTTCGCGCCGATCTCCATGATCTGGCTCTGGTTCATCGGCGCGCCCTCATGTCGCGAACCCGCGGATGAGCGATTCCGACACCAGATGCCAGCCGTCCACCAGCACGAACAGCAGGATCTTGAACGGCAGCGAGATGACCACCGGGGGCAGCATCACCATGCCCATGCTCATCACGGTCGAGGCGATGACCATGTCGATGATGAGGAACGGGATCAGGATCAGGAAGCCGATCTCGAAGGCGGTCTTAAGCTCCGACAGGACGAAGGCCGGGATCAGCACCCGGGTCGGCACGTCGGCGCGGGTCTTCGGGCCGGCTCCTCGCCGGACAGCTCCGTGAACAGGGCCAGGTCCTTCTGGTCGACCTGGCGCGAACATGAACTCGCGGATCGGGATCTCGGCCCGCTTGAGCGCCGTCTGCTCGTCGATCTTCTTGTCCATCAGCGGCTGGATGGCCGTGTCGTTGATGGCCGTGAAGGTCGGCGCCATCACGAACATCGTGAGGAAGAGCGCGATGCCCACGAGCACCTGGTTGGGGGGCATCGACGGCGTGCCGAGCGCGTTGCGCACGAAGCCGAGCACGATGATGATCCGCGTGAAGCTGGTCATCATGATCAGGATCGAGGGGGCCAGGCTCAGGACCGTGAGCAGGACCAGCAGCTGGAGCGACGTGGAGACGCCGTTGCCGCCGCCGCTGTCGAGGTTGAGGTTGATCCCCGGGGCCGCCCAGGCCGCCGCCGGCCACAGCACGCACGCCAGGGCCAGCACGAAGGGGAACGCGATGAAGATGCGCCGGGCGGTGCGGCGCCGGCGGGTCTTGGGCGGGCGGCGGCATCGCCGCCACGATCCGCTCGCGCAGGGTCGGCAGCGGCGCCGCCACGCCGCCGGATGGGCTGATGCGCAGGGGCGGCGTCACTTGCGGGTCGTCATGGAGCGCAGCTTCTCGATCAGCGCTCCGTCGCTGGACGTGGTCACCGCGCGCACCCGGTCGTCGACGCCCGGGCCGCCGGCGCGGCGGCGGGTTGCGGCCGAAGGTGGACGTCGTGGGAGGCACGTCCACGAGGCCCACGAGGTCGTCGCTGCCGAGGCGCGTGAGCGCCGTGATGGTGTGGTCGGTCGAGCCGACCAGGAGGATCTCCTCCCCGACGCGCACGACGTGCAGGGTGCGGTTGGGGCCGATGGAGGTGGTGGAGACCACGTCGATGAGGCCGCCGGGCTTGCCCGACCGCTCCATCCCGGGGTAGCGCGAGCGCTGGACGCGCTTGAGGACGTACCAGACCAGCGCGATCAGGCCCACCACGACGACCAGGCCCAGGCCGAGGCGCATCAGCGTGTCGCCGGCCCCGCCGCTGAGGTTGCCGGGAGCCGACGACCCCTCCGGGATGGGCAGCGACTCGGGGTCCGCCGGGGCCGTGGTGGTGGCCGCGCGGGCCGGGCCCAGCGGAAGCGCCGAGCGCCAGCGCCACGAGGGCGAGCGCGGCCGCGAGCCGGCGGACCGTCGGGGACACCGGTGACGGTCGGGGGCGCGTCCTGCGCCGCGGGGGTGATGGCGATCCGTGCCTGGTCAGGATGAGGGTGACCATGGCGGGGGCGCCGGCGGTGCCGGCGCGGGAGGGGCGCTAGAGCAGGGCCTTCTCCATCGCGCTCACGACGCGGTCGGCCTGGAAGGGCTTGACGATGAAATCGCGCGCTCCGGCCGAGAAGCTCTCGACCACCATCGACTTCTGGCCCATCGCCGAGCACATGATCACGCGGGCCTCGGGGTCCTCGGCGCGGATCGCCTTGAGGGCCTCCAGGCCGTTCATGCCGGGCATGGTGATGTCCATCGTGGTGAGGTCCGGCCGCAGCTCGCGGTAGCGGCTCACGGCCTCGGCGCCGTCCTCGGCCTCGCCGGCCACCTCGTAGCCCGCGCCGGTGAGGATGTTGCGCAGCATCATCCGCATGAAGGCGGCGTCATCGGCGATCAGAACGCTGGGCAATTCGGCTCCTTCGCGGATGGTTGGATTCCTTCGCGCGCTGGTGCCGATATCGGCCCTGTGCAGCGGCTCTTGACCCGGCCGCCCGGCGTAAAGAAAAGGCGCAGAGGCCTACTGGGTCTCGTCGGCGGCGATGCCGCGCAGGCGCTTGGCCTGGCTCGCCACGTCGGTGATCCGGACGCCGAACTCCTCGTCGATCACGACCACCTCGCCGCGGGCGATCTGCTTGCCGTTGACGAGCACGTCGACCGGCTCGCCGGCGAGCTTGTCCAGCTCGACGATCGACCCCGGCACCAGCTCGAGGACGTTGCGGATGCGCAGCTGGGTGCGACCCAGCTCGACGGTCACCTGCAGGGGGACGTCCAGCAGCAGGCCGATGTCGCCGGCCCCGGGCACGTCCGCGCCGTCGTCGAGCGCGGGGAAGGTGACCGGCTGGGCCACCGGCGGCGTCGCGGTGGGGACCGGGCGCAGGTGGCGGTCGTCGTCCCCGTCGGCGCGGCTCGTCTCGCGGGGCGCCTTGCCGACGGTGTCGAGCAGCAGGCGGGCGAAGCCCACCGGCATGATCTGCATCAGGGTCGTGTCGAGCACGCCCTCCGCGTGGAGCGGGAAGGAGATGCGCACCAGCAGGCCGCCCGGCCCGGCGATCGCCCCGACGCCCTGGTCGGCCAGGTCGAGGATCTCGAGCCCGGGCACCGAGATGTGGACCTCCCGGTCCATCAGCTCGGCCATGGCGCTCGCGGCGCCGCCCATCATCTGGTTCATCGCCTCGGTGACGGCCGACGACTGCATCTCGTCGAGCGCGTCGGCGGCCGCGCCCTGGCCGCCCATCATCAGGTCGGCCACGATGGACGGCGTCGGGGACGCTCAGGACGAGGATGCAGCTTCCCTCGAGCCCCTCGGTGTAGGTCACGGAGACCACGGCCGAGGGCGCCTTGAACTCGGCGCGCAGGGCGGCGTCGGTCATGAGCTGGACGGTCGGGGAGCCGATCTGCATCTCCGCGCCCAGCAGCGACCCGAGGACGCCGGCGGCGTTCGACATGCAGATGTTGCCGATCTCGCCGAGGGCGTCGCGCTCGTAGTCGCTCAGCTCGTAGGGCGCGGCGCCGGTCCGCCCGAGCGCACCGCCCTCCTCGGGGGAGGGAGTCTCGTCGCTCATGCGTATGTCCTTTCGGATTCCTCGATGGGGCTGGTGATCTGCACGGCGACCCGCCGGCCGCGGACGCCCGGCTGGGCCAGGAACGCGCCGCGGCTGCCCACCCGGAGGGTGGCGTCCGCGCCCACGCCGATGGCCAGCGGGATGACGTCGCCCACCTCGAGCGCGAGCAGCTCCTCGACGTTCAGCTCGGCGGCGCCGAGCTCGACCGCCACGGGCACCATGACCGAGCCGATCTGCTCGGCGACGCCCTCGCGGCTCTCGGGGGTGGAGGTGTCGGACTGGTTGGAGAAGTAGCCGCGCGTGGTGAGCTTGTCCATCGCCGGCTCGAGCACGAGGTACGGCACGCAGAGGGAGATCGTCCCCACCGCCTCGCCGATCCGGACCTCGAAGCCGATCAGGATCACCATCTCGGACGGGCCCACGACCTCGGCGAACTGGGGGTCCATCTCGGTGCCCACCAGGCGGAAGTGCACCTCGACCACGCGTCGACCAGGCCTCGGTGAACGCGCCGAGCAGGATGTCGGTGACGTTGGCCGAGGAGCGCCTGCTCGATCTCGGTCAGCTCGCGCGGCTTGGGGCGCTGGGTGCCGGGGCCGCCCACGAGGCGGTCGACGATCGACAGCGCCAGGGGGAGGTTGACCTCGATCACCGCGTTGCCCTCGAAGGGCTCCATCGTGACGATGGACAGCAGGCTGGGCGTGGGGATGGAGTTGAGGAACTCCCGGTAGGTCACCTGGTCGGCGCTCACGACCTCGATGCCGACCGGCGTGCGCACGACCCCCGACAGCTGGGTCTGCACCGAGCGGCAGAAGGTCTCGTGCATCAGCTCGACGGTGCGCAGCGTCTCCTTGGAGAACTTGCTCGGGCGCATGAAGTCGAACGGGCGCACGTGGCGACCGCCCACGAACCCGTCGGGCTCGATCTCGCCCCGCGACATGGCCACGAGGAGCTCGTCGATCTCGCTCTGTGAGAGGACATCCGACACAGCCCTCTCATCGGCCCGGCCGGGAGGAAGTTGAGGCCCGTTCCCCGCAAGGCGGCGCGTCCGGCGCCATCCCGTTCCGCGCACCCGACCATCCCGCACCCGGGTGCGCGATCGTTACCCTTCCCGACTGCGTCATTTCGCGGGAGGGCATCACCTATCTCGACCCAGCAGCCACAGGCGGGCGACGACGGCCACTACCGGGCGGCGCTCGGCAACGACCCGGCCGAGATCGCCCAGGTGCGCGCGGCGATCCACGGGATCGCGGTGGACGAAGGCTTCGGCGACCGGGCCAGCGACCTGGTGCTCGCGCTGGACGAGGTGATCGCCAACGCCCAGGAGCACGGGCGGGCGCCGATCGCCGTGGAGGCGTGGGTCGACGGCCGCCTGGTGGTGGAGGTGTCGGACGTGGGCAGCGGCTTCGACCGGGCGCAAGGTCTGGGAGACCCACCCGCCCGAGCCCTACGGCCGCCGGGGACGCGGCCTGTGGATCGCCCGCCAGCTGGCCGACATCGTCTCGATCGACTGCGGCGCCGGCCGCACCCGGGTGCGCATCGAGCTCTCCCCCGACCCCCACATCGGGGCCTGACAGAGAGCGGAGCCCCGAAGGTCAGGCCTGGCTCCGATGTCGCCGCAGGCGACGAGACGGCCGGCCTCCGGTCGGCCGTACGAGGTCGCCCCGGACGGGGGGCGACCGTATGCAAATGGGCCCGGCCAGGGCCCATTTGCCGCGTCCCAGCCGGCCCGCAAGAGGCCGGCTCAACGCGTGAGGAGCTATTGGACGGCGAACTCCGTGTAGTACACGTCGGTGATCTTGAGGTCGGTCTGCTTGTTGACGCGGGCGACGATCTGCTTCTTCACCCGCTCCCGCCCCTCGGCGCTGTCCAGGTCTCCGCTGGTGCGCGACTGGAGCGTCGAGATGACGATGTCGCGCAGCTCGGAGTCGGCCTCCACCTCCGGCCCCTTCTCGCCCTTGCCCGGCGTGATCTCGCCCTCCGAGAGCTTGGAGAACCGCAGCGCCACGCCCACCTTCGCGAAGTGGGGCGTGCTGTCGCCGTCGGCCAGGTTGACCACGAACGGCGTGGCCATGGTGTAGACGGCGCCGGGCTCGGCGGCGAGCTTCTTCTCGTCCACGGGCGCGGGCGCCAGCAGGATCGTCTTGGCCGCGAACAGCCCGACGAGCAGGAGCACGGGAAGACCGATGAACAGGACCTTCTTCTTCACGTGGGCTCCTTATCCACCGAGGGCGGTCGCTGGTGACTGTGCGGGCGCGCCCTGGAGGCGCATGACGAGGATCTCGACGCGGCGGTTCTCGCCGCGGCCGGCGTCGGTCGCGTTGGAGGCGATCGGGCGGGCGGCCCCGAAGCCCGCCGCCTGAAGCCGCGCCTCCGGCACGCCGGCGTTCTGCAGGACCTGCACCACGGCCGCCGCGCGGACGCCGGAGAGCGCCCAGTTCGAGGGGAACTGGGCGGAGGCGATGGGCCGGCTGTCGGTGTGCCCCTCGACCCGGATCGGGTTGGGCAGCTTGACCAGCGAGGCGGCGATCGGGCCGATGATGCGCGTGGCCTCGGGGCGCAGCACGGCGCGGCCGGAGTCGAAGAGGACGCCGTCGGTCTCGATGCGCAGCATCAGGCCGCGCTCGTTGACCACGGCGCTGACGCTCTTGGAGAGGCCGGCCTTCTCGACGGTCTGGTCGATGGCCTTCTCGGCGTTCATCAGCTGCTTGGTCTCGAGCAGCTGCTCGGGCGAGGCCTCGGAGAGGTTGATGCCGCCCACGAAGGGCAGCTCCGGCGCGATCTGGCTGGACGGGGTGTCCACGACCGGGCTGGCGTTGACGCTGCCGGCGCCCTCCAGCACGCTCGTCCCTCCCCCGGTCAGGCCGCTGTTGAAGGCGTCCTGGAGGCTCTTCTTGAGGACCTCGAACTTCGACGTGTTCACGACCGAGATCGAGAAGAGCACCATGAAGAGGACGAACATGAGGGTGAGCACGTCCGCGTAGGTGATGAGCCAGCGCTCATCCGGGTGCTCCTCGTGTCGCTGCTTGCGCTTGGCCACGGGCGGGGGCTACGCGGTCTCGGGGATCGCGCCGGGGGCGGGGGAGCGCTCGGGGCTCTCGTCCTCGTCCTCGGTCTCGCGGGCGGCCGGCGGCAGGAAGCTCCAGAGCTTCTCCGCGAGGATCCGCGGGTTGTCGCCGCTCTGGATGCTCAGGACGCCCTCCATGACGAGCAGGCGCTCGCTGGACTCCTGGGCGGTGCACTTCTTGAGGGCGTTGGCGATCGGCAGGAACACGACGTTGGCGGCCGCCACGCCGTAGAAGGTGGCGAGGAACGCGGCCGAGATGGCGGGGCCGAGGTGGTCCGGCTCGTCCAGGTGCTGGAGCACCGACACGAGCGAGAGCACCGTGGCCAGGATGCCGATGGTCGGCGCGAAGGCGCCGCCCTGTTTGAACATGTCCTGGTTCTTGTGGTGGCGCTCCTCCATCGCGTCGAGCTCGGTCTCGAGGATGTCCTTGACCAGCTCCGGATCGGTGCCGTCCACGACCAGGCGGACGCCCTTGCGCAGGAACGGGTCCTCGGCCTGCTTGGCGTCCTCCTCGAGGACGAGCAGGCCCTCGCGGCGCGCCTTCTCGCTGAAGCCGACCAGGGTCTTGATGACCTCGGGCCGGTTGTCGACGCGCTCCTTGAGCGACATCATCGTCAGCTTGACCATCGACATCGTCTCCTTCAGACCGAAGGAGGCGATCAGCACGCAGAGCGTGCCGCCCATGACCATGAGGAAGGCCGGCGGGCTGATGATGCCCGCGATCGTGCCGCCCTTCATGAGCATGCCGACGACGATGAAGACCCAGGCGCCGACCAGTCCGATCAGTGGAGACATCGCGCTCGCCTACCCGGCCGCGTGGGTGGCCAGGGCGTCGGACGGGGCGAGGTGGCCCCCGCCGGCGACCAGGCGCCGGTACTCGAGCACGGCGGCGATCACCTCGTCGACCGTCTCGGTCACGAGCAGGCGACGCCGGTCCATCATCAGGATGTGCGTGTCGGGTGTGGCCTCGACGGTGAGGATGAGCTCTGCGTTGAGCGTCATCTCGTCCCCGTTGAGACGGTGCAGCGTGATCACGTGAGCCTCCGTTGCGGTGGCGGTCCGACAACCCTTTGGAGCCGTGGCGCCACCCGGTTATCGGTAGACCGGCCCGCCGGTTGAGCCGGCGGGCCGCGAGGCGGGCCTCTCGTCCATGAGAGAGCCGCTTAGCGCTTGAGGTTCACCAGCTCCTGGAGCATGTCGTCGGAGGTGGTGATCGCCCGGCTGTTCGCCTGGAATCCGCGCTGGGCGATGATCATGTTGGTGAACTCCAGCGCGAGGTCGACGTTGCTCATCTCGAGCGCGCCGGGGACCACGACGCCGTGGCCCGCGGCCCCGCCGGGAGCGCCGTTGACGGCCGCCCCGGAGTTGTTGGAGGCGCGGTAGAGGTTGTCGCCGATGCGCTCCAGGCCGGGCGCGTTGGCGAACTTGGCCA
This sequence comes from uncultured Thermoleophilia bacterium, assembly GCA_963736635.1. Classification (GTDB taxonomy): domain Bacteria; phylum Actinomycetota; class Thermoleophilia; order Miltoncostaeales; family Miltoncostaeaceae; genus Miltoncostaea. The sequence goes on from CAVTPK010000011.1 coordinate 381,324, forward strand.
GGCTGAGCGTGGCGATCGGCGTCGAGACGCCGGCCGTGTCGATGGCCGAGACGCCGCCGGCCGGGTCCACGTTGACCGCCGCGGTGGTCGCGGGGTCCACCTGGATGCGGCCGACGTTGCCGGTCGCGGCCACGAGGCCGAGCACGTACTGGCCCTTGCTCGTGACCAGGTAGCCCTGGCTGTCGAAGGAGAAGTTGCCGGCGCGGGTGTACTGCTCGCCGCCGGCGGTGAGGTCGTTGCCGCCGGTGCCGCCGAAGGTGGTGCCCGGCGCGGCGACGCGGAAGAAGCCGTCGCCCTGGATCATCATGTCGGTGACGACGCCGGTCGACTGCGCGTTGCCCTGGGTCATGAGCGTGTCGATCGAGTTGAGCGACATGCCCAGGCCCACCTGGCGGGGGTTGGTGCCGCCGAGGCTCGGCGGGACCGGGGCGCCCGCGCCCGAGAGGTTCTGGTACAGCGAGTCCTTGAAGCTGGCCCGCTGCGACTTGTAGCCGAACGTGTTGACGTTGGCGATGTTGGACGAGAGGACGTCCATCATCGTCTGGTGGTTCCGCAGGCCGGAGACGGCCGCGAACATGGATCGCATCATGGGGTGGGTTTCCTTTCCCTGGTGGCGACGCGACCCTCCTCGAAGAGGTCCGGCCCGCTCGCCGAGTTCATCCGGTCCGTCATCAGCCGACGACGGCGCTGTCGATGTTCGTGAACACCTGGTCCTTCATCCCCGCCTGATCGACCGCCGTGATCACGGTGCGGTTGGTCACCGACACCACGAACGCCATGCGATCGACGAGGACCACGCTCTCGCGCGCGCCCTTCGCCGCCAGGCGGTCAACCGCGCCCTCGAGCCGCTGCTGCGTCTCGGGGGTGATGGAGATCTCGCGCTGTGAGAGCCGCTGCACGGCGTGCGCGCTCCACTTGAGGGCCCCGGGGGCGTCCTGCCCGCGGAGCTTCTCGGTGAGCACCCGGTCGAAACCGGCCGCCGCGGCGCCGGCGCCCTTGCGCGCCTGCGTCTCCGCGGGGCCCGCGGCCGGGCGTACCTGCCCGATCGTGGGGCGCTCGATGCTCATGCCGTGATCCCCGACACCTGGGAGATGTTGACGGACACGCCGTCCACCACCAGGCTCATCGACCGTCCGGCGCCGACCGCCAGGCTCTGCACGACGCCCGTCACCGCCGCCGTTCCGTCGGCGGGCTGGTAGGTGACGGACTTGCCGATCAGGGCGGCGCCCTGCGACAGCTGGCCGCTCATCGTGAGGGCCTTGATGTTCGCCGCCATGTTGGTGGTCTGCTCGAGCTGCGAGAACGAGGCCATCTGGGCCACGAACTCGGTGTCCTTCATGGGCTCGAGCGGGTTCTGAGAGGTGATCTGGGTGGCGAGCAGCTTGAGGAAGCCCTCCGACGAGAAGATGTCGGTGGTCGCCTTTGGTGCCGCCGCCGCGAGCGGCGACGTGGCCACGAAGTCTCCGGTGAGCGGAGCGGTCTCAGCCATGGTCCCTCCTCACGCGAGCAGGTCGAGCCGCGACGACGAGGTCGAGGCGGTGGTTTCCGAGGCGACCGCGGGGGCGGCCGTCTCGCTGTCGTCGTCCGCCTCCGTGCGGCCCAGGGCGTCCGTGCCCGGCGTCGAGGACCGCGCATCCCGCGCGTCCTGTCCGCCATAGCTCACGTCCAGCCCGTCGAGCGAGTAACCGAGATCGGTCAGCGCCGTGTCGAGCTGCGAGAGCGACTGCTGGAGCATCCGTGCCGCCTCCGGGCGATCGGCCATGATCTGCGCGTGGAGGACCCCGTCGGTCATCGTGACCCTGATGGTCAGCTGGCCCAGGTCCGGCGGGCGCAGGTTGACCAGGAGCTCGCGTCCGCCCTCGCGCACGGCCATGTGCACGCGGGTTCCGAGCTCGTGGGCGAGCTCGTGCGCGGTCGTGAGTCCGTGAGCCCCGTGGGCGGTCCCGCCCGGGGCCGTGGTGTGCAGCGGAGCCGGCGCGGCCTGGCCCAGCGCCACGCCCGGGGCCGGAGCCGCGGGGGTGGCGGGGGCGGCGGCCGCGGGGGCCGGCTCTCGCGGCGCCGCGGCCGGCGGGGCATCCTGCCCGGATCCGGCCTGCGGCACCACGCCTGTGGTGGTCGTGGGTGACGCCGTTGCGCCCGTCGCGGTCCCGGCGGGTGCCGGAGACGCGGCGGGTGCCGCCGCGGTGCTCGCGGCGGGGCTCGCGGGGGTGCCGCCCGGGGTGGCGGGGGCATCCTTCGACGTCAACGTAAGGGTGATGGTTGCGGCGGGTGCGGGCGTCGCCGGCGCGGGCGTGGTGCCCGTGCCGGTGGCGCTCGGCGGTGCCGCGACCACGGGATTTGCGGGGGAATCGCCCGAGACCGGCGCGGCCGCGGCGGTCGCCGCGGCGGCGGTGGCGGCGGGCGTGAGGCCCGGGAGCACCGGCACGACCGTGCCGTTGGCGTCCACCCGCGCCGGCACGAGGCCGGGCAGCGGCTGGGGCGGCGCGGCCTGGACCGATCCCGCCGGCGCGGCCACGGAGGGCGCCCCGGAGGGCGGCTCCACCGGCACGACGGCGGCGATCGCGAGGGCGATCGAGGCCGCCGCGGCCGCCTGGGTCGCGTCGGGTGAGATGTCGGCGTCGGCGACGATCTCTGTGGGCAGCTCCCCGGTCAGGGGTCCGGCTGCGTCGTTGGGGTCCTGGGCTCCGGTTCCCGCGTCCGAGTCGGGCGGTGAGGCGTGACCGTCGAGTGCCGTCACGAAACCACCGTCCTCCGCTCCCAGGGCCGCCGCGGCGCTGTCGCCGCCGGCGCCCCCCGTGGGGGCGGGTGCTCCTCGGCCCGCGGCCACCGGTGGTGGCCCGAGCTGTGGTCCGATCATCTCATCAACACCGTCCCTCCCGGTCGGTGATCGCGGCGGAGCCGTTCCGTGGCCCCGTGGGCCGGCCGAACGTGCCGGCGGCCCGAAACTCGTCGTAGTACCCCATTACCTTCGGCAGGTAGGCCCGCATATCCGAGTAGGCGGGCACACCTCCGTGGCGCTCGACCGCCTCCGGCCCCAGGCGGAAGCCCGCCAGGGCGAGGGGCAGGTCGCCGCCGTAGGCCCGCAGGCAGGCGGCCAGGCAGCGCGCGCCGGCGTCCAGGCTGGCGCCCGCGTCCATGGGGTCGTCGACCCCCATCGCGCGCGCGCGGGCCGGCATCAGCTGCAGCAGGCCGCGGGCGCCGACCGGCGACTGGGCGTGCGGATCGAAGCCGCTCTCGGCGCCGACGACCGCGGCGAGGAGCGCCGGATCGACGCCGTGGGCGCGCGCGCTGCGCCGGATCAGCCGGCAGACCCGCACCGGGGGCGTTCGCGGAGGGGCCTGGACCCGGGCGGCCATCGTCGCGGGGCTCAGGCGACCGCCCGCGCGCGCGCGGTGCGGCGCATGGCGAGCTCGTCCATCGTGATGGCCTCGTCGTGGCGCTCGGCCACGCGGTGGCGCTCGAGGGCGCGGAGGCGCAGCTGGGTGAGGGCCTCGCGCTGCTGGCTGGCCCGGATCAGGTCCTGGCGGCGCTCGTCGGCGACGGCCTCGAGCCCGGCGAGGGTGGTCCGCTCGTGCCGCGCGCGCGAGCGCGTCAGCGCGAGGGCGTCGTGCGCGGCGCGCAGCGCGTCCAGCTCGACGGCGCCGCCCATCAGGTCGCGCAGCGCCGTGAGGGCGCGCTCCATGTCGGCGTCCGCCGCCACGACGCGCTCCTGCTGCGTCGCGACCGCGCCGACGGCGTGGGCGAGCTCCTGGCGCGCCAGGTCCTCGCGGCGGGCCCGGTGATCGAGCACCTGCTCGAGCCGGAAGCGAAAGCGGGGGATCACGCCCCCGTTATCGGCCCCCCCTGGCGAACCTTGACGCGGGGGTCAGACCCCCGCGGCCGCCGCGGCGACGGGCGCCGCGGCCCCGAAGCCGCCCACGCGCACGACGTCCCGCATCGAGAGGATGCCGACCAGCTCGGAGGCGTCGAACACGAGCACGTGGCGCACGCCGTGCTTGACCATGACCGCCGCCGCATCGGCGATCGGCCACTCCGGCGCGGCCGTCACGACCTCCCCGGTCATGTGGTCCTCGACGTACTCGGCGGCCGGGTCCAGGCCTCCGCCGACGGCCCGCAGCAGGTCGCGCTCGGTGACCACGGCCGGGCCCGGCAGGGACCCGTCGAGCACCACCGCGGCCCCGGTGGCGTGCTGCATCATCCGCTTGGCCGCCTGCTCAAGGGTGTGCTGAGGGCCGACGATCGCACTGATCGGGCTCATCGCGTCCTTCACCCTCATCGCGCGCTCTCCTCGTTGCGATTGTTGCAAACTTTCCCGCAGCCTGACACGCCCGCCGCGAGAGTTCAACCACCCGCTCGTATGGCGAGCCCCGCTCCCGGTACGGTCCCCCTCCGATGGCGCCCCCATCCCCCTCCTGGTCGCCGCCAACGGCGAGGACGGGCGCTAGGCCTCGACCACCTCGACGCCCGGGGGGAGCGGGTCGAAGGTCCCGGTGAGGCCGGTGTCCTCGGCCGCGGGCGGCGCGGGAGGCGCGGAGCCGGCGAGCGCGAGCAGCTGCGCGAGGGCGTCGGCGCGGTCGTAGGGCTCGCCCACGCTCTGGCGCAGGAAGCCCTCGATGGCGTCGTGCTTGGCCCGGGCCTCGTCGACCAGCGCGTCCGAGCCGCGCACGTAGGCGCCGATGGCGATCAGGTCGGCCGCCCGCCGGTGCGCGGCCAGCAGCGCGCGCAGGCGGCCGCCGGCCTCCTGGTGCTCGCGCGACAGCAGCTGCGAGGTGAGGCGCGACACCGACTGCAGCACGTCGATCGCCGGGTAGTGGTGGCGGTGCGCGAGGTCGCGCGAGAGCACGATGTGCCCGTCGAGGATGGAGCGCACGGCGTCGGCGATCGGCTCGTTCATGTCGTCGCCCTCGACGAGCACGGTGTAGAGCGCGGTGATGCTCCCCACCGGGGCGGTGCCCGCGCGCTCGAGCAGGCGCGGCAGCATCGCGAACACGGACGGCGTGTAGCCGCGCGTGGCCGGCGGCTCGCCGATGGCCAGGCCGACCTCGCGCTGCGCCATCGCGAAGCGCGTGACCGAGTCCATCATCAGCAGCACGTCGGCGCCGCGGTCGCGGAAGTACTCGGCGATCGCGGTGGCCACGAAGGCGGCCTTGATGCGCACCAGCGCGGGCTGGTCGGAGGTGGCGACGACCACGACGCTGCGGGCCAGGCCCTCCGGGCCGAGGTCGTGCTCGATGAACTCGCGCACCTCGCGGCCGCGCTCGCCGACCAGCGCGATCACGTTGACGTCGGCGCTGCTGCCGCGGGCGATCATGCCCAGCAGCGTGCTCTTGCCGACGCCCGAGCCGGCGAAGATGCCGATGCGCTGGCCGCCGCCGCAGGGCATCAGCGTGTCGATGGCGCGCACGCCCAGCGGAAGGGGGGTGCGGATGGTGGGCCGCCCGAGGATGTCGGGGGGCGGCGCGTCGATGGAGCGGCGCCCCTGCAGCACCGGCGCCGGCAGCCCGTCGACCGGCCGGCCGAGCCCGTCGAGGACGCGCCCGAGCAGGCCCTCCCCCACCCCCACCTGAACCGCCGTGCCGGTGGCGACGACCGTCTGGCCCGGGCCGACGCCCGCGGCGTCGCCGAGCGGCATGAGCAGGGTGCGCCCCTCGCGGAACCCGACGACCTCGGCCTGGAGCGGGGGCGTGCCGGTGCGGTGGCCCGGCGTGAGGATCTCGCAGCGCTCGCCGACGCTGGCCTCGGGGCCCTTGCTCTCCACCACCAGCCCGATGAGCTGGGTCACCCGTCCGTTGAGGCGGTACGGGTCGAGCGCCCGCAGGCGCCGGAAGCCCTCCGACAGGTCGGCGCCGCTCACGGCGCGGCCGGCTCCACCAGCGACTGGTCGGGCGGGGCGAAGAGGGCGTCCATCACGCGGCCGAGCTGGCTCGGGAAGGTGGCGTCCACGTCGCCGCCCGAGGTCTCGAGCACGCACGAGCCCGGGGCGATGCGCGGGTCGTCCACGATCTCGAGGGCCCCGATGCCGCCCATCTCCTCCAGGATCACGGGGGCCAGGGCGCGGCAGGTGGCCAGGTCGCCGGGGCTCACGCGGGCCACCAGGGCGGAGCGGTCGGCGGCGCGGCGGATGGCGCCGCGCAGGACGTCGCCGACGCGCTCGGGGCGCGCGGCGACCTCGGCCCGCACGAGCTTGGCGGCGACCTCGATGGCCATCGCGGTCGCCTCGCCCACCAGCTCCTCTTCCAGGCGCGCCCGGTGCTCGGACAGGCCCGCGAGCGCCTCGCGCAGCGCGTCGAGCGCCGACGCCACCTCGTCGCGGGCGGCGGCCCGGCCGGCCTCCAGGCCCTCGGCGCGCGCGCTCTCGAGCGCCGCCGCGGCCGCCTCCTGGGCGGCGGTGAGGATGCCCTCGGCCTCCACGCGGGCGTTCTCGAGGATGCTCTCGGGGGTGCCGGGGGGCGTGCGGCGGGCCGGTGCGCGCCCGCAGCGGCAGGGCCACCGGCGCGTCGCCGACGGCCGCGCCGCGCACCAGGGAGCTAGATGACAAGCTGCTCCTCGGTCCCGCGGACGATCACGATCTGCCCCGACTCCTCGAGGCGGCGGATGATCTCGACGACCTTCTGCTGCGCCTCCTCCACCTGCTTCACCCGCACCGGGCCCATGAACTCCAGGTCCTCGCGGATGTTGGTGGCGGCGCGCTCGCTCATGTTGCGGAAGATGGTCTCCTTGACCTCGTCCCGCGTGCCCTTGAGCGCGACGGCCAGCTCCTTGGTGTCCACCTCGCGCAGCACCTGCTGGATGCTGCGGTCGTCCAGCGTGACGATGTCCTCGAAGAGGAACATCATCCGCCGGACCTCCTCGGCCAGCTCGGGGTGCTCGCCCTCGAGGGCCTCGAAGATCGCGCGCTCGGTGCCGCGGTCCACCTGGTTGAGCAGGTCGACCAGCGACCGCAGGCCGCCGGCCGAGGTGAGGTCCTGGTTGATCACGCTGGACAGCTTGCGCTCCAGCACGCGCTCGATCTCGCGGATGACCTCCGGGGCGGTGCGGTCCATCAGCGCGATGCGCGTCGCGACGTCGGTCTGCTGGGCCTCGGGCAGGCTCGACAGCACCTGGGCGGCGGTGTCGGAGGGCAGGTAGGCCAGGATCAGCGCGACCGTCTGCGGGTGCTCGTTGGCGATGACGTTGAGGATCTGGGTGGCGTCGGTCTGGCGCAGGAACTCGAACGGGCTCACCTGGATGGCGCCGGACAGGCGCGCCATGACCTCCTGGGCGTGGTCGGCGACCGAGCGCCTTCTCCAGGATCGCGCAGGCGTAGTCGAGCCCCCCCTCGGCGATGTACTCCTGGGCCAGGGCGACCTCGTAGAACTCCTGGACCACCTCGTGCTTGCGCTCGGGCGAGACGTGGCCGATGCCGGCGATCTCGAGCGTGAGCTCGTCGATCTCCTCCTGGCGCAGGTGCTTGAACACGGCCGCGGACGCCTCGGCGCCCAGGCTCACGAGCAGGACCGCGGCCTTCTGCCGCCCGGCCAGCGACGAGCTCACGGACGGGCCCCCGTGCCCAGCAGCCAGCCGCGCAGCAGCTGCGCGACGTCCTCGGGCTTGCGCAGGGCGAGGTCCTCCATCTGGGCCTCGATCTGCGACTTGCGCTGGCCCTCCAGCTGCTGGACGCCGGCCATCGGGGCGGCGGCCGGCACCCCGGAGCCGAGCTCGGAGACCGGCACCGGACCGCGCTTGAGCAGCTCCGGCAGGGCCTTCTCGAGGTCGGTCTGGCGGCGGCGCAGCGAGCGCCGGGCGAACAGGGCCAGCAGCAGCACGCCGATCGCGGCGATGGCCGTCTTGGCGATGCCCATGATGTCCATCCCGCCCGACGAGCCGCTGGAGGCGGTGGCCCCCTTGGCCGCGGCCGGCGGCGGCGGTCACGGCGGTGCCGTCGGCCGCGAAGGGCACGGCCTGCACGTTGATCTGGTCGCGGCCGGCCTGGAAGCCCACCGCGGCCTTGATCGTGTCCTCGAGCCCGGCGGTGACGGCCGTCGGGACCTTGTCGCTCACCTGGACCGAGATGGCCTGGCTGGTGATCGTGCCGGGCGTCTTCTCGATCTGCGAGCGCACCCGGTTGACCCCGTTCTTGGTCGCCTCGGAGGTCTTGTTGTAGTCCGTGTCGCCCCCGCCGGTGGCGGTGCTGGGGAACGTGCTGGTGGTGGGCGTGTTGGCCGACGTGCCGGCCACCGAGCCGGCGCTGCCGCCGGCCGACTTCAGCGTCTCCTTGCTCGTGTCCGACTCCAGCGGCACGAGGCTGTCCTTGTCGAAGGTCTCGCTGTCGGTGGTCGTCTTGTCGAGGTCGAGGACCGCGCTGACCTTGGTGACCGCCTTGCCGGGGCCGAGCACCGCCGCGAGCATCCCGTCGAGCTGGCCCTGGAGGCCGCGCTCGTAGGTGCTCTGCAGCTTGAGGCGCTGGGCGGCCGCGGTGGCGCCCGAGGCGTCGGCGTCGGCGCCCTCCAGGATGTTGCCCTGGGAGTCGGTGACGGTGACGTCGGCCACCTTGAGGCCGGGGACCGCCATGGCGACGAGCTTGGTGACGCCCTTGACCTGGCCCGGGTCGAGCTCCTGGCCGGCCTTGGTGGCGATCACGACCGCGGCCGTGGTGGGCTGCTGCTCGTCGGTGAACAGCTGCTCCTCGGGCATGGCGATCTTGACCGTCGCCGACTGGACCGGGTCGAGGCGGCTGATGGTGCGCGACAGCTCGCCCTCGGTGGCGCGGACGAGGTTGACGCGGTTGGTGAAGTCGGTGGCGCCCAGGTTGGACTTGTCGAAGATCTCGAAGCCGACGCCGCCGCCGTCGAGCAGGTTGGAGGAGGCGAGGTCCAGGCGGGCCTGGTCGAGGTCCGACTCGGGCACCTGCACGGTGCTGGCCGCCGTCGGTGAGCTTGTAGCGGATGCCGGCGTCGTCGAGCTGGGAGGTGATGGCCGCGGCGTCGTCGGCGCTCGCCGACGAGACCAGCGTCGCGTACGACGTCTGCCCGGAGAAGCGCATGAGGAGGAAGATCCCCACGACGAAGAGCAGCACGGCGCCCACGATGAGCCGCCGGCTCGGTCCGGTGAGGCCCTCCCAGAAACCCGTGACTCGCGACAGGCCGCCCATCGGCCTAGACCGACATCCTGCTGAGTTCCTGCCAGCCCTCGACGAGCTTGTTGCGCACCTGCACCGCGGTGTTGAAGGCGAGGTCCGCCTTCTCCACGGCGACGAGCGCCTCGGTCGGGTCGGTCAGGCCGCCGGTGGCCGCCTGCTCGGAGAGCTTCTCCGAGCTGGTGAGCTGGTCGTTGAGGCCGCCCAGGGCGTTGGTGAGCATGCCGGCGAAGCCGCCGCCGTCCGTCGCCGGGGCCGGCGTGCCGGACGCGGCGTCCGTGGCCCCGATGGGGCCGAAGGGCATGGCGGGCAGCGCGCCGATGGGACCGAGCGTCGTCACGAGATGATCCTCAGGGAGTCCTTGGCCATCGTCTTGGTCGCCTCGAACGCCGTCACGTTGGCCTGGAAGGCGCGGGTGGCGGCGACCATGTCGACCATCTCGGTGACGGCGTCCACGTTGGGCCGGGTCACGTAGCCGTTGGCGTCGGCCTCGGGGTGGCCGGGCTCGTAGACCTTCCGCAGGGGGGCGGTGTCCTCGACGATCCCGGTCACGGCCACGCCGTGGAGGTCCGCGGCGCCGTCGACGCTCGCGTTGCCCGCCGGTCGCGGCAGGGCGAAGGCGGCCCCGCCGGCGGCGGGCGCCATCGTCACGGCCTTGCGGCGGTAGGCGTCGCCGACGCCGTTGGTGCTGTCGGCGTTGGCGAGGTTGTTGGCGATCACGTCCATGCGGAGGCGCTCGGCCGCGAGGCCGGTGGCGCTGATTCCGAGCGCGGGATACATGCCCATCAGTGAGCCCTCCCGGGGGTTGGCGGTGGCGGTCAGCGGCCGAGGATGGCCGTGCGGAACTGTCCGAAGCGCTTGTCCAGCAGCGAGACGACGGTCTGGTGCGCCAGCTGGTTCGCGGAGAGCTGGGCCATCTCGTCGTCGGGGTCGACGTTGCTGCCGTCGACCCGCATCGTCGTGGTGTCCAGCGAGTTGACCGACGGCGCGAAGTCGGCGACCTCGTCGGCCGAGCTCGCCCCGCCGAGGTCGGGCAGGGCGGAGTTGTGCTGCATGCGCGAGCGGTCGCTCTCGACCGCGTCCGCCAGCGCCGCCTCGAACGAGACGTCGATGCGCTTGTAGCCCGGCGTCTCGGCGTTGGCGATGTTGTTGGCGAGGGCGGTGTTGCGGGCGTCGAGGCCGCGCATCGCGGCCGCCAGCACGTCGGTGGTGAGGTCGTCGGGGAACATCAGAGGTCTCCGAAGGGGTTGGTGCGGATGGCGTCGGCGACGTCGGCGACGGCGCTCGCGAGCCGCTCCGGCGACATGCCGAGCGCCGCGAGGACGGCCGGGTCGATGCCGTCGGCGAGGGCCGGGCCCTCCAGCCCGACGGCCACGAGGATGCAGGCGGAGTCGGCCACGTGGACGCAGCGCGCGAGACCGGGCTTGACGGTCGCCGCCGACGGGTCGTGGTGGCACCGGATGGCCTCCTCCAGCTCCGGCGGGAAGTTCCAGGCGGCCGCGATCTGGGCGCCGAGCTCGGCGTGGTCGAAGCCGAGCAGCTCGACCTCCACCTCGTGGCAGCGGCACGCGCCGCTCCTCGGCCAGGGCGACCACCTCCTCGAAGGCGTCCTCCATGTGGCTGGAGAGGATGAGCTTGCCGATGTCGTGGAGCATCCCCGCGACGAAGGCCTCCTCCACCGGCGCGCTCTCCACCTCGAGGGCGAGGCGGCGGGCGGTGAACGCGACGGCGACCGAGTGGTCCCACAGCTCGCCGCGCTGGAGGCCGTAGCCGGGAAGCGGCCCGGCCAGCAGGCGCGACGTGTGCGTGGAGATCGCGAGGCTCTTGATGGCCGAGAAGCCCAGGAGCAGCGACGCGTCGGAGATGGTGTTGATGCGCCGCGGGTGGCCGTAGAAGGCCGAGTTGGCGAGGCGCAGGATGCCCGCGGTCAGCGCCTGGTCGCGCATGATCGCCTGCGAGATGCGCCCGACGGTGATCTCGGGGTCGTCGCAGGCGACGATGACGTCGTTGATGCCCTTCGACATCGACGGCAGGTCGGCGACCGCGGCGGCCACCTCCCTCGCGCTCAGACGGGTGATCGTGGACATGACGGGCTCCGGGACCCCTACGCCAGGCCAGCGCGGGCGCGGACGCCTGCTCGGCGTGGCGCTCGTCCACCAGCGCGGTCCAGGCCTCGCAGAGGACGCTCAGGTCGGCGATGACCTCCTCGAGGGTCCGGGCGTCGACCGTCTCGGGGTCGAGCCGCCGCAGGACGTACTCGTAGATGGCCCCGAGGTGGCGGCTGATGGCGCCGGCGGACGGGTTGAGGCCGCGGTCGAGCTCCTCGACGATGGCGCGCACGCGGCCCACCAGCTCGGCGCCGGTCTCGCGATCGCCCTGGGAGAGGGCCCGGTGGGCCTGGCGGCCGAAGCGCACGGCACCCTCGAAGAGCATGAGGACCAGGTCCTCGGGAGCGGCGTCGCGGACCTGCTCGGCGGACGGAGGGGTGTGCATGGGTGAGGGAACCTCGCGGTCGCGATGAACGAATTCCATCGGGGTTCCGTCCCCTGTTCCACCGGCGTGGATCCCTGCCGATGCCTCATCTCTCTCGACCCCCCGCGGTGCCTCCTTGAGCCCTCGGGGCGCGCGGAATATCGCCCGGACGCGGGCAGTTATTCGCCGGGGCGGCCGCGCCCGTGCCCGGGGCGCACCCGGGCACGGCGGGCCGGCGGCTCCTAGGCGGAGGGCTCCCAGGTCACCAGGAAGCCGGGCTCGGGGCCCCGCCCGTCGGGGCGCAGCGGCACCGCCCGGGCCGCGAAGGCCAGGCGGCCGCTCTCGGCGGCGGGCACCGTGGCCACGAAGTGCTCCCGGCCGGCCTCCGCGCCCTGGTGGACGCCGGCGGCCACGCGCCGCGGGACCAGCTCGCCGTGGGCGTCCACGACGCCCGCCACGACCTCGATGCGCACGTCGTCCACCGACAGGCTGCCCAGCGTCGCCATCACGTCCACCAGCACGTCCGAGCCCACGGCGACCGACCCGTTGGCCCGCACCGAGCTGCGTGACGCTCACCCCGGGCCAGGCCTGGCGCATGCGCTCGCGCCAGTGCGCCAGCGCCTTGACGCCCGCGCCGGACTCGGCCGCCAGGGCGACCGCGGACCGGTGGGCGGGGATGTAGGCGCGCTCGGCGTAGTCGCGCACCATGCGGCCGGTGCTGAACGCGCCGCCGAGGTTGCGGATCGACGCCGTCATCATGGTGGTCCACTCCCGGGGCCGGCCCGACGAGTCGCGCGCGTAGAAGGCCGGGATGACCTCGCTCTCGAGCAGCGTGTAGAGGGCCTCGGCCTCGACGGCGTCGTTCTCCTCCGGGTCGTCGTACTGCTCGCCGCTGCCGATGGCCCAGCCGCAGTCCGGCGAGTAGCCCTCCGCCCACCAGCCGTCGAGCACCGACAGGTTGAGGGCGCCGTTGACGGCGGCCTTCATGCCGCTGGTGCCCGAGGCCTCCAGGGGACGGCGCGGGCACGTTGAGCCAGACGTCGGCGCCCTGCACGAGGTAGCGCGCGACGTGCATGTCGTAGTCCTCGAGGAACACGATCCGGTCGCGCAGGCGCGGGCGCTGCGACTCCTGCACCACGGTGCGCAGCACGTCCTTGCCGGGGCCGTCGAGCGGGTGGGCCTTGCCGGCGACGATCATCTGCACCGGGCGGCGTCTCGTCGCTGAGCAGGCGCGCCAGGCGGTCGGGGTCGCGGAAGAGCAGGTCGGCCCGCTTGTACGTGGCGAAGCGGCGGGCGAAGCAGATGGTGAGCGCGTCGGGGCGCAGGGCGTCCGCGGCCGCGCGGCTGGCGATGCGGCGCGAGCCCTGGCGGGTCATCTGGCGGCGCAGGCGCTCGCGCGCGAACAGCACCAGGCGCTCGCGGCGCAGCTCGTGCACGCGCCACAGCTCGCCGGCCGGGATCGTGTCGGCCTTCTCCCACACGGTCGGGTCCTCGGGACGCTCGCGCAGGCCCGGGCCGATGTAGCGGTCCAGCAGCTCGTGCATCTCGCGGCTGAGCCAGCTCGGCGGGTGGATGCCGTTGGTGATGCTGGTGATCGGCACCTGGTCGACCGGCAGCGCGGGCCAGAGCCCGCGCCACATGTGGCGCGAGGTGTCGCCGTGCAGGGCGGCGACGCCGTTGGCGAAGCCCGAGGTGCGCAGCGCCAGGGGCGTCATGCCGAAGTCGGTGTTGCCCTCCTCCGGGTAGGCGGCGAGCGCGGCGAGGTCGTCCCAGGTCATCCCCAGCTCGGCGGCCTTGGGCTCCAGGTACTGGCGGGCCAGCTCCGGGTCGAAGATCTCGTTGCCGGCCGGGACCGGGGTGTGGGTCGTGAAGACGGTCGAGGCGACCACCTGCTCCCGGGCCTCGCCCAGGTCCAGGCCGCCGTCGACGATCAGCGCCCGCATGCGCTCGAGCGCGAGCAGGGCCGAGTGGCCCTCGTTCATGTGGAACACGGTCGGCGTCAGGCCCGCCGCGGCCAGCGCGCGCACGCCGCCGACGCCGAGCAGGATCTCCTGGCGGATGCGGTGCTCGCGGTCGCCGCCGTAGAGCACGTCGGTGATGTGGCGGGCGCTCTCGCGGGTTGCCCTCGATGTCGGCGTCGAGCAGCAGCAGCGGCGACCCGGCCCACCTGGATCGTCCGGACCGCGGCGCGCACGGTCTCCTCGCCGATCTCCACCTCGACGACGATCGGCTCGCCGTCGGCGTCCAGCTGGTCGCGCAGGGGCAGGTCGGACCAGTCGGTGGCCGGGTACCGCTCGCGCTGGCCGCCGTCGGGGCCCAGGGCCTGGCGGAAGTAGCCGCTGCGGTAGAGCAGCCCGACGCCCGACCAGGGGCACGCCCAGGTCCGAGGCCGACTTGAGGTGGTCGCCGGCCAGGATGCCGAGGCCGCCCGAGTAGAGCGGGATGCCCGCGTCCAGGCCGAACTCGAGCGAGAAGTAGGCCACCAGCATGTCGGCGGCCTCGGGGTGGGCCGGCACCAGCCAGCCCGGGTCGGACATGTAGGCGTCCAGGCGGCGGGCGACGCGGCCCACCATCGCGACGAAGCTCTCGTCGGCCGCGGCGGCGTCCAGCGCGCTCCTGGGGCAGGCCCCGCAGCAGGGCGATCGGGTTGTGCCCGAGGCGCTCCCAGCCCTCGGGGTCGAGGCGCTCGAACAGGTCGCCGGCCTCGGGGCTCCACGACGACCAGACGTTACGCGCGATCTCTCCGAGCCAGGCGATCCGCTCGGGAAGGGCCGGGTGGACGTCGACCTCGTGGACCTTCATGCGGGGGTCTCCTCCCGTCGGCGGGCGTGGACGGCCCGAGTCGGCTCGCTGCGGCACAAGGGCGGCGCGTGCGGGACCGCCCTCCGGGATCGGGGGATCATAGGCCAGGACGCGGCCGTGTGGACCCCGTTGTCACATCGGCGGGCGGAGGGCCGCCGCGGGGCTCACCCGGAGTGGTCGAGGTACAGCGAGCGGCCGGTCGCCGCGGGCCGGTAGCCGGCCAGCGCGGTGCGCCCGGCGCCCAGCGTCCCCATCTCGTCGCGCAGGGCGTCGCGCGCGGCGGCCGCCCGCTGCAGCAGCTCCTGCTGGTCGCGCCGCAGCAGCTCGACCAGCGCCCGCGCCTCGGCCAGGTCGGCCGAGGAGGGCGGCGGCGTGTCGCGCGGGGAGATCCGCGACTGCACGACGCGGCGCTCGCGGTCGAGCGCGGTCAGGCGGTCGAGGTCGGCCGCCGCCAGGGCGTCGCCCTGCTCGATCTGCAGCTCGCGCAGCCGGCGCAGCTCAGCCAGCAAGGTTGACCCCCACGACCGGACCCGAACGCTGGGCCTGGCCGGGCGCGGAACGGAGGCGATCTGCACCCAGGCGCCGCGCAGGTCGGACATGCAGGCGACGGCGTGGTCGATCTCGGCGGGGTCGCGCCGCAGGCGGGCGGCCGTGAGGCGCTCGCCGACGTAGTCGTAGAGCCCGGCGAGGTTCTGCGCGATGACGCCCTGGGTCATGTCCAGGGTCACGCGCAGCTCGGTCACGATGTCCTGGGCGCGGGTCAGCTTCTTGCCGGCCTCCTCGATGTCGCCGCTCGCCAGGGCGGCCTGCCCCTGCGCGGCGAAGCGGAGGAACCCGTCGTAGAGCATCACCACGAGCTGGCCGGGCGTCGCGGTCTGCGCCGAGTGGTTCGCGTACTGCCGGAGACCCGTCGTCAACGTGTGTGCCCCCTGGGTGCCTGTGTCAGTCTACGAGATTCGCGAACTGGGTCGCGAGGTCGTTGCCCTGCGCCTGGAACTGCGCCACCGCGGTGTTCATCGCGGTGAACTGGGCCTTGAGGCGCTGCCTCGCGCAGGTCCATCAGGGCCTCGAGGCTGGTGATCCGGTCGTCGAGCCGCGACAGCGAGGCGGTGAAGCCGGTGAGGCGGGCCGCGAGGGTCTCGGTGGAGAAGGTGTTGGAGAACGCCTGCAGCTGGCGGGCGATGCCGTCGCCGGAGCCGGTGCCCGGCCACGCCGTCGTCCTTGCCGAAGAGGCTCGGCGACGGCGGTCGGGTCGGCGGTGAGCGCGGCCGTGAAGGCGCTCTCGTCGAGCGTCAGCGTGCCGTCCCGCGAGCTGGTGATGCCGACCTGGGCCAGGGAGTCGTAGGTCCCCCCGAGCCGCCGGCGACCGAGCCGCCGGCGATGCCGCGCAGCTGGCCCGGCCAGGGCCGCCATCGTCTGGTCGCCCTGGAGCGTCCCGGCGGTCTTGGTGGCCGCGTCGTAGCTGGTCGCCAGCTTCACGTTGCGCATCAGCGCGTTGTAGGCGTCCACGAAGCCCTTGGCGGTGGTGAGCGCGCTCGCCGTGTCGGAGCCCACCGTGATCGTGGTGGAGCCCACCTTGCCGAGCGTCAGGTTCACGCCCGTTGATCGCCCCGGTGATCACGTTGCCGGTGCTGGTCACGGGCAGGCCGTTGATGGTGGCGGCGGCGTCCTGGCCGGGCTGGGTGGTGGTGAAGCCCAGGTCGGCCGCGGCGGTGCCGCCGAGGGTCATCGCGCCCGCCGCGCCGCTCTCGCGCGCGATCAGGACCAGGCGGTCGTTGACGACGCTCGCCGAGGCGCCGACGTCCTCGGTCGCGTTGATGCGGTCGGCCAGGGTCTGGAGGGTGTCGCCCGCCTGCACCGCGACGCTCGCGGTCTGCCCGCCGACGGTGATGTCCAGGCGCGCTGCCGGGCGTGAGCGCCGGCCCGGCGGTGGAGGCGGCGGTGTGGGCCTGCGCCAGGGCCGAGACCACCACGTTGTAGGTGCCCGTCGGGGCGCTCGCGCCGGCCGAGGCGGTCACCACCGAGGCGTCGGCCGAGCTGGCCGTCTTGCCCTCGAACGCGTCGAGCGAGTACATCTTCGCGGCCGCGTCGCGCAGCGCGGTGAGCAGCCCGTTGATCTCCTGGACCACGCCCTGCTTGGCCGTGATCGCCGACTTCTGCGTCGTGATGCGGTCGATCGGCTGGCGCTCGATCTTCATCAGCGCCGCGACGATCGACGCCGTGTCGATGCCGCTGCCGAGGCCGCTGAACGTGATGGCCGGCGACGAGGTCGCGCTCGTGCTCATGCGAGTCCTAGGAGGTCGTGTCCACGCGCTGGCCGCTGGCCACCGAGGCGATCACGTCGAGCAGGTACTTGGAGGGGACCTCCCGCAGCACCTCGCCCGTCTCGCGCTCGTACATGGTCACCGTCACCGTGCTCGTGGGCTTGTGGATCTCGAACTTCGCGTCCACATCGGCGGCGTTGACATCGAACTTGAGCAGGCTGCGAGCCGCGAAGCGCGGCTCCGGGGCGCGCGGGCCGGGTCGTCGGCCTTGTGCATCTCGTCGGCCGGCGCGGGTCCGCGGACGAAGCGCCGCGGGGCGCTCTCGGGCACCGGGGGACCCGTCGTTGGCTCGACCCTCATGCGACTCCGATCGCTCGGTCCCCGTCTCCGGGGTTCCCCCTAAGGATCGGCGTGCGCGCGCTGAAGCTTGACGCTAGGCCCTCGAGGTCGCCAGCAGGGACATCGACTGGCGCAGCTCGCGCAGCACGCTGGAGTGCGGGTACACGAGCAGGCCCTCGCGCAGCACCGCGTCGGCGTCGGCGTAGCGCCCGTGGCCGGCGAGCAGGCCCGCCAGGTCGAGGTGGCGCGTCATGTTCTGGGAGTCGCGTCTCGAGGGCGGCGCGCAGGAAGGTCTCGGCGTCGTCGTCGAGGTGCTTGGACTGGCAGATGCGCCCGAGGGCGGCGAAGGCGTCGGGGCTCTCGTCGCCCGCCCGGACGGCCGCCAGCAGGCGGTCGGCGGCCGGGTCGGGGAAGTCGTTGACGTAGAGCAGGTAGCCCAGGCGGCGGTCGACGTCGCGGTGATCCGGCGACGTCGCGTAGAGCAGCGGGACGATGCCGTTGAAGCGCTCCAGCGCGCCCAGCTCCAGCAGCGTGCCGGCCAGCTCGACGAGCACGGCGAACACGGCCGCGCGGTCGACGCCGGGAGGCAGCGGCAGGGGGTCGGCGTCGGCCTCGAGGGTGGCCGCGGCGGCGCCGTAGGCGGCGGCGTAGACGCCGTCGCCCCGGGTGCCGATGCGGTCGATGGCGGCCCGCGTCTCGTCGACGTCGTCGGCGAGGATCCCGATCAGGACCGACTTGGCGCACGCGGGAAGGTGGCTGGCGCTGGTCGGCGGAATCGTCGCGATCAGCCGGCGGGCGCCGTCGAGGTCGCGCAGGCGCATGAGCGCGTCCACCATCGTGATCCGGATCGCGGCGTCGTCCGGGCGCAGCTCGCGGGCCTCCGCGAGCACGGCGAGGGCGTGCTCGGCGTGGTCCTCGGCCAGCAGGACACCTGGCGATCGCGTCGCAGCGACTCGGCGCGGCGATGGGCGCCGACGATGCCGCTCATGTACTCGCGCACCTCGAGCGGCGGGTCGCCCTGCAGGAGCAGGCGGGTCAGGCTGACGACGGGCGCGGCGTAGTAGCCGTCGGCCTCGCGGATCGCGTTGCGCTGGCAGCGCACGGCCTCGTGGACGTCGCCCATCATCTCGTACAGCGTGCCGAGCGCGTGCCAGGAGTAGAACGACCCCATGCCGGCCTGGGCCAGGTAGCGGTCGCCGCCGTGGTCGCCGAGGTCGATGGCCCGGCGGAAGCTCTGGACGGCCGCCCGGTACTCGCGCCGGCTGGCGTGGATCTGGCCCTGGAGGTAGTGGAGGTCGGTGAAGTCCGGGTACGCGCTGAGCGCGTCGGCGAGCACGTCGAGCGCCTCGTCCCAGCGCTCCATCGCGTTGAGCGTGGCGACGATGTTCCGCAGCAGCAGGGAGGCGTAGTAGGCCTTGAGGGAGTCCAGCGCGGCGAACGAGCGGCGGAAGTAGTCGAGGGCCTCCTCGAACTCGCCGATGCGCTGGAACTCGACGCCGGCGTTGAAGAGGGTGAACGAGTCGTCGGGACGGCGCGTCACCTCCTCCATCACGATCGCCATGTTGCGGTCGGTCTTCTGGCGGGCGCGGCTGGTCGGCTCGAGGTAGCCGTAGTGGTGGATCTCGATGCCGACGAAGCGCGTGACGCGACCCCCCTCGGGGTCGACCGTGCCCATGATCTGCTCGTGCAGCGCCCCCGAGTAGCGGTAGGCGGGCCGGTTGCGGAAGAGCCGGAACGCGGAGTTGACCACGCTCTCGATGCCGCGCTCCTCGCCGATGAAGTTGACCTCGCGCAGGCAGTAGCCCTCGATGCCCTCGACGGTGAGCAGCTCGCGGATGCGGGCCCCGTCGATGAGCTCCTCGTCGGCGTCGAGCACCAGGATCCAGTCGCCGGTGGCGGCGTCGAGACCGGTGTTGCGGGGGGCGGCGAAGTCGCCCTTCCACTCCTCGTGGATCACGCGCGCGCCGAAGGACTCGGCGATCTGGATCGAGCGGTCGGTGGAGCCGGTGTCGACGATCACGATCTCGTCGACGGCGTCGCGCACGCTCTCGAGGCAGCGCGCCAGGTGCTCCTCCTCGTCGCGCACGATCATGCAGAGCGACACCCGCTGGGGCGGGCCCTGCGGTGACGCGTTGAGGCTCGCGATCGTGAGACCCATCCCGGTCCTTCCCGTGGTCGACGGTCACCCCGCTATCGGCGCGGACTCCCCGACCTTGAGCGGGCGGTGCCTACGCGATCGGCAGCCGGTCGCGGCCCGGGTCGAAGGGCCGGTCCGGGAGGATGCCGCGGGGGTCGATGTCCTCCGGCAGGTCCCATTTCGCGACGTAGCGCGTGACGTTGGCGAGCATCAGGGCGTCGTAGTCCTCGCCGGTCAGCGCGAAGGTCTTGTGGCCGAAGTGGTGGACGTAGCTGTCGTCGGCCACCCACAGGCGGAAGCCCGCGAGCCGGGCGCGCAGCGAGTAGTCGTCGTCCTCCAGGTTGCCGATCTCGAAGCGCGTGTCGAAGCCCCCGATCCGGTCCAGCACCGGACGCGCGATGGCCATGCACAGGCCGCTCAGCCGGGTCGCCTCGAAGGCGTGCCCGGCGTGCGCGCGGGCGCGCTCGGCGGCGAAGCGGTCCAGCTCCTCCGACGGCGCCTGGGCGTAG
This sequence comes from uncultured Thermoleophilia bacterium, assembly GCA_963736635.1. Taxonomy (GTDB): domain Bacteria; phylum Actinomycetota; class Thermoleophilia; order Miltoncostaeales; family Miltoncostaeaceae; genus Miltoncostaea. The sequence continues at coordinate 400,962 of CAVTPK010000011.1, forward strand.
GGCGGCGCCGGCAGGATCTGCGCGTCGGAGACCCAGTTCGAGCGCGGGCCGGCGATGCCGGCCTGCGGCTCGCGGGCCAGCGCCCCCCGCAGCCCGGCGAGCCAGCCGGGCGTCGCCAGCGCGTCGTTGTTCAGCACCACGACCACGTCGCCGCGCGCCGCCGCCAGGCCCAGGTTGACGCCCCCGGCGAAGCCCAGGTTCACCGGCGAGCGCACCACGTGGGCGCCCTGCTCGGCCGCCCAGTCGGAGGTGGCGTCGGTGCAGCCGTTGTCCACGACCACGACCTCGTGGGGCTCGGGCGTGTGGCGGGCGATGCTCTGGAGGCACAGCGCGGTGTAGAGCAGGTTGTCGTGGCAGGGGAGCACGATCGTCGTCAGCCCCGCCCCGCTCACGCCCCGACCCCCGCCGCCGCCCGCCGGCCCGAGAGCTCCCGCAGGCGCCGCGCGGCGACCGCGGCGGCGGCGTCCCAGGTGTGGTGGGTGCGGATGTGCGCGCTCGCGCGCCGCCCGACCTCGCCGGCCGCCTCGGGGCGCTCGTAGGCCTCGCGCATCCGCTGGGCCAGGTCCAGCGCCAGCACCTCGATGACGCTCACCCGCCCCACCAGGTCCAGGTCGCCGACGCGCGTGCGGTCGAGCACGAGCGGATGGGAGGGCACGAGCAGCGCGGTCGCCTCGTCGCAGAAGTCGGCGGTCGAGCCGCCCTCGGGCACGATCACCGGCAGCCCGACGGCCATCCCCTCCGCCACGGTGAGGCCGTAGCCCTCGCCGCGGTAGGGATGCACCAGGCAGTCGCAGGACGCGTACAGGCGCGGGATCTCGTCGTCCGTGAGGCGGTCGCGCAGGAACGCCACGCGCGGCCCGTCCCGGTCGGCGGCCATGGCGCGCACGCGCTCCTCGGCCTCCTGCGGCTGGTAGGGGCCGCCGCGCCCGAAGTCCTTGATCACGAGGGTCACGTCGTCGCGGGCGGTGAAGGCGGCCGCGTAGGCGTCCAGCAGCAGGTCGATGCCCTTGCGCCACAGCAGGCCGCCCACGAACAGGAAGCGGAAGCCGCCCGGCACGCCGGGCAGCGCCAGCGGCGCGAGCCCGGGGCGGAAGCGGTGGTGGTCGACCCCGTGGGGCACCACCCTGACCCGCTCGGGGTCGAGGCCGGAGGCGAGGTAGCCGTCGCGCAGGTGCCGCGAGCACGCCCACACCTCGTCCACGTCGCGGTGGATCGCGCTGCGCCAGTCGCGCGGCATCGCCCCGAACTCCCACGGCAGCGCGACCACCAGGCGGCCGGCCGGCGGGCGGGCGAAGCTGGGCGGATAGCCGTGGCGGATCGTGACCTCGGGCCCCTCGGCGAAGAGCCGCTCCGCGGCGCGGCGCACCTCGTCGCCCACGGGCTCGCCGTCGGCGCCGGCGTCGGCGGGCTCCACCTCGACCAGGCTCAGGTCCACCTCGCCCGAGCGCACCAGCGCCGCGGCCAGGTGGCGGTTGGCCGTCGCCAGCGAGTGGGCGCGGGTGATCGCCCCGTACAGGGCCACGCGCACGGGGCCGCCCTCGGGCGAGCGCCGCCGCGGGCGCGGCTCGATCTCCTCGAGGCGGGCCAGGGCCCGGCGCGCGACCGCCTCCGCCCCGTGGACGGCGCCCACGCGCTCGGCGGCGAGGGCGCCCATCGCGGCGAGCTCGCCGTGGCGGGCGTGCGCGTCGCGCAGCGCCTCCACCAGGGCGTCGCGGCGCGGGGCGCCGGTCGCGGGGTCGACGGGCAGCGTCCAGCCGATGCGCGGGTCGAGGTCCACGGCGACGGCCGAGGCGGGCGCGATGGCCGGGCGGGCCCAGGCCATGGCCTCCAGCAGGTCGCGGCCCCGGCCGAAGCCGGCCGTGGGGGCGACGACCAGGTGGGCGGCGCGGTAGAGCGAGCCCATCGCGGCGGCCGGCAGGGACTCCTCCAGCAGCACCACGTCGGGCATCGATCCGGGATCGTGGCCGGCCGCCCGCACCGCCTCGACCACGCGCGGCCCCAGATCGGCCTCGACGCCGTCGCTCGAGAAGGCGTGCAGGAGGAGGGTGACGTCGTCGTCGGGCCCGAAGGCGCGGCACCAGGCGTCCAGCAGCAGGGCCCCCGCGCCGCGCGCGGGCCAGTCGAGCACGGCCAGCGCCACCGTCCCGTGGAGGCCGTCCAGGGCGAGCGGCGGCGGCTCTCCGGCCGGGATCTCGACCGGCTCGGGCATGACCGTGACGCGGCGCGGCTCCGCGCCGGCGGCGATCAGCGCGTCGCGCTGGGCGGGCCCGGGGACCCACACGTCGTCCATCTGGCGCAGGCGCACGAGCCAGTCCTCGCCCGGCACGGCGCCCGGCAGGCAGGTGACCGCCACCCGCACGCGCCCGGGCGCGTAGGGGTCGAGGATCCGCCCCGGCACCTGCTGGACGCTGGCGCCGTCGCCGGTGATCGGGCGCGAGGCCATCTCGGCCAGGGCCAGCTCGCGCTCGGGCTCGAGCACCGACCCGGCCTGCCAGAGCAGGGGCTCCAGGACGAGGTCGGCGCCCGCGGCCGCGAGGCCGGCGAGGTACGCGCGCGAGCTCGCCGCCCACGGGGAGCGGTCCAGCACGGGGCCGCGCCAGACGACCCTCACGCGGGCACGACGGCGGCCAGGCGGGACAGGGCGAGCGCGGCGACGCGCCGGTGATCGAAGGCCTCGGCGCGCTCGCTCGCCGCGGCGCCGCGCGCCCGGCGGGCGTCGGGAAGGTCGTGCGCGTCGCGCAGGGCGCGGGCCAGGTCGCCGGCGTCCGGCTCCGCCCAGCGGTGGCCCGCGTAGGCGGGGACCTCGGCGACGGCCTCGGGGGGGACGGGGACCAGGCGGAAGCCGAGGGGCCAGCCCACCGTCGCGTCGACGAAGGCGCCCGGGCCGGACCACGCCGTGGCGATCGCCGGGCGGCCCATGGCCATGGCCTCCATCAGCGGCCGGCCCCAGCCCTCGCCCCGGGTGGGCGCGACCACGACGTCGCACGCGGCGTAGAGCCCGGCCATCGCCTCGGGGCCCAGCAGGTCGTCGATGACCACGATGTCGGGGACGCGCTCCGGATCGAGGCCGGTCGCGACGATCCGGCGGGCGATCGCGGCGTGGATCGCGGCCGCGTCGAGCCCGCGGGTGGTGGACCACACCTTCAGCAGCAGCGTCACGTCGTCGTGCGCGGCGAAGGCCGCGCACCAGGCGTCGATGAGCAGGTCCCAGCCCTTGCGCAGGCTGAAGTCGAAGGCGGCCAGGAACACGGTGCCGTGGGCGCCGGGGATGGCCAGCGGCGGAGCGTCCCGGTGCAGGCGGTCGAGCTCGAAGGGCTCGGGGACGATGACCAGCCGCTCGCGCTCCACGCCGGCCGCGGCGAACGCCTCGAGGTTGTGCGCGGTGGGGACCCAGACCTCGTCGGCGCGGTTGCACGGCTCCACCCAGTCGCCCGGGATGCGGTCGGTCTCGAACATGGTGCGCAGCACGCGCCGCGGGGCGGGGACGTCGAACGACGCGTGCGGCGGGAAGGTGTGCTCCACGTGGGCGTCGATGCGCTCCAGCTCGACGTCGCAGAGCGCGCCGAGCAGGGCGCGGTCCTCCGGCGCGAGCGCCGAGCGCGGGTTCCACAGGCGCGGCTCGGTGCGCACGTGCGCGCCCAGCTCGCTCAGGCCGCGCACGAAGGCGCGCCCGCCCGCGGCGTAGCCCGAGGGGTCGGTCAGGGGGCCGCGCCAGAGGACGCGGGCGCAATCGGTTCCGGCGGGCGGAGGCATGCGCCCCCATCGGCGCGCCCGGCGCGCACTTGAGGGGGCGCCGCTACGATCGCGGACCGTGACGCCGCTCCCCCTCTCGGTCCTTGACCTGACCCCCGTGCCCGCGGGCGCCGACGGGCGGCGGGCGCTCGAGAACAGCGTCGACCTGGCCCGGGCCGTCGAGGGCTGGGGCTACCGGCGCCACTGGCTCGCCGAGCACCACAACCTGCCCGGGATGGCGAGCTCGGCCCCCGAGATCCTGATCGGGCGCATCGCCGCCGCCACGACGCGCATCCGCGTGGGCGCGGGCGGGATCATGCTGCCCAACCACTCCCCCCTGCACGTGGCCGAGACCTTCAAGGTGCTCGAGGCGCTCCACCCGGGGCGCATCGATCTCGGCATCGGCCGCGCCCCCGGCACCGACGGGCTCACGGCGATGGCCCTGCGCCGGTCGGCCGGCCCGCCGGGCGCGGACGACTTCCCCGCGCAGCTGATGGACCTCGTGCACCTCGGCGGCGAGGGCCTGCCCCCGGACCACCCCTTCCACGGGGTCCGGGCCGAGCCGGTCGACGTGCCGCTGCCCCCCATCTGGATGCTGGGCTCCAGCGACTACGGCGCGCGCGTCGCCGCGGCGCTCGGCACGGGCTTCGCCTTCGCCCGGCACATGAACCCGCGCGGCGCGGAGGAGGCGATGAACCTGTACCGCGACGCCTTCCGGCCCTCCCCCGCGCTCGCCGAGCCGCGGGCGATCCTCGCGGTGTCGGCGGTGTGCGCCGGCGACGCCGACCGCGCGCGGCACCTGGCGATGTCGCTGGCGCTGGGCGTGGTGCGGATGCGGGCGGGGCGCCCCGGCCCGCTGCCCACCCCCGAGGAGGCGGCGGCGCACGACTACTCGCCGCACGAGCAGGAGCAGGTGCGGCGCTACATGCGGGCCCAGGTGCTGGGCGATCCGGCCGAGGTGGCCGAGCGGCTGCGGACGCTCGCCGAGGCCACCCGCGCCGACGAGGTGATGGTGATGACCGGCGTGCACGACCACGCGGCGCGCCTGGAGTCGTACGAGCGCATCGCCGGGGCCCTGGGCTAGGCGCCGCCGCAACGACCGAGGCCCGCCGGATGGCGGGCCTCGGAGGTCCTGCGACGGATGCGGAGCGTGTGGGCTACCGCAGGAGGGAGAGGATGTTCTGCGGGGCCTGGTTGGCCTGCGCGAGCATCGCGGTGCCGGACTGCTGGAGGATCTGGTTCTTGGTGAACGTGATCATCTCCTGCGCCATGTCCGCGTCACGGATGCGCGACTCGGCGGCCTGGAGGTTCTCGGCCGTCAGCTCGAGCCGGTTGATGGTGTTCTCCAGCCGGTTCTGGATGGCACCCAGGTTCGCTCGACGGGTGGTGACGGTGCTGATCGCCGCGTCCAGCGAGGCGATGGCCGCGGAGGCCGACGCCGCCGACGACACGGCGATGCCCGAGATGCCGAGGTCGGAGGCCGAGACGGTGCCGATGGTGAACGCGATGCTCTGGCTGGCGTTGGCACCCACCTGCAGGGTGACCGCGGACGCCGCCGTGGCGACGGAGCCGGCCAGGATCTTGAGGCCGTTGAACTCGGTGTCGGTGCCGGTGCTGCCCGATCTCGGTGAGGATCTGCTGGACCTCGACGTTCAGGTTGCCGCGCTGGGCGTCGGTCAGCGTGCCGTTGGAGGCCTGGACGGCCAGGTCACGGACGCGCTGCAGCATGTCGCCCACGGTGCCCAGGGCGCCGTCGGCCACCTGCATCATCGAGATGCCGTCCTGCGCGTTGCGCGAGGCGACGTTCATGCCGCGGATCTGAGAGCGCATGCCCTCAGAGACGGCGAGGCCGGCGGCGTCGTCGGCCGCGCGGTTGATGCGCAGACCGCTCGACAGGCGCTCGATCGACCTGCTGACCGCCGTGTTGGTGGCGCTGAGCATGCGGTGCGCGTTCTGCGCCTCGATGTTGTTGTAAACGCTCAGACCCATGATTCCTCCTTGAATCCAGGTCGATATGTGTGGATCCATCGCCCCGCCCCGCATCCATGCGAGTGGTGGAACGACGACGCGGCGACCATCCTGGTCCTCGCGTTCAGGGGGTCTATCGACAGCGCCCCATGCCGTCTTGAGGCGCGGAGCCCCCCATAAAGAAGGCTCTAGCGGGCCTCCTCCGCCTCGCCCATCATGCCGAGGGCCTGATCGAGGGCTTCCTTGCTCGATTCCGCCGCCTCGAGGTTCTGGGCCTGGATCTCCAGGAAGACCTCCTTGCGGAACACCGGCACGTCACGGGGCGCCTGGATGCCCAGCCGCACCTTCTCGCCGAGAACCGAGAGCACCGAGACCTCGATGCTGTCGCCGATCATGATGCTCTGATTGGCCTTGCGTGTGAGCACCAGCATATGGAGGCCTCCTTGCGCTGCACGGGTCGAATCCACATAGCACTGCCGCGTGGGCGCTAGTATGTCGGGTCGGTTTCGGAATCGCCACAATCGGCCGGGGAGGTCGGATGCTGTACGGACGGCGCCTGGATCAGTCGCTGCAGCACGTTGACGGATCGCGCTACGCACTGGTTCACGCGGTCGCCAAGCGCGCCCGCCAGATCACGCTCTGGCTCACGGCCGACCCGGCCGAGCTCCGCGCGGAGGCCGCACCGCCCCCCGCCCCGGGCGAGCTGACCTCCCGCGACCCGGTCGCGCTGGCCGAGGCGGAGATCCTCGACGGCGAGGTCAAGGTGCGCTGGGACCCCGAGGGCCTGGCCGACGAGGCCGCCCTGCTCGAGCTCGACGAGCTCGAGACGGACCCGCTCCTGCTGGAGGGCCTCGACGACGACGAGGTCGGTCGAGGGCGACGACGACGGCATCGCCCTGACCCCCGCGCTGGCCCACGTCCTCGAGGGCGACGCGACCGAGGAGGTCGCCGAGGTCGAGGTCGAGGCGGACGCGGACCCGGCCGACGAGGAGGAGGAGACCGTGGTCGCGGTCGTCGCCGGAGACGGACGAGGTCGAGGAGATCTCCCTCGAGGAGGTCGAGGAGCCCGACGAGGGCGACGACGAAGAGGACCCCGTCTGAGGTCCCGGCGGGAACGCGTGACATCGAAGGGCCCGGGAGACCGGGCCCTTCGTCTTTGTGGGGCGTTCCGTGCTCGGGGCTCGTGGGCGTTCTCCGAGCGTTCCGATTCGGGGTTTGCTGAGGCGTCGGGGCTTCCGTGCTTCGGGGCTCGAGCTCGAACGCTCCTGGTCGGGGTTTGCGAGCCGGGCGCTCTCGCCGGGGTTGCCGTCAACAGCGCCTGCTCCTGACGCGTTGAGCCCGCCTCTTGCGGGCGGGCTGGGACGCGGCAAATGGTCCCTGGCCGGGCCCATTTGCAGATCGCAGGCCGCCTGCGGCGGCGAGCTCGTACGCAGAAGGCCCGGTTTCCCGGGCCTTCTGGGTCTCGTCGCTCACGCGACATCGGGGCCAAGCGCCGTGAGTCAGGACTCCGCCCGGTAGATCAGGCTCTGGCTCCGATGTCGCCGTCGAGGCGACGAGACGGCCGGCGTCGCCGGCCGTACAATGTCCGCCGCCGAAGGGCCGGTGCCGCGAATGCAAATCGGCCCGGCTGAGGGCCGATTTGCCGCGGCGAGGCCGGGCCGCTAAGAGGCCGACCTCCACGCTTAGTCGCCGGCGCTCCTTCTCCGCAAGGCTCCTCGCGGAACGTTCAGAGCTCCGGAGCCTCGAAGCGCGGAAGCCTCAGAGCGAGCTCCCAGAGCCTCGAAGCTCAGAACGCCCCGTCGGGCTACGCCAGGGCCTTCTCCGTCACGGCGTCGAGCGGCTCGGGCCGGCCGGTGATGTTCCACATCACGGCGCAGAGGGTGTCGAAGCGCACCCGGTCGTCGTTGCGCTGGGCCTTGGTCTTCTTCTTGGTGCGGCCGTCGTCGAGCAGCACGGTCTCGGCGTAGACCTCGCGCCGGGCCTCCTCGAGCATCCAGTTGATGGTGTCGAGCGGGTCGTACGCGGGCGGATGGGTCATCGGGGCCTCCCTGGGGGCGAGATGGAGCGGTGAGGCGTCCGGGAGCGCCGCCGACGTCTTCGGCGCCCCCGAACCACCCTCCTGCCCGCCCGGAGCCAACGGTTACGCCGTGCCGCCGCCCAGGTAGCCCTTGGTCGCGTCGGCGGCCTCGACCGGGTCCACGATCAGGATCTCCATCGGCTCCGCCCACAGGTCGTGCGAGCCCTCGCGGAAGGCGAGCAGGTGGGGGGTCTGCAGGTGCTGGTCGAGGGCCTCGCGCGAGGCCCAGCGCTCCACCAGCACGATGCGGTCCGCGTCGCCCACCACGCGGTGGACGGCGTAGGTGATGCAGCCCTCCTCGGCGTGGGTCGGCACGGCGACCTCCTGGAAGGCGGCGGCGGCCTCGTCCCCCCGCCCCGGCGCGGCCCGGCCCAGCACAACGACGACGACCTCCGACATCCCGATCCCCCGGTCTCGATGACAGCGACCGGGAAACGCTACGCGTACTGGGGCGCCTCCGCACGACACATCCAGGCGGGCATCCCGAGCGACGCGGCGCCGCCGCCCTCGAGCCAGTCCAGCAGGCGCGCCGCGTCCGGCCCGGGCACCTCGGGGAAGGCGGAGCGCAGCCCCGGCTCCTCCATCCAGGCGGCGGCGGCGTAGATCGAGAGGGCGCCGAGCTCGGCCGGGTCGCCGGCGGGGGTGGAGAGCCAGCGCGCGAACGCGTCCTCGCCGCCCTCGTCGAACGGGTTGGGGGGCGGGGGTGCGCCCGCGCCCTCGGCGGCCACCAGCGCGCGCCGGTACAGCCGGCGCATGCGCGGCTCCAGCACCAGGCCGCCGGGCAGGCGGTCGAGGCCGTACGCCGAGCGGCGCAGGGTCGCGTGGCCGCGCTCGGCCAGCCGCCCCGCGTAGTCGTCGCACAGCGCGCGCAGGTCGGGGTGCTCGTCCAGGCGGATGCGCGGGTCCGGGCCCTGGTACTTGCTCAGCAGGTCGGGGCGGGCCGGGTCGTAGCCGCTGAAGTGGAAGAACACCAGCGGCCGGCCGTCCACCAGCCAGCCCTCGGGTCCGCGCGCGAGCTCGCGCACCGGCAGGTTCCAGTAGGCCACGTTGACCTCGGGCAGGCGCATGACGTGGTGGCGGAAGTAGCAGGGCACCAGGTCGATCCACTTCTGGTCAACGAACAGGCCCTGGGCGGTGGCGTCGATGCACTGGCGCGCCAGGCGCCCCGCCCACCAGTCGAGGAACGGCCCGCCGCCGGGGCCCACGGCCACGAAGCCCAGGTTGAAGACGCCGCAGGCCAGGAAGGCGGCCTCGTAGGGGTGCTTGCCGTCCTCGGGCAGGGGGATCGAGGTGTGGGGCGTCAGCACGATGTCCTCGCGGCGCGCCTGGCGCTCGATCTCCTCCAGGGGCGCGAACACCAGGATGTCGGGGTCGAGGTAGACGACCGCCTCGCCCGTGGCGTCGAGCAGGTGGCGCATCAGCGTGGGCTTCACGGCGGTCGCCAGCTCCACCACGGTGTAGATCGTCGCCATGCGGTTGAACTCGGCGGCGCTGAAGCCCGCCTCGGTGGGGCGCACCACCCGGATCCGGGGGTCGTCCGAGTCCACCCGCTCGTCGCCCAGGTCGATCACCAGCACCGTGAAGGTGCTGTCGGGGTGGGCGGCGATGAACGAGTCGGCGAGGGCCGAGGCCATCGCCAGGTAGTTGCGGGCGACGATCGTGCAACCGGCGATCATGAGGCGACCTCGAGGTGCGGGGTGGAGGCGCGCGCGCCCAGGACGACGGCCTCGGGGACCGCGAGCGGCAGGATGGCGCAGCCGTTGCGCAGCGCGTCGAGCGAGGCGAGCACGCACACCTCGCGGCCGGTGCCGCCGACGATCCGGGGGGCCACGGCGCTCACGCCCGGCCGCGCGAGGGCGGCCGCCAGGGGCGCGATCCAGCCGTCGGCCAGGACGACGTCGCTGGTCACCAGCAGCGCGGCCTGCCCGGTGCCGGCCAGCTCCACCCCGCGCGGCCACGACGCGGCGGCGCCGAGCGGGGCCGGGTTGCGCAGCCAGCGGACGTCCCCGCCCAGGGCCGCGAGCATGGCCCCGGTGCCGTCGGTGGAGGCGTCGTCGATGATGATCGCCTCGACCGCGTCGAGCTCGTCGCAGGTGGCCACGGCCGAGGCCAGCAGCCGCTGCAGGCCCTGCACGTCGTCGCGGCAGTAGGCGACCACCGCGAGCCCGCCCCGGGGGTCGTCGGGGAAGGCGTCGCCGTTGCGCGCCACGGCGACCTCGGCCGGGACGCTCATCCCGGAGGCCTCGTGCAGCGCGAGCAGGAAGGCGTCCTCGTGCTCGGTGGCGGGCGTCGGCGCGCCGACCGGGTGGGCCGGCGGGGGCCCCGCGGCCGACAGCGCGGCGGCGCGGGCGTAGACGGCCTCCAGCGCGCGCACCCAGGCGGCGCGGTCGCGCATGGACGCCGCGGCGGCGAGGGCGGCGGCCGAGGCCTCCCGGCGGGCGTCCTCGTCGGACAGCAGGCGGCCGATGGCGGAGGCGAGGCCGTCCGCGTCGGCCACGCGCACGTGCGCCGCGCCGAGCGCGGGCTCGTCGATGTCGTAGGTCGCCGCCTGGGGGCGGGGCGGCTGGTGGCTGACCACCGGCAGCCCGGCGCGCGGCGGCCTCGAGGGCGGCGGTGAGGGACGAGCACGGGTAGCCGTCGACGAAGACGTCGCCCGCGGCCAGCGCCGCCGACGGGTCCGGCAGCACGCCGAGCGCGCGCACGCGCCCGCCGGTGCGCTCGCCCGCGGCGCGCCAGGCGCCCTCGTCCTCGGGGCCCACGGCGACCAGGATCGTCCCCGGCAGGGCGGCGACGACCGGCTCGAGCAGGTCCAGGAAGCCGACGTCGTCGATGCGCTCCAGCTTGTAGGCCGAGGCCATCGCCACCAGCACCCGGGCGTCGGCGGGCAGGCCCAGCTCGCGCCGCGCGCGCTCGCGGTCCGGCAGCGCCACCGGCGCGTCGGCCGGCACGGCCAGCAGGGACGTGCGCTCGGGCGCCACCCCGCGGCGCGCGGCGCAGGAGCGGGCGGCGGCGGGGCGCGTGCTCACCACCAGGTCGGCGACGCGCGGGCCCAGCCAGAAGCAGTGGTCGGCGTGGTTGACCAGCACGACCGGCGGGCGCCCGCTGCGGTCGGCCAGCGCGATCGGCGCGACGGCGTCGAAGGGGTGGACGTGGAGCACGACCAGGTCGGCCGCGTCCACCAGGCGGCCGAGCGCGCGGGCGCGCGCGAGCTGGTCGTGGCCCTCGATGATCTCGAGCCGGCCGCCCCGCGACGCCGACGGCGTAGGTCAGGCGATCGGGCACCGGCCCGCGATGGCGGGTGAGGGCGAGCGTGGGCACCGAGTCGGCGTCGCGCTCGATCCAGCGCCAGGCCATGCGCGAGTGCCCGCCCACGTCGGCGCACTCGGTGGCCACGTGCAGCACGCGCCGGCGCCCGTCGGGTGCCGGCGTCCGCGGCCCGCGCGGGCAGGCGCGGCGGCCGATCTGCTCCAGGGCGTCGTCGATGGCCGGGCTGGCCCAGGCGCCGTGGGGGCTGTGCCAGGCGTGGTCGGCCGCGATCTGGGCCCAGGCCGCCGCGCGGGCGTCGGCGCCGGCGGCGGCGTCCGCGAGGACCCGCGCCTCGAGGGCCGCGAAGGAGCGCCGGTTCGCCGCGAGCCCCTCCGCGCCGCTCACGCGACCGCCACGGCGCGGACGCCGATGTTGGCCAGCAGGCCGGCGGGCAGGTCGGGGCTGATGGCCGTGAGGGCGTCCATCAGGTCGGGCGGCCAGTCCAGCATCATCGCGTTGGGGACGGTCTTGAGGGTGAAGCCGAACTCCTCCTGCACCGCGAAGCCCGCGGCGCGCAGGTCCTCCCCGAGGGTGTCGAGCCCGTACACGCGGCGGTGGCCCACCAGGTGGTCGCGCGGCGAGAGGTCGTCCAGCTCGCCCTGGATCCCCATGAGGACCGCCAGGCGGCGGTGCAGGGAGTGGCGGTTGGGGACCACGACCACGAGCGCCCCGCCCGGGGCGAGCCAGCCGCGGACGCGCGCCATCAGGTCGCGGGGCGCGTCGACGTGCTCCATCACGTGCAGGGCGAGCACCGCGTCGTACACCGGGCCGGGGTCGAAGTCCTCGAACATCGCCTGGTGGACCACCAGCCCGGGGTGCTCCGCGCGGGCCCGGTCGGCGAGCAGGGGCGACCCCTCCACGACCTCGGCCGCCAGGCCGCGCCCGAGCAGCTCGGCCGCCATCTCGCCGGTGCCGTAGCCCATGTCGAGCACCCGCCGGGCGTCCCCGACGGCCGCGGCCACCCGCGGCGCGCTGAGCCGCTGGGCGCGCTCCTCGATGTCGATGTCGGCGATCTCGTCGCTCAGGTAGTAGGTGCGCGCGTAGTCGTCGAGGGCCGCCGGGGTCAGCGTCATGCCGTCATCTCCTCGGCCCGCAGGCCCTGGATCACCTGTTCGTTGAACGAGTCGGCCCCGAAGGCGGTCGCGCCGCCCACGATCTCGGCGTCGAGCGCGGCCGCGTCGAACACGTCGTGGGCGCGCGCGAACGCGTCGACGCTCGCGCGCGAGGGGTCGGTCGGCCCGCGGCCGATGTGGCGGTGCACCACCCGCACCGGCGCGCCGGGGCGCACGAGGCCGGTGTCGCGCAGGGTGGCGATCACGGCGGCCTCGACGTCGGCGGCGGGGGTGTCGTGGCGCAGCTCCAGCACCAGCACCCGCGTCCCCGGGGCGCCCTCGCCGCCGAGGCTGACGCGGAAGGCCGGGACCGCGGGGTCGGGGATGTGGGTGAGGCTCGGCAGGGCCGAGGAGATCGTCCTCGTCGACCTCGGCCCAGGCGATGACCATGGGCACGCGCTCGGGCGCGTAGCGGGCCCCCACCGCCGCGAACGCCTCCTCGGCGCCCACGCCGATCACGGGCCGCCGCACGCTGCGCACGACGCCGCTGTCGAAGGCCAGGGCGGTCGTGCCGCCGCCGGCCCGGGCGGCGCGCACCAGCCGGCCGACGGTCATGACGCGCGCGCCGGCGGCGGAGCGGATGCGCGCGAGCAGGGCCTCCACGACCTCGCCCATCCCGCCCGGCTCGACCGTGTGGAAGGGCCGGCGGGGGTGGAAGCCGGTCGGCGCGCCGGCCGCGGCGCGCTCGAGGGTGCGCGGGTAGAACAGGGGCATCCACACCTTGCGGCGCAGGGCGGCGGGGACCGCGGCGGCTCCGCCGGGGTGGATCTTGGCGCACATCGGGGCGATGAAGCGCCCGTGGAAGGTGTCGCCGTGGTTGGCCCGCGAGGCCTCCTCCAGCGAGGCCGCCAGCAGGTCGTGCCGGTCGTCCAGCACGCCGGCGTCGCCCTCGCGGCGGGCGGCCTCCGCGGCCTCGGCGGCGGTGCGGCGCGCCTCCTCGGCGGGGAGCGCTCTGGCCAGGCCGTCCAGGTCGACCGTGAAGTAGATGTCGTCCACCAGGCGGCCGTCGAGCGACATGGCCGGCCGGTCCACCTCGCGCAGCCGCTCGCCCACCAGGTCGCCGACCCAGTCGGCCACGTGGCGCACGAAGGGCGCGTGCGCCGTCGGCCCGGGCCGGTAGTCGGCCAGCGCGGGCGCCGGGCCGGCGTCCTCGCGGTCGATCTCCAGCAGGCGCACCCCCAGGTCCAGGCGCCGTCCGTCCACCTCGCAGGCGCCGGAAGCCGCGCGCCGACGCCCGCGCGGGGCAGCAGCAGCTCCACCGGGCGGCCGCGGCGCAGGGCGGCGTCGGCGGCGGTGAGCGCGGCGATCGAGCCGCCCACCACGACGAGCGGGCTAGCCCCGGGCACGGAGCACCAGGTAGTTCATCGCGCAGTTGTCGGGGAGGTGGCGGGCGGCGCGCTCGAACCCGTCGAGGACGTCGTCGGGCAGCGCGGCCATCATGTCGTTGGGCAGCGGCTTGAGCATCACGCCCTCGCGCGCCACCACCCGCAGTCCGGCCTCCCAGGCGAGCTCGATGAGCTCGTCGGCGTCCCAGATGCGCAGGGTGGAGTAGCGGCGGCCGCGCCCGGAGATGCCGCGCGGGTCGTCGAGCAGGCCCATCTCGAGCGCCACCAGGCGGTGGATCGAGTGGGGGTTCTGGAGGGTCAGGTGCACCACGCCGTCGGCCGCCAGCAGCGCGCCGGCCCGGGTGAGCGCGTCGAGGGGGTCGGGCAGCTCGTGGATGAGGTTGCAGGCCAGCACGTGGCTGAAGCCGTCGCCGGTGCGCTCCTCCCAGCCGTCCTCGTCCAGGCGGGCCTCGACGAAGCGCACGCCCGGCAGGCCGCGCCCGCGGGCGCGCGCCAGGTAGGCGTCCGAGCGGTCGACCGCGGTCACGCGCGCGCCGCGCGCGGCGAGCTCGGCGGTCATCAGCCCGGTGGCGCAGCCCAGCTCCAGCACCCGCTCGCCGGCGAGCACGTGCGGCGCGATGCGCGCGATCGTGGCCCGCGTGTAGCGGCTGTCGAAGTCGGACTCGGGGTCGTAGACGGCCGAGTAGTCGGCCGTCGTGGCGTCGCGGGTGGTCATGGCGCACTCCTCACCAGGTCCAGGCGCAGGCTCTCGCGCGCCAGGACGCTCCGCTTGAACTGGATCAGGCCCTGGTCCGGCACGCCGTCGAACGCTGGAGATGCCGAGGTCCAGGGTCCGGACGCCCTCGGCGAGGGCGGCCTCCACGAGGCGCAGGCAGAGCAGGTTCATGGGCGAGCGCGGCAGCGCGTGGGCGGCGTCGCCCCAGTACACGACCAGCTCGCGCCCGGGCGCGACGCGGTACAGCAGGGCGGCGGCGCACGGCCAGCCACCGTGGCTGAGCAGGAACGCGCGCACCCGGCCGGGCAGCGCGTCGCGCACGCGGCGCACGTAGTCGAGCGACAGCGCCAGGCGCCGGCCCTTGGCGCGCCGGTTCTCGGCGAGGATGCCGTAGGCGCGGGCCCAGTCGCCCTCGGTGCGGGCCTGGGAGAAGGCGAAGGGCTCGTCGGCGGCGTGGCGCAGCGCGCGGCGCGCGGGCGAGCGCAGGCGGCCGACGTAGTCGTCGGCGCTCGCGATCCCGTCGAGGTCGATGTGGAAGTTCAGCTCGCAGCGCTCGACGGCGAAGCCCAGGTTGAGGAGGGCGAACTGCACGCCGGCCTCGGAGCCCGAGTAGAAGGCGGGCCGGGCCTTGATCCGGATGCTGCGGATCCCCTCCGCCTCCAGCCGCGCCACCGCGGCCGCGAGCGTCTCGCCCACCAGCCGGGCCGTCTCCGTCTCGCGCACGAAGTCGGGGCCGCCGAAGGGGGCGCTGTGGCCCGAGCGGAACTCGTCGCCCTCCACCACGCCGACCAGCGACCCGACCAGGCGGCCGTCGGACACGTGGTCCAGGCGACGCAGGCGCTGGCCCGGGGCGAGGTTGAGCGCGTTGAAGGCCTCCGTGCTGAAGGCCGTCAGGTGGGCGTCGCCGGCGAGCCGGCGGCGCGGACGGGTCAATCGTCGCCATCGAACCCCCTCACGGCCTCGACCACCCGCTCGGCGTCCGCCGGCGCGAGGTGGGGACCCATCGGCAGGCTGAGGGTCTGGCGGGCGATCGCCTCGGCGATCGGCAGGTCGCCGGGAGCCAGCCCCAGGTCGCGATACGCGCCCTGCAGGTGCGGCGGCACCGGGTAGTGCACCAGCGTCTCGACGCCCGCGGCGCGCAGGTGCGCCGGCCAGGGCGTCGCGCCGGTCGCTGCGGATCGCGAAGACGTGCCAGGCGTGCCGGTCCTCGGCCGGAGCGGCCGGCAGCGTCACCGGAGACCCGGCCAGGCCGGCCAGGTAGAGGCCGGCGATGCGCGCCCGCCGGGCGTTCCAGCGCTCCAGGTGCTCCAGCTTGACCGAGAGGACCGCGGCCTGGAGCTCGTCGAGGCGGCTGTTGACGCCGCGCTCGGGGTGCACGTAGCGCTCCGTGGCGCCGTAGTTGCGCAGGCGCCGCAGGCGCCCGGCCAGGGCGTCGTCGTCGGTGGTGACCGCGCCGCCGTCGCCCATGGCGCCCAGGTTCTTGCCCGGGTAGAAGCTCCACGCGGCGGCGTCGCCGAGCCCCCCGACCGGGCGGCCGCGGTGGCGCGCGCCGTGGGCCTGGGCGGCGTCCTCGATCACGCGCAGCCCGTGGCGGCCGGCGACGGCGCGGATCTCGTCCATGCGCGCGGGCAGGCCGTGCAGGTGCACCGGCACGATCGCCCGCGTGCGCGGGGTGACGGCGCTCTCCAGGCGGTCGGGGTCGATGTTGCCCGTGCGCGGATCGGGCTCGACCGGCACCACCGCGGCCCCGGCCAGCGTCACGGCGAGCCAGGTGGCGATGTACGTCGTCGCGGGCACCAGCACCTCGTCGCCCGGGCCGACGCCCGCGGCCACCAGGGCCAGGTGCAGGGCGTCCAGGCCGCAGCCCACGCCCACGCAGTGCCGCGTGCCCACGGCCGCGGCGAAGCGCTCCTCGAACGCCTCCACCTCGGGCCCCAGCACGTAGCGCCCGCCGGCCGCGACCCGCGCGAGCGCGGCGTCCAGCTCGTCCGACAGCTCCGCGTGCGCGGCCGCCAGGTCCAGGAAGGCGACCCTCCCGGGCGCCTGGGTGGTCATGCCGGGGTCCGCGCGTCGCGGGCGAAGTCGTCGTAGTCGCGGTAGTAGTCGGCCTCGGAGTAGTGCTCGGAGGCCAGCACCAGCGCGACCGATCCCGACGAGAAGTTGGCCAGCTCGCGCCAGACCATCGAGGGGATGTAGAGGCCGGTGTAGGAGCGGTTGAGCGAGAAGACCCGCGTGCGGGTGCCGTCGTCGACCGCCACGTCGAAGCTCCCGGAGGCGGCGATCACCAGCTGCTGCAGCTCACGGTGCGCGTGCCCGCCGCGGCCCTCGCCGCCGGGCACGTCGTACAGGTAGTAGACGCGCCGGCATTCGAAGGGCACGTGCTGCCCGGACTCGATGAAGGTGAGGTTGCCGCGCGGGTCGCTGATCCTGGGCAGCGGCAGCAGCCGCACCGGGCCCTGAGGGCCCGCGCCCACGCGCACGCCCTCGGCGGGGTTCGCGGGCGGATCGCCCAGGAGTCGCAGGCCCATGGCCTCCCATCGGCAGCAGCGCCCCGGGGTTGAGAACCCGTTTAGGTGCGGCCCGCGAACGGCCCCGCCCGAGGGCGGGGCCGTTGGTCACTGCGTGGGGGTGCTCCCGTCCGCCGGGGCGGTCGCGGTCCCGGCGTCGGTGGCCGCTCCCGTGCCGCTCGCGGCCGGGTCGGCGGTCGTGTCGGATCCGGTCGTCGCGTCCGTGCCGAGCACCACGACCACCTGGGCGTCCGGCGCCACCGCCAGCACGCCGGAGCCCACGGTCGCGGGCGACGGAGCGGGCAGCTGGAGGTCGTCGGCGACCTGCTGGGCCTGGGCCGCGTAGCCCTCGCGGTAGACCACCTCGCTCACGGTCACCGGCGACGGCGCGTCGGCGGCGAAGACGTTCTGGTAGCCGAGGCCCTCGGCCGTGTCGGCCGTGCCGCGGGCCAGGCCGCTCTGGCTGGAGCCGTTGAGGACGGCCAGGTTGATGCTGCTGCGCGAGGCGGCGCCGCTGGCGGTGGCCGCCCCGGGGGCGGAGGCGGAGGAGGGCGCGGAGACGGTCTTGGTCTCGGTCACCGTGGCGGTGCCGCTGCCTCCCGAGCTGACGATGTAGCCGACGAACAGCCCGCCGACCAGCGCGGCCGCGACGACCGGGAGCCCGAAGCGGCGCGCGCCGATTCCGGTGGGCGGGCGGCGCCCTCCCCGCCGGGGCGGCTCGTCGTACTCGTCCTCGTACCGGTCGCTCTCCCGGCGGGGCTGCCGGGTTCGGCTGGTGGTCACGTCATTCCCCCGATTGTCGTGTGACGCATCTGTCATGGCTTGCACCCCCGCGCCCGAACTCCTGCGACGCCTGTCGCAGCGGGACCGGCGGCGACGCCGATCCGTAGGCTGCCGCGGTGCGCTCGGATCGGACGATCGTGGTGGTCGGCTTGCTCCTGGTCGTCGCCGCCGCGGCGTACGAGGCGCTGGTCGGCCTGGACGTCGCGGACGTGGGCGACCCCATCGACGGGGCCCCCGGCGCCGCGGGCCTGCTGCTGGTCGCGGTCGGCGCGGTGGGGCTGGGCGGCCTGGTGATGTTCGCCTGCGGCCTGTCGCGCGCCGCCACGCAGCGGCTGACGGCGGTGCGCGAGCTGGCCCTGGTCCCGGCCGCCGCGGCGATGCTGCTGCTGTACCACCACCTCTCCTACGACCCGGCCTACGCGCCCGCGCTGGAGCGCTTCTCCGCGGGCGACGCGGCGCCCACCGCGCTGGTGGTGGCCGTCGGCGTGGTCAACCTGGTCGCGGCCGGCCTGCTGGTGGCGGGGCGTGGCCGCTCCGGCCTGCTGGTGGGCGGCGCGGGCATGATGGCGAGCGCGGCGCTGACCCTGTTCACCGTCGGGGGTCACTGAGGCCACCCTACCCACGGCCTCGGCGGGCCAACCCCGCCCGGCGGGACGACGGCGCTCAGGCGCCCCCGTCCGGGGCCAGCAGGCGCACCACCTCGCCGGCCGGCAGCTCCCGGGCCAGGGCGTGGGCCTCCCCGGCCCACAGGTTGATCGCCTCGGCGTCCCCCGCGGCCCGCGCGGCGGCGCGCAGCGGCGCGGTGGCGTGGTGGACCTCGGGGTAGGCGATCGGGGCCGCGTGGCCGTGCGCGTCCATGAAGCGGTTGCGCACGCCGCGCGCCAGCCGCCCGCTGAAGGCCCGGGTGAGGGCGGTGGGCGCGGTCGAGGCCACGGCGCGCCGGTGGGGCGGGGACGTGCCCGCCTCGGGGCACAGGAGGAACGCGGTGCCGACCTGGGCCGCCCGCGCGCCGGCCGCCAGCACGGCCGCCACCGCCCGGCGGGTCATGATCCCGCCGGTCGCCACCAGCGGCAGGTCCACGGCCTCGCGCACCAGCTGCAGCAGCGCCAGCAGGCCGAGCGCCGGGACGCCGTCGCGGTCCACGAACGCGGCCCGGTGGCCGCCCGCCTCCGCCCCCTGCACCACCAGCGCGTCGGCCCCGGCCTCGGCCGCCAGCACCGCCTCCTCGGGGCTCGTCACGGTGACCCACACCTCGCTGCCCGCGCTCCGAAGCGCCGCGACCACCGCGGCCGGGGGGCTCCCGAAGGTGAAGGACACGACGGCCACCGGGTCGCGGGCCAGCAGCGCCAGCTTGGCCTCCCAGCCGTCGTCGTCGAAGCGCGGCTCGCCCAGGGCCACGCCCTGCAGCTCCGCCTCCGGGGCCAGCCGCGCCAGGTAGGGCGCGAACACCGCCGGCTCGGCGGGCGGACCGGGCACGAACACGTTGACCCCGAACGGGCCGGCGGTCAGGGAGCGGGTCGCGGCGATGCGCTCGGCGAGCGCGTCGGCGGTCAGGTAGCCCGCCGCCACGAAACCGAGCCCGCCGGCGTCGGCGACGGCGGCGGCCAGCTCCGGCGTGGACGGCCCGCCCGCCATCGGGGCCAGGACGATCGGCACCGTGAGGCGATCGATCACCACGCGCCGAGCCTATCCCCCAGGGCCTCGTCGAGGCCCCCGGCGGCTAGGCCTGCGGCGCGTTCACCAGGTGGCGGGTGTGGTACTGCTCGTTGAGGAGCACGACCTGCTTGCACAGCCGGCGGGCCACGTTGATGACCAGCGGCGCGCGCAGGTTGACGCTGATCTCGCTCGGGTTGCGCGGGATCGTGAGGATCGAGTAGACGCGGGCGTCCTCGAAGCTGGTCAGCTCCAGCTGGCCGGCGTCGATGTCGGACACCTCGGGCGCGTAGTCCGGGAACACGCTCCAGGGGTCGGTGACCACGAAGGCGTGGAAGGGCGGCTCCACCGCCTGGAACCAGAACACCGAGCGGCTGGCCGCGCCCGTGGAGTGGTCGTGCTCCACGAGGGCGTACGACATGCAGGCGGGGAAGCCCGCCAGGGGCTCGCACGCCGTGATGATGGTCTCGGGCCGGATCTCGACCGCGCCCAGCGCCTGGGAGGCGACCGTGATCGAGGTCGCGACGCCGGCGGCCGTGGTCATCCCGTCTTCCTGCTCGGTGCGGTTCATCGTTCTCCTACTGCAGCAGCCGCAGGATGGTCTGCGGAGCCTGGTTGGCCTGGGCGAGCATCGCGGTGCCGGACTGCTGGAGGATCTGGTTGCGCGTGAAGTCGATCATCTCCGTGGCCATGTCGGCGTCGCGGACCCGCGACTCGGCGGCCTGGAGGTTCTCGGAGGTCAGGTCGAGCCGGCTGATGGTCTGCTCGAGCCGGTTCTGGATGGCGCCCATGGCGGCGCGGCTGGAGTTGACCTGACGGATGGCGGCGTCGATCGAGGCGATGGCCTGGGTGGCCGCGGCGGCGGTGCTGATGGCGATGCCCGAGATGCCGAGGTCGGCGGCGGACATGGTGCCGATCGTGAACGCGATCACCTGCGAGCCGTTGGCGCCCACCTGGAGCGTGACGGCGTTGGCGGCCGTCGCGACCGAGCCGGAGAGGATCTTGACGCCGTTGAACTCGGTGTCGGCGGCGACCCGCGCCATCTCGGCGACGATCGACTGGACCTCCTGGTCCAGGTTGCCGCGCTGCTGGTCGGTCAGCGTGCCGTTGGCCGCCTGGACCGACAGGTCGCGGATGCGCTGGAGCATGTCGTTGACGCCGCCGAGGGCGCCGTCGGCGACCTGCACCATCGAGACGCCGTCCTGCGCGTTGCGCGAGGCGACGTGCATGCCCCGGATCTGGGAGCGCATCTCCTCGCTGACGGCGAGGCCGGCCGCGTCGTCGGCGGCACGGTTGATGCGCAGGCCGGAGGACAGCCGCTCCATCGTCCTGCTGAGCTGGGTGTTCGTGGAGGACAGCTGACGGTGGGCCATCTGCGCCTCGACGTTGTTGTAGATCCGCAGACCCATGTGAGAATCCCTTTCTCGCCAGTCGTTCCGCCGGCGAACCGGCAGCGGGCGTGTGCCCGGGAAAGAGCTGAGACGGGACTTCCCTGTCCTGCGTCACAAACGAACGTGGTGCGCGTACTCGCCGAACATCCGAATCGACGTTGGAGACGAATCCCTCCGATGCGGGGGGATCACGTGAACCCTCATCGGAACCGCGCCGGGAGACTTGAGATTCGTGTCCCCGGGCCTATTGCAGGAAGTCGACCAGCGACTTCTGGATGACCCTGGCCCCGGTCGCGAGGGCCGCGTTGTAGACGGTCTCGCGCATCGAGAGGTCGGTGATGGCCTGGGCCATGTCGGCGTCCTCGATCTTGGACAGCTGGTCGCCGGTGGCGATCCGCTGGGCATCGAAGCGGCTGGCGGTGAGCTCCAGGCGGTTGATCTTGGCCGCCCCCTCGCCGCGCAGCGCGCTGATGTTGTCCTGGTGGGCGTCCAGGTCCCCGAGCGCGGTCGCGAGCGCGTTGGAGTCGCCGGACTGCAGCGCCGTCGCCAGGCCGTCGAGCACCGCGAAGATGTCGGGCGTGGCGCCGCCGGGGCCCTGGAGGCGGTCGGCCGTGATGTTGACGCTCATGATCGAGCCCTGGGAGACCTCGCGGTTGACCAGCCCGGTGTTGATGGGCGTGGTGGCGAGCTCGGTCGCGGCGTCGAAGGGGGCGGTGTCGGTCGCGGTGCCGCCGAAGATGAAGCGGCCGCCCAGGCTGCTGTTGCCGATCTCCACGAACTGGCTCTTGAGGGTCTCGACCTCGTTGGCGATGAGCGCGCGGGCGTTGGCCGACAGCGTCCCGTTGCCGCCCTGCACGGCCAGCTCGCGCGCCCGCTGGACCACCTCGAGGGCCTGTCCGAGCGCGCCGTCGGTGGTGCCGAGCCACGTCTGCGAGTCCTCCACGTTGCGGCCCCACGCCGCGGTGGCGCTCTGGTCGCGGCGCAGGCCGAGGCCCATGGCGATGCCGATCGGGTCGTCCGAGGGGCTGTTGATGCGCTTGCCGGTGGACAGCGTGCGCTGGGCCTCCGAGAGGCCGCGGTAGCTGGTGTGCAGGTCCGAGAGGAACGCCTGCACCGCCTGGTTCGAGCTCATGCGACCGACCATGTCGCCTCTCCTATCTGCCGACGACGCCCATGCGCGACACGATCGTCTCGAGCATCTCGTCGAGCGTCGTGATCATGCGGGCGGCCGCGTTGTAGGACTTCTGGAAACGGACCATGTCCGACATCTCCTCGTCCAGGTTCACCCCGCTCACGCCCTCGCGGCGCGCGGTGGCGGCGTCCAGGACGCCCTGGTGGACCTGGGTGAGGCGGGTCGCCTGGTCCGTGTCGACCCCGAGCTTGGTGACCATCTGCGGCGTAGAAGCCGTCGATGCTCGTGGTGGTGGCGCCGATGGTCTGCACCACGTACTGGAGCTGGGCCAGGGCGATGGCGTTGCCCGACGACGCCGGGACGCCCGCGGCCGTGTCGCTGGCCGCGATCGCGTCGACCGACGCCGCGACGGGCGCCGAGATCGCCAGGGTCGCCGCCGTGGTGCCGGAGAAGAAGGCGTTGCCGGTGGAGCCGTCGAGCCCGTAGCCGGCCGCGTGGCGCGCGTTGACCGAGGTGGCCACGGCGGCGGCGAGCGTGTCGAGCTGGGCGAGGTAGCCGCCCGTGCCGCCGATCACCGAGTCGCGCAGGTCGACCAGGCCGCGCAGGCTGCCGCTGGTGAGGGTGGTGGCGACGCCGTTGACCGTCGCCGCGCCCGCCCCGTCGATGGCCAGGGCGTTGACCGTGTCCGTCGTGCCGTCCACGATCAGCTGCGAGCCGATGGCGACCGAGACCTTGCCGTTGGCGGCGTTCTCCGTCACGGCGACGTCGGCGTAGCCCGCGATCTCGTCGATCAGCGCGTCGCGCTGGTCGCGCAGGTCGTTGGGCTCCTGCCCGACGGCCTTGACCATCGCGATCTTGCGGTTGAGCTCGTTGATCTGGGACGACAGCTCGTTGACCCGGCTCACCCCCAGGCCGATGCGCGTGTCGGCCTCGCCCTGCGCCGCCGTCAGCTTGCCGGAGAGGTCGGCGAAGCCCTGGGCGAGGGCCTCGCCGGCGTCGCGGACCCCCTGGCGGTTGGCGGCCGACTCGGGCGCCAGCGACAGGGCCTGCCAGCTGCTCCAGAACTTCCCGAGCAGGCTGGTGATGCCGGTGTCGCCCGGCTCGTCGATGACCGCGTCCAGGTTCCCGAGCGCGTCGGCGCGGGCGCCGAACTGGCCCACGTCGGAGGTGGCGCCGCGGAAGTTGATGTCGGCGAACTGGTCGCGCAGCCGCGTGTACTGCGCCGCGATGACGCCGGTGCCCACCTGGCCCGCGGCCACCGGCATGTTGAGCGCCGGCTGCGTGAACGGGGTCGCGGCGGCCATGTCCACGCGCTGGCGCGTGTAGCCGGGGGTGGTGGCGTTGGTGAGGTTGTGCGAGACCGTGTTGAGGGCCCGCTGCTGGGTCACGACGCCGCTGAGCGCGACGTTGAGCCCGAAGAAGGTGGATCCCATGACCCCTCCCCTACGCGGCCGTGTTGAGCATCAGCGGACCGGACGCGGGGGCCGCGGCCGGCGTGCCGCCCGCGGTGTAGGCGCGGTGGGCCGGGTTGCGGTCGATCGTCGCGAGGCTGCGCACGGACATGTCGACCAGGTCGAGCTCCTGGCGCACCAGCTGCCCGTTGACGGCGTTCGCGAGCTCGAGGTCGCGCACGACGGCCTCGATGGCCTGGACGCGCGGGGCGATGACCGTCTGCTCGGCCGGGCTGAGCGCCTCGCGCAGCACCGACCAGCGGGTGGCGGCCAGGCCGAGCAGGTCGGCCAGCGCCTCGGCGGCCGCGGAGCGGGCCTGTTCGATGGCCGACAGCCGGCGCACCTCGAGCTCGATGCGGCCGGCGATCGCGTCGACCTCCTCGTGGCGCCCGCCGGCGATCGCCGGGCGCTGCTCGCACGACCAGCTCCAGCAGGCGGCGCTGCGACTCGAGGGCCTCGTCCAGGCGCTCGGCCAGGGTGGTGACGGCGGCGTCGCGGCTCATTGGGCCTTGCTCCTCATTCCGGACTCGTTGACGGCGCGGGAGCCGCCGCCCGACCGCGCGACGACGCGCAGGCGCAGCTGCTCCTGGACGCGCTCGCGGGCGGCCGCGTCGGGCGAGGGCGCGATGGCCCGCAGGCGCCCCTCGCGGATCCAGAGGGTGATGAGCGACTCGTCCACGTCGAGCGCCTCGGTCACGTCGACCATGGTCGCGTCGGGGCGGGCGACCAGCCAGTCGCGCACCTCCTGGAAGCGCTCCTCGCGCGCCTCCTGGCAGGTGGCGCAGACCCCGCGGGGCAGGAACATGAACAGGCCCGAGCAGTCGGCGCACGTCATGGGGCTCACGTCACGCCTCCCCCGGAGGGAGTGCCGCCCAGCTGGCGCTCGAGCATGTCGGCCAGGCCGATCCCGCCCGACTGGGCGAGCTGGTCGCCGAGCTTCTCGGTCATGAGGCCGGAGTAGAGCGGGTTGGCCTGCGCCACGTCCGTGCTCTTCATCATCTCCTCGACGAGCATGCT
This sequence comes from uncultured Thermoleophilia bacterium, assembly GCA_963736635.1. Lineage (GTDB taxonomy): Bacteria > Actinomycetota > Thermoleophilia > Miltoncostaeales > Miltoncostaeaceae > Miltoncostaea. The sequence goes on from CAVTPK010000011.1 coordinate 425,152, forward strand.
CATGAAGACGCCCTCGAAGCCCTCGGCGGCCTGGCGGATGGTCGAGGTGCCGGAGGCGGCGGTCGCGCCCGGCGGCGGCGGCGGTGCCGGTGACGGGGGCGGTCATCGGCGCAGCCCGTTCGCCATGCCCATCATCTCGTCGCTGGCGCTGACCACCTTGCTGGCCGCCTCGAAGGCGCGCTGGGTGATGATCAGGGAGATCATCTCGGTGCCCACGTCCACGTTGGACGACTCGAGCACGCCCTGCGAGAGCAGGCCGCGCTTCTCGGTGCCGGGCGCGCCCACGTCGGCGGCGCCCGAGTTGGCCGAGGCGAGGAACAGGTTGCCGCCCGCGGCCGTGAGGCCGGCGGGGTTCGCGAAGGAGGCGGTGGTCACCTGGCCGATGCGCGTGAGCGCCCCGTTGACGGTGGCGGTCACCCGCCCGTCGGCGCCGATGGTCACGTCGCTGGCGCCGGCGGGGATCGTCACGCGCGGCTGCAGCAGCTCGCCGCCGGGCAGGCCCAGGCGGCCGTTGGCGTCGACCTGGAGGTTGCCGGCGCGGGTGTAGGCCAGCGTGCCGTCGGGGCGGGTCACCTGGATGAAGCCCTCGCCCTGGATCGCCACGTCGAGGGCGCGCCCGGTGTTCTGGAGGTTGCCCTGCGCGTGCTCCTTGCCCACCTGGCCCGGGGCGGCGCCGAGGCCGACCTGGCCGGTCTTGCCGGTGGGGAGCTTGAAGGGCTGGTACGCGAGGTCGACCAGGTCGAGGCGGTCGCGCTTGTAGCCCGTGGTCGTGGCGTTCGCCAGGTTGTTGGCGACCACGTCCATGCTGGTCTGCTGGGCCATCATGCCCGTCGCAGCCGAATACAGAGCGTCCATCATCTGCCCATCAACCTCCGTGTCGTGGTGCGGACGGCGGAGCCGGGCGGAGAGGTCATGCGAGCGGTGGTGCGGGGTGCGGGGGCCGTCGGTCTGTCGGGCTCCCAGAGCTTCCGCCACGTCGGGGCGGTCCGGCTCGGTGGTCTGCTCGCGTGGCGTCATCCGCTATCCGACCGCACCCACCCTGGTCACCGAGGCCTGGAGGGCCTCGTCCTGTGCGTTCACCGACTTCTGGTTGGACTCGAACGAGCGCATCACGCGGATGAGCTCGACCATCTCGGACACGACGTTGACCGTGCTCGACTCGAGGTGGTCCTGGCGCACCGTGGCGTCGGCCGTGCCGGACGGCGTGCCGGTCAGCAGGCTGCCGCTCTCGGTGGCGATGCTGGCGGGGTCGAGGGCCGTGATCTGGAGCCGCCCGCGCACCGCGCCCGGCCTGCGACACCGTGCCGTCGGCCGCGATCTTCACCTCGCCCTGGTCGAGCGTGATGGGGCTTCCGTTGGTGCCGAGGACCGCGTAGCCCTCCTTGGTCACCAGCCGGCCGCCCGCGTCGAGCGAGAACGAGCCGTCGCGGGTGTAGCGGCGCCCGTTGGGGGCGTCCACGGTGAAGTGGCCCGAACCGACCAGCGCCAGGTCCAGGTGGTTGCCCGTGAACTTCAGGGGCCCCTGGCTGTCGATGCGCGTGATCCCGTTGACCTGGGCCCCCATCTGCAGGGTCCCGATGTTGGGACGGCCGGGGGTCCCCATGCTCGTCAGCAGCATCTCGTCGAACGGCGAGGCCGTCGTCTCGCTGCGCTTGAAGCCGGTGGTCGTGGCGTTCGCGAGGTTGTTCGCGACCACGTCCTGGCGCTTGCTCTCGGCGAGCAGCCCGGTCGCGGCGATGTACAGGCCTCTGATCACACCGTGCCTTCCATGGAGAGTCCGATCGCGGGGTCTATCGGCAGGCCGTGGGGGCCACTTGACCGCCGGGCCGCTTCAGGGCGGGGCCGCCCGCGACGACAGATGGGGAGATGCCCTCCGCCACACCCGCGCCGACGGCCGCGACCGCCGCGCTCGCCGCAGCGCCCCCCGCGCCGGGGGGCCTCGCGGTGCCCGCCCAGGCGCTGCCGGTCTCGCCGGGGCAGGCGCTCGCCGCGCGCGTGCTGGCGGTCCAGGCGGGCATGGTCGAGCTCGCGCTGGCCGGCGGGGTGGTCACCGCGGCGAGCGACCTGCCGCTCGAGCCCGGGCAGACCCTGCGCCTGGTGGTGGCCGAGGCCGGCCCCGAGCGCGTGACCCTGAGGATCGCCCCGGAGGCCGCCTCCCCCGCGCCGCCCGGTGCACCGGTCACGCTCCCGGCGGCCCTCGCCGCGGCCGGGCTGCCCGGCCCGGCCGGCACGGCGCTGCTGGCGGCGATGTCCGAGCGCGGGCTGGAGAGCCCGGCCGGATCCGCGGCGACCGCCCTGGCCGCCCGCGCCGCCGCCGCGGGCGTCACGACTCCGGCGCAGGCGGCGGCCTTCGTGCGGCTGGTCGCCGCCGGGCTGCCGGCCACCCCCGCCGCGGTGTCCGGGCTGGCGCAGCTCCTGGACGGAGCCCCGCTGGGCCGCACCCTGGCGGGCCTGCTGGACGCCGCCGCGTCGCGCCCGGGCGCAGCCGCCGCGACGGCGCCGGCGATCCCGACCTCCGCGACCCCGCGGCCCCGGCCTCCCCGGCCCCCGCCGCGCCGCGGCCCCCGCGGGCGCGCCGGCGCCCCGGCCGCACCGCCGGCGCCGGGGACCCCGAACCCCGCCGCCCCGGCGGCCGTCCCCGCGGCCGCGGCGCCCGCGACCCCGCCGGCGGCGCGGTGCGCCGGTCCCCTCCGGCGGGGCGCCGGCCCCGCCCGCCGGCGACCCCGAGGCCGGCCCCGTCACCCGGCCGGGCGCGCCGCTCGCCGCCCTGGTCGCCGAGCTGGCCGCCCGCGTGGACGGCGTGGCCGCGGACGCGGTCGAGGGTCATCGCGACGCGCTGGCGCGCGCGATCGCCCAGCTGGGGCCCGGCCTGGAGCACGCCCTGGCGCGCGGGCACGCCCCCGACGAGCCGCCCGCCCGCGCCCTGCTGCTGGCGCTCGCCGCCCACCCGGCGGCCGACCCCGCCCTCGCCCGCGCCGCCGCGGCCCTCGCCGACGCGATCGGGGCCCAGCCGCTGGCGGGTGCCGCGGCGGCGGCGCCCGCGGCCGGGCCGGATCCCTCGGCCTCCGGCGCCGCCTACCTGCAGCTGCCCCTGCCGGGCGGGGGGACCGCCGAGGTGCGGGTGGCGCCGGACGGCGGTCACGACGGACCCGGCGGCGAGCGCCCCCGGCGCCTGGCCTTCCTGCTGCACCTGTCGGCGCTCGGACCGGTGATGGTCGAGGCCACCGCGGGGCCGGGCGGCGTGGACGCGACGGTCCGCGCCGCCGACGAGACGGCGCGGCGCTTCCTGGACGGCCGCGCGGGCGAGCTCGCGCAGGCGCTGGAGCGCAGCGCGACGCGCGCGAGCGTGAGCGTCGAGCGGCTGGGGGGCCCGCCGCCCGCGCGCCTGCTCCCGCCTCCCCCGTCCTCGGGCCTGGACGTGTCGGCGTGAGCGGGCGGCCCTCCCGCCCGCGCGCCGCGGTCGCCCTGCGCTACCGCCGCGAGGACGACCCGGCGCCCCGGATCACGGCCGCGGGCACCGGCCCGGTGGCCGAGCGCATCCTGGAGCTCGCCCGCGCGCACGACCTGCCCCTGCGGGAGGACCCCGACCTGATCGAGGCGCTGGCGGTCCTCGACCTGCACGCGCTGATCCCACCGGAGCTCTACGACGTGATCGCCGAGGTGCTCGCCTGGGCCTACCGCGCCAACTCCTCCTTCGCCTCCACCACGGGCGGCCTGGCGCCCGGATAGCCACGCCGGCCGCGCTACCGTTGGTCGCATGTCCACGGCGGTCTCACTCGGCGACCTCTCCCGCGACCCCGCGGAGGTCGCCCGCGGCCTGATCGCCTGGGAGCGCGGCGAGCCGGTCGAGGCCGTCCTCCAGACCCTGGCGGCCTCGGGCCGCGAGCTGCACGGCGTGCGCTACACGCTCTGGGCGTGGGCCGGCCGCACGGCCGCCGGCGAGCCCGCGTGGGCCCTGCCGGTGACGGCGCGCCAGACGGCGGCCTTCTCCCCGAAGGGGCCCATGGCGGCGCTGCGGCGCTGCCTGGAGGTGGCGGTGGTGCTCGGCGCCGATCCGCGCGCGCTGCGCCTCGAGGACTGGCACGGGCAGGCCTGCCTGGTCGCCCCGGGCATCGTCGAGGACCTGGCGCCCGCGATGCTCGAGGACGCCGCCCCGCCGCCGGGGCTGGCCCGGCTCGCCGCCCTCCCCGAGGGCCTCGTGCTGGGCGGGCGGGCGATCCCGCTGGTGGCCGATCCGATGCGGCCCGGGGACGGGCTGGTCGCGATCGCGCGCGAGCTGTCGGTGCACCCGGTGCGGGTGATCCTCGCCCTGCTGGAGTACCGGATGCCCGTCGACTCCCTGCCGGCCGACCCGGCGGGCCTCGTGGCCCTGCTGCGCGAGCGCGGCTGGGCCGGCGAGCCGCCCGTCGTCGTGGAGGAGGCGCCGAGCCTCGAGATCGCCGACGACCCCTGCCCGCGGCGGCGCCACGCGCGCGTGGTGCTCCAGCGGATGCTGCGGATGGGCAAGGTCGGGCCGGGCTACCACACCGACATCTCCAACTTCGCCCGCGGCGCCGCGGCGCACGAGCGCCACCAGGCGCTCGAGGTGGCCGAGGCCCTGCTGCGCGCCGGCCTGCTGGGGGAGAAGCCCAGCGTCGGCCAGCGCCACATCTACCTGAGCGTCCCCGCCCTGCCCGAGATCCACGCCCTCATCGAGCGCGGCGAGACGGCCGACCCGCAGCTCGCCGAGATGTGGACCGCTCCGGCGCCTACGGCGCGGCCGGCACGGTGACCGTCACCACGGGCACGGTGCGGGTCTCGGTCATCAGCTGAGCCGGCGGCGAGTCGCCCCGCGCCGAGTAGCCCACGATCACGCCCACCAGCAGGGCGACGCACATCAGCAGCACGGCCAGCGTCAGGGGCATCTTGCGCGTGGGCGGGCGGCGCGGCCGGGGGCGGCGCTCGGGGGGCGGCGCGGTGCTCACAGGTGGGCGTCCGTGGCGCGCCGCGAGTACAGGGCGAAGGCCGCGTCCATCGTGACCGCGGGGTCCCAGGCGTCGGGCTCGCGCGGCACGGTGCGGGCGGCCAGGTCCAGGTACCAGGCCGAGGCGCCGTCGTAGACGCGCACCAGGTCGAGGGTCGTGAAGGTGGAGCCCACCCTGCGGCGCAGCTCGCGCTGGACGGCGGAGACGATGCGCTGGCGCGCCCGCGACACGTTTCCGGGCTCGGGCTGGGACAGCCGCGCCAGCCCCTCCTCCCACGAGAAGCGCGCGGTCGCCACGGCGGGGTCCACCGGGCTCATCCGGCGTCCCGGGGCAGCACCCGCTCCACGCAGCAGCGCGCCGGCCAGGAGATGTCGGCCCGGGCGCGCGATCCAGTCGCCCACCGGCGAGCCGCCCTCGCCCAGGGCGAACGCCAGGTGGGCGTGCAGGCACTTGACGTGGGTGGGGTCGCCGCTGCCGGCCACCCGGTAGCCGGCGTGCAGCTCCGCGTGGCGCGCGTGCGCGGCCGCGAGGTGGGGCGCCATCTCCGGATCGGCCTCCAGCTCCCGCACCCCGCCGGCCGCCTCCAGCCGGCTCACCGCCTCGCCCAGCGCCCGGCAGGTCAGCCAGTCGCGCGTCGGGAAGGGGCGCCCGCGCAGGTCGCGCGGCGTGTTGCGCACCACCGCCGGCCCACCGTGCGGGCACCGCACCACCACCCGGAAGTCGGTGAACGGCTCGCGCCCGATCAGCGCGGCGACGGCCCGCGCGTCAGAAGATGCCGGAGAGCCACCCGAGCGGTCCGCCGTCATCGTGCCCCGCGCTCGTGGCGGGGGGCGGGTCCAGGTTGCCGCGCACCAGGTAGGCCTTCTCGCCGGGCTCGATCAGGCCCAGGGCGCGGGCCCGCGCCTCCAGCACGGCGGGCTGGTCCAGCGCCGCCAGCTGCTCCTTGAAGCCGTCGCGCTCGCGCTCCAGCGTCGCCAGGCGCGCCGTCTCGTCGCGCAGCTCGGCCCGCTGGTCGAGGTAGCCCATCACCGGACCGATGTAGCCCAGCAGCACTGCGGTGAGGAGCCCCGCGATGATGTAGCGCCGTGCTCGGATCGAGTGGACCTCTGACGATCGGGTCGGGCGGGCGGGCCCCGGTCATCTGGGGGTACGCCCCGGCCCCGCCCGTTCCTGCCGGTCGCCGTTTCACGCGCGGAAGGCCGACCGCCCCGGATACGACGCCGCGGGGCCCAGCTGCTCCTCGATCCGGATGAGCTGGTTGTACTTCGCGACGCGCTCGCTCCGCGACGGCGCACCGGTCTTGATCTGGCCCGCGCCGGTGGCGACCGCGAGGTCGGCGATGAAGGTGTCCTCGGTCTCGCCCGAGCGGTGCGACACCATCGAGGCGTAGCCCGCGCGGCTCGCGAGGTCCATGGCGGCGAGGGTCTCCGACAGGGTGCCGATCTGGTTGACCTTCACCAGCAGGGCGTTGCCCGCGCCGAGCTCGATGCCCTTCTGCAGGCGGGTCGAGTTGGTCACGAAGAGGTCGTCGCCCACCAGCTGCACGCGGTCGCCGAGGCGCTCGGTGAGGGCCACCCAGCCGTCCCAGTCCTCCTCGGCCATGCCGTCCTCGATCGAGATGATCGGGTAGCGGTCGACCAGGTCCACCCAGAACTCCACCATCCCCGCCGAGTCGAGGGTGCGGCCCTCGCCCTCGAGGTGGTAGGCGCCGTCGCGGTACAGCTCGGTGGTCGCGGGGTCGAGCGCCAGCGCCACGTCCTCGCCGGGCGTGTACCCGGCGGCGGCGATCGCCTCCATGATGATGTCCAGCGCCGCCTGGTTGGTGGGCAGGTCGGGGGCGAAGCCGCCCTCGTCGCCCACGCCGGTCGCGAGGCCGCCCGCCCGCAGCACCTTCTTCAGGGAGGCGTACACCTCGGCGCCCATCCGGACCGCGTCGGCCAGCGTGCGCGCGCCCACCGGCGCCACCATGAACTCCTGCAGGTCGACCGAGTTGTCGGCGTGCGCGCCCCCGTTGAGGATGTTCATCAGCGGCACCGGCAGGCGGTTGGCCCGCGCGCCGCCGAGGTAGCGGTAGAGGGGCAGGCCGGCGTCGGCCGCCGCCGCCTGCGCCACGGCCATCGAGCACCCCAGGATGGCGTTGGCGCCCAGGCGCGCCTTGTTGGGCGTGCCGTCGAACTCGATCATCGTCCGGTCGATCACGGCCTGCTGGCTCGCGTCACGACCCATCAGCACGCCCGCCAGCTCGTCCTCGACGTTGGCGACGGCCTTCATCACGCCCTTGCCGCCGAACACCTGGGCGTCGCCGTCGCGCAGCTCCAGGGCCTCGAACGCGCCCGTGCTGGCCCCGGAGGGGACGGCCGCGCGGCCCACGGCGCCCGTGACGAGACCCACCTCGACCTCGACCGTCGGCTGACCGCGGGAATCGAGGATCTGGCGGGCGTGGACGCTGGAGATCTCGGACATGGGCCTCTCTCGGGACGGGTGCGGGGTCGGGCGGCCGAGTCTATCCGGCCCGCCCGGGCCCCGATCTCACCGCACCGGGTCGCGGCTCCCTCTCCTGACAGATGCCCCGTCAGACGCCGGGGGCGGAGGACTCCTCGCGCTGGATCACGTCGAACGACCACAGGGCGCTCTCGCTGGAGACGGGACCCTCGGTGTTGTGGGCCTTGTGCCCGCGCTGGAAGGCCTGGCCGTTGACCCAGGCGTCGAAGGCCTCCTGGGAGGCCCAGCGCGTGTACACCAGGTAGACGTCGCGGTCGTCGGTGGGGCGCAGCAGCTCGAAGGCCTCGAAGCCGTCCATCCTGCCCACCTCGCCGGCGCGGGCGGCGAAGCGGCGCTCGAACTCCTCCGCCCGCTCGGCCGGCACGGTGATCGCGTTGATCCGGACGACGCTCATGCCTTCTTCTCGTCGTGGCCGCCGAACTGCTTGCGCATGGCCGACAGCAGCTTGTCCGCGTAAGTCGGCCTCGCCGCGCGACGCGAAGCGCTCGAAGAGGGCCGCGGTGAGCACGTGGGCGGGGACGCCCTCGTCGACCGCGGCGAGCATCGTCCAGCGCCCCTCGCCCGAGTCCGAGACGCGGCCGCCGAAGGCGTCCAGGTCGGGGTCCTCGTTGAGGGCGATCGCCGTCAGGTCGAGCAGCCAGGACGAGATCACGCTGCCGCGGCGCCACACCTCGGCGACCGCCGCCGTGTCGATGTCGTACGGTAGTACTGCGGGTCGCGCAGCGGGGTGGTCTCGGCGTCGTGCTCCTGCTCGCTTGGCGCCGACGTTGGCGCTGCTGCAGCACGCCGAGGCCCTCGGCGTAGGCGGCCATGATCCCGTACTCGATCCCGTTGTGGACCATCTTCACGAAGTGGCCGGCGCCGGCGGGACCGCAGTGCAGGTAGCCGTACTCCGGCTGCACCGGGTCGCCCGCGCGGCCGGGGGTGCGCTCCGCCGCCTCGATGCCCGGCGCGATGGTGCGAAAGAGCGGATCGAGGCGCGCGACGGGCTCGTCCTCGCCGCCGATCATCATGCAGAAGCCGCGCTCCAGGCCGAACACGCCGCCGCTGGTGCCGACGTCGATGTAGTGGATGCCCTTGGCCGCGAACTGCGCGGCCCGGTCGATGTCGTCGCGGTAGTAGCTGTTGCCGCCGTCGATGATGATGTCGTCGGCCTCGAAGAACGCCGACAGCTCGGTCGCGGTCTCGCCCGCGTAGGCGGCCGGGACCATGATCCAGGCGGCCCGGGGCAGCGGTCAGCTTGGAGGCGAACTCCTCCAGCGAGTACGCGCCGGTGGCGCCCTCGCCCTCGAGCTCCTTCACGGCGTCCGCCGTGACGTCGTACACGACGCAGTCGTGGCCGTCGCGCATCAGCCGGCGCACGATGTTCGCGCCCATCCGGCCGAGACCGATCATGCCGAGTTGCATCAGGCCCTCCCTCGTTGAGCGCGGTAGCGCCGGATCAGCGCATTGGTGGAGCTGTCGTGGTGCAGGTCGGGGGCGGCGTCGGCCGTGAGCTCGGGGGCGATGCGCATGGCGAGCGCCTTGCCCAGCTCGACACCCCACTGGTCGAACGAGTTGATGCCCCAGATCGCACCCTGGGTGAAGACCTTGTGCTCGTACAGGGCGATCAGCTGGCCGAGCACCGAGGGCGTCAGCTCGGGGGCGAGGATGACGTTGGTCGGGCGGTTGCCCGGGAAGGTCCGGTGGGGCACCAGCGCCGGCGCGACGCCCTCGGCGGCCACCTCCTCGGAGGTCTTGCCGAAGGCGAGGGCCTCCGCCTGGGCCAGCAGGTTGGCCATCAGGAGGTCCTGGTGCACGTCCACCTCGTGCGGCTCCCGGCAGATCCCGATCAGGTCGCTCGGCACGATGCGGGTGCCCTGGTGGATGAGCTGGTAGAAGGCGTGCTGGCCGTTGGTGCCCGGCTCGCCCCACACGATCGGCCCGGTGGCCGTCTCGACCGCGCGCCCGTGCAGGTCGACCGACTTGCCGTTGCTCTCCATGTCGAGCTGCTGGAGGTAGGCCGGAAAGCGCCCCAGGCGCTCGCTGTAGGGCAGCACCGCGTGGGTGTCGGCCCCCAGGAAGTTGGCGTTCCACACCCCCAGGAGACCCATCAGCGCCGGCATGTTGCGCTCCAGCGGCGCGGTGCGGAAGTGGTCGTCGATCACCCGGAAGCCCGTCGAGGAACTCCCGGAAGCGCTCGGGGCCGATGGCGATGTCCAGCGACAGGCCGATGGCCGAGTCCACCGAGTAGCGGCCGCCCACCCAGTCCCAGAAGCCGACCATGTTGGCCGTGTCGATGCCGAAGGCCGCCACCTGCTCGGCGTTGGTCGATACGGCGACGAAGTGGTGGGGCACCGCGTCCTCGCCCAGCGCGTCCACCACCCACGCCCGGGCGGTGCGCGCGTTGGTGAGCGTCTCGAGGGTGGTGAAGGTCTTCGAGGAGATGATGAAGAGCGTCCGCGCGGGGTCGATGCCGGTCGTGGCGTCGCGGATGGCGTCGCCGTTGACGTTCGAGACGAAGGCGAACGAGATCTCCGGGTCGGCGAAGTCGGCCAGCGCGCGGTGGGCCATGGCGGGGCCGAGGTCCGAGCCGCCGATCCCGATGTTGACCACGTGGCGGATGCGCTCGCCGGTCGCGCCGGTCCACGCCCCCGAGCGCACCCGGGTGGCCAGGTCGGCCATCCGGTCGAGCACCTCGTGGACGTCCGGGACCACGTCGTGGCCGTCCACCTCGATCACCGCGTCGCGCGGCGCGCGCAGGGCCACGTGCAGGACGGGGCGGTTCTCGGTCACGTTGATGCGCTCGCCGCGGAACATCGCCGCCGCGCGCCGCTCCACCCCGGCACGCTCGGCCAGCGCCACCAGCAGCGCGAGCGTCTCGCGCGTCACGCGGTTCTTGGAGTAGTCCAGGTGCAGGTCCCCGGCGTCGAGCGTCAGCTCGTCTCCGCGCGCCGGGTCGGCGGCGAAGATCTCCCGCAGGCCGAGCGGCTCGACCGTCGCGACGTGCGCCGTCAGGGCGCGCCACTCCTCGGTCCTGGCGATCATCTGCGGGCCTCCTCGTACCACCTCAGCTGCAGGTCGGGTGAGAGCGCGTCGAAGCGCTGGCCGGCCTCCGCGGCCAGGCGGGTGGCCCGCTCGACGCGCTCGCGGAACCGGGTGGCCGTGGCGCGCAGGGCCAGCTCGGGGTCGGCGCCCACGGCCCGGGCGGCGCCCACGGCGGCGAACAGCACGTCGCCCAGCTCGCGCGGCCCGGGCTCGGCCTCCAGCTCGGAGGTCTCCTCGCGCAGCTTGCCGAGGGCGGCCGCCACGTCGGGGAAGTCGAAGCCCACCGCCGCGGCGCGCTTCTGGGTCTTGGTCGCGTAGGCCAGCGCGGGCAGCCCCACGGGCAGGTCGTGGAACACGTCCGGCCCCTGGGCGTCGCCGCGCTCCTCGCGCTCGCGCCGCTTCTCGCGCTCCCACACGTCCACCACGCCGCCGGCGTCGGTGGCGACCGCCTCGCCGTAGACGTGCGGGTGCCGGCCGATCAGCTTGTCCGACTGCCCGCGCGCCACGTCGGCCAGGTCGGCGCCGCCCTCCTCCTCCAGCAGCTGGGCGAGGAACACCGACTGGAACAGCAGGTCGCCCAGCTCGTCGGCGAGCCCCGCCCCGCCCCGGGCGACGGCGTCGGCCACCTCGAAGGCCTCCTCGATCGTGTGGGGGACGATCGTCTGGGCCGTCTGCTCGCGGTCCCACGGGCACTCGCGCCGCAGGCGCAGGCCCACGGCCGCCAGCGCGGCCACCTCGGCGCCGATCGCCCGCGCGCGCAGGGCCTCGCGGTCCGGGCACGGTCCGCGCCTCCGGCAGCCGTCGCGCGATGCGGTGGGCCTCGGCGTCGGGCGCCACGATCAGGGCGTCGCCGGGCAGGTCGGCCAGGTCGCCCAGCGGCGCCGGCGTCACCGGCAGCGCGGCGGCGAGGTCCGGGTCGAGCGGCGGAGCGACGACGCGCGCGGCCCCCGCGACGAGGTCCCGCGCGACCGCCGGGACGGATTCAGGCGTCCCCGCTCCAAGTCCGGCGACGATGATCACGCCGTAAGACTACGGAGTGATCCGGCGCCCGTGAGCGATCAGCCGGCGGGGGCCGTGGTCGCGGCGGCCGCGGTGGTCGCGGGCGGCTTCAGATCGTCGTTCGCGTACACCGTCCGCTTCTCCCAGCTCTTGAGCGCCTTGTCGCTCCACTCGCTGAACGCGGCCTGGCGCTTCGCGGCGAGCTGGCTGGAGATGATCTGCGACTCGGCCTCGGAGAACGGGGTGGTCCGGGCCGGCGTGGTGGTCACCGTGATGATGTGCCAGCCGAACTGGGTCTTGACCGGCTCCGAGATCTCGCCGCTCTTGAGGCCGAAGGCGACCTTCTCGAACTCGGGCACCAGCTGGCCCTTCTGGATCTGGCCGAGGCTCCCGCCCTGCTCCTTGCTGCCGGTGTCGGTCGAGTACTTCTTGGCGAGCTCGGCGAAGTTCTCGTCGGTGACCTCGGCGCGGATCTTGTCGGCCTCGGCCTTGGTCGGCACCAGGATGTGCGAGGCGGTGCGGCCGGCGGCCACCTTGAACTGGGCCGGGTTGTCCTCGTAGTACTTCTTCGCGTCCGCGGCGGTGAAGCGGATGCCGCGCGTCACGTGGTTCACCAGGGCCGTCTGCTGCAGGTTGAGCTTGACGATCTGGCGGGCGTCGGCCTTGGAGATGCCGCGCTCCGAGAGGTACGCGTCGAACTTCTTCTGCGAGTCCTCGAAGTTGGACTTGCGGATGCTGGCCAGGTCGGCCGTCGATCTCCTTGGGCGTGACCGCGCACGGCTTGCCGCACTTGGCCGCCTCCAGCGCGATCACCTTCGAGCGCACCAGCTGGTCGAGCAGCGACTGCTCGACGGCGGTGTAGCCCTCGGCGCCGGCCTCGGGGACCGGCTGGCCCTGGGCCTTCGCGTCGAAGCGCGTCTGGTCGATCGCCTTGGTCAGCTCGGCCTGGGTGATCTGCACGTCGCCGACCTGCGCCACCACGCCCTCGGGGAGGTCCGCGGAGTCGCTGCCGCCGCAGCCGGCCAGCCCGAGGAGGGCGGCGGCGCTCAGGGCCAGGAGGCCGACGATGACCCCCGCGACGAGCGGCGATCTGCGGTTGGTCTTCGTCACGACGCGGAGGAATGTAGCACCTCCCCCGCGGGCTCCCGTTAGGGCAGCCTTAAGGCACCGCAGATCAGGTGTCTCCGGTAGCGAGCGTCAGGCGGCCAGCGCGGCGGCGCCGGCGAGGGCGTCGAGCACCGCCTCGGCGACCTCGAGGCGCTCGGACGAGGCGGTGCCCGAGGGCACCGACACGAGGCGCTCGCTGCTCGCGTAGGTGGCCCGGGGCAGCCCCTCGCGCAGCACCCGCAGCTGCTGCGTGGTCAGGCTCACCGGACCCACGGTCACGCGCCCCGAGCGCACCGCGATCTGGCTCGCCCCGGCCGCGCGCAGCTTCACGCGCACGCGCTGCACCGTCAGCAGGGCCTCGACGGCCGCGGGGACCGGGCCGAAGCGGTCCTCGATCTCGTCCCGCACGGTGGCGATCTCGTCCAGCGTCGCCGCCAGCGCGATGCGCCGGTGCAGGTCGATCTTCGCGGTCTCCAGCGGGACGTACTCGGTGGGGATGTAGGCGGACACCGCGATGTCGACGCGCACCTCGCGCTCGGGCGGCTCCTCGCCCTGGCCGCGCAGCACCGCCTCGTTGAGCATCTCGAGGTAGAGCTCGAAGCCGATCGCCGCCACGTGGCCGCTCTGCTCGTCGCCCAGCAGGTTGCCGGCGCCGCGGATCTCCAGGTCGCGCATGGCGATGCGCAGGCCGCTGCCCAGCTCGGTGTAGTCGGCCAGGGCCCGCAGCCGCGACGAGGCCTCGCGGGTGAGCGAGGCGGCGTCGGGATAGAAGAGGTACGCGTGGGCGGTCACGTCCGAGCGGCCCACCCGTCCGCGGATCTGGTAGAGCTGCGACAGGCCCGAGGCGGTCGGCGCGGTCCACGATCAGCGTGTTGGCCTGGGGGATGTCGAGGCCCGACTCGATGATGCTGGTGGCCACGAGCACGTCGGCCTCGCCGCGCACGAAGGCGAGCATCACCTCCTCGAGCTCGTGCTCGGCCATCTGGCCGTGCGCGGTCACGATGCGCAGCTCGGGCACCAGGGCGCCGCAGCGCCGCCGCCGGCCTCGTCGATCGTCTCGACCCGGTTGTGCAGGAAGAAGCTCTGGCCGCCGCGCGCGGCCTCGCGGCGCAGCGCCTCGACCACCAGCCCCTCGTCGTACTCGCCCACGTGGGTGGCGATCGGGCGGCGGCCCGGCGGCGGGGTCTCGATGACGCTGATGTCGCGCAGGCCCGACAGCGAGATCTGGAGCGTGCGCGGGATCGGCGTCGCGCTCATCGCGAGCACGTCCACCCGCAGGCGCAGCTGGCGCAGCGACTCCTTCTGGGCCACGCCGAAGCGCTGCTCCTCGTCGACGATCACCAGGCCGAGGTCCTTGGGCTGCACGTCCATCGACAGCAGGCGATGGGTGCCGATCAGGACGTCCAGGCGGCCGTCGCGGTAGCGCGAGAGCACCTCGCGGGTCTCGGCGGGCGTGCGGAAGCGGTTGACCATGTCCACGGTCACCGGCAGGTCGCCGAAGCGCTCGCGGAAGGTCGCCAGGTGCTGCTGGGCGAGGATCGTCGTGGGCACGAGCACCAGCACCTGCTTGCCGGCGGCCGCCGACTTGAAGGCGGCCCGCATCGCGATCTCGGTCTTGCCGAAGCCCACGTCGCCGCAGATCAGCCGGTCCATCGGGCGCGGGCGCTCCATGTCGTCGGCCACGGCGTCGATGGCGCGCTGCTGGTCCGGGGTCTCGCGGTGCACGAAGCGCCGCTCCAGCTCGCGGGTGAGCTCGTCGTCGGCCGGGAAGGCGAACCCCTTCGCCGCCGCGCGCGCCTCGTAGAGCGCGATCAGCTCGCCGGCCATCTCCCGCACCGCCGCGCGGGCGCGCGACTTCATGCGGTCCCACGCCTTGCCGCCCAGCTTGGAGAGGGCCGGCGCCGAGCCGTCGGCGCCGACGTAGCGGGTCACGCGGTCGAGCTGGTCGTGGGGCACGTACAGGCGGTCGCCGTCGGCGAACGCCAGCGCGAGGTAGTCGCGCGTCAGCCCGGCGACGGTCCGGGTCTCGAAGCCGGTCAGGCGGCCGATGCCGTGGTCCTCGTGCACCACGTGGTCGCCGACCTTGAGGTCGAGGAAGCTCGCCAGGCGCTTGCCCACCACGGGCCCGCGCTGGGCCGACGGGCGGCGGCGGCGCAGGACGCGCTCCTCGGGGACGACCGCGATCCCGAGCTCGCGCGAGACGAGGCCGGCGCGCACGCCCAGCACCGACGCGCCGATCGTGCCCGGCGGCGGGATCTCGCCGGCCTCCAGCTCCACCGGGCGCAGGCGCTCCATCCGGGCGAGCGCCCGCGACATGTCGCCGCGGCGGGCGAAGGCCACCACCACGCGCAGGCCGGCGCGGCCGAGGCGGCCGAGCTCGGCCTCGGCCTCGGCGGGCGAGCGCGTGGCGAAGCGCGCCTCGACGGCGTCGAAGGCGCCCGCCCGCCGCGCCGGCGGGCGGGGCCAGGTCGAGCGCCGCGAGGGCGGCCAGCTCGGCCTCGACCGCCGTCGGGCGACGACAGCGCGCCGGCGGCGGCCTCGTCCTCGAGGCGCTCGATGGCCTCGCGCAGGGCCGGCCCGTGCTCGCCCGGCGCCAGCCGGACCAGGGCGGCCTCGCCGGTCGCCGGCTGGGCCAGCGGATCGACGGTCGGCGCCCTCGCGGCTCGGCCGCCGGCCAGGCCAGCAGGCGCGATGATCGGGCGGATGGTGCGCTGGGTGAACGACGAGAACGCCCGCATGCTCTCGACCTCGTCGCCGAACAGCTCCAGGCGCGCGGGCAGGTCGGCGGTCGAGGGGTACACGTCGAGGATGCCGCCGCGCACCGACAGGTCGCCGCGCTCCTCCACCTGGTGCACCCGCTCGTAGCCCAGCGCGACCAGCCGGTCCACCAGCTCGTCCAGCGACACCGCGGTCGCCGACGGCCACCTCGAGGGGCTCGCGCGCCGCCGGCGCGGCGACCCGCTCGGCGACCGCGGGCGCGCTGGCCACGACGACGGTGGAGGGCCGGCCCGAGGGTCGCGCGGGCGCGGGCGCGCTGGCCCACCAGGTGCGGCGAGGGGCCCGACGGCCGCGCCGGCGGGCACGCCGCGGGTGGGCCAGAGCGCCACCGCGCCGCGGCCCATGAGGGCGACCGAGCTCCAGCGACAGGTCGCGCGCCTCGTCGTCGCCGGGCGCCACCACCAGCAGCGAGCGCGCCGCTCGTCGCGCGCGAGGGCGGCGAGCACGAAGGGCCAGGCGGGCCGGGCCAGCGGCACGCGCCGCCCGCGCGCTCGCCGTCGGCGAGCGCGCGTCGCGCCGCGGCCGACGGCGCGGGCGCGCCGAGCGATCAGGCGGTCGAGCCGGTGGGGATCGCTCATGCGTCGGCCTCCGGGCGGCGTCGGCGGCCTCGTCGGCCGGCGCCGGCCGCGCCGGTCAGCGCGGCGCTCGCTGGCGCGCGCGGGCCCGCGCGCCGGGCTCGGAGGCGTGGAAGCGCTCGATCGCCGCGGGCATGCCCTCGGCCAGCGCGACCTCGACCATGTCGGCGGCCGCGCGCGACCATCGCCTCGACCTCCTCGCGCGGCTCGGCGAAGCGCGGTGAGCACCCAGTCGGCCGCCGTCGCCGCGGAACTCGGCCGGCGGCCGGCCGATGCCCACGCGCACGCGGGCGAAGTCGCCGCCGCCGAGGCCCGCGCTCACCGAGCGCAGCCCGTTGTGGCCGCCGTGGCCCGCCGCCCAGCTTGCCGCGCACCGTGCCGAACGGCAGGTCGAGCTCGTCGTGCACCACCAGCACCCGCTCGGGCGCGGCGTGCAGCGCGCCGGCCGCGGGGCCCACCGCGTCGCCCGAGTCGTTCATGAAGGTCTGCGGGATCGAGGAGCGCGACGGGGCCCGGCCGGGCCGCGGACGTCGGCGAAGCCGGCCGCCGTACTTCGGCCGTGAAGCGGCCGACGCCGAGCCGCGCGGCGAGGAGGTCGACCACCATCTGCCCGGCGTTGTGCCGGGTGCCCGAGTAGCGCGGCTCGGGATTGCCGAGGCCCGCGACCAGTCGGATCGGAGGTCGGGTCCGCCGGCCTCAGTCGTCGGAGGTCTCGCCGCCTCCGGCGTCCGCCTCTTCGACCTCGGGGGCCTCCTCCTCCTCGATGACGACCTCGCTCGGGGCGACCACCGACGCGACCACCGTCTCGGCGTCGGTCACGATCGTCACGCCCTCGGGCGCGCGCAGGTCGGCGACGGTCGACCGAGTCGCCCACCGTCAGCTCGGCGACGTCGATCTCGATGTGGTCGGGCAGCGAGTCGGGGAGCGCGCTCACGACGACCTCGCGGAGCGGCTGGTCGAGGACGCCGCCGTCGCGCACGCCGACCGGCGTGTCGATGAGCGTGAGGTGCACCGGGGCCTCGATCGCCTGGGTGAGGTCGACCTCCTGGAAGTCCACGTGGACCACGTTGAGGTGAGGGGGTGCAGCTGGGCGTCCTTGAGCAGGACCGGGCGGGCCGGGGCGTCGCCGATGACGAGGTCGATCACGCCGGTGCGGCCCTCGTGGAGGGCGCGGCGCAGCTCGCGGTCGGACAGGGAGAACGCGAGCGACGGACCGCCCGGCTGGTAGACGACACCGGGCACGCGGCCCTGCTGGCGCAGGCGTCGTGTGGGTCCGTTGCCGAACTCTTCGCGGGGCTGGGCGGTGAGCGATACGTGTGCCATGCGTGATTCGTTCCTCGTCGGGGCCGACGAAGGACTCTACAGCTCCTCGCGCGCGGGCGCTAACCGCCCGGCGGACGCTCAGAAGAGCTGGTTCTCGCCCTCGAAGATCGCGCTGACGGACTCGTCGCAGAACACGTTGTGCACCGAGTCGGCCAGGATGCGGTCGACCGAGAGGACGCGGAAGAGCTCGTCGTCGGCGGCCTCCTCGGGGAGCGGGATCGTGTCGCTGAGGACCACCTCCGAGATGACCGACTCGCGCAGGCGCTCGACGGCCCGCCCGGACAGCAGCCCGTGCGTCGCCGCGGCGAAGATGCGGGTCGCCCCCGCGTCCCGCACCACCTTGGCGCCGGCGCAGAGGGTGCCGGCGGTGTCGATCATGTCGTCGATCAGCAGCGCCGCCCGGCCCTCGACGTCGCCGATCAGGAGCGTGATCTCGGCCTCGTTGTGGTCGGGGCGCTGCTTGGTGAGGACGGCCAGGGTCGCGCCGAGCCGCTCGGCGAAGTGGTTGGCCAGCTTGGCCCGGCCGGCGTCGGGCGACACCACCACCAGCCGCTCGGTGATCTGCTGCTGGTACACGCGCTCCCGGAAGTGGTCGACGAACATCGGCAGCGCGGTCATGTGGTCCACGGGCACGTTGAAGAAGCCCTGGACCTGCCCGGCGTGGAGGTCCATGGTCAGCACCCGGTCGACGCCGGAGGCCTCGAGCAGGGTCGCGATGAGCTTCGCCGTGATCGGCTCGCGGGGGGCGGACTTCTTGTCCTGGCGCGAGTAGCCGTACCAGGGGATGACCGCGGTGATCCGGTGCGCCGAGGCCAGCTTGGCGGCGTTGATCATCACGAGCAGCTCCATGAGGCTGTCGTTGACCGGCCGGCTGGTGGACTGGACCAGGAACACGTCGGCGCCCCGGACGCTCTCCTCGAAGCGGACGTAGATCTCGCCGTTGGCGAAGGTCTTGAGGGTCACGGCGCCCAGGTCGATCCCGAGGCGCCCGGCGATGCGCTGGCCCAGGTCCTGGGACGCGCGCCCGGCGAAGACCATGAGCCGCTTCGAGTCGTCGCGGTCGATGCTCGTGTTCAACGGCCCTCCTCCGTCGCCTTCGCGGCGGCCTCCGCGCGGGCGGCGGCCTTTTCGGTGAACCCCTCGATGACCGACTGGCGGGCGCGGGCGATGCCCAGCGCGCCGTCGGGCACGTCGTGCGTGATGATCGACCCGGCGCCGGTCATCGCGTCGTCGCCCACCTCGACCGGCGCGACGAACACGCAGTCCGAGCCGGTCTTGACGCGGGCGCCGATCGTGGTGCGGTGCTTGCGGAAGCCGTCGTAGTTCGCGGTGATGTTGCCGGCGCCGATGTTGGTCCCCTCGCCCACGGTGGCGTCGCCGATGTAGGACAGGTGGGGCACCTTGGCGCCCGGCCCGAGCGTGGTGTTCTTGAGCTCGACGTAGGTGCCGACCCGCGCGCCCTCCTCCAGGCGGCTGCCCGGGCGCAGGTAGGCGAAGGGCCCGGCCTGGGTGCCGTCGGCGAGCTCGGAGGCGAGCACGTGGGCGCTGACGACGGTGCACCCCGACCCCACGGTCGTGTCGGAGATGACGACGTCCGGACCGATCGTGCAGCCCTCGCCGATGGTGGTCGCGCCGCGCAGGTGGGTGCCGGGGAGCAGCACCGTGTCGCGGCCGACGCTGACGCCGGCCTCCACGAGCACCGCCGCCGGCTGGGGCATCGTGACGCCCGCCCGCATCAGCTCGCCGCGCAGCCGCTCCTGCAGGGCCCCCTCGCAGACCGACAGGTCGACGCGGTCGTTGACGCCGGCCGCGACCAGCGGGTCGTCGGCCACCAGCGCGGCGACCGTGCCGTCGAAGCGCTCGAGCGCGTCGGTCAGGTAGATCTCGCCCTGCGCGTTGCCCGAGCCCAGGCCCGCCAGCGCCGCCTCCAGCGCGGCACGGTCGAACACGTAGAGCCCGGCGTTGTACTCGCCGATGGCGAGCTCCTCGTCCGAGGCGTCGCGCGCCTCGACCACCCGCGCCACGGTGCCGTCGGCGGCGCGCACCACGCGCCCGTAGGCGCGCGGCGTCCTCGACCACGGCGGTCAGCATCGTGGCGGAGCGGGGCTCGGCCGCGTGCTCGGCCGCCATGCGGGCGACGAGCGCGCCGGGCAGCAGCGGCGTGTCGCCGCAGGCGACGATCACCGCGTCGCACGCCGGGTCGAGGGCGGCGAGCCCGACCTGGGTCGCGTGGCCGGTGCCCAGCTGCTCCTCCTGGACCGCGACCGCCACCCCCGCCGGGCAGGGCGTCGCGCACCACGTCGGCGCCGTGTCCCACCACGACCACGGTGTGGGTCACCCCGCCGCCCTCCAGGGCGTCGAGGACCCAGCCGACCATCGGGCGACCGGCGAGCGGGTGCACCACCTTCGGCAGCGCGGACCGCATCCTGGTTCCCTGGCCGGCGGCGAGGACGACGGCGCCGATGCTCATGCGGTTCTCGTGTCCGTCCCGGGGAAGAATGTCGAGTCTCTGCCTGGTTGGGGCGGGAGGATTCGAACCCCCGATCGCGGGACCAAAACCCGCTGCCTTACCCCTTGGCTACGCCCCAGCTCACGTCGTCCCTGACCGCGGAAGTATAGACAGGCGCCGCGGATGGCCCGGGCGCCGGGCGAGGGCGCTCACGGCGACGATCCGAAGAGCCGCCGCCACAGGTTCAGCAGGCCCGGAGCCAGCGCCAGGGCGGCGATGTCGAAGAACACGTATCCGCTCGCGGCGCCGCTGGGAGGGTTGCCGTCGGGGACGCCGAGCCCCGGGATGTGCTCCTGCCAGGTCCAGGTGCCCACCGCGGTCCCGTAGATCTCCAGGAACGCCACGGCGAAGAAGACGCCGGCGTAGACCGTGGGCATGCGCCCGCGCAGCAGGAACAGGATCAGGATCGCGGCGCCGACGGCGCCGGCCACGTCGGTGCGCCCGAGCGCGGCCAGGCCCAGGAGCGCCCAGACGGCGACGGCGGCGATCGCGCCGTTGACCAGCAGGCGCGGGCGGGCGACGAACAGGGGCAGCTGGCTGAAGCGCAGCCCGGTCAGGTACACGAGCCCGTGCCCGGGCGGCACGAACAGGGGCAGGTTGCCGAGGCGGTAGACGTAGACCCCCCAGATCACCGAGCCGATGATCTCGGCGCACGTCGCCACGACGACCACGACCGACGTCTGCGCCCGCTCCATCGGCGTGAGGTAGACGAAGGCCACCGCCAGGAAGAACCAGGTGCAGGCCGCCAGCACGACCTGGCCGCCGAGGCCGGTCTGGCTGTCCAGGGCGAGCCCGAGGACCGTGATGAGGAGCGTCGCGATGCAGAAGCGGCCCGGGCTCCGGACGATCCGCTCCACCCAGCCCGGCGTCGCGACAGGTGGCGATCCGGCGATCGCTCCGCTGTTGGTGGACACGCGCTCAGGCTACCGGTTAGGTTCTCCTCGCTTCATGGGTTGGTCGCGAGGGAAGCCGGTGTGAATCCGGCGCGGTCGCGCCACTGTGACCCGGGAGCGTCACCCGCGAGACGGCATGTGGGCCACTGGGGAGACCCGGGAAGGCTGCGGGGGCGCGTTCGCACCGGGGAGCCAGGAGACCTGCGTCCAACCCGACCTGACAACACGCCCTCCGCGAAAAGAGGACTCTCAGTGCGCACCTCCCTTCGGCTGACCCTGGCCGCCGCATGCGCGGCCGGCCTCGTGGCCGCCCCCGTCGCCACCGCCCTGGACACCACGATCCGCGTCGAGGGCGCCACCGCGACGCTCATCCCCGAGAGCGCGATCCCCATCGAGGGGGCCGGCACGGCGACGGTCTTCGACAAGAACTTCGCCGCGGTCACCGTCAGCCGCTCCTCCGCCTTCTGGCAGGTCTACCGGGCCACCCAGAGCACCGGCCTCGGCCTCACCTTCGAGTACTTCCCGGCCTTCTCGTCCAGCCTGGTCCAGAAGATCGGACCCGACGAGAACGTGGGGTCGGTGGGCTGGCAGTTCCGCGTCAACCACCGGGGCGCCGCGGTCGGCGCCGACGCGACGACCCTGCCCCAGGGCGCATCGGTGCTCTGGTACTACGGCGGCGCCGACGCCGTCCGCGAGCTGGACGTGACCCCCTCCTCGGACAGGGTCACCAAGGGCACGTCGTTCACGGTCGCGGTGACCAGCTACTCGGACGCCGGCGAGGCCCAGCCCGGCGCCGGGGCGACGGTGCGCTACGGCCAGTCGCTCCGCGACGGCCGACGGCGGCCGGCGCGGTGACCTTCATCGCCCAGGGCAACGGCACGCAGCCGGTCATCGCGACGCGCGCCGGCGACATCCGCAGCGCGGCGCGCAACGTCTGCTCGTACGACGCCGACCCGACGGTCTGCAGCCTGCCGGCCGCGCCGCCCGCGGCGATCCCGGCCGACGCCGACACGATCCCGCCCGGCAGCCGCATCACGGCGCCCCGGATCGGCGGCCGCTACGCGAGCCTCAGGGCGATCACCGGCACCACCGGCGCCGACCGCTCCGACGTCAGGGCCGTCAACGTGTCCCTGGCCCTGCGGGTCGGCACGCAGTGCCGCTTCCGCACCCGCACGGGGAGCCTCACCGCGGCGCGCTCCTGCACGAAGCGCCTGTTCCTGCCCGCCGCCACGTCCGGTCCGAACTGGAGCCTGCGCCTCACCAAGCGGGCCCTGGTGCCCGGCACCTGGCGCGTCTGGAGCCGCGCCACCGACGGCGCCGGCAACCTCGAGTCGCGTGGCCCTGGCCCGGGTCAACGGCGGCCAGTTCACGATCGCCCGCCCCGCCCGGAGGGCCTCGTGAGGCGGTGCGCCGCGGCGCTGCTCGCGGCCGGCCTCGCCTCCGCCGTCGCCGCCCCCCTCGCGGGGGCGGCGACGGCCGACCGGGCGGCCGCCGAGCGCGGCGGCGGCGTGGCTCGCGCGCAACGCGACCGGCGCGCCCGGGCGGCCAGCAGGCCGACACGATCGTGGCCCTGCGCAGCGCGGGGCGCAGCCGGGCGGCCCTCGCGCCGCGCCTCGACGCGCTCGCGCGCGTCGCCCCCGGCTACGCCGGTCACGGCCGGGCGGCGCCGCCAAGGTCGTCCTCGCGGCCGTCGCGGGCGGGCGCGACCCCCGGCGCCTCGGCGGGGTCAACTACCTGAGGCGCATCACCAACCGCTACGCCGCCGGCCGCTACGGCGAGAACGCCTTCGACCAGGCGCCTGTCGATGCTCGCCCTGAGCGCGGCGGGCGCGGTCGTGCCCCCCACCGCGATCCGCGCCACCCTGGCGGCGCGCGCGGGCGGCGGCTGGGGTTACACGATGTCGCGCACGGCGCGCGACTCGGTCGACGCCACCTCCTCGGTGATCGAGGGCCTGCGCGCGGCCGGCGTCCCGGCCTCGCATCCCGCGCTGCGGGCCGCCGCCACCTGGATCCTCGCCCAGCGCAACCGGGCGGGGGGGCTGGCGTCCGACGGCGGGGGCCGGCCGACCGACGCGAACTCGACGGCGAGCGCGATCCGCGCCCTGCGCAGCCTGGGCCGGACGCCGCCGCCGGGCACGCGGGCGGCGCTGCGCGCGCCTCCAGGAGCGCGACGGCGGATTCCGTTCCACGCGGGCCGCGGCGGGCAGCCGCCTGCTCGCCACGAACGACGCCGTGCCCGCGCTGATGGGGGCCACGCTGCCGGTCCGCTGACCGGATCGCGGTCACGCGCAGGATTGGGACGTGCGTCAGCGGGTTAGGATCACCGCGTGTCCACGCGCCTGACCTTCCAAGCGGAGATCGAGCACTTCCGCACCGGCCTGGTGGAGATGGCGAGCCTCGTCCTCTCCCAGGTCGAGCGCGGGGTCGTGGCGTGGGACGAGGTCGACATGGCCGCCGCCGCCGACGTGATCGCCGCCGACGACCAGGTCGACCGCCGCTGCGCCGAGCTCGACCAGAAGGTCTTCAGCCTGCAGCTGCTCCAGGCCCCCGTCGCGGGGGACCAGCGCCTCCTGCACGTCGGCCTGATCGCCGTGATCGCCCTGGAGAGGGTGGGCGATCTCGCCGTGGCGATCGCCGAGGCGGCCAAGTCGGTGCCGCCCGAGGGCGCCGTGCCCGAGATCCAGGCCCTGATCGCGCGCATGAGCGCCCGGGCCGTCAACACCCTCGCCCGCGCCGTCCAGGCCATCGCGCGGGGCGACGCCGAGCTGGGCGAGCAGGCGGCGGTGGAGGCCGCCACGGTGCGCCAGATGCTGGCGGAGGTGGTCACCGGCGTCGCCGGCGCGCCGGACGAGCCGGAGACGCGCATCTGGTCGGCGGCCGCGGTGCTGGTGGCCCGCCACCTGGAGCGGGTGGCCAACAACGGCGCCGAGCTGGGCGGGCGGGTCCGGTTCCTCGTGAGCGGCGAGCCCTTCAGCCGCGAGGACTGACTACTCGGGCTCGGCCTCGGCGACGGTGGTGGCGGGCGCGTCGCCCTCGTCGAGCTCCTGCGGCTCGCTCGGGGCCGCCGACCGCTCGGCCCGCTCGAGCGATTCGAGTGCCTCGAGAGCCGATGAATCGGCACCCATCGTCCGGATGCTGTTCCGCCGCTGCCGCTTTGCCTTAGCCATCGCGCCCTCCCAGGTCCGCGGCCAGTTTACCGCGCCCGCCAAATTCCCCGACCGCCAGACGCCCCTCGGCGAGCGCCCTCACGAGCCCCGCGTCCGCGGGCGGGAAGCTCAGCGCGGGCAGGTCCGCCCGCCGCACCCAGCGGAACTGCACGCTGCCGAGCGCGCGCGGACGCTGGCCCGGAAGCCAGGCGCAGGCGAAGAAGCGCAGCTCGAGCGGCCCGGCCCGGGCGGTCCAGACCAGCGCCCCCACCTCGACCGCGACGCCCAGCTCCTCGCGGATCTCGCGGGCGAGGGCCGCATCGTCGCGCTCGCCCGGCTCGCGCTTGCCCCCGGGGAATTCCCACCGGCCCGGCTGGCCGCCGCCGGGGCCCCGCTGGCTCACGAGGATCCGCCCGCCCCGCTCGATGACGGCGGCCACGACGACCTGCTGCGCGCCCCTCATCCGTCGGCCCCGGCCCGGACGAGCAGCCCGCCGCGGCGCCCGGCGAGGCCGTCCTCGAGCAGGCTCCGCGCCGCCTCCGGATCGCGGCGCGCGCTCACCGACCCGGAGTCCGCGAGGGCGCGCAGCAGAGCGCCGCGGCGCTGGCGCATCGAGCCCTCGTAGCGCCCCTGCGGCCGGCGTCGCGGCGTCACGGCGAGGGCGGCTCCGGCGTCCGCGGCGGGACAGCCCTCGCGCAGGGGGCAGCCGCCGTCGCAGCGGGGTGCCCGCGCGGTGCACCACAGGCGACCGAGGTCCATCACCGCCTGCCCGGCCTCCCAGCCGAGCCCCGGGGCCCCCGGCCAGCCGTCCGGGAAGCGGCGCGCCACCACCCGGGCCGCGTTGGTGTCGACCGGCAGCAGGTCCTCCCCGTCGGCGAAGCAGCGCAGCGCGGCCGCGGTGTACGGGCCCACCCCCGGCAGGTCGGTGAGACGGTCCGCGGGGGGCCAGCCGTCGCGCGCGATCACCCCGGCGGCCGCGTGCAGGTTGCGGGCGCGGCGCGGGTAGCCGAGCCCCTGCCAGGCGGCGAGCACCTCGCCGAGGTCCGCCCCCGCGAGCCGCTCGGCGGTCGGCCAGCGCTCGGCGAAGCGGAGGTAGAACGGCAGCACGCGAGCCACGGGCGTCGCCTGGAGCTGGGTCTCCGCCACCAGGATCAGGTACCGGTCGCGGGTCCGCCGCCAGGGGAGGTCCGCGCCGTCGCGCCGGAACCAGTCCACCAGCCGCCCAACGGTCGCGCGGGCGTCGGCACCACCTCGGCAGGTCACCGCGGCAGTCTCTCACGCCTCCGGCGCGGGCGGTCGCCACACGACCCGGCGGCGGGGCCCGCCCGGCGCCGCCTCCCAGCGCACGATGGCCGGTGCGTGCGCCGTCTGACGGCCCTGCGCGTCCACCGCGAAGGGCCCCAGGAAGGTGGCCGTCCGCAGGGCGCGGGCGGCGTCCCACACGGCGTCGGGCTCGGCCGACCCGGCGAGCGCGAGGGCCCGCTGCGCGACGAGGCCCGCGGCCAGCGCCTGGGCCGCCGGGTAGTCCGCCCCCGCGGGCAGGGGCACCGGCAGGCGCGCCCGCTCGCCGTCCCACTGGACCGGGCCGAGCCACCCCACCACGCGCCTCGCCGACCGCGTCGACGACGGCCGCCACGCCGCACACCACGAGCGCCGCGCTCAGGCCGGCCGCCGCCGCCGCGCGCGCCAGCGCGAGCTCGTCCTCCATCCGGCCGCCGCTCACCACCCACGCCGCCCCGGCCCGCGCCGCCCGCGCGACGGCCGCGGGCGGCGACGACGCGGCCAGGCGCACGGTGGCGACCGGGGCGGCCCCCGCGCCGGCCGAGGGCCGCCAGCGCCCCGTCGGCGACCGCGGAGCCGAACCCGCCCGGCGCGCGCACCAGCGCGACCGGCGGCGCCGGCGAGCCGAGCGCCGCCGGCAGGCCCCGCCAGTAGGACTCGGCCGGACCGAGCACGTCCACCAGGCGCGCGCCCGTCCGGTCGGTGGCGGCGGCGCCGTGGTTCCACACCACCTCGGGGCGCCCGGCCATGTGGCGGGCCAGCGCGCGCCCCGGACCGCTGCCGTAGGGCCCGAAGAGCACATCCGCCGACCGCGCGAGCCCGCCGGCGAGCCGGGCGCTCAACTCCGGGTCGCTGCGGTCGTCCTCGATGCGCAGCCGGGCGCCGGCGGCCGCGGCCCAGGCGGTCAGCCCCTCGGCCGCCTGGCGCCCCATCGGGGCGAACCTGCCGCTCAGCGCGAGCGCGGCGGCCGCGCGGATCTCAGTCGTCGGTGAGCGGCTCCGGCGGCGGGAGGTCGCGCAGGGCGCCGAGCGCCCGGCCGACGCCCTCCAGCACGCCCGCCTCCTCCCAGCCCGGGGCCAGCTCGAGGGCCGCGCCGGTCGCGCGCAGGGCGCGCAGCCGGTCCTCCACGATCACCACCTCGTCCAGCGCGTCCGCGGCCAGCCCGCCCCGCGGCTCGCGCAGCAGCATCTCGAGGCCCTCCCGCGCCGGGCCCTCCCACGCCCCGGGGAGCACCGCCGCCGAGTGGCGCACCACGCCCCCGCCCACGAAGAAGAGCTCGGCCCCGCCCTCCAGCTCGGCGGGCTCCACCAGGACGGCCATCGTGAGGGCCGCCCGCCGGGCGCGGGCGAGGCCGGCGAGCATCGCGAGCAGCGCCCGGGGCGGATCGCCCCCGTCGGCCGGGTCCACCGGGGTCCGCCCCGCCGCGACCGAGGCCTCCAGCCTCAGCGCCAGGACGCCGAAGGCGGCCGGGTCGCCCTGCAGCAGGGCGGTCAGCTCGGCGAGCGCGGTCGCCCGCACGGCGGGGTCGTCGTCGCCGATCGGGTACAGGTCGCGCAGGCAGGCGACCGCCTGGCGCGTGAGCCGCTGGGAGCGCAGCGGGCCGAAGTAGGCGGCGCGGTCCTCCCGCACCCGCGACACCACCTGCAGCCGGGGACGGCGGCCGTCGGTGACCAGCCGCAGGTAGAGCCCCGGACGCCGCCGTCCCGCGGCGGTTGCACGGCGGCCGCAGGCTCTTGATGAGCGCGTTCTCCCGCAGGAGGGCGGCGAACTCCGAGCCGCAGGTCTCGTGGTCGATCGAGTCGAGCTGCTCCAGCGCCCGCCCGATCAGCCGCCCGTGCTTGCCGCCCGGCCCGAAGTACGAGCGCACCCGGCGGCGCAGGTTGGCGGCCTTGCCCACGTAGAGGGCGTTGCCCTCCCGGTCGCGCATCACGTACACGCCCGGCCCGGTCGGCAGGTCCTCGGCGAGGGCCAGCTTGTACGAGTGGCGGGCGCCGCCCAGGCCGCCGAAGGCCACGGCCCGCTCCAGGGTGTCGACGCCGCGCTCGGCCAGCATCCCGATGAGCCGGACGAGCACCTCGGCGGTGGCCTCGGCGTCCGGGAGCGCCCGGTGCGTCGGCCGGACCGAGCGTCTCCGCCCACTCCGCCAGGGTGCCGAGGTCGTGGCGGGGGACGCGGCCGTTGAGGAGACGCCGCGCGAGCACCAGGGTGTCGAGCCAGGGCTGGGTGAAGTAACGCCCCCACAGGCGGCGGCGCTCGTAGTTGAGGAAGCGCAGGTCGAACGGGGCGTTGTGGGCCACGAGCACGTCCTGGCCGGCGAAGGTCACGAACTCCGCCAGCGCCTCCTCGATCCCGGGGCTCGTCGGCGACCATGGCGTCGTCGATCCCGGTCAGGTCGGTCACCACGGGCGGGATCGGGCGGCCCGGGTTGACGAGGGTCGCGAAGCGCTCCTCCACCTCCAGCGCCCGGATCCGGACGGCGCCGATCTCGGTCACCTTCGAGTGCCCGGGCGCGCCGCCCGTGGTCTCCAGGTCGACCACGCAGAAGACGGCCTGGGTCAGCTCGGTGCTGGACCAGTCCGGCGGGGCGAGGCCCACCAGGTCGCGGCCGAGCCAGGCCAGCCGCGCGTCGCCCTCGACGATCTCGGCGACCAGCCGGCGCTGCAGGCGCTCGGGGCAGCCGCGCAGCCGCAGCAGCTGGGCCGCGACGTGGCCGACCTCGAGCGGCCGGCCCCGGCGCGCGAGCAGCGCGCAGAGGCGGTCGGGCAGGGAGTCGCCGCCCTCGGCACCGGGCTGAGGTGCGGGGAGTTGCAGGTGGAGTTGCGTCGCGATGGACACCGGCGATCGACTCTAACGGCGGCCTCCGCCGTCATCGTTCGCCGCTCGGTGCACGCGAATTCCGCGGCTCGCGCGCGCGACCGCGCCCGCGGGGGTCTTCACGCCGTCTGACGGCCGTTATATCCTCGCGCCGTCCTACATTGCCGTCCTTGCGTGAACTCGCGATTGGTGACGCCGCTCCGTTGACCTCCTCGCCGTCGAATCCCGTGAGCGGTGCTCTGCGCCTGCTGCTGCTCGCCGTGATCGTTGCGGTGGGGGCGCTGCTCGTCCCGGGCCTGGCGCTGGCCGATCCGGCGGCGGTCGCGGACGAGGTCGTGACCACGGCGCCGGCCGCTCCGGCGGACGCCGCCGAGGCGCCCGTGACGCCGGTCGAAGAAGCGCCGGCGACGCCGGTCCCGGTCGAGGAGCAGCCGGCCGCGGAGGCTCCGGCGCCGGAGGCCCCGGCCCCGCCGCCGGCCACCGGCGAGACGCCTCCGCCGGCCGAGACCGAGTCGACGCCGACCCCGGCGCCGGCGCCGGCCCTCGTCGAGGCGGCCCCGCCGCCCGCGTCGGCCCTGCCGACCACCCCGGACGCACCGAAGCCGGTCGTCGAGCCGGACAAGCTCCCGGTCGCGCTGCTGCCGGTGGTGCGCACGTCGGCGACCGCGGCGGCGGTGGCGACCGCGGTGGTCCAGGACGTCAACGCGTCGGTCCCGGATGCGCCGTCGGTGGTCGTGAAGGCGGTCGTCGCCGACTCCCGCGCCGCCGCCGCTCGCCCCGCGGGTCGAGCGCGCCACGACCTTCCGCGAGGAGATCTTCACGCTGGATCCGGAGCAGGGCCGCAGCCCGGTGGCGCCGGTGGGCGCGACCACGATCGAGCGCGGCCCGGGGATGCCCTTCGGCGAGGAGAGCGGCAGCGCCCTCTTCTCCGAGAGCGTGGCGGCCCCGATCGGCACGGTCGGCTCGGGCTCGAGCCTGCTGGCGGTGCTGGCCGGCTATGTCCTTCCGGGGGTGGGCGGTCCGCCGGCCTCCACGCTGGTCATGTTCATCCTGGTCGGGCTGATCGTGGCGATCGCCCGCGCCCCGCGCCCGCAGCTGAGCGAGCGCGCCCACGACGGCACCCTTGTGGGCGCCGCCTGCGGCCACGGCCTGGCGGTCTGCCGACCCGGCTAGTTCGTATCCCCCGGCAGACGTGCGCCCCCACATGGGGTGACACCGCCGGAGATCGCGTCCCGCGCCCCTCCCCGATGGAGACGGCGCACAACCTTCGCGAGATGTGGGGTACGAAAGATGCAGTCGATGCGGATCTTGGTTTTGGGGCCGGAGGGCACCGGGCGCAACGCGCTCGAGGAGACCCTCACGCGCCTGGGCTACGTGGTGATGGGCGCAGAGGCCCGCGCCGACCGGCCCACGCCCGCCTCGGGCGACGTGGTGATGCTGGACCTGCGCGACGAGGGCGCCGACTGGCAGCCGATGGCCGACGCCCTGCACGCCGACCAGCGCCCGATGATGATCATCTGCGACCGCCCCCGGCGCCTGGTGCGCACCCTGTCGGGGCGTCCGGCCGGCACCATGCTGCTCACCGGCGCCGAGTCCGACGCGGGCTACAAGGTGGCGCTGACGGTGGCCCAGGCCCTGCGCCGCACCGCCGTCTGCCGGGCGACGGACACGCGGGAGGACGACTCCGAGATCCACCTGGCGGCCCTGTGAGGAGGGCCGCCCCGTCGCGGCCGGAGACGGGGCTCGTCGCACGATGAGCCTCTTCTCCGGCGTTGACGTCGTCTTCTACCAGGTGTGCAGCATGGACCGTGCGATCGAGTTCTACTCGGGCGATCCTGGGACTCGAGGTCCTGCGCCGCGAGGGCAACGACTGGACCGAGCTGCGGGCGGGCGACACGGTCATCGCGCTCTCGGGCGAGCTGGCGACGCGCCCCCACCAGGGCGGCGCCACCGTGATCCTGAGCACCCAGGACATCGAGGAGGTCCACCGGGTGCTCGGCGAGAACGAGGTGCAGCAGGGCCGGATCGAGGACATGGGCGGAGCCAAGATGCTCCAGTTCTTCGATCCCGACGGCAACGAGATCGTCGCCCTCCAACCCCCGGGGTAGGGGCCTAGCCCTCCCCGGCGGGGTCGCTCGGCACGGCCGGCGGCCGGCGGGCCTGCGAGATCGCCGCGATGAGGGCGTCGGGATCCTCGACGCCGACGGCCACGCTGTTGGCCGTCCACCCGAGCGGCGCGCGCACCCGCAGGGGCTCGGAGAGCTCGATCACGACCAGGGTGCCCGACCGGCCGACGAAGGCCACCATGCCCTGGGCGATGCGGGCGCCGAAGCCCCCCCACTTGGGCCACTCGATGGTCCCCACGCGGTCGATGCGGGCCACCGGGATGTCGGCCCTGCCCGCGCAGCCCGAGCCGCACGCGGACGACCCCCTCGTCGACCGTGACCGTCCCGCGCCGGACCGAGAGCGGCAGCAGGAACAGGCGGGCCCACCGGCCGGTTGGCATGCGGAACGTCTGCACCGCCCCAAGGCTAGCGGCGGGGCAAGCCGCGTATCATCGGGGGCCGGACCGACGGAGGAATCGGATGGCGCGCCGCGGCTGGTACGGACGGGATGCCGGTCTCACGACCCGGATGACCCTGACCATCTTCGGCCTCGGGCTCCTCTACGTCGTCTTCATCGCCGTGCTGATCGCGGCGGGCGTGGGCGCGATCCTGGTGCTGCTGATCGCCGGCGGGTTCGCGCTGGTGCAGCTGCTGTTCGGCGACAAGATCGCGCTGGCGTCCATGCGCGCCCGGGTGACCGAGCCCCACGAGGCGCCGGAGCTGCACGCCATGGTCGAGCGCCTGTGCCAGCTCGCCGACATCCCCAAGCCGAAGATCGCGATCGCCGAGGCCGACATCCCCAACGCGTTCGCGGCCGGCCACAGCCGCAAGACGGCCACGGTCTGCGTCACCACCGGCATCATGCAGCGCCTGGAGCCGCGCCAGCTCGAGGGCGTGATCGCCCACGAGCTGAGCCACATCGCCAACAAGGACGTCATCGTGATGACGGTCGCCGGCTTCCTGGCGACCGTCGCCGGCCTGCTGGTGCGGTTCGGCGTCTACAGCGGGATGATGGGCGGGCGCAGCCGCGACAACACGGCGGTGGTCTTCCTCGTGGTGGTGGTTGCCTCGATCGTCGTCTACGTCCTGTCGTTCCTGCTGCTGCGCGCGCTGTCGCGCTACCGGGAGTTCGCCGCCGATCGCGGCGCCGCGATCATGACCGGCGCCCCCGCGCAGCTCGCCGACGCCCTCGCCGTCATCAGCGGCGGCATGTCGCGCATCCCCACCACCGACCTGCGCGCGGCCGAGGGCATGAACGCCTTCTTCATCATCCCGGCCGTGTCCAAGGGCTTCTCGCTGTCGAGCCTGGTCTCCACCCACCCGCCCGTCGAGAAGCGGATCGAGCGCCTCATGGCGATGCAGGCCACGCTCGACGCGTCGCCGACCGCGACCCTCTAGAACCCCCGGCGTGGGCCTCTTCGACGTCCTGCGCGGACAGCGTGCGCCCCGGCGGGCCGACCTCGACCGCCTGTTCGCGATCGGGCAGGCGGCCATCACCCTGGAGGTGTCCCTGGAGCTGCGCCCGACCGGCCGGGCGGGCGTGTGCTTCAAGTCGATCGAGGCCGGCGTCTTCGAGCACCTCGTGCGCGAGATCGAGGAGCTGCTGCGGGCCACCAGCGACGACGCCGGCACCACGATCCGCCGCCACGACGACGGCATGGGCTTCTCGTGGGTCGTGATCGAGGACCCCGACCTGGAGGACCTGGTCACGACCACCCACGTGATCAGCCAGTCGCTCGAGGAGCGCGGGTTCTCGGAGCAGCTGCTGTGCGCCGTCTTCGGCTTCGACGGCCCGCCCGGCGCCGTGGACCTCGTGTACGGCTACAAGCGCGGGACGTTCTATCCGTTCGCCGGGCGGGACGGCAGGCGCCGCGACAACACCCTCGAGCTGCGCGTCCAGTCGATGGTCGCGTCGGAGCTGCCGCTCGAGCCCGAGCTCGAGCGCTGGTACGCCATCTGGGACGCCCCGACGGCCCAGGGGGCCTAGGAGGGGATGAGCCCCTCGGAGGAGAGGAGCTCGCGCGCCTCCGCCAGGGTGGTGCCGTGCCCCGGCACGATGGCGTCGGAGGGGTGCAGGTCGTCGGCCGGCAGCGGGTCCCCGCGCGCGATGACGGTGTCCACCAGCTCGGTGAGCGCGGCCGCGAAGCCCGCCTCGTCGTCCGCGTCGGCCGCCGCCTGCACCCGGTCGTCGATCCGGCTGGCGAGCGCGAAGGCCTCGTCGTCCAGGCGGTACTGGCCCTCCCCGAGGACGCGCACGATCACGGCGCCTTCTCCCCGTCCTCGATCTGCCCGGCCGGCTTCTCGCGCCTCGCCGGAGCCCAGCTCGGCCTTGAGCCGCGCGAGGTCGGCGTCCACGCCGCCCGCCACGGTCAGCTGCTCCAGCTCGCGGTCCAGCGGGTCGCGCCGGTCGCCGAGGTCGGTCGAGCGCCCCCGACTCCAGCAGCTCGTCGATGGCCCCGGCGCGGGCGTGCATGGTCTCGGTCTTGTTCTCGGCGCGCTCGATCGCCATGCCGACGTCGGCCATCTCCTCCGAGACGCCGCTGAAGGCCTCGCCGATCTTGGCCTGGGCCTCGGCGGCGGTGTACTGGGCCTTGATCGTCTCCTTGCGGGTGCGGAAGGACTCGACCTTGGCGCTCAGCCGCTGCTCGGCGAGCACCAGCTTGTCCTGCTCGGCCTGGAGCTGCTCGCGCTGCTCGTCGATGCTCTGCAGCTGGAGCTGGACGCCCTTCTTGCGCTCCAGGGCGACGCGCGCGAGGTCCTCGCGGTTCTGCTGGAGGGCCATGCGGGCCTGGCCGTCGAGCTTCTCGACGCTCTGCTCGAGCTTGGCGGCCTGCAGCTCCAGGCGCTTCTTGCTGGTGGCCACGTCGGCCACGCCGCGCCGCACCTTCTGGAGCAGCTCGAGCTGCTTCTCGTACGAGTAGTCGAGGGTCTCGCGCGGATCCTCGGCCTTGTCGAGGGCCCTGTTGGCCTTGGACTTGACGATCATCGTGAAGCGGCTCATCAGGCCCATCGCACGGCTCCTCTTTCACCTCGCGGAACCGGGCGAGGATAGCACCGGCCCCCGGGCCGGCCCCGGAACGCGCCGGGCCCGCCCCGCCGCGCGCGGCGACTAGCGGAGGTCGAGCACCTCGCGGCTGCGCAGGTGGGTGAGCACCTTGCGCTTCACCCGCTGCAGCGCGTTGTCGACCGTCTTCGGGCGTGCAGTCGAGGCCGCCCGGCGATCTCCTCGTACGAGCGGCCCTCGAGGTACATCGTCAGGACGCCGCTCTCCAGGTCCGACAGCGCCTCGCCCAGGCACTCGACCAGGCTGCGCAGCTCCTCCGAGGAGATGACCTGGGTGACCGGGTCGACCACCGGGTCGCCGGGGAGCACCTCGGCGAGCGACATCTCCTGGTCGCCGCTCGCGCCCGCGCGCGTGTGGCTGAACGACACGTAGGTGTTGAGCGGGGTGTGCTTGTTGCGCGCCGCGGTCTTGATCGCCGTGATGATCTGACGCGTCACGCACAGCTCGGCGAACGAGCGGAACGACGCCTCGCGGTCGACGCGGTAGTCGCGCACCGCCTTGAAGAAGCCGATCAGCCCCTCCTGGATCAGGTCCTCGCTCTCGCCCCCGGCCAGGAAGTAGGCGCTGGCCTTCATGCGCACGAAACCGCGGTACCGGTCGATCAGCCGGTCCATCGCGGCCGCATCACCCGCCCGAGCCCGTGAAATCAGGGCGCGATCCTGTACCTCGATCCAAGGTTGAGGGTTACCACCCTCCGCCCGGTCGGCGCGCCCCCTGCTTGCTGCTCCTGCGCGTGAGAACGCGATACTCATGGGCTTTCTCCCTGGTTCAGGCTCGTTACCTCAAGCTGAACTCAAGCGTTTGGATGTGACGAGTTGGGCATTGTTATCGCCCGCACAAAGCCGCGTCAACGTGACAATCACGCAAATAGCGTTAATTGGCGGTGCGCAATGTCTCGAACAGGAGGATCGCGGCGGCCACGGAGATGTTGAGCGACGCCACGCTGCCGGCCATCGGGATGCGGACGAGGTGGTCGCACTCCTCGCGCACCCGCGGGCGCAGGCCCTCGCCCTCGGCGCCCATCACCAGGAGCACGTCGCGCGGCCACACCAGCCTCCGGTAGTCCTCGCCGCCCTCCGGATGGGCGCCGATCGCGACCCGCCCCGCCTGGCGCGCGTCGTGGAGGAAGCTCACCATGCTCCCGACCCGGGCGATGGCCATGTGCTCCACCGCCCCGGCCGAGGCCTTGGCGACGGTGGCGCGTGACGCCGGGGCTCCCGCGGCGCGGGATGATCGATGCCCGCCGCCCCCGCGCCCTCGGCCACGCGCGCGATGGCCCCCAGGTTGCGCGGATCCTGGGCGCCGTCCAGGCAGACCACCGGGCCCTCGCGCTCCAGGACGTCGGCGGGCTCCGCGTACGGGTAGGGATCCGCCAGCGCGACCACGCCCTGGTGGTCCGAGGTGCCGGCGAGGCGGCCCAGGCGGTCGCGGGTGCTCTCGCTGACCGGCGCGCCGGCCAGCCACGGCTCCCCGGCGAGCTGGGCGAGCGCGTACACGCGGTGCACCGGGCGGGCGCCGGCCGCCAGCAGCTCGCGCACGGGGTTGCGCCCGTAGACGACCTCGCGCCCGTCCGGGCGCGCGGCGGGGCCGCGCTCATGCCCCGTCGAGCCCGCGGACCCTCGGCGGTGTCGGTGATCTCGAAGCCCAGGGCCCGCACCCGGTCGCGCAGGGCGTCCGCGCCGGCGAAGTCGCGCGCGGCCCGGGCCTCCTCGCGCTCGCGCACCAGCGCGAGCACCTCCGCCGGCACCTCCGCGGCGGGGCCCGGGGTCGATCGCGCCCAGGCCGATGGACGTCCAGCAGCTCGGCCAGCTCGCGGCGGGCCTCGCGCAGCTGCGCCCGCTCCGGCGATCCCGGCGGCGATCGCGCGGTTGACGCCCCGCACCATCTCGAAGAGCGCCGCGAAGGCCTCGGGGGTGCCGAAGTCGTCGTCCAGCGCCCGGAAGAACTCGCCGCGCCCCTCCACGATCGTGCGCGACAGGTCCGGGTCGTGGCCCTCGCGATCGGCGGCGATCGCCCGGTCGAGGGCGCGCAGCGCGTTGGCCAGACGCTCCACGACGGCGCGGGCGTCCTCGAGACGCTCCTGCGAGAACGGCAGCCGGGAGCGGTAGTGGCTGGTGAGGAAGTAGGCGATCACCACCTCGGCCGGCCAGCGGTCGAGCACGTCGGACAGCGGGGCGATGTTGCCGATGCTCTTGCTCATCTTCTCGTCGCCCAGCTCCAGCATCTCGTTGTGCATCCAGATGCGGGCCATGCAGTCGCCGTGCGCCCCCTCCGACTGGGCGATCTCGTTCTCGTGGTGGGGGAAGACCAGGTCGATGCCCCCGCCGTGCACCGAGAAGCACTGGCCCAGGGCGCCCTCGGCCATCGCCGAGCACTCGATGTGCCAGCCGGGGCGGCCCGGCCCCCAGGGGGACTCCCACCAGGTGTCCTCGTCGGGCTTGCGGCCCTTCCAGAGCGCGAAGTCGAGCGGCGAGCGCTTGCCCGTGCCGGGCTCGCCCGAGACCATCTCGTCGAGGCGGCGCCCCGACAGGCGCCCGTAGCCCTCGAAGGCCTCCACCCGGTAGTAGACGTCGCCCTCGCTGGGGTAGGCCAGGCCGCGCTCGATGAGGGTCGCGATCAGCGCGATGATCTCCGGGATCGCCTCGGTCACGCGGGGCTCCGCGTCGGGCCGGCCCAGGCCCAGGCGGTCCGTGTCCGCGATGTAGGCGTCCGAGTAGCGCCGGGCGAGCTCGGCGCTCGGCACCCCCTCCGCGCCGGGCGGCGTCGTAGATCTTGTCGTTGACGTCCGTCAGGTTCGACACGAGCCTGACCCTCATGCCGCGCCGCTCCAGATACCGCTTGAGCACCGAGAAGACCACGAAGGGGCGGGCGTTGCCGATGTGGATGCGCCCGTACACCGTCGGCCCGCAGACGTAGATCCCCACCACGCCGTCGGCGTCGGCGACCAGCGGCTCCTTGCGCTTGGTCAGGGTGGAGTGCAGCCGCACCTCGCCGCTCACGGGACCTCCACCAGCGCGACGGCCTGGCAGGCGATGCCCTCGCCGCGCCCGAGGGCACCCATGCCGTCGGTGGTCGTGGCGTGCACCGTCACCGGCGCCCCCACGATGCCCGTCAGCGCCTCCTGCATCGCCGCCCGGTGCGGCGCGAGCCGCGGGCGCTCGCAGATCGCGACCGCGTGCGCGTTGGACACGGTGCAGCCCGCCTCTCGGACCCGCTCCACGACGATGGACAGCAGACGGGCGCCCGAGGCCCCCTCCCACTCGGCGTCGCCGGGGGGAAGAGGGCGCCGATGTCCGGCAGGCCCGCGGCGGCGAGCAGGGCGTCGCAGAGCGCGTGGGCGACGACGTCCCCGTCCGAGTGCCCGCTGAGCCCCTCGGGGTGGTCGATGGCGATCGTGCCGAGCATCAGCGGCCGGCCCGGCGCGAGCCGGTGCGCGTCGACGCCGTTGCCCACCCTCAGGCCCACCGCAGCGACACCTGGGTCGGCTCCCGGCGGGAGAAGCGGGTGATGGTCTCGTAGCCGGCCTGGCGCAGCGCGGCGACGGCGGTGGGGTAGTCGCGGGCCACGTCCTCGGGCGCGTGGGCGTCGCTCGCCAGCGTCGCGGGGACCCCCGCCGCCCGCAGGCGCGCCAGGAGCCGCGGGGCCGGGTACAGCTCGCCGACCGGCTTGCGCAGCCCGGCCGAGGAGCACTCGATCGCGATGCCGGTCGCCGCGATCTGCGCGACCGCCTCGTCCAGGCGGGCCTCGAGCGCCGGCGGCATGCGATGCCCGAAGACCTTGGGCAGGTCGGGGTGCGCGAGCACGTCGAAGAGCCCCGACCGCGCGGCCGCGACCAGCTCGTCGAGGTACGCGGACCACAGCCCCTCGGGCTCCAGCGCGTCCCACGCCGGGAAGTCCGGGTGGTCGACGCCGAGCTCGCCGAGCCAGTGCACCGACCCCAGCACGATGTCGAAGGGCCGGTCCGCGAGGAAGGCGGCGATCTGCGCGTCGCGCCCCGGCAGCCAGTCCATCTCCACGCCCGACCAGCACCGGCAGGCCCTCGGCGCGCGCCGCGAGGATCGCCTCGCAGTAGGCGTCCACGTCCTCGGTGGCCTCCTCCCGCCACCACGGGTTGTCGAACCAGTCGCGGGCCTGGGCGAACCGGTGGACGTGCTCGGTGATCGCGATCTCCGAGACGGCCCGGGAGCGCGCGCGCTCCACGTACCGCCCGATCCACGCGCGCGAGAGGTGGCCCCCGAGGGCCTCCCATCGTCCCGCCGCGTCGGCGCGCGCGGCCGCGCCGTCCGGCTGGAGGTGCATGTGGTAGTCGGTCAGCACGGGGTCGCGGGTAACCCTACTGGGGCCGCGCCGCCAGCACGGCCGCCGCCAGGATCGCGTCGGCCGGGGTCGTGACCTTGAGGTTGGGCTCGCGCGAGGCCACCAGCCGCACCCGCCCCCCGCACGCCTCGAGCATCGAGGCGCAGTCGGTCGCCTGGGCCAGGCGCCCCTGCGCGGCGGCCGCGTCGATCGCCGCCCGCAGCGCCGGCGGCCCAGAAGGCCTGGGGGGTCTGGGCGCCCCAGAGCCCGGCGCGCTCGACCGTGCCCGCGATCAGCCCGTCGTCGCCGGCGCGCTTGAGGGTGTCGGACGGCGGGCGCGGCGGCGATCGCGCCGTCGACGCCGTCCATCGCCGCGAGGACCCCCTCGATGAGCGCGGGCGTCACCAGCGGGCGGGCCGCGTCGTGCACCAGCAGGCGGTCCGCCCCCGGCGAGGCCGCCCGCACGCCCTCGCGCACCGACTCGGCGCGGCTGGCGCCGCCGGCCACCACGCGCACCCCCCCCACCGGCCCCACCGCCTCCCGCACCCGGGCCTCGAGCCCGGGCGGGGCCAGCACGACGATCTCGTCGACGAGGGCGGTGCGGCGCAGGGCGTCGACGCTCCAGCCGAGCATCGGGCGGCCGGCCAGCGGCATGAGCGCCTTGGGCACCGGGGCGCCCATGCGCGTGCCCGCTCCGGCGGCGACGAGGATCGCGGTGGTCGAGGTGGGCAGAATCCCTCCTGGGACGGGTGGGGCCGCAAGCGTCCGGCCGCGCCGAATGATGTCATCGAGACGGAGTCCGCCCCATGAGCCTCCACATCGGCACCTCCGGATGGGCCTACCCGGAGTGGAAGCCCGCCTTCTACCCGGCGGCGCTCCCCCAGCGCCTCTTCCTGGCCCACTACGCGGCCGAGCTGACCTCGTGCGAGATCAACGCCACCTTCTACCGCCTCCAGTCCGAGGCCACCGTCACGCGCTGGGCGGGCGAGACCCCGCCGGGCTTCCGCTTCGCCGTCAAGGCCCACCGGCGGCTGACCCACGCCCGCGCCCTGCCGCCCGCCGACGGCGGCGGTGAGTTCCTGGAGCGCTTCCTGGAGTCCCTGACCGGCCTGGGCGACCGCCTGGGCGCGGTGCTGCTGCAGTTCCCCCCCTCGCGGCGCCGGGACGACGGGGCCCTGGCCGACCTGCTCGCGTGCCTGCCCGCCGGGCTGCCGGTGGCCCTGGAGTTCCGCCACGACTCCTGGTCGGCCGCGGACGTCGCGGAGCGCGTCGCCGCCGCGCGGCGGGACGGTCTGCGTGTCGGAGACCGGCGGCTCGGTGCTGGAGCGGCTGCCGCCCGGCCCCCTGGGCTACGTGCGCCTGCGCGGCGACGCCTACTCGGACGCCGCCCGGGCCGCCTGGCGCGACCTGCTCGAGCGCGAGTCGGCCGAGCGGCCGGTCTTCGCCTTCGCCAAGCACGAGGGCGTTCCGGCCGGCGATCCCCACGCCGGCCTGGGCCTCGCGCAGTGGCTGGTGCGCGCGACCTAGCGGGGGGCGGGCGCCGCGATGGCCGAGGGGGCGAGCCCCGCCAGCCGCCCGGAGCGCGCCAGCGCCTCGAGCGCCGCCACCGCGGCCGGCGCGAAGTGGCTGCCCGCGCAGCGCCGGCACTCCTCGAGCGCGTCGGCCGGGCTCATCGCCGCGCGGTAGGGGCGCGTGCTGGTCATGGCGTCCCACGCGTCGGCCAGGGCGATGATGGCGGCGCCCGCGGGGATCCGGGAGCCGTCCAGCCCGTCCGGGTACCCGCGCCCGTCCCAGCGCTCGTGGTGGTGGCGCACCCAGGAGGTCTGCTCGGGCGACAGCACGTCCGGCACGATCCACGCCCCCAGGACGGCGTGCTCCTTCAGGCGCTCGTACTCCTCGGGCGCGAGCGGGCCGGGCTTGAGCAGGAACGAGTCCGGGACCCCGATCTTGCCGACGTCGTGGACGATCGCCGCCTCGCGCAGAAGGGCGGTGCGCTCGCCGTCCCAGCCCAGCTGCTCGGCGAGCATCGCGCAGAGCACCGCCACGCGGTCGGAGTGCACGCGGGTGTTGGTGTCGCGGGCGTCGACCGCGCGCGCCAGCGCCTGGATCGCGGCCAGCGACCGCGCCCGCGCCTCGCGCTGGGCCCGCTGCGCGGGCGACATCTCGACGACCACCTCCGGCGAGTACGTCACGCTCATGTTGCGGCCGCTGCGCTTGGCCCAGTAGAGGGCGCCGTCCGCCAGACGGAAGAGCTCGGCGGGGTCGCCCCCCGCGGTGGCCAGGTCGCACAGGCCCAGGGAGACGGTCTGGCCCTCGGACGGGCCCAGCGGTCGCCCGGCGATGCTGGTGCGCAGCCGCTCGGCGGCCTCCAGCCCGCCGGCGACGTCGGTCTCCGGCAGCAGCCAGGCGAACTCCTCGCCGCCGACGCGGGCCAGCAGGTCGCCCTCGCGCGCGACGGCCCGCATGCGGTCGGCGAGGGCCACCAGCACGGCGTCGCCGGCCTGGTGGCCCAGCGAGTCGTTGACGGCCTTGAACCCGTCCAGGTCCAGCACCAGCAGGCACAGCGGCGTGCCGTGGCGCAGCGCCCGCGCGGTGTCGGCGGCCAGCCGCTCCTGGAAGGCCCGGTGGTTGGCCAGCCCGGTGAGCGAGTCGGTGGCGGCCAGGGTCGCGAGCCGCTTGCGGTCCTCGGCGTTGGAGATCGCGAGGGCGATCAGGTCGGCGAACCCGGTCAGGCAGCGGACGGCCATCGGGCAGGGGTCGCCCGGCTCGCCGGTCGCCGCGACCACGGTGCCCCACAGGCGGGCGTCGACGCGGATGGGCGCGGCCAGGAGCCCGCGCAGGCCGAGCTGGGCGAGGCCGCGGGCGAACGGATCGTCCATCCCCGTCAGGTCGGTGTCGAAGGCGACGGCCTCGGAGCGGAAGACGCGCGCGACGGCGCCGGCGCCGGTCGGCGACAGGCGGGCCGTGTCGCCGTCGGCCTCGGCCAGGCGCGCGGTCGTCCCCCACGAGCCGACCACCACCGCGCTGTAGCCCTCGAAGCGCAGCACCCGGGCGGCGGCGTACCCGAGCAGGCCGGCCACCTCGCGGGCCACCAGGTCGAAGATCGCCTCGGCGTCCTCGCCCTCGGCGACCGCGGTCGCCACGCGGCCGAGCGCGGCGTGCTCGGCCCGGCTGCGGGAGATGGTGTCGTGGAGCGCCCGCATCTCCTGCGAGAGCGTGTCCATGGAGTGCTCCAGCAGGTACCGGTCCTCGTCCACCTGGAGGTACGACCGCTCGACGCGCGCGAGGAAGTCGCGCCACGCCGCGGGGTCGGACGGCGGGCGCTCGGGGTCGAGGCCCGTCTTGCGCAGCTGCCGCGCCAGCAGGCGGTGCATCACGCCTCGGCGAGGGTCGTGATGCTGATGGTCTGGTTGTGGAGCTCCGACCGCCCCAGGGCGTCGGGCGCGATCTCCCCGTAGGAGTAGAAGCCGACCTGGCGCGACCCGCCGGGCAGGACGGCGAGGAAGGCCTCGACCTCGTCCTCGCACAGCTCGCCCAGCATCATCCGCCGCCCGACGCAGCTCACGCCGACCGCGAGCACGGGGCGCCCCGGCGCGTGGTGCGAGACCGCGCGCATCGCCGCCCGCTCCGACCCGTCCACCAGGTTGTCGAGGTTGGCGCGCATCAGCTGGGCCAGGGCGCCCTGGCCGACGTCGCCGGCGAAGATCAGCGACTGGGCGTCCTCGTCGACGCCGATGATCGAGCGCACCAGCCCGGCCTCGGCGTCGCCCTCGCGCCGCACCAGCAGCGGGAACAGGAGGCCGGTGGCCGGCAGGCCCGCCGCCAGGCGCCCCAGGTACTCCTTGTAGAGCTCCAGCGCGGGACGCCCGTCCAGCTCGAAGAGCACGTTGCCCGCCGAGCGGGTGATCTCCCGCTGCGGGCCGAACTTCTCCCAGCCCCCGCCGGTGCCGTGCCCCACCACGACCCGCTCGCCGTAGATGCCGACCGCGGTGACCATGCTGGAGCGGGCCATCCCGTGGTCGAGCACCCAGGTGCTGGCGAAGTCCTGGCCGTCGCCCGCCAACCCGCCGGTCACCACGACCTCCGGGGGCACGCGCGCCGTGATGCCGGCGACCAGCTCGCTGCCGTTGACCGTGAGCCCGTCCGACAGCACGAAGACCGCCCGCAGGTCGGCGGCGGCGAGCTCCCCGCCGATGTGCTCGCCCGCGCGGCGCGACTCGCCGATCGACGCCACCGGAGCGCCCGCCGAGGCGAGCCGGGCGTCCTCGAAGCGCACCACCGCGACGGTCAGCGAGCCGTCCTCCAGGGTGCCCTGGTGCATCTCCCCGGCCGTCGAGCAGCCGATGATGCAGGACTCCGGGAACGCCCCCTCCAGCGCCCGGAAGACGGCGGGGCGCTCGCGCAGCGCCGCCGCCCCGAAGGCCATCACCAGCGTGCGCGGCGAGTCGAGACCGCGGGGGGGTTCGGACGACCATCGCGATCCGTCGAACCGGACCGTCTCCATGTCCATGGGGCGCTCCTCCGGGGGCGTCGCGCCCGCGTCGTGCGGGGCCCTCACTTATCGGCCGCTGCGCTCCCGGACTAAGAAGCCCCGACCCCCGGGCCGGGGCCGCGCGCGGCTCAGTCGGCGGCGGGCAGCCTCGTGAAGATCATCTTGCCGGAGGGGCTCTGCAGGACGCTGGTCACCTCGACCGTGACCTCCTTGCCCACGGCGGAGCGGCCGCCCTCGACGACGATCATCGTGCCGTCCTGGAGATAGGCGACGCCCTGGTCGTACTCGCGGCCCTCGCGGATCACCTTCACCTGGAGCGGCTCGCCGGGCAGGACCGCCGGCTTCAGCGCGTTGGCCAGCTCGTTGACGTTCAGCACCTCGACGCCCTGGATCTGGGCGACCTTGTTGAGGTTGTAGTCGGTGGTCACGATCGAGGCGCCCACGTCCTGCGCCATCCGGACCAGCTTGGCGTCCACGCCCTCGACGCCCGGGTAGTCGGCCTCCCGCACCGAGAAGCCGCCGTTGGCGGCCGTCTTCAGCTCGGACACGATCTCCAGCCCCCGCCGCCCGCGGGCGCGCTTGAGCCCGTCCGACGAGTCGGCGACCTTCTGCAGCTCCTCCAGGACGAAGTCCGGGATGATGATGGCGCCCG
The DNA here is from genome assembly GCA_963736635.1 of uncultured Thermoleophilia bacterium. Taxonomy (GTDB): domain Bacteria; phylum Actinomycetota; class Thermoleophilia; order Miltoncostaeales; family Miltoncostaeaceae; genus Miltoncostaea. The sequence goes on from CAVTPK010000011.1 coordinate 467,678, forward strand.
AGAGGAACTTGGTGCGCAGCACGTCCACCAGCCGCCCGTCGATGATGGCGCTGGTGTCGATGAGCCGGGTCTGCACGCTGGCCGGCGCGGACCGCGAGCGGATGCCCACCAGCCGCAGGATGTCGACGTGGCGCCGGGCGGCGACGCGGCTGAAGACGAAGGCCACCACGAGCACCACCGGCAGCAGCAGGTAGGGCCCGATGATCGGCAGCTGGGCCACGGCGACCCCGGCCAGCGCGGCGGCCACCAGGCCCACCACGAGGCCGAGCGCCCCCACCATGAGCTCGGCGGCCGAGCGGCGGTCCGCCGCCCGGTCGATCGCGCGCAGGCGGCTGCGCAGCCAGCCGCCCGAAGAGGCCGCCCAGCAGGAAGCCCACGAGGGCGCCGCAGATGGTGATCGCCGCCCACGCGGCGTAGCGCCACGGCGACGAGAACCACGAGTCCAGGGGAAGGGCGGCACCGATCTGGTACGCGCCGAGGCCGCCGAGGAGGGCGAGGACGATCCGGCTGACGACGATCAGCACGCTGACCCCATCTCCTTCACCCGACGCGCGGGCGGGTACCTCGTCATGCCCTCCAAGCCCTTCCCCGTCCTGTGACCCCCGGAACTCCTGCTCGCGGTACGGTATCCGCCCGCTCGGCTAGTCAACCAGCGCTTGCGTACCGCTTACGCCAGCCTCTTCGTCGGAGCGGTTCTGGCCGATGTCCCCGAGCAGGTTCTCGAGGAAGTCGATCGCCTCCTGCTCCTCCATGTCGCGCGCGTACATCAGCTCGCTCGCGAGGATCTTCTTGGCCCGGCCGAACATCTGCTTCTCGCCGGTCGAGAGCCCCTTGTCGAGGTCCCGGATCGAGAGGTTGCGCACCACCTCGGCCAGCTCGAAGATGTCACCGGTCTTGATCTTGTCGCGGTTGTGCTTGAAGCGGCGGTTCCAGTTCTTCGGCATCTGCGTGCCGTCGTCCCGCAGGACCGCCAGCACCTCGTCGACCGTCTCCTCGCCGATGACCTTGCGCAGGCCCGCCGAATCGGCGTTCTCGGTGGGGACCATCACCGTCATGTCGTTGTAGAGGATCTGGATCGTCAGGTACTCGCGGCGCTGCCCGAGGATCTCCTTCTGCTCCTTCTTGATGATGTTCCCCGCACCGTGATGCGGGTACACGACCTTGTCGCCGACCTCGTACAACCGCGCCCCCTCACTCGTCATCGACAGGACAGACCTCTCATCGCCCGAAGGCGACCTCGAGGGCCTCTCGGACCCCCGGTACCGCGTACAGATTCGCCGGCGCCGCGGCGTCGTCGCTCGCCGCCCGGGCTCGGCGGGCGGCGTGACCGCCGCGCTCATCCCGTGGGCGGCCGCCGCCGCCAGCCGCCTGCCGTTGTGACCCGCCGGGCGCACCGCGCCCGTGAGACCCAGCTCGCCGAACGCGGCCGTGCCGGCCGCGAGCGGAATCCCGCGATGGGCGCTGGTGACGGCGAGCGCCATCGCCAGGTCGGCCGCGGGATCCATCGCCCGGGCGCCGCCCGCCACGCTCACGAAGACGTCCGCGTCGCCCGAGCCGCACGCCGGCGTGCCGCGACAGCACGGCGATCACCTGCGCCAGCCGGGTGCGATCCACGCCGATGGCGACCCGCCGAGGGGGCACGATCTCGGTGGGGCCCGACCAGCGCCTGCACCTCGACGAGCACGGCGCGGCTGCCCTCGATGGCGGGGAACACGCACGAGCCGACCCGCTCCCCGGCCTCGGCCAGGTAGAGGCGGGTGGGGTCCTCGACGCCCACCAGGCCGGCCGGGCGCATCTCGAAGAGCCCGGTCTCGTTGGTGGAGCCGAAGCGGTTCTTGGTGGCGCGCAGCACGCGGTGCGCGCGCAGGTCGTCGCCCTCGAACGAGAGCACGCAGTCGACCAGGTGCTCCAGCGTCCGGGGGCCGGCGAGGCCGCCGTCCTTGGTCACCTGGCCCACGAGGATGATCGTGACGCCCTGCTCCTTGGCGACGCGCATCAGCTCGGCGGTGGCCTGGCGCACCTGGTTCGGCGCGCCCGGCACCCCGTCGAGCACGTCCGAGTGCAGCGTCTGCACCGAGTCGATCGCGCACACCGTCGGGCGGTGGGCCTCCACGGCGGCCACCACCGACTCCAGGCGCGTCTCGGCCAGCACCTGGACCGGGCCGCAGTCGCCGTCGATCCGCTCGGCGCGCCCGCGCACCTGGATGGGCGACTCCTCGCCGGTCACGAGCATCGCCCGTCCCGACGACGGCCATGTTCGCCAGCGCCTGCAGCACCAGCGTGCTCTTGCCGATGCCGGGCTCGCCGCCCAGCAGCACCAGGGAGCCGGGCACCAGCCCGCCCCCCAGGACGCGATCGAGCTCGGCGATGCCCGTGCCCAGCCGGTCCGGCGTGGCGTCGGTCAGGTCGGCGAGCCGGGTGACCGTCGGCACGGGGCCGATGGCCGCGCGCTGCCGGGTGGCCGGGGCGGCCTCCTCGGAGACGGTCCCCCACTCCCCGCAGGTCGGGCAGCGGCCGACCCAGCGTGGGGCCTGCTGACCGCAGGCCCCACACGTATAGACGACCCGGGCGCGCGAGCTCGCGCGAATCCCCCGCTCGGGGATTACGCCTCGCTCGGGCCGGTGGGCGAGTCCTCGGAGGCCGCACCCGCCGCGGCGCCGACCGTCTCCGGCGGCTCCGCCGGGGCCTCCGCCTCCACCACGGTCAGCTTCACCCCGTCGCCGTCGCGGTCGACCGTGACCGTGCCGCCGCCCTCGGGGAAGCCGCCCGACAGGAGCCGGTCGGACAGGGGGTCCTCGATGAGGCGCTGGATGGCCCGCCGCAGCGGCCGGGCGCCCATCGTCGGGTCGTAGCCCTGCTCGACCAGGAGGTCCTTGGCGTCGTCCGTCAGCCGCAGCGCCAGCCCGTGCTCCTCCATCTGGGTCTGGAGCCGGACCAGGAGCAGATCGACGATCTCGGTGATCTCCTCCTTGGTCAGCTTGTGGAAGACGATGATCTCGTCGATGCGGTTGATCAGCTCGGGCCGGAAGACGCGCTTGAGCTCGCCCATGATCCGGGACTTCATGTCGTCGTACGACATCCCCGTCTCGTCGGTCACCGAGAAGCCCAGCGGCGTGCTCCGCGAGATGGTCGCGGCGCCGATGTTCGAGGTCATGATCAGGATCGCGTTGCGGAAGTCCACCGAGCGCCCCTGGGCGTCCGTCAGCCGGCCGTCCTCCAGGATCTGGAGGAGGATGTTGAAGACCTCCGGGTGCGCCTTCTCGACCTCGTCGAGCAGGATCACCGAGTACGGCTTGCGGCGGACCTGCTCGGTGAGCTGGCCGCCCTCGTCGTAGCCGATGTAGCCGGGGGGCGAGCCCACCAGGCGCGACACCGCGTGCTTCTCCATGTACTCGGACATGTCGACCTGGATCAGGGCGCTCTCGTCGCCGAACAGGAACTCCGCGAGCGTCCGGGCCAGCTCGGTCTTCCCGACGCCCGAGGGGCCGAGGAAGATGAACGAGCCGGAGGGCCGCTTGGGGTCCTTGATGCCCGCCCGCGCGCGCCGGATGGCCCGCGAGACGGCGGTGATCGCCTGCTCCTGCCCGATGACGCGCTTGTGGAGCTCCTCCTCCATGCGCAGCAGCTTCTGCGTCTCGGCCTCGGTGAGCTTGAACACCGGGATGCCGGTCCACATCGAGACGATGTCGGCGATCTCCTCCTCGCCGATGGAGGCCCGCGGGCCGCCCTCGTCGCTCTTCCACTGCTCCTCGAGCTCGCGCTTCTTGTTCGTGAGGCGCCGCTCCTTGTCCCGCAGGTTGGCGGCCTTCTCGAACTCCTGCGCCTCGATCGCCGCCTCCTTCTCCTTCCGGACCTGGTCGATCTCCTCTTCCAGCTCGCGGTAGGTGGGCGGGGCGGTCATGGTGCGGATGCGCATGCGGGACGACGCCTCGTCGATGAGGTCGATCGCCTTGTCCGGCAGGAACCGGTCCGCGATGTAGCGGTCGGCGAGGTTCGCGGCGGCCGCGAGCGCCTCGTCGGTGATGGTCACCCGGTGGTGGGCCTCGTACCGGTCGCGGAGGCCGCGCAGGATCTGCTCGGTCTCCTCCTGGCTGGGCTCGTCCACCTGGATCTTCTGGAAGCGCCGCTCCAGCGCCGAGTCGCGCTCGAGGTACTTGCGGTACTCGTCGAGCGTCGTGGCGCCGACGGTCTGCAGCTCGCCGCGGGCGAGGGCCGGCTTGAGGATGGAGGCGGCGTCGATCGCGCCCTCCGCGGCACCCGCGCCGACGAGATTGTGCAGCTCGTCGATGAACAGGATGATGTCGCCGCGCTGGGTGATCTCCTTCATCACCTTCTTCAGCCGCTCCTCGAACTCGCCCCGGTACTTCGAGCCGGCGACGAGCGCCGCGAGGTCGAGCGTGTAGATCTGCTTGTTGCGCAGGAGCTCGGGGACCTCGTTGCTCGCGATGCGCTGGGCCAGCCCCTCGATGACGGCGGTCTTGCCCACGCCGGGCTCACCGATCAGGACCGGGTTGTTCTTGGTGCGCCGCGAGAGGATCTGCATGACCCGCTCGATCTCGGTCGCCCGGCCCACGACGGGGTCGAGCTTGCCCTCGGCGGCGAGCTTCGTGAGGTTGCGGCCGAACTGGTCGAGCAGCTTGCTCGACTTCTTGTCGCCGCTCTGGCCGGTGGCCTGGCCCTGCTGGCGACGGCCGGGACCCGAGAGCATGCGGATGATCTCGTTGCGGATCTTCTCCGAGTCGGCGTCGAAGTCGGCGAGGATCCGGGCGGCGACGCCCTCGTTCTCGCGGACGAGGCCGAGCAGGATGTGCTCCGTCCCGATGTAGTTGTGGCCCAGCGACAGCGCCTCGCGCAGCGCCAGCTCGAGCACCTTCTTGGCCCGCGGGGTGAAGGGGATCTGCCCGGAGGTGACCTCCTCGCCGGATCCGACGATGCGGATGACCTGGGCGCGGACCTCCTCGACCGTGATCTCGAGGCCCTCGAGCACCCGCGCGGCCAGCCCCTCCTCTTCGCGGAGGAGGCCCAGCAGGATGTGCTCGGTCCCGATGTAGTTGTGCTTGAGGGTGCGCGCCTCTTCCTGGGCGAGTACGACGACCTGCCGCGCGCGCTCCGTGAACCTTTCGAACATCGGGATTCCCCTTCCTACTCACCCGATCCCGAAGACGCGAAAACCGCGCCGGCGGGGTACGACGGGCGTTGGAGAGTGCGGGACAACGTGGTTGCGCCGGGGGTCCGGCGCCTGGTCAGGATAGCACGGCCCCCTCTGTCGCCCCCCTCATCGGCGGGCGGCGGAGCCATCTCAAAGATCGCGGCTCCCATGCGGGAAGTCGCCCCCCGTTCGAGCGGCGCCCAACCCCCCGCCTGAACGGTTGACCCGGATGTCGAGGCCGATCTCATGGGGTCCATCATGACCCCGCGCCCGGACGTCCGCCCGGACGGCGCCCGCCACGCTAGTGGCGGACGCGCCGGTCCTGATCCGGGTAGACCAGCAGGCCCATCGTGCGGGCCCGCTTCACGGCCTTGGCCACCAGCGACTGCTGGCGCCGGGACAGGCCCGTGATGCGACGGGAGCGGATCTTGCCGCGCTCGCTCACGAAGCGGCGGAGCGACGGGTAGTTCTTCCAGTCGATCTCCTCCGCGGCGAGCTGCGGGCGCCGCTTGCGCTGCGCGGGCGCTCCGCCCTTGCGTCCCTTGGTCTTCGATCGCGCTCGGCCTCTTGGCTTTGCCATCCGCTCCTCGGTGTTCTCGGTCCTGCGAACGGCCGGGGACTATAGCGCAGCATCCCCGGCCGCGAGCGAACTAGCGCAGGAGGGACGGCCTGAGGCCCGCGGCGCGCCGGCGCATGTACCGCTTGCCGACCTTCCACGCCACCATCCCGAGCACCGCGTACATGGTGCGCTTCATGTGCGTCCTCCTCCGGTCGATCGGTGCCGGACCGCGCTACTTCTTGAGCGCGTCCTTCACGTCCTTGACCGCGTCGGAGACCTTGTCGCCCGCCTGCTTGAGCTTGCCCTCGGTCTGGTCGGCGCGGCCCTCGTGCTTCTTCTCGTCGTCGCCCGACAGGGCGCCCGCTGCTTCCTTGACCCTGCCCTTGGCCTCCTGGGCCTTCCCGGACTCGCTCATACCAAACCCCCTGGATTTCGCCATTGCGTGACACCTCACAGGTGCCCGTGGCGGGGGCCGGCGAAACGCCGGGCTCAGGTCCTCATGGCCGGGAAGAGGATGACCTCGCGGATCGTGTGCCGGTCGGTCAGGAGCATCACCAGGCGGTCGATGCCGAGCCCCAGGCCGCCGGTGGGCGGCATGCCGTGCTCCAGGGCGGCGAGGAACTCCTCGTCCATCGGCTGGGCCTCGTCGTCGCCCGCCGCCCGGTCGGCCGCCGCCATCGCGAAGCGGGCCCGCTGGTCGTCGGGGTCGTTGAGCTCGGTGAAGGCGTTGGCGATCTCCATGCCCCCGGCGAAGGCCTCGAAGCGCTCGACGGTCCCGGGGTCGTCGGGGTGTCCGCTTGGCGAACGGCGAGAGCTCGAGGGGGTAGTCGTAGAGGATCGTGGGCTGGATCAGGGTCGGCTCGAGGGCCTGCGAGAGGATCCCGTCGACCAGCTTGGCCCAGGGGGCGTCGTCGGGCGCGTCGAGCCCGGCCGCCCGCATCGCCGTGCGCAGCGCCTGCGCGTCCGCGTGCTCGCGGATGTCGATGCCGCTGGCCTCGCGCAGCGCGTCGCGGAAGGCGACCCTGCGCCACGGCGGGGCGAGGTCGATCTCCTCGCCCTTCCACGCGACCACCGTGCCGCCCACCGCCTCGCGGGCCACGGTGGACACCATCTGCTCGAGCATCTCCATCACGTCGCGGTAGTCCGCGTAGGCCTCGTAGGTCTCGACCATCGTGAACTCGGGGTTGTGCTTGTGGCTGACGCCCTCGTTGCGGAAGTCCTTGCCGAGCTCGTAGACCCGCTCCAGCCCGCCCGACGATGCAGCGCTTGAGGTAGAGCTCGGTGGCGATGCGCAGGTAGAGGTCGCGGTCGAGGGCGTTGTGATGGGTCATGAAGGGCCGGGCCGCGGCGCCGCCGTAGATCGGCTGGAGCGTGGGGGTCTCGACCTCGATGAAGCCCCGCTCGTCCAGGAAGCGGCGCACGCCGGCGATGGCGCGCGCGCGGGTGATGAAGGCGTCCCGGACGTCCGGATCGGCCATCAGGTCCAGGTAGCGCCGCCGGAAGCGGGTCTCCGGGTCGCGCAGCCCGGCGTGCTTGTCGGGCGGCGGCCGCAGCGCCTTGGCCAGGAGGGTCGCCTCCTGGACGACCACGCTCAGCTCGCCGCGGCGGGTGCGGGCGACCGGCCCCGTGACCCCCAGGATGTCGCCCAGGTCGAGGTCCAGCAGCGCCGCCATGGCCTCCTCGCCGAGGCGGTCGACGGTCGCCCACAGCTGGATGCGCCCGCTGCGGTCGTCCAGGTCGAGGAAGGCCGCCTTGCCCTGGCCGCGGCGCGCGGCCAGGCGGCCGGCGATGCGGACCGTCTCGGCGCCGGTCTCGCCCGGCTCGAGGGCCTCGTTGGCCGCCCTCACGGCCGCGATCTCGCGCCGCCCCTCGAAGCGGTGCGGGAAGGGCTCCACCCCGCCCGCCCGCAGTGCCTCGGCCTTGGCGCGACGCTCCGCGATCAGCGCCGGGAGACCGCCCTCGGACGGGGCGTCAGTCGTTGTGATCCCCCGCCCGGATGTCGACGATCTGGTACTGGAGGGCGCCGCGCGGCGCCGGGATCGTGACCTTCTCGCCCTTCTTCTTGCCGAGCAGCGCCTTGCCGACCGGGCTCTCGTTGGAGAGGCGGTGGTTCTTCGGGTCGGCCTCGGCCGAGCCCACGATCGAGTACTCGCGGGTGGCCTTGCTCTTCACGTCCTTGAGGGTCACGTGGGCGCCGATCGAGCACGGTGTCGGTCGAGAGGTGCTCGGTGTCCACCACGCGCGCGTTGCGCAGCTTCTGCTCCAGCGACTGGATGCGGTAGAACAGCTGCGCCTGCTCGTTCTTGGCGTCGTCGTACTCCGAGTTCTCGGAGATGTCGCCGAACTCGCGCGCCTCCTTGATGCGCTCGGCCACCTCGCGACGCTTGGTGGTCGTGAGGTACTCGATCTCCTCCGTGAGCTTCGCGTAGCCCTCTTCCGTCAGGATCACTTCGCGGTCCATCGGGTGGGTCTCCTTCGTGTTAGGCGCAAAACACCAGCCCCGTGGCGGCGCCGAAAGGTAGCCGTGCTGCCGGTTGTTATCAAGCGGCCGCGGAGGCGGCCGCCAGGGAGCGCAACCGCGCGAGCGCGGCGCCGGCGCTGGGCGCGGTGAGCAGCTGCGCCAGTTCCGGCTGGGGGATGTCGTACCCGGCGAGGTACCACGGATAGAACTTGCGCAGGTATCCGACGGCGCGCCCCTCGCCGATCGCGAGGGCGGCGTCGGCGGCGAAGAGCGCGATCTCGTCGATGACCTCGTCGAGGCTCGGACGGGGCTCGGCGACGCCCCGCAGGATCTCGCCCGTACACCCAGGGATTGCCGAGGGCGGCGCGTCCCACGGCGACCGCCGCGCACCCGGTGTCCTCCAGCACCCGCCGCGCCTCGGCGGGCGTCGCGATGTCCCCGCTGGCGACCACCGGCACGCCCACGGCGGCCACGACCTCCGCCGTGATGCGGTGGTCGGCGTGCCCCTCGTACTCCTCGGCGGCGGCGCGCGGGTGCAGGCAGATCGCGGCGGCCCCGGCCGCCTCGAAGCGGCGCGCGGTCTCGGTCGGGGTCGGAGGTGCGCGGCGTCAGCCCGCGGCGCATCTTGACCGTCACGGGCACGTCGACCGCCCGGACCATGGCCTCCACGATCCCGGCGGCGGCCTCGGGGTCGGCGAGCAGCGCCGCGCCCGCGCCGGTCTTGCAGATCTTCGGGACCGGGCACCCCATGTTGATGTCGATCAGGTCGGCGCCCGCGGCCTCGACCGCCCGCGCGGCCTCCACCATCGCGTCGCGGTCGGCGCCGAACACCTGCACGCCGACCGGGTGCTCGTCGGGGACGATCGTGAGCATGCCCAGGGTCTTGCGGTTGGCGTAGCGGATGCCGAAGCTCGCGATCATCTCCGAGATCGCCAGGCCCGCCCCGTGGCGGCGCGACTGGCGCCGGTAGGCCCAGTTGGCGATGCCCGGCGAGGGGCGGCTGGACCAGCCGGTTCTCCAGCCGCAGGCCGCCGATCGCGAAGGGCTCGGCCACGGGCCAGTCGGCCGGCGGGCTGGTGGGCGCGGCCGGCTCGGCCGCGCGCTCGGCGAGGATGGCGCGCATGCGCTTCTTCACGCGGCACCGTCCCCGGTCGCGGCCACCGGCTTGACGTTGAGCTCGTGCACCAGGCGCAGGCCCTCGAGCGTGAGCAGCGGGTCGTGCTCGTCGATCTGCAGCGACAGCGGCACCACCACCGGGGCGAGGCCGCCGGTGGCGAGCACGAAGGTGTCCTGCCCCAGCTCCTCCTTCATGCGCTCCACCACGCCGTCGACCATCGCGACCGTCCCCAGGACGATCCCCGAGCGCATGCTCTCGACGGTCGACTTGCCGATGACGCGCGCGGGCGGCAGCAGGTCCACCCGCACCAGCCGGGCGGCGCGCGCGGTGAGCGCGTCGAGCGAGGTCTCGATGCCGGGGGCGATGACCCCGCCCAGGTACTCGGCCGACTCGGAGACCGCGTCGAAGGTGGTGGCGGTGCCGAAGTCCACGACGATGCACGGGCCGCCGTGGCGGCGGTGGGCGGCGACGGCGTTGACGATGCGGTCGGCGCCCAGCTCGCGCGGGTTGTCGATCGCCAGCGACATGCCGGTGCGCACGCCGGGGCCGATCACCAGCGCCTCGCGCCGCAGGTACTTGAGCGCGAGCGACCGGTAGGCGGTCGAGAGCGTCGGCACCACCGACGCGACGATCATCTCGTCCAGCTCGCCGAGGCTGCCGCCGCGCAGGCGCAGGATCTGGTCGTGCTCCGCGGCGATCTCGTCCTCGGTCGCGCCGCGGTCGGTGGAGATCCGCCACTCGTGCAGCAGCTCGTCACCGCTGTAGACCCCGGCCTGGGTCTGGGTGTTGCCGACGTCGATCGCGAGCAGCATCGGGCGCGCCCGTCCCCTACTTCGAGGTGTCGTTCGGCTCCGCCGACTCGACGCCCCTCAGGATCTCCACCGTCACGTCCTGGGTCGTGTAGATCTCGACCTTCGGGATGATCCGCGTCGGGCGGTTCTTGTCCCACACCCAGACGTCCTCCATCGTGATGTGGAAGAACGGGTACGACGCCTGGGGCATGAAGTCACGCTCGAAGCGGTTGCAGAGGTACGTCGCCTCCTGCGTCAGGACGCAGAACCGAAAGAGGGGGAAGACGTCCGCGTACTCGCGCTTCAGCCTCAGCTCGAGCTCGGCGTCGTACTCCTCGAGCTCATCGGTGTGGGACATGCCGCGGCTCCTTGGTGCCTGGTCGGCCGCCGATCATAGCTCACCGCCCTCCCGGGACCGCGGGCGCGCGAGCGGCTCCGCGAGGCGCTTTGCGGGCTGCTCGCGCGGGTCGAGCGCGGCCTCGAGGCCGGCCAGGCGAGCGCCCGTCGGGCAGGCTCAGGCCGGGGTCGAGGTCGAGCAGCGGCAGCAGCGCGAAGCGGCGCTCGGCCAGCCGGGGGTGCGGCACCTCCAGCGTGTCGTCGCGCCACGCCCCGCCCTCCCACAGCAGCAGGTCGCAGTCGATCGCGCGGGGCCCGAAGCGCACGCCGCCGGGATCGCGGCCGAGCTCGCGCTCGAGGCGCTTGACCTCCGCCAGCAGGGCCGGCGGATCGAGCGCCGTCTCCACGCGGGCCGCGGCGTTGAGGAACGGGGGCTGGTCCTCCAGGTCGCGCGGCGCCGTCTCGTAGGCGGGGCTCACGGCCTCCAGCCGCGTGGCCGCCGCGAGCCAGCCGAGCGCCGCCTCGATCGTCGCCCGGCGGTCGCCGACGTTGGCCCCCAGGCCGAGCCAGTAGCGCACTAGAGGCGGATGCGGCGCAGGGTGACCGAGGTGTCCCGCAGCGGATGGGGGAGCGCGACGTGGGGCTTGCGGACGGTGACGGTCACGTCCCGGACGGCCGGCTCGGCCAGCACCCGGTCCGCGATCGCGCCGGCGAGGCGCTCGAGCAGGGCGAAGGGCGGGCCCTGGACGATCGCCACGATCGCGTCCGCGAGCGCCGCGTAGTCGACCGTGTCCTCCAGCTGGTCGGTCGTCGCCGCCACCGCGTGGACCAGGGTGAGCGCGACGTCCACGACGAAGGTCTGGCCGAGCTCGGTCTCGGCCGGGTGCACGCCGTGCCGCCCGAAGGCCTCGAGCCCGCGGATGGCGACGGTGAGGCGGTCCTCGCTCACGCCGCGCCCGCCGCGACCGCGTCCCAGACGCGGACGGCGTCCACCGTCTCGCGCACGTCGTGCACGCGCAGCACCGCCGCGCCGCGCGCGACCGCGGCGAGGCCGGCCGCGATGGAGGCCGGCATCCGCTCGTCCACCTCGCGGCCCAGCAGCTTCGCGAACATGCTCTTGCGCGAGACGCCGATCAGGACGGGCCGGCCCAGCGCCGCCAGCTCGCCCACGCCGGCGAGCAGGGCGAGGTTGTGGTCCAGCGTCTTGCCGAAGCCGAGGCCCGGATCCAGGATCACGTGCTCCTCGGGGACACCGGCGTCGACGGCCGCGGCGAGGCGCTCGGCGAGGTGGTCCCGCACCTCGGCCACCACGTCGTCGTAGCGCGGGTCGGCCTGCATGGTGCGCGGCGAGCCCCGCATGTGCACCAGGCACACGGCCGCGCCACGCTCGGCCACCAGGGGCAGCAGGGCCGGGTCGGCCCGGCCGGCCGTGACGTCGTTGACCAGCACGGCGCCCGCGTCGAGGGCGGCCTCGGCCACCGGGGCGAGCGAGGTGTCCACCGAGAGCGCGATCGGCGGCGGGCTCTCGCGCACGGCCCGCAGCACGCCGTCGAGCCGGGCCAGCTGGTCGGCCGCGCCCACCGGCTCGGAGCCGGGCCGCGTGCTCTCGGCGCCGATGTCGCAGATGGCGGCGCCGTCGGCGGCCATCCGCGCCAGCCGGTCCATCGCCTGCGCGGGCTCCAGGGCGCCGGCGCCGCCCCACAGCGAGTCCGGCGTCGCGTTCAGGATGCCCATCACGCAGGGCGCCCGCAGCCAGCTGAGGGGGTCGCTCATCGGGCGAAGGCTACCCGGCCCGGGCGCCGCGCCTACCCCTCGGGCAGGGGCTCTCCGGCCTTGGGGTAGGGAAGGCGCTTGGGAGAGGGGGGCGGCTCGGCGGGGGTGTCGAGCGCAGCGGGCGAGCTCGGCGGCCTTGGCGTCGCGCTCGGCAAAGACCTCGTCCTCGGGCTCTCCGGCGAGGATCGCCAGGAACTCGGCGCGCTCGATGGTCTCGCGGCGCAGGAGGATCTGGGAGAGGTTCTCCAGATCGGTGCGGTGCTCCACCAGGATGTCGCGCGCGCGCTGGTGGGCCTCCTCGATGATGCGCCGGATCTCGGCGTCGATGGTGCGGGCAAGATCATCCGAGTAGTCGGGCTCAGAGTGCATGTCGCGCCCGAGAAAGGGTGCGCCCTGGTTGTGGCCGAGCACGCGCGGGCCCAGCTTGTCGGACATGCCAAAGCGCATCGTCATCTGCTTGGCGGTGGAGGTGACCTTCTCGAGGTCGTTGGCGGCGCCGGTGGTGATCTCGTCGAAGACCAGCTCCTCTGCCGCCCGGCCGCCGAGGGTCATGGCCATCTGGTCCTCGAGCTGGGCGCGGGTGGTGAGGAACTTGTCCTCGGTGGGCATCGAGATCGTGTAGCCGAGCGCCTGGCCGCGGCTGACCACCGAGATCTTGTGGACCGGGTCGGCGTCGGGCAGGAAGTGGCCGACCAGGGCGTGGCCCATCTCGTGGTAGGCGGTCACGACGCGCTCTTTTTCGGTGAGCAGGCGCGACTTCTTCTCGGGGCCGGCGATCACGCGCATGATCCCCTCCTCGAGCTCCTGCTGGTCGATCACGCGCTTGCCCTTGCGGGCGGCAAGAAGGGCGGCCTCGTTGACCAGGTTGGCCAGATCGGCGCCGGTGAAGCCGGGGGTCTGGCCGGCCAGGGTCATGAGGTCGATGTGCTTTGCGATCGGCTTGCCCTTGGTGTGCACCTTCAGGATCTGGGCGCGCCCTTCGCGGTCGGGGCGGTCGACCACGATCTGGCGGTCGAAGCGCCCCGGGCGAAGCAGAGCCGGGTCGAGGATGTCGGGACGGTTGGTGGCCGCGATCAGGATGATGTTGTCCTTGGCCTCGAAGCCGTCCATCTCGACCAGGAGCTGGTTGAGGGTCTGCTCGCGCTCGTCGTGGCCTCCGCCCAGGCCCGCGCCGCGGTGGCGGCCGACGGCGTCGATCTCGTCCATGAAGATGATGCAGGGGCTCGACTGCTTGGCCTGCTCGAACAGGTCGCGCACCCGCGAGGCGCCGACCCCGACGAACATCTCGACAAAGTCCGAGCCCGAGATGGAGAAGAAGGGCACGCCGGCCTCGCCGGCCACCGCGCGGGCGAGCAGGGTCTTGCCGGTTCCGGGGGGGCCGAACAGAAGGACGCCCTTGGGGATGCGCGCCCCCAGGGACTGGAACTTCTTGGGGTTCTCGAGGAACTCCTTGATCTCGTGCAGCTCCTCGACCGCCTCGTCGGCGCCGGCGACGTCCTTGAAGGTGATCTTGGGGGCATCGACGGCCATCCGCTTGGCGCGGCTCTTGCCGAAGCTCATCACCTTGGAGCCGCCGCCCTGCATGCGGTTCATCAGGTAGATCCAGAAGCCGATGAACAAGACGAAGGGCAGCAGCCAGATCAGGCTGCTCCACCAGGGGGTGGAGGGGATGCCCTTGACGGTGAGCGGGACGTTGGCGGTCTGCAGCTCGCTCCGTGAGCGTCTCGGCGTAGTCCACCGGGTACCCGGTGGTGAACGTGTCACCGGCCTTGGTGACGACGGTGAGCTCCTGGTTCTCGACCTTCATCGTCGCCTTGGCGATGTCGCCGTCGCGGATGTCCGTCATCAGCTGGTTGAAGGTCGGCGCCTGCGAGGACGACGAGTCCGACACGAGGAGGCGCTGGGCCACGAACACCAGCAGGATCACGATGAGGATCGGAAGGACCGCGCTTTTGACGAGCCTGCTCACCGCTCTCCCGCCCCCTCGACCTCCGCCTGGCCAACCAGGATAGCAGCGGCCCGGCGGCCGCCCGGGGCGGTCCCTACGTCTTCAGGGAGGCGATGAACGGCAGGTTGCGGAAGCGCTCCGCCTGGTCGAGGCCGTACCCGATCACGAACACGTCGGGCAGCTCGAAGCCGACGTACTTGGTGCCGATCCCGAGGCGCCGGTGGCGCGGCTTGGTGAGCAGCGCGCAGATCTCCAGCGAGGCGGGCTCGCGCGAGGCGAGGTTCTTCAGCAGGTAGGAGAGCGTGAGGCCGGAGTCGATGACGTCCTCCACGATCAGGACGTGCCGGCCGGCGATCGGGATGTCGAGGTCCTTGAGGATCCGGACGACGCCGGACGAGTGGGTCTGGGAGCCGTAGGACGAGACGGCCATGAAGTCGATCTCGCAGGGCACCTCGAGCTGGCGCACCAGGTCGGCGATGAAGAAGACGGCCCCCTTGAGCACGCCGATCACCAGCAGCTCGCGGCCGTGGTAGTCGGCCGAGATCGCCGCCGCCAGCTCGGTGACCTTGCGCTGGAGGTCCTCCTCCGAGACGAGGACCTCTCCGACCACCGCTCTCGCGTCGTCGTTCACGCGCGCTCCGCCTCGAGGATCACGGCCGGCCCCGCATCGGTGGCGATCAGGTCGTCGGCCGCGCGGTGACCCGCCACCCACACCACGCGATCCGCGGTCGCGATCACCGGGACCTCGGCGCGCAGGCGTGACGGGACTCCGTCGGCCGCGAGGAGCCTACCCACTGCGAGGTGTCCACCCGAGGGCATCGGCAGGCGATCGCCGTCGCGGGGCGGGCGCACCTCGAAGGGCCCCTCGCAGCGCACGGCCACCCGGTGGGCCGACGGGGCCAGGCCGCTGCCGCGTCGCGCGCGCAGCGCGAGCGCCCCGAAGGTCGCGCTTCCCGGCACGCCCAGGGCCACCGGCGCCGGCGGCGCCCCGCCGGGGGGGTCCACCACCAGGCGCCCCCTCTCGCCGGGCCGCCACCCCGCCGCCGGGGAGCATCGTGAGCCCCGAGGGGGCGGCCAGGGCGAGGACCCGGTCGACGGCGGCCGCGGAGGCGGCGTCGCCGGGCAGGCCCGCCGCCCGGATCAGGCGGCGCACCAGCAGGCGGCGCATCGGCGCGGGCTCGCGCCCGAGCGCCGCCACGTCCAGCCCGCGACCGTCGAAGGCGCGCTCCCACGCCGCGTCCACCAGCGGCGCGATCAGCGCGGCCTCGTCGCGCAGGGAGTCCGCGAACGCGGCGACGTGCCGCTCGGCCCCCGGATGGACCGCGCGCCAGCGCGGGCACCAGTCCGGCGCGCACGCGGCTGCGCGCGTGGGCCGGGTCCTCGTTGGACGGGTCGCGGACCACGGCCAGCCCGCGGTCGGCGCACCAGCGGCGGGTCTCGGCCGCCGACAGGACCAGCAGCGGCCGCACCAACTCGTCGCGGCGGGGCGCCATCCCGAGGGCGCCGGTGCGCCCGGTGCCGCGGGCCATGCGGAAGAGCACCGTCTCGGCCTGGTCGGAGGCGGTGTGCCCGGTGGCGATGCGCGCGTAGCCGCCCTCGGCGGCGCAGCGGCGCGCGGCCTCCAGGCGCGCGCGGCGGGCGCGCTCCTGCACGCCCGGGCCCGGCGCGATGGCCGGCCGCGCCGCGTGCGCGCGCAGCCCGAGCGCCTCGCGCCTGGGCGAGGACCGCCGCGACCTCGCCGGCCGCCTCCGGGCGCAGCCCGTGGTCGATGCTCAGCACGCCGACCGGCCCGTCGTGGATCGCCGCCAGCAGGTGCATGAGGCACACCGAGTCCGGGCCGCCGGAGACCATCGCCAGGATCGGGGCGCCCTCGGGAAGCAGCCCGTGGCGGCGGCAGTGGTCGGCGACGCGCGCCTCGATGGTCCTCGTCACACGGCGATTATGGTTGACGCACCCCGCCGGCGCGGCCGCGGCGCGTGCCCGCCGGGATACCCTTGCGACGTCATGCGGGCGATCTCCCGACTGGATCGGCGATTCGGTAGGGCCCTCCGGCGCGCGGCGCGCGGGATCCCGGGCTGCCTCGGGGTCGCCGGGGCCGTCGCGGCGGGGATGAGCCCGGCCTTCCGCGTCGCGGTCGCCGCCCTGATCGTGCGCCGGTCGAGCCGCCGCACCGGCCTCGAGGCGCTGGCGGCCGGGGTGGGCGCCGCGCTGGCGGCGCGGGCCGTGCGCGACCGCCTGGGGCGCCGGCGACCCGGCGCGCGCACCGAGGGGGGCTTCCCGAGCCGCCACGCGGCGGCGGCGGCGGCCATCGCCGGCTCGGTGGCCCGGCACGACCGGCGCATCGGCGGCGCGCTGGCGGTGGCGGCCGGCCTCGGCGGCGCCGCGCGCGTGGCGACGGCCGAGCACGAGCCCGGCGACATCGCCGCGGGCATCGCCCTGGGCGTGGCCACGGCCTGGAGCCTCGCGGTGCTGGCCGAGGCCGGCGGACGGGCTCCGTGAGCCGGCTGCGCCCGCCGGCCGCCCCGCGGTCGCGGGCCCTCATCGGCGCCGGCCGGTTCGCCAGCGCGCTGCTGTTCTCGCTGGGACTGCTGGGGGTGCTCAAGACCGGGACCGACGAGGGCACCCTTCAGCTCTTCGTCTTCACGGTCCATCCGGCGACCACCGTCGTCTGGCTGATCCTGGGACTGGTGGGCATCGCGATGAGCATCGAGGCCGGGCGCGCCCAGATCTACCTCATCGTGACCGGGGCGATCCTGGTCGGGTGGGGGCTGCTGGCCCTGGTCCTGGGCGGCGGCGTCTCGGACGCGCTGACCCGGGACACCTCCACCCTGCTGCTCCACCTGGTCGGGGGCGGCGCGTGCCTGTACGTCGCCCTCGGGCCGCTGCCGGGCTCACCCCGCGGCGCGGCGTCCGACACCGAGCGCCCGGGGCCCCTCTAGGACGCGGCGGCCCAGCGCTGCTCGGGGGAGAACAGGCTGACCCGGTCCCGGCCGATGGCCTTCGAGTGGTAGAGGGCCTTGTCGGCGCGCTCGAGCAGGCGGGTGCCGTCGTCGTCGCTGCCGGACGGCAGCTCGGCGACCCCCGCCGAGATCGTCGTGCCGACCCCCTCCCCGCCCGCCACGAGCACGCGCACGCGGCCGACCGCCGACGCGGATCCGCTCGGCCGCCTCCAGCGCCTCCGAGGCCGGCCCCGGGATGATGATCGCGAACTCCTCCCCGCCGAAGCGCGCCGCGATGTCCGAGGCGCGGGAGTTGTCGCGGATGGCATCGCCCACGGCCGACAGCAGGCGGTTGCCGGCGTCGTGCCCGAAGCGGTCGTTGAACGCCTTGAAGCGGTCCAGGTCGAGCACCACGAGCGACAGCGGCAGCCCGTAGCGCGCCGCCCGCCGGCACTCGCGCGGCAGGGCGTCCGCGAAGAAGGCGTAGTTGTGGACCCCGGTGAGGCGGTCCGTCAGCGACAGGCTCGCCATGCGGGCCGCGTCGCGCTCCTGCGCGTGGTGCCCGACGCCCACCACCAGGCCGGTGGCGACGAACGCGCCCAGGCCCAGCAGCAGGGCGGCGCCGTCGACCCCGGGACGGCCGGACGCCAGCGCCGCGGCGAGGCCCGCGCAGGCGGCCGCGAGCGCGAAGCCGCGGCGCCCGGCGAGCGGGAACGCGAGCGCCAGAGGGAGGGCGAACAACGCCCATGCGGCCGTGACGCCGGCCACGACCAGCAGCGACGGAACGGCCACGGCGACGCCGAAGAGGACGGCACGCCGCCGCCGTGCGGCGGCGTCGACTCCGGTCCCACTCGGTTCGTCGACGGCGAACGTCCTCAAAGAGCCCCCGGGGTCGCGAGGGCCCGAAATCTATTGCCGCGCTCGGACGGCTCCCGCCAGGCCGCGGGATGCGCCTGGCTACACTCCTCCCCCGTGAACTGGGACGCCTTCACCCCCGCCCCGTCCTTGGCCGGGCGCTCGCTGCTGACGCTGCGCCACCACCCGCCCGAGGCCGTCGCGGCGATCCTCGACACGGCCGAGCGCCTCAAGGCCCAGCGCGCGTCCGGGTGGCCGGCGCTGCTCGACGGCCGCGTCATCGCCCTCATCTTCGAGCGGCCGTCGACGCGCACCCGGGTGTCGTTCGTGAGCGCGATCGCGCGCCTGGGGGGCACGAGCCTGGTGCTCTCCCCCGACGACATGCAGCTCGGGCGCGGCGAGACGATCGAGGACACGGCCAAGGTGCTCGGCCGGATGGTCGACGCGATCATGCTGCGGACGGGACCGCACGCGACCCTGGTGGAGCTGGACCGCCACGCGGGCGTGCCGGTGATCAACGGCCTGACCTACGAGCACCACCCCTGCCAGGCCCTGGCCGACGCCCAGACGCTGCGCGAGCGCTTCGGCGTCGCTGGCCGGCCTGCGCGTCGCCTGGCTCGGCGACGGCAACAACTGCTGCGTCTCGCTGATGGTGGTCGGCGCCCTCACGGGGATGGACATCGTCGCCGCGTGCCCCGAGGGGTTCACCCCCGATCCGGAGCTGGTGGCGTGGGCCGACGCGGCGGCGCGCGAGCGCGGCGGCGCGGTGCGCGTCGTGCGCGACCCGCTGGAGGCGGTCGCGGACGCCCGGGGGCTGTTCACCGACACCTGGGTCTCGATGGGCGACGAGGGCGCCGAGGAGGAGCGGCGCGCGGTCTTCGAGCCGTATCGGATCGACGACGCGCTGCTCGACCGCGCCGGCCCGGGCGCGGTGGCCCTGCACTGCCTGCCCGCGCACCACGGCGAGGAGATCACCTACGAGGTGCTGCACGGCCCCGCTCGGCGGTCTGGGACCAGGCGGAGAACCGGATGCACGCCCAGGCCGCCCTGCTCGCGCACGTGCTGGGGTGAGGATGGGCGTCTTCGGCCGGCGGACGCGACGACCCCGTGCCGAGGCGACCAGCTGGGTGCCGGTGGCCTTCGCGCGCCACCAGCCCGAGGCGGAGATGCTGGCCGGGTCTGCTGGCGCGAGCTGGAGATCCCGGTGGTGGTGCGCCGGACGACCATCGACGTCCCCGACATGCTCGCCGGGGGCCCGCGCGAGCTGCTCGTGCCCGCCGACCGCGCCCTCGAGGCGCGCGCGCTGCTGGACCCCCAGGAGCCGATCGAGCCCTAGGCGCGCGCGGGCGGTGCCCGCTCGCGGCCCCCGCCCTTCACACGTGCGCCACAATCAATCGCATGCGAGGGAACTCACGATTCGGGGTGGGGCTGTCCCGCGCGGCCGATCCGGTGGCCGCGGCCGACGAGGCGTGCGCCGCGGCGCGCGCGATGCTCGGCGACCCGGGCGCGCCGACGCTGGTGGTCATGTTCGCCTCGCCGGACCTCTGCGCGGAGGCCGAGCTGCTGCTGGCGCGGGTGCACGAGGCGCTGGCGCCCGAGCACCTGATCGGCTCGATGGGCGAGGCGATCATCGCCGAGGGGCTCGAGATCGAGGACGGGCCGGCGCTGGTGGTGTGGGCGGCGCAGCTGCCCGGCGTCGAGGTGATCCCGTTCCGCCTGGTGGCGCGGCCGCTGGGCGAGGGGCTCGGCGTCCTGGGCTGGCCGGACGCGATCACCGACGCCCCCGCCGGCAGCGTCGGGCCCGGTGTTGATGCTGGCCGATCCCTTCTCCTTCCCGGTGGACGGCCTGCTCACCGAGCTGCAGCGACGAGCCGGCCGCGCCGGTGGTGGTGGGCGGGATGGCCTCGGGGGGCGTGCGCCCGGGCGAGCACCGCCTGTTCGCGGGCACGGACGTCCTGGTCGAGGGCGCCGTGGCCGTGGGCCTGCGGGGCTCGCACACCGTGACGGTGGTGTCGCAGGCGTGCATGCCGATCGGCCCCGAGATGGTGGTGACCAAGGCCGAGGGCTCGTCGGTGATGGAGCTGGCGGGGATGCCGGCGCTGGACAAGCTCGAGGAGGTCGTCAACGCGCTGGAGCCGGCCGAGCGGGCGCTCGCGGTGGAGGGCCTGATGGCCGGCCTGGTCATCGACGAGAACACCCCCGACTACGAGCGCGGCAACTTCCTGGTGCGTCCGATCCACGGCGGCGACCGCGACTCCGGCGCGCTGTCCTGGGGGAGAACCCGCGCATCGGGCAGACGATGCGCTTCCACGTGCGCGACGCGGGCTCGGCCGACGAGGACCTGCGCGCCGCGCTGCGCGCGGCCCGCGGGCAGATGGGCGCCGCGTCCCCCGCCGGCGGGCTGCTGTTCAGCTGCAACGGCCGCGGCACCCGGATGTTCGCGGAGCCCAACCACGACGCCACGGCGGTCGCGCAGGAGCTCTCGGACATCCCCGTGGCCGGACTCTTCTGCAACGGCGAGATCGGCCCGGTGCGCGGCCGCAGCTTCCTGCACGGCCACACGGCGACCATGGTGGTGTTCACCGACACGTGACGAATTAAATGTCACGTGAATCACGTTTCGGTGCAATTCACGTAACGCGATTGTTGTTCGTCGCGATCGGTCTTCATACTCATCGCACGAGTTATGAAACCGAGAGGATTCACATGGTTGATGGGGACGAGCAGCAGGCCACCGCCCGCGGCAACATCGGTAACGAGATCTTCGAGCAGGTGGAGAAGATCATCAGCGAGGAGGGCCTGACCCGCACGCAGGCCTTCCAGCGCCTGTCCGAGCGCACCGGCCGGCGCGCCGGCACGGTCGCGGCGAACTACTACCGCGTGGCGCGCCAGCGCGGGGCGGCGCTCCAGCCGCGCGCGCCGCGGGGCTCCAAGACGCGCGGCGGCTCGGCCGTCCGCGGCAGCTCGGCGGCGGCCGAGGCCGCCCTCTCCAAGGCCCGCGAGGCGCTCGAGGAGCTGTCGGCGGTGGTGCGCCAGCAGGACCGCGAGATCGCGTCGCTGCGCGCGCGACGCGGCCAAGTGGGAGAAGGTGCGCGACCTCATCGCATGAGCGCGTCCCCGCAGGACGTCCATCACATCCTCACCGGGTGCTTGACACCCGGTGAGGATGTGAGCGCCGGCCCCACCTCGTCCAGGCCGATCGGCGGGCCGAGGAATTCGGCGACGTTGACATCGCCCGCCGCGATCATTGCGAGAGCCTGCGCGAACACCCGCGGAGTGTGGTGAAACGAACCGCGCAGCGTGATCTCTGAATAGTGAATGCGCTCGGTGGGGAGCTCCACGACCGAGCCCACCGGGCAGCCGCCGTGGAGCAGCACGAGACCGCCCGGGACGCACGAGCTCCACCGCCACGCCCCAGGTGGCGGGCCGGCCGACGGCCTCGACCACCAGGTCGGGGCCCCTGCCGCCCCCCAGCCCGGCGGCCAGGGCCCGCGCGGCCGCCGCGTCGCGGGGCGCGTCGTGCACGGCCCGGGCACCCCGCGCCAGCGCGCGGGCGCGCCGGTCCGCGTGCGGGTCGGCCAGGTGCACCCGGTCGCCGCCGCGCGCGAGCAGGTCGGCGATGAGCTGGCCCTGGACCCCCCCTCCCAGCACGACCGCCTCGCGGTCGCCCCCCGGGCCGCAGCGCTGCACCGAGTGCAGGGCGCAGGCGAGCGGCTCGGCGAAGGCGGCCGTCTCGGGCGCCAGGCCCTCGGGCAGCGGGTGCAGGTTGCGGGCGACGATCGCGGCCGGGACGCGCACCCGCTCGGCGAAGGCGCCGGTGAGGTAGACGATGCGCGGGCACAGGTTGGGCGCGCCGGCCCGGCAGTCGGGGCACGCGCCGCACGGCGCCGAGTTGGCCACCACCACGCGATCGCCGGTCGCCGGTCCCCTCGACGCCCTCGCCCACCGCCTCGACGACGCCGGCCACCTCGTGCCCCAGCGGCGCCGGCAGCGGCCCGAGGGCCGGGTGCGCCCCCACGCGCAGCATCTTGGCGTCGGTGGCGCAGGTGAGGGCGGCCAGCACCCGCACCACCACCTCCCCCGGCCCGGGCCGCGGGTCGGGCACGTCCTCGAGCCGGAGGTCCCCGGCGCCGTGGAGGATCAGCGCGCGCACCCGGCCGACGGTACACCGCGCGCGGCGCGGGTAGCATGCCGCGTCCCCCGGCACGGAGCCCCCGACGCCCTACCCCGAGCACCTGCGCGAGCTGGTCGAGAGCTACCTCGAGGGCCTCGACTTCGCCCCGACCGGGGGCGGCGACCACGCCGGCGCGGCCGCGACGCGCGGGCTCGTGGACGCGATGCGCCACTCGCTGCTGGCGGGCGGCAAGCGCATCCGCCCGGTGCTGGCGCTGGCCACGTGCGAGGGCCTCGGCCGGCCGGCGCGAGGCGCTGCTGCCGGCGGCGGCGGCCATCGAGCTGGTGCACACGTACTCGCTGATCCACGACGACCTGCCGGCGATGGACGACGACGACCTTCGCCGCGGACGCCCCACGTGCCACCGGCTCTTCGGCGAGGACACCGCGATCCTGGCCGGCGACGCCCTGTTCGCCGAGGCCGTGCGCCTGGTGGCGGAGCGCCAGCCGGGAGGGCCCGCGGTGCGCCTGGGGATCCTCCTGCAGATCAGCCGCGCCGCGGGGGTCGGCGGCATGGTGGGCGGCCAGTACCTGGACCTGCGCGGCGCCGCCGGGGAGTCGCCGGCCGCCCTGCGGCGCGTGCACTCGCTCAAGACCGGCCGGCTGATCTCGTGCGCGGTGGAGTGCGCGATCGTGCTCGCCGCGCCCCGCGCCCGCCGTGGCCGAGGGGCTGCGCCGCTACGCCCGCGAGCTCGGCCTGCTGTTCCAGATCGTGGACGACATCCTCGACGTCGCGGGGTGCGAGTCGGATCTGGGCAAGTCGGTGGGCGCCGACGCGCGCCAGGGCACGACCACCTACGTGAGCACCCACGGCCTCGAGGGGGCGCGGCGGCGCGCGTCCGAGGCCCACGCCCGGGCGCTGCGGGCCCTCGACGGGCTCCCGCCCGAGCTCGCCGACCTGGGTGAGATCGCCGACCTCACCTTCGTGCGCCAGAGCTGAGCACCCGCCCCGGTCGGGGGCGGGTGACGCCGGGTGCTAGGCCGCCGCGGCGGGCGGGATCGCCACCATCGGCCGGTCGGGATCGGCGGCGGCGCGACGGTTGATCTCCACGATCGACTGCATCAGGTCGCGGTAGGTCGGCGGCAGGCCGGGGCCCTCGACGTCCAGCTCCATCGCCAGGCGGTTGGCCCACGCGACGAGGCTGCCCTGCGGCTCGGCCGAGCGGTCGAGCAGGGCCTGCTCCAGCACGAGCCCACCGAGACCGCGCAGCTCGGAGATCACCACGAGGCGGGGGCGGGGGGGCTTCGGCTTGGCACGGCTGCGGCGCCGGGGCGGCGCGGTCGTGGCGGGCGCAGACGGGCGGGAGGCGGTGAGGGAGGCCAAAGCGGGTGTGCTCCTGGACGGGTGCCGGTGACGCCGGCGCCGGTTGCACGAACACACCCCTCTTCGGCGCGAAACCCGCACCGTAACGTCCCCCGAATGGGGGATCTCTAAAGGCCGATCCCGGTGGAATGGGCGCTTGGCGCGGAGTGCTGGGCCACGATCCTCACCAGCTGCTGAGGTTCGGAGATCCCCAGGAAGTTGAATCCGCTATCCCGTTCATCGGTACCGGCGGTCTCGAAGTTAACGGCCCCCACGCGGAACAGCCGGTCGAGCAGCGACTGGTCGATGCTGACGTTCTGGATGCGGTCGAAGCGCGCGGTCTTCTCCTTGCGCGAGAGGATGCCGCGGCGCACGCGCAGGCGCTGGTCCGTGAGCACGTAGAGCGTCGAGTACCGGAAGATCGAGCTGACCAGGATCACCCCGGCCACGAGGATGATGGACAGCAGGATCCAGCGCGTCGCGTCGGCGCCGACGATGAGCGCGATGATCGCCGGCAGCAGCGCGAGGGGGATCCAGAGGGCGAAGAAGCTCATCTGGGCGCGCCAGCAGGGCCGGCCCTCCCAGAGGATGCTCTCTCCCTCGACCAGTTCCATGCGGGCCAATGTACCGCGCGCCTCGGCCGGAGGGGCCGTTTCGCGCGTCCCGGATGATTGAAGAACGTGCCGACGGTTACTATCCGGGCGTACCGATCCCGGCGTGCGCCTCACCCAAGGAGCCGAGCGAATGAGCACCGACGGCCCGACGATCACCTCCCTCGAGCTGGAGGACCGGCGCTTCCCCCCGCCCCCGGACTTCGCGGGGAACGCGGTCGCCACGCCGGACCTGTTCGACCGCGCGGCCGCCGATCCGGAGGCCTTCTGGCTCGAGCAGGCCAACGCGCTGCTCGACTGGGACACCGCCCCGGCCGTCGCGTGCGACAGCTCCAACCCGCCCTTCTTCACCTGGTTCGCGGACGGAACGCTCAACGCCAGCGTCAACTGCCTCGACCGGCACCTGGCCGAGCGCGGCGACCGGGTCGCCTTCTTCTGGGAGGGCGAGCCGGGCGACCGGCTGGACGATCACCTACCGCGACCTGCACGAGCGCGTCTGCCGCCTCGCCAACGGGCTGCGCTCCCGCGGGGTCGGGGTGGGCGACCGCGTCGCGATCTACATGGGGATGGTCCCCGAGATCGTGGTGGCGATGCTCGCCTGCGCGCGGATCGGCGCGCCCCACACCGTCATCTTCGGGGGCTTCTCCCCCGACTCGGTGCGCGACCGCGTGCTCGACTGCGGCGTGACCGCGATGATCACCGGCGACGGCGCGTGGCGCGGGGGCAAGCTGATCCCGCTCAAGGACAACGTCGACGCCGCCCTCGAGGGCGCCCCGGACGTCCACACCTGCGTCGTGGTGCGGCGCACCGAGAACGAGGTCGGCTGGGTCGAGGGCCGCGACCTCTGGTACCACGAGCTGGTCGCCGGGCAGCCGGCCGAGTGCGAGCCCGAGATCGTCGGCGCCGAGCACCCGCTCTACATCCTCTACACCTCCGGCAGCACCGGTAAGCCCAAGGGCATCCTCCACACCACCGGCGGCTACCTCACCGGCGTGTCGGCGACCCACCGCTGGGTCT
The DNA here is from genome assembly GCA_963736635.1 of uncultured Thermoleophilia bacterium. Classification (GTDB taxonomy): domain Bacteria; phylum Actinomycetota; class Thermoleophilia; order Miltoncostaeales; family Miltoncostaeaceae; genus Miltoncostaea. The sequence continues at coordinate 492,710 of CAVTPK010000011.1, forward strand.
TCGACCTGAAGGACGACGACGTCTACTGGTGCGCGGCCGACGCCGGCTGGGTGACCGGGCACAGCTACATCGTCTACGGGCCCCTCGCCAACGGGGCGACCAGCGTGCTCTACGAGGGCGCCCCGGGCACCCCCGACAAGGACCGCTGGTGGGAGATCATCGCGCGCTACGGGGTGACGATCCTCTACTGCGCGCCGACGGCGATCCGCACCTTCATGAAGTGGGGCGTCGAGTACCCCGGGCGCCACGACCTCTCGTCCCTGCGCCTGCTGGGGTCGGTGGGCGAGCCCATCAACCCCGAGGCCTGGATCTGGTACCGCGACACGATCGGCGGCGGCACCTGCCCGGTCGTGGACACCTGGTGGCAGACCGAGACCGGCAACATCATGATCTCGCCGCTGCCCGGGATCAGCACCCTGAAGCCCGGCTCGGCCTCGCGGCCCCTGCCGGGGATCACCGCCGACGTGGTCAACGACGCCGGGCAGAGCGTCCCGCTCGGCCAGGGCGGCTACCTGGTGCTGACCAAGCCCTGGCCCGCGATGCTGCGCACGCTCTACGGCGACGACGAGCGCTTCGTCCAGACCTACTGGAGCACCTACGAGGGCATCTACCTCGCCGGCGACGGCGCCCGCCGCGACGGCGACGGCGACTACTGGCTGCTGGGGCGCATCGACGACGTCATGAACGTCTCCGGCCACCGGCTGTCAACCATCGAGATCGAGAGCGCCCTGGTGGACCACCCCAAGGTCGCCGAGGCGGCCGTGGTGGGGCGGGCGGACGAGACCACCGGACAGGCGATCGCGGCGTTCGTGACCCTCAAGGGCGGCGTCGTCGGCGACGAGGAGCTGATCTCCGAGCTGCGCCAGCACGTGGCCACCAAGATCGGCGCCATCGCCCGGCCGAAGTCGATCGTGCTCACCGACGACCTCCCCAAGACCCGCTCGGGCAAGATCATGCGCCGCCTCCTGCGCGACATCTCGGAGCACCGCAAGCTCGGCGACGTCACGACCCTGGCCAACGCCGAGGTCGTGAGCGAGATCTCCGGCATGGCCGACGCGGCCCGGTCCTCGGCCAACGAGGACTAGCCGCGCGCGGCTAGGCGGCGGCGGCTGCCGTGTCCGGAACCGAGATCATGCGCTGGTAGGAGACCCCGAGCAGGGGGCTGGACAGCAGGAAGTCCGCGGTCGCCCGGTTGCACGCGATCGGGCAGTCGTGGACCACGGCGATGCGCAGCAGGGCCTTCACGTCCACGTCGTGCGGCTGCGGCTGGAGCGGGTCCCAGAAGAAGATGACGATGTCCAGGCGCCCCTCGGCGATGCCGGCGCCCACCTGCTGGTCGCCGCCCAGCGGTCCGCTGAGGAAGCGGTGGACCGGGATGCCCAGGGCCTCCTCGACCAGGCCGCCGGTGGTGCCGGTGGCGTACAGCTCGTGCTCCATCAGGGTGCCGCGGTTGAAGCGGGCCCAGTCGAGCAGGTCCAGCTTGCGGTTGTCGTGCGCGATGAGTGCGATGCGCTTGCGGTCGTTCAATCCGGCCTCCCGGAGTGGTGGGTGAATCCGCAGGTCACGGTAGCGCGCTCCCCGGCGGGGAAGGTTGCCGGCGCGTGAAGGCCCCGGCGTCAGAACTCCGGGTGGACCCCCTCGGCGCGCTCCTTGAGGCGGACGTCCACGTGGTTGAGCGCGAACGCCAGGGCGTTCCGCGGGGGGGCGCGGCGGTCCGAGTCGCGGAACCAGAAGATGAGGCCCTCGACGGCGAGCGCCAGCCGCAGGCGCTCGTGGGCGTCGGCCTCCTCGGCCTCGGACAGGATCAGCGCCAGGGCGGCGACCTCGCGGAAGGGGCCCGCCTCGTCGGGGGACGCCGAGAGCGCGGGCACCACGGCCGCGCGCGCCTTGACCAGCTCCACCTCGACGCGCGCGCGCCCCGCGCCCTGCCACTCCACGATCACCAGATCGCCCGCCGCGCCCAGCTCGTCCAGCGAGAGCAGGTCGCCCGGCAGGGGGCCCGGGGGGGCGTGGTTGATCCCCTTGGCCAGCTCGACGAGGGCGGTGCGGAAGGCGGGCCAGCGCGTGTCCGGGGACTTGTGGGCGGCGATGCCCGCCAGCCCGGTGGCGATCGCCAGGCGGTCGTCGGCCTCCTCGGCGGGCCAGCGCCCCGGCGCCGGATGCAGGCGCACCGCCGTGCGCAGGGGTCCGTAGAAGGCGATCTCGGCCCGGAGGTAGGGAGTGCGTTTGAAGAGCGGCGTGGCGGACTCCTTTGCGTGATCGCCGGGGCACGTAGCCGCGGCTAGCTGTCCGACGCGCGGGCGCGGGGCGGCTTGACTTAGCAAGAGGCTAAATCACTACCGTCGCGGGGATGCACGCCGACTCACAGGCGAACCGCTCCGCCGTCCTCCTGGCGGTCGGGTCCAACACCGCCCTCATGCTGGCCAAGTTCGCGATCTGGCTGGTGACCGGATCGGTCGCCGTCCTCTCCGACGCGGCCAACTCGGCGGGCGACCTGCTGGCCTCCGCCATCGCCTTCGCCGGCGTGCGGGCGGCCGCCCGCCCGGCCGACGAGGACCATCCCTACGGCCACGAGAAGACCGAGAACCTGGCCGCGGCGATCGAGGGGGTGCTGGTGCTGGTCGCCGGGCTGGCGGTGGCGGTCGAGGCCACCCGGCGGCTCGTGTCGGGCGACGACACGCTCGTGCGCCTGGACCTCGCGATCGGGGTGATGGCCGTGTCGGCGGTCGTGAACCTGCTCGTCTCGTCCCGCCTGCGCCGCGTCGCGCGGCGCACCGGCTCGCCGGCGGTCGAGGGCGAGGCGGCCCACCTGGCGTCCGACGTCTGGACCTCGGCGGGGACCGCGGCCGGGCTCGTGCTGGTGGCGCTCACCGGCTGGGACGCCCTGGACGCCCTGGTGGGCATCGCCATCGCCGCGTACGTCGTCTGGGTGGGCGCCCGCCTGCTCTGGCGCGCCGTGCAGGTGCTGCTCGACGGGAGCCTGCCGGCCGACGAGCTGGCGGCGATCGAGGCCGTGCTGGACGGCTTCACCGAGTCGGACGGCGTCAGCTTCCACGCGCTGCGCGGCCGCCGCGCCGGCAGCAAGCGGCACGTGGACCTGCACATGGTCGTGCCGCCCGAGACCACCGTCCGCAACGGCCATCTCATGAGCGGGCGGGTGAAGAGCGCGGTGCAGCGCCGGGTGCCCAACACCGAGGTGCTCATCCACCTCGAGGACCACGAGCCGGCCGCGCGCCGGGTGTGAAGGATCTGGCGGATCGCCCGCGAAGTGGTCACCCATGACCACTCAGACGATCGACCTCAACGCCGACAGCGACACGCTGCAGGTGAACCGCCCGGCCATGGACTCCGGCGTGCCGCGCCGGCGTCTGTCCGAGATGGATCTCGACCCGCCGTCGGGCCCCGTGCCCGCGGAGGTGCTGGCCTACTTCGAGTCCGCGCTCGAGCGCGAGGGCCGGCGCCGAGCCGCCTAGCCCCCGTCAGCGCCGGCCGTCCGGGCCTCCCGCCTCCTGGCGGGCGGCGCGGACGGCCGCGCCCACGCGCAGGCTTCCGATCATCGAGGCCGTGCAGAGCACGCCGAGCACGACGTTGACGGTGAGCATCACGACCTCGATGCCGACGCTGAACGCGAGCAGGTCGACGCGCGAGGCGCTTCCCGCCAGCAGGATCACGATCATGGCCTGCTTGGGCCCCAGCCCCCCGGGGGTCGCCGGCAGCAGGGTGCCCACGGTGCCGGCGACCTGCACCAGCAGGGCGCTCTCGAGGGTCGCCGGGACGTTGAAGGCGGCCAGGAAGAAGTAGGCGCTGGCCACGCGCAGGCACCAGCCCACGGCCTGGACCAGGGCGACGCGCCGCAGGTAGGCCCCGGGGGTCGTGAGGATCACCAGGCCCTGCTTGACGTGCTGCCAGAAGGCGCGCACGCGGATGGCCGCGTAGAGGAGGGCGACCAGGAGCACCGCGCCGACGATGGCGAGGATCCAGGGGCGCTCGGCGTACCACGCCAGCTCGAACGCCGGCAGGCGCGGCAGCGACGGCAGGCCGGGCAGGATGCCCAGCTGCCACGCCCAGACGATGAGGCAGATGGCGATCAGCGCGTCGAAGACCGACTCGGCCAGCAGGCTCGAGGCCAGGGCCGGATACGTGGAGTCGCGCACGCGGCGCTTCATCAGGAACAGCTTCAGGACGTCGCCCGCCCGCGCCGGCAGGACGCTGTTGAGCCCGACGCCGGCGTAGTAGGCGCGAAACGTGTCCCACCAGCGCACCGTCGCGTCCGGATAGGCGGCCGCCAGGATGTTGCGCCACGCGCGCGTGCGGGCCGCCGAGTTGCCGATCGCGCACGCGACGCCGGCCGCCAGGGCCCACCAGCCGATCGCGGCCACGCGGTCCCCGAGCGCCTCGAGCGCCTGGCGGAACGACTCCCACGAGTCGTCGGCGGCCAGGCGCACGCGCGCCGGCGACGGCGCCGTGACATCGACCATCACGACGGTCGCGAGGGCCACGCCGGCGGCGAGCGCCAGGATGACGGCCCACCACGCCGGCCACAGCCGGCGGCCCTCGGAGGCGCCTAGGGATCCGTCGTGGCCGGCCCGGGCGGGGATGTCGTCGAGGGGTTCCACAGGTCCTGGATCTCCTCGAGGGTACGCCCACGCGTCTCCGGGACGTTGCGATGGATCCAGACGTAGGAGATCACGCAGAGCCCGGCCATGGCGAAGAAGGTCGTCGCCTCGCCGATGGCGTCGACGATCGTGAGGAAGAACTGGGTCACGAGGAACGCGGCGCCCCAGTTGACGGCGGTCGCCAGCGAGACCGCCCGTCCGCGCACCCGGTTGGGGTAGATCTCGGAGATGATCGTCCACACGACGGGACCCAGGGAGAAGGCGAACGAGGCGATGAACACCACCAGCGCGACCAGGGTGAAGATGCCCGTCACCGAGACCCCGGTCTCCCCCGTCGTCTCGCTGCTGAAGAACGCGAAGGACGCCCCCACCGCCGCGAGGCTCGCGGTCATCCCGACCAGCCCGGCGAGCAGCAGCGGGCGGCGGCCGAAGCGGTCGACGTAGGCGATGGCGATGAACGTCGCCAGGACGTTGACGAGGCCGATCGCATAGAGCGTGGCCTCCGCCTGGTCCTGCGCGGTCGCGAAGCCGGCGCGGGCGAAGATGTCGTTGGCGTAGTAGATGATCGCGTTGATGCCGGTGACCTGCTGGATGATCGCCAGGCCCACGCCGATGACCAGCGGGCGCCGCACGCGCGGGCCGAAGACCTCGCCCCAGGTGGCCTGCCCGTCCTCCTGCTCGCGCCGCAGGTCCTCCTCCATCTCGGCGAGCCGGGCGGGGGCCTCGTCGGGTCCGTCCACCTTCGCGAGGGTCTCCAGGGCGCGCTCGCGCCGGCCCTTGGTGAGCAGCCAGCGGGCGGACTCGGGGACGATCAGGAAGCCCACCACCAGGAGCACGCCGGGGATGACCGCCAGCGCGAACATCTCGCGCCAGTGATCGCCGCCGGTCAGGGCGTCGTCGGCGAGGTAGGCCAGGAAGATGCCGACGGTGATCGCGAGCTGGTACGACGAGACGATGCGCCCGCGGATCCAGGCCGGCGCCATCTCGGCCGCGTAGAGCGGGGCGATGGTGGACGCGAAGCCGACCGCCAGGCCGGTGATGACCCGCCCGACGGTGAGCGTGGCCGCGTCGGGGGCCACGGTCTCCAGCAGCGCCCCGCCCGCGAACAGGATCCCCGCGGCGATCGCGGTCCAGCGGCGCCCGATCCGGTCGGCCAGCGTCCCGGCGACCAGCGCCCCGACCAGGGCCCCGAGCGTGACCCAGCTGGTGATGATCTCGGCGGCGATGGTGCTGAGGCCGAGGTCCTCCTTGAGGAGCGGCAGCGCCCCGGAGATGACCCCCTGGTCGTAGCCGAACAGGAGGCCGGCCAGGAAGGTGACGACCGCGACCATCGCGAGCCAGCCGGTCAGCCGGTGGCGACGCTCCTCCCGGACGGGCGCGCTCGCGGAGATCGTGTCGCCCGGGATCGGCACGGCGGGAGAATATGGGCGAACCGCCGAATTCGCCAGCATCGTCCGCACCCCGGATCCGCGCGGGGGTCGGGGATCACGCCACGAGGAGGCACGCCATGAGCGGTGACAGCGTCGCCCGGCGGCCCGTGCTCACCGGGCCCGGATGAGCCTGGGCGCCGCCTTCGGCTGGGGCGCCCTCGCGGCGTCGTCGCTGGTGATCGGCGCGCTGGCCGCGCTCGTCCGGCGGTGGCCGCCGCGGCTGGTCGGCCTGGTCCTGGCCTTCGGCGCCGGCGCGCTCATCAGCGCGGTCAGCTTCGACCTGGCCGAGGAGGGCGCCGCGGTGGGCGGCGGGGGGTGGGTGGCGCTGGGCCTGGGCATCGGCGCCGTCGCCTACTTCGCGGCCGACCGGGCCGTCGACCGCTTCGCCTCGGGAGCCGACGAGGCCGGCGGCGCCCTGGCGACCGGGGCCTTCCTGGACGGCATCCCCGAGCAGCTGGTCCTGGGGATCGGCATCGCGAGCGGGGAGGGCGTCAGCGTGGGGCTGCTCGTGGCCATCTTCGTGTCGAACCTCCCCGAGGCGATCGGCTCGGCGACCGAGATGCGCGACGGCGGCGCCCGCCCGCGCGCGATCCTCGGCCTGTGGGCGGCCGTGGCCGTCCTCTGCGCGCTGGCCACCCCGGCGGGCTTCGCCATCGCCGACGCGGCGGGCGAGCGCCTGCGCGCCGCGATCGACGGGTTCGCGGCCGGGGCGCTGCTGGTGATGCTGGTCAACTCGATGATCCCCGACGCCGCCGGGCGCGCCGGCCGGGTGGCCGGGCTGGTGACGACGCTCGGCTTCGCGGTCGCCTGGGGGCTGTCCCTGACGACCGCCTGAGGGCTCTCCCTCGCTAGAGGAAGAGCATCGAGTCCCCGAACTCGTGCCAGAGGTACCCCTCCCGGACCGCGGCCCGGTACGCCGCGCCCACGCGGGCCGGGCCCGCCACCGCCTCCAGCAGCAGCAGGTGGCTGGCCTCGGGCGGGTGGAGCCCGGTGATGAGGGCGTCGACGACGCGCGCGGGACGGTCCGGGCCGAGGACGAGGCCGGTCCAGCCGCCCGCCGGGCCCATCCGGCCGCGCGCGTCGGCGGCGCTCTCCAGGGCGCGCGCGGCGGTGGTGCCGACCGCGACGACCCGTCCGCCCGCCCCGCGGGTGCCCTCGACCAGCCGCGCCGTCGCGGCCGGCACCAGGAAGCGCTCCGGAAGCGGGGGCTCGTGGAGCTCCGGGCTGGAGACGGCCGGCGTGGAGCACGATGGGCGCCACGACGACCCCCCGCGCCATCAGGCGCACCAGGAGGGGGGCGGTGAAGGGCCGGCCCGCGCTCGGCATCTCGGCGCTGCCGGGCTCGGTGGCGTAGACGGTCTGATGGTCGGCCAGCGGGAAGCGCGCGGCCAGGTGGCCGTAGCCGATGGGCCGACCGTGCCGGGCGAGGTGGTCGAGGGCCGCCACCCGGGGGACGACCCGGGCGGTCCAGAGGCGGCTGCGGACGGCGGCGGGGTCGGGATAGGCGGCCTCCAGGCGCAGGCGGTGGCCGCCGGGCAGGAGCAGGCGCGCGCCGGCGCGCGTCGCGAGGTCGGGGCCCAGGCCGTCGCGCCGTCGCGGCTCGACCACCCACCGGCCGTCGTCCAGCGGGGCGGAGACGTGCAGCGGCGCCGGGCGGCCGTCCTCGTGCCGGGCGTCCAGGGCGGCCGCCACCGTGGCCGAGGTGTTGACCACCACGAGGTCGCCGGGCGCGAGGAGGTCGGGCAGGTCGCGGAAGCGGTGGTGCGCCACCCCGTCGGGCCCGCAGACGAGCAGCCGCACCGCGTCGCGGGGCGTGCCGCGCCGCTCCGGGGGCTCCCCCGCCTCGCCGTGCGGCGGCAGCGCGAACCGCGTCGCGGGCTCGGCCAGGCCGGTGCGGCCCGCGGCGCTCACGCCCCGTGGACGGGGCTCAGCGCGCCCACCGTGTAGCGCCCGCTGGGCAGGTCGCCCTCGACGAGCCTCATGAGCGCGGGCACGACGCTCTCCGGCGCCGGCCGGTCGCTGATGTCCTCGCCCGGGTAGGCCTGCTGGTGCATGTCGGTCGCCATGTCGCCCGGGTCCATGGCGTAGACGCGCAGCGCGGGATGCTCGGCCGCGAGGACGGCGGTGAGCTGGTCCAGCGCCGCCTTGGACGCGCCGTAGCCGCCCCAGCCCTCGTACGCCGCCACGGCGGCGTCGGAGGAGACGTTGACGACGCGGCCGCCGGAGCGCTCGAGCAGGTCGAGGACCATCTGCGCGAGCGCGAGCGGGGCGATCGCGTTGACCGCGAACAGGCGCGCGAGCTCCGCCGGCGGGTGGTCGGCGAGGGCCGGCAGGGGGCTCGGCCCGAGCGCCGACGCGTTGTTGACCAGCAGGTCCAGGCGGCCCAGGTCGGCGGCGGCCACCGCCAGCCGCGCGCGGTGCCACCCGTCCGAGACGTCGCCCGGGATCGCGGTGACCTGGGACGGGGGCCAGCCCGCCGTGGCGCGGGCGAGGTCCTCGGCCCCGCGGGCGTCCATCACGACGTGCCAGCCCTCCCCCACCAGCCGGCGCGCCAGCGCCCGCCCGAGGCCCTTGGAACCACCGGTCACGAGCGCGACCGGGCGCTCGCCGTGGGTGTTCGGTCTCATCATGGGGACGATGGTAGAACTTCAAGTGCGCTTGAAGTCAAGGCCGGGTGGCGGCGGTCGCTCCGCCCCGGGGTCAGCCCCGGCAGTCCTCGTCGTCGCAGCACGCGCCGCCGCCGGGCGCCTGCGCCAGGGGAGCGGGGGCGCAGCAGCCCTCGCCGCGCCACGTCTCGAGGCCCTCCTTCACGGCGACCCCCGCGATCAGCAGGCCGACGATCGGGTCGAGCCACCAGGCGCCGAACAGCGCGTTGCCCACCAGCCCCAGCAGCAGCGCGCCCGCCAGGTAGGCGCAGAGCAGGTTCTGGCGCCCCTCCCCCTTGGTGGCCGGGGAGCCCAGGCGATCGGCGAGGCGTGCCTTGGCGACCCCGAGGTACGGCATGACCACCAGGCTCGACGCGGCGAGGGCGATGCCCAGGAGGCTGGTGTCGGCGTGCTCCGACGCGACGAGCGCCCGCACCGACTCGATGCCGACGTAGGGCGCCAGCAGGAAGAACTGGATCGCCACGAGCTTCTGGGCGCGCGCCTCGGCGGCGTCGGAGTGGATGCGGTGGCCGGTGAAGCGCCAGACGATGATCGCCGAGGCGAAGCCCTCGATCGCCGAATCGAGGCCGAAGCCGACCAGGGCGATCGATCCGGCCAGGATCCCGGCGAGGATCGCGATCGCGCCCTCGGCCGCCATGTACCAGAGGCTGAACCACGACAGCCGGCGGACGCGCGCCGCCAGCGCGAGCCGCTCGGCGCCCGTCGCGGCCGGGCGCGCCGGGCTGAGCGTGCTCACGCCCGCTACCCCCCGCCCGGACGCAGGGCGTCGAGGCGCCGCCGGTACTCCTCGGGATCGATCTCGCCGCGGGCGAGGCGCTCCTGGAGGATGGCCTCCGGCGTCGGCGGGACCGGCTCCGGCGCATCCTTCGCCGGCGCGTCGCCCGCCGTCATGCGCCAGATCAGGAAGATCCCCCAGACGATCGCGACCAGGATGACCAGCATCATCAGGCCGATCAGGAGCCACGAGGCCCAGCCGACGCCGTCGCCGTGATCGCCCATCATCGCCGTCTCCGTTCCGCGGGAGCGCAGGATGGGATCAGCGTAGGAGCATCGCCGCCCCGGGCCATCCGGGTTTCCCCTCACGGTGGGGCGCGCGGCCCCACACCGCCCGCCGCGTCCCCGATAATGCCGCCCGCTGTGACGACAGGTCCAGAGGGGCGCCAAGGGGGCAGGAGATGAAGTTGCTGATCGGGATCGTCCGTCCTGAACGGGCGAACAACGTGCTGGAGGCGCTCTATCGCGCCGACGTGCGCGGGTACTCCATGAGCCGCGTGCAGGGACACGGAGGCGAGCTCGACCGGGTCGAGACCTACCGCGGGACCACGGTCCAGATGCGGCTCTCGGAGAAGGTCCGCTTCGAGATCGCGGTGTCGGAGGAGTTCGTGAAGCCGACGATCGCCGCGCTCCGGGAGGGGGCGTGCACCGGCGAGGTCGGCGACGGCAAGATCTTCGTCCTGGACCTCGAGCAGGCCGTGCGCATCCGCACCGGCGAGACGGACGAGGGCGCGGTCACGCCGGTGACGTCGTGATCGACAGCGGGGACACCGCGTGGATGCTGACGGCGACCGCCCTGGTGCTGCTGATGACACCGGCGCTGGGGCTCTTCTACGCCGGCCTCGTGCGATCCAAGAACACGCTCAACACCTTCATGATGTCGATCGCCGCCCTGGCCGTGGCGACGGTCACCTGGGCCGCGATCGGCTACTCGCTCGCCTTCGACGGCACCGGCGGGTTCATCGGCGGCTTCGACCACGCCTTCCTCAACGGCGTCGCCTTCGAGCCGCGCGAGGGGACGACGATCCCGCAGCTCGTCTTCTTCGCGTTCCAGGCGACCTTCTGCATCATCACCACCGCCCTGGTCTCGGGCGCCGTGGTGGAGCGGATGCGCTTCGGCGCGTACCTGGTCTTCAGCGCCCTGTGGTCGGTGCTCGTCTACGCGGTCCTCGCCCACTGGGCCTTCGGCGGCGGCTGGCTCCAGTCCGACGGCACCCTCGACTTCGCGGGCGGCGTGCCCGTCGAGATGGCGTCCGGCTTCTCCGCGCTGGCGGCGGCGCTGGTCGTGGGCGCGCGCAAGGACTACGGGCGCCAGGCGCTCCTGCCCCACAACGCGGTCTTCGTGCTGCTCGGAGCCGGGCTGCTGTGGTTCGGCTGGTTCGGCTTCAACGGCGGCAGCGGCCTGTCGACCGGCGACCCGTCGGTCCTCGCGTTCGTCAACACCCTGCTCTGCCCCGCCTGCGCGCTGGTGACGTGGGTCGTGCTGGACCTGCTCCGCGATCGCCAGGTGACCGCCATCGGCGCGGCCACGGCGATCATCGTGGGCTGCGTCGGCATCACCCCCGCGGCCGGCTACATCAGCCCCGCGCTGGGCCATGGCGCTCGGCGTGCTCGTGGTGCTGCCCAGCTACGGCGTGATCGTGTGGCGCACGCGCACGCGGGTCGACGAGACGCTCGACGTGCTCGCCGCCCACGGCGTCGGCGGGCTCGTCGGGATCCTGTTCATCGGCCTGGTGGCGCAGGAGTCGTGGAACGGCGTGGCCGACGGCCTCTTCTACGGCAACCCGGCCCAGCTCTGGGACCAGGCGGTCGCCGCCCTGGCCGCCCCCGCCTACGCCTTCGTGGCCACCTACGTCCTGCTGCGCCTCGTCGGCCTGGTGATGCCGCTCCGCGCCACCGAGCACGAGGAGGCCATCGGCATGGACGTGGTCTTCCACGGCGAGGAGGCCTACGTCAGCGGGGAGGGCGCGATCCTGATCACGCCCGACGGCGCCGAGGAGGAGGCGCGCGCGAGGGCGTAGCCGGCCCGGGGACCGCCGCGAGGCGGGGTGTAGTTTTCCCTGCGTCGGGGGCCGCGTATGGGCGGCGCCCGGCGCAGGATCCGGGGCGCCTCCCATGCGCCGCCGGAACCCGCCATCGGAGGAACCGCGTGACGACCTCAGCGAAGGCTCGTGGGCGCCTCGGCTCGAGGGACTGGGCCAACGAGGCGGTGCGTCGCATCGAGGCCGACGCGAACCGTTCGGCCGACACCCACCTGCACGTCTTCCCGCTGCCCGCGGACTGGGGGATCGACCTCTACCTGAAGGACGAGTCGGTCCACCCGACCGGCTCGCTGAAGCACCGGCTGGCCCGCTCGCTGTTCCTGTACGGCCTGTGCAACGGCTGGATCACCGAGCGGACGACCATCGTCGAGGCCTCCAGCGGCTCGACCGCCGTCTCCGAGGCGTACTTCGCCCGGCTTCCTGGGCCTGCCGTTCGTCGCGGTGATGCCCGCGTCCACCAGCCCCGAGAAGATCGCGCTGATCGAGTCGCAGGGCGGGGCGCTGCCATCTGGTCGACGACCCGCGGACGATCGTCGACGAGGCGCGCCGGCTGGCCGACGAGGGCGGACGGGCTACTTCCTCGACCAGTTCACCTACGCCGAGCGCGCGACGGACTGGCGCGGCAACAACAACATCGCGGAGTCGATCTTCGCCCAGATGGCGCTGGAGCGGCACCCGGTGCCGGCGTGGGTCGTCGTGGGGGCGGGCACCGGCGGGACCAGCGCGACGATCGGCCGCTTCGTGCGCTTCGGGCGCTACCCCACGCGGCTGTGCGTCGTCGACCCGGAGGACTCGATCTTCTACTCGAGCTGGGCGGGCGACCCGTCGGCGTTCACCGGCCGGCCGTCCCGCATCGAGGGCATCGGGCGCCAGCGGGTCGAGCCGTCGTTCATCCCGGACGTCGTCGACCGGATGATCCGGGTCCCGGACGCCGCGTCGATCGCGACGATGCGCCTGGTGAGCGCGCGCACGGGGCGCAGCGTGGGCGGCTCCACCGGCACCAACGTCTGGGGGGCGCTGACGCTCGTCGCGCAGATGCGCGAGCGCGGCGAGCGCGGCAGCGTGGTCACCCTCATCTGCGACGGCGGCGAGCGCTACGCCGGCACCTACTACAACGACGCCTGGGTCCGCGATCAGGGCCTCGAGCTGGCACCGCAGACGGACGCGCTCGAGGCGTTCCTGGAGGCCGGGGCGTCCTTCCCGGCGGACGGGGCGGGGCCCTAGACCTCGGTGATCTTGTCCCGGATGAGGTCCATGACCTCCGGCGGGACCTCGTCCATCCCGTGGACCTCGTGCGCGTGGGACGAGATCTCCACGAACAGCTCCTCCTCGCCCTCCCTGCGCGTCACCCATCCGCAGCCGGGCACGACGTCGCCGCAATTGAACTGCTTCATGTGCCGCTCCTGACCCGGGATTTGGCGCCATCCTATGGCGCCCCGAGGCGCGCGAGCCAGCGTTCTCGGCCGGCGGGCGGGCGAGTAGCATCGGCCCATGTGCCGGGTCCTGTCCTACCTGGGTGAGCCGCTGCCCGCGCGGAACCTGCTGTTCGACCCCGAGTACAGCCTCGTGCGGCAGTCGTACAGCCCGCGCATGATGAACACGTTCCTGAACCTCGCGGGGTTCGGGATGCAGGCCTGGGACCCGGGCTCCCTCCAGCCCGAGGACCCGTTCACCTACCGCGCGACCACGCTCCCGTCGTTCGACCGCAACCTGCGCTTCCTCTCCTCCAAGCTGGCGCCCACCTGCCTGGTCGCCCACGTCCGCGGGGTGACCTACTCCAGCGAGGCGGTCGTCACCGAGACCAACCTGCACCCGTTCCGCTTCGACGGCACGCACGTCGTCCTCGCGCACAACGGTCACCTGCGCCAGTTCCCGCGGATGCGCTACTCGCTGGTCGAGCACGTGCGCCCCGAGCTCGTGCGCTGCATCGAGGGGACCACGGACTCGGAGTGGATCTACGCGCTGATCCTGTCGCAGCTCGACGATCCCTTCGGAGTGCCCGACGCCGACGAGCTCGCCGCCGCGACCACCGCCGCGCTCGGCATCCTGCGGGCGGTCCGCGCGGAGCACGGGATCGACACCTCCTCGCCGGTGAACCTCTGCCTCAGCACCGGCCGCGCCGTGGTCGCCACCCGCTTCTCGTTCGACTACGGCTGGTACCCGCCTGAGGACGAGATGCTGGAGACCGACCTCCCCTTCGTGAGCCTCTGGTACGCGCTCGGCGGCGAGTACACCGAGCGCGACGGGGACTGGCAGATGACGGCGGCGGAGCGGCCCCGCTCGGTGATCATCGCGTCGGAGCCGCTGACCACCGACCACTCGAGCTGGCTCGAGGTCCCGGAGTACTCGCTCCTCACGGCCGAGCTCACCGACGACGGGCTCGAGTTCGGCGTGCGCGACCTGGATGCCTGACCGCGACACGATCGACGTCCTCGCCGCCATCCCCCTGTTCCAGGGCTGGGAGCGGGCCGATCTGGCGGAGCTGGCGCGGGTGGTGCGCCGGCGGGCGGTGCCCCGGGGCGAGGTCCTCTGGCGCCAGGGCGACGAGGCCCGGGAGATGGTGTTCATCGTCGAGGGCACCGTCGCCGCCTCGCTGCGCGTCGCCGGCGGCGGGGCGGTGGAGATCGGCCACGCCGGACCGGGCGAGATGGTCGGCGAGATCTCCCTGATCGACGGGGGGACGCACACGATGAGCGTCGGCGTGACCGAGAGGGCGACCCTGCTCGTGCTCGGGCAACGCGACTTCGCCACCCTGCTCGACCGCCAGCACCCCACCGCCTTCAGCCTCAAGCGCCATCTCGCGGAGCTCTTCACCGGACGCCTGCGCAACCAGCTCCGCCACCTGGCCGGCCCGCCCCCGGCCGATCCGGAGCCGGCCCCCGCCGACCTCGAGTACTGCCGTCCGCCCGACAGCGCCTACATGCGCCGCATGGCGACCTTCCACGACTTCGACCGGCTGGCGGTCTGGGGCTTCCTGACCTCGGGGAGGTACGCCCAGTGCCCGCCGGGGCGCACCCTGCTGGTCGAGGGGGCGCCCTCGAGCGCCTGCTACCTGACGATCAACGGGGCGGTCGAGAAGGTGCTGAATCGGGGCGACCGGCGCATCCGCGTCGGGCTGTCGGGCCCGGGGAAGGCCTTCGGCTACGAGGGCCTCATCGACGGCGGCCCCTCTCCGGTCACGGCCGTCACGCGGGAGCGGGCGCTCCTGCTGGTGCTGTCCCGCGAGTCGTTCCAGCAGCTCTTCCGCGCGGAGGACGCCATCTCGCGCGTCGTGCTCGACGTGATCCTGAAAGACCTCGTGTCCACGCTGCGCCAGACCCTGTCGCCGCTCGCCCGCCGGGCCTACCCCCCGCCGGACTGACCCCCCGACCGCGCCCTGCGGGCCTCCGCGCCGGGGCGCGGGCTTTCCCGGATGCGGTTTCGCCCCGGCCTCCGTAGAACGCTGGTGTGAGCCCGCACTTGGCCCTGCAGACCGGCGCGCACGACGCGCACCTCGGCGACCCCTGGACCGTGTGGACGGGGAGCCCCCTGGTCACGCTGGCCCTGGGGCTCGTCACGGTCCTGTACCTGATCGGCTGGTGGCGGCTGCGGCGGCGGGGACGCCCCGATCTGGCCAACGTGCCGCGCGCGCTCTCGTTCCTGCTGGGCATCGACATCCTGAACCTGGCGCTGACGTCGCCGCTCGACCACGTCGCTCACCACTACCTGCTGTCGGTCCACATGGTCCAGCACGTGTTGATCGGCGACGTCGCGCCCATCCTCCTCACGCTGGGCGTGGCCGGCCCGCTCGCGCTGTTCGTGGTGCCCCGTCCGATCCTGCGCGCCTCCGCGCGCCCCCGGATCCGGGCGGTGCTGCGGGTGGTCTGCCGCCCCTGGGTCGCCTTCGTCGCCTGGAGCGTCGTCACCTGCGCGTGGTACATCCCCGCGGCCTACGCCTTCGCCCTGGGCAACCCCTGGGGACACGCCGCCATGCAGACCAGCATCATCCTCACGGGGCTGGGGGTGTGGGCCCACATCATCGGGACCGTGCCGCGCATGCGCATGAGCCACGCCCGCCGGGCGGGCTACGCGCTGGGACTGCTCGCGGTGGGGATGGTGCTCTCGCAGGTGCTCTTCCTGGCCGACCCCCTGTACGCGACCTACATCGACCAGCCGCAGCGCCTGTTCGGGCTCTCTCCGGGCGCCGACCAGATCCGCGCGGCGCTCATCATGAGCGGCGAGCAGATCATCACGATCCTGCTCGCGGCGACCCTCCTGATGTGGACCCACGTCCACCGGGTGGCCGCCGAGCTCGACACCGCCGCGGAGGCCTCCCCGGGGACCCGCTGAGCCGCCGCGCGGCGCGATGCCGGAGCCGGGATTCGAACCCGGACGCCCTCGCGGGCCGAGGATTTTAAGTCCCCCGCGTCTGCCAGTTCCGCCACTCCGGCCGGAGTCAGGTTACGCCCGGCCCCGGAATCGGGGTCGAGGACCGACGGGCGCCCGAGCCACGCGGTGTAACAGGGGAGGCGGTCCGCGGCGGACTACGCTGACCGGCATGTCCAACCTGACCAGGCGGAGCGACCGATCGGCGGGGGTGGAGATCGAGGAGGTCCGCGCCGGACTGCGCGACCTGCGGGACAGGGTGCTCCGCGCCGTCTCCGACGGCGGCCCGGTCGATCCGGACGATCCCAGCATCGCCAACATGCGGGCCTACCTGACCCTGCGCGAGCAGGACAACCGCGCGCTCCAGGACGCCCTCGCGCGCCTGGGGCTCTCGTCCCTCGGACGCAGCGAGGGCCACGTCCTGGCCACGCTGGAGCAGGTCCTCGACATCGTGGAGGGGCTCGGCCCGGACGTCGGCAGCGCGGCCGCCGCGTTCAGCGAGGGCGACGCGATCCTGCGCCGGCGGGTGCAGTCCCTGTTCGGCGCTACGCGCGGCGCGCGCAAGACGCGGATCATGGTCACCCTTCCGAGCGACGCTGCGACGGATCCGAACCTGGTCCGCTCACTCGTGGCCGCCGGCATGGATTGCGCACGGATCAACTCCGCGCACGACGACGTGGCCGCGTGGACGCGGATGGCCGCGCACGTCAAGGAGGCCTCGGCGGCGGAGCATCGGCGGGTGCCGATCCTCGTCAACCTTCCCGGGCCGAAGCTCCGCACCGGCGACCTGGTACCCGGGCCCGAGGTCGTCCGCCTGCGCCCGCGTCACGACGATCTCGGTGCGGTCGTCGAACCGGCCCGCGCCTGGCTGTGCGCCGACGGAGCGGCAGCCGCCCCGCCCGACGCCCCCGCGACGCTGCCGGTGGACGCCGCCTGGCTGGCGGCCCTTTCCGAGGACGAACTCGTGCGGTTCACCGACGCCCGGGGCCGACACCTGACGCTGCGCGCGGGCCCGGGTTCCCCCGAGGGCCGATGGGTCAGCTGCCGTCGCGGCGCGTACGTGGTCACGGGCACACCGCTGACCGCCGCATCGGGGCGGGAGACGCGGGTGGGCCGCCTTCCGGCGCGGCGGTCCCACATCCCGCTCGGCGTCGGCGACACCCTCGTGCTGACCCGCGACCAGGCGCCGGGGCGGGCGGCGAGCGCGACGTCGCCGGCGCGGATCGCCTGCACGCTGCCCGCCGCGTTCGCCGCGGTGCGGGTCGGGCACTCGGTGTGGCTCGACGACGGGAAGTTCGGCGGAATCGTCCGTCGGGCGACCCCCGACGAGGTAGAGGTCGAGGTGACGCACGCCCCTGTGGGCGGCGGCAAGCTCCGGGCGGAGAAGGGCATCAACCTGCCGGACACCCGCTTCCCGCCCCTCGCGTGGACCGCGGAGGACGACACCCGGATCGCGTTCGCGGTGGCTCATGCGGACATGGTGGGGCTCTCGTTCGTGTCCTCGCGCGACGACGTCCGGGCGGTCGGCGACGCGCTGGCGCGACGGGGAGGGGAGGACGTCGCGGTAATCCTCAAGATCGAGACCCGGGCGGGCTTCCACGCCCTGCCCGACCTCCTCTGCGAGGCCCTGTCGCGCCGGGCTCCGTGCGGCGTGATGATCGCGCGCGGCGACCTCGCCATCGAGGTGGGCTGGGAGCGGATGGCGGAGGTCCAGGAGGAGATCCTGTGGCTGTGCGAGGCCGCCCACGTACCGGTCATCTGGGCCACCCAGGTCCTCGACACGCTCGCGCGCACCGGCCTGGCGTCGCGCGCGGAGATCACCGACGCGGCCTACGGAGCGCGCGCGGACTGCGTGATGCTGAACAAGGGACCGATGATCGTCGCCGCGATCGCGGCGCTCGAGGACATCCTCGGCAGGATGGCGGGCCACCGGCGCAAGAAGACGGCCCTCCTGCGCCCCCTCCGGGCGTGGAGCGACGAGCCGACCTGACCCGCGTCGGGCTAGCGCCCGAAGCTGGCGGCGCCGGGGGTGCGGTCGACCGAGCTCAGGCGGGCTGACTCGACCGCCTTGGCCCACTCCTCGGCGATGACCGGCCAGCGGCCGAGGATCTCGGCGTGCCGGACGTGCCGCATGTTGGCCCCCATGGCCATGATCGTCCGGCGACCGTCCATGACGTCGCTGCGGCCGCCCTGCGCGGAGGGCGGAGCCGAGGGGGTCTGCGAGCTCATCCCCGGGAGTCTAAATAACGCTCGTCACAATCGGAACAGGTCGAACGAGGGGTCGTGCGCGGCCAGGGCGACGCCGTCGAGCAGGTCGCGCTCGCTCACGACCAGGGCCTCGCGACCCGACACCTCGAGCACCGCGGCGGCGATGGCGGCGCCCGGCCACGATGACGCCGGCGCGGGCCGGCTCGAGGCCGGGCACCTCGCGGCGGCGCGCCACGGGCATGGCGGCGAGGCGGGCGAGGAGGGCCTCGACGGTGGCGCGCGTCAGCGTGTGGCGGTGGACCCGGTCGCGGTCGTAGGCCCCCAGCTCGATCGCCGCCAGGGTCGTGACCGTGCCCGCCACCCCCACCAGCGCCTCGAAGGGGCCGAAGGCGGCGAGCGCCCCCGCCACCTGGCCGCCGCGCGTCGGCGCGCAGGGCCTCCAGCTGGCGCGGGCGTGGGCGGGTCGGAGCCCAGGTGGAGCTCGGTCTGGCGCACCGCCCCCAGCTGGAGGCTCACCGCGTCGATCGGCGCGCGCGCGCCGCGCACGAGCTCGGTGCTGCCGCCGCCGATGTCCACCACCAGGATGGGCCCGTCCCCCGCGGCCCCGAGGCGGGCCCCCGCGAAGGCGAGCGCGGCCTCCTGGGCGCCGTCCAGGATGGTGAGCGGCGCCCCGAGCCGGGCGCGGACGACCGCGGCCACCCGCTCACGGTCGGGGGCGTCGCGCACCGCGCTGGTGCCGACGGCGATCACCCGCGCCGGGCCGAAGGGCGCGAGCCGCCGCCCGTATCCGGCGAGGCACTCGTCCAGGCGCCCGAGGGCGTCGTCGGCGATCGTCCCGTCCGGGGCCGCGCCCCGGCGGAGCCCGGTGACCGTGCTGCAGGCGCTCCCCGGTGGGGCCGTCGGCGTCCGCGCCCTCGCACAGGAACAGGCGCACCGAGTTGGAGCCGACATCGACGATCGCCAGGCGCGCGCCGCTCGGAGCTCACCGCCCCGTGAGGTAGCGCAGCGGCGAGCGCAGCACCGCCGAGGCGTTGGAGGCCGCCTGGGCGAGCACGCCCAGCGCGGCGACGCGCCCCTGCAGCGACGCCACGGCCAGCTGCAGCTCGGCCTGCCGCTCGGGCATCGCGGCGAGCGCCGCCGACAGGCGGTCGGCCTCGGCGGCCAGCTCGGCGCCGACCACCGACACGCGCGCGCTGCGCGGCGCGCACGACGCGCCACAGGCGCAGGCCGGCGATGGCGGCGATGGCGATCGCCGGCGAGGACGATCACCGCGATCACGACCACCGTCACGGCGGTGGCGTTGTCCACCAGGAAATCCATCCCGGGCAGTATCTCACCGGGAGTAACCTGCGCGGCGATGACCGCGGACCCCGATGTCGCGCCGTCGCTGCCCCGGGTCGCCGAGGACGCCGTCTTCGTGCCCGAGCACGACGTTCACGGGGCGCCCAACGTGGTCGTGGACGGGGCGCGCCAGGAGGGGACCGTGCTCGCCCTGTCCCACTGGCCCGCCAGCGGCACGCCGCCCGGGCTGCGGGCCGACACCAGCGCCGAGATCGTCACCCGCTACCTCGATGCCGGCGCCGACGGCCCCGAGGTGGGGACCATCACGATCAACCACTACGACGAGGACGGGCTCTTCGGCATCTGGCTGCTGATGGAGCGCCCGCCGCCGGGCTCCGCCGAGCGGGCGATCGCGATCGCGGCGGCCGAGGCGGGCGACTTCGGCACCTGGACCGACCCGTGGGCGGCCCGGATCGCGATCGCCGCCATGCGCATGGCCGAGCGCGGCGACCACCCCCTTCCCCGAGGTCGGGCGGGCGCTGGCCGGCGCCGCTCGCGGCGGGGACCCCGCCGGGGCCCTCTACCTGGCCCTGCTGCCGCGCACCCGCCGGCTGCTCACCGATCCCGAGCGCTTCCGGCTGCTGTGGGGGCCCGACTGGGAGCGCGTGGAGCGCCGACATCGCCCTGCTCGACGCGGGGGAGGCCACGCTCACCGAGGACGCGGAGACCGACATCGCCGTGCTGCGCACGCCGCGCCCGCTGCACCCGATGGCGGTGCACCCGCGCACGCGGTGCATGCGGATCCTGACCGCCCTGCCCGACGGGACGGCGGCGCTGGCCTACCGCTACGAGACCTGGGTCGATTACGCCTCGCGCCCGCTGTCGCCGCGGGTCGACCTGACGCCCCTGGCGCGCCGGCTCCAGGAGCTGGAGGAGCGCCCCGGGCGCTGGCTCTTCGAGGGGGTCGCGGTGATCACGCCCCGCCTCTTCCTGTCGGGGCCGGGGGGGCCGGCGCCGTCGTCCATCCCGCCCGAGCGCCTGCTGGCGGAGCTCACGGCGTTCCTGGCCCAGGAGCGCGCGGCGTGAGCAGCCTCGCCTGGGTCAACGTGTTCGCGTCGGGGCCGATGAGCGGCAACCCCCTCGCGGTCGTGCTCGACGCCGAGCGGTGGACGGCCAGCCGGATGCAGGGGTTCGCCGCGGAGCTCGGCATCTCGGAGACCGCCTTCGTCCTGCCGCCCGAGGGCGACGGCGACCACCGCGTGCGCATCTTCACCCCCCTGCGCGAGCTGCCGGTCGCGGGACACCCGATGGTGGGCACGGCGTGGGTGCTGCGCGCGTCCGGCCGCATCGGCGAGACCGCCCGCCTCGAGACCGGCGCCGGGCTGCTGGCGGTGCGCGTCCAGGAGTCCGTCGCGACCACCGAGCTGGCGCCGCCCGAGGCCGGCGCGGCCGTCGACGGCGAGGAGGTGCGCGGCCGCGGTCGGCGCCCGCCCGCTCGCCGATCCCCCGCCGCGGGTGTGGAGCGCGGGCGTGCCGCAGCTGATGCTGCGCGTGGCCGACCTGGACGCGCTGACCCGGGCGCGGCCCGACGGCCCGGCGATCGCCGCCCTGGGCGGGCGCGACGGCTGGCTCGGCGTGAGCCTGTACGTGCTCACCGAGACCGAGGCGGGTCGCGTCTCGGCCCACGTGCGCCACTTCGCGCCGCTGCTCGGCGTCCCGGAGGATCCGGTGACCGGCTCGGCGGCGGCGCGCGCTCGGGGCCTGCCTCGCGTCGGCCGGCCTCGCGGGTCCCGCGGGGGACCTGGAGATGCGCCTCACCCAGGGGATCGCCCCGGCGCGCGGCGGCGAGGTGGCGGTCCGCGTGCGCACCGACCGGTCCGGCTGCCGCTGCGGGTGCTGATCGGGGGGCGGGTCGTCCCCCTCTTCGAGGGGCGTTTCGTCGACGGCTGAGGTCCGGTCGCCCGCCGCGGGCGCTAGGCTTCGCCGTCCTGCGGGTACGTGTCGGGGGCGACCGGTGAGCGATGTCGAGGGGGCGAAGAAGCGGGTGCACCAGCTGCTGCTCTCGGGCGACAACACCCTGAAGAACCGCGACGACCCCCAGAGCCGCGACCGCGCGCGGGCCAAGTTCGTGGAGGCCGGCGTCGTGGCGCGGGAGGCCGGGCTCGGCGACGAGCTGCTGGCGATCATCGACCGGCGCATCGCGCTGCTGGACGGTGCCGGTGCGCCGTAGGCGCTCGGAGGGCGAGGGCAACTGCGCCGTCTGCGGCCGGGTCGTGCTCCCCGGCGAGCCGGTGCAGCGCTTCGAGCAGCCCGACCGCGGCCACCGGCGCACGATCGTGTGCCCCCTGTGCCCGCGGCGCGCCGTGGCGCGCGGCTGGGTGCGCAGCGGCGAGGCGTCCGCGCCGAACCGGAGCGCGTCTGCCGCCTGAGGGAGCACCCACCGCCGCTCCGCACGGACCTCCGCTGAGCCAGCGGCGGCTCCGGTTCGTGCTCGGCAAGGGCGGGGTCGGCAAGAGCACCGTCGCCGGGGCGATGGGCCTGGCCGCGGCGCGCGCCGGACAGCGGGCGCTGCTGGTGGAGGTCGCCGGCGAGCACAACCTGTCCCGCCTCTTCCGCGCGGCCAAGGTCGGCGCCGACACCGAGGTGGAGCTGGCCCCCGGCCTCTACGGCATCTCGATCGACGCCGAGGCCGCCACCGAGGAGTACCTGGCGGGCCAGCTGAAGGTGCGCCCGCTGGTCGAGCTCCTCACCCGCAGCAAGGCCTTCCACACCTTCGCGGCCGCGGCCCCGGGGCTGCCCGAGCTGGTGACCATCGGCAAGATCTGGAGCCTGGCGATCGCGCTGAACGAGAGCGGGCACCCGCTGTGGGACGTGGTGATCGTGGACTGCCCGGCGACCGGGCACGGGATCGCCCTGCTCGCGACGGCGGGCAACGTCGAGGAGCTGGCCGCGGGCGGACCGATCCGCGACCAGGCGGCGCGCATCCACGAGGTGGTGTCCCACCCCGCGGCGACGGGCATCGTGGTGGTCGCGCTCCCCGAGGAGCTCGCGGTGAGCGAGGCGATCGAGGCGGCCGCGACGCTGCGCGAGCGCGGCCTGCCGGTGGCCGCGACCGTGCTGAACGCGGTGCGCCCGCCGCGGTTCACGCCGGCCGACGAGCCCGCCCTGGAGGCCGCCGCGGGCAACGGGCGCCGGTCCGGTGCACGAGGCCGTGCGCGCCGCGCTGGAGCACCTGGACCACGAGCGCTCGGACGCGCGGCTACCGCGAGCGGCTGGCGGCGGAGACCGGGCTGCCGGTGCTCGACCTCCCGCGAGGTGGTGACGCGCCGCTTCGACCTCGCCGCGCTGGGCACGCTGGCCGACGCCATCGCGGCGGGCGCGGGGGCCGGGCGATGATCGACGAGCTCAGGTCACGCCGCCTGGTGGTGTGCTGCGGCACCGGCGGCGTCGGCAAGACCACGATCTCGGCGTCGGTCGCACTGCGGCTCGCGCGCGAGGGCGCGAAGACCGTGGTGGTCACGATCGATCCCGCCCGGCGCCTGGCGACCGCCCTCGGCATGACCGGCCTCTCCGACGACCCCCAGCGGGTGCCCACCGAGGACGCTCGGCCCGGACGCCGGCGAGCTCTGGGCCCTCCAGCTGGACGCCAAGGCCACCTTCGACCGGCTGGTGGCGCGCTACGCCGCCGACGACGAGGCGCGCGACCGCATCCTCGAGAACCGCATCTACGCGCACCTCTCCGGCGCGGTGGCCGGGGCCCAGGAGTACATGGCGGTGGAGCGGCTGCACGAGCTGGTGGAGGAGACCGACTTCGAGTGCATCGTGCTCGACACCCCGCCGGCCACCAACGCGCTCGACTTCCTCGACGCCCCCCAGCGCATCACGCGCTTCATCGAGGGACGCGCGCTGCGCCTGCTGCTGCGGCCCGCCAGCAGCCGCGGGCGGCATCGGCTGGCGGCTGATCCACGCCGGCAGCGGCACCGTGCTGTCGCTGCTCGAGCGCCTCACCGGCGCCCAGCTGCTGCGCGACGTGGGCGACTTCCTGGCGGGCTTCGACGGGATGTACCAGGGCTTCGCCGACCGGGCCCAGGCCATCCGCACGCTGCTCCTGTCGGACCGCTCGGCCTTCGTGGTGGTGTCGGCGCCCGGCGGCGACCCGCTGCGCCAGGCCGTGGCGCTGACCCGCCGGCTGGGCGAGGAGGGCTTCCCGCTGATGGGCGTCGTGCTCAACCGGGTCCACCCCCTCCCGCCGGGCGGCCTGCCCGACGGTGGAGGACCTCGCCGCGCGCCCTGCGCCGGCGGCCCCCGACCCGCACGGCCTGGCCGAGCGCGCCGCCGCGACGCTGGCCGAGGAGCAGGTGCTCGGGCTGCGCGACCTCGACGCCGTCGAGAGCCTGCGCGGGGCCATCGACGATCATCCGGTCATCACGGTGCCCGCCTTCGCGCGCGAGCCGGTCGAGCTGGAGGGCATCGCCGAGGTGGCGGCGGCCCTGGGGCGGTGAGCCGCCCGCGGGTGGTGGTGCTGGGCGCGGGGATGGTGGGCGCCGCGTGCGCCCGCGCCCTGGCCGACGCGGGCGCCTCCGTGCGCGTGATCGACCCCGGCGCGGGCCGCGCGGCCGCCTCGTGGGCGGCGGCCGGCATCCTGTCGCCCTCCCACCCGGAGGACGCTGCCGGACGCCCTCCACGACCTGGGCGACCGCAGCCGCGCGCTGTGGGAGGACCTGGCCCGCCGCCACCCCGAGGTGGAGCTGCGCCGCACCGGGCTGGTGCTGCTGGGCGAGGAGCCCGCCTGGCTCGCGTGGCGCGAGCGGCGCGGGCTGGCGGTCGACGCCGGCTCCCGGCCACCCGGGGGCGGTGCTGTTCCCCGAGGTCGCGACGGTGCGCTCTCCGCGGGTGGCGCCCGCCCTGCTGGGCGACATCGTGGTGGAGGGCGACGCCCCGCCGGCCCTCGCGACGCTGCGGGCGCAGGCCGACGTGGTGGTGATCGCGACCGGCGCCTGGGCGGGGTCCGCGCTGGCCGAGCTCGGCGTCGACCTGCGGGTGGAGCCCCGCGGCGGCCAGATGATGCTGTTCGCCTCCGGCGCGCCCGAGACCGTCGTGATGGAGCCGGCCACGGGTCACCTGGCCGTGCCGCGCGCCGACGGCCGGGTCGTGGTGGGGACGACGCTCGAGGACGCGGGATTCCGGGTGCAGACCCTCGCGCCCGACATGGAGCGCATGGAGGCGTGGGCCCGGCGCAGCCGCTGCCCGGGCTCGGGCCCGAGGAGACGCGCTGGGCCGGGCTGCGCCCCTGGTCGAGCCGCCCCGCGCCGACGATCGGCGAGGCGGCGCCCGGGGTGATCGTGGCCGTCGGCCACTTCCGCAACGGCGTGCTGCTGGCCCCCGCCACGGGAGAGCTGGTGGCCGACCTGGCCCTCGGCCGGCCGCCCCGCGTGGATGCGGCGGCGTTCGCGGTGGGCGCCGGATCCGACCCGCCCGGACCCGCCGCGGATACGATCCAGCGATGACCGCGACCGAGGATGCGGCCGCCCCCGCAGCCGCCGGGGCGCCCAGCCCCGAGGACGTCCTCGCCGAGGTGCGCTCGCAGGTGGCGTCCGGCACGCCGCTCGTCGGCGCCCTGGCGGCGCGCTTCTACCGGGCGGTGAGCGCGCTGGATCCGGCGGCCACCGAGGACTCGCTGGCGATCCTCCCGGGCAACCGGGGCGTGCACCTGTACGAGACGCTGGTCGCCTGGGCGCCGCTCGGCGCCGGCGAGCAGATCATCGACCTGGGCTGCGGCTCGGGCGGCGCCACGCGCGCGGCGGCCCGGATCGTCGGTCCCGAGGGGATGGTGGTGGGCATCGACGCCAGCCCGGAGAGCCTGCGCGAGGCCGAGGCGCGCACCCCCGAGGACCTGCCGGTCCTCTACCGGCGCGGCGACATCCACCGCCTGGCCAACGTGCCCGATCGCACCTTCGACTGCGCGATCGCGAGCATGGTGCTGGAGCAGGTCGACGACCTCGGCCCGGTGCTGGCCGAGGTCACCCGGGTGCTGCGCCCCGGCGGGCGCTTCGTCGCGAGCGTCACCTCGTTCGACCGGCTGCGCCCCATCGACGCCTCGTTCATGGGCTCGGTGATCGCGGTCGTCGGCCGCTTCGCGCCCGGCGCCCTGGCCGGGCGCGCCAGCCGCGCCAGCATCCCCAACGAGCCGGCGGACCGCATCGCCTTCAAGGAGGCCGGACTCGCGACGGTGGAGGAGCAGGACGTGCAGTTCGCGGTCGTCATGGAGACCGTCGAGGACGCCTGGCGGCTCTTCTCGCGCACCTACATCGCCCACATCCTCGACGAGGAGGGCCAGGCGGACCTGCGCCGGGTGCTGGAGCGGCGCATGCCGCACACGCTCTACCTGCCCCTCCGCTTCCTGCGCACACGCCGGCCGGGGTGAGCGGCCGCCCGGGCTAGGAGGCCACGGCCTCCAGGAGGGGCTCGGTGTCGCAGGGGCCCGACGCGCCGAGGAACTCGCTGCCGTAGTGGCGCATCGCCTCGACGATCGGCACGAGGTGGCTGCCCTTGGCCGTGAGGCGGTACTCCACGCGCGGGGGCATCTCGGCGAACTCGCGCCGCTCGATGATCCCCTCCTCCTCGAGGGAGCGCAGCCGCAGCGAGAGCGTGCGGGGGCTGATGCCGGTCAGCGAGCGCTCCAGCTCGCTGAAGCGACAGGGCCCTTCGGCGAGGTCACGGAGCACGAGAAGCGTCCACTTCCCCGAGATGATCCTCGCGGTGGCGAGGACGGGACAGACGGATTCCGGAGCTTCCGCGGGGGCGAGTGTGCTCATGATCGTGACAAAGGGTACCACCGCGCCGCGCGATCCCGGAAGGGCCGTGACACGCGGCCGCTAGGAGTACTGCGCGGCCGCCCGGCGCGAGGCGCCGGCGTCCAGCATGAGCTTGAAGTCGTGCGGGCTGGAGGCCGCCTCCATGGCGGCGGCGAGGCTCACCCGGCCGGCCGTCACGTGGTCGAACAGCGACTGGTCGAACGTCTGCATCCCGTAGTAGTCGCCCTCGCGGATGACCTCGGTGCAGGCGCCCGGTCTCGTCGGGGTTGAGGATCATGTCGCGCGCGCGCCCGGTGGCGACCAGGACCTCGCACGCGGGGACGCGCCCCGTCGCCGTCGGCGGTCCGCACCAGGCGCTGGGAGATGATCCCGCGCAGGGTGCCGGCGAGCATGGCCCGCACCGGCTGCTGCTGGTGCAGCGGGAAGAAGCCGATCGCGCGGTTGACCGTCTCGGTGGCGTCCAGGGTGTGCATCGTCGAGAGCACCAGGTGGCCGGTCTCGGCGGCGCTGAGGGCGGTCTCCATGGTGACCAGGTCGCGGATCTCCCCGATCATGATCACGTCGGGGTCCTGCCGCAGCACGCGCCGCAGGGCGCTGGAGAAGGACGCGGTGTCGAGGCCGACCTCGCGCTGGTTGATCAGCGACCCGCGGTCGACGTGGAGCATCTCGATCGGGTCCTCGATGGTGACCACGTGCTTGTGGGAGTTCCGGTTGATCCGGTCGATCATCGCGGCGAGCGTGGTGCTCTTGCCCGAGCCGGTGGTGCCGGTGACCAGGATGATCCCCCGCTCCTCGTCGGCCAGGCGGCCGACGGCCTCGGGCAGCTGGAGGTCCTCCACCGACAGGACCCGGAAGGGCACCACGCGCAGCACGATGCTGATCGAGCCGCGCTGGCGGAAGATGTTGACGCGGAAGCGCCCGAGCCCCTCGCGGGCGTGCGACAGGTCGGTCTCGCCGGTGTCCTCGAACTCCGTGCGCTTGGCGTCGTGGCCGAACAGGAGCTCGTCGGCGAACCGCTCCGTGTCGTCGCCCGCGAGCGGTCCGTAGCCGGGGATCTGGAGGAGGGATCCGTTGACGCGGACGATCGGGCGGGAGGGGACCTTCAGGTGGAGGTCGCTGGCCCCGCGCTCGACGGCATGGGCGAGGAGGGCGCCGAGGTCGGGCGGGGACTGCTGGGGAGGAGACTGCGACACGCTTGATGTTTCGGCACCGGGGCGGGCGTCCATGAGCGCGACCGCCGACGACGTCCGTCCCGCCAGCCCGGGACCGCGGGACGTGGCGCCCGCCCTCCGGCCGGGTAACGTCGTCGACCGACGTGCCCGACACCCCGCGAACCAGCCCCCGCCGGATCACCGCATCCCGCCTCGCGATCATCCTCGGCATCTGGGTCCTGCTCGCCGGCGGGGCGCTGCTGGTGGCGAACGCCCTCGACGATCCGGTGGGCGCGGGCGCGCGCGACGAGGCCCAGCCGGCCGTGCCCGGGGTGCCGGCCGACCCGACCACCGCGCAGACGACGCTGCCGCCGCTGGCCCTGGTGCTGGACCGTCCGCTGCCCAACGTGGTCGCCGACCTGAAGGCGCCGATCCGCCAGGCCGCCGTGCTGCAGTCGCTGGCCAAGGAGACCGCGCAGCCGCGGCGCTACGTGGAGCTCGGGTCGGTGCTGCAGCTGCTGGGCGACGGCACCGGGGCGAAGAAGGCCTACGAGACCGCCCTGCTGCTCGATCCGGCCAACGTGGCCGCCAAGACCGGGCTCGCCCTGGTGGAGGCGGCGCGCGGCGGCAGCGCCGAGGCGGCCGGCGCCGCGCGCCTGCGCGCGCTCGCCGCGGAGAACCCGCGCAGCCAGATCGTCGCCTTCAACCAGGGGTGGCTCGCGATCTACCGCCGCGAGGGCGCGGCGGCGCGAGCGGCCTGGACCCGCACGGTGGCCCTCGGGGAGGACACCCGGCTCGGAAGGACCGCCGCGGCGCTGCTCGCCTCTCTTGAAAACGGGGCGACCGGCCGAAACCCATAGGGACGGTCCCGAGACTTCACCCGGAACGCACGCCTGCTTAACCGCGGCTTAAGGCCGGGCTGAGAGCATCGGGATCAGCGTGGGCAGGAAGGCGTTGGCCTACGACGAAGCGGGAGGGGCAGCGATACCTTCTCATTTCTTGTCGTCAGGCTAAAGATTTTCCGGTTCCGCGCTGATTAGAGAGTCAGATGCGATCGGCCCTCTTGACTTCAACAAATGAAGCGATAGCCTTCCGAACGGACGTTCGTTTCGGACGGTCTGCGGTGGGTGACGTGGGACGTTCCACGTGCTCCGATGGCGTCCAGCCGGAGGTGAGGACATGACGGTGAATGAGATGGTCGAGCTCGAAGAGGTTCAGGCGCTGCTCGCACGGGGTCAGGAGCAGGGCTTCCTGAGCATCGACGAGGTCGCGAAGTCGGTGGAGGGCGTGTCGCTCGACGCCGGCGCCGCCGAGGACCTGTACCGACACCTCGACGAGCAGGGCGTGGAACTGGTCGAGGAGGCCGAGGCCCGCGACCGGCTGGCGCAGATCGCGGAGGCCGCCGACCGGCCGCCGCGCAAGCTCAACCTGAAGGCGGACACCAGCACCGACGCGCTGCAGCTCTTCCTCAAGGACGTGGGCCGCGTTCCGCTGCTCACGGCCAAGCAGGAGGTCGAGCTCGCCAAGCTGATCGAGCTGGGCGACCTGCAGGCCAAGAAGAAGATGGTGGAGTCCAACCTCCGCCTGGTCGTCTCGATCGCGAAGAACTACCGCAACCAGGGCCTGGCCTTCCTCGACCTGATCCAGGAGGGGACGCTCGGGCTGGTGCGCGCGGCCGAGAAGTTCGACTACCGCAAGGGCTTCAAGTTCTCGACCTACGCGACCTGGTGGATCCGCCAGGCGGTGGCCCGCGCGATCGCCGACAAGGGGCGGACCATCCGCATGCCGGTGCACGTCGTCGAGAAGCTCAACAAGATCAACCGCGCCGAGCGCAAGCTGGTGAGCGAGCTGGGCCGCGAGCCGTCGATCGCCGAGATCGCGGACGCGGTCAAGCTGCCCGAGGCCGAGGTCGAGTCGATCAAGCGGAGCGCCCAGACGCCGGTCTCCCTGGAGAAGCCGGTGGGCGACGACGAGGAGTCGGAGTTCGGGCAGTTCCTCGCGGACGAGAAGGCCGTGGCCCCCGAGGCCGCCGCCGAGACCGTGCTCCGCAACGAGGCCCTGCGCGACGTCCTCAACTCGCTCAGCTACCGCGAGCGCCGCGTCCTCGAGCTCCGCTACGGGCTCGGCGGCGAGCACCCGCGCACGCTGGACGAGGTCGGCCGGACGTTCAACGTCACGCGTGAGCGCATCCGCCAGATCGAGAACCAGTCGCTCCAGAAGCTGGCCAGCCTCGCCGAGGCGCAGCGCCTGCGCGACGTGGCCTAGAGGGCCCGGCCGCCCCGGCGGCCGATCGAACGGTGGTGACGCGAGGGGCCCGGAGACGGGCCCCTCGCCCGTTCGCGGCCGCGGAGGGGTAGATTCGTCCCATGGCAGACGACGACGACTGGCCCCCGCCCGAGACCGACCCGGAGAAGATCGAGAACGCCCGGACGCGCCTGCGCGAGGCGCGCCGCAGCCAGGAGAAGATCCTCCGGTGGAGCTACGCGATCATCGGGATCCTGGTGGTGCTGATCATCCTGATCGTCACCCTGCGCTGACCGGCCTCCGCGAGGGGGAGGTCGGCGTGGTCTCGGATCTCTGGCGCTTCCCGGTCAAGTCCTTCGCCGGCGAGCAGGCCCGGCGGGCCTTCGTCGGCCCCTTCGGCATCCTCGGGGACCGGCGCCTGGCCGTCCTCGACGAGACGGGCGACCTGCTCACCGGCCGGCGCGCCCACGCGCTGCTCGGCTTCCGAGCGCGCTCGACCGAGGCCGAGACCGGCGAGGGCGTGGAGGTCATCACCCCCCAGGGGTGGGAGCTCGCCTGGGACGACCCGGCCGTGGCCGCGGGAGCTGTCGGAGGCCCTCGGCCGGCCCGCCGTGATCGTGCGCAATCCGGTCGGGGTGCACGACGTCGCCCCCGCGCACGTGATCTCCACCGGCTCGCTGGCGGCGGCGCGCGCGTGGGTGGACGGCGAGGACATCGACCGGCGCCGCTTCCGGGCCAACGTGATCCTGGATCTGGAGGAGGCCGGGCCGTTCGCCGAGGACGCCTGGGTGGGCGCGGCGATCGAGCTGGGCGAGGGCGGCCCGGTGCTCGAGGTCATCTCCCCCACCGAGCGCTGCGTGATGACCACGTTCGACCCCGACACGGTCGCGCGCGACAACCGCGTCCTCGCCGGTCTGGCGAAGACCCGCGACAACCTGTTCGGCGTCTACGCGCGCATCCGGCGCACCGGGTGGGTCGAGGTCGGGGCCACGGCACGTCTGCGCCTGACCTGATAAAGTTCCTAACCCGCCGCGGGGTGGAGCAGTCTGGTAGCTCGTCGGGCTCATAACCCGAAGGTCGCAGGTTCGAATCCTGCCCCCGCTACTCACGAAGGCCCGGTCATCGACCGGGCCTTCGTCGTTTCGGAGTCCGAGCGCCGGAGGCGGCGATGGCCGACGTGAACCGTCCCGGCAGCGCCACCGTGCCGGCACGGCCGAGGTTCCGCAGCCGGTCGTGGCGGGCGGGGAACGCGATCGTCGGTGTCCTGGCGCGGGCGGGAATCGGACCCATTCACCTCCTGATCACCCGCGGCGGCGGGAGCGGCCGGCAACGGGTCGTCCCCGTCGTCCCCGTCGATCTGGACGGCCGCCGCTGGCTGGTGGCCCCCTACGGAGCGGTGTCATGGGTGCACGACGCCCGTGCCGCAGGCCGCGTGACCCTGCGCTACGGACGCTCCACTCGCCGGTACGCGATCCGCGAGGCGACGGCGCAGGAGGCGGGACCGGTGCTCAAGCGTTACGTCGCGGTGGCCGCCAAGACCCGGGCGCAGTTCGACGCGCGCCCGGACTCTCCGTCACAGGACTTCGTCCGGGAGGCGGCCCGTCACCCGGTGTTCGAGCTGAGCCCCTGGACCGAGGAGCCCGGCCGGACCGGCTGACCGGCCGGCCTCGAAGCCCACGAGCGGCGAGTACGCCGAACCGAGGGCCACCGGCCTCATGGCCGGGCTTGGCGCGCGATCTCCTCTGAGGGAGGATCGCGCCGTGCTCAGTGTGCCCGCCGACGGTTCAGGGCCCGCTCTTCCGTGAGCGATATACGCGATCTCGACGTCCGCCGTGCGGCCATGGATCGGGCGCGCGTCCTGTCGAGGACCTACGACGACATCGTTCCCGTGCAGGCGTTGCGCGAGGGCTTCCTCTTCGAGGGACGGCGCTGGAGCTACGGGAGCTTCTACAGCGGAATCTTCCGCCCCGAAGGATTCGCGGGCCCTGCCGCGCTGGCCATTGTGACCGCGCCGCCGAAGATCGGCCGCGACGCGCCGTACGAGGACGGAGTCGATGCTGGATCGGGACG
The DNA here is from genome assembly GCA_963736635.1 of uncultured Thermoleophilia bacterium. Classification (GTDB taxonomy): domain Bacteria; phylum Actinomycetota; class Thermoleophilia; order Miltoncostaeales; family Miltoncostaeaceae; genus Miltoncostaea. Next base: position 524,372 of record CAVTPK010000011.1, read on the forward strand.
GTTCGTCTACCACTACCGAACGGCCCAGAGGGACACGGTCGCCGCCCATGCGGCCGCGGAGCGGGACAACCGCGCGCTGAGGGCCGCGGCGGAGTTGGCCGTGCCGCTCATCTACTTCCACGGGATCGCGCCCGGGATGTACACGCCCGTGGCGCCCGTCTTCATCACCGAGGACTCGCCGACGGATCGCGTCGTGTACCTCGAGGCGGCGCTCCCGGTGCGGGGACACGACCGACGCCGGCCTTCAGTCCGACGATGATCTGCGTCGCTACGCGACGCGGGAGGCGCGGATCCGGCTCCACCAGCACCGGTTCCGAGCCGTGATCCTTGCGGCCTACAGGGGGCGCTGTGCCGTCTGCTCGCTGCGCGAGGCATCGCTCCTCCAAGCGGCCCACATCATCGAGGACAGGGATGCCGCGGGCGCGGCCGTCGTGGTCAACGGCATCGCGCTCTGCGCGATCCACCACCTCGCCTACGACAGAAATGTGATGGGCATCGATCCGGGCGGGGTGGTGCACATCGCTCGGCGACTCCTTCGAGGAGATCGACGGCCCGATGCTCAGGAGCGGACTTCAGGCCTTCCACGGTGCACCGATCGAGCTGCCGCGGCAGCAGGCGCAGCATCCCGACCCGGCGCGACTGGAGATCCGTTTCGATCAGTTCAGGGCGGCCAGCTAGTCGGGCAAGACGCCGCCGCACGAGCGAAGCGGACGCGGCGCTGGGACAGGAAGGCGCGAGACCGGGGAGCCGCCGGCCGGACCCCGGGATGAGCGCGGCATGCGACGCAGGTTGGCCGGGGGCACGACGGGCGCGGCGCGGCGGCGGCAGCCGCGACCGCGGCCCGGATGCCCCCCTCCGCCGGGCCGCCGGCACGTAGGCTCCCGCGGAGCTTCGCCCGGGTCGCCGACCGGAAGCCGGATCGTCGCCCCGAGGCCCCCGTCCCCCGTCCTCGTCCCATGTGTCGAAGGAGCCAGCCATCGCGCGCCACGCACCCCGCCCGGTCGTCGCCTGGGCCGTCGGGCTCCTCTACGCGCCGGTGTTCATCGGCCTCCTGATCGCCTCGGGCGTGGACTACGACGAGATCACGGACTCGACGGACAACATCGTCCATGCGGTCGTGATCCCGCTCGCGGTCCTCACGGTGCTCGTGGCGGCGCTCACGACCTGGCTCGGATGGTGGCGACCGGTCATGCGCGACGACCGTCGCACCCCGCGGTGGATGATCGCCATCCCCGATCGTCGTGGCGATCGGGATCGTCGCGGGGATCGACTACGGCCGCGTGGCGGACCTGCAGTCCTCGTTCCTCGTGTGGGCGGCGGTCGGGACGCTGATGGTCGGCTTCTGCGAGGAGATGGTGTACCGCGGCCTGGCGGTCGTCGGCTTCCGCGGCGGGTACCCCGAGGTGCGCGTGTGGCTCTTCTCGTCGCTGCTGTTCATGCTGCTGCACGCCTGGAACCTCGTCGCCGGCCAGAGCCTGGCCGCCACGGCCCAGCAGCTCGTCTTCACGTTCCTGCTGGGCAGCGTGCTGTACGCCTGCCGCCGGTCCTCCGGGGGCCTCGTGGTGCCGATCCTGCTGCACGCCGCCTGGGACTGGACGAGCTTCACCAGCACCTCCGACGCGTTCGTGGACGGGGTCAACGCGTACGACCCGCGGTTCAGCCCGGCGTTCCCGGCCCTCGTCATCGCGGTCGCCCTGTTCTTCGTCGCGGCGAAGAAGGGACTCTTCCGCCCGGTTGACGGGTCGTCGTCGTGGGGCGGCGGCGCGGCGGCCACCGGAGCCGCCAGCTAGGGCGACGCCGCCGCCGGCTCGGGGTCGACCACCTCCACCGCGCCGAGCGGCATCTGCAGGAAGCGTCCGCCGAGGCGGCGGAACGCCTCGGGGTCGGCGCTGCAGACGAAGCGGCGGGTGCCGTCGGGGCCCGCCGGGCGCAGCAGGTGCTTGCGCGCCAGCACGTCGGCCACCTCGCGGGCGATCTCGGAGCGCCCGTCGATGAGCGTGGCGCCCGGCAGCGACCGGCGCAGGAGGCGGGCGATCATGGGGAAGTGCGTGCAGCCGAGGATCACGGTGTCGACGCCGGCCTCGGTGAGGGGCGCGGTGTAGCGGCGCACCATCGCGGCGACGTCGTCGTCCAGGGCGTCGCCGTGCTGGATGACCGGCGCGAGGCCGGGACAGGCGACGCTCGTGACCCGGACGCCCGCGTCGTGGGCGCCGACCATCCGCGGATAGGAGCCCGAGCGCACGGTGGCCTCGGTGGCCATCAGGCCGACGTGGCGGTTGTGCGTCGCCCGGACGGCCGCGCGGACCTCCGGCTCGATCACTCCGATCACCGGCACGTCCAGGCCGCGCTGGAGGTCGGCGAGCGCGACCGCGCTGGCCGTGTTGCAGGCGACCACGATCAGCTTCACGCCCAGGGCGGCGAGCCAGCGGCCGACGGCGAGCGAGCGGCGGCGCACGGCGTCGGCGTCGCGGTCGCCGTACGGGAAGAAGGCGGTGTCGCCGAAGTACACGAAGTCCTCGGCGGGGAGGACCGCGAGGCACTCGTCCAGGATCGTCAGGCCGCCGACGCCGGAGTCGAAGACGCCGACCGGCTGGGACGCTGCGAGGGGCACCCGGGTCACGATAGCCGGGGCCCGGGCGCGCGCGCTCAGGGGTTTTCCGCACCGCGCTGCGCGCCCGACCCCGACGCCCGTGTGATGCGCGTGCGCGACGCTCGACCCATGATGGAACCGCGGCCCGCCGCACCCGCGCGCGATACGGACGCGACGACGCTCCGTCGCGGCCGCCCGGAGGACGCCCCCGCGATCGTCGCGCTCATCCGCCGCGAGAACCACCGGCCCGCCGACGAGGAGGCCATCGCCGCGAGCCTGGCGAGCGTGCCGAGCATCGTCGCCGAGGACGACGACGCGCTGGTCGCGTTCTTCTACGGCCGGCCGTTCGCGCCGGAGATCGTCGAGATGCAGAACATGCTGGTGGCGGACGGCCACCGCGGACGCGGGCTGGGCCGGCGCATGGTGGCCCGCATCGAGGACGACCTGCGCGCCGCGGGGTTCCGCGCGGCCATCGGGGCCAACTCGGTGCTGCACCCGGGCACCACGCCGGAGCGCTGCATGAAGGCGCGGGCCTTCTGGGTGCGCATGGGCTGGCACATCGTCCTGTCGACGGGTGGATCGGTGGTGCTGGTGCGGTGGCTGGGCACGCCCGGCCACCCGTCGCCGGAGGGCGCCGCCGCGGCTCCCGCCGTCGCCGCGCCGGCCGAGCAGCCCTGATCGCCCGGGGACGCCCCGTCGCTCAGCGCAGGAAGGCGTCCACGGCCCGGGCGAAGCGGCCGCGGTGCTGGAACAGGAAGGCGTGGGAGCCGGGATAGAGCTCCAGCCGGGCCCCGGGGATGAGCGCGGCGATGCGGCGCAGGTTGGCCGGGGGGACGACGGGGTCGACCCTGCCGCCGGCGACGAGGGTGGGGATGCGCAGGGAGCGCAGCGCGTCGGCGTTCGCGTCGCTGCGCAGCCAGCCGTCCTCGGCGGCCACCTGGGCCCGGACGGTGCGCGCCGGGACCGTGAAGTCGTCCGGGATCTCGCCGCTCTCGGAGGCGGTGTCGAGGCGCGCGAGGAAGGCGCGCCCGGCGGCGCGGCCGGCGGGGTTGCGCGGGTAGAGCACGCGCAGGACGGCGGCGTCGGAGGGGTCCGGATCGCTGTCGATGCGCTGGTCGGCGGGCGGGCCGAGCACGGTCGCCGCGCCGCCCGGGTTGGTGCCCGCCAGCACCAGCCGGCGGACGCGCTGCGGGTGGCGGACGGCGAGCTGCTGGGCGACGAACCCGCCCATCGACCAGCCGAGCACGTCGGCGCGGCGGAGCCCGATGGCCCCCATCAGGCCGGCCGTGCGGTCGGCGAGGGCCGCGAACGAGGTGCGCGTGATGGCCGGGCCCGAGCGGCCGACGCCGGGGTAGTCGAACAGGATCAACCGGTGGCGGCGGGCGAGCAGCGCGAGCAGGCCGGGGTCCCACTCGGCCATCGTCGAGCCGGTCCCGATGGCCATGACCAGGGGCGGCCCCGCCCCGCGCTCGTACCAGGCGATCCGCCGGCCGTCGACCTGGGCGTGACGCACCTGGGCCGTGAAATCGGCCGCGCCGGCGGGCCCGGCCGCCAGCAGTCCGCCGGCCGCGACGGCGGCGGCGCACCGGAGGATTCCTGTCCGCGACGGCCGCATCCCGCCCCATCGTCGCCGCGCGGGCGCGGCTTGACCGCCCCGCCGGGCCGCCGGCCGGCGTGCCCTTGCCCCGGGAGCCGGTCGGGTGAGAGCGTCCCGCCGGCAGGTCATCGAACCGGGGGTGGGACGGTGGGGTGATGCGGCGCGCGGTGGTGGGGGCCCTCGTCGCGGGGGGTTTGGTCGCCCTGATGGGGGCGGGCACGGCGAACGCCCAGGCGACGGGCCCGTACGACGTGCTGTCCACGACGAAGGTGGGGCCGAGCCCCAACCGGGTCGTCTACGGGTACGGGGCGGCCTGGACGCTGAACGGCAACGGCAGCGTGAGCCGGGTGGACGCGACGACCGGGGCCGTGAAGACCGTCACGATCGGGCCCAACCCGCGCGACATCCGCGCCGGCTACAACCGGATCTGGGTCCTGAGCTCGACCAAGTCGCAGGCCTCGATCGTCACGCTGAACCAGTCCGGGGCGAAGGTCGGCACGACGATCACGATCAACCTCGGCACGACCACCTACCTGGGCAGCGGACAGCCCAACGGCGCGAACACCCTCGGCGTGGGCTCCAACTACGTCTGGGTGGCCGGGGTGCGCACGTGGCAGAAGCTGGCCAGCATCGACCCGAGCTCGGCCAAGGTCGTGGTCAAGACCTGGCCGATCCCCCAGGCGTTCACGGCCGCCGACAGCGCGCTCTGGATCGTCACGCCCAACCAGCAGAGCATCCAGAAGCGCACGCCCTCCACCCTCTCCGTCGTGGCGACGCTGCCGGTGGGCGCGGCGACCGGGGGCGTGGCCGGACCGCTGTCGCTGACCTACGGGTCCAACTTCCTGTGGCTGTCGCAGTCGACGCCCAACGACGTGGGGCAGGTCAACAAGGTGTCGCCGACCGCGGGCCTGGTGAAGGGCGCCGTCAGCACCGGCCTCACCGTGACCCTGACGTGCACCGCCGTGGGCGAGGGTGCGGTGTGGGCGACCGAGCGGCCCAACGCGCTCGACGGCACCCCGGCGCTCCTGGTGCGGATGAGCCAGGACAACCTCGCGACCCTGGCCTCCGCCCCGCTGCCGCCCGGGGCGAACCCCGGGGCGGTGCAGTGCGTGACCGTGGGCGGCGGGCTGGTGTGGGTGACCGACGGGGTCGGGGCCCTCTACAAGATCCAGCCCTAGCGCCGGGTCGCGGCCTTCGCCTTCGGAGCCGGGAAGCGGAACCCGGCCGCCGCCAGCGCGCGGCGGCCGGCGGGGCCGGTGGCCCTCGCCACGAAGGCCCGGGCCGCCGCCCTGTCCGAGCTCGACCTGACGACGGCGATCTCGTAGCGCACCGTGGGCTGCGCGGCGCTCGGGATCGTGACCTGCCGCAGACGGGAGGCGGCGGCCCGCGCGTCGGTGGTGTAGACGACACCGGCGTCCGCCTCGCCCAGCGCGACCTTGCCCACGACGCCCTTCACATCGCTCTCCTGGCTCACCACGTTGCCCAGCGCGCTCGAGATGCGAAGCCGGCGGAACACCGTGCGCGTGTAGGCGCCCACGGGCACGCGGGCGCTCGCAACGACGAGCTTCACGCCGTCTCGCCGCAGGTCGTAGACGGATCGGATGCCGGCGGGGTTGGAACGGGGCACGATCACCGTCAGCCGGTTGTAGGCCAGGAAGCGCGGCTTCTCGACCAGGCCGTCGCGGTAGAGGCCCTGCGTGAAGTCCGGCGCTGCGGAGGCGAAGACGTCGGCGGGGGCGCCCTGGCGGATCTGCTGGGCCAGGGTGTTGGACCCGGCGAAGTTGTAGCGGGGGGCGGGATCGATCTCGGGGAACGCCTCGGTCAACGAGGCCGCCGCGAACACGGTGGGCGGGCGGGACGCGCTCGCCGGGCCCGGCAGCCCGGCGAGCGCGATCAGCCCCATCACGAGCGCCAGCGCCGCGGCCGCCGCGGCCAACGAGATGCGGATGGACCTCATGAGGGGTACCTCGGGCGCATCGGGCTCCGGTGGGCATCGTGCCGGCCTGCCTGCCGGGATCCTATCTTTGGTGCTGGAATCCTGTCCACGACCGCGGGGCGGCCCGTGGTGGTGTCACCCGCCCGCGAGGACCATGCGATTGCCCGAGGGGTCGGTGGCCTGCACCCCCGCGGGTCCGGGGGTCGCGGCGATCCCGGCGGCCTCGAGGCGGGCAGCGATCGCGTCGACTTCCCCGGCCCGCGGCACGACGACCCGGAAGCTCTCCAGGCCGAGCGCGCCCTCCGGAGGGGCCGGCGCGCCGCGCGAGCCCCAGACGTTGAGCCCGAGGTGGTGGTGGTAGCCGCCCGCCGAGACGAACAGCGCCCCGGGATAGGACGTGACCACCGGGTCGAAGCCCACGAGGCCGGAGTAGAAGGCCCCGGACTCGGCGATGTCGCGCACCTGGAGGTGGACGTGCCCCATCACCGTGCCGTCGGGCATGCCCTCGTCGGGGGTTCCGGCCGCGAGCGCGGCCAGCACGCCGTCGAGGTCGATCGGCAGGGTGGCCATCTCCAGCTCGCCGTCCCGCCTGGGCCACTCCGACCGGGGGCGGTCCCGGTAGATCTCGATGCCGTTGCCCTCGGGATCGTCCAGGTAGAGGGCCTCGCTGACCAGATGGTCGGACGCGCCGCTGAACCCCCAGCCGGCGCCGACCACCCGGTGCACGGCCTGGGCGAGGTCGGCGCGCCCGGGCACCAGGATCGCGAGGTGGAAGAGGCCGGTGGTGCGACCCGGGACGCGCCGGCGCGTCCGGGTCGCCGACCAGCTCAACCAGGGGGGGCCCGGCGCCGGCGCCGAGGTGCACCTCGGCCGCCGAGCGCGCCACCTCCTGCAGGCCGATGGCGCGCTGGTAGAACGCGGCGACGCCGTCCAGGTCCGCGACCCTCAGCCTCACCGGACCGAGCGTCGTGGCCGGGTCGATCACCGGCCGTGCCCCCTGCTGGCTCGTGCTCTGCATCGCCGCTCCCCGCCCCCAATGATTGATAGCTCAAGTATATCACCGCCGATAGGATTCGGCGGTGCTCGTGGGACGCGACGCCGAATGCTCGGCCATCGATCGGCTCATCGACGCGGCGCGGGCGTCACACGGCGGGGCCCTGGTCCTGCGGGGCGAGGCGGGCGTGGGCAAGACCGCCCTCCTGCGCTACGCCGCCGAGCGGGCCGAGGGCATGCGGGTGCTGCGCGCCGTCGGGGTCGAGTGGGAGGCCGACCTGCCCTTCTCGGCGCTGCATCAGGTGGTGCGCGAGGGGCTCGGCCGCCTGGACCGCCTGCCCCCGCCCCAGGCCGCGGCCGTGCGCGGGGCCTTCGGGCTGAGCCAGGAGCCGGTCGAGGACCGCTTCCTGATCTGCCTGGGAGCGCTCGGGCTGCTGGCCGACCTCGCCGAGGAGCAGCCCCTGCTGGTGCTGGTGGAGGACGCGCAGTGGCTGGACCGCGCCTCGGCCGAGGCGCTCGGCTTCGCCGCCCGGCGCCTGGACGGCGAGCCGGTGGCGATGCTGCTGGCGGCGCGCGAGGGCGAGGCGCGGCGCCTGGAGGCGGCCGGGGTGCCCGAGCTCGCGCTCGAGGGTCTCGACCGCTCGGCCGCGCGCGCCCTGCTCGACGGTGAGCAGCTCGACCTGGCCCCGCACGTCGCCGAGCGGCTGGTCGCGCTGACCGGGGGCAACCCGCTCGCGCTGGTGGAGCTCCCCGCCGCCCTCGGGAGGGACCAGCTGGCCGGGCGCGCGCCGCTGCCCGAGCACCTGCCGCTGACGAGCGAGGTGGAGCGGGCGTTCCTCCAGCGGACCGAGGGCCTGGACGACGGCGCCCGCGCGGTCCTGAGCGTCGCGGCCGCCGACGAGGCCGGCGACCTGCGCACCGTGCTCGGCGCGGCGGCCCTGCTGGGCGCCGACGGGGGCGACCTGGAGGCGGCCCAGGCGTCGGGGCTGGTGCGCGTGGTGGGAGACCGCCTGGAGCTGCGCCATCCCCTCGCCCGCTCGGCCCTGCACCGGGGCACCCCCTACCCGCTCCGCCAGGCGGCCCACCGGGCGCTGGCCGACGTGCTGACCGACGCCGCCGACGCCGACCGGCGGGCCTGGCACCTGGCGGCGACCGCCGTGGCCCCGGACGACGAGGCGGCCGACGCCCTGGAGGCGACCGCGGAGCGGGCCCGGTCGCGCAGCGGGCACGCGGCGGCCGCCGCGGCGCTGGAGCGGGCCGCCCGGCTCGGTTCGGATCCCGCCACCCGCGCGCGCCGGATGGTCGCCGCGGCCGAGTCGGCCCTGGCGGCCGGGCGGGCCCCGCTGGCCCAGGCCCTGGCGGCCGAGGCGGCCGAGACGGTCGACGACGACGGCCTGCGCGCCGACCTGCTGCGCGTCCAGGGGGCGGCGGAGCTGGCGCGGGGGCGCCCCGCGCAGGCGCACGTCCTGCTGCTCGCCGCCGCGGACGCCCTCGAGGGCGGCGCGCCGGACCGCCTGCTGGACCTCCTGCTGACCGCGGCCGAGGCGGCGATCATGGGCGGCGACCGGGAGGGCGTGCTCGAGGCGGCCCGGCGCGCCGAGCCCCTGGCCTCGGAGGCCGGCGGCTGGGGGCCCAACTGGCTCGCGGGCGTCGCGATGGTGCAGCGCGACGAGGTGGCCGCGGCCGTGCCCACGCTCCGCCGGCTGGTGGCAAACGCCGGCGACACCCACGACCCGCGCACGCTGGTGTGGGCCGCCAACGCCGCGGTCTGGCTGGGCGATCAGGACCGGGCCATCGCGCTCCAGTCGGAGGCCGTCGCACGGGCCCGCGCCCGCGGGGCGTTCGCCACCCTGGCGGTCGCGCTGCTGCGCCGGGGGGGCCTGATGGCGGCCCGCGGGCTCACGCGCGAGGCGCTCGCCGACGGCGAGGAGGGACTGCGCCTGACCGAGGAGGCGGGCCTCGACAACGGGGTCGCCCAGAGCCACGCGGTGCTGGCGGGCGCGGCGGCGCTGCGCGGCGACGACGAGGGCTGCCGGCGCGAGGCGGAGCAGGCGATCGCGGTGGCCGCTCAGCGCGGGATCGCGCCGGTGCGGGAGACCGCGGTGTGGGCGCTCGGGATCCTGGACCTGGGACGCGGGCGGTACGACGACGCCCTGGGGCATCTCTCCGAGATCGCCGGGGACGACGCGGCGGGACGCATGCGGACGCCCCTCTCGCTGTACGCCGCCGCGCCCGACCTCATCGAGGCCGCGGCCCGCGCCGGCAGACCCGAGCGCGCGGGCGCCGTGCTGGAGCGGCTGGCGGAGTGGCACGCGGCCACCGGGGCGGCCTGGGTCGCGCCGCTGCTCGAGCGCTCGCGCGGCCTGCTCGCCGACGGCCCCGCGGCCGAGGCGCACCTGCGGGCCGCGCTGGAGCTCCACGGCGCGGACGCGCCGGGCTTCCACCGGGCGCGCACCGAGCTCTGCCTGGGGGAGCTGCTGCGGCGCGACCGGCGCCGGGCCGACTCGCGCACCCACCTGCGCGCGGCGGCGGGCGTCTTCGACGCCCTGGGAGCCGAGCCCTGGGCCGAGCGGGCCCGCGAGGAGCTGCGCGCCACCGGGGAGTCCCGCCGGCGCCCGCGCCAGTCGGGCGCGGCCGACCTCACCCCCCAGGAGCGCCGGATCGCCCGCTTCGTCGCCGAGGGCGCCTCCAACAAGGAGGTGGCGGCCCAGCTGTTCCTGAGCCCGAAGACCGTCGAGTACCACCTCGCCAAGGTCTTCCAGAAGCTCGGCATCTCGTCGCGCGCGGACCTGGTCCGCCTGGAGGGCTCCCTCTCCTAGTCGCGGCCAGGGGGCCACTGGGGACGCCCCCGATGCGACCCCGGGGGCGGTCGGCCAGCGTGGGGGCACACCGACCAGCCCGCCCGAGAGAGGACCCGATGACCACGACCACGCCCCGCACGTTCGACGTCGAGCAGCTGCGCGCGACCCACCGCGGCCCGGTGGTGACCGGCGCCGACGAGGGCTGGGACATGGCGCGGGCGGCCTGGAACGTGGCCGTGGACCAGCGCCCCGAGCTCGTCGCCCGGTCCGCGTGCACCGACGACATCGTCGCCGCGGTCCGCTTCGCCCGCGACCACGGCCTCGGCGTCCGCGTCCAGGGCACCGGCCACGGGGCCTGCGGCGACCTGCGGGGGACGCTGCTGATCGACACCTCGGCCATGCGCGCGGTGGAGATCGACCCCGAGCGGCGGACGGCCCGCGTGGAGGCGGGCGCGCTGTGGTCGGACGTCGCGGGACCCGCCGCCGCGCACGGCCTGGCCGGGCTGTGCGGCTCGAGCGGCGGCGTCGGCGTGGTCGGCTTCACCCTCGGCGGGGGCATGGGCCTCCTGGGCCGGCGCCACGGCTTCGCCGCCAACAGCGTCCTCGCCGTGGAGCTCGTGACGGCCGACGGCGAGCTGCGGCGGGTCGACGCCCAGAGCGACCCCGAGCTCTTCTGGGCCCTGCGCGGCGGGGGCGGCAACTTCGGCGCCGTCATCGCCCTGGAGTTCCGCCTCCACCCCGTGGCGGAGGTCTACGCGGGCAACCTCTTCTGGCCCATCGAGCGCGCCCGCGAGGTGATGCTGGCGTACGCCGCCTGGACCGAGACGACCCCCGACACCGTGACCTCCTCGATCCGGCTGCTGCGGCTGCCCCCCATCCCCCTGGTGCCCGAGCCCCTGCGCGGGCGCGCCTTCATCAACGTGATCGCCGCCGTCATCGGCGACGCGCAGGCGGGCGCCGCGGCCATCGCGCCCCTGCGCGAGATCGCCCCGGCCTACCTCGACACGTTCGCCCCCATGCCGGCGGACGGGCTCACCGAGGTCGCCGGGGACCCGCTCGACCCGGTGCCCAGCATGAGCGGGCACGCGCTGCTCGAGGGCCTGCCCCCGGAGGCGATCGACGCCCTGCTCGCCGTGGCCGGGCCGGACGCGGAGACCCCGCTGCTCCAGGTGGAGATGCGCCAGCTCGGCGGGGCGCTGAGCGCCGCGGGGCCGGACAGCGGGGCCGTCGGCGGCCTCGAGGCCGGCTTCGCGCTGTTCGCGGTGGGCCTGCCGATGGCCCCGGGGCACGCCGAGGCGATCGCCGCCAGCCTCGCCGGCGTCCGCGCGGCGGTCGATCCGTGGGCCACCGAGCGGCGCTACTTCAACTTCACCGACGACGCGGTCGACGCGGCCACCCTCTTCGCGCCGCCGGCCCACCGGCGCCTGGCCGACCTGCGCAGGACGCTCGACCCCGGCGGGCTGTTCCGGCCCAACCACGCGATCGCGCCCCCGCGATGAGCGCTCCGGGGCGCAGCGCCGGCTTCGACGGGGGCCGGGTGCAGGAGCTGGTGGCGGCGGCGTCGACCGACGGGCGCGTGGCGGTGCAGGAGCACGCGGGGCCGCGGGGCTACGGCCACCCCGCCCACGCCCACACCCGGGAGGACGAGGTGCTCTACGTCCTCGAGGGCGTCGTCGAGGTGGAGGTGGCGGACCGCCGCACCACCGCCGCCGCCGGCGCGTGCGTCGCGCTGCGCCGGCACGAGCCGCACCGGTGGCGGGTGGTGTCCGAGCACGCGCGGGTGCTGATCACCACGGTCCCGGGCGCGTTCGCCGACTACTTCCTGGAACCCGGCGCCGGTGGCGCGTGGGCGTGCGAGGAGCTGGCACGCCGGGGGGTGGTCCTGCCGGATTCCGCAATCCGGCGGCCGCCCACGGCCGACGACAGGCCGACGGACGGCCCCGACTAGACCATCGAGGGGGTTTCAGGGGACCGCGGGAGGCATAGGGTCCTCCGCGTGAAGAACGAGCGCGGAAACGACCTCCGGGTCTCCCCTCCGACCGGCCCTCCCGTGGACGAATGGGAGCGGCAGGGCGCCCTTCACGAGCTGACCAGGGTGGCGCGTGACCTCGAGTTCGAGAACCCGGACGCCGTCGTCGCACGCCTGGGGCGCCTGACCCAGAAGCAGCGGGAGGCCGTCGCCGAGGCGATGGAGCGGATCCTGGAGCTGGGCGGGTAGCACCCCCGGGACGGCCCGCGGCGGGGCGTCGCGCCACCGCCTGACGGATCGCCGCGATAAGTGGTGTTACTTGACCCCGGAACGGCGCCCTCAGGGGTCGCCGTCATCGCTATGGTTGTGCGCGGCCCTTTTCCGGGCCACCGCTTTCAGGAGATCGGCCCTCGGTACCGAATAGGGCCAGAGTCCCCGGAATCCCGTCCGGCGATCGACGATCGCGATACCTTAAGAACTCGGCGTGTCCACGACCTCCTCTCAGACAACCCAGGTTCTGCTGCCCGAGCTCGGTGAGTCGGTCACCGAGGGCATCGTCGTCGAGTGGAGGGTCGCCGAGGGCGACTCGGTCGAGATGGGACAGACGCTCCTCGACGTGACCACCGACAAGGTGGACGTCGAGGTGCCCGCGCCCGCCGCGGGCGTCGTCGCGCGGATCGTCGCCGCGCCCGGCGAGACGATCGAGGTGGGCGCCCTGCTGGCCGAGCTCGGCGCCGCCCGGCGGCAACGGAGCCGGCGGCAACGGCGCCCCGGCGCCGGCGACCGAGGCCGCCGCGCCCGCCGCCGACGGCCCGGTCACCGTGGTGCCGATCGTGCTGCCCGACATGGAGTCGGTCACCGAGGGCGTGGTGGTGGAGTGGCGCGTCGCCGTCGGCGACGTCGTCGCCGCCGAGCAGATCGTGGTCGAGGTCTCGACCGACAAGGTGGACCTCGAGGTCCCGGCCCCGGCGGCCGGCACGCTCGACCGTCGATCGCCGTCCCCGCCGGCGAGACCTTCACCGTCGGGCAGCCCCTCGGCGAGATCGCGGCCGGCGCCGGCGCGCCCGTCCGGCCGCCTCCGCCCCGAGCGCCCCCGCGGCGCCGGCCGCCGCGGCGCCCGAGCGGCCCCCGCGGCTCGCCACGGCCGCCGCGGACCTCGAGTGGCCGCACATCACCCCCGTCGCCCGGCGCGCCGGCGCTCGAGACGGGCATCGACCCCGAGCACCATCACCGGCACCGGCCCCGGCGGGATCATCCGCAAGGGCGACGTCCTCGCCGCCGCCGCCGCGCCGGCGGCCGCCGCGCCCGCGCCGGCCCCCGCGCCGATCGCGCCCGTCGAGGGCGAGGAGGCCGAGCCCCTGCGCGGCCCGGCCGCGGCGCTCGCCGGCTACATGGACGAGAGCCTCTCGATCCCCACGGCGACGAGCTTCCGCACCCTCAGCGTCGCCGTGCTCGACGCGCAGCGGCGCCAGATCAACGCCGACCTGAAGGCGGCCGGCCGCTCCGAGAAGCTGTCGTTCACGCACCTGATCGCCTGGGCGATCATCCGCGCCGCGCAAGGCGCTGCCGGTCGATGGGCACGGGCTTCAACGTGATCGACGGCAAGCCCCACAAGCTGGTGCGCGAGACCGTCAACCTCGGCCTCGCGGTGGACGTGGAGCGCAAGGACGGCAGCCGCTCGCTGCTGGTGCCGGTGGTGCGCGACGCGGCGGCGGCCGGCTTCGACGGCTTCCGCGAGCCTTCGACGACCTGGTCAGGCGCACGCGCGCCGGCCAGGTGAAGCCGGACGAGCTGCGCGGCGCGACCGTCACGCTGACCAACCCGGGCGGCATCGGCACCGTCGCCTCGGTGCCGCGCCTGATGCCCGGGCAGGGCACGATCGTCGCGACCGGCGCCATCGGCTACCCGCCCGGCCTGGCCGCCGTCGCGGCCCGAGGCGCTGCGCGAGCTGGGCGTCGAGAAGGTCATGACGATGACCAGCACCTACGACCACCGCGTCATCCAGGGTGCCGAGAGCGGCGCCTTCCTCGCCGAGATCGACCGCCTGCTGCAGGGCGCGGACGGCTTCTACGACGAAGTCCGCGCCGCAGCCTGGGCCTCGGCGCCGCCCGTCGTCAAGGCGGCCCCGGCCGCCGCGGCGCCCGTCGCGCCCGGCCGGCCGCCCCGGGCGCGGTCGCCGACGACGCGCTGCTCGACGGGCGTCGCCGCCGCGATGAGCCTCGGTGCAAGGCGCACCGCATCGCACGGCCACCTGGCCGCGCGCCTCGACCCGCTCGGCTCCGAGCCGCCCGGCGACCCGGCGCTGAGCGCCGAGAACGTCGGCCTCACGCCCGAGATCATGGCCCGCATCCCGGCCTCGCTGCTGCGCGTGAAGGTGCCGGGCGAGAGCTTCGCCGCCGCCCTCCCGCATCTGCGCAAGGCCTACTGCGGCACGATCGCCTACGAGATCGAGCACCTCTCCGACCACCAGCAAGCGGCTCTGGCTGCGCGGCGTGATCGAGTCGGGCCGCCTACGCGAGCCGCCTCAGCGCCCGAGCGCCGCAGCACGCGATCCTCGAGCGCCTGATCGAGGTGGACGCCTTCGAGCGCTTCCTGCGCCGCACCTACCTCGGCCAGAAGACCTTCTCCATCGAGGGCGTGGACGCCCTGGTGCCGATCACCGACGAGGTCATCGAGCTGGTCGGCCGAGGAGGGCACCGCCGAGGTCGTGCATCGGCATGGCCCACCGCGGCCGGCTCGCCTTCATCACCCACGTCGTCGGCCGCCCGGCCGAGTCGATCCTCGCCGAGTTCGAGGGCCACATGGCCTTCGAGTCGGGCGACGAGGACGATCCGCGAGACCGCCGGCGACGTGAAGTACCACCTCGGCGCCGAGGGCACCTACATCACGCGCAGCGGGCGCACCGGTCACGCGTGAAGCTCGCGGCCAACCCGAGCCACCTCGAGCAGGTCAACGCGGTCGCCGAGGGCCACACCCGCGCGCTGCAGACCGACCGCCACGCGCCGCGAGCCGCGACCACGACCCGGAGTCCGCGGTGCCCATCCTGATCCACGGCGACGCGGCCTTCACCGGCCAGGGCGTGGTGGCCGAGACGCTCAACCTGCAGGCGCTGCGCGGGCTACACGCACCGGCGGCACGATCCACGTCATCGCCAACAACCAGATCGGCTTCACCACCGACCCGTACGACTCGCGCTCGACCTACCACGTGAGCGACCTGGCGCGCGGCTTCGACGTGCCGATCATCCACGTGAACGCCGACGACGTGGACGCCTGCATCGGCGCCGCCCAGCTCGCCGTCGCCTACCGCAGCCGCTACCAGGCGCGACGTGCTGATCAACCTGATCGGCTACCGCCGCCTGGGCCACAACGAGCTGGACGAGCCGGCGTACACGCAGCCGGTGATGAGCCGCACGATCAAGGCGCACCCGCCGGTGAGCAAGCTGTACGCCCAGAAGCTCGATCGACGAGGGCGTGACTCACCGCGAGCGAGGTGGACGCGCTGATCGCCGCCGCCGAGCAGCGCATGCGCGAGGCCCACGAGGCGGTCGCCAGCCGCGGCGAGACCGGCGGCGAGGGCGACGGCGACGCCGCAGCACCAACGGCGGCTCCCCGCCGCCGACCAGCGCCGTGCCGGAGGACCTGCTGCGCGAGCCTCAACGAGCAGCTGCTGGCGGTGCCCGAGGGCTTCACGATCCACCCCAAGCTCGTCCCCCAGCTCGCGCGCCGCCGCGACGGCCCTGGGCGACGAGGGCGGCATCGCCTGGGCCCACGCCGAGTCGCTGGCGTTCGCGTCGCTGCTCGCCGAGGGCGTCCCGATCCGGCTCACCGGCCAGGACTCGGCGCGCGGCACCTTCAGCCAGCGCCACCTGGAGCTGCACGACGTCGGCGAGGGCGAGACCTGGACGCCCCACACCGGGCGCGTCTACACGCCCGCTGGCCAACCTCGCCGACGCCACGGCCTCGCTCGAGCTGCACAACAGCCCGCTCTCGGAGGCCGCGGCGGTGGGCTTCGAGTACGGCTACAGCACCCAGGCGCCCGAGGCGCTGGTGCTGTGGGAGGCGCAGTACGGCGACTTCGTCAACGGCGCCCAGATCATGATCGACCAGTTCATCGTCTCCGGGCGCGCCAAGTGGGGCGAGACCTCGCGGCTCACGCTGCTGCTGCCGCACGGCTACGAGGGCAACGGCCCCGAGCACTCCTCGGCCCGCATCGAGCGCTTCCTGCAGGCCGCGGCCGAGGACAACATCCGCGTCGCCAACTGCAGCACGGCCGCGAACTACTTCCACCTGCTGCGCAAGCAGGCCCTCACCGAGCGCCAGCGCCCGCTGATCATCTTCACGCCCAAGAGCCTGCTGCGCGCCAAGAGCGCCTCGTCGCACCTGTCCGACCTGAGCGACGGCACGTTCCAGCCGATCTTCGACGACGCCGACGCGCCGCCGACCGCCGGGACTCGGTCACGCGCCTCATCCTGTGCACCGGGCAAGGTCTTCCACGACCTCGACGCGCGGCCGGAGCGGGCCGAGCGCACCGAGCTCGCCATCGCCCGGGTCGAGATGCTCTACCCCTTCCCGAAGATCGAGATCGCCGAGCTGTTCGCCTCCTACCCCGCGCTGACGCAGGTCACCTGGGTCCAGGAGGAGCCGAACAACATGGGGGCCTGGGAGTTCGCCCGGCGCCACCTCAAGCGGCTCTTGCCCGAGGGCGTATCCTTGAATTACGTCGGTCGTGCGCGCCGCGCGAGCCCCAGCGAGGGGTATCCGCAGGCCCACCAGGCCGAGCAGGAGCGGCTTCTCTCCGCCGCACTGAATCCCGACCAGGAGACCTGATGAGCGAGCCCGTCCGGGTCGTCGTGCTGGGCGGTGGCCCGGCCGGCGACGTCGCAGCCCTGCGCGCAGCCCAGCTCGGCGCCGATGTGACGATGGTCGAGCGCGCGGAGCTCGGCGGGACGTGCCTGAACTGGGGATGCATCCCCACCAAGGCCCTCCTGGCGACGGCCGACCTGCTGCGGCGGGTGCGGCGCGCGGAGGAGTACGGGCTGGTCGTTCCCGAGGTGTCCTTCGACTTCACGAAGATGATGTCCCGCAAGCAGGACGTCGTCCTCAAGATGCGCCAGGGCGTCGAGGGCGCCGCCAAGCGCAAGGGCGTCAACGTGGTGCGCGGCGAGGGCCGCGTGGACGGGGACGCGGTCGTGGTGGAGGGCGAGCGCTACCCGTACGACCACCTGGTGGTGTGCGTCGGCACCGAGCCCTCGGGCCTGCCGGGCTACGACATGGACCACCCCGCGGTGCTGACCTCGAACGACATCCTGCGTGCTCGAGAGCGTGCCCGAGAGCCTGATCGTGGTCGGCGGCGGCGTGATCGGCTGTGAGTTCGCCAGCCTGTTCGCCGCGCTCGGACACGAAGATCACGATCGTCGAGATCCTCCCGCGCCTGCTGGCCGGGCATCGACAACCGCACCGCCACCCAGTTCCAGAAGCTGCTCGAGAAGGAGGGCGTGACGGTCCACCTGGGCCGCCAGGCCGACCGTCAGCGAGTACCGCGACGACGGCGTCACGGTCACGCTCGACGACGGCACCGAGGTCTCCGCCGAGAAGCTGCTGGTGTCGGTGGGCCGGCGCTCGCAGGCGGCCGGCATCGGCCTGGAGGAGCTGGGCGTCGAGATCACCGACCGCGGCATCGTGGTGGTGGACGAGTACCTGCGCACCGCCAACCCCAAGATCTGGGCCGTCGGCGACTGCATCGGCGGGCTCCAGCTGGCCCACCTGGCCTCGGCCGAGGGCGGCCGCGCGGTCGAGAACGCGCTCACCGGCGCACCTGATCCCGATGGACCGCACGGTGGTCCCGAGCTGCATCTACACCCACCCCGAGATCGCGACCGTCGGCCTCAACGCGGACGCGGCCAAGGAGGCCGGGTTCGAGGTCAAGCTCGGCCAGGCGCGCTTCGTCGGCTCGGGCAAGGCCCTCGGCGAGGGCGAGCCCGACGGCTACGCCCAGCTGGTGATGGACGAGAAGACCGGGCTGCTGCTGGGCGCCACGATCATGGGCGTCCACGCGGTCGAGATGATCCACGAGGTCGGCGTCGCCATCTCGGACGGGCTGACGGTGAGCGAGCTGGGCGAGATCATCCACGCCCACCCCACGGTCAGCGAGATGGTGATGGACGCCGCCCAGCAGGCGGTCGGAGTCGCCCCCTACCTCAGCTAGCGAGTCCTGGAGGCGGCTCGGCCCCGCCGAGCTGACGCCCCACGAGGCGGTCGCCCGCCCCGTGGGGATCCTCCGCGAGATGCCCGCGGCCGGACGCGCCCGTCTGCTCCTGGTCGACCGTCGCGTCGCCGGGCCTCGTGCTGGGGCGCCTCGCGCGCGACCCGGACCTGGACACCGCGGCCATCGCGGCCGAGGGCGTCACGGTGGTGCGCCGCTCCTCGGGCGGCGGCCCGGTGCTGTGGGACCGCGACCTGCTCGCGCTCGACGTGGTCCTGCCGCGCGGCCATCGGCTCGCGGTCGCCGACGTGGTGGCGGCCTACCGCTGGCTGGGGGAGGCGATCGCCGACGCGCTCCGCGCCCTCGGCGTGACCGGCGTGGAGGTGATCGGCGTGGAGCGCGCCCGGCGGGCGCGGCGCGACGCCCGGCGCGGCGGCGGACGCGTGCTTCGGCGGGCTGTCGCCCTTCGAGGTGCTGGCCGGCGGGCGCAAGGTGGTCGGCCTGTCGCAGGCGCGCCGGCGTCCGGGCACCCTCCTGCAGGCGGGCATCCCGCTGACGCCTGGACAGCCGCCGCCTGGCCCGGCTGATGGGACGCGACGCCGCCTTCGCCGCGGGCCTCGCCGCCACCGCGGCGGGCGTGCGCGAGCTGGTGCCCGGCCTGACCGCCGCGCGGGTGGTGGCGGCGGTGGACCGGGCGGTGGGCGAGCGGGCGGGCGCGCGCGCTGGTCGACGACGCGCTCACCGACGCCGAGCGGGCGGCCGCGGACCCGGCGGCGGCGGCCTCCGGGGACACCGCCGTCTAGGATCGCGCGCATGGACGATCCCCGTCGCGAGCGACGCCGCGCCCAGCAGCGGCGCGTGCACCGCCAGCGCCGCCTGACCGCCGGGGTGGTGGGCGTGATGCTGGTGGCCCTCGTCGCGGCGGTCGCGCTGCGCAGCGGCGGGTCCTCCGATCCGGCCACGGCCACCGCGGCGGGGTCCGCCTCCACCGCGGCCTCGTCCGCCGACCGCGACGCCCGCCGGCCCAGCCGATCGCCGACGCCGGACCGGTGCGGATCGCCGCGGTCGGCGACACGGTGATGGGGAGCCTCCCCTACGGCCTGCCCCCGGACGGCGGCGCGTCGATGTTCGCCGACGTGAAGCCCCTGCTGACCGGCGACGTGGTGATGGGGAACCTCGAGGGCACGCTGGCCTCGGGCGGCGCGTCCAAGTGCGGCGCCGGCAGCAGCAGCTGCTTCGCGTTCCGCACCCCGCCCTCCTACGCCCGCTGGCTCAAGCAGGCGGGCTTCACCGTCATGAACCTGGCCAACAACCACGCCCTCGACTACGGGCCCTCGGCCCAGCGGGAGACCGTCGCGGCCCTCACGCGCGTGGGGATCCGCAACACCGGGCGCCCCGGGACGATGGCGACCCAGAAGGTGGGCGGGCAGACCGTGGCGATCCTGGGCTTCGCGCCCTACCCGTGGGCCGACCCGCTGCTGGACATCGCGGCCGCCAAGCGACGCGTGCAGGCCGCCGCGCGCACGGCCCAGATCGTGATCGTGACCTTCCACGGCGGCGCGGAGGGGAGCGACAAGACGCACGTCCCGCCGGGCTCCGAGAGCGCCTTCGGCGAGAACCGCGGCAACCTGCGCGCCTTCACCCACGCGGTGATCGACGCGGGCGCGGACGTGGTCATCGGCCACGGCCCGCACGTGGTGCGCGGCATGGAGATCTACAAGAAGCGGCTGATCGCCTACAGCCTCGGCAACTTCGCCGGCTACAAGGTCTTCGCCCTGGGCGGGCTCTCGTCCACGAGCATGGTGCTGCAGACGACGCTGAACCCGGACGGGACCTTCGCCTCCGGGCGCATCCGCCCCACCATGCTGGTCGGCGCCGGCGTCCCCGCCCGGGGCGGGAGCGCGATCGGCGTGGTGCAGGAGCTCTCCACGGAGGACTTCGGCGCCCGCGCCCCGCGCATCGGGGCCGACGGGACGATCAGCCCGCGGGCGCGGAGCTGACCGGGTAGCCCACCGGGGCCGCGCGCCCCGCGACGCCCACCACGAGCACCGCCGGCCCCTCCGCGGCCCGGCGCCACAGGTCGGCCAGCGCCTCGCGCAGCTCGCCGGGGTGGTCGACGCGCGCCGCGGTGGCGCCGAACCCCCCGCAGATGGCGGCGATGTCCAGGCGGGGCTCGCGCAGCGCGATGCCGGGCCACGCCCCCTCGGGCCGGCCCGTCAGGCCCTCCAGGCCGGCGCGCAGGATCTCGTAGCCGCCGTTGTCGGCCACCACGAGGGCGAGACCCAGCCCGCGGTGCGCCGCCGTCCAGAGCGCCGAGACGCCGAAGAGCAGGCTGCCGTCGCCCTGCAGCGCCATCACCCTGCGCGCGGGGTCGGCGATCTTGGCCCCGACGGCGGCCGGCAGGCCCCACCCGAGGGCGCTGCCGCGGTGGGCCATCCAGGTGGCCGCCGTGCGCCGCGAGACGGCCGCGCGCAGGCCGCGGCCGGCGGTGAGCGCCTCGTCCACCAGCAGGTCGCGGGGTCCCAGCGCGCCGCCGACCGCGCGGGCGAACGCCGGCGGCCGTGACCACGTCGGGACGCGAGGCGCGCACGAGCCGGGCCCGCGCCTCGCGGCGGGCCGCGAGCGTGGCCGCCACGGCCGCCGCGCGGCGGGCGGCGACGGACGGCGGCGGCGGACCGAGGCGCGCCACCAGCCCCTCCAGGCCGCCCGCGACGTCGCCCACCAGGCCGGCGGCGGGCGCGTGCACCTTGCCCACCTCGTGCGGGTCCACCTCCAGGTGCACCAGCGCCGTCGTCTGCGGCAGGGCCGGTCCGGGGCTGGTTCCGAACAGGCGGAACACCGGCATGCCGGCCGCCAGCGCGAGGTCGTGGGGCGCGAGCAGCGGGGCGATCTGCGCCGCGAAGGGCGGCAGCGGCCCCCGCCACAGCGGGTGGTCGGAGGGCAGCGGGAGCGACGAGGCCATCGGCTCGCCGTACACCGGCGCGCCGAGGCGCTCGGCGAGGGCCGCCAGCGCGGCGGACGCCCGCGGGCCCGCGACGGCGTCGCCGGCCAGGATCACCGGGGCGCGGGCGCCGGTCGAGCAGGGCCGCCGCCCGGTCGAGGGCGTCCGCGGGCGGCGGGGCGGCGGCGGCCGGCGGGGCGGGCGCGTGCGGCGGGGGCGCGGGCGCCACCTGCACGTCGAGGGGCAGCGAGAGCACCACCGGCCCCATGGGGTCGGTGGTGGCGGTGCGGACGGCACGGGCGAGCGCCGCCGGCAGGTCCTGGGCGCGCGCCACCTCCCACGCGCCCTTGGCCAGCGGGCGGGCGAGCTCCACCAGCTCGCCCCCGAGGAAGGGCTCCCCGGCCAGCATCTCCTGCACCTGCTGGCCGACGGTCACCACGAGCGGGACGCGGCAGCGCGCGGCGTTGAGGATCCCCGACAGCGCGTTGGCCAGGCCGGGCTGCACGTGGACGTTGACCGCCGCCGGACGGCCCGTGACGCGGGCGTGGCCGTCGGCCATCCCCATGACGACCGCCTCGTGGAGCCCCAGGACGTAGTCCGTGCCGGGCCGCCGCCCCAGGGCGTCGGTGATCGGCAGCTCGGTCGACCCCGGGTTGCCGAAGAGGACCGGCATGCCCTCCGCCGCCAGCGCGGACAGGAGCCAGTCGGCCCCGTTCACCCCAGGGCGCCATGGTGAGGCCGGCGCCCTTCAGCTGCTCCCAGTAGAGCTCGGCCTGCTCGCAGGAGCCGCTCCAGACCCGCGCGCGCCCCGCGGTGTGGATGGCCGTCGCGTAGGCCATGCCGCGCTCGTAGTCGACGCCGGGGAGGTAGCGGGCGAGCGTCTGGGCCACGTGCTCGAAGGTGTTGTGGTCGTCGTTGAGCACGATCACGTGACAGGGGTCGCCGAAACCGCTGCCGGACCCGGGAAGGCCCGGGCGGGGCTTGACGGGCGTCTCGGTTCCCACGCCCACAGCCTACCCCGCGACCGCCGGGGGATCAGGTGCCGGGCGCGACCAGGCGAACCAGGCCGGCGTAGCCGCCGGGCCCGTAGCTGCGGGCCGAGACCGCGTTGCTGGAGTTGCCCTCGACGGTCTGGATGCTCCCGTCGGGCGACGCGCCGGTCACCACGCCGATGTGGTCCAGCACGCCGTCGCCGCCGCGGTCGAACACCACGAGGTCGCCCACCTGGGGCGAGCCCGCGCCGGCCGGGATGTAGCGCCCGGTCTGCTCGGCCCACTGCTTGACCGTCGGCACGTAGCCCAGGCCCTGGCCGTCCGGCCCGATCGGGACGCCCGCCTGGGCGGCGACCCAGGAGGTGAAGTAGGCGCACCAGGGCTGCCCGGCCGCGGCGCCGGCCGTGGCGGTGCGGTAGTCGGCGATGCGGGGCGCGTCGTTGGAGCCGGGCGGCTGCTCGGCGACCCCCAGCTCGGCGCTGGCGAGGGCGGCGATCTGCTGGCCGCGCGACCCGGAGGCCGCGGGGGCCACGGCCCCGATCCCGACCGGCAGGGTGCCGCCCACGGACGCGGGCACGTACGACGCCGCGCTCTGGGTGCCGGGCGTCGCGGCGGTGCCCATCGCCGAGGAGAGCGTGTCGCCGAAGTTCGTCGCGCTGGCGGGTGCGGTCGTCGCGGGCGGGGCGAGCGAGGAGCGCGATCTCGCGCACGCGGGCGACGGCCTGCTGGTATCCGGTGCTCTGGGTCTCGATCGGCAGGGTGGGATCCCGAGATGGTGGTCTCCGGGCGGCATCGGCCGCGCCGGGCCGCCGCTTGAGCGCGGCGCCGCGGGCGCGCGGCGGTCGTCGCCGCCGGGGCCGGGGCTACCATCAGCGGATGGGCGCCACCATCTCGCCGACCCCGCTCGCGCCGTTCCACCCGATCGTGGCCGACTGGTTCGCCCGCGCGTTCGCCGAGCCCACGCCGGCCCAGGCGCCGCGGGTGGCCGCCGATCGCCGCGGGCGACCACACCCTGATCCTGGCGCCGACCGGGTCGGGCAAGACCCTGACCGCCTTCCTGTGGGCCCTCAACGGGCTGGTGAGCGACCGCCTGGCCGGGCGGGAGCCCCCGCGGCTGCTGTACCTCTCCCCGCTCAAGGCCCTCAACTACGACGTGGAGCGCAACCTGCGCGGCCCGCTGGCCGGGATCGCGGCGGTCGGCGCCCGGATGGGCGTCGAGGTGCCCGAGATCTCGGTGGCGGTGCGCACCGGGGACACCCCCCAGCGCGAGCGCCAGCGCATGCTGCGCACCCCCCCGGACATCCTGATCACCACCCCCGAGAGCCTGTACCTGCTGCTCACCTCGCGCGGGACGCAGATGCTGGCCGGCATCCGCTCGGTGATCGTCGACGAGATCCACGCCGTGGCCGGGACCAAGCGCGGCGCCCACCTCTCGCTGAGCCTGGAGCGGCTCGAGCGGGTGGTGGCCGAGGACGGCGGCGCCCTGCAGCGCATCGGCCTGTCGGCCACCCAGCGCCCGCTGGCCGAGATCGCGCGCTTCCTGGGCGGCCAGGACGGCGAGGGGCGACCGCGCCCGGTGACCGTGGTCGACGCCGGCTCGGCCAAGGAGCTCGAGATCGAGGTCGTCGTGCCGGTGGACGACATGCGCGAGCTGGGCGGCGACCGCTCCGCGCCCGACAACCTCAGCGACGTCGCCGGCGGGGAGAACCGGCGCCGGTCGATCTGGCCGGCCATGTACCCGGAGCTGCTGGAGCTGATCCGCGCCCACCGCTCGACGCTGATCTTCGTCAACAACCGGCGGCTGGCCGAGCGCCTCGCCCTGCGCCTCAACGAGCTCGCCGAGGAGGAGGTGGCGCGCGCCCACCACGGCAGCCTCGCCCGCGAGCAGCGCACGATCATCGAGGAGGAGCTGAAGGCCGGGCGGCTGCCGGCGCTGGTGGCCACCAGCAGCCTCGAGCTGGGGATCGACATGGGGGCGGTCGACCTCGTGATCCAGGTCGAGAGCCCGCGCAGCGTGGCCCGCGGCATGCAGCGCATCGGCCGCGCCGGCCACCAGGTGGGCGCCCCCAGCCGCGGGCGGGTGTTCCCCAAGTACCGGGGCGACCTGCTCGAGTGCGCGGCCGTGGTCGAGCGGATGCGCCGCGGCGAGATCGAGGAGACCCACGTCCCGCGCCTGCCCCTGGACGTGCTGGCCCAGCAGCTGGTGGCGACCTGCTCGGAGGGGACGTGGACGGTCGACGAGCTCGAGGGCCTGGTGCGGGGGGCCTACCCGTTCGCGGACCTGTCCCGGGAGCAGCTGGAGGGCGTGCTGGACATGCTCGCCGGCCGCTACCCGTCCGACGAGTTCGCCGAGCTGCGGCCCCGGGTGGTGTGGGACCGCACCGCCGGGACCGTCCGCGGCCGGGACGGCTCGCGGGCGCTGGCGGTGCAGAACGCGGGGACGATCCCCGACCGGGGCCTGTACGCGGTGGTGCTGCCCGACGGCGCGCGGGTGGGCGAGCTGGACGAGGAGATGGTGTACGAGGCGCGCAGCGGCCAGACCTTCATGCTGGGCGCCTCGACCTGGCGGATCGAGGAGATCACCCGGGACCGCGTGGTGGTGACGCCCGCCCCCGGCGCGCCGGGGGCCCTGCCCTTCTGGAAGGGGGAGGGCGTGGGGCGGCCGTTCGAGCTGGGCGAGGCGGTGGGGCGGCTGGCCCGCGAGCTGATCGCGGCCGGGCCGGCCGAGGCCACCCGGCGGCTGCGGGCCGACAGCGCGTTCGACGCGCGCGCCGCCTCCAACCTGGTGGCGTACCTGGAGGACCAGGCGGCCGCGACCGGGACGGTGCCGAGCGACCGCGCGATCGTGGTCGAGCGCTTCCGCGACGAGATCGGCGACTGGCGCCTGTGCGTGCTCACCCCGTTCGGCGCCCGCGTCCACGCGCCGTGGGCGCTGGCCCTCGGCGCCCGCCTGCGCGCCCAGACCGGCCACGAGGCGCACACGATCTGGGCCGACGACGGGATCGCGATCCACCTGCCCGACGCCGACGAGGCGCCGGCCGCCGACAGCGCCCTGATCGACCCCGCCGAGCTCGACGAGCTGGTGCTGGGCGAGCTGGCCGGGACCGCCCTCTTCGGCGCGCGCTTCCGCGAGAACGCGGCGCGCGCCCTGCTCATCCCGCGCCGGCGGCCCGGGCACCGCACGCCGCTGTGGCAGCAGCGCCTGAAGGCGTCGTCATTGCTCCAGGTCGCGCGCCAGTACGGCAGCTTCCCGGTGATCCTGGAGACGTACCGCGAGTGCCTCGACGACTGGTTCGACCTGCCGGCGCTGCGGGCGGTGCTGGGGCGGGTGGCCTCGCGCGAGCTGGCGGTGGTGGAGGTGGAGACGGCCACGGCCTCGCCGTTCGCGGGGTCGCTGCTGTTCGAGTACGTCGCCTCGTACATGTACGAGGACGACACGCCGGTCGCCGAGCGGCGCGCCCAGGCGCTCTCGCTCAACCGCGACCTGCTGCGCGAGCTGCTGGGCCAGGAGGAGCTGCGCGACCTGATCGACGCCGACGCCCTGGCCGCGCTCGAGGACGACCTGCAGGGGCTGTCCGAGCGCGCCCGCGCGCGCGGGCCCGACGGGCTGCACGACCTGCTGCGCCGCATCGGCGACCTGACCGGCGCCGAGATCGCGCGCCGGGTGTCCGAGCCGGCCCGGGCGCCGGAGTGGATCGCCGCGCTGGTGGGCGAGCGGCGGGCGTGCGTCGTGCGGGTGGGCGGCGAGGAGCGCGTCATCGCCGCCGAGGACGCCGGCCGCTACCGCGACGGGCTCGGGGTGATGCCGCCCGCCGGGCTGCCCGACGCCTTCCTGGAGGACGTGCCGGGGG
Organism: uncultured Thermoleophilia bacterium; assembly: GCA_963736635.1. Classification (GTDB taxonomy): domain Bacteria; phylum Actinomycetota; class Thermoleophilia; order Miltoncostaeales; family Miltoncostaeaceae; genus Miltoncostaea. The sequence goes on from CAVTPK010000011.1 coordinate 550,246, forward strand.
CGCTGCAGAGCATCGTCGCGCGCTACGCCCGCGCCCGGGGCCCCTTCCACATCACCGAGCCGGCCGGCCGCTACGGGCTGGACCGCGCGGCGCTGGAGGCCCCGCTGGCGGCCCTCGAGAGCGAGGGCGCCCTGGTGCGCGGGGAGCTGCGCCCGGGCGGATCGGGCCGCGAGTGGTGCGACGCCGAGGTCGTGCGCCGCCTGCGGCGCGCGAGCCTGGCGACGCTGCGCCGCGAGATCGAGCCCGCCGACCCCCGCGCGCTCGGGCGCTTCCTGCCCGACTGGCAGCGGGTGGACCGCCCGGGCGGGGCGCGCGGGGCCGACGCCCTGCGCGAGGCCCTCGGCAGCCTGCAGGGGCTGGCGCTGCCGGCCGCCCAGTGGGAGGGCGAGGTGTTCCCGCGGCGGGTCGCCGACTACGGTCCGGCCTGGCTGGACGAGCTGGCGGCGCGGGGCGAGATCGTGTGGGTGGGCGCCGGGGCCGGCGGCGTGGGCGGCGGCCGGGTGGCCATCTACTTCCGCGAGGACGCCCCCCTGCTGGGCCCGCCCCCCGCCGACCCCGCGCCCGACGACCCGGTGGCCGACCGGCTGCGCGCCGCGCTGGCGGGAGGGGCGAGCTTCTGGGACGACCTGCTGGTGGCGGGCGAGGCGACCCGCGAGGAGGTGTTCACCGCCCTGTGGGGGCTGGTCTGGGCGGGCGAGGTGACCAACGACCTGTGGCTGCCCCTGCGGGCGCCCCGGCGCCTGCCCGCCCTGACGCGCCCGGGCGCCGGGGCGCGGCGCCGCCTGGGGCGCGGCCGGGGCGCGCCGTCGGCGGTCGCGGGCCGCTGGTCGCTGGCCGGGCGCCTGTTCGCCGACGCCCCCGCGCCCGACGAGCGCCGCCGGGCCCTGGCCGAGCTGCTGGTGGAGCGCCACGGCGTGCTGACCCGTTCGGGGACGCTCGCCGAGGGCGTCCCGGGCGGGTACGCGGCGGTGTACCCGGCGCTGGCCGACCTGGAGACCCTCGGCCTGTGCCGGCGCGGCTACTTCGTGGAGGGTCTCGGCGGCGCCCAGTTCGCCTCGCCGGGCGCGGTCGAGCGGCTGCGCGACCTGCGCGACCCCCCGCCCGACGCACCGCCGCACGTGCTGGTGCTGGGCGCGGCGGACCCCGCCCAGCCGTACGGCGCGTCCATCCCCTGGCCCCCGCGCGAGGGGGCGCGCTCCCCCGCCCGGGTGTTCGGCGCCGTCGTCGTGCTCGCCGACGGCGCCCCGGCGCTGTACCTGGAGCGCGGGGGGCGGAGCCTGCTGAGCTTCCCGGCCACCGACGACCGCGTGCGCGACGCGGCGCTCGCGGCGCTGGCCGGGTGGATCCTCGCCGACCGGCGCCGCCGCGCGGCGATCGAGCGCGTGGACGGGGAGCCGGTCTTCGGCTCGCCGCTCGAGGGCCCGCTGGCGGCCGCCGGCTTTCGCGCCGACCTGAGGGCGATGGTGCTGCGCGCGTAGCCGGGCGGGGCTGACTTGCAGTATGCAAGTATCTTGCCCGTGGCCTCCTCCCCTCCCACCGCCGTCCCCCGCCGCACGGCGGCCGGCCGCCGGGTGGGCGTCGCGCACGACCACCCGTCGTACCGGTGGTGGGTGCTCTCGGTCACCAGCCTGGGCCTCTTCCTGGCCACCGTGAACACCGGGACCCTCCTGATCGCGCTGCCCGACGTCGAGCGCGAGCTGGGGGTGTCCCTGCTGAGCCTGATCTGGGTGATCCTCGCGTACATGGTCGCCAGCACGGTGCTGCTGCTGCCGGCCGGGCGGCTGGGCGATCAGCTGGGCCGCCGCCGCCTGTACGTGGCCGGCCTCGCGCTGTTCACCCTGGCCTCGCTGGGGGCGGGGTTCGCCGACTCGGGGACGGCGCTCATCCTGTGGCGGATCGTCCAGGGGGTGGGCGGCGCGCTGGTCTTCGCCAACTCGGGGGCGCTGGTGACCGACGCGTTCCCGCGCGAGCAGCTGGGGCTCGCGATGGGCACCAACACGATGGTCGCCGCCGTGGGCCTGGTGATCGGGCCGGTGCTGGGGGGCTGGCTGGTCGGGTTCGGCTGGGCCTGGGTCTTCTGGTTCAACGTGCCCATCGGCATCGTCGGCACGGTCTGGGCGGCGCTCGTGCTGAGGGAGCTGACGGGCGAGGAGACGAGCCGCGCGCGGCGCTCGTACGACCTGCTCGGCAACGCCCTGGCGCTGGCGGGGCTGACCGGCCTGGTGCTGGGGCTGTCCGACGCCGGCCTCGACGGCTGGAGCGCCCCGATGGTGCTCATCGGCCTCGCCGCCGCCGCGGTCCTGCTGCCCGCCTTCGTCCTGGTGGAGGCGCGCACCCCCTCGCCGATGCTGGACCTGGGGCTCTTCCGCATCCGGGTCTACTGGACGGCGGCGACCGCCGCCTTCCTCAACGGCCTGGCGCGCTTCGCCCTGATGTTCCTGTTCGTCTTCTACTTCCAGGGCCCCCAGGGCGACGACCCGATCGTGGCCGGGATCAAGCTCATCCCCCTCGCCGCCGGCATGCTGGTGGCCTCGCCGATCGCCGGCTGGTGGGCCGACCGCCACGGCTCGCGGGCGCCCGCGGTCCTGGGGATGCTGCTCACCGCGGCCGGCCTCGCGGGCATGACCACCCTCCAGGTGGAGTCCCCCTTCTGGCAGTCGGCGATCTGGCTCGCGCTGGTCGGGGTGGGCTCCGGCGTCTTCAACTCCCCGAACACGGCGGCCATGATGGGCGCCGTGCCGCCCCACCGGCGGGGGATCGCCTCCGGCACCCGCACCATGCTGCAGAACACCGGCGCCGTGATCTCCATCGCGCTGATGCTCATGATCGTGACCGCGGTGGTGCCGACCACCCTGCTGTTCAGCATCTTCAGCGGCCTCACCACGGGCCTGTCGGCCGACCGCCTGGAGCCGTTCATGAGCGGCATGCACCTCGCCCTCTGGGTGCTGGTGGCGTTCTCCCTGCTGGGCGCGCTGGTCTCGGCGCTGCGCGGCGCCGAGGTCCCCGCGCGTCAGAGGTAGCCGGCGAGGATCGTCTCGGCCTGGCGGGCGTATCCGCCGCCGAACAGGCACACGTGCACCAGGACCGGGTACAGCTGGAACAGCGCGACCCGGTCCTGGTGGCCCGGGGCGGGCGGGTGCGCCTCCTCGTACGCGGCGAAGACCCGCGGTCCGAAGCCGCCGAACAGGCGCATCATCGCCAGGTCCATCTCCCGGTGCCCGCCGTAGACCGCCGGGTCGACGACCGCGGGGCCGCCGCGGGCGTCGATGATCGCGTTGCCGCTCCACAGGTCGCCGTGCAGGCGCGCCGGGGGCTCCGGCGGCCCGCAGAGCGCCGGCAGGCGCTCGGCCAGGCGCTCCAGCCGGTCCAGGAAGGAGGCGGGCAGGCTCCCCGCGTCGACGGCGCGGCGGGCCATGGGCGCCAGGCGGCGGCGCGGCGTAGAACGTGGGCCAGTCGGGGCAGGGCGCGTTGGCCTGGGGAAGCCCGCCGATGGCGTTGTCGGCGTCCAGGCCGAAGCCCGGCGGCGCGGCCAGGTGCAGGGCCGCCAGGCCGCGCCCGAAGGCCTCGTCGGCCCGGGGGCCGCCCCCTCCGCGCTCGATCCACTCCAGCGCCAGGAACCGCGGGCCGGGGGCCTCGCCCACCGCGACCACCGCGGGCGTGCGCAGCGCGCCGGCCGTCGCGAGCCAGGCCAGCCCGTCCGCCTCGGAGCGGAACGATCCGGGGGGCGCCTGGGGGTGGTGCTTGAGGAAGACCCGCCGCCCGCTCGCCAGCGTCACCCGCAGCGCCCGGTTGATGCTCCCGCCGCCCACCGGGTCGGCCGCCACCACCGCGTCGCCGGTGGCGGAGGCGAGCGCCGACAGCACGTCGGGGGCCGCGCTCACCCCGGGGGAGCGGGCCGTCGCGCAGGTGCGCGAGCAGTCCCAGCGCCGCGGCGTCGACCATGGCGAAGACGACGGCGAAGCCCTCGGGACCGCCGTAGTAGGGGTCGGGCACCGACAGGTCCCCGCCCGCCACGGCGGCGGGATCGAACTCGCGCAGCAGCCGCACCTTGGCGTGGGCGGCGGGGTCGGGCGCCAGGGCGCGCAGGTCGGCCGCGTTCTGGTGGTCCATCGCCAGGACGAGGTCGAGGCGGTCGAAGTCGGCCGCGTCGAACTGGCGGGCGCGCCCGCCCATCGCGATCCCCCGCGCCCGGGCCTCGGCCCGGGCCCGGGCGTCGGGCGCCCGAGCCCACGTGCCACGACCCCGTGCCCGCGCTCTCGACGAGGATCGCCTCCTCGAGGCCCGCCTCCGCCACGCGGTGGCGCATCACGGCCTCGGCCGTGGGCGAGCGGCAGATGTTGCCCAGGCAGACGAACGAGAGCCGGACCGGCACGCGACTACTCGGGCTCGGTCGGCGCCACCACGGTGGCCGCCTCGTCGCGGGCGCGCAGCTCCCCGCGCAGGCGCGCCTCGCGGTCCTTGGCGCGACGGCGCGAGAGCATCAGGTAGCGCACTCCGACCACCGCCAGCGCGCCGATCACGGCGCCCACCAGGGTGGCCCCGCGGAAGTAGGGCGCCTCCACGTCCAGGGTGCGCTCGCCGGCGTGGGCGGCGCTGCCGGTGCCCAGGACGATGCCCAGGGTGAACAGGTTGGGCAGGGCCAGCAGGACCGCCAGCGCGATCAGCCAGGCGCGGGCGCGCCACGAGCGGCGCCGGACCAGCGCGAAGGTGAGCACCATCAGCGGGAGGAAGGTGAAGACGATGCCGTAGAAGAGCCCCAGGGCGACGCCGGCGGTGCCGCTGCCGTCCACCTGGTCGCCGATCCGGTGCGCCCACCAGCGCGGCACCGTGGCCCCGCCGATGTAGTACAGGAGCACGACCCCGACCAGCACGCCGACCCCGATGAGCAGGCGGCGCTTGAGCGGGCTCTGGGCGGGCGCGCGGGGCGGGCGCGGTCGTGTCCTGGGTCACCCCGCGAGTCTGTCCGCTGGGCGCGCGGTTCGCCAGTCGGTCGCGCCCGGGCGGGGCGCCGATATCGTGAGCCGGTGCCCGAAGGCCAGGTCAGCCACCGCAACGCCGAGCGCTTCACCCGGACGCTCGTGGGCCACGCGCTGGTGCGCGTGGAGGCGCCCGAGCCCCGCCTGGCCGCGCAGCGCCTGCCCGAGCGGCTCGCGGGCGACCGGATCACGGCCGCCGAGGCGGTCGGCAAGCACCACCTGCTGCGCTTCGCCAGCGGCCGGGTGCTGCACTCGCACCTCATGATGAGCGGCGTGTGGCGGCTGGCGCCGGCGCAGCCGCCGCCCCGGCGCCGGGCGGCCTGTTCCTGGCCCTCTGGACCGCCGATCACGTCGCCGCGCTGTACCGCTGCCCGCAGCGTGCGCCTGCTCGAGCCGGGCGAGCCGCTGCCGCGCGGGCTGACGAGCACCGGTCCCGACCTGCTCGACCGGTCGGTGGACCCGGGGCGCGCCGCGGAGGCCGCCCTCGCCCGCCTGGAGCCCACGCGCGAGGTGGGCGACGCCCTGATGGACCAGCGCGTGGTCGCGGGCATCGGCAACGTCTACAAGAGCGAGACGTGCTTCCTGGCGGGCATCGACCCGTGGCGGGCGGTCGGCACCTCAGCCGCCGGCGAGGCCGCACGCGCTCGGGGCGACGGCCGCCGAGCTGCTGGCCCAGGGGGTGCGCGACGCGGGCGCCATCCGCACCTACCGCCCGCCGGGCGGGCGGCCCTTCAGCCGCGAGCGCACGTGGGTCTACAACCGCCGCGGCCGCCCGTGCCGGCGCTGCGGCACGCCGGTGCGCTCGCGGGGCCAGGGGGACGCCAACCGCACCACCTACTGGTGCCCCGCCTGTCAGACCTGAGTGCGCTCCTCCGCGGCCTCCCGGGCGATCAGCTCGGCCGCCTTGCGGCGCACGCGCATCACGTACCACTGCTCGTTGACCTCGGCGCCCACCAGCAGGGCGACGCACGTCAGGAAGAGGAAGATGAGGTAGATGGCGGCGCCGGCGAGGGCGCCGTACACCGTCTTGTAGGAGTCGAAGTTCTCGATGTAGAGGGCGAACAGGCGGGTGATCCCGACCCAGATGGCCACCCCGACGACGGCCCCGGGAAGCGACGCCAGGATCCGCCGCCGGGGCGCGTTGGGGCCGAAGTGGTAGACGGCCAGCGTGAACAGCAGCAGGCCGGTCGTGCCGATCAGGTACAGCACGCCGGCCGGCGACGTTGGGCGCGCCCTTGCCGAAGGCCTGCTCGGCGAGCGCGTCCACCAGGCGCGAGCCGCCGATCAGCGCGAGCGTGGTGGCGACCACGAGCAGGGTGGTGGCGATGGCGATCACGAGGGCGGTGAACTTGCCGCTGCGCCCAGGGGCGGTGGCGCACGCCGCGCACCCGGTCGAGGCCGCCGACGAGCGCGCCGATGACGTTGGCCGACACGTAGAGGGCGCCGATCAGACCGATGACCAGGAAGGTCGCGGCCTGCTCGGTGTTGGTGGTCGCCGACCGCGAGCGCGGATCGCAGCAGCGCGCGCAGCTCGACCGGGATGGCGTTGTCGGCGTCGCGGCTGAGGAACTCGTCGAACGCGTCCGGCTCGGCGACCAGGCCGATGATCGAGACGAGCACGAACAGGAACGGCACGGTCGCCAGGAAGGCGTTGTAGGCGAACTGGCTGGCGACCCGGGTGATGTCGTCCACGATCGAGCGGCGGATCGTCCCCGTCACCAGCTCGACGAGCCAGACCGAAGGGGCGGCGCAGGGGCGCCACCGAGCGACGCGCGCCCGAGCGACCTCGGGCTGAAGACCGTGCTCATCGGTGTGGATACCGGCCCGGGATGCCCGCGCAACCCGGCTCGCCGCGGGTCGAGCGCCAGATACTCCCCTTACGGCGGGTGGTCGGGGCGCCGACCATCCTCCCGGGGGGTGCGACGGGGCGCCCCGGCACGGCATATTCCCACTCGAGGGTCGCTCCTACTGTCCCCCGCGCGGCAGTTCGGAGGTACGAGGACGCTCGGGCACAGCGTCTCGGACTTTCTGGGCATCGCTCCCCCGATAGTGAGGTCGAGCGTCGGGGCGGCCCTCACATCCTCTCCCCGTCGCCCCCGGGCAGCCGCTATCGTGGCCGCGTGCTGATCGGCTTCGTCGGCGCCGGCCTCATGGGCTCCGGGCATGGTGCGCAACCTGGCCGCGGCGGGCCACGAGGTGCGGCTGCTACGCGCGCACGCCGGAGCGGGCGCGCGAGCCTGCCGGTCACCGTCGCGACATCGTTCGCCGAGGCGGTCGACGGCGCCGACCTGGCCTGCTCGTGCGTGACCGACTCGCCCGACGTCGTCGAGGTGGTCGACGGACGATGCTGCGCGCCGGCGACGCCGGCGCCGGTGCTGGTCGAGATGAGCACCATCGCGCCCGCGGTCGCGCGCGAGCTGGCCGACGCCTGCGCGAGCCGCGGGCGTCGCGTACCTCGACTGCCCGGTCAGCGGCGGCCCGACCGGGGCCGCGGCGGGCACGCTGGCCGTGATGGCGGCGGCGACGCCGGAGGCCCTCGCGCCTGGCCGCGCCGGCCCTCGACGCGATGGGCGACCCCGCCCGCGCGGACGCACTGCGGCGCGGTGGGCCTCGGCCTGGTGGCCAAGCTCGTCAACAACATGCTGGTGGCGACGATCGCGGCGTCGACGGCCGAGGCCCTCGGCGCCGGGCAGCGGGCGGGCCTCGACCCGGCGCTCGCGCGCGAGGTGGTCATGCGGTCCTCCGGCGACTCCTGGCAGCTGCGCAACCTCTTCCCGCGGGTGCTCGCCGGCGATCACGCGCCCGGGCTTCACGGTCCGGAACCTGCTGAAGGACCTCGGCCACGCCCGCGGACCTCGACGACGCACCACCGGAGTTCGCGGCGCTGGCCGCGACTCTTCTCGAACGCGTGCCGCCCGAGCTCGACTACGGCGCCGTGGCCCGCCTGCTCATGGACCTGCCCGCCGCGCGAGCCGTAGCGCCGGCCGCCGCGGCCTACTTGGACTGCGAGAGGAGCACGGCGAGGTCCGCGTAGGAGAGGCCGTCCGGGGTCTCGGGCAGGCCCAGGTCGTGCTCGATCGCCGCCGCCAGCGGCGCGGCGCGCTCCAGGACCGCCTTGTGGACCGGCTGTCCCGGGGCCGACTCGGCGATCCGCTTGGCCTCGTTGCGCAGCTGGTTGAGGTCGGCCGCCGGCGAGTTGAAGCTCGGCTTGGCCGGGCGGGGTCCACGTGGGGGTGTCGGTGCTCACGGATCCACGATACCGGACGCCTCCGGGCGGATGACGGACGCTCGTCAGACCAGCCCGGGCCTGGCGGGCGGCCAGCTCCATGAGGGCGTCCTGCGAGTTGAGCGGCTCCTGCCCGGCGGCCGGGGCGACGCGCCGCCACGGCCGTCGGCGCCGAGCTCCCACGCGAGCGCGGTGTCGGCGAGCTGCAGGTCGAGGATCGCCTGGATCTCGGCGCGCGCCTGGGGGTCGTCGATCGGCCCCACCAGCTCGACGCGGTTGTCGAGGTTGCGGGCCATCATGTCGGCCGAGCCGATCCAGGTAGTTGGTCTCGCCGCCCACGGTGAAGGCGAAGATGCGCGCGTGCTCGAGGAACCGGCCGACGATCGAGATCACGCGGACGTTGTCGCTGACGCCGGGGATGCCGGGGCGCAGGCCGGTGATGCCGCGCACGATCAGGTCCACCCCGACGCCCGGCCTGCGAGGCGCGGTAGATCGCCTGGATGATCGGGCCCGTCGATGATCGAGTTGAGCTTGAGCACGACGCGCGACGGCGAGGCCTCGGAGTGCCCGTCGATGGCGCGCTCGATCTCGCGGATGACGCCCTGGCGCAGGTCCGCCGGGCGCGACCAGCGCGCGCCGGTACATCGGCGGCCGCGCGAAGCCGGTGAGGTGGTTGAACAGGTCGGCGACGTCCTCGGCGACGTCCTCCCGGCAGGTGAACACGCCGAGGTCGGTGTAGAGGCGCGCCGTGGACGGGTTGTAGTTGCCCGTGCCGAAGTGGACGTAGCGCCGCACGCGGTCGCCCTCGCGGCGCACGACGAGGGCCAGCTTGGCGTGGGTCTTGAGCCCGCTGAGCCCGTAGACCACGTGGACGCCCGACGCGCTCCAGCGCGCGCGCCCACTGGATGTTGCGCTCCTCGTCGAAGCGGGCCTGCACCTCCACCAGGCAGACGGTCTGCTTGCCCTGCTCGGCCGCGCGCATCAGCGCCGGGACGATCGGCGAGTCGCCGCTGGTGCGGTACACGGTCTGCTTGATGGCCAGCACGTTCGGGTCCTCGACGGCCTGCTCCACGAAGCGCTCGACGCTGGTGTGGAAGTCGTCGTAGGGGTGGTGCACCAGGATGTCGCCCGCGCGGATCGCGGCGAAGATGTCGAGCTTCTCGCCCTCCTCGGGCCGCAGCCGCGGCCGCGTGCGCGGCTCCCAGGGCGGGTCGCGCAGCTCGGGGCGGTCCATGGTGGCGAGCGTCCACAGCGAGGTGAAGTCGAGCGGCGGGCTCGACGCGGAAGGTGTCGCGCTCGCCGACCTCCAGCGCCTCGATCAGGTCCTCCACCAGCCCCTCGGGCGCGTCCTGCTCCACCTCCAGGCGCACCACGTGGCCGAAGCGGCGCCGGCGCAGCTGGGCCTCGACGGCCCCCAGCAGGTCGTCGGACTCGTCGGAGATCGAGAAGTCCGCGTCGCGCGTGACCCGGAAGAGCGAGGTGTCGAGCACCTCCATGCCCGGGAACAGCCGCTCGACGTGGCAGCGGATCACGTCCTCCAGCCGCACCCAGCCGGCGCTCGTCCACGGGCAGGAAGCGCGGCAGCCGGGGCGGCACCTTGATGCGCGCGAAGCGGGTCTCGCCCTTCACCGGGTCGCGGACGCGCAGGCCGAGGTTGAGCGAGAGGCCCGAGATGTAGGGGAACGGCAGCCCGGGGCCGACGGCCAGCGGCGTCAGGACCGGGTACACCTCGCGGTCGAACTGCTCGTCCACCTCGCGCCGGTCGGCCGGGCCGAGGTCGGTGAAGCTCACCATCTCGATGCCGGCCTCGCCGAGGGCGGGGACGATCTCCTCGTGCCAGATGCGGCTCTGCTCGGCGGTCAGCTCGCGCACGCGGTCGGCGATGCGGTCGAGCACCTCCTCGCGGGGGAGCTGGTCCGGGGTGGACGGCCGCCGGCCCGCCTCCAGGGCGTCCTGCACCGCGGCCACGCGCACCATGAAGAACTCGTCCAGGTTGCTGGAGAAGATCGCGAGGAACTTGCACCGCTCGAGCAGCGGCACCTGGGGCTCGCGGGCCAGCGCCAGCACGCGCTCGTTGAAGTCGAGCCACGAGAGCTCGCGGTTGATGTAGAGCCCGGGATCCGAGAGGTCGGGGGCGGTGGGCAGTTCGGGGGCGGTGGTCATCCGGAGACCATTCTGGCCTTTCCGGGGTCGCGCCGGTAGGCCTGGGCGGCCGACGTTTCGCCGCGACGGACCGCCAGCGCGTACGGAGCCTCGCCGCGCAGGCCCTCCACCTCGAGGGTGTAGACGCCCGCGGCGGGAGCGACCACGTCGATGGCCTCCTGCGCCGTGGGCCCCAGCGACGAGGCCGCCAGCCAGGTGCGCCCGAAGGCCGGCCCGCGCCGGGTGGCCGGGGTGTCCGGGCGCCACAGGGCCAGGTCGAGGTCGGCGCCCGTCGCGCCGGTGGGCCGGAGGGTGGCCGTAGAACCGCTCGCCGGCGGCGAGCCGCACGCGGAAGCCGTCGCGCGGGTCGCTCACCGAGCCGGTGCGGCCCCGGATCACCACCGCGCGGCGCGCCGTGAGGATGGGCGGCATGAGCGCGGCGAGCGCGGTGTCGTCGTTGGGCTCGGCGTCCTCGGGGGGCGGCGCCGGGGCGGCGAGGGCCGCGGCCAGGTCCACCACGCCGGCCCCGGTCGACGCGTCGGGACCGGTGGGCGGCACGTCGCGCGCGGTGCCCAGCAGGGCGGCCCGCACCTGCTGGGCGGTCCACCGCGGGTGGAGCGCGAACAGGCGGGCCGCCGCGCCGGACACGACCGCCGCGGCCATCGAGGTGCCGGTGCGCTCGACCAGCCCGGCGGCGGCGACGCCGGGCAGGGTGCGCGGCGGCACCGACGCGATGTCCTTGCCCGGCGCGGCGATGGCCACCTGCGGCCCCCGCTCGGAGATCGGCAGGGCGCGGCCGGTCCGGCCGACGGCCGCGACGGCCAGCACCTGGCGGTAGGCCCCGGGGTACTCCGGCCCGCCGGCGGCGCCCCCGTCGTTGCCCGCGGCCACCACCACCAGGGCGCCCGCCCGGACGGCCGCGTCGATCGCGTCCTGCTCGACGCGCGAGTAGCCGCGGCCGCCGAAGGAGATGTTGATGACGCGCGCGCCGCGCGAGGCCGCGTAGCGCACGCCGCGCGCCAGGGCGGAGGGCGTGCTGGCGCCGGCGGCGTCCGCGATCGTGACGGGGATGATCCGCGCCGACGCCACGCCGGCGCCGCCCACCCCGTTGCCCACCCGGGCCGCGATGATCGCGGCGACGTGGGTGCCGTGGCCCTCCGGGTCGGGCGCGCCGCCCGGCACCCCGGGCACGAACGAGCGGGCGGCGCCGGTCAGCACCACCCCGTCCAGGTCCGGGTCGGTCGCGTCGATGCCGGTGTCGAGGACGGCGACGAGGGGCCGGGGGGCCGCGGCGGGCGGCGTCCAGCCGATCTGGGTGAGGAAGCCCTGCTGGGCGAGCAGCGGATCCGGTCGTACGAGCGGAGCGACCTGCTGCTCGACGATGGCGGGCGGTGGAGCTGGGACGGCCGGCGTCACACCCGCCAGCGCGCCGCGACCGCGACCAGCGCCACGATCAGGACCACCGCGACCAGCAGGCCCGCGACCAGCGAGAGCCCGACGACCAGCGGGATGATGACCACGATGCCCTGGGAGATCGCGATGATCCACAGCAGGTCCCGGGGGATGCCGGGGCCGATGCGGGTCGCGCCCGCCACCGACAGCACCAGCACGATCACCGCGAGCGTCGCCATGAGGATCGCGCTCGGCCGCCAGATGATGAACGCCACCACCTCCAGCAGCGCGAGGATCCCCGACAGCATGATGCGGCGGCCGCGGATCCACTGGTGCGCCCGGCCCATGACGGTCGTCGGCCGGGCCTCGATGGTGAGCAGGGGGTCGTCCACGTCCAAAAGTCTAGCGGGGGTCCCGCCCGCGACCCACGGCCGCGGGCGGGACCGGCGAGGCGCTAGCGGGCCACCCGGACGGTGAGCGTCCCGCGCGTGCGGGCGCCCGACTCGTCGGTCGCCCGGACCGCGATCGTGCGGGTGCCGGCCGCGAGGCCGACCCGGGCCGAGAAGCCGCTCGCGTCGTCGTAGCGGCCGTCGCCGTCGGTGTCCCACTCGACGCGCGTGACCTCCCCGTCGGGGTCGGTCGCGTGGGCGATGTAGGCCGCCCGCTGACCCGGCCGCGGCCGGTTGGTGGTGGCCACCACGGACACCCGCGGCGCGATGTTGGTGCGCGGCGCCGTCGACTCCTGGCGGGCCGCGATCCCGGTGATCTCCAGGCGGGGGGTGCCGGAGCGCACCAGGCTGCCGGTCCCGACCGGTCCGATCTCGGTGGCCGCGCCGGTGGCGAGATCGACGCCGTAGAGGCGCGCGCCCCGCTCGCCGGGCGGCGTGGTGACCAGGTACCCGCGGTTGAGGACCCCGGCGATGTCGAAGGACGTGCGCACCCCGACCCGCACGCCGAGCGGCTTGGGGTTGGCCAGCGTGCCGGCGTTGGGCGGGCTCTGGGTGACGAGCGCCGCGGCGGTCGCGTCGATGCCGAACAGCGTGGTCGTGGCCGGCCGGATCGACGAGATCGTCGACTCCGAGTAGGCGCTCGCGACGATCCCCGGGTCGCCCGGGTTGAGCGCCCCGTCGGGGCTCATGGCGGCGTGGTTGCCGGTGCCGAAGGCGATGCGGTAGTTCTGCTCGGCGTCGCTGGTGATGCGCAGCGCGTCGGGCACCGGGTTGACGTTGACGCCGAACGAGGTCCCCACCAGCCCCGGCGCGAAGCCCGCGCCCAGGGGGGCGACGCCCCCGCCGGCGGCGTCGATCGAGTAGACGACGCTGTTCGTCCCGACGCCGACGAGGCCGCCGGTGGCGGGCCGGATGTCGATGCCCACCAGGGAGACCCCGGGCGGCAGCCCGGTCAGGCGGTTGCTGTCGAGGATGACCCCGGGGAAGCGGGAGTCGAAGCGCAGGAGGTTGCCCCCCGCGTCGGTGGCGTAGATGTCCCGCGCCTGGGCGGCGGCGGGGACGGCGAGCACGAGTACGGCTCCGAGCGCGATGGCACGGCGGGCGCGTGGGCGTCGATCCATGTCGTTCCTCTCCTCACGGTCATGGGTGATCGACCTGGATACGAGGGACCGCCGCACTCCGTTCACTCGGGGATGGATCCGCTGTCGCCGCGGAACCCGTTTGGGGTCGCACGAGGCGCCACTGCTCCGCGAAGACGGCCGGGGGCAGGTCGCGGTCGGCGCCGGCGACGTCGAGCAGGGCCTCGGCCATCTCGGGGTCGAAGAGGATGCCCGCCTCGAGCGCGACCTCGTCGCGCGCGACGGCCCGGGGCTTCGCCCGCCCCCGCGGCCGGGCCGCCATCATCGCGTCGAACGCCTCGCACAGGGCCACCAGCCGCCCGAGCCGGGGGGTGGCGGTGGCCCGGCGGCCGCGCGGGTACCCGCTGCCGTCCCAGCGCTCGTGGTGGGTGCGCACGGCGGCGACGATCTCCGCGGCGACGCCGAGCTTGGCGAGCAGGTCGGCTCCCCGGTCCGGGTGGCGGCGCATCAGCTCCCACTGGGACGCCGACAGGCGCCCGGGGGCGCTCAGCACCGCCTCGGGGAGGGCGAGCCGGCCGATGTCGTGCACCAGGCCGGCCGCGTGGGCCATGCGGGCGTCGTGCGCCGGCCAGCCCAGCTCGAGGGCGACGCACCGGCACAGGCGCCCGACGTCCGCGCTGTGACGGGCGGTGGTGCGGTCGCGGGCGTCGATCCAGGCGATCATGCCGGGGATGGCCTGTGCGGCGGCGAGGGGGATGGGCTCCACGGGCCGGGACGATACCGTCATCGCATTCGGAACAGGGGCACTATTCGCCACCATTAGAGCCGCGACCCGGGGGTGGTTCGGCGGTGGCGGCGCCCCCCGCGCGGGGGGGCGTTTCGCCCGATCAGCGGGGCAGCGGCACCACGACGGCGCGCAAGCCGCCCGGGGGCAGGCGGCGGAGCCCGTCCTGCGCCGCGGCGCGGTCCGGGAAGAGCCCCGCGAGGCAGGAGCCGCTGCCGCACAGCAGCACGGCGCGGGCGCCGGCGGCGCGCGAGCGCGCGCGCGGTCGCGCCGAGCGCGGGCGCGAGGGCGAGGGCCGCCGGCCAGAGGTCGTTGCGCACCCAGCCCGCCAGGGCGGGCATGCCGGGCGGCGCGCTCGTCGCGGCCGGCGGGCGGCGGCGGCGGGCAGGCGGTCGAAGGCCGCGTAGACGGCGGCCGTGGAGAGGCCCGGCGCCGGGCTTGGCGAGCAGCGCCGCGAAGGCCGGGACGCGCGGCCGGGCGCAGCCGCTCGCCGCGCCCGCGCGGCCCACTGGCGCCGCCGCGCACGAAGAACGGCACGTCCGAGCCGACGCGGGCCGCCACCGCCTCGAGGGCGTCGGTGCCCCGAGGCCGAGGCCGTGGAGGCGGTCGGCGGCGCAGCAGCATCGCGGCCGCGTCGCTCGAGCCGCCCCCGAGGCCCGGCCTGCGCCGGGATGCGCTTGGTCGATGCGCACCGCCACGGGCAGGGCGCGCCCGACCTCGCGCCTCGAGCGCGTCGAGGGCCGCGCCACGCCAGGTTGTCCGGGCCCTCGATGCCCGGGCAGTCGACGCGGCGGCGCCGGCGCGAGCGACACGGCCGACCTCGTCGGCGATCCCGTCCAGCGCGACCATCAGGCTCGGTCAGCGGGTGGTAGCCGTCGGCGCCGCGCGGCCCGACCAGCAGCCGCAGGTTGAGCTTCGCCGGCGCGGGGAGGATCAGCCGGTCCACGCGCAGCGCCTCGGCGAGCGGCGGGAACGCCTCGGGGGGCGCGAGCGCCTCGGGCCGGACCGTGGGCGCGTGCCCGAGCGCCGCGAGGGCCGCCGCCACCGCGGCGCGGTCGGCGCCGGCGAGCGCGAGCGCGTTGACCAGCGTCTTGCGCCGGGCGGCGAACGCCGCGCGCACCAGGCCCGCGCACCGCGGGCGCGGGGCCCGGCCCGGTGCGGCGCAGGGCGACCAGGGCGGAGTCGACGCGCGGGCCGAGGCGTGAAGACCTCGCGCCCCACCGAGCGGCGGAAGGTGGGCGCGAGGGCCAGCTGCAGGAGCACCGAGGGCGCCCCGTACAGGCGGCCGCCGGGCGGCGCCAGCCAGCGATCGACCACCTCGCGCTGCACCATGACGCACCAGCGCTCGAGCGACGGCAGGCGCCACAGGCTCTCCAGCACCAGGGGGGTGGCGATGTAGTAGGGCAGGTTGGCGACGAGGGCCGATGGGCGGCGGGCGCGAGGTCCTCGAGCGGGCAGGCGCATCGCGTCGCCCCAGTGGACGGTCACGTTGCCGACGCCGCTCCAGCGCGTCGGCGAGGGCGGGCTCCAGGCGCCGGTCGAGCTCGACCGCGTGCACCCACGCCGCGGCGCGCGCGAGCGGCGACGGTGAGCACCCCGAGGCCGGCGCCGACCTCCAGCACGACGTCGTCCGGGCCGACGCCCGGCCTCGCGGATGGCCAGGTCCACCAGGTTCTCGTCGAGCAGGAAGTGCTGGCCGAGGTCGGTGTCGGGGCGCAGATGCCGTGGGCGGCGAGGCTGCGCATCACGCCGACCCGCCGCCCGCGGGCGGCGGCTCAGAGCCGAAGACGCGGGCGGCGTTGGAGGTGGTGAGCGCGTCGAGCTCCGCCTCGGAGACGCCGCGCAGGGCGGCGACGAAGCGCAGGGTGTGGGCGACGTTGGCCGGCCGGTTGGGCCGGCCGCGGCGCGGCACCGGGCGCCAGGTAGGGGCTGTCGGTCTCGACCAGCAGCAGCTCGGCCGGGGCCTCGCGCGCGGCGCGCTGCAGATCGGTCGAGCGACTGGGAAGGTGACGGGCCCGGCGAAGCTGAGCATGTAGCCGCGCTCGGACGACCTCGTCGCAGGCGCTCGGGCAGCGAGAAGCAGTGGAGCACCACCGGGTGGTCGCCCGCCTCGCGCCGCCAGCATCGCGAAGCGTCTCGTCGGCCGCGTCGCGGGTGTGGATCACCAGCGGCAGGCCGGCCTCGCGCGCCAGGCCGATCTGGGCCGAGAACGCGCGCCGCTGGGCCTCGGGGCGGGCGTGGTCGCGGTAGTAGTCGAGGCCGCACTCCCCCACCGCCACCACCCGGGGGTGCGCGAGCAGCGCGCGGATCCAGACCTCGTCGGCCGGCGTGAAGCCGTCGGCGTCGTTGGGGTGCACGCCGACGGCCGCGTAACACGCCGGGTGCTCCTCCGCCAGGGCGACGGCCCGCTCGCTCGACGCCCGCCCCACGCCGATGGCGACGATGCTGCTCCACGCCCGGCCGCGGCCGCCTCGGCCACCAGCTCGGCCGGCGGCGCGTCGCACGAGTCCAGGTGGGCGTGGGTGTCGACTACGCCGCCTCCTCCTCCACGCGGGGGAAGAGCGGGCCGGCCGGCTCCACGGCGACGCCCGCCGCGCCCGCGCCCCAGGCCGCGCCGCGGCCAGGTCGACGCGCGCCGGGTCCTGGCCGAGCGCGGCGAGGATGCGCTCGGACGACGACGGGGATGACCGGCCACAGCAGGATCGCGGCGATGCGCAGGCCCTCGGCCAGGCTGAAGAGCGTCTGGTCGAGCTCGCCGGCGCGCGCCGGGTCCTTGGCCAGCGTCCACGGCGCGCGCTGCTCGACGAGGCGGTTGAGGCCCTGCACGATGCGCCAGACGTCCTCGAGGCCGCGCGAGATGTCGAGGCGGTCGAGGTTCCGCGCGAAGCGCGTCGGTCGCCGCGGCGACCTCGCGCGGCCAGGTCGGCGTCGGCGCCGCCGTCGCGCGGCACGACCCCGTCGCGGTAGCGGCCGACCATGCTGACGACGCGGTTGAGCAGGTTGCCCAGCTCGTTGGCGAGCTCCTGCGAGTAGCGCGCCTCGAAGCCCTCCGCGGTGAAGGTGCCGTCCTCGCCGAAGCGCACCTCGCGCGCCAGGTAGTACCGCAGCGCGTCGATGCCGTAGCGCTCGATGAACGGGAAGGGGTCGACCACGTTGCCGGTGGTCTTGCTCATCTTCTCGCCGCCCTTGAGCACGTAGCCGTGGATCATCAGGCGGCGCGGCAGCTCGAGCCCGGCCGCCATCAGCATCGCCGGCCAGATCACCGCGTGGAACTTGAGGATGTCCTTGGCCATCAGCTGGAGGTCGGGCGGCCAGTAGCGCTCCGACCAGGTCCTCGCCGGGGCGGGCGTACCCGAGGGCGGTGCGGTAGTTGAGGAGCGCGTCGATCCAGACGTAGATCGTCTGCTCGGGATCCCAGGGCACCGGCACGCCCCACTCCACCTGGGCCCGCGACACCGACAGCTCCTCGAGGCCGAGCTCGATCATGCGGCGGGCCTCGTTGAAGCGGGCCTGCGGCAGGATCCAGCCGGGGTTCGCGTCGTAGTGCGCCAGCAGGCGCTCGCGGTAGGCCGGCAGGCGGAAGAACCAGTTCTCCTCCTCCACCCACTCGACCGGCGTCTTGTGCACCGGGCACAGGCGCCCCTCGAGCAGGTCGGACTCGGCGTAGAACGCCTCGCTCGCCCGGCAGTACCAGCCGCCGTAGCTGCCCTTGTAGACGTCGCCCGAGTCGTGCAGCGCCTGCAGGATCGCGCTGCACCTCGGCCTCGTGCTCGGGGTCGGTGGTGCGGATGAAGAAGTCGTAGGTCGCGTCGAGCACGCCGCCGAGGTCGCGGAAGCGCGCCGACAGGATGTCGGCCTGCTCGCGCGGGGTGCGCCCCTCGCGCGCGGCCGACGTCGGCGATCTTGCCGCCGTGCTCGTCGGTGCCCGTCAGGAAGAAGACGTCCTCGCCGCGCTGGCGGTGATGGCGGGCGATGATGTCGGCCATGATCGTCGTGTACGCGTGACCGATGTGCGGGTCCGCGTTGACGTAGTAGATCGGCGTCGTGAGGTAGAAGCGTCCGTCGGCCACGACCCCGGAGTGTAATGACAGCGTCCCTCGCCCCGCGCCCGCTCGCCGCCCTCTGGCGGTCGCCGACGCTGCTCGCCCGCGACCGGGTCGCCTGGCTGCTGGCCGGCAGCGGCGCGCGGGCCCTGCTGGGGTACCGGGTGCGCCCGGCGGACATCGACATCGAGGTCGCGGCGGCCGACGCGGAGGCGGCCGCGCGGCGGCTGGGCGCACCCCTGTCCGTGGCCACGGGCGCCGGGCGCACCTCGCGCCGGGGGTCGGCGCGGCTGGCGGGCGTCGAGGTGGACGTCACCTGCGACCTGGCCGTCGCCGGCCCCACCCACGCCCTGGCGCCCGACTTCCGCTGCAGTGGGAGCGGTCGCACCGCCGGGGTGTGCGGTCGCGAGATCCGCGCGGCGCCGGTGGAGGAGACCCTGGCCCGGGCGCTGGTGCTGGGCGACTGGCCCCGCCTGGCGCGCGTCGCCGCCGAGGCGCGCGCCGGCGGGGGCGCCGATCCGGCCGGACTACGTGGCGCTCCGCCTCTGCGCCGGCCACCTCGAGCGCCACCCGGTAGGCCTCGTTGCGGGCGCCCGGCGCCGAGGGCCGCGGCCAGCTCGGCCGCCCGGCCGGCGCCGAGGCCGGCGTCGAGCATCAGGGCGAGCGCGGCGCGCAGGTCCGCCGGCGCGCCGGACGCGGCGGCGGCGGGGAGCGGCCCGATCACGACGGCGATCTCGCCGCGCGGGCGGATCGGGGAAGCGCGCCGCCAGCTCGGCCGCCGTGCCGCGGACGACCTCCTCGTGGAGCTTGGTCAGCTCGCGGCACACGGCGACCGGGCGCGTCGGGCCACGCGGCGGCCAGCTCGGCGAGCAGCGCGGGCAGGCGCTGCGGGCTCTCGAAGGCGACCGCCGGCGCCGTCGAGCGTCGCCGAGGCGCTCCATCAGCCCGCGGCGCTCGGCGCCCCGGCGGGGGACGAAGCCGACGAAGGCGAAGCCCTCGTCGCCCGCGAGGCCGGAGGCCGCCAGCGCGGCGGTCACGGCGCTCGGGCCGGGGACCACCGTCACCGGCAGGCCGGCGTCGAGGGCGGCGCGCACCAGGCGCGCGCCCGGGTCGCTGACCAGCGGCATCCCGGCGTCGCTGACCAGGGCGACGCGCGCGCCGGCCTCCATGCGCCGCACGACGTCGGCGCCGCGGCCGGCCTCGTTGTGCCGGTGGAGGGCGACCATCGGCACGTCCGCGCCGGCGTGCCGCAGCAGCGTCGCCGTGCGCCGGGTGTCCTCGCACGCGACCAGGTCGGCCTCGCGCAGATGGGCCGCCGCGCGCGGGCTGAGATCGTCGAGGTTGCCGATCGGGGTTCCGACGACCACCAGGCCACCCCCATCCGCCATGGCGGCCCCTTCCCGTCTTTGGCCGGTCTCGCCGGACCGGACGCTACCATTGCCCGCCGATGAGCCGGACCACGAAGCCCTACCGGCGTTTCCGCGCGCGCGGCACCGCCGAGGAGGCCCCCGGCGAGGACGGCCTCGCCGAGCTGAGGGCCCTCACCGAGCGCGAGTCGGGCGCGGCCGGCGCGCCGCCGGCCGATCGGCGCCCGCCGCGACCCCGCGCTGCGCGAGCGGCGGCCCGGCCGCCTCGAGCGCCAGCAGCGGCGCGCCCTGCAGCGCGAGGGCCGCTCCCGCTGGTCGTTCCGCGGGCTCGGGCCGGGGGGCTGGGTCGCGCGCATCGCGATCCTGTTCTTCGTCCTGCTGTCGGCTGGGCGATCATGGGCTACATCGCCCTCAACGGCGCGGTGAAGGAGGCCAACGCCAAGATCACGCCGTCGGCGAAGGCCGCCCTCGACCCGGCGCCCGGGCGGCATGCTCGGCACGCCGACCAACACGCTGATCCTGGGCATCGACGCCCGCCCGGGCGAGCACGCGCAGCCGCGCGGACACGATCCTGATCATGCGCACCAACCCCGACACGGGCCGCATCAGCTACCTCTCGATCCCCCGCGACTGGCGGGTGGACCTGCCCGTGGTCGGCACCCAGAAGATCAACGCGGCGTATTACTTCGGCGGCCAGAAGTCGATGATCAACGCCGTCAAGCGCCTGACCGGCGTGCCGATCAACCACATCATGATCGTGCGCTTCACGGGCTTCCCGAAGATGGTCAACGCCCTGGGCGGCGTGACGGTCACCAACTCCACCGCGCTGGTGGACTGCCCCTACGAGGGCGGGCGCACCGTGAGCTTCCCGGCCGGGCAGATCGAGCTCGACGGCGCGCGCGCCCTGGAGTTCGCGCGGGTGCGCAAGTGCGACGGCGACTTCAGCCGCGCCCTGCGCCAGCAGGCGGTGGTGGCGGGCATGAAGAAGAAGGTGCTCTCGCCGGTCGAACATCTGGCGCGCGCCGTGGCGCGGGCGCGGGGGTGGTGCGCGGCCTCGGGACCGACATCGGCACGATCGACATGGTCAAGATGGGCTGGCTGCAGGGCCGCCTGAAGCAGGAGAAGTCGGACCGCATCCTGCTGACCGGGGAGCCCCAGATGGACGGCGGCGTCTCCTACGTGGTCCAGACCGACCCGGACCGCAACGAGCAGGAGATCGCCAAGTTCATGGGCGTCGGCGCCACCGGCTCCAGCTGAGGCCTACTCCAGGGCGGCGAAGGCCTGCGCCTTGTCGATCTGCGGCGGCGACCACGATCAGGTCGCCCTCTCTCACGACCGTCTCGGGCGTCGCGTACTGGAAGTGGCCGCCGGGCTGCTTGACGCACACGACGGTGACGTCGTGGCGCTGGCGCAGCGCCGGCGTCGCGGCAGCGTCTTGCCCACGATCTCGCGCGGCACCGTGGTCTCCACCAGGACGAAGTCCTCGTCGAGCTCGATGTAGTCCACCGTGCGCCCGACCATCGTGTGCGCCACGCGCACGCCCATGTCGCGCTCCGGGAACACCACGCGGTGGGCGCCCGACCCGCTCGAGGATGGCGCCGTGCTCGGCGGTGATCGCCTTCGCCCAGATCTTGGGGACGCCCAGGTCCACGAGGGCGTAGGTGACGAGGATGCTCGCCTGGATGTCGTTGCCGATGGCCACGACGGCCGTGGGGAAGTCGGCCGCCCCGAGCTGGCGCAGGGCCTCGACGTCGGTGGCGTCGGCGCGGACCACGTGGGTCATCGTGGGCGCGCACGCCTGGACGACCTGCTCGGAGGCATCGACGCCCATCACCTCGTGGCCGAGGTCCGCCGAGCGTGCCGGCGAGGGCCTGGCCGAACCGGCCGAGGCCGATCACGAGCGTCTGGTCGTCGCTACCCAACGATGCGGCCTTTCCTCGGGGTGGCTGTAGAGGCGCTCGCGCTCGCGCAGCACGAGCGCGACCCCAAGAGTAAGCGGACCGACGCGCCCGAGGAACATCAGGACCATCAGGACCGCGTGGCCGAAGCCGTTGAGCTCGGCGGTGATGCCCGTGCTGAGCCCGGTCGGTGGTGAAGGCCGACATCACCTCGAAGAGCGATCGCGCGACAGGCCCAGGTCGTTGGTCGCCAGCACGATGAGGGTGCCGACGACGACGGCGGTGACCGAGGTCACGGCGAGCGTCAGGGCCTGGCGCTGGACCTGGGCTCGGGGATGCGCCGGCTGAAGACGTTGACCTCGGACTCGCCGCGCAGCTCGGCCCACACCACGAGGAACAGCAGGGCGATGCGTCGTCACCTTGATGCCGCCCGCCACCGACCCGCTGCCGCCGCCGGCGAACATGAGCATGTCGGTGAACAGGAGCGAGTCCTGGTTGAAGCGCGCCGTAGTCGACCGCGTTGAAGCCCGCGGTGCGCGGCATCGACGCCCGCGAAGACGCCGTTGACGAGCCGGTCGGGGACGCTGAGCGCGCCGAGCGTGCCGGGGTTGGACCACTCGAGGATCGTGATCACGGCCGATGCCCGCCGACCAGCAGCACGGCCGTGGTCGCCAGCGTCAGCTTGGCGTGGACGCTCCAGCGGGCGGGACGGCGGGGGTGGCGGCGCGACGTCGAGCCACACCGGGAAGCCCAGGCCGCCGACGATGACGGCGACCGCCATCGTGATCGAGGATGCGGACCGTCGCCACGTACGAGCCGAGGCCGCCCGGGAAGATCGAGATGCCGGCGTTGTTGAAGGCGGCGACGCCGTGGAAGAGGCCCTCCCACGCGGCGCTGCCCGCCGGACGCCCGGACCCCGAGCAGCAGCACGAACAGCACGCAGCGAGGTGATCGCCTGCGTCGCGACGGTGAAGCCGACGATCGCGAGGATCAGGCGCCGCATGCCGCCCGAGCTCGAACGTGTGCATCTCGGCCTGGGCGATCAGCCGGCCCGCGCAGCCCGACGCGCCGGGCGACCAGCACCAGCAGCAGCAGCGAGCTGGTGACGATCCCGAGCGCCGCCGATCTCGATCAGGACCAGGATCATCACCTGGCCGGTCGGGCTCCAGTAGGTCGCGCACGTCGACGAGGCTCATGCCCGCTGAGGGTCACCGCCGCGGTCGACTGGAAGAGCGCGCGTCGTGGAACGGGGCGCCGCCCGGCCCGGTGCGTCGCCACCGGCAGGGACAGCAGCCCCGCGCCGAGCAGGATGACGACGACGAAGCCGGCGACGACCAGGCGCGCGGGGTGCCGCAGCCGGCGCGAGCGCGCCGCGGCGGGGGCATCGCGCGGAGCGGCCGCGGCCGCCTAGACCTTGTCCAGCCCCACGGTCTTGGTGCCGCCCGAGGACTCGGCCGGCTTGGAGGTGCCGCTTGCCCGCGTCGGAGCCGCCCGAGGCGCCGTTCCCGCCCGAGTCCGACGTGGTGGAGGTGCCGCCCCCGTCGTCCCCGACCGCCGCGGCGCTTGGAGCCATAGTCGGTGTTGTGGAAGCCCGAGCCCTTGAAGTGGATCGCCGGGGCGAACAGCACCCGCGCGGCCTCCGCCCCGCAGACCTCGCAGGTCGTCAGGGGCTCGTCGCTCATGCTCTGACGGACCTCGAACGTGTGGCCCTTGACGCATCGGTACTCGTAGAACGGCACGCGACCACCTTCGAACGGACGAACCGGGACGGACGGCCGATTATAGACCACCGCCCACGGGCCTTGGCACTCTCCCTCAGAGTGTGCCAAGGCGTGTGCCGGAGCCGCCCCGCGGGGAGCATTGATAGCATCGCGCGGTGCCGGCGACCCGGCACACCGCGCGAGATCCCGATGCCATGACGCAGCCCATGCGAAAGGGCCAGGCTGTGCATCGCGCCGTTTGGACCGGCGTGGGTGTGACGCTCGGCGCCGCAATCCTCGCCCGCCGCCGGCCGGTCGCCGCCGCGACCCTGGTCGCGGGCGCCGCCCTGGTGGGGGTGGCCGCGTTCATGCCGCGCAACCCGGCCCTCGGACGCGCGCTCGCGCGCGGCCCGGCCGACCGCCCCCGGGCCGCCCTGACCTTCGACGACGGGCCCGGTCCCTCGACGCCGGAGGTGCTCGACGCCCTGGCGGCCGAGGGGGTGCGCGCGACCTTCTTCGTCCTCGGACGCCAGGTGGAGCGCCATCCCGACGTCGTGCGCCGGATCGTGGCCGAGGGGCACCAGCTCGCCAACCACGGCTACGACCACGGCATCCTCATCTTCCGCGGCGCGGCGCACGTCGCCGACCAGCTGGCCCGCACCGAGCGCGCGGTGGAACGGGCGGCCGGGCCCGAGGCGATGTCGCGCCTGTTCCGCGCCCCCCACGGCTTCCGCGGCCCCGCCACCGCGCTGGGCGCGCGCCGCGCCGGCTACCGGATGGCCGCCTGGACGACGGGCGTGTTCGACTCGGCCGAGCCGGGGGCCGCGACGATCGCCCGGCGGGCCACCACGGCCCTCGTGCCGGGGACGATCCTGCTGCTGCACGACGCCGACGGCTGGGCGCCCGGGCGGCCGCGCCAGCAGACCGCGCAGGCGCTGCCCGACATCTGCCGCGCGGCGCGGGCGCGCGACCTGGAGCTGGTGACGCTGGCGGAGCTGGTGGGCGCCCCGTGACCACCCAGGCCGCGTCCACCTGGCGGCGCTTCACCGGCAAGCACGTGGTGCGCACGGTGCTGCAGATCCTGGTCATCCTGATCATCGGCAGCCTCGCCGTCTGGAAGCTCGACCTCGGGAAGATCCGCGACGCCTTCCAGATCCACTCGTGGAGCTTCCTGGTGGCGGCCGTCCTCGCGAACTTCGCCTCGGTGGGCTTCAAGGGCGTCGCCTGGAAGGGCGTGGTGGACGCGCTGCCGTCCATGACCCGCCGCACGCGCTACCGCGACCTGATCGGCCCCCTGTTCGTCGGGTTCCTCTTCAACGCCCTGCTCGCGGCCCGGGTGGGCGAGATCGTCAAGGTGCTGCTGCTGCGGCGGCGCATGGAGCGGCGCGGGCCCACCCCGCCCACGACGACGCTGCTGGGCACCGTGGTGGCCGAGAACCTGGTCTCCACCATCACCTGGGTCGCCCTGGTCGTGGGCATCGGCATCTTCCTGCCCCTGCCGTCCTACGCGTGGTTCGCGTCGATCGCCCTGGGGGTGGGCTGCCTGGCGATCGTGATCGTGGCCCTGCTGTCCGGCCCGGGGCGCCAGCTGCCGCCGTGGCTCAACACCGGGCCGCTGTGGGCGCGCGCCACGCGCGCCGTCGCCCGGCTGTGGGGTGGCGTGCGCGAGAGCCACCTGGGGCTGCGCGACCCCCGCCAGATGAGCCTCGTGGTGGGCGCGAGCCTGGCGACGTGGCTGTGCCAGTGGGCCGGCATCTACTTCACCCTGGAGGCCTTCGGCCTGGGGCGGGTGGGCTGGGGCGGAGCCGGCCTCCTGCTGGTGACCATCACCCTCGCCCAGGCCTTCCCGGTCCTGCCGGGCAACCTGCTGGTGTTCCAGGCGGCCGCGGTGGTGCCGCTCACCGCCTCCTACGGCGTCAGCGCCGCCGAGGCGCTCGCCTTCTCGGTGGTCCTGCAGGGCACCGAGGCGCTGGTGGGCGTGGCGGTGGGCTTCCTGTTCCTCCTGGCCGAGGGGGTCAGCTTCGGCCAGCTGCGCCACCAGGCCGAGGAAGAGGAGGAGGTCCTGGCGCACCCGCCCCCCGCCGGACACCCCCGCCGGGCTGACCGTCACGGCGCGTCACGCGACGGCAACAGCGGCGTAACCCCCGCCGGCGCCGCCGCGTGGAGACTGCTGTCGACCCCCGGCGCGCTGAAGACGCGCCCCCGCCGGCCGCCGGGGTCATCAGGGCCGCAGCGCGGCCATGGCACGGCGGGAGGGGCCGTCGGGAGCCCCTCTCGTCAGTCCCGTGCCACGGCGGAGGGCTCGACGCGCGCCCAGAACCCCGCCATCTCGCGCAGCTCGTCCTGGCCGAAGCGCGAGAGGAACTCCCGGCGCACCCCGGCCAGGTGGCTGGCGCGGGCGGCCCGCAGGCGCGTCCGCCCCGGGCCGGTCAGCGACGACCTCCGCGCCCCGGCCGTCCTCCTCGCAGGACTCCTTCACCACGAGCCCCTCGCGCACGAGGCGGTCGACCATCCGGCTCATGCCGCTCACCGACAGCAGGGTGGCCGCCGACAGCTCCGAGACCCGCAGGCGGCCGCGGGGAGCGTCGCCCAGCAGCATCAGGACCTCGTACGAGGTGACCGACAGCCCGTGCCGCGCCCGCAGGTCGGCGTCGAGGCGGCCCACCACGGCGGTGTGCACCGCCAGCATGCCGCGCCAGGCGTCGAGCTCGAGCGGGGTCAGCGGGCGACCCGTCGTTGACGTTTGCTTGCATCGTCAACTACCATTGTGCTTGCTCATGCAACGACATTACCAGGCGGCCGGCGACGGCGGCCTCGGAGGGAGAGCGCAGATGGGCCTCGACGGCATCCACCACGTCACGGCGATCACGCACGACGCGCAGCGGGCGGTCGATTTCTGGGTCCCCGTCGTCGGGCTGCGGCTCGTGAAGACGACGGTCAACTTCGACGCGCCGGACATGTACCACCTGTACTTCGGCGACGAGACCGGGACGCCGGGCAGCATCCTGACCTTCTTCGAGATCCCCGGGGCGGCCCCGGGGCGGGCGGGCGCCGGCATGGTGCACCGCGTCATCTGGCGGGCGCCCTCGGCCGACGCGCTCGCGTGGTGGGCCGCGCGGCTCGGCGACGCGGGGCGGCCGGTGGAGCTGAGCGACGGCGCGCTGGTGTCCTCGGACCCGGAGGGCCTCGGCATCGAGATCGTGGTCGAGACGGCCGATGACGGCGCCCCGCGCGCGGCGCGGCGGCCCGACGTCCCCGCCGAGCACGCGCTGACCGGGATCGCCGGCGTGCGCGCCTACAGCCGCGCACCGCAGGCCACGAGCGGCGCTGCTGGTGGACGGGCTCGGCTTCGCGGACGAGGGCGGGGGCCGCTTCAGCACCGCCGGCGCGGAGCGCCGCGGCGTGTACGTGCTCGACCCGGCCCCGGAGGATCGCCCCGTGCCGGGCGCGGGGACCGTGCACCACGTGGCCTGGACCTCGCCCGACGCGGATCACGAGGGCTGGGGCGAGCGGGCGCGTGCGGCCGGGGGCCACCCCACCGGGGTCATCGACCGCCAGTACTTCGAGTCGATCTACTTCCGCGAGCCGGGCGCCGTGCTCTTCGAGATCGCGACCGTGAGCCCCGGCTTCGCCGTGGACGAGCCCGTCGACGAGCCTCGGCGAGGCGCTGCGGCTGCCGCCCCAGTACGAGGGGCACCGGGCGGCCATCGAGGAGCTCCTGACGCCGCTGCGGGTCCCCCGGCACGACGACGCCCCCGCGCTGACGACGACCGCCACCACCGAGGAGGAGCGATGACCCCGCCGACACCCGACGACCGGCTGGACCGCGGACGGGCCCTGGCCGAGCAGCACCTGGGCGAGGGCGTGGTGGAGCGCTGGAGGGGCGTGTCGCCCGACCTCGAGGAGCTGACGTCCGCCTTCGGGTTCGCGGACCTGTGGGGGCGCCCCGGCCTCAGCCGCCGCGACCGCGCCGTCGTGGCGATGGCGGTGACGGCCACGCTGCGCGCCGAGCCCCAGCTCGGGTGGCACGTGCGCGGCGCGCTGGGCGCCGGGGTGACCCCGGACGAGGTGCGCGAGGTGCTCATCGCGATCGCGGGGCTGGCCGGGTTCCCGGCCGCCTGGACGGCGATGGAGGTCGCCGGCCCGATCCTGGCCGAGCACGAGGCGGCGGACGGCGGCGGGGGTCCGTCGTGAGCCTCGTCGCGCAGCACGCCCCGGCCGCGCCGGGCTCCCCCACCCTGCTCGCGCTGCACGGGCGCGGCGGCCGCGAGACCGACCTGCTCGGGCTGGGCGAGGCCCTGGGCGGCGGCGTGGGCGTGCTGGCCCCGCGCGGGCCCGAGGTGCAGGAGCCCGGCTTCGCCTGGTTCCGCAACATGGGCATCGGCAACCCGGTGCGGGAGAGCCTCGACCTGAGGCTGGCCGAGCTGGCGGCGTGGCTCGAGGACGCCGTGGCGCGCCTGGCGCTGGCGACGCCGCTGGCGGTGGTCGGCTTCTCGAACGGCGGGATGATGGCCGGCGCGCTCGCCGCGGCGCGGCCGGACCTGGTGGACCGGGTCGCGCTGCTGTCGAGCGCCTACCCCCTGCCGGAGCACATCTACGCCCTCGGGGGGCTCGCCGGGCGCCCGGTGCTGGCCGTGGGCGGCGAGGACGACCCCTTCCTCCCGCTCGAGGTGGCGGCCGCGGGCGTCGCCGCCTACCGCGCGGCGGGCGCCGAGGTGACGGACATCACGCGCCCGGGCGGCCACGGGGTCGGCCCGCAGGAGCTGGACGCCCTGCGGCGGTTCCTCGGCCGGGACGCCTGATCAGCCGAAGCGCCCCGACACGTAGGCCTCGGTGCGGGGGTTGGCCGGCCGGGTGAAGATCTGGTCGGTGGGGCCGGTCTCCACCAGCCGGCCCGGCTCGCCCTCGTTCTCGATCGTGAAGAACGCGGTCCGGTCGGAGACCCGGGCCGCCTGCTGCATGTTGTGGGTCACGATCACGATCGTGAGCCGGGAGCTGCAGCTCGCCGATCAGCTCCTCGATGCGCAGCGTGGACTGCGGGTCGAGCGCCGAGCACGGCTCGTCCATGAGGAGCACGTCGGGCTCGACGGCCAGGGCCCGCGCGATGCACAGCCGCTGCTGCTGGCCGCCGGACAGGCCGCCGGCGGGCGCGTTGAGGCGGCCCTTCACCTCGTCCCACAGCCCGGCGCCGCGCAGCGTCTTCTCGACGAGGTTGTTGCGGTCGTCCCGGTCCATCTTGATGCGGCTGAACTTGGGCCCCGCCTTGATGTTGTCGGCGATCGACTTGGTGGGGAACGGGTTGGGCCGCTGGAAGACCATCCCCACGCCGCGCCGGATCGCCACCGGGTCGGCCTCCCTGCCGTAGATGTCGTTGCCGTGCAGGAAGACCGACCCCTCCATCCGCGCGAGGGGCACCAGCTCGTGCATCCGGTTCAGGCAGCGGATGAAGGTTGACTTGCCGCAGCCGGACGGGCCGATGAGCGCCGTGACCGTGTTGGCCGGGAAGGTGAGGTTGACGTCCGCCAGCGCGTGGTGCCGGTTGAAGAACGCGTTCACGCCCACGGTGTGCATCGGGGGAGGGTGCTCGCCGGCGGGCGCCCGACCGCGGCGGCGCGGCGGGCGCGGCGGGCGCGGCGGTCGCCTGCTCCGGGGGGGTCTGGGTGCTGCCGTCGGACGAGGTCATCGGCCCTCCGTTCGCCCTCTGTTGGCAAGGACCGACGCCGCGACGTTCAGCACGAAGATCATCGCGACGAGCACCAGGGCGGCGCCCCAGGCGAACTCGATCGAGGCCTCGGTCTGGATCGTGATCGTGTTGTAGTAGATGAGCTGCGGGATGGCCGCGATGGGCTCCGACAGGCTCGTCGAGAAGAACTGGTTGCCCAGCGAGGTGAAGAGCAGGGGGGCCGTCTCGCCCGCCGCGCGGGCCATCGCCAGGATGATCCCGGTGAGGATGCCGGGGAGCGCCGTCGGGCAGGATGACGCTCCACGTCACCCGCCAGCGCGGGGCGCCGAGCGCCAGGGCCGCCTCCTTCTGGGAGCCGGGCACCAGCCGCAGGATCTCGTCGCACGAGCGCACGACGATCGGGAACATGATCACCGCCAGCGCGATGGCCCCGGCGAGCGCGGAGAAGTGCCCCTGCACGACCACGACCCCGAGGTACACGGTCAGGCCCGACGACCACCGACGGCACCCCGAGGAGGATGTCCACGAAGAAGCCGATGGCGTTCGCGCAGCCGGGAGAGCAGGCGGCTGGTCTGGCCGACCTCGGCCGTGAAGAGCGCGGCCAGCAGGCCGAGCGGTGCCGGCGAGGAGGGTGGCCAGGCCCATCATGATCAGGGTCCCCACCAGGGCGTTGGAGATGCCCCCGACGGCGGAGTTGGGGTCGAGCGGCGGCAGCTCGGTGAAGAAGTCGAGCGAGATCGCCGGCAGGCCCTTGCTGATCATCTCGTAGAGCACGAGGACGAGCGGCACCAGGCCGAACAGGAGCGTGAACCACACCAGGCCCTCCCAGATGCGCGAGCGCACGATCCGCGACCGCGACACGCGCGGCAGGCGGTGCGCGCGGGGCGGCGCGGCCGGGGCGGGCGCCGCCGCGGCCGTGACGGGCCCGGCGGCGGCGGCGGCGGCGGCCCCGGCTGCCGGGACGGCCGCGTGGTCGCCCTCCTCGACCCCGGTCTCGGCGCCCTCGGCCCCCCGGCCGCAGCTGGACCCGTGCGAAGGCACGCGAGAGGGCACCGCCGCTCCCTCCCCCGGGTCCGCGCCCACCAGGAGGCGGGCGACCACGTTGATCAGGAAGGCGAGCACGAAGAGGACGATCGCGAGCGCGGTCAGCGCGGCGAGCTGCAGTCCGCCCGCCTCGCCGGTCTCGAGCGCGATGACGCTCGCGAGGGTGGCGCCCGGCCCGAGCAGGGAGTCGAAGATCCCCGGCGAGTTGCCCAGCAGCACCGCGATCGCGATGGTCTCGCCCACGGCCCGGCCCAGCCCGAGCGCGGACGCTCCGACGATGCCCGAGCGGGCCCACGGGAGCATCGCGTACCGCACCATCTCCCAGCGGGTGGCGCCCAGGGCGTAGGCGGCCTCCTGCTGCTCGCGCGGGACCGTCGCCAGGACCTCGCGGGTGATGGCCGCGATGATCGGCAGCACCATGATCGACAGCACGAGGCCGGCGACCAGGTAGGAGCCGGTCGTGACCGGTCCCGCGAAGGGTCGCCATCCCAGGATGCTGAGGTCGCCGAAGGTCTCGGCGATCCAGTCCAGCGCCGGGCTTCAGGAACGGCACGAGCACGGTGATGCCCCAGAGGCCGTAGACGACCGACGGCACGGCGGCCAGCAGGTCGACCGTCTTCGCCACCGGGCCGCGGAAGCGCCGCGGGAGCAGGACGGTGGTGGCCAGCGCCACGCCGATCGCCGCGGGCACGGCGAGGACCATCGCGATCAGCGCGGTCATGAGCGTGCCGTAGATGAACGGCAGCGCCCCGAACTGCGGGGGGCCGCTCACCGGCGTGGGGATCCACTCGGTCCCGGTGATGAAGCCCCAGACGCCGAAGGTGCTACCAGACCTCGCCGGTCTGCTCGACCGTCTTGACGATCAGGTAGACGACCACCGCGATGCCGACCACGCACGCGAGGAAGGTGATCGTGACGAACGCGCGGTCGGCCCACAGGCTGGCGCGCGGCCGGGTGATGCGGGCGGCCCCCGGGCCCGGGACGGGCGCCGGGGGGGCCGCGGTCGCCGCGGGCGGCGGGGGCGGCGTCATCGCCGCCCCCGGTCCACCGCGCGGGTGAGGTTGGGGATGGTCAGGACGGTGGTGCGGCTACTGGATGTTCTTGATGTTCTTCTTGGCGGCCGCCAGCACGCGGGCCGGAAGCGGCGCGAAGCCGAAGCCCGTGAGCTTGGCCTGCTGCGGCGCGGCGAGGAAGAAGTTGGCCACGCGCTGGGCGTCGCCGACCTGGCCCTTGTTCTTCGAGTTGGTCGAGCCGACGAGCCAGGTGGTGATGACGATCGGGTAGCTGCCGGGCACGGGGCTGGCGGAGAAGTCGACCGTCAGGTCCTTCTTGATGCTGGACGCGGGGATGTCGCCGGCCGCGGAGATGGTCTTGGGCGTCGGGAGGATGTACTGGGTGACGCGCTTGGTGCGCTTGCCCACCTTGATGACGCGGCTCGCGCCGACCCCCACCACGTTGCTGCCGAGGCCCGCCCGGAGCGCGTCGGCGAGGTCCACGTAGCCGATGGAGTTCGGCGTGCTCTTGACGCAGTTGGCCACGCCCGGGTTCTGGGGGGCCTTCAGCAGGCTCGGCGCGGTCCACGGCGGCGTCTGGGAGCCGCCGCCGCCCACCTTGGTGAGGAAGTTCTTGCTCACCTTGCCGAGGTAGCGGCTGAAGCCGAAGCTGGTGCCGGAGCCGTCGCTGCGGACGCAGACGGTGATCGCGGCGTTCGGCAGGGGCTGCTTGGCGTTGATGCCGGTCCGCAGCTGCTTCCAGTTGGTGATCGAGCCCGAGAAGATGTCGCCGATCTGCTTGCCGGTCAGCTTGAGCCGGTTGCCGGTGACCCCGCTCACGTTGACGGGCACCGAGATGGCGCCGAGGAGCGTCGGCACGTAGACCGGCGTCGCCCCCAGCTGGGACTGCTGGTCGGGGGTCAGGGGCGCGTCGGACCCGACGAGCGTGTTGACGCCGTTGACCAGGTTGCGGATACCGGTGCCGGAACCGCCGCCGGCGTAGTTGCAGTCCCCGCCGGTGGCGCAGAAGTCGCGGTAGGGGACCTGCGGGAAGCTGGCGCCCGACATGTTGAGGGTCGCGCCCAAGGCGCTCGAGGCCCCGGCCGAGACCACCAGGCCGGCGGCGGCGAGGCCGGTCGCGACCGTATTGCGCAGGGTCTTGTTCACCGAGCAGACACTCCTTCTCCGGGGGGCGCTGATCGCCCCCTCATCTGTTCCGGTTGGCCCTGGTCGGGAGCAGAGCGGCGCGAAGCTAACACCGGGTCCCGGGCGCCCAGGTGACACGGTTGTGACGCCGCCGCGGCGGGCTGTAACAGGCGCCGGGAGGGCCCGGTTTCACCCCGTTCACCGTCGTTCACATCATCGTCACGGGACGGCGACGAACCCCCCGGGGGGCCGCCCTATCCTCCGCCCACATGGATGCCGGGAAGATGAGGGTCCTGATCGTCGAGGACGACGAGAGCACGGCGGAGGCGATCGGCTTCCACATGCGCGCCGCCGGCTTCGAGGCGATGATCGCCTCCGACGGCCTCGCCGGCCTGCGGGCGCTGCGCACCGGCGCCCCCGACGCGGTCGTGCTCGACCTGATGCTCCCGGGCGCCGACGGCTGGCACGTCATCCGCCAGGCCCGCGAGTGGTCGCCGCGGCTGCCGATCATCGTGGTCAGCGCCCGCACCAACGAGCACGACCGGGTGGAGGTGCTCTCGCTGGGCGCCGACGACGTCATGAGCAAGCCCTTCTCGATGCGGGAGCTGCTCGCGCGCGTCACCGCCGCGCTGCGGCGCACGGCCCTCGAGAACGCGCAGTCGGAGACGCTGCCCGATCTCGGAGGGCGAGCTGAGCATCGACCCCGAGCGGATGTCGGTGATGGTCTCCGGCCGGCCGGCGCCGCTGACGCCGCTGGAGTTCAAGCTGCTGTGGACCCTCGCGGAGGCGCGCGAGCGCGCCCTGTCGCGCGACGAGATCTACCGCCGCGTCTGGGGCGGCGAGCGCGGCCCACGGCGACCGCTCGGTGGACGTGCTGGTGCGCCGCCTGCGCCGCAAGGTGGACGAGGTCGGCGGCCGCTTCACCTACATCCAGACCTTCCACGGGGTGGGCTACCGGTTCCTGGCCACCCCGCGCCGGATGCCCGGCGGCGACCCCTCCGCGCCCTACGCGGAGTCGCGCAGCGCCTGAGCCTCGGGGAGCGCCTCGAGCTTCTTGAGGGTGTTGTTCTCGATCTGGCGGATGCGCTCGCGGGTGACCCCGAAGGTGCGGCCGACCTCCTCGAGCGTGCGCGGCTGCTCGCCCTGGAGCCCGAAGCGCAGCTCGATGACCTTGCGCTCGCGGTCGGGCAGGGCGTCGAGCGCGCGCATGATGTCGGTGTGGCGGAGGTTGACCGAGGCCTCGTCGAACGGGGACGCGGCCGCCTCGTCCTCCACGAAGTCGCCGAGCTCGGAGTCCTCCTCCTCGCCGATCGGCTTCTCGAGGCTGACCGGCAGCTGGGCCATGCGCAGGATGTCGCGCACCTCGGCCGGGCTCATGCGCAGCTCCTCGGCGATCTCCTCGGCCCGCGGCTCGCGGCCGAGGCGCTGGACCAGCTGGCGCTCCAGGTGGACCACCTTGTTGAGCTTCTCGACCATGTGGACCGGGATCCGGATGGTCCGGGCCTTGTCGGCGATGGCGCGGGTGACGGCCTGGCGGATCCACCAGGTGGCGTAGGTCGAGAACTTGAAGCCGCGCCGGTAGTCGAACTTCTCGACGGCGCGGATCAGGCCGAGGCTGCCCTCCTGGATCAGGTCGAGGAACGACAGCCCGCGCCCCAGGTAGCCCTTGGCGATGCTCGACCACCAGCCGCAGGTTGGCCTCGACCATCGCCTGCTTGGCGGCCATGTCGCCGAGCTCGATGCGCTTGGCGAGGGCCACCTCCTGCGAGGCGGTCAGCAGCGGCACCCGGCCGATCTCGCGCAGGTACAGGCGCAGGCTGTCGAGGCTGGGCTCGACCGCCAGGTCGAGCTCGGGCGGCCGCTCGGTGGGGGTCGCGGCGCCGCGGGCGATCACCTCGCCGTCGGCGTCGAGCACCTCGACGCCGATCTCGAGCAGGTGCGAGTAGAAGTCCTCGATCTGGTCCTTGGTGACGTCGGCGTCCTGGAGCGCGCCGACGATCTCGTCATAGGTGAGGACGCCCTTCTCGCGTCCCTCCGCCGCGAGTGCGCGCATCTCCTCGACGTCCGGCAGGGCGATCTCGACGGCACTGCGGGCGGAGAGCCTGCGTCATTCTCGCGGTCCTTCCTGGAGGAACGGACGGGAGGCACGACGCAGCATACCGAGACGGAGGGCGGGCCCCATCCCGCCCGGTGCGGCACAATCCTGCTCGCTCGGGGAAAACCGGGTGGCCGGTCCGGTTGGCCGCCCCCCTCCGGGCCTGCACACTGAAGGCACACGGCAGCGGACGAGGACGGAGAAGCGCATGAGCACGACGCGGCGGAGCGTCGCCGAGGACCTCCAGGACAGCCGGCCCGACGGCGCCCATCAGCCTGTCGCGCGCCGGCGTCACGCGCTCGGCGAAGGCCATCCGCATCCGTCACGACGGCGCCGAGCGCCTCTTCCAGGCCGAGGTGGCGTGCACCTGCGACCTGCGGGCGGTGCAGAAGGGCGTCCACATGTCGCGCTTCGAGGAGACGGTGAACGAGGCCATCGACGAGGTCGTGCTGGGCGAGGCCCTGCGCATCGAGGAGCTGGCCGAGCACATCGCGCGGGCCATCGTGGAGAGCCAGAGCGCCCTGCGCAGCGAGGTCACGATCTCGGCGAGCTACCCGGTGGAGAAGCGGACCCCGGTCACCGACATCGCCACCCAGGAGATGTACGGGCTGATCGGCGATCGCGGCCGCCAACCCCACCGTCAGCCGGCGGCTCGTGGGCGTCACCGCCCAGGGCATGAACGCGTGCCCGTGCGCCCAGGGCCTGATCCAGGCCCAGGCCTCGGACGACCTGCGCGGGGACGGCTTCTCCGAGGAGGAGATCGAGCGGATCGTGCGCCTGGTGCCGATCGCGACCCACAACCAGCGCGCCCGCGGCACCCTGTACCTGGGCGCCCCCGACGCGGTGGACATCGACGCCGACACCCTGCTGGAGATCGTCGAGGAGGGCATGTCCTCGGAGATCTACGAGCTGATGAAGCGGCCCGACGAGCAGTACGTCGTCGATCGCGCCCACCGGCGCCCGCGCTTCGTGGAGGACTCGGTGCGCGAGATGATCCGCGGCGCCCTGGAGCGCTTCCCCGACGCTGCCCGACGACGCGTTCGTGCACGCCCACCAGGTCAACTTCGAGACCATCCACACCCACGACGTCGAGGCCGAGCGGTCGGGCATGCTGGGCGAGATCCGCCGCGAGCTGGCCGGCGAGGAGCACGGCGAGCGCCACGTCACGCTGCGCGCCTGGCTCGACGGGGTCGTGCCGGCGCCGGACTGAGCGGCGCCCCTACGCGGCGGCGTCGCCCCCGCGGGTGATGCGGCGCAGGCCGTGGCGGGCGGTCGAGGCGAGCCACGCGGGGTCGGTCAGCGGCGGGTCGAGCTGCTGGTCGCGGGCCACGAGGGCGCGCGCGATGCCCCGGGCGATGGCGGCCGGCGACTCGTGCGAGCGCCCGGCGAGCGCGTCGCGCAGCGCGGCCAGCTCGGTCTGCAGCGGAAGGTAGGTCATGGAGCGGGCGATCCCGACGGGAGGCCGGAAGTGGCCCATCACGGCCTCGACGCCCCAGGTCGGCTGGTCGAAGCCCGCCGCGGTGGCGGCCCCGACCGACGGCGAGAGCCCCGGGCGGACGTCGTGGAACCAGAAGCGGCCGTCGCGCTCGGTGACGCTCATGGCGCAGGGGCCGCGATAGTCGACCAGGTCCAGCAGGCGCGCGGCGGCGCGGCCGAGCTCGGCGGGCGCGTCCACGATCTGGGCGACCGAGTCCCGGCCGCCGGTGCGCGGGTAGGTCGAGGCGACGCGGGCGGCGACCATTGCGAACCCGCCGTCGCCGCGCACGCAGTGGAGCTCCCACGGCTGCCCGGAGACCGTGACGGCCGCGTCCACGCCGGCGGCGACCGCCGAGCGGGCGAAGCCGGCGGGCTCGCAGAGGGCGCGGTACTGCTCGGCGGTGGGCCCGGCGAACCGCGCCCCCGACAGGTCGGGCGCGCGCTCGGCGATCAGGCGGACGGCGTCGGGGTCGAGCGCGAGCACGGCCGAGATGCGCTCGTCGCGGCAGGTCTCCTCGAGCCAGCGCACGAAGGCCTCGGGCGCGTCGGCCGGCGACGGGTAGCGGCGCGGGTCGGGCGCGGCGGTGGAGCGGCCCCCGCGCGTGCCCTCGGGGTGGCTCGCCAGGACGTCGTAGCCGGCGTCGCGCAGTGAGCGGACGGCCCAGGGGCCGCTGTTGTACCCCACCCACACCACGAGCACCCGCGCCGTGGTGACCATCACGGTGCCGTTGCGGAAGGAGAGCTCGCGCGGGCCCTCCTGCGTCGCGCTCCTGACAGGCGTTCTCATCGTCGTCTCATCCCGGTGTCGCTTGCCGGTGCCTCACAGGCATTCATCGACCCGCCGGGGCCGAACATGAACGCGCGCGCGGCGGGGACTATCCTGGGCGTGTGAACGAGGTCGTCGTGACCGCCATCGGCGCGGATCGCCCGGGAATCGTGGCCGCGCTGAGCGCCGCGCTCCTCGACATCGGCGGCAACCTGGAGGACGGCCGCGCCGCCCTCCTGCGGGGCTCCTTCGCCATCACGCTGGCCGTCGCCGTGCCCGAGGGCGTCGAGCCCGAGGCGGTCGCCGCCCGCCTGGCGCCGGTGGCCGACGAGCTGGGCCTGGGGATCTCGGTGCAGAAGGCGGTCCCCAAGGGCGCCGAGACCCACGGGAGGCGCTGCATGGTGTCGATCTACGGGGCGGACCGCCCCGGCATCGTCGCGACCATGGCGGCGGCCCTGGCCGAGAACCGCGTCAACATCCTCGACCTCAGCGCGCGGCTGGTGGGCGACCCGGCGATCTACGTGCTGGGCATGGAGGTCGAGATCCCCGACGACCGGGAGCCCGCCGCCATCGCGGCCGCCCTGCGGCAGGTCGCGGCCACCCGGGAGCTCGAGGTGTCCTTCGAGATCGAGGAGTCCGAGGCGCTCTGATCCGGGACGTCCTGCGGTTCCCGGACCACCGCCTCAAGCTCCCCGCCGCCCCCGTGCGCCGGGCCGGCCCCGCGCTGGCGCGCCTGGGACGCGACCTGGAGGACACGGCGCGCTCCTACCCGCGCACCGTGGGCATCGCCGCGCCTCAGATCGGGGAGCTGTGGCGGGTGGCCTGGATCGACTGCACCGGGCACCCGAAGGTGCCCGAGCCCCTGGGGCCCACCTGGCTCGTCAACCCGGTGCTGCTCGCGCAGGAGGGGAGCGCGGTGGGCCGCGAGGGCTGCCTCAGCCTGCCCGACCTGACCGCCAACGTGCGTCGCGCCGAGCGCATCGAGGTGGAGGCGGGCGACCTGGAGGGCAACCGCCGCGTGCTGCGCGCCGAGGGCTTCGAGGCCCGGGTGATCCTCCACGAGATGGACCACCTGGACGGGATCCTGATCCTGGACCGGGTGGCGTCGCTCGCGCTCGACGTCTTCCCGCGCCGCTCCCGGTGAGCGCGCGGTCCGGGGGGCCCGCTCACTCCTCGCGGGCGGCGGCCTGGGCGAGGAGGGTCACGATCTGGTCGCGGGCCGGCTCGCCGAAGGTCTCGCGGGCCAGCGCCAGGCGCGACTTGGCGGCGTCGTCACCCGAGCGGGCGGCGTCGGCCACCGTGCGCCGCAGGCCGGCGACCAGCAGCAGCAGCTGGCGGTCCGGGGCGAGGTCGTCCAGCCCCGGCGCGATCGGGTGCACCACCCGCAGCCAGTCGGCCGCCGGCTCTCCGGGGCGGGCGCTGGACCACGCGCTGGTCATGACGGCCTGCTCCAGCGCCGCGCGGCGCTCGCGCCGGCCGGCCCGCCCGGAGGCGGCGGCGATGGCGTCGATCTGCCCCCGGCCCACCGACACGCGCACGACGCGGCAGAAGGCGTCCTCCTCGGGCGTGTGCGGGCCACTGCTCACCCCCTGTGGATCGGCGCGGCGCGACGATGGCTGAACGGCTCCTGACGCGTGAGGGCGTCGTCCACCCGGTCGTCGTGCTGCGCGCGCTCGACGGCGCGCCCGGGGGCGTGCTCGTCGACGACGGTCGCCCGCTGGAGGTGGACCCGGTCCTGCTGGCCGCCGGGGCCGCGCACCGGGAGGCCGTCCTGCGCGCGGCGCCGGGCACCTGGAACGGCGCGATCCTCGGGTTCCGGGCACTGGCCGGCGACACGGTGATCGCCGGGCGCACCGACTACTTCACCATGCTCGCCACCAGCGACGCGCTCCGCGCCGAGCGCGAGCGCGAGGGCGAGGGCGGGCCGCTGCGCTCGCGCGCCCGCGCCGCGGCCGGCGGCGATCCGCTGCGCAGCGGGGCCGGGCGGGCCTCGGTGGTGGGGCTGTCGATCCTGCCGGTGCTGACGCACGG
The DNA here is from genome assembly GCA_963736635.1 of uncultured Thermoleophilia bacterium. Lineage (GTDB taxonomy): Bacteria > Actinomycetota > Thermoleophilia > Miltoncostaeales > Miltoncostaeaceae > Miltoncostaea. The sequence goes on from CAVTPK010000011.1 coordinate 588,535, forward strand.
CGACGAGGCGTGGCTGCTCGTGGGCCGCCGCAGCCGCGACCTGGCCATCTCGCCGGGCCTCGTCGGCACCATCGACGGCTGCACGGAGCCCGGCGCGGGCGAACGGCCGCTGCTGGAGAACCTCGCCCGCGAGCTGGCCGAGGAGGCCCCCGGGGCGGTCGCCCTGTCGGGGCGCGCCGCCGCGGAGCTGGTGGCGGACGCGCGGCTGCAGGGGCTGACGATGAACATGCTGCGCATGAGCCCCACGATCAGCGTCGAGATCCGGATCGCGCTCGACGCGCCGCCCGGCGGGGCCGACCTGCTCTCGCCCGCCGAGTTCGGCGAGCAGGTGCTGGTGGAGGCGACCCCGGACGGCGTCGCGCGCCTGTGGCGCGACGGGGCCGCGCTCGCGCCCCCGGCGGCCGGGGCGCTCGCGCTCTGGGAGCGCCGCTACTTCGAGTAGACGTCCCCGCCGGCGGCGTCGCCCCCGCGCACCGCGTGGACCGGGTGGCCGGCGGCCTCCCACTGGTAGTAGGAGCAGGCGGGCCCGAAGGCCGGCTCGTAGACCGTCGGCCGCGGGTTGCGCCCCACGTCGCGCGCCGCGGCGGCGTGGCGCAGCAGGGCGGGGTCGTCCATCTCCGGCCACACGATCACCAGGTGGGCGGCCGTCAGGAACTGGGCGACGAAGGCGCAGCCCTCCGCCGGGCAGGGCCAGGGGTCGGTGCGGACGCAGTACCAGCCGCTGTAGTCCTCGCCGGAGTCATCGGTCCACAGCTCCTCCTCCAGGTCGATGTCCTCCTCCACGACCGGGATCGGCGGGGCGATGAGCGGGTCGTCCAGCCCGATGCCGGGCCTTCCGGGCGTCTCAGGCATGCTGGCTCCTGGCGGTGGTGGGGTGACCGGGCGCGCAGCCGTCGATCCAGGCGGCGCCGCCGTCGGCGTAGACGGTCCGCTTCCAGATCGGGACGCGGGCCTTGAGCTCGTCGATGACGAACCGGCAGGCGGCGAAGGCGGCCGGCCGGTGGCCGGCCGAGGCGGCCACGGCGACGCTGGGATCGCCGACCGCCACCGCGCCGGTGCGGTGCTCCACCGCGACCCGGGCCCCGAACGCGCGCTCGGCCTCGGCCGCGATCGCGGCCATCTCGGAGAGCGCGAGCTCCTCGTAGACCTCGTACTCGAGGGCCGCGACCGCGCGGCCGTCCGTCTCCCGCCGGGTGGTGCCCACGAACAGGGCGGTGCCCCCGTGCTCGGGATCCGACACCGCCGCGAGCAGGGCGGCCGGGTCGAGCGGGGTGTCGCGGAGGGCGATCATCCGCCCGAGACGGGCAGCACGAGCGCGACCTCGTCTCCGTCGCGCAGCGGCGCCCCGGGCAGCGTCCACTCGTGGTTGACCGCGTAGCGCACGCCGTCGGGCAGGCCCACGCGGCGCACGGCCTCGGGCAGGTGGCCCCACACGGCGCCGGCGGGCGTCGCCGGCAGGATGCGGATCTCGAGCCGGCCCGTCCCGGCCGCCTCGCGCAGGCTCCCGAAGAGTCTGACCGTAACCTGAATGCCGTCGTCCGCCACGGGGCCGATTGTACCGCCGCGGCCCTCCCCGCCCGTGCGGGCACACCCGGCGCGCTTCCCCCGTGGCCATGCGACTCGTAGCGTCGGCGCCGGCAGCGCACCCCGCGGCCGGTTCACACTTCCCTTACGCCGCTACTGGACGGTGGGGGGGTCAACCTGCCCGCATGAGGAGTGTTGCGCCTCCCGCCCCCGACCTAGGCTTTCCGGCATGAGATCACCCCGCCGTCGTTCCGTGCTCGCGTTGCTGGGCGTCTCCGCCGTCGCGGCAGCCGCCGTCCCCTGCTCACCATCGCCGTCGGCGCCGGGCCCCGCGCGCCCGACCTGCGCGCCGACCCGCCCGAGAGCGTGACGGGTCCCGAGCTCTACCAGACCAGCGGCGGCATCGGCGCCGGGCGCCTGCTCATCCGGTTCGACGGCTTCGTCACCAACGTGGGCGAGGGCCCGATCGAGGTGTCGGGCAACCCGCAGGCCGGCGGGCTGCGCCAGCGCGCGCCGCCACGTGCGGGCCCGGGCTCCACGCTCGCCGACACGCCGGTGAACCAGGTGGTCGGCGCGCCGCCGGTCGTACTACGAGACCGGGGACGGCCACAACCACTTCCACCTGAAGAACGCGATGCGCTACTCGCTGTGGAACAGGACCAAGACGCGCGCTGGTCGCCCCCGGCTCCAAGGTGGGCTTCTGCCTGTACGACATCCAGCAGCTGATCAACCGCGCCGCACGAGACGACCAGCCCGAACTACACCGAGGCCGTCACGAACTTCTGCGAGCAGGGCAACCCGGGGGCGACCGTCGCTGAAGATGGGCACCTCGCCCGGCTGGCGCGACGTCTACAACAAGGGCCTCGTCGTACCAGTGGGTGGACGTCTCGGACACGTCTCCGGGCGACGTACTACGTCGCCGCGCGACGCCGACCCGGACAACCTGCTGTGGGAGGGCGGCGGCGCCCAGGAGACCAACGCGCGCGCCTTCGCCAACACCCCCGGTGACCATCCCCGGATGGGTGCCCAAGGCGATCACCACGCCGCAGACCGGCGGCGCGCCAGGACATCACGCTGCAGACCACCAAGTTCGGCGGCCAGGGCGACTCGCAACCTGCGCTTCAAGATCGTGGACCCGCCCGATCACGGCACCCTCGGACGTCGCCACCGGCGGCCTGTTCACGGCCACGACGGTGACGGTACACGCCCCAGGCCGGCTACACCGGCGCCGACTCCTTCACGCTACCAGGCGATCTACAACGGCTACGGCTACCCGCTCAACCCGCCGACCGCCGACGGTGAGCCTCGACCAGCGGCGCACCCAGTCGGTCGCCATCTCCGGCGCGCCCGCGAGCATGATCGCCGGCACCAGCGCCCAGCTGCAGCGCGTCGCTCAGCCAACCTCTCCGGCGGGGTCACCTGGAGCACCACCGGCGGCAGCGTCAGCCCGACCGGCCTGCTGACGGCGCCCGGCGACCCGCCGGCAGCATCACGGTGACGGCCACCAGCACGTCGGTCCCGAGCGTGGCCGCGTCGGTCGCGATCGGCGTCAACCCGGCGGCCGCCCAGGCGCCGATGCCCAGCGTCACGGTCAAGTCGCCGACCGGGGTCAGGCTCCTGTCCGACCTCGGCACGACCCACATCGGCAAGCGGGTCATCGTCGGCAAGGTGGTCGTCGGCCCCAAGAGCGGACGCCTGATCTTCACGGCGACGATCAACAAGACCGTCCTCGGCCGCTGCAACGTCAAGGCGCCCGCCCGCAAGACGGTCACCTGCAAGATCACCCTCAAGCGGAACTACCCGCTGAAGAAGGTCAAGATGACGGCGCAGCTCAAGTTCGCCAAGAGCTCGGTCGTGCGTCGGGCCTTCGTCAAGTAGGGCGCGCACGGAGCTCCGGGCCCGGCGGCGTGTGGTAGCGTCGCCGGGCCCGAGCGCCGCGAGGAACCGCGGCCCGAGCGCGATCCCAGCAGGGGGCACGTGAGCGACAGCAAGGCCGGCGGGGACCAGGAACCCCGCTACACCGAATCGGGGATCCCGATCGACCGCGTCTACGACGCGAGCGCGATCGCGGACCTCGACCTCGACGCCCGCCTGGGCGAGCCGGGCGCCTTCCCGTACACCCGCGGGGTCCACCCCACGATGTACCGGGTCAAGCCGTGGACGATGCGCCAGTACGCCGGCTTCGCCACCGCCGAGGAGACCAACGAGCGGTTCCGCTACCTGCTGGCCGCCGGCGCGCCGGGCCTGTCGACGGCCTTCGACCTGCCCACCCAGCTCGGGATGGACTCGGACGACCCGCTCGCCGCCGGGGAGGTGGGCCGGGTGGGGGTCGCCATCGACTCGGTGGAGGACATGGGGCGCCTGTTCGACGGCATCCCGCTCGACCGCGTGTCGACCAGCATGACCATCAACGCCCCGGCCTCCGTGCTGCTGCTGCTGTACCAGCTGGTGGCCGAGGAGAACGGCGCCGACGCCCGCGAGCTGCGGGGCACCATCCAGAACGACGTGCTCAAGGAGTACGTCGCCCGCGGCAACTACATCTACCCCCCCGCGCCCTCCATGCGGCTGACCACGGACACGTTCGCGTACTGCGACGCCGAGCTGCCGCGCTGGAACACGATCTCGATCAGCGGGTACCACATCCGCGAGGCCGGCTCGACGGCCGTCCAGGAGGTGGCGTTCACGCTGGCGAACGGCATCGCCTACGTGGAGGCGGCGCGCGCCGCGGGGCTCGACGTGAACCGCTTCGGCCCCCGCCTGTCCTTCTTCTTCAACGCCCACAACAACCTCATGGAGGAGGTCGCCAAGTTCCGGGCGGCCCGCTCGCTGTGGGCGCACATCATGCGGGACCGCTTCGGCGCGACCGAGCCCCGCGCGATGGCCCTGCGCTTCCACGCCCAGACCGGCGGCAGCACGCTGACGGCCCAGCAGCCGCGCAACAACGTGGTGCGGGTGGCCGTGCAGGTGCTGGCCGCGGCGCTGGGGGGCGCGCAGTCGATCCACTCCAACGGCTTCGACGAGGCGCTGGCCCTGCCCACCGAGGAGTCGGCCAAGCTCGCCCTGCGGACGCAGCAGGTCATCGCCGCGGAGTCGGGCATCCGCGACACGGTCGACCCCCTGGGCGGCAGCTACTACCTGGAGACGCTCACCGCGCAGATCGAGGAGCGCGCCCGCGCGCTGATCGACGGCGATCGACGAGCGCGGCGGGGCGGTGGAGTGCGATCGAGTACATGCGCGAGGCCATCGGCGACGCGGCGTTCCGCCACCACGAGGAGGTCGCGGCGGGCGACCGCGTGGTGATCGGCGTCAACGAGTACCGCGAGGAGGACGAGCAGCCGGTGTCGATCCACCGCATCGACCCCAGGATCGAGGTCGACCAGGTCGAGCGCCTGCGGCGGCTGCGGGCCGCCCGCGACGCCGCCGAGGTGGAGGCGCGGCTGGCCGACGTGCGCGCCGCCGCCCGCGGCACCGCCAACCTGCTCCCGCCCATGCGCGAGGCCCTGCGCGCCCGCGCGACGGTGGGCGAGGTGTGCGGGGTGCTGCGCCAGGAGTACGGCGAGTACGACCGGATGCTGGCGGCGCGGACATGAGCACCGAGGAGAAGCGCGAGCGGCTCAAGCAGCTGCGCGACGAGGCCCGCCACGCGGGCACCGAGGCCGCCGTCGAGCGCCAGCACGCCCGCGGCAAGCTGACCGCCCGGGAGCGCATCGACCTGCTGCTCGACCCGGGCAGCTTCGCCGAGCTCGACATGTTCACCCGCCACCGCGCCCACGGCTTCGGCCTGGAGGACACCCGGCCCTGGGGCGACGGCGTGGTGACCGGCCACGGCACGATCGACGGGCGCAAGGTGTTCGTCTTCAGCCAGGACTTCACCGTGTTCGGCGGCAGCCTGGGCGAGGTCTTCGCCGAGAAGATCGTCAAGGTCATGGACCTGGCGGTGAAGATGGGCTGCCCGATCATCGGCATCAACGACTCGGGCGGCGCGCGCATCCAGGAGGGCGTGGTGAGCCTGGGCGGCTACGCCGACATCTTCTTCCGCAACGTCCGCGCGAGCGGCGTGATCCCCCAGATCTCGGTGGTCATGGGGCCCTGCGCCGGCGGCGCGGTGTACAGCCCGGCGATCACCGACTTCATCTTCATGGTGCGCGAGACCAGCCACATGTTCATCACCGGTCCCGAGGTCATCAAGACCGTGACCGGCGAGGACGTGACGATGGAGGAGCTCGGCGGGGCCGACAGCCACGCCACCAAGTCCGGCGTGTGCCAGTTCGCCGCCGACTCCGAGCCGGAATGCCTGGAGATGGTCCGCGAGCTGGTGTCCTACCTGCCGCAGAACAACCTGGACGCGCCGCCCTTCCTGGCCACGGACGACCCGCCCGACCGCGCCGCGCCCGAGCTCGCCACGATCATCCCGGACGCGCCGACCAAGCCGTACGACATGACCGAGGTCATCGAGCTGATCGCCGACGACGGCGACTTCCTCGAGGTGGCCCCGGCCTACGCGCCCAACATCGTGATCGGCCTGCGCCCGGCTGGCCGGCAACGTGGTCGGCGTCGTCGGCAACCAGCCCAAGGCGCTCGCCGGCGTGCTCGACATCGACGCGTCGATCAAGGGCGCCCGCTTCGTCCGCTTCTGCGACGCCTTCAACATCCCGATCGTCACCCTGGTGGACGTCCCCGGCTTCCTGCCCGGGACCACCCAGGAGTTCAACGGCATCATCCTCCACGGCGCCAAGCTGCTGTACGCGTACAGCGAGGCCACCGTGCCGAAGCTCACGGTGATCACGCGCAAGGCGTACGGCGGCGCCTACGACGTCATGGCGAGCAAGCACGTCGGCGCCGACTTCAACGCCGCGTGGCCGACCGCCGAGATCGCCGTCATGGGCGCCGAGGGCGCGGTCAACATCGTCTTCCGCCGCGAGCTCCAGCAGGCCGAGAAGGACGGTCGCGACGTCGCCGAGCGCCGCGCCGAGCTGATCGCCGACTACACCGAGCGCTTCGCCAACCCGTACATCGCCGCCGAGCGCGGCTACGTGGACGACGTGATCGAGCCCGAGGAGACCCGCGCCTGGCTGATCCGGGCGCTCGAGGTCTCGCTGACCAAGCGCGAGCTGCGCCCCCGCCGCAAGCACGGGAACATCCCCCTGTGAGCGCCGCGGCGCTGCGGGTCCGGGCCGGCGGGACGCCGACCGCGGCCCAGCTGGCCGCGCTCGCGGCGGCGGCCACGGCGCTGATCGAGGCCGAGCGCGCGGCGCCGGCCGATCCGCGGCCGGCGGCCTACCGCTCGCGCTGGCGGCGCGCCGGGATGCTGGAGAACACCGAGGTGCCCGGAGGCGCCAAGGACGACGGGGCCCCCTGGGGAGGCACGCTCAGATGATCGAGAAGGTGATGGTGGCCAACCGCGGGGAGATCGCGATCCGCGTCTTCCGCACGCTGCGCGAGATGGGCATCGCCTCCGTGGCGATCTACAGCGAGGTCGACCGCGACGCGCTGTTCGTGAGCCACGCGGACGAGGCCTACCTGCTGGGCCCGGGCCTGGCCGCCGAGACCTACCTCAACGTGCCGCGCATCCTCGAGATCGCCGCCCAGGCGGGCGTCGACGCGGTCCACCCCGGCTACGGCTTCCTGGCCGAGAACGCGGGCTTCGCGCGGGCGCTGGCCGAGGCCGGGATCGTCTGGATCGGCCCGCCGCCCGACGCGATCGACGCCATGGGCTCCAAGGTGCAGGCGCGCGCGCTGATGGACGCCGCGGGCGTGCCGATCGTGCCCGGGCGTCACCGAGCCGGTCGCCGACGTCGAGGCGGCGCGGCCGATCGCCGAGCGCATCGGCTACCCGGTGGCCGTCAAGGCCTCGGCCGGGCGGCGGCGGCAAGGGCTTCCGCGTGGCCCTGACGCCCGACGAGCTCGACGACGCCTTCGCCGGCGCCGTGCGCGAGGGCGAGCGCTTCTTCGCCGACGGCGCCGTGTACCTGGAGCGGTACCTGCCCGAGCCCCGCCACGTGGAGATCCAGATCCTGGCCGACACCCACGGCAGCTGCGTCTGGCTCGGCGAGCGCGACTGCTCGGTGCAGCGGCGCCACCAGAAGCTGGTGGAGGAGACGCCGAGCCCGGTGGTCTCGGACGACCTGCGCCGGCGCATGGGCGAGGCGTCGGTGCGCGCCGCCCAGGCCGTCGGCTACACGTCGGCCGGCACCCTCGAGTACCTGGTGTCGGGCGAGGAGTTCTTCTTCCTGGAGATGAACACCCGCATCCAGGTCGAGCACACGGTGACCGAGGCCGTGACCGGCCTCGACCTGGTGCGCGAGCAGATCCGGGTCGCCGGCGGGCGCGCCGCTGTCGATCGCGCCAGGACGAGGTGGACCCGCGCGGGCACGCCTTCGAGTGCCGCATCAACGCCGAGGACGCCTCCCAGCGCTTCCTCCCCTCCCCCGCGCGCATCACGGCCTACCGCGAGCCCTCCGGCCCGGGGGTGCGCGTCGATTCCGGGGTCCGCGCCGGCTCGGAGATCCCCGAGATCTACGACCCGATGGTCGCCAAGCTGATCGTGTGGGACGTGGACCGCGAGTCGGCCCGCCGCCGCATGCTGCGGGCGCTCGACGAGTACGTGGTGGAGGGCCCCGCCACCCTGATCCCCTTCCACCGCTGGCTGCTGGAGGAGGAGGAGTTCATCGCGGGCGGCGCGTGCCACGCCCTGCTCGCGCGCCTGGCCGACGAGCCCACGCCGATCCCCGCCCCCGGCGGCGCGACCGCCGCCCCGGCCGACGCCGCCCCGGAGGCGGAGCCGCGCGCCGAGCGCTCCTTCAGCGCCGAGGTCGACGGCCGGCGCTTCGAGGTCGTGCTGCGCTACGCCGAGCCCGCCGGCGGCGGGGCGGCGAGCCCGGCCAAGCGCCCCAAGCGCTCCGGCGGACGGGCGAAGGGCGGCGGGGGCGGGGGCGGCGCGTCGCCCGACCAGGTCGTCACCCCGATGCAGGGCACCGTGCTGCGGGTGGCCGTCGAGGTGGGCCAGGAGATCGCCGTGGGCGACATCGTGTGCATCGTCGAGGCGATGAAGATGGAGAACGAGGTCGCCGCCCACCAGGCGGGGACCGTCAAGGAGCTGGCGGTCGCGGAGGGCCAGGCCGTCAACGCCGGCGACCTGCTGGCCATCGTCAGCTGATCCGTCCGGCCCGACACCGGGAGCCCTCGTGAAGCGCTTCGCCATCGCGCTCAGCGCGATCCGCCTGATCCCCCACCTGCTGGTGCTGCGGGCCGCCCCCAACCGGGACGCGATCGTGGCCGACCTGCAGCGCTGGTACCGCGACCGGCCCGGCGAGCTCACCGGGCGCACCCTGATGTGGTGCTTCGTCGAGACCATGACCCTCTACCCGGAGTTCCGGAACCTCTTCTACTACCGGGTCAAGCGGTTCTCGTACGCCGGCTCGAAGCTGCTCGCGATCCTGTGCCGCCCCCTGTCGACCCTCTACCTGCGCGCCACCGAGATCGGCCCGGGGCTGTTCATCCAGCACGGCTACAGCACCGGGGTCACCGCGGCGCGCCTGGGGCGCGACTGCTGGATCAACCAGCAGGTCACGATCGGCTTTGCCGGCGACGAGGGCGAGCCGGTGCTCGGGGACCGGGTGCAGGTGGGCGTGGGCGCCCGCGTGCTGGGGGGGATCACGATCGGGGACGGCGCGATCATCGGCGCCAACGCGGTGGTGGTGAAGGACGTGCCGGCGAACTGCGTGGTCGCCGGGGTGCCGGCGCGGATCATCCGCCGCGACGGCGTGCGCGTGGACGAGCCGCTCTGACGCGACGATCGGCCGGCGGCCGGATCCGCGGCTCAGGAGGGGGCGCGGTCGCGCCGATGCAGCGCACGGTGCAGACACGACGGGCGTCGAGGAGGCTGTGACGATGGACGACGGGACCGGGGCCGACCGCGGCGCCCTCATGGGGCGGGTCACCGACGTCGCCGGACGTCTGGGGGCCAAGGCCCATCGCGCGACCCAGTACGTGCGCGCCTACCGGAACTGGCCCGAGGCGATGGCCATGCGGGCGCTGCCCCGCGCCTCGGGCGACGGCACCCGGGTGGTCCGGTGCCGCAACGGCATCCGCGTGGCCGTGCGTCCCAAGACCTCGGACATGTACATCGTCTCGGAGGGGCTCGCCTACGGCGCGTACGGGGCCCTGGCGCCGATCCTGCGCGCCGGCTCCGGGCCCCGCGCGGTCGTGGACCTCGGCGCCCACATCGGGGTCTTCAGCCTGCTCGCGGCCCGCACCTCGCCGGAGGTACGGGCGATCGCGTTCGAGCCCGGGCCCGACAACGCCCGCCTGCTGCGCCGCAACGTCGCGCTGAACCCCCAGCTGGCGCCGCGGATCGAGGTGCACGAGGCCGCGGCCGGGGCGCGGGCGGGGACGGCGCACTGGCAGCTCGACGAGCGCGACCCCAGCGGGAGCCACCTGGTCCAGCACGGCCGCGGGCACGAGGTGCGGCTGGTGGGCCTGCGGGACGTGCTCGACGCCGCCCCCCTCCCCCTCGCCTGCATGAAGATCGACATCGAGGGCAGCGAGTACGCGCTGCTCGACGGCTCGGAGCCCGCGGACTGGAGCGAGGTGCCGGCCGTGCTCGTGGAGCTCCACCCGGACCCCGCCGGCGACTCCTCGCCGGCCGAGTGGATCGCGCGCATGACCGGGCTCGGCTACGTGGAGCGCGGGCGGAGCATCGACACGGTGGTGCTGACCCGCCCCTGAGCGGGTCCGGCGCTCAGGGGCGCCGGATCAGGCGCCGCAGCTGCGCCTTGCGCCGCGGCGACAGGAGCGCGACCAACCGGCCGCGCGCCCAGAAGCCGGCCGCCAGCACCGGGCGCGCCGGGTGCCGGCCGCGCACGATCACGAGGCGGGAGGCGATCCGCTCGTCGCGGGCGAAGCGGCGCTTGTAGTCGCTCTCGCCCATGCCCAGGTCGGCCTCGACCACCCCGGCGCCGATCGCGTCCTCGAGGGCGTGGCAGAAGGCCACCAGCCCCAGGCCGAGCGCGGCGTGCTGCGGATCGAAGCCGCCCTGGTAGTGGAGCTGGCGCCCGCCGATGCGCCAGGCGAGCTCCCCCGCCACCGGCTGCCCGTCGATGTCGATGAACCACAGCCGCAGCCACCCGCGCCGCGCGGCGTCGGCCGCGAAGGCCGCCAGGAAGCTCCGGATGGCGGCGCTCGCGACGCTGGAGTCCCCGCGGTCGCTCCAGCGCAGGTCGTGCAGGCGGAAGAGCTCGCGCATCCCGGCCTCGACGTCCTGCGGATCCTCCACCACCCGGTAGACCGCGCCGGCCTCGAGCGCGCGCCTCTCGCGACGGCGGGTCTCCTTGCGGTCGGTCCGCTTGAGGCCCGCCAGGAAGGCGGTCCAGTCGCCCGCCGAGAGGTCGACGTACGGCCGCACGACGGTGCTGCGGGTGAGGACGGCGACGCCGCCGAGCCCGGCCGTGAAGCCGCGGAGCCAGTCGGCGCCGGCGTCCACGTAGGAGAGCGTGATCGTGTCCCAGCGAAGGCCGGACGCGCGCAGCGCCTGCCCGGCGAGGCGCGCGACGGCCTCGCGGTCCGCGCCGGGGGCCACGAGCATCGTGTACGTGTCGCCGAGGTCGTCCGCCGGGAAGCCGAGGCCGCGCAGCGGACCCCGCGTGCGGCGCACGAGGGGGAGGACGCCCTCCAGATCGCCGGCGGCGGAGTGGACGGCGATCACCACGGGGGAGCCGCCGGTGGCGAGCGCCGCCGCGTGCCACTCCGGCGTCAGATAGGGGTTGCCCTCGATCTCGGCCAGGGCGCGCCAGCCGTCCGCGACGGGCGCGAGGCCCCCGGCCGAGGCGATGACGGTCGCCGTGGCGGCGCCGGAGCGGGATGCGGACATGGCGCGGGATCCTAGCGATGCCCCCGGGCCCTCACAGCGCGCTCCGCTCGAGCACCCTCAGCCGGTGCCACGGGATCCCCGAGGTCTCGTCGCGCGCCCATCCGTCGGAGGGGCTGTCCCGGTCGCGCAGCAGGTAGCCGTAGGAGCCCGACGAGGGGGAGCCCGCGATGGCCGGCCAGCCGGCGGTCTCCTGGTTCTCCATCTGGAACAGGAGCCCGCGGTCCGAGGTGCCGTCCACGGCGATCATCCCGTAGCGCTGCAGGGCGGTGCAGATCATGCGCAGGAGGCGCGTCTCGGGCGAGCCGTCGGCCCGCCCGGGCACGGTGCGCGCGCCGCAGTCCACGGCCGGGTCGAGCTGCAGGCGCATGCCCATGTCCATGGCGGTGGCCGGGTCGCGGGTGGTGGTGCCGTTGGGCTGGTCGGTCTTGGAGGCCGGGGCGCGGAAGCGGCTGGAGAAGTCGCGCGCCGAGTAGGTGAAGCGCAGGGCGTGCTCGATGGCGCCCCGGCGCACCTCGCCGGGGCGGATCAGCCCGGCCAGGATCGACAGCCCCGATCCGGTGCCGGACCCCAGGAAGGGGAGGCTCAGGCTGCGGCCGCCGTCGGGGTTGAGGATCGCCCCGTCGGAGTTGTAGTGGAAGAGGCCCGCCCCCGCGGCCTGCAGGCCGGTCGCCGGTCACCGACGCCTGCCACAGGCGCAGCTCGGTGTGGCGCCCGAAGTCGGGATGGTCGGGATCGAGGATCACCAGCGGCCGGTCGGCGCCACCCCCGGCCACCGCCCCCGCGGGCACGCGGAAGCGCGTGGCCTGGCCGCCCACGCGGACGCTGAGGAACGGGTCGGTGGGGCGCGCGACGTACACCGGGGGCACCTCGCCCGCGGCCGACAGGCCCACCTTGGACAGGGCGCTGTTCGCGTCGAGCTGGGCCACGATCGCGTCGCTGCGGGGGTCGCTGGGCACCCCGGCCGGGATGGCCTGGTTGAACGCGAAGCCCGGGTCGTACGGCCGCTCCTCGGCCGCCGGCGCGGCGACGGGGGGCGGGGCGGCGAAGGGCGTCACCGGCGCGGGCGCGGGCGCGGGGCTCGCGGGACGGCGACGCTCCTTGGGGACCTCGGCCCCGCGCAGGCGCACCACCGGGGCGGCGACGAGCAGGTTGCCGCGGCCGGCGCCGGGCGCGAGCCCGAGGGTCAGGTGGCGGCGCGAGACGGCGCGCACGGCCGCCGCGCGGCCCCGGAAGACCACCCGGCCGTCCACCCGCACCACCACCGCGCTCGCGGCGGCCGTCACGGACAGGCGCTGCAGGCGGCCGCGCAGCACGGGCACGCGCGACACGGTCATGCGGCCCGGGGCGCGGACGCCCTCGCGCCAGACCGCCCAGCGGCGCGCGCCGGTCGCCGCCCGGGCGACGCCCACCTGGAGCCGCGCCTGGCGGGCCCGGCCGATGCTCAGGATCGCCCGGCGGCCGCGCGAGAGCGGGGCGGCGGCGACCCGCACGCGGGCCGAGACGGCGACGACCGCCGCGCGGGGGACCAGCGCGGCGATGCGGGAGCGGGCGGGGACCGGACCGGACCGAAGGCGCCAGGAGCGCCCCGCGGCCGCGCGCGTGCGGACCACCGATCCGCCGTCGGCGACCTGGGGGGTCCACGGGGCCGGCAGCGCCCGGGGGCGTGCCTCGCCCGCCGCGGCCGGTCCGGCGTCCGCGCCCGCCAGGCCCAGCGCCGCCGCGCCCATCGCGATGGCGACGACCCAGGACCGCCCGAAGCTCCGCCACGTCCCCGCCGGGTCCAATCGCGCCTCCGGTGCGCTCGGGTGCCGCGGGGGCCGGTCGGGCCCCGCCCCCCTACTGTCGGACCGGAGGGAGGGACCTTGATGCGAGGGGTCCCGGGAGGGCCGGACCGACCCTTCCCCGGCGCTCGTGTCGACCCCGTTCGCGGCCGACAAGGAACGCAGGGCGGGACGAACCTCCCGGAGACGGCTAGGTCGGGACTAGACCTTCGGGTGATGCCGCTGGCAGGGCCGCTTGCGACACTCGCAGCCGTTGGGGTCACCACCCGACGGGAGTCACTGAGATCACGGAGGAACAGGGAACACATGCGAGCCTTCCGACACAGAGGTCGGCGCCAGGCAGGACGAGGCGACAGAGGGACCGGATTGCCCGTGCTCGACGAGGTCATGACCCTCATGGAATACGAGCTCGCGAGGGCGCGCCGCTATGAGCGGCCCCTCTCGCTGGCGGCGATCCCGCTCAGCACCCAGGTCTCGGCGCGGATCCCGATCCGCCTCTCCGATCTCTTCGCGATCTCGCCCGACGGCGAGTACGTGCTGGTGATGCTGCCCGAGACGGACGGCGCCGGCGCGGGCGCGCTCGCGAGGCGCCTCCAGGAATCGGGCGGTGCTGTCGATGACATCAACGTGGTGACCTTCCCGGACGACGGCGTGACGCTCAGCGACCTCATCGACCAGGTGCTGGACCCCAACCGCTCCGAAGAGCACATCGCGAGGGCGTCATGAGGGCCATCGTCACCGGCGCCGCCGGCTTCATCGGGTCGCACCTGTCCGAGCGGCTCGTCGCCGAGGGCGTCGAGGTCGTGGGCATCGACGCGTTCACCGACTTCTACGAGCGCCCCGCCAAGGAGCACAACCTCCGGCTCCTGGCCGACAGCCCCGCCTTCCGCCTGATCGAGGCCGACCTGCGCACCGACGACATCGACGCGCACCTCGAGGGTGCCGACGTGATCGTCCACCTCGCGGCGCAGCCCGGGGTGCGCGACAGCTGGGGCCGCGGCTTCGAGGTCTACGTCGGCCACAACGTGCTCGCCACCCAGCGCGTGCTGGACGCCGCCGTGCGCACCGGCATCGACCGCGTGGTCTACGCCTCCTCGTCGTCGATCTACGGCGCCGCCGAGAGCCTGCCCACGGTCGAGGGGGTCACCCCCCTGCCGATCTCCCCGTACGGCGTCACCAAGCTCTCCGGCGAGAGCCTGCTGGGCGCCTACCGCCCGCTGGGCATCTCCAGCGCGTCCCTGCGCTTCTTCACGGTCTACGGACCGCGCCAGCGCCCGGACATGGCGATCCGCCGGTTCATCACCGCCGCCCTCACCGGCGACCCGGTGCCGCTGTTCGGCACCGGCGGCCAGAGCCGCGACTTCACCTTCGTCGGCGACATCGTCGATGGCATCACCCGCACCGTCGAGTCGGGCGCCGAGGGCCCCTTCAACCTCGGCGGCGCCAACCCGATCGCGCTGAACGACCTCATCGACCTGATCGGCGACACCGTCGGCCGGCCGGTCGCCCTGGACCGCCGCGCCGCGCTCGCCGGCGACCCGCCGAGCACCTCGGCGGCCATCGACCTCGCCGCCCGCACCTTCGGCTACGCGCCGCGGGTCGGCCTGGCCGAGGGCATCGCCCGCGAGGCCGCCTGGCTCGAGGGCGTCCTGGCGCGTGGGGACGAGGTGGCGGCCGCGGCATGAGTACGCTTCCGCAGATCGACTCCCGCAGCTTCGCGCTCCCCCGTCGCGACCAGGCGACGAACGGTGATGCCGGGTCCCCCGGTACGTCGGCGATGCAGTCGGCGCTCGAGATCAACCGGCTCCGGCAGAGCTTCCTGAGCGACATCGCGGCGCTGCCGCGGCCGTCGCGGGGCTACTTCATCGTCAAGCGGATCATCGACCTGACGATCGCCATCGCCATCGGGATCATCCTGCTCCCGATCGGCCTGCTGATCGCCATCGCGATCCCGCTCAACGACCGCGGCCCGGTGTTCTTCAAGCAGCAGCGCACCGGCCTGGGCGGCCGGCGCTTCACGATGCTCAAGTTCCGGACGATGTGCACCAACGCCGAGGAGATGAAGGCCGAGCTCCAGCACCTGAGCCTGGTGGCCTACCCCGACTTCAAGATGGACAACGACCCGCGCATCACCCGGGTCGGCCGCTTCCTGCGCGCCACGTTCCTCGACGAGCTCCCCCAGCTGATCAACGTCATCCGCGGGGACATGAGCCTGGTCGGCCCCCGGCCCACCTCGTTCGCCGCCAGCACCTACAGCCTCTGGCACACGGAGCGCCTCGAGGCCAAGCCGGGCATCACCGGCCTCTGGCAGGTGCGCCGCGGCGAGGACGAGACCTGCCTGGACGAGCGCCTGCGCCTCGACGTCGAGTACCTGCGCACCCGGACCGTCATGGGCGACATCAAGCTGATGTTCGCCACGATCGGAAGCACGATCCGCCGGGCGGGGAAGTAGCAGCACCCACGGTGCCGATCTCCGGACGGCGTCTCCTCATCCTCGGCTGGCACAACGTCGAGGGCACCCCGTGCTTCCCGTCGGCCCCCGGCACGGGGATCGGAGGCTTCTGCGACCAGCTGGACTGGCTCGAGCGGTGGGCCAACGTGGTGCCGCTCGGCGAGAGCCTGGAGCGCATGGCCGCCGGCGAGCCCCTGCCCGCGCGCGCGGTGGCGATCACCTTCGACGACGGCTACCGCGACAACCTGGAGCTGGCCGCCCCCGAGCTCGAGCGCCGCGGGATGGACGCCACCTTCTTCCTGGTGCCCCGCCTGCTGGAGCGGCGCCTGGACCCGTGGTGGGAGCGCGCCGCCTGGGCGGTCAACCGCGCCTCCGCCGCCGAGGTGACCGTGGGCGACCGCCGCCTGCCCCTCCAGACGCCCGCCGACCGCAAGGCGGCGCGCGGCGCCGTGGCCGAGCTGCTCAAGCGCCGGGACCGCGAGCGGCGCGAGGCCACCCTCGCCGAGCTGGTGGACCAGCCTGGCCCCGCCGCCGCGCGACGACCTGGCCGAGCTCTTCCTGGACTGGGACGGCGCCCGCGACCTCGCCTCCCGGGGCTTCGAGATCGGCTCCCACTCGCGCGACCACTGCATCCTGTCCGAGGAGACGCCCGACGCGCAGCGGGACGACCTGGCCGAGTCGCGGGCGATGCTGCAGGAGCACCTGGGGGTCTCCATCTCGACGGTGGCCTACCCCAACGGCACGCGCCGGGACTACGACGGGGCCACGCTCGCGGCCGCGCGCGGCGCCGGCTACCGGCACGGGATCACCACGCGCAAGGGGTGGAACTCGCCGCGCACGCCGCCCTTCGAGCTGCGGCGGGCCGTGGTCTACCCCGAGCGCGGATCGCGCTTCCTGCGCACGGCGCTCGAGATCGCCGGAAAGAGGGCTCGCCAGGTGGGATCGAAGGTGCGCGCGAAGGCCGGGGGCTATGGCGTGACAGGCCGTCAGGGGTACGATTCCTCGCGATGACCCTCCGCCGTCCCCGCATCCTGCTCGCCCTGGCCCTGCTGGCCCTCGCCCCCGCCGTCGCGGTGGGCGCGCCGGAGCTCCCCGACACACCCGACCTGCCGCCCGCCGAGGCGCCGGCCACCCCCGCCCCGACGCCCACGCCCGCCCCGACCCCCACCCCGGCCCCGTCGTCCTCGGGCTCGTCCTCGGGCTCGTCGTCGGGCCAGAGCTCCTCGCCCTCCACGACCCCGCAGGACAGCGGCCCCACCGCCGCCGAGCTGGAGGCACAGCGCCGGGCCGCCGCTGCGGCACGCGCGGCGGAGGCACGCGCCGCGCGCGTGCGGGCGGCCCGGGCCCGCGCGGCGGCGGCACGCCGGGTGGCCGCCAGGACCGAGACGGCCGCGCGCCGCGAGGTCGTCGCGGCGACCCCCGTGGTGACCGAGGCGGCCGAGGGCGCCGTCAAGTCCGCCGCCGTCACCAGCAGCGCCCGCGCCGAGGCCGAGGCCGACAGCTCGGCCCTGCGGCTCGCGGCCTTCGCGATCATCGGCATCGCGCTCCTGATCGGTCTCGCCGAGGTGGCCCGCCGCCTCACCATGCGCCGCACCGGCGAGGCCCCGCGCCTGCGCCGCAGCGCCGGCGACGAGGCCGCCCGCCGCCGCCGCGCCCGCGCGGCCATCACGGTCCTGGCCTGCGGCTCCGGAGCGTTCTTCGCCTACCTGATCGTGAACCCCTCGATCATCGGGGGATAGTCCGAGCTGTGAGCGCTTCCCGGTTCGAGGTTGCTGAGCTCTGAGCGCTTCTGGTCCGGGGTTTGCCGAGCTCTGAACGCTTCCTGGTTCGGCGTTGCTGAGCTCTGAACGCTCCTCTGAGGGCGTTTCGTCTGCGGACAGCGCCTGCTCCTACGCGTTGAGCCCGCCTCTTGCGGGCGGGCTGGGACGCGGCAAATGGGCCCTGGCCGGGCCCATTTGCAGACGCAGGCCGCCTTGCGGCGGCGAGCTCGTACAGGGATGGCCCGGTTTCCCGGGCCATCCCTGTCTCGTCGCTGGCGCGACATCGGGGCCAAGCGCCGTGAGTCGGGGCGCCGCCCGGTAGATCGGGCCTGGCTCCGATGTCGCCGGTACGGGGCGACGAGACGGCCGGGCGTCGCCCGGCCGTACAAGGTCCCCGCCAAAGGCGGGCACCGAATGCAAATCGGCCCGGCCAGGGCCGATTTGCCGCGGCCAGGCCGGGCCGCAAGAGCCCGGCCTCGCACGCGTGAGGAGCCGGCGCTGTTCGAACAGACGACAAGGCCCTCAGAGGAGACGTTCAGAGCTCCGGGGCCTCGAAGCTCGGAAACCCCAGAGCTCAGCAAACCCCGAACCGGAAAGCGCCCAGAGCTCAGGAAACCCCGAACCGGGGAGCGTTCAGAGCTCAGGAGACCCAGCCCCCCGGCCGGCCCGAGAGGCCGGCCGGGGGGCCGAGATCACTTCGGCTTCGCCGCCACCTGGAGGGACTCCCGGCGGAGGGTGTGCTTCGCGCCCTTCGCGTCGGTCACCGCGACGACCACGGCCACGCGGGGACGCGTGCCGAGGCGGGCGGGGACGCGGACGACGATGGTCGTGGCCTTGCCGACCTTCAGCTGCACGGCGCGGCGGACGGCCTTGGCCTTCGAGCCGACCTTCTTGGCGCCGAGGGTGAGCGTGCCGGCGCGCTTGGAGCGGACCGTCACCACCACGGCCACCTGCTGCTTGCCGCGCACCACCCGGCGCTTCAGGAGGCTGGCCCAGAGGGCGGCGCGCCTCTTGCCGGGGCCGGCGGTCGGGCGGGGCGGCGGGGGTGGGCTGGGCGACGGGCGCCGGCAGCGTGGAGGGCCGCGGCACGCCGAGACCGCCGGAGGGGTCCATGGCCCGCAGGCGCGAGCCGGGGATCGCCGAGACCGCGTAGCCGTAGTAGCCGTTCGCGTCGGGCCCCACCAGGCTCGGCCAGGGATTGGGCTGGCCGATGCCGTGTAGCTGAGCGGGTTCAGCATCTGGAAGCCGTTGCCCGACGAGTTGGTGACCACGATCGCGCCGTAGCGCTGCAGGGTGCGCGCCACGAGCTTGCCGAAGCGCTGCGTGGTCGCTCCGCCCTCGAAGCGCAGGGAGTCCACGTTGACCGCCGGGTCCAGGAAGACGCGCTGGCCCATGTAGAGGCCGCTCGACGAGTTGCCGCCGGCGCTGATGGCCGGGGGCACGTAGGTGCGGTTGCTGATCGTGGGGTGCAGCATGGCGAGCGCGTGGCCGAGGTCGCCGTTGGGCCCCTCGGCGATGCCGCGGCGCACGTCGTCGGGCGTGATGAGCCCGGCGAGCTGGCTGATGCCCGACTCGCGGCCGCCGCCGGAGTCCCGGCGGTTGGCGCCGCTGCCGTCGAGGGGGGCCATGCCGCCCCAGGACGCGTTCCAGGTGCTGCCGCTCGGCCCCCGGGCCGCCTGGTAGAGGCTGATCACCAGGTTCTCCTGCGGCACCACGATCACCATGTGACCGTCGTCCTCGTCGGCCGGGCGCGCGGCCGGGTTGACGCGCACCTTCTTGCCGTCCAGCGCGTTGGGGCCCCAGCCGGACGTGAGCCGGATGGTGTACTCCGGGTCGCTCGGGCTGGAGACGTAGACCGCCGGGGTGTACTCCGCGTAGGAGAGGCCGACGGATGCGCCGAGGCTCCCCCCGTTGCTCGCGATGGGCGGGTTGGGCGGGACGAGCAGGTTGAACGGGCTCGTCGCCCCGAACGGGATGGTCGTGAGCGGCGCTGCCGAAGCGGTGGCCGGGATGGCCACGAGGGCGGTGGCGGTCGCGAGGACCGCCGCAACGGAACGCCATCTCGTCGTCGCTGACACGAGGCGGCTCCTTTATGGGGGCACGGAACCCGGCGACCCTAACCCGGAGCCAAAGGGGGGACAACCGGCCGCGCGGTGAGGAATATGTGAAGTTCCCCCTCGGCGTACAATGCCGCGGGGCGTCGCGGGGAGGCACGCCCGGGATGACGACGAGGGAGACAGGTGGATCTCTACGAGTACCAGGGCAAGCAGCTCTTCGCGGGCCATGGGATCCCCGTGCCGTCCGGCCAGGTGGCCGAGACGCCGGAGGAGGCCCGCGCCGCGGCCGAGTCCATCGGGGGCCGGGTCGTGGTGAAGGCGCAGGTGCAGGTCGGTGGGCGCGGCAAGGCCGGTGGCATCAAGGTGGCCGACACCCCCGCCGACGCCGAGGCGCGCGCGCGCGACATCCTCGGCATGGACATCAAGGGCCACACGGTCCACCGCGTCTGGATCGAGGCGGCGTCCGACATCGCCAAGGAGTACTACGCGTCGGTCACGTTCGACCGGGGCGAGAAGAAGCCGCTCGTGATGCTCTCCGCCGCCGGCGGGGTGGACATCGAGGAGGTCGCCGCGTCGCGGCCGGACGAGCTGGCGCGCCTGCACATCGACCCGCTGACCGGCTTCCAGCAGCACCACGGGCGCTGGCTGATCTACCACTCGGGCATCGACGCCGAGGCGCAGAAGGGCGTGCTCGACATCCTGACCAGGCTGTACGCCGCGTTCGTCGACCTCGACGCGACCCTGCTCGAGATCAACCCGCTCATCCTCACCGCGGACGGGCGCGTCCTCGCGCTCGACGCCAAGGTGACGATCGACAACAACGCGCTGTACCGCCACCCGGACGTGGCCGCGCTGCAGGAGTCGGTCACGGCCGACCCCCAGGAGCGGCTCGCCCAGGAGAAGGGCGTGACCTACGTCAAGCTCGACGGCGACGTGGGCATCCTGGGCAACGGCGCGGGGCTCGTGATGAGCACGCTCGACGTCGTCGCCCTGGCGGGCGGCCGGCCGGCCAACTTCCTGGACGCCGGCGGCGGCTCGCGCGCCGACGAGGTGGTGGCCGCGCTCGAGGTGCTCCTGTCGGACCCCAAGGTGAAGTCGCTGCTGGTCAACATCTTCGGCGGCATCACCCGCTGCGACGAGGTCGCCGAGGGCCTCCTGACCGCCCTGGACCGGCTGGGCACCACCCTGCCGATCGTGGTGCGCCTGGACGGCACCAACGAGGTGGAGGGCCGCGCGATCATCGCCGAGCGCGCGCCGTCCAACGTGGTGGTCGAGCCGACGATGCTCTCCGCCGCCCGACGAGCCGTCGAGCTCGCGAAGGAGGCCGCATGAGCATCCTCGTCGATGCATCCACCCGCCTGGTGGTGCAGGGCATCACCGGCCGTGAGGGGGCGTTCCACGCCACCCGCAACAAGGCCTACGGCACCCAGGTCGTGGCGGGCGTCACGCCCGGCAAGGGCGGCCAGGACGTCGAGGGCATCCCGGTCTTCAACACGGTCAGGGACGCCGTGGACGAGACCGGCGCCAACGCGGCGATGGTCTTCGTGCCGCCGCGCTTCGCGGCCGACGCGATCTACGAGGCCATCGAGAGCGGCGTCGACCTGATCGTCTGCATCACCGAGGGGATCGCGGCGCACGACATGCTGCGCGTCTACACCCACCTCAAGCGCGGCGACCAGACCCTGCTCGGTCCCAACTGCCCCGGCGTCATCAGCCCGGGCGTGGCGTCGGTGGGCATCATGCCGACGCAGGTCTTCCAGCCGGGCCGCGTGGGCCTCGTGAGCCGCAGCGGCACGCTGACCTACCAGATCTCCAAGGAGCTGGCCGAGCTGGGGATCGGGCAGAGCACCGTCGTGGGCATCGGGGGCGACCCCGTGGTCGGCAGCTCGTTCATCGACATCCTCAGCCGGTTCGAGGCCGACCCCGAGACGGACCTCGTGGTCATGGTGGGCGAGATCGGCGGCGCCGAGGAGGAGAAGGCGGCGGAGTACATCCACGCCAACATGTCCACCCCGGTGGTCGGCTACATCGCCGGCTTCCAGGCGCCCCCCGGCAAGCAGATGGGGCACGCGGGGGCGATCATCACGGGCTCCTCGGGCACCGCGCAGGCCAAGAAGGACGCCCTCGAGGCGCGCGGCGTGCGCGTGGGGACCAACCCCACCGAGGTGGCCCAGCTCGTGAAGGACGCCATCGGCGCTGCCTGACGGCGGCGGCAACCCCCGGGTCGAGGTCGTCCGCGACCTCGGCTCGGTGGCGCAGGACTGGGGGGCGCTCGCCGACGCGATCGCGGCGCCCCCCGGGCTCTACCCGGGATACGTGCAGGCCTGGGCCGCCGCCCATGCGGCGCCCGAGCGGCTGCGCGCGGTCACGGTCTGGCGCGGCGACCGGCTGGCCGCCGTGCTGCCCCTCGTGATCCACCGCTCCCGGCTCACGACGGTCGGCATGCGCGACGCCGAGGAGACCGGGATCGTGGCCGACGGCGCCGACGCGGCGCGCGCCGCCGCCGAGGGCGCGCTGGCGCTGGGCCTCGCCCGCGTGCTGCTGCGCCCGGTCCCGCGGGACGGCGGCACCCACACCGCGCTGGCGGAGGCCTGCGCGGGCGGCGCGGGAACGCTCCTGGAGCGCGTCGTGGACGAGCATCCGGTCATCGACATCGCCGGCGACTGGGAGACCTACCTGAGCGGCCTCAGCCGCAACACCCGCAGCGACGTCCGGCGGCGGCGGCGGCGGCTGGACGAGCTGGGCCGCGTCGAGGTGGAGGTGCTCGACGGCACCGCCGGCCTCGACGCGGCGCTGGATCTCGCGCTCGAGATCGAGGCCAGCGGCTGGAAGGGCCGCGCGGGCACCGCGCTCGCCGCGCGGCCGGCGGACGAGCGCCACCACCGCCTCCTGGCGGTCTGGGCGGCGCGGCGCGGCTGGCTCCGCCTCGCGTTCCTGCGCCTGGACGGGCGCGCGATCGCCTTCCAGTGCGGCCTCCAGGCGCACGGGGTCCTGTACGCGCTCAAGATCGGCTTCGCCGAGGACATGGCGGCCTACTCGCCGGGCAAGGTGCTGATGGCCTGCGAGATCGAGCGGGCCTTCGACGAGGGCCTGCGCCGCTTCGACTTCGCCGGCAGCGCGGCCGACTACAAGACGCGCTGGGCCAACGGCTCGCGCACCCTGCTGGAGCTGTCGGCCTTCCCGGCCACCGCCCGCGGACGGGCGGCCTGGGCGGGCGGCGTGGCCCGCCAGCAGCTCACCCCCGCGGCCAAGCGCGGCCGCCGCGCGCTGCGCGCCGCGCGCGACCGGGCCCGCGCGCGCCCCTAGCGGCGGACGAGCCCCCGGCACACCGCGAGGATCGTGTCGGCGATCGACGTCCAGGAGTGACGGGTGCGGGCGAGGTGCAGCGCGTGGGCGCCCATCCGCTCGGCGGCCTCGGGATCCTCCACCAGGGTCAGGATCGCCTCGGCGAGCTCGTCGGGGCGCTGGGGGGAGACGATCAGCCCGCTCTCGCCCTCGTCCACGACCTCCGGCAGGCCGCCGACCCGCGTCGCGATGACCGGGCGGCCGTACGAGTACGCGGCCTGCAGGGCGCCGCTGGCCGTGGCGCTGCGATAGGGCAGCACCGCCACCCGGGCCATCCCCATCAGCGCCCCGAGCTCCTCGTTGGGCACGTAGCCCTCGGCGACCGTGACCACGTCCGCGACGCCCAGCTGCGCCGCGAGGCGCGCGAGCTCCCCCTCCTCCATCAGGCGGGAGGGGTGGCCGGCGATCAGGAGGCGGGCGTCGGGGCGGCGGGCGTGCACCGTCACGAACGCCTCGATCAGGTCCTCGATGCCCTTGCTCGGCAGCAGCGTGCCGAAGAACAGCACCACGGGCGCGTCCTGCGGGATGCCGTGGCGGGCGCGCAGGTCCACGTCGCGCTCCTCCTCGGGGTCGAGGATCACCGAGCTGCCGATCTGGATCGAGTGGATGCGCGACGCCGGGATGCGCGGGTACAGCTCGTGGAAGCGCCGGCAGTTGGCCTCGCCGTGGAGGAAGAGGGCGGAGAAGCAGCGGTAGACGCCGCGGTACAGGCGCACGTCGACCGCCCAGCGCAGCCCGCGCTTGCTGCGGATCTCGGGCTCGTGGACGATGGCCGTCAGCGTCAGGCCCCGGGCGCGCAGGTACCACAGGAACGGGCCCTCGATGGCGTGCTCGATGCTGCCGAACTGGACGATGTCCGGGCGCGTGCGCACCAGGTGCCGGATCAGGCGCGTCCATTCGACCACGACCTTGGCCGCGCCGGAGGCGAGCCGGCGGGCGCGGCGGGCGCGGCGGGCCAGGGGGCCCGCGTTCGGCCGGCGCCGGACCCGACGGCGTCGAGGTGGGGCGCAGGAACGCCTGGACCCTGAAGTTGTGCGGCCGGTCGGCGAGCTCGTAGTCGCTGCTCGTGATGAGCGTGACGTCCGCGCCGTGCTCGGCCATCGCGGTGCACAGCTTGTAGGCGTAGTAGACCATCCCGCGCGTGCCGCGGGGCTCGACGACCGCGATCTTCATGCGTTCATCACCGTCCGGTAGAGGTCGCAGAGCCGTCCCGCCTGGGTCGCGATGTCGTAGCGCTCGTGGGCCACGACCCGCCCCTCGGCGCCGAGCCGCTGCGCCATGGCCGGATCGCGCAGCAGGCGGCCGACCGCCCAGGAGAGGCCCTCCGGGTCCCCGGGGGGCACCAGCAGGCCGTTGCGCTCGTCGAGGCACATCTCGGGGACGCCGCCCACCGCGCTGGCCACCAGCGGGATCCCCGCCGCGGCCGCCTCGGCCAGCACGGTGGGGAGGGCGTCCGAGAGGGTCGGCAGCACGAAGATGTCGCAGGCCGCCAGCACGCGCGGGATGTCCGTGCGGCTGCCGGCGAAGACCACGCTCTCGCGCAGCCCGGCCGTCGCCACCGCGGACTCGAGGGACGCGCGCTGGTCGCCGTCGCCGACCACGAGGTACACGGCGGCGGGGTCCACCTCCAGGATGGACGGCAGCGCGGCGACCATGTTCTGGATGCCCTTGTCGTGGCGCAGCACGGCGACCGTGGCGATCACCGTGGCCTGGGCGGGCAGGCCCAGCTCCGCGCGGACGGCCGGCCCCTCCCCGACGGCGGCCTCGAAGCGCGTCAGGTCGATGCCGTTGCGCAGGGTGACCACCTTGCGCTCCGGGTACGGGCGGTGGGCGAGGTAGTGGCGGCGGGCCTCGTCGGAGACGGCGATGATCCGTTCGGCGTACCGCGCGAGCGCCCAGTCCCCGATCCGGTTCCGCACCCAGGCGCGCGACCAGCGCACCGGCTCGTACATCGTGTGGAGGGTTAACACCGAGGGGATGCCGGCCCGGTGCGCCGCCAGCGAGCCGAGGCCGTCGGCGAACTCGAGCTGGGTGTGGACCACGTCCACCCGGCGCTCGCGCAGGTACGCGGTCAGGCGACCCAGGGCGCTCAGGTCGCGAAGCCGCTCGACCGGCACCGTGTCCACGGGGATCCCGAGCGAGAGGATCTCGTCGGCCACCGGGTTGCCGCTGCGCTCCTGCATGACGCAGACGACGGGATCGAATCCCTGGGAGCGGAGGTGCGGCAGGTACTGCAGGAGCAGCCGCTCGGCCCCGCCCCATCCGAGCGAGTCGATCAGGAAGACGACGCGTGGCACGCGCCTATCCTGCCCGACCCGCCCGCGTGTGGTGGGCTGGAGGGATCCGTCGCCCGGCGATCGGACGACGGATCCTCCCAAATGCGTCAGGACCCTAGGCCTTCTTGATCGTGACGGCGAGCTTGCCGGAGCCCGTGGAGCCACAGGCCGCCGACGCGGAGACCGTGCTCTTGCGGAGCCCGGTCGAGGCCTTGGCGCCGGCCTTGAGGGTCAGGGAGACCGTCTTGGTCTTCCCCGCGGCGATCGTGCCGAACGGGAGGGTGAGCTTGCCCCTCTTGATCGTCGCGCCGGCGGGCGTCTTGGTGACCGTGAAGCCGCCGGGGATGGCGAAGGTCGCCGTGGCGTTGCCCGCCGAGGCGCCGCCGGTGTTCTTGAGCTGCACCTTCACGACGCCGGACTTGCCCTTCTTGATGCCGGTCGCGCCGAGCACCTTGGTGTTGAGGCCGACCCGGACGCAGACCGGCGCGGGGGGCGCGGCGATCTGAGCGGGCGGGGTCACCAGCGCCGGGCGGGGGTCGGGTCGGCTGGGGTCGGGTTGCCGCCGCCACCCGGGGCGGGGTCGCATCCGTCGCGGCTCACCGGCGGCGCCGGGGCGAGGTCGAATCGGTGCCCGTGAGGTCGAGGCTCCGTTGCCGAGCGTGACGCCGTCGGGGTTGGTCACGTTCGGCGGGTTCAGGTCCTCGACGGATCAGCTTCCAGGTGCCGTTCGGGTTCTGCCCGATGAAGGCGCCGAGGGAGCCCTCGGGGACCATCTGGGGCGCGGGTCTGCTGCCGGTCCAGGTCGCGTTGGTGATGAGCGCGGACGCGGAGTCGTTCCACAGGTCGTGGAGAGGGAGCGGAACGAGCCGGTGCCGCGGTCGTTGCTGATGATGCACCGAGGTGCCCTGCGGCGAGACGAGCCGCACCGTGAGCTCCGACGGGTCGAAGTCGTGCTCGATGCTCGTGGCCAGGTTCACGTCGGTCAGGTAGGTCGGGGCGCCGGAGACGACGACGGTGCCGCTCGATGACGGCCCGGTGCCGGGGGCCTCGGCGATGCTGCCGCCGGGCCCTGAAGGTGGTCGTCGTGGTCGCCGGGCCGGCGCCCGAGGTCGCGAGGCGAGCGACAAGCCGTTGAGCGTGCCGGTGTCGGCGGCGGCGAAGTCCGTGGACCGTCGAGCGTCCAGGTGCCGTTGGGGTCGTCGCCGACGAAGGCGGCCAGCGAGCCCTCGGGCGAGAGCGAGGGCTGTCCGACCGTGCCGGTGTTGAGGTCCGTGTTGGCCTCCGACACCGTCTTGGCGGCCGAGTCGTCCCACACCGTGCCGTTGGAGCCGTTGGCGCCGGCGCGGCCCTTGGTGCGCGCGCCCACGAGCAGGATGCTCTTGGAGCCCTTGCTCAGGCGTGATCTGCACCTCGCGGTTGATCGGGTGCGTGATGTTGGTGATCACGTCCAGGTCGCGGATCGTGCCCGTCGTGCCGCTGCACGTTGATGGTCTTGCTGACGACGGCGCCGGGCGTGGACGGGCCCGGGGGTTGAGCGGATCCACGAGGGGCCGTCGGGATGTCGATCGAGCCGCCGGTGCTGGCCTGCGTGATCTTGCCGAAGGCCGAGCAGTAGGGCGCGGGATCGGGTGCCGCCGCCATGGCGGACTGCGCCATGACGCCCGCCGAGGGCGAGCGAGGCGACCGCGACGCCCGCCACCCGTCCGATGTTCTTGCGCTTCATCCTCACGTCTCCGCTCCCTTAAGTGACTATCCAGGTCACGGACGATGATGCGGGAGACATCACGAGGCTGCGCCCACCGTCCGGGGGGATCGCCCCTCACCGATGGGTGGGGGCCCGGCTCCGAACGGGTCGGTTTGTTCCGGCGGAACGTGAAGAGCCGCCCGGAGGCGGCTCTCGTGTAGGCGAGCGCGGGCTCAGTAGACGCTGCGCGCGGGGACCCTCCAGCTCGTCGCGCTCCAGAGCGCGGGGACGCGGACGATGCCGGTCCAGTCGATGCCGGGGGGCATGCCGGTCGCGTCGGTGTACCACCACGACCCGTTGTTGCCGGTGCCGTCGCGGACGATCGCGCCGTAGTCCTTGAGGGCGCGCCAGAACACCAGGGCGGCGCGCAGCGTGTCGCCGGTGAAGCGGGCCCGCAGCGACGCCTCGATCTGGTCCCAGGGCATCGTGATCTGGAACCTGACCCCCATCGGGATCGTCGACCCGGTGGCCTTGGACTCGGACGAGCGCGCCGGGGGCCGGAACGAGCGGCTCAGGATGTTGTTGCCGATGGAGATGCCCACGGCGTGGGGGATCACGCCGGCCTCGAGCTCCTCGTGCAGCACGACGCCGACCGAGCTGAAGAGCCCCCAGGCGGTGCCGTTGCCCCGGAAGGGCACGCCGTCGCCGTCCAGGCGCGCGGAGCCGGTCGTCGAGCTGCCGATGCGCCCGCCCGAGAAGGTGAGGCTGCCGTCGGTCCAGTAGCGGGTCACCAGGTTGGTCGACCCGTCGGGCGCGACGGCGTTGTAGACCTCCATGGTGTCGTCCGCCCCACCGCCGCCGAACGGCGTGCCGTGGATGTAGACCTGGGTCCCGTCGATGCCGGTGTAGACCGGGTCGCCGGGCCCGCCCTGCAGCCGGGTCGGGCTGTTGGAGCCCCCGATGTACTTCGAGACGCCCATGAAGGCGCTCACCATGGTGGCCGAGTTCGGGTCGGTCGGCTCGTCGGCCGGGATGGCCTGGCGCACGCCCGCGCGCGGCCACGGGGTGGAGAACAGGTCGCCGCCCGCGCTCGGCGGCGGGGCGGGCACGGGCTCCGCCGCGACGACGGTCACCGTGCGGGTCGCGGCGCTCGCGTTGCCGAGCGCGTCGACGGCGGTCGCCGTGAGCGTGTGCGCGCCCGCGGCGGCGCCGGTCGCGTCCCAGGAGGCGGCGTACGGGGCGGAGGTGTCCGTGCCCACCGCCGCGCCGTCGGCGCGGAACTCCACCCGCGCGACCCCGCTCGCGTCGGTCGCCGTGGCGGCGAGGGCGACCACGCCCGAGACCGAGGCGTCCGCCGCGGGAGCGGTGAACGCGACGGAGGGACCCGCCGTGTCGGCCGACGGCGGGGGCGCGGGCGTCGGGGTCGGCTCCGGGGTGGGCACCGGGGTCGGCGTCGGCTCCGGGGTCGGGGTCGGCGTGGCCGGCGCCGGGGCCGGAGCGGGGGCGCCCGCCGTGAGCCGGAGGGCGTCCGCGAGGAAGGCGTCGCCGGCGGCCGCGCTGGACTGGCTCAGGCGCAGGTCGATGGCGTTGCCCGTGCCCGCGGCCGTCCGCGTGACCGCCACGCGCTGCCACGCCAGGGAGAGGGCCAGCGCCGGCGAGGCCGTGTCGGCCACCAGCGCGCCGCCGGGGGTCCGCTCGCGCAGCTTGAGCTGCAGGGGCCGGCCGACGGACGCGGCGCCGGCCGCCCGGACCCACGCCTCGGCGGCGTACACGGTGCCGGCGACGGCGGCGGGCACGCTGGCCGCGGGCGGGTTGAGCGTGAAGTAGCCGAGGGTGGAGGTGTTGGAGGCCCGGATCGCGTAGGCGCCGTGGGGCGCGTCCGCCACCGGGATGCTGGCCACCACCGCGCCGTAGCCGGTCCACCCGGTGGCGCTCCCCTCGAAGGAGGCGTTGGCGAGCAGGCCGCCGTCGAAGCCGGCCCCGGGCGCGGGGGCGGGGGCCGGCGCGGGGGCGGGCGCGGGGTCGGGCGCGGGCGCGGGGGCGGTGCTCGCCTCGGCCAGCGTGGCCCCGTCGGCGAAGAAGTACTGGCCCGCGGCCGCGCCGGACTGGCTCACCCGCAGGTCCAGGGTGCCGCCGGCCGTGCGCGTGGTCGCCGACACCGTGATGCGGCGCCAGCTGGTGCCCAGCCCGACCGGCGCGGACACCGTGTCGGCCACCGCGATCCCCGCCTGGCTCCACTCGCGCAGCTTGATCTGGATCGTCCGGCCGACCGAGGAGGCGCTGCCCGCCTTGACCCACACGCCCGCGCTGTAGCGGGCGCCGGCGGCGAGGGGCCCCACGCGCGTCGACTGCTGCAGGACGTAGCTCGCCCCGGAGCCGGTGCGGGCCACCTTGACGACGTAGGCGCCGTCGGGGGCACCGGTCTGCGCGACGCGCGAGAGCGTCGCCGAGTACCCGCTCCAGCCGTCGGTGCCCGCCTCGAACGAGCCGTTGATGCCGGCGCCGTCCGCGCCGGCGATCCGGGTCCCCAGCGGGACCAGGCGCACGGCGTCGACGGCGAGCGCGTCGCCGCCGCGGGCCCGGCCCTGGGAGACGACCACCTCGAGGCGGCCGCCGTTGGCCCACGGACGGGCGACGACCTCGACGCGGCGGAAGCCGCGGGTCAGCACGACCGGGCCGGAGGCCCAGCGGCGCAGCACGCGGCCGTTCGCGGCCCGCTGCACGACCGCCAGGGTGGCCGGGGCGCCCACCGAGCCGCGCGCGTCGGCGCGCAGCCAGGCCTCGGCGCGGTAGGCCCGCCCCCGGCCCGTGTCGGCCCCCAGGTCGGCGGCGACCAGCGACATCGCGCCGGCGCCCGCGCCGGCCCGCCGCGCCAGGCGGGCCACGCGGCCGCCGTCCGGGGCGTCGTCGGCGCGCACGCGGCTCAGCCGGCCGCCGGCCGGCGCCCACCCCGCCGTCCCGCTCTCGAACGAGGCGCTGGGCGCCAGGTTGTCGGCGGCGGGCTCGGCGGCGAGCGCCGGGACGCAGGCCGCGCCGAGGCCGAGGGCGACCGCGAGACCGGCCCGCCGCGCACGGCGGAGCCTCCCCGAGGGGGCTGGCGACATGGAGGGTTCCTTCCCGTCCGGGGTCCGGGGCCCGTACGACAGGGAGCGGGGCCGTCAGACTGTGTGGGGCACGACGCCAATCCGGGCGTCGTGTCGTTTATCGTCCCGACGCGCCCACCCCTTGAGGGGGCTTGCGAAAATTGTGATGAGCGCCACCGAGAACCACTCAAACGGCCACGTCGCCCCCACCGGGCCCCCGGTGATGATCGTGGACCTCTCGAAGCGCTTCGGGGGCGCCGACGTCCGCGTGCTGCAGCTCGCGAGCGCCCTGCGGGCGAGCGGGGTGCCGTTCGTGGTCGCGACCCTGTCGGGCTCGCCGCTGCACCGGCGCCTGGCCGCCATGGGCCATCCGCGCCTGGCCATCGCCCGGCGCCGCGGCGACCCGCGCATCGTGCTCGACCTGGTCCGGGTGCTGCGCCGCGAGGGCTTCGGGGTGATCGACGCCCAGAACCCGCAGTCGCAGCTGTGGGCCCTGCTGGCGGGCCTGGTGGCGCGCGTGCCGGTGCGCGTGACCACCGTGCACTCGCAGTACATGGCCGAGCACGGCGGGTCCGCGCGCGGACGCTTCTACGAGGGCGTGCTGCGGCTCAACCGGCGCCTCGGCGGGCGCTTCGTGGTGGTCTCGGAGCCCACCCGCGCCTACGTCGCGTCGATCGGCGTGCCCGCGACCCGCACGGCGCTGATCGCCAACGCCGTCCCGCCGGCCGAGCCCGACCCGGACGGGCGCGCCGCCGCGCTCGGGGACTGGCCGCCGGACAGCCTCGTGGTGGGCGTCGTCGCCCGCCTGGAGCCCGTCAAGGGCGTGGCCGACCTGATCGAGGCGGTCGCCCTGGCGGCGCCCGACCTGCCGCAGCTGCGGCTGCTCGTGGTGGGCGACGGCCGCAGCCGCGAGGCCCTCGAGGCGCAGGTGGCGGAGCTGGGGCTCGAGGACCGGGTCCGCTTCACCGGCTTTCGCGACGACGTCGGCACGCTGCTGTCGGGGCTCGACGTCTTCTGCCTGCCCTCCCACTCCGAGGGTCTCCCCTTCGCCCTGCTGGAGGCGTGCGCCCACCGGCTGCCCCTGCTGGTGACCGGCGTCGGCGGCATGGACGAGCTCCTCGACGACGGCGAGACCGCCCGCGTCGTGCGCCCCGCCGACCCCGCCGACCTGGCCCGCGGACTGCGCGCGCTGGCCGCGTCGCCGCAGGAGACCGCCGCGATGGCCGAGCGGGCCCACCGGCTGGTGGCCGAGCGGTTCAGCGTCGACGCGATGATCGCCGCGACGCTGGACGCCTACCGCCCGGGGGCCTAGGCCCGGCTGGGCACGACCTTGCGGAGCAGGTAGTCCAGCGCGTCGCGGGCGACGAACCAGAGCAGCACCAGGTAGACGATCCCGCCGACCACGGCGCCGGCGATGATCGTCGGCCACGGGAGGGTGAGCACCTGCATCACGCCCCACATCGCGACGCCGGACCCGGCGGCCGCGATCAGCGGCGCCCAGAAGGTGTTGATCATCGTGTGCAGCTTGACGCCGATCACGCGCGAGGCCATCACGAGCGCGATGGCGGCGAACAGGACCGTGACCAGGGTGAGCGCCACGGCGACCGCGTTGATCCCCCGGTAGGCGATCAGGGCGATGACGCCGTAGAGCATGATCGTCCGGGGGATGGCGAGCTTCAGGAGGATCGAGGCGCGGCCGGTCACCTTGAAGATGGTGCCGCCGGGGATCTCCAGGGCGAGGATCACGCCGTACACGGCCATGATCTGCATCGGGACGACCGCGCCGCCCCACTGGTCGCCGAAGAGCGCCAGGATGATCGGGTCCGCCATCACGGCGAGCCCCACCGCGAGCGGGGCCGCGATGATCATCGTGAAGCGCAGGGAGGTCAGGAAGACGGACCCGAGCTTGTTGGCCTCGACCTTGGTGTAGGCCGGGAAGAGCACCGTCCCCGCGACGACCGACAGGTTCACCACGAGGAGCTGGGGCAGGCGCTGGGCCAGGGAGTAGAGCCCCAGGGAGACCGGGCCCAGCACGCGCCCGATGATCAGCGAGTCGGCCGAGACCGAGACGCCGTGCAGCACGTCGACGCCGGTCAGGGTGCCGCCGAAGGTGAAGAGCTCCCGGGCGTAGGCGCGGTTCGCCCGCCGCAGGCGGGGCTTCCACGGCACCATGACCCAGAGCATCGCCGAGAGCACGAAGGTGCCGACGAGGTAGCCGAGCACGAGGCTCCAGGCGCCGAAGCCGATGATCGCGAGGACGACCCCCAGGATGCCCCGCACCGTCACGTTGGTCAGCTCGGCCACGGTCCGCGTCCGGAAGTCCATGCTCTTCTGGGCCAGGGCGTACTGGGTGTTGCCCAGGGCCCGCAGGGGGAAGTTCAGCGAGAGGGCGGCCAGCAGCGGGAGCACGGCCGGCTCCTTGAAGAAGTCGGCGACGAACGGGGCGCACACCAGCGTGATGAGGCAGCCGGCGATGCCGATCCCGAGGCCGTAGACGAACACCGTGTTCGCCCGGTCGGCGATGTCGTCCTCCTTGCTGACCACCAGCGCCTTGCCCAGGCCGAGGTCGCCCACGGTCTCCAGCAGGGTGGTGAAGGTCAGGGCCAGGGCGACGAGGCCGAAGTCGCGCGGCGACAGGAGCCGGGCGAGCAGGGCGATCGAGATGAGCACCAGGATCCGGCCGCCGACGTAGGAGCCGTACGCCCAGAACGCCCCCCGGATCGTGCTCGATCCGAGGCTTCTCTCCTTCTTCTCCTCGCTCACCGAGGTGTCCGCCGCTGTCTCTGCACCGGTCCGACGGCCGCGCCAGGGGCGCGCCGCGCGGCCGTCACCGTACGGGGTCCCAGCGAATGCTCTGCGCCCGGCGGAGCCCCCTGATCAGGCCGATGCCGACCGAGTAGTTGCCGAGCAGGAACTGGCCGCAGGCGCGGGCGAGCGTCCCCGCCACGCCGGGCGGGCGGACGCCCGCGATGGAGGCGAGTCCGAGCGTGTAGCCGGCGACCTGGACGAGCGCGAACGCGCGGTACGGCTGGCGGCGCGAGGCGGCGAGCGAGGACAGGAGCACGATCGGCAGCAGCACCGGCAGGGCCAGGCGGCCGTACTTGTGCGAGAGCACCCTCCAGCGGAAGCCCCACGGCAGGCCGCGCAGCTCGGACGCCATCTGCAGGCGGCCCGCCCCCATGCGCGAGCGCCGGGCGACCTCGGCCTTGTGGCCGATGGCCGGCTCGGTCGATCCCGCCGCGGGCTCGTAGATGGCGCGCCCGCCCTGGCGGGCCAGGCTGCACAGCAGCCACAGGTCGTCGACCACCGCGTCCTCGGGGAACGGGGTGAGCATCCGGCGGCGCACGGCCATCAGCTCGCCGGACATCGCCGCGACGCTCCCGGTGCGCGTCTCCAGGCTGCGGATCAGCCCCTCGTACCGGTCGTAGGCGCTCTTCTCCTCGCCGCGCCGGCCGGCGACGGCGGAGATCGACGGATCGGAGAAGTGGCGCAGCGCGGCCACCAGGCTGCCGGGCTCGAGCAGGTTGTTGGCGTCGGTCATGAGGATCACATCCCCCTCGGCCGCGGCCACGCCGCGGTTGAGGGCCGCGGGCTTGCCGCCGCGCTCCTTGGAGAACAGCACCAGGGCGTCGGGGCGCGCCGCCCGGGCGAGCTCGGCGGTCTCCTCGTCGTCGTCGACCACCACGATCAGCTGCAGGAGCTCGGCCGGGTAGCCCTGGTCCTCGAGGGCCCGCAGCTTCTCGGCCAGCTCCTCCCGCTCGCGGTACGCGGCGATGATCACCGTGACGCGCGGCAGGTCGTCGCCGGCCTCCCAGGGACGGCGGGGCAGCAGGCTGAGGACGGCCGGGTAGCCCACCAGCACCCAGGCGGTGGCGGCTCCGGAGAGCCAGAACAGGGGTCGGGCGATGCTCATCTGGCGTGGTCTCCGAGGAGGGGTCGCATGCGGTACCCGGACAGCAGCAGCGTCCCGGCGAGCAGGCCGAGCCACGCCCACAGGTACTCGGGGAAGGCCTGGTGCAGCAGGACGGCGGCGCACAGGTAGCCCACCAGCCCGGCGATCAGCGCCTCGGTGCAGCCCGCGGCGCGCGTGAGGCCCATCGCCAGGAGGCGGGAGCGCGCGCGCAGCCCGCACCACAGGCCGGTCGCGATCATGCCGACGAACGCGACGAGGCCGAGGGTGCCGGTCTCGGCGGCGGCCTGGAGATAGCTGTTGTGCGCGTTGCGCTCGGCGCGGGCGTCGAGGCCGATCTTGGCCGCGTAGGCGCGGTAGTTGGACGGGAACTGGGCCGCCCCGATGCCCAGCACGGGGTGGTCGCGCCACATCTGGAAGGCGGCGATGTTCTCGCTCAGCCGCCCCTTGAACTCCGCCGACTGGGAGGGGTCGTTGATGTTGCGCAGCTGCTCGAACCGCTGGGTCGATCCGGTCAGGACCACCGCGAGCAGGATGAGCACCGGCAGCACCACGATCGCGAGCCGCCAGCGGCCGCCCTGGAACCAGAGCCACACGGCCAGCGCGATGAGCATCGCGATGGCGCCTCCGCGCGACTGGGTGAGCGCCACGCCCACCACGATGATGCCGCCGGCGGCGCCGGCGCAGATGCGGGTGAGCCGGGTGGGGCCCTGGCGCATGGACCAGAGGGCCAGCGGCAGCGCGAGGATCAGGGCCTGGGCCCAGAAGTTGGCGTCCGACAGGGGCCCGGTGGCGCGCGAGGCGTCCCCCTGCGCCGCGAAGCCGGCGCGCACCTGGAGGGCGATCTGCTCGGCCGTCGGCGGGTTGTCGCTGGCGAAGCCGAGCCACTCCCCGCGCGGTCCGGCGATGCCCAGCTGCTTGAGCATGGTGAGCCCCACGAGGCCGGCGGCCACCACCACCAGCAGCTCCATCGAGTGGCGCAGCGGCGCCTCCTGCGAGGCCAGCATGGTCACCACCAGCACGATCGCCACGCCCACCAGCAGGTCCTGGGCGATGGAGCGGGGGTCGGCCCCGTCCGCCTGGACCGCCGAGATGATCCGGATGCAGGCGAAGATGACGAACGCGATCAGCACCGGGGTCATCCGCAGCAGGCCGTCGCGATAGCTGCCGCGCGCCGCGCAGACGCCGGCGACCAGCAGGGTCAGGCCGGTGACGACGTTGGGGACGCTGAACTCCGCGTTCAGCACCAGGCCGGCGTTGGCGAAGATCGCCGACGGCAGGACGGTGGCGCCGAGGACCGGCCGCCACACCACCACGCCCACCGCGACCAGCCCGATGACCGTGACGAGCGGCGTGAGGGCGCTGCCGCCCGAGAGCAGCAGGTATCCGAGGAGCGCGGCGGCGGCGGCGAGCCCGCCGAGGAGGGGGAGGCGTCCGAGCGAGGCGGGGCGCCTCGCACCGAGGGTGGTCATGGGCGTCGAGTGACCGTCGGCTGCTCTCGGGTACGGGTGGGGATGACGATGTCCGAGCCGTCGCCGGTCTGGTCGGACGGGGGCGGGAAGACCCGGCCGAGGACCGCGGCCGTCGCCAGGGCGAGGATGCCCGCGATCACGATGGCGACGATGACGAGCGTGCTGCTGCTCGCGCCGCTGCGGATGGCGGTGCCGTCGGCCGTGCCGATCTGGCGGGTCGCGAAGGCGACCGTGTAGCCGCCGAGGTCCGGCTTGGTCTGGGCGACGGCGTTGGCCGCGCGCTCGGCGAGCACCGGGTTGGCGGAGGTCGCGGAGATCTGCAGGCCCGACGTGTCGGTGACCACCGAGCTCGCGACGGCGACCTGGCGCGCCTCGGCGGGGTCGATGCCGGCCTTGGCGAAGGCCGCGTCGATGACCTCACTGCTGGCGAACGCCTCCGAGAACGTCGAGGAGACCGGGCCGCGGCTGAGGGTGTTGACCGCCGAGATGGAGAGGCCGGCGTCGGTCGTCGTGGGGACGATCAGGACCGAGGCGGTGGCCTCGTAGTCGGCCGAGCGCGACGCGATCCCGAGGAGGCCGCCGACGAGCGCGACCAGGCCGATCAGCGCGCTGAACAGGATGATGCTCCGCTTGGACAATCGGAATCCTCGCTACGGGGCGGCGGCCGGCGCGGAATGTATCACCGGCGTTTTCCCGCCAAACTGAACGGTCGGTCAGCTCTCCATCGACGGAAGACCTGTCTCCTTGAGCACCCGGAACCGGTCCCAGGGGATGCCGGAGTCGTCGTCGCGCGACAGTCCGTCGGAACCGGACTCCTCGTCGCGCACGATCCAACTGTACGAGTCGTACCGCTCGGGGCCCACGATGTCGGGCCAGCCGGCGGTCTCGCTGTTCTCCATCATCAGGATCAGCCCGTCCTCGGAGGTGCCGTCCACGGCGATCATCCCGTACTCCTGGAGCGCGCGGCAGATCATCCGCAGCAGCTGGGTCTCGCGACCGGCCGCGGGCGCCCCGGGCACGGTGCGCGTCTCGCAGTCGACGGCCGGATCCAGCTGCAGGCGGGTGCCCATGTCGATGGCCGAGGCCGGATCGCGCGTCTGCGTGTCGTTGGGCTGGTCGGTCTTGGTCGCCGGCGGCCGGACCCCCGAGGTGAAGTCGGGCGAGGAGTAGGTGAAGCGCAGGGCGTGGTCGATGCGGCCGGCGCGCACCTCCTCCGGGCGGATCAGGCCGGCCAGGATCGACAGGCCGGAGCCGGTGCCCGACCCCTGGAACGGCACCGCCAGGCTGCGCGTCCCGTCCGGGTTCAGCCGGGCGCCGTCGTTGTTGTAGTGGAAGAGCCCGGCCCCCCGCGCGCGCAGCTCGCGCGCCTCGTGGTCGACCTCGGCCCCGTAGAGGCGCAGCTCCGTGTCGCGCCCGAAGTCGGGGTGGGTCGGGTCCAGGATCACCAGCGGATGGTCGGCGCCGCTGCCCGCGCGCGCGTCGGGCGGCACGCGGAAGCGGATGCGCTCGCCGCCCACCACCACCGAGTAGAAGGGCGAGTCGGACGCGGCCGTGTAGACCGGCGGCACCTCGCCGCGGCTCGCCAGGAAGGTCTTGCCCGAGTGGCGGTTCTCGGCGATCCGGGCGGCGATGGCGTCGCTGCGCGGATCGATCGCCGGATCCGCGCCGATCGGCTGCCGGAAGGCGAACGTGGGGTCGTAGGGGACCGACTCGGCGTCGGTCGGGGTCGGGCCCGGCGGGATGGGCACCGCGGCCTCCTCGCCCCCGCGCAGGATGAACACGAGCGAGACCGCCGCGACGCCCGCCGCGAGCGCGATCAGGAGGAGGGCGCGGCGGCGTGAGAGGGGGCCGATCACCTGGAGCGCGACGGTAGCAGGGGTCCCCGGCGGTCCCCTGGCGGGCGGGTGGGAGTCACCTGTGCGAAAAGCTTTCAAAAGGTGAAAAGGCCAACTCGCCCTTCACAGGCGCGGCCTCGGCGTGCAGACTGGTGCCCTCATTCGTCCAGTGCCCATTGGACGGAACACGACAGACGTCTTCCGCGCGGCGTCTCCGCTGCTCGCACGAGCACGGGGATGGGGTGCCCGCCCAGCCCGTGCGGCAATCGCCTGGGGGTGACAATTGATGAAACCGACACTCACCGTCGGTGCCCTGCGCGCGTTCACCCGACGCCGCAGACTCGCGTTCGCCGTTGCCGGCGGAGTCGCGGGAGGGCTCGGGGCAATGTGCGGCACGGCCGCCGGGGCAACCGCCCCGACCGCCCAGCTGGCCGCCTCGACCGGGTCTCTGGGGGGATGGCAGCCCATCACGTCCGGCCCGCCGTCCGACGTCCAGTTCACGGCCGCCGAGCGCAAGCCGCGCGCGCTGAAGCTGAGCGATCCGACCGGCAAGGGGGCCGCGCTCATCACCGCCGACCTCGGCAACCGGTCCTCGGTCTCGCTCCGCGCCCGCGTCAACGCGCAGAAGCTGCGCCTGGCCCTCGGCGGCCTGCGCCCGCTGCTGTGGTCGCAGAGCGCGAACGGCCAGATCCAGCAGGCCGGCGTGATCCGCACGCGCAAGGGACTCCGGTGGGCGCTCTGGCGCACCACCCCCGGCGGCAAGAGGGTCGGCATGGTGGTCAGCCGGGTCCGGCTGCCCGCGAAGGCGTGGCGCACCGTGACCTTCCACTCCACGTGGTCCAACCGGCGCGCGCGCAGCTATCTGCGGGTGAACGGCACGGTCGTCGCCCGCTCGCGCCCGGTCAACATGCGCCGCGTGACGGCCGTCCGGGGCTCGATCGGCCTCGGCGAGGCGCGCCGTCCCAAGGGGCCCGCCTTCCTCCTGGTGCGCTCGGCCGTGGTCAACGGCCACGCCACCGCCGCCCCGCCCGCCCCGCCCGCCCCGGCCCCCTCGCCGGTCAAGACGAGGCTGTCGGCCGAGGTCGACCCCTACTCGCCGGACTTCGCCTTCAACAGGCCGATCCCCGCGAACGCGCCGACCGATCCGCGCAGCGCCGCGATCGTCTCCCAGCTGGTCGAGAACGCCGGCATCTCGAAGGTCGGCCTCAGCTCCGACGGCGAGGTTCCGCCGGTCTACGTCGCCAAGCCGACCGACCCGCTGTTCTCGGTCAACGTGGGCGGCAAGAACACCCGCTTCCGGGTGCCCGCCCAGGCCCAGGCCGGCGGCGGCGCCGACAGCCCGCTGGTGATCCTGGACCCGTCCCACCCGGACTTCGGCCGCGACACGGAGCTGCGGCTGTGGCAGGCCAACATCGGCTCCAACAGCCTGTCGGCCTCCGGCGCCGGGCTCTTCCACTACAACAACGACGGGGCGGCTCTGAACCCGGACGGCTCGCAGAGCGTCAGCGTCCCGTTCGCGGGCGGTGGCACCGGGTCGGGCCTCTCGATCCTGGCCGGCCTGATCCGCCCGGCCCAGGTCCAGTCGGGCTCGATCCGCCACGCGCTGCGCTTCGCGTACTCGGCCGCGGACTTCACCAACAAGTTCCGCTCCCCGGCGACGCGCACCGACCAGCCCAAGGGCACGTCGACCCGCAACCCCGCGACCGCCATGGACATGGGGATGCGGCTGCAGCTCGACCCGGCCGTCAACTGCGACACCCGCACGGTGCCGGGCCGGCCGGGCCTGGAGACGGCGTTCCTGCGCCAGGTCTGCCACGCGCTGCAGGACTACGGGATGATCGCCGTGGACGGCTCGTCCGACCGGGTGATCCTCCTGATGATGGAGAACTCGGCGACGGCCAACTGGGACGCGGTGGTCGGGCCGACCTTCAACGGGTCCTACGGCTACATCGTCCGGTCGAAGGGCTCGCCCGACGACGGGCTCGCCCGCGACGACAACTCCGGCATCCCCTGGAACCGCATGAGGGTGGTCGCCGGCTGATCGACGCCGGACCTCGCCGCGGCGGCTCAGCCCGCCGCGGCGAGGTCCGCGATCTCCAGCAGCCGGTCGACCCACTGGTCCGGCCCGAAGCGGGGCAGCACGTGGTCCTTGGCCGCCTGGCCCATGCGGCGCGCCACCTCGCGGTTCGCCGGGTCGGTCGCCCATGCGATCGCCTCGCGCATCGCGCCCGGATCCGCGGGCGGGACGATGATCCCGGTGACGCCCGACTCGATGTAGTCCGAGGCGCCGGGGGAGTCGGTGACGATGGTGACCTTGCCCAGGGCCATCGCGTTCAGGTAGGTCTGCTCCCCGCCGCTGCGCACCGTGCG
Source organism: uncultured Thermoleophilia bacterium (assembly GCA_963736635.1). Taxonomy (GTDB): domain Bacteria; phylum Actinomycetota; class Thermoleophilia; order Miltoncostaeales; family Miltoncostaeaceae; genus Miltoncostaea. Next base: position 627,952 of record CAVTPK010000011.1, read on the forward strand.
GGGCATCAGCGGCACGACCACGACGTCGGCCGCCCGCATGCGCCGCACGTACTCGTCGTGCGGCACGGGGCCCACGCGCACGTTGGACGGCATCGCGGGGTAGCCGCAGGATCTCGGGCCGGCTGCGTGGCGATGCTGGCCTCCACGCCCAGGCCGCGCGCGGCCTCGATCAGGGTGCCGTAGTCGCGCATCGGGTTGCCGCCGGCGAAGACGCCGCCGCCCTCGCCGGTCGGGACGGCCGAGCTCCTCCTCGCCCAGCGTGTAGTAGAAGGGCGTGTAGACGACCCGGTCGGGGCTGATGCCCCAGGTGCGCGGGAACACCTCCAGCTCGTGCTTGGAGACCACGCAGAAGTGGGTCACGGCGCGGGAGATGGCGCGCATGCCGGCACGGCGCAGCGCCCGGTCGACGCCCGGCGCCGGCCTTCCAGTTGGCCTCAGCCATCACCACGGGCGGGCGGCGGCGGCGGAGCCCGACCAGGGCGGCCACCGCCAGGTCCGGGTTGCGCGCCCTGATGCCGATCGAGCCGTCGAGCACCATCACGTCGCAGCGGCCGGCCGCGGACACCAGCTCGCGGATGGCCCGGGCGACGACCCCGGACGCCCGGGTCGATCACCTCGACCCGGGCGTTCCACTGGGGGCGGCGCGGATAGCTCGAGCGTGCTGACGATGCGCGGCACGCCGTGGCGTCCTCAGTTCAGGACCGAGCGAAGGACCGTGTAGGCCTCTCCGTACTCCACGCCGATCTCGCTGCCGCGCAGGTAGGCCAGCGCACGCACGTTCTCGATCGAGCGGATGTGCGGGGGCTCGCGGAGCTGGGTCGGGTAGAGCCGCACGCCGTCCAGCTTGATCTCGATCACGTCGCTGATGTCCACGTAGAACGCGGGCTTGAAGGGCGCGTCGGACCAGATGATCTTGGGGATCTCGTAGGTCCAGATGTTCTTCGGGAAGAACTTGTCCAGGTTCTGCGGGATCGGCCGCGCCGCGGCGAACGCCGCGCGGTACGTGGCCCGGTGGTCCTGGTCGAAGTCCTCGCCGTGCGGGAGCAGCAGCAGGTCGGGACGGTGCTCGTTGAACGCCGCCTCGAACAGGTTGACCATCTCGCGCTGGCTGACCGTGTCGAGCTGCTCGATCAGGTCCTTGCCCGCGTAGAAGATCTCGTAGGTGAAGCCCACCCGCGCCGCGACCGCGTCGATCTCGGCGATGCGCTCCTCGAGGGTGGTGACGACCGGGTGGCCCCAGTGCTTGAGGCCGTCGACCGCCATGAAGATGACGTGGACCTTGGCGCCGGCACGGGAGGCCTGAGCCATCAGGCCTCCCGCTCCGAGCACCTCGTCGTCGGCGTGCGGCGCGACGACCAGCAGGGATGAGAGCGACTTAGAGTCGAGCATTCGCCCCACGGAGGTCCGCGTTGGCCTTGTAGTAGTCGATCGTCTCCTGGATCAGGGCGTCGAGGTCCATCCGGGGCTGCCAGCCCAGCGCGGCCGCGTTCTTGAGCTCGGGGAGCTTCTCGAAGCTCTCGGCCTCCTCGTACTGCGGCCCGTAGATCTTGGTGGCGTCGGCGTAGATGATGTCCGACTCGCTGCCGGTCATCTCCTTGACCCGCACGGCCAGCTCGTAGATCTCGGTCGTGTTGCCCGGGTTGCCCACGTTGTAGATCTTCGGGTCGTCGAACGCCTCGTCGGTGAGGTGCTCGTCGATGAAGCGGCAGAGGTCGAAGACCGACAGGAACGCCCGGCGCTGCTGGCCGGAGGCGAAGACCGTCAGGGGAAGGCCCTCGAGGGCCTGCTGGACGAAGGTCGGCATCACGAAGCCGCCGTAGCGGGACTGGCGGGGGCCGGCCACGTTGAACGGGCGGATCGTCGCCGAGCGCAGGCCGTGGACCTTGCTGTTGATGCACATGGCCTCGGCGGTGAGCTTGCCGAGCGCGTACTCGATGCGGGGGTTGAAGTACGGGGGCACGCGGATGTCCCCGTCCTCGCGGAGGATGCCGCTCTTGCCGTAGATCTCGGCGGACGAGAAGTTGACGAGCGGGATGTCCGCCGCGATGCACTTCTCGATCACCATGGCCGTGGTGCCCACGATGGCCGGGCCGAGCTGGCCGGCGAAGCCGAGGATGCTGGCCGGGCCGACGTAGCTCGCGCAGTGGACGACCATGTCGAAGTCGTTGAGCGAGCCGGCCTCGACGAGGTAGTCCTCGACCGTCTTCTGGACGACGGTGATGGAGCCGACCGGACCGCGCAGGTCCTCGGGCTCGATGACGCTCGACACGCACGAGTCCACGACGGTGACGCGGTCACCGCTCTCGACGAGACTCTCGGTGACGAAGGAACCGATGAATCCGAGCCCTCCGGTCACGAGCACGTGGCGACTCGGCCTGCCACTGTTGTGATCGGTCACTTCTACCTCCGTCTGTCGTTCCGGTGACCGGCGTCCAAGCCGGACGAACCGCCCTTCGCGGCTCGCAGCCAAGGTACGGCAGCCTCGCGATCCCGGTCCCCCCCCGGGAGGTCAATCGCCTTTCGCCGGAGGTCTAGTTGAGGTTCGCGAGGATCCTGACGCGCGGAGCGGACGGCGTCCGCGCCCCCTGAGACATCGGCAGCGGAGGGGTCGTCCGATAGGTCCCGGTCAGGCCGGGCGGGGGGTCGCCCGCCAGGGGCGCGCGCTGCGCAGACAGCAGTCGCGCTCCACCAGCTCGACCCGTTCGCCCAGCTCGATCGCGCCCTCGTCGATGAGCGGCGACATGGTCGCGGCGGCGTCGTCCTCGGTGAACCCGAGCGGCGGCACGACGCGGGCGGGCACGTTCTCGGGCACGGTCCAGACGTCCCCGGCGAGGCCGCAGACCGGGCATCCCGTGAGGCTCACGAGCTCTCCCGCGCGCGCCAGCGCGTCGAGCTCGGCGGCCACCTCGGGCGCGGGCTCCTGGCCCAGCGTCCCGACCGCGCCCTGACCCAGCAGCACGCTGATCGCGCCCGCCGTCATGACCTGGCTGCGCGAGCGCAGCAGGTTGAGGATGGCCTCGGTCACGCTCGATCCTCTCCTCGCAGCGCGCACCATCGATCCTTTCCGCAACCATGCTAGCGCCGCGTCCGGCGGCCCCCGCGCATGGAGCGACAATGCGCCCTGGAACAGGGGGTGACAAGACCCCCCCGTTGGACAGAAGGTATGCGGAAGCGCTTTTTCGTCTCCCCGCCGGAGGGGCGAAACCTGCCACCCGGGACGCGGCCCTCACGCATCGTGCGTGACATAGTGGGCGCCGCCGTCGGGGTGGGGCGTCACCCTTTCTGCTCTGTGAGTACATCCCCAGGCCCCGGGAGGTCATGTCGATGCAGGTTCACCCACTCAGAACGAGGCGACGCGCGTACCGCGTCATCTCCGCCGTCATGGCGGCGGTCGCCGCGCTGTTCGTTCTGCAGATGTCGTCGGCCCTGGGCGCGACGCAGTCCCAGCAGTGGACCGGTCAGGCCGATGGCCCGACGCCGGACCTCGAGCGGACCGACCTCCAGTACTTCCTCCCCAACGGCCAGCAGGGCCCGGGCGGCGCGGCCGGCACGATCAACCTGACGCTCGACGGCACGCCGGTGGTCGCCTACTGCATCGAGACGACCAAGTTCCTCAACCAGAACACCCCCGGCCCGACCGTCGAGGTCACCGAGATCCCGCTCGCCACCCCGGCGGACCGCGCGGTGCTCTGGATCCTGCAGAACCGCACGCCGACCGGCCCGATCACCCCGGCCAAGCAGGACGACGCGGCCATCTCGCAGGTCGCGGTCTGGGTGCTCCGCGGTGAGCTGCGCGCGACCAACCCGACCAGCTCGGCGACGATCAACGCGGCCGCCGCGGCGCGGATCCAGGAGGCCCTCACGGAGAGCGCCACCCCCCGCACGCTGGCCCTGAACGCCGCGGCCCCGGCCGCCGGCGCCACCAGCACGACGATCACGATCGCCGCCAAGCCCGGCTCCGAGGTCCAGCTCGCGGTCACGTCCGGCCCGGGCACGCTGTCGGCCCCGTCGGTGACGGTGGGCCCCAGCGGCACGGCGACGGTCACCCTCACCGCCCCGGGCCCGGGCACGACGACGATCTCGGGCACCACCGCCGGTGACGGCGTGCTCTACGCCATCCAGCCGACCTCCGACGACTCGCAGAACACCACCACCTCCGGCAAGGGGAACATCAGCGCGACGACGACGGTGACCTTCACGGCCGCCACCACGCCGACGACGCCGACGACCCCCTCCGCCCCGGTGACCGGCGTGACGCCGTCCGTCGTGGTGGCGGCCAAGGCCAAGCTCGGGATCACCAAGACGGCCCCCAAGACCGCCAAGGTGCTGACGCGGGTCAGGTACACGATCGTCGTCCGCAACACGAGCAAGGTCACGGCCAAGAACGTCACCCTGCGCGACACGCTCCCGAGCGGTCTCTCGTTCGCGAAGTCGAGCCGCCTGGGCACGCTCGCGACCGGCCGGATCAGCTTCTCGCTCGGGACGCTGCAGCCGGGCCAGAGCCGCACCGTCAGCGTCTGGCTCGTCGCCAACGCCTCGGTCCGCGGCAAGCGCACCAACACGGCCACGGCTCAGGCGACCGGCGTCGCCGCGGTCCGGGCCACGGCGGCCACCATCTTCGCGCCCATCGCGAAGCGCATCCAGCCGGCCGTCACCGGCTGACGATCCACCGGCCCGGGCGCCCGCAGGGGCGCCCGGGCCCGGCAGGACCCTCGGTGGCTGACACCCCGACCTCCGCGACGTAGCATCGCGCGATGCGCCTGACCCCCCACCGCCCCGCGATCGCCCGGCTCGGCCTGGCCCTGGTCGCGGCTCATCGCCCTCGATCGCCCCGGCGGCTGCGGCGGCGGCGCCCTCGCTCCCGGTCTCCCCGGCGGCGAACGCGGTCGGTGAGCGCGCGGCCCACCTTCACCTGGACGGCGACCGGGCTCCTCACGCGACCACCGGCTACAGCGTCTACGTGGACCGCCGCCTGCCAGTCGGGCCCGACGCTGGTCGCGACCACCCAGGACGCGACCGCGGCGTCGGCCACGGCGACCGTCGACCTGCCGGAGGGGGTCGTGCTGACCTGGTGGGTGCGTGCGGCACGACGCGGGGCTCCCGACCGAGGTGACGCCCGCGGCCAACCGCACCACGATCCGCGTCGCCCCGCCGCCCCCCACGCTCACGGCCACGCCGCCGGGCCTCTCGAACAACACGGCGCCCAGCTTCGCGTGGACCGGCAACCGGACCAGCTCGCGCTGGACCATCGTCAACGCGGCGGGCACGCCCGTGCAGTCCGGCGAGGTCGCGACCGCGAGCGGCCAGGCGACCGCGCTCCTCGGCCAGCGGCGACTTCCGGCTGCAGGTGGTGCAGCGCAACGCCGTGGGCGCCGAGAGCGCTCCGGCGACCGCCGCGTTCGCCGTCGACGCCACCGCGCCGCCGCCGCTGGCCATCGCCGCCAGCCGTCCGTCGCCGAGCGTCGGCGTGACCCCGAGCTTCTCGTGGAGCGGGGTCGAGCCCGGCGCGACCACCTGGTGGCGCGTGATCGGCGCCGGCGGGACCCTGGTGCAGGGCCCCTCCAGCACGACGGGCGCGTCGGCCGCCCCGGCCCCCCTGGCCGCCGGCTCGTACTCGTTCGAGGCCCGGCAGGTGGACGCCGTCGGCAACCCCGGACCATGGGCCACCGAGCCGTTCGCCATCCTCGCCGCCCCCGGCGCCCCGCCGGCGACCGCGGCGGTCTCCGCCCTGCCCAGCAGCAACTGGCGCAAGCTGACGCCGCGGCGGGGCGCGAAGATCCGCTCCACGCGCCCCACCCTCCGGTGGGCCGCCGGCCCCCGGGGCACCCGGCTCTACAACGTCCAGATCTTCCTGGTGGGCAAGGACAACGCGCTGAAGAAGGTCCGCACCTCATTCCCGAGGAAGCGCTCCTTCACGCTCCCCCGGCGCGCCGCCCTCAAGAAGGGCTCCTGCTACGTCTGGCGGGTGTGGCCGTACCGCGGCTCCAGCTTCACCTCGACCCCCCTCGGAGTCAGCCACTTCTGCATCCGTAAGTGAACGGGTTCAGACCCCCCGTCGGAGAGGCCGCAAACTGGCCGAACGGGTGGCTGAGGGTCGCCTGGGAGGCGGTACCGCGGGGATAGGATCGGGGGTGACCGATGCGCCTCCGCCTCACCTCCCCGCGCCTCGTCGCGACCTGCCTTCTCGCCTGCGCGGCGGCCCTGCTGACGATGGTCCCGAGCGCCCTCGCGGCGCCCGCCGCGCCGGCGCTTTCCGGCACGGTCTACACGAACGCCACGGCCGCGGAACCTGTCCTGGGGAGCCGTGCAGCCGGAGCTGGGGTACGACGGGATCACACTACTCCGGTGAGCTTCGCCGGCGTCGGACTTCGCGACGGCGAGCACGACGGCCGGATTCCCCTTCGGCGCGGAGGGGTCGTACACGCTCCGCGTGCGTGCCACGGAGACCGACTCGCTGGGCCTCCTGCCTCCCCAGACCGGCCCCGACGCGGTGGCGACGGTCGTGGTGGACCGGACGCCGCCGACGCTCACGGTGGCGTTCGCCCCCGCGCTGCCCAACGGGGACAACGGCTGGTACCGGTCGCTGACCATCGACTGGACCTGCGGCGCCAGCCTCGCCCCGGTGAACTGCCCGGCCGACGCCGCGGTCACCCAGCAGGGCGCGGCCCAGACGCGCACCGGGGTGGCCACCGACGCCGCCGGCAACACCAGCGGCCCGGTCGTCACGCCGGCCTTCAACTTCGACGGCGCGGCCCCCCGGGCGGCCGCCCTGCGCCAGCCCACCCCGCGGGCCACGGTCACCAGCGAGCCGACGTTCGTCTTCGGGCCCTCCACGGGGAACGAGACCTCGGGCTTCAACCGCTACGAGGTCTACGTGCGGATCTCGGGCACCTACCGGGTGATCGCGTCGGTCCCCCACGTGGTCGGCCAGGCCGAGTACCGCGTGACCCGCAACCCCGCGCTGTGGCCGACGGTCATCCCCAAGGGCGTGTCCACGTCGTGGTACGTGCGCACCATCGACAACGCGGGCAACGGGGGCGGCGGCACGGGCCAGGCGCGCACCTTCACCATCAACCCCAACGCGCCCGCCGCGCCCACCTTCACCGGCGGGCCCGAGGGCCTGACCAACCTGGCCTCGCCCACCTTCACGCTGGGCGGGCGACCAGCCCGGGTTCACCTGGGAGCTCTTCCCCGCCGACGGCGACACGGCCCTGCAGTCCGGCTCGGGCGCGGCCAACCAGGCCACCGCCGGGCCCCTCGGCGACGGCGAGTACACGTTCCGCGTGTCGCAGGTGAACGCGTTCGGGGACGAGGGGGCGGAGGCCGCCCGCTCGTTCACGCTGGACGCGACCCCGCCCGCCGCCCCGGCCATCACCGGGCGGCCGCCCTTCCCGACCAGCAACCCGTCGCCCACCTTCTCCTGGGCCATGGAGCCCGGCGCCTTCGCGCGCTGGCAGGTGCTGGGCAGCGGCGGCGCGGTCCTCCAGACCTCGGACACGCCGGCCGCGTCGGCCACCGTCAGCCCGCTGGCCAACGGCGCGTACGTGTTCCGGGTCGTCCAGATCGACCCCGCGGGCAACGCGTCGGCGGCCACCTCGGACCCCTTCTCGATCGCGGGCGCCGCCGCCCCGGTCAAGGTCGCCTCGCTCACCTCGCTGCTGCCGCTCCAGAACGCCAAGCGGCTCAGGCCGCGGGCCGGCAAGACCCTGGTCACCCGCACGCCCGTGCTCCAGTGGGCCAAGGGCCCGCGCGGCACGACCCTCTACAACCTCCAGCTGTTCAAGGTCATCCGCAAGCGGCCCAACCTGCCCCCGGTCGTGACCAAGGTGTACTCGGCGTTCCCGCGCGGCACGCAGTTCCGCGTCCCCGCCAGCAAGACGCTGCCCGGGACCTGCTACATCTGGCGCATCTGGCCCTACACGGGCAAGAGCTTCACCAAGTCGCCGCTGGGCATCAGCAACTTCTGCATCGCGAGCAAGGCCAGGCTCGCGAAGGCGGCCAAGGCCGCGGCGAAGAAGCGGGCCAAGTAGCAACCGGAACGTCGGCTCGGGGCGCGACCGGTCCGGTAGACTCCCCGCCCGTGGCGACGATCTCCTTCGCGCGGGGCGCACCGTGTCCTGAGGCCCTGAGCGGCGACCTGATCGCCGAGTGCACGCGGGCCGCCCTGGCGGCCGACCACGTGCGCATCCTCTCCTACGGGACGGGCAACGGGTACCCGCCGCTGCGCGAGGCGCTGGCCGCCGAGCACGGGGTCGGCGCGGACCAGGTCTTCATCACCAACGGCTCCCTCCAGGGCTTCGTGTTCCTGCTGGAGACGCTGCTCGAGCCCGGCGACCTGGTCGCCGTCGAGGCCCCCACCTACGACCGCGCCCTGCTCCAGCTGCGGCTGCACGGCATGGAGGTGCTGCCGATCCCGGTCGAGGACGACGGGCTCGACGTGGACGCCCTCGCCGCCGCCTGCGCCGCCGGCCGGGTGCCGCGGCTGATCTACACGATCCCCAACTTCCAGAACCCCTCCGGCGCCACCATCTCGCTCGACAAGCGGCGCGCGCTGGTCGAGGTGTGCGAGCGCCACGGCATCCTCATCCTGGAGGACGACCCCTACGGCAAGCTGCGCTTCGAGGGCGAGTCGCTGCCCTCCATCGCCTCGCTTGCGCCCGCGGGCCGCGTCCTGTTCACCTCGTCCTTCTCGAAGACGGTCGCCCCGGGGCTGCGCGTCGGCTACCTCGTCGCCCCCGCCGAGATCGCCGGCCCCCTCACGGCGGCCGCCTCGCGCACCTACATCTCGCCGGCCCTGCTCTCGGAGGCCGCGGTGCACCAGCTGATCGCGTCGGGCGGCCTGCCGGGCAACATCGCCCGGGTCACCGAGCTCATGCGCGCGCGGCGCGACGCGATGGTCGCCGGCCTGGACCAGATGCCCGAGGGCACGCGCTGCGTCCCCCCCGCGGGTGGCTTCTTCATGTGGCTCACGCTCCCCGAGGGCCTGTCGGCGGACGCCCTGTTCGACGAGGCCGCCGCGGCCGGCGTCGCCTACGTCAAGGGAAGCGACTGCTTCGTCTCGGGGGGCGAGCGCACCCTGCGCCTCGCCTACAGCGGGGTGAGCCCCGCCGAGATCGAGGAGGGCATGCGCCGCCTCGGCGGCGTCTTCCGCGGAGCCGCGGTCAGCTCCTAGCACCGCGCGGCCGCGGCCCGCGGCCGGTAGCGTCCCGGTCATGCCGGAAGGCGCGGCGTACGCCGCGACACCGCGGGCCCGCGCCGGGTCCGCCTCAGCCTGCGTCCTCGTCCTCTGGGTGGGCCACCGGCCCGGCCCGTGGACGTGCCGCTCGCTGCGGCGAGGGGGCCATCGGGTCGTGCCCGCGCACCCGGCCGGCGCCACCGGCGGCCGCGGGCCGGGCCGCATGCACCCGCTGCGGTACCCCTCGCCCACCGACGCTCCGGACGCCTTCCTGGAGTTCGTCGCGGCCGCCTGCCGCCGGCTGGGGGTCAACGCGGTGCTGCCCCTGGACGAGGACATCGTGAGGCTGCTGGCCGAGCGCGCGCCCGACCTGGGCGGGGCCGTCGTGGCGGGGCCCGATGCGGCGCAGTACCGCGCCCTGTGCGACAAGGGCGAGCTCGCCCGGACGGCGCGGCGGGCCGGCGTGGACCACCCCCTGACCATCGAGATCGCGGGCGAGCCGCCGGCCGACGGCTGGCCGGAGCTGCCCTGCATCGTCAAGCCGCGCATCTCGGGCTCCAGCGGTCTCTGGGAGAAGCCCATGCTCGCGACGACGGCGCGCGAGCGCGACGACGCGATCCGCGCGCTGGTGGCCGCGGGCATCCCGGCGCTGGTCCAGGAGCGGGTGGTGGGACCGCGGTACGTCGGCCACTGCGTGCTCTCGGACCACGGCTTCGACTTCCTCGGCTTCCGGGTGGACCGCGACTACCCCCGCGGGGCCGGCCCGGCCTCGGTGATGCACACGGCCGCCGTCCCGCCCGAGGTGGTCGACGGGACCCGCCGGCTGCTGGAGCTGGTGGGCTATCGGGGGCCGTGCAGCCTGAGCTTCATCGAGCGCGACGGGCGCTTCATGGTGCACGACGTCAACCTGCGCCTGGGCGCGACCGTGGAGGGCTCGATCCGCGCGGGCTTCGACATCCCCGGCCGCTGCGTGGCGGCCGCCCTGGGCAGGCCGAGCCCGCCCCTGCCGCCGCTGGCGCCGACGCGCTACGTGCGCTTCGACGGCGAGATCAAGGGCGCTCCTGGGCGCCGCGCGCGGGCGCGGCGGCGGCGAGTCCGCGTCCACCCTGGCCCGCTGGATCGGCTCGGGCCTGGTCTCGCGGCGGACGGTGCTCGACCCCTCGCCGTTCGACCCCTCATGGGTGCTGAGCCTCGCATGGCGCAAGGCCCAGCACCTGGGGTCCCGCGCCAGGGCGCGGGTGGGCTGAGCTAGCCCAGCATCTCCTTGACCGTCTCGCGCTCCTCCACCAGCTCGGCGTTGGTGGCGGCGATCTTGGCCTTGGCGAAGTCACCGTGGTCCCAGCCCTCGCGGACCACCTCGTAGGTGCCCGGAGCCGTGGTCCGGACCGGCACCGAGGCCCAGACGCCCTCGTCGAAGCCGTAGCGAGCCGTCCGAGGGCACGGCGATCGAGTGGATGTCGTCCGACGGCGTGTGCAGCGAGCGGACGTGGTCGAGCGCCGCGTTGGCGGCCGAGGCCGCCGACGACAGGCCGCGGGCGGCGATGATGGCCGCGCCGCGCTTGCCGACCGTGGGCAGGAACTCGTTCTCGAGCCACGCGTCGTCGCCGATGACCTCGGCGGCGGGCTTGCCCGAGATCGTGGCGTTGGTGAAGTCGGCGAACATCGTCGGCGAGTGGTTGCCGAAGATGATGATGTCGTTGACCGCGCTCACCTCGACGCCGGCCTTCTGCGCCAGCTGGGTCTGGGCCCGGTTCTGGTCGAGCCGGATCATCGCGGTGAAGCGCTCGGGGCCGAGGCGCTTGGCCTGGGCGGCGGCGATCATGCAGTTGGTGTTGCACGGGTTGCCCACCACCACGACGCGCGCGTCGTCCGCGGCGACCTCGTCGATGGCCTTGCCCTGCTCGATGAAGATCTTGCCGTTGTCCTTGAGCAGGTCGGCGCGCTCCATGCCGGGGCCGCGCGGCTTGCTGCCCACCAGGACGCCCAGTTGACGTCGTCGAAGGCCACGCGCGGGTCGCCGGTCAGCACCAGGCCCCGCAGCAGCGGGAAGGCGCAGTCGTCGAGCTCCATGGCGACGCCCTTGAGCGCCTCCTGGACCTTCTCGACCGGGATCTCGAGGAGCTGCAGGATGACCGGCTGGTCCTGGCCGAAGCATCTCGCCGGCGGCGATGCGCGGGAGGATGCGAGTAGCCGATCTGGCCGGCGGCGCCGGTGACGGCGACGCGCAGGGGCGCCTTCTCGGCGCTCACGCCTTCACCCCCGAGAGCTTCTCGATGAGGGCGTCGGCGACGCCGGACGTCCCGACCGCGGTCGGGTCGTTGCGGTCGTCCTTCATGTCGTAGGTCACGGACTTCCCTTCGCGGATCAGCTCGGCGATGGCGCCCTCCATGCGATCGGCGGCGTCGGTCTCCTCGAGGTACCGGAGCATCAGCACGCCGGAGAGCATCATCGCGAGCGGGTTGACCTTGTTCTGGCCGGCGTACTTGGGGGCGCTGCCGTGGGTCGGCTCGAACAGGGCGGCCTGCGTGCCGATGTTCGCGCCGGGCGCTACGCCCAGGCCGCCGACGAGGCCGGCGCCGAGGTCGCTGAGGATGTCGCCGTAGAGGTTCGGGAGCACGATCACGTCGTACAGCTCGGGCTTCTGCACGAGCTGCATGCACATGTTGTCGACGATGCGCTCCTCGAACTCGATGTCCGGGTAGTCCTTCGCGACCTCGGCGCGCCACCGCGAGCAAGAGCCCGTCGGTGAACTTCATGATGTTGGCCTTGTGGACGGCCGTGACCTTCTTGCGGCCGTTCTCGACGGCGTAGTCGAAGGCGTACTTGACGATGCGCGCGGGTGCCCTCGACCGAGATCGGCTTGATCGAGATGCCGGTGTGCTCGCCGGATCGTCGCGGTGGGGTCGCAGCTCGCGGATCACCTCGGTCGAGCCGCAGCGTCCTCGGGCGAGCCGGCCTCGAACTCGATGCCGGCGTACAGGTCCTCGGTGTTCTCGCGCACGATGACGAGGTCGATGTCCTCGTAGCGGGAGCGCACGCCGGGGTAGCTCTTGCACGGGCGCACGCAGGCGTAGAGGTCGAGCGCCTTGCGCAGGGCCACGTTGACGCTGCGGAAGCCGATGCCCGACGGGCGTCGTGATCGGGCCCTTGATGGCGACCTTGTTGCGCCTTGATCGACTCGATCACGGAGTCCGGCAGCGGCGTGCCGGCCGTCTCCATGACGTCGACGCCGGCCTCCTGCACGTCCCAGTCGAACTCGACCCCGGTCGCGTCGAGGACGCGCCTGGTGGCCTCGGCGATCTCCGGCCCGGTGCCGTCGCCGGGGATGAAGGTGACGCGGTGTGCCACGGGTCCGACTCCTTCTAAGGCGTTCTCTGACACGCGGCCACCCTGGGCGGCCGCAAAACGCACTGAGCATACCGAAGCCGGTGTGCCCGGCTCGGCGTCAGGTCAGCGGCCAGGCGATCGGGATGACGATCATCGCCACGATCACCATGACGATCGACAGGGGCAGGCCCAGCCGCGCGTAGTCGCCGAAGCGGTAGCCGCCGATGCCGTAGACCATCGTGTTCGTCTGGTATCCGATCGGGGTCAGGAACGACGACGAGGCCCCGATGGCGATGGCGATGGCGAAGGGGCGCGGGTCGAGCCCGGCGGCGAGCGCGGTCTGGAGGGCCACCGGGAACAGGAGCACCGCGGCGGCGTTGTTGGTGATCAGCTCGGTGAGCACCATCGTCGCCAGGAGCACGCCGAACAGGAGCCCGAGGTCCCCGAAGCGCCCGAACGGATCGACGAGGACGTCGGCGAGATCGGCGGCCAGCCCGCTCGACTCGATGGCCGCGCCGATCCCGAAGCTGGCCGCGATCACGACGATGACGTCGATGTCCACGGCGTCCCGCGCCTCCGTCGGCGTGAGGATGCGCAGCGCGACGACGGCGAACGCGGCGAGGAACGCCCCGAGCAGGATGTCCAGCACGCCGGTCCCCACGAGCACCAGCAGGGCGACCGTGATCAGCGCGACCCAGGGGGCCTTCTCCTCGCGGGGCGGGCCCTCGCCCGCGAGGGGCGCGACGACCAGGAAGTCGCGCCGGTCGAGGGCGCGCGGGCGGAAGGCGGGGCCGGAGAGCACCAGCAGGACGTCGCCCGCGTGCAGGGGGACGTCGCCGAGCTTTCCCGGGACGTGCTCGCTGGCCCGGTGGATCGCGATCACCGCGCCGCCGTACCGGCCGCGGAAGCCGACGTCCTTCAGGGTGCGGCCCACGAGCCCCGAGGACGGAGCGACGACGGCCTCGTAGAGCCGGCGGTCGAGGGCCGAGCCGGCCGCGGCGAAGTGGCGCTCCTCCGCCGACGCGAGACCCCGCATCTCCTGCAGGTCCAGCACCCGGCTGACGTTGCCCGCGAACGTGAGCCGGTCGCCCGCGGCCAGGATCTCGTCGGGCCGCACCGAGGAGATGCGGTGCCCGTCGCGCTCGACCTCGACCAGGAAGACCCCCTGCAGGCTGCGCAGGCCGCCCTCGGCGACGCTCTGGCCGGCGATCCCGGGCTCGTCGGTCACGATCATCTCGATCGTGAACTCGCGGGCGTCGGCGTCGGCGGTCTCGCTGGGAGCACGGCGCTCGGGCAGGAGGAGCGGCGTCAGCAGGACCATGGTGACGAGGCCGGCGATCGCGAACGGCAGGCCCACCTTGCCGATCTCCCAGAGGCCCAGCGGCGGGTAGCCGGCGTCCTCGAGCAGGCCGGAGACGACCAGGTTGGTCGAGGTCCCGATCAGCGTGATCGTGCCCCCCACGATGGCGGCGAAGCTCACCGGCATCAGGTAGCGGGAGGGCGAGCGCCCGGTGCGGCGCGTCCACGACAGGACGCCGGGGATGGTCATGGCCACGATCGGGGTGTTGTTCAGGAACGCCGACGCGGCGGCGGTGGGGACCAGGATCCGGGCCAGCGCGCCGCGCTCGCCGGGCTCGCGGCGACGCGCGCGCCCGCCCAGCGACACCCGCGCGATGATCGACTCCAGCACCCGCGTGCGGCCGGCGGCCGCGGCCAGCACGTAGAGCGCGGCGACGGTGAGCGGGGCCGGGTTCGCGAAGCCCGCGAACGCCTGGTCGGCGTCGATGACGCCCGTCGCGAGCAGCGCGATCGTGCCGCCCAGGATCGTCAGCGCCGGGGACACGCGCTCGCTGACGAGCACGCCGACCACGAGGAGGACGACCACGAGCGTGATGACGGCGTCGGCGCTCACGCGGCGCATCATGCCCGGCCGGGCGCGGCGAGGCGCGCGCGATCCCGGGCCCCACGGCCGCCGCGGAAGCGACGAATGACCCGGAGGAGAGCGGTCGTCCGTCCGATAGAGTCCGGCAGAGGGCAATCAAGAGCGGAGGGCACCAACATTGCTGAGCCATGACGTCGTGGTTGTCGGCGCGGGCCTCGCCGGCATGAGGGCGGCGATCGCCGCGCACGAGGCCGGTGTGGACGTCGCGCTCGTGACGAAGGTGCACCCGGTACGAAGTCACTCGGGGGCCGCCCAGGGCGGCGTGAACGCGGCGCTCGGCAACGAGACCGAGGACCACCCCGACAATCACACCTTCGACACGGTCAAGGGCGCCGACTACATCGGCGACCAGGACGCGATCGAGATCCTCTGCAACGACGCCCCCGGCGAGATCATCCAGCTGGAGCACTGGGGCGCGGTGTTCAGCCGCGACGAGGTCACCGGCAAGATCTCGCAGCGCCCGTTCGGCGGCGCCGGCTACCCGCGCACCTGCTACGCCGCGGACATCACCGGCCTGGTGATGCTGCACACGCTCTACACCGTGTGCGTCAAGTACGACATCCCGACGTACGAGGAGTGGTTCGTCACCGAGCTGGTGAAGGACGACCACGGCGGCTGTTGCGGGGTCGTCGCGTACGACATGGTCCACGGCACGATCCAGACGATCGGCGCCAAGGCGGTGGTGCTGGCGACCGGCGGCGCCGGTCGCGTGTACCGCCCCTCCACGAACTCGCACTCGTCCACCGGCGACGGCATGGGCCTCGCGCTCAAGGCCGGCGTGCCGCTCAAGGACATGGAGTTCATGCAGTTCCACCCCACGACGCTCAACCCGAGCGGCGTGCTGGTGACCGAGGGGGCGCGCGGCGAGGGCGGCTACCTGCTCAACAGCCTGGGCGAGCGCTTCATGAGCAAGTACGCGCCCAACAAGCTCGAGCTCGCCTCGCGCGACGTGGTGTCGCGGTCGGAGGCCACCGAGATCCTCGAGGGGCGCGGCGTCAACGGCTCGATCATGCTCGACCTGCGGCACCTGGGGCGCGAGAAGATCATGGAGCGGCTGCCGCAGATCCGCGAGCTGGCGATGGCCTTCGCCGGCGTGGACCCGATCGAGGCGCCGATCCCGATCCGGCCCGGGGCGCACTACCACATGGGTGGCGTGCACGTGGACTCGTGGGGGGCCTCCCCGCACATGCAGGGGCTGTTCGCCGCCGGCGAGTGCGCCTGCGTGTCGGTGCACGGCGCCAACCGCCTGGGCGGCAACTCGCTGCTCGAGGCCGTCGTCTTCGGCGCCCGCACCGGCGGCGCGGCGGCGCGCTTCGCCAACGAGAGCCACAACGGGCGCGGCCACCAGGCGACGCCCGCGGCCGCGGAGGCCTACGAGAAGACGCTGCGCGAGCTGCTCGAGCGCCAGCGCGGTCCCCGCCAGCACGAGCTGCGCGAGGTGCTCGCGGACACGATGCAGGAGAAGGTCGGCGTGTTCCGCACCGGGCCCGAGCTGCTGGAGGCCCAGGCCACGGTGGAGGAGCTGCGCGAGCGGTTCAAGAGCGTCGTGGTCACGGACAAGGGCCGCACGTTCAACCAGTCGCTGATCCACACGATCGAGACCGGCTACCTGCTGGACCTCGCGGCCACGATGGTGGCCGGCGCGGTCGAGCGCACCGAGAGCCGCGGCGCCCACTCGCGCACGGACTTCCCGGATCGCGACGACGAGAACTGGATGAAGCACACCCTGTCCTACCTCGATGACGACCAGATCCGTCTGGACTACTCCGAGGTCACGGTCACCAAGTACCAGCCCCAGGTGAGGTCCTACTAATGGCGACGACCACCTTCGACATCTTCCGCTACCAGCCCGACGTCTCGGAGGAGAGCTACCGGCAGTCGTACGACCTGGAGCACGGTGAGGACTTCACCCTGCTCGACGCGATCCTGCGTCTCCAGGACGAGCAGGACGGGACGCTCGCCGTCCGCTACTCCTGCCGCAGCGCGATCTGCGGGTCGTGCTCCTGCAAGGCCAACGGCAAGACGGTGCTCGCCTGCATGAGCCAGGTCGAGGAGGTCAAGCGCGAGGCCGGCGGCGGCCCCGTGTCGATCGACCCGATCGGCAACTTCAGGCCGCTCAAGGACCTGATCGTCGACCTGGACCCGTTCTGGGACAAGTTCAAGTCGGTCAAGCCGTACCTCATCCCCGAGGGGCCGCCGCCGGAGCGGGAGCGCCTGGTGTCCAAGGAGGACATGCAGAAGCTGTTCCGCGAGGCCGCCTGCATCCTCTGCGCCGCGTGCTACTCCGAGTGCAACTCGCTCGCGGCCGACGAGGAGTTCGTGGGCCCGGCCGCCTTCGCCTGGGGCTACCGCTTCGCGGGCGACCCGCGTGACGGCCAGCGCAAGGAGCGCGCCAAGCTGTACACCGGCGAGCACGGCGTCTGGGACTGCACGCGCTGCATGTTCTGCAACGAGCGCTGCCCCAAGGGGGTCAACCCCCGCGACGCCATCGAGAAGCTGGGCGGCATCGCCTTCCAGGAGGGGCGCAGCCATGAAGGACGCGGGCGCCCGCCACGCGAAGGCGTTCCTGCTCTCGATGCGCACCGGCGGCAAGCTCAACGAGACGGTGCTGGTGCCGTTCACGGATCCGATCAAGGCGCCGCTGGACGTGCCGTTCGCGCTCAAGATGCTCAAGCACGGCAAGGCGCCGTCGCCGATCCCGCACAAGATCCAGAAGCTCAAGGAAGTCAAGCAGCTGATGAAGAACGTCAAGGAGACGATCTAGTGGCCACGCGGTTCGCCTACTACCCGGGCTGCATCGCCGAGTTCAGCTCCAAGGAGCTCGACGCGACCACGCGGTACCTGGCTCCGATGCTCGACATCGAGCTGCTGCCGATGCCCGCCGCCACCTGCTGCGGCGCCGGCGACATCGCCGAGGCCAAGCCGAACCTGTACCTCACGCTCAACGTCCGCATCCTCTCGCAGGCCGAGGAGATGGGCGTGGACATCCTCACCATCTGCAACGTCTGCACGCTCAACCTGCGGCGGGCCAACAAGATGGTCAAGGAGGACGCCCGCCTCCTGGAGCAGGTCAACGAGGAGCTGGTCAAGGTCGGCGCCCGCGCCGTACGAGGGCACGAGCGACGTCACCCACCTGCTGTGGTACCTCTCCACCGAGGAGGGCCTCGCCCTGCTCGAGAAGCAGGGTCCGCGCGGCCTCAACGGCCTGCGGGTGGCCCCGTACTACGGCTGCCAGCTGCTGCGGCCGTCGTCGGTCATGGGCTTCGAGGACCCCGACAAGCCCCAGTCGCTCGAGCGCCTGATCACCGCCCTGGGCGGCGAGGTCGCCGACTACGAGGCCAAGTCCTCGTGCTGCGGCTTCCCGATCATCCTGGCCCGCGAGCAGGTGGCCCTGAAGGAGTCGCACCACGCGCTGTCGCAGTCGCGCGACGCCGGCGCCGACTGCATGGTCACCCCGTGCCCGCTGTGCCACCTGGCCATGGACGCCTACCAGCGCAAGGCCGAGGCGGCGAACGCGACCGAGTACAACATGCCGGTGCTGCACCTGCCCCAGCTGATCGGGCTCGCCCTGGGCATCGACAACCGGGTCATGGACTTCAAGCGCCACCTGGTGCCGGTCGACCGCGTGCTGGAGGCGGTCGGCGCCTGATCCATCCCCCGGTGCGGCCGTCGCCGGCCGCACCGGGGTCCCGCGGGGAACGGACACCTCCCTGAGCCAGATCACCCCACTCACGGCCGGCACGCGCTCCACCCTCCCGGCCCCGTGCGTCAGCTGCGTCTTCTGGCAGCACGACCGGCTGGTCTCCGACGCCCGCCACAAGGACGCCTGGGTGGAGTCGTTCGGCCGCCGCCACGGATCGTTCGGGCGGGTGCTGCACGACGGCGCGACCTTCCGGGGCATGGTCCAGTACGGCCCCGCCCGCGCGTTCCCGCGCGCCCTGGCCCTGTCGGCCGGCCCGCCCAGCCGCGACGCGGCCCTGGTCACCTGCGTCTTCCTGGAGGGCGAGGACCCGCAGGGGTCGTGCGAGCACCTGCTGCTGGAGGCGCTCGCCGACCTCAAGGTGCGCGGCATGGCGCGGGTCGAGGCCTTCGCGCTGAACTACCCCGACGAGGTCCCCGTCGACGAGCGCTTCCTGGGCCACCACACCCTCTTCGACCGCGGCTTCCTGGAGCGGCTCGGCTTCCTGCCGGTGCGCGCCACCGGCCAGGTCTCGCTGATGTCGATCGAGCTGGGCGGCCTGGTGACGACCCCGTCCCTGCTGCGCCGGCTCACCGGCCTCGCACGCCGCGCCTCCCCGCCGCCGCTGCGAGGAGCGCCCGCCTGAGCACCCGCCGCGGGATGGGCGTGGCCCTCCTCGCGCTGGCGCTCGCTCTCGTGTCGCCGGCGGTGGCGGCGGCCGCCGATCCGGCGCAGGAGGCCCTGCGCCACCCGCGACGCCTATGTCAGCCCGCGCGTCCTGGGTCCGGCCGCGCCCGAGGGCCAGCGCGCGCTGACGGCCCTGGCCGCCCGCCTGGACGCGCAGGGCCGCCCGGTGAAGCTGGCGATCGTGCTCGGACCGGTGGGCGCCCCCTCGCTGCAGGTGTACGCCCGGACCCTCGCCGGCCGCCTGGCCTACGGCGGGACCCTGGTCGTGACGACGCCCGGCGGGGCGGTCGCGGCGGCCGGGCCGCGGCCCGCGGCCGACATCACGCGCGCGCTGCGGTCCGCGGGCGTGCGCGGCATCGCGAACCCGGTCGACCGCCTCGCGCGCGCCGCCGTCGTCGCCGCGCCGCCGGCCATCGACCAGGAGGAGGTCAGCACCCGCACGACGCTGATCCTGATCGCGGTGGGCCTGCTGGGCGGCCTGTGGGCGCTCGCGCTCGGCGCCGGGCGCAACGAGCGGCGGACGCGGCGCGAGGTGGCCGAGGCGCGCGCCCGCACCCGCATCTGCCTGGACGCCCTGCGCGCCCGCGCGACGGCCCTGATGCGCCGCGACGACCTGCCGCCGCCGGCCCGCGAGAGCGTGGGGCGCGCCCTCGGGACCTACGCGGACGCGGTCACCTCCCTCCAGGAGATGCGCGGCGTGGGGCAGGTGGACGCCCTGGCCCCCGCGGTCCACGAGGGGATGGACGAGATCGCCCGGGCGGCCGAGAGCGTGGGCGAGCGCATGCCGAGCGACGACCCGTTCGCCGGCCTCTGCTCGCTGGACCCCGCGCACGGGCCGCGCCTGGCGCTGGCGCCCCTGTGCGAGGACTGCGACGAGGCGGCCGGGCGCGGCGAGCCGCCCCTGCCGCGCATGCTGGCCGTGGACGGGCGCCCGGTGCCCTTCGACGCGGTCTCCTACGGGCCGGTGCTGCGCCCCGCCGAGGCCGCGGAGCGGCCTACAGCCAGCCCCTCGTGACCAGCGACTCGGCGATCTGCACGGCGTTGGTGGCGGCGCCCTTGCGCAGGTTGTCGCTCACCACCCACAGGGCCAGGCCGCGCGGATGGGAGGCGTCCGTGCGGATGCGGCCCACGAAGACGTCGTCGCTGCCGGTGGCCTCGCGCGGCAGCGGGTAGACGTTGAGCTGCGGCTCGTCCTGGAGGACGACCCCGGGCGCGCCCATCAGCAGGCCGCGGGCCGCGTCGGGCGTGATCGGCTCGGTCGTCTCGATGTGGACCGCCTGCGAGTGCGCCTGGATCACCGGCACGCGCACGCAGGTCGCGCTCACGGCCAGGTCCGGGAGCCCCAGCATCTTGCGCGTCTCGGCGGCGACCTTGCGCTCCTCGCCGGTGTAGCCGCTCTCGTCGAACGTGTCGATGTGCGGCAGCACGTTGAACGCGATCGGGTGGGGGTACACCTCGGGCTCGGGCTCGTCGCCGGCCAGCAGGCCCGCGGTCTGCTCGCGCAGCTCGCGCACCGCCGCCTGGCCGGTGCCGCTCACCGACTGGTAGCTCGAGACGATCACGCGCTCCAGGCCGACGGCGTCGGCCAGCGGCTTGAGGGCCACGACCAGGGGGGCGGCGACGCAGTTGGGGTTCGCGACCACGCCGGAGTGCCCCTCGAGGTCCGCCTCGTTGACCTCGGGCACCACCAGGGGGACCGCGTCGTCCATCCGGTAGGCGCTCGAGTTGTCGATCACCACGGCCCCGGCCTCGACGGCCGCGGGCGCGAACTCGAGGGCGCGGGAGCTGCCGGCCGAGAAGAGGGCGATGTCGATGCCCTCGAAGCTGTCGGCGCTCAGGCGGCGGACGGTCCGCTGCTGGCCGAGGTACTCCAGCGTGCGGCCCTCGCGAGCGCTCGGAGGCCAGCGGCCGCAGCTCGGTGACCGGGAAGCCGCGCTCCTCGAGCACGCGCAGCATCGTGCCCCCGACGGCGCCGGTGGCGCCGACCACGGCGACGTTAAACATCGGCACGGCTCACGGCGCCGAGGTCGAACGCCTCGTGCAGCGCGCGGACGGCCCGCTCGACCTCGTCGCGGTCGATCACGACCGTGATGCGGATCGTGCTGGTGTCGATCATCTGGAGGTTGATGCCCTCGTCGGAGAGCACGCGGAACATCTTGGCCGCGACGCCGGGCTCGGACTTCATGCCCGGCGCCGACCAGGGTCACCTTGCCGATCTGGTCGTTGCTCGACAGCGCGCGGTAGTCCAGCTCGTCGCGCATGCCCTCGATCGCCGCCAGGGCGGGGCGCAGCTCGTCGAGCGGGACGGTGAACGAGACGTCGGCCGCGTCGGCCGCCGCCCACGTTCTGGATGATCGTGTCCACGTTCAGGTTCGCGTCGGCGAGGGTGCCGAAGATCAGGGCCGCGACGCCGGGCCGGTCGGCGATCCCCGACACGGTGATCTTCGCCTCGTCGCTGCGGTGGGCGATGCCCGAGACGATCGCCTTCTCCATACCGGGGGTCTCCTTCGTGATCCAGGTGCCCTCCTCCGGGAGGAAGGAGGAACGGACGTGCAGGGGGACGTCGTGGCGGCGCGCGAACTCCACGGACCGTAGCGCGAGGACCTTCGATCCCATCGCGGCCATCTCGAGCATCTCCTCGTGGCTCACCAGCGGCAGCTTGCGGGCGGCCGGCTCGACGCGCGGGTCGGCGGTGAAGACGCCGGTCACGTCGGTGTAGATCTCGCAGACGTCCGCGCCGAGGGCGGCGGCCAGCGCGACCGCGGTGGTGTCCGAGCCGCCGCGCCCCAGGGTGGTGACGTTGCGGTCGTTCTCGGACATCCCCTGGAAGCCGGCGACCAGGACGATCTTGCCGTCGTCCAGGGCGGCGCGCAGCCGCTCGGCGCGGATCTCCACGATCTTCGCCTTGGTGTGGGCGCCGTCGGTGAGGATCCCGGCCTGCGAGCCGGTGAACGAGCTCGCGTCGTGGCCCAGGTCGTGCAGCGCCATCGCCATCAGCGCGCACGAGATGCGCTCGCCGGTGGACAGCAGCATGTCCATCTCGCGGGGATCCGGGGTGTCCGAGATCTCCTGCGCCAGCGCCACCAGCCCGTCGGTGGTCTTGCCGCGCGCCGAGACGACGGCCACCACGTCGTCGCCGGTCTCGCGCGCCGCGGCGATGCGCCGGGCGACGTTCTTGATCTTCTGCGCGTCGGCGACCGAGCTGCCGCCGAACTTCATCGTCCTCAGGCCGATGGCCTATCTCCTCCCCACGATCGACGAGGGCCAGCGAAGGATGGTAGCTGCAACCGCGATGCGAGGCGGCCCTGCGGCCGGGTCAGAGGTCGCGGCGCCCCAGCAGGGCCCGCCCGAGCGTCAGCTCGTCCGCGTGCTCCAGGTCGGCGCCCACCGGCAGCCCGCTGGCCAGGCGGGTCACGCGCACGCGGCCGCGCATGAGGTCGGCCAGGTAGAGGGCGGTCGCCTCGCCCGACATGGTGGGGTTGGTGGCGATCACGAGCTCGGTCACGCCGTCGTCGCCGACGCGCGCCACCAGCTCGTCGATGCGCAGGTCCTCCGGATCGACCCCGTCGATCGGCGAGAGGGCCCCGCCGAGCACGTGGTAGCGGCCGCGGTACTCGTTGGTCCTCTCGATCGGCAGGATCGCCGACGGCTCCTCCACCACGCACAGCAGCGACGTGTCGCGGCGCGGGTCGGCGCAGATCGGGCACAGCTCGGCCTCGGCGAAGCTGAAGCACACCGAGCACGGGCGCAGCTTCTCGGACATGTCGACGATGGCCTCCGCCAGGGCGCGCGAGCGCTCCGGGGGGGCCTTCATCATGTGGAAGGCCAGCCGCTGCGCGCTGCGCGGCCCGATCCCGGGGAGGCGCGCGAGCTCGGCGACCAACCGCTCGATCGAGGGCGTGAGCACGGCCGGCCGGCGGGGTCCCGGCCTACAGGCCGGGGAGCCCCAGGCCCGACAGGCCGCCCGCGACCGTGCCCAGCCGGTCCTGGGCCAGCTGCTGGGCCGACGCGCATCGCCTCGTTCACCGCGGCGACGATCACGTCCTGCAGCAGCTCCACGTCCTCGGGGTCGACGGCCGACGGGTCGATCGTGATCTCCAGCAGCTCGAGGCCCCCGCTGACGCGGGCGGTCACCGCGCCGCCGCCGGCCGTCGCGGTGACCGACTCCTGCTGCAGCTCGGTCTGAACGCGGGCCATGTCCTCCTGCATCTTCTGCATCTGCTTGAGCATCTTCTGGGGGTTCATCCCTTGGGCCATCGCTGTCCTCCCTGCTCGGTCCGCTCGCCGTCCTCCTCGACGGCCCGGAACATGGTCTTGAACTCCTCCAGGAGCGCCTCCTGGTCGCGCGGCGGGGGCGGCTCCGACTCCTCGGGGGCCCGCGGGGCGCCGGCCACGAAGTCGATCGCCAGGTTGCGGCCGGACACCGTCGCGACGGCGTTGCGCACGCGCTCGCGGTGCTCGTGCCGCCCGAGCATGTCGGCCCTCATCGCGCTGGTCACCGTCACCTCGAGCGCGCCCTCGTCGACGCGGGTGGGGCGCGAGCCGTCCAGGAAGCCCCGCGTGGGGGGCGTCTCGCGCTCGAGGAGGTCCAGCACCTGGGTCCACAGGCGGTCGAAGTGCTCCAGGTCGGCGGGCGTCGGCTCGTGGACCGGCTCGTGGGCGGCGGGCGGGCGGCGGGGCCTCGGGCTCCGGGGCCGGGCGGCGCCGGCGCCGGCGGGGCGGCCTCCGCCTCGGCGCCCGGGTCGTCACCCGGGTCGGCGGCCGGGGGCGCGGGCGGGGGGACCGGCGGCGGCGGGGGCGGGCGGCGGGGCCGCGGCGGCGGGGCGGGCGGGCGCCGGCCGGCCGGCCTCGAGCGCCTCCAGCCGGGCGGCGAGCGCGGCGGTGGACGGGTCGAGGGCGGGACGGCTCAGGCGGGCGGCGACCAGCTCGAGCTGCAGGCGCGGGTCGGCGTGCCCGTGGTGGATGCGCACCTGCGCGTCCGACAGCAGCTCCAGCCCGCGCACCACCTGGGCGTCCGAGAGCTGGTTGGCCTGCGCCTGCAGGCGGGCGATCTCCTCGGACGAGAAGGCCCACTCGTCGCGCGCCCGGGCGCCCTGCTGCAGCAGGCAGACGTAGCGCAGGTGGGTCACCAGGCCGCGCATGGCCTGCTCGGGGTCCACGGGGCCGTCCAGGGTCTCCTGCAGCAGCTCGAAGGCGCCCGCGGCCTCGCCGCCGGCCATCAGGTCCACCAGCTCGAAGATCGTCTCGCGCGCCACCGCGCCGAGCAGCTCCAGGGCGTCGGCCGCGTCCACGCGCCCGCCCGAGTAGGTGGCGATCTGGTCCAGCAGCCCGAGCGCGTCGCGGTACGACCCGTCGGCCGAGCGGGCCAGGATGTCGAGCGCCTCCTCCGAGGTCTCGATGCCCTCGGCGCGGGCCACGCGGTCCAGCACCTTCACCAGGGCGGGCAGGCCCGGCTTGCGCAGCACGTAGTGCTGCAGGCGCGAGCGGATCGTGCCCAGGATGTCCCAGGGGTGGGTGGTGCACAGGATCACCACGAGGTGGGGCGGCGGCTCCTCCAGGGTCTTCAGCAGCGCGCTCGCGGCCTGCTCCTGGATCTGGTGGGCCTCGTCCATGATCGTGATGCGGTACCGGCACGCGACCGGGGCGTAGCGCACGGTCTCGAGCCACTCGCGCATCTCGTCGATGCGGCGCGCGCTGGAGGCGGCGTCCACCTCCACCACGTCGAGCCAGTCCTGGTGCCCGGTGCGCCGGCAGGAGTCGCAGGTCCCGCAGGGCTCGGCGGTCGGGCCCGGGCTGGACTGGCAGTTGAGGCACCGCGCCAGGATCCGGGCGGTGGTGGTCTTGCCCGTGCCGCGCGGGCCCGAGAAGAGGTAGCCCTGGGCCGGGCGCCCCGAGCGCAGCGCGTTGCCCAGGGCCCGCGCCACGTGATCCTGGCCCACCATGTCGCCGAACACCGCGGGGCGGTGCCGGTTGTAGAGGCTCGCGCCGGGCTCGCTCATTCTGCGGCCCGGCTCAACGAGCGACGAAAGACGTGACCGTGCACCCGTCGTCGAAGCGCGATTCCAGGGGTAGCTCCGAGCCGCTGGCTCCGGCGAGGTTGCCCCACTGCGCGTACGCGGATCCGCTTAAGGCTGCTTCCTTCCGGACCTGACCTGATTCGCGGTCGCCCACCGAATGGGACCTCACCATCAGTGCTGCTCTGCTCGGAACCGAGTCCAGGGATCGGCCCCTCGGACGGGGATTACGCCCCGCTGTAGCGGATTGCGGGTACAGGGCACCGCTAGCTCCCCGCCTAGCACGGTCACCGTTCGAGGATAGTCCACCGCGAGGGCCGGTGCGAGCGCTCCCGGCCGCGTCAGCGATCGCGGCGGCGGCCGAAGATCCTCGGGCCGATGCTCTCGCCGCGCCTGCGGGCGCCCGTGGCCCCGAAGAACGCGGCGACCCCGCCGCCGAGACAGCCGATCGTGATCGCCAGATACGCCCAGCCCCGCAGGCCGGACTCGCTGCCGGTCAGCTCGAAGATGAGCCACATGACCGAGCCCCACGCGACGCCGAGGACCACTCCCGACAGCACGACCGCGCATGCGCGACATCGGCGCGCGGGACGGCTGCGGGCTGGCGGAGGGCTTGCTCACGACCCCCCGAGCTTAGACGACCCGGGGCCCCGGCGCGGGCGGATCCCTAGTGTCGTCCCCGATGCCCGAACGACGCCCCTTCGGCCGCAGCGGCCTGGAGATGAGCCCGCTCACCCTGGGCGGCAACGTCTTCGGCTGGAGCGCCGACGAGGAGGCCTCGTTCGCCGTCCTGGACGCCTACGTGGCGGGCGGCGGCAACGTGATCGACTCGGCCAACATCTACTCGTGGTGGGCCCCGGGCAACCACGGGGGCGAGTCGGAGGCCATCCTGGGCCGCTGGCTGGCCGGGCGCGACGACCGCGACGACCTGGTGGTCGTCACGAAGGTCGGCATGGCGGGCGGCGCCCAGCCCAAGGGCCTCACCCGCGACCTGGTGCTGCGGTCCGCCGAGCGGTCGCTGGAGCGGCTGGGCGTCGCGCGCATCGACCTCTACTACGCGCACGAGGACGACCCCGACACGCCCCTCGAGGAGACGCTGGGCGCCTTCGACGAGCTGGTGCGCCAGGGCCTGGTGCGGGCCATCGCGGCCTCCAACTACCCCACGGCCCGCCTGGCCGAGGCCCTCATGGTGAGCGAGCGGACGGGGCTGGCGCGGTTCGAGGGCCTGCAGCCCCACTTCAACCTGCTCGACCGCGACCACCTCGACGCCCCCACCCGCGAGCTGTGCCGCGCCGCAGGGACTGGGGGTGGCCTCCTACTTCTCGCTGGCGCGGGGCTTCCTGACCGGCAAGTACCGGCCCGGCCGGCCCCGCCCGGACAGCCCGCGCGCGCCCGGCGTGGCGAACGACTACCTCAACGACCGCGGCTTCGCGGCCCTCGCGGCCCTCGACGAGGTGGCCGCCGCCCACGGCGAGGGCACCACCACGGGGCAGGTGGCGCTGGCCTGGATCATGGCCCAGCCGGGGCTCACCTCGGCGGTCGCCAGCGCGACCTCGCCCGCGCAGGTGCAGGAGCTCCTGGGCGCGGTCGCGCTGCGCCTCTCCGCGCCGGAGCTGGCCGCGCTCGACGCCCTGGCCTGAGCCGAGCGGGGTCGGCCCGGGCGGTTCGTGACGTCCGCACGGAGCGGATACGGTGGTTGACAATGTTCGCCCGCGGGTCGATAACCCATGGAACATGGTTTCGCGAATCCTCGGCCTCAGGGCCTGACGAGCACCCGGTTCGCCGTGACCCGCGCCCAGCCACGAACGCACCGGCTGGCGAGTGAGCGGGTCGAGATACCAACGAGGAGGTCTTCATGGCCAACCACCTCACCCCGGACGAGCTGTCCGAGGCGTTGGGACTTGCCAAGAAGCAGGTCGTGCGCATGTGCGTCGAGACGTCGGTCCCGATCTACAACGGCAGGATCGACAAGACCCTGTTCGTGAGATCGGTCACGGCGGCCGGGCATCGGCTGCCCGACGAGGCCCAGGGACTCCTGACCGCCACCGCCTGAGGCCGGTCTCCCGGTGGCGGGCGGCGGCGGCGATGGCCGTCGTCGCCCTGTCCACCGGGGCCGCCGCCTCCGGCGCCCTCGCCGCCGGACAGACCCAGCAGGTCATCTCCGGCTGGTCCGCCTCCAACCCGGGCACCTCCGCGCTCGTGTGGCGCCTCGACGGCGCGCGCACCCCGCTGCCGGTCGCGTCCTTCCGGGCCGACACCCCGCGCATCCCGGCCTCCACCATGAAGCTGGTCACGAGCGCGGGCAGCCTGCTGCAGATGGGCCCGACCTTTCGCTTCCGCACCGAGCTGCTGGCCGCGCCGGGCGCCCGCCTGGCCGGCGGGACCCTCACCGGCAAGGTGTACCTGAAGGGCGCGGGCGATCCGCTGCTGGCGACGCGGGCCTACGCGCGCAACTACCTGTCGGGCGTCTCCACCCCCATGGCCGAGATGGCCCAGGAGACCCGCGCCCTCGGCGTCCGTCGCATCCGCGGGGCGGTGGTCGCCGACGAGCACCTCTTCGACCGCCGGCGCACCGCGCCGAGCTGGCCCTCGTACTACTCCGCCTACGCCTCGCCGCTGTCGGCGCTGGCGACCAACCAGGACTACAGCGGGGACACCCGCTCGGCCTACGTCTCCAGCCCGCCGCTCGCCGCCGCGCAGCGGCTGAAGGCGTCGCTCGCCGCCAACGGGGTGGCGCACCGCGGCGCCCTGACGACCGGCGTCACGCCCGCCGGCGCCCGCTCGCTGGGCGCGTCGGTGTCGCCGCCGCTCCCGGCGATCCTGCGCGAGATGAACCACGAGAGCGACAACTTCATCGCCGAGACGCTCGCCAAGGACGTGGGGGCGTACGGCGTGGGCGAGGGCACCACCGCCGCGGGCGTCGCGCGCACGCACTCCCTGCTGCAGGGCAAGGGGATCGTGACCGCCAACGACACCTTCGCCGACGGGTCCGGGCTCTCGCGCTCCAACCGCATCGCCGCCTCCTCGCTGGTGCGGCTGATCGCGGCCGCCGACGCCGAGCCGGCCTGGGGCGCCGCCCTCATCGGGAGCCTGGCGCGCGGCGGCGAGGGCACCCTCATCCGCCGCTTCACGAGCGGCGTGGCCACACGGCGCGTGCGCGCGAAGACCGGCTACATCAACAACGTGAGCGCCCTGGCCGGCCGGGTGGTCAGCCGCGGCGGGCAGCGGTACGCCTTCGCGATGCTGATGAACACGACCGACATCACCGGGGCCAAGGCCACCCAGGACCGCGTCGTGACGCTGCTCGGCGTCCGGCGCCGAGGACCTGCCCGGCACCTCGAACTAGCCGGCGCGGCGTCCCGCGCGGGGGCGGCGGCAGCCGTCCAGGATGGCGAGGAAGGCCTCCTCGTCGATCACGGGGACGCCGGCCGAGGCGGCCTTCTGCAGCTTGGAGCCCGGGTCGGTCCCCGCCACGACGAAGGCGGTCGACTTGCTCACCGAGCCGGTCATCTTGCCGCCGGCGGCGGCGATGGCGCGCTTGGCGTCGTCGCGCGAGAGCGCCTCCAGCCCGCCGGTCACGACCACGCTGAGCCCGGTCAGCGGCCCGTCGGCGACGACCGGGGGGGCCTCGGCGACCGTGGTGAGGCCGGCGGCGCGCAGCCGCTCCACCTGCTCGCGGTTGGCGTCCGAGGAGAGGAACTCGCGCACCGACTCGGCCACCACCGGCCCCACCCCCTCCGCCCCCGCCAGCACCTGGGCGTCGGCCTCCAGCAGGGCGTCGAGGTCGGGGGTCACGGCCACCAGCGCCTCCGCGGTGACGTCGCCCACGTGGCGGATGCCGAGCCCGTAGAGCAGGCGCGACCACGGCCGCTTCTTGGACTCCTCGATCGCGCCCAGCAGGTTGTCGACGGACACGTCCTTGAACCCGTCCAGGGCGACGAGCCGCTCGCGGTGGAGGTGCAGGTCGTAGATGTCGGCGAAGCTGCGGACCAGGCCCTCCTCGAAGAAGCGCTGCACCGTCTTCTCGCCCAGGCCCTCGATGTCCATCGCGCCCCGCGAGGCGAAGTGGTCGATGGCCTGCTGGATCTGGGCCGGGCACGAGCGGTTGGGGCACCGCATCTGGACCTCGCCGGGGGGCTGCACGACCGGCGTGTCGCACACGGGGCAGCGCTCGGGCATCGTGAACGGCGTCTCCGCGCCGGTGCGCTCCTGCGTGAGCGGGCCCACCACCTGCGGGATGACGTCGCCGGCGCGCTGGACGATCACCCGGTCGCCGATCAGGAGGCCCTTGCGCGCCACGTCCTCCTGGTTGTGCAGCGTCGACAGGCGCACCGTGGCGCCCCCGACCGAGACCGGCTCGAGCACCGCGAAGGGCACCAGCGCGCCGGTGCGCCCCACGCTCACCTCGATGTTCAGCAGCCGGGTGATCGCCGTGGTGGGCGGGAACTTGTAGGCGATGGCCCAGCGCGGCGCGCGGCCGACCGCGCCCAGCCGCTGCTGCACGTCGATCTCGTCGATCTTGACCACGGCGCCGTCGATGTCGAAGTCCACCTCGCCGCGGCGCTCCTGCCAGCGCGCGCACTCGGCCTTCACGGCCTCGATGTCGTCGTGGGTCGCGACGTCGGGGTTCACGCGGAAGCCCGCCTCGCGCAGCCAGTCCAGCGACGCCGAGTGGGTCGGCAGGTCGAGGCCCTCGCTGGCGCCGATGCCGTAGCACCAGATCGACAGGGGCCGGCCCGCCGTGAGCGAGGGGTCCAGCTGGCGCAGGCTGCCCGCGGCGGAGTTGCGCGGGTTGGCGAAGGTGGGCAGGCCCTGCTCGGCGCGCGAGGCGTTGAGCTCGGCGAACGCGGCCAGGGGCAGGTAGACCTCGCCGCGCACCTCCACCACCGGCGGCGCGGGCGCGCCGCCGGGCAGGCGCAGGCGGGTGGGGATGGCGCGGATGGTGCGCAGGTTGGCGGTGACGTCCTCGCCCACCACCCCGTCGCCGCGGGTGGCGCCGGACACGAAGAGGCCGTCCTCGTAGATCAGGGCGACGGCGAGGCCGTCGATCTTGGGCTCCACCACGAACCGCACGGCGCGGGCGCCCATCCCCTCCTGCTCCATCACGGTCCGCGCGCGCCGGTACCAGGCGTCCAGCTCCTCCGCGCCGCGCGCGTTGGCCAGGCTCAGCATCGGGCGGCGGTGCTCGACGGGCGGGAAGCGCCCGCTGAGCGGGGCGCCCACGCGCTGGGTGGGCGAGTCGGGGGTGACGAGCTCCGGGTGGGCGGCCTCGAGCGCCTCCAGCTCGCGCATCCAGTCGTCGTACGTGATGTCCTCGACGCTGGGGTCGTCGAGCACGTAGTAGCGGTGGTTCGCCTCCTCGATCAGGGCGTGGAGCTCGGCGACGCGCTCGGCCGGGGTGCTCACGCCGCCCCGCCTAGAGCCCGTCGAGGCACGTCCGCAGGAGCTCCTCGGGCGTGTCCACCACGACGTCGGGGCCCTCGGCGATGAGGTCGGCCGGCGAGAAGAAGCCCCAGGTGACGGCGACCGTGGCCACCCCCGCGGCCCGCCCGGCCCGCAGGTCGAAGGGGGCGTCCCCCACGTAGCAGGCGCCCTCGCGCCGGGGCGCCCAGCCGCGCCAGCGCCTCGCGCACCGGGGTGGGGTCGGGCTTGTGCAGGGGCGTGTCCTCGGCGCGCGATCACGACGTCGAACAGCTCGCGCAGGTGGGGCAGCACGCCCCAGGCGAGGGCGACCGCGTCGTGGCTCTTGGAGGTCACGATGCCCAGGCGGCGGCCGGCGGCGCGCAGCTCGGTCAGCACCTCGGTCGATGCCCTCGTACTGCTCCAGCAGGTGGGCCGTGTTGGCGTGGTTCCACTCGCGGTAGACCCCGTACAGCTCCTCGGCGCGGTCGGGGGCGAACACGGCCATCTGCTCCAGCAGGGGGCGGCCGACGTTGGCCACCAGCCGCTCGTCCGGCCAGTCCTCGCCCAGGACGGTCTTGACCGCGTGCCGGTGCGACTCGCGGATCAGGGCCACCGAGTCGATGACCGTGCCGTCCAGGTCGAGCAGGATCGGGTCGAAGCCGCTCATGCCCCCCTCGTCACCGGCCGCTCGGGCAGCAGCTCGGCGACGCGCATGCGCTCCAGGTTGCCCATCTCGTCGATGTCGGTGAGGTCGAAGTGCATCGGCGTCACCGAGATCTCGCCGGCCTCGATCGCCGCGAAGTCGGTGCCCGTCCTCGCGCTGGTACGAGGCGCTCTTGCCGTAGATGCGTGAAGCGCCGCCGGGCCCCGTCGGTCGCCTCGAGCACCAGCTCGTCGCGGTAGATCCGCCGCCCGAGACGGGTGATGCGGGCGCCGCGCACGCGCCTCGGGCGCGAGCCCGGGCGCGTTGACGTTGAGCAGCACGCGGGGCGAGACGTGGCCCTCCAGCACCCGCGGCACCAGGCGCGCGACGAAGTCGGCGGCGGCGCGGAAGTCGTAGGCGGTGCCGTCCCACTGGGCCGCGTCGAGGTCGGTGGCCTGGGCCGAGACCGCGATCGCCGGGTACCCGAGCAGGATCCCCTCGAGCGCGGCGGCGACGGTGCCCGAGTAGGTGACGTCGTCGCCCAGGTTCACGCCCAGGTTGATGCCGCTCACGATGATGTCGGGCGGCGGGCCCTCCACCAGCCCGAGGGTCGCCGAAGCGGACGCAGTTGACCGGCGTGCCGTCGGTGGCGAACGCCGGCGAGCCGTCCGCCAGGCGCACCTCCTCCACGTGCAGCGGGTGGTGGATGGTGATGCCGCGGCCGATCGCGCTGCGGTTGGAGTCGGGGGCGATGACGCTGACGTCGCCCCAGGGGCTCGAGCGCCCGCTTGAGCGCGAGCAGTCCCGGGGAGTCGACGCCGTCGTCGTTCGTGACGAGGATGTGGGTCACCGGCCTCCAAGGGTAGCGGCTGCCCCCGGCGACGGTCCGTACCGCACGCCGACCAGGGTCAGCGGATGCGCCGGGGCCGTCGGCCCCGCCGCCCCGCGCGGGGCGCCTGCCAGGAGGGCCGCGACCCGGGAGGGCTCCCACAGGCCCCGGCCCACCAGCAGCAGCGTGCCCGCGGCGACGCGCACCATGTGGCGCAGGAAGGCGTCGGCCTCGATCACCAGCACCAGCTCGTCGTCGCGCCGCGCGACCGCGCACTCCGCGACGGTGCGGTCGAAGAAGACGTGCTCGGTGCGCGTGGGGGTGAACGCGCGGAAGTCGTGCTGGCCCACCAGCAGCCCGGCGGCCGCGTCCATCGCCGCCGCGTCGAGCGGGCCGGGGTGGTGCAGCACCCGCGCGCGCCGCAGGGCCGAGGGCGGCCCGGGCAGGATGCGGTACTCGTAGCGGCGGGCGACGGCGTCGCGGCGGGCGTCGAAGCCGGGCGGGGCGTCGGCCACGGCCCGCACCGACACGTCCGCCGGCAGCAGCCCGGCGAGACCGCGCAGGATGCGGTCGGGGGCGAGATCGGAGGCGGTCGCCACGCCGGCGACCTGCCCGGACGCGTGCACCCCGGCGTCGGTGCGGCCGGCCACCACCACCTCCACCGGCTCCCGCAGGAGGGTGGAGAGGGCGGCGGTCAGCTCGCCTTCGACGGTGCGCAGCCCCGGCTGGGCGGCCCAGCCGGAGAAGCCCGCACCGTCGTACTCCAGGTCCAGGCGGAGGACCCGCCCGGCCACGGCCACCGGCTAGCGGGCGGCCGGGACCTCGATCTCCTTGGAGAGCTCGAGGAGCACCATCGGGGCCGCGTCGCCCTGACGCGGGCCGAGCTTCAGCACGCGCGTGTAGCCGCCCTGGACATCCGAGAACGCCGGACCGATGACGTCGAACAGGCGGTAGGTCACGTCCTTGTTGCGCAGGAGCGCGATCGCCTGGCGGCGCGAGTGGAGCGTGTTCTCCTTGGCCAGCGTGATCGCCTTCTCGGCGATCCCGCGCGCCAGGCGCGCCTTGGTCTCGGTGGTCTGGATGCGCCCGTGCGTCAGCAGGGCCGTGGCCAGATTGGCGCCCATCGCCTTGCGGTGGGAGGGGCTCCGGTTGAGCTTGGGTCCTTGGTTACGGTGACGCACGGCGGTCTCCTGGTCGGGTGAGGATCTAGTCCTCGTCGCTGCGCAGGCCGAGGCCGTGCGCGGCGAGGTTCTCCTTGACCTCTTCGATGCTCTTCTTGCCGAAGTTCGGGATGGCCGACAGCTCGGCCTCCGTCTTCGAGATCAGGTCGCCGATGGTCTCGACGCCCACGCGCTTGAGGCAGTTGTAGGAGCGCACGCCCAGCTCGAGCTCCTCGATCATGATGTCGTGCATGCCGCCGCCGGGGGGCGGCTCCTCGACGGCCGTCTCGCCGATCAGCTTGGTGCTGTCCGGGTCGGCGAAGATCGCGAGGCGCCCGATGAGCGTCTCGGCGGCCTCGGACATCGCCCCGCGCGGGTCGATGCTGCCGTCGGTCTCGATCTCGATGAGGAGCTTGTCGTAGTCGGTGCGCTGGCCCACGCGCGCCGGGCTGATCTCGTAGCGCACGCGCAGCACCGGCGAGAAGTTGGAGTCGACCGGGATGACCCCGATCGTGGTGCCCGGGCCCTTGTTGAGCTCGGCGGGGACGTAGCCGCGGCCGCGGGAGATCATGAGGATCATGTCGAGCCGGGCGCCGGCCTCGAGGTTGCCGATCTCGAGGTCCGGGTTGAGGATCTCGAGGTCCGCGGGGGCCGAGATGTCGCCGGCCGTGACCGGACCCGGGCCCACCTTGGAGAGCTCGACCTCGATCTCGCCCGACCTCGCCGTGGAGGCGGCACACCAGCTCGCGCAGGTTGAGGATGACGTCGGTGACGTCCTCGCGCAGCCCGGGGATGGTGGTGAACTCGTGCTGCACGCCCTCGATGCGCACGGAGGTGACCGCGGCGCCCTCGAGGGACGACAGCAGCACCCGGCGCAGGCTGTTGCCGAAGGTGTGGCCGAAGCCGCGGTCGAGCGGCTCGACCTCGAACCGGCCGAGCGTGTCGCTGACGGGCTCGTAGGTCATGCGGGGCGTCTGGATGTCCAGCACGTGTCTTCCTGTTCTCCGGCACTCGCCGGATCGTGGTACTGACGCGGTCCGTTGGCCGTCGCATCGGCGGCCACCCGCGCGTCACGGGTGGTGCCATCGCGACCGGCCGGGCCGTTACTTCGAGTAGAGCTCCACGATGAGCTGCTCGCTCACGGGGGTGTCGATCTCCGAACGCTCGGGAGCCTTCAGGACCTTGCCGTTGAGGGCGTCGTAGTCGGCCTGGAGCCAGGGGGCCACGGAGGCGACCAGCTCGGTCGCGGCGCGGATCACCGGCTCGGCGTTCGAGCCCTGCTTGACGGTGATGATGTCGTCCACCTTCACCTGGTAGCTCGGGATGTTGACCTTCTTGCCGTTGACCCGGAAGTGGCCGTGGTTCACGAGCTGGCGCGACTGGCGGCGGGTGGCCGCGAAGCCGAGGCGGTAGACGACGTTGTCGAGGCGCATCTCGAGCATCCGCAGCAGGTTCTCGCCGGTGATGCCCGGCTGGCGGCTCGCCTTGTCGTAGTAGCGGCGGAACTGCTTCTCGAGCACGCCGTAGAAGCGGCGCGTCTTCTGCTTCTCGCGCAGCTGGAGCAGGTACTCGCTCTGGCGGATGCGGCCGCGGCCGTGCTCGCCGGGCGGGTACGGGCGCCGGTCGAGGTACTTCTGGGCCTTGTCCGTGAGGGCGACGCCCTCGCGGCGGGACTGCTTGACTGGCCGGGCCGGTGTAGCGCGCCATGCCTAGACCCTCCGCCGCTTGCGGGGGCGGCAGCCGTTGTGGGGCACCGGCGAGACGTCGGTCACCGAGGCGACCTCGATGCCGGCGGCCTGGAGCGAGCGGATGGCCGTCTCGCGGCCGGAGCCCGGGCCCTTCACGTAGACGTCGACCTTCTGGAGGCCGTGCTCCATGCCCTTGCGGGCCGCCGAGTCGGCGGTCACCTGGGCGGCGAAGGGCGTGCTCTTGCGCGAGCCCTTGAAGCCGGCCGAGCCCGCGGTCTCCCACGCGATCACGTTGCCCTGCTTGTCGGTCAGCGTGACGATCGTGTTGTTGAACGACGTCTTGATGTGGGCGTTGCCGACGGGGATGTTCTTCCGCGTACGACGACGGGTACGACCACGGGTCACCTTCTGGCGTGCCAACGCGCTCCTCAGTCCTGTTCGGGGATCTGTGTCCTAGCCCTTGCGCTGCTTGCCGACGGTGCGCTTGGGGCCCTTGCGCGTCCGGGCGTTCGTCTTGGTGCGCTGCCCGCGCACGGGCAGGCCGCGGCGGTGGCGCAGGCCGCGGTAGCAGCCGATCTCCATCAGCCGCTTCATGTCGTTCGAGCGCTCGCGGCGGAGGTCACCCTCGACGATGAGCGTCTTCTCGATGACGTCGCGCAGGCGCCCCACCTCTTCCTCGGTGAGGTCCCGCACGTAGGTGTCGCGGTTGATGCCCGTCGCCTCGAGCACCTTGTTCGCCGTGGGACGGCCGATGCCGTAGACGTACGTGAGGCCGATCTCGATGCGCTTCTCGCGCGGGATGTTGACTCCGGCGATGCGCGCCATCAGCCCTGCACCTGCTTGTGGCGGGCGTTCTGGCAGATCACGAGCAGCTTGCCGTGACGCTTGATGACACGGCACTTCTCGCAGATGGGCTTCACGGATGCACGGACCTTCACGACTCATCCCCTGGAACCGGTCGACCGGACGATTCCGGGACGACGCTGAGCGCGGGCGAACCCGCGGGATCTCTCCCGCGAGCGGTCCGGGATGTTAGCACGCGCGCCCCGCCCTTTTCAGGGGATGACGCGGAAGCCCTTGGTCGCCACGACGGGCTTGGCGCTGCCGAGCTTGGGAAGGGTCAGCACGAAGGTGTACGGGCCCGGCGCGAGCGCCCTGCCGCGCAGCTTGCCCGAGAAGGCGATCGTGTTGAGGCCGGCCTTGCCGGCCTTCGAGATGCTGCCCTTGAGCGGCACCTGGCGGGTGCAGCGCGGCCTTGCCGGCGAGCTTCTCGGTGGGGGCGACGCACTTGCCCTTGGAGCGGCGGCCCGGGGCGGGCTTGGTCACGGTGAGGACGATGCTGCGAGGGCACCGTGAGGCGGACGCCGAGGGTGGTCCCCTTCTTGCGGCCGTAGGTCTTGAAGGCGCTGCGCGAGAGGGTGACGCCACTGATGCGGCGCGGGGTGGTGCTAGGCGCCAGGGTCTTGAGGGCGGCGGGGGCGGCGGGAACGGCGCCGGGCTCGGTGGGCTGGAGCTCGACCGCGCCGAGGTCGCACGCGCCACCCTGGGGCCGGATCAGCCCCCGCTGGTCGACGGCCGGACACGGCACGCCGGAGAGGACGTTGAGGGCGACGCTGCCCGCGCCCGGCAGCAGCGTCGGGGTGGGGCCGCCGTTGGCGGCGAGGGGAGCCAGCCGGGGGTCACCCGTCACCCGGGGCCCGGGGCAGCTCGCGTCGCCGGGCAGCACGGCGTTCGCCAGCGCGGCGGGCCCGCTCGCGGCGCATGCGGCCTGCTCGGCCAGGATCGACGCTCCCACCGTCCCCCGAAGACGGAGGTCCCGATCCCCACGAGGTTGCTCGGACCGGTGCCGACGGCGTTGCCGCTGAACGTCGAGAACGTGACCGACAGCACGGCCGGAGCCACCGCGGCGACGGCGCCGCCCGAGCCGGCGCTGGCGTCGTCGCCGTTGTAGCCGAAGCGGGGCGTGCCGGAGTTGCCCGCGGCATTGCCCTGGGAAGGTCGAGTTCTCGACCGTGGCGCTGCCGCCGGTCACGGCGATCGCGCCCCCGTTGCCGCCGTCCCCACCGCGGGCGTACGCGACGCTGGCCGTGTTGGAGCCGCCCAGCCCCGCGCGCGATCCCGTGAAGGTGGAGGCGGTGATCGCCGCGCTGCCGCCGGACACGAGGATGGCGCCGCCCGATCCGCCGGGGCGCGAATTGACGCTGATGGTGTTGTTGGCGTTCGCCGGGTTGACGAACGCGCGGGCGTCCGCCCCCGGGCGGCCCGGTTGGACTGGAATAGCGAGCTCGCGACCTGGAGCTGCCCAGAACTCCAGATGGCGCCCCCGCCCCCGCCGGGCTGGCCATCGGGGTCGCTGAATGAGGTGCCGGGCTGGCCGTCACCGGCCGCGTTGTTGACGAACGCGACCCGGAGGGCCGTCAGCGAGCCGCGGTTCTGGATGGCGCCACCGTCGCCGCCCGACCCTGCGAGGCCGTCACGGACGGTCAGGTCGTTGAGTCCCAGGCTCGCGCCGCTGTCAACCTGAGCCACCCGGTCGGCCACCGCGGCGATGCCCGTCACACCCATTCCGCGGCCGGCGATGCGGACGCTGTTGGAGCCCACGAGGTCGAGGTCACCGCCGAACTGGTCCTGCGACGACGCCGTCAGGCGGTATTCCCCCGCCTCGAGCTGCACCAGGTCCTCGCCCGGCGCACCGGGGGCGCAGTCGGCGATGGTCTGGTTGCTGAACCCGGCCTGGAGCACCGCCTCGCGCAGGGAGCACGTGCCGTCGGTGCCGACCACGTCCGCGGTCGTGGTGACCGGGATGGTCGCCGCCTGGGCGGACGAGGCCGCGCCGAGCACGAGGCCGGCGAGCAATACGTTACGGAGGACGGCACGCATCCGGGCGACCCTAACCCGACCGGGTCGCCGCGCGCACCTACCCGTCAGGCCAGGGTGAGGATCCTCGGGCCGTCGGCGGTCACGGCGACGGTGTGCTCCCAGTGGGCGGAGAGGCTGCCGTCCTTGGTGGTGATCGCCCAGCCGTCGTCGCCGAGAGCACGACCTCGTGGCGGCCGGCGTTGACCATCGGCTCGATGGCGATCACGTAGCCCTCGCGCAGCTCGGCGCCCGTGCCGGGGCGGCCGAAGTTCGGGCACCTGGGGCTCCTCGTGCATCGAGCGGCCCGACGCCGTGGCCGACCAGGCTCTGCACCACGGAGAAGCCGGCGGCCTCCACCTCGGTCTGCACGGCGTGCGCCGATGTCGCCCACGTGGTTGCCGGGCGAGCGCGGCCGCGATGCCGCGCTCGAGCGAGACGCGCGTCGACCTCGATGAGGCGCGCGGCGATCGGCGAGACCTGCCCGATCGCGTACGTGCGGGCGGCGTCGGCCACCCAGCCGTCGAGCACGACGCCGGCGTCGAGCGACAGCACGTCGCCGTCGCGCAGGGCGTAGGCGCCGGGGATGGCGTGCACCACCTGGTCGTTGACCGACGGGCAGATCGAGGCCGGGAAGGGCGTCGACGCCGGGGTAGCCCTTGAAGGCCGGGATGCCGCCCCGCGGAGCGGATGAACTCCTCGGCGATCGCGTCGAGGTGCGCGGTGGTGACGCCCACCGCGACCTCGCGCGGCCATCAGGTCGTGGCAGCGGCCAGCACCGCGCCGGCCGCGGCCATCGCGTCGAGCTCCGCCGGCGGTCTTCGGGATCGGGCCCGCGCGAGGGCGGAGGCCACGGCCGGCCTGCCTAGGCGGGCGGCGGCGGGATGTGCGCGACGATCTGGGCATAGACCTCGTCCGGGGTCCGCTCGCCGTCCACCTCCCGCAGGAGCTGGCGCGAGCGGTAGTAGTCGATCAGCGGGGCGGTCTGCTCCTCGTAGACCGACAGGCGGTTCATCACCGTCTCGGCGCTGGTCGTCGTCGCGCTGGTAGAGGTCGCACTTCTCGCCGCCGTCGCCGTCGGGCACGGCGCGCCGTCGTACGGGTTGAAGACCTCGTGGAACGAGCGGCCGCAGCGGCGGCAGATCCAGCGGCCGGCGAGGCGGCGCACCAGCTCGTCGCGGGAGACCGCGATCGAGATCACGCGCGTCGAGCGGGCAGTCCGAGGTCGGTCGAGCATCGCGGTCGAGCGCGTCGGCCTGCGGCACCGAGCGCGGGAAGCCGTCCAGCAGGAAGCGGCCGGTCGGGTTCGCGGAGAGCCGCTCGCGGATCATCCCCACCACCACGGCGTCCGGCACCAGCTCGCCCGGCGTCCATGTAGCGCTTGGCCTCGCGCCCGAGCTCGCGTGTCGGCGGCGACCGCGGCGCGCAGCAGGTCGCCGGTCGCGAGGTGCAGGAGCTGGTACTCGTCGCGCAGGCGCTCGGCCTGGGTGCCCTTCCCGGCCCCGGGCGGGCCGAGGAGGATCAGCCGGGCTATTTCAGGAACCCTTCGTACGAGCGCATCATGAGCTGGGCCTCCATCTGGCGCATGGTGTCGAGGGCGACGCCGACGACGATCAGGATCGACGTCCCGCCGAGCACCCCGAAGAAGACGTTCGACTCCGGCAGGTAGCGGAAGACGATGTTGGGGAGCTCGGCGATGATCGCGAGGTAGATGGCGCCCGGCAGCGTCAGGCGCGTCAGCACGCGGTCGAGGTAGACGGCCGTGGGCCGCCCGGGGCGCACGCCGGGGATGAAGCCGCCGTACTTCTTGAGGTTGTCCGCCTGCTCCACCGGGTTGAACTGCACCGCGGTGTAGAAGTACGTGAAGAGGACGATGAGCAGGGCCTCGAAGATGATGTAGTACCAGGAGCCCGGGGCCAGGAAGTCGGAGACGTCCTGGAAGACGGAGCCGCGGCCGCCCAGCTCGGCGAGCGTCGGCGGCAGGATGACCACCGACGAGGCGAAGATGACGGGGATCACGCCGGCCATGTTCACGCGCAGCGGCATGTAGGTGGTGCCGCCCGAGGTCATGCGGCGCCCGACCACGCGCTTGGCGTACTGGATCGGGATGCGGCGCTGGCCCTCGTTGATGAACACGACCGCCGACGACGACCGCGAGGGCGATCACGAGGATCAGGACCTGCGAGACCGGCGGCAGCGTCAGCCAGCCCTCCACCGCGTCGGGGACCGACGCGACGATGCTCGCGAAGATCAGCAGCGAGATGCCGTTGCCCACGCCGCGCTGGGTGATGAGCTCGCCGAGCCACATCAGCAGCACCGTGCCCGTCGTCACCGAGAGCACGATCAGGTAGAAGCGGCCGGGGCTGAAGCCGGGCAGCGCGTCCTGCGAGCGGAAGTACAGGACGTAGGCCATCGACTGCAGCAGGGCCAGGACGACGGTGAAGTACCGCGTGTACTGGGTGATCTTCTGCTGGCCGCTCTCGCCCTCCTTCTGGAGGCGCTCCAGGGAGGGGATCACCACGGTCATCAGCTGCAGGATGATGCTCGCGGTGATGTACGGCATGATGCCGAGCGCGAAGACCGCGAAGCGCGTCAGCGCGCCGCCGGCGAACAGGTTCAGGAAGTCGAGCAGCCGGCTGCCGCGCTGGTCGATCGCCGCCTGGAGGGCGTCGAGGTCGATCCCCGGCGTCGGCACGTACGAGCCGAAGCGGTAGACCGCCAGGATGAAGGCGGTGAAGAGGAGCTTCTTGCGAAGGTCCGCCGATCGGAGCGAGGTGAGGATGGTCTTGAGCATCCGCTACCTACTCGGTCGTGCCGGCCTCGCC
This sequence comes from uncultured Thermoleophilia bacterium, assembly GCA_963736635.1. Lineage (GTDB taxonomy): Bacteria > Actinomycetota > Thermoleophilia > Miltoncostaeales > Miltoncostaeaceae > Miltoncostaea. The sequence continues at coordinate 668,180 of CAVTPK010000011.1, forward strand.
GATGATCTCGACGGTTCCGCCCGCCGCCTCGATCTTCGCCGCGGCCGCGGCGACACGGCGTGCGCCCGGACGGTCAGCGCGCGGTCGATCTCGCCCTGGGCGAGGATCTTGACCGGCCAGTCGCGGTTGGCGTTGTTCTTCACGAGCCCCTTCGCCGCCAGCGCCTCGGGGTCGACCGTCGCGCCCGCGTCGAAGACCGACAGGCGGCCGACGTTGACCGGCACCGAGTGGGTCCGGAACGGGCCCATCGGCATCGACATCTTGCGGTTGGAGCCGCGCAGCTTGCCCTGCTGCATGTAGACCGGCATCTGGCCGCCCTGGTAGCCGGGGCGCACGCCGCCGCCCGCGCGCGAGCCGAGGCCCTTCTGGCCGCGGCCGGAGGTCTTGCCGGTGCCCGAGCCGATGCCGCGGCCGACGCGCTTGCGCGGGCGCTTGGCGCCCGGGCCGGGGGGCCAGCTTGTCGAGCCGGATGTCCTCCGCGGGCGTCTCGGGGATCTCGGTGTTCTCAGGCATTCGGGGCACTCTCCACGCGGACGAGTCGGGCCACCATGCGCAGCATTCCCTGCAGCTGCGGCGAGTCCTCGTGCTCGACGGTCTGGCCGATGCGGCCGCAGGCCGAGCGCGCGGAGGGTGCCGCGGTGGCGCTGCTGGGTCCCGATCTGGGACCGGACCTGGGTGATGGTGAGGCGGCTCATTCCGCGCTCGCCGACGCCGCGGCGCCACGGCCTCGGTGGCCGGGGCGCCCGAGCCGGACTGGCGATGCCGAAGCACCTCGGCGACCGTCTTGTCGCGCAGGGCGGCGATCTCCTCGGGGCGGCGCAGGTCCTTGAGCCCGGCGACCGTCGCGGCCACCAGGTTGACCGGATTGCTGGTGCCGAGCGACTTGGTGAGGATGTCGCGGATGCCCGGCCAGCTCGAGCACGGCGCGCACGCCGCCGCCGGCGATGACGCCGGTACCCTCGGAGGCCGGCTTCATGAACACCTTGCCCGCGCCCGAGCGGCCGAGCACCTGGTGGGTGATCGTGGTGCGGTACTTGGGCACGCGGAACAGGTTCTTCTTGGCGTCCTCGACGGCCTTCTGGATCGCGACCGGGACCTCCTTGGCCTTGCCGTGCCCGACACCGACGGTGTCGACCTCGTTCCCGACCACGACGAGCGCGGAGAACGAGAAGCGCCGGCCGCCCTTGACGACCTTCGCGACGCGGTTGACCTGGACGACGCGCTCGTTGAGCTCGAGCCCGTCCGGATTGATCTTTGCCCCTCGGCGTACCTCAGCCACGCGCGCTCACCCTCTCACGCACTAGAACTCGAGCCCGCCCTCGCGGGCCCCGTCGGCGAGCGACTTGACGCGCCCGTGGTACTTGTAGCCGCCGCGGTCGAACACGACCCGCTCGACGCCGGCCTGCTTGGCCCGCTCGGCGAGGAGCTTGCCCACCTCGGCCGCCGCGTCCCCCTTGGCGAGGCCCCGCAGCGCGCGCCTCGTGCGAGCCGGCCGCCGCCAGCGTGTGACCGCGGGCGTCGTCGATGACCTGGGCGTAGATGCGCTTGTTGGAGCGCGGCGACGCACAGGCGCGGGCGCTCGGCGGTGCCGACGACGCGGCCGCGGATGCGGCGGTGGCGCCGAAGACGTCGCCTCCCGTGGTGCTGAGGCTCATGCGCGCTTACCGACCTTGCGTCGGACGTCCTCGCCCACGTAGCGGATGCCCTTGCCCTTGTAGGGCTCGGGCGGGCGGACCCCGCGGATCTGGGCGGCGATCTCACCGACCGCCTGCTTGTCGATGCCGCGCACGACGACCTGCGTCGGGGCGGGCACCTCGAAGGCGATCCCCTCGGGCGGCTCGATGGTAACAGGGTGCGAGTAGCCGACCGCGAGCTCCAGGGCCGTGCCCTGCAGCTGGGCGCGGTAGCCGACGCCGACGATCTCGAGCTGGCGCTCGAAGCCGTCGCTGACGCCCTCGACCATGTTGGCCACCAGCGAGCGCGAGAGCCCGTGCAGCGCGCGGTGCGGCCCACGGTCGGTCGGCCGGGTGACGACGAGCGAGCCGTCCTCCTGGCTGATCCGGATGGGCTCCACCACGGTGTGGCGCAGCTCTCCCTTGGGGCCCGTCACCGTGACCTTCTGTCCCGCGATGTCGACCGAGACCCCGTCCGGGATCGGGATCGGCGCGCGTCCGATGCGACTCATCTTCCGGTCTCCCCTCTCACCACACCGAGCAGATGACCTCGCCGCCGATGCCTCGGCGACGGGCCTCGTGCCCGGTGATGACGCCCTGCGACGTCGAGAGGACCGCGATGCCCATGCCGCCGAGGACCCGCGGGATCGACGTCCGGTCGACGTAGACGCGGCGGCCGGGCTTGGAGACGCGCTGGATGCCGCTGATGACGCGGCGCCGGTCGCGGCTGTACTTGAGCTTGACCACGAGGTCGGTGCCGACGCGGCCCTCGCGCAGCTCGTAGTCCGTGATGTAGCCCTGCTCCTTGAGCACGTCGGCGACGTCGGCCTTGAGCGTGCTGCCGGGCATCTCGACGGCGTCGTGAAGCGCGGTGTTGGCGTTGCGGATGCGCGTGAGCATGTCCGCGATGGGATCGGTCAGCATCGGGCTCCTACCAGCTGCTCTTGGTCATGCCGGGGATGACGCCCGCGTGGGCGGACTGACGGAGGCAGATCCGGCACAGGCCGAACTTGCGGAAGACCGCCCGGGAGCGGCCACAGCTGTGGCAGCGCGTGTACTGCTGGGTCGGATACTTCGGCGTACGGGACGCCTTCACCCGAAGGCTGGTCTTTGCCACGTTTCTCCTCTAGCGACGGCCGCGGCCGTACTTCTTCTGCTTGCGCCGGCGGCGGGCTGCCCGCTCCTCGGCCGTGTATCCCTCCGCACGGAACGGCAGTCCGAGGTGGCGCAGCAGGGCGCGCCCTTCCTCGTCGGTGCCGGCCGTGGTGGTGATGGTGACGTTGAGGCCGCGAACGGCGTCCACGCTGTCGTAGTCGATCTCCGGGAAGATCGTCTGCTCGCGCAGGCCCAGGTTGTAGTTGCCGCGGCCGTCGAAGCCGTCCGGGTTGATGCCCCGGAAGTCGCGGATCCGGGGGAGGGCGACCGAGGTGAGGCGGTCGAGGAACTCCCACATCCGGTTGCCGCGCAGCGTGACCTTCGCAGCCGATGGCCATGCCCTCGCGCAGCTTGAACTGGGCGATCGACTTGCGGGCGCGGGTCGATGGCCGGTCGCTGGCCCGCGATGATCGCGAGCTGCTCGATGGCCTCGTCCAGGGCCTTGCTGTTGGTCTTGGCCTCGCCGACGCCCATGCTGAGCGTGATCTTCTCGCAGCCCCGGGTGCTGCATCGGGGACCGGTAGCCGAACTCCTCCTGGAGCTTGGGCCGGATCTCGTTCTCGTAGGTGGTCTTGAGGCGGGCGGTGGTGCCCTGGTGGTTCGTGCGTGGCCATCAGTCCAGCTTCTCCCCTGAGCGCGCCGCGACGCGGACGCGCTTGCCGTCGCTCTCCTGGATGCGGACCCGGGTCGGACGGTTGTCCTTGGGGTCGATGAGCGACACGTTCGACATGTGAATGGGCGCGGGCCTCTCGATCACGCCGCCCGGCTCGTTGGGCGGACGCGGCTTGGTGTGCCGCTTCATGATGTTGAGGCCCTCGACCAGCACGCGCTGCTCGGAGGGTCGCACCTCGAGCACGATCCCGGTCTTGCCCTTGTCCTTGCCGGACAGGAGCACGACGCGGTCGCCCTTGCGGATCCGTGCCGGCATGGCTAGAGGACCTCCGGGGCGAGGCTGATGATCTTCATGAAGTTCTTCTCGCGCAGCTCGCGGGCGACGGGACCGAAGATGCGGGTCCCGCGCGGGTTCTGGGCGTTGTCGATGATGACCGCCGCGTTCTCGTCGAACGCGATGAACGTGCCGTCGCCGCGACCGTGCTCCTTCTTGGTGCGCACGATCACCGCCCGCACGACGTCGCCCTTCTTGATCGCCCCGTTCGGGACGGCCTGCTTGACGGTGCCGACGATCACGTCGCCGACCGACGCCGAGCGGCGGCGCGAGCCGCCCATGATGCGGATGCACAGGATCTCCCGCGCACCGGTGTTGTCCGCCACCCGCAGGCGTGTCTCGACCTGTACCACTAGCGGGCCTTCTCGATGATCTCGACCAGGCGCCAGCGCTTCTGGCGCGACAGCGGGCGGCACTCGACCACGCGCACCAGGTCGCCCTCGGCGGCCTCGTTGCGCTCGTCGTGGGCGTGCAGCTTCGAGGAGCTGCGCACGGTCTTGCCGTACACCGGGTGCGGGCGCGAGGTCTCCAGGCGCACGGTGATCGTCTTGTCGCGGCCGGCCGAGACCACGAGGCCCTGACGGCTCTTGCGGCCGGCGACCGACTCCTGGGGTGTGCGTGCTGCGGCGCTCATGCCTGCAACTCCCTCTCGCGCGCGACGGTCAGCAGCCGGGCGATCTCGCGCCGGCGCGTCGACAGCTCGGACGTGCGCTCGAGCGACCCCGACGCGTGCTGGAACCGCAGGTTGAAGTGCGCCTCACGGGCGACACCGAGCTGACGGACGAGCTCGTCGTCGGACAGGTCTCTGATCTCTTTGGCCTTCACGCCCTAACCATCCTCACGGGTGACGAACTTGCAGCGGATCGGGAGCTTGTTGGCGGCCAGGCGCATGGCGTCGCGCGCCAGCGGCTCCGGCACCCCGGACAGCTCGAACATGATCCGTCCCGGCTTGACCACGGCCACCCAGCCCTCGGGCGAGCCCTTGCCCGAGCCCATGCGGGTCTCGGCCGGCTTCTTGGTCACGGGAAGCTGGGGGAAGATGTTGATCCAGACCTTGCCACCACGCTTGATGCGGCGGGTCATGGCGATACGGGCCGCCTCGATCTGACGGTTGGTGATCGACGCCGGCTCGAGCGCCTTGAGGCCGAACTCGCCGAAGTGGATGACCTCGTTGCCCTTGGTCAGGCCACGGCGACGCCCGCGGTGGTGCTTGCGGTGCTTGGTGCGCTTGGGCATCAGCATCAGGAGCCACCCCCCGAACCCGAGGAGTCGCCCGAGCGCTCGCGCCGGTCGCCGCCGCCACCGGGGCGACGGTCGCGACGCGGGCGGCGCGGCGGCGGGGCCGCGTCCATGTCGGTGCGGCCACGGCTGTCCGTGACGCCCTCCGGCAGGACCTCGCCCTTGTTGATCCACACCTTGACGCCGATGCGGCCGAAGGTCGTCTTGGCCTCGTGGAAGCCGTAGTCGATGTCCGCCCGCAGGGTGTGCAGCGGCACGCGGCCGTCCGAGTAGTGCTCGGACCGCGACATCTCGGTGCCACCCAGGCGCCCGCCGCACTGCACCTTGACGCCCTGGGCGCCGGAGCGCATGGCGGAGGTGAGGGCGCGCTTCATGGCGCGGCGGAAGCTGACCCGGTTCTCGAGCTGCTCGGCGATCGACTGGGCGACCAGCTTCGCGTCGAGCTCGGGGCGCTTGATCTCGTTGATGTTGACCTGGATCTGCTTGCCGGTGAGCCGGTTGAGCTCGCGGCGCAGCGCGTCCACCTCGGAGCCGCTCTTGCCGATCACGATGCCCGGGCGGGCCGTGAAGATGTCCACGGTCAGCTTCGTCTGATCCTTCTTGAGGTGGATCGACGACAGGCCGGCGTGGCTCAGCTTGCGCGGTGATGTGGTTGCGGACGACGCGGTCCTCGTCGAGGTACTTCGCGAAGTCGCGCTCGGAGAACCAGTTGCTCCGCCACCCGTTGAGGACACCCAGCCGGAAGCCCGTGGGGTTGATCTTCTGACCCATGTTCCTAGCTTCCGTTCTCGGCGAGGCCGATGGTGATGTGGCAGGTGCGCTTCATGATCGGGGTCGCGCGGCCCTGGGCGCGCGGGCGGAAGCGCTTGATCGTGGGGCCCTCGTCGACCGTCACCCGGGCCAGGACGAGCTCGCGCGCGTCCATGCCGTGGTTGTGGTCGGCGTTGGCGATGGCCGACTGCAGCACCTTGCGGATCGGCACGGCGGCCGCGCGGGGGCTGTAGGCCAGGATCGCCTGGGCGTCCGCGACCGACTTGCCGCGCACGAGGTCGGCGACCAGCCGGCCCTTGCGGGCGGACATGCGCACGTACCGGGCGGTCGACTGCACGACCTTGGGGGTGTCGAGGGCGTCGGTGCTCATCGGCGCAGCGTCGAGGTCCGGTCGGAGCCGGCGTGGCCCCGATAGGTGCGCGTGGGCGCGAACTCGCCCAGCTTGTGGCCGACCATGCTCTCGCTGATGAAGACGGGCACGTGCTTGCGCCCGTCGTGGATCGCGATCGTGTGACCGACCATCTCCGGGAAGATCGTGGACGTGCGCGACCAGGTGCGCACGATCCGCTTCTCGTTGGCGGTGTTCATGTCCTCGATGCGCTTCATGAGGCGCTCATCGACGAACGGTCCCTTCTTGGTGCTACGACCCATGCTCAGCGTCCCTCGGTGTGCTTGCCGCGCTTGCGGCCGCGAACGATGTACTTGCTGCTGGCCTTGCCCTTCTGGCGGGTGCGGTAGCCGTTGGTCGGCTTGCCCCACGGGGTCACCGGGTGGCGACCGGAGTTGCTCTTGCCCTCACCACCGCCGTGCGGGTGGTCCACCGGGTTCATGGCGGAGCCGCGCACCTTGGGGCGCTTGCCCTTCCAGCGGCTGCGGCCGGCCTTGCCGATGGTGATGTTCTCGTGGGTGGCGTTGCCGATCTGGCCCACGGTGGCGCGGCAGTCCAGGTGCACCAGGCGCATCTCGCTGGAGGGCAGGCGGACGGTGCCGTAGTCGCCGTCCTTCGCCATCAGCTGGGCGCCGGTGCCGGCGGAGCGGCACAGCTGGCCGCCCCGGCCGATCTGGAGCTCGATGTTGTGGATGATCGTGCCGGTCGGGATGTCGCGCAGCGCCAGCGAGTTGCCCGGCTTGATGTCGGCCCGCGGGCCGCTCATCACCGTGTCGCCCACCCGCAGGCGCTGGGGCGCCAGGATGTAGCGCTTCTCGCCGTCGGCGTAGTGGAGCAGCGCGATGCGGGCCGACCGGTTGGGGTCGTACTCGATCGCCGCGACCTTGGCGGGCACGTCGTCCTTGCGCCGCTTGAAGTCGATGATCCGGTAGCGCCGCTTGTGGCCGCCGCCGATGTGGCGGCTGGTCACGCGCCCGTTGTTGTTGCGCCCGCCCGTCTTGCTGATCTTGTCGAGCAGCGACTTCTCGGGCGTGGTCTTGGTGACCTCCTCGAAGTCCGAGCCGGTGAGGAAGCGGCGGCCCGGCGAGGTGGGCTTGTACTTGCGAATGCCCATGGCCTAGGCCCCCTCGAAGAGTTCGATCTTGTCGCCGGGCCGCAGCTCGACGATGGCCTTCTTCCAGCCCGGGCGGCGGCCGCGCGAGGCGCCGCGCCGCTTGGGCTTGCTCTGGACGGACACGGTCCGCACGTCGGTCACCGTGACGTCGAAGAGGTCCTCGATCGCCTGGCGGATCTCCGTCTTGTGCGCGCCGTCGAGCACCCGGAAGGTGTACTGGTTGTGCGCCTGGACGAGCTGGAAGCTCTTCTCGGAGATGACCGGCCGCACGATGACGCGGGCGATGTCGTCGCGGATCGTCGTCATGCCTTGTCACCGTCCTCGGGCTCGGCGTCCTCGGCGGGCGCGTCGGCCTCCGGGGCCTCGGCCACCGGCTCCTCGGCGGGGCCTCCTCGGCCACGGGCTCCTCGGCGCGGAGCCTCCTCGGCCACCGGCTCCTCGGCCACGGGCTCCTCGACCGGGGCCTCGTCGGCGGCCGGGGCCGCCTTCTTGGCGCGGGTGCGCTTGGGCTTGGGGGCCTCCTCGGCCTCCACCACCACCGGCGTGGGCTTGGGCGGCGCCTTCTTCTTGGGCGCGGGCTTGGCCTTGGGGGCCGGGCGACACGGTCTCGACGGCGAGCTCGCCGCCGGTCAGCCGCTCCCAGGCCGCGCGCTCGACCAGGATCGCCCGGGCGGCGACGATGTCAACCGTCTGCAGCTCGGAGGCCTCCAGCACGTAGACGCCGGGGACGTTGCGGAAGGAGCGGGCCTCGACCGAGCCGAGGTCGCCCAGCACGATCAGCAGGGGCCGCACCTGCAGGCCCTCGGGGGCCTGGCGCAGGTACTCGACCGCCGCCTTCGTGGAGGGGGTCTCCCAGCCGGTCGGGTCGAGGACCGCGGCCGAGCCGCGCTCGACCTGGGCGCGGAGCGCCGCGCGGAACGCCTGCTGGCGGACCTTGCGGTTGACCTTGCCGCCGTACGTGCGCGGGGTCGGGCCGAAGACGATGCCGCCGCCGGTCCAGTGGGGCGCGCGGGTCGAGCCCTGGCGGGCGCGGCCGGTGCCCTTCTGGCGCCACGGCTTGGCGCCGCCGCCGCGGACCTTGCCGCGCGTCAGGGTCGAGTGCGACCCCGAGCGCCGGGCGGCGAGCTCGGCGATGACGGTCTCGTGGATGAGGTGCTGCTTGATCGGCTGGTCGGCGATCGCGGTCGCGAGCTCGCCGCGGCCCACCGGCAGGCCCTCGCGCGTCGAGGACGGGGATGGTGGTCACTCGGGCCTCACGATCACGATGCCGTTGACCCCGCCGGGGACCGCGCCCCGCACGAGGAGCAGGTTGCGCTCCGGATCCCGGTCCACGATCTGCAGGCCGCGCTGGGTGACCGTGCGCGCGCCCATGTGCCCGCTCATCCGCATGCCCTTGAACACGCGGGCGGGGTAGGCGGCGGCGCCGATCGAGCCGGGCTGGCGGATGTTGTGGGAGCCGTGGCTCTTGGGTCCGCGCTTGAAGTTGTGGCGCTTGATGGTGCCGGCGTAGCCCTTGCCCTTGGAGGTGCCGGTCACGCGCACCATCTGGCCGGGCTCGAAGGGCTCCACGGTCACCACGTCGCCGATCGCGAGGTCGCCCTCGAACTCGTCGGCGGGGAACTCGTGCAGGTGGCGCACCGGCGGCGCGCCGGCCTTCTTGAGGTGGCCGAGCTCCGGCTTGCTCAGGCCCTTGGTCTTGATCGCGCCGAAGCCGAGCTGGACGGCGTCGTAGCCGTCGTGCTCCTGCGTCTTGACCTGGGTGACGTGGCAGGGGCCGGCCTCGATCACGGTGAGGGGCACGCGCGCGCCGTCCTCGCCGAAGATCTGGGTCATGCCGACCTTGCGTCCGATGATCACGGGCATGGCGCGGCTAGGCCTTGATCTCGATGTCGACGCCCGCGGGCAGGTCGAGGCGCATGAGCGAGTCGACCGTCTTGGGTGTCGGCGAGTAGATGTCGATGAGGCGCTTGTGCGTACGGATCTCGAAGTGCTCCCGCGAGTCCTTGTCCTTGAACGGCCCACGGATGACGCAGTAGACGTTGCGCTCGGTGGGCAGGGGGACGGGCCCGGAGATGGTCGCGCCACTCCGCTGGGCCGTCTCCACGATCGAGGCCGCGCTCTTGTCGATCAGCTCGTGATCGTAGGCCTTGAGGCGAATCCTGATCTTGTTCTGCTGCACTCTCGCGGCGCCTTTTCGTGGGGAAAGAAAACCCCGCCGCCTCCGGGAGGGAGACGACGGGGTCGGGGACGAACCCTGCTACTCGGTGATGCTCTCGACCACTCCGGCCCCGACGGTGCGGCCCCCCTCGCGGATGGCGAAGCGGAGGCCCTCCTCCATGGCGATCGGCTGGATCAGCTCGACGTCCATGGTGGCGTTGTCGCCGGGCATGACCATCTCGACACCCTCCTGGAGGGTGACGACGCCGGTCACGTCGGTCGTGCGGAAGTAGAACTGCGGACGGTAGCCCTGGAAGAACGGCGTGTGGCGGCCGCCCTCGTCCTTGGACAGGACGTAGACCCGGGCCTGGAACTTGGTGTGCGGGGTGATCGACTTCGGGGCCGCGAGGACCTGACCGCGCTGGATCTCCTCGCGCTTCACGCCGCGCAGGAGCAGCGCCGATGTTGTCGCCGGCGCGACCCTCGTCGAGCAGCTTGCGGAACATCTCGACGCCGGTGACCGTGGTGCTCTCGGTCTCGGGCGGTCATGCCGACGATCTCGACGGTCTCGCCGACCTTGACGATCGCCGCGCTCGACGCGGCCGGTGGCGACGGTGCCGCGGCCGGTGATCGTGAAGACGTCCTCGACCGGCATCAGGAACGGCTTGTCGATGTCGCGCTCGGGGACGTCGATGTAGTCGTCCACGGCCGCCATCAGCTCGAGGATGCCCTCGGCCGCCTCGGCGTCGCCGTTGAGCGCGTTGAGGGCCGAGCCCTTGATGATCGGGATGTCGTCGCCGGGGAACTCGTAGAGCGACAGCAGCTCGCGGACCTCGAGCTCGACGAGCTCGAGCAGCTCCTCGTCGTCGACCATGTCGGCCTTGTTGAGGAACACGACGATCGACGGCACGCCGACCTGGCGGGCGAGCAGGATGTGCTCACGCGTCTGGGGCATGGGGCCGTCGGCGGCGGAGACCACCAGGATCGCGCCGTCCATCTGCGCGGCGCCGGTGATCATGTTCTTGATGTAGTCGGCGTGGCCCGGGCAGTCGACGTGGGCGTAGTGCCGGTTCTCGGTCTCGTACTCCACGTGGGCGGTCGCGATCGTGATGCCGCGCTCACGCTCCTCGGGCGCCTTGTCGATGGCGTCGAACGAGACGGCCTCGGTCCCACCGGAGCCCTTCTCGGCGAGGACCTTGGTGATGGCGGCCGTCAGGGTCGTCTTGCCATGATCGACGTGACCGATGGTGCCCACGTTGACGTGCGGCTTCGACCTGTCGAACTTCTCTTTCGCCATCGAATAGCTCCCTTGGGCACTCTGCGATGCGGCCGCTCGCGGCCGCGTCCTCTGACGGAAAAATCCCCCCGGCACAAAACGCGCGGCCCCGAAGGCCGCGCACGAAAAACCGGGCGCTCCGTAGAGCCGGGGTAGATTAGCAAAGACACCCCGACCCGCAAGGCGGACGGCCCTCGGCCGGAGCCCCCTCGCACGGACGCCTCCAGACCGTACCATCCCGCTCGTGAACGCGTCCGGACTGGTCGCGGAGCTCCGGGGCCAGACGGCCGGGGAGGTCCGCGACGACCCCGCCTCGCGCGACCTCTACGCGTCGGACGCGAGCCTGTACCGGCGCCGCCCCGTCGCCACCCTCCGGGCGGCCGGCGCCGACGACCTGGACGCGGCCGTGGCGGCCTGCCGCGCGCACGGCGTCCCGCTCACGATGCGCGGGGCCGGCACCAGCCTGGCGGGCCAGGCCGTGGGACCCGGCCTGGTGGTCGACTGCTCCGCCCTCGCGGCGGTCGAGATCGACCCCGACGCGCGCGATCGCCCGCGTCGGCCCGGGCGTGGTGCTGAACGACCTCAACGCCGCCGCCGCGCCCCACGGGCTGATGTTCGGGGCCGACGTCGCCACCGCCAACCGCGCGACGCTCGGCGGGATGATCGCCAACAACTCGGCCGGGGCCCGCTCGGTGGTCCACGGGCTGACGGCCGACCACGTGCGGGCGCTCGACGGTGACGCTGGCCGACGGCACGCGCGCGACCCTGCGCCGGGGGGCGCCCGCCCCGCCGGCGCTCGAGGCGGCGCGGCCCGCTCGCCGCGGCGGCGCGGCCGCCCGCGCTGATCCGCCGGGTGTCGGGGTACGCCCTCGAGGCCCTGGCGGGCGAGGACCCCGACTGGCCCCGCCTGCTGTGCGGCTCGGAGGGGACGCTGGCCGTGACCCGGTGGGCGGAGCTGGCGCTGATCCCCCGCCCGGCCGCGCGGGGGCTGGCGCTGGTGCCCTTCGGCTCGGTCGACGAGGCCCTGGAGGCGGTGGTCGGGCTGCTCGCCGCGGGACCCTCGGCGATCGAGCTCATGGACCACGCGCTGCTGGACCCGGCCAACCGGCCGCCGGCCGACCGGTCGCTGCTGGACGCCGCCGGCGACGCCGCGGCGGTCCTGATCGTGGAGCACAGCGGGGCGCCCGACGGGGTGCGCGAGCGGCTGGAGGCCGTCCCCGGCGCCCGCGTGATCACGGATCCGGCCGCCCAGGCGGCGGTGTGGGCGGTGCGCCGCTCGGGCATCGCCCGCGCCCTGCGGACCGGCGCGGGCGCCGGGGCGGGCGGCGATCCCCGCCCCCTGCCGTTCATCGAGGACCCCGCGGTCCCGCCCGAGCGGCTGGCCGGCTTCGCGCGCGAGGTGCGGCGCCTGCTGGCGGACGAGGGGGCGCCGGCCATCTGGTACGGGCACGCGAGCGTGGGCTGCCTGCACATCCGTCCGCTGATCGACCTGCGCCGGCCCGGAGCCGTCGCGAGCGTGCGCCGGATCGCCGAGGGGGTGGCCGACCTGGTGGCGGCGAACGGCGGCTCGCTGTCGGGCGAGCACGGCGACGGGCGGGTGCGGGGCGAGCTGCTGCCGCGGATGTACCCGCCCGAGACGATCGCCGCCTTCGCGGCGCCTGAAGGAGCTGCTCGACCCGGAGCGGCTGCTCAACCCCGGCGTGCTCGACCCGACCCCGACCCGCTCGACGCCGGGCTGCGCCTGGCGGCGTCGCCGCCGCGGCGGCGCCCGGCGGACCGCCCTCGACTTCGCCGCCGAGGGCGGCCTGGCGCGCGCCGGCGAGGCGTGCAACGGCAACGGGGCCTGCCGGGCGCGGTCGCGGGAGCGATGTGCCCGAGCTTCCAGGCGCTGGGCGACGAGCGCCACTCCACCCGCGGACGGGCCGCGATCCTGCGGGCGGCCCTGGAGGGCCGGCTGCCCGCCGGGCTGGCCGACGACGGCCTGCACGAGGCCCTCGAGCTGTGCCTCGGGTGCAAGGCCTGCGCCGCCGAGTGCCCGGCCCAGGTGGACATGGCGCGCCTGAAGGTGGAGGCCCTCGCCCACCGCCATCGCGCCCGCGGCGTGCCGGTCGGCGGCGCGGCTGACCGGACACGCCCACGCGCTGCTGGCCGCTGGGATCGCGGGCGCCGGCCGTCGCGGCGGTCGCCGCCCGGCTGGCCGCGGGCGTCGTGGGCGACGCCGTGCCGGTGCCGGTGCGCCGCTGGCGCCCCACGCGCCAGCCGGACCGCGGCGGCCCGCGGGTGGCCCTGATGGCCGACACGTTCACCCGCTTCCTCGACCCGGGCATCGGCGAGGCCGCCCTGCGGGTGCTGGGCGCCTGCGGCGCGCGACGTGCGCGTGGTCGATCCGGGCTGCTGCGGGCGCCCCCTGCTGTCGCAGGGCCTCGTGGGCGCCGCGCGGGCGAGCGCGCGGCGGGCCCTCGACCGCCTGGCCCCGCACGCCGTCGCCGGCCACCCGATCGTGGTGCTCGAGCCGTCGTGCTGGTCGATGCTCGTCGACGACCTCCCGCGCCTGGTGCCGGGCGACCCGCGCGCGCGGTGGGTGGCCGACGCGGCCGTCACCTTCGAGCGCGCGGTGTCCGACCTCGGCGTCCCGCCGCTGCGCGCCGACCCCGACGACGTGGTCGTGCACGAGCACTGCCACGCCGCCGCCCTGGGCGGAGGCCGCGAGGGCGCCGCCGCGCTGGCGGGCATCGCGGGTCTCGCGACCCGTGGCTCCGGGGCCGGCTGCTGCGGCATGGCCGGGGCCTTCGGCCACCGGCACCCGGATCTGTCGCGGCGCATCGCGTCCGACCGGCTGGTGCCGGCGATGCGCGCGGCGCGGGCGTGGCGGTGGCCGCGGGCACCTCGTGCCGCGAGCAGATCCGGCGCACCACCGGCCGCGCCGCGCTGCACCCGGCGGAGCTGATCGCGGCGCGGCTCGCGTGATGCGCCGCCTCCTGGTCGCGGCGCTGGTGAGCGTGGCCGCGCTCGCGGTGGTCGCACCCGGCGCTGGCCGCGCGCCCCGGGTACCGCATCGCCCCCGCCGAGTTCCCCGCCGACTGGCGCGCGGCCGAGGTCCAGCTGGAGCGGGCCCTGGCGCGCGCGCCGCGCGGGTCCGAGACCCAGGCGGACATCCGCTGGGTGCTGCGCCTGGGCGCGCGCTACATGCGCTCGGGCCAGCCCGACGGCCGGCGGCGCACGGTGTCGCGCACCATGCGCGTCAACGCGTGGTGGTTCTCGCGCCGGTCGGCGCCCAGCGACCGGGTCATCGTGCGCGACCCGACGGGCGTGCTCTCCACCTACTGGAAGGGGCGCGGCCTCGCGGTCAACCCGGTCGCGACGTCGGGGCGCTGGCAGGGGCTCAACGACGACCTGTCGGGGGTCCAGCTGGCCGACGCCCTGCTTCCGTTCGCGCGTGGAGCGCAAGGCCGGGAACGCACGCGCTTCCTGCTGTGGGAGTACTACGACGTGCCGGACCGCCCCGGCGCGATCCGCCCGGGGGCGTCGGGCATGGCCCAGGGGCGGCTGGTGCACCTGCTGGCCAACGCGTACTACCTCACCGGCGAGCACCGCTTCTCCGACGCCGCGCGCGGCGCACTGGCGGCCTTCGGCGTGTCGGTGGCCCGGGGCGGGGTCGTGAGCCGGGTGTGGGTGGCCGGCGAGCGGCGCAGCCGGCCGTGGTACGTGGAGCGCGCCTACCCGGGCGGCAGCCCCTGGCAGGGCGCGGCGCTCAACGGCTTCATGGTGACCCTGCTCAACCTGCGCTCGTCGGCCGCCCTGCTGCGCTCGGAGCCCAAGCCGCTGCCCACGGGGCCCGCCGAGCTGCGGCGCCGGCCGCGGGCGCCGGGGGCGCAGACGGCCGGAAGGATCGCCCGCGCCCTGTCCATCCGGGGCGAGCAGTCGCTGCGCCACTACCTGCCGCTGCACGACACCGGCTCGTGGAGCATCTACATGCTCTACCGGCCGGGCTTCGCGTGGCGCTCGTACCTCGCCGACCGCACCTACCACTGCTACCACGTGACGCTGCTGCGCCAGCTGGCCAAGGACGCGCCGGCCGGTCGCCGGACCTACGTCCGTTACGCACGGCGCTGGGCCGGCGACGCCCGCCGGGTGGGCCTGACCTGCCGGTGAGCCGCGGGGGCCGGAGCCCCCGCGGGCACCACGATCAGTCGGAGGCGGCGCCGACCTTCTGGCGGATCTCCTCGGCGATGGAGTTCGGCACTTCCTGGTAGGAGTGGAACTGCATCGTGAAGGTCGCGCGGCCCTGGGTGGCCGAGCGGACCGAGGTGGCGTAGCCGAACATCTGCGACAGCGGGACCTGGGCGTTGACGACCTCGGCCGTCGCGCCGCGGGGCTCCATGCCGCCGATCCGCCCGCGCCGCGAGGTGAGGTCGCCGACGACCGTGCCCACGAACTCCTTGGGGACCACGACCTCGACGGCCATCACCGGCTCGAGCAGGCAGGGAGAGGCCCGCTTGACCGCCTCCTTGACCGCCATGGAGCCGGCGATCTTGAACGCGATCTCGGACGAGTCCACCTCGTGGTACGAGCCGTCGATCAGCTGGACCTTGACGTCCACGATCGGGAAGCCGGCGACGACGCCGCCCTCCAGCGCCTCCTGGATGCCCTGGTCGACCGCCGGGATGTACTCCTTGGGGATGGAGCCACCGACGATCTTGCTCTCGAACAGATAGCCGGCGCCGGCCTCGTTGGGCTCGAGCGACAGGTAGACGTGGCCGAACTGGCCGCGGCCGCCGGTCTGGCGGACGAAGCGGCCCTCGATCTTCTGGACCGCCTTGCGGACGGTCTCGCGGTAGGCCACCTGCGGCTGGCCGACGTTGGCGTCGACGCCGAACTCGCGCATCAGCCGGTCCACGATGATCTCGAGGTGCAGCTCGCCCATGCCGGCGATCAGGGTCTGGCCCGTCTCCTCGTCGGTGTGGACCCGGAACGTGGGGTCCTCGTCCGAGAGCCGCCCGAGGGCGGTCGCGAGCTTCTCCTGGTCCTGCTTGGTCTTGGGCTCGATCGCGATCTCGATGACCGGCTCCGGGAACGTCATGCGCTCCAGGATCACCGGATCGGCCGCGTCGGTGAGCGTGTCGCCCGTGGTCGTGGACTTGAGGCCCACGGCCGCGACGATGTCGCCCGCCGAGACGCTCTCGACGTCCTCGCGGTGGTTGGCGTGCATCATCAGCAGCCGCCCGAGCCGCTCCTTGCGGTCCTTGGTGGCGTTGATGATGTTCGAGCCCGTGCCGATCGAGCCCGAGTACACGCGCAGGTAGGTGAGGCGGCCGACGAACGGGTCGCTCATCACCTTGAAGGCGAGGGCCGCGAAGGGGGCCGACGGGTCGGCCGCGCGCGTCACCTCGTCCTCGGTGCCGGGCACGTGGCCGACGGCCGGCAGCACGTCGAGCGGCGACGGGAGCAGGTCGATGACCGCGTCGAGCAGCGGCTGCACGCCCTTGTTCTTGAACGAGGAGCCGCACAGCACCGGGCGTGATCGCGATCGCGAGCACCGCGGCGCGGATGGCGCTGACCAGGCGGTCGCGCTCGATCTCGCCGCCGTCGAGGTAGATCTCGGCCAGCTCGTCGTCGTGGTCGGCGACGGCGGCCACGAGGGTCTCCCGGGCGGCCGCGGCCTCGTCGGCCATGCTCGGCCGGGATCTCGGTGATCTCGAACTCGGTGCCGAGGTCGTCCTTGTAGACGATCGCGTTCATCGCGATCAGGTCGATGATGCCGCTGAACTCGGCCTCCTGGCCGATCGGCAGCTGGATCGGCACGGCGTTGGCGCCGAGCCGGTCGATCATCGTCTGGACGGCGGCGGCGAAGTCGGCGCCGATGCGGTCCATCTTGTTGACGTAGGCGATGCGCGGGACGCCGTAGCGGTCGGCCTGGCGCCACACGGTCTCGCTCTGGGGCTCGACGCCGGCGACCGAGTCGAAGACCGCCACCGCGCCGTCGAGGACGCGCAGGCTGCGCTCGACCTCGATCGGTGAAGTCGACGTGGCCCGGCGTGTCGATGATGTTGATGCGGTGGTCGCGCCAGAAGCAGGTGGTGGCGGCGCTGGTGATCGTGATGCCGCGCTCCTGCTCCTGCGCCATCCAGTCCATCGTGGCCGCGCCGTCGTGCACCTCGCCGATCCGGTGCGTGCGACCGGTGTAGTAGAGGATGCGTTCGGTCGTGGTGGTCTTGCCGGCGTCGATGTGCGCCATGATCCCGATGTTCCGGGTCTTCTCGAGAGAAGTCTTCTTCGCCGTCGTCGTCACGCCCGATCACCTCATCCGAGTCGCAGCGTCGGCCGGTAGCGGCCGAGCGCGGGAATATCCATCCACCCTGCATCCCCCCTCGCACGACGGCGAGGGAGCGTGCCTACCAGCGGTAGTGCGCGAACGCCTTGTTGGCCTGGGCCATGCGGTAGAGGTCGTCCTTGCGCTTGAAGGCGCCCCCCTGCGAGCCCAGAGCGTCGAGGAGCTCGTTCGCGAGCCGCTCGCTCATCTGCTTCTCGCGGCGCTCCCGCGCGAAGCGGACCAGCCAGCGGATGGCGAGCGTGCGCCCACGGCGCGGCGCCACCTCGATCGGCACCTGGTAGGTCGCACCGCCGACGCGACGGGACTTGACCTCGAGCGCCGGGGTGACGTTGCGCACCGCCTCCTCCATCACCGCGACGGGGTCGCGGCCGGTGCGGTCGCGGATGCGCTCGAGCGCCCCGTAGACGACACCCTCGGAGGTCAACTTCTTGCCGTCCTTCAGGACCTTGTTCACCAGCTGGGTGACCAGGGCGCTGTTGTAGACGGGGTCCGGATCGAGCGGACGACGTGTGATGACTGCGCGACGAGGCATCTACTTCGGCGTCTTCGCGCCGTACTTCGACCGGCCCTTGCGGCGGTCCGCGACACCGGCCGCGTCGAGCGCGGCGCGGATGACCTTGTACCGGACGCCCGGGAGGTCGCGGACGCGGCCTCCGCGCACCAGGACCACCGAGTGCTCCTGGAGGTTGTGGCCCTCACCCGGAATGTAGGAGGAGATCTCCATCCCGTTCACGAGACGCACACGCGCCACCTTGCGAAGCGCCGAGTTCGGCTTCTTCGGGGTGGTGGTGTACACGCGGGTGCACACGCCGCGCTTCTGCGGCGCGCCCCGGAGAGCCGGGGTCGATACGCGGGCGAACTTTGGACGTCGGCCCTTGCGGACCAGCTGATTGATCGTGGGCACGTCGGCCTTTTTTCGAGCGCAACAGGACAGTGCCGGGCGAGCGGCCAGGGAAACCTAGCACGCGCGGGAGGGGCGCTCCACCCGTCGGCGTCAGCGGGCGGGCGTCGTGCTCTCCAGGTCCAGGCGGGCGCGGGTGGTCAGGGAGAACGTGCCCCCGATCCGCGTGTCGATGTCCCACCGCAGCGGCAGCGACAGCGCCGTGGACCACCAGGTCACGTCGATGCGGTCGCCCGGATGCGGCCCGCCGGTCCGGGCGACCGATCTGATGACGAGCGCCGGCAGCCGGGCGCCCCCGACCTCGACCTCCTCCGCGCGCAGCACCGTGCTCCGGTAGCTCACCGGCAGGCCGCCCGCCGAGTAGGAGCCCGACCAGGTCCGGCCCGGGGCGAGGTCGGGCGGCAGGGCCAGCGGCTGGGGGCGCAGGGTGCGCCGGTCGTCGCGTCCGATCCCGACGAACGTGACCTTCGTGCGGCGCGAGACCTCGTACGTGCCCGTCGGCCCCACGCGCAGGCGGACCCCCTCGATGTGCTCCTCGCTCAGGTCGAGCTCCTGGCCGTAGCCACCGGCGGCCGCGGTCACGACCAGGCGCGCCGTCGCCGGCAGGTCGCGCGAGACCTTCAGCGGGCCGGCGCCGCCGCGCTCGGAGCCCTCCTGGCGGTAGCTGTAGACGCCGGGGCGCGGGATGCCGGCGGCCCGCGCGCCCTCGGCCCCGCCGGCCGCGCGCAGCGTCTGCAATGCGGACTCCTGGCTCACCGGCGTGCTCGACCCGGCGCGGCTCCACAGCCAGACCCCGACCACCGCGGCCACCAGCACCACGACGATGACGATCGAGCGCACCGGGCGGGCGAGCATGGCGGCGACCATGGCCCCAGGCTAGAGGTCCCCCCGGTCCCCGGGGTCTACAACGGTCATTGCAGGGAGAACCGGCCCGGCGGTGTTACCGTCAGATCCCCATGGGAACCCGCCGACTGCGCCGCGAGGCGCTCCACTGCTGCCCGGCCTGCGCGGCCTCGGTGGGCACGCGCGCGCACCGCCCGCACCGCGCGCGCACACACGCGCCGCGCCCCTGGACCTGGCTGGCCCTGCTGGCCGTCACCGCGGCGATGATCCCGGTCGCCGCGATGGAGGGCGGCCGGGGCGGCGCGACCGCCCTCGCGGCCGCCGTGGCCGCACCCGCTCCGACCGCGGCGCGGGCGATCGTCGCGGCGACGGTCGCGGATCCCCCGGCGCCGCCGCCGGAGGCCGTCGTGTGGCGCGACTCCGTGGCCCACGGCACCCCGAACGCCGGCAGCCTGGAGGGCGGGGTGCGCCTGCCGGCCGAGGGCCCCGGCTACTACACCTACAACCCGGCCACCCAGGAGCCGCCCGGCGGCCGCGATCGCACCTGGGGCACGGCCATGCTGGTGCGCGAGATGAGGTCCGTCGGCGAGGTGGTGGGCCGGCGCCCACCCCGACGCCCCGCGCCTGGGCATCGGCGACCTCTCGCGGGAGACCGGCGGCTCCTTCACCGGCCCCGCGGTGGGCCACGCGTCCCACCAGAACGGCCTGGACGTGGACGTCCGCCTGGTGCGGCGCGACGGGACCGAGGCGGCGGTGGACCCCGGCACCTACGACCGGGCGCTCACCCAGGAGCTGGTGAACCGCCTCCTCGCCGCCGGCGCCAGCCACGTGTTCGTGGGCCCGAGCCTGGACCTGCACGGGCCCCAACGTCATGGTGTGGCCGAACCACGACGACCACCTCCACGTCCGCTTCCCCGACCCGGACGGCACCGGCAACTAGAGGCGGACACGGCGTGGGGCCCGCCTCTTGGCGGTCGGGCCCGACGCGCAGAGGGCCCCTGGCCGGGGCCCTCGGCAGACCGGCGGCGCCGGCTGTCGCCGGGGCCAGGCCGCCGGAAAGGTCAACACCACCGAGCCGTCCGGGCAGCGCCCGCAGCGCGCAGGCGCTGCCCGGACGGCTGGGTTCTGACCTGCCCGCGCACATGTCCGGCCCGAAGGGCCGCTGCGCGATGCACATGCGCCCGACCTAGGGCGGATGTGCGCGTCGAGTCGGCCCGCCAAGAGGCCGACTCCTCGCTTGTCGCCTCCTCCTGCATCTGCCGCGAGCTCCTCGAAGCCAAACCGACCGAAGCTCGAGACGCGCTCGAAGCACGGAAAACCCCGAAGCTCGGAAACCCGAAGCGCAGAGCGTCGGACACGGCCTTGCCGGGTAGGTAGGACGGATGCCCGCGACGATCGATCTCGCCGGTCCTGCGGCGATCGCCCCGGGGCTCGACCTCGGAGACAGCTGGGCCCTGGGGTCGCTCTTCCTCGGCCTGGCGGTCCTCGTCGCCATCGTGGCGCTGACCCACCAGCGCTCCCGGGCCTTCTCGCCGAGCGTGGTCTACCTCGGGCTCGGGGCGGCGGGCGCCGCGGGCGCGGCGCTGCTCGACCTGGGCTGGCTGGACCTGATCGACGACGCCGACGCGGTGGAGCGGCTCGCCGAGCTCGCGGTCATCGTCGCCCTCTTCGCCACCGGCATGCGCCTCGACAGGCCCATCGGCCTGCGCGCCTGGCGCTCGACGATCCTCCTCCTGGCGGTCGTCATGCCGATCACGATCGCCGCCGTGGCGGCCTTCGGGGTGCGTGGCGATGGGGCTGTCGGCCGGCGCCGCGATCGTCCTGGGAGCCGCCCTGGCCCCGACCGATCCGGTGCTGGCCGGCGACCTCGGCGTCGGGCCGCCCGGTGAGAGCGACGAGGGGTCCACGGGCTTCGCCCTCACCTCGGAGGCCGGTCTCAACGACGGCCTGGCGTTCCCGTTCCTCTACCTCGGCCTGGTGGTGGCCGCCGGCCTCGACGCCGGCTCCCTCGCGGAATGGCTCGCGGTCAACGTCGTCTACGCGATCGCGGGCGGCATCCTCATCGGGGCGGTCGGCGGATGGGCGATCTCGGCGGCGGCGACCCGCCTGCGCGAGCGCGACCTGGTGTCCGCCGAGCTCGACGGCTGGGCGGCGATCGGGGCGGTGCTGGCCATCTACGGGGTGGCGCAGCTCGCCGGGACCTACGGCTTCCTGGCCGCCTTCGCCGGCGGCATCGCCTTCCGCCGGCGCGAGCGCGACCACGAGTACAACGTGGGGGTCCACGCCGGCGCCGAGACGCTCGAGCGCGTGCTGGAGCTGGCGATGATCCTGCTGCTCGGCAGCCTCGTGACGCTGACGGGCCTCGGCGTGCCGGGTCCCGCGGGCTGGGCGCTGGCGGCGGTCCTGCTCGTCGTCATCCGGCCGCTCGCCTGCCTGGTGGCGCTGAGGTCGTCCGGGCTGGACGGGCCCGAGCGCCTCTGGGTCGGCTGGTTCGGCGTGCGCGGGGTGGGCTCGCTGTACTACGCGGCGGCCGCCCTCGGCTCGGGGATCCTCTCCGCCCGCGAGGGCGAGGTGGTGATGTGGACCGTGGTCGCCGTGGTCGGCGTCTCGATCGTCGCCCACGGCGTGACGAGCGCCCCGCTCACGCGCCGCCTGCGAGTCGCGCGCGGCGAGCGGGGCCTCCGACTCGCCGGCGTTCTGAGCGTCGAGCGTTTCGTCAGGAGTCGGCGCTGAGAGCGGAGGAGGCGGAGCGGCACGGCGTGGGGCCCGCCTCTTGGCGGTCGGGCCCGACGCGCCGAGGGCCCCTGGCCGGGGCCCTCGGCAGACCGGCGGCGCCGGCTGTCGCCGGGGCCAGGCCGCCGGAAAGGTCAACACCACCGAGCCGGCCGGGCAACGCCCGAGGGCGCGAGCGCCCGAGGGTGTGGGTTTGACCTGCCCGCGCACATGTCCGGCCCGAAGGGCCGCTGCGCGATGCAAATCGCGCCCGACCTAGGGCGCGATTTGCGCGTCGAGTCGGCCCGCTAAGAGGCCGACTCCACGCTTAGTCGCTCGTCCTTCTCCGTCCAGACGCGATCGAGAAGACGCCTCAGAGCTCAGAGACGTTCGGAGCCTCGAGCAAGACGCTCAGCAAGCCAAGAAACACGAAGGGCCCGGTTTCCCGGGCCCTTCGGAACCACACGCGCCGAGCGGAGGGGTTACTCCTCCCGGTCCAGGTCCGGACCGAAGGAGTAGGTGCCGCCGTCGCCGTCGCCGATGCTGAGCAGGGCGTCGTCGTCGGCGTCCGAGAACGGCTCGTCGAGGTCGAACTCCAGCAGCGCCGGGGCGCGCCGGACGGCCTCGATCTCGAGCTGGCGGTAGCGCTTGAGCCCGGTCGCGGCCGGGATCAGCTTGCCGATGATCACGTTCTCCTTGAGACCGCGCAGACGGTCCACCTTGCCCTCGAGCGCCGCGTCGGTGAGGACCTTCGTGGTCTCCTGGAAGGAGGCCGCCGAGAGGAACGACTCCGTGGCGAGCGAGGCCTTGGTGATGCCCAGGATCAGGGGCTCGACGACCGCCTGAACGCCCTCGACGGCGCGCTCGATCTCGGTGTCGTCCCCGGTGAACTCCTCGGACTCCCGCTTCTCGAGCAGCTGCTCGCGGATGCGGCCGGCGGCGCGCGCGTTCTCCCGGTACAGGACCGGCTTGTCGACCATCTGGCCGTGCAGGAAGTGCGTGCCGCCCGGGTCGTCCACCCGGACCTTGCGCAGCATCTGGCGCACGATCAGCTCGATGTGCTTGTCGTTGATGTCCACGCCCTGCGACCGGTACACGTTCTGCACCTCGCTGACGAGGTAGAGCTCGGTCTTGGTCGAGGGGTCGTGGCTGCCCTCCGGCGCGTGGAAGCGCTGCCCGGTGAGCACCTCGTCGCCGGCCGCGATGGCCGGACCGGGACGGTCGGTCGGCAGGCGCAGCCAGCGCTGCGAGATGCCGGCCTCGGTCTCGACGTCAACGCGGAGCCAGCCCTTGCCCTCGTCCTTGACCTTCTTGACCGTGCCCTGGACGCCGATGGCCACCCCGGGCTTGGAGCCGAGGATGTCGGCCGGGAAGGCCGAGCCCGCCGACAGGAGGTCGCCGGCCTCGACCCACTGGCCGTCGTCCACCGTGATCTGCGTGCGGCGCATGACCGGGAACGGGTGCTCGCGCACCGGCGCCCGGGTCGCCCCGGTGCCCGCGTCGTCCTGCTCGATGTACTCGGGCTCGACGATCGTGAGGTTGGCCGACCCGGGACGGGTCTCGTCGTCCGTGATCCGCACCCAGCCGTCGACCGGGGCGATGTGCGCCTGGGCCTTGGGCTTGCGGGCCTCGAACAGCTCGACGACGCGCGGCAGGCCGTGCGTGATGTCGGCGCCGGCGACGCCACCGGTGTGGAACGTGCGCATGGTGAGCTGGGTGCCCGGCTCGCCGATCGACTGCGCGGCGATGATGCCGACCGCGTCGCCCGGCTCGGTGAGACGGCCCGAGGCGGGGTTGCGTCCGTAGCAGCGGGCGCAGATCCCGACCTCGCTGCGGCACTTCACGGGCGAGCGCACCGACACGACGGCGTCCTTGGGCGCGCCGTTGGGTCCGCGCAGCTCGCGGTCCAGCCGCTGCCCGTCCAGCGTGGAGATCATCTGGCCGCGGCGGGCCGCGATGGCCTCCTCGTCGGACGCGTCGGCCTCCGGGCGCAGGTCCAGCAGGACCTCGCCGGTGAGGCGGTCAACGATCGGGCCCAGCAGCACGCGGCCCGGCAGGCTCGGGTTGAGCACGTTGTCGTCGCGGAAGACGGCCACCTCGATGCCCTCGTCCGTGCCGCAGTCGAGCTCGCGCACGATCACGTCCTGCGAGACGTCCACCAGGCGCCGGGTGAGGTACCCGGAGTCGGCCGTCTTGAGGGCGGTGTCCGCGAGGCCCTTGCGCGCGCCGTGGGTGGAGATGAAGTACTCGAGGACCGAGAGCCCCTCCATGAAGTTGCTCTTGATCGGGCGCTCGATCGTCTCGCCCTTCGGGTTGTTCATGCAGCCGCGCATGCCGGCCAGCTGACGGATCTGCTTGAAGGATCCGCGCGCTCCGGAGTGGGCCATCATGTAGATCGGGTTGAGGCGGTAGAGGTGCTGCTGCATGGCCTCGGCGACCTCGTCGGTGGCCTGCTCCCAGAGCTTGACGACCTCCTCGTGGCGCTCCTCGGGGCTCATCTCGCCCAGCCCGAAGAACTCCTCGACCTCGTCCACCTTCGCGTCGTACTTGGCGATGATCTCGCCCTTGGTCGGCGGGATGACGATGTCGTTCTTGGACACCGTGAGGCCCGAGTCGGTCGCGTGGCGGAAGCCCAGCTCCTTGAAGGAGTCGAGCACCATCGACACGGCCGTGGCCCCGTAGACGTTGACCAGGTCCTCGATGAAGTCGGCGGTCTGACGCTTGGTCAGGACCTCGTGACGCTCGGGGAACGGGCTCGCCTCGAGCTCGGCCTCGCCGACCACGTCGAGCAGGGCCTGGCGGACCGAGTGGTTGAAGATGACGCGCCCGGGCGTGGTGATGCGCCGCTCGCCGTTGTGGCGGACCTCGATCAGGTCCTGGAGGCCGACCGCGCGCTGGTCGAGCGCGATGAGCACGTTCTCCGGGCCGCTGAAGGCGCGCGGCGCGGGCCGGTCGCCGAAGGGCTTGTTGGACCACTCGCCGCCGTCGGTCTTGGCCTCCTGGCCGCGCGCGAGCTCGAACTTGCGCGACTCGGGGTTCCAGAGGTCGGCGATCTCGACCGTGGCGCCCTCGCCCTCGTCGCCCTTCTTGCGGACGCTGAGGACCGGCGCGTAGGTGAGGTAGTAGAGGCCGAGGATCATCTCCTGGCTGGGCACCGTGATCGGGCGCCCGTTGGCCGGCGAGAGGATGTTGTTGGCCGAGAGCATCAGGATGCGGGCCTCGGACTGCGCCTCCACCGACAGCGGCAGGTGCACGGCCATCTGGTCGCCGTCGAAGTCGGCGTTGAAGGCGGTGCAGACCAGCGGGTGGATCTGGATGGCCTTGCCCTCGACCAGCACGGGCTCGAAGGCCTGGATGCCCAGGCGGTGCAGGGTGGGGGCGCGGTTGAGCAGCACCGGGTGCTCCCCGATGACCTCCTCCAGCACGTCCCAGACCTCGGGCACCATGGCGTCCACGAGCTTCTTGGCCGCCTTGATGTTCTGCACCTGCTTGCGCTCCACCAGCCGGCTCATGATGAACGGCTTGAAGAGCTCGAGGGCCATCAGCTTGGGCAGGCCGCACTGGTGCAGCCGCAGCTCGGGGCCGGCCACGATGACCGAGCGGCCCGAGTAGTCCACGCGCTTGCCGAGGAGGTTCTGGCGGAAGCGGCCCTGCTTGCCCTTGAGCATGTCCGAGAGCGACTTGAGCGGGCGGTTGCCCGGGCCGGTCACCGCGCGGCCGCGGCGGCCGTTGTCGAACAGCGCGTCGACGGCCTCCTGCAGCATGCGCTTCTCGTTGTTGACGATGATCTCCGGCGCGCCGAGGTCCAGGAGCCGCTTGAGGCGGTTGTTCCGGTTGATGACGCGGCGGTAGAGGTCGTTGAGGTCGCTGGTGGCGAAGCGGCCACCGTCGAGCTGCACCATCGGGCGCAGCTCCGGCGGGATGACCGGGATCGCCTCGAGCACCATCCACTCGGGGCGGTTGGTGCTGCGGCGGAACGCGGAGGCCACCTTCAGGCGCTTGAGGGCGCGCGCCTGGCGCTGGCCCTTGCTGGTCTGGATGGTCTCGCGCAGGTTCTCGGTCTCGGCCTCGAGGTCGATCTGGCCGAGCAGCTCCTTGATCGCCGCGGCGCCCATGCCGCCCTTGAAGAGGTCGGCGAAGCCGTGCGGGGAGCCGAACCGCTCCTTCATCTCGCGGAAGAGCTGCTCGTCGGCCTCGATCTGGCGCGGCTTGAGGTCCTTGAACGTCAGCCAGGCGCGGGTGAGGCGGTCGATGGCCTCCTCCGTGTAGCGCTCGATGTCCTTGAGCGCGACGTCGGTCTCCTTGCGGAGGTCGGTCTCGGCCTGCTTGCGGTCGGCGTCGGTCAGCTCGCGGCGCGCCTCGGGGTCCTCCGAGGTGCGGTCGCGCTTGAGGTCGTCGATCCAGTACTCGTCCTCGTCGGTCAGGCCCGGGGCCTCGTCCTCGCGCAGCCACTGGACGCGGCGGTCGAGGCGCTCGCTCAGCTCGAGGAGGCGCTCCTCCTTGTCCATGCCGAACTGCTCGATGGTCGCGTTGACCTCGTCCTGCAGCCGGTCGAGCTCGCCCGCGCGGGCCTCCTCGTCCACCTCGGTGACGATCGAGGCGGCGAAGTAGAGGACCTTCTCGAGCTCCTTCGGGGCGATGTCGAGCATGTAGCCGATGCGGCTCGGGACGCCCTTGAAGAACCAGATGTGGCTGACCGGCGCGGCCAGGTCGATGTGGCCCATGCGCTCACGGCGCACCTTGGCCCGCGTGACCTCGACGCCGCAGCGCTCGCAGATGATCCCCTTGTAGCGGACGCGCTTGTACTTGCCGCAGTAGCACTCCCAGTCCTTGGTCGGACCGAAGATCTTCTCGCAGAAGAGCCCGTCCTTCTCCGGCTTGAGCGTCCGGTAGTTGATCGTCTCGGGCTTGGTCACCTCGCCCGAGCTCCACTGCCGGATCTGCTTGGAGGAGGCCAGACCGATCGTGATGGAGTCGAAGTTGTTGATGTCGATCACGTGAAGCGCCTTTCTCGTTTGCCGCGGCCCACGCCTCTCGTGCGCGCGCCCGGCGGAAGACTCCGACCGTCGTCGGGTGGCGCCGGCCGCGGGATCACCGCGGCCGGCGCCACCCGGGCCCCTCTAACCCTCCGTCGCGTCGGAGCCCGGCGGACTCCGCGGAGGAGGCCACCACCTCGGCCCCGTCCGTCGCCGCCCCGGTTGCTCCGTCGGCCTCCGGCGCCTCGCCCTCCTCCTCGGCGGCGCCCAGCCCGCCCGAGAGGTCGATGCCCAGCTCCTCGGCCGCCCGCAGGAGGTCGTCGTCCTCCTCGCGCGCCGAGAAGTCCGGTCCGGCCTCGCCCTGCACCTTCACGTCGAGCCCCAGGCTCTGCATCTCCTTGAGCAGCACCTTGAAGCTCTCCGGGATCGACGGCTCCTGGATGTTCTCGCCCTTCACGATCGCCTCGTAGGCCTTCACGCGGCCGACCGTGTCGTCGCTCTTGATGGTGAGCATCTCCTGGAGCGTGTACGCGGCGCCGTACGCCTCGAGCGCCCACACCTCCATCTCGCCGAAGCGCTGGCCGCCGAACTGCGCCTTGCCGCCCAGCGGCTGCTGGGTGACGAGCGAGTAGGGGCCGGTGGAGCGCGCGTGGATCTTGTCGTCCACCAGGTGGAGCAGCTTCAGCATGTACATGTAGCCGACGGTGACCTTGCCCTCGTAGGGCTCACCGGTGCGGCCGTTGTAGAGCTTCATGCGGCCCGACGCCTGGCGGCCGGCGCGGTCGTTCTCGTCGACCGTGATCTGGATCGGGTTGTCCGGGTGGCTCGCCGACCAGTCCTTCAGCACCCGGTCCACGTCCTCCACGGTCGCGCCGTCGAACACCGGCGTCGCGACGAAGGTCCGCGTCGGGCGGCTCGTCGCCGTTGAGCCGCCGTTCTCGTAGGCGCCGTCGATCCAGCCGCGCGCGGCGGCCCAGCCGAGGTGGGTCTCGAGGATCTGCCCGATGTTCATGCGCGACGGCACGCCCAGCGGGTTGAGGATCATGTCGATCGGCGTGCCGTCCTCGAGGAACGGCATGTCCTCCTGGGGGACGATCTTCGAGATGACGCCCTTGTTGCCGTGGCGGCCGGCCAGCTTGTCGCCCTCGGCGATCTTGCGGCGCTTGGCGACGTAGACGCGCACCAGCTGGTTGACGCCCGGCGACAGGTCGTCGCCGTTCTCGCGGTCGAAGACCTTGACGTCGATGACCTTGCCGCCCTCGCCGTGCGGGACCTTGAGGGAGGTGTCGCGGACCTCGCCGGCCTTCTCCTTGAAGATGGCGCGGATCAGCTTCTCCTCGGCGGTCAGCTCGGTCTCGCCCTTCGGCGTGACCTTGCCCGACCAGCAGGTCGCCCGACATCACCTCGGCGCCGATGCGCACGATGCCGCGCTCGTCGAGGTCCTTGAGGGACTCCTCGGAGCGGTTCGGGATGTCGCGGGTGATCTCCTCGGCGCCCAGCTTGGTGGTGCGGGCGTCGATCTCGTAGGCCTCGATGTGGATCGACGACAGCAGGTCGTCCTTCACCAGGCGCTCCGAGATGATGATCGCGTCCTCGAAGTTGTAGCCCTCCCAGCTCATGAAGGCGACGAGCATGTTGCTGCCCAGCGCCAGCTCGCCGTTGTCGGTCGAGCTGCCGTCGGCGAGCACGTCGCCCGGCTCCACCGGCTGGCCCTTGCGGACGATCGGCTTCTGGTGGATGAGGGTGCCCTGGTTCGAGCGCGTGAACTTGTGCAGCTCGTAGTGCTCGAGCTCGCCCTGGGGGTCCTCGACGATCACGTGGTCGGCGTCGACCGCCGCCACCGTGCCGCCGGTGCGGCTGACGACGACGTCGCCGGTGTCCACCGCCGCGCGCCGCTCGATGCCGGTGCCCACGAGCGGGGCCTCGGTGATCATGAGCGGGACGGCCTGCGCTGCATGTTGGCGCCCATCAGCGCCCGGTTGGCGTCGTCGTGCTCGAGGAACGGGATGAGGGCCGTGCGCCACCGAGACGATCTGCTGCGGCGAGACGTCCATGTACTCGACGTCGGAGGGGTCGGCGAGGATCGGCTCGCCGCCCTTGCGGCACAGGACCGGGCCGACGAGGCGGTTCTTCGCGTCCAGCTCGGCGTTCGCCTGGGCGATCGTCTTGTGCTCCTCCTGCGTGGCGTCGAGGCGCTCGACCTCGGGCGTCACCACGCCGTCCACCACGCGCCGGTACGGCGTCTGGATGAACCCGAACTCGTTCAGGGTCGCGTAGCTGCCCAGCGAGCCGATCAGGCCGATGTTCGGGCCCTCCGGGGTCTCGATCGGGCACATGCGCCCGTAGTGGGTCTGGTGGACGTCGCGCACCTCGATGGGGGCGCGCTCGCGGGTGAGGCCGCCGGCGCCGAGCGCCGACAGGCGGCGCCGGTGCGTGAGGCCCGGCCAGCGAGTTGGTCTGGTCCATGAACTGGGACAGCTGCGAGGAGCCGAAGAACTCCTTCAGCGCCGCGACCACCGGGCGGATGTTGATGATCGTCTGCGGGGTGATCGTGTCGACGTCCTCGGTGCTCATGCGCTCGCGGACGACGCGCTCCATCCGGTAGAGGCCGATGCGGAAGGCCTCCTGGATGAGCTCGCCGACCGTGCGCAGGCGCCGGTTGCCGAAGTGCTCGTACTCGTCGAGGTCGCCCGGCGATCTCGTCGCGCGGCATCGTGGCGCCGTCGGCCGCGAAGTCCTTGGAGTCCTCGGGCAGCCCGATCTTGATCGGCAGGGCGACCAGGCGGCGGATGAGCTCCACCAGGTCGTCGGTCATGCCGGAGATGCGCCCGGTGAAGCGCGGGTTGGTGAGCGTGCGCACGCTGGAGCCCAGCGACAGGCCGAGGCGCGCGTCCAGCTTGTAGCGGCCGACCTTGGTGAGGTCGTAGCGCTTGGGGTCGAAGAACAGCGAGCGCACGAGGGCGCGCGAGTTGTCGACCGTCGGCGGCTCGCCGGGGCGCTGCTTCTTGAAGACCTCGATCAGGGCGTGCTGCATGATGTCGCCGGAGCGGGCGTCGAGCTTCTTCTCGAGCTTCTCGATCTCGGCCTCGATGGCCGCCTTCTCCTCGGCGGTCGCCTCCTCGAGGCCCTGCGCGAGCCCGTGGATCTCGTTCACGATCACGGCGATCTCGTCGAGGCTCTTGCGCGTTGCCCGTCTGCGGGTCGCCCTCGGTCGTGTCCTTGTCCAGGGTCGCCTGGATGAAGGGGTTCACGCGGTCGGGGTCGTTCGGGTGGCGGAAGAGGTTGGCCACGTCGTCGCGCGTGTAGCCCAGCGCGAACAGCAGCGTCGTGACCGGCAGCTTGCGCTTGCGGTCGATGCGGACGTGGACCAGGCCCTTCTTGTCGATCTCGAGCTCGACCCAGGAGCCGCGGGACGGCATCAGGTTCGCGATGAAGACCTGCTTCTCGCGGTCCTTCGGCTCCATCACGTAGGCGCCCGGGGAGCGCACGAGCTGGGTCACGACGACCCGCTCGGTGCCGTTGATGATGTACGTGCCCCAGTCGGTCATCAGGGGCAGGTCGCCCATGAAGACCTTCTGCTCACGGATCTCACCGGTCTCCCGGTTGATGAAGGCGACCTCCATCGTGAGCGGGGCCGCGTAGGTGATGTCCTTCTCGCGGCAGTCCTTGATCGAGTCGTTCGGCTGGATGTGGTCGAACGGCATGCCGGGCTCCCAACCGCCCAGCGTGTACTTGCCGAACTGCACGGCGAGGGTGCCCGTGAAGTCCTCGATCGGGGAGATGTCGTCGATCGTCTCGCGGAGACCCTCGGTGATGAACCACTCGAACGAGGACCGCTGGATGTCGATGAGGTTGGGTACCTCGAGGACCTTCTCCAGCTTGGAGAAGTTGTGGCGAACGCGGGCAGCGGGGCGGGTGCTCAAGTCGCGAGGCCTCCTGACGAGAGCGGGCGGGGGACGGCGGCAGGAGCCGGGGATGCGGCTCAGGCGCAACGGCGAACGTTATCACCGTTAGGCCATGGGTATCAATGGCCCGGCTCGCGATTGTGCGAGCGACCAGAAGCGGCTGCGGAGCGTGGGCAGGCGCCGTCAATAGAACCCATCGGCCAAGGCCGACGATCATAGCACCGGCGTCGGCGCGAACGCCCGGGTGCGCCGCCGCGTCGTGCATACTGGCCCGATGGCAACACCGTCTCTCCCCTCGCGTCGGCGACGGGTCCGAGGACAACCCGCTCGACGCCCGGCTGCCGGGCCTGCTCGAGGCGACGCACCGCCAGTGGAGCTCGCCCGACGAGCGGCGTCGCATGCGCGCGTTCGGCTTCCGGCCCGCGGTGGAGCCCGGCGTCCTCAAGCGCGAGTGGCACGGGCTCGCCGTGCGCGTGTCGGCCGGCGGGATGCGGGCCGCCCGCCCCGGCGAGGGGGAGCTGGCCTGGATCGCCGAGGGCCGGACCCTGCTCCTCGACGGAGAGCCCTACCCCGGCGGGGGCGCGGGGCTCGCCCTGGTCGAGAACCTGCTGGACCTGATCGCCGCCTACGAGCGCTGGGTCGAGGCCCGCGAGGGGCGCGAGGGGCGGATCCAGCGGGGCCGCAGCGGCCCGCCGGACCAGCGGCCGGTCAACGCCCTCGCCGAGACGCGCCGCCTCCAGCGCATGCTGCAGGCCCCGCCCCGCCGCGGTCGCTGACCCGGCGCGGGGTGCCCGCGCCCGCCCGCGCGGGGCGGACGGCCGCGGGCGACGCGCTCAGAACTTGCCGGGCACGCCCCCGCCCTTGACGACCGAGAGGTCCTCGAGCCAGCCCTGAAGACGGGCGTAGTCCTTGTCGTCGGCGTCGAGGCCGGCGAGAGCGGCGTTGACCTCGTCGGCCACGCTGTCCACGTTGGTCTTGTTGGCCGTGGAGACCTTGTCGCGCAGGGCGCTCTTCACAGACTGCTCGAGCGGCATGGGGATCCTCCGGGGTCGGAAAGCGGTTCGGTTCATGTCGGCCCCGCGACGTCCGCGGAGCGCAGATCGCATTGTGCGCGATCGCACAACCCGATTTCTACCCGATCACCTCACCGCGATGCGACGGTTGACCGTGACGGTGTTCCCCGCGCGGTCGGCCAGATCGACGCGGACGCGGTAGCGCCCCTCGGCCAGGCGCCCCAGCGGGATCTTCCGCAGCGGCCCCGGCGCCACCAGCGTCACCCGCTTGGCCAGCCGCCGGCCCCGCGCGGTCGAGATGGTCGCGGTGGCCGTGAGCTTGCCCACGCCGACCTTGTCGAGCGTGCCCGCCAGGATGGTCACGGCGCGACGCTTCTTGACCATCTTCCCCTGGTCCACCCGGCGCACCAGCAGGCGCGGGCGGGTGTTGTCCACGAAGACCGACCACTGCTGCGCGCCGACGTTGCCGGGGGCGTCCTGCACCTGGGCGCGCAGGAGGTGCCAGCCCTGGGTCAGGCGACGGGTGTCGACCGTGATCCCGCGGGGATAGGTCTGCGCGCGCGCCGTCGCGGGGACGCCGTCGATGGTCAGCGTCCAGTAGGAGAGCCGCGAGCGCGTGAGGCCGGTGAACTTGACGGTGATCCGGTTGCGGACCGAGGCCAGGCTCGCCGGCTTGAGGGCGCCGATGCGCGGCGGGTCGATGCTCACCCGCACGCGGCCCCACCCGTAGGCGTTGTCCGGACCGGGCTGGCCGAGGTCGAGCGCCAGGGCGTCCAGCTGACCCCGCACCTCGGCCGAGGAGGCGCTGAAGCCCGCCCGCCGTGCGGCCGACAGCAGCACGGCGGCCGCCCCGGCGGCGTTGGGGGCCGAGTTGGACGTGCCGCCCACGGCGCGCAGGCCGTTGGGGCCCATGATCTGCGTGTTGGTCGGGGCGACGATGTCGGGCTTCAGCCGGCCGTCGTCGGTCGGGCCCTGGGAGGAGTACGCCTTCAGGGCGTTGCCGCGCCAGTCGACCGCGCCCACGGTGATCGAGCCGCCGGCGTCGCCGGGCGTCGGGATGCTGCTCTCGGCGCTGCCGCCGATGTCGAGGGTGCGGATCTCGCGCGAGAAGAGGGTGATGCGCCCCTCGGGGGGCGGCCCCGACACGCGGACCACGCGCAGGCGGAAGACGCCGTCGGCGAACGGCGAGTAGCCCGTGATGCGCTCGGCCGTCGGCAGGCCGGCCGACTGGCGGTCCACCGACCCCATGGCCGGGCTCCACGAGCCGTCGGCCTCCTGGCGCTCCAGGATGAGGTCGAGGTCGGTCGGGACGCCACCGGGGGGCGACGTCCACGAGAGCGCGAAGGTGATGGGCTGCCCGGCCGCCCGGGTGAACGTCCAGTTGTCGCCGTTGGGCCAGTCGAGGTCGCCGTCCCCGTCGGCGTCGGACCAGGTGCCCTCCCAGTGCTGCAGCCCGTAGTTGCCGGCCGAGTTGAACCAGAGGATCCCGGCCTCGGCCGCGCGGTCGACCGCCCGCGCCAGCGGGCCGGTGCCGTCGAAGGGACCCTCGATGAAGCTGTTCGAGTGCACGACGATGTCGGGCCGGCGGGCGATGATGGCGTCCGTCGCGGCGAGGAAGTCCGCCTCGGTGTGGTAGTTGACGAACAGGTAGCGGGCCGCGGGGGCGTAGTCGTAGACCGTCTGGGCCACGATCTCGCCGTGGTTGGTCTTGTTGCCGTACGCGTTGCTCCCCGCCAGCCCGGCGGCCGCGTCGAACGTGAGCGACTGGACCCGCGCCGGCGGCGGCAGCTCGCCGAGCGCCTGCAGGCGCGACAGGTCGGCGCCGAAGCCCAGGTCCAGGATCGCGATCGTCATGCCGGCCCCGCCCCCGGCGACGCGGCCGAGCACGTCCGAGCCGCTGCGCCACACGCCCTGGCTGGCGGCGGCGGCGTCCTCGAACGGGGCGCTGGCGACCCGGGCGCCGGCCACGCCGGGCAGGCGCGTGAGCGCGTGGGCCCGGGCCGGGTCGGCGACCACCTGCAGGCGGCGGCCGTCGCGCCGCTGCACCTTCAGCCCGCTGCGCTGCAGGCCCGCGGCGACCCTGGCGACCTGCCCGGGGCGGGCGTCGACCGTCAGCGCGGCCGGACGGGCCGGGGCGGCCGCCGCGCCGGACGCGAGGACCAGGGCCGCCCCGGCGACGCCGAGGGCCGCCGCTCCGAGGGCGCGCCGGCTCAGCGCGGGCCCCTCAGGGTGAGCGTGCGCGTCGCCACGTTGCCGGCCATGTCCTCGGCCGTGACCACCAGGCGGTTGGCGCCGCGGCGCAGGGCGGGCAGGCGCACGCCCACCACCGGCCGCCGGACCAGCCGCAGGCTGCGCCCGTTCATCGAGATCCGCACCTGGCGGATGGTACCGGCGTCGCGCGCGAGCACCCGCACGACCCGGGTGGGGCCCGCGCTGACGCGCACCCGGGCCGCGGGCGCGCTGGTGTCGGCGCGGACCATCCCGGCGCCGAAGGCGGGGTCGAACCCGGGGGCGCCGAGGTCCTGCGCGCCGCCCACCAGCAGCGCGCGCAGGGTGGCGCGGTCGGCCGGCAGGCCCGCGGCCAGGCGCTGCTGGCGCAGCAGCACCGCCACCCCCGCCACGTGCGGGGCGGACGCCGAGGTGCCGGCCGTGCCGGGCCACTCGGGGTTGGAGGTGACGTAGGTCGGGGCCACCAGGTCGGGCTTGCCCTGGCCGACGCGGCCGTTGGACGAGTAGGGCTCGATCGTGGTGCCGGTCCACTTGACCGCGCCCACGGACACCGCCCCGGCGGCGTCGCCCGGCGTGGGGATGCTGCCGTCGGCCACCGCCATCGCCCCGAAGC
The DNA here is from genome assembly GCA_963736635.1 of uncultured Thermoleophilia bacterium. Lineage (GTDB taxonomy): Bacteria > Actinomycetota > Thermoleophilia > Miltoncostaeales > Miltoncostaeaceae > Miltoncostaea. Next base: position 702,422 of record CAVTPK010000011.1, read on the forward strand.
CGACGGTGCGCGAGAAGAGGTCGAGCTCGGCCGGCGGCCCCGCGTCCTGGCGCACCACGACGCGGTACGTGCCGCCGACGGTGATGAGCGGCGAGGTGACCGCGTTGATCGGCGAGGCCGGCGTGCTGCGCTGCACCTCGACCCACGCCCCCGAGGGGTCCTGCTGCTCGACCGACAGCGAGGCGGTGACGGCGGGCGAGGCCCAGGCCAGGCTGTACAGGAGGGGATCGCCCGGGTTCGGGGCGATCGGGATCGCGACGCCCCCGGCGAGCCGGCGCCGCGCCAGTGGCGCTGGGCGAAGTTGCCCGCCGAGTTGACCCACAGCACGCCGGCGGCGGCGGCCGCGTCCACGGCGCGCGCCGCGGGGCCGGTGCCGTCGAACGGCGGCGTCAGGAACGAGTTGGAGTGGGTCGCGACCGGGATGCCCTGGGCGGCGATCCAGGCGGCCGCCTCGGCGAACTGGTCCATGGTGCGGTAGCCCACCAGCGACCAGGTGGGCCTGGGGCGCCATGTCGTGGATCAGCTCGGCCATCCGCACGCCGTGGACGCTCGGCGCGCCGAACTCGTCGCTGCCGTCCAGGCCGGTCGCCGGATCGAACAGCTGGATGGTCATGTCCTGCCGCGGGGGGAGCTCGCCCAGGGCGATCGAGCGGTCCAGGCCGGCGAAGCCCTTGTCGATCACCGCCACGGTCTGCCCCTGCCCCAGGATGCCCCGGCTCCAGAGGGCGTCGGCGCCCACGCGCACGCCGCCCTGGCTGATGAGGGCGGCCGACGCGGGCGGCGCGAGGATCGCGCCCATCGCGATGGCCAGGATGATGGGCGCGTGGAACCTCACGGCGCGTGAAGCAATCAGAACGACGCGCGGCCGTCCACCACACCGGGTGGACGGCCGCGCGCGACCTGCGGGGTGCGGGCGCGTCGTTACTTGACGCTGACGACGCCGCCCGCCTCCTCCAGCTGGGACTTGATCTGGTCGGCCTCCTCCTTGGCGACGCCCTCCTTGACGGCGCTCGGGGCGTTGTCCACCAGCTCCTTGGCCTCCTTGAGACCGAGCCCGGTGACCGCGCGGACGACCTTGATCACCTGGATCTTCTTGTCGCCGGCGGCGTCGAGGCTCACGGTGAAGGCCGTCTGCTCCTCGGCGGCGGCACCGCCGCCGTCGGCGGCCGCGGGGGCCGCGGCGGCGGCCACGGGGGCCGCGGCCGTCACGCCGAAGGTCTCCTCGAGCGCCTTGATCCGCTCGGACAGCTCGAGCACCGAGATGCCCTTGAGCTCCTCGATCCATTCCTCAGTCGTCGCCATGTCTGTTCTCCTCGGTGGTCGTGCGTGAAATTGAAGGGGGTGCGGGCCGAGCGGTCAGGCGGATTCCTTCTGGGCCTGGACCGCGGCCAGGGTGCGGGCGAGCCCGCCGATCAGGTTCGACAGACCGCCGGCCAGGCCGCTGATCGGAGCGGCGATGCCGCCGGCCAGCTGGGCCATGAGCTGCTCCTTGGGCGGGAGCTTGGCCAGGCGGGTGACATCGCTCGTGGGCAGGTCGTTGCCCTCGAGCAGCCCGCCCTTGATGGCGAACGCCTCGGAGTGCTCCCCGGCGAACGTGTCGAGGACCTTCGCGGCCACCGCCGGGTCGCCGCTGACCCACGCGATGCCCGTGGGCCCGGTGAGGTACGGCAGCAGCGCCTCGCGCCCCGTGTCGGCGGCGGCGCGGCGCGCCAGCGTGTTCTTGACGACCGTGTACTCGGTCTCCGCCGCGCGCAGGCGCGTGCGCAGCTCCGAGATCTGCTTCACGGTCAGACCGCGGTAGTCGGTCGCGAAGACGGTGTCCGCGGCCGCGAGGCGCGCGGTGAGAGCCTCGATGGCCTCGGTCTTCTCTTCTCGTCTCAGGGCTTCACCTCCGTTGTCTCGCCCGCGCGGGCGGGCTCGGAACGGAGGCGCCCCGACGGGGAGCCGCGCTCGTCGCCAACCTCGCACGGGTCGCCCGGGTCGGGCGGATTGAGGCGGCGGTGCCGCCCCCGTGGGTCTTCGGTCGGGTTCGCTGCGGTGTGGCGCTCTAGGCGGCCGGCTCCTCGAGCACGTCGGACGAGGTGGTCCGGGTGGTGTCCACCGGGACGCCCGGGCCCATGGTCTGGGCGAAGGTGATCGACTTGATGTACTTGCCCTTGGCGGACGCGGGCTTGACGCGGACGATCTCCTCGATCACGGCCTGGTAGTTCTCGATGAGCTGGCGCTCCTCGAACGACCGGCGGCCGATGCCGAGGTGGATGTTGCCCGCGCGGTCGGTGCGGTACTCGACCTTGCCGGCCTTGACGTCGGACACGGCCTTGGCCACGTCGAACGTCACGGTGCCGCTCTTGGGGTTGGGCATCTTGCCCGACGGGCCGAGGATGCGGCCGAGCTTGCCGACCGTGCCCATCATGTCCGGCGTCGCGATGGCGACGTCGAACTCGTCGAAGCCCTCCTGGATGCGCTTGGCGAGGTCGTCGCCGCCCACCACGTCCGCGCCGGCGGCCTCGGCCTCACGGGCCTTGTCGCCCTCGGCGAACACGACCACCGAGACGTCCTTGCCGGTGCCGTGGGGCAGGCTGATGGTGCCGCGCAGCTGCTGGTCGGCGTGCCGCACGTTGACGCCCAGCCGCATGTGGACCTCGACCGTCGGGTCGAAGCGCGTGAGCTCCTGGGACTTGATGAGCTTGACCGCCTGCAGCGGGTGGTACACCCGCTCGGTGTCGATCTCGGACTTCGCCTGCTGATAGCGCCTGCCGCGCTTGCCCACTTCGGTACTCCCCGTTACTCCGCGTTGACGGTCACGCCCATACTACGCGCCGTCCCCGCGATGATCGTCATGGCCGACTCGACGCTGTTGGCGTTGAGGTCCGGCAGCTTGGTCTCGGCGATCTGGCGCAGCTGGTCGCGCGTCAGGTTCGCCACCTTGTCCTTCTGCGGCTCCGAGCTGCCCTTGGCGATGCCCAGGGTCTGCCGGATGAGCACCGCCGCGGGCGGGGTCTTGGTGATGAAGGTGAACGAGCGGTCCTCGTAGACCGTCACCTCGACCGGGGTGATCGTGCCGTTGCCGGCCTGGGTCTGCGCGTTGAACGCCTTGCAGAACTCCATGATGTTGATGCTCGCTCCACCGAGGGCGGGGCCCACCGGGGGCGCGGGCGACGCCGCGCCGGCCGGGATCTGGAGCTTGATGACCTGCAGGACCTTCTTCGCCATGACGTCCTCGATCGCGGGGCGGTCGCCCCGGGTTTGCGGTGTCGGGGCCGGGGCCCCGGTGGGTTACGTGAGCTTCTTGACCTGGTCGAACGAGAGCTCGGCGGGCGTCTCGCGCCCGAAGATGCTCACGAGCACCTTGAGCCTGCCCTGCTCGGCGTTGATCTCGGCGATCTCGCCGGTGAAGTCGGACAGCGGGCCCGGCGATGACCTTGACGCTCTCGCCCACCGTGAAGTCGGCGCGCACCTTGGGACGCACCTCGGTCGCGACGTTGAGCAGCCGGTCGACCTCGACCTGGGTCAGCGGGACGGGCTCGTTCTCGCGGCCGCCGCCGCCCGACGAAGCCGGTCACGCCGGGCGTGTTCTTGACCAGCCAGAGCGCGTCGGGGGTCATGTCCATGTTGACCAGCACGTAGCCGGGCAGGCGCCGCTTCTCGGTCTGGACCTTGACGCCGTCCTTGGTCTCGACGACCTGCTCCGTGGGGATCACGACCTGGCGCACGCGCTCACGCTGCCCCAGCGAGATCAGCCGGTGCTCGAGATTGGCCTTCACCTTCTTCTCGTGCCCCGAATAGGTGTTGATGACATACCAGCGAAACAACGGCGCCCCTGGCTTAGAAGATCGCGGTGACGAGCCGGTCGAAGATCGAGTCCAACACGGCGAGGTAGACCGAGACGATAGCGACGACGACGAGCACCACGGCGGTCGACTGGGCGAGCTGAGAGCGCGTCGGCCAGCTGACCTTCTTGAGCTCGGCGATGACCTCCTTGATGAACTGGGAGCCACCTCTGCGCCGCTGCTGGGCGACGGCCTTGGTGACCGACCCGGTCTTCTCGGTCTTGCGCTTGCCGCTCTGCGGAGCCGGCTTCGGGCTCTTGGGACTCTGCGGCTGCTTCCGCCGCGGCGCGGGCGTGCGGGCACCGCCCGGAGGCGGCGGAGTGGAGCCGTCCCCAGATGATCCCTGCCCTCGTGCGGGTCGGATCCGCGCCATCGTCAGCTCATCATCATTCGTCGTGGACTACAGGGCCGGAGGGACTCGAACCCCCAACCCCCGGTTTTGGAGACCGGTGCTCTACCAGTTGAGCTACGACCCTTCGAGGACACTCCGCTGCGGCGTGTGGCCGCTACCGGGTTTCCTTGTGCGGCGTGTGGCGCCCGCACCATCGGCAGAACTTCCGGAACTCGATGCGGTCCGGGGTGTTCCGCCTGCTCTTCATTGTCTGGTAGTTCCGACGCTTGCATTCCTCGCAAGCCATCGTCACTGCGATGCGCTGGCCTGTTGCCACAGGTCGACGACTCCGGTCCGGGGACGGGCGAGCCGCAGGTTACCACAGACCTCGCCGACCTCTGAGGCCCTTTTCGTCCACGGACCCGCCGCTCCTTGTCTCCTCCGAGCGCGGGGTTCGTCTGTCGACAGCGCCTGCTCCCAACGCGTTGAGCCCGCCTCTTGCGGGCGGGCTGGGACGCGGCAAATGGTCCCTGGCCGGGCCCATTTGCACACGCAGGCCGCCTTGCGGCGGCGAGCTCGTACAGGGCTGGCCCGGTTTCCCGGGCCAGCCGTGTCTCGTCGCTTCGCGACATCGGGGCCAAGCGCCGTGAGCCGGGGCGCCGCCCGGTAGGACGGGCCTTGGCTCCGATGTCGCCCCGGTACGGGGCGACGAGACGGCCGGGCTGCGCCCGGCCGTACAAGGTCCCCGCCACAGGCGGGCACCGAATGCAAATCGGCCCGGCCGAGGGCCGATTTGCCGCGGCCAGGCCGGGCCGCAAGAGCCCGGCCTCGCACGCGTGAGGAGCCGGCGCTGTCGACCGACGAAAAGGCCCTCAGAGGAGACGTTCAGAGCTCCGGGGCCTCGAAGCTCGGAAAACCCCGGAGCTCGGAAACTCCAGAGCTCAGAAACCCGCCCAGAAGCTCAGCAGAACCCTCAGAGCTCAGAAACCCTCAGAGCTCAGAGAACCCCAGAGCTCAGCGTGCGCCGACCCGCACGGCGCATACGAGCGGCGGGCGACTGGGCGGCCACGGCCTCGGCCTGGGCGGCGGCGCGCAGGAGGCCGGCGGCGGCGCGCTGGAGGTCGAGGCCCGTCTCGACCGGCTCCGGCTCCAGGCCGAGCGAGGTCGAACAGGCGGCGGTACTCGTTGGCGAGCGGGGGGCGCGCCTTGGCGTTGGGGGAGCCCGCCGAGCGCACGCGCTGGCAGAGGGTCTGGACCTCGGCCACCGTGGCCGGCTTGGTCGGGGCGGTCATCGCGTCTCTCCCGGTCCGCCGCCCATGGCGAGCAGCATCATCTCGTGGGCCTCGGCATCGACCGACAGCAGGAAGCGCCGGCCGCGGTCGCCGATCTCGAACTCCTCCTCGACGTCGAAGACGTCGTGCCCGCGCCCGCGGTTGTGGCCGCGCACGCGCAGCGGCGCCTCGGTGTGGGCGTCGACCGCGTGCAGCGCGCGGCCGAGGCTCGCGCGGGCGCGGGCGTTCAGCCAGGGACCGTCGGGGGGGCGTGTCTCCATGTGGAGGGGATCGGCGGCGCCCACCCGACTCTTGACCCTCGGGTGTGGTCTACTCCGCCGGAATGTCCGAATGGTCCGACTGGTACCTGCGCGAGGATCCCACCGAGTGGGTCCTGCCCACGATCCTGCGCCGGCGCGCCGAGGAGCACCCCGACCGCGACTACCTGCGCGTCTCCGGCGGCCCGTGGCTGGGATACGGCGAGGTCAACGCGCGGGCCAACCGGGTGGCCAACGCCCTCATCGCCCGCGGCCTGGCCCCGGGCGAGGCCGTCTCCACGCTGATGCCGAACGTCGAGGAGAACTTCTCGGTCTGGTTCGGGATCCAGAAGGCGGGCGGCGTCCAGTCGCCGATCAACCTGGCCTACCGGGGCGCGTTCCTGTCGTGGGTGCTCAACCTGCCGCGCTCGCGGTTCCTGGTGATCGACCAGGCCCACCTGGGCCGCCTGGAGCAGATCGCCGACGAGCTGCCCTGCCTGGAGCACGTGGTGGTGGTGCCCGCGGGCGAGCGCGAGGGACCCGACCCGCGGGTGCGCTGGGAGATGTTCGAGGAGTTCGCCGACGCGCCCGACTCCGAGCCGGGGGTCGAGGTCACGTGGACCGACGACGCCCGGATCATGTTCACCTCCGGGACGACCGGGCGCTCGAAGGGCGCGATCAAGCAGCAGGCCTCGGACTACTTCTCGGGCCGCACCTACAACGAGGTCTGCGAGGTCACGGCGGACGACACGTTCTTCTCGTGCCTGCCCCTGTTCCACTCCAACGCGCAGGTGCTGGCGACCTACCCGGCGATGATCGCCGGCGCGCGGGTGGCCTTCGTCGAGCGCTACTCGTCCTCGCGGTTCTGGAGCCAGGTGATCGAGGCCGACGCGACGATCTTCAACACGGTCAGCGCGATCAACTACTTCATCTGGAACACGCCCCGGGGCGAGCTGGACCGCGCCCACCGGGTGACCCGCGTCATGGCCATGCCGGCGCCCAAGGACATCTACGAGCCGTTCGAGGAGCGCTTCGGCGTGCGCTTCATCGAGGGCTACGGCCTGACCGAGACCGGGATGGTCACGTACCACCCGCCCCACCTCAGCCCGCGCCCGGGCAGCTGCGGGCTGGCGACCCCCGGCTTCGAGGTCTCGATCGTGCAGCCGGGCACCGACCTGCCGCTGCCCCCGGACACGCCCGGCGAGATCGTGGTGGACATGAAGATGCCCAACATCGTCATGCGCTCCTACGCGGGCATGCCCGAGAAGACCGCCGAGGACTTCCGCAACCTGAAGCTGCACACGGGCGACCTGGGGAAGATGGACGAGCAGGGCTACGTCTACTTCCTGGACCGGGTGAAGGACTACATCCGGCGCCGGGGCGAGAACGTCTCGTCGATGGAGGTGGAGGCCGTCTTCATCTCGCACGACGACGTGCTGGAGGCGGCCGCCGTCGGCGTGAAGGCCAGCGAGGGGGCCTCGGCCGAGGACGAGATCCTGGTGTGCCTGGTGGCCCGCGACGGATGCGAGATCGACCCGGCGGCGCTGCTGGACTGGTGCGAGGAGCGGATGCCCTACTTCGCGCTGCCGCGGTACCTGCGCGTGATGGAGTCGCTGCCCAAGACGCCCACCGAGCGGGTGCGCAAGGTGGAGCTGCGCGACGCCGGCATCACCGCCGACACGTACGACCGGGAGGCCGGCGGGCGGTGAGCGACGGCCTGGACCTGGGCGAGGCGGCCGACTACATCCTGGCCGAGCGGCCGGGGCTCGACGAGGACGCGGTGTGGGCGGTGCTCAACGAGCTGGGCGCGCCGCCGGAGAAGAGCCAGGACAAGATCGCGCTCGAGCTGATCGCCCGGGCCCGGCCGGACGTGCGCGCAAGGACGCCAAGCGGGTCATCGCCGAGTGGCGCGCCTACGCCGAGCTGGAGCAGAGCCCCGACTGGGACGACCTCGAGGACTGAGGTCCGCGCGGCGGGGACACCGGGCGTCCCGCTCCACTAGATTCACGGCATGTACCGCGACGACGTGGATCGTCTGTTCGCCGACCTCTTCCCCGGCGGGCGGCACGGCGCCTCGAACGAGGCCCGCGCGCCGGTGGACGTGTACCTGACCGACGGCCCCCCGCCCTCCCTGACGGTGGAGCTGGACATCGCCGGCGTGGACCCGGCGCAGGTGGACGTGGCGCTGGTGGAGGACGTGCTGGTGGTGCGCGGCGAGCGCCGCCGCGGCGGGCGGCGGGCGCCGGGTCTACCAGCACGCCGAGATCGCCTGGGGGACCTTCGAGCGCCGCCTGCGCCTGGGCGTCGTCGGTGGACGCGGCGGCCGCGACCGCGTCCTACGAGAACGGCATCCTGCGCATCCGCCTGCCGCTCGCGCCCGTCGCCCCCGGCGCGCCGGGTGGACATCAGCGTGCGCGGGGCTCCTGATGTCCGAGGGGGACGTCGACCTCGAGGTCGGCGAGTCGCCAGCGCCCGGAGGAGGGGGAGGTCGGGATCCCGGCGACGCTGCCGGTGCTGCCCCTGAAGGAGACGGTGGTGTTCCCCGAGGCGGTCGCGCCCGCTGGCGGTGGCCGAGCCGCGGTCGGTGCGCCTGATCGACGAGGTGATGAACCGACCCGACCGGATGCTCGCGCTGGTCACCAGCCGGGACCCCGAGCTGCCCGAGCCGGGCCCCGACCAGATCCACGAGATCGGCACCGTCGCCGTGGTCCAGCGCATGGTGCGGGTGCCCGACGGCACGGTGCGCATCCTGGCCCAGGGCGCTGCGGCGCGTCCGCGTCGGCCCCTACACCCAGACCGACCCCTTCCTCGAGGCGCGAGGTCGCGGAGGTGCGTCGATCACGCGGAGCGCACCACCGAGGTCGAGGCGCTGGCGCGCAACCTCCAGAGCGTCTTCACGCGCGTGATCGACCTGGTGCCGCACCTGCCCGACGAGCTCCAGGTGGCCGTCGCCAACCTCGAGGACCCGACCACGCTCTCGTAGCTGATCGCCTCGTCGATCCGCCTGTCGGTGGAGGAGCGCCAGGAGCTGCTCGAGGAGGTGGACCTGGAGGCGCGGCTGCGGCGCCTGACGGTGCTCTGCAACCGCGAGCTCGAGGTGCTCGAGCTGGGCGCCAAGATCCAGAGCGACGTCCAGCTGGACATGGACAAGAGCCAGCGCGAGTTCTTCCTGCGCCAGCAGCTCAAGGCGATCCGCGAGGAGCTCGGCGAGGGGCGCGACGACGCGGCCGAGGTCGAGGAGCTGCGCGAGCGCCTGGCGCGAGGTCGACCCGCCCGAGGAGGTGCGCGCGGCCGCCGAGCGCGAGCTGGCGCGGCTCGAGCGCCTGCCGGCCGAGTCGGCCGAGCACGGCGTGGTGCGCACCTACCTCGACTGGATCCTGTCGATCCCGTGGAACGTGACCACCGAGGACGACCTCGACCTGACGCGGGCGCGCGCGATCCTCGACGAGGACCACTACGACATCGAGAAGGTCAAGGACCGCATCATCGAGCAGCTCGCCGTGGCGCGCCTGAAGCGGGACGCCGCCGGGCCGATCCTGTGCTTCGTGGGCCCGCCCGGCGTCGGCAAGACCTCGGTCGGCCAGTCGATCGCCCGCGCGCTGGGGCGGCGCTTCGCCCGCATCTCGGTGGGCGGCGTGCGCGACGAGAGCGAGATCCGCGGCCACCGGCGCACCTACGTCGGCGCGATGCCGGGCACGATCGTGCGCGCCATCCGCGACGCCGGGGCGATGAACCCGGTGCTGATGGTGGACGAGATCGACAAGATGGGCGCCGACGTCCGCGGCGACCCGTCGTCGGCGATGCTCGAGGTGCTCGACCCGGCCCAGAACGGCACCTTCCGGGACCACTACCTCGACCTGCCGCTCGACCTGTCGCGGGTGCTGTTCCTCTGCACGGCCAACGTGCTCGAGACGATCCCCGGGCCCCTGCTGGACCGGATGGAGGTGATCCGGCTCGCGGGCTACACCGACGAGGAGAAGCTCCACATCGCCCGCCGCTACCTGCTGCCGCGCCAGATCGCGGCGGCCGGCCTGCCCGAGGGGGCTCCTGGAGGTGACCGACGAGGGCCTCGCCACGATCATCTCCGAGTACACGCGCGAGGCCGGCGTGCGCCAGCTGGAGCGCCGCCTGGGGGCGGTCGCGCGGCGGGTCGCGCGGCGGGTCGCCGAGGGCGACGACTCCGGGGTGGTGGTGGACGCCGCGCGTGGCCCGGGAGATCCTGGGGCCCGAGCGCATCCACAACGAGGTCAAGCGCCGCACCAGCGAGCCCGGGGTGGCCACCGGCCTGGCGGTGACCGGGGCCGGGGGCGAGATCCTCTTCGTGGAGGCCATGGCGATGCCGGGCGCCGGCAAGCTGACCGTGACCGGCCAGATCGGCGACGTCATGCGCGAGTCGGCCCAGGCGGCCGTCTCGTTCGTGCGCGCCCGGGCGGCCGCGCTGGGCCTGGAGCTGGACGACGACTACTTCTCGCACCACGACATCCACCTGCACGTGCCCGCCGGCGCGGTGCCCAAGGACGGCCCCTCGGCGGGGGTGACGATGGTGACGGCCCTCGTGTCGGCCCTGTCGGGGCGCCCGGTGAGCGAGGACGTCGCGATGACCGGCGAGATCACCCTCACCGGCCAGGTGCTGCCGATCGGCGGCGTCAAGGAGAAGGTGCTGGCCGCGCGGCGCGCGGGCATCGGCGGGGTGGTGCTGCCCAAGCTCAACGAGGACCAGCTGGCCGACCTGCCCCCGGGGCTGGCCGACGAGATGCGGATCACGCTCGCCGACCGGGTGGAGCAGGTGCTCGAGGTGGCCCTGGGGCCCGTGGGGCCCGCCGCCTAGACCAGGGTCAGCAGGGCCGCGGCGATCAGGGCGATGCCGATGGGCGCCGTGATGCGGGGGCCGCGGGGGGCCGCCACCTCGACGGTCATGGCGAGCCCGGCCGCCAGCATCGGCGCCGGACCGGCGACACCGACCAGCGCGACCGCCGCCATCAGCGCGCCGCAGCACGCGACGCTGGCCATGCCGTGCGACACGCCGGCGCGCAGGGCGTCGCCCGAGGGGTCGCCCGCCAGCGCGCCGCCGTGCGGCAGCAGGCGCGCGTGCGAGCGGCAGCGCGCGAGCGCCCGGCGCTTGGCCGGGCGTCAGCTGGTAGGCGCCGGCCGCCGCCAGGATCAGCGCCGGGGCGACGCCCCGCGAGAGCGCGCCGGCCGCGAGCACCGCGCAGCCGAACGCCCCCCACACCCCCAGGAAGCCCGCGACCGCGAACGCGCGCTCGCGCCCTCCCCCGCGGGCGCCGACCTCGCGCACCAGGGGGACCGCGCCCGGGAGCATCATCGCCGCCGCCATCAGGCCCCAGCCCACCAGCCACGCGGCCGCGGCGACGCCGGGCGCCACCTGGGCGGCGTGGTGGCCGCCGGCGGCGGGCCCGTGGTGCAGCAGCGGACCCCAGGCGGTCTGGCCCAGCGCGACCAGGGCGAGACCGGCGGCCGCGGCGGTGCCCAGCGGGAGCGCGGCCGCGCGCAGCGCGCGGCGCTCAGCAGATGGGCGCATCCGGCTGCTCGGTCACCGCGACGTTCACCGTGCGGCAGCGGCCGCAGCGCACGCGGACCTTCTTGGTCATGTACGTCCCGTCCATGGCCTGGGCGAGGACGTTGCCGCACTCCACGCACACGTAGTCGTCGGGGCCGTTGCCGTGGAAGACCGGGCGGTCCGGGTCCTCCTGGATGGCGGTGCCGCCGTCGCGGGGGACCTCCCCCGGGCGGATCCGCCGCATCACGACGCGGGCCACGGCCTCAGGCGTTCCCGAGCTTGGAGGCGAAGTCGGCGATCATCGCCTCGAGCACGCCGGTGACGATGCCCTCGCCCATCGAGGCCGCCGTCCCCGTGATCTGGGCGACGGTGTGGATGGTCCCGCCCCCCTCGGCGGCGGTGAAGACGACCGTCGCGTTGGCGTGGCCCTGGCCGCCCGCCTCCCGGGACTTGACCGTCATCACCACCCGGTGGGCGTCCGGGTCCTTCTCGGTGATCTCCACGGTGCCCGTGTACGAGAGCGACATGGCGCCCATGCTCACCACGATCTCGGCCTTGGCCGAGTCCGGTCCGGTGCGCTCGACGATGCGGCCGCCCTCCACGCACGGGATGGTGCGGTCCAGGTCCAGCAGGGTCTCGTAGCTCTCGCCGACCGGCTTGGTCGTCGAGAAGGTGTGGTTGAGCTCTACCGCCATGGGTCCGTCCTTCGTCGGGGAGCTGTTCGCTCCGGTGTGCGTGGGGATAAGCTCGCGCCGTGGCGATCCCGGTTGGCACGCACCGGCTCGGGCCGGACGACGGCACGCTCTCGCTCCGCACCGGGCGCAGCGGCGCCGCGGCCAAGGCCGGGCACGACCTGCTGATCCGGCCGGACGCCTGGGAGGCGACGGTGGCGGTCGGCGAGGGCGGCGAGACCACCGTCGCGGTGGACGTGGACGGCGGCTCCCTGCGCGTGATCGAGGGCAGCGGCGGGATGATGCCCCTGTCCGACGACCACAAGCGGGAGATCTCGTCCACGATCGACGACAAGATCCTGAAGCGCCGGCCGATCACCTTCCGGTCGACGCGGGTCGCGCCGGCCGGCGACGGGGCGCTGCGCGTGGAGGGCGAGCTGACGATCCTGGGCGTGGCCCGGCCGGTCGCGCTCGACGTCACGCTGGGCGACGACGGCGCCCTGGCCGGGGAGTTCGTGATCGCGCAGAGCGACTGGGGCATCACGCCCTACTCGACCCTGTTCGGCACGCTCAAGGTGAACGACGAGGTCGCGATCGCGCTCGACGCCCGCCTGCCGGCGGGCTGAGGTCCGCCCGGGGCCGGGCGGCCCCTCAGTCGCTGTAGACGGCCTGGGCGTCGAGCCCCCCTTCGACGCCGGGCGGCAGCGCGCCGGTGCCGTGCGCGTACAGCGCGATGTCCTCGACCGTCCGCACGCGGGTCGGGTCGCTGCCGTCGCCGTCGACCCACGCGCCGTTGGACCAGGTGAGGCTCTCGGGCCCGGCGTCGAGCGACACGGCGGCCAGCAGGCGCGCCTTGTCGCGGATCTTCCCCGTCGCCCGCACGATCGCCGCGGGCGTGCCGTCCGACGGGGCCGCGTTGAAGCCGTGGCCGACGCCGAAGCGGTCCGTGTCGGCCGGCACCACCTTGACGTCGAGCGCGGGGACCCCGAGCTCGTCGGCGACGAGCTGGGCGTACTGGGGCTCCCTGCCGTCGGCGTCGGTGGTGAGGCTGAGCACCATCTTGCCGGTGGGGTGGACGCGCAGGAACACCGCGCGATAGGCCTCGTTGGCCACTAGTGACCCTCCTCCTCGTGCCGTGGCGGCGTTGCCGTGGACGCGATGCGCTGGCGCTCCTGGTGGGCGCTCAGCGCGTTGTGCTCGTCGAGATCGCAGAAGGCCGGCCGGGGGCCGCCCTGCGGGTGCGCGGGTGCGGCGGGGCGCTCGCACCCGGGGTAGATGCAGACGGCGTCGGGCGCCTCAGCCACCGATGCTCCATCCCGGGGTGGTGTGGCCCCTGCGGGGGCCGTGGCCGCTGGGCATCGCCACCGAGCTGCCGGGGACCGGGGTGGCGCTGGCCCAGGCTGTCCTCGCGACGCGGCGGCCGCGACCGGCGCGACCGGGGCGGGACGCTCCCAGGAGTCGGCGCCGATGGCCTCGACCACCTCGCCCAGGGCGCGGAAGCTGTGCCCGCTGACCAGCGCGTCGCAGTGCGGCAGCGCGGCCACCATCCCCCCCGCCCGCACCGAGAAGCGGCGCGCGCCGACGCGCGGGTTGACCCACACGATGCGGTGGGCGAGGCGCGCGAGGCGCTCCATCTCGCGCCCCACCAGCGCCGGGTCGCCGCGCTCCCAGCCGTCGGAGAGGATGACGACGACGGCGCCGCGCGCCATCCCGCGGCGGCCGTGGCGGTCGTTGAACGCCTTGAGGGCCTCGCCGATGCGGGTGCCGCTGGACCAGTCGGGGGCCGCGGCGGCGGCGCGCTGGATGGCGCGCTCCGGGTTGCGCGAGGCCAGCGCGCGCGTCAGGCGGGTGAGGCGGGTGGCGAAGACGAACGCCTCGGCGCCGCGGCCGCTGCCGGCCGCGCAGGTCAGGAACTGCAGGTAGGCGCGGGCGTACGGCTCCATCGAGCCGGAGATGTCGCAGAGCATCACCAGGCGCCGGTGCACGACCCGCCGCCGGCGGCGGGCGAGGCGGATCGGGTCGCCGCCGGTGCGCAGGCTGGTGCGCAGCGTGCGGCGCATGTCGACGCGCCCGCCGCGGCGGCCGCGCTCGTAGCGGCGGGTGCGCCGCTCGCGGGGTGACGAGCCGCAGGCGGGACATGAGCCGGTAGAGCTGGGCCAGCTCGTGCGGCGCCGAGGGCGTCGAAGCTGGTGGTGGCCAGGCGCTCCTCGTCGCTCGCCATCGCGAGCGGCACCTCGGCCGCGTCCTCGCCCTCGGCCTCCCCGGAGGCCGGCGGCGGGGCCGCGGCGGCCCCGCGCGCGTCGGGCCGCTCGGTGTCGGCGGGCGGGCGGTCGCGTTCGGACGGCGGGCGGGCGTCGGCCGGCGCGGCGACCGAGCGCGTCTCGTCGTCCGGGGCGCCGCGCACCGTCGGCGCGCGTCGCCGAAGACCGCCCGGAAGACGGCGTCGAAGGCGGGGACCTGCGCCGGGTCGGTCACGCAGCACGGAGCGCGCGGTGAGGTACAGGCGCCGCCGCGCGACCGGGCGCACCAGCGTCGAGCGCGCGGGCGAAGTCGGCCGCCCGCGCGGGCGTGACCGGCACGCCGGCGTCGTGCAGGCGCCGGCCGAGCGCCCCGGCGACGCGCGGGCAGGTCGAGGTGGACCGTCTCCACCCGGAACGCCCGGTCGCTCAGTCACGGCCCGCCACCAGCGTGCTCGAGGCCCGCCGCGCGGACCACCTCCTGGTCCTCGCCGTACTTGAGCACCGAGCCGAGGGTGCGGTCGGCCGCGGCGGCGTCCAGCCGCTCGACGCCGAGCAGGCGCGAGCGCCGCGAGCCAGTCGATGGCCTCGGCGATGCCCGGCGGCTTCTGCACGTCGCTCGCGCGCATCCGCGCCACCGCGTCGGCCACCTGCACCGCCAGCTCCTGGGAGGCGCCCGGCACGCGGCGGCGGACGATCTCGACCTCGCGCTCGGGGGTCGGGGTAGTCGATCCAGTGGTACAGGCAGCGGCGCTTGACGGCGTCGTGCAGGTCGCGGGTGCGGTTGGAGGTGAGGACGATGACCGGCGGGTGGGTGGCCGCGATCGTGCCGATCTCCGGGATCGTCACGCTCGCCTCGCCCAGCAGCTCGAGCAGGAACGCCTCGAAGTCGTCGTCGGCCCGGTCGATCTCGTCGATCAGCAGCACCGCCGGGCGCGGCCCGGGGTGCTCGAGCGCGCGCAGCAGCGGACGGCGGATGAGGTAGTCGGGCCCGAACAGGTCCTCCTCGCGCAGCGTCCGCGCCGCGGCGCGTCGGCCAGCCGGATGCTCAGCAGCTGGCGCGGGTAGTTCCACTCGTAGAGCGCCTCGGCGGCGTCGATCCCCTCGTAGCACTGCAGCCGGATCAGCGGGGTGTCGAGCACGGCGGCGAGCGCCTTGGCCGCCTCGCGTCTTGCCGACGCCGGCCTCGCCCTCCAGCAGCAGCGGCTGCGGCAGGCGGGCGCCGAGGAACATCGCGGTCGCCAGCCGCTCGTCGACCAGGTAGTCGACGCCCGCGAGCCGCCGGGCGAGCGTCTCGATGTCGGGGACCAGGACGCGGACCTCGTCGGCGGCCTCGCCCGTGGCGCCCGTCATGGGTGGGTCACTCCTCGGTGGCGTCGGCGTGCTGATGCCGCGCCTGGAAGGCGGCCAGGCAGCCCTCGCAGCAGAAGTAGACCGTCTCGCCCTCGTGCTCGAGCGACGGCGTGGCGGGCGCGGCGGCGACGGTCATCCCGCAGATCGGATCGATCGCGGTGGCCGGCGCGGCCGCGGGGGCCGGGGCGCGGGAGGCCGCCGGACGCGGCTCGCCGTGGCGCACGGCGACGATCCGGGCGAGGATCGACAGGGCGATCTCGGCCGGCGTGCGGGCGTCGATGTCGATGCCGGCCGGCACGTCGATGCGCGCCAGCAGCTCGTCGGGCACGCCGTCGCCGCGCAGCTCGCCGAGGACGCCGTCGCCGCGCGCGCGGCTGGCCACCAGGCCGACGTAGGGCAGGCCGGCCTCCAGACCCCGTCGCAGGGCGGCGATCTCGTCGCGCCCGTGGGCCGCCACCACCAGGGCGAGGTCGTCCGCCAGCGGCGCGACCGCGTCGCCGGTGGCGGTCGCGATCTCCAGGCCGAGCTCCGCGCCGAGGCGCGCCACCGCGGTCGCGATCGGCGTGTCGCCCACCACCAGCACGCGCGGGGCGGCCACCACCGGCTCCAGGAACACCTCGATGGCGCCGCCCGACAGGCACGGGTTCTCCACCGTGACCGCGCCCTCGGCGACGCGGTCGGCGGGCGCGTCGTCGCCGTCGTCGAACGGGAGGATGCGCAGCAGCACGGGCTCGCCGCTCGCGATCGCCTCGAGCGCGTACGCCCGCACGCTGTGCTCGGCGCACGACGCCGCCGACGAACCCCTCGATGGTGCCGTCGGCCCGCACCAGCGCCACGTCGCCGGCCACGCACGCTCGTCGGGCGCTGCGCGCGCACGACGGTGGCGGTCACGAACGCCTCGCCGGCGGCCGCGAGCTCCTGGGCCCGCCGGGAGATGGCCGGCGACATCATTGCGGCGGCTCCGCGCGGCCCTGCATCGCGGCCCACACGCGCGCCGGCGTGCAGGGCATGTCGATGTGGTCGACGCCGTGGGTCTCGTGCAGCGCGTCGATGACGGCGTTGACGATGGCCGGCGGCGAGCCGACGTTGGGCGACTCGCCGACGCCCTTGGCGCCCAGCGGGTGGTGCGGGCAGGGGGTGACGGTCTCGCCCAGCTCGAAGTCGGGGCACTCGAGCGCGGTCGGGATCAGGTAGTCCATGAACGAGGAGTTGAGGCAGTTGCCCTCCTCGTCGAAGCTGATCAGCTCCATCAGCGCGATGCCGATGCCCTCGGCCAGGCCGCCGTGGATCTGGCCGTCGACGATCATCGGGTTGATCCGCACGCCGCAGTCGTCGACCGCGATGAAGCGCCGCACCGTGACCTGGGCCGTGTCGGGGTCGATGTCGACGACGGCGATGTAGGCCCCGTAGGGGTAGGTCAGGTTGGGCGGGTCGTAGATCACCTGGGCGTCGAGGCCGCCCTCGATCCCCTCGGGCATCTCCTCGCCGCTGTAGGCGCGCTGCGGCGATCTCCTCGATCATCGCCCCCTTCTCGGGGTCGCCCTTGACGTACCAGCGGCCCTTCTCCCAGGCCAGGTCCTCGGGGCGGGTCTCGAGCATCGTCGCGGCGATCAGGCGGGCCTTGTCGCGCACCTTGCGCGACGACGACCGCCACCGCGCCGCCGGAGACCGGCGTCGAGCGGCTGCCGTAGGTGCCGAGCCCGTAGGGCGACTTGTCGGTGTCGCCGTGGCGCACCTCGACGTCCTCGGGCGGGATGCCGAGCTCCTCGGCGACGATCTGGGCGAAGGTGGTCTCGTGGCCCTGCCCCTGGGTCTGGGCGCTGATGCTCACGACCGCCTTGCCCGACGGGTGCACGCGCAGGTCGGCGCCGTCGTTCATCGCCAGCCCGAGGATGTCCATGTGCTTGCGCGGGCCGGCGCCGACGCCCTCGGTGAAGAAGGCGACCGCCGATCCCCATCAGCTCGCCGCGGGCGCGCTTCTCGGCCTGCTCGCGGCGCAGGTCCTCGTAGCCGGCGATGTCCATCGCGACCCGCATCGTCTCGGCGTAGTTGCCCGAGTCGTAGGTCCAGCCGGTCGTCGTCTCGTAGGGGAACTGCTCCGGCGCGATGAAGCTGCGCATGCGCAGGTCGATCGGGTCGACCTCCATCTCCAGGGCGAGCGCGTCGACCATGCGCTCGACCAGGTAGACGGCCTCGGTGATCCGGAACGAGCAGCGGTAGGCCACGCCGCCGGGCGCCTTGTTGGTGTAGACCGCCTTGACCTTGACGTGCGACGGCCTGCAGGTCGTAGGAGCCGCAGCACGATGTGGAAGAAGCCGGCCGGGAACTTGGTCGGCTGGGCGGTGCTGTCGAAGGCGCCGTGGTCGGCGATGACGTCGACGCGCAGGCCGGTGATCTTGCCGTCCTTGGAGCACATCTCGCGCGTGCATGACGTAGTCGCGGGCGAAGCCGGTCGACATCAGGTTCTCGGAGCGGTTCTCGACCCACTTCACCGGCACGCCGGCCACGATCGAGCCGGCGATCGCGCAGACGTAGCCCGGGTAGACGGGCACCTTGTTGCCGAAGCCGCCGCCGATGTCCTGGCAGCGGATGCGGATCATGTGCTCGGCGAGCCCGGCGACGTGCGCGTACACCGTGCGGTGCGCGTGCGGCGCCTGGTTGCCGTTGTAGATGTCGAGCTGCCCGGTCTGCGGGTTGAAGTCGGCGATGATGCCGCACGTCTCCAGCGGCGCCGGGTGGCAGCGCGGGTAGATGATGTCGCGGCTGACCACGGTGTCGGCCTCGGCGAAGGCGCGGTCGGTGGCCTCCTCGTCGCCGGCCTCCCAGGTCGGGCTGGCCAGGTTGTCGCGCTGGCCCTCCTTGTCGTCGCGGATCAGCGGCGCGTCGGCGTCGAGCGCCTTGCGCGCGTTGACGATCGCCGGCAGCGGCTCGTACTCGACGTCGATCAGCGCGCAGCGCGTCGTTGGCCGAGTACTCGTCGGTCGCGATCACGAACGCGACCTCCTGGCCCTGGAAGCGGACCTTGTCGCCGGCCAGCACCGCCTGGGTGTCGTAGGAGATCGTCGGCATCCAGGCCAGCCCGAGCGTCTCGAGGTCCTTGGCCGTGACCACGGCCGCGACGTTGGGGTGGGCCAGGGCGCGCGAGGTGTCGATCGAGACGATCTTCGCGTGGGCGTAGGGGCTGCGCAGGAGCGCGCCGTGGACCATGCCCGGCAGCTTGATGTCGTCGAGGTAGGTGCCCTGGCCGCGGATGAAGCGCGCGTCCTCCTTGCGCTTGAGCCGGCCGAAGCCGATCGGGCGCTCGGTCGAGGGGCTGGGAAGGTTCTCGATGGTCGCCATGCTCAGGCCTCCTGTCGCGCGCCGGCCTCGTGCTCGGCGGCCCAGCGGACCGCGCCGACGATGTTCTTGTAGCCGGTGCACCGGCAGATCGCCCCGGAGATCGCGGTGCGGATCTCCTGCTCGGTGGGGTTGGGGTTCTCGTCCAGCAGGGCGCGGGTCGTCATCAGCATCCCCGGGGTGCAGAAGCCGCACTGCAGGGCGTGCATCTCGTGGAAGCCCTGCTGGACCGGGTCGAGCCGGCCGTCGACCTCGAGCGACTCGACGGTGCGGATCTCGTGCCCGTCGCACATCGCCGCGAGCATCGTGCAGGACTTGACCGGCTCGCCGTCCATCAGCACGACGCAGGCGCCGCAGTTGGAGGTGTCGCAGCCCCAGTGGGTGCCGGTGAGGCCGAGCGTCTCGCGGATGAAGTGGACGAGCAGCAGGCGCGGCTCGACCTCGCGGGAGACCTGCTCGCCGTTGACCGTCATCGAGACGTTGCATGGTCAGGCCTCCTGGCTGCAGGGCGCGGGCCGCGGCGCGGCGCAGTGCCCGCTGGGTGAGCACGCCGGCGAGGTGGCGCTTGTAGTCGACCGGCCCGCGGCCGTCGGACGTGGGCGAGCAGTCCTCCGACGGCGATCTCGCCCGCCTGCGCGAACAGCTCCTCGGTGGGCGGCTGGCCGCGCAGCAGCTCCTCGGCCCGGGCGAGGTGGATCGTCGTCAGGCCGACCGCGCTGAGCGCGATGCCGACGTCGGCGATCGTGCCGCCGTCGATCCAGACGCGGCCGCCGACGCGGCCGCGATCGCCCAGTCGCCCGGCGCGCCGCTCGACCTTCTCGTGCGCGCTCCCGGCGCCCGGGCGCAGCGGCAGCCGGATCTCGGTCAGCATCTCGCCGGCGCCGACGGCGGTCATGTAGGGCCCGACGTGGAAGTCCGTCCATCGTCACGACCCGCTCGCCGTCGGCGCCGCGGATCACGACGCTCGCCTTGACCGCCGAGCAGACCGCCGACAGGTCCTCGGCCGCGTCGGCCTGGCACAGCGAGCCGCCGATCGTGCCGCGGTTGCGCACCACCGGGTCGGCGATCACCTCCTCGGCGTCGCGGAAGACCGGGAAGCGCTCGGCCAGCAGCTCGGACTTCAGCAGGTCGACGTGGCGGGTCAGCGCCCCGATCCGGATCTCGTCGCCGTCCTCGCGGATGTAGGCGAGCTCGTCGAGGTCGTTGATGTCGATCAGGTGCTCGGGGTTCGCCAGCCGC
Source organism: uncultured Thermoleophilia bacterium (assembly GCA_963736635.1). Classification (GTDB taxonomy): domain Bacteria; phylum Actinomycetota; class Thermoleophilia; order Miltoncostaeales; family Miltoncostaeaceae; genus Miltoncostaea. Next base: position 722,465 of record CAVTPK010000011.1, read on the forward strand.
AGCTTCATCATCGGCAGCAGGCTGTGGCCGCCGGCGATGATGCGCGCGCTCGGGGCCGACGCCGCTCGAGCGCCGCGATCGCGCCCTCGACGCTCGTGGCGCGCTCGTACTCGAATGGCGCCGGGGTCTGCACCAGGGCTCCTTCCGCGTGGGTCAGGCAGACGAGGGTGCGTCGTCGCGGGTGTCAACGCGCCGCCGACGGCATCCGCTTGCGCGGGGCGCCGATGTCGTCGCGCTGCTCGTACTGGACCGGGGCGTCGGTGCCGATGACCGGCGAGCGCGGCAGCATCTCCGGGCTGCGTGTGGCGCACGTCCGGGTAGAGCAGCCGCGCGCGCGAGGCTGCTCGCGGCCTCGACGTTGCGCAGCACCGGCCCCGCCGGGCTGGCCGCGGCGATCGGGGCCTCGCGGCCGAGGCGGGCGAGCGTGAGCGTGCCCTTGGTGTAGACCTCGCCGATCCGCGGCGGCGTCGATCGTCGGCGCTCTCGGGGAAGTCGCGCAGCCCGGCGGCGGCCGCCCCGGGTACAGGCCGTCGACCAGCCCCATGGCGTCGCTCGAGGCCGGCCTTCTTGACCAGCAGGCCCTCGAGCAGGTCGCACGCCCGCGTCGAGGTTCTGGTTGATCGAGGTCGACCACGTCGTTGACCGGCGCGCTCTTCTCCAGGATCTCGCCGACGCCGGCGATCACCGTCGTCGAGGCCCGTGGTGATCGCGCGCAGCTGCGATGATCGTCGAGACCAGGTAGTACGACGAGGGCCAGGACGATCAGCGACCACGATGACGATCATGACGACGCCGGCTGCCGGCATCGGCTGGCCTCCTCGTCGCGTCGTCGATGATCACGTCGAGCGAGCCGCCGTACTCGGCGACGCCGGCGACCGTCTGCGCCACCTGCTCCTGGGTCGTCAGCAGCAGGGCCGTCGCGTCGAGGTCCTTCGAGCGCGGCGGCCGTCGTCGTCGGCGATCCCGCGGACGCTCGGGACGATGCTCGCGGCGGCTCGCAGCACGCCGTGCAGCAGGTAGACGACCACGCGGCAGCGACGACGACGAGCAGGACCGACGTCGCCGATCCACCAGAGCGTCATCGCGGCCTCCTCTCGGCCACGATCGCCGCCTTGCGGGCGATGCCGGGCAGCGCGCCGAGGATGACGTCGAACTGGGCGTTGATCGCCGTGACCGCGCCCTCGAGCGGCCGCAGGTGCTCTGCCTCGACCCCCTCCAGCGCGCCGGCGAGCGTGGCGAGGCCGGCGGAGATGCGCTCCAGGCGGCGGCGCACCTCGATGAGGGCGAGCGCGCACCACGATGATCACGACCGCGCCGAGGATCACGCTCAGCAGGATGAGGACGTCGTCGGTCGCTCATGTCCCACCGAACCCGTCGGTGAGGGCGTTCATGTAGCCGTCCTGGACCACGGCCTCCTCGACGATCAGGCCGAGCACCGGCGCGGTGGCCTCGAGCTGCGGGATGTTGGCCGTGTTGCCGGCGACCTTGGTCGCGACCTCCAGCAGGCCGTCGACCGAGCGCTCGATGCTGGCGACGGTCCTCACGAGGACGGCCAGCAGGATGGCCACGACGACGCGCCGCCCCGAGGCCGACCACCAGGGACCACGCCCAGTAGGTGTTCCCGGACCAGGTCATTTGCCGACCGCCACCTTTCGCAGGGCCCGGGCGGAGTGCAGGATCCTGCACGCCCGAGTCGTTGATCCGGCCGATCCCCTCGAGCTCGGTGGTCTGCTGGCGCAGCACCTCGACCGCGCCCTCGGCGGTGGCCGCCTGCTTGGCGATCCTCATCGCCAGGACCACGATCGTGATCACGATGATCGCCGCGATCGCGACCACGACGATCCCGATCGCGATCCCGATCTGCCACTGGGTGGCGCCCGCCATCAGCGGATACACGCGCCACCGCCCCCGTACCGAGCCGTTGCGCCGCCCTGCATCCGCGCCCCCCTGACTCGCCCGCCGGTGAATCGCACGCAGCATGTGTGTGTGCGATTTGTATCGATCTTCTGCAACATCGGGCGAAATGTCCAGCGGGGGCGCCCGGCGCCTAAGCTGCCCCGATGGCCGACGTGGTCGGAATCGTTCTGGGAGCGGGCGCCTCGCGGCGCCTGGGGCGGCCGAAGCAGACGCTGCCGTTCGGCGACACGACCCTGCTCGGGTGGGTGCTGCGCGAGGTGGAGGACTCGTCCCTCGACCGGGTGATCCTGGTGCTGGGCGGCGCCGCCGAGGAGGCGCTCGCCGGGGCCCGGCCGCGGCGGGCGGAGGTGGCCGACAACCGGGCCTACGGCACCGGATGCGCGTCGTCGCTGCTGGCCGGCCTGGACGCGGCGGGGCCCGTGGACGCGATCGTGCTCGCCCTGGGCGACATGCCCGGGGTCGGGCCGGGGCTGTTCGACGCGGTGCGCGCCGACTGGGAGGCCCACCGCCCGTGGGCGTCGGTCACGGACTACCGGGGGGTGCCGGGCCACCCCCTGGTGTTCTCGGCCGCCGCGTTCCCGGACCTGCGCGGGCTCCACGGCGACAAGGCGGTGTGGAAGCTCCTGGACGCCCACCCCGAGCGCTTCCGGCGGGTCCCGGTGGAGCGGGAGGTGCCCCGCGACGTGGACACCTGGGAGGACTACGCCGCCGCCCGGGAGGCGCTGGGGGTGTAGCGCGCCGTCAGCCGGCCGGCGCCACCTCGACGACGGCGTTGTAGTCGGGCACGCCGCTCGCGATCGCGGCGCCCCGCCGCGATCAGCAGGTTGCACTCGGGGAAGAACATCTGCACGTTGCCCGGGCGCATGCGGGCGACGTGGACGCGCGCCGGCACCTCGCCCGGTCGCGCGAGCGCACCAGCCACGGCGTCGCCCTCGCGCCCACGCCCAGGCGCGCGGCGTCCTCGGCCGCAGATGAACAGGGCGTCCCGGTCCGCGCCCGTCAGGGGGTCGTGCTCCCTGAAGACCATCGAGTTGAACTGCTTGCCGCGCCGGGTGGAGAGCACGAACGCGCCCCTCGGGCACCCGCCGCTCGGGCGGCAGCGACCGGGGCGAAGTGGGCCCGGCCGTCGGCGTGGGGAACTCCCACCCGTCGCAGAGCCGCGGCCCGCCCCACTGCACCTGGTCGCCGGTGCGCCGGCAGCGTCTCGATGCCGGCGTAGAGCGGCACCACCCGCGCGATCTCCTCGCGGATCGCCTGGCCCGAGTCGATCGCGACGAGGTCGCGCGCGGTCGGGGTCGCACCCGCTGGGCGAGGTCGCCGAAGATCTCCCACTCGGTGCGCGCCTCGCCGACCCGCGGGCCCGCGGATCTCGGGGCTGAAGACGATGCGGCGCTCGGTGGTGGTCTCGGTGCCGCCGTCGCGCTGCTCGTAGCGGGTCGCGGCGGGCAGCAGCACCACCACCTCGCCGGGGTCGACGAGCATCTGCTGGTCAGGACGATGTCCTGGTGCACCCGCAGCGGGACCCGGGCCAGCGCGGTCGGCGACGAGCGCGGGGTCGGGGAGCGTCTCGAGGAAGTTGCCGCCGCTCGAGTAGAGCACGTCGAGCCGGCCGTCGGCGCCGGCCTCGACCATCTCCTCGGCGGTGAGGCCCGGCTCGGCCGGCGACGGCGAAGCCCCAGTGCGCGGCCACCGCGGCGGCCGAGTCGGCGTCCAGCGGCGACCCCGCCCGGCAGCGCGGTCGCGTACGCGCCCATCTCGGCGCCGCCCTGCACGCCCGAGTGGCCGCGGATCGGCATCAGGCCCGCGCCCTCGCGCCCGACGTTGCCGCGGGCGAGCGCCGAGGTTGATCACGGCGCGCACGTTGTCCGAGCCGAAGGCGTGCTGGGTGATGCCCATCGACCAGACGAAGATCGCCGCGTCGGCGGCCGCGTAGAGCGCCGCGAAGCGCTCCATGTCGGCCCGGCTCGCGCCCGACAGCCGCTCGAGCTCGTCGAACGGCAGGTCGTCGAGGATCGCCGCGCAGCTCGTCGAAGCCGGCGGTGTGCGCGGCGATGAACGCCTCGTCGAGCCCGCCGGTGGCGGCGAGCGCCTTCAGGACCCCGGCGAGGAACGCGATGTCGCCGCCGATGTTGACCGGGAAGAACTCGTCGGTCATCCGCGTGCCGAACATCGCGCTCTCGGCGTTGGACGGCACCCAGTAGCGCTCGAGGCCGGGCTCGCGGAACGGGTTGACCACCGCCACCTGCGTGCCCCTCCCGCCGCGCCAGGTAGAGGTACTTCATGACCACCGGCTGGGCGTTGGCCACGTTGGAGCCGAAGAGGACGATGAGGTCCGTCTCGCATGAGGTCGGAGTAGGAGATCGTGGTCGCGCCGACGCCGACCATCGTGCTTCAGCGCCGCGGTCGACGGCGCGTGGCAGACGCGCGCGGCGTTGTCGATGTTGTTGGTGCCGAGGAAGCGGGCGACCTTGCCGGCCGCGTAGTAGACCTCGTTGGTGATGCCGCGCGCGGTCAGGTAGAGGGCGAAGCGCGATCGCCGCCCGGCCGCGCGGATGCGGTCGGCGACCAGGTCGAGCGCCTCGTCCCACGACACGCGCGAGAAGCCCGGCTCGCCGGCGCGGCGCACCATCGGGTAGGCGAGACGACCGAGGTCGCGCAGCTGCGCGCCCGAGAGCTCGCGCAGAGCGGCCGACGTCGCCCAGCCGGCCGTGGTCCATCGCGCCCATCGTGTTCACCTTGCAGCAGGTTGAGGCGGGTGGTGCACAGGTGGACGCCGTCGATGGTCCAGTCGTGCAGCCCGGCCACGCCGAGCGCGCAGCCGTCGCACACGCCCTTGCGCAGGATCCGCGAGGCGTAGGGCAGGGCGCGCCGGTTCTCCCAGGCCACCCGGAGCATGTCGAGGTAGTGGTTGGGCTTGGTGCAGGCCCGACGCCGTTGGGCGCGCAGGCTCACCCACAGGTCGCGGCGGCGGGGGCGGCGACGCGTGGCCATCAGGCCGGCAGCGATCACGGGCCGGCCGCCCGGGTGGTGTACACGTTGAAGCCGTCGTCGCGCAGGAAGCCCACCAGCGTCATGCCGAGGCGCTCGGCGGCGTCGGCCGCCAGGCTCGACGGCGCGGAGACCGAGGCGACGACGGCGATGCCCGCGACGGCCGCCTTCTGGACGATCTCGAAGCCCGCGCGGCCCGACACCATCAGCACCCGGTCGGCCAGCGGCAGCTCGCCGGCCAGGGCCGCGCCGCCGACCACCTTGTCGACCGCGTTGTGGCGGCCGATGTCCTCGCGCAGGCGCAGCAGCCGGCCGGCGGCGTCGAACAGCCCGGCCGCGTGCAGCCCCCCGGTCAGATCGAACACCCGCTGGCCCGCCCGCAGCGCCGCCGGGCAGCCCGAGCAGGACCTCGGACGCCACCGCCGGCCCGTCCCCCGGCGGCGCGCAGCGCACCTCCACCGCGTCGAGGCTGGCCCGGCCGCAGATGCCGCAGGCGGACGTGCCGGCCACCCGGCGCGCCTCGCCCAGCACCGCGTCGCCGGACGTGGTGACCGTGACGACGTTGAAGTGCTGCTCGCCCGGGACGTCGTCGCAGTGGGCGACCCGCGTGATGGTGCCCGGGCGCGACGATGCCCTCCGCGATCACGAAGCCGGCGGCCAGCTCGAAGTCGTCGCCCGGGGTGCGCATGGTGATCGCGACGGGCGTCGTGCGGCCCGAGCGGTCGGCCACGCGCATCTCCATCGGCTCCTCCGCCGGCGAGCCGGTCGCGGCGGCGCGCGCCCCTCCCCCGCCCGCACCGCGAGCACCGGCCGGCGTGGCGCGGGCGCGCTCATGACACGATCGGGTCGTGGGCGGACGGACGGCCATCAGCGTGGAGGAGGCCCTGGCGGTGGCGCGCGCGCTCGCGCCCGCGACCGGAACCGAGCTGGTGCCGGTGCCCGAGGCCGCCGGCCGCACCCTGGCCGACGACGTGCGCGCCGGTCCGCGACCTGCCCCCGGCCGACCTGTCGGCCATGGACGGGTGGGCCGTGCGGGCGGCGGAGACGCCGGGCGTGCTGCGCGCGGCCGGCGAGAGCGCGGCGGGCCGCCCGGCGGTCGCGGGGCCTCGAGCCGGGGCAGGCGATCGCGGTCTCCACCGGAGCGCGCATCCCGGAGGGCGCCGACGCCGTCGCGCGCCGGGAGATCGTGCGCGTGGAGGGCGGCGAGGTCCGCGTGGAGGCGGCCGTCGCCGCCGGGCCGCGACATCCGCCGCCGGGGCGAGACGATCCGCGCGGACGCCGTCCTGCTGGGCGCCGGCCACCGCGTGGCCCCCCACGAGGTGGGCGCCCTGGGCGCGGCGGGGCACGCCGCCGTGCGCTGCGTGCGGCGGCCCGCGGGTGGCGATCCTCGCGACCGGGGCCGAGCTGGTCGCGCTGGGGGCGGCGGCCGACCCGTCCCAGGTCCACGACTCGAGCCGCCACGGGCTGGCCGCCCAGGCGGTGGCGGCCGGCGGGCTGGTGGTGGCCAGCGCGCCGCGTCGGCGACGACGTCGAGCGCCACCGAGGCGGCCCTCGCCGCCCTGCTCGACGCGACCGGCCCGCAGCGGCCGGACGTGATCGTGACCAACGGGGGCATCTCGGTGGGCGACCACGACCTCGTGCGCCCGGCCCTCGCCCGGCTGGGCGTGGAGGAGCTGGTGCGCGGCGTGCGCGCGGCGCCCGTGTCGCCGACCTACCTCGGACGGCGCGGCGACCGGGTCGTGCTGGGGCTGCCGGGCAACCCCGCCTCGGCGGCGGTGGCGTTCCACCTGCTGGGCCGGCCCCTGCTGGGGGCGCGCGGCGACTGGAGCCTGCGCGGCGCCGCTGGCCGCCCGCGCGACGCCGCGCCCGGGGCGCGCCGAGCTCGTCCGCTGCACCGAGGGCCCCGACGGGCTCACGCCGCTGGCCGATCAGGGCTCTCACGCGGTGACGTCGCTCGCGGGCGCGACGGCGCTGGCGTGGCTGGGCGAGGACGACGACGGCGCCCCGGGCTCCGGGGTGCGCTTCTCGCGCCTCGCCTGAGCCCGCGCGCGCGCCGCCGCGAGGTCGGCGGGCGTGTTGAGGTTGAGCAGGCCGTCGAGGCCGGGGTCGGCCGCGGCGAGCGCCGGATCGGCCAGCAGGGTCGCGGCGTCCAGGGCGCGCGCCCCGCAGGCGTCCAGGAGGCCCATGAGATCGCCGCGGCCGGCCGCGAGCCGCTCGGCGATCGTCGTGGCCAGGCGGGCCCGGTAGGCCCCCGCGAGGGGGTGGCGCCGGCCGCCCACCGCCGGGACGGCGGCATCGTCGGCCGGGCGCAGCAGCGCCACGACGCGCGCGGCCAGCAGCGGGTGCAGCAGGGGCATGTCGGTGGCGCAGACGAAGGCCGCGTCGTCGGGCCGCTCCAGGGTCCGCAGCCCCGCCAGGAGCCCCTCGAGGGGACCGCGCCCGGGCCGGGCGTCCTCCACCACCACCGTCCCCCGGGGAAGGGGCGGCAGCGGCTGGCCGGGGGCGCGCACCACGACGACGCGCCCGGCGGCCGCGCCGAGGGTCTCGACCGTGCGCCGCAGCAGCGGCGTGCCGTCCCAGTCCAGCGAGGCCTTGGAGCGCCCCATGCGCGACGACCGCCCGCCGGCGAGGATGATGGCGACGCCGGGGGCGCAGAGCCCGGCGGTCATCCGCCGATCATGCTCATGGGCCGGCCGGCGTAGGTCCACGCCGGGTCGGCCATGCCGTGGCCGGCCTCCTTGCGCGACACCGCCGCGGCGGCGATCGCGAGCAGCTCCCGGTCGGACGCGCCCGCGCGCAGCGGGCCGCGCAGGTCGGTCTCCCACTCGGCGAACAGGCACGTGCGCAGCTGGCCGTCGGCCGTCAGCCGCAGGCGGTCGCAGGTGGCGCAGAAGGGCTCGGTCACCGACGACACGAACTGCAGCTCGCCCGCCCCGTCGGCGAAGCGCCAGCGGGTGCCGGTGGCGGACGCGCGCTCGGGCTCGAGGGGCTCCAGCGGCCAGCGCGCCCCGATCATCTCCCGCAGCTCGGAGCCGGACAGCACGGCCTGGCGCGTCCACTCCCGCGGGGCGTCGAGCGGCATCACCTCGATGAACCGCACGACGTACGGACGGCGCCGGGCCATCTCGGCCAGCGGCAGCACGTCCGGCTCGCTCACGCCGCGCAGGGCGACCGCGTTGACCTTGATCGGCCGCAGCGACGGGTGGCGCTCGCAGGCGGCGAGCCCCTCCAGCACGCGCGCGAGGTCGTCCCGGCGCGTGATCGCCGCGAAGCGCTCGGGATCGAGCGAGTCGATGCTGACGTTGACCCGGTGCAGGCCGTTGGCCACGAGGGCGTCGATCACGCCGGCCAGCAGGACCCCGTTGGTGGTCATGGCGACCTCGCGGACGCCCTCCACCGCGGTGAGGCGGCCGATCAGCTCCGGCAGCCCCGGGCGCACCAGGGGCTCGCCGCCGGTGACCCGGATCTCGCTGATGCCCGCGCGCGCGAACAGCTCCACCACGCGCAGCAGCTCGTCGTCGCTGAGCAGCTCCTCGCGCGGCAGCCACTTCATGCCCTCGGCGGGCATGCAGTAGCGGCAGCGCAGGTTGCAGCGGTCGGTCACCGACACCCGCAGGGACCGGTGGGTCCGCCCGAAGCCGTCGCGCAGGGACGCCGCCTCGCTCATCACCGAAGGGTACGCGCCCAGGCCCGGCCGGGCCCACCCCTGGGCCCGGCCGGGGGCCGGCTCATCGCGACAGCGCCTCCTCCAGGGCGCGCCCGGTCAGCACGTGGGCCAGGTGGCGGCGGTAGTCCGCGCTGGCCCAGGTGTCGCTGGGCGGGTCGGTGCCCTCGTCCGCGCTCTGGGCCGCCCGCGCCACCGCGTCACGGGGGGCGCCGGCGAGGGCGGCCTCCGTGGCCGACGCGCGCACCGGCGTCTGGCCCATGTTCGCCAGGGCCACGCGCGCGCCCTGGATCGAGCCGTTGCCGGCCCCGACCACCGCGGCCACGCCCACGATCGGCCAGTCGAGCGCGCGCTGGCGGAACTTGAGGTAGCTCCACCCCTGGCCGCCGGTCTTCGGGACCCGGATCTCGGTGATGATCTCGTCGTCGGCGAGGGCGGTCTCGAAGAAGCCGTTGAAGAAGGCGGACGCGTCGATGGTGCGCTCTCCACCGGGCCCCCGGGCCACGATCACGGCGTCGAGGGCGAGGCAGACGGTGGGCAGGTCGGACGCCGGATCGCCGTGCGCCAGCGAGCCGCCGATGGTGCCGCGGTGGCGCACCTGGGGATCGCCCACCAGCCCGGCCGCGTGGGAGATCAGCGGGCAGTGCTGGCGGGCCACGGGGTCGTGGTTGAGGTCGTGGTGGCGGGTGAGCCCGCCGATCGCGAGGTGGTCGCCGGCGTCGCGGACGCCGCGCAGGTCGTCCAGGCGCCCGATGTCCACCAGCGTGGCGGGCCGGGCGAGGCGCAGCTTCATCAGGGGCAGCAGGCTGTGGCCGCCCGCGATGAGCTTGGGGTCCTCCTTGGTGCCCAGGAGCTCCAGGGCGTGGTCGACCGACTCGGCGACCTCGTAGTCGAACGGGGCGGAGATCATCGGGTGGCCTCCTGGATCGCGTTCCACACTCTCTCGGGCGTCGCCGGGCGCGCGACGTCGGTGACGCCGAGGTGCGACAGCGCGTCCACGATCGCGTTGATGACCGCGGGGGGCGAGGCGATCGTGCCCGCCTCGCCGATGCCCTTCACGCCGAGCGGGTTGGTGGGGCTCGGGGTGCAGGTGCGCGAGAGCTCCATGTGCGGGATCTCGGGCGCCCCGGGGACCATGTAGCTGGTCATCGTCCCGTGCCGCAGGTTGCCCTCCTCGTCGTAGGCCGCCTCCTCGAAGAGCGCCTCGGCGATGCCCTGGGCCACGCCGCCGTGCACCTGGCCCTCCACCACCAGCGGGTTGATGACCACGCCGCAGTCGTCCACCGCGACGTAGCGCAGGATGTCGACCGACCCGGTCTCCGTGTCGACCTCCACCACGCACGCGTGCGCGCCGTTGGGCCAGGAGAAGTTGGGCGGGTCGTAGAGGTGCGTCGCCGTCAGCCCGGGCTCCATCCCGTCCGGCAGGTCGTGGGCCGTCCAGGCGGCGAACGCGAGGGCCTTGATGTTGGCCGAGCGGTCCGTGCCGCGCACCGTGAAGTCGCCGTTGGCGAACTCCAGGTCGTCCTCGCTGCACTCGAGCTGGTGGGCGGCGAGCGTGCGCGCCTTGGCGATGATCTTCTCGCCGGCGAAGTGCATCGCGACGCCGCCGACGGCCAGCGAGCGGCTGCCGTAGGTGTCCATGCCGAGCGGCACCACCTGGGTGTCGCCGTGGAGCACCTCCACGTCCTCGAAGCCGACGCCGAGCTGGTCGGCGACGATCTGCGAGAACGTGGTCACGTGCCCCTGGCCGTGGGGGGTGACCCCGATCAGCACCCGCACCGTCCCGGTGGGGAGCATCTCGATGGTCGCCGCGTCCCAGCCGCCGGCGACGTACTTGAGGGCGTGCAGCACGCGCGACGGGCGCGAGCCCGCACATCTCGGTCCAGGTGGAGAGCCCGATCCCGATCTGCTTGGTGGAGCCGCTCTGGCGCCGCTCGGCCTGCTGGCGGCGCACGTCCGCGTAGTCGACGGCCGCGATCATCGCGTCGTGGGTCAGCGGGTAGTCGCCCGAGTCGACCGTCAGGCCGCTCGCGATCGTGAAGTTGGGGAAGTTCTCGGTGGGGATGTAGTTCTTGCGCCGCAGGTCGGCCGGGTCCATCCCCAGCTCGCGCGCCATCAGGTCCATCGTGCGCTCGACGGCGTAGGTGGCCTCGGGCCGGCCGGCGCCGCGGTAGGCGTCGGTGGGCGTGGTGTGGGTGTAGACGTTCGTGTACTCGAAGTCGTAGCCCTCGACGTCGTAGAGGCCGCCGTAGAGCCAGGCCGACAGCATCTGGATGCCGGGGGTCACGATCTGGTGGTAGGCGCCCACCGCGCAGTAGACCGTGGCGCGCACGGCCTTGACCACGCCGTCGCGGGTCGCGGCCATCTCCATGTCGGTGTAGAGGTCGCGCCCGTGGATCGTGGCCGACGTAGTCCTCCGAGCGCTCCGCGGTCCACTTGATCGGGCGGTTCAGCCGGCGGGCGAGCGCGAGGCAGATCGACTCCTCGGCGTACGCGTCGAGCTTCGAGCCGAAGCCGCCGCCCACGTCCGGCGCGACCACGCGCAGCTTGGCCTCCGGGATGCCGCAGGTGATCGCCTGGGCGGTGCGCACGATGTGCGGGATCTGGCTCGCGGTGTACATCGTGTACTCGCCCATCGCCACGTTGGGCTCGACCAGGACGCCGCGCGGCTCCATGGCGTTGGGGATCAGGCGGCGCAGCCGGAAGCGGTGCTTCACCTTCACGAGGTCCGGGTCGTCGAAGAACGGCTTCGAGGACGTTGAAGGGCGCCGGCGAGTCGCCCTTCGCGAAGCCCCAGACGCTCGACACGTTGGTGCCGAAGTCGTCGTGCACGAGCGGCGCGCCGTCCTCCATCGCCTCCAGCGGGTCGGTGACGGCCGGCAGCGGCTCCCAGTCGACCTCGACCAGCTCGGCGGCGTCCTTGGCGAGGACGCGCGAGGTGGCCACCACCACGGCGACGCCGTCGCCGACGTAGCGGGCCTTGTCCTTGGCGAGCGGCCAGTGCTCGCTCATCTTGATGTCGTCGGTGACCGGCCAGGCGCAGACCAGCGGGGCCGCCCACTCGTCGGCCAGGTCGGCGCCGCTGAACGCCGCCACGCAGCCCTCCATGGCGAGCGCCCGGGAGACGTCCACGCCGTTGATGCGCGCGTGCGCGAACGGGCTGCGCACGACGTGCGACCCAGAGCATCCCCGGGACCGTGATGTCGTCCACGTACCGCGCGCGGCCCGTGATGAGCTCGGGGTCCTCCTTGCGCTGGATCGGCTGCCCGACGAAGGCGGACGGGCTTTCGGTGGTCGCCATCTCGGCCTCCTAGGATCCGGCCACGGCCGAGACGGCCTTGACGATGTTCTGGTAGCCGGTGCAGCGGCAGAGGTTGCCCTCCAGGCCGTGCCGGATCTCCTCCTCGCTGGGGCTGCGGGTTCTCCTCGAGGAGCCCGACCGCCGCCATGATCATCCCCGGGCGTGCAGTAGCCGCACTGGAGCCCGTGGTGCTCCTGGAAGGACGGCCTGCATCGGGTGCAGCGTCGCCGTTGGTGGCGAGGCCCTCGATGGTGGTGACCTCCGCGCCGTCGGCCTGGACGGCGAGCAGGGTGCACGACTTCACCGACTGGCCGTCCAGGTGGACCGTGCACGTGCCGCACGAGGAGGTGTCGCAGCCGATCGTTCGTGCCGGTCAGCCCGAGGCCCTCGCGCAGGAAGTGGACGAGGAGCTCGCGCTCCTCCACCTCGCGCTCGTGGCGGACGCCGTTGACCGTGACCGTGATGCGCTTCACGCCGATCCCCCTTCGTTCTCGGCCGTGCCCACGGCCGAAGAGCCGTTTGATCGCGGACACGAGCGCCGCGATCGCCAGTGAGAAGCCGGACACCGGCTTCTGTGCCTCGACCACCGCTGCGGCGGCCGCCTCCGGAGACGCCGAGAGCTGCGCCTTGATGCACTCGGCGAACTGGTCCACGAGCTTGTTGGAGACGTCCTGCACCACGCCGGGACGCCCGAGCTGGGCCACCTGGCCCGAGAAGCGCAGGTCCGTCGCCATCGCGACGCGGGTGCCGGTGCCGGCCGCGGCCAGGACCGAGTCGACCGTCCCCTCGGCGCCGCCCTTGCCGCGCGTGTCGCGGCCGCTCAGGCCCAGGCGCACCCGGTGGGCGGCGTCGTCGCGGTCGAGCAGCGTGACGTCGACCAGGAACTGCATGCCCGACGGGCCCGAGCTTGACGTCCATCCTGGCCTTCCAGGTGCGGTCGTCGACGACCTCGGTGAGCGTCGCGCCCGGCATGCACGGCACCACCCGCTCGGCGTCGAGCAGGAGGGCCAGGGTCTGCTCCGGCGTGGCGGGGACCTCGAACGTCGTGCTCGAGCTTCATGCGTCCCCACCTGCCGGGCGGCCGCTCATAGGGCGGCGGGGTCGGGGACGCGGTTGGTCACCGCGACGATCTGGGCCCCGATGGCGATGGCGACCTCCTCGGGCGTGCGCGATCCGATCGGCACGCCGATCGGCGCATGGATGCGCGCGAGGTCGGCCGCGTCGAGGCCCTCCTCGACCAGGCGGGCGTTGCGGCGGTCGGTCGTCCGGCGGCTGCCCATGGCCCCGATGAAGCGCGCGGGGGTGCGCAGGGCCGCCAGCAGCGCCGGCACGTCGAACTTCTCGTCGTGGGTGAGCACGCAGATGGCGGTGCGCTCGTCCACCGGGGCGTGCGCGAGGAACTCGTGCGGCCATTCGGTGACCAGCTCGTCCGCGTCCGGGAAGCGCGCCGGCGTGATGAAGATGGCGCGCGGATCGCACACCGTGACGCGGTAGCCCAGGAAGCGCCCGACGGTCGCCAGGGCCGAGGCGAAGTCGATCGCGCCGAAGATGTACATCGCCGGGCGCGGGACCAGGGCCGACACGAACAGCTCGTCGCCGCCGACCGTGACCACGCCGCTCTCGCCCAGCGCCAGCAGGGGCCGCGCCGCGGCGGCGACCGGGTCGCCCTCGTCGGGGCCCGGGGCCACCAGCCGGGCGTTGCCCAGCGTGCCGCCGGCGATCGTGGTGACGTAGGCCACCGGGCGGTCGCGCGCGACGCCGTCGGCGACGCCGGCGAGGATCGCGGGCTCGAGCATCTCGATGAACACGTGGACCGTCCCGCCGCACGGGAGCCCCACCTCGAAGGCCTCGTCGTCCACGATGCCGAAGGTCGCCAGCCGCGGGGGGCCGCCGGCCATGACCTCCTCGGTCTGGGCGTAGAGCGCCGACTCGACGCACCCGCCGGTCACCGACCCGGCCACCTCGCCGGTGTCCGAGACGGCCATCACGCTGCCCGGGAGGCGCGGGGCGGAGCGCTCCGTGCGCACGACGGTGCACACGACGACGCGCCGGCCGTCCCGTATCCAGCCCTCCACTGTCGGCAGAACGTCTCTCACTGGTGCGACCTCGATGTCGCCACCGGGCATCGACCCTACGGCCGCGATGAGAGATCGTCAATATCATCACGATGTCCTCTCTGCGGCCGGGGGTTCCGATGGGCTTCGCCGACGTCGATCAGCTCGAGACGGCCCTGGCCGAGGCCTCGTACCTGGCCGACCGGGGCCTCGCGGTCTCGGTGTTCCTCGCCCTGTCCATGCGGCGGCCGCTGCTGCTGGAGGGCGAGCCGGGGGTCGGCAAGACCGAGATCGCCCGCACGCTGGCGCGGGTCCTCGGCGCCGAGCTGATCCGGCTCCAGTGCTACGAGGGCATCGACGCCGGCCAGGCGCTGTACGAGTGGGACTACGCGCGCCAGCTGCTGTACGCGCGCACCCTCCAGGAGGGCGGCGCTCGACCCCGCCCGCCGCGCCGCCGAGCTCTACGGGCCCGAGTTCCTGGTCGAGCGGCCGCTGCTGCGCGCGGTGCGCGCCGGCGGCGACGCGGTGCTGCTGATCGACGAGATCGACCGCGCCGACGAGGAGTTCGAGGCCTTCCTGCTGGAGGTGCTCTCCGACGCCGCGGTCACCATCCCCGAGATCGGCACGATCACGCGCCGACGACGCCGCCGGTCGTGGTGCTCACCTCCAACCGCACGCGCGAGCTGCACGACGCCCTCAAGCGCCGCTGCCTGTACCACTGGATCGACTACCCCGGCCTGGAGCGCGAGATGGCGATCATCCGGCTGCGCGCGCCCGAGGCCTCGCGAGGCGCTGGCCCGCTCGGTGGCCGAGGTGGTGGCGCGGCTGCGCGCGCTCGACCTGGCCAAGCGCCCCGGGCCCGCCGAGGCGATCGACTGGGCGCACGCGCTGGCCGCCCTGGGCGTCGGCGCGCATCGACGCCGCCTCGGCCGACGCGACGCTGGGGGCCGCCGTCAAGAACCACGACGACCTGGCGCTGGTGCGGCGGGTGCTGCCGGAGCTCATCTGTGGGTGGCCGGCGACCTCGGCCCGGCGCTGGCCCTCGCGCGCGGGCTGCGCGCGCGCGGCGTCCCGGTGGGCACCGGCCGGGTCATCTCGATGGCGCGGGGGGCGGCCGGCCGTCGGATCCGAGGACCTCTACTGGGCGGCCCGCACCACCCTGATCTCGCGCCGGGAGGACATCCCGGCGTTCGACCGCGCGTTCGAGGAGGCGTTCGACGTCGGCCCGGCCCGAGGAGGCCCGCCAGGAGATCGCCGACCGCCGCGTCCGCCTCGTCGCCCCGAGCGAGCTGTCGGTGGCGGCCGGAGCGCCCGCCGACGCCCAGGAGGTCGAACCTCGCGAGCCCGGTGGAGGCGCTGCGCACGCAAGAGCTTCGCCGACTGCACCCCGGCCGAGCTCGCGGTGCTCGCGCGCCTGATGGCCCGCCTGCGCCTGCGCCCGCCGGCCCGCCGCACCCGCCGGCGGCGTCCGGCGCGCGCCGGGCGAGCCCGACCTGCGCCGCACGCTGCGCCGCGCCATGCGCACCGGCGGCGAGCCCATCGACCGCGCCTGGCGGCGGCGGCGCGTGCGGCCGCGCCGCCTGCTGCTGGTGCTGGACGTGTCGGGCTCGATGTCGACCTACTCGCGGGCGCTGGCGATGTTCGCCCACGCGGCGCTGCGCGGCCGGACCGCGGCTGGGAGGCGTTCGCGTTCGGCACCCGGCTCACCCGCATGACACGCGCCCTGCGGTCGAACGCGGACCCGGACGTCGCCTTCGCCGCCGCGGCCGCCGAGGTGACCGACTGGGACGGGGGCACGCGCATCGGCGAGTCGCTCAAGCGCCTCCTCGACGAGCACGGCCGCACGCGGCGTGGTGCGCGGGGCGATCTGCGTGATCCTCTCGGACGGCCTCGAGGTGGGCGACCCGGAGCTGCTCGGCGCGCAGATGGAGCGGCTGGCCCGGCTCGCCCACCGCGTGATCTGGCTCAACCCGCTCAAGGGGAGCGCGGCCTACGAGCCGCTCGCGCGGCGGCATGGCCGCCGCCCTGCCGCACATCGACGTCTTCCGCGCCGGCCACAACCTCCAGAGCCTGGAGGAGGTGGCCGAGGTCATCCAGCGCGCCGGCTAGCGCGCCGCGCGCGCAGGCGCGCCAGGTCGTCGGGCGTGTCGATGTCCGGGGGCGCGTCGCCGCCGACCTCCACCAGCTCGACCCGCCCCGCGTGCGCCGAGATGAGGGCCCGCGCGCCCGAGTCGCCCCGCTGGGCGGCGGCCTCCTCCCACACCTCGCGGGCCAGCAGCACCGGGTGGCCGGCGCGGCCGCCGTAGGCCGCGCGCAGGATCGGCGCCGAGCTGTGGACCTGCGCGTCCACGACCGCCCGGATGGCCTCCAGGCGCACCTCGGGCTGGTCGCCCAGCAGCACCAGGGCGGCACGCGCCCGGGCCGGCATCGCCGCGAGGCCGGCGCGCAGGGAGGTGGACTGCCCCTGGTCGTGGAGCGGGTTGACCACGACGCGGACCCCGGCCGGCAGGGTCAGGGCCGCGGCGACCTCGTCGGACGCGTGGCCGAGCACGACGACGACGCCGTCGAGGGGCGCCGCCACGGCCGCGTCGATCACGTGCTGCAGCAGCGGCCGGCCGTCGAGCGGCAGCAGCTGCTTGGGCCGCCCCATGCGGGCGCCCCGGCCGGCCGCCAGGATGATCCCGTCCGACGCTCACCGGCCCAGCATGACGGGTCTCGACTACGGTGGCGGCGTGCGCGACGACCTGCTCCTGGCCGCCGGCGTGGCCGCGGCCCTGTGGACCGGCGCCGCCGCCCTCGCCGTGCACGAGCGCGGTCGCGCGGCACCGGCTCGAGGACGAGCCCCCGCTGGAGCCCGGCCCGCTGGTCAGCGTGATCGTGCCCGCCCGCGACGAGGCGCGCGGCATCGGCGCGGCCGTCCGCAGCCTGCGGGCGCTCGACTACGACAACGTCGAGGTGATCGTCGTGGACGACGAGTCGGAGCGACGGCACCGGTGCGGCCGCGCGCGCGGCCGCCGGCGACGACCCGCGGGTGACCGGGTGATCGCCGGCGCACCGCTGCCCGAGGGCTGGGTCGGCAAGCCGTGGGCCTGCTGGCAGGGGGTCACGCGCGGCCCGCGGCGAGTGGCTGCTGTTCACCGACGCCGACGTCGTCCACTCGCCCGACTCGCTCGGGCGGACCCTGGCGATGGCGCGCCGGCTCGGCCGCGGGGGCTCACCCTCCTGCCGACGCATCGACTGCGAGGGCGCTCGTCGAGCGCGCGGTGATGCCCGCGGCGCTGATGGCGATCGCGACCTTCGTCGCGCCCGGCGCCGCTCGCGCGCTCGCGCCCGCAGCCGCGTCGCGATCGCCGCGGGCGGCTACATGCTGATGCCGCGCGCGCTCTACGACCGCGTCGGCGGGCCACGCCGCGATCCGGGGGCGGATGGTCGACGACGTCTACCCTGGCCGCCGCCGTCAAGCGCCGCCGGCGCGCTGCTCGTGCCGGTGCCGGCGGGCCACCTGGCGCGGCTGCGGATGTACCACGGGGCCCGCGAGGTCTGGGACGGCTGGAGCAAGAACGCCTCGTTCGGCGGCGGCCGGCGGTCCCGGCGCAAGGGCGCTGGTCGGCGCGCGGGACCGCTCGCGGCGCTCGCGGTGCTGCCCCGGCGGCGGCCGCGGCCGGGGCCTGCGCCGCCGCGATGCCGGCGCTCGCGGCCACCGGCCTCGCCGGCTCGCTCGCGCTGGTCGACGCTGCAGCGCCTGTCCGGCTGGGCCGTGCCCACGCCGGCCCGCTACGCGCCGACGCTGCCGCTGGGGCTGCTGGTGCTGAGCGGCGCGGCGGCCCGCGGCGCCGTCGAGCCGCCTGCGCGGCATCGGCGCCGGTGTGGCGCGGCCGGCGCTACCCGCTGGCGCGCTGAGCGCGGCGCGCCGGCGCCGCGCCCGAGCAGCAGGTCGCGCGCGGCGTTCAGCGCCACGGTGAGACCCTCGGCCTGCCCCCGGATGGTGGGGTGCAGCCCGGCGACGCGGTCGGGATGGCAGCGCGTGACCTGCTCGCGGTAGGCCCGCTCCACCGCGGCGGGCGGCGCCCCGGGCGCCAGGCCGAGCAGGGCGGCCGCGTCGTCGGCGCGTGCGCGGCACGGCGACCGGGTTGGCGGCGGCGCGGGGGCCGCGGGCGGCGGGGCGGACGCGGGCGCGCCGGGCGCGCTCGGCGGCCAGCGGTCGCGCGCTCCTCGGCGAGGGCGGCGCGCTCGTCCATCAGCCGCTCGCGCTCCTCGGCCACCTCGCGCGCCAGGCTCACCAGGCGCCGGTCGCGGACCGACGGGTCCTCGCGGAGGCGCGGCCAGCATCGCCTCGGGCTCCAGCGCCAGGGGCTCGTCGCCCACGACGTCCCAGCCCGGGCCCGGCCTCGCCGCGGCGCACGGCGGCGATCACCTCGAGCAGGCTCATGTGGGCGCGGTTGCCGAGCGAGGGCCCCTCGGACGGGGCCAGCCGCACCAGGCGCAGGTCGTCCCAGCCGGGGTCGACCAGGAAGGCCGACGACGAGCGGCCGCCCAGCAGCATGCGCCGCTCCGGCCGGGCGCGGTGGCCGAGCAGGGCGAAGCGGGCGCCCGCGTCGGGGCCCCCGGCGAGCGCCGTCGAGCTCGTGCGTCGAGGTCCTCGAGGCGCCGCGACGACCTCGCGCGCGTCCGGGCCCTCGGCCGGCGCGGCGCGGGCGGCGTCGAGCGCGGCGCGCAGGCCGGCGGCGCCGGCGACTGGCCGACGGCCAGCACCCCCCACCAGCGCGCCCAGGGGTCGTCCGGGTCGGCGCGCTCCAGGGCGACCGCGGCCGCGGCGGGGTGGTCCAGGGCGAGCAGGGCGGCGGCGAGGCCGGTGGCCGCGCGCGGCGTGTCGCCGACGCCGACGACGCCGCGAGCAGCGCGACCTGGCGCCAGCGGCTCTCGGTGCCCCGCGCCGGCGCGGGGCCGGCGGCGGCGATGAACGGATCGACCATGCGACGAACGGTAGCGGACGTCCGTCGGACGGCCCCGGTCTATGCTCGGCAGGGTGAATCGTCTCGCGCGCGAGTCGAGCCTCTACCTCCGCCAGCACGCCGAGAACCCGGTGGACTGGTACCCCTGGGGCGACGAGGCCCTCGACCGGGCGCGCGACGAGGACCGGCCGGTGCTGCTGTCGATCGGCTACTCCTCGTGCCACTGGTGCCACGTGATGGCGCACGAGTCGCTTCGAGGACCCCGACACGGCCGCCGTGATGAACGAGCTGTTCGTCAACGTCAAGGTCGACCGCGAGGAGCGGCCCGACATCGACGCGCTCTACATGCAGGCGACCCTGTCGCTGGCCGGCCAGGGCGGCTGGCCGATGACCGTCTTCCTCACCCCCGACGGGCGGCCCGTTCTACGCCGGCACCTACTTCCCGCCGCACCGCGCGCGGCGGCCTGCCGGCCTTCGCCGACCTCTGCCGGGCGATCGCCGGGGCCTACCGCAACCGCCGCGACGACGTGGAGGGCCAGGCGGCCGAGGTGGCGCGCCGGCTCGCCGCCGCCGCGGCGCGCGCCCCCTCGGCGCGAGGACGCTCGGCGCGCAGATCCTGGACGACGCGGTCGTCGGGCCTCGCCCGCATCTTCGACCCGGTCGAGGGCGGCTTCGGCGGCGCGCCCAAGTTCCCGCCCTCGCTGGCGCTCGAGTTCCTGCTGCGCCGCCTCTGGCGCCGGCCCGACGACCACAACGCGCGCGAGATGGTGGAGCTGACGCTCGGACGCGATGGCCGCGCGGCGGCATCTACGACCAGGTCGGCGGCGGCTTCCACCGCTACAGCGTCGACGGCCACTGGCTGGTGCCCCACTTCGAGAAGATGCTCTACGACAACGCCCTGCTGGCGCGCGACTACGCGCTGGCCCACCGCGCTGACGGGCGGCGCCGGGCACCGCCGGGTCGCCGAGGAGACGCTCGACTACCTGCTGCGCGAGATGCGGCTGCCCGGACGGCGGCTTCGCCGTCGCGCAGGACGCCGACTCGCCCGGCGGCGAGGGCGCCTTCTTCGTCTGGACCCCGGCCGAGCTCGCGCGCGCTGCTGACGCCCGAGCAGGCGCGGGCGGTGACCCTGCGCTACGGCGTGCACCGCCGAGGGCAACTTCGAGGGGGCGTCGATCCTGCACGTCGCGGCCCCGATGGACGGCGGTGTCGCGCGAGGTGGGCCAGGACGCCGGCCCGCTGCTGGCCGAGGCGCGGCGAGCTCCTCTACGCGGCCCGCGCGCCGGCGGCCCGCGCCCGGCGCGCGACGACAAGGTCGTGACCGCCTGGAACGGCCTCGCGATCGCCGCCCTCGCCGAGGCCGGCGTCGCTGCTGGGGCGCCCGGACTACGTCGACGCCGCCGAGCGCAGACGCGCGGCCTTCGTGCTGGACGCGCTGATCGTGGACGGCCGGCTGCGCCGGGTGCACACCGGCGGCGGGCGCCGCGCACCTGGGCCAGCTCGACGACCACGCCGACCTCTGCCACGGGCTGCTGTGCCTGTACGAGGCGACCTTCGACGCCGCGCTGGCTGGCGGCGGCGCGCGAGCATCGCCGGGCGCATGGTGGAGCTGTTCGCCGACCCCGACGGCGGCGGCTTCTTCTACGCCGGGTCCGACGGCGAGGCGCTGCTCGCGCGCACCCGCGAGGTGGAGGACCACCCGACGCCGGCCGGCAACTCGCAGGCGGCCCACGTGCTGCTGCGCCTGGCCGACCTCACCGGCGAGACGGCCCTGGAGGAGCTCGCCGTCGGCGCCCTGCGCGTGGTCGGCGCGGACATGGCGCGCTTCCCCCAGGCCTTCGGCACCGCCCTGATCGCGCTCGACCACCACCTGGCCGACCGCCGCGAGATCGCGGTCGCCGGCGCGCCGGACGATCCGCGGACGCGCGCGCTGCTGGCCGCCGCGCGCGCCGCCGCGGGGCCGTTCGACGCGATCGCGGCGGGCGACCCCGCCGACCCCGCCGCCGCGGCGGCCGCCCCGCTGCTCGAGGGGCGGACCCTGGTGGACGGGGCGCCGGCGGCCTACGTGTGCCGGCGGTTCACCTGCCTCGCGCCGGTCACCGATCCGGCCGCGCTGAGCGCGGCCCTGACCGAGGCGGCGTAGCCCCGGCGGCTACCCGAGGTGGGCGTCGAGGACGGACGTGCCGCGCTCGCCGGTGCGCACGCGGACGGCCTCCTCGATCTCGAAGATGAAGATCTTGCCGTCGCCCGGATGGCCGGTGTGCGACAGCTCGAGGATCGTGTCCACGGCGCGATCGAGGTCCTCGTCGTTGACGGCGATCTCGAGCTTGAGCTTGGGGCGCAGGTAGATGGTGGTGCGCGCGCCGCGATAGCTCTCGGTGAACCCCTTCTGGCGGCCGGAGCCCTTGACCTCGCTGACGCTCATCGAGGGCAGGCCGCGCTCGGCCAGCGCGTCGTGGATCGCCTCGAGCGCCTCGTGCCGGATGTACGCCTCGATCTTCTTCATGCCCGCTCCTCGTCATCCGCGGCCGCCGTCGGACAAATGTACGCAACAAACCCGCTGATTGGCAGGGTTTTCGGGCCCGCGCGGAGGGCGGGCGCTATCCTGGCCCTCGATGGCGGACCTGTCCGAACTCACGTCGATGATCGAGGCCGCGCTCCCGGGCGCCCAGGCCGAGATCGTCGACCAGGGCGGCGGAGATCATCTCGCGGCATCGGTTGTCGCGCCGCAGTTCGCCGGCCTCACGCGCCTGGAGCAGCACAAGCTCGTCTACGCGGCGGTCCAGAGCCGCTTCGACGACGGCAGCATCCACGCGCTCGCCCTGAAGACGCGCGCACCGGAGACGACATGACCGAGACCCTCACGCTCACCGAGCAGGAGATCCTCGACCAGATCCAGGCCGAGGTCGCCCAGAACAAGGTGTTCCTCTACATGAAGGGCACGCCCGGACCAGCCGCGCTGCGGCTTCTCCAACCAGGTGGTCCAGATCCTCAACCACCTCGGGCGTGGAGTACGGCGCCCGCGACATCCTCGTGGATCCGCGCATCCGCCAGGTGCTGTCGGCCTGGTCCGACTGGCCGACGATCCCCCAGCTGTTCGTCGACGGCAAGCTCGTGGGCGGCTGCGACATCGTGACCGAGATGTTCCAGGAGGGCGAGCTGCAGCCGCTGGTGGGCGCCGCCTGACCCGTCGGGCGCGCACCGCGTGAACCTCGTCTTCGCGGTCGATGAGCCCCTCGCCGAGCTGCACGCTCACCTCGGCGGGGGGGTCGATGCCGCGACGATGTGGGAGCTGGCCCACGAGCAGGGCATCAAGCTCCCGTACCGCGACTACTGGCACTTCGCCGGCGCCACCAACGTGGGCGGCGGCACCGACGGGCTGGACGGGCTCGACCGGATCTACCACCTCACGGAGCTGATCCAGAGCAGCCCGGAGGGCGTGTTCCGCGCCGTTCACGGGATGATCTCGGGGGGCTACCGCTCCCAGCGGATCACCACCCACGAGATCCGCTTCAACCCCGCCAAGCGCAACCGGGGCGGCGAGCGCGACCTGGACGCGATCGTGATGGCCGCCGTGCACGGCGTCGACCGCGCGACGCTCGAGTACCCGGTGCGCGCGGGCCTGATCCTGATGATGGACCGGGGCTTCCCCCCCGAGCTCAACGCCGCGATCGTCGAGCGCGCGATCCGCTTCCGCGACCGGGGCGTGGTGGCGATCGACATCGGCGGCCCCCGGCCGGGCGGCGGCGCGCCGCCCTACCCCTACCGCGACCTCGGCGCCCCTGGTGGCGCGCGCGCGCGACGCGGGGCTGGGCATCACGCTGCACGCCGGCGAGGAGGGGGTCAACGCCCCCGACCCGGGCCCCTTCATCGACGAGATGCACCAGGTCCTGGACCTGGGCGTGGACCGCATCGGCCACGGGATCATCACGGCGCTCGACCCGGGGCTGCAGGAGCGGGCGCTCGAGACCGGCGTGGTGCTGGAGGTGTGCCCGACCTCCAACGTGCGCACCGGCGCGGTGCGCGACGAGGAGCAGATGGCCGAGATCGTGTTCGCGCTGGAGGCCGCGGGGATCCCGCTGGTCGTCGCCACGGACGGCCCGGAGATGATCGGCACCCGCCTGCGGGCCGAGCACGCGATGCTCGTGCGCCGCGGGGCGCTCACGGCGGAGGCCGCGCGCGCGGCCAACGACCGCGCCCACGCCGTCAGCTTCATCGCGCCCGCGACACCGGCGCCCATCTGACCACCCGGAAGGCGGTGCGCACCGGGGCCGACGGACGGGCCAGCCGGTCGAGGGCGGCCGCCTCCAGCCGGTAGGCGCCCGGCCGCAGCGGGGTGCCGCCGAGGCGCCCGGTGAAGGTGAAGCGGCTGACGCCCGCCGCCGCGGTGCGGCGGACCGTTCCCAGGGTGGGGTAGCGCGTGCAGCGGGCGGCGGCGGCGACCCTCACGCCGGGCGCGACCGGGAGGCATCGCACCACGCCGCCGGCCCGCGTGCGGCGGCCGGGCGCCGCGCGGCGGACGGCGAGCACGACGGTGGCGCGCTCGGACAGCCGCAGCGTCAGGCGCGCCCCGCGGGCGGGGCGCGTCCGGGTGGCCGCGCTCTGGCGGCCCCCGGCCGGGAGCACCGCGAAGGTCCGCGGGGTCAGGGCGAGCGCGGTCACGCGCGGGCGCGAGAGCGCGCCGGCCGCGGGCGCCGCCGGCGCCGTCTGCAGGGTGCGGTCGGCGCCCGCCGAGGCGCCGTCGGGGCCCACCGCGACGACCCGGTAGTGGTAGACGGTGCCGGCGGCGAGGCCCGCGAGGCGCGCGGTGACGCCGGTGGGCGACGCGGCCCCCGGGATCGCGACGCCGGCCGTGCGCCCGCCGTAGGCCGTCGTGGGCCCGAAGTTGACGTAGTACTCGGCGGCCAGCCCGCGCGTGTCGATGGTGGCCTCCACGTCGGCGTCGGCCGCGCCGATCCGCAGGGGCCCGCCGGTGAGCGCCCCGGGCGGCGCGAGCTCGATCGCCCCGGCGTCGCAGGCGGCGCCGCCCGGGCGCTGGGCGCCGCGCTGGTCGGTCGCCGGGCACGCGGCCGCCGGCACCCGGTCGATGGCCGCCCCGCCGGCGCCGGGCCGCAGCGAGGGCGTGGCGCCGCCGTTGGCGCCGAGGGGCCCCAGGGCGGGATCGCCCTCGACGCCGGGGCAGCCCGGCGCGGCGGACGCCACCCCGAGCGGATCCGCGGCCGGGAAGGCCGCGCCCGCGCATCCGTTGCCGGCGGAGACGCTGCGGGTGAGGGAGGCCGGCCCCTCGGCCCGGACGCCGGCCGCGTCCCCGGCGCCGGGGATCCGGCCGCCCCGGAGGCGCCGGGCGCGCTCACGTCCCCGGCGCGGCCCGCGGTGCCCGGGCCCCCCTCCCCGTTGCCGGCGATGGTCGCGAAGGCCGCCGCGAGGGGGGCCGTCGCGGCGATGCCGCCGCCCGCGCCGCCCGCGCCGCCCGGTCCGCCGGCGCTGCCGGGGCCTCCGCCGGGGATCCCCGCGCCGCCCGCGCCGCCGGCGCCGCCCGGGCCGGTGAGGTTGGCCGCGATCGTGTCGTTGAGGAGGTCGGCCGAGCCCGCCGCCACGGCCAGGCCCCCGCCGTCGCCGCCCGCGCCGCCGGCGCCCCCGACGCCCGCGCCCAGCACGTTGTCCAGGCCGACGCGCGGGCCGCCGGTCCCGGTCCCGCCCGGACCGCCGGCGCCGGCGAGGTTCGACGCCACCGCGCTCTCGCGCAGCGTCAGGACCCCGGCGGCCAGCACGCCGCCCCCGTCCCCGCCGTCGCCCGCCGTCGCCGCCGGTGGCGTCGCCGCCGGAGCCGCCCTCGCCGCCCGCGCCGGATCCGCCCTGGGCGGCGCCGCCGCGCCCGCCGGCGCCGGCGCGGTTGTCGAGGAACGCGCTGCGCACGACGGTCGTGGTGCCCGCGGCGACCAGGCCCCCCGCCCCGCCGGCGCCCCCGTCGCCCCCGCGCGCCCCGCCCCCGTCGCCGCCGAGCGGGCCCGGGCCCGCCGAGCCCCCGGTGGCGGCGCCGCCGGCACCGCCGGCGCCGCCGCGGTTGCCGGTCACGACGGTGTCGGACACGGTCAGGGGGCCGTCGCTCGCGATGCCGCCGGCGCCGCCCGGCCCGCCCGGGCCGGCGACCGACGCGGCGCCGTTGACGCCGTTGGCCTCCACCGCGCCCACGGCGACGCGCCCCCGCCCCGCCGGCGCCGCCGGCGTTGCCGGCGACGCGCACGCCCGCGAGGGTGAGGGTGCCCGCGTTGAGGACGCCGCCGCCCGCTCCTCCGGGGGCCCCCGCCGTGGCGCCGGCCGGGGCCGCGCCGCCGGTGATCGTGACGCCCTCGATGAGCGGCGGTGGCCCCGGCGGCGACCGAGAGGACGCGGTCGATGCCGCGGGCGTCGATCGTGGTCGCCCCGGCCCCGGCCCCCACGATCGCGACCGCGCCCCGCAGGTCCAGGTCGCCGGTGGCGTTGGCGTCCTCGCCGGCGCCGGAGCGGGAGAGGGCGAAGACCCCGGGGCCGAGGACGATCCGGTCGGTCCCGGCGGCCGACCCCGGGGCGCACTCGCCCGCCCCGGGGGGCGCGGCGTCCAGGTTGGCGGCGG
The DNA here is from genome assembly GCA_963736635.1 of uncultured Thermoleophilia bacterium. Lineage (GTDB taxonomy): Bacteria > Actinomycetota > Thermoleophilia > Miltoncostaeales > Miltoncostaeaceae > Miltoncostaea. The sequence goes on from CAVTPK010000011.1 coordinate 747,954, forward strand.
TGATCGCCTCGCGCAGGCCGCAGGCGCCGTCGGCCGCGACGGCGTCGGCCGTCGTGGTCACGGTGAGCGTCGCCGCCGTGGCCGCCGCGGGGGCGCCGAGGCCCACCGCCACCGCCACGCCGACGAGCGCCGCTGCGGCGGTCATCCTCACCGCCCGATCCTGTCCCGGTCGCCGAGGAGGGGTCAAATCAGCCGGGTGGCGCCTCGGGGGACGCCCCGTCCGGCCGGCGCACGGGCGCGCGCACCGCGGGGACGATGCGGCGCTCGGGCGCGGCCCAGCCCAGCGGCACCGGCCGCTCGATGGCCACGATGACCACGTCGTCGCGCAGGCTCTGGTCCTCGTGGCGGCGGGCCGCGTCGATGAGCCGCTCCACGCGCAGCTGCAGGGCGGAGCGGCGCTCGGCGGCGAGCACGGCGCACGCCCGCTCGACGCCGAAGGTGTCGGCGCCCTGCCGCGCCTCGATCAGCCCGTCGGTGTAGAGCACGATCGTCCCGCCGGGCGGCAGCGACGCGTGCGTCACCGGCCAGTCGGCCTCGTCGAAGACGCCCAGCAGCGGGTCCGCTGAGCAGGGGCTCGATCGGCTGGCAGACGCCGGCCGTCAGGATGAGCGGCGGCGGATGGCCCGCCGGCGCGAAGCTGACCGCGCCGTTGGAGTCGATGAGCATGTAGATGATCGAGGCGAACAGGCCCTCGGCCCGCTGGTCGGGGCGGGCCATCTGCGCGTTGAGGGCGGCCATCACCGCGGCGGGGTTGGGGTTGACCGCCACCAGCGTGCGCCACCCGAAGCGCAGGCCCGCCGCCTGGGCGGCCGCCGGGGCGCCGTGGCCGGCCATGTCGCCGACCATCACCGCCAGGCGGCCGTCCGGGAGCACCATGGCGTCGTAGAAGTCGCCGCCCACCAGCAGGGCGCGCTCGGCCGGGCGGTAGCGGGCCGCCAGGCGCAGGCCGCGCACGGCGGGCAGACGCTCGGGCAGCAGCCCGTTCTGAACCGTCTCCCACAGCGCGCGCTCGGTCTTCTGGGCCGCCTCGCGGCGGGCGGCGGCGGCGACCGCGTCGCGCTCCTGGCGCACCTCGCCCTGCATCAGGTTGAAGCCGTCCATCAGGTCGGCGAGCTCGCGCACGGCCTCGGGGTTCGGGGGGATGGGGTCGGACAGGCGGCCGCGGGTGACGCGCCCGACGCCCAGCGCCCAGCTCGGCGATGGGCCCGCCCACCCGCCGCCACAGCTGGCGGCTGGCGAAGGCCACCATGATCAGGGTCACGATCGCGGCGGCGACGATGGCGTAGAAGGTCAGGCGGCGGCGGCGGTCGTTCTCGGCGAGGCCGGAGAGCCGCACGTCCTCCACCCCCTCGAGGAGCCGGGCGTGCTCGGCGCGGAAGGCGTTGAAGCGCGCCTCGCTCAGGCCCTGGTTGATGCGTGCGCGCGCCTCCTGGCCGCGACCCTGGCGGCGCAGCCGGATGAGCTCGACGGCCTCCTGGAACCACAGGCCCGGCCGTCCGGTTGACCGCGTCCGCCGACGCCACCAGCTGGGGCTCCCCGGCCAGCTCGCGGTTGAGCGTCGCCATCTCCCGGGGATAGCGCCCGCGGGCGGCGAGGTAGGCGGCCAGGTCGTCGCCGCGGGCCAGCAGGATGTAGGCGCGGTTGGCGCTCTGGGCGCTGAGCAGGTCGATCAGCAGCGCGTTGGCGGCCGTCTGGCGCGCGACCGCGCGCTCGGCGCCGTCGCGGTAGTCGCGCGCGGTCGTGATCATGCCGAGCAGCGCGACCGTGATGAGCAGGCCCAGGACCAGGCCGAGCGACACGACCAGCGCGGCCAGGACCCCCCGCAGGGAGCGCGGGCCGCGAGGGCGCCTCACGGCGTCCCCGGACCCGGGGGCACGGCCGCGGTCAGTCGGGCGGGCCCTCCGACACCAGGCGGCGGATGTCGTCGAAGCTCCCGGGCCGCCCGATCACGACGAGCGTGTCCTCGGCGCGCAGGACCTCGTCGGGGTGGGGCGTCGCCAGGGAGCCGGACTCGCGGAGGATCGCCACGATCGTCGCGCCGGTGGTCGAACGGATGCGGCAGGTCGCCACGGTCAGCCCGATGAGCGGGCTCCCCGCGGGCAGCTCGATCCACTCCATCACGAGGTCCTTGAGGGCCAGCTCCAGGTCCTCGACCAGCTGGGGCCGGTAGACCACGCCGCCGATGATCGCCCCGAGCTGGCGGGCCTCCTCGTCGTTGAGGGTGAGCACGTGGGGCTCTTCGTCCTCGTCGGTGTAGTGGTAGATCTCGCGCATCCCGTCGAGGTGCACGACCGACGACACCTTCTCCCCACGCCCGGTGCGGAGGGTGAACTTGGTGCCCACTCCCGGGAAGCCGGGTCTCTCGCACCTCGAGCATCGGGCCTATCTCCTCGGTTCTGTGCGCGCGGCGCGCGGTGGGAAGACGAATCGTCCGATGCGCCGCGACTCTCTCATGAATACCACCCCGATGACCGCGGTGGCGAGTACGAACAATCCGGCGAACGGGCTGACCTGCTCCCGGAAGGCGGCGTCCAGGGCGACGCCGCCGGCCGCCAGGTTGGCGAGGATGATCGTGAACTCGCCGCGGGCGACCAGGGACGAGCCGACGTTAACGCTCTGGCGGCGCGTGAAGCCGGTGGTCCGCCCCGCGGCATACCCACCGATCAGCTTACCGCCCACCGCGATGGGGACGGCGATCAGCAGCCAGAACATGGTCTTGTCGCTGGTCTCGCCCAGATCGACCTCGATGCCGAACGCGAAGAAGAAGATCGCGGCGGCGAAGTCGCGCAGGGGCAGCAGCTGCTGCTCGATCTGGTCGCGGATCTCCGAGCCCGACAGGAGGATGCCGGCCAGCAGGGCGCCGACGGCCTCCGAGAGCCCCGCGGCCTCGCCCAGCGCGCCGCCGCCGATGGCGATCGCCAGGGCCCCCAGCAGCAGCTGCTCGCGGTTGAGGCGGGGCGCGAGGCGGTCGATCGCGTGGTGGGCCCAGCGCCCCACCAGCAGGAACGCCACCACGAAGCCCAGCGCCAGCGCCGCGGTGCCGGCCACCTCGAGGCCGCCGACCGCCTCGCCGGCCGCCAGCCCGGCCGCGATGCCCAGGAAGAGGGCGATGGCGAGGTCCTCGAACACCAGGATCCCGAGGACGAGGTCGGTCTCGTCGTCGGCCAGGCGGCGCAGGTCGAACAGCGCGCGGGTGACGATGCCGCTGCTCGTGACGTAGATCAGCCCGGCCACCAGGATGGCCTCGGGCCCGAATCCGAGCAGGGCGATTCCCACCACGAGCCCCAGCCCGGCGTTGACGACCAGGTCCAGCAGGCCGCCGACCAGCACCATGCGGCGGGCCGCCAGGATCCGGTCGAGCGAGAACTCCAGGCCGAGGAAGAAGAGCAGCAGCACGATCCCGAGCCGGGCGAGCAGGTCGATGCCCTCGGAGGGCTCGATGATCGTCGGGAACCCGGGCGAGGGCCCGAGGAGGATCCCCGCCAGGATGAAGATGGGGATCGCCGACAGGCCCAGTCGCGCCGCGAGGACGCTCGCCACGGCGCACGTGACGCAGACGATGGCGAGGTCGCTGAGTTCGAGCAGGTGGGCCCTTGGGGAGCGGGTTGACGGCCGACCGGGACGCGGGGAGCCTACCGGCCGGGGCGGAGCCCTACCGGCGCGCAGCCCCCTCGCTGCCCACGATCTCGGACACGTGGGCGACCCCCTCGCGGTCCATCCGCGCGACCAGCCCGGCGGCGATGGTCCGGGCGGTGCAGGGCCCGCCGTAGACGAAGCCGGTGTAGACCTGCACCAGCGAGGCGCCCGCCGCGAGCTTGTCCCACGCGTCGTCGGCCGTGAAGACGCCCCCGACGCCGATCACGACCAGGTCGCCCTCGGCGCGGCGCGCCACCCGGCGCACCATGTCGGTCGCGCGGTCGCGCAGGGGCGCGCCCGAGAGGCCGCCCTCGCTGCGCCGCCAGGGCCGGCGGCGAGGCCAGCCCCTCGCGGGAGAGCGTGGTGTTGCTGACGATGACGCCGGCGGCGGCGCGCTCGCGCGCGAGGTCGACGGCCGCGTCGACCTGCTCGGGCGCGAGGTCGGGCGCGAGCTTGATCAGCACGGGCCGCGGCGGCATGCCGTGGGCGCCCGCCAGGCGCCGGTTGACGGCCTCGATGGCGCTCAGGATCTCGCCCAGCGGCCCGGTCGCCTGCAGATCGCGCAGGCCGGGCGTGTTGGGCGAGCTGACGTTGACGGTCACGTAGTCCGCGTAGCGCCACAGCAGCTCGAGCGAGGCCGCGTAGTCGCCCGGCGCCGCCTCCGGCGCGGTCACCTTGGACTTGCCCAGGTTCACCCCCAGCGGCGCGCGCCCGAGCAGCCGGCGGCGCTGCCAGCGCGCGAGGCGCTCGCGCCGTCGCCCGGGCGCCGGGGTTGTTGAAGCCCAGCCGGTTGATGAGCGCCCGGTCCGCGGGCAGGCGGTAGATCCGCGGGCGCGGGTTGCCCGGCTGGCCGTGGGCGGTCACCGTGCCGACCTCGGCGAAGCCGAAGCCCAGCGCCGGCCACGCCGGCGCCGCCCGGGCGCGCTTGTCGAAGCCCGCCGCCAGGCCCACCGGGTTGGGGAAGCGCAGCCCCAGGAGGTCCTGCTCCAGGCGGCCGCCGGCGCGGGGCGGGGAGGCGATCCGGCCCAGCAGCGGCGCGGCGAGGCCGAGGGAGCGGAGCGAGAGCTCGTGGATGCGCTCGGGGTCGACGCGGAAGAGCAGGGGCCGCACCAGCGCGGCATAGGGACCGGAACTCACGCCGGCCAGCCTAACGCCGACCGGATCGGGCGGTATCGTGGCGGCGATGTGGAGCCCCGCGTGACGCTGGGCCCGGGCGACGTCGTCGCGGGCCGCTACGAGCTCATCCGCATGCTCGGCGGAGGCGAGGGCGGCCGCGTCTACGTGGCCTTCGACCGCCACCTCTCGCGCGAGGTCGCGCTGCGGTTCGTGGAGGCCGGCGACCGGGCCGTGGCCGCGGCGCTGCTGGACGAGGGGCGTCGCATGGCGGCCGTGCAGTCCGACCTGCCGCAGGCGGTGCCGGTGCTGGACGCGGGCGAGATCGACGGCGGCGGGGCCTACACGGCCACCGAGCTGGTCAACGGGACCCCGCTGGACGAGCTCGCGCGCCGGCGCGCGCCGCTGCCGGCGGCCGAGGCCAAGCGCTACGCCGTGCAGCTCCTGGAGGCGTGCCTGGCCGTCCAGCGCCACGAGCAGGGGCGGGCCGACACGGTGGTGGCCTCGGCGCTCGCGACCCCCGACGGCCACGTGCGCGTGACCCGCTTCGCGCACGTGCCGGCCACGGCCGGCGCCGCCGATCCCGCCGTCGGAGCGGTGGCGGGGACGCTGCGCGAGCTGCTCGCCGGGGGACCGGTGCCGCCGGCGCTGCGGGAGACCATGGACGACGCCCTCGCCGGACGCGTCCGCACGGCCGACGAGCTGCGCGCCCGCCTCCTGGCCGACACCGACATCGACCACGAGACCGTGGTGATGCCGCCCGCCGCGGGGGAGGAGCCGCCGCCCCGCAGGAAATGGCCCTGGATCGCCGCGGTGGTGGCGATCGTCGTGGCGGTGGTCGCCATCGCGGCGATCTGGCTCTTCGTCGAGGACCGCGCCGACCAGGTGACGGTGCCCGACGTCGCCGGGCAGACGGCGGCCGCCGCGACCACCGCCCTGCGCGACGCGGGCTTCCAGACCGCCACCGAGGGGCAGGAGAGCGAGACGGTCGACAAGGGCATCGTGATCGGCACGGACCCGCGCGGCGGCGAGGAGGCCGACGAGGGCTCCACGGTCACCATCACCGTCAGCCAGGGGACGGGCACGGTCGCCGTGCCGGCGCTGGTGGGCCTGAGCCAGGCCCAGGCGACCGCCGCGCTGACCACGGCCGGGCTGGAGGCCCGGGTCGTCGAGGCGGCGAGCGCGACGGTCGCCGAGGGCGACGTGATCACCCAGGATCCGGCCGCGGGCCTCACGATCGCCGTCGGCTCCACGGTGGCCGTGACCATCAGCACCGGGCCGGCCCCGGTGGCGGTGCCCAACGTGACCGGCCAGACGCTCCAGGCCGCCACCCTCGCCCTGCAGCAGGCCGGGCTGACCCTCGGGACGGTGAGCCAGCAGGAGAGCACGAGCGTCCCGTCCGGCCAGGTCATCTCCCAGAGCCCGGCCTCGGGGGAGGTCGCGCCCCGCACCGCCGTGGACCTGGTCGTCTCCCAGGGCGGGGCGACCACCGCGCCCTGATCAGCGGCGGGGCGTCCAGGTCATGAGGTGCACCTCGTGGGAGAACGTCCAGCGGTCGCCGTCGCGGCAGCCGGCCAGGTACGCGGCCAGCGCGTCGCCGTGCGGCCCGGCGGCGCACATGTCCGCCAGCGAGAGCGTGTCGTCGAACAGGCAGCGCTGCAGGAAGAGCTCGGCCGTCTGCGGGTCGTCGGTGCCGGTCTCGTAGGCCAGCACCTGCACGTCCGGCACGACGCCCAGGTCGCGCAGACCGGCCGCGATCCCCTCGGCGGAGATGTAGGGCGTCGCCCCCGGCGCGTGGGCGGCCCGGTACGCGTCGTAGACGCGCAGGTAGTGCGAGCGCGAGGTGGCGTGGCCCACCGCCCCCAGCCCGCCGTCGCGCACCGCACCGTGCATGCGGCGGAGCCCCTCGCCCAGGAGGGCGGGCGGCACCGCGTAGAGGGCGTGCGTCGCCCACGCCACGTCGTACGGCGCGACCGGGGGGTCCAGCTCCTCGATCCCGGTGAGCAGGTCGGCCGCGCCCACGAACGGCGGCGCGAGCACCGTGCGCGCCTCGGCGAGGCTGAAGGGCGAGGGGTCGAGCAGGTCCACGGAGACGACGAGCCCCGGGCGTGCGGGCGGCCAGGCCGGCGCGCAGGAGCGCGGCGGGGAACCTCCCGCTGCCGCAGGCGACGTCCAGCAGGCGGACCCGCCCGGCGGCGTCGGCGCGCTCGCGCAGGTCGGCGGCCCAGTCGCGGGCGCCCTCCAGGCGGCGGTAGTCCTCGGTGGCCAGCGCGTAGAAGCCGTCCATCGAGCGGCGCCCGTCCTCGCTCCAGTGCGCCAGGCTGCGCGCCGCGGTGTCGGCGCCGGGCCGGGGCCGCTCAGAGCCAGCCGCGCTTCTTGAAGATGGTGTAGAGCACCACCGAGGTGCTGAGCATCATCAGCACGGCGAGCGGGTAGCCGAACTGCCAGTGCAGCTCGGGCATGTGGTCGAAGTTCATGCCGTAGATCGTGCCGATCAGCGTCGGCGCGAAGAGGATCGCGGCCCACGCAGAGATGCGCTTGACCTCCTCGTTCTGGGAGTTCGAGGCCTCGGTGAGCAGCTTGGTCTCGAGCGTGAGGTTGACGTTCAGGATGTTCTGGAGCAGCTGGCGGAAGCCGTCGGCCTGCTCCTGCACGCGCAGGGCGTGGTCCTGGACGTCGCGCAGGTAGCGGCGCTCCTCGTCGTCCATCCCGGGCTCGGCCATGAGGCGGGCGAGCATGGCGGCGAGGGGCGTGGAGGCGCGCTGGAAGCCGATCACCTCGCGCGAGAGCTCGTAGATGCGCCGGGCGGAGTCGGTCCCGCCGCCGAAGACCTCGTCCTCGATCTCGTCGATGTCGTTCTCGAGACCCGCCACCACGGGGCCGTAGTCGTCGACGACGCGGTCCATGATCGCGTGCAGCACCGCCACCGGGCCGCGGCGCAGCAGGTCGGGGCGCCCCTCGAGGCCCTCGCGCACGGCGTGGAGGTCGGACGCGTCGTCGTGGCGCACCGTGATGACGAAGTCGACGCCGGCGAAGATGTGGAGCTCGCCGAACTCGACCGTCTCGCTCTCGTCGATGTAGCGGGCCGGGCGCAGGACGCAGAAGAGCGTGTTGCCGTAGCGCTCCAGCTTGGGGCGCTGGTGCGCGTGGACGGCGTCCTCGACCGCGAGCGCGTGGAGGTCGAACTGCTCGGCGACCTGCGGCGAACTCGTCGTGGCTCGGCGAGTGGAGCCCGATCCAGGCGATGCCCCCCGCGCTGCGGCAGGCCGGTCCGACCTCCCGGAGGTCGGTCGGGGTCGCGACCCTCACCCCGTCGCGGTAGATGGCGCAGCCCACGATCACGGGGGAAACCTACGCCCCGGGACCCGCGGCCGAGACCGCACCCGCCGACGGCGGCCCCCCGTCGCGCCGGGCGCGCCAGAGCGAGGCCAGGATGCTCGCGCCCACGATCGCGGCGATGACGCCCAGCGAGATCCAGACCGGCAGCTTGCCCACGTCGGTGAGGAACATCTTGGCCCCGACGAAGACCAGCACCAGGGAGAGCCCGAGCTGGAGGTAGGCGAAGCGCGGGATGGTGCCCGCCAGGAGGAAGTACATCGCCCGCAGCCCGAGGATCGCGAAGATGTTGGCGGTGAAGACGATGAAGGTGTCGTCCGTGATGGCGAAGATCGCCGGCACCGAGTCGACCGCGAACACGATGTCCATGGTCTCGACCATGATCAGCGCGGCCAGCAGGGGCGTGGCGACCCACCGCCCGGCGCGGCGCATGACGAACCGGGGCCCCTCCACGCGGTCGGTCACCGGGATCACCCGCCGCATCAGGCGGATGACCGGGTTGCGGTCGGGGTGGACCTCCACCTCCTTGCCCCGCGCCATGCGGATGCCCGTGTAGACCAGGAACGCCCCGAAGACGTAGACGATCCAGTCGAAGTTGTTGAGCAGCGCCGCGCCCAGCGCGATGAAGATCGCCCGGAAGGCGATCGCGCCGATGACGCCCCAGAAGAGCACCCGGTGCTGGTACTTCGGCGGGATCGCGAAGGCGGCGAAGATGAGCGCGAAGACGAAGATGTTGTCGACCGACAGCGCCTTCTCGATGAGGTAGCCGGCGAAGTACTCGCCGCCCGCCTCGGGACCGCGCCACGCCCAGACGAGGCCCCCGAAGCCCAGGCCGACGGCGACGTAGAACGCGCTCGCGAGCCCCGCCTCGCGCAGGGAGACCTCGTGCGCCGTGCGGTGGAACACGAACAGGTCGAGCGCGAGCAGGACCAGCGTGCCGCCGATCACCGCGGCCCAGATCCAGGGGGAGACCTCCATCGACGAACCTCCGGCATGACGTGGGATGTCAGGCCAGAGGTCTCTCCCGGGCGCCGCCCTCTCGGCGGGCTCCGCGCCGCCGGGTCCCGTGGGGACCGCACTGACGAACGGCGCGCGTCGGGGATACTCCCCCCTGGTGCTGCGGCCACCTTACACGGCTCTAGGTATCACGACAACTGCGTCGTATTTTCTCGTAGCCGCGGGCGCCCTCAACCCCCGACGGCTCGCGCGAGAGCGAAGAAGAGCGGGATCCCGATCACGAGATTGAACGGAAACGTGATCCCGAGGCTGGCGGTGAGGTAGTAGGCGGGATTGGCCTGGGGCAGCGCGATCCGCACCGCGGCGGGGGCGGCGATGTAGGAGGCGCTGGCGGCCATCACCCCCAGGAGCGCGCTCCCGCCGACCGACAGGCCCGCCGCGGTCCCCAGCAGGACCCCGGCGGCTCCGTTGACGAGCGGCACGCACGTCCCGAGCACAAGGAGGCCTGGCCCCGCGGCCAGGATGCCGCCGGCGCGGCGCGCCGCGGTCACGCCGAGGTCGAGGAGGAAGAGGGTCAGCGCGCCGAGGAACAGGTCGCGGAAGAGAGGATCGACCTGGGCCGTTCCGTCGGCCCCGGCGATGCATCCGATGACGAGGCCGCCCAGCAGGAGGACGATGCTCCTGCCGAGCACCGCCTCGCGCAGGGCCCGGGTCCAGCCGCCGCGGGCCTCCCCGACGACGTTGGCCGCGAGCAGCAACGCGACGATGATGCCCGGGATCTCCAGGATGGCCAGCAGCGCGGGCGCGAACCCCTCGACCCCGACGTCCGCTTCCTCGAAGACCGTCAGGGCCGCCGCGAAGGTGACCGCCGAGACCGAGCCGTAGTGGGCGGCCAGCGCGCTGGCGTCGATGCGATCGACGGGGAGCAGGCGCAACGCCGCGACGAAGGCGACGACGGGAGTCAGCACCCCCAGGGCCAGGGTGGCGAGCGCCGGCACGGCGACCTCGCCGGGGCGCGCGACCGACAGCGCGACCCCGCCCTTGAGGCCGATCGCGAACAGCAGGTAGATCGACAGCCCGGAGGTCATCGCCTTCGGAAGCCGGAGGTCGCTGCCCGCGACGGTCGCCACGACTCCCAGGACGAACGCGAGGACCATCGGCGAGGTGAGCGTGCTCTGGAGCAGATCGACCGCCGACATCGGTCCCCCGGTTGGCCGTGCGCGTCCCGCGACCGGATTGACGCGCTTCGCAACTCAGGTTATAGATAGCCGGAAATTATCTTCCTACTATGCGCCGTTCGCCGCCCCCGGCGCGACGACCCAGGAGACGTCGATGTCCAGCACGCAGTCCGCAGCGAGCATCCCCGCGTCGGTGGATGGGATCCCCGACAAGAACGTCCTGCAGGCGATCGGCGACCGGCGGACGATCCGCTACTACGACCCGGACAGGAAGGTCGAGGAGTGGAAGATCCAGGCGGTGCTCCAGGCGGCCCGGCTCGCCTCCTGTCAGGGGAACATCAACGCCACCGAGGCGATCGTCGTCAACCGCGAGGAGTGCGAGCTCTGGGACGACCTGGAGGAGTGCGTCTCCGGGTTCAACGTCCAGATGATCAACCAGAGCTCGCACATCGTCTTCTGGCTGACGAACCTCAACGCGTGGTACGGCCGCGCCAACGACGGGCTGTCGACCCTCGCCCTGTCGGGGGCGCTCACCAAGTACCACGGCTGGAACTACGAGTTCTCGATGACCCAGACGATCCCCCGCCTGATGAGCTTCCCGACCGAGCGCACCGACCAGTTGCTGCGCTTCGAGACGGGCCTGGCCGTCTCGCAGGCCATGATGTGCGCCAACTCGCTCGGCCTCGGACAGAGCCTGATCGCGTTCGGGCGCAAGCCGGGTGGCGTCCAGGAGGTCTTCGAGCTTCCGCCCCACTACATGTTCACGTGGGCCCACGTCCTCGGGTACCCGCTGGAGGACCCCAAGGCCGGAGGCCAGCGTCCGCGACTGAAGTTCGAGAAGCTCTTCCACAAGGGCAGCTTCGGCACCCCCTACGTGCCCGATCCCGCCGTCGATGAGCTCCTGCGCGAGAAGGGCATGATCCAGGAGCAGGCACCCCTGCCCGGCCGCATGGAGGAGCTCGACGCCCTGGCGGCCAGGTTCAGCCGCGACCCGGGCGTCGTGTCGTGGCCGGCCAAGGAGATCACCCGCCTCATCAATGACGAGGACTGGGACTTCGGCCCCAACATCAGGAAGCGGGCCCAGGAGGTGCTCGACGCGGGCGGCCTGCCCGAGTACCCGGAGGAGATGCGCGAGACGTTCACCCGGCTGATGGAGGAGCACGGGCTCGACACCTCCAAGTACCTCAGCTGAGGGCGGACCGTGACGGCCGCCGCCGCGCGGGAGCCGCTCGACCGCCGCGACACTGGCCCGCCCCGGCGGCGCCATGCACGACATGGAACTCCCGTAAGGGAAGAGACGTCATGGATGACTTGAAGCGCGCGACCGAAGATGGATAGCCTCGCCGGGTGGCCGACTGGACCTTCCTGACGAACCACGCCCACGTGATGGTCTGCCTGCGCCGTGATCCGAGCGCCCGGCTCCGCGACGTCGCCGACGCCGTGGGGATCACCGAGCGGGCGGCGCAGCGGATCGTCTCCGAGCTGGAGGCGGCCGGCTACCTGACCCGGTCGCGCGACGGGCGCCGCAACAACTACACGCTCCACCCGGAGCTTCCCCTGAGGCATCCGCTCGAGGGTGACCACTCGCTGCTGGAGCTGCTGGACCTGCTGGCGGTCGGCGGCGCACCCGCCTCGTCGCGCAGCTGAGCCCCCGTGAGCGTGACGAATGCACCCAGGCGCCGGGCGCCCCCGGGTCTAGGCTGACGGCCGATGCCCCGCCCGCCCGACGAGCACACCGGCTCCGCGGCGCCACCCGCCCGGGGCTCGCCGCCGGCTGGTCATCGTCGGGGCGCTGGCATTCGCGGCGATCGCGGCCCTGCTGGTGTCGGTGGTGGCCCTGGGCGGAGGGGGCGGCCCGCAGCTGAACGCCGACCCGATCAACCCCTCCCGCGAGGCGCCCCCGACCCAGGGCCGCGGCGCCGACGGAGCGCCCGTGAGCGTCCCGTCCGAGGGCAGGCCGGCGATCGTCACGTTCCTCTACGCCAACTGCCCGGACATCTGCCCGCTGGCGGCGCAGGAGATCTCCCAGGCGCTGCGCGAGGCGAAGGCCGACCCGCAGGACATCGACGTGGTGGCGATCAGCGTCGATCCGAAGGGCGACACGCCGGCCGCCGTGCGCGCCTTCCTCGAGCGCCACCGCCTCACCGGGCGCATGCGCTACATCATCGGGACCCGCGCGCAGCTGCAGCCGCTCTGGAAGAGCTGGCAGATCGCGGCCCAGCCCGACGGCGCCGCCGGCTCGATCCACTCGGCGCGCATCGTCCTGGTGGACCGCGACGGGCGCCAGGTCGGCGCGTACGCCGCCGGCATCCCGGTCGACATCGGCGACCTGGCCGCCGACATCCGCGCCCTGACCGGCTAGGCCGGCCCGGCGCCGGGGTGCCGACCCCGGTGGCGGCCGCGCCTCCAGCTGGCAGACTGCCGGCGTCGCTCATCCCAGGAGATGCACGCCATGCTCGCCGCCGCCGAGGTTGGAAACCGGCTCTCCAAGCAGGAGTACAAGCAGGCCGTGCCCGAACTGCGCGTGGGCCTGGTCAACGCCCAGTACGACCTGAGGAACGCCGACTTCCCGGTCATCATCCTGGTCGCCGGCGACGACCGCATCGCCGCCAACGCGGTCGTCAACCGGCTCAACGAGTGGATGGACGCCCGCTACCTGCGCACGTTCGTGTTCCTCGAGCGCACGGCGGCCGAGCAGGAGCGCCCCCGCTTCTGGCGCCTGTGGCAGTCGATGCCCCCCAAGGGGCGCACCTCGGTGTGGGCCGGCGGGCTGTTCAGCGAGGTGGTCGCGGTGGTGGAGGGCGACGTGAGCGAGGCCGCCTTCGACGTGTGGGTGCGCCACCTGGAGGCCCTCCAGGCCGACCTGGTGGCGGACGGCGCCCTCATCATCAAGTTCTTCCTCCACACCCCGCTGAAGGAGCAGCGCGCCCGGCTGAAGCGCGCCAGGCGCGGCGAGGGGGACGAGGGCTGGCGGGTCAACCCGCGCGACTGGGACGCCCTGGAGACGCTGGCCGACTCGCGCCCGGTGGTCGAGCGCCTGCTGCGGCGGATGTCGGCGCCCGGCGCGCCCTGGACCGTGGTGGAGGCGACCGACGCCCGCTACCGCGACGTCACGGTGGCCCGCACGATCTTCGAGGCGCTCACGGCCCGGCTGGGCGAGGAGGCGCCGCGCGGCATCGACGTGTCCCCGGCGCTCTTCGCGCCCGCCGCCGACCAGGTCACCGTGCTCTCCAAGGTCGACCTGTCGGCCTCGCTCGACCGGGAGGACTACCGCCGGCGCCTGGACGAGCTGCAGGCGCGCCTGCACCGGCTGTCGCTCAAGGCGCGGGCGCGGGGCGTGTCGACCGTCCTGGCCTTCGAGGGCTGGGACGCCGCGGGCAAGGGCGGCGTCATCCGCCGCATCACCCAGTCGCTGGAGGCCGGCGACTACCGGGTCATCCCCATCGCGGCGCCGACCCCGGAGGAGCTGCGGTACCACTACCTGTGGCGCTTCTGGAGGGACGTGCCGCGCCGACGGGACCCTGGTCGCGTACGACCGCACGTGGTACGGCCGGGTGCTGGTGGAACGGGTCGAGGGGCTGGCCACGGACGCGGAGTGGCAGCGCGCCTACGACGAGATCAACGACTTCGAGGACCACCTGGTCGAGCACGGCTGCGTGCTGCAGAAGTTCTGGCTCCACATCTCGCCCGAGGAGCAGCTGGCGCGCTTCGAGGCGCGCGAGCTGACCCCCTACAAGCAGTACAAGATCACCGACGAGGACTGGCGCAACCGCGAGCGCTGGGACGCCTACGTCCAGGCGGTCAACCAGATGGTGCTGCGGACCTCCTCGGAGGCGGCGCCCTGGAACGTGATCGCCGCCAACGACAAGTACTGGGCGCGCATCGCCGTGCTGGAGACGGTGACCGAGGCCCTGAAGGCGGCGCTCAAGCGCTGACCGGCGGGCGACGGCGCGGCCGGTGCGTCAGGATCGGGGCGACAGGCGCGGCCCGCGGGCGGCGCGATGCCTATCGGAGGGTGGACCCCATGGACCACGAGGCCGTCAGCACCCACATCGAGGAGCTCGTCGCCGAGGAGCACCGCCTCCTCGAGGGCGACCCGGACGACCCGACCCGCCACGAGCGCCTGGAGCGCGTGCGGGTGGAGCTGGACCGCTACTGGGACCTGCTGCGCCAGCGGCGCGCCCGCGAGGAGTTCGGCCTCTCGCCCGACGCCGCCAGCGAGCGCGGCGAGGACACGGTGGAGGGCTACCGCCAGTAGCGGCCGGCGGGCGCCCTACGCCTCGGGGGTCCTCGGGGCGTAGCGGTGGTGCAGCATCAGCGCGTTGCCGTCGGGGTCGGCGAAGAACGCCATGTGGCAGACGCCGGTGTCGAAGATGTCGCCGCTGAACTCCACGCCGCGCGCCTCCAGCGCCGCGCGGGAGGCCTGCACGTCGTCGACGTGCAGCGCGATGTGGTTGCGGTTGGGGTGGTGGCCCAGGCCCATGGCCTCGGCCACGATCACGCTCAGGGTGAGGTTCCCGGTCTCGAACTCGGCGAAGTTGCGGTCGGGCCGGTAGGCGGACCGGCGCAGGCCGAGCACGTCGCCGTAGAAGGCGACCGCGGCGTCGAGGTCGCGGGTGGGGACCGAGACGAAGTCGACACCGAGAACGGTGCCCGGGGCGGAAACGGAGCTCATGGCGTCCTCCTCGGCGGGTGGGGTCCGATTGTGCCCTGCCGGGGGCGGGCGCGCCGGTCAGCGACCCGGGCGGAAGCCGCGCAGCCTCAGCGAGTTGGAGACCACGAACACGCTCGACAGGGCCATGGCGGCCCCGGCGACGATCGGGCCGAGGTACCCGAGGGCCGCCAGCGGAAGGGCCGCGACGTTGTAGGCGAAGGCCCAGAACAGGTTGCCCTTGATCGTGGCGAGCGTGCGGCGCGACAGCCGGATCGCGTCGGCGGCCGCGCGCAGGTCGCCCGAGACGAGCGTGATGTCGGACGCCTCGATGGCGACGTCGGTGCCCGTGCCGATGGCGAGACCGAGGTCGGCCTGCGCCAGCGCCGGCGCGTCGTTGACGCCGTCGCCCACCATCGCCACGACCCGCCCCTGCGCCTGCAGCCCGGCGACCACCGCCGCCTTGTCGGCCGGCAGCACCTCGGCGACGACCTCGTCGATGCCGACCTCCCCGGCGACCGTCCGCGCCGTCGCGGCGTTGTCGCCGGTGAGCAGCATCGGCCGCAGGCCCAGCGCGCGCAGCCGGGCGACGGCCTCGGCGCTGGTGGGGGCGATCGTGTCGGACACGACCAGCAGGGCCCGCACCCGGCCGTCCCACGCGGCGGCGACCGCCGTGCGTCCGGCGGCCTCCTCGGCGTCCCGGACGCGCGCGAGCTCGCCGTCCAGGGCGAGCCCCCAGTCCGCCAGCAGGGCCGGCCGGCCCACGACCACCGCGTGGCCGTCCACGACGCCCTCCGCCCCGAGGCCGGGCCGGGCCGAGAACGACGCGGGCGCGGGCAGGGGACCGGTCTCGTCGCGCGCCGCCGCGGCGATCGCCCGCGCGATCGGGTGCTCGGAGGCGCCCTCCAGCGCGCCGGCCAGGCGCAGCACCTCGGCGCGCCCCTCGCCCTCGGCGAGCGCCACGCGCACCAGCGCCATGCGGCCGGTGGTGAGCGTGCCGGTCTTGTCGAGCACCACCGTGTCGACGCGGCGGGTGGACTCGAGGATCTCCGGGCCCTTGATCAGGATCCCCAGCTGCGCGCCCCGGCCGGTGCCGACCAGCAGCGCGGTCGGGGTCGCGAGGCCGAGGGCGCAGGGGCAGGCGATGATCAGCACCGACACGGCGGCCGTGAAGGCGAAGGTGGCGCCGGCGCCGTTGGCGAGCCAGAAGGCGAGGGTGGCGACCGCGAGGACGATGACCACCGGCACGAAGACGGCCGAGACGCGGTCGGCCAGACGCTGCACGGGCGCCTTGCCCGACTGCGCCCGGGTGACGAGCCGCCCGATCTGCGCGAGCGCCGTGTCCTGGCCGACGCGGGTCGCGCGCACCACCAGCCGCCCGCCGGCGTTGATGGTCGCCCCGGCCACCTCGTCGCCGGGGCCCACCTCGACGGGGACGCTCTCGCCGGTCAGGAGCGACGCGTCGACGGCCGAGCGGCCCTCCTCCACCACGCCGTCCGTCGCGATGCGCTCGCCGGGGCGCACCACGAAGCGGGCGCCCACCTCCAGCCGCTCGATCGGCACCCGCCGCTCGGCGCCGTCGGCGTCGAGCACCGACGCCTCCTTGGCGCCCAGCGCGAGCAGGGCCCGCAGCGCGGCCCCGGCGCGGCGCTTGGCGCGCACCTCGAAGTAGCGCCCGGCCAGGATCAGGGTGGTCACGGCGGCGGCCACCTCGAGGTAGATGTGGTCGGCCCCCGAGCCCGGCTCGGTCAGCAGGTCGAACCCCATCCGCATGTCCGGGTCGCCCGCGCCGAGCACGAACAGGGCGACCAGCGACCAGCCCCAGGCGGCGAGCACGCCGAGCGAGATCAGGGTGTCCATGGTCGCCGCGCCGTGGCGCAGGTTGACCCAGGCCGCGCGGTGGAACGGCCACGCCCCCCAGAGCACGACCGGCGTGGCCAGCATCAGCGCCAGCCACTGCCAGTTGTCGAACTGCAGGGCGGGGACCATCGACAGCAGCGCGACCGGCACCGTGAGGGCCGCCGAGACCAGCAGCCGGCGGCGCAGGTCGGCGCTCTCGTCGGCCTCGCCGTCCTCCCCCGGCTCGCCGGTCGCGGCGGCTCCGGGGACGGCGGGCAGCTGCGCGCGGTACCCGGCCTGGGCGACCGCGTCCACCAGGGCCTCGGGCGCGACGCGCGCCGGGTCGAAGTCGACCGAGGCCGTCTCGGTGGCGTAGTTGACCGACGCCTCCACGCCCTCGATGCGGTTGAGGCGCTTCTCGACGCGGGCGGCGCACGACGCGCACGTCATGCCGCCGATCGGCAGCTCCAGGCGCCGGGGCTCGGGGGCCGTCGCGGGCGTCACCGGCTCACCACCACGGTGTGGGCGACGGTCCGCACGCGCCCGTCGTGGGCGAACTGCAGGAACAGCCGGTAGCGGCCGGCCGAGGGGAGCGCGGCGGCGAAGCGGATCGTCCCCGGCGTGTCCGACTCCTCGGGGTGCAGGTGGGCGAAGGCGAGGTCGCCCTCGCGCAGCGCGACCAGGTGGCCGTCGGCCCCCAGGTAGGGCTCGACGCCCGCGAGCGGGTTCCCCGCCCGGGTGAGGGCGTAGCTCAGGATCGCGGGACGGCCCGCCCTCAGGGCGGGCGCCCGCAGGGTCGCGCCGTACGCGCCGGACCGGTCGAGCGCGCGGGGCGCGGGCAGGGCCGCCGGCCGGAACGGGCCGGCGACGGACAGGTCGGTCGCCAGGGTCATCGGCCGGCCGCCGACGCTGAAGTCGGCGAAGGCCCGGTACACCCCCGCCGCGGGCAGCCGCAGGGGCGCGCTCCAGCGGCCGTCGGCGCCGAGGGTGGGGTGCAGGTGCTGGTAGCCGGTGAGGTCGCGGCGCACGACGATCAGGTGCATCGGGCGCTCGTGCGCGATGTCCATCGCCGTCACCGCCCGGCCGTCCGGCCCGACGATGCGAAAGCGGAGGTCGGTCGTGCGAGCGAGCGGGAGCGCCGTGGCGTCGGGGCGCAGGGCGTAGCCGTCCTGCGCCACCGCGAGCCCGGTCACCGGGGCCGCGGCGTGGCCGCCGCCGTGGGTGCCGGCCATGGGCTCGCCGTGGCCGTGGCCCTCGCCGGGCTCGCGCAGCGACGGCAGGGCCGCGCCGGCGGCCGCGGCGGCCGCGGCGGCCACGACCACGATCGCCGCGAAGGCGACGAGGCGGCGGGGGACGCTCACGCCGCCAGCCCGTACCCGGCCTCGGCCACGGCGGCCGCCACGGCGTCCTCGTCGACGCCGTCGCCGCGCACGGTCAGCCGGCCGGAGGCCAGGTCAACCTCGACCTCCCGGACGCCCGCGATCCCCCCGACCTCGTCGGCGACGGCGGCCCGGCAGTGCTCGCAGGTCATTCCCCGGACCACGTACACGGTCTCGGTCTCACGGGCCATCGCCATCGCTCCTGTTACTGGGTGGGGGTATCTGGCAACGGCACGCTTGCATACTCCCCCTATGTATGTCAAGGTCGCGCCATGACCGACACGGGGCACGACCACAGCGACCACCAGCCGGGCTACGCGGCCGGGGGCGACACGGAGAAGATCATCAAGCGCCTGCGGCGCATCGAGGGCCAGGTGCGCGGCATCGCGGGCATGGTGCAGGACGAGCGCTACTGCATCGACGTCCTGCAGCAGATCAGCGCGGCCCAGGCGGCGCTCGACAAGGTCGCCCTGGCGCTGGTCGACGACCACGCGCGCCACTGCGTGATGGGCGCCGATCCGGCGAACCAGGACGCCAAGCGCGAGGAGCTCATGACCGCGATCAGCCGCCTGGTCGGCCGGCGCTGAGGCGCGCGGGCGCGCGGAGGGGCGAGGTCAGCTCAGGAGGTCGAACCACACGCGGGCCCACGCGGCCCGGCCGTACTCTCCGTCCAGGTAGCGGCTGATGAACTCGGGCGACGTGAGCCCGGACTGGCGCTCGAACCTCTCGATCGCGACGACGACGTCGCGGCGGTCGAGCACGAGCCGGCCGCGCGGTGGCGGGGTATGTCATGTCTCCTCCTTGAAACGCGGACACGAGAAGGCGGGTACCCGGATGACGGTCATCTCAAGCGGAACGTGGGATCCATCGGGGACGGCCGACGCCCCGTGACAGGGGGCCGCGGCGGTGGGAGGGTGACCGCATGGACCTCCGCGCCGTCCAGAAGCCGCTCAAGGAGGGCTATCGCTCCGACCCCGCCCGGGCGTTCATCACGCTGAGGGCCTGCGGCGACCAGGGCGCGGACGCGATGGCGTGCTCGGTGGACCTGGGACGCGCGATCCAGCAGGCCGAGGCCCACGCGGGCGTGGGCGGCCCGGGCGCCGGGGCCTGCTCGGGCGACCTGCTGCTGGGGGCGCTCGCGGCCTGCACCCAGATCACCTGCCAGATGGTGGCCGCGGCGATGGGCGTGCCGGTGGAGCGCATCGCGGTGGAGGTGGAGGGCGACCTGGACCTGCGGGGGACGCTCGGCGTGGACCGGGAGGCGCCCGTGGGGTTCGCGGCGATCAGGGTCGCCGTCACGGTGGACGCGCCGGACGCCGACCCGCAGGACCTGGCGGCCCTGCGCACGCGCGTGGAGCGCTACTGCGTGGTCATGCAGACCCTGACGTCCCCGCCGGCGGTGGCGGTCAACTGGCGCACGCCCGAGGTCGCCTAGCCCGCGACGGCGCGCCTGCGATCATGGCGGCGTGGTGAGCTCCCCCGCCCTCTTCGACTTCGCCGGGGTCGGGGTGACGGCGGCGGGACGCACGGTGCTCGAGCGCATCGACCTCCGCATCCCGACCGGCGGCGTCACCGTCATCGTGGGCGCGTCGGGCTCGGGCAAGTCCACGCTCCTGCGGCTGTGCAACCGGCTGGTGGTGCCCGCGCGCGGCCGCATCCTGTTCCGCGGCGACGACCTGGCGTCGCTCGAGCCGCTCGCGCACCGTCGGCGCGTGGGCATGGTGTTCCAGCAGCCGACCCCGTTCGGCGGCAGCGTGCGCGACAACCTGCGCGTGGCGGCGGCCGGCGCCGACGACGACGAGATGGCGCGCGCGCTGGAGCGGGCCCATCTGGCCCGCGCCTTCCTCGACCGGCCGGCCGGGGAGCTGTCGGGGGGCGAGTCCCAGCGGGCGTGCCTGGCGCGCACGCTGGTGACCGACCCGGAGGTCCTGCTCATGGACGAGCCCACGTCGGCCCTCGACGAGACCGCGCGCCGCGCCCTCGAGGCGCTCGCCCGCGAGCTCGCCGAGGGCGGGGTGCCGGTGATCTGGGTGACCCACGACCTGGAGCAGGCGCGCCGCCTGGGCGACTGGGCCGTGGTGCTGGAGGCGGGGCGCGTCCTGGCCGCCGGGGCTCCGGGCGACGCGGCGGTGGCGGCCCACCTGCGCGCCGGGGCGGAGGCCGATGCCCGCGGGTGACGTCGGCGCCCTGGGGGTGGCGACCTCGCTGATCCTGGTCGCGATCGCGGTGGGACTCTCGTGGCGCGGGGGCCTCGGCCTGGAGCGGACGCTCGTGTGGGCGGCCTCCCGGGCCCTGGTCCAGCTCCTGCTGGTGGGGGTGGCGCTGGCGCTGGTCGTCGACCCCGACAGCCCCATCGTGCTGTCGTGGCTCTGGGTGGCGGCGATGCTGGCCTTCGCCGCCGACGTGGCCCGGCGGCGCGCGCCGGAGGTCCCCGGCATGCTCACCCTCGCGCTGGCGGCCTTCGCCGCCACGGGGGCGGTGACGGTGGGGGTCGTCTTCGGGCTGGGCATCTTCCCGCTGGAGGGCCGCACCCTGGTGCCGATCGCCGGCCTCGCGATCGGCAACGCGATGAACGCGACGGTCCTCGCGGCACGGCGGATCGTGGAGGAGCTGCGCGACAAGCGGCTCGAGGTCGAGGCCCGCCTGGCCCTGGGCCAGCCGTCGCAGCTCGCCGCGCGGCCCTACGTGCGGACCGCCCTGCGGGCGGCCCTGGTGCCCCAGATCGAGACCACCAAGGCGGTGGGGATCGTCTTCCTGCCCGGCGCCATGACCGGGCTGATCCTGGCCGGCGTGGACCCCCTCGACGCGGTGCTCGTCCAGGTGGTGGTGATGTACCTCGTGCTGGGCTCCGCCGCGACGGCGACGACCGTCGTGGCCATCGGCGTCGTCCGGCGGCTCTTCACCCCGGACCACCGCCTGGTGGCGCTCTCGCGGCCGTCCGACGGGTGAGCGCCCGCCGGACGGCCGGCCGCCGCGCTAGCCGCCGAAGTCGAACAGGTCGCCGAGGAACGACTCCTTGCGCCGCTTGCCCGATCGGCCGCGGCCGTCGTCGTACCGGCGGCGCTCGTCATCGTCGTCGTCGCGGCGCCGGTCCTCGTCGCGGCGCCGGCCGTCGTCCTCGTCGCGCGGCGTCGCCGCCGGGCGCGGCGCCTGCGCCTCGGCCGCCCGGTCGATGATCTTGTCCAGCTCGCCGCGGTCGAGCCAGACGCCGCGGCAGTCCGGGCAGTAGTCGATCTCCACGCCCTGGCGCTCCGCCAGGGTGAGCGTGGTCGTCTCGCAGGCAGGGCACTTCATGACCGCCTCCCTCTCCGTCGGGGTCGTGTGGAACCGACGGGCACCGTAGTGGGCGCGGCGCCCGGAGCGGAGCGATCCGGTCACGCCGGGGTGGGGCTAGTGCCGCCCCACGTTGAAGACCTCGGCGAGCAGCGGATGGCGCCGCGCGAACTTCTTGCCGAGGGGGTGGCTGAGGAGCGCGACCAGGGTCGCCACGCCCACCATCAGCACGAACGTGCCGAGGGCGACGATGAAGGGCCTCAGGCTCTCCTCGTCGAGGTCGAGCCCGCCCAGCAGCGGCGTGTCGTCGGACTCCGGGTCCGGGTCCGGGAGGACGTCGTCGTCGGTCATCGGCGGCAGACTAGCGCCGGCGGCGGCGGACGGCGGCCCGCCGGGTCCCCGATCACCGGGGTGAATCGCGCGCCGGGCCGTTCCGAGGTGCCCGCGACCGTCAGGGTCGCGCGTAGCTGGCCACCGAGATGGTGAGCTCGCCCGAGGCGGGGTTCGCGTCGAACAGGAACGCCCCGCTCTCGCGCTCGCCTCCGGAGAGGAAGGCGATGCTCTGCTCGCCCTCCCCCTCGAGCGTGCCGTCGATGGTGAGCTCGGCCACCACCTGCACCGACGCGGCGGCCTCCCCACCGTCGTTGCGCGCCTCGAACGGCACGCGGTAGGCGGCGCCGTCGCGCGAGACCGGGCCGGACTGCTCCGCCCGCAGCACGGGCGGCCCCGACGGGCCGGTGGCCCAGATCACGCAGACGACCGCGACCACCGCGGCGACGAGCGCGACGGCGATGCCGAACGTCCACCACTCCGCCCGCGTGCGCGGCGGGCGCTCGCCGGAGCCGCGGGGACGTCATACGGCCAGCCTCCCGGCGGCCCCGCCGATGGTGGCGGGCAGGCCGAGCACGATCGTCCAGGTGACCCAGGTCTCCCAGGACTGATCCGGGCCGATGCGCTGGAAGAACAGCAGCATCGCGGCCGCGACCGCCAGGGAGATGACGTACGCCGCGGCCGTCTCGGGGAACGGCCGCTGGAACAGGCCCTCGTGACGACGGCGCCCGGCCTGGTCGGCGAAGTCGGCCTGGAAGACGATGGCGTAGGAGATCAGGAGCGAGGCGGCCACGATCACGAGCAGCCAGGGCGCCGTCACGGCGCCGGCGATGAGCGGGATCTCGTCGGTGGGCGCGATGCTGAAGGCGAGCACCAGGGCCCCGGTGGCGGCGGCGCCCGGCGTCCGCGAGCGTGCGGCCGATGGCCGGGTCGTCGACCGCCGTCTGCGCGGCGGGGCGCCTCGTCGTCGTCCCCGCGCTCCTGGCGCGCGAGGAACTGCCGCGCCAGACCCGCGCCGATGGCGAACGGGATCGCCTCGAAGACCACCTTGCCCACGCTCTCGGCCAGCGAGGTGTCGAGGGTGATCTCGCGCAGGCACACGAGGACGGCGAGCGCGCACGCGAGGCCCACGGCGACGACCTCCACGCCGTCGACCGCCGCGTCGCGCCAGTTGGTCTCGCGCGCGTCGCGGAAGCCCGAGGTCCGAGTGAGCACCGTCACCACCACCAGGGAGAGGCCCAGGGCGCCGAGCATCCAGCGCGGGTCGACCCACGAGCCGTACCACCAGACCTCCATCGTGTAGAGGAGGGGCACCCCGAACAGGAAGCCGCCGGCCGCGCCGCGGACGAGGTCCGAGACCTCGCCGCGCCAGCCGTCGGGTGCGACGGTCCTCTCCGATCCGGGCATCGACACGTCCCTGCCGCCCGGAGCGTGATTCCAAACACCGCCGGCCCGGCGGCGCGCCCCGTCAGCGCGAGACGCCCGCCTCCTCGAGGCGCTCGGCGGCGGCCTCCACGAAGGCCGACAGGAGCAGGCGCTCCTCGGGGAGCTGCAGCAGCGCCTCGGCGTGCCACTGGACGCCGAGCAGGAAGCCGTCGCCGACGCCCTCGACGGCCTCGACCACGCCGTCGGGGGCCCACGCGACCGCCCGCAGGCCGTCGCCGGGCCGGTCAACCGCCTGGTGGTGGAGCGAGTTGACCTCCAGCGCCTCGCGGCCGAGGGCGGCGCCGAGGGCCGAGCCCGGGGCGACCCGCACCGGGTGCGTGACCCGGCCGATGTCGGACTCCTGGCGATGGGCGAGGGCCCCGTCGACGCAGGCGGGCAGGTGCTGGTGCAGCGTCCCGCCGGTCGCGACGTTGATCATCTGCGCCCCGCGGCAGATCCCCAGCAGCGGCAGCTCGCGCTCGCGCGCCGCGATCACCAGCGCCCGCTCGAAGGCGTCGAGCTCGGCGTCGGTGGGCCCGAGCAGCTCGTGCGGGTCGTGGCCGTAGAGGCTCGGGTGGATGTCGGGGCCTCCGGGGATGCACAGCCCGTCGATCTCGTCGACGAGGGCCGAGGCGAACGCCGGCGTCAGCGGCGGCAGGATGACCGGCAGGCCCCCGGCCTGGAAGACCGCGTCGACGTAGACCATCCCCAGCGTCATCTCGCGCCGCACCGGCTCGCCCTCGGGCATCGGCGAGACACGCTCGCGCATGCGCATCTCGGAGGTGGAGATGCCGATTCGCGGTCGCTCGACGGGGAAGGTGCGCACGCTCATGGGACGACACGGTAGGACGGCGGGGGGCGCGGGGGCGTTGGCCCCCGGGCCAGACGGGGACCCACGCGACACGCCCCGCCGCCTCAGCGCAGGCGCGCGATGCGGACGGCCGCTCCGGCCGGGATCAGCGCGACGTCGGCGGGCACCCACGCGAGGACGTCCGCGCCCGCCATCGAGCTGATCGCGGCCGAGCCCTGGCGCTCCATGGGCACGAGCCCGGCCGCCGTCGCCCGGCAGCGCAGCAGCAGGGCGCGGCCCGGGCGGTTGCGCACCGGCGCCGCGAGCGGCGCCGTCTCGACCCAGGCCCGCGTGTGCCCCAGCAGGGACGCCCGAAGACGTGGAAGCACACCGACGCCGCCACCGGGTTGCCGGGCAGCGCGAGCACCACCTGATCGCCCCGGACCCCGATCCAGGTCGGGTGACCCGGGCGCATCCGCACGCCGGACACCACCTCCTCCACGCCGGCCGATCGCAGGGCGGCGCGCAGGTGGTCGTGGGGCCCGACGGAGATGCCCCCGGCGGTCACGAGCAGCTCGGGGGGCGCGCCGGCGCCCTCGAGCAGGCGGTCCACCTCGGCGCCGATCGCCGCGGGGTCGTCGCCCACCGTGGCGACGGAGACGATCGCGGCGCCGGCCGCCCGCGCCTGGGCCTCGATGGCGTAGCGGTTGGCGTCGAAGATCTGGCCCTCGCACAGGTCGCTCCCCGGGCGGGCGAGCTCGTCCCCGGCCACGAGCAGCGCCATCCGTACCCGGCCGGCGCACCAGGCGGCGTCGTGTCCGGCCGCCGCCACGACCCCCGCCTCGTGCGCGGCGAGGACGGCGCCGGCGGGCAGCACCCGGTCCCCCGCCGCCAGGTCCTCGCCCCGTGCGCGGACGTCGGCGCCCGTTGGCAGGCGGGGCACGACGACGTGGTCGCCCTCCACCCGCACGTCCTCCTGCCGCGCCACGGCGTCGGCGCCGGGCGGCATCGGGGCCCCGGTCGAGACCCGCCACGCCTGCCCGGCGCGACACCGGCCCACGCCGGGGTGCCCGGCCGCGCTCGCCCCCGACAGCGCCAGGCGGCCGGGCGTGTCGGCGCTGCGCACCGCGTAGCCGTCCATGGCGCTGTTGGGGAAGGGCGGCACCGCCGCGCGCGCGACGACCGCCCGCGCCAGGCGCCGGCCGACGAGCGCGGCCAGCGGGACGCGCTCGGCCGGCGGCTCCGGCGCCAGCCGGGCGGCCTGGGCGAGGGCCTCCTCGAAGGAGTGCGGCGGGGAGGGGGTCACGAGGGTGGCCCGGACTCCGGCGCCCGGGCCGGCTCGCTGCTCCGTGTCCAGACCCGTGATCAGCACCCGGCATCCGGCCGTGACCGGGTGCTTGGGCTCGAACACCGCGAGCTCGGCCGCGTCGTCGATGCGCTCGAGCGCGCCGCGCACCATGCCCCGGTGGAGCGCGCAGATGAGGTGGCCGCCCTCGGTGAGGACGGCGTCCTTGAAGGGGCAGGAGCGCAGGCGCAGGTCGGCGTTGCCGGCGCGCCGGTCGCCCTCGCTCGTGACCTCCTCGGGCGCGAATCCCAGGCCCGCCATCGACGCCACCAGCGCGTCGAGCCCACGCTCGCCGCCGACCAGGCGGTGGCCCTGCTCCCACCCGAAGGCCTCGATCTCGTCCTCGGTCGTGCGGCTGCGCCGAACGAACTCGATCAGCAGCCGGACCAGCTCGCGGTGCCCCACCGCCGCCACCGCGTGGGGGGCGGCGAGCGCGTAGCGCGCGCTCGGCCGGCCGCGGCGGCCGGTCGGGGCGGAGGGCGCCGAGACCACCACTCCGGCGCGCTGCAGCACCTCCAGGTGCTGGCGCACGGCGTTCGGGTGCAGCTCCACCCGGCGCGCGAGCTCGGCCACCGTGAGCCCGTCGCCCGCCGCCCCGAGGGCCTCGGCGATCGCGCGCCGCGAGGGGTGGGCCAGGGCGGCGGCCTCCTCGGGGGTGAGGCCGGTCGCCGCGAGCCCGCCGTCGTCGGGCGTCGGATTATTTCTCTGCTTTCGGGTGGACAAAACATCTCCGAGATGTTTTAGTCCACCATACAACAGAGAAAAAGACACCGCGCGCCCGGCCTCTCCGACCGGGAGTCGCGCCGGGAGAGGACCACGAGATGTCCGATCAGGAGAAGCGACTCAGGCCCCGCCGCACCGGCGGTCTCATCGTGGCCGCCGCGGTCGCGGCGTTCGCGGTGACGGCCGTCGGGCTCACGGCCGGAATCCGCGCGGCCGAGGCCGGCGAAACGCACCGCGCGACCCCGGCGGCGGCGACCGCCCATCAGCACGACGCCTCCGCGGCGCGCCGCCGCCGCGGCCGCCGACGCGGAGGCGACGGTCCCGAAGAACACCATGAGCGCCGACGCCCCCGCCTACCGCCCGGCCGCGGTGCAGAGCGTCCACCTCGACATGACCGAGAAGACGGTCGAGATCGCTCCGGGCAAGGTCGTGAAGGTCTGGACCTTCGGCGACCGCGTGCCCGGGCCGGTCATCCGCGTCCGCGTGGGCGACCTGGTGCGCGTCACGATCACCAACCGGACGAAGATGCCGCACTCGATCGATCTCCACGCGGCCCGCATCGCCCCCAACGTCGCCTTCCGCGACGTCGCCGCCGGCAAGAGCTTCACGTTCGAGTTCACCGCCACCACGCCCGGGGTCTTCATGTACCACTGCGGCACCACGCCCGTGCTGCACCACATCGCCAACGGCATGTACGGGATGATCATCGTCGAGCCCGAGGGCGGCCTTCCCCCGGTGGGCCGCGAGCTGGCGATCGTCCAGTCCGACTTCTACGTGTCGGACACCCCCGCCATGCCCGCCGACGACACCAAGCTCATGACCGGCATCCCCGACGTCGTGGCCTTCAACGGGTACGCGGCGCAGTACAAGGACGCCCCGATCGTGGTGAAGAAGGGCGAGGAGATCCGCATCTTCGTCCTCGCCGCCGGCCCCAACACCTGGTCCGCCTTCCACGTGGTCGGGACGATCTTCGACCGCGCCTACATCGACGGCATCCACCCCGAGAACCTGTCGATCGGCAACCAGACGCTGAACCTGTCGGCCTCGCAGGGCGCGGTCGCCGAGCTGCGGCTGGACCAGGAGGGGACCTACCCCTTCGTCACCCACGACTTCACCAACGCGACCAAGGGCGCGGTGGGCCTGCTCAGGACCGAGCACGCCGCCGGGACCATGAGCCACTGAGCCGACCGGCGCAAAGGAGACCGACATGGACACCTCGACCGATCCGGGACCGCGCACCGAGCTCGACGTGCGGCCCACCCTGGCCGCCGGGGGCGAGCCCTACTCGATGATCATGGAGGCCGTCGATGGGCTGGCCCCCGGCGAGACCCTGGTGCTGCGCAGCCCGTTCGAGCCCACCCCGCTGCACCGCGTGCTGGCGGGGATGGGCTTCGGCCACGCCGCCCGCGAGCTGGCGCCCGACGACTGGGTCACCGAGTACCGGCGCCGCGACGACGCGCCCGCCCTGGTGCTGGACGTACGCGGCCTGCAGCCGCCCGAGCCGCTCGAGCGCACCCTGGAGGCCCTCGAGGGCATGCCGCCGGGGCGCGCGCTGCTGCAGGTCAACGACCGGGTGCCCGCGTTCCTGCTGCCGC
Source organism: uncultured Thermoleophilia bacterium (assembly GCA_963736635.1). Classification (GTDB taxonomy): domain Bacteria; phylum Actinomycetota; class Thermoleophilia; order Miltoncostaeales; family Miltoncostaeaceae; genus Miltoncostaea. The sequence continues at coordinate 775,524 of CAVTPK010000011.1, forward strand.
TGCTCGACGAGCGCGGTTATCGCTACCGCATCGGCGAGGACGCGCGCGGCACCCTGGTGACGATCTGGCGCACGGGGGGCGGGTCGTGACCGAGCGCGAGGCCTGGGAGGCGCTCGCCGGCGTCGTCGATCCCGAGCTGGGGATCGACATCGTCGAGCTGGGCCTGGTGTACGCCGTCGAGCTCGACGGGGACGCCGTCGGCGTGACGATGACGCTCACGACGGCCGGCTGCCCGCTCCACGACGTCATCGTCGACGGCGTGGAGCGGGCGCTGGCGCAGGCCGGCGCCCCCGGGTCGACGTCGAGGTCGTGTTCGACCCGCCGTGGGACCCCGTCGCGGATCGGCACGGGCGGCCTGCGCGAGCTGGGCGCGCCCGGGGCCGGCGGGTGAGCGAACGGGGCCGCTGCGAGGAGCCGGGCCGGCGCACGGCCGAGCGCCGCGCCACGGTGGGCGGGCCCGCCGTGGCCGCTGCCGGTCGCGCTGCTGTCGTTCGCCGCGCTCGCCCAGGTGGCCGGCGCGGTCGCGCTGGTGGCCGCCGCGCCGGACCTGGCCCGCGGGATCGGCTACGGCCCGGTCCAGCTCGGGCGCCGTCCACCTCCTGGGCCTCGCGTTCCTGACGCGTCGCGATCGTCGGCGCGCTGCTCCAGCTCGTGCCGGTGCTGCTGCGCCAGCCGCTGGGCGACGCCGATGCGCGGCGCGCTCGCCGGCGCGGCCCTGGTGGCCGGCTCGTGGGCGCTCGCCGGCGGCCTGTGGTCCGGACGCGACCACCCTGATCGCGAGCGGCGGGACCCTGCTCGTGGCCGGAGGCGCCCTGCTGCTGGCCGACCTCGCCGGTCGCCCTGGTGCGCGCCGCGCGCGCCGGCACCCTCGGCGCCCCGGGCGCGGGCATCGCCGCCTCGGCCCTCTGGTTCGCCGTGGTGCTCGCGATGGGCGCGCTGATGGCGGCCAACCGTGTCCACCCCTTCCTGGAGGTCAACCGCACGCGCCTCATCGCCGCCCACGGCGGTGATCGCGATCATGGGCTGGATCGGCGGCACGATCGTGGCCGTCTCCCTGCGCCTCGCGCCGATGTTCGCCCTCGCCCACGGCTACCGGCGCGGCCCGGGGGTCGCCGCCGCTCGTCGCCTGGAACTGCGCGGTCGTCCCGATCGCCGCGGGCCTCTGGTGGGGGACGGCGGAACTCGCCGCCGCCGGGGGAGCGCTGGCGCTGTGCGCCTGCGGGCTGGCGGGCTGGTACGCGGTCGGCGTCGCCCGCCACCGGCGCCGGCGCATCGAGGCGCCGTTCGTCCACCTGGCGCTGGGACTCGCGTCGGCCGCGGCGGCGATCGCGCTGATGCTCGGCCGCCTGGGCGGGCCCCTGGGATCCGTACCGCGTCGTGATCCCGGCCGCGCTCCTCACGCTGGTCGGGATGGGGGCCGGGATCACCTCGGGCCACCTCTTCAAGGTGGTGCCGATGCTGGTCTGGACCGGGCGCTTCGCGCCCCTCGCCGGGACCCCCGGGGCGCCCCGGCTCGCCGACCTCTACCCGGCCCCGCTCGCCGTGGCCGAGCAGGCCGCCTTCGCCGCCGGGCTCGCGCTGCTCGCCGGCGGCACCGCCGCGGGCTCGGCGGCGGCCGCCCGCACCGGCGCGGTGCTCCTGGTGACCGCGGCCCTCGCCGTCGCCGTGGCGATCGCCTCCTGCGTCCTGCGGGACGGCGGCGCCGCCCCTTCAACCGTTCCACTCACCCCGACACCGGAGGCACGGCCATGAACCGACCCGTCAGCACCACCCTCGACGTCCGCGAGATGGCGCCGCGCGAGCGCCACCCCACGATCCTGTCCACCTTCGACGCCCTCGCAGCCCGGAGAGGCGCTCGAGCTGGTCAACGACCACGACCCCAAGCCGCTGCGCTACCAGTTCGAGGCCGAGAAGCCGGAGACGTTCACGTGGGACTACCTGGAGCAGGGACCCGAGGCATGGCGCGTGCGCATCGGAAAACGATGACCCTGACGGACGCCCCGTGAGGGACGATCTCTGGACCCTGGTCCGCTTCCTGCACGTGCTGGGGGCGGCGCTGTGGGTGGGAGGGATGATCGTGCTCGGCGCCGTGGCGGTCCCCGCCGCGCGCCGGGCGGGCGACCGGGAGGCCGGGCGGCGGGTGATCACGACGGCCGCGCGCCGCTTCGGCGTGGTCGGCGCGGTGGCGTTCGCCCTGCTCATCGCCAGCGGGTTCGGCCTCATCCACCACCGCGGCATACCGCTCGATCAGCTCGGCGACAGCGAGTACGGCCGCCGCATCCTGGCGAAGATGGGCCTGCTCGCGGCGATGGGCGTGGTCACGCTGCTGCACGCCCTGTGGCAGGGGCCGCGCGTGCGCCGGGCCGAGGAGGCCGGCGACCCGGTCGCCGCCCGGCGCTGGCGGCTGCTGGGCGCCGCCTTCGACGGGTTCCTGCTGCTCGCGGCCCTCGCCGCCCTGTGGCTGGCGGTCTCGCTCGTGCCGTGAGCGGTCGCGCGCGCGACATGACCAACGCGCCCGACCCGTGGAGGGTCGCCCCATTTCTTCGACGCGCGGGTGCGGCGGACGATGGCAGCGCCATCGCGACACGACCCACATCCGGCGCGGGCCCGACGAGGGGCGGGACGGACCTCGACCGGGATCCGCTGGTCGTGGCCTGGGAGGTCACGCGTGCGTGCGGCTACCGCTGCCGCCACTGCCGCGCCGACGCGCGCCCCCGTCCCCTGCCGGGGCAGCTGGACGCGCGACGAGGGCGGCCGCCTCGTGGACGATCTCGCGCGCTTCCGGGGCACGATCCTGGTGCTCACCGGCGGCGACCCCATGCTGCGCCCGGACCTGGAGGACCTCGCGGCGCGCGCGGCCGATCGCGGGCTGCGGGTGGCCCTCACGCCGAGCGCCACCGGGCGGGTCCGGCCGGCGCGGCTGAGCGCGCTGCGCGCGGCCGGCGTCGGCCAGATGGCGATCTCGCTCGACGGCCCGGACGCGGAGACCCACGACGCCATGCGCGGCGTGCGCGGCTCCTTCGCGCGCACCCTGAGGATCGCCGCCGACGTGCGCGCGGCGGGCTTCCCGCTGCAGGTCAACTCCACGCTCACGCGGGCGAGCGCCGGTGCGCTCGAGGCGATGGCGGAGCGCGTGGCGGCCACGGGCGCCGCCAGTGTGGAGCGTCTTCTTCCTCGTGCCGACCGGCCGGGCGCAGCGGGCCGACATGCTGGACGCGGCCGGCCACGAGGAGGCCCTGCGCCGCCTGGTGACGATGCGCTCCGGGCTCCCGATGCGACTCAAGGTGACGGCCGCCCCGGCCGTGCGCCGGGTGGAGGCCGAGCTCGCCTCCGAGGGCGTCGTCCCCCCGGCACCTCCCCCGCTGCCGGTCAACGACGGGCGCGGCTTCATGTTCGTGTCCCACGACGGGCGGGTGTCCCCGAGCGGGTTCCTGCCGCTGGAGGCCGGCAACGTGCGCGACGCCTCGGCCGTCGACCTCTACCGCGAGGCGCCGCTGTTCCGCGCCCTGCGCGACCCGGCGCGCCTGCGCGGCCGCTGCGGACGCTGCCGCTGGCGCGCGGCGTGCGGCGGCAGCCGGGCCCGCGCCTACGCGCTCACCGGCGACCCACTGGCCGAGGAGCCCACCTGCCCGTACCGGCCCGAGGGGGACGCCGCGTGCTCAACGTGACCTCCCTGCTGGGCCGGCCGAGCGGGTCCGACGGACTCCGATACGGGGCCGGCGACGGGCCCGCGGCCGCCGCCGAGCGCCGGCCGGTGGTCGTGTGGAACTGCACCCGGCGCTGCAATCTGGCCTGCCGCCACTGCTACTCGGACTCCGACGCGCGCCGCCACCCGGAGATGAGCGGCGAGGAGGCCGCGCGGATGCTCGCCGACATCGCGGCCTTCGGCGCCCCGGCGCTGCTCCTGTCCGGCGGCGAGCCGCTCCTGCGCCCGGACGTCTTCGACCTGATAGCGGAGGCGCGGCGGCTGGGCCTGGCGGTGACCCTGTCGAGCAACGGCACCCTGGTCCGGCCCCGGGTGGCCCGTCGCCTGGCCGACCTCGGCGTGCGCTACGTCGGCATCAGCCTGGACGGCATCGGGGCCGTGCACGACGACTTCCGCGGCCGCCGGGGGGCCTTCGAGCGCGCGCTCGCGGGCATCCGCGCGCTGCGCTCCTCCGGCGTGCGGGCCGGCGTCCGGGTGACCCTCTCGGAGGCCGCGATCGGCGCGCTGCCCGATCTGTTCGACCTCGTCGAGCGCGAGGGCGTGGGCCGGATCTGCCTGTACCACCTCGTCCCGGCGGGCCGCGGGGCGGAGCAGGCCCCCAGCCGCGCGACCGCGGTGCGCGCCGCGGTCGAGTCGGTGTTCGCGCAGGCCGAGCGCTGGGTGGAGGAGGAGCGCGACATCGAGGTGCTGACGGTCGACAACTACGCCGACGGGCCCGCCCTGCAGCTGCGCCAGAGGGAGCGCGACCCCGCCCGCGCCGATGCCGTCGCCGCGGCGCTCACCTGGAACGGTGGGGCGCGCAACGCCTCCGGCACGGGGCTGGCGGCGATCGACTGGGAGGGGTGGGTGCGGCCGGACCAGTTCTGGCCGGGTCCGCCGCTCGACAACGTTCGGGCGCGCCCGCTGTCGGCCATCTGGACCGACCCCTCGCCGCGCCTCGAGGCACTGCGGGCCCGGCCCCGGCGCCTGACGGGACGCTGCCGCGGCTGCCGTTTCCTGGAGATGTGCGGGGGCGGCCTCGCCTCGCGCGCCCTCGCCGCGACCGGCGACCTCACCGCGTCCGACCCGGGCTGCCACCTGACCGACGCGGAGATCGGCGTGGCCGCGTGACGGCCGCCCGGTCACCCCAGGGCTTCTCGGCGCGGCTCGCCGCCGTCGCGCCCATCGACCCCTCCCTGCAGGCGGCGCTCGCGCGCGCGGAGCAGCTGCCCCTCACCGACCTCCAGCGCGCCCTGCGCGACAGCGAGCGCCGCCTGCGCGAATGGGCGAGCGACCCGTCCAACGGCGGCCGCACCAGCTCGGAGGCGCCCGGACACCTGGACCGCGTGGCCCTCGGGACGCTGATCGAGTACCGGACGCTGGGCGGCTGACCGCCCCGGTCAGGCCGCGGACCCGATCTCCTCGCGACCCAGGTGGCACGCCGGATCGGGGCCGCGCAGGTCCCCCGCCGCGAGGGCCCGCGCCGCGAGCCCGCCGCCGCACATCGCCAGGAAGCGGCACCGGGCGCAGCGCGCGCAGAGGTCGTCGCCGCGGTGGCGCAGGTCGATCAGCGCCTGCGGCGGATCGCTCCACACGGCCGAGAACGGGCGCTCGCGGATGGACCCGAGCGCCGGGCCGCCCCAGGAGGGATCGGGTCGTATCCACCCCTCCCAGTCGATCGCGGCCATGTGGTGCCCCGCGCCGCTCGCCGCTCCCCCCTCCGCGTCGAGGAGGCGCTCGGCGCGGGCCGCCCGCGCCGGGTCGCGCCGGCCCAGCCACAGCACCAGGGCCGCGCCGTCCGCGTAATTGCCGGCCGTGAGGACCCGAATGGCGACGCCTCGGCCGACCGCCTGCTCGGCCCAGGTGAAGAGCTCGTCGAGGGCGGTCCGGACGGTGAGCGGCGCGATCGCCGGACGCGTCCACCCCCTCCCCGCCGGCACGAGGTGGCGGAAGCAGACGCTCTCGGCGCCCTCGGCCTCGACGAGCGCGAGGATCCCGGAGAGCGACGGGAGGATGCTGTGGGCGATGGTGGTCTCCACCCCGACCGGGACGCCCGCGCGCCGCAGCAGCCGGATGCCGCGCAGGGCGTGCGCGAAGGCCGCCCGCCGGCCGCGGAACGCGTCGTGCACCACGCCGATCCCGTCGAGGCCCACGACCACCCGGCGCAGGCCGAGCCGCGCGAGCCGCTGGGCCACCGGGACGGTGACCTGGGTGCCGTTGGTGGAGAGCACCACGTCGAGGCCGAGACGGCGCGCCTCCGCGATCAGGTCGAGGACGTCGGGACGCAGGAGCGGCTCGCCGCCGGACACGACGAGGGTGGGGCAGCCGAACGCCGCCAGGTCGGCCACCATGTCGGCCGCCTCGTCCGTCGAGAGCTCGGGGACGACCCGCCCGGTGGAGTCCGAGTAGCAGTGGCGGCAGGCCAGGTTGCAGCGCCGCGTCGCGTTCCACACCACCGCCGGCGCGGGCCCGTCCGCCTCCCCCGGGACGCGCCGCGGCACGTCCCGGTCGGTCTCGGGGGCGATGAGGGCCGTGATGTCCAGCATCACCGCCATTGAAGCCTCTCTCGCGCGCGCGCGCCGGCTCGATGAAACGGCCGGGCGCCGGCTCCGGCGCGGACGATTCTCCCTGCGTGCGCCCCGTCCCGCGTCCGACGCGCGCGCGATCTGGCGACGTTCGCCGGTTTCTTCGACCGGCGGGCCCGCGTAGAAGAACGAGGGCCGCGCGGTGGGCGCGGCGTGCGGCCGGACCCGTGGGGGCGGCCGGAGCCGGACGACGACGGGGGCGACGATGGCGGCGACGCGGATCCACGACGAGTTCTGCGCGGTGTTCCGGCAGGAGCATCGCGAGATCCGCGACGCGATCCTCGACCTGATCGAGGCGTCCCGACGGGACGACCCGCTCGAGGCGCGGCGCCTGGTGAACCGGCTCGCGATGCTCACCGGTCCGCACTTCCGCTACGAGGAGGAGTGCATGTACCCGGCGCTGGTCGGGTTCTTCGGACCCGAGTACCTCGAGGGCCTCTGCGCCGAGCACGACGCGGCCATCGGCGCGGCGCGCCTGCTGGCCGAGCTGGCCGGGCGCGACGCCCCGACCGGGGCGGACCGCGAGGCGATCCGGGTGCTGGCGCGCGGCCTGCTCCCGCACGTGAGCGACTGCGAGGGCCTCTCGATCATGGTCGAGCGCCTCCCCGAGCGGGAGGTGGAGCGGATCCTGGACCGGCGGCGCCTCGCCCGGGCCCAGGCCCTCGACCTGCTGCGGTGGGCCGACGAGGCGCGGCTGCGTCCCTCGCCGGCGTGGGCTGAGGGCCGGCCGGCCGCAGCGGCCGCTCCGGCCCCTCCTACCCGCCGGCCGGTGCCGCCCCCGGGCTCAGCAGCGTCAGCAGCATCACCGACGGGACGCGCGCGCGGACCGCGTGGCGCAGCCCGGCGGCCATGTGGATCCAGGCGCCCTCGCGGGCCGTCACCGGCTCGCCGGCCAGCGTCAGCGCGAGCTCGCCGCGCAGCACCTGGATGATCGCCGGGCGCGAGGAGGTGTGCTCCGAGAGCTCCTCGCCCGCGGCGAAGCCGAACACGACGACCTTGACGTCGTCGTCCTGGTGGAGCGTGCGGCTGAGCGTGCCCGCGGCGGGCACCTCGACGACGCCGGCGAGGTCGGGCTCGGCGTGGAACGGCGGTGGCGGTCATGGTCTCTCCTGTCTGGGGGAGGATCGGGGGCGGGCCGGGGGCGCAGGCCGCGCGTGGGGATGGCGGTGACGGCCCGCACGCGGGGCCACACGGCCAGGGCGAAGGCGAGGGCGGCGAGCGCCGGCAGCACGGCCGCGACCCCCAGCAGCACGTCCCACACCGGCGCCCCGCGGCCGTGGTCGGACAGCGGCTCGGCGAGGAGGCGCAGCAGCACCCCGGCGTTGAGCAGGGCGAAGGCCACCCATCCCACCTCGCGCCCCGGCCGCCGGCCGGCCACCTTGGGGAACATCCAGAAGGCGACGCCGAAGATGAGCAGCAGCAGGAAGCCCACCAGCAGCAGGTGCGCGTGCAGCACCGGCCACGGCGGTCCGGGGCCGTGGCCGTCGCGGGCCTGCACGATGAGCATCCACGAGCCCATCGCCATGCCCGCCACGAGGTAGGCCAGGGCGCAGCGGACGCACCAGCGGCTCAGCGCCGGCAGCGCGGGGCTCACTCGGACGGGGCCCGCGCGGCCAGGCACAGCCGGCAGCCGGCGCGGCGCGGGTCCTCGATGACCAGGTCGGTCACCGCTACGTCGGGGGCCGCGCGCAGGGCGATCCCGCGGGCGAGGCCCCGGTGGAGCAGGCAGATGAGCTCGCCGCCGGGGGCCTCGACGCCGTCGGCGAACGGGCAGCTGTCCAGCACCAGGTCCGGCGGGTCCCCGCCGGGGACCTCGCGCGGGGCGAAGCCCAGGCGCTCGAACGCGCCGCGCAGCTCGTCGATGCCGCCGCCCGGCAGGGGCACCTCCCAGCCCTGGCGCTCGCCGAACCGCTCCATCTCCTCGCGGCCCGAGGCCGGTCTGGCGCACCACCCCCATCAGGAGGCGCACCAGCTCGCGGTGCCCGTCGGCCTCCCGCTCGCCGGGCGCCGGCGCGAGCGCGAAGCGCCGCACCGGGCGCCCCCGGCCCCTTCGGCGGATCGGTGCGGCCCTCGACGACGCCGGCCTCCTCCAGGGCCGCCAGCTGGATGCGCACGCCGGTGTGGTGCAGCCCCAGCGCGTCGGCGACCTCCTGGGCCGTCTGCGGTCCCGGCGCGGCCTCCAGCGCGGCGGCCACGCGGCGCGCCGGGGTCCGCGCCAGCGCCGCCGCGCGCGCGTGGCGCGCGGGCGACAGCGCGTCGAGGGCGTCCGCGGAGGGGCTCGCCACTACCGCTCGGCCTCCGGGGCGACGGCCCGCGCGAGGGCGATCGCGTCGCCGGGACGGCGGCCCGCGGACGCGGCCAGCCAGCAGGCGACCGGGGCCGCGGTGCGCTGGGACGCGTGCGCCGCCACGCCGGCCAGCTCGAGGATGGCCGCGACCTCCGCGTCGTCCGGGGCGGGCGTCCCGAGCGCGGCGGCGAACGCGTCGATCCACTCACGGTCGGTCATCGGTCGCTCCCATCTCGTGTGGCCGGTCGGCTCGTCGAGTATCCCCGCGTCCCGCGGCCTCCGAGAAGCGCCGGACGCGTGATCACGGCGGGCCGACCGCCGACGTCGGGACATCGAGGGATTTTTTAGAGTCAGATCTCAAAATATCACTGAGGCATGCACCCGACGCGCCGCATCGCCCCCGTGCCCCGCCCGCTCCGCGGGCGGCGGCTTCCCCGCAGCGCGGCCGCGTAGTCGGGGCGTGAGGCCACCGTCGTCCGCCCGGATGGTCGGGATCCTCGCCCGCACCGAGCATCGGCCCTGCAGACGCACCGACGCCAGGAGACACCGCCCCGATGACCATCCCCGTGCCCCGCTTCTTCCGCCGGTCGCAGGCGAGCCCCGGAGGGGGCTGGAGCAGCCTCGACGGCCGCCGCTCCCGCGACTGGGAGTCGTCCTACCGCGAGCGCTGGCAGCACGACCGCATCGTGCGCTCCACCCACGGCGTCAACTGCACCGGCTCCTGCTCGTGGCAGGTCCACGTGAAGCAGGGCATCGTCACCTGGGAGACCCAGCAGACGGACTACCCGGAGAACGGCGCGGACGTCCCCGACTACGAGCCGCGCGGCTGCCCGCGGGGGGCCTCGTTCTCCTGGTACGTCTACTCGCCGCTGCGCATCCGCTACCCGTACGTGCGCGGCGCGCTGCTGGAGCGCTACCGGGAGGCGCTCGCCGCCACCGGCGACCCGGTGGACGCCTGGGCGTCGATCGTCGACGACCCGGACGCGCGGGCGGCCTACACCTCCCAGCGCGGCAAGGGCGGCTTCGTGCGGGCCACCTGGGACGAGGTCTCCGACATGGTGGCCGCGGCGCACGTGCACACCATCCGCCGCTGGGGCCCCGACCGCGTGGTCGGCTTCTCGCCGATCCCGGCGATGTCGATGGCCTCCTACGCCGCCGGGCACGCGCTTCTTCTCGCTGATGGGCGGGGTGCTCACGAGCTTCTACGACTGGTACGCCGACCTGCCACCGGCCTCGCCGCAGGTGTGGGGCGACCAGACCGACGTCCCCGAGTCGGCCGACTGGTGGAACGCCACCTACCTGATGATGTGGGGCTCCAACATCCCCATGACGCGCACGCCCGACGCGCACTTCATGACCGAGGCGCGCTACAAGGGCCAGAAGACCGTCGTGGTGTCGCCCGACTACTCGGACCACACCAAGTTCGCCGACCACTGGCTGGCCGCCCAGCCGGGCACCGACGGGGCGCTGGCGCTGGCGATGACCCACGTGATCCTGCGCGAGTTCTACGTCGAGCGCGAGACCCCGTACTTCGCCGACTACGCCCGCCGCTTCACCGACCTGCCCTTCCTGGTGCGCCTGACCGAGCGCGACGACGCCCACGTGGCCGGCGGCGCTTCCTCACGCGCCGCCGACCTGGGCGAGGGCGGCGAGCACGCCGAGGCCAAGACCGTCGTGTGGGACGCCGGCGCGGGCGCGCCCGCCGTGCCCAACGGCTCCATCGGCTTCCGCTGGGGCGACGAGGGCGCCGGGCGCTGGAACCTCGACCTCGAGGGGGTGGTGCCGGCCATCACGCTGATGGACGCGGGCGAGACGCGTCGCCGTCGACCTGCCGCGCTTCGACGTGGGCGAGACCGAGGGCGGCGGGGTCATGCGCCGCGGCGTCCCGGTGAGGCGCGTCGGCGGCCACCTGGTGACGACGGTCTTCGACCTGCTGGCCGCCCAGCTCGGCGTGGCGCGCGAGGGCCTGCCCGGCGACTGGCCGGCCGGGCTGCGACGACCCGGCCCCCTACACGCCCGCCTGGCAGGAGGAGATCACCGGCGTCGACGCCGGCCTGGTCACCCGCATCGCCCGCGAGTTCGCCCGCAACGCCGAGCGCACCAACGGGCGCTCGATGATCGTGATGGGCGCGGGCACCAACCACTGGTTCCACTCCGACCAGATCTACCGGGCCATGCTGAGCATGGTGGTGCTGTGCGGCTGCCAGGGCGTCAACGGGGGCGGCTGGGCCCACTACGTCGGCCAGGAGAAGGTGCGGCCGATCACGGGCTTCTCGCAGGTGGCGTTCGCGCTCGACTGGAACCGGCCGCCGCGCCACCAGGCGGCGACGCCGTTCTGGTACCTGGCCACCGAGCAGTACCGGTACGAGGCCTTCTCGGCCGACGAGCTGGCGTCGCCGCTGGGCGAGGGCACCCTCGAGGGCGCCCACTTCGCCGACCTCTACGCCAAGGCCGCCCGGATGGGCTGGCTGCCGGCCTACCCGAGCTTCGACCGCAACCCGCTGGACATCACGGCCGCGGCGGAGGCCGAGGGCATCCCGCCCGCGGACTACGCCGTGCGCGAGCTGGTGGCCGGCCGGATGCGCTTCGCCGCGGAGGACCCCGGGGCGCCCGAGAGCTTCCCGCGCGTGCTGACGCTGTGGCGCTCCAACCTGTTCGGCTCCTCGAGCAAGGGCCACGAGCACTTCCTCAAGCACCTGCTCGGCGTCACCACCTCCGCCATCCGCGGCGACGAGTCGCCACCCGAGCTGCGGCCGAAGGAGGTCGGTGTGGCGCGACGAGGCGGCCGAGGCCAAGCTCGACCTGCTCGTCACGCTCGACTTCCGCATGAACGGCTCCTGCCTGCACTCGGACGTCGTGCTGCCGGCGGCCACCTGGTACGAGAAGCACGACATCTCCAGCACGGACCTGCACCCGTTCGTGCACGCGTTCAGCCCGGCCATCGGTCCGCCCTGGGAGACGCGCACCGACTGGGACATCTTCGTGCGCCTGGCCGAGTCGTTCTCACGGCTGGCGGAGCGGCACCTGGGCGTCCGCACCGACCTGGTGGCGGCGCCCCTGCTCCACGACACGCCCGACGAGCTGCGCGCAGATCGGCGCCCCGGTGCGCGACTGGAAGCTCGGCGAGTGCGAGCCGATCCCGGGCGAGACGATGCCCAAGCTGATCCCGGTGGTGCGCGACTACCCCGCGCTGCACGCGCGCATGACCGCGCTCGGCCCGCTGGTGGAGACGGCGGGCACCGCGTGGAAGGGCGTCTCGTGGACGCCCGACCGCGAGGTCGCCGAGCTCGGCGTGCGCCACGGCCGCGTGCGCGGCGGGCCGGCCGACGGGCGGCCGCGGATGGAGCGGGCCGACCAGGCGTGCGAGACGATCCTCGCGCTGTCGGGCACCACCAACGGGCGCCTGGCGCTGGAGAGCTTCCGCGCGCTGGAGAAGCGCACCGGCAACACGCTCGCCGACCTCGCCACCGAGCACGCCGAGACCCGGATCACCTACGAGGACACCCAGATCCAGCCGCGCAAGGTGATCGCGTCGGCGGAGTGGTCGGGCATGGAGAGCCGCGAGCGCCGCTACTCGCCCTTCACGATCAACATCGAGCGCGAGGTGCCCTTCCGCACCCTCACCGGGCGCCAGCAGTTCTACGTCGACCACCCCTGGATGCTCGAGTACGGCGAGGGCCTGCCGGCCTACCGGCCGCCGCTCAACCTGGCCCGCCACCTGGGCCCCGCAGGGCATCGACGACGGGGTGGCCGAGGTCACGCTGCGCTACCTCACCCCGCACTCCAAGTGGTCGATCCACTCGACCTACCAGGACAACCTGCACATGCTGACGCTGTTCCGCGGCGGGCCGGTGATCTGGATGAGCCCGCTCGACGCCGAGCGGATCGGGGTGGCCGACAACGACTGGGTGGAGGCCTACAACCGCAACGGGGTCGTGGCCTGCCGGGCGGTGGTCTCGCACCGCATCCCCGAGGGCACCTCGCTCATGTACCACGCCCAGGACCGGCACATCAACGTGCCGCTGTCCGAGGTGTCGGGCACCCGCGGGGGCACCCACAACTCCCTCACCAAGATCACCGTCAAGCCGACCCACATGATCGGCGGCTACGCCCAGCTGTCGTGGGGCTTCAACTACTACGGCCCCACCGGCTCCCAACGCGACGAGCTCACGGTCATACGCCGTCGCCAGTCGGAGGTGGCGTACTGATGCGCGTACGAGCCCAGGTCGGCATGGTCATGAACCTCGACAAGTGCATCGGCTGCCACACGTGCAGCGTCACCTGCAAGAACGTCTGGACCAACCGCGACGGCGCCGAGTACATGTGGTTCAACGACGTCGAGACCAAGCCCGGCGTCGGCTACCCCAAGCGCTGGGAGGACCAGGAGTCCTGGCACGGCGGCTGGCATCTCGACCGCAAGGGCCGCCTGGACCTGCAAGAGCGGCTCGCGCTCGCGGCGCCTGTTCAACATCTTCTTCAACCCCGACCTGCCCTCGCTGGACGACTACTACGAGCCGTTCACCTTCGACTACGACGCGCTGACCCGCGCGCCGGCGTCCGAGCACCAGCCCGTCGCGCGGCCGCTGTCGGCCATCACCGGCGAGCCGATGGCGATCGAGTGGGGGCCCAACTGGGAGGACGACCTCGCCGGGGCCCCCGAGCACGCGCCCGCCGACCCCAACCTGCGCGGCGTCGAGGACGCCGTGCGGATGGAGTACGAGCGCGTCTTCATGATGTACCTGCCGCGCATCTGCGAGCACTGCCTCAACCCGTCGTGCGTGGCCTCGTGCCCCTCCGGCGCGATGTACAAGCGCGAGGAGGACGGCATCGTCCTGGTCGACCAGGAGGCCTGCCGGGGCTGGCGCATGTGCGTCTCCAACTGCCCCTACAAGAAGGTCTACTTCAACTGGCAGACCGGCAAGGCCGAGAAGTGCACCCTCTGCTACCCGCGCATCGAGGCCGGGATGCCCACGGTCTGCTCCGAGACCTGCGTCGGGCGGATCCGGTACATCGGCGTGGTCCTCTACGACGCCGACCGCGTGGAGGAGGCCGCCTCGGTGGCCGACGAGAAGGACCTGCTCGACGCCCAGCTCGAGCGTGTTCCTCGATCCCGAGGATCCCGAGGTGCGCCGCCAGGCCGAGATCGACGGCATCCCCGCCGACTGGATGGACGCCGCGCGGCGCTCGCCGGTGTACGCGCTGGCGATGCGGTACCGGGTCGCGCTGCCGCTGCACCCCGAGTACCGGACGCTGCCGATGGTCTGGTACGTGCCGCCGCTGTCGCCGGTGATGGGGATGATCGAGGGCGAGGGCAGCACCGCCGACCCCGACGACGTCTTCCCCGCCATCGACCGGCTGCGCATCCCGGTGCGCTACCTCGTCCAACCTGCTCGCGGCCGGCGACGACGAGGTGATCCGCCGGGTGCTCAAGCAGCTCGCCGCGATGCGGCGCTACATGCGCGAGCTGTCGCTGGGCGGCGAGGCCGACGCCTCGGTGGCCGCCTCGGTGGGCATGGACGTCGGCGACATGGAGGACATGTACCGCCTGCTCGCGCTGGCCAAGTACGACGAGCGCTTCGTCATCCCGTCGGCCCACGCCGAGCTGGCCGGCGTCGCTGTCGGCCCAGCAGGGCGCGTGCGGGCTCGACTTCGCCGGCGGCCCCGGAGGGTGCGGGGCCAACGGCCGCGCCGACCGCGCCGAGGAGGCGGGCGAGGCGTTCCACCTCCACCCCGCGCCGGCGCCCCCCGAGCCCGCCGCCGCGCCGGTGGCGCGGGCCGTCGCCGGCCCCCGGGGGCGGCTGCGGCGGCGGGGCCTGCACCTGCGGCGGGGCGGAGGCGACGTGAACCCGTTCGCCCTCATCTCGCTCGACCCTGCAGCACCCCGACGCCGAGCTGCTGGCGGCCCGCGCCGACGTCGCCCGCGCGGCCGACGCGCTGCCCTCCTCGCCGGCGACCGACGCCCTGCGCGCCTTCCTCGCCTGGTGGGCGCGCGAGCCCGGCGCCGCGCTCGCGCGCCGCTACGTCGAGACCTTCGACCTGTCGCGGCGCACCGCCCTCGACCTGACCTACTACACCCACGGCGACCGCCGCCAGCGCGGCCTGGCCCTGCTGGCCCTGCGCCGCCGCTACGCGGAGTCCGGGCTGGAGCTGGAGGGACCCGAGCTGCCCGACCACCTCCCGGTGATGCTCGAGTACGCGGCGCTCGACCCCGTCGGCGGGGGCGCCCTGCTGGCCGAGTACCGCCCGGTGCTCGAGCTGGTGCGGATGGCGCTCGAGCGCGCCGAGAGCCCCTACGCGGGGCCCCTCGTCGCGCTGTGCCTGATGCTGCCCGAGCTGCGGCCGGACGAGCGCGAGGAGCTGCGGCGCCTGGCGCGCGAGGGCCCGCCCGGGGAGTCCGTCGGCCTCGAGCCCTTCGCCCCGCCCGAGGTGATGCCCGAGCCGGTCCGCCGCGCCCCCGCCTGCGTGCGCCGGCGCCATTCCGGGAGGCGCCGCGATGAGCCGCGTCGACCTGCTGCTGTGGATCGTGCTGCCCTACGCCGCCCTGACCGTGTTCGTGGCCGGACACATCTGGCGCTACCGCCACGACCAGTTCGGCTGGACGACGCGCTCCACCCAGCTCCTCGAGCGGCGGCGGCTGCGGCCGGCCGTGCTCCTGTTCCACCTGGGCCTGCTCGCCGTCATCGGCGGCCACGTGCTCGGGCTGCTCGTCCCGTCGTCGCGTCACCGAGGCGCGTCGGGGTGTCCGAGGACCAGTACCACGCCGTGTCGGTGACGGCGGGGACGCTCTCGGGCCTGGTGATGCTGGTGGGCTTCGTGCTGCTGCTCGCCCGTCGCGAGACCGACGCCGCGCGTGCGCGCCACGACCACCACCACCGATCGCCTGACCTACCTGCTGCTGGGCGTGATGATCCTGACCGGCATGTACGCGACGGTGGGCGAGAACCTGCTGGGCGGCGGCTACGACTACCGCGAGACGGTGGCGCCGTGGTTCCGCGGCCTCTTCACGCTCGACCCGGACACGTCGCTGATCGCCGGGGCGCCGCTGGTCTACCGCATCCACGCGGCCGCGGCCTTCCTCCTCTACGCGCTGTGGCCCTTCAGCCGCCTGGTGCACGCCTGGAGCGTGCCGATCGCCTACCTGGGCCGCAGCCCGATCCTCTATCGCTCGCGCCGCCGGGACCGGGGGGCCGCAGACGAGCGCGCCCGCACCCGGACCGCCACCTGAAAGGGAGTTGACCGTGCCGACCTTCGAGCCGCGCGGGAACACGAGGGCTCTCGTGCTCGCGACGCTGGCCTTCACCGTCTCGTTCTACGCGTGGAGCATGCTGGGGCCGCTCGGGCCCGACCTGCAGGACCTGCTCGACCTCTCCGAGATCCAGCTGGCGATGATGATCGCCGTGCCGGTGCTGATGGGCTCGCTGATGCGCATCCCCCTCGGCATCCTGACCGACCGCTACGGCGGACGGCGGGTCTTCACCGCCCTGCTGGCGTTCACCCTGCTGCCGCTCGCCGCGCTCGCGATCTGGCACGACTCGTTCTCGGCGGTGATCCTGTTCGGCTTCTTCCTCGGCTTCGCCGGCGCCTCGTTCGCCGTCGGCGTGCCGTTCGTCAGCCGCTGGTATCCGGCCGCCCGGCAGGGCATGGCCCTCGGCCTGTACGGCATCGGCATGGGCGGCACGGTCCTCGGCGGCCTCACGGCGCCGCGCATCGCCGACCGCTGGGGCCTCACGGCCCCGTTCGTCGTGGCCATGGTGCTGGTGGGCGCGATGGCCATCGTCTTCTGGCTGCTGGCGCGCGACGCCCCGGTGCCCCGCCCGCGCCAGACGGGCGGCATGTTCTCCTCCCTGCGGGTGTTCCGCGACCAGCCCGCCGCCTGGGCGCCGACCTTCTACTACTTCCTCGTCTTCGGCGGCTTCGTGGCGATGTTCGCCTACCTGCCCAAGCTGCTCACCTCGGTGCACGACCTCGACAAGCCCGACGCCGCGGCGCGCGCCGCGGGCTTCGCGCTGGTGGCCGTCATCGCCCGGCCGATCGGCGGCTGGCTGGCCGACCGGGTCGGCTCCGACACGGTGCTGCGGGTCTCGTTCGCCGCCACCGCGGTCCTGGCGATCGGCCTGGCCCCCCTCTACGACGCAGATGGTGCCGCTCACCGTCCTCGCGCTGACGCATGGCCGCCGCGTTCGGGCTCGGCACGGGCGCCGTCTTCAAGCTGGTGGCGCACGACTTCCCGGACAAGGTCGGGGCGGTCACCGGCGTCGTCGGCGCGGCCGGTGGGCTCGGCGGGTTCTTCCCGCCGCTGGTGATGGCCTTCGTCAAGTCGGCGACCGGCGACTACACGCTCGGGTTCGTCCTGCTCGCCGTCACCGCCGTCATCGCCCTCGTCGTCCTGCAGCTGATGAGCCGCACGGCGAACCGCGCCGCGCAGGTGGCCGGGGTCGGATAGGGCCGCAGCGGGTGCCCGTCAGCCCCTGTCCGCGTCCGTGGGCGGGGGCTCCGTCCCGGCCGGAGCGAACCCGGCGCACGCGGCCACCGGGAGCGGCGGGTAGCGCGGGAAGCGCGCGTCCGTGTGGCTGAGGCGGCACAGGACGAAGGTCGACCGGCGCGTCGTGACGAGCTGCCGGTGGACGCAGCGATCGCAGAGTCCGGCCGGCGGCGGCCTCATCGCAGCAGCTGCGCGCAGGCCACCTCGGCGCACCAGGCCTCGTACTCGTCGGGCGTCCAGCCCCGGACGCCGACCAGCAGCCTCCAGACGCTCGGGTGGACCACGGTCCAGAGGATGTCGGTCGCGCGGTCCACGTCCAGGCCGTCGCGCAGCACGCCCCGGGCGTGCATGGGCTCCACCACCGCCCGCTGGTTGGCGTGGAACTGGGACTCGATGCGCTCCCACAGGGCGGCGATCTCCTCGTCCCCGGGCGCGGCGTCGCGCACCAGGTCGAGGACGCCGCCCAGGCGCTCCTTGACCACGCGCGAGTTCCGCACGTCGAGCCGCAGGCGCCGGACCGGGTCGGTCTCGTCCAGCACCTCGCGGTACCAGGCCCGCTCGGCGACCGGGACGTCCTCGTCGCTTCCGCGCAGGCGGGCGTTCCACAGCGCCCGGAGCACGCCGCTCTTGCTCTCGAACGCGACGTACACCGTGCGGGCCGACACGCCGGCCTCGGCGGCGATCGCGGCGACGGTGGTGGCCCGGTAGCCGTCGCGCACGAAGAGCGTCTCCGCGGCGTCGAGGATGTCGCGGCGCGTGCCGGCGGCCTGCTCGCGCCGCCGCGACGAGTCGTAGCGGCGGGTCGCGCGGGCCGGTTGACTCATTTGGGTAGGCTACCGCATACTTCATTGCAGTTAGTGTGTAGTGAATATTGCGGAGGTGGACCATGACGACGCGGACCGGCACCGAGGACACCGCCGACCTCGGCGCGATGCGCGCGCACCTGCACGGCCAGTGGACCGCGGTGGCCCCCGGCTGGGCCGCGCACGCCGACTACCTCGACGCCCGGGGCGCGGAGGTGGCGGAGCGGATGATCGCCGTGGCGGGGCTCGCGCCCGGCGACCGCGTGCTCGAGCTCGCCTGCGGGCCGGGCGGCGTGGGGCTGGCCGCCGCGCCGCGGGTCGCGCCCGGCGAGGTGGTGATGTCCGACGTCGCGCCGGGGATGACCGCGATCGCGGCCGAGCGCGCCGCGCGCCGGGGGCTGGCCAACGTGCGCGTCCGCGAACGCGACCTGGAGCGCATCGACGAGCCCGACGCCGCGTTCGACGTGGTGCTGTGCCGCGAGGGCCTGATGCTGGTCCCCGAGCCGGCGCGCGCGGCGCGCGAGATCCACCGCGTGCTGCGTCCGGGCGGGCGGGTGGCCCTGACCGTGTGGGGGCCGCGGGCCCGCAACCCCTGGCTCGGCCTGGTGTTCGACGCCGTCGGCGAGCAGCTCGGCATGCCGATCCCCCCGCCCGGGGCGCCCGGGCCGTTCTCGCTGGGCGACGCCGGCCGCGTGACGGCGCTGCTCCGGGACGCGGGGCTGGCCGAGGTGAGCGTGAGCGAGCTGCCGGTGCCCCTGCGCGCCGCCTCCTTCGAGGAGTGGTGGACGCGAACGGTCGCCCTCGCCGGGCCGCTCGCCGCGCGCCTGGCCTCCATCCCGGAGGCGGGCAGGCGGGCGCTGGAGGAGCGCCTGCGCGCGGCCGCCGCGCCCTACCGCAGCGGCGAGGGGCTGGAGCTGCCCGGAGTGTGCCTGCTCGCGACCGGCCGCCGGGGCTGACCCGGCCGGTCAGATCTGGCGGCGCCCGGACTGTGCGACGCCGCCGCGTAGGCCGGCTCAGGGCCCGAGATCCGCGCCCGGGCCTCGATCGCGCCGCGCCGCGACGCGACGCGCACCAGGTCCCCCTCGGCGATGCCGAGGGCCGTCGCGTCGGAGGCGCTCAGCTCCACCCAGACCTCGGGCGCCGCCGCCTCGAGCTGAGGCGCGCGCGCCGTGCGGGTGCGCGTGTGGAACTGGTAGACGGTGCGGCCGGTGGTCAGCAGCAGGGGAGTAGGCGGCCGGCATCCACTCGGGCGGCGGCGGTCCAGGCGGCCGACTGGAGGAACGCCCGCCCGTCGGGCCGCTTCGCGCGGTAGCTGCTCCGCGGAGTGCGCCGCCCCGGTGAGCAGGTCGTGGCCGTAGGTCTCGGCGTAGTCGGGGTCGGTGTTGAAGACGCCGTCGGTGTACAGGCGCTCGGTGCCGTCCGGGGCCGCGTCGGTGCACGGCCACTGGATGCCGCTGCCGCCGCGCAGGCGCTCGTAGCGTGACGCCGGAGTAGTCGCAGGGGCGTCCGCGCGAGCAGGCCTTCCAGGCCTCGAAGGCCGACTCGGCGTCGTGCCAGGTGATCAGCGGGCCCGCCGTCGCGGTCGCGGAACCCCATGCGCGCGGCGTAGTCGAGCGCAGATGTCGAGGTCCGCGCGAGCGTCCCCGGGCGGCTCGACGGCCTTCTCGGAGAGGTGGACCGTCCGGTTGACGCTGGTGAAGCAGCCCAGTCTTCTCGCCCCAGCCGGCGGCCGGCAGCACCACGTCGGCGAGACGCGGCGGTCTCGGTCACGAAGATGTCCTGCGACCACCACGAACAGCTCCTCGCGCGCCAGGATGCGCCGGATCCGCGCCGAGGTCGGGCATGGAGACCGCCGGGTTGGTCGCCGAGATCCACAGGAGCTCGATCGAGCCCGGCTCCGCGTAGCGAAAGATCTGCATCGCGTGGGTGGGCGGAGCCCAGTGCGGGATCGGTCATCCGGATCGACGCTCCAGAGCTCGGCGAGCTCACGGATGTGCTCCGGGTTGTCCCAGTTGCGCAAGCCCGGCAGATCTCCGTCGCGCGCCGGTCTCGCGCGTGTTCTGGGCCGTCGGCTGGCCGTTCATCTGGTAGATCCCGGCGCCGGGGCGGCCGATCATGCCCCGCAGGAGGTGGACGTTGTTCACCGCGCATGCGGCCGCCGTCGCCTGGTGGGACTGGTAGAAGCCCTGGAGCACCGTCGAGAGCAGCCGCTCGCAGGTGCCGATCAGCCGGCGGCGCGCCCGCACGTCGTCGGGGCGAGACGCGGCAGATCTCGGCCGACGCGCTCCGGCGTGTAGGGCGCCACCGCCTCGCTCCAGCTCCGCGACGCCCAGCGTGTGGCGCGCCACGTAGCCCTCGTCGATCCAGCCCGCTGCGAAGCAGCTCGTGCAGCGAGGCCGTTCATCAGAGCGAGGTTGGTGCCACCGATCGGGGCGAGGTGGATGTCCGCCTCGCGGGCCACCGGCGTGGCCCGCGGATCGACGCAGAGCATCGCCGGAGGGTCGGGGCCCCGCCGGCGGTCGAGCATCGGCCCAGAGCACGGTCTGCGACCCGTGCGCCCCTCCCCCGCCGGCGCCGCTCGGGCGGCAGCCAGGCGGCCAGTCCCGGGTCTCGCCCGATGAGCGAGGCCCGGGTGACCGCCGTCGGGCCGAAGCGGTCGCGCACCGCGTCGAGGGCGTCGTCCAGCGCCGTGTCCGGCGGATCGTCCAGGGGCAGCCGCAGCTGGCCGCCCGACTCCTCGCCGTCGAGGTTGGCGACGGTGACGCCGAGCAGGGTCAGGCCCCGCTCGGCGACGACCGGCCCCGCCTCCGCCAGCAGGGCGCGCGCCGCGGCCAGCACCGGCGCGGAGGCGGAGGTCGGCCGGCGCAGCGTGCGCGAGCGGGTGGCGGCCGAGTAGTCGTCGAAGCGCAGGCGCAGCACCACCGTGCGCCCGACGCGGCCGGAGGTGCGCATGCGGCGCGTGACGCGGTCGACCAGGCCCAGCAGGACGGCGTCGAGGGCCTCCGGCGAGCGCGGCCGGCGGCCGAGCGCCGACTGGGCGCCGAAGGTGCGGCGGCGGCGCTTGCGGTGCACCGGGCGGGGGTCGCGGTTGTGGGCCAGGGCGTGCAGGTGGCGGCCGGACCCGGGGCCCAGGAGGGCGACGAGCTCGGACTCCTCCAGGGCGGCGATCTGGCCGACGCGCGCCAGGCCGCGGCGGTGCAGCCGGGCGGCGGTGGCCGGGCCGACCCCCCACAGGCGCTCCACGGGCAGCCGGTGCAGCAGCGTCAGCTCGCACTCGGGCGGGACCAGCATCAGGCCGTCGGGCTTGGCCAGGGCGCTCGCCACCTTGGCCAGGGCCTTGGTGGTGGCCACCCCCACCGTGATGGGCAGCCCGGTGTGCTCGCGCACCTCGCGGCGCAGGCGCAGGGCGATCTCGAGGGGCGAGCCGACGCTGCGCCCCATGCCCCGCACGTCGAGGAAGGCCTCGTCGATCGACAGGCCCTCCACCACCGGCGAGGTGCGCGCGAACACCTCGAAGACGGCGCGGCTCGCCTCGACGTAGGCCTCCCACCGCGGGGCGCACCACCACCGCGTCGGGACACAGGCGCCGCGCGCGGCGCCCCGCCCATCCCCGAGCCGACGCCGTGCGCCCGCGCCTCGTAGCTCGCCGCCATCACCACCCAGGAGCCCACGATCACGGGGCGCCCCCTCAGGGCGGGATCGTCGCGCTGCTCGACGGACGCGAAGAACGCGTCGAGGTCCGCGTGCAGGATGGCCGCCTCCCGGGACACGAACACATGTTCGCTGATGCCCCGGACGGGCGCGAGCCCGCGGCGGCCCCGCCCGGCGCGCTAGGCGGCGCGGTCGGTCGGCCGCAGGAAGGCCATGACGATGACCGAGATGATCGGGATGACGAACCCGAGGATGCCCCAGACGACCGGGTTGTAGCCCTTGGCGACCGCCCGCGTGGCGCACCAGAACGCGCAGACGACCGAGATCACGAACCCCAGCGCCAGCAGCAGGAACAGCTCCACGACGCGCCCTTTCGCGTGACGGCGATGACGGGCGGCACCCTAGCGGGCCCGCCGGGACGGCTAGGGTCCCGCCGTGTTCTTCGCCCTGAGCAGCTGGGCCCTCCTCGCCCTCCTCCTGGTCGCCGTGGTGGGCGCCACCGTCATCGGGCTGTTCGCCGGCCGCCGCCTGCGGGCGCGCGGGGAGGCGCTGCGCGAGCCGCTCGGCGTGCTGCAGGCGGCGACGCTCGGCATCGTCGGCCTGCTGCTGGCCTTCGGCCTGTCGCTGGCCATCGGCCGGTACGAGACGCGCCGCGCCGCGCTCGTCGACGAGGCCAACGCGATCGGCACCAGCTACCTGCGGGCCCAGACCCTGCAGGAGCCCGTCCGCACGCGCTCGCTCGACCTGCTGCGGCGGTACACCGACACGGCGATCGCCATCTCCGAGGAGGTGCCCGACAGCGCGGGAATGCGCCGGACGCTGGTGGTCCAGGGCGAGCTCCAGCGCCGGCTGTGGCGCCTGGCCGGCCAGGCGCTGGACGCCCAGCCGGTGGCGAGCGCCCCGCGCCTCTACGTCAACAGCCTCAACACGACCATCGACCAGCAGACGGTGCGGGTCGCGGCCCTCAACAACCGGGTGCCCAACACGGTGCTCTGGCTGGAGGTGGCCGCCACGGCCATCGCGTTCGGGCTGCTGGCCTGTACATCTCCCTGCTCGGCCGGGGGCCGGTGGCGGTGCTGATCGCCGCCGCGCTGGTCACGGTGCTGCTGTTCGTGACCTTCGACCTCGACCGGCCCACCCGCGGGCTGGTCACCGTCCCCGACACCCCGCTCGTCTCGCTGAGGGCGTCGATGGAGCTGCCGCCCGCCGCCGGCGGCGGCCGCGTCGCGCCGGACTCGGGGGTGGCGCCGTGAACCGCATCGGGCTGGGGTGCATGGGGATGAGCGAGTTCTACGGCCCGGTCGAGGAGGACGAGGCGCTCGCGACCATCGGCCTGGCGCTGGACCGCGGCGTGGCCATGCTGGACACCGCCGACAGCTACGGCCTCGGCGCCAACGAGCGCCTGGTGGGCCGGGCGGTCCGCGGGCGCCGCAAGGACGCGGTGATCGCCACCAAGTTCGGCATCGTGCGCGGCGACGACGGCTCCATCGCCGGCCTCAACGGCCGCCCGGAGTACGTCCACGCGTCGTGCCGGGGCTCGCTGGAGCGCCTCGGCATCGAGCGCATCGACCTCTACTACTGCCACCGCATCGATCCCGAGGTGCCCCTCGAGGAGACCGTCGGCGCCATGGCCGAGCTCGTCGACCAGGGCCTGGTGGCGGAGATCGGGCTGTCGGAGGTGACGGCCGACCAGCTGCGGCGCGCCCGGGCCGTGCACCCGATCGCGGCGGTGCAGTCCGAGTACTCGCTCTGGACGCGCGACATCGAGGCGCAGGTGCTGCCGGCCGTCCGCGCGGCGGGCGCACGGCTGGTGGCGTTCAGCCCCGTGGGCCGCGGCATGCTCGCCGCGGCGGCCGGCCCGGCCGAGGGCTACGCCGAGGGCGACCTGCGCCGGGGCATCCCGCGCTTCCAGGGCGACAACTACGCCCACAACCGGGCGCTGGTCGACGGACTCGAGCGGCTCGCGGCCGACCGCGGGGTCACCACCGCCCAGCTCAGCCTGGCCTGGCTGCTGCACCAGGGCGAGGACATCGTCCCGATCCCGGGCACCACGCGCCGGCTGCACCTGGAGGAGAACCTGGCCGCGGGGGCGATCGAGCTGGAGCCCGGCCTGGTGGCCGCACTGTCGGAGCTCTTCGCGCCCGGCGCCGCCGCCGGCCACCGGCGGCCGGCGGCCGCGGGGGCGATCGAGCCCCGCCCCTCCTAGGGCCGGGGCGGCGGGGCGGGCGCGCGGCGCTCGCCCAGGCCGAGCGCCCGGCGCGTGCGGGGGACGCGCCGGACGGCGACACCCGCGGCGACGGCCAGCGCCAGCGCGGCGCCCGCGACGACGCCGGCCAGCACCTGCGGGGAGGGCGGCAGCCCGACGAAGGTGGCGAAGACGCAGCCGGCCAGGGCGATCAGCGCGCCCGTCACGCCGGCGGCGAGCGCCGCGTTGACGAGCATCCGCCGCTCGAGGGATCCCCTCCGGTCCATGCCCGGACCGTACCCCTCCGGCCACGCAGGGCGCCGCCGGAGGGCATGATGCGCGGTGGCGATTGCGGCGCCCTGTGCGGGCCAGCGCCATTTCACCATCTCCGGGGGCTGAAGCGTGGCGGTGAGCGCGGGGCGACAGGCGGCGGTGGCGGCGAGCGGGATCGTCCTGCTGACGCTCGCCGCGGGCCAGTTCGTGATGGCCCTCGACACGACGGTCATGAACACGGCGATCGCGACGGTCGCCGAGGACGTCGACACGACGGTCACCGGGATCCAGACGGCGATCACGCTGTACACGCTGGTGATGGCCTCGCTGATGATCACCGGCGGCAAGATCGGCGAGATCATCGGCCGCAAGCGCGCGTTCTCGATCGGCTGCGTCGTCTACGCCTGCGGGTCGTTCACCACCTCGCATCGCCCCCAACCTGACCGTGCTGATCATCGGCTGGTCGTTCCTCGAGGGCCTGGGCGCGGTGCTGATCATGCCGGCGATCGTGGCGCTGGTCGCCTCGAACTTCGGCAAGCCCGAGCGCCCGCGCGCCTACGGCCTGGTCGCGGCCGCCGGCGCGATCGCCGCCGCCCTCGGGCCGGTGATCGGCGGCTTCTTCACCACCTACGCCTCGTGGCGCTGGGTGTTCGCCGGCGAGGTGCTGATCGTGCTCGTGATCCTCGTCCTGGCGCGGCGGATGAACGACACGCCGGCCGAGGAGGGCGTGAAGCTCGACCTGGTCGGCACGGCGCTGTCGGCGGCCGGCCTCGGCCTGATCGTGCTCGGCATCCTGAAGTCGGGCACCTGGGGCTTCGTCCAGCCCAAGCCCGAGGCGCCCGAGTGGCTCGGGCTCTCGCCGGTCATCTGGATGGTGCTCGGCGGCGGCGTGATCCTGGGCCTGTTCCTGTTGTGGGAGAACCGGCGCCTCGACCGCGGCCAGGGCGCGCTCATCGACCCGGCGCTGCTGCGCAACGTCCAGCTGCGCAGCGGGGTGATCTCGTTCCTGTTCATGTTCCTGGTCCAGGCCGGCATCTTCTTCGTGGTCCCGCTGTTCCTGTCGATCGCGCTCGGGCTGTCGGCGATCGAGACGGGCGTCCGGCTGCTGCCGCTCTCGCTGACGCTGCTGCTCTTCGCCGTCGGCGTCCCCAAGCTGTTGCCCGACGCGTCGCCGCGGCGGGTGGTCCGCCTCGGCTTCATGACGCTGTTCGCCGGGCTGGTGCTCCTGGTCGCGCTGCTCGACGTCGGCGCGGGCCCGGAGATCGTCACCTGGCCGCTGCTGCTCGCCGGCGCCGGGCCTCGGCGCGATGGCCTCGCAGCTCGGCGCCGTCACGGTGTCGGCGGTCCCGGACGAGAAGAGCGGCGAGGTCGGCGGCCTCCAGAACACCGGCACCCAGCTCGGCGCCTCGATCGGCACCGCGCTGGCCGGCGCCGTGCTCATCTCCGCGCTCACCGCCTCGTTCTTCACCGGCATCCAGGACAACCCGGACGTCCCGGCCAGCGTCGCCGCGACAGGCCCAGACCGAGCTCGCCGGCGGCATCCCGTTCCTCTCCGACGCCGACCTCGAAGACGGCGCTCGACGACGCCGACGTGCCCCCGGCCACGGCCGACGCGGTCGTGGAGGCGAACGAGCAGAGCCGGATCGACGGGCTGCGCGCGGCGGTCGCGGTCCTCGCGCTCTTCGCCTCGTGGCCCTGCTGTTCACGCGCGGCCTCCCGACCCTGCAGCCCGGCGCGGCGCCGGTGGCCGCCGGCCCACCCGACCTAGCCGCGCGCCGCCCGGGCGGTCAGCCCGGCCGGTTCTCCACGTTGGGCGCCGGCGCCGCGACACCCCAGTCGTAGACGACCGAGGTCCGCAGGACGAGGTCCTGCAGCGACGCGTTGCGACGGCTCACCAGCGCCCACAGGATCCCCGGCAGCAGCAGGAAGTAGAGCACCGCGCGCAGCATGCCCCAGACGGGCGACAGGTCCGCGCCGTCGTCGCGGACCACGCGCAGGCCCATCGCCGTCTTGCCCAGCGTGCGTCCCTCGAGCCCCCACCCGTAGCCCAGGTAGCCGATCAGGAGGAGCGCCGCCAGCGTGCCCCGGGCGGGCTGGGGCACCTCCACGAACTCGAAGCCGGTCGTGAACAGGCCCCGGATGGCGCTGGCCACCAGCAGCGCGGCGAAGCCGATCAGGACCACCACGACCAGGTCGATGGCGTCGGCGAGCAGGCGCGAGACGAGGCCGGCGCGCCTGCCCAGGTGCTCGCGGACCTCCGGGTGCTCGGTCAGGCGGCTCACGGCGCCTCCCCGGGCCGGTCCAGCGCGGTGCGCCGCGGCCCGCGGCGGAAGAGCACGCGGTCCACCAGGCGCGCGATCAGGTCGTCGGCGCGCATCGCCTGCAGGCGCCCGTCGTCGACGATGTCCGTGCCGATGGTGGCCGTCGATTCGCGGACGATCTCGCCGATGTCCACCGCGTCCAGCACCTCCTTGGTCACGGCGCTCAGGTCGATGCGGCGCACCAGCGCGTCCATGTCCACCCGGGCGACCACCGCGTCGACGTCGATGCGCTGCACGAGGTCGTCGAGGTCGATCCGCGCCAGCACCTCCTCCACGTCCACGCGATCGACCACGCGCTGCACGTCCACCTCGTCGAGCACCTCGTTCAGGTCGATGCGGCTGATCACGACCGGGACGACGGCCGCGACCACGGCGCCGACGAGGTCCGCCGCGGCGCGGGCGGGATGCGCGACGTGCGACGGGGAGGCCGGCGGCGCGCCCTCGACGGCCGCGGGCGCACCGGGGGGCGGGGCGACCGGCGCGGCGGGTGGCGGCGCGTCCTTCAGGCGCTCCACGAGGTCGGCCAGCGACAGCATGACCGCGTCCCCCACCAGCGCGGCGGCGTCGCGCCCGGCTCTCAGGCCATCTCGACGCTCGGCCATCCCCCACGCCCCCGATCGCGTTTCACCTGCGGTGAAGCGTAGTACCCGCGGCCGCAGGTGTGGCCCGGGTAGCCCTGGGGTCCCTTGGCGCCTCCCGCGTGGGGGCACGACATTCGGGTCGCCGCCCGGCACCGACGGGCGGACCGGTACCACGAAAGGAGGCGTCCGTGTCGCGACACCCGATGCACGCGGACCTGCTGATCGGCGACGGCGGCAACGTCGCCGTGTACGAGCGGCCCGACGGGAGCCGCTACGCCCTCGACCGGGACGGTCGCGGCCACGAGCTCTGCTGGGGGGAGGGCATCCTCGGACCGGCCCGGTTCGACGCCCGGCCCCTCTCCGACGGCCGCTGGCCCGGATCGCGCTCCACGATCGCGGTCCTCACCCACGCCTGACCGGGGAGGATCGAACGGAGGACCCCGCCCGGGCGGGGTCCTCCGCGCGGCCCGGCCGCCCGCGTCCCCCTCAGCGCAGCGGCTTGAGCGCCGCCACGTCGATCGAGAGCCACTTGGTGGTGAGCGCGCTCACCGTGCCGTCGTTCAGCAGGCCCTTCAGCGCGACGTTGAGCGCCGGCGTGAGCGTGCTGCCGTCGGCGGTGACGCCGCCGTAGCTCTCGGCCGTGGGGATGACCCCGGCCATCGGCCCCACGCGCAGCGGGACCTCGGAGCGCAGCACCGCGAGGCTGGGGGCGTCGTAGACCACGGCGTCGCAGCGGCCGGTGGACAGGCCCTGGATGAGCGAGGTGACGTCGGCGTAGCCCTTCGCGGGCGTCGCGGGCTTCACGCGGCGCGCGACCACGACCGCCCCGGTGGTCTTGGACTGCACGCAGATCTTGAGGCGCGCGAGCGCGGCGAGCGTGCGGGGCGTCGGGGTGAGGCCCCGCCGCAGCAGCACGCCCTGGTCCACCTGGAGGTACGGGATCGTGTAGTCGATGGCCGCGCGGCGGCCGGCCAGGATCGAGACCTGGGCGAACGCGACGTCCCAGGGCTTGGGGCCCGGCGCCACGATGTCGCCGAAGCTCGCGACGTTGACGAACGCGGTGCGCAGGCCCAGCCGCTTCGCCACGGCGTTGGCCAGGTCCACCTCGAGGCCGCGGGCGAAGACCACCTGGGACCCGGCGACGGCGCCCACCTGGAAGCCGTCGCTCGGCATGTCGAGGGCGACGGTGAGGACCCCGGGGGTGATCGTCGGAGGCGGGGCCGCCTGCTGGGCGGCGGCGGGCGCGGCGGCGATGGCCAGCGCGACCAGCCCGGCGGCGAGGGCGGCGAGGCGCCTCATCGGGAGCTCGCCAGGACGCGGACCGGATTGCCCACCGAGACGAAGTGGTACAGCCACTGGGCGTTGGCCTCGGGCACGCGCACGCATCCGTGGGACGCGGCGTACACCGGGACGTCGGGGAACTGGTGCATCGCCACGCCGCCGACGAAGGGCGAGGCCCACAGCAGCCACTCGCGGAAGGGCGTGGACCACCAGCGCGGGTACTGGGCGTACACCGAGAAGCTGCCGATCGGCGTGGGCGTGGAGGGCTTGCCCGTGGAGACGTGCAGGGCGCGCACCACCGTGTTGTTCTGGATCGCGAGCACGAGCTGGCGGTCGACCAGCACCTCGACGCGCCGGCCGGAGCCGCCCTGGGTGCGGGGCGTCGGCCGGGTGGCGGTCTTCAGCCGGGCCAGGGTGGCCGGGCCGAGGACGCCGTCGCGCGACAGGCCCTCCCACTTCTGGAAGGCGATCACGGCCGCCGTGGTGGCCGGACCGAGCTGGCCGTCGACGCCGCCGGGCAGGAGGTAGCCCAGGTCGGCGAGCTTCTGCTGGGCGGCCTTCGTGCCCGTGCTCGGCGTGGTGGGCTTCTCGGGCGTGGGCGGCGGCGGCGCGACGTTGGGCGTGCGCAGGGCGGCCGTCGTGAGCGGCACGGTCGCGTTGATCCCCGGGAAGAGGCCGAGGGGCACGCCGCCCTGGATCAGCACCTGGACGGAGGTGACGCCGGGGACGGCCGTCGCGGTCGTCACCACCTGCGAGAGACGCGCGAGCAGCGTGTCGGAGTCGGTGCCGGCCACGAAGCGGGCGCCGAGGTCGATCGTGGCGACCGTGCCGGCCTGGCTCACCGCGCGCACCGGGGTGTTGGGGAGGATGTAGCTGCGGATCTGGGTCTTCTTCTCCGCCGCCGTCGGCCCGGCCATCAGCGACGCGACCGCCGCGTTGAGCCCGTCGCCCGGCCGGGTGACCGTGACGTTCTGCTCGCCCTGGACGAAGGCGATCTTGGTCGCCGCGCTCGCCGGCCCGGCCAGCGCGGTCGCCGCGAGCGCCGCCACCAGGCAGGCGATCGCGGTCCGAAGGCGTCGAGGGTTCACGCGGCCCCGTTGGTGTCGCTCACGGCATGCCCCTGGAAGAAGGGCACGGCCCTTCGCGAAGGCCCCGGCGTGCACAGCGCCGGGCTGACGGCGCGCAACATAGAACACGAGGGGGGCCCGGCGCCAGCGGCCCGGGCGGCGGCGGTAGCCTTGCCCCCCGGCGCGCGAGCGATGGAGGAAGCCGATGGCCTTCGATGAAGCCCTGGCGGAGCGCGTCCGCGACGCGCTGGCGGCCGCCGACGACCTGTACGAGCGCAAGATGTTCGGCGGCATCGCCTTCATGGTCTCCGGGCACATGGCGATCGGCGTCGCCGGCGACGACCTGATGGTGCGCCTCGGCCCCGAGGGTGCGGCCGCGGCGCTCACGCAGCCGCACGTGCGGCCCATGGACTTCACCGGCCGTCCGATGGGCTCGATGGTGTTCGTGTCCCCCACGGGCGTCCGCACGGACGCCGACCTGGCCCGCTGGGTCGAGGAGGCCACGGCCTTCGTCGCCACGCTCCCGCCCAAGAGGAGGTAGGAGGGCCGTCGGCCGCGGGGCGCCGGTCCCGGATTTGCATACTCCCCCCCTGTATGCGATGGTCGTCCCATGGAGACGACCCGACAGGCCTCGGCACCCCGCACGGACGTGCTCCACGTGGGGGGCCTCGGCTACGCCGGCGAGAAGGAGGTCGTCGAGCGGCTGCTCGGCCGCCGGCCCGGTGTGATCGCCGTCGCGGCGAACGCGGCCGCCCAGACGGCGACGGTGACCTACGACCCGGCCACCACCTCGCTGCGGGATCTGAGGGCCTGGATCGAGGAGTGCGGCTTCCACTGCGCGGGCCGGTCGGTCCCCGGGCACCTGTGCGACCCGCTCGCCGCGGCGGGCCATGACGCCCCGGCCGCCGACGACCAGGCGGTGCACCGCGCCGACGCGGCGGGCGACGGACACGGCGGGCACGCGGGCATGTCGATGGAGGCGATGGCCCGCGACATGCGCGACCGGTTCCTGGTGGCGCTGCTGTTCGCGATCCCGATCGCCCTCTGGTCGCCGCTCGGCACGGACGTGCTCGGCGTCGACCTGCCGACGCCGTTCGGCATGGACCGGGAGGTGCTGCAGCTGCTGCTGAGCCTCCCCGTGGTCTTCTACTCGTCGTGGATCTTCTTCCGGGGCGCCTGGCTGTCGCTGCGGGCGAGGACCCTGGACATGATGGTCCTGGTCGCCGTCGCCATCGGGACCGGGTGGGTCTACTCGGTCGCCGCCACCTTCTGGATCGAGGGCGAGGTGTTCTACGAGGCGGCCGCGCTGCTGGCGACGTTCGTGCTCCTCGGGCACTGGCTCGAGATGCGCGCCCGGGGCGGCGCCAACGACGCCATCCGCGCCCTCCTGGACCTGGCTCCGGCCACGGCCCTCGTCGTTCGCGACGGTGAGCCCGTCGAGGTGCCCACCGCCGAGCTGGCCGTCGGCGACCTGCTGCTCATCCGGCCCGGCGCGAAGGTGCCGGTCGACGCCGAGGTCGTGGACGGCACGAGCGAGGTGGACGAGTTGACGGTCACCGGCGAGAGCGTGCCGGTGCCCAAGGCCCCGGGCGCGGCGCTGGTCGGCGCCACCATCAACACGACGGGCACGCTGCGCGCACGGGCGACGGCCGTGGGGTCGGACACCGCCCTGGCCCAGATCGTGAGGCTGGTGCAGGAGGCCCAGAACTCGAGGGCGCCGGGCCAGCGGCTGGCCGACCGGGCGGCGTTCTGGCTCGTGTTCGTGGCGCTCGCCGGCGGCCTGGCGACCTTCCTCGCCTGGTACCTCGTGGTGGGGAGCTCGGCCGAGGAGGCGCTGCTGTTCGCGATCACGGTGGTCGTGATCACCTGCCCCGACGCGCTCGGCCTGGCGACGCCCGATGGCGATCATGGTCGGCATGGGGCTCGGCGCGCGGCGCGGGATCCTCGTCAAGAACGCGGTCGCGCTCGAGCGGGCGGCCGGGGTGGACACGGCGGTCTTCGACAAGACCGGCACCCTGACCCGGGGCGAGCCGAGCGTGGTGGGCATCGTCGCCGCCGCCGGCGTCGACGAGGACGAGCTCCTGGGCCGGGTCGCCGCCGTGGAGCGCGAGAGCGAGCACCCCCTCGCGCAGGCGATCGTCGCCGAGGCGCGGGAGCGCGGGCTGGCGGTCCCCGCCGCCGAGCGCTTCGAGAGCGTGCCCGGCCACGGCGCCGTCGCGACGGTGGGCGGCCGGCGCGTGGCCGTGGGCAACCCGCGCCTGCTGCGGCGCGAGGGCGTCCCGGACGACCCCCTCGAGACGCGGGCGGCCGCACTGGCGAGCGAGGGCCGGACCGTGGTCCTGGTGGCCGTCGACGGATCCGTGGCGGGGGCGATCGCGCTCGCCGACGCCCGCAGGCCCAGCGCGCGCGAGGCCGTCTCGGCCCTCCGCCGGCTCGGGGTGCGGCCGGTGATGCTCACCGGCGACAACCGGGCGACCGCCGCGCGGGTGGCGGGCGAGGTGGGCATCGACGAGGTGCTGGCGGAGGTCCTCCCGGGCGACAAGGCGGCCACGGTGCAGGGCCTGCAGGCCGACGGAGGCCGGGTGGCGATGGTGGGCGACGGCGTCAACGACGCCCCCGCCCTGGCCGGCGCCGACGTCGGCATCGCGATCGGGGCGGGCACGGACGTCGCCGTCGAGACCGCCGACGTGGTGCTGATGCGCTCGGATCCCCTCGACGTCGCCACGGCCATCACGATCAGCCGCGGCACCGTCCGCAAGATGCGCCAGAACCTGGGCTGGGCGATCGGCTACAACTCGCTGGCCCTGCCGATCGCCGCCGGCGTCTTCGCGCCCTGGGGCCTCACCCTGCGCCCGGAGATCGCGGCGATCACGATGGCGGGGTCGAGCATCATCGTGGCCCTCAACGCGCTCTCCCTGAAGCGGCTGCGGCTGCCGGCGACCCCGGGCGCGAGCGGACCGGCGTAGCCTGACGGAATGAGCGCCGCGATCGTCGACTTCGAGCCGCTGGGGGGCTGTGGCACCGCCACGGCGACGGCACCGAGCACGCCCACGCGCACTCGGGCCCCCACACCCACGGCGGCGGACCCGCGCCCCACCACGATCACGCGCACCCCCACGGGCACGGACACGAGCATGGGCACTCCCACGGGCTGCTCGACCGCTCGATCATGCGCTCCCGGGCCGGCCTGCGGGCGGTCGGGTGGAGCCTCGCGGTGCTGGCCCTCACGGCCCTGGCCCAGCTGGCGATCTACCTGAGCACGGGCAGCGTGGCGCTGCTCGCGGACCTGATCCACAACGCGGGGGACGCCCTCACGGCGATCCCGGTCGGGATCGCGTTCCTGCTGCGCAGCGGTCGCGCCGAGCGGTGGGCCGGGATGGCGGTGGTGCTCGCGATCCTCGCCAGCGCGCTGGTGGCCGCCTACGAGAGCATCGACCGGCTGATCCATCCCCGCGACCTGACCGGCCTTGGGATCCTCGCCGCCGCGGGCGCGATCGGCTTCGTCGGCAACGAGATCGCGGCCCGCATCCGCCTGCGCGCCGGCCGCCGCCTCCAGAGCCCGGCCCTCGTCGCCGACGGCCAGCACGCCCGCGCGGACGGCTTCGTGAGCCTCGGCGTGGTGGCGAGCGCCGTGGTGGTGGCGCTGGGCATCGAGCGGGCGGACCCCCTGATCGGGCTCGGCATCGCCCTGTTCATCCTCAAGATCACGTGGGACTCCTGGCGAACGGTGCGGGCGGCACCCGTCGACTTGACGGCCGGCGACCGCCGCTCACGCCGGAACGGCCACCGCGATGGCGATCACCATCGACGGATCAGGATCTCGCCGAAGCCGACCATGGATGCCCAGGGCAGGTCGATGTCGCCGGAGTCGACGTTGTTGTAGAAGGACCCGAGGGGCGTCAGCAGGGGCCACAGCACCAGGATGCTCCCCGACAGCCGGAAGGCCAGCGCGTAGACGACGCCGAGGCCGAAGAGGAACAGCATGTCCGTCCCGCCCATCCCGTAGCCGACGTGGTAGAGCGCGTACAGGGCGGACGCGGCGGCGATGCCGGGCACCTCGCCGAACGAGGCCACCAGCCGCGCCTGCACGAACCCCCGGAAGAAGATGGCCTCGAACAGGCCGACGACCAGCGCCATCAACAGGAGCGGGAGCCAGTCCTCGCGGTCGGCGGGAAGGTCGTAGCCCCAGAGCGTGAGGGCGAACTGCACGGCGGCGAGCGCGAGGCCGAGTCCGATCGTGACCGGCAGGCGACCCCAGCGTGAGACCGAGATCGGCGAGCGGGCGGCCACGGCGCCGGGTGTAGACGATCGGGCCGATCACCCCGAGCAGGAGCCCCGCCGCGAACGCGATGAACAGACCCGCGGTCCGGTCCGTGCCGAAGCCGACGAAGGCGAGCGGCGAAGAGGCCGACGACCCCGGCGTAGAGCCCCGCGATCCACGCCAGATCGCGACGGTCCGCCCCTCGCGCGGCCGAGCCGCATGCCGCTCCGGCGGGCGGGGCCACGCAGCGCCCAGGCGAGCCCCAGCGCGGCGACGGGCACGACGACGCCGTAGAGGGCGAGGTCGATGGCGTCGAGCAGCAGCAGCGCCGCCAGGCAGAAGAGCGCCCACGCCACGAGCAGCACCACCGACGGTGGCGGTCCACCCGTGTTCGCGAGAGCGGTCGGGGTCGTCTCGGCGGGCCGTGTTGGCCGCATGGCACCTCCTCTGAGCCCGATCCTCTCCGGCGGCGTACATGCCGCCCATCCGGGGATCCGCGGAACGGCGGACGGGAGTGGCCCGCAACCCGGGGCAGGCGTCAGGCGCCCGTGCGCTCGAGCAGCACCCAGGTGAACGCCTGAGCCGATCCGCTCGGGGTGCGGTGCACCTCGCGCTCGGACCGGACCGCCCGGAAGCCCTCGCCGAAGGCGGCCGCGAGCGCCGCCGGGTCGTAGCGCGCCACCGGCAGGCCCGAGCACCGCGTGGGACCGTCGGCGGCGAAGGCCGCCACCACGGCGTGGCCCCCGGGGGCGACCGCCGCGCGCACGGTGCGCAGGTAGGCGTCGCGGTCGTCCGCGGTGGCCATGAAGTGGAACACCGCCCGGTCGTGCCACAGCGCGTAGGTGCGCGGCGGTTCCCAGGAGCGGAGGTCCGCGTGGATCCACGCGACCCGCCGGGCGTCGGCGCCCACCCGGGCGCGCGCGTGCGCCAGGGCGGCGGCCGAGAGGTCGATCACCGAGAGGTCGCGCGCGCCGGACGCCAGCAGGGCGTCCACCAGGGCGGACGCACCGCCGCCGGCGTCGATGATCGGCGCCTCGGGGGCCAGGGAGAGGGATGCGATCAGGCGCAGCGAGCGCGCCGGCGTGGGCTGGAACCAGCTGACCCCCTCGGGGCCGCGCCGCTCGTACGCCCCGTCCCAGTGCTCCGCGGTGCTCACCCGTCCCCGGGCGCGACCGGCAGACCCGCCGCGGCCCAGGCCTCGAACCCGCCGATCATGTCCGTCGCGCGGGCCACCCCGATCTCGTGGAGGGTGGCCGCCGCGAGGCTCGACTGGTACCCCTGCGCGCACATCAGGACGAGCGGCCCGCTCACGCCGGTGAGGGACGGGTCGGCGTGCCCGGATCCGGGGTCGGCGCGCCACTCGAGCACGTTGCGCGGCACGAAGTGGGCGCCCGGCACCAGCCCCTGTTCGAGGCGCTGGCGCTCGGAGCGGATGTCCACGATCAGCCCGCCCCGGCGCGCCGCCGCGCGGGCCTCATGCGGGCTCAGGCGCACGAGACGGGTGCGCGCCCGCTCCAGCAGGCCCTCGATGCCGCCGGTGCCCTGCCGCGATCGCTCGTCCACGCCTCACCGCCGGGGCCTCGATCCTCGGCGGGAAGGGCCGCGTGGGTCAAGGGCCGACGCCTCGAGGTCGAGCAGGGCCCGCTTGCGGTCGAACCCGCCGGAGTAGCCCGTGAGGCCGCCGCGCGACCCGATCACGCGATGGCAGGGCACCACGATCGGGAGCGGGTTGCGCGCGTTGGCGCCCCCCACGGCGCGGACGTGGCCGGGGCGGCCGACGCGGCGCGCCAGCTCGGCGTAGCTGATGGTGCGGCCGTGGGGGATCCGCGCGACCTCCCGCCACACCGACCGGGCGAAGTCGCTTCCGGCGACGGGATCCAGGGGCAGCGCGAACGCGGTGCGCGCGCCCGCGAAGTACTCGTCCAGCTGCCGCACGGCGGCGGCGAACGGCGCGTCGGCCCGGCCGGCGTCCGGCAGCGTCGCCCCCTCCTCCGGGAAGCGCACGCCGGTGAGCCCGGCTCCGCTCGCCGTCAGGGTGAGGGTGCCGAGCGGGCTGGCGTAGGTGGTCCAGCGGACCGCGGCGCTCACCCGGCCCACTCCCGCTCGAGCGCGAGCAGGCGCGCCTTCGCCTCGACGCCCCCGCGGTAGGAGCCCAGCGCGCCGCCCGAGCGCAGCACGCGGTGGCAGGGCACGAGGATCGGGATGGGGTTGGTGGCGAGGGCCGTCCCCGCGGCGCGCACCGCGCGCGGGCTGCCGGCGCGGGTGGCGACGTCGCGGTAGGACGCGGTGCGGCCGTAGGGGATCGCCGCGGTGGCGCGCAGCACCTCGCGCCGGAAGCCCCGCGTGAGCCTCCAGTCCAGCGCCACCGCGAACCCGGTGCGCCGGCCCGCGAAGTACTCGTCCAGCTCGCCGCGCGCCTGGGCCAGCGAGCCGCGGGCGGCGCGCAGCGTGCGCGGCGAGACCAGGCGGGCCAGCTCCCCCATCACCTCCTCGGCGTCCTCGGAGGGCAGGCCCAGCCGCACGACGCCCTCGGGGGTCGCGCCCAGCACCACGCGGCCGAGGGGGGTGTCGTGCTCCTCCACGGCGACGTCGATCAGCCCCTGCGCGTCGGCGCGCGCCACCAGGCGGCCGCGGATGGCGTCCCAGTCGGCGGGGGGCGGGGTGGCGGTCTCGCTCATGCCCGTGGGACGCCCGGGGCGCGGGAAACGTGAGAGACGGTCACGGCGCGTCGAGCTCGCGCCGCAGGCGCCGGAGCCCCTCGAAGACGTTGCGCCGGGCCGCGTCGGCGGAGGTCTGCATCACCTGGGCGATCTCCGGAGTGGTCAGGTCGCCGAGGTAGCGCAGGGTCACCGCCTCGCGCTGCTTGGGCGGCAGGGTCCGCACCACCCGCCAGATCGTCTCGTCGCGCGGGACGTCCTGGACGCCCGGATGGAGCGGCTCGAGATCGTCGACCGGGATCGGCGCTCTCGCGCTCCGCCGGTGCAGGTTGACCGTGGCGCGCGCGGCGATCGACAGCAGCCAGCCGAGGATGGCCTCCGGCTCGCGCACGCGGTCGTACCCCCGCAACGCCGCCAGCATCGTCTCCTGGAAGCAGTCCTCCCCGCGCTCGGCACCCGCCCGGGCGATGCAGAAGCGCAGCACCGACGGGCCGTGGCGCTCGATCACCACCTCGAAGGGGAGTGGGCTGGTGGGGGTGTGGGGGTCATGTCGGCGTGCGGCCGCCCCGGCGGCCGCCATGCGTACGACGCGCGCGCGCGGCGATCCGTGAGGTGGCGGCCCGCCGAACCTACGACCTCAGCCCTGCAGGTGCACCCGCTCGCCGTTGGGACCGAAGATCGCGATGATCTCCACCGGGCCGCCGGCCGTGCCGAACCAGTGGGGGGTCCAGGTGCTGAACTCGACCGCCTCCCCCGGCTCGATGACGATGTCCTGGTCGCCCAGCAGCAGTCGCATCCGGCCGCTGAGCACGTACATCCAGTCGTGGCCCTCGTGCACCGGCAGCTCGGCCGGGGGCGTACGCCGCTCGGGGTCGATGCGGATCTTGAAGGCGTGCAGGCCGCCCGCGGGCCCGTGGCGCGTGAGCGGCCACATCGTGAGCCCCCAGCGCGTGCGCGGGCGCCCGCGCACGCGCGGATCGTCGCGGCCGCTCGGGGGGGCGAGCAGATCGCTCGCCCCCACGCCCAGGGCGTCGGCGATCAGCGCGAGGTGCTCCACCGACAGGCGCCGCTCGCCGGATTCGAGGCGGCTGAGCGTGAACACGCCGATGCCCGTGCGAGCCGCCACCGCCTCCAGGGTCAGCGCGCGCTCGCCGCGCAGCTCGCGGATGCGCCTGCGCGCGC
This sequence comes from uncultured Thermoleophilia bacterium, assembly GCA_963736635.1. Lineage (GTDB taxonomy): Bacteria > Actinomycetota > Thermoleophilia > Miltoncostaeales > Miltoncostaeaceae > Miltoncostaea. Next base: position 812,825 of record CAVTPK010000011.1, read on the forward strand.
GGTCGGTCGCCGATCCGTCATCGATTGTCTTTGCCATTTCCGCAACACACCTTGCCATATCTCGACGACAGCGGGCACCCTCTGTCCGCATGGAGCGAGGCACCTGGGACTGCATCGTGGTGGGAGGGGGAGCGGCGGGGCTGAGCGCGGCACTCGTGCTGGGCCGGGCCCGTCGCACGACGCTGCTGGTCGACGCCGGCGCGCCGAGCAACCTCCCGGCGGAGGGCATCGGCGGCCTGCTCGGCCACGACGGGCGCCCGCCGGCCGAGCTCTACGAGATGGGCCGCCGCGAGCTGGCGGCCTACCCGGCCGTCGAGGTGCGCACGGGCACCCGGGTCGTCCGCGGGCGGCGCGATGGCGACGATTTCGTCCTGGAGCTGGCCGACGGACGCAGCGAGCGGGCGCGGAGGGTCCTGCTGGCCACCGGGATGGACTACCGGCCGCCCGACCTGCCCGGCCTGGCGCCCCTGTGGGGCCGCAGCGTCTTCCACTGCCCCTTCTGCCACGGGTGGGAGGCCCGCGACCAGCCGCTGGCGGTGCTCGGCGGCGGGGCGGAGGGAACGCACCGCGCCCTGCTGCTGCGTGGCTGGAGCGACGACGTGGTGCTGCTCGCCGACGGGGCCGCCGAACTCGACGCGGCCGACGGCGCGCGACTGGAGGCGGCCGGCGTGGCCGTGGACGAGCGCCGCGTCACCCGGCTCGAGGACGCCGACGGTCACCTGGTCGCCGTGCATTTCGCCGACGGTCCCCCGCTGCCCCGCACCGGCCTGATGGTGGCCGCGCCCCTGCACCAGCGCGGTGCGCTCGCCCGCGAGCTGGGCCTGGAGCCCGGCCCGGTGGGCCCGGTCGCGGTCGACCCGGTCGAGACGGGGCCGTTCCAGCGCACGGCGGTCCCCGGCCTGTTCGCGGCCGGGGACATCGCGGGGGTGCCCCCCAGCGTGGCCGGCGCCATCGCCTCGGGGTCCATGGCCGCGGCCGGGGTGGTGCAGAGCCTGATGGCCGAGGACCACGGCCTGGAGCCCGCGAACTAGGGGCCGACGGCCCCGAGCTGCTGCATCATCGCCATCGCGTCGAACACGCCCCAGTGCTCGTGCACCAGGCCGTCGTCGCCGAACCGCATGATGTCGATCACCGCGACATCGACGCTCCTGCCGGTGGGCGGCATCCCCATGAACTCGCCGTCGTGGGTGCCGGTGAACCGCACGCGCGCGACCAGCTTGTCGCCGCCGTCCACGACATCCTCGACCGTCATCGCCATGTCCGGGAACGCCGCGATCTGCATGCGGAAGAAGTCCTTGACCCCCTCCCGGTTGGGCGCTCCTCCGGGAAGCTCCTCGTGCTCGACGAAGTCGTCGGCCAGCACCTCGCCGAAGGCGTCGATGTCGTGGGCGTTGATCAGGTCGTACGCCCGTCGCAGCGTGGCCGCGTGATCCATGAGCCGCTCTCCCTGGAGAGTCGGTGCCCGGACGTCGCGCCGGGCCCGAGATGACCGGTACGCACACACCGCCGCGCAGCACCGCCGCGTCGGTGGGGCCGATGCTAAGCCCGGCGGGCGAAGCCGGGCAATCCCCCACCGCTCGCAGGACGGATCGTCCTGAGCCCTTGACGCGGGCCGTCTGATCTACAACCATATTGTTGTGAATCAGACCACCGCAGAGGAGATCGACCGGGTGTTCGGGGCGCTCGCGAACGCGACGCGCCGCGACATCCTCGGCCGGGCCCTGGCCGGCACCCAGTCGGTCTCGGCGCTCGCGCGCCGGTACGACATGAGCCTCACCGCCGTGCAGAAGCACGTGGCGATGCTCGAGCGGGCCGGACTCGTGAGTCGCCGGCGGCACGGGCGGGAACAGCTCGTTCAGACCGACATGGACGCCGTGCACGACGCCCGGCGGCTGCTCGAGGAGCTCGAGCAGCTGTGGCGCGCGCGGCTCGACCGCTTCGGCGACGTGCTCGCCGACATCAACGAGGAGGAATCGACATGACCGTCGTCAGCGTGGTCCCCGACGAGCGGGCCCTGACCCTCACGCTCACCGCCGAGTACGCCGCTCCGGTCGAGCGCGTCTGGCAGCTGTGGGCCGATCCGCGGCTGCTCGAGCGCTGGTGGGGGCCGCCCTCGTACCCGGCGACCTTCACCCGGCACGAGCTCGTCGCCGGCGGGCAGGTGGAGTACCACATGACCGGGCCGGAGGGAGAGCACTACCCCGGCTGGTGGCGCGTGCTCTCGGTTGACGAGCCGCGCGCGATCGAGATCGAGGACGGCTTCGGCGAGGCCGACGCCCCCGCGGCCGACATGCCGGTGACGCGCATGAGCGTGGCGATCGCCGATCTCGGCGACCGGGGCACGCGCATGGTGCTCACCGGCGCGTTCCCCTCGGCCGAGGCCATGAAGCAGCTCATCGACATGGGCATGCAGGAGGGCCTCGCGCAGGCCGTGGGCCAGATCGACGCCCTCCTCGGCCTGGAGTCGCCGGCGCGCGCGTAGGACCCCCGGGTGCGCGTGCGGACGCCGAGGCGTTAGCGTCCCCGGCGACGCAACCACACCACCCAGGGGGTTCTTCCGTGGCGCAGCAGGGCGGCAATGGCTCGGGCGGCGGCTCGGCTCGGCTCGGCGGGGGCGCGATCGCCTCGCTGGCCGGGGCGGGGCTGCTGCTCATCTTCATGTTCCAGAACACCGAGGACGTCACCCTCAACTTCCTCATCTGGGACTTCACCTGGCCCCTGTGGCTCTTCAGCCTGGCGATGGCGCTGTTCGGGGCGCTGGTGTGGTTCGGCCTGGGCGTGATGCGCCGCCACCGCCGGCGCGCCGCCCGTCGCGACTGACCCCGGCGCGGGCCCGCCCCCGGGCGGATCAGGGCACGAGCACGTTGCGCCCGCGGACGTCGCGGGCGCGCAGCCGGGCGAGCGCCGTCTCGGCGTCCGCGAGCGGGTAGGCGGTGTCGATCGCGACCGAGAGCCGGGCATCGGCGGCGAGGGCGAGCGCCAGCTCGAGGTCGTGGCGCGAGGCCGCCACCGAGGAGACGATCCTCGCCTCGGAGAGGATGAGGTCGATCGGGTGGATCTGCAGCTCCTCGGCGGTGTATCCGATGAGCACGCAGGTGCCGCGGCGCCCGAGCGAGCGGATGCCCGCCGCCATGGTGGCCGTCGTGCCGACGAGCTCGAAGTAGTGGTCGGCGCCGCCGCCGGTGAGCGCGCCCACCCGGTCGGGCAGCGCCTCGTAGCCCTCGCCCCCCGGGAGGACGATCACGTCGGCCGCTCCGTTCTCGAGGGCCAGTGACGCCTTGTCGTCGGCGTCGGCCACGGCGATCGCGCGCACGCCGGCCGCGGCCAGGACCTGGAGCACCATGAGGCCGACGCCGCCGACGCCGTTCACGACGGCGGTCTGGCCGAGCTCGATCCCGGCGATCCGGGTGGCGTGCACGGCGGTCATCCCGCTGCAGGCGAGCACCGCGGCCGTCTCGAAGGAGACGTCGTCGGCCAGCGGGAGCAGGTTCTCCGCCGGCACGCGGCAGAGCTCGGCGTAGCCGCCGTCGGCGGTCCAGCCGAGCTGCGCCCGCGGCTGCGGGCAGATCGACTCGTGGCCGGTGCGGCACCAGCGGCAGGCCCCGCAGCCGACGAAGTTGTAGACCGCCACGCGGTCGCCGGGCGCCACGGCGGCGCCCTCCGGAGCGGAGACGACGACGCCCGCGATCTCGTGCCCGAGCACGAACCGCTCGTGCGGCGGCGGGACCATGCCGTCCAGGAAGTGCAGCTCGCTGCCGCACACGCCGGCCGCCCTGATCTCGACGACCGCCCACCCGTCCGGCTCGGGATCGGGGAGCTCGGTCAGCTCCAGCCCGCCGTCGCCCGTCATCACCACGGCCTTCATCGTGCGCTCCTCGTCGCCGGACTCCGCGCGATGTCATCGGTGGTTCGCATCGCCCGGGACGCTAGGGGGCGCCCCGGGGTGCCGCGATCGTCCGACGGGGGGATGTTCGTGCGGGCCGCCAGCCGCACCAGGGTCGACAGGCGCTCGGCGTCGCGCACGTGGACGACCGCCGGCAGCAGCGACCCCAGCAGCGCGGCGTCGGGGGAGTCGAAGACGAAGTAGCCGCCGAGCAGCCGCACGTCGGGGCCGCCGTCGGGCGTGCCGTGGCGCACCTCGTCGGCCACCGAGGGCGTCACCTTGGGGTCGATGAACTCCGGGCTGACCGGCGCGAAGCCCGAGAGGACGAAGCCGGGCGTGGTGGGCAGCAACACGAAGTCGCCCGCCTCCAGCGTGATGCCGGGGTGGCCGTCGACCGCCAGCCGGCAGCGGCCCTCCAGCACGGTGCAGAAGCTCGGCTCCCCGTAGTCGGCGTAGCGGACGCGCCCAGCGGCCGGCGCCGCTGATGCGCTTGGAGAACACCGTGCGCGGGCGCAGCAGCGTGATCACCTCGGCGAGGGGATCGGTCATGTCCGGACGCTCACGCACTAATAGTGGACTAAGAACTATTGAGAGTCCAGTCACCGGCCCTATCGTCCATCGCACGAATGAACGGCGTCCCGACGGACGCCCGGGACGAAGGAGACGACATGGACACCGTTCTGATCACCGGCAGCTCGTCCGGCTATGGGCTGGAGACCGCGCGCCACTTCCACGCGCAGGGCTGGAACGTGGTCGCCACCATGAGGACTCCGCGGGCCGACGTGCTGCCCGACGTCGGACCGGATGCGCGTGCTGGCGCTCGACGTGACCGAGCCCGCAGTCCATCGCGGCCGCCCTGGACGCGGCGGGCCCGATCGACGTGCTGGTCAACAACGCGGGCATCGGGGGCATCGGCGCCTTCGAGGCCACCCCGCTGGCCGTGGCGCGTCGAGATCTTCGAGACGAACACCTTCGGGGTGATGGCGGTCACCCAGGCGGTGCTGCCCCGGTTCCGCGAGCGGCGGTCCGGCGTGCTGGTGAACGTGACCTCGAGCGTCACGCTGGCCCGGATGCCGCTGGTCGCCGTGTACAGCGCGAGCAAGAACGGTCGCCCGGCCGAGGCGCCCGGAGACACGCCCCGTCGTACGCAGCGCGACTGTCCGATCCAGGGACCGGGCGCGCTTCCGACGACCGTCCGGCGCGCCGTGGCGCGCGAGCCCGCCGGCTAGCAGATGACCCCGAGGATCTCGCGGGTGTTGTCGAGCTCGTTGAGCTCGACCACCTCGTTCTGCGAGTCGGCGAACGCGCGGTAGTCCCCGCCGCAGTTGGTGCCCGAGTAGAAGTTGACCGCCTGCGACGCCCCGGCGGCGAGGCCCGGGAGGCGCACCTGGCCCCAGCCGACCACCGTCACGTTGAAGGGCCCGGCGGCCGCGGTGCCGTGGTTGACGACGGTCACGGTGCGGGTGTCGAGGGCGGTGATCGCGAGGTCCGGCTGCGGCCCCGGCGGGGGCGGCGTGGGGTCGGGCGGCAGCGGCGGCGGCGTCGTCACCGGCGGGCTGGGGGGCACCGGCGGGGGCGGCGCCACCACGGTCAGCGTGCTCAGCCGGTAGGTCAGGCGGGCCCGGTCGCCGTTGCCCATCGGCAGCCGGCCGCGCAGCAGCGAGTCGCCGCGCAGGCGCCCCTCCACCGTCGGCCCCGGCCGGTAGGCGATCGCCTGCGTGCCGACCCGGTCGTAGCGGTTGATGTCGCCGTCGTCCTGCGGCCCGAAGTCGTCCTCGCGCAGCTGCAGCCACACCGGCACGACGTCCTCGGTGCGGTGGTCGCGCACCAGGCGCGGCGCGGTCCAGGTGCGATGGCTGTCCTCCAGCCAGCGGTTGATCGCGCGCTCGCGCACCAGGGTGCGACCGTTCACCACGAGGGTGACGCCCTTCAGGAACCAGCCCCCGGCCGCGCCGTCGCGGCTCTTCTCGATCACCACCCGGTCGATGTCGCCCACGGTGAGGCCGGCGCGCGTCGCGTCGCCGATGGGCACGCTGTACGTGTCGTCGTCACCGCGCTCGAAGTCGTTGTAGGCGGCCTTCTCCAGGCTGAAGCGCTGACGCCCGTTGATGCGCAGGTACACGTCGTCGTCGGTGCCCGGCGTAGCGCCGGTCGCCCGTCTCGACGCGCACGGTCATCGTGGTCACGGGGGTGCTCCGGGCGTTGGTCGCCGGCACCGAGCGGATCCACGTGAAGGCGTGGTAGCCCCCGAAGACGAGCTTGCCGAACGGGGTGTCGACCAACCGGCCCCGCGGGAAGGAGAACGAATCGGTGTCGTTGATGATCGTCGAGGTGTACCCCTGGCCGCCGACGCGCGCGTTGGCGTAGATGTCCGCCTCGCCGACCGGGTCGCCCAGGCCCAGCCCGGCGTAGTTCAGGACCTCCAGCCTCACGAAGCGGGTGAGGAGCTGGTCGGTGCGGGTGGACGGCAGGTCGGGCATCACCGGCGGCGGCACCGGGTACTCGCGGAAGGCGCCGATCATGGTGTTGAACGCCCGCCGGTACCGGGTGGGGCCGCCCAGGTGGAACTCGTCGATCGCCAGCTTGAGGCTGCTGAGGCTGCCGGCCTTGCCGTTGCGGACGCCGCAGCTGCCGAAGTAGCGCAGGCAGGGCTCGCCCCCGCCCTGCCAGTGGCCGGAGAAGCGGGAGATCTCGGTGGCGCCCTCCACGTCGTGCCGCAGGGCGCCGGTGGGCGGCAGGGCCATCGCCCGCTGCCACAGGGGCTCGTTGCCCAGCCAGGTGCGCACCGCGCGGATCCACTGGCGCGACGCGAAGTAGGCGGTGATGTACGACTCGGTGTACTTGGGCCGCCCGGGCCAGTCCTTGTTGAGCCCGTGGTAGAGGCTCTCGTTGAGGTCCTCCCGCCAGTGGCTGTGGCCGCGCGGCACGCCGACCACGCCGGTGTAGACGGCCCGGTCGCCCACCAGCGTCGCGCGCACCTGCGGCGGGATGTCGAACCACGTGGGGTGGTCGCCGTAGCCGAGCGCGGCGACGCCGGGGCCGCCGCGGCCGGGCTCCGGGTTGAGGTCCTCCACCCAGTTGGAGTGGGTGTAGAAGTCCTGCACGGCGTGCAGCGAGATCCCGACCACGGCCATCAGCAGGTACGGGTCCTCCCTGCGGCCGACGGACTGCGCCCACTTGCGGGTGATGTACATCAGCCGCTGCCACTCCTGCTCCACCCCGGCGGTCCGCGACAGGTCGGGCATCTCCACCGCCCGCCGCTCGGAGTCGAAGTGCATCCTGCGCGCGGCCTCCACCCAGTAGTCGGGCCAGCTCTCGCGCGGCAGCCCGAGCCGCGTGAGGCCGATCACCCAGCTCGCGTGGCCGGAGTACGGGTTCTTGTCCGGGTTCGTGTAGTAGTCCACGAACCAGTTGTTCACCATGCCGACGTCGGCGGCCGAGGGCGTGAAGCCCTCCGCGGTGAGGGCGTCGCGGGTGAGGTCGGCGTGGGGCCCGGTGTCGTACGCGCCCGCGGTGCCGGCGCCCAACCACAGCAGGGCCACGGCGAGCACCGTGAGCGCCGTCCACCTCATGGCTCACCGTACGTCCGCGGCGGCGCGCGCGACAAGACGGGCGCGACGGCCCAAAGCGCGAAACCTGCCGGGCCCTCCGCCGCGCGCCTCACGACGTGAGGCGGTCCGGCTCCTCGTCGCGGCCGGTCGCCGCGGGGGCGGCGACCCAGCGGGGGCCCAGGAACACGACCGAGATCACCGCCGCCGCCAGCCCCACGGCGGCGAATCCGGCGGCGGCGAGCACGAAGCCGGAGCCCAGGCCGCCCGTCGCGCCGGCGACGCCGATGAGCAGGTCGGCGTTGCCCTGGGCGCGCGGCCGCCGGTCGAGCGGCACGGCATCGACCACGAGCGTGCTGCCGGACACCAGGCACAGGTTCCACCCCAGGCCGAGGAGGAAGAGGGCGACCGCCAGGAGGACGCTGGAGGCCGGGTCGGCCACCACGGCCAGCACCCCGGCCGCGGTGAGCGTGACCGCGCCCGCCCGCAGCGTGGGCAGCCGCCCGATCCGGTCGCAGAGCGCCCCCACCAGGGGCGAGAAGAGGTACATGCCGGCGATGTGGACGCTGATCACGAGCCCGACGATCTGCAGGCCGTGGCCGTGGGCGCGCATGTGCAGGGGGGTCATCGTCATGACGCCGACCATGACCAGCTGGGCGGCGACCATCCCGGTGACGCCGGTGAGGGCGGGGCCGTGGGAGAGATCGGCCCAGCCGCCCCGGCGCGCGCCGGGCGGCGCGACCCCCGCATCCCCGGCGTCGATGGCGCGGGCGAGCTGCAGCGGGTCCGGTCGCAGCGCCACCGCCACGACGGCGGCCGCGGCGCCGTACGCCAGAGCCGACAGCGCGAACGGGCCGGCCAGCGCGGTGCACCCCCGCGGCCTCCGCGACGGCGCCGGTCCGGTCGATGAGGTTGGGCCCGGCCACCGCGCCGAACGTGGTCGCGAACAGCACCGTGCTCAGGGCCCGTGCCCGCGCGGTGGGCGCGGCCAGGTCGGTGCCCGCGAAGCGCGCGAGCAGGCTGGCGGTGTTGCCCGCGCCGAAGAGCGCCATCCCGGCGACGAGCAGCGTGAAGCTGCCGGCGGCGGCGGCGGCCACGACGATGCACGAGCCGATCGCGCCCAGCAGGTAGCCGAGCGCCAGGCCCGGCCGGCGGCCGCGCGCGTCCATCAGCCGCGCGAGCGGCGGGGCGGCCAGGGCGCCTCCCGCGGTGGCGACCGCCACCGGCACGCCGGTGAAGCTGTCGCCGTCCAGCAGGTCGCGCGCCAGGAGCGCCCCCACCGCCACGCCCGCCGCCAGGCCGACGCCGCCGAGCACCTGGGCGGCGACCAGCGTCCGCAGCGTGCGCGCCTGCGCCCGGGCGCGGTCGGGGAGGCCCGCCCCGTTCCGGGCGCGATCCAACGGGGCCCTCAGCCCGACTGGGGCAGCCGGGCGGAGCCCCGCCGGGCGGGCTTGGCCGAGGGCGGCGGCACCACCGGGCCGATGTCGCCGTCGGGCGCCTCGTCCAGGTCGACGATCACCGGGGCGTGGTCGCTCGGGCCGCTGCCCTTGCGCGCCTGGCGGTCCACCCACGCCGCCCGCACCCGCGCCGCGACGGGCGCCGACGCGAGCACGAGGTCGATGCGCATGCCGAGGTCCTGGTGGAACATGCCGGCGCGGTAGTCCCAGTAGGTGAAGACCCGCTCCGACGGGCCAGCGCTCGCGCACGACGTCGTGCAGCCCGAGCGCCAGCAGCTCCGCGAGCGCCTCCCGCTCGGGCGGCGTGACGTGGGTCTGCCCGACGTAGGCGTCCGGGTCGAAGACGTCCGCGTCGGCCGGGGCGATGTTCATGTCGCCGCAGGACGATCGCGTCCTGCGGCCCGCCGGCGACCACGTCGCGCAGCGCGGCCAGCCACGCGAGCTTGTAGCGGTAGTGGTCGGAGTCGGGCTCGCGCCCGTTCGGGACGTACAGCGAGTGCACGCGGATGCCGCCGCAGGTCGCGGCGACCGCGCGCGCCTCGGGCACGTCCCAGTCGGGCGCGCCGGCGAGCCCGGTCACCACGTCGTCGAGGCCGACCCGCGAGAGGATCGCCACCCCGTTCCACTGGCCCTGCCCGTGCGCGGCGACCGCGTACCCGCGCCGGCCGAGCTCCTCGCCGAGCAGCTCGTCGAACGCGTCGTCGGCGAGCTTGGTCTCCTGCAGGCAGACGACGTCCGGCCGGCGCTCGTCCAGCCAGGGCAGCAGCCGCGGCAGGCGCTGGCTTGACCGAGTTGACGTTCCAGGTCGCGATCCTCATGGAACCCCCGGGGCCGTCGCCGGGCTCAGCGGGCGCCGAGCCACGACGCGCGCTGGCGCTTGACGCCCCGGTGCCGGTCGATCACGCCCGCCAGCGCGTCGAGCGCGGCGAGCTCGCCCTCGGTCGGGGCGGAGCCGAGCGGCTGCGCCGCGGGGCCCAGCGGGCCCTCGAGCCACCGGTCGATCGCGAAGGCGGGGCCGCCGCCGGCACGGCTCGCGATCACCTCACCGTGCGCGAGCAGGGCGAGCGCCGGAACCGAGGACCGGCTGACGTGGATGCCCCGCGGCCAGAGCAGCTCCTCGCGGTGCGCCCAGTCCTCGATCGTGGCGAACTCCCCGATGGCGACCGTGAGGTCGGGCCGGACCCGGCGGATCTCCGCGAGGGACGCCGGCAGCAGCATGCACGCGGCGCAGCCCGGCATCCCGAGCCCGAGCAGCCCGCGCGGGGCCCCGGCGGCGATCGCGAGCGCCTCCGGCACGGGACATGGCTGCGGCGCGGACAACGGATCCTCGGTCATCGGCATCAGAGTACGCCGGTCCGGACCCGGTCTTCCCGCTCGCTCGCCCCGTGCCGGGCGGTCTCGGTGTGACGTGCCGTCGGGAACCGACGACCGTCGATGGACGCGCTCAGCCGGCCCCGGATCCGGGCCGTGGGTCGGCCGGTGGGATGTGGTGGCTGCCCCGGAAGAGATCCGCCGGGTCGTGGACCGCCTTCACCGCGCGGAGTCGCCGCCAGGTGTCGGCGTCGAAGAACGCGCTCGCGTCGGCCGGACGCTCGACGAAGTTCGGGTAGTCGCCGACCCGGTACGGGGAGAGCGCGTGCTGGACGGCGCCCAGCGAGGACCGCACGAGGGCCGCGGACGCGTCGTCCTCCACGATCCCCAACGAGAACTGGCTGACGGCGCCCGGCAGCGTGGCCCGGGCGCCCGCGCCGGACGCCACGCGGCCGAGGGCGCCACCCATCTGGCGCAGCTGCACCATGGCCAGCGCGGGGCCGATGCCGGAGTCCGGGCCGGCGGCCGCCAGCAGGGCGTCGATGGCCGTGGGCGGCAGGTCTCCCAGGAGCTGGTGGGCGCTCTGGAACGGGAAGGGCTCGACCGGATCCTCCAGCGCGAGGGGGCCGAGGGCGGCCGGCGGGACCATGGCGAGGCTGTCGATGGCCGGTCCCAGCTCGCGGACCGGACGCAGCAGGCGCCGGCCCTCGGCCTCGTCGCCGAGGAACGCCGCCATCACGACCGCGAAGGAGCCGCCGAGCGGAGGCTCCGGCTCGCCGGGCAGGGCGGGGAGGTGGAACAGGGACGCCCAGGACATCAGCTCGTCCGGCAGGGAGGGCGCGAGGTCGTTCCAGGCGTGCAGCACCTCCGGCGCCCGCTCGAACGGGAAGAAGAGCGCCCCCGCGTACAGCTCGGGGACGGGGTACACCCGGAACTCGATCGCGGTGACGACGCCGAAGTTGCCGCCGCCGCCGCGGAGCGCCCAGAAGAGCTCCGGCTCGTGGGCGGCGTCGGCGCGGACCAGGTGGCCGTCGGCGGTGACCAGCTCGATCGCCGTGACGCTGTTGGCCTGCAGCCCGTACGCGCGGGCCAGCCACCCCATGCCGCCGCCCAGCGAATAGCCGGCGATGCCCACGTCGGGCGACGAGCCGTGCAGGGCGGCGAGGCCGAGGTCCGACAGCGCCGGCGTCACCTGCTTCCACTTGGCGCCGGCGCCGACCCGCACCCGGCATGCGCGGGGCGTCGATCGACACGGCCCTCAGCCGGGAGGTGTGCACGATGACGGTGTCGTCGAGCGCGCCCAGGGGCGCGGCGCCGTGACCGGTGGCCTGCGGGGCGACCCGCAGGCCGCGGTCGCGGGCGAAGCCGACGGCGGCGGCGACCTGGCGCTCGTCGGCCGGGAGGGCGACTGCCGCCGGTCGCTGGTCGACCATCAGGTTGAAGGCCTGGCGGACGTCGTCCCAGTCGGGATCGCCCGGGGTGACGATCCGGCAGGCGGCGTGTCCGCGTGGGGAGGGTTCACGGTGAGCATCGGGGCTCCTTTCATCGAGGTGAGAGCAACCTCGCCCCGCGGGAGCGCCGGCACATTGGGGCGGACCCGACACGCCGACCCCAATATCCGGCCCCCGGCCCCTATGCGGCCAGCGCCCTCCCCAGCTCCCGGCGGGAGGTGATGCCGAGCTTGCGGTAGGCGCGCGAGAGGTGCACCTCGACGGTCTTCAGGGTGACGAAGAGCGCCTGCGCGATCTCCTTGTTGCTCAGGCCCTCGGCCGCGAGCTCGGCCACGCGGCGCTCGCTGGGGGTGAGGGACGCAGGGCCGGCGAGCGCCGTGACCCTGGGGCGCGCGCCGGCGGCGTACAGCTCCGCCCGGGCCCGCTCGACGACGCCTCCGGCGCCGCAGCGGTCCGCGAGCTCGAGGGCGAGCCGCAGCGGCTCGCGCGCCTCCGCCGGCCGTCGCCCGCGACGCAGCGCGCCGCCCAGGGCGAGCAGCGCCTTCGCGTGCTCGAGGTGCGCGGCCGAGCCTTCGAGCACGGCGACGGCCTCGCGCAGGTGGTCCAGGCCGCCCTCGCGCTCGAGGGTGCCGAGGATGCGAAGGGCGCGTCCGATGGCCCCCGGGGCGCCCCAGGCGCGCGCGAGCGGCAGCTCGTCCCGCACGAGGGCGATGCCCTCGTGCGTCCGGCCGAGCCCGTCCAGCGCCTGGGCCGTGAGCGACCGCCAGGGCGCGAAGGCCGGGTTGGTGATCCGCCGCAGGTGGGCGCGATAGTCGTGCGCCGCGGCAAGCGCCTCGTCCGGGCGCCCCTCGGCCATCAGCAGCTCGACCCGCGCCCGGCGCACGGCGTGGGCGGGATCCGAGAAGGCCGCGAGCGAGGGCGCGCCCTCCAGGGCCTCGCGGGCGGCGGCCAGGTCGCCGCGCTCGACCAGCACGCGGGCCAGCTCGGAGACCTCCCAGCTCACGTCGCCCTCCCAGAGGCGCGCGACCTCGATCGCCTTGCGCAGCGACGCCTCCGCGTCGAGGAGCTCGCCCCGGGACAGCCACGCCCGGCCGCGCCAGTAGTGGGCGACGTTGACGGCGAAGTGAGAGCCGTGGCGGTGACCCTCGGCCTCGATCCCGTCCAGCGCCTCGAAGGCCCGATCGCTCTCGGCGAGGATCAGGGCCGCGACGGCCGCGGCGGCGAGGAAGGCGTTCTCGGCGACGAGCTCGTCGTCGTCGAGCGCCTCCAGGGCCAGCGCCGCGCACCCGGCCGCCGAGCCGTCCGTCAGCGCACGATCCCACGAGGCGGCGGCGGCCAGCATCCTGGCCCCGGTGCCGACGCCGCCGTGAGTGCTCCGGGCCTCTGCCACCTGCTCCATGCCGCCGTCCTGCTCCGCGCCGAACATCGTCCCGATGAGGCCGATGGCCTCGAGCCCGCGACGCAGGTCGGCGTGCTCGGCGGGCATCTCGCGAGCCGCGCGCCGCGCCACGGCGACGCCCTCCTGCGGGGGCCGGGTGAACAGGAGGCACTGCGCCAGGGCGGCGGCGGCCTGAGCCTTCAGCGGGGCGTCCGAGAGCTCGCGGTACGCGGCGGCCAGGCTCTCGGCCGCGGCGGGCGCGTCGATGGGCGCCGCGGCGAGTCCGTGGGCGAGCAGCAGCGGCCCCCGTCGCTCCGGCGGGGGCGGCTCCGCGAGCGCGCGGGCGAGGTATGCGACGGCGCTGTCGGGCGCGCCCCTGCGCCGGGCGGAGTCGGCCGCGGCCACGAGCGCCTCGACCACCCCCTGCTCGCCCCGCCGGGGGGCGGCCAGCAGGTGGGTGGCGACCTCCTCGGGGGACGCACCCGCCCCGGCGAGCACCCGCGCGGCGTGGGCGTGCCACAGCTCGCGCGTCCCCGGGGGCAGCTCGTGATAGACGGCGTCCCGGACCAGCGGGTGGACGAAGCCGAGCGGCGGCTCGGCCCGCAGGATCTCGGCCCGTGCCAGGGCGGCGGCCGCGGTGGCGGTGGCCCCTTCGTCGAGGCCCGCCAGGGCGGCGACGAGCGGCAGCCCCGGGGCGTGGCCGAGCACCGCCACCGCCCGGGCCACCTCCGTGGACTCGGGTGGGAGGCGGCTCAGGCGCAGGAGCACCGTGCGCGAGACGGCCCGCGGGCCCACCAGGCCGACCGCCGGCACGCCGTCCGCCGTGGGAGCGACCCCGTCGGCCGCCAGGACGGCCAGCAGCTGACCGAGCAGGAACGGGTTGCCCCCGGTGGCATCCAGGCACGCCGCCGAGAAGGAGGCGTCGGCCTCGGCGCCGAGCCGCGCGCGTACGAGGTCGGCCACCGCGCCGGGCCCGAGCGGGCCGAGGCGCACGGTGAGCGCGCCGGATCCTGAGCCGTCCGCCAGCTCGCCGATGAGCGCCGGCTCGGTGCCGGGCTCGGCCGTGCGCAGGCCGAGGGCGATCATGACCCGCATCCCCTCGCGGCGGCGGGCCAGGAACGCCAGGAAGCGCAGCGACGGCGCGTCGCACCAGTGCAGGTCGTCCACGACCACCAGCAGCGGATGCTCCTCGGCCAGGTCGGCCGTGAGCCAGTACAACCCGTGCAGCGGCGCGAACGAGGTGTCGCGCCCGCCGTCGTCGGGGCGCGGCGTCCACCACCTCGAACACCGGACGCGCCGAGGCCGCGGCGCCGTCGAGCAGTCGTCCGCGCTCGCCGGGCGCCGCGAGGGCCGGCTCGAAGAGCTGCCGCACGACGCCGAAGGGGAAGTCCCGCTCCAGGTCCCCGGCGCGCGCGACGAGCTGGCGGAAGCCCCGCTCGCGGGCCCGGGCCCGCAGCTCGCCGATCAGGCGGCTCTTGCCGATTCCGGCCGGCCCCTCGACGACGACCAGGCCCGACCGCCCGGCCGCGGCGTCGTCGAGCATCTCCTCGAGCGCGGCCACCTCCCGCTCGCGCTCGAGGAGGGCACCCCCGTCCGGGGCGCGCCTCGGGCCGGCGGAGGTCATCTCGGGCCTGCTTCGACTGTTCTCAACCGACCGACGAGGGTGCTCATCTTCAGCTCGCGTCCCCGGGGGCCGCCGCGGCATGACGCTATCCCACGATCGGCCGACATGTCATCGCGCGCGCGCCGGTCGAACGCCGGCCCCGCCCGGTCGCCCTGACTCACACGACTCCCCCTGGCGGGGCCCGCGATCATCCACGACCATGTGCGTCGTGAACCTGGCCGCAGGACGGCAGGTCGACCGGGTGGCACGCCTATCCCGGTCCGCGCGGTCACGAACAGGAGCAGCTCCCCATGGCCAAGGACGAACCCGCCGCCGAACCGGTCCTCCTGTCGGGCGGCAACCCCCAGATCCCGAAGGGCGACGGCGACGCGCCCGTGCAGGCCTACATCGCGGCGATGCCGGGCTGGAAGCAGGACGTCGGGCGCCGCCTGGACGCGCTGATCGTGAGCACCGTGCCCGGCGTGACGAAGGCCGTGAGGTGGAACTCGCCCTTCTACGGCGTCGAGGGCCAGGGCTGGTTCCTGAGCTTCCACTGCTTCACGCGGTACGTGAAGGTGGCCTTCTTCCGCGGCACATCGCTGAGCCCGGTCCCGCCGGTCGAGTCCAAGGACGCGGAGACGCGCTACTTCCACATCCACGAGGGCGACGAGATCGACCGCGAGCTCGTGGCGAGCTGGGTCGAACAGGCGTCGGAGCTGCCCGGCTGGATCCCCTAGCGCCGCGGGGTCGGCTCGGCGGGGGCGGCCTCGCCGCAGCATGGCGCGACAGGGGGCGCTCCGGCCGCCGGGCGGACGGCCCGATCGGCAGACTGTCCTCACGCACCGCGACCAGGGAACGAGGGACGGCAATGGCGACCGAGAGCACCAGCGCGCCCGAGGGGTTCACCAAGGGCGCCGACACGTACGACGAGGCCGTGCGGCACAACATCTCCGGCTCGGACCGGCTGATCATGTCGCTCCCCGCCGGGGAGTACCGCACGGTGCTGGACGTCGGGTGCGGCACCGGCTGGACGTCGGCGGCCATGGCACGGCGGTTCGGCGTCGAGACGATCGTCGGCGTCGACGCCTCGGAGGGGATGCTGGAGCGGTTCGCCGCCAAGCTGGGGGACGAGTTCCCCGACGTGCGGGTGGAGCTGCGCAACGAGGACGTGATGCAGATGGGCGTCGATGACGGCGCGTTCGACGCGGTGATCTGCGCGATGGCGCTGCACTGGTTCCCGGACAAGCCCGGAGCGGTGGCGCGGATGGCGCGGGCGCTGCGGCCCGGCGGCGTGATGGGCATCCTCACGGCCGGCCACGGCGGCGAGGACGCGTGGCGGGAGCTGCTCGAGCGGGTCGGCGCGCCGGAGGACTGGACCGGCTGGTTCGCCAAGAATCAGCTCGACGTCGACGAGCTCGAGGCCGACCTGCGCGGCGCCGGCCTCGAGCCGCTCGACGTGTGGATGGAGCGCCGCCGGCGCCACACCGATCCCGACGCGTTCATGGCCCGGACCCGCTCCGTCGCGGCGCACCTCCTCGGCAACCCGCCCGGCGGGTTCAGCGAGCTGGACCAGCGGATCGACCGGGCGCTGCACGAGGCCGCCGGTCCGGACGGGTTCGTCTACGACTACTGCAAGCTCTACGCGGTGGCGCGGGCGCCGGGCGCCTGAGGCCGGCACCTCGCCGACCGGAGGCGGATCGCGACATGAACGATGAGGGGTTCGTCATCGACCACGTCATCTACGGCGTCGTCAACATCGACGCGGCGAGCGCGCGCCTGCGCGAGGAGCACGGTCTCGGCTCGGTCGCCGGCAGTCCGCACCTGGGCGGCACCAACAGCCGCATCGTGCCGCTCGGGCCCGAGTGCTTCCTCGAGCTCCTCGGGATCGAGGACGCGGCGAAGGACGACGGACGATGGCTGGAGGCCACCCTGCAGGGCCAGGACCGGGTGCTGTGGTGGTGCCTGGGCGTGAACGACCTGGAGGACACCGCCGCGCGGCGCGGCCTTCCGATCCGGTCCGGCCAGGTGCGGGAGGACCGGCCCGAGAGCCTCACCTTCCGGAGCGCCGGCATGCCGCAGTACCCGCTGCCCTTCTTCCTCACGCTGGTGGGCGATCCGCAGGCGCGCCACCGCATCCAGGAGCAGCGCTACGCGGCCGCCGGCCACACCTGCGCGCCCACCGGGTACACGTTCGTGGAGGTGGGCGATCACCAGCCGGTGCTGGAGGGGTGGCTCGGACCCGACCACGGCCTGCCGGTGCGCTACGCCCCCGGGACCGGCCCGGGCATCCACGCCTGCGGCATCGCGACGGCCGACGGGGAGATCGTCCTGCGCTGACCGGATGGGCCGTGCTTCACCCGGGGCGACCCCGGACCGATGCCGCGCCGTCGTACGCGGCGAAACGCGGAGCGGTGACGGATTCGAGCACCAGGATCGCAAGGCCGCCCGGAGTCGTCGCCTGGTCGGTGACGCGCATCCCGAGCGGGGGCCCGTCCTGCGCGAACAGCCGCCGCCCCTGTCCGAGGACGGTCGGACTGATGACGAGGCGCATCTCGTTCGACGAGCCCGGTCGCCAGCAGCGACTGCGCCAGCCGGCCGGAGCCGTGGACCTGGAGCTCCTCGCCGTCTTCGGCCTTGAGCCGCAGCACCTCCGCCGAGAGGTCTCCGCGCAGCACCTCGGCCGGCTCCCACGTCGCGTCGACAAGGGAACGGGAGACGACGTACTTCGGGAGTCCGTTCATGCGTTCGGTGAACGGGTCGTCCGCGTCGGTGATCCGCGGCCAGGCCTGCGCGAACGCCTCGTAGGTTCGCCGTCCCAGAAGGAGTGCGTCGGCTCGCGCGAGCCACCCGGCGGCCCGGGTGATGAACGCCTCGTCCATGTGCGGCACCATCCAGCCGCCTCGCGTGAAGCCGCCGCTGGTGTCCTCGTCGGGAGAGCCGGGCCCCTGGTGGACGCCGTCGAGGGTGATGAACTCCGTCAGCGTGAGCCTCACGGACGTCTCCCCTCCTCGACACGTGCGGCGAGCTGGTCGGTCACCGTGCCCCAGCCGTCGAAGAAGCCGAGCTCGTCGTGGTGCGTCCGGGCGGCCGGATCCCTGTGCCGCACGATCACCCGGTAGTCGGTGCCCTCGGGGTGCTCCGCCAGCGTGATCTCCGCGGTCATGACGATGCCGTCCGGGCCGGCGGGCCGCCAGCGGCTGTCGAGGGCGGTCGTGAACGCGATGCGCTCGAGCTCATCGACCGCGAGGAAGCACGCGTCCAGATGCGGCGCGAACGCGACGCCGTCCTGACTCATCCTCGTGACGAAGGCGCCACCCGGGACGAGCTCGAGGCGGTCAACCCGGCATCTCGCCGGAGCCGGAAGCCACCACTGCTCGAGGGAGGACGCGCGGGTCCACGCCCGCCACACGGCATCGCGCGGCGCCCGGATCACGCGGCCGAGCGTGAGGTCGAGGTCGGGATCGAGCTTCATCGCTTCTCCTGGTCGTCGGCGAGGAAGGCCTCGAGACGGTCGGTCCGCGCCTCCCAGATGGCGCTCTGCTGGGCGAGCCAGCCAGCGACCAGGGCGAGGCGCTCGTGCTCGAGCGTGCAGGTGCGGGTCCGGCCCTCCTTGGTCGTGCGAATCAGCCCGCTCCGCTCCAGGACCCGGATGTGCTTCACGAACGACGGGAGGGTCATGGTGAACGGTCGCGCGAGGTCGCTGACGCTTCCGGGGCCACGCCCGAGCCGGGTGATGACCGCGCGGCGGGTCGGGTCGGCGAGCGCCCCGAGCACGGCGTCCAGCGTCGCAGTATCTGTTAGGCCAGTTATGGTGATCCTGGACGTGTCAGCGTGGTGACCGTGGCGCTGCCGTCGATGCGGGCCGACCTGGGGTTCAGCGCGACCGGGCTGCAGTGGGTGATCAACGCCTACACGCTGATCTTCGCGCGGCTTCCTGCTGCTGGGGGGACGGGCGGCCGACCTGTACGGGCGCCGGCGCGTGTTCGTCTCGGGGCTGACGCTGTTCACGCTGGCGAGCCTGGTGTGCGGCCTGGCGCCGGGAGCGGAGGCGCTGGTGATCGCGCGGGCGGTGCAGGGCCTGGGCGCGGCGATGCTCGCCCCGGCGACGCTGACCATCCTCACCACGACTTCACCGAGCCGCGCGAGCGGGCGCGGGCGCTCGGCATCTGGAGCGCGTCGCTCGCGGCGGCGGGGCGACCGGCGGCCCTGCTGGGCGGGATCCTCACCGACACTCTCTCGTGGCGCTGGATCTTCCTGGATCAACGTGCCGTTCGGCATCGCGTGCATCGTGGGCGCCCGGATGGTGCTGTCCGAGAGCCGGGGCGCCGGGCGGGCGCGCAGCCTGGACTGGCCGGGGCGATCACAATCACCGGCGGTCTCACCGCGCTTCGTCTACGGCCTGGTGCGCACGGACAGGGTCGGGCTGGCTTCGACCGCGACGCTCGCGGCGATGCCGTGGCGGCCGTGCGGCTGTCGCGTTCGTCGTCATCGAGTCCCGGGTGGCCACCGCCCCACTGGCGCCGCTGGGCATCTGCGCGCGCCAGCGCGGCCGGGGCCAACCTGGCGATGCCGTGCGTGGGCGGAGGCGATGTTCACCATGTGGTACTTCGTGTCGCTGTACCTGCAGGGGGTGCTGAGCGAGGCGCTCGTGGCCGGCAGGCCTTCCTGCCCGCGCCGATCGCGGTGATCTGGCTGCAGCTGGCGGCGCGTCTGGTACCGCGCGTAGGCCGGTGGCGCGCCTGCTGCAGGTCTCGCCCCTCTGTCGCCGCCGGCCTGCGTGGATGTCGCGGGTGTCGGCACGACCGCTACGCCACCGACATCCTGGGGCCGATCACCGTCGCGGCCCTCGGCTCGGGCTGTGCTTTACGCCCCTCCACCTACGCGGCCACCGCGGGCGTGCGCCCCCGACGCGGGGCTGGCGTCGGCCTCATCAACGCCACCCGCCAGGTGGGCGGCGCCGTCGGGCTCGCCGCGCTGGCCACGATCGCGGTGCACCAGACCGCCCACGCCTGGCGTCGGCCGAGCCCGCCGCCCGGCGCTGGCCGGCTACCAGCCCGCCTTCCTGGTGGGCGGGCTGTCGCGGTGCCGCGAGTCTTCGGCGCTGATCATCCCGGCGATCCCGCGCATGCGGCCCGATCCGGTCCCCGCCCCGTCTGCGGAGACCCAGGAGGGGCTGGTACCGGCCGCGTGGGCGTCTAGGCTCCGCCGCTGAACCGAGCCGGGGGGCGAGATGCGGACATCGTGGCGGGTGGCGGTCGTGCTGGTGATCTGTGCGGCGCTCGGGGGCGCGGCCGCGGCGGCGGCGCCCCCTCGGCCGGCGGGCCCGGCCGTCACCTTCCCCGTCGTCGCGGCCGACCCGGCGCACCGCATCGACGCCCCGCGCACCCCGGCGCGGACGCTGCGCGGCCAGGTGGTGGTGCTGGCCTTCGTCGACGACGGCTGCGCCGGCTGCGACGTGGTCGCCCGGACGCTGAAGGGGCTCAGCCC
The DNA here is from genome assembly GCA_963736635.1 of uncultured Thermoleophilia bacterium. Taxonomy (GTDB): domain Bacteria; phylum Actinomycetota; class Thermoleophilia; order Miltoncostaeales; family Miltoncostaeaceae; genus Miltoncostaea. Next base: position 832,943 of record CAVTPK010000011.1, read on the forward strand.
GGCCGGGGGCGTCGCCCGCCTGGGCGTGGCGACCGGCATCGACGCCGCCCGGGCGACGGCCCTGGCGACCCGCGCCGGGATCCCGATGGCGCTCGACGCCGACGGGGCGCTCGCCGCGGCCTACGGCGTCACCGCCCTGCCGACCGTCATCGTGCTCGACCGGCAGGGCGGGCTCGCGGCGCGCTTCGACGGCCCGCCGGACACGGCGCGGCTGGCCGCGACCCTGGCGCCGCTGCGGGCCGAGCCGATCCCCGCCGACCTGGCGCCGGTCACCACGCTCCCCCGCCTGTCGGTGTTCGACCGGCCGGCGGTGCCGCTGGGCGGGCTGCCGGTCGTGCTGCGCAGGTACCTGCGGCCCAGCACCACCCTGTGCCCGTACCTGCCCGGGAGCCTGCGCCTGGCGGCGGAGGGCATCGGGGAGCGCCGCCTGTACGTCGCCCGCGGGTTCGACGGGGGCATCGTGACCGCCACCTCCGACCCGGTGGCCAAGGGCGCCGGCGTCGCGTGCGGCGTGCCCGGCGACCGGCGCCTGCGCGGCCTGCAGCTGCGCGAGATGCGCGCCCGCGGGGTGGCGAGCATCGCGTCCACGAAGGTCGCGGGTCGCCTGAGCGTCTACAGCCTGGTCGTCCTCGACGGGTACACCACCGCCAAGTACGCCGGCCTCACCTACGACGTGGGCGACAACGGCCTGGTGATCGAGGGGTTCCCCGGCCGCACCACGCTCACGCTGAGCGGCCCGAAGGGCGTGAAGACGGTGCGGCTCGACCGGCCCTAGAGGTCGGTGACGGTCCCCTCGGCCACCTCGGCCGCGAACATCAGGGTCTCGGAGAGGGTCGGGTGCGGGTGGATCGTCAGGGCGAGGTCCTCGGCGGAGGAGCCCATCTCCAGGGCGTGGACGCCCTCGGCGATCAGCTCGCCCGCGTTGACCCCCACGATGCCGACGCCCAGCAGCCGCCGCGTGCCGGGCTCCACGATCAGCTTGGTGCGCCCCTCCGGGCGGCCGACCGTGAGCGCGCGGCCCGAGGCCGCCCAGGGGAAGGTGGCGACCTCGTGGTCGATGCCGTCCCGCGCCGCGGCGGTCTCGGTGAGGCCGGTCCAGGCGATCTCGGGGTCGGTGTAGGCCACCGCGGGAATGGAGCGGACGTCGAAGGCGACGTCGTGGCCGGCGATCACCTCGGCGGCGACCACCCCCTGGTGGCTGGCCTTGTGGGCCAGCATCGGCTCGCCGGTGAGGTCGCCGATGGCGAAGATGTGGGGCACGTTGGTGCGCAGCTGGTCGTCGACCGCGATCACGCCGCGGTCGTCCACCTCCACCCCGGCCGCGTCGGCGCCGATGCGGTCGCCGTTCGCCCGCCGGCCCACGGCCACCAGGATGCGGTCGAACCGTCCGCGGCTCGGGCGCGTCGTCGCCCTCGAAGCTGACGCGCAGCCCGTCGTCGGCCGCCTCCACGCCGCGACACCCGGGTGCCCAGCAGGATCGCCTCGTAGCGGCCCGCGATGCGCTTGCGCAGCGGCATCACGAGGTCGGGATCGCAGCCCGGGGATGAGCTGGTCCATCATCTCGACCACGGTGATCCGCGCGCCCAGGGCGTCGTAGACCGTCGCCATCTCCAGGCCGATGATCCCGCCCCCGATCACCAGGAGCCGCTCGGGGACGTCCTCCAGCGCCAGCGCGCCGGTGGAGTCCATCACGCGGGGGTCGTCGGGCAGCCCCGGGATGCGCGCCGGCTCGGAGCCGGCGGCGATGATGCAGCTGCTCGAAGGCGATCGTCTCGGTCCCGTCGGGCGTCTCCACCGCGAGCTCGTGCTCGGGAGGTGAAGCGCCCGGTGCCGCGGACCACCCGCACCTTGCGCTTCTTGGCCAGGCCGGCGAGGCCGCGGGTGAGGCGCTCCACCACCCCGGCGGTCGCGGTGCGCAGCGCGTCCAGGTCGATCTGCGGCTCGCCGAAGGCGATGCCCAGGTCGGCGGCCTCGCGGGCGTCCGCGAGCACCCGGGCGGCGTGCAGCAGGGCCTTGGAGGGGATGCAGCCGACGTTGAGGCACACGCCGCCCAGCCGCGAGTGGCGCTCGACCAGGGTCACGCTCAGGCCCAGATCGGCCGCGCGGAACGCCGCCGTGTAGCCGCCCGGCCCCCCGCCCAGGACCAGGAGGTCGGCGCGGTCGCCCTCGCTCACAGCAGCATGCGCCGCGGGTCGGAGAGCAGCTCGGCGAGGTGCGTCGTGAAGCGGGCGGCGGCGGCCCCGTCGATCACCCGGTGGTCGTAGGACAGCGACAGCGGCAGCATCAGCCGGGGGACGAACTCCCCGTCGCGCCAGACCGGCTTCATCGCCGCGCGCGAGACGCCGAGGATCGCCACCTCGGGCGCGTTGATGATCGGCGTGAAGGCCGTGCCGCCGATGCCGCCGAGGCTGGAGATCGTGAAGGTGCCGCCCTCCATGTCCTCGCGCGCCAGCTTGCCCTCGCGCGCGGCGCCCGACAGCGTCGGTCAGCTCGCGCGCGATCTCGAGCAGGCCCTTGCGGTCGACGTCGCGGATCACCGGCACCAGCAGGCCCTGGCGGCGTGTCGGCCGCGAAGCCGAGGTGGTAGTAGCGCTTGAGGACGAGGTCGCCGCCGTCCAGCGAGGCGTTGAAGTGCGGGGAACTCCCGCAGCGCCGCGGCGCAGGCCTTGAGCAGCAGCGACACCATCGTCAGCTTCACGCCCTCGTCGGCGTGGTCCGCGTTGACCTCCTTGCGGAAGGCCTCGAGCTCGGTGATGTCGGCCTCGTCGTGCTGGGTGACGTGCGGGATCATCGCCCAGTTGCGCGCCAGGGCCGGCCCCGCGATGCGCTTGATGCGCGACAGCTCGACCACCTCGACCGGGCCGAACTTGGCGAAGTCGACCTGGGGCCAGGGCGGCAGGCCCGCCGGGGCCGCGGCGGCGCGCGGCCGGGGCCTTCTCGGCCGGCGCGGCGCCCGACTCGGCGGCGGCGCTCACGTCCTCCTTGGTGATGCGCCCCTTGGGCCCGCTGCCGGTGACCGCGCCGAGGTCAACGCCCAGCCGGCGCGCCAAGCGGCGGGCGCCGGGCCCGGCGTAGACGTCGTCGCCGTCGAAGGTGCCGGCCGGCCGGTCGGGCTCGCCGTCGGGCTCCCACCCGTCGTAGGCGCCGTCGCGCGCCTCGTCCTCCTCCCGCCCCGCCCGGGTGGGGTCGGTGTCGAGGCCGGCGTCGGGCTCGCCGCCCTCGTCGACCGTGGGCCGCGCGGCCTCGGGCTCCTCGGCTCCTCCCCGCTCCGCCCTCGGCGCCGTCGGCGCCGTCGCCCGAGAGGGTGAGGATCAGGTCGCCCTGGGACACCTCGTCGCCCACGCCGACGGCCAGCTCGCCCACCACGCCGGCGGCCGGCGAGGGGACCTCCATCGTCGCCTTGTCCGACTCCAGCACGATCAGCGGGTCCTCGACGGCGACGGTGTCGCCGGTGGCGACGAGCACCTCGATGACGGGGACGTCGCTGAAGTCCCCGATGTCGGGGACGCGGACCTCGGTCATCTCTGCCACGGCGGGGCCGCCTCCGGATCGATGTCGTACCGCACGATCGCCTGGGCGGCGATCGCCGCGTCGATCAGGCCCTCGCGGGCCAGGGCGCCGAGGGCCGCCACCGTCACGTGGTGGCGGTCGATCTCGAAGAAGCGGCGCAGCTTGACGCGGAAGTCGCTGCGGCCGAAGCCGTCGGTGCCGAGCACCTCGAAGCGGCCCGGCACGTAGGCGCGGATGCCGTCGGCGAACGCGCGCATGTAGTCCGTCGCCGCCACCACCGGCCCGGGGTGGTCGGCGAGGGCCGCGGTCACGTAGGGCACGCGGGGCTCCTCGGTGGGGTGGAGGCGGTTCCAGCGCTCGACCTCCAGGCCGTCGCGGCGCAGCTCGGTGAAGCTGGTGACGCTCCAGACGTCCGCCCCGACGCCGTAGTCCTCCTGCAGCAGCTCGGCCGCGGCCAGCGACCTCGCGCAGGATGGATCCGGAGCCCATCAGCTGCACCCGCGGGCCCTTCGCCCGCGGCCGCGTGCACCAGGTACATGCCGCGCAGGATCCCCTCCTCGGCGCCCTCGGGCATCGGCGGGCTGGGGGTAGTTCTCGTTGAGCACCGTGAGGTAGTAGAAGACGTCCTCGCGCTCGGTGAGCATGCGCCGCAGGCCGTCCTGCACGATCACCGCCACCTCGTAGCCGAAGGTCGGGTCGTAGGCGCGGCAGTTGGGCACGGTGGCGGCGACGACGTGGCTGTGGCCGTCCTGGTGCTGGAGGCCCTCGCCGTTGAGGGTGGTGCGCCCCGAGGTGCCGCCCACCAGGAAGCCGCGCGCCCGGCTGTCGCCCGCGGCCCAGATCAGGTCGCCGATCCGCTGGAAGCCGAACATCGAGTAGAAGATGTAGAAGGGCACCATCGGCACGCCGTGGTTGGCGTACGAGGTGGCGGCCGCGATCCACGACGAGACCGCGCCGGCCTCGGTGATGCCCTCCTCGAGGATCTGGCCCTTCTTGTCCTCGCGGTAGTACATGAGCTGGTCGGCGTCCTCGGGGCTGTAGAGCTGGCCCACCTGGGAGAAGATCCCGAGCTGGCGGAACATGCCCTCCATGCCGAACGTGCGCGACTCGTCGGGCACGATCGGCACGACGTGGCGGCCGATGCCCTTGTCGCGCACCAGCGTGCTGAGCACCCGCACGAACGCCATCGTGGTCGAGATCGAGCGGTTGCCGCTGCCCGTGAGCAGCGCCTCGAAGGCCGACAGGGGCGGCACCTCGACCGACGGCGCGTCGTCGTGGCGCGCCGGCAGGCTGCCGCCCAGCGCCTCGCGCCGCTCGCGCAGGTAGACCATCTCCGGGCTGTCGTCGGGCGGCCGGTAGAAGACGGCGTCGCGGGCCTGCTCGTCGCTGAGCGGCACCCCGAAGCGGTCGCGGAAGGCCAGCAGGGCCTCCTCGTTCATCTTCTTCTGCTGGTGGGTGATGTTCATGGCCCTCGCCGGCCCGGCCCATGCCGTAGCCCTTGATGGTCTTGGCCAGGATCACCGTGGGCTGGCCCTCGTGCTGCATGGCGGCGTGGTACGCGGCGTAGACCTTGCGCGGGTCGTGGCCGCCGCGGTTGAGCGCCCAGATCTCCGGGTCGGTCATGTCGGCGACGCGCTCCTTGAGCTCGGGGTACGCCCCGAAGAAGTGCTCGCGCACGTAGTCGGCGTCGCGCGACTTGAAGGTCTGGTACTCGCCGTCGACCGCCTCCTCCATGCGGCGCTTGAGCAGCCCGTCGTGGTCGGCGGCGAGCAGCGGGTCCCAGTTCTCGCCCCAGATCACCTTGATGACGTTCCAGCCCGCGCCGCGGAAGTTGGTCTCCAGCTCCTGGATGATCTTGCCGTTGCCGCGCACCGGGCCGTCGAGCCGCTGCAGGTTGCAGTTGACGACGAAGACCAGGTTGTCGAGGTGCTCGCGCCCGGCCAGCGAGATGGCGCCCATCGACTCGGGCTCGTCCGATCTCGCCGTCGCCCATGAAGGCCCAGACCTTGCGCTCGGCGGTGTCCGCGATCCCGCGGCCCTGGAGGTACTTCATGAAGCGGGCCTGGTAGATGGCCATGATCGGGCCGAGGCCCATCGACACCGTGGGGAACTGCCAGAAGTCGGGCATCAGCCACGGGTGCGGGTACGACGAGAGGCCGTTGCCGTCCACCTCCTGGCGGAAGTTGCGCATCTGCTCCTCGTCGAGGCGCCCCTCGAGGTAGGCGCGGGCGTAGACGCCGGGCGAGGAGTGCCCCTGCAGGTAGACCAGGTCGCCGCCGTGCTCGGCCGTGCGGGCGTGCCAGAAGTGGTTGAAGCCGACCTCGAAGAGGGTGGCCGCCGACTGGAAGCTGGCGATGTGGCCGCCGAGCTCGGACGACTCCTTGTTGGCCCGCAGCACCAGCGCGGCGGCGTTCCAGCGGATCGCCGAGCGCAGGCGCCGCTCGACGTCCTGGTCGAAGGGGATCGGCTCCTCGTCGGCCCGCGGGATGGTGTTGATGTACGGCGTGCTGTCGGCGACCGGCACGACCGCCCCGAACAGCCGCGCCTCGGTGACCACCTGCCCCAGCAGCGCGCCGGCCCGCTCGGGGCCGTACTCGCGCAGGATGTCGTCGACCGCCTCGAGCCACTCGCGCGTCTCGCGGGGATCGACGTCGCGCTCCTCCGGCTCCGCGCCGCGGGGCGGCGTGTCGTCGCCGGTGGTCAATCGACCGTCGTTTGGTGAGCCGAGGACATCGTCACCCAGGGGGACGTGGTTCGCCGTCGCTGCGCCCGCACACCCAACCTAGCAAGGGGCCCGCGCGCGAGCCGGGGCGCCCGCGAGCTCAGGAGGGGGCCGGCCCCCCCGGGGCCCCGAGGCCGCGCAGGATGCCGTCCACGATGCGCTCCTCCCAGCGGTCCGGGAAGGGCTCGCCCGACAGGTGGTGGGCGTGGTAGGCGCCCATGAAGAGGTCGACGGCCGCGTCGATGTCGGCGTCGGCGGCGATCTCGCCGCGGGCGCGGCCCTCGCCCATCAGGTCGCGCAGGATCGCGCGGCGCGGCTGCATGGTGCGCTCGCGGAAGAGCTGCATCAGCTCCGGCGTGTGGCGCTCCTCCGACAGGCAGGTGCCGACCAGCGACATGGCCAGCACGCGCTCGGTGTTGAGGCGCAGCTGGCGGAGCTCGGAGAGCAGGTCGGTGCGCAGGTGGCCGGTGGGATCCGGGCGGCCGGCCACGCGCAGGTGGGCCAGGGCGGCGGTCGCCAGGTCGGCCTTGCCGCTGTAGCGCAGGTAGATGGTCGCCTTGCTGACCCCGGCGCGCGCGGCCACCGCGTCCATGCTCATGCGCCCGTAGCCCTCGCTGGACAGCAGGGCCAGCGCGGCGTCCAGGATCGCCGTGTCCACGGCGGCCGATCGCGGCCGGCCGGCGCGGCGTGCCTCGGTCGTCTCGGCGGCTGCGCGCGTCGCGCTCACGGGCGTGAGGCTAGCATCGGGCCCATGGACCTCGGGCTGCGTGATCGGGTGGCGCTGGTGACCGGCGCGTCGGCGGGCATCGGGCGCGGGATCGCGGCCGCGCTGGCGGCCGAGGGCGCGCGGGTGGCGATCGCCTCGCGCTCGCGCGAGCGCATCGACGCCGCGGCGGCGCAGATCGGCGCGCGCGGCTTCGTGTGGGACAGCGCCGACCTCGACGCCGTGCCGGGCCTGGTCGCCGAGGTCGAGGCGGCACTCGGCGGCCCGGTCGAGGTGCTGGTGTGCAACACGGGCGGGCCGCCGGCCGGGCCCGACGCGCTGGGCTTCGACACCGACCAGTGGCGGGCCGCGCACCGCACCCTGGTGGAGGCGCCGCTGGCCCTGGTGGGGGCGGTGATGCCGGGGATGGTCGCCCGGGGCTGGGGGCGCATCCTCAACGTGGCGTCCACCTCGGTGCGCGAGCCGCTCGGGCAGCTGGTGCTCTCCAACGCCGAGCGCTCGGCCGCCCTGGCGGCCTGGAAGACGATCGCCGGCCAGGTGGCCGGCGACGGCGTGACGCTCAACACGGTGCTGCCGGGGCGCATCCTCACCGACCGCCTCACGCGCCTGTCGGGCTCGGCCGAGGCCGCCGAGGAGTCGGCGCGCGCGCAGGTGCCGGCCGGGCGCACCGGCCGGGTGGAGGAGATCGCCGCCGTGGCGGCCTTCCTGTGCAGCGAGCGGGCCTCGTACGTCACCGGGGTCGCGGTCCCGGTGGACGGCGGCCTACTGCGCGGGGTCTGACCACCAGGTCAGGTTCTCCAGCACCGGGCTCTCGGTGCCGTCCGCCTCGACCCCGAACACGGTCACGTCGGGGCCGCCGATCATGAAGTCGATGTGGATCTCGCTGGTGTTGATGCGCTCGGCCTCGGAGGGGTCGGCGCCCTTGGGGTAGCCCGCGCCGAGGGCGATGTGGCTGGCGGCGTTCTCGTCGAGGAGCGTGTCGAAGAACACCGTGCCCAGCGGCCCGATGCGCCCGCTGCCGTCCACCAGCGCCACCTCGCCCAGGCGGGCGGCGCCCTCGTCCAGCGCCGCGCGGGCGCGCAGGATGTCGGCGCCGGTGTCCGCCGTGATCTCCACGGCGCGGCCGCCCTCGAAGCGCACCTCGAGGCCGTTCACCACCGTGCCCCCCAGGTCGAGGGGGCGCGTGGCCCGCACGACGCCCTCGGTGCGGGCGGGGTCGGGGGTCGTGAAGACCTCCTCGGTGGGGATGTTGGGCAGGTGGGGCAGCCCGTCCGAGCGGTGGTCGCCGCCCCCCACCCAGCGCGAGCCCGGCAGCAGGCCCACGGTCAGGTCGGTGCCCGGGCCCACGAAGCGCAGCGCCGACAGGCGGCGCGTCGTTGAGGCGCTGGGCCGACGCCTCCAGCTCGGCGCCGCGCGCGCGCCAGGCGGCGGCGGGGTCGGGCTCGTCCAGGCGGCAGATGTGGGCCACCTCGGTCCAGAGGCGCTCGAGCGCGTCGGCGGGCGCCAGGTCGGGGAACACGAGGCCGGCCCAGGCCGGGTTGGGGCACGGCACGCACGGTCCAGTTGACCTGCCCGCCCATGATCACGGCGACCCCCTCGCGCACCGACGGCAGCCGGTCGCGGCCGGCCCGCGCCGGGTCGACGTCGTCGAACAGCCCGGGCGCCGTGGGTCCCGCGAGCGCGATCGTGGCGCCCGCCATCCGCCCGATCTCCACGATGCGCTGGCCCAGCCACGGGGGCACCCAGTCGAGGGTCTCGGCGGGGGCGTGGGTCAGGCGGGCGAGCTTCACCTCGGGGTCGAACCAGGCGACGTCCACGTAGCGGGCGCCCCGGGCGTAGGCGGCCGATGCGACGGCGCGCACCAGCTCCTCCTGCCCCGGGCGCCCGCTGACGGAGACGACCTGGTCCGGCTGGACGTTGGCCCCCACCTCGACGGCCAGACGGGCGAGGCGCTCGATGCGGGGGTCGCTCACACGCGCAGACTAATGAACGGGCCGGTGTCGTAGCCTGACCGCGATGGCCGCGCTCAAGGACGTGTACTCGCCGGCGCTCGTCGCCGACCTCGCCGGCGAGCTGTCGCGCGCCTGGCCGGCCATGGACGTCGCGGCCTTCACCGCCGACGCGGTGGACGGGCTCGCCGCGCTCGAGCTCAAGGGACGCATGCGCCACCTGACCGGCGCCCTCGACCGGCACCTTCCGGACCGCTGGGACGACCTGGAGCGGGTGCTGCGGGGGGCGCTCGCCTCGCCGGGCTTCGACGGCTGGATGACGGTGCCGGTGACCGACCTCGTCGCCGCGCGCGGCCTCGACGTGCCCGACGCGGCCCTGCCGCTGCTGGCCGCCATGACGGGGCGCTTCTCCAGCGAGTGGGCGGTGCGCCCGTTCATCGCGCGCGACCCCGAGGGGGCCTTCGCCTGGTTCCGCCGCTGGACCGGCGACCCCGACCCCGACGTGCGCCGCCTGGCCTCCGAGGGCTGCCGGCCGCGCCTGCCCTGGGCGCCGCGCGTCGCGGTGCTCGTGGCCGACCCGGCGCCGGTCATCGACGTCCTCGACCGCCTCGTCGACGACCCCTCCGAGTACGTGCGCCGCTCGGTGGCGAACAACCTCAACGACATCGCCAAGGACCACCCCGAGCTGGCGCTCGCCACCGCCGCCCGCTGGAGCGCCGGGGGAGGAGCCCCGCGCGGCATGGGTGGTGCGCCGGGGCCTGCGCACGCTGGCCACCGCGGGGGACCCGGCCGCGCTCGCGCTCCTGGGCTACGACGGCGCCGCCCCGGTCGCGCTGGAGGAGCTGGCCGTGACGCCCGCCGACCCGGCCATCGGCACGGCGGCCCGCATCGCCGTGCGGCTGCGCGCGCCCGCCGACACGCCGGTGGTGGTGCACTACCTGGTCCACCACGCCGGGGCGAACGGCATGCGCGCGCCGCGGGCCTTCGCCCTGGCGCGCCGCACCCTGGAGGCGGGCGTCCCCACCGAGCTCGCCCGCCGCCACACCTTCGCCCAGCGGTCGGTGCGGCGGCTGTACCCCGGCCCGCACCGGGTGGAGATCCAGGTCAACGGGCGCGTGCTGGGCGGTGTCAACATCACCCTGCGCGACCCCTGATGATGGCCGCGGTGCCCAGCGGCCGAATCAGCCCCCGCGGGGTGCTCGTCACCTCGTCGATCGCGGTCTTCCTGATCGCGCTCAACACCACGGCCATCAACGCCGCCGTCAACGCGCTCGCCGACGACCTCGGCATGGACACCACCACGCTGGCGTGGGCCCTCAACGCCTACATCCTGGCCGTCGCCGCCCTGGTGCTGCCGGCCGGGCGCCTGGGCGACATCCTCGGCATGCGCGCGGTGTTCCTGATCGGGCTGGGGCTGTTCGCCGCCGGCAGCGTGCTGACCGCCCTGGCCCAGGACGGCGACGTCCTGATCGGCGGGCGGGCCCTGCAGGGCGCGGGCGCGGCGTTCCTGATGCCGGCGACCATCTCGGCGCTCAACCTGGCCTTCCCACCGCAGGAGCGCGGCGCGGCCTTCGGGGCGTGGGGCGCGGCGGCCGGGATCGGCTTCGCCCTGGGCCCCCTCTACGGCGGCGTGTGGACCGACGGCGTCTCCTGGCGCGGCATCTACTGGACCGACCTCGCGATGATCGCCGTCGTGGTGGTCCTGAGCCTGCTCTACCTGGGGCCGCTCCCGCGCCAGACCGCCGCGCCCCGGCTCGACCTGGTCGGCGCCGCCGTCCTCGGCGCGGCGATCCTGCTGATCATCTCCGCGCTGCAGCGCGGCCAGGACGTCGGCTGGGGCACCGTCACGATCGTCGGCTCGCTGGTGGCCGGCGCCGTCCTGGCCGTCGTGTTCGTGCTGATCGAGCTGCGCCGCGCGGAGCCCATGGTGCACCTGCGCCTGCTGCGCAACCGCGTGTACGCGTCCGGGAACATCGTGACCCTGCTCTCCACGATCGGGCTGATCGGCTTCCTCTTCTTCTTCAACCTCTACGCCCAGTCCGAGGCGACCTTCGGCTACTCGGCCGTCGCCGCCAGCCTGGTGCTGCTGCCGTACGGAATCTCGCTCTTCGTCACCTCGCTCGTGGCCGGGCGCCTGGGCGACCGCATCGGCTACCCGATCCCGGTCGGCGGCGGGCTGGTGCTGCTGACGATCGGCTCCGTGCTGTTCGCGACGGTCAACGACGTCACCGCCCTCGGCGACCTGTGGCTGCCCCTGGTCATCTCCGGGATCGGCCTCGGCAGCTGCTTCGCCACCGCGTCGGCGTCGCCGATGGCGGTGGTTCCCCCCGAGCAGAGCGGCGAGGCCGCGGGCACCCTCAACGTGAGCCGCTACATCGGCGGCGCCCTCAGCGTCGCCGTGGGCGGCACCCTCTTCATCGGGCGGGGCGTCGACGCGATGAACGAGGCGCTGGCCGGCTCCGGCGTCACCGGCGTCTCGGAGGACACGCTCGACGCGGCCCTCACCGGATCGCCGGCCGGGCTGGAGGCGGCGATCGACGCCTCCGGGGGAGAGGCCCAGCGGGCGCTGGTGAGCGACGCGGCCCGCACCGGCATGGAGGCCGGCTTCGCCGCCGCGTGCTGGATGATCGCCGTCGCCTCCGCCCTGGGGGCGGTCATCGCGTTCTGGGGTTTGCGCCGGCCCCGCTAGGGGGATTCACGAACTCGTATCGTCTGGTATTTTGACCGGCATGCGTGAATCGGCGCGAGCGCGAGGGGACGACGGGTGACGCTGGGCTCGTGGAAGGCCCTGATCGGCCTGCTGGTGCTGACGATGGGCACCAGCACGCTGACGCCGCTGCTGCCCCTGTATCAGCAGGACTTCAACATCTCGACGGCCACGGCGACGCTGCTGTTCGTGACCTACACGGTCACCGTCGTCCCGACGATGCTGATCGCCGGCAACCTCAGCGACCGGCTCGGGCGCAAGCGCCTGCTGATCCCGGCCATGGTGACGATGACCCTGGCCTCCTGGTGTTCGCGCTCGCCGAGTCGGTGCCGCTGCTGTTCGCCGGCCGCGTGCTGCAGGGCCTGGCGATCGGCGGATTCCTCGGCGTCGGCGCCGCCTTCGTCGTGGACCACGCCCGCGACAACAGCAAGGCCCTCGCCGCCGCTCTGGCGGGCGTCTTCTTCCGTCTCGGCTTCGGGCTCGGCCCCGGCTTCGCGGGCACTCGCGGCCCAGTACGCGGCCCAACCCGCGCCACACTCCCTTCGAGGCCCACGTCGTCCTGATGCTCGTCGGCATCGTGATGGTGGCCACCGCGTCCGAGACGCTCGTGCGCCAGAAGAACCCCGGGAAGCTTCCGCATCCGCATCGGCGTCCCGAGCGGTCAGGCGTTCGGCTTCATGACCTTCGTCGCGCCGGCCACCTTCCTGATGAGCTTCATCGAGGGAACGTTCCTGTCGGTGGTGCCGATCTTCGTCTTCGACACGCTCAACGTGCGCAACCTGGCGGTGGTCGGGCTGATCGGATTCCTCACCCTGGCGCTGGGCGGTCTCGCACCCTTCCTGGCGCGCGGTCTGGACCCGCGCAAGGCGATCATGATCGGGGTGTCGACCTCGTCGCTGCTGTCGTTCCTGATCGTCGCCTCGTCGCAGCTCGACAGCGTCTGACGTGGTTCTCTTCGCGGTCAGCATCATCGGCGTCACCAACGGCTTCATCCTCTTCGGCGGCACGGTCATCTGCGGAACGATCGTGCCCATCGAGCAGCGTGGAAAGCTGATGTCGCTGCTCTACTGCTGTGCCTACGCGGGCACGATCCCCACGGTCGCGCTGGGGTACATGGCCGACGCGATCGGCCTGCCGACCACTCTCACGTCGTTCTCGTGCGTGGCCGTCGCGCTCGCCACCTTCGTGCTGCTGGTCGGCAGCCGCGCCTTCCGCGAGGTCGTGCCGTACCGCGGCCGGTCGTGGTCCGCCGAGACGCCCCCGCCGGGGCCGCGCAGCTCTCCGCGTGAGTTCACAGGCTTCTCCCAGGCGCCTCCCGGCGCGCGGTGAGGCGCCGCCCCTACCGTGGGCCCACGGCCACGGCACACGGGGAGCAGCCCATGAGCGCCCAGCGGATGCGGGACGTCCAGGAGGACGAGGTCCACGACCACGACCGGGGACTCTCCTTCGACGTGTCCACGCTCATGAGCCGTCGCCGTGCGCTGCAGCTGCTGGCGGTGGGCGGCCTGGCGACGCTGGTCGGCTGCGGCACCTCGTCGGCCGACTCGGCGGGGACGACCGGCGCCACCGCGAGCGCGACGGCCACGACCGCCGGCACGACCGCCGCGGTCTCGGACGAGATCCCCGAGGAGACCGGCGGCCCCTACCCGGCCGACGGCTCCAACGGGGTCAACGTGCTCACCGAGAGCGGCATCGTGCGCAGCGACATCACCTCGAGCTTCGGCTCGGCCTCGGGGACGGCCGCCGGGGTGCCGCTCGCGATCGCCCTCACCGTGCTCGACGTGTCGACCGGCGGCACGCCCGCCGAGGGCGCCGCCGTCTACCTGTGGCACTGCGACCGCGAGGGGCGCTACTCGCTGTACGACTCCGAGATCGCCGACCAGAACTACCTGCGCGGGGTCCAGGTGGCCGACGCGACGGGCCGGGTGACGTTCGCCAGCATCTTCCCCGCCGCCTACTCGGGGCGCTGGCCGCACGTCCACTTCGAGGTCTACCCGAGCCTCGCCGAGGCGACCGCGGCCGGGTCCAAGCTGGTGACCTCGCAGCTCGCGCTGCCGCAGGACGCCTGCGAGGCGGTGTACGCCACCGCCGGCTACGAGCAGAGCGTGACCAACCTGGCCCAGACCTCGCTGGAGACCGACATGGTCTTCGGCGACGGCTACTCCACCCAGCTGGGCACGGTCAGCGGCGACCCGGACGCCGGCATGACCGTGACCCTCAACGTGGGCGTCTAGCGCTCAGGCGGAGACCGCCGGCTCGGGGACCGGGGCGCCCGCGGCGCGCGCCCCGCGGCCGGGGATCCTCAGGATGGCGAGCGCGCCGGTGAAGGCGACCACCGCGGCGATCAGGAAGGTGGCGGTGAAGGCGCTCTCGGCGGGGAGCTCGGTGCCCGAGATCGTGATGGCGCTGAGCAGGGCGGCCCCGACCTGGGCGCCGATGACGCCGCCGATCGTCCTCATGACCGTGTTGACGCCGATCGCGACGCCCGTGACCTGCGGCGAGACCCGGTCGATGATCAGCTTGGCGAGCATCGCGTAGACCAGCGCCACCCCGATGCCGATGAAGGTCATCGCGACGACGATCTCCCAGCCGGCGGAGTGGAACAGGGCGAGCATCAGGCCCCCGAGGCCGAGCACCACGCACCCCGCGCCCGTGAGCGCCTTGGCGCCGACCCGGGGCTCCAGGGAGCCGCCGAGGGGGCCCACGATCAGCATCGCCACCGAGGACGGCACCAGGAAGAGCCCCGCGGCGATCACGCTCGCGCCGAAGCCGTAGGTGAGCTGGGAGGCGAGCGAGTCCGGCAGGCCCGCGCCCATCTGCACGAAGGTCGGGACCAGCAGGAAGGTCCCGTACATGGAGAAGCCCACGATGATCGCGACGATGTTCGCCCACAGCACGCCGCGGTCGCGCATCATCCCCATCTCCACCATGGGCTCGGGCACCTTCAGCTCCACCCAGACCCACAGCACCAGCAGGACCGACCGACGCCGCGAACAGGCCGAGGGTGGCCGCGCTGAGCCATCCCCAGCGCTCGCCCTCGCTGAGCGCGACCAGCAGCGCCGAGAGGCCGAGCGACATCGTCAGCGCGCCCCACCAGTCGAACGCGCGAGGGGGTGCGCACGCGCGACTCCGGCAGCAGGAACCACACCGGCCCGAGGGCCAGGATCACCGGGATCGCCCCGAACCAGAAGAGCCACTCCCAGGTGAAGCTCTCCAGCACGACCCCGCTCAGCACCAGGCCGATGCCGGCCCCGATGCCCAGCGTCGCCGACAGCAGGCCGAGGGCCATGCCGACCTTCTCGGGGGGCAGCTCGTCGCGCACGATGCCGAACGCCAGCGGGAAGATGGCGCCGGCGGCGCCCTGCAGGGCGCGGGCCAGGATGAGCATGGTGATCGAGGTGGACAGCGCCGCGCCGATCGTGCCGACCGCGAAGATGACCATCACGATCACCAGCAGGCGCTTCTTGCCGTAGGTGTCGCCGAGCTTGCCGATGAGCGGCGTCGCGACGGCCGACGACAGCAGGAAGCCGGTGAAGATCCAGGTGGCCCAGGTGGTGGTGGTGTCCAGGTCGCGCTGGATGGTGGGCAGCGCGGGGACGACGAGGGTCTGCTGGAGGACGTAGGACACGCACACGACGGCGAGCAGCGTGAGGGTGAACATCGGTCCGACCCGTCGAGCGTCAGGGCGAATTATGGGAGGGTCCCCCTCACGAGCGGATGACACGATGATTGTATTCTACAAGCTATGAGCGACCCGGCCCTCGAGCTGATGGTCAACGCCTTCGCCGACCTTCGGAACATGGCGGCGCCGCTGATCCTGGCCCGGCACGAGCGGCGCCGGCAGGGCGCCACGGCGGGCGAGCGGCTGAGCACGCCGCAGCACATCGCGATGCTGGCGCTGGCCGACGGCCCGCGCACCATGTCCTCGCTGGCCGCCGCCACCGGCGTCGCGCTGAGCACGGCGACGCGGATGGTCCAGACGCTGGAGCGCGAGGGGTGGGTGGAGCGACCGGAGGCCGCCCCGGGCGACGACCGCCGCCGCCGTCCGGTGGGCCTCACCCCGGCGGGGCGCCGGGTGATGGACGAGGCCAGCGAGGTCAGCCGCATGCGCCTGCGCCGCCTGCTGGAGCGGCTCGAGCCCGCCGAGTACCCGGCCGTCCTCGAGGCGCTGCAGGCACTGCGCCGCGTGCTTCAGGAGGACGCCGACGCCGACCCGGTGGACGCCGTCTCGAAGGCCTCCTCGATGTCGCAGAGCGCCGGGGCGTCCGGCGCGAGCGGCGAGGCGCCCTCCGGGCGCATCCCGTCGAGCACCACCCCGAGGTAGCGCCGCCACAGGCCCGGGATCTGGAAGCGGCACGGCGAGGCGTTGGCCGCGGCCGCGATCAGGAAGAAGACGTCCTCGGGCTGCAGGTCGTCGCGCACCTGGCCCGCCGCCTGCGCCCGCCGGAGCAGGTCGGCGATGGGCGTCAGGATGCGCTGGCGCGCCTCGCGCAGGTTGGGCGCACCGGCGACGCGGCTGTGGGCCGCTTCGGCCAGGCCGCGGTCCATGGCCTGGCGCTCGGCGATGACCGCCATGGCGGCCGCGAGGCCCTCCCACGCGTCGTCCGTCCGCGCGGCCTCCTCCACCGCCTCGGCCAGGTCGGCGAGCCGCTGCTCGATCATCGCGATGATCAGGTCGTCCTTGCACGGGAAGCGGCGGAAGATCGTCGCGTGCCCGACCCCGGCCCGGCGCGCGAGCTCGTCGATCGAGAGGTCGGCGCCGGACTCGGAGAAGAGCTCCGACGCGGCCGCCAGGATGAGCTCCCGGTTGCGGCGCGCGTCGGAGCGGAGCGGGCTAGCCATCGATCACCGGGACGGTGTCCAGCTCCCGGATCACCGCCACGTCGCGCTTGCGCACGAAGATCGCGGTGATCAGCACCCCCACCAGCATCAGACCGGACCCGACGGCGAAGGCCGCCTGGAACCCGTCCACCAGGGCGGACGACTGCTCGGCCGGCGAGACCACGCCGCTCGGCAGCGCGTCGGACGTCGTGCTGGCCGCCACGGTCGAGAGGATCGCGAGCCCGAGGGCGCCGCCGATCTGCTGCGAGGAGTTGAACAGCCCCGACGCGAGGCCGGCGTCGGCGTCGGACACGCCGGTCGTGGCGATGAGCGTCATCGGCACGAACGTCAGCCCGAGGCCGGCCGACATCACGAGGATGCCGGGCAGGACGTCGCCGGAGTAGCTGCCGTCCACCGGGATGCGCGCCAGCAGCAGCAGGCCGATGGCCGCCACGAACATGCCGGTGAGCGCGACCGGCTTGACCCCGATCCGCCCGATGAGCTGCTGGGCCAGGCCCGAGAACAGGATGATCCCCGCGGTGAGCGGGATGAAGGCCAGGCCCGCCTGCACCGGCGTGAAGCCGAGCGTCTGCTGCACGTACAGCGAGGCGAAGTAGAACACGGCGAACATGCCGCCGGTCACGGCCAGCATCGCCAGGTTGGCGCCGGTGAGCGCGCGCTGGCGGAAGATGCTGAGCCGCACCAGCGGGGCCTTGGAGCGCAGCTCGATGAACACGAACGCCGTCAGCAGGGCCGCGGAGGCGATGGCCATGCCGATGGTCTCGGCCGACAGCCAGCCGTAGTCCTGCGTCTTGACGATCGCGTACACGAGCAGGGTGAGCCCGGCCGTGACGCTGATCGCGCCGAGCACGTCGATGCCGTTGGTGTCCGCCTGGCGCGACTCCGGGATGAAGCGCAGCGACAGCAGGATGGCGACGATGCCGACGGGGACGTTGACGAAGAACACCCACTCCCAGGAGAGGTACTCGGTCAGCACGCCGCCCAGCAGCAGGCCGATGGCCGCGCCGCCCACGGCGATGGCGGCCCAGACGCTGAGCGCCTTGGTGCGCTCGGGGCCCTCGCGGAAGGTGGTGGTCACGATCGACAGGGCGGCCGGCGACACCATCGCGGCGCCGAGGCCCTGCAGGGCGCGGGCGGCGATCAGGACCGAGGAGGACTCGGCCAGGCCGCAGATCAGCGAGGCCACCGTGAAGACCACGATGCCGATCACGAACAGGCGGCGGCGTCCCACGAAGTCGGCGGCGCGGCCGCCCAGCAGCAGGAACCCGCCGAATGCGAGCGTGTACGCGTTGACGACCCATTGAAGCGACGTGGGCGAGAAGTCGAGCCCGGTCTGGATCGACGGCAGCGCCACGTTGGTGATGGTCGCGTCGAGGACGACCATGAACTGCGCGATGCAGACGAGGATGAGGACGAACCAGCGGCGGTTGTCCACGGCCTCGGCCGGCGGTGGTGCGGTGGTCACGAAGCGGCTCCCGGATGGAAAACGGAGAAGAAGGTCCGTTTTCACCCTAGACCAAACGGACCGATCAGTCCACTTCGCCCCCGGACGCGCCCTCGGCCGCCTCGGGGAGCAGCATCCACGCGCCGCCGAAGAAGCACACCGCCCCCAGGAACGTGAACAGGTTGGTGGCCTCCACGCTCAGCTCGTCGCCCGAGCTCGGGAGGATGAACGAGGCGATCGCCGAGATGCCGAAGAAGATCGAGCCGAGCATGTTGAGCGCGGCGATCCGCCAGCCGGAGTCGTCGGGGTCCCACAGCCGCACCCCGTGGGTGACCTCGGCGAGGGCCAGGTACGAGGCGACCAGGAAGCAGATCGAGCCGAGCGCGTCCGGCGTCCACACGCGCACGATCTCCTTCTGGTAGTCGAGCGAGTCGTTGAGGGCCGCGTAGGTGGTGATGTTGAACCAGAGGGTGCCCACCAGCTGGATGCCGGTCGCCCACCAGTCGATGCGCGCCGGCTCGCACAGCAGGCGCAGCACGGAGGTCCCCCCGGCCTCCGCCCCGCCGACGCCCCGGTCGGCCGTGACCGTCTGGATGTGCTGGAGCAGCGCGGCGCTGGTGAAGAAGAGCGAGCCGACGAAGAACGTGATCCCGTCCACGCCCGGATCGACGCGGGTGGCGTAGAGCGGCATCGAGCCCACCGCGAAGCAGGTCGAGCCGATCATGAAGAGCCAGCCGATCCACCAGTTGAGGCCGTGGTAGGCCAGCGCGTCGCGCATGCCGACGCGCGCGACCGCGCGGGCCTCGCCCGCCGCCCGCAGGCCCAGGCCCTTGCGGTGGCGCCGCGAGGTCCACTCGAGCAGGCGGCCGCCCTCGTCCTCGAACACCTGGCGCGTGACGAACCCGTGGGGGCCCGCGCTCTCTCGGACCCGCCATCCGGGCGGGCCCGAGACGTAGGCCTTGCTCATCGCGGCGCGGTCAGCTGTGGGAGAAGCCCTCGGTCTTGATGGTGGAGGGCCGGCGGTCCGGCTCGGCCGCGAAGCGATCGAGCACCTGGCCCATGTCGCGCAGCAGCAGGCCGGCCAGGTCGCGGCTGAAGCCGTGGCGCACCACGATGCGGCAGATGCTGAGGTCGGTCCGGTTGGCCGGCATCGTGTAGGCGGGCAGCTGCCAGCCGTGGGAGCGGACCGCGTCGGAGAACTCGAAGAGCGTGAAGTTGGCGCCGTCCTTCAGCTGCCACGACACGATCGGCAGGTCGGTGCCGCGGGAGATGATCTGGAACGGGCCCATCGCCTCGATCTGGTCGGCCAGGTAGAGGGCGACGTCCTGCGAGGTCTGCTGGATCTTGCGGTAGCCCTCGCGGCCCAGGCGGATGAAGTTGTAGTACTGGGCCACGATCTGGCTCGCGGGGCGCGAGAAGTTGATCGCGAACGTGGGCATCTCGCCGCCCAGGTAGTTGACCTTGAACACCAGCTCGTCGGGCAGCTCGGCCTGGTCGCGCCAGATGATCCAGCCCACCCCCAGCGGCGCGAGGCCGTACTTGTGGCCCGAGGCGTTGATCGACTTGACGCGCGGCACGCGGAAGTCCCACTGCAGGTCGGGCTGGATGAAGGGCGCCACGAAGCCGCCGCTGGCGCCGTCGACGTGCATCGGCACGTCCAGGCCGGTGCGCTCCTGCAGGTCGTCGAGCGCGGCCGCGATCTCCGCGATCGGCTCGTACTCGCCGGTGAAGGTGGAGCCCAGGATCCCGACCACGCCGATGGTGTTCTCGTCGCACTGCGCGACGGCCTCCTCGGGGCCCAGCATGAAGCGCTCGCCCTCCATGGGCACCAGGCGCTGCTCCACGTCCCAGTAGACCGCGAACTTGTGCCAGCACACCTGGACGTTGACGCCCATCACGATGTTGGGCTTGTCGGTGGGCAGGCCGGCCGCGCGGCGGCGGGCGCGCCACCGGTGCAGCAGCGCCATGCCGCCCAGCATGCAGGCCTCGCTCGAGCCGGTCGTGGAGGTGCCCACGGTGTCGTGCGCGTCCGGCGCGTGCCAGAGGTCGCCGAGCATGTTCACGCAGCGCAGCTCCAGCTCGGCCGTCTGCGGGTACTCGTCCTTGTCGATCATGTTCTTGTCGTACGTGTGCGTCATGAGCAGGGCGATCTCGGGCTCGAGCCACGTCTGGCAGAAGGTCGCCAGGTTGAGGCGCGAGTTGCCCTCCACCATCAGCTCGTCGCTCACCAGCGAGTAGGCGTCGCGCGCGCCCAGCTCGCCGTCGGGCATGCGGTACTTGGGCGCGCTCTGCGACAGGTCGCTCGAGGCGTAGACGTCCTCCTCGGAGGCCGGGTCGTCGGACTTCTTCACGGGATGGAGTGCCAACGATCCTCCGGTCTTCGGGGGGCGGTCGGCTGGATCAAGCCAGCTGCCGGGGGCCCCGTCAAGCGTCCGCCCGGGTGATTCGGAGGGCGATCCTCGCGCCCGCCGGCGACCGCGGACGTCCGTGTCCGCGATCCGCCGGCGCCGGGTGTCAGATCCCGGCGCTGGGCGCGCGCGTGTTGACCGAGGCCCGGTCGGGCGTGCGGCCGCTCACGGCGTCGAACTCGTAGAAGCGCCCGGGCGCCTTGCTGCGCTCGCCGAAGCCGAACCCGGCGGCCTGCAGCTGGGAGACGGCCTCGAGGATGTCCGTGAAGCCCGGCTGGCCGAAGGCGGGCGAGTCCTTGGCCTCCTCGGTGGTGTCGAAGCGCATGAAGGCGCGGTCGTTGCCGAGCTTGTAGTTGCTCTGGCGGGCGAGCGCCCGGTGCACGGCCTCGACCCCCATGGTCTCGGCGGTGACCGCCGCCACCCCGCCGTTGCCCAGGTCGCCGAAGGTCTTGGTGGCCACCAGGTAGGCGTTCACGAAGATCTGGTCGCCGACCTCCAGGGTGTTGAGCAGGTTGGTGCGGTTGCGGAAGACGGCGTCCGGGACCCAGATGCGCTTGGTCGCGGGGACCGCCCCGATGCTCACCAGGTAGCGGTAGTGGATGAGCTCCTCGCGGGCGGCCGTCTGGAGGTTGCGCTGGGTCACGAAGTCGCGGCCCAGGCGCTTCTCCCACGCCACGGTGTTGACGATCGTGGCCAGCACCTCGGCGGTGGCGGCGACGTTGAGGATGGTCTGGGGGTCGTTGCGGGTCGCGGGCGGCGTGGAGCCGCCCTTCTGGGCGAGGGCGGCCGCGGGTCCGGCCAGGAGGGCGAGCCCCCCGATGCCGATGGCCGTCTTGCTGACGAACTGGCGGCGGGTGGATCCCGCGATCTCCGCGGGGGTCTGCCTCTCGATGACGTCGTGGACGATCTCGAGCTCTCTCGACACTGGTCTCTCCTGCCGTTGGCGGGGTTGTCGGTCTAGGGGGCTCTCAGGCCCAGAGGTGGAGCGGGGCCGCGGTCGACGAGCACGGCGCGCAGGCGCTCCGCCGCGCGCGCGCCGACCGGGAGCGCCACGAAGCCGCGGGCGTCCAGCGCGATCTGCGCCGGCAGCCGGCGCAGCGGCGTCGTGGTGCGCACCAGGCGCAGCCGCCCGAAGGGGATGTGCGGCCGCACCTCGGCGATCGTGGTGCCCGGGGCGGCCCCGGGGGTGCGGAAGACGAGCCGCGGACGCAGGGTGACCTGAAAGGTGGCGCGCCCGACCGGCGCGGCCCCGTAGCGGGGGGCGGAGCGCTGGCCCCGCCCGGCCCAGACCACCCACACGTAGGTGCGCCCCTGCTCCAGCACGCCCCGGGGCACGCGCAGGCGGGCCGTGCGCGGCCAGGCGCTCATCACCAGTCGCGTCCCGCGGAAGACCTGCACGTTGTAGTGGGTCGCGCCGGCGGCCGCGCGCCAGCGCAGCAGCGGGGTCTGCCACGGCAGCCAGCTCTCGGGCGCCGGCGCGATCAACCCCCCGGCGGTGGCGGCCGCCGCGGCCGGGTCCGGCACCAGCGGCGCGGCGGCCGTGACCGGCGGGTCGGCCGAGCCCGGCTCGGCGTCGGGCGTGCCCGGCGGCGGCGTCAGGTCGCCGGCGTCGGTCCAGTCCATGCAGTCGGCCGGGTCCGGCGTGTCACAGGGATAGCCCAGGAGGGCCGGCCCGGCCGGCGCCGGCGCGTCGATGCCGAGCGGGTCGCCCGCCGGCCCCGCCGCGCCGGGCGCGGGAACGGGCACCGCCGGTGCGATGGGGCCGCCGAGGAAGCGCACCGGCACGCTGACGTGGACGTCCGCCGTGGCCGCCGCCGGGGCGGCGGCCAGCGCGACGCAGGCGAGGAGGGGAGCGCTGCGCCGCGCGCGGCGGCAGGAGGGACGGTGGGAGGCCATCTCGGTAAGGGCCTACGAGGCGACCCCCCGAGCGGATCACGCCGTTGTCGCGGCGGACCCCCCTGCCCTCCCCGGGCGCTACCCCCGGGTCACTTGGGCCCGCGCCACTTGCGCGCGAAGGGCAGCCGCCAGGTGCGCGGGTGGATCAGGGCGTCCATCGCCTCGGCCGGGCCCCAGGAGCCCTGGGCGTAGGGCAGCACCGGCGGCGGGTTCTCGAGCAGGGGCTGGGAGACCTCCCACAGCCGCTCGATGCCCTTGGCGTTGGCGAACAGGGTGTGGTCGCCCATCATCGCGTCGTAGATCAGGCGCTCGTAGGCCTCGAGCACGTCCACGTGGGCGGCGTCCTCGGTGATCGAGAACTGCAGGCTCTGCTTGACCAGCCGCATGCCGGGGCCGGGGCGCTTGCCGTAGAACGACAGCGACAGCCGCGAGGCGTCGGCCAGGTCGAAGGTGAGGTGGTCCGGGCCGAACTTGCCCACGCCCGAGCCCGGCGGGAACATGCTGCGCGGGGGCTCCTTGAAGGCGATCGAGATGATGCGCGCGCCCTCGGCCATGCGCTTGCCCGTGCGCAGGAAGAAGGGCACCCCCGACCAGCGCCAGTTGTCGATGGTGCAGCGCAGGGCGACGAAGGTCTCGGTCTGGGAGTCGATCGCGCAGCCGGGGGTCTGGCGGAACCCCTCGTACTGGCCCCGCACCACGTCGCGGGGATCGATGGGCACCAGCGAGCGGAAGACCTTGTTCTTCTCCTCGTTGATGGCCGTCGGCTCCAGGGCGGTGGGCGGCTCCATCGCGGTGAAGGCGAGCACCTGCAGCAGGTGGGTGACCACCATGTCGCGGTAGGCGCCGGTGGCGTCGTAGAAGCCGCCGCGGGTGCCCACCGTCGAGGGCCTCGGGCACGTCGATCTGGATGTGATCGATGTGCTGGCGGTTCCAGATGGGCTCGAAGAGCCCGTTCGCGAACCGCAGGGCCAGGATGTTCTGGGCCGCCTCCTTGCCCAGGAAGTGGTCGATGCGGAACACCTGGCTGTCCGGGAAGACCGCGTCGACCTCGGCGTTGAGCGTGATGGCGCTCGCGAGGTCGGTGCCGAAGGGCTTCTCCATGATGATCCGGGCCCGCTCCGTGAGCCCGGCGTCGGCCAGCACCTGCACCACCGAGGGCGCGGCGGCGGGCGGGACGCTGAGGTAGTGGAGGTAGCGCGGGTGGCCGCCCAGCTGCGCGGCGGCGACGCCCGCCGCGCGCTTCGAGGCCCTCGGCCCCCTCCCCGGTCTGGACGTAGGAGAGGCGGCTCGCGAAGTCGTTCCAGTCGTCCTCGGTGATCGTGTCCCGGCCGAACTCGTTCCAGGCGGCGCGGGCGAAGACGCGGAACGACTCGCTGTCGAGGGGGTCCAGCGAGATCCCGACGATGCGGAACTCCGACATCAGGCCGGCCCGCGACAGGTGCAGCAGGCCCGGCAGCAGCTTGCGCTTGGCGAGGTCGCCGGTGGCCCCGAAGAGGACGATCACGTGCGGCTCGAGCGGCGCGATCGCCGCGGCGGGCGCGTCGTGCGGATCCGTGAGGGTGATGGCCATGGTTCAGGCTATTCCACCCCCCCGCGGGCCCTCCTTGGCCGCGTGTCGAAACACCGCCGCGTCACGGGCGCCCCGGTGGATCGGGCAGGCGGCGCAGGCCGTGCTGGATGTCGGTCAGGAGCGCGGCCGAGGACGCGGCCTTGGCGGGGTCGCCCAGGGCGGTCACGTTGGCCAGGTAGACGTGCTCCATCCCCGCCTCGCGGAAGGGGCGCAGGCGCTCGACGATGTCGTCGGGCGTGCCCCACATGAAGTGGCGGCGCAGCAGCGCGCCCGGCACGGCGGCCGCGGCGGCCAGCGCCTGCTCGCGGGTGAAGCGGGTGGGCACGTAGTGCAGCAGGCCCCAGCCCTCCTCGATCGGCGGGACGGCCCCGGCGAGCGCGTACTCCTCGGCCGGGGCGGTCAGCGCCACCAGGCGCAGCAGCAGGCCGTCCAGCATCGCCTCGGCGGCGTCGCGGTCCTCGTCGACGACGATCCAGGCGAACAGGCCCGCCGTGACGGCGTCGGCCGGGCGTCCGGCCGCGAGGGAGGCGGCGCGCAGGTCGGCCAGCAGGCCCGCGTACTCGGCCGGATCGATCACGATCGGCAGCCACCCGTCCGCCAGGCGCCCGGTGGCCGCCAGCACCCGGGGCCGGTGGGAGGCCATCCAGATCTCGGGCGGGCGCTCGCCGTAGGGCTCCGCCCCCAGGATCGCCTGGTCGAGGGTCCAGAACTCGCCCTGCACGTCGACCGGGTCGGTGGTGGACCACAGCAGCCGGATCATCTCGACCGCCTCGATCAGCCGCGACGCCCGCCGCTCGTAGGAGAAGCCGAAGGGCAGGATGTTCTCCGCCTCCCCCACCCCGATGCCCAGGATCGCCCGCCCGTGGCTGAGGTGGTCGAGGGTCAGGAAGGTCTGCGCCAGCAGGGCGGGGTGGCGCCGCACGGCGTCGGTGACCGCGGTGCCGAGCCGGATGCGCGAGGTCTGGACGGCCGCCGCGCCGATCACCGGCATCGGGTCCAGGAAGGCGTGGGGGCTGCGCACCGTCGCCGCCATCGGCGTGAGGTCGGGGGTCCAGACGCCCGGCGGGAACCAGTGCAGGAAGTGATCCGACCACCAGACGGCGTCGAAGCCCGCCTCCTCGGCCGCGCGCACCCCGGCCAGCGCCGGATCGAGCGGGGGCCGCACGCCCCCGATCGTCCCGACCTGGAGCGGGCGGGCCATCAGCCCTCGGGCGGCGCGGAGAGGGCGGGCTCCTCCGGCTCGGCCGGCGCCCGCTCGCGCAGGGCCCGGTGCACGGCGGGGGCCACCTCGGTGCCGAGCAGCTCGATCGAGCGCATGACGTCGCGGTGCGGCATGGTGCCCACGCTCGACTGCAGCAGGAAGCGGTCGTGCCCGAAGATCTCGTGCTGGAAGAGGATCTTCTCGACGACCTCCTGCGGGCTGCCGACGAAGTTGGCGCCGCGCAGGCCGCGCGAGGCGTCGAACTGCTCGCGCGTCATGGGCGGCCAGCCGCGCTCGCGGCCGATGCGGTCCATCATCGTCGCGAACGGCCGGAACGACTCGTCGGCGGCGCGCTGGGAGGTGTCGGCGATGTAGCCGTGCGAGTTGATGCCGAGCGCCGGGGGCGCGTGGCCGGCCCGCCGCGCCGCCTCGCGGTGCAGCTCGGCCAGCGGGGCGAAGCGCTCGGGCATGCCCCCGATGATCGCGAGCGCCAGGGGCAGGCCGAGCGCGCCCGCCCGGACCACCGACTTCGGGGTGCCTCCCACCGCGATCCAGACCGGCAGGGGATCCTGCAGCGGGCGCGGGTACACGCCGCGGTCGTCGATCGGCGCGCGCAGGCGCCCCGACCAGGTGACGCGCTCGGAGGCGCGGATGGCCAGCAGCAGGTCCAGCTTCTCGGCGAAGAGCGCGTCGTAGTCGTCGAGGTCGTAGCCGAACAGGGGGAAGGACTCGATGAACGAGCCGCGGCCCGCCATGATCTCCGCACGCCCGCCCGACAGGAGATCGACCGTCGCGAAGTTCTGGAAGACCCGCACCGGATCGTCCGAGCTGAGCACCGTGACGGCGCTGGTCAGGCGGATGCGCTCGGTGCGCTCGGCGACGGCCCCCAGGATCACCGCCGGCGCCGACGACGCGAAGTCGGGGCGGTGATGCTCGCCCACCGCGTAGACGTCGAGGCCGACCTGCTCGGCGAGCTCGGCCTCCTCGATCAGGTCGCGCAGCCGCTCGCGCACGCCGACCGTCTCACCCGTCACCGGGTGCGGGGTCAGCTCCGCGAAGGTGTAGAGGCCGATCTCCATGCGACTGCGCCGAGACTAGCCGTCGCGTCCCGGATCGGCCCGTGAGCGGCCCCCGGGCGGTCCGCGCCCTGCTGTTCGACGTCTTCGGCACCTGCGTCGACTGGCGCACCTCGGTGGCCCGCCAGGCGGGCGAGCTGGGGCGCGCGCGCGGCGTGGAGGGCGTGTCGTGGGAGGCGTTCGCCGACGCCTGGCGCGCCCGCTACCAGCCCCAGATGCAGACGGTCCGCTCGGGCGCGCGCCCCTGGGTGAACCTGGACGTGCTCCACCGCGAGGCGCTCGACGAGGTGGTCGCCGAGTTCGGGATCGCCGACGCCCTGGACGCCGCCGACCGCGACGCGCTCACGCGCGCCTGGCACCGGCTGGACCCCTGGCCGGACACGGTGCCGGGGCTCACCCGCCTGCGCGCCCGCTACATCGTGGCGCCCAACTCCAACGGGCACGTGGCGCTGATGGTGCGCCTGTCGCGCGCCGCCGGCCTGCCGTGGGACGCGATCCTGGGGGCCGAGACGGCGGGGGCCTACAAGCCGCTGCCGGCGGCCTACCTGCGCAACGTCGCCCTGCTCGGCCTGGAGCCGGGCGAGGCGATGATGGTCGCCGCCCACAACGACGACCTGGTCGCCGCGCGGGCGTGCGGGCTGCGCACCGGCTTCGTCGCGCGGCCCACCGAGTACGGGCCGGCCCAGGCCACCGACCTGGAGCCGGCGGCCGACTGGGACGTCGTCGCCGACGACCTCACGGACCTGGCGGAGCGGCTGGGAGCGTGACGCAGGCGGCCACCGCCGCCGCCACGGTGGGGTGGAAGTTCTCCGCGCCGATCAGGTCGACCAGGCCGTCGCGCTCCAGGTCGGCCATCACCGGCTGGTGCATCCGCGCCACCGAGAAGCCGATCCCCTCGGCCCGCAGCTGGGCGACCACCTCGCTCAGCGCGGCGATGCCGCTGGAGTCGATCAGGTTCATCGACTCCGCGTCGAACACGAGCGCGTGCACGGGGTGCGGCGCGGCGGCCACCGACTCGCGGATGCGGCCCTTGAAGTAGGACGCGTTGGCGAAGAAGAGGCGGTCGTCCAGGCGGTAGACCACGACCCCGGGCGTGAGGCGCGCCTGGGGGTTGAAGCGCACGTCCGCCCACCGCCCGAGGCTCTCGACGTAGCCCAGGACCGCGTCGCGCGGACGGGCGCTGCGCCGCACCACGTCGACGATGGACAGCAGCACCGCGATGACCAGGGCCTGGAGGACGCCCACCAGGATGACCCCGGCCGTGGTGGTGGCCGCGATCCCCACCTCGACGCGGTCGACGCGGGCCAGCGTCCTCCAGGCCGCCGGGCTGATGAGGCCCGCGGCCGCGACGATGATCACGGCCCCCAGGCACGCGGTCGGCAGGTACTGGACCGGGGCCGTCAGCAGCAGCAGCACGATCGCGATCACCCCCGCCGCGATCGCCCCCGCCACCTGGGTGCGGGCGCCCATCGAGTCGTTGACCGCGGTGCGCGAGGCGCTCGCGTTGGTGGAGTACCCCTGGGTGAGGCCCGCGAGGATGTTGGCGGTGCCGAGCGCGCCCATCTCCTGGCGCACGTCGATGCGCTGGCCGTGGCGGCCGGCGAACGAGCGCGCGGTGAGGATGCCGTCCGCGAAGCCCACGAAGAAGATGCCGAGGGCCGCCGGGATCAGCTCGGCGAACTGGCTGGGCTCGACGCGCGGCACCGAGAACGAGGGCAGGCCGCTGGGGACGTGGCCGACCACCGGCACCCCCTCGGCCTGCAGCCCG
This sequence comes from uncultured Thermoleophilia bacterium, assembly GCA_963736635.1. Taxonomy (GTDB): domain Bacteria; phylum Actinomycetota; class Thermoleophilia; order Miltoncostaeales; family Miltoncostaeaceae; genus Miltoncostaea. Next base: position 860,760 of record CAVTPK010000011.1, read on the forward strand.
ATGGCGGCCGACACGATGATGCCGCCCACCACCACGATCAGCGCCGCCGGCAGCCGGCGCGACACCAGCCGCAGCCCCACCAGCACCGCCAGCGAGGCCAGGCCCACGGCGACCGTCGCGGCGTCGGTCGCCTCGAGGTTGCGGGAGATGTCCCCGAGCTGGTCGAGCACCCGGTCGCCCTCGACGTCGATGCCCAGCATCTTCTCGAGCTGGCCCACGATGAGGACGATCGCGATGCCGTGGATGTAGCCCACCAGCACCGGGTGGGAGAAGTAGTCGGCCATCCAGCCCAGCCGGGCGAGGCGGGCGATCCAGAAGACCGCGCCCACCATCAGGGCGAGCATCGCCGCCAGCGCGGCGTACTCGGCGGGATCGGTGACGGCCATCGGCGCCAGCGCCGTCGCGACCAGCACGGAGGTCGCCCCGTCCGGCCCCACGATCAGCTGGCGCGACGAGCCCAGCAGGGCGTAGGCCAGCGCGGGGAAGAGCAGCGCGTACAGCCCGACCACCGGGCTCAGCCCCGCGACCTCGGCGTACGCCATCCCCGCGGGCAGGGCGACGGCGGCCACCGTGATTCCCGCCAGCAGGTCGCGCCGCACGCCGCCGGCGCGGTAGCGCGCGACGGCGGCCATCACGGGCACGGCGCGCTGCAGCAGGGGCGCGCGGCGGTCGGGGCGGAAGGGCTCGGGGTCCTCGCCGTAGACCGCGGAGGCCTCGGTCGGGGGCGGCGTAGACTGCGGCGCGGGCCGCGGCTGGGGGGTCATCGGCCGGCCCCCGGCGCGGGCGACGCGCGATGCGGAGGTGCGGTGTGGACGACGGGTCGTGTTGCACCCCGGGACGCGCGCCCGGGGAGGGAGCGGGCGGGCCCGTGGGCGCGCAGGCGCCCGCCACGGCGGGCGACGGGGCCCGGCTGGTGCGCCTGGAGGGCGGGACCTTCCTGATGGGCACCGACGACGGCGACGGCTTCCCGGCCGACGGCGAGGGCCCGGCGCGGCGGGTCCGCGTGGACCCGTTCGAGATCGATCCGCTGTGCGTCAGCAACGCGCGCTTCGCGCGCTTCGTCGCCGAGACCGGCCACGTGACCGAGGCCGAGCGCTACGGCTGGTCGTTCGTGGTGGCGATCCTGCTCCCCGACGGCTTCCCCGACACCCGGGCCGTGCAGCAGGCGCCCTGGTGGCGGCAGGTGATGGGGGCCTCGTGGCGGCACCCGGAGGGCCCGCAGTCGGATCTGGCCGAGCGCGCCGACCACCCCGTGGTGCACGTCTCCTGGAACGACGCCGCGGCCTACTGCGCGTGGGCCGGCCTGCGGCTGCCCACCGAGGCCGAGTGGGAGTACGCCGCGCGCGGGGGGCTCGAGGGCCGGCGCCTCCCCTGGGGCGACGAGCTGACCCCGGAGGGCCGGTGGCGCAGCAACATCTGGCAGGGCACCTTCCCCGCGCACAACACCGCCGAGGACGGCTACGTCGGCACCGCCCCGGTGGACGCGTTCCCGCCCAACGGCTTCGGGCTCCACAACGTCTCGGGCAACGTCTGGGAGTGGTGCGCGGACTGGTTCCACCCCACCTTCCACCGCACCGCCCCGGCCGAGAACCCCACGGGGCCGCCGGCCGGGCAGGCCCGGGTCATCCGCGGGGGCTCGTACCTCTGTCACGACTCGTACTGCAACCGGTACCGGGTGGCCGCGCGCAGCTCCAACACGCCCGACAGCTCGACCGGCAACATGGGCTTCCGCTGCGCCCGCGACGCGGCCTGAGGGACGCCCGGGCCCGCGCCGCACCCTCGGCTCAGGTCGCCGAGGGCTCCGACTCGCGGATCATCTGGCGCCGCAGCGCCTCGACGCCCACCGCGATCGAGGCGGCGATGCCGAGGATGCCCCAGAACTGGTGGGTCGCGTCGATCGGGTTCCACACCAGCAGCAGCAGGAACGCCACGGCCGCGACCGCCCAGATCGCCCACGCGTGCGTGCGCACCATGGGGGCGACGCGACTCCGGCACCACACCGCCAGGCGCGTGTTGCCGGCGAACCAGACGCCCAGCAGCAGCACCAGCCCGTAGCCGATCACCGCGAACGCGATGCCCTGCAGCAGCGAGGTGCCGATCAGCCACACGGCGTCGCCGACGTCGCGGGTGGTGGGCGAGGTCAGGTCGCCCACGATCACGTCGCCGGCGATGCGGCGCGCGGCCAGCACCAGCAGGCCCACCACGATCAGGCCGATGGCGAGCACCCGCAGCGCCTCGCGGCGGAAGCCGCCGGCGAGGTAGATCGCCAGGACGAACAGGGCGAGGACGAGGACGACCATGAAGATCGAGAAGAACTTGATGAACTGGACCGTGCTCTGGGCGTCCTCGAGCTTCTCGGACTGGATCAGCGTGATCATGCCGGCGTCCGGCGGGATCTCGGCCTGAACGCCCACGCGGCTCGCCAGCCGCAGCACGAGGGGGTGGAGGTTCAGGACGACGTCGCCGTTGGTGGTGGTGACGCGGCCGTCCTCGTTGCCCTCGAGGATCTTCATCATCTGCTCGTGGGCGAGGCGGTTGGCCTCGCGCCAGAGGTCCTGCACCGCGGAGCTCGCCAGCAGCTGCTCGGCGGCCGGCACGGCGGCCTGGCGCACGAGGCCCGTCGCGGGGCCGGCGAGCGGCTTCAGGTCGGCCGGCAGCGCCTGCTGCACGCGCTGCTCGATGTCGGTCTGGGTGAAGAGCGCGTTGACCAGCTGCTCGGCGGCCGCGTCGCGGACCTGCTGGTTCTCCAGCAGCCGCCCGCTGGTGTCGACCCACTTGTCGGTGTCGAGGGCCTGGCGCTTGGCCCAGACCGTCAGCGACGAGACCAGCAGCAGCACCAGCGCCACGCCGAGGATCGTCCACACCAGCGCCCGCCGCGTGCGCAGGCGCGTCAGGACGGAGTCGTACATCTCACGGGCGGTCGGCGACACCGGGTCTCCTCGGGACAGTGGCGGGCACAGCATCTCTGCTCGGCGGGGGCCGTACCATCCCCAGCTGGGGATTCACGCGGGTGAATCACCCGCCCTCCGACGAGACGAGGTCACCCTCAATGTCCGACACGGTCGTCTTCATCCCTGCCTGGAACGAGGAGGCCAACCTCCCCGCGGTGCTCGACGAGCTGCGGGCCGGGCTCCCGGACGTGGACGTCCTGGTGATCGACGACGGCTCCACCGACGGCACCGCCGAGGTGGCGCGGGCCCACGGCGCGCAGGTGGTCTCGTTCGGGGAGAACCGCGGGCTGAGGGTGGGCATCGCGGCCGGATACCGCGAGGCGATGGATCGCGGCTACGCCATCTGCGGCCGCGTGGACGCCGACGGCCAGCACCCGGTGGCCGAGCTGGCGCGCCTGATCGCGCTGGTGCGCGACGACGCCTGCGACGTGGCGGTGGGCTCGCGCTTCGCGGCCGGCGACGGCTACGCGGCCGACCGCTACGCCCCCAGCGCGGCCCGCCGGTTCGGCATCGGCCTGCTGCAGGGCGCCATGCGCCTGCGGCTCGGCCGCGACTTCCACGACCCCACCAGCGGCATGGCGGCGGTCAACGCGGCGGCGATGCCGATCATGGCCCAGCCCTACACCAGCGGCGCCCCCGAGGTGGAGGCCCTGCTGCGCCTGGACCACGCCGGCCTGCGCGTGGAGGAGGTGGCCGTCCAGATGCGGCCGCGGGCCAGCGGGGAGTCGCGCCTGCAGGGGGCCACGGCGTGGAAGCTGGTGGCGACGGTGATCGGCACCCTGATCTTCTTCGGCTGGCTGCGCAGGCGCCGCCGGTGAGCGCGCCGCGCGTCGTCGCGGTGCTCGGCTTCTCGGGCCGCAGCGGGGGGAGCCTGCACCCGGTCTGCGCCGCCCGCGTCCATCGCGCCGCGGGGCTGGCGCGCGCCGACGACGTGGTGGTGCTGTCGGGCTGGGCCCGGGCGCGGGGGGCGACCTCGGAGGCCCACCTGATGAGCCAGGCGTGGACCGGAGCGGCCGCCCGCCTGGTCCTCGACGACGGCGCGCGTCACACGGCCGAGAACGCGGCCCACGCCGCCGAGGTGGCGCGCGTCCTGGGCGCGCGCGAGGTGGTGGTGGTCACCTCGCGCTGGCACGCCCCGCGGGCGGCGCTCATCTTCCGGTGGTTCCTGCGCGGCAGCGGCGTGCGCGTGGTGGTCGCCGGCGCCCGGGGGCCGCGCGCGCCCGGATCGGTGGCGCGCGAGGTGGCGGTGTGGCCGCTGGTGGCCGCCCAGATCGCCCGCACCCGGAGCCGGAGCCGGCGCGCCTAGTCGGCCTCGGCGCGCTCGTGCCGGGCGGCCAGCTCCGCGTTGAGCACCGCCGACCCCACCATCAGGCGCGCGAGCAGGTAGAGCCAGAACAGCAGGACCAGGGCCGTCCCGAGCGCGCCGTACACCGAGGCGGCGCGCGCGGCGCGGTCCGGCCAGGTAGTAGGTCGTGAACAGGTGCAGCAGCTCGAGGCCGACGGCGAAGAGCGCCGCGCCGGGCACCAGGCGCCTTCACGGGCACGTCGCGGTGGGGCAGCCAGATCGACAGCGCCAGCCACCCGACGAAGTACACCCCCAGCATGGCGAGGGCGGCGAGCAGGCCGACGAACCCGGTGTTGTGGCGGATCCACGCCACGATGAACGCCAGCACCAACAGGCCGATGACGGTCCCCGACACCATGGCCGAGGCCACCAGCGCGTTGCGCGCGCGGTCGGGCGGGACGCCCCAGGCGGCCGAGTGGCTGACGCGCATCGCCCGCACCACGCCCATGCCCGCCCACACCGTGCCGAACAGGCCCAGGAGGATCGCGATCCACCAGCCGCGCTGGCTGGCGCTGTCGCTGAGGGTCTCGGCCAGCGCCCCCTGCAGGCCGAGCGAGTCCGAGATGGCTGCCGGGCGTGTCCTCCTCGAAGTCGGTCACCGCGCCGAGGACGCCCACCAGCAGCAGGACGAACGGGACCAGCCACAGGAACAGGCGGAACGCGACCGCGCCGGCCAGCAGGCCGCCGAAGCGCTGGCGGTCGCGCTCGTAGAAGTCGAAGCCGAACGCCACGAGCGCGGAGCGCTGGCGGGCGTCCTCGGCCCACAGGCGCGCGTTCTCGGCCTCGCGCTTCGCGCGCTCGGTCGCGGCCGCCAGGCGTCCCTGGCGGACGGCCTCGCTCTCCTCGGGCTCCGGGTTCACGTGATCACCGGCGCGACCCTAACCGCGGCGACGCCCGCTTGCGCCACGGGGTCGCGTACCCCAGACTCCGCGCGTCACGGAGCCACCAACCGGGAGCAACGGCATGCGCACTGCGGGATTCGGGCGTCGAGACGGGCGGACCCGCCCGCGGGCGGTGCGGTGATGGGCATCTTCCTGTTCATCCTCGCGGTCCTGTGGCTGGCGATCATCATCACCAGTCTGCTCCACCTGTGGCACCGCGAGGAGCTGACCACGACCGCCAAGGTCGTCTGGACCGCCGTGATGGTGGTGCTGCCGTTCCTGGGCACGGTGGTCTACCTGATCGTGGGCGTCTTCCTGCGCGACTCGATCCACCCCATGGAGTGACTACGGCGTGGGGGGCTCCCGGTCGGCCAGGACGGAGCCGACCGAGGCCTCCGCGACCGGCTCGGGGCGGTGCACCCGCCAGCTGAGCCGGAAGCGCCAGATCAGCAGGCACACGGCGCCCAGCAGGATCGGTCCGATGTAGGTGAGGCCGCGGAACAGGAACACCGCGGCGACGATCTCGGACTTGTCGGCGCCGTCGGTCACCACGAGCAGGGCCGAGGTGTAGAGCGCCTCGGTCACGCCCACGCCGCCCGGCGTGAAGTTCACGATCGTCAGCAGCCGCACGACGGTGTAGACGACCGCGATCGCCCCGAGCGGCACCTCCGAGCTGTCCAGCCCGACGGCCCGGATGGAGATGCCGAAGATCATCCCCTGCACCACGTAGTTGCCGATCACGGCGGCCGAGACGCGCATGCCGCGCTCGTGCCAGGTCTGGGCGATGCCCTCGCGGAAGCGCAGGGTCGCGGCCACGAAGTCCTCGTCGCTGGGCTTGCGCCGGGCGAGCCCGTAGAACCAGCGCACGACGCGGCCGGTGAGCGCCCCGAAGTGCCGGGCGAACGCCTCGCTGCGCATGATCCGGATGATGCAGTAGAGGGCGATCAGCGAGATCAGCAGCCCCGCCATCCCGAGCGCCAGCAGCCCCGTGCTGATGGTGTCCTGGGTGGCGACCAGGACGATCGCGAGCGCCGGCATGCTCAGCACGGTGAAGTTGGTGAGGGCGCTGGTGAACAGCCAGCTGCGCGCGAAGTCGTCGGTGTAGAAGCCCCACGAGCGCATCACCGCCAGGCGGGTGGCCGTGCCCGACGGCCCGGGGATGATGTTGGACGCCGCGGCGGCGCTCTCCACCGCCACGAAGGCGCGGGTGAGACGGATCCCCGGCACGGTGAAGGCGAGCTGCGCCGCCACCAGCACCTGGGTCACCAGCAGCAGGATCACCAGCAGCCAGGCGGCCGCGGCCGAGACGCCCTGCAGGGCCGCCCAGACCTCGTCGATCTCGCCCATGTTGCTGAGCAGCAGCCAGCCCACGAGCAGGATCAGGATGAGCGTGAGCCCGCCGCGCAGCAGCATCTCGCGCGGGGCGGTGTGGCGCCGCCCGACCCCGGTCGCCATCTCGGCCGCGGGGTCCGCCTTGGGGGTCCGGCTCATCGCGTGGGTGACCCGGTCGGCATCCGCGCGAGGATACCCGGACCCACGCCGCTAGGCGCCCAGGTTGTCCCAGATCGCCCGCACCGGCCCGGACCGGTTGAGCGTGTACAGGTGGATCCCGGGCGCCCCGGCCGCGACGAGCTCGCGCGACAGGTCGGTGGCCACCTCGGCGCCGAGCGCCGCCACCGCCGCCGGGTCGTCCTCCACGCGCTCGAGCCGGGCGGCGAGGTCGGCGGGGATCCGCGTCCCGTTCATGGCCGCCATCCGCCGCAGCCCCGCGACGCTGACGAAGGGCATCACGCCGGCCACCACCGGGCGGTGGCAGCCCAGCCGGGCGAGCTCGTCGACCAGCCGCAGGTAGTCCTCGGTGCGGAAGAAGAACTGGGTCACGGCGAAGTCGGCGAGCAGCAGCTTGTCGGCCAGGTGGCGCCGGTCGCTGGCGCGGTCGGTCGAGCGCGGATGCACCTCGGGATGCGCCGCCACGCCCACGCAGAAGCCCGCCGGGTGGGCGCGGCACAGCTCCACCAGCTCGATGGCGTGGGAGAAGTCTCCGCGCGGGGGGGTGCCGTCGGCCGGCGGGTCGCCGCCGAGGGCCAGCAGGTTGCGCACGCCCGCCGCCGCGTACTGGTCCAGCAGGCGGGTGATCTCGTCGCGGGTGTGCCCCACGCAGGTGAGGTGCGCCATCGTGGGGAAGTCGAGGTCGGCGTTCATGCCGACGACGATCTCGCGGGTGCGCGCCTGCGTGGATCCCAGCGCGCCGTAGGTGACCGACGCGAAGGAGGGCCCCAGGCCGGCCAGCTCGCCGAGGGCCGTCCGGAACTGGCGCTCGGCCGTGTCGTCGCGGGGCGGGAAGAACTCCACGGAGCGCGTGGGCCCCGCGGCGAGCAGGTCGGCGATGGACGTCATGACCGGGCTGACCTTAGACACCGTCGTTCAGTTCCTCCATGGGACTACAGTTCCTCGTCGGATGAATGCACCGTACCGCCATATCGGCTGCTGCCTGGACGAATCCGAGGCGTCCGTCCGGGCCCTGGCCGAGGCGCGGCGGCTGCGGGCGGTCGCCCCGGGACGGCTGACCCTGCTGCACGTGGTGCAGTTCCCGCTGCCCTACTCGGCGGGCTTCGGCACCCAGGCCACGCCCAACGCCCTGGCCGAGGCGGCGCACCAGTGGCTGGACCCGATGGCGGCCGAGGTCCCCGAGGGCGAGAGCGTGATGCTGCAGGGCTACCCGGCCGCGGAGGTGTGCGAGTGGGCCCACATGCACGCGGTGGACCTGCTGGTGTGCGCCGCCCACCGCAACCTGCCCCAGCGGCTCGCCCTGGGCAGCTTCGCGCACTACCTGGTCAACCACGCGCCCTGCCCGGTGCTGGTGCTGCGCCCGCCCGGGCCCGTAGCAGGTTCTCAGAGGCGCTCCGCGCGGAAGGTGTCGCAGGCGGCGACCTCGCCGTTCTGGAAGCCGACCAGGAACCAGCGCTTGCGCTGCTCCGAGGTGCCGTGGGTGAAGGTGTCCGGATCGACCCGCCCGCCGGCCTGCGACTGGATGCGGTCGTCGCCGACGGCGGTCGCGGCCGCCAGCCCCTCCTCCAGGTCGCCGTCCTCGAGCAGGTCGCGGTTGTAGGCCGAGTGGGCCCACACGCCGGCGAGGCAGTCGGCCTGCAGCTCCAGCTTCACCGAGAGGGCGTTGGCCTGGCCCGGGTTCTGCTGCATCTCGCGGGTGACCTCGGGCAGGATCCCCAGCACGTTCTGCACGTGGTGGCCGAACTCGTGGGCGATCACGTAGGCCTGGGCGAAGTCGCCGGGCGCGCCGAAGCGCTGGCTGAGCTCGCGGAAGAAGGTGAGGTCCAGGTACACCCGCCGGTCGGCGGGGCAGTAGAACGGCCCCGACGCGGCGCTGGCGGCCCCGCACCCGGTCTGGATGCGGCCCGAGAAGAGGCGCAGGGTGGTGGGCGGATAGGTCTCGCCGGCCCGGGCGAACTGGTCCCTCCAGGAGTTCTGGACGTCGTTGACCACGAACACCACGAACGCCTTGGTGTTGTCGGCGTCGGGGCTCTGGGCGTCGATGCCCTGGCCGGCGGCCGGCGGCGAGGCGCCCAGGCCGTCCAGCCCGGCGTCGGGGCTGAAGCCCCCGCCGCCGCCCCCGAGGAAGACGACCACGATCGCGATGATCACGCCCACCAGGCCCAGGCCGCCCAGGCCGCCGCCGATCGCGGCCGGCCCCCGCAGCCCCCCGCCGGAGCCGCGCAGGTCCTCCACGCCGCCATCGCCCGCCGACCTCTTCCACCGCATCCCGCCACCCCCGGTCGCCCCCGCCATTCTAGTGGCGGCCCGGCGGCCGCCGGGGGGTGCGTCCGTTTGCGGACGTACCCTGGGGAGCGTGATCAGCGCCGCGACCGACGAGAGCCTCGCGACCGAGGCCGCGCTGGCCCGGGCCGCCCTGGCCCTCGGCGCGGCCGAGGTGTCCGGGTGGTCGCCGGCCGAGGGGGCGCTGGCGGCCGCGTGCGCCGGCGAGGGCCCCGGCCCGGCGGGGCTCGCCGCCCTCCGGGAGGCCGTCGCGGAGGGGCGCGACCCGCTCGGCGACGCCTTCTGCGCGCTGCGCAGCGCCGAGCGCCGCCGGCCCGACGGGGCCACCTACACGCCGGCCGCGATCGTCGACGCGATGGTCGCCTGGGCGGCCGAGCGCCCGGCGCCGGCGCGCGTGGTGGATCCGGGGGCCGGCTCGGGCCGCTTCGCGGTCGCGGCCGGACGGCGCTTTCCCCGGGCGCGGATCGTCGCCGTGGAGCGCGACCCCCTGGCGGCCATGACCTGCCGGGCCCACCTGGCGGCGGCCGGGCTCGCCGAGCGCGCCACCGTCCTGGTGGGCGACTACCGCACCGCCGACCTGGGCGGCGAGGAGGGGCGCACCCTGTACCTCGGCAACCCGCCCTACGTGCGCCACCACCAGATCCCCGCCGGCGGCAAGGAGTGGCTCACCCTCACGGCCCGGGCCCACGGCTTCGAGGCCAGCCAGCTGGCCGGGCTGCACGTGCACTTCTTCCTGGCGACGGCGGCGCGCGCGCGGCCGGGCGACGGGGGCGCGCTGGTCACCTCCTCCGAGTGGCTCGACACCAACTACGGCGGGCTGGTGCGCGAGCTGCTCCTGGGGCCCCTGGGCGGCGAGTCGATCCACGTGCTGGAGCCCACCGCGGTCCCCTTCGAGGACGCGGCGGTCACGGCCGCGATCACCTGCTTCTCGGCCACCGGCCGCCGGCCGGCGGCCATCCGGATGCGCCGGGTGGAGAGCGTCGCCGAGCTGGACGCCCTGGCGGGCGGGCGGGCGGTGGCCGCCGACGTGCTGGGCGAGTCGCGGCGCTGGACGCCGCTCACGCGGGCGCCCCGCGCCGTGCCGGCCGACTACGTCGAGCTGGGGGAGATCTGCCGCGTCCACCGCGGGGCCGTCACCGGCCGCAACGCGACGTGGGTGGTGCGCCCGGGCGAGGCCGACCTGCCCGAGGAGGTGCTGTTCCCGTGCATCACCCGCGCCCGGGAGATCTTCGACGCCGGCGCGCGCCTGGCGCACAGCGACCATCTGCGGCGGGTGGTGGACCTGCCCCTCGACCTCGACGTGTTCGCGTCGGCCGACCGGGCGCGCGTCGAGCGCTTCCTGCGCCGGGCGCGCAGCGCCGGCGCCCACGACGGCTACATCGCCCGCGCCCGGCGCGCCTGGTGGTCGGTGGGGCTGCGCCCGGCCGCGCCGATCCTCGCCACCTACATGGCGCGCCGTCCCCCGGCCTTCACCCGCAACACGGCCGGGGCGCGCCACATCAACATCGCCCACGGCCTGTACCCGCGCGAGCCGCTGGCCGAGGACGTCCTGGCGCGCCTGGTGGCGGGCCTGCGCGCGACGGTGTCGGTGGCCGACGGGCGCACCTACGCCGGCGGCCTCACCAAGTTCGAGCCGCGCGAGATGGAGCGGCTGTGCATCCCCGACCCCTTCCTGCCGGCGGCGGGCGCGGGATGAACGCCACCTTCCTGCCGCCCCCGCGCTGGAGCCCGCACGACCTGGAGCGCGAGGTCACCCGGGCCGTGCAGAGCTTCCGGCACGAGCGCGAGCAGGAGCCCCTCGACCAGTACCTCGCCCACGTTGACGACTACCTGGACGCGGCCGACGAGCTGATCGAGCTGACCGTGGACCTGACCCAGCTGCGCGAGCGGGCGCTGGAGGTGGCCACCTCCGAGCAGCTGCTGGAGACGCTGCGCTTCGCCGCCGGGCCGCCCATCTCCACGGACGACCTGCGGGTGATCGCCGACACCAGCCTGGCCCCCGGCCGCCTGCGCGCCGACCCCGAGGCCGCCGCCCGCATCGTCGACAGCGTGCTGGGCGCGCTGGACCGCCGCCGCTTCCCCTGGATCGGCGAGCGGCGGGAGCCCGACGAGCACGAGCGCCAGGCGGCCGTGCTCGCCACCGCGACGCTGATGGCCACCGAGCGCATGCGCACCCTGCGCCGCAGCGAGGCCAAGCTGGGCCAGGAGGGGGCGGTGGCCGGCGCCCTGGTCGCCGCCGGGTTCGCCCAGGTCCCGGCGCGCCGGGCGATCCGGACGCTGGAGGAGGCGCCCGGCCCGGGGGAGTTCTGCGCGGAGGTCGACTTCGGCGGGCGCAAGGCGGACCTGGTGGTGGGGCTGTGGGACCGGCGCCGCATGCCGATCGAGTGCAAGGTCTCCAACTCGATGACCAACTCGTACAAGCGGGTCAACAACGACGCGGCGGTCAAGGCGGTCAACTGGCTGCGCGTGTTCGGCGAGGACCAGGTGGTGCCGGCCGCCGTCCTGTCGGGCGTCTTCAAGCCGGACAACCTCGCCACGGCCCAGGCGAAGGGCCTGACGCTGTTCTGGGCCCACCGATTGGAGGATCTGGTCGGTTGGATCGGCCAGACGCGGTCCGGAAGCCGTTAAGCACTAGCGCAAACGTGCCGATGCGAAACGAATGTGGAGGCTCGGTGCGCTCGCGAGCGCGGCGGCGCTGGCCCTGGGGATGGGACTCTCGTCCCCCGCGTCGGCGGCAGAGCCCCTGGAGCTGCGCGCCAAGCCCACGGTGACCGCCCGCGTGGTGGCCCCGGCCAACGCGCTCGGCGCGCCCCGCGCCGGCGCGCGCCAGAAGATGCGCCTGTACGGGGCGACCGCCTGGTCGCGCTCGGCCCAGCGGCTGATGGTGACCGGCCGCTACGTCGACCGGGCGCGGGCGCCGCTGGGTGCGCGTGCAGCTGCCCATGCGCCCCAACCAGGCGAGCGGCTGGGTGCGCGCCGACCGCGTGCGGCTGAGCGCCACGCGGGTGCGGTTCGAGGTGCACGTGCGCTCGCGCTCGCTCGAGATCTGGCGCGGCACCCGGCGCCTGGCCGCCTTCCCCGCCGGCGTCGGACGCGCCGCGACGCCGACGCCGGTCGGCCGCTTCGCCATCGAGGACCCGTTCGTGACGCTGCCCGAGTGGCGCGGCGTGTACGGCCGCTTCACGCTCACCCTCACCGCCCACTCGCCCGCGCTGCGCTCGTTCATGGGCGGCAACGGGCTGGTGGCGATCCACGGCACGGGCGCGGGCCGCGGCTGGCGCGTGGGGACGGCCTCGAGCAACGGCTGCGTGGTCCTGGGCGAGCGGGCCCTGGCGGTCGCGGCCCGCTTCGCGAAGGCGGGGACGCCGGTCCTGATCACGCTCGACTGACCGAGTCCCCGGCGCCGGGGCCGGGGGCCCGGTACCGTCGATCGGATGCTCCCCGTTCTCCCAGCGCACCTGGGCACGCCTGCTGGCGGTGGCGTGCGGCGGCTGGATCGTCCTCGCCCTGGCCCGCACCGGCCGGGTGGCCCAGACGATCGGCGCCGAGGAGTCGGAGGTGCGCGCGCTGGCCGTGCGGGACCTCGGTAGCGCCGTCACCCTGCTCGCCTGCCGCCGATCCGCGTCCGGCCATCGGGGTGCGCGTCCTGTTCGACCTCGCGACGCCGCCCGCTACGGCCGCGGGCGCCCGGGCCTCGCCGCCGGCATCCTCGCCTTCGCCGCCGTCGGCGCCGCCGGACTCCTCGCCCGCCGCGGTTGACACGCCTCGCGACCGGCGCGCAGATGCGCCGCACGGGGCCCGAGGGGGGCCTGCCGGTGGTGTGCCTGGGCGGCGGCACGGGCGCCGAGCACCCGGGCCGCTGGAACTCGGGCTACCGCTGGCTCATCGACCGGCTCGCCCCGCGGCACCCCGCGGTGGCCTTCCACGAGGTGCGCTACCGCGTCCGCTCGTGGAAGCGGCTGGGGCCGTGCATCGAGGACGCGTGCGGCGGCCCTCGACGCGGTGGCGGACCCGGCGGGCCGGCCCACCCTGCTGGTGGGCTACTCGATGGGCGGCGCGGTGGCCGTGAGCGTGGCCGACCACGCCACGGTGGCGGGGGTGGTGGGCCTGGCCCCCTGGATCCCCCGCGAGGTCGGCGTGGAGCGCCTGCGCGGCCGCTGGCTGGCCGCCCTCCACGGCACCCTCGACGGCTCGTGGCCGGGCTTTCCCGGGGTCAGCCCGCGCAGCTCGCTGGCCGGGGTCGAGCGGGCGCGCGCGGCCGGCGTGGAGGCCAGCCACCAGCTGATCCGCGGCGGCATCCACGCCGATCGCGTTCCCCCTGCCCTTCGGCCTGCTCGCCCCGGCCCCGCGGGCCGGCGCCTGGCTGCGCCTGGTGGACGCGCAGGTGGCGCGCTTTCAGGCCGAGGCCGACGCCCCCTGAGCGGCACGGCGCGGCGAGCCGCTCGGCGGTCGGCACCTTGACGTCCCACGCCAGGCCGAGGCGCTCCAGGCCGCGGATCGTCCACCAGCTGACGTCCACCTGACGGCGCCCGAGCCCGTGGATCGCCGACCCCGGGAAGGCGTGGTGGTTGTTGTGCCAGCCCTCGCCGAAGGTGGGCAGGGCCACGATCCAGTTGTTGCGGCTCTCGTCGCTGGTCTCGAAGGGGCGCCGGCCGAAGCTGTGGCAGACCGAGTTGACGCTCCACGTCATGTGGTGGAACAGGAAGATGCGCACCAGGCCGCCCCAGACCAGCCCGGTCAGGCCGCCGCGCAGGGTGCGGGTCGACGGCGTAGCCGACGGCGAACGGGATCGCCAGCGTCAGCACCACCCACAGCATGTAGAGGCGGTCGATGCGGCGCACCACCGGGTCGTCGTAGAGGTCGCGCCCGTAGCGGCGCCCGCGCTCCATGCCCTTGGTGGTCACCAGCCAGCCCATGTGCGCGTGGAAGAAGCCGCGACAGCGCGCCCATGACGCCCTCGCGGTGGCCGTGGGGCGAGTGGGGGTCGCCCTCCCGGTCCGACAGCGCGTGGTGCTTGCGGTGGTCGGTGACCCACTGGGTGACCGGCCCCTGCATCGTCATCGACCCGAGCACGGCGAGCACGCCGCGCACGGCCGGCGTGGTCGCGAAGGCCTTGTGGGAGAAGAGCCGGTGGTAGCCCGACGGTGATCCCCAGCCCGCAGACCGTGTACAGCACGACCAGCAGCACCAGGTCCACCGGCCGCACCGCCACGCCCCACAGCAGGCCCAGCGCCGACAGCACGCCCAGCGGCGGCACGAGGACGGCGATCAGGGTCACGATCCGGCTCGGGATGCTGGTGCGCGCGCGCACGGTGGCGATCGGCGGCCCGGTGGCCGTTGCCTGGCTCACATGCTCTCCGGATTCCGTAGGCGTGGGAGGGAGTCGGGGGGCCGGAGCTCGGCCCCCCTCATCCATCTACGTGTCACGACCGTATACGGATGAGATGCCCGCCCGACCCCCATCCGTCACCGGATGCCGCCGATGAGGATCGCGGTCGTCGGCGCCGGGATCGCGGGGCTGGGCGCGGCGTCGCGCTCTGGCGCGCGCCCACCACGTGGAGGTGTTCGAGCGCGACGCCCGCGCGGGCGGCCACGCCAACACGGTGGCGCTGGCGCGGCCCGGCCGGCGGCGACCTGCACCTGGACACCGGCTTCCTCGTCCACAACCGCCACAACTACCCGCGCCTGACGCGCCTCTTCCGCGAGCTGGGCGTGCGCGTGCAGGACTCGGACATGTCGTTCTCGGTCAGCTGCGCGCGCTCGGGGCTGGAGTACTCGGCGGTGCGCCTGTGGTCGCAGCCGCGGGCGCTGGCGCATCCCGTCTTCCCCGGGCTGCTGCGCGAGATCGTGCGCTTCCTGCGCACGGCCGCCGGCGCCCTGGACGAGCGCTTCGCGCGCACGACGCTGGGCGAGTACGTGACCGCAGCAGGGCTACTCGCGCGCGCTTCCGCGACCTCTACCTGGTGCCCGTTCACCTCGGCCCTCTGGTCGACCGCCCCGGCGCAGACGCTCGCCTTCCCGGTGTCGTACGCGGTGCGCTTCTTCCAGAACCACGGCCTGCTCGGCTTCCGCCGCCACCGGTGGCTCACCGTCACCGGCGGCAGCCGCCGCTACGTGGACGCGATCACCGCGCCGCTCGGGTCAGCGCCTGCACCTGGGCACCCCGGTCACGCGCGATCCGCCGCGACGCCGACGGCGTCGACCTGCGCACGGCCGACGACACGGTGCGACGCTTCGACGCGGTGGTCGTCGCCTCCCACGCCCCCCAGGCGCTCGCCATGCTCGCCGACGCCGACGCGCGCGAGCGCGAGGTGCTGGGCGCCTTCCGCACCACCGCCAACAGCGCCGTCCTGCACACCGACGTGCGCCTGCTGCCGCGCCGCCCCTCGGCGCGGGCGTCCTGGAACTACCTCATCGGCGACGACGCGGCGGCGCCGACGCTGCCCACGGTGACCTACTACCTCAACAAGCTCCAGGCGCTCGACGAGCCCGAGCACTACTGCGTGACGCTCAACCGCGACGACGGCCATCGCCGCCGGAGCGGGTGATCCGCCGCTTCGCGTACGCCCACCCGCTCTACACCTTCGAGTCGCTGGCGGCCCAGGGGCGCCTGCCGAGCATCGACGGCCGCCGGCGCACCGTGCTTCGCGGGCGCCTACCACGGCTTCGGCTTCCACGAGGACGGCCTCGCCTCGGGCCTGCGCGCGGCCGCGGCGCTGGGGGTGCCCGGTGAGGTCGGCGCTCTACGAGGGCACGCTGATGCACGCGCGCACGCGCCCCGACCCGCAACGTCTTCCGCTACCCGGTCTGCTTCTACGTGCTCGACCTCGACGAGCTGCCCGAGCTCGACCGGCGCCTGCGCCCTGTTCGGCTACAACCGGCGCCAACGTCCTCAGCTTCCGCGACGGCGACCACCTGGGCGACCCCGACCGGCCGGTCAAGGACAACGTCCTCGCCTTCCTGGCCGAGCGCGGCATCGACCTGGCGGGCGACCGGGTCGTGCTGCTCACCAACCTGCGCGTGCTCGGCTACGTCTTCAACCCGGTCAGCTTCTTCTACTGCTACCGCGCCGACGGCGAGCTCGCGTCCATCGTCGCCGAGGTGACCAACACCTTCGGCGAGCGCCTCCCGTACCTGCTCACCGCCGACAACCAGGTGGGCGACGGGCGCGCGGCACGTCTACGAGCACCGCAAGCTGCATGCACGTCTCGCCCGTTCTTCGGCCTCGACCAGACCTACCGCTTCTCGTTCACCGAGCCCGGCGAGCGGGTGCACGCGGGCGTGGGCATCGTCGAGGGCGACGAGCGCCCGTTCTGGGCCGAGCTGACCGGCCGGCGGCGCCCGCTCACCAACGCGCGCGGTGGCCCGGGCGCTGACGCGCTATCCGCTGATGTCGCAGCAGGTGACCGGCCTCATCCACTGGCAGGCGGTGAAGCTCGCGATGAAGAGGGTGCCGTTCCACCACAAGCCGCGGTTCGTCCCCGGGGAGGGGTCGCAGACGGCGCCCGAGCCGGCGGCGGCGCCCGCCCGGCGCGCGCTCAACCCGCTGCCGCCCGCGCGGCGCTCGCCGCTCACCCCGCTCGCGCGCCGCGCCGCCCTCTGGGCGCTGCGCCACCCCGCGCGCGGGCGCATCTCGGTGCGCCTGCCCGACGGCACCGTGCGCCGCGGCGGCGACCCGGCCACCGGGCCGGACGTCGCGGTGACGGTCGCCTCCAGGGACCTGTGGCGGCGCCTGGCCACGCGGGGCCGCCTGGCCGTCGGCGAGTCGTACACGGCCGGCGACTGGCGGACGCGACGACCTGGTGGCCCTGCTGGAGACGCTCGCCGTCGAGCGCCGAGGACGCGCAGCCACCGCTTCCCCGGCTCGGCGCTCACCGCCCTGCAGCGGCGCCGGCCGCGCCTGCCGCGCCGCGCCGACCTGCCGGGCGCCCGGCGCGACATCCAGTACCACTACGACCTCGGCAACGACCTCTACGCGCTCTTCCTCGACCCGTCGTTGACCTACTCGTGCGCGGTCTTCGAGCGGCCGGACGATGTCGCTCGAGGAGGCCCAGGAGGCGCAAGTACCGGCGCATCTGCGAGAAGCTCGGCCTCGGACCGGCGACGCGCACGTGCTCGAGATCGGCTGCGGCTGGGGCGGCTTCGCCCTGCACGCCGCCGCGCGAGTACGGCGCCCGCGTCACCGGCGTGACGCTCTCGCAGGAGCAGGCCGACGCTCGCCCGCGAGCGCATCGCGGCAGGCCGGCCTCGTCGGACCGCATCGACGATCCTGCTGCAGGACTACCGCACGCTCGAGGGGCGCTTCAGCCACGATCGCCTCGATCGAGATGCTCGAGGCGATCGGCCACGCGCAGCTGCCGGTCTTCTTCGCGGCCCGTCGACCGGCTGCTCGAGCCCGGCGGCGTCGCCTGCGTCCAGACGATCGCGGTGCCCGACCAGCGCTACGAGCGCTACCGCCGCGGCGACGACTGGATCCGCCGCTACATCTTCCCCGGCGCGCTGATCCCCTCGCTCGAGGCGATCGCGCGGGCGATGAGCGCGCTCGTCGGAGCTCGATCGTCCACGGGGTCGAGAACATCGGCTATCACTACGCGCGACACGCTGCAGCTGTGGCGCGAGCGCTTCCTCGCCAACCGCACCGGCGGTGCGCGCGCTCGGCTACGACGAGCGCTTCGTGCGGACCTGGGACTTCTACCTCGCCTTCTGCGAGGCGGCCTTCCGGGTGCGCGCCCTCCACGACTACCAGCTGGTGCTCACCCGGCCCTTCAACGAGGCGCTGCCGCACGACCCGGCGCCCCGGCTGGCCTTCTAGATGTCGCTCGCCGGCCAGGTGGTGTGGATCACGGGCGCGTCGTCGGGCATCGGCGCGGCGACGGCGCGCGAGCTGGCGGGGCGCGGAGCCACCGTGGTGGCGACCGCCCGGCGCGCCGAGGCCCTGGAGGAGCTCGCCGCGCAGACCCCCGGGATCGTCGCGCTGCCGGGCGACATCACCGACGCCGGGGCGATGGCCGCGCTGGCGGCGCGCATCGTCACCCAGCACGGCCCCATCGACATCGCCCTCTTCAACGCCGGCACCTACACCCCGGTGCTGCCCGAGGACTTCCGGCCCGAGCTCTTCCGGCCCCAGATCGAGGTGAACGTCATGGGGACGGTCAACTGCATCGCGGCCGTCCTGCCCCACATGCGCCGGCGCGGCGCGGGGCGCATCGCGGTGGTGGCCAGCGTCACCGGCTTCGCGGCGCTGCCCATGGCCTCCGCCTACGGCGCCACCAAGGCGTTCCTGATCAGCATGTGCGACAGCCTGCGGGCCGACCTGGCCGGCGAGCGCTCGGGCGTCGCCGTGACCGTGGTCGCGCCCGGCTTCGTCACGACCCACCTCACCGAGCAGAACGACTTCGAGATGCCCTTCGTCATCGAGGCGCCCGAGGCCGCGACGATCATCGCCGACGGCCTGGAGGCGGGGCGCGCCGAGATCTCGTTCCCCCGGCGCATGGACCTGACGATGAAGCTCCTCGGGCGCTGGCTGCCCGGCCCCCTGCGGCGGCGCTACGTGGCGGGCATCGCCCGCCGCCGCCACCGGGACCGCCAGAACAGAAGGCGGCGAAGGGCTCGGCCTCCTAGGCCTCCACCCGCACGCCGCGCCAGAAGGCCACGCGGCCCGCGATGTGGGCGGCCTCGGGCTTCGTCTCGGGGTAGTACCAGGCGGCGCCGGCGTTGGTCTGCCCGTCCACCACGATGTCGTAGTAGCTGGCCGTGCCCTTCCAGCCGCACACCGTGTGGCGGTCGCTGTCGCGCAGCAGCTCCCGGTTGAGCGCCTCGGGCGGGAAGTAGTGATTGCCCTCCACCACCACGGTGTCGTCGCTCTCGGCGATGACGGCGTCGTTCCAGACGGCCTTCGGCATTCGCGTCTCCCGGTTGTCGCGTGGGCACGCCCGGACGGCACGACCGGGCTCCTGTCGATGGTGCCACCGGCCGGCCGCGCCGCGCCCGGCATCCCACGCCCCCGCGTCACACCCCGACCGACCGGTGGTGGACGTCCGGAATCCCGGCTACGATTTCCCCACTACGGAAGGGAGGTGGTCCTATTGCATAGTGACTGTAGAGGTGGCAGTAGCTAGGGGCGTGCCCCTGAGCGCAGCTGCAGCTGGGGGATTCGATCCACGCCCCTGAGCCAAACCTCTTCTGCCACCGGGGGCCCGGGATGGCTGGCCTTGTAGCCATCCCGGGCCCTTACTTCTGCTCGGCCCCACGCGCCCCCATCGTCTAGCGGCCTAGGACACCGCCCTTTCAAGGCGGCGGCACGGGTTCGAATCCCGTTGGGGGCATCCGACTTGTCCAAGCGGCGCCCGGCGGAGAACCCAGATGGGAAGGGGCTTCGCGTGGATTCGGCCACCTCTCCGTTGCGGACCTCTGCAACCCGCCCGACATCCGCCGGACCGCATCCGCGGCGGCCATGCGGTAGGCGTCGGCGAACGTGGGCTCCGCGTACGGCGCCTCGACCAGGTGGTCGACCGGCAGATCGGCGGCCATGATCGTCTGTCCGATGTGCACGAGCTCCGCGGCGGCGGTCCCGAAGATGTGAACGCCCAGCACGCGCCGCGTCCGGCGATGCACCAGGAGCTTGAGCATCCCCACGCGGTCGCCCGCGATGTCGCCGCGGACGAGGTCACGGTAGTGAGCCAAGCCCCGTTCGTACGGGGTCTCCGTGTCCGCGAGGTCGCGCTCGCGGAACCCGACGAACGAGACCTCGGGGATCGTGAAGACGCTGGTCGGCGTCGGAGGTCGCGGCTCCTGAAGGTGGGCTCCGCACGCGATCCTCGACGCGACCCGTCCCTGCTCCTGCGCGCTCGTCCGAGTGGCGGAGCCTCGGGCCACATCGCCTGCGGCGAACACCGTGGGGCACGTCGTCCGGTACTGGTCGTCCACGAGGACGCGCCCCTCCGCGTCGGTCGTGACGCCCACCGACCCCAGACCCAGGCGGTCCGTGGCACCGACTCGCCCCGCGGTGACCAGGACGATGTCGGAGCTGCTCACGGTTCCGTCAGCGCAGACCCACGTGGCCCCTTCGGGTCCCGACACCACCCGCGTGACCGCCTGTCCGAGGCGAAAGGACACACCGACTCCTCTCAGGTGGTACTGCAGCGCGTCCGCGATCTGCTCATCCGCGGCCGAGAGGATCCCGGCACGGCGCTCGGCGACGGTCACGCGCGCGCCAAGCGCGGCGAAGATGGACGCGTACTCCAGGCCCATGCCCCCGGCGCCCACCACCGTGAGGGAACGCGGGACGCCACGCACCTCGAGGATCCGGTCAACGTCAACCACCGTCCGGCCGTCAACGTCGATTCCCGGCAGACGACCCGGCCGCCTTCCGGAGGCGATCAGGAATCGATCCGCGCGGAGCGTCATCCGACCGCCCGGACCGTCGACGTCGACCATCCGGGCATCGATGAAGGCCGCCTGGCCCGTCACGACGTCCACCCGGCCACGGCGCAGCCGATCGCGCACGGCCTGGCGCGCGCGGTGGAGCACGCCGTCCATGCGCCAGAGGAGGTCGTCGAGGACGACCTCGCGGTCGCCGCGGTACGAGCGGCGGACACCCGCGTGCCCCGCGCCGGTCGCCTCCATGACGGCTGCCCTGAGCGTTGCGCTGGGCAGCACGCCGGAGCGGACCGCGGCACCACCAAGCTCTGGGGAGCGCTCGACGATCGCCACACGCCGGCCGAGCGCGGCGGCCTCGACGGCCGCCGCCTGGCCCGCCGGCCCGGCGCCGATCACGACCAGGTCGTAGGTCGAGACCGCCTGCGGCGTGGAAGGGGGGACACGGGTCTCTCCGGGTTCGGGGCGTTGCCGATCGCAACGTACGAAGCCCCCGTGGTCCTCGCGTCGGCGAAAGTCGCCGAGGTTGTCACGACCGCCCGGTCACGTCGGGCGGGGCGGTCACTTCTCCGAGCGGGATCTCCCGCAGGGCCCGGCGCGACGTGATCCCGAGCTTGGCGAACACGCCCCGCAGGTGGGCGTCGATCGTCCGCGGCGACAGGAACAGCTGGGCCGCGACCTCCTTGTTGGTCAGGCCCTGCCCGACCAGGCGCGCGATCTGCAGCTCCTGGGGCGTCAGGCTCACGACGGCATCGGGCGTGCGCTTGCGTGCGGTCTCGCCGGAGGCGCGGAGCTCGGTGCGGGCCCGCTCCGCCCATGGTTCCGCCGTGAGCTCCTCGAATCCCCCGAGGGCGTCACGCAGGTGCTCACGCGCCTCGAGTCGGCGGCCCTGGCGGCGCGGGTACTCTCCGTAGAGCAGGTGGATGCGCGGCCGGTCGAAGGGGCGGGCATGGCCGATCGACTCCATCGCCGCCGCGAAATGCGCCTCCGCCCGCTCTCCGGAGGCCACGATGGCCCTGCAGCTCTCCAGGCGCGACCGTTCGGCCGGCGCGTCGGCATATGCGGCCCAGACCTCATACACGCCGAGCGCCTCGCGCGCTTGCGCCGGCAGGCCGGCGCGGACCGCCGCCTCGACCCGGTCCGGGGAGGTCACCCCCACGGCGGGATCGGCGCCCACCGTCAACGACGCGAGCTGCTCGTCAGGCCGCGCGCCACCGGCCGGCGCTCATCTCGCAGTAGGCGATCGCGACCCGCGCCGGTGCCGTGCGGAGACGCACCTCATGGATGCGTGAGTGCTCCAGCGCCCGTGAGGCAAGCTCGCGAGCCTCGTCGTCACGCCCCTGAATCGCGGCGACGATCGCGAGGGCGGCCCGAGGGAGCACCAGGATGTTGCCGGCGCCCAGCTCTCTGCCGAGCTCGGCCGCCTCCGCGGCGGCCACCGCGGCCTCGGACGGACGCCGGGCGAAGAGGGCGAGGTGGATCGCGCGAATCCCGAGGACCTCCGTGAGGGTGGCGATCTGTCCCCGCTTCCGCGCGAGCGCGGCCGCGCGATCGAGCAATGCCTCGAACGCGGCGGAGTCGCCTATCCACAGGGCGCACCACGCACCCCACATCGCGTCGTCGGCATCGTCCACTCCGGAAGCCCAGGCGATCGCCGCCCGGAGTGAGGGAATCCCTCGCTCGGGCTCGCCCCCGATCAGCGCGGCGAACGCATGGAGGGACTCGCCGACGATCCGCGAGCTCCCGGCGAGTTCGGCCAGCGGGACCGTGGGGAGCACGGCGGCGATCCTCAGCTGCGACGCGGCCCCCTCGCCCTGCCAGCCGGCGACCATCGCCTGACGCAGCAGGTCGACCGCCCGGGCGGGATCGTGGGCTGCAGGCTGCCTCGGCGGAATCGATGAGGGCGGGCATCCCGGAGGCCGGCAGGCCGCGACGGAGGGCGGTCGTGGCCCGCACCACCGCGAGGTCCGCTCGGAGCGCCGGCGAGTTGAACCGGCTGGGCCCGATCCGCGATGACGACGGCCGCGTCGTCCTGGCCGACGAGACTCATGTTCCGGGCGGCGCGGACGAGCCGCAGGGAGCGCTCCCGCGGGTCGATGGACAGCTCAGCCGCACGCTCCTGGGCCCTGGCCGCAGCCACGCGGCCGCCTCGGGATTCGGCTCGAGCGGCCGCCGCGTCGAGCTCCCGCACGACGCTCTCGTCGGGATCGACGGCCGCCGCCGCAAGATGCCATGCCCGGCGATCGACCTGTGCGCCGTCGGGCGTCAGGGCGTCGGCCAGGGCGCGATGCGCGACGCGGCGCTCACGCGACGTGGCCGCCCCGTAGACCGCCGATCTCACGAGCGGGTGGTGGAACACGATGCGGTTGCCGTGCACGGAGACGAGGCGCTCGCGTTCCGCCGGATCCAGCGCGTAGCGCATCCAGGCCGAGGGTCGGCGCCGCCGCGGGTGATCACCCCGACGATCCTCCGAATGACGTCCGACGGCGGCGATCAGCAGGAGCCTGCGCGTGTCCTCGGGCAGGCGCGCCACCCGTGCGTGGAACGCGGCCTGCGAGCTGCACGTGTCATCGGCAGCGTCTCGGGCAGCGGAGACGCTCCCGAGAGCTGGTCGGTGCTGAGCGCGTTGGGCAGCTCGACGAGGCGCCAGCGCGTTGCCCCGGGCATGTTCCGCGAGTCGCGCGCGCACCTCGGGGCTGACGCGGGCGACGTGCGCGATCAGCGCCTCGGCGGCCTCCGCATCCAGCCCCGCCAGCATCAGATCCGGCAGGTCGCCGGCCTCGAAGGACCTGACGTCCCCTTCGCGTGCCCCGAAGAGGATCACGAGCCCCTCCGCGCCCAGGCGCCGGGCGACGAACCGCAGCGCGTCGGCGGACCCCCCGTCCAACCAGTGCGCGTCGTCGACGATGCAGAGGACGGGCCGGCGCTCGGCCAGCTCGGAGAGCAGCGTCAGGCAGGCGGAGTAGACGAGGAAGCGCTCCTGCCCCGCCCCGGCGTCCAGTCCGAGCGCGTTCCGCAGTGCACCAGCCTGGTGCTCGGGCAGCGCGTCCAGATGGCCGAGCGCCGGCCGCAGCAGCTGACGCAGGGCGGCGAACGGGAGCTCCGCCTCGGATTCGAGACCCCGGGCGCTCAGCACCTGCATATCGGCCGCGCGCTCGACGGTGTCCTGCAGGAGAGCCGTCTTGCCCGCGCCCGGCTCACCCCGGATCACCAGCACGCCGCTGCGTGACGCGCGCGCCGCGTCCAGAAGCTCGCCCAGGCGATCGCGCTCAGCGTCTCGGCCGAAGAGCACGGGCCGATGCTACTTCCCCTCCGTCGACGGCGACCACCGGACCACGAGGCCGCCCCTGGCGTCGGTGATGGGGCAATCGCCGAATCGGGCGACCTAGGCGAGTTCACGCGATGCGAGGGCGGGGGCCTCGCGGCCAGGGTGACCTCGCAATGCGAATCCGAACGCTCACATCGGTCGCCGCCATCCGTCCGCGCAGCGGGCGCGTGGAGCCGGCTCCACGGCTGCGTCTCGTCGGCTTCGTCGCGTTGGAGGCGTTCGTCTGGGCGGCCTGTTACGGCCTCTACCTGGTCGTGCGCGGGTTCTCGATCGGCTCGGAGGCGGAGGCGATGCGGCACGCGGCCGAGGTGATCGACCTCGAGCAGACGGTCGGAGCGTTCCACGAGGCCTCGATCCAGGAGGCGCTGCGGCCGCTCGCGGAGGTCTTCTCCACGTACGACATGGTCGGCTTTGGGCCGCTCCTCGCGGGGATGCTGGTGTGGCTCGCCTGCCGGGACCGCGCGCTGTACCGCCAGATGCGGACGGCGCTGCTGGTGTCCCTGGCGATCGCCACGGTCGTCTTCGTCCTCTACCCCACGGCGCCGCCCCGCCTCGTCGAGGGCATCGGCATCGCCGACACGGTCGGCCTGACGGGCCACGACAACGGCTCGTTCCTGGGGATCCGCTTCAACCCCTACGCGGCCATGCCCAGCATGCACGTGGGCTGGTCGCTACCGGTCGCATCGCCGGCCTCTACGGCTACCGGGCCGCCAGGACCCGGGTGATGCGCCTGTTCTTCGCCGTTCACCCGGCATTCATGGCGCTCACCGTGGTCGTCACCGGCAACCACTACATCGTCGACGCCCTGGCCGGCATCGCCGTCGTCGCGGCCGCGCTCCTCCTGCTCGCGCGGCATCGGCCGCCCCGAGAGCTCGAATCCGGGGCGCCACGAGGCCTCCGGGGCTCCGGCCCCCAGGCGGTCTGACCCGCCGGCCGCCGGCGATCGCCGGGCGTACGCCCCCGTCCCAACAGACACCGAGGAGCCCCCTATGCCACTCAACTCCGCAGTTCAACTGTTTGCACCCCGCGACCAGGCCGCCCTCCGGAGGCGACGCGATCCCGACCGGGTCGCGCCCTCGGAGCCGGACCCGGCGAGGGGCCATCGCCCGACCGGCACCTCCCCCCACGGCGCCCGGCCGCCGCGGGCGGCCCGCGGCGGCCTGCTCGTGATCGGCGGGGGGTTCGCCGGCACCTCCGTCGCCCGCCTGGCGCGCGCGCGCGGCGCGACGATCGTCGGCCCCGAGAAGCTCATGCTCTACACGCCGCTCCTGCCGGACGTCGCCGCCGGCACCGTCGAGCCGCGCCACGTCGTCATGCCGCTGCGCCAGATGTGCCCCGACGCGGAGCTCATCCTGGGCACGGCCGCCGCCCTGGACGAGACGTCCCGCACGGTGACGGTGCGCACCGACACGGGTCCGCTCGAGGTCGCCTACGAGCAGCTCGTACTCGCCGCCGGCGGGGACACCCGGACGCTGCCGGTCCCGGGGCTGGCCGAGTGGGGCGTCGGCTTCGAAGCGATCGAGGACGCCGTTCACCTGCGCAACAGCGTGCTCCACCGCCTCGACCAGGCCGACGAGGCGCAGCCCGAGCGCGTCGCGCGCTACCTGACGTTCGTGTTCGTCGGGGGCGGGTACGCCGGCGTGGAGGCGGTGGCGCAGCTCCACGAGCTCGTCCAGCACGCCCTGCGCTACTCCCCGGCTGGCCGGGGCGCGCCAGCGCTGGCTGCTCGTGGACGCCGCCCCGCGGGTCCTGGCGTCCATTCCGGGCCGGCTGGGCGAGTACGCCACGCGTCAGCTTACCCGGCGGGGGATCGAGGTCCACACCGACACCCGGCTGGAGTCGGCCGTCAACGGACACGTCGTGCTGTCGAACGGCGTCGAGGTGGACGCCGAGACCCTGGTCTGGTCGGCGGGCGTGACGCCGAGCACTCTCGGCCGCGACTTCGGGCTGCCGGTGGACGAGCGCGGGGCGATCATCGTCGGCCCCACGCTGCAGGTCGGCCGTCGCGACGTCTTCGCGCTCGGCGACGGCGCACGCGTTCCGAACGCGGGGGAGGCGGGTGCGTTCGACCCGCCCACCTGCCAGCACGCACTGAGGCAGGCCCGGACGCTCGTGCGCACCCTCCGCGCCCTGCGGGGCGGCGAAGCGGCCAGGCCCTATCGCTACCGCACCCGCGGTCAGATGGCGATCCTGGGGCGCCGCCGCGCGATCGCCGACGTCTTCGGCGTGCGGCTCGTCGGATGGCCCGCGTGGTTCCTCACGCGCGCCTACCACCTCAACCGCCTGCCGCTCCGGCGCCGCCGGTTCCGCGTCGCGGCCGACTGGACCGTCGCGACGGTCCTGCCCTGGGACATCACCCAGCTCGGGTCACTGGGGCGCGCCCGGGCCCTCGGGCCCAGGGGCGCACCGGCGCGTCCTGCGGCCGGACCGACGGCCGACCGGATCTCCGCATGACCACCCCTCCACCCAAGGAGCGCACCGCAATGAACAGGCACGTCGTCAACGGAGAGGCCCTGCCGATCTCGGCCAGGGCATTCGCCAACCGCTGGAAGACCCTCCGCGTCCTTGCCCTGAGCCTCGTGATCATCGGGCTCGACAACACCATCCTCAGCGTCGCGCTCCCGACCCTCGGCTGGGAGCCTCGGCGCCTCCGGCTCGACGCTGCAGTGGATGGTCGACTCCTACCTGTCTCCTGTCGCCGGCCTGCTGCTCACGCTCGGGACCCTCGGCGACCGCTTCGGCCGCAAGCGCGCGCTGCAGACCGGCATCGCGCTCTTCGGGCCTCCAGCCTCGCCGGTCCTCTTCGTCCAGACCGTCCGCGCAGCTCATCGCGGTCCGCGCCGTCGATGGGCGTCGGCAGGGCGCTGATCATGCCGGCGACGCTGTCGATCATCACCAACGTCTTCCCGCGCGAGGAGCGCGCCAAGGCGATCGGCATCTGGGCCGGCACGGCCGTCGATCGGCGTCGGCCTCGGTCCGCTGTTCGGCGGTCTGTTGCTCGAGTACTTCGAGCTGGGATGCCGTCTTCCTCGTCAACGTGCCGGTGGCGCTCGTCGCCTTCCTGGCCGGGATGCGGTTCGTGCCCGAGTCGCGCGATCCCGATCCGGGCCGTTTCGACATCCCCGGGGCGCTGCTGTCGATCGGCGCCCTGGTCGCGCTCGTCTACGCGCTCATCGAGGCGCCCGAGACGGGTTGGCGTCGATCCGACGCATCCTCGGCGCCTTCGGCTGGCGCGCGTGTGCTGGCGCCGCGTTCGTGACCTGGGAGCTGCGCACGTCGTCGCCGATGCTCGACCTGAGCGCTGTTCCGCGAGCGGCGACTTCAGCATCGGCGTCGATGTCGATCAGCTTCGCGTCGTTCTCGCTGTTCGGCGCGATCTTCGCGATGACGCAGTTCCTGCAGTTCGCCAAGGGCTACACGCCGCTGGAGGCGGGCGCGGCGATGGTGCCGCTCGCGCTTCGGGCTGATGCTCGGCGCGATGCGGGCGACCAAGGCGGCCGAGCAGGTCGGCACGCAAGCGCGTGGTCGCCGCCGGGCTCATCGGCCTCGGCGCCACGCTCACCGACGGCGCTGCGTGTGGACGAGCGACATGCGCCCTGACTGGCCCATCGGCCTCTGGTTCTTCGCCGTGCGCGCTGTGCATGGGCTGCGTCATGGCGCCCGGCGACAGCGGCCGGTGATGGGCGCGGTGCCGCACGGAGAAGGCAGGGGTGGCCTCGGCGATGAACGACGTCACCCGCCAGGTCGGCGGCTCGCTGGGCACGGCGGTGATCGGCTCGCTGATCGCCTCGCTCTACGGCCGGCATGGCCGACGACGTCGCCGGGCTGCCGGAGCCGGCACGGCCGCGGCCGAGGACTCGATCGGCAGGCGGAGGCCGTCGCGTCCTCACTCGAGGGCTCGCAGGGCCAGGCGCTGTCCGACGCCGCAGCCAGCACGTTCACCGACGCGATCGGGGTCGGGTTCGCCGTGGCGGGGCTGTGCGCCCTGCTCGGGGCCGTCCTCGTGGCGCGCCGCCTCCCGCGAGAAGGCGAGCAGAGCGCGACCGAGCCCATCGCCTCCGCCGGGGCGATACCCGAACGAGTCGCGTGAACGCGATGCCCGTCCACCCCGCCGCGCCCCGGTGCGCGGCGGGGTGGAGCATGCCGCCCGGGCTCTTTCCGCAGCCGCCTCGGCCCTTCCGCCGCCCCGGACGAGCCGCGGGCCTTGCTGCGGGCGACGAGATCGGGGCTCTGGGGCTAACCTGGCGGGCATGGACGAGGGCCTGCCGATCGCCTACCTGCTGCTGGACGAGGACGTGCCGGTGTACGCGGCCGGCGGCGAGCGGGTCGGAACCGTGGACCACGTCGTCGCGGACCGCGGCCTGGACATATTCCACGGCATCGTGATCCGGACCGACGGGGGCCGGCGCTTCGTGGCGGCGGAGCAGGTCAACTCCCTGCACGAGCGGGGCGTCGACCTGACCATCGACGCGGCGGAGGCCGCCGCGCTGCCCCAGCCCCATGGCGCGGCGCCCGTCTGGCACGACGCCGAGCCCGGGGTGAGGCCCAGCACGTGGCGTCACTTCGTGGATCGCCTGACGGGGCGCACGAGCCGCGAGGGCTGGACGGAGGACGAGGAGTAGACCCGCACCCCGCGGAACGCTGCCCACGCCATGAAGGCGTGTGAGCGCGCCCGGACCTATGCTCGGGGACATGACGCTCCAGCGGATGGACAACGTCCTCATCGTCGTCGAGGACCTCGAGGCCGCCACGGCGTTCTTCGCCGAGCTCGGGATGGAGCTGGACGGCGAGACGCAGGTCGAGGGGGACTGGGTGGACCGCGTCATCGGGCTCGACGGCGTTCGCGCCGACATCGCCATGATGCGGACCCCGGACGGCCACGGCCGGATCGAGCTGACGAGGTTCCGCACGCCGCCGGCGGTCCGGGCCGAGCCGCAGAGCGCGCCGGCGAACACGCTGGGCATCGGCCGCATCATGTTCGCCGTGGACGACATCGACGACGTCGTCGCCCGCCTGCGCGGCCTCGGTGGCGAGCTCGTCGGCGAGATCGCGCAGTACGAGGACGTCTACCGGCTCTGCTACCTGCGCGGTCCCGAGGGCATCGTCATCGGCCTGGCCGAGCGGCTGGGCTGAGACCTCCGGCCGCCGGCCGCGGTGCCCCTTACGGCCCATGGCGCCGCTGGAGGTGTCCATCCCGACGCCGAAGGGAAACACAGAGAACTCGTTCAACGTGGCGGCCCACGTCGCCGCCGATGTCAGGAGGGCCCTGTGGCATCGCAGAAGCAGACGAAGGAACTCATCGCGGAGCTGCACGATCGCGGCCTCCGCAAGAAGGTCGCGAAGTCCGCGGCGGAGGCGATCGGATCCGGTTCTCACCGGACGGCGCCTGAGACGGTCGTCCGGCTGACGGATGATCTCAAGGTGCTGGCGCAGGAGATTGAGGATCTCTCCACGGGCCGTGCCGCCAAGCGCCGGGCGGCGGCCCGCAAAGCGGCCGCGACGCGCGCGCGCAAGGCCGAGTCGCGAAGCGCCGCGGCCAGGAAGGGCGCGCGCAAGCGCAGCGCGCGAACCGCCGGCAGGCGGTGATCGGTCCGGCGCCGCCGCGGCCCCGCCCAGGCCGCGGCGGCGCGGACGGCCGAGCCATCGGAGGACCACCGGCCGCGGCTCAGGGAACGGTGCCGACCGCCAGGAAGGCGGTGAGCGACGCCAGGCCGCGCCCGGCCGCGCCGGCGCGGGCCACGCCGTCGAGCCAGGCGGCCGCGCGTCCGGGGTCGAGGTCGCCGTCCTCGACGGCCCGCTGGACGGCGCCGGGAACGTCGAAGACCGTGTCCGAGGCGGCCCCGTCGCTGATGACCAGCGCGCGGGTCGCCAGCTCGACCCGCTCCAAGCCGGCCTCGAGGAAGCGCCGCCGCAGCGTGCGCCCGACGCCGGGGGAGCGCAGCCGGCGGGCGGCCGCCGCGGCCACGACGGCGGCGATGGCGGGATCGTCCGAGTCGATGACGAACGTGCCCCAGTCGGGCTCGGCGGCCACGACGCGCCCGCCCGGTCGCACCACCCGGGCCAGCTCGGCGACCGCGCGGCCCGGGTCGGCGAGGTGCTGCAGCACGCGCTCGACCGGGCCCCGTCGACGCGGCGTCCGGCAGCGCGAGCGCGTGGGCGTCCGCGTGGAGGAACTCGGCGGCGCCCCCGTCACGCCGGCCGCGCGCCGGCGCGCCTCGGCGACCATCGCCGCGCTGACGTCGACGCCCAGACTCCGACCTTCGTCGCCGCCTACAAGCGTTTCCTCACCCCCGCGCAGTACACGGCGGCGGTGCTCGACCCGGCACCTCCCCCGGGCCTCGAGAGCTACCGGGCCGTGGAGCGCCTCGGCCTCGAGGTCAGCGCCGCCCAGACGCGCCAGGCCCAGCGCGACACGCCGCTGCGCCGCATGCCGCTCGTCGTGCTCTCGCACTCCCGCACGCTCACGAACCCCTTCGGCTTCCCCGACGACTGGCCGATCGCCGCCCTGGAGAAGGCCTTCCAGAACTCGCAGGACGCGCTGGCCCGCCTCGTCCCCGGCGCCCGCCACCTGATCGCCACCGGCAGCGGGCACTACATCCAGCTCGAGCAGCCCGCCCTCGTCACCCGCGAGATCCGCCGGGTGGTCGAGCGGGTGCGCCGGGCGCACATCGACCAAGGACGACGATGATCACGCCGCGGCGCGCACTGCTGCTGGCCTGCGCGACCGCCGCACTGCTCGCGGGCGCCCTCACCACCACGGCCCTCGGGGCCGAGGCGGGCGGGGCGACGCCGGTGGTCCAGTCGGTGCCGACGACGCCGCGGTGGTTCCCGGGAGACGACGGGGCCTTTCACGTCGAGTACGAGCTCATGCTCCAGAACACGCTGCCGCTGCCGGTGAAGATCACCGCGGTCCAGGTGCTCGGCCCCGCCGGCAGGCGGATCGCGCGACTCTCGGGGGCGCGCCTCACGAGCGCGATGACCCTGCTCGGAAGCGACGAGCCGGCCACCGAGCTCCCTCCCTCGGCGACGGGGATCGTATGGATCGACCTCGCGTTCGCCACCCGTCGCGGGATCCCGCCGCGCCTGGAGCATCGCCTCACGATGGACCTCGGGCGGGGTCTCCCGCTGGGCCCCATCTTCACCACGACCGGCGCGCCGGCGCGGGTCTCGAGCCGGGGCCCGGTCACGATCGACGCGCCCGTGAGCGGTCCGGGCTGGGCGGCGATCGTGGGCCCCCACCGGCGGGCCCTGCAGGGAGCCGACGGCGGCGTGCATCTCGCGCAGCGTTTCGCCATCGACTTCTCCGCGCGGCTCGACGGCGAGGGGCGCACGCATGTCGGCGACTCCTCGACCAACTCCAGCTACTTCAACTACGGGCAGCCGGTGCTGGCCGTCGGCGCCGGCACGGTCGTCGAGGCCGTCGATCGCTACGCGGATCAGATCCCCAACCACAAGGTTCCGGTCCCCTTCGACGCGGCGCCCGGGAACCACGTGGTCGTCCGGCTCGGCCCGGGCGTCTTCGCCGCGTACGCGCACCTGAAGCCCGGCAGCGTGCGCGTGCGCCGGGGCGATCGGGTGCGGCCGGGTCAGGTGATCGCGGCGCTCGGCAACTCGGGCAACACGGGCGGGCCGCACCTGCACTTCCAGCTGATGAACCGGCCCTCGTTCCTCGGCGGCGACGGACTGCCCTTCGTGTTCCGGCGGTTCGCCCTCGACGGGAGGATGTCGTCGCTGCAGACGTTCATCGCCGCCGACCTCGGTGGAACAGCGGTGCCGATCGACCGCTCGGTCGCCGGGGCCTTTCGGCTGCGGGGGTTGACCGATCTCGACGTCGTCTCGTTCCCGGACGGCTGAACAGGCGGCCGGCTCAGGGGACGGTGCCGACCGCCAGGAAGGCGGTGAGCGACGCCAGGCCGCGCCCGGCCGCCGCGGCGCGGGCCACGCCGTCGAGCCAGGCGGCCGCGCGTCCGGGGTCGAGGTCGCCGTCCTCGACGGCCCGCTGGACCGCGCCGGGCACGTCGAAGACCGTGTCCGAGGCGGCCCGGTCGCTGATGACCAGCGCGCGGGTGGCCAGCTCGACCCGCTCCAGGCCGGCCTCGAGGAAGCGCCGCCGCAGCGTGCGCCCGACGCCGGGGGAGCGCAGCCGGCGGGCGGCCGCCGCGGCCACGACGGCGGCGACGGCGGGGTCGTCCGAGTCGATGACGAACGTGCCCCAGTCGGGCTCGGCGGCCACGACGCGCCCGCCCGGGCGCACCACCCGGGCCAGCTCGGCGACCGCGCGGCCGGGGTCGTCGAGGTGCTGCAGCACGCGCTCGACCCGGGCCCCGTTGACGGCGGCGTCCGGCAGCGCGAGCGCGTGGGCGTCCGCGTGGAGGAACTCGGCGGCGGCCCCCGTCACGCCGGCCGCGCGCCGGCGCGCCTCGGCGACCATCGCCGCGCTGGCGTTGACGCCGATCGCACGCCCGCCCGGGGCGACCAGGCGCGCGAGCGCCAGGACGTCCTCTCCGGTGCCGCAGCCGAGGTCGAGCAGGACCGCCCCGGGCCGCGGCTCGAGCGCCGCGAAGGTGCGCTCCTTCCACTCCCGCACCGCGGGCTGCGCGCGGATCGCGTCGAGGAGCGACGCGTACTCGCCGGACGCCTCCGTCGCGTCCACATCCGAGAATCCCCCGAACGCCGGCGGTCGGCTGGTCACGCCCGGAGCCTAGCGACGGGTGGGGCGGCTGGTAACGTCGGCGCGGCTGGCACCCGACCCCGCCGACGCATCGGCGGAGGTCTCCACGGCCTCGTGGAGGACATCATCGCCGCGCGTGGTCGCGGACACCGTCACCTGGAGGCCGGCAGATGAGTCACGACGCGGTGGGAAGCGCCACCTACGATCCGGACGCGGACGCGCTCTACGTGCGCCTGTCGGCGGGGCCGCGGGTGGGGCCGTCGATCGAGGTGGGCGACGACTACGTGGTGGACGTCGACGCCGAGGGCGAGCCCGTGGGCGTCGAGATGCTGAACGTGGCCGATACGGCGCGGCGCGTCGCGGCCCGGCACCGCGCCCGCAGGCGCCCATGAACCAGGACGCCATCGACCAGCTCCTCGCCCCGGCGCTGCTCCTGACGCCGGTGCGCCTGCCCGGCGGCCGCGGCCAGACCACCTTCGGGGAGGCCACCGAGGACGAGCACCGCTCCGTGGTGCGGGCGCTCGTCGCGGCCGGCCGGCCGCTGGCGCTGGATCCGATGGCGCAGCGTCACGCCGCCGCGGCCGACCTGCTGCGCGACCTCGGCGCCGCGTCGCTCAACGCCTACCTCGTGCGCCGCGCCGTCTGACGCGACGGCGGCCCGCGGGGGACGCGCAGGCGCCTCTTGCTCCGGCGCGCGCGCCCGGGTTAGCGTGACGGGCCGTGAAAAGAAATCGCCGCGTCGTCGCCGTCGTCCTCGCCGCCCTGCTGGCGATGGCCGCGGTCGCCACGACGGCGATGGGCGCGGTGCCGACCCTGCGCTCGGCGGGCAAGGTGCGCCCGGTGCCCAAGAAGGTCGCGACCCAGCCGCCGACCGCGCCGCCGCCGGTGGAGCTGTCGGCCAACGGCGTGCGCCCGGACGTGATCGTCGACGCCGCCGGCACGGCGCACATCGTGTGGAACGAGCCGGTGGACGGCGGACCGGACGTGACCGTCTACTGCCGCCTGCCGCGAGCCGCCAAGGCGTGCGAGGTCACGCAGCGGCTGGTGCCGCCGGGGGCGGACGCCCTCGCCGACGACGCCGACGGCCCGCAGGTGAGCGCGGTCAACGACCAGGTCACGATCCTGTCGCACCGCTACCCGCAGCCGGTGCCCAAGCCCGGCGGCGACCCGTCGATCGAGGACACCACGCTCTACCTCTGGACGAGTGACGACGGCGGGTCCAACTTCGTCGGCCCGGGCGTGGTGGGCACGGCCACGATCGGCGGCGAGGCCCGGGCCTTCGGGCCCGGGGACAACCCCTCGATCGGGACGGTGACGGGCCAGGCGACCGGCGGCATCCGCTTCACCGGCCTGACCAGCGGGCGCTTCGTGACCCAGGCCGCCGACCTGGCCGTCGGCGGCTTCACCGACGGGCGCCTCACCGTGATCAACGGCATCCCGACCGTCGCCTACCACGACCTCGGCTCCACCTCGTACGTCCAGACGTGGTCCGGCCAGGGCGACGTCAACGACGCGGCGACCTGGGGGGCGCCCCAGACGTTCCCCGGCCTGCAGCCGGAGATCGGCTCCGCGGCGGGGCGGCTCGTGGCGGTCAACCAGAAGCCCGACGGGAGCGGCGACCTGGAGCTGCGCGACCTGGCCAGCGGCCTGGCGCGCACCATCAGCACCGGCGGGGCGGGCGCGCGGGCGGTGCCGCTGGGCCATTCCGACGGGACGGTGTCGGTGGTGTGGCAGGGGGCCGAGGACGGCGTGCGCGGCCTCTGGCAGCGCGACCGGATCGGTCCCACCGGCCCCATCCGCGGCACGCCGACCCTGCTGAGCACCGAGGAGGGCGCCTTCCTGTCGGCCGACTCGGCCGACGACGGCGGGGGCGTGGCCGTGCGCGACACGCTCGACCGGAAGATCCTGCTGACGGCGTTCGGCAACACCCTGCCGACCGCCGCGCGCGGCCTCGGCGGGGCCCCGGGCGGCGGCGCCCCGCCCGCCGACGTCGCGGTGGGCTGCCAGAAGATCCAGCTCGGGCGCGCGACCCAGGTCCTGCTGCCCCCGGGCCCCTGCTTCCTGAACGCGTCCACGGGCGGGCTCAAGATCAGCCAGGGGCCGCTGCGCCTGAACGGGATGGAGATCGTCCCCGACGCCGGCGTGCAGCTGCAGATCGACCTGAACGCCAAGACCATCCGCAGCACGGGCACCGCCACCGTGCTCCTGCGCGCCCCGGGCATCCCCGACATCACCCTCTTCCGGGGCAGGATCGACCTCTCGGCCGCGGGCAAGGGCAGCGGCTCGGTGCTCGGGCAGTTCGGCGAGAAGCTGTTCAAGCCCGATCTGCTGGGCTTCCCGCTGCGCGGCGACATCGACCTGAAGCTCAGGGCGCCGGATGGGCTGCGCATCCCCGTGAGCCTCGAGCTGCCCAAGGAGCTGGGGAACATCCGCGGCTCGGCCGAGCTGATCCTGGACAACTCGCGCGGGCTGTCGCTGGACTCGCTCGACTTCGCCGCCGACGGGGTGCCGCTCGGTCCGGCCACGATGCGCAAGCTGCAGGTCCAGTACCGGGCCCAGGGGGGCACGACCGTCGGCTCGTGCCTGGTGCCGCCGAACTCCGGCGCGGCCGCCCAGGCCAACGAGTGGGCCGGCGTCTTCGAGCTGGAGCTGCCCCCGCCCAAGACCGGCCCGCGCGTCTGCGGCTCGATCCGCTTCGGCCAGCCCGAGGGCTTCCGCGAGGCCACCTTCCGCGTCGACATCCCGTACCCCGGGATCGTGCTCTTCCCCGGCCTGTCGCTGACGTCGCTGGGAGGAGGGCTCCGCCTCTCCCCCAAGCCCGCCCGGGTGGACGGCCGCTTCAAGATCGAGGTCGCGGGCGCGGCGCCGGACGTCTCGGCGGCCCAGATGGTCGGCGAGCTGGGCGTGACGCTGTCGAACCCCCTCGTCATCCAGGGCCGGGGCACGTTCACGGCGGCCGGCCTGCAGATCGGGACCGGCCAGGTGACGGTGACCACCGACGGGTACGCCAACCTCTCGCTGGAGAGCGGGCCCAAGGTCGGCCCGGTCACCGTGGAGACCAAGATCTCCGGCTTCGTCGACGGGCCCCACAAGCAGTTCTCGCTGGGCGGCAAGGGCCGGATCTGCGTCAACCTCCCCGGCGGAGTGCCGGGGTGCCTGGACGGGTCCGAGGCGACGATCTCCACCAAGGGCGTCGCCGCCTGCCTGCCGGCCATCCGCCCGCCGATCGCGATCCCGATCCCGCCCTACACGATCGTGCCGCCGCGGGGCGCCGGCCTGCGCTGGGGTGACACGACGCCCGCGATCTGGCCGATCGACTGCTACGCCGCCGACTACGCCGTGGCCGACCAGAGGGCGGCCGCCGTCGAGCACGCCACGGCGACCGAGGCGGGGGCCGACCTCGCCGGCGGCGCCAGCGCCAACTTCCGCGTGGCCGGCGACGCCGGGGTGCCGGCCGTGGACCTGATCGACCCGAGCGGCGCGGTCGTGGCCCCCGACGTCGACTACCCCGACGCCACGTCCGGCGTCCGGTACCTGGGCGTCGCCACGCCGGCGGCCGGCCGGTGGACGGTCCGCACCCAGGCGGGCAGCCCGCCGATCGCCGAGCTCGCCGTCTCGCGCGGGCTGCCGGCGCCGAAGGTGACCCGCGCCCGGGTGACCGGGAAGGGTCCCCGGCGCACCCTGTCCTACACGGCGACGCTCGCCGCCGGCCAGGCGGTGACGTTCGTGGAGCGAGGCGGCGCGGGCAGCCGCGTGATCGGCGCGGGGACCGCCGGGTCGCGCCGGCTGACCTTCGTCCCGGGGCCCGGTCCGGGAGGGCGGCGCCAGATCGTGGCCCAGCTGATCCAGAACGACCTGGTGCGCGAGGAGGTCGTCGTCACGAGCTACGTCGCCCCGCGGCCGCCCGCGCTCGGGCGGACCAGCGGCCTGCGCATCCGCCGCGCCGGCAGCCGGGTCGTCGTGACCTGGAGGCCGGGCGCCAACGCGGCCGCCCAGCGGATCGACGTGCGGGTGCCGGCCGGCCCGTCCGTGTCGCGCATCCTGGGCGGACGCGCGAGCCGGCTGGTGGTGGGCGGGATCGACGGCCGCCGGGTGTCGGCGGCCGTGACCCCGATCGCCCGCTCCGGGCGGGCGGGCGCGGCCACGCGGGCGACGCTCGCCCCGGCCCCGGCGCCCAAGGCGACCAAGGCCAAGCGCCCCCGACGCTGAGGGCCGGACCCGGGCCACCGCCGGTGACGCGGAGGCCCTTGGAGCGCCCGACGGGGGCGCCGCGGCTCGTGCGATGAGGCGGCGTTTGTAAGGACGCCTTTAGCGATCTGAGCAGGGGGGAATGACGACTGGCGCCGTTTCTGCGGATGTGCGATAAACGGGCTGCGGTGATGTCAGACCGTGGTCTCGCTGCACAGGAACCCGCCGTGTCTCACCCCGATTCCCTCGATCCCCACGGGCTGCTCCGTGGCCGGGTGAACAGCATGAACGGCCTCGTCGAGTACTCGCTCTCCGGCGAGATCGATCTCGCGACCGCCGATGCGCTGCACGAGCGCCTCGAGGAGCTGGCGAGGAAGACCCCGGGCGATCTGCGGCTCGACCTGTCCGAGCTGGAGTTCCTCGGCTCGACCGGCATCCGGGCGCTGCTGTCGGTGCAGGCCGACCTCGCCGAGCAGGGTCGGCGGCTCGTGCTGCTGCGCGTGACGGGCCCGCCCTACCGCGTGCTGGAGCTGACCGGGCTCCTCGAAGAGCTCAACGTTCAGTAGCTCGACCGGGCCGGCCCCCGGCCGCTCGGCGGTGGCGATTCGCCCGTGACGGGCGACGGGTAGGTCTCCGGACACAACCCTGCCTGCGGCGTGCTTCCTGGGAGCGCGTTCTTGCGACTCGTCTTCTTCACCTATCTCGGGCTGATCGTGTTCGGGCTCGCGTACTTCCTGGCGATCGGGATCGTGAACCGGTGAGCCGGCGGCGCGGTTTCCTTCGCGGCAACTCCCTGTCGCTCGCGTTTCTCGCGATCTTCGTCGCCGCCCTCGCGGGGCAGGCCGTGGCGGGGCAGCGGCTCTACAACGAGGAGCGGGCGGCCGACGGCGAGGGGGCGGTC
This sequence comes from uncultured Thermoleophilia bacterium, assembly GCA_963736635.1. Lineage (GTDB taxonomy): Bacteria > Actinomycetota > Thermoleophilia > Miltoncostaeales > Miltoncostaeaceae > Miltoncostaea. The sequence continues at coordinate 898,193 of CAVTPK010000011.1, forward strand.
TCGCTCGTCCATTTCGTCACCAGTTCGCGGTTCGCGGTCGAGACCACCGAGAACTGGCAGTCCGAGTTCCTCCAGTTCACGCTCTACGTGCTCGCGACGGTGTGGCTCGTCCAGCGCGGCTCCTCCGAGTCCAAGCCTCCCGGGAAGGAGGGGCTCGACGGTGACGAGGAGGCGCAGCTCGGACCGCACGCCTCCGCGGCCGCGCCGAAGTGGGCGCGCGTGGGAGGGCTCCGGACCACGATCTACTCCAACTCGCTGGTGCTCGTCTTCGCCGCGATCTTCCTCGCCTCGTGGGCCGCGCAGTCGGTCGCCGGATGGCGCGACTACAACGACGAGCGGATCGGCAACGGCGATCCGCCGGTCTCATGGACCGGCTATCTCGCGCGGCCGGACTTCTGGGACCGATCGCTGCAGAACTGGCAGTCGGAGTTCCTCGCGGTGGGCACGATGGCCATCTTCGCGGTCTACCTGCGCCAGCGGGGCTCCCCGGAGAGCAAGCCGGTCGGAGCGCCGCACGACGAGACCACCAGCGTCGAGTAGCGCCGTGGCGGGGTGGCGGGGCGCCCCGGCGCGGTCAGCGCCGGCCCCGCCGCAGCACCGACGCCCCGAGGTCCCGGGCCAGCCACAGCGCCATGCGCGGGCGCCGGTGCAGCTGCGAGAGCGCGTAGGGCATGTAGGCGTGGCCGTACGGGACGTACACCCGGACCGGCACCCCCAGCGCGCGGGCGATCTCGATGGGCCCGCTCATGGGCAGGCCGTAGAGCAGCTCCAGCCCGCACGGCGTGCCGGCGGCGCGGAGGCGCGTCAGCGCGGCCTCGACCAGCCGGGGGTCGTGCGACGCCACGGCCACGTGCGAGGTCGCACCGCAGAGGCGGTCGATCACCGCGAGGTAGCCGTCCCGGGGGTCGTGGCCGGGCGCGCCGGGGTCCGGCCACTCCCCCTTGACCACCCGCACCGGCAGGCCGTGGGCGCGCGCCCACTCGGCGTCGTCGGGGCTGCGCGGCCAGCGCCCCGGCAGCGTGAAGCCCACGGCCGCGTCGGGCCGCTCCCCCAGGATGCGGTCGACGGCGTCGCGGGTGGCCGCGACGGTGTCGGGCGCCATGGCGTCGAGGTGGACCCGGCGGCCCCGTTCGCCGCCGCGCGCCACGATCTCGCCGAGCAGGTCGGCCGACAGGCCGAGCGCCGTGAACTTGATCGAGACGTAGTCGTCGGGCGCCTCCTGCCCGAGGCCGTCGATGGCCGCCAGGTAGCCGTCGGCCACCGCGCGCGGCGTGTCGCCGGGCCCGTCCCACAGGCCGAGGGTCGCCCCGAGCCCGCGCTCGGCCAGCCTGCGGCGCGCGGCGAGCGCGTCGGCGAGCTCCGCGCCGGCGACGTACCGGCGTGAGACGGGCTCCACCGCGCGGCGCATCGCCCCCTTGGCGCCCGACCGCACCCTCGGGGCCAGCGCCACGGCGTGCCGCCGCGCCTGCCGGGCCCCCAGGGCCGCGGCGTCCGCCGCCAGGGCCGCCGCGCCCACGGGCGTGCGCGGATACGCGTGGAGCGCCACCGTGTGCCGCGCCTGGTCGGTCCACGCGCCGATCCACGGCTCGCTGCGCCCGAGGAACTCGAACGAGTGCAGCCCCTCGCCGACCGCGTGGGCGATGGAGTCGCGCAGCAGCAGGAGCCCGGGCGAGCACGCCGCGAACTCGTCGTCGTAGCCGATCTTGTTGAGCCAGTAGCCGCCGCCCGCCACCATGGCGATCTGCATCGCGATGGCGCGGCCGTCGAGCCGGAGGAAGCCCAGCCGGAGCACCCCGCGCGGACAGGCCGCCGCCGCGTAGGCGCGCATGAACGCCTCCTCCTGCGGGTCGCAGAGGATCGCCGTCCTGGCCTCCCGCTTCCACGAGTGCAGCTCCACCTCGAGGGCCTCGTCGAGCAGCGCGTCCAGCTCCTGCGGGTCGGGAGTGATGATCTGCGTGGTGAGCTCGCCCAGGCGCTCGGCGCGGCGCGCCGCCCGGCGCAGGTCCGACCGGCGCCGCGAGTTGAGGTGGGACTCCGGCTCCGCCCAGCTGGCGTCCAGGCTGATGAAGGGGGAGTCGGGCAGCCGGCGCGTGACCACCGTCCACCTGCGCCCGAAGGCACGGGTGAGGGCGGGGATCGCCGGGGAGTCGGCGGGCAGGCGGCCGAACTCCACCGGCACGGCGTCCCGCGCGAGGCCCTCGGCCAGGGCCTCCAGGGCGTCGGCGTCCCGGGCGAGCAGGTCCATCGGCTCGCGGTGGAAGTCGACCCCCAGCATCACCCGGCGGCGCACGCCGCGCACGCGCTTGAGGGCGAACGGGCACAGGGCCGAGAGATCGTCGCGCTCCTGGACGGCGGCCACCCACACCTGCCCGCGCCAGTCCGGCCGCGTGGTGCACGAGGCGACCCACTCGAACTGCTCGATGGGACCCCCCACGTCGGACGCCAGCGCCCGCCACGGGTCCTGCACCGTCTCCAGCTCCCTGTACACGGTCACCGCCACAAAGCACCTCCGAGAATGGCCCGCCTCCCCACGGGCTATCGGTTCCTTGGCCCCTACAAGTGAGTACCCATCGCCCGCGCCGCCGATGCGGGGCGCGCGGGCCGGCATCGGGACGGGTCGTGATGGTTCGCGCAGGTTTCGGTGGCTGCGGCCCACAGATATTTAATTCCAGACCCATTCAGATATTTGTCGGGAACGTCGATGGTGAGGCATGCGCGAGAACCCGCCCCTCCACCGGCTTCCCGAGACCGGCCCGATCGTCGATCCGGGGCGGCTCGCCGCCCTCGACCGGCTGGAGATCCTCGACACCGGGCCCGAGGACGCCTTCGACCGGATCACCCGCCTCGTGTCGCGCTGCCTCGGGGTGCCCATCACGCTCCTGAGCCTCCTCGACCACGACCGCCAGTTCTTCAAGAGCGCCGTGGGGGTCCCGGAGGGCGTGACCCAGGTCCCCCTCACCGGGTCGCTGTGCCGCTACGTCCTGGAGGCCGGAGAGCCGCTGATCGTGGACGACGCGCGCGAGGACCCGGTCGTGAGGGGCATCTCCCCGATCGAGGACTTCGGGGTGATCGCCTACGCCGGCGCGCCCCTCGTGATGGGGGACGGCGTGGCCGTGGGAACGCTGTGCGCGATCGACGCGACGCCGCGGGAGTGGACGGAGCACGAGACCGCGATCCTGGTCGACCTCGCGGCGATCGCGGTCAACGAGATCGCGCTGCGGGAGCTGCGCGGGCACGACCGCCGGGCCCGGGAGGGCCTCGAGCGCAGGGTGGCACTGGGGACCGCGCGGCTGCAGGTGGTGAGCGACGCCCTCGACGCGTCGATGGCGAGCCTGGGCGAGGCGCGCGAGGATGCCGTCCGCCGCATGGCGCGCGCGGTCCAGGCCCGCAGCGAGGAGACCGGCGCCCACATCGAGCGCATGAGCACCCTGTGCGAGTTCATCGCCCTCCAGATGGGATTCGGCCCCACCGAGAGCGCCCGCATCCGCCTGGCCAGCACCCTCCACGACGTCGGCAAGATCGCCGTGCCGGACTCGATCCTCCGAAAGCCCGGCGCCCTCAGCACCCACGAGCGCGAGATCGTGCAGCGCCACGTGATGATCGGCCACGAGATGCTGAGCGGATCGGACGACCCGCTCCTGGACCTGGCCGCGACCATCGCCCTCACCCACCACGAGCGGCTCGACGGAAGCGGCTATCCGCAGGGCCTGGTGGGCGAGCAGATCCCCGTCGAGGGGCGGATCGCGGCCGTGGCGGACGTGTTCGACGCGCTCACCACCGACCGCGTCTACCGCGACGCGCTGTCGCCGAGCAGGGCCTTGGACATCCTGCAGCGCGGCCGGGGCACGCTGTTCGATCCCAACGTCCTCGACGCCCTCGCCGCGCACCGCGAGATCACGCTCGCGCGCGAGGAGGCGGCGGCGGCCCGCGCCGACGGGGCGGACGGTTCGCACCCGCCACCTCGGTAGCGGCGCCCAGACGCGTCCTTCGGCGACGCCGCGCCCCTGGGGACCCGGCGCGCCGAGCCGGGTATAGGTCGAACGGGATGCTTCTCATCCCGGCAATCGACCGACCGCCACCGGCGGGGAGGTGACCGACCATGCCCGACGACTACGTGAGCGTCCGCTACATGGTCGACGACGTCGAGGACGCCGTCGCCTTCTACACCACCCACTTCGGCTTCACGCTCCTCTCGAGCGCGGCGCCGGCGTTCGCCGACGTCGTGCGCGGCAACCTGCGGCTGCTGCTGAGCGGCCCCGCGAGCTCGGCCGGGCGACCGATGCCCGACGGCCGCACGCCGGCGCCGGGAGGCTGGAACCGGATCCACTTCGTCGTCGACGACATCGCGGCCGACGTCACGCGGCTGCGCGCCGCGGGCCTGACCTTCCGCAACGACATCGTCAGCGGGCCGGGCGGCCGGCAGATCCTGCTCGAGGATCCTTCCGGCAACCCGATCGAGCTCTTCCAGCCCGCCGGCGCGAGGGCCTAGCCGACGACGGGAGCCCCCTACCCGGAGGCGCTGCGCACGTCGAGGTCGAGGCGGCGCACGCCTTCCGGCAGCACGTAACCGGCCGCGCACCAGTTGGGGACGACGAGCGTCCAGCGGCCGGCCCGGTTGGGGCGCAGGCGACCGGTCCAGCTCAGCTCGCCCACCGAGCGCAGCGACGCGAGACGAAAGGCGTCCCAGCGGCCGATGCGGCGCGACGCGACCCCGCCCTCCAGCGATCGCAGCGCGCGGCGGACCGAGACCCCGGGGGCGACGACGACCACGCGCATCCCCGCGCAGGGCTGCGTCAGGCGCCTCGTCGGCGGTGCCCCGCAGCGTGATCTGCACCTGCTCGCCCGCCGCCGGGTGCGTCCGGTCCGACCGCAGGGAGAGGTCGAGGCCCTTGGCGGCCGCGAGCGGGGGCGCGAGCGCGAGGGCCAGCACCAGCGCGGGCAGCGCGAGGCTCCTCACCGGTCGCGCCGCTCCGCCCGGCACCGGGCGCCGCGTCAGGCCTTGGGCTCGGGCTCCGCCGCCGGGCGCGTCTCGGCACCCCCGGCCTGGTCGCCCTCGCCAACGGAGGCGAGTCGTCGCAGGCCTCCGGCCGCAAGGCCGCCCACGGCGTTGACGACCGCCACGCCCCCCTCGATCAGTCCCGCCGCGAGCCTGGCAAGCCTGCGCATCGCGCGCCTCCCCGGTCATGGTCCCGTGCCGAGCGACCAGCGTATTCCCGCCGGGGCTCCCGGTCACGTCCCCCGTGGTCGATCAGAGCGCGGGCGGGACCGGCGCCTCGGGGGTGGTCGGGGTGGTCGGAGTGGTCGGGGTGGTCGGGTGGTGGTGGACACGGGGCACCGCCGCGAGGGCCCGTGGTCGACGATGCGGTACGCGGCCGGAAGATCGGCGGCGGCCGTCCCGCGGGGCGCGCGGATGTGCACCGTCACGCGGTCCCCCGCGGTCAGGTCGGCGAAGCCTCCGATCCTGGGCAGCCGCTTGGGCGTGCTGCCCTCGGGCAGGTGCCGGGCCCGGCCGACCAGGCGGATCGTCGTCGTGGCGGGGTCGATCGTGACGGCGAGCGTCGGGGAGCCGGCGAGCGCGTCGCGCATGTGGCGGTTGACGCTCAGCGTCTTCACCTCGACCCCCGTCGCGGTGGCGTTGGAGACGACGCACGCGTGGGTGAGGTAGTGGGTGCCCTTGGGCCCCTGCCGGGTCTTCGCCGGCGCCGGCTTGTCACCCCGGTCGGGGTGCCCGGCATCGGGGTGGGCGAGCGCGACCGGCGTGACGGCGAGCGCCACGCTCAGGGCGACGAACAGCGGTGTCTTCCTCATGATTCGATCCTCTGTCGGGCACTGGAGGCATGAGGTGCATCGGCAGGCGCCCGGCCGCGCCGGACGGGGCGCAACACAACGCTTACACGGCCCCCATCCCTCCCTGACGGTCGCTCCGGTTCACACGGGTGATCCGCGGCGGACGGGGGCGACCGGGACCCCCCGGGCGACTAGCCTCGACGGAGCGGCGGCCGCCGCGAGGACATCGTGACGGTGGACCGGGAGGGACGGGCAGATGGCGAAGTTCACGGGGAAGATCTCCCTCGACATCCGCGACTCGGAGCCGGACTGGGAGCCGTACCTCGCGCCGAAGGCGCCCGAGGGCGCGCCCAACGTCCTGTTCATCGCGTGGGACGACGTCGGCTACGGCACGATGGACGTCTTCGGCGGCCCCGTCGAGACGCCCACCATGCGGCGCATCGCCGACATGGGCGTGCGGTACGCCAACTTCCACACCACCGCGCTGTGCTCGCCCACGCGCGCCTCGCTGCTGACCGGCCGCAACGCGACCTCGAACGGCATGGCCACGATCGCCGAGTTCAGCGCGGGCTTCCCCGGCATCTCCACCCGGATCCCGTTCGAGAACGGGTTCATCTCGGAGGTGCTCGCCGAGCGCGGCTACAACACCTACTGCGTCGGCAAGTGGCACCTCACCCCCGGCGAGGAGACCGGGATGGCGGCGTTCAAGGGGCGCTGGCCCCTGGGCCGGGGCTTCGAGCGCTTCTACGGCTACCTGGGCGGCGAGTCGAGCTCGTGGTATCCGGACCTGATCCACGACAACCACCCGGTCGATCCCCCCGCGACGCCCGACGAGGGCTACCACCTGTCCAAGGACCTCTCGGACAAGGCGATCGAGTTCATCCGCGACGCGAAGGTCGTGGACCCGGACAAGCCGTTCTTCATGTACCTCGCCCCCCAGGCGGGCCACGCGCCGCACCACGTCTTCGCCGAGTGGGCGGACCGCTACAAGGGCCGCTTCGACGAGGGCTACGAGGCGCTGCGCGAGACCATCCTGGCGCGCCAGGTGGAGCTGGGGCTGCTGCCGGGCGACACGCAGCTGTCGCCCATCAACCCCCACGGCGAGCCCGCCACCACCGGCCCGGACGGGCAGCCCTGGCCGCTGCTCGACACCGTGCGCCCCTGGGACTCCCTGAGCGAGGACGAGCAGCGCCTGTTCGCGCGCATGGCCGAGGTCTTCGCGGGCTACATCTCCTACGCCGACGACCAGCTGGGCCGCGTGATCGACTTCCTCGAGAGCTCGGGCGAGCTGGAGAACACCCTGATCGTGGTGATCTCCGACAACGGCGCCAGCGGCGAGGGCGGCCCCAACGGCAGCTTCAACGAGTGGCGCTTCTTCAACGGCGTCCCGGACACGACCGCGCAGACGCTGCCCCACATCGACGAGCTCGGCAGCCCCGCCTCGTACAACCACTACAACACCGGCTGGGCGTGGGCGTTCGACACCCCGTTCCCGTACTGGAAGCGCTGGGCCGGCTACGAGGGCGGCGTCTCCGACATGTGCCTGGTGTCCTGGCCGGCGAAGATCCCCGCCCAGGCGCGAGGCGCGCCAGCAGTACGTGCACGCCGTGGACGTGGTGCCGACCGTGTACGACCTGCTGGGCATCACGCCGCCCGACGTCATCAAGGGGTACCCGCAGAGCCCGATCGAGGGCGAGAGCTTCGCCGCCTCGCTCACCGACCCCGGCGTGGCGGGCAAGCAGACGCAGTTCTACGCGATGCTCGGCCAGCGCTCGATCTACCACGACGGCTGGCTCGCCTGCACGCGTGCACCCGCCGCTGGGCGGCTGGGGCGGGTTCGAGAAGGACGAGTGGGAGCTCTACGACCTGGAGCACGACCGCGCCCAGTCGACCAACCTGGCCGAGCAAGGAGCCGGTGCGGCTCGAGTCCCTCAAGAGCCTCTGGTTCTACTACGCCGGCATCTACAACGGCCTGCCGCTGGACGACCGCTCGGCCATCGAGCAGGTGCTGGCCGAGCGCCCCCACGGCACCCCGCCGCGCGACCGCTTCATCTACTACCCGGACTGCGCCTCGGTGCCCGAGCAGTCGGGCGTGGTCATCAGCGGACGCTCGTACACGATCGCCGCCGGCGTGGCGGTGGAGTCCGCCGACGCCGAGGGCGTGCTCTACGCCCACGGGGGCATCGCCGGCGGCCACAGCCTGTACGTGAAGGACCGGCGCCTGCACTACGCCTTCAACTGGGTCGGCACGCACCTGCAGACGGTGAGCGCGGACCGCGAGCTCACCCCGGGCGCGCACGTGCTCACCGCCGAGTTCACGGCCACGGGGCGCAACCCCGACCCGGCCATGCCGGGCGCCGCCGGCACGCTGACGCTCTACATCGACGACCAGGCGGTCGGCAGCGGCGAGATCGTCACGCAGCCGGGCTACTTCTGCGTGGTGGGCGACGGCATCTGCGTGGGGCGCGACGACGCGTCGCCGGTCACGCCCGACTACGTGGCGCCGTTCCGCTTCACCGGCGGGACGATCGACAAGGTGATCGTGGACGTCTCGGGCGAGCGCTACGTGGACCACGAGGCGCAGGTGCGCGCCTGGTTCAGCATCGACTAGCCGCGGGGCGCGCGGCGCGCGCGGCCCTACAGGGCGAGGTGGGCGGGGAAGGTGAGTATCCGGACGGGGTGAACGCGAAGGTGAAACCGCCGCGCCCGTCGCCGGGCCCGGCGGCGCGCGCTACGCCTCGATGAGGATCGTCAGCGTCTCGGCCAGGACGCCGTCGTGGTCCATGGCCGCGGCGGCGCCCTCCGTCTGCATCGCGGCCACGAAGGCGTCCATGTCGGAGACGTCGGCCATCAGGGCGACGTGGTTCGGGTTCTGCGGATCCACGAAGGTGCGGATGTTGGTCACCCCGAGCGGGCCGAAGAACTCCTCGCGCTTGGGCGAGGCGAGCCAGTGGTCGGTGTCGGTCACGTCGTGGTGGGCGACGATGGTGGGCATTGCGCCTCCTGGCGTTGAGCGGCTCGCGGCGGCGCGCCGGGTCGGCGGCCGCTCGGGACGCGGGTGGGCGCGAGTATCCGGCCGCCCCGCGCGCCCGCGCAAGACGGCTCCGCCACTGGCCGACCGGCCAGTTGCCGCGGCGCGCCGCGCCGTGGTCCGCTTCCCGGCACCGATCAGCCCCTCCCGAAAGAGCGAGCACCACATGACACTGCGACGCGCACTGGTCCCGTCCGCGCTCGTCCTGACGCTGGCCCTGGTCCCGGCCGCCCAGGCGAAGCTTCCGGCCAACACCGCGATGACCATCGTCCCCGGCCAGTCGGTGGGCGCCGTGAAGCTGGGCATGGCCACGGCGGTCGCGAAGGCCAAGTGGGGTCCCGGATTCGCGTGCGGCGCGGCGGCGGCGGGGCCCGGCTCGACGCAGTGCACCTGGTCGGCGACCCCCAACGCGCGCCCGGACCGGGGCGCCAAGCTCACGATCGTGATGATCGGCGGCAAGGTGCGCGCCATCACCGTCGCGGGCGGGACCGGGGTCGCGGCGATCCGGACGATCCGAACCGCCAAGGGGATCGGCGTCACCTCGACCCGCGCCGCATTCGCGGCCGCCTATCCCGGCGCCCGGACCCCGTACGGCCCGGACAACCCGACGCTCGGCGCCGGCAAGACGAGCACCACCTTCTCGATGGTGGGCGGCCGCGTCGACGCGATCCAGGTGGGCTCGCCCTACTGAGACGCGCGCGCATGCCGCCGGGGAACGCGCCCCGGCGGCATGCGGTGCGACGGTGCGGCTACCTGCGCTTCAGCAGGACCAGCTGTCCGTCCTCGACGGTGTTCGGCGCGGGAGCCGCCGTCGGCGGGTGGGCCTGCACGTCGAAGAGCCAGCTGCCGCCACCGAAGAGCCCGTCGGTGTCGATGATCCCGCTGGTCTCCCACACGCCCGGGCCGACGGCCGCGCCGTCACGGCCGGGGGGCGAGAGGCTGACGACGCGGGTCGCCGAGCCCTCCTTGATGCCCGACTTCCCGTCGAGCTCGAAGCGCCAGATCGAGCCGTCCCGGCCCTTGGCGGCCATCGCGGCCCGGCTCTCGGTGGTGCCGTCCTCCTGCACCATCAGGTACCGACCGCTCACGTCCATGTTGTCCGGGCTGAGCACCGTGTCGCCGCCGTCCGCGACGACGGCGTCGGCGTTGACCTCGACGGTCAGCTTGGCCGCCTTCGTGGCGTCGCGCGCGTCGAGGTCGAGGCTGTAGACCCGCCCGAGCTCGTTGACGCCGAGGGCGCCGCCGGTGGTGTTGAAGAAGTACTCGTCGTCGTTGCGGGTGTTGAAGGCGCCGTCCTCCGGGCGGGCGAACGTCATCGCGCGGGCCGCGTCGCTCGCGGCCTCGAGCTGGCCCTCGTCCATCGCGTCGGCGCCGGGGATCTCGACCCACTTGCCGGTGATCGTCCCCTCGTGGAAGTTCTGCTCGCTCAGGATGCGCGGGTTCTTCGCGGCGAACACGTAGAGCTTGCCGCCCACCAGGCCGTTGCGCTCCAGCACGGTGGCGCCGGCGCTGCGGTTCTTCTCGCCGACGTACATGTAGAGCTGGCTGTTCTCGACCGCGGGGTCGAGGGCGGCGGGTCCGTCCTCCATGCCCATGATCACGGTGCGCTTGCCGGTGCCCGGCTGCACGAGGGTGTTCTCCCAGCGCGAAGCGCCCGAGATCCGTCAGCGCGTGCGCCTCGTTGTCGAAGATCGCAACGGACAGGCCGCCCTTGCCGTCGAAGGTGTTGGCCGGGGTGCCGTCCTCCTCGTTGGCGAAGTAGATGGGCCGGTCGAAGCCCTCCGCCGGCCCGGCGAGCGAGCCGGAGCAGAAGCGCGCGAACGGCCGGGTGGCGTTGCCCACCTCCGCCGCCGGCCCGACCAGCGTGTCGTCCATGTAGACCGTGTCGTAGGCCCGCTCAGCCGACTTCACCACGCCGCGCGAGTCCAGGACGAACCGCGACACGAAGGCGCCCCGGTTGAGCGGCTGCCCGATGACCGGCTCGGACGTCGCCGAGGCGTTGAGCTCGTGGTTCATGAACACGATCCGGCTGCCCTTGGGCCCCGCGGTCGCGCCCAGCCCGTCCGGGATCCCGACCATCTGGTAGCTCTTGGCGGGATCGCTCGTCTCGGGCACCGTGTCCCCGGCGCTGATCAGCCTGACCGTCTCGTACTCGGGCACGAGCGAGTCGGCGTACACGTCGATCGGGGCGATGGCCGCCGTCGCCGCTCCGGCCGCGGCGACGACCGTCACCGCCGCCGTCACGAGGACGGCTTTCCGATTCTTCACGGAGGTCTCTCCTTCGAGTCGTCTCAGGGTCCTCCGAGCCAATCAGCGGGCCGCGCCCGTGCGGTTGCAGTCCCGTGAAGGGACCGCGACAACGGGTTACGGCCGACCCCCTGGCGCCGCGGGAGACGAGGCCGTATCGGCGGCGGCCGTGGTCAGGCCAGACGGGCCTCGATCGCGCGCCGGGCCATCTCGAAGGCCCGGCGGTCGCGGCGCAGCAGCCACAGGCCGTTGGCCTCGGCGAGCATCGCGTTGACCTCGAAGACCACCTGCCCAGGATCGAGGGCGGGGTCCAGCTCGCCGAGCTCCTGGGCGCGGCGGGCGGAGGCCTCGAGAAGACCCACCCAGCCGTCGTAGACCTCGGAGATCCGGTCGCGCAGCGCGCCGGGCCGGGTGTCGAGCTCGGCGGCGGCCGAGGCGAAGAAGCAGCCGCCGGGGAAGACCGCGCGCTCGACGTGGCTGAGGAAGCCCTCGGCCAGGGCCCGCAGGCGGGGGAGCCCCTCGGGCTGGGCGAGCGCCGGCGCGAGCACGTCGGCCTCGAAGATGACCTCGGCGGCGGCGATGGTCGCCAGCTGCAGCTCCTCCTTGGAGCCGAAGTGGGCGAAGAGACCGCTCTTGCTCATGCCGGTCTCCCGGGCGAGGCGCCCCAGCGACAGGCCGTCCAGGCCCTCCACGGTCGCCAGTCGGGCCGCGGTCTCCAGGATGGCGCCGCGGGTGCGCTCGCCGTCGGCGCGCCGCTTGCGCTCCACACCCTCCGTTCGGGCCATCCCGGTCCTCTCGCTCGATTGCCTGTTGACAAGATAGCACGACCGTGCGTACTCTTTCTCCGTCAGTAAGCACGACCGATCGTTCTATCTATATGGAGGAACTGAGGATGTCAACCATCTCGGCACCGGCCCCGGACCTCGAGGCGATCAAGGCCCGCCAGCAGAAGACGTGGGCCAGCGGCGACTACTCGGCGGTGGCCGCCACCATCCCCGTGATCTCGGAGAACCTGGTGGACGCCGCCGACCTGCGCGCCGGCTGGCGCGTGCTCGACATCGCGGGCGGCAGCGGCAACACCGCCCTCGCGGCGGCGCGCTCCGGCTGCGACGTGGTGTCGCTGGACTACGTCCCCGCGCTGCTCGACCGGGCCCACGCCCGCGCCGCGGCCGAGGGCCTCGCGATCCAGACCGTCGAGGGCGACGCGGAGGACCTGCCCTTCCCCGACGCCACCTTCGACGCCGTCGTGTCGGCGGTCGGCGTGATGTTCGCGCCGGATCACGACCGCACGGCCTCCGAGCTGATGCGCGTCTGCCGGCCCGGCGGCACCATCGCCCTCGCCAACTGGACGCCCGACGGCTTCATCGGCGGCCTGTTCGCCACGACCGGCGCGCACGTGCCGCCGCCCGCGGGCCTGCGGCCGCCGCCGCTGTGGGGCAACGAGGAGCACGTGCGCGGGCTGATGGGCGACGGCGTCACCGACATGTGGATGACGCGCCGCACCTACACGTTCCGCTTCCGCTCGCCCGAGCACTTCGTGGACTTCTTCCGCACCCACTACGGCCCCACCCACATGGCCTTCGCGGCCCTCGACGCGGACGGGCGGGACGCCCTCGCGCGCGACCTCGCGATGCTCGTGCGCCGCTTCGACCGGCTCGGCGGGGACGGCCCGGTCGCCATCCCGGCCGAGTACCTGGAGGTCGTCGCCACCCGGGCGTGAGCCCGTCCCGCTACGCCCGCAGCTCCCGCTCGACCGCGCTCCACCCCCGGGCGCGGGCCCGGATGACCGCGCCGCCCAGCCTCTCCTGAAGCTGGGCGGCGCGCGCGTTGACCATCGCCCGGGCCTCGGCCCCGACGTCCTCGAGCACCCGCGTGACGACCTCGCCGTCGTCGCGGATCGCCCACCCGCCCACGATGCGGCCGTCGGCCCACACCGTGGGGCCGGCGTTGCCGTTGAGGTCGTAGACGGCGGCCCGGTGCGGCCCGAGGAGCCAGTCGCGGTGGCGCCAGCCCATCGCGCTGGGGTCGAGCGCCGGCGCCAGCGCGACCCACGGCTCCGGGGGCGCGACGGGCTCGCGGTCGTCGGCCAGGAGCAGGCCGGGGGCGCCGTCCAGGTCGACCTCCGCGGTGTCCAGCCGGGCGAGCGCCGTCGCGGTGAGGCGCTTGGTCCAGCCGGTCCACCACTGGAGGTCCTCCGGGTGGGCCGGGCCGTAGGCGTGCAGCCAGCGGCGAGCGATCTCGGCGGCCGCCTCCTCGGCGCCCGGGCGCTCGCCGAGGTCGGCGCGCCAGCGGTCGAGCGCGGACCACCGGAACTGCGTCGAGGTCCAGCCCCCGGCCGGCCGCGCGCGCACGACCACCCCCTCGCTCGAGAGCAGCGTCAGCAGCCGGCTGGCGATCGACTGCCGCGCGGCGTAGGCCGTCCCGGCGCCCACCTCGACGCGGACCGCCAGGAGCGGGTCGGCCGCCGCGAGCTCCCTGCTGGTGAACTCGCCCGCCGACTCGACGAACTCCACCGCGGCCGCGCGGGCGCGCGCGAGCCAGCCGGCGCCGTCGTCGGTGACGCCCGACGCCACCAGGAGCTTCTCGAGCTGGCGGCGCTGGGGGCCGGCGACCGAGTCGGCGGTCGCGGCCAGGCACGCCTGGACGAGGTCGACCGGCACCGCGAAGACCGTGCGGCGCATGGCCAGCACCCGGATCAGCGAGCGGTCGTCGTACAGCGCGCCCTCGACCGCGGCGATGCCGGCGCCGGGCGCGCGGGCCAGCACGGAGAGGGTCATCGACGCGGGATCGGTGCTGTGCAGCGCCACCACCGCCCGCGCCGCGTCGAGCGGGCCGGCGCCCTCGTGGGAGTGGGCGAGCAGGTGCCGCCGCCCGAGGCGGGCGCGCCGCTGCGCGACGTCGACTGCGCGGGTGGGCATGCCCGTCACCGTAGCGGCGCCGCCCCCGCCGGCGCTCAGGACGGCGGCGCCCCCTGCGCCTCGATCAGCGCGCAGGCCCGCACGAGGGCCTGGGCGAAGGTGGCCGCCGAGGCGCGCACGCGCCGGCCGTCGGGCCCGATGCCCGCGCACTCCCAGCGGGCCCCCTCGGGGGCGCCCGCGACCAGGGAGAGGCTCACCGTCCACCCGGCGGCGTGGTGGGACTCGAGGCGCGCGAGGGCCGCGGAGAGCGGCTCCCCGGCCGGCCCGGCGGTGTCACCCGGCTCCCGCGAGGCTCAGCGCAGCAGGTCGAGCGCCCGGCGCTGCACGTCGGCGGAGTCCGGGTGCGTGAAGAAGGCCAGGTGGGTCCCGCCCTCGAGCGTCACCCGCTCGGCCCCCGGGATCGCGGCCTGGGCGTGATCGCTGTGCGCGGGCGGGACGTCGCTGTCGACGCTCCCGTGCACCAGCAGGGTCGGGGCCCGCACGCCCTCGAGCTCCAGCGACGTGATGGCCGCGAACCGCTCCCAGTCGTTGTCGAGACCCGCGTCGCGGCCCTTGTGGGTGACCGTGTTGGCCAGCGCGAGCACGAACGCGCGCTTGTCGTCGTCGGCGAACACCTCGGCCACGCGGGCCTTGAGCTCCTGCTTGGTGAGGGTGCCCTCCGCTCCGAGGGTCGCGCCGATGAGCTGCTTGGGCGCGTGGGCCGCCATGGCGCGCAGCAGCCACTCGCCCGCGCTGGTCCCGAACATCAGCCGCTCGTCGAGGCCCTCCTTGGGCCGGTGGATCGCCTGGCTGACCGCCGCCAGGGCCACGAGGCCGCCCACGCGCTCGGGATGGCGCACCGCGAGCCGGTAGCTGGAGGGCCCGCCCCCGGACCAGCAGAGCACCCCGGCGCGCGGGACGCCGAGATGGTCGAGGAGCGCGGCGTGGAGGTCGGCCTGCCGGTCGATCTCCCCGCGGTCGTCCAGCGGGGTGCCCAGGTATCCCGGGCGCGAGACGATGATGGCCCGCACCCCCTGGCCGGCCATGAAGCGGGCCATGGCCGCGCCCTGGTCCCAGCCTCCCGGGCTGCCGTGCACCACGAGCACCGGCGCGCCGGCGCCGGCGATCGCGTGCTCCACCGGGCCCAGCGCGGTGTCGGCCACCTGCGGTGCGGGTTCGAATGCGGCCTCGGCCATGCTGCGCTCCTCTCGGTCGGTCCGGCGCGCGCGGCCCCGCCGCGCGCGCCCCGCACTATCCGCCCACCTCGGCGTACGCCCACTCCAGCCACGGCAGCAGGGCCTCCAGGTCGGCCGTCTCGACCGTCCCGCCGCACCAGATGCGCAGCCCGGGCGGCGCGTCGCGGTAGGCGCCGATGTCGTAGGCCGCGCCCTCGGCCTCGAGCAGCTTGCCCATCGCCTTGGGCGCCGCCTCGTCGCCGTCGAGCGTGAGGCACACCGAGGTGTTGGAGCGCGTGGCGGGCACCGCGGCCAGGTGGTGCGCCCACGGGGTCCGCTGCACCCAGGCGTCGATGACCGCCGCGTTGGCGTCGGCGCGGGCCCGCAGCCCGGCCAGGCCGCCGACGTCGCGCGCCCACTCCAGGGCCAGGATCCAGTCCTCCACGCACAGCATCGACGGGGTGTTGATGGTCTCGCCCTCGAAGATGCCGCGGATCAGGCTGCCGCCCTTGGTGAGGCGGAAGATCTTGGGCAGCGGCCGCGGCGGCGCGTACGACTCCAGCCGCTCCACCGCCCGGGGGCCGAGCACCAGGACGCCGTGGGCGCCCTCGCCGCCCATCACCTTCTGCCACGAGAACGTGACCACGTCGAGCTTGGCGTAGTCGAGCTCCTGGGCGAACACCGCCGAGGTGGCGTCGCAGACGGTGAGGCCCTCGCGGCCGTCCGGGATCCACTCCGCGTCCGGCACGCGCACGCCCGAGGTGGTGCCGTTCCAGGTGAAGACCACGTCGCGGGAGAAGTCCACCTCCGCCAGGTCGGGCAGCTCGCCGTACGGGGCGCGCAGCGTGCGGGCGTCCTCCAGCGCGAGCTGCTTGACGACGTCGGTGACCCAGCCCTCGCCGAAGCTCTCCCAGGCCAGCACGTCCACGCCGCGCTGCCCGAGGACCGACCACAGGATCATCTCGACGGCGCCCGTGTCCGAGGCCGGCACGATCCCGATCAGGTGGGAGTCGGGCACCTCGAGCACCTCGCGGGTGAGCTCGATGGAGCGCTTCAGGCGCGCCTTGCCGGGGCCGGAGCGGTGGGAGCGGCCGACGAGGGCCGCCTCCAGCAGCTGCGGCGACCAGCCCGGGATCTTGGCGCACGGGCCCGATGAGAAGTGCGGCCTCGCCGGTCGCACCAGCGGCTTCGTGAGGGTCGTCATGTTCCTCCTGCGTCGTCGGCGGCGCCCGGCATCCTGGCAGACGGGGCGCCCGGCTCGGGCGGCACGAGGCGGCGGTCGCGGACCGTGAACCCGGCGGCCCGCAGGAAGGGCCGCAGCACCTCGATCGCCCGCACGAAGTTGGCCGCCATCCAGAAGCAGAGGATCGCCAGGGGGATCTCCACGAGCACCGCGCCGACGACCGCCTGCGCGACGTCGCGGGTGCCGCGCGAGGTGAGCACGTCGAACCAGACGTCGCAGACGAGCAGCGTGCCGGCGATGGTCGCGGCCATCGCGACGTAGGCGGACCGGCGGACGATGGCCACGGCGGTGCCGACCAGGGCGAGGATCAGCGCGATGTCGAAGCCCCCCCAGGCCACCCACCAGTGGTTGGCGGTGTAGTCGGGCGGAAGGGTGACGAACAGGTACGTCGCCCAGGGGATGAGCAGGACTCCGAACAGGGCCAGGAGGCCCGCGATCCAGAGCGGGATCAGCCAGGGCGCCCGCACCGGGGGGCCGCTGCGCGTCGTGGTGTCCGCGGGGTCGGCGATACCGGCAGGATGACCCCTCCCGCGGACGCGCCGCCCGGTTCGGGTCGCGCTGCGGCAACGCCGCAGCGCCGCCACGTGCAACCACGCTTTCCCCGGGCCGCGGATCCGGGATAGCGTCGGTTCGCCGTCCCCGCGACAAGGAGAGCCGTGCCATGACGAGGGTCGCCGATCCCGCCGCACACGAGGTCGCCCGATGAGCGGCGGCCGCATCGTCCTGATCGTGGTGGGCTGCATCCTCGGCCTGATCGGGCTGGGCATCGCGGGGGGCGGCGGCGCCCTGGTGTGGGCGCACGAGACCCAGCGCGACAGCGACGGCTACTTCACGACCTCCGCCGAGCGCTTCCGCACCCCCACCTTCGCCCTCACCTCCGACGAGGTCGACCTGGGCGCCGAGGGCGACGCCGGCTGGGGGAGCGACATCGGCGACCTGGCCACGGTGCGCGTGCGCGCCACCAACGCCGGCCCCCGGCCGGTCTTCGTGGGCATCGGCCCGCGCCGCGACGTCGAGGCCTATCTGGCGCGGGTGCCGCACGACCAGGTGTCGGACGTCGAGTTCGACCCCTTCCGGGCCCAGTACGAGCTGCAGCCGGGGACCCTGGCGCCGACGCCGCCCGGCCGCCAGTCGTTCTGGGTCGCGCGGGCCCAGGGCACCGGCACCCAGACCCTCGAGTGGGACCTGCAGGGCGGCAACTGGGCGGTCGTGGTCATGAACGCCGACGGGTCGCGGGGCGTCGACGCCGACGTGGCGCTCGGCGTGAAGGTCAACATCCTGTTCCCGCTGGGGATCGGCCTGCTCATCGGCGGGCTGGTGCTGCTGGGCGCCGGGATCACGATGATCGCGTTCGGGGTGCGGGGCGGCGGCGGCGCGGGCGGCGGGGAGGGCGACGGGGTCACGGCGCTCACCGGCCCCCCGGCGGACGGCGGCGGCGACGCGGGGGAGGCCGCGCCGCCGTATCCGCTGCGGCTGGAGGGCGCGCTCGACCCCGGGCTCAGCCGCTGGCAGTGGCTGTTCAAGTGGCTGCTGGCCATTCCCCACTACATCGTCCTGCTGTTCCTCTGGCTCGCCTTCTTCGTGGTCACCGTGATCGCGTTCTTCGCGATCCTCTTCACCGGCCGCTACCCGCGCGGGCTGTTCGACTTCAACGTCGGCGTCGCCCGCTGGAGCTGGCGCGTGGCCTTCTACTCGTACAGCGCCCTGGCGACCGACCGCTACCCGCCCTTCAGCCTGGGCCGCGAGGACTACCCCGCGACGCTGGAGGTGGAGTATCCCGAGCACCTGTCGCGCGGGCTGGTGCTGGTCAAGTGGTGGCTGCTGGCGATCCCCCAGTACATCGTGGTGGGGATCATCGGCTCGGGCCTGTGGTGGTCGGGCGGCTGGGCGAGCCGGGGGGAGTGGGAGCACTGGGGCTGGGGCACCTCCTGGGGCGGAGGCCTGCTGGGCGTGCTGGTGCTGTTCGCCGCGGTGTGGCTCCTGTTCACCGGCCGCTACCCGCGTGACCTGTTCCGGCTGGTGATGGGGCTCAACCGCTGGGTGTTCCGCGTGCTGGCCTACACGGCGCTGCTGCGCGACGAGTACCCGCCGTTCCGGCTGGACGTCGGCGGGCGCGAGCCCTCAGCGCCGGAGCCCCCTCAGCCGGTGAGCCAGTAGAGGCGCAGGAAGTCGTTGCCGTCGTCGAGCACCTCGGTCCGGGAGAAGCCCGCGCGCCGCGCGAGGTCGCGCAGCACGTCCGCCCGCAGCACCGTGCCCAGGGCCTCCGAGGGGTGCTCGTCCCGTGAGGCGGGAAGGCAGTGGGTGACGCTCCAGCCGAACATCATGCGCTCGATCGGATCGCCCGGCGCCGTGAACACCTCGGCGACGCGCTCGTCGGCCACCAGGACACCGCCCCCCGGCGCGAGCGCGGCCCGCGCGCCGGCGAGGGCGTCGACCGGGCGCGCCATGTCGTGCAGCGCCTCGAGGATGCACACCAGGTCGTAGGGACCGCCGTCGGCCACCGCGGCGGCGTCGCGGAGGGTGAACGTCGCGCGGTCGGCCACGCCGGCGACCTCGGCGCGGCTCCGCGCGTCCTCCACCGACGCCGCGTCCGCGTCGATGCCGTCGACGCGGACCGCCGGGAAGGCCCGCGCGATGGCCACCGCCGAGTACCCCTGCCCGCAGCCGATGTCGGCGACGTGCAGGGCACGGCCCTCGCGCAGGCCCTCGCCGACACCGGGGATGCCCTCCAGCCAGCCCGGCAGCTCGTGGGTGAAGGCGGGCCGGTTGATCTCGCCCTGGCCGTCGCGCAGGTCGGCCCCGTAGCGCGCGAAGGAGACGCCCTCGCCACTGCGGTACGCCTCCACCACCTCGCTCAGCGCGGCGCCGATCCCGGCGAGCATCGGCCCGAAGGGGGCCACGTAGGCCGGGCTGTCGGGGTCGGCCAGCACCTCCGCGTGCGCGGCGGGCAGCCGGTAGACGCGCTCGGCGGCGGGCAGCGCGGGGTCGACCTCCAGCAGTCCCGCCACCGCCTGCTGCTCCAGCCACTCCCGGGCGTAGCGCTCGTCGATCTCGGCGCGGCGGGCGAGGTCGGCCGATGTGGCCGGCCCCCAGTCGGCGAGCTCCGCGTAGAGGCCCAGCCGCCAGCCGATGTGCACGGAGAACAGCTCCAGCGCGCCCAGGGTGGCCTCGAAGAGCCGCTCCGCCAGGGCGTCCCGGCGGCCCTCGTCGACGATCCTCTCCGTGGCCATCTGCCACCTCCCGTCGCTCGCGTGGTCCCATTCGACCAGAGCGGCGCCGCGGGGGGAAGACCTCGCGCGCTCACCAGCCGCGCGTGCCGGGCTCCCCCTTGAACGGTCCGACGATCTCGGAGGTGATCCAGCCGCCGTAGAAGTCGCCCTCCTGCGCCCGCACGCGCTCGTCGCCGACGAAGCAGGCGTCCACGGCGCCCGGGTACACGGCCACGTGGTCGCGCAGGGCGGCGAACGGCGCCGAGGGACGCGGGTAGTGCCAGGCGGCGCGCGCCGCCACCCGGCCGCCCCCGACCACGTCGAGGTAGGCGGCCTGCCCCTTCCACTCGCAGAACGTCGATCCGGCGGCGCCGACCAGCGCGCCCGGCACGATGTCGGCGCGCGGGATGTAGAAGGTGGGCGGGTGGCTGGTCTCCAGCACCCGCAGGGCGTTCACCGTGTCGGCGATCGTCTCGCCCCCCTGCACCACGCGCACCCGGCGCCGGTCGGCCTCCAGCCGCGGCGGGCGCGGGTAGTCCCACACCGATTCCTGCCCGGGCCCGGGCACGACCCGGTCCGGTGTGGCGCGTGCCATGCGGTCCTCCCGCGGTGCCGACGGTCCGCCCCGCACGATAGTGCCGCGGGCGGGACCGCCGACCCCCATCGGGCGACTACTTCTTGACGGCCGTCACCGCGGTCCCGTAGGCGCAGATCTCGGTGCCCTGGTCCATGAACTCGGAGGTGTCGAAGCGCATCGTGACGATCGCGTTGGCGCCCGCCGCCTCGGCCTCCTCCGTGAGCCGCTCGATGGCCTCGGTGCGGCCCTCGGCGAGCATCTTGGTCATCCCCTTGAGCTCGCCGCCCACCAGCGACTTGAAGCCCGCCGCCATCTGGGAGCCGAGGTGGCGGGAGCGGACGGTGAGGCCGAAGACCTCGCCGTGGACCTCGGTGATCTCGTAGCCGGGCAGGTCGTCTGAGGTGCTGATGATCATCTCGCCTCCGTGTCCGTGGTCGCCTGTGGGATCGGCCGCGGGCGCCCTCTACTCGAGCTCGGCGAGGACGTCGGCGACCGAATCGACGACCCGCGAGGGGCGGTAGGGGAAGCGCTCGATCTGGTCGCGGGCCGTGACCCCGGTGAGGACCAGGATCGTCTCGAGGCCCGGCCTCGAGGCCGGCCACGATGTCGGTGTCCATGCGGTCGCCGATCATCACCGTCGTCTCGGAGTGCGCGTCGATCTGGTTCAGCGCCGAGCGCATCATCAGCGGGTTGGGCTTGCCGACGTAGTAGGGCTCGACGCCGGTGGCCCGGCTGATGAGGGCGGCCACCGACCCCGTGGCCGGCAGGATGCCCGCGGGCGTCACCCCGATGGGATCGGGGTTCGTGGCGATGAAGCGGGCCCCGGCGGCGATCAGCCGGATCGCGCGGGTGATCTGCTCGAGGCTGACGGTGCGCATCTCGCCCAGCACGACGTAGTCCGGGTTGCGCTCGGTGAGCGTGTAGCCGACGTCGTGGAGGGCCGTCGTGAGGCCGGCCTCGCCGAGGGCGAACGCGGTGCCGCCCGGGCGCTGGTCCTCCAGGAAGCGGGCGGTCGCCAGCGCGGAGGTCCAGATCGCGTCCTCCGGCACGTCGAGGCCGCTGGCCCGCAGCCGCGCCGCCAGGTCGCGCGGCGTGTAGATGGAGTTGTTGGTCAGCAGCAGGAAGGGCGTGCCCCGCTCCTGCAGCCGCGCGAGGAAGCGGTCGGCGCCGGGGATGGCGTCCTCCTCGTGCACGAGCACGCCGTCCATGTCCATCAGCCAGGAGCGGATCTCGCGCGACATCGCCGCGAGCATACGCCGGGGCCCCCGGCGGTCAACTCAGGGGCGGCGGGCCAGCGCGATCAGGCGGGCGACGGCGGGCGACGGCCGGCCGGCGGGGTGGACCGCCAGCAGCGGCAGCGTGACGTCGCCCCTCAGGGCGACCGTCGTCGTGTCGGCGTCGGTGGCCGGCGCGGTCGGGACGATCGCGACGGCGCCCAGGCGGGTCAGCTCGCCGAAGGCCGCGGCGCCCGTGACGGCCGACTCGACGGGCGTGACCGCGGCACCGCCGCGCGCGCACAGGCCCACCAGCAGGGCGCTGTAGGGCGTGTCCGGCGCGCTCCAGGTGAGCAGGCGCTCGCCGTCGAGCGCCGCGAGGTCCACCGACGCCTCGGCCGCGAGCCGGTGGTCCACCGGCACCACGAGCACGGCCGGCGTCGGCGCGAGCTCGCTCACGTCCAGGCCCCGGTCGTCGCGGAGCGTGCGCGCGAGCACCACGTCCACGCGGCGCTCGGCCAGGGCGGGGCGCACCTCGGCGGGGCGCAGATCGCGCACCGCCACCGACACGTCGGGCGCCGCGCGGCGCAGGCGGCGCACCACGAGCCCCGTCACCCACGGCCCCACCGAGGGCGTGACGCCCACGCCGATCGATCCGGACAGGCCCTCGCCCGCCGCCGACGCGCGCGCGAAGGCGGCGTCGGCGGCCGCGATGACCGCCGCGGCGTCCTCGGCCAGGTCGCGCCCCGCGTCGGTGAGCCGCACCTCGCGCGTGGTGCGCTCGAGCAGGGTCACGCCCAGCTCGCGCTCCAGCTGCGAGACCGACTTGGAGACGGCCTGCTGGGCCAGGTGCAGGCGCTCGGCCGCCCGCGTGAAGTTGCGGGTCTGCGCCACGGCCACGAACGCGCGCAGGTGGCGCAGCTCAGGCACCCGGGCCGTCCACAACCATCGGTGGTCACTCCACGCTCGATCGATGTTTCCGGTCGCCGCCGGGGACGCACATCATCTCAAGGGGACACACCCCACGGACGGAGACGGCGATGGACACACGACAGCTCGGAACGACCGGCCCGCGGGTCTCGGCGCTCGGCCTCGGCTGCATGGGCATGTCGGACCTCTACGGGCCGGCGGACCGGCACGAGAGCATCGCCACCATCCACGCCGCCCTGGATGCCGGCGTCGACCTGCTCGACACGGGCGACTTCTACGGCATGGGCCACAACGAGCTGCTGATCCGCGACGCGCTGGCCGCCGCCGGCCGCGAGGGCGTGCGCATCAGCGTCAAGTTCGGCGCCCTGCGCGACCCCGACGGCGCGTGGGCCGGGATCGACGGGCGTCCGGCCGCCGTCAAGAACTTCGCGGCGTACTCGCTGCGGCGCCTGGGCGTGGAGGCCATCGACGTCTACCGCCCCACCCGGGTCGACCCCGGCGTGCCCATCGAGGAGACCGTCGGCGCGATCGCCGACCTGGTGCAGGCCGGATACGTGCGCCACATCGGCCTGTCGGAGGCGGGCGCCGACACGATCCGGCGCGCCGCCGCCGTCCACCCGATCTCGGACCTGCAGATCGAGTACTCGCTGGTGTCGCGCGGCATCGAGGAGGCGATCCTGCCGGCCTGCCGCGAGCTCGGCATCGGCATCACCGCCTACGGCGTCCTCTCGCGCGGCCTGATCAGCGGCAACTGGTCGCGCGACCGCGCCCTGACGCCGGGCGACTTCCGGGCCCACGTCCCGCGCTTCCAGGGCGAGGCGCTGGAGCGGAACCTCGCGCTCGTGGACGCCCTCGCGGCGGTGGCGGCCGACCGCGGCGCGACCGTGGCCCAGACGGCGATCGCCTGGGTGCTGGCGCGCGGCGAGGACATCGTCCCGCTCGTCGGCGCGCGCACGCGCGAGCGGCTGGCCGAGGCCCTCGGCGCCCTCGAGGTTCGGCCTCGACGCCGACGACCTGGCCGGCATCGAGCGGGCGGTTCCGGCGGGCGCCGTCGCGGGTACCCGGTACCCGGGCGCGGCAATGGCGGAGCTCGACAGCGAGTAGCCTCGCGGGAGCGGGTCGGCTGTTATCCTTCGCCGTCGCCGTGCGCGGTGCGGGCGGTTAGCTCAGCGGTAGAGCACCTGCTTTACACGCAGGTGGCCGGCGGTTCAAATCCGTCACCGCCCACTTCCGTCCTTCCCCGTGGCTCGCGTCGCTGGGGGTGTAGCTCAGATTGGTTAGAGCACCGGACTGTCAATCCGGAGGCCGCGGGTTCGAGTCCCGTCACTCCCGTCAGGGCCCTGCCTCGCAGGGCCCTTTCGCATTCTGGGCTCGCGGATCGCCGGGGAGCCCCGTCAGCCGGCCCGCGCGCCCGGCACGACGCCGCTCACGGCGAACAGGGCGGGCTGGACGACCAGCGCGGAGTCGTCCGCGCTGATGGCGGCGAACTCCGCCGTGAGCTCGGCCAGCTCCTCCTCGTCCCCGATCCCGGCGGCCGCCGCTCCCGGCGCGGCCTCGAGGAAGGTGTACTCCCAGAGGCGCTTGCGCTCACCGGTCGTGAATGCCGGCTGGTGCACGGACACGCCGAGCTCAGCGAGGCCGAGGTCCCGGAACATGCCGAACAGCCGCCGCCCGACGTCGTAGTCCACCCCGAGCACCGCCCCCACCTCGGCGGCGAGCTCGGCGAAGCGCTGGTAGGCCCGGCTCGGCGGATCGCTGAACATGCTGGTCATGACCATGTCCTGGGCCACCAGGGTGCCGCCGGGCCGCAGGAGGGCGGCCATCTGCGCCAGGGCGTCCGCCGGGCGCTGGAGGTGGCAGAGCAGGAAGCGGCAGAACACCAGGTCGAGCTCGCCGGCGGGCAGGCCCGGCTCGTAGACGCTCCCCTCGACGAAGGAGATGTTGCCGTGGCCGCAGCCGCCCGGCCCGCTCCCGGCCGTGGCGGAGCTGGTCGGCGCTCACGTCCATGGCGATGACGCCGCCGCGCGGCCCGACGCGCTCGGCGAACCAGCACGACAGGTCGCCCACCCCGCAGCCGATGTCGGCGACCCGCCACCCGGCGCCGAGGCCCGCCGCCTCGCACGCCGCCCGGGAGGAGGCGCCGTAGACCTCGTCCAGCAGGTGGAGGCGCGCGGCCCCCTCGTCGCCCGTCGCCAGCACGTAGTCGTCGCCGACCGTAGCCCGCTCGCCGCCCGTCATCGTCGCCCCCGATGCGTCTGGTCCGGCGCGAGCGTAACCCCGGCCACCCCTCCGGAGCCAGAGCCGCGGACGCGCTCTGGTAGGACTCCCCGGTACGCACCGGACACCACCGTCGAGCCGGAGGCCGCGTGTTCGCGTCCCGCCACCCCCGCCGGGCCCGGTCCCCGCGGGGTCCCCACGTCCCCTGATGGAGCGGTTCCGCTCCAACCTGCGCTGGGTGGTGGCGTCGGCCGCCACGCCCTACGGCTACACGCTGGCGGTGTGGACGACGGGGGCGATCGTGGCGCACCGGCAGGGGCTGCCCGACGAGCTCGGCGCGCTCGGCTTCGCGGCCGGGGCGGTCCTGGCCTTCGCCCTGGCGGGGGTCCTCGCGCACGGCCACCTGGGCAAGGTCGAGGCGCCGCCGTTCCCCGGCTTCTCGCTGTGGCAGGTGCTCCACCTGGCGGGCCTCGCGGCCGCGATCCTGCTGTCGTCGGCCGTCTCCCGGCTGGCCGACGGCGAGATGGTGTGGCCGATCGCGGGCTTCTGCGCCACCGCGATCTACCTGCTCGCGGTGGCGGCCCAGCTCATGCTGGGGGCGCGTCGAGCCGCGTGATCGCCGGCAGCTCGTAGGACCCGTCGAGCACCGCCTCGCCGGGCTCGTACAGGCGCAGGATCGGCCGGAACGGGCCGTCGGGCGCGGGCAGCCAGTTGGCGCGCGCGACCGGGTCCTCGGGGGCGTCGCGCTGGATCGCGATCGTCAGCGACCCGTCGGGCGCGTGGACCAGCCCGGGGGTGCGGTCGCCGATGGAGTAGCGGTCGATGGCGTTGTCGACCAGGAAGAAGTCGGGGATGTCGTACATCGTCACCGACCAGAAGGCGCCGACCGGCGGCAGCGTCTCGAAGCGCAGCCGGTAGGCGTGCTCGCCGCTGAGGGGCTGCCCGCCGGCGTCCTCGTAGATCATCGCGTAGGCCGCCTCGTAGCCGTGGTTGCCCCACAGGCCGGCCCGGGCGGCGAGCGCGCGCTGGATGTACCGCAGCCGGGGATCCTCGATCTTCCACGCCGGATCGTCGAGCGTGCCCACCTCGAAGAAGTCCAGGTTGTAGTCGAACAGGTGGTAGGTGAGCCTCCACCCGTTGGAGGTGGGGCTGGAGTCGTTGTGGAGGGCGGTCTCCATCGCCTCGCGGTTGGCCGCGAGGCCCGCCCGCAGCGCCTCGGCCAGCTCCGGGTCGGGATCGACGTACGGCGAGTCGGCCTCCAGCAGGCCCAGCGGCTCCAGGCGCTCCTGCACCGGCAGGTCCCGCGCGGCCGGCGGGAAGGCGGCCATCGCCACGCGCAGGCGCTCGAAGAAGGCGAGCTCGTCCGCGACCCGCGGGTCGGCGGCCGGCAGCCCCGCGCCCGGGCCGGAGGGGGTGAGCGTGAGGGCCGCCTGGAGCGCGGCGACCGCCGGCAGGTCGTCCTCGCCCGCGACGGCCCAGCGGCCGACGATCGAGGCGACGGCGGTCGGCAGGCGGATGACCGTCGCGTCGCCCGGCTCGTCGCCCTCCCAGCCGGGCGGCACGAGCAGGAAGGCGCCGGCGTCGGTGCCCGTCGCGCGGTGGCCGACGTAGGCGAAGTTGTTGGTCCACGCGTCGACGAACTGCAGGACGTAGTAGCGCCCGTCGGCGTCGGGGACGTCGAGGCGCACCGGGCCGCCCCCGGCGTCGACCTGCGCGATCGAGTACACGGTGTCGTTGTTGACCGACACGAAGGTGTCCTTCGGCCCCGCCAGGGCGGTGGCGTGGGCGAACGCGTTGAACGGCGCCGCGGGGAGCGCGCCGATGCCGGTGGTGAGGAAGCGCCCGACCTGCTCGAGGTTGAACACCAGGGGGAAGCCGTAGAAGAAGGCCTCCGCGACGAGGTCCTCGGGGGTGGGCTCGGTCACGGGCCGAGCCTACCGGAGGCGGGGTCGGGCCCGGTCGGGGGATATGCTGGCCGCGTGCGATCCGGGCCGATGAATGCGCCGCTGTGGCTGACCTCGGTGCGGATACTGCTGATTCCGCCCCTGATGGTGCTGCTGCTGGTCGACAGCATCCCGGGCGGCCAGTGGTGGGCGCTCGCCGTCTTCGTGCTGGCCTGCGCCACCGACTCGCTCGACGGATGGCTGGCGCGCTCGCGCGGGATGGTGACCGTGGCCGGGGCGTTCCTCGACCCCCTCGCCGACAAGCTGCTGATCTCCGCGGTGCTGGTCTCGCTCGTGGAGACGGGCGCCGTCGCGGCCTGGGTGGCGATGGTGATCATCGCCCGCGAGTTCGCCGTCACCGGCCTGCGGCTGGTGGCGGCGGCCGAGAACGTGATCATCTCCGCCGGGCGCTTCGGCAAGGCCAAGGCCCTGAGCCAGAACGTCGCGCTCGCCCTGATCATCTGCCCGGGCGTCTCGGAGGTGGTGCGCGACACGTTCCTCGGCATCGCCCTGGTGCTGACCGTGCTGAGCGGGGCGCACTACTTCCTGGTCGCGCGCTGGCGCATCTTCTCGGGCAAGGCGATGTCGCACCCCGACACGATCAGCGAGCGATGAACCAGGCGCTGGCGGTCGCGATCGCCTACCTGCTGGGCTCGATCCCGTTCTCCTACCTGGCCGGCCGCGCCAAGGGCATCGACCTGCGCACGGTCGGCAGCGGCAACCTGGGCGCCGCCAACGCCTTCCGCGCGCTGGGCCGGAGCACCGGCATCGCCGTGCTGCTGGCCGACGTCGGCAAGGGCGTGCTGGCCGTGGTGATCGCCCGCGCGATCACGGACGACCCCTGGCCGGCGATCGCCGCCGGCGCCGCGATGGCGGGTCACGTGTTCCCGGTGTGGATGGGCTTCAAGGGGGGCAAGGGCGTCGCGGTGGGCGGCGGCGCCGTGATCGCGCTGATGCCCCTCGCCAGCGTCATCCTCTTCGCGCTCTGGCTGATCGTCGCCGCGGTCTCGCGCTACACCTCGCTGGCCAGCATCACCGCCGCCGTGGTGGCGACGCCGCTGGTGTGGGCCATGGACTACCCGACCGCCGACGTCGTCTTCACCGCGATCGCGGCGGTCGCGGTGATCGTGCTGCACCGCGGCAACATCGTCCGCCTGCTCGGGGGCAACGAGAACCGGATCGCGCTGAGGCGCTCCGCTCCCCGTCGCGAGCCGCCCGCCCCGCGTGTAGCGTCCGCGCGTCGGCGTTTTCCGCGGTTCCGGCCGGTCGAAATCCCACCGTGGGGTTTCCCCGGCCGCGGACCGGGGGAGATACTCGTGGCATTCGGCACAACCCTTCGGAGGAGGCTGACCGATGGCAGACGGATCCGGAAGCCCGCCCACGGGATGGAACGCGGTGATGGGCTCCCAGGCGGCCTGGCGGCGGACGCAGTGGGGCGAGCTGCTCTCGGAGTTCCTCGGGACGATGGTGCTCATCCTGTTCGGCACCGGCGTGGTGGCCATGTACGTCGTCGGCGCTCCCGGAGTCGGGTCGCGGCGACGGCATCACCACCGATGCAGACTGGCTCCTCATCACCTTCGGGTGGGGCATGGCCGTCATCATGGGCATCTACGTGGCCGGCGGGATCAGCGGCGCGCACATCAACCCCGCCGTCACGATCGCCCTGGCCCTGAAGCGCGCGTTCCCGTGGACCAAGGTGCCGGGATACATCTGCGCGCAGGTGGCCGGCGCGTTCGTCGGCGCCTCCATCGTCTACCTGAACTACAAGGACGCGATCTTCGCCACCGAGGACGCGGCGGGCGAGCGGCCACCACAGCGCGAGCACGGTGGGGATATTCGTGACCAATCCCGCGCCGTACTTCGATACCTACTGGGGCCCGGTGATCAGCGAGATCACGGGCACGGCCCTCCTGCTCATCATCGTGCTCGCGGTGATCGACCTGCTGAACATCCCGCCGAAGGGGAACCTCGGCGCGATCGTCATCGGCTTCGGCGTGATGGCCATCGGCATGTCCTTCGGCGCCAACTCGGGCTACGCGATCAACCCGGCCCGCGACTTCGGGCCGCGCGTGTTCACCTGGCTGGCGGGATGGGGCGAGGCGTCCTTCCCGGGCGACATCGGCGGGCCGCTGCACGACTACTGGTGGGTGCCCATCGTGGCGCCGATCATCGGAGCCGCCATCGGCACGGCGATCTACCACTTCTTCATCCACGACGTGCTGACCGCCCGCGGCAAGCCGCGAGTCGCCCGAGCTCGAGGACCGCGGCGAGGTGGCGGAGGACGAGCTCTGATGAAGAAGCTCATCAACGACCCGGCCGACGTGGTCGCCGAGTCGCTCCACGGGCTTCGCGGCCGCCCACCCCGACCTGGTGCGGGTGAGCCACGACCCGATGTACATCGTGCGCGCCGACGCGCCGGTGAAGGGCAAGGTGGGGATCCTCTCCGGCGGTGGCTCCGGCCACGAGCCGATGCACGGCGGGTTCGTGGGCCCGGGCATGCTCGACGTGGCCTGCCCGGGCGAGGTCTTCACCTCCCCCACGCCCGGACCAGATGTACGAGGCGACCAAGGCCGTCGACGGCGGCGCCGGCGTCCTGCACATCGTGAAGAACTACACCGGCGACGTCCTCAACTTCGAGATGGCGGCCGACCTCGCCCGGGCGGACGGCATCGAGGTGGAGGCGGTGATCACCAACGACGACGTCGCGGTGCAGGACAGCCTGTACACCGCCGGCCGCCGCGGCGTCGGCGTCACGGTGCTGGCCGAGAAGATCGTGGGCGCCGCGGCCGAGGAGGGCCAGGACCTGGCGGCGGTCGCCGAGCTGTGCCGGCGGGTCAACGCCGAGGGGCGCAGCATGGGCATGGCGCTGACGTCCTGCACCGTGCCCGCCGCGGGCACGCCCACGTTCGAGCTGGGCGAGGACGAGATGGAGATCGGCATCGGCATCCACGGGGAGCCGGGACGCGAGCGGCTGCCCCTGGCGCCGGCCAAGGAGATCGTGGCGCGGCTCACCGAGCCGATCCTCGACGACCTGCCCTTCGCCTCGGGCGACCGGGTGCTCGCCTTCGTCAACGGCATGGGCGGCACGCCGCTGATCGAGCTCTACCTGGTCTTCAACGAGCTGAAGCTGCTGCTGGAGGGGCGCGGGATCACGATCGCGCGCAACCTGGTCGGCTCGTACATCACGTCGCTCGAGATGGCCGGCATGCTCGATCACGCTGCTGCGGCTGGACGACGAGCTCATCCGCCTGTGGGACGCCCCGGTCAACACCGCCGGGCTGCGGTGGGGCGTATGAGCGAGGCCCCCGAGACCGCCCAGGTCACGGTGACCGCCGCCGAGGTCGCGCGCTGGCTGCGCGCCTTCGCGGCGGTCGTGTCGCGTCCACAAGGACGAGCTGACCCGGCTCGACGCCGCGATCGGCGACGCCGACCACGGCATCAACATGGACCGCGGCATGACGGCCGTCGTGGCCGCCCTCGACGCCGACGAGCCCGCGGAGATCCCCGCGCTGATGCGCACCGTGGGCATGACCCTGATCTCGAAGGTGGGCGGGGCGGCCGGTCCGCTGTACGGGACCTTCTTCCTCCAGTTCGGGTCGGCGGCGCGCGAGGGCGCCGCCCTCAGCCCGGAGGGCTGGGCGGCGTGCCTCGACGCGGCCGTGGCCGGCGTGCAGTCGCGCGGCAAGGCCGAGGCCGGGGACAAGACGATGCTGGACGCCCTCCTGCCGGGCGCCGCGGCGTTGCGCGCGGCACTCGGGGAGGGCGCCGCCTTCGCGGCGGCGCTCGCCCGGGCCGCCGACGCCGCGGAGCAGGGGGCGCAGGCCACCATCCCGCTCGTCGCGCGCAAGGGGCGCGCGAGCTACCTCGGCGAGCGCAGCGCGGGCCACCAGGACCCGGGCGCGACATCGAGCGCCCTCCTGCTGCGGTGCGCGGCGGAGACGTGGGCGTGACAGTGACCGAACGGAGGCGATGACGTGGCGACAGTACGCAGGCGCGATCGACCAGGGGACCACGAGCACCCGCTTCATGGTCTTCGACCACGGCGGGCGGGTGGTCTCGATCGCCCAGAAGGAGCACGAGCAGATCTTCCCCAAGCCCGGCTGGGTGGAGCACGACCCGGCCGAGATCTGGAGCCGCACCGAGGAGGTCGTCGGCGAGGCGCTGGCCTCGGCCGGCATCGCCAAGGACGAGCTGGCCGCCATCGGCATCACCAACCAGCGCGAGACCACGGTGGTCTGGGACCGCACCACCGGCAAGGCCGTGTACAACGCGATCGTCTGGCAGGACACCCGCACCGACCAGATCTGCGACAGCGCCTGATGGCCGACGGCGGCCAGGACCGCTTCCGCGCGAAGACCGGCCTGCCGATCGCCACCTACTTCTCCGGCCCCAAGGTGCGCTGGATCCTCGACAACGTCGAGGGCGTCGCCGACCGGGCCGACGCGGGCGAGCTGCTGTTCGGCAACATGGACACCTGGGTGATCTGGAACCTCACCGGCGGCGTCAACGGCGGCCTGCACATCACCGACGTCACCAACGCCAGCCGCACCCTGCTGATGGACCTGGCGACGCTGGACTGGGACGAGGGCCTGCTGGACGCGATCGGCGTGCCGCGGGCGATGCTCCCCGAGATCCACGCCTCCAGCGAGGTGTACGGCGAGGCGCGCATCCCGGCGGTGGAGGGCGTCAAGGTGGCCGGCGACCTCGGCGACCAGCAGGCGGCCCTCTTCGGCCAGACCTGCTTCGCGGTCGGCGAGGCCAAGAACACCTACGGCACCGGCAACTTCCTGCTGCTCAACACGGGCACCGAGGCGGTGCAGTCGACGCACGGCCTGATCACGACCGTCGGCTACCGGATCGGCGACAACCCGGCGGTCTACGCGCTGGAGGGCTCGATCGCGATCACCGGCGCCCTGGTGCAGTGGCTGCGCGACAACCTGAAGCTCATCAAGGCGGCCCCCGAGGTCGAGGAGCTGGCGATGACGGTCGAGGACAACGGCGGCGTGTACTTCGTGCCGGCGTTCTCCGGCCTGTTCGCGCCGTACTGGCGCAGCGACGCGCGCGGCGCGATCGTCGGCCTGACCCGCTTCGTCAACCACGGCCACATCGCCCGCGCGACGCTGGAGGCGACCGCCTACCAGAGCCGCGAGGTGGTGGAGGCCATGAACGCCGACTCGGGCGTCGACCTCGCAGGCGCTGAAGGTGGACGGCGGCATGGTGCAGAACGACCTGCTCATGCAGTTCCAGGCCGACATCCTCGACGTCGACGTCATCCGCCCCGCCGTCGCCGAGACCACCGCGCTCGGCGCGGCCTACGCCGCCGGCCTCGCCGTCGGCTTCTGGGCCGAGCAGGAGGACCTGCGCGAGAACTGGGTCGAGGACAAGCGCTGGTCGCCCAAGATGGACCCCGAGCAGCGCGAGACCGAGTACCGCCACTGGAAGAAGGCGGTCACCCGCACCTTCGACTGGGTGGAGGAGGAATAGCCGCCCCGCCCATCGATTGTGACGTCCTCGTCATCGGCGGCGGCGCGACCGGCCTCGGGGTCGTTCGCGACGTCGCCATGCGGGGGTTCCGGGCGGTCCTGGTCGAGCGCGTCGACCTCGGCCAGGGCACCACCGGCCGCTTCCACGGGCTGCTCCACTCGGGCGGCCGCTACGTCATCGTCCGACCCCCAGTCGGCCACCGAGTGCGCCGAGGAGAACGCGATCCTGCGCCGCATCGCCTCGGAGGCGATCGAGGACACCGGCGGCCTGTTCGTGACGACGCCGGCCGACGACCCGGACTACGCCGACCCGTTCCTGGCCGGCTGCCACGCCACCGGCGTCCCGGTGCAGGAGATCTCGCCGGCGCAGGCGCTGCGCGCGCGAGCCGCGCATCAACCCCGGCATCACCCGCGCCTTCGAGGTGGAGGACGCCGGCGTCGACGCCTGGAAGCTGCTGTGGGGCAACGCCCGCTCGGCGCGCGAGCACGGCGCCCGCGTCCTCACGTACCACTGGGTGACCGAGGTGCTGCGCGACGGCGACCGCGTCGTGGGGGTGGTCGCCCGCGACGACCGCGACGGCGGCGAGGTGCGCATCGAGGCCGGGTTCACGATCAACGCGGGCGGGGTGTGGGCCGGCCAGATCGCCGACCTGGCCGGCTGCCACGGGGTCACGGTGGTGCCGGGCAAGGGGATCATGATCGCCATGAACCACCGGCTGGTGTCGACGGTGATCAACCGCTGCGACCCGCCGGGCGACGGCGACATCCTCGTCCCCATCCGCACCGTCTGCGTCATCGGCACGACCGACGTGAAGGCCGACAGCCCCGACGACCTCAGCATCGGGCACGCCGAGGTGCAGCAGATGCTGGACGCCGGCGAGGTGATCGTGCCCGGGCTTCCGCCAGACCCGCGCCCTGCACGCCTGGACCGGCGCGCGCCCCCTGTTCCAGGACGAGCGCGCCAGCGAGGACGAGGCGGACACGCGGCACATGAGCCGCGGCCTGGCGCGTGGTGGACCACCTGGCGCCGCGACGGCGTCGTCGGGCTTCCTCACCATCACCGGCGGCAAGCTGACCACGTTCCGGCTGATGGCCGAGATCGTGGTCGACGCGATGTGCGAGCAGCTCGGCGAGGACCGGCCCTGCCGCACGGCCGACGAGGTGCTGCCCGGCTCCGAGGAGCGGCGACCACTACTGGCTCGGCTCGCGCCTGGCGGCCCGCGGAGGCCGAGCTGGGCGACGACCAGCTCATCTGCGAGTGCGAGCTCATGCCCGAGCAGGCCCTGACCGACGCGGCCGCGCGGCGCCCGGGCCTCAACCTCGACGACGTCCGGCGCGTGCTGCGGCTGGGCATGGGGCCGTGCCAGGGCGGGCTTCTGCACCTACCGCGCCACGGGCATCCTCCACGGCCTGGGCGACGCCGACGCGGTGCGGGCCGACGAGCTGCTCCTGACGTTCCTGCAGCACCGCTGGCAGGGCTTGGAGCCGATCCTCTACGGCGACCAGATGCGCCAGGCCTGCCTGGACGACTGGATCTTCCAGGGCACGCTCGACGTGGAGCACCTGCCCGCGACCCTCCCCGAGCGCCCCGTATGACGCGGGTCGTGGTCGTGGGCGCGGGGCTCGCCGGCCTCGTCGCCGGGATCCGCCTGGCCCAGGGCGGCGCGCGGGTCACCGTGGTCGTCCACCGGCGCCGGGGGCCTGCACCTGTCGCCCGGGGACGATCGACGTGCTCGGCTACGCCCCCGAGCGGGTGGACGCCACCGGGCCGGCCATCGCCCGCCTCGCCGCCGAGCGGCCCGGGCACCCCTACGCCGCGCTCGGCCCCGGAGCCGCTCGAGGCGTCGCTGGCGTGGTTCCGCGAGGCGACGCGCCCCCCTCGACCACCGGGGCGACGGCGGGTCGCAACATGCTCGCTGCCCACGGCCGTCGGCGTGGCACGGCCCACGGCGCTCGCGCCCGCCGCCATCGCCGCCGGCGCGCTGGCCGGGCCGATGCGGGTCGTGGCGGTCGGGCTGCGCTCGCTGAAGGACTTCTATCCCGGCCTTCCTGGCCGACAACCTGGAGCGGGCCGACCCTTCCCGAGGGCACCTCGGTCACCGCCCGCGCCGTGGAGATCGGCTGGTCGCCCGCCCGGACTGGGCCGACGTGGCCGCGCCCGGTGCACGCGCGCGCGCTCGACGACCCGGCCTTCCGGGAGCGGCGGCGCCTGGCGGCCGAGCTGGCGCGCCCTGCATCGAGCCCGGCGAGCTGGTGGCACTGCCGGCGCGTGCTCGGGCATGCGCGCGGCCGGTGGAGGCCTGGAACGACCTCCAGGACCTGCTGGGCGCGCCGGTCGCCGAGGTGCCGACGTCCCGCCCTCGGTGCCGGGCATGCGCCTGCAGGCGAGCCTGGTGGAGCTGCTGCGGGCGGCCGGCGGCGACCTGGTGCTGGGTCCCACCGCCGTCGGCGTGGAGGGCGCCGACCGCAGGGTGACCGGCGTCCGGGTGCGGGCCGCCGGCCGGGACGCGCGATCCTGGCCGCGGACGCGGTCGTGCTCGCCACCGGCGGCTTCGCGTCGGGCGGCATCGAGCTCGACTCGCGCGGCGAGCTGCGCGAGATGCGTGCTCGGACCTGCCGGTGAGCGGCCGGCCGAGGGCGGGCCCGCTCAGCCCGCGCTACCTCGACGACCAGCCCCTGATGGCGCGCGGGGGTGGCGGTGGACGAGGACGCTGCGGCCGGTCGGACCCGGACGGCGGCCGGTGTGGGACAACCTCCACGCGGCGGGCGCGCTCGTGGCCGGCGCCGAGCCCTGGCGCGAGAAGTCCGGCGAGGGCATCGCCATCGCCGGCGGGTACCGCGCGGCATCCGCAATCCTGGAGGAGACATGACCCACCAGCTCACGAGCTGATGCGCGACTCGCTCGACCACTGCGTCAAGTGCACGATCTGCGAGACGTACTGCCCGGTGTCGGCGGCGACGCCGCTCTTCCCCGGCCCCAAGTACGTCGGGCCCGCAGGCCGAGCGCTACCGCGGCACCGGCGACGCTCGCGCCGACGCGTCGGTCGACTACTGCTCGAGCTGCGGCATCTGCACCCAGGTCTGCCCGCAGGGCGTGAAGATCGCCGAGATCAACTCGCAGGCCAAGCGCGACGCTCAAGGCAGGAGCACGGCATCTCGCTGCGCGACCAGCTGATCGCGCGGCCGACGCTGGCCGGGCGGCTGGGCGCCCCGGTCGCCGCCGGTCGCCAACTGGACGACGGCCATCGGCCCGTCCGCCGGCTGCTGGAGCGGACGCTCCGCATCCACCGCAACGCACCGATGCCGCGCTGGGCCGGGCGCACCTTCCAGGCTGCGCTCGCGCCGGCGCCGGCGCCCGCCGGACCCGGCGCGCGCGACCCGCGCCGGTCGTCTACTTCCACGGCTGCGCGCGCCAACTACTACGAGCCCGGCACCGCGCGACGGCCGGTCGCCGGTGCTCGAGCACAACGGCCTCGAGGTGATCGTGCCGCGCCAGGGCTGCTGCGGCCTGCCGCTGCAGAGCAACGGCCACTTCGACGCCGCCCGCGCCTACGTGCGCCGGCTCGCCGCGCAGCTCGCGCCGTACGCGCGCGCCGGCCACGACATCGTGGCCACGTCGACCAGCTGCGGGCTGATGCTCAAGCGCGAGGCCCGCGAGATCCTGGGCGTGGAGCGACGACGACCTGAAGGTCGTGTCGCGCGCGCATGTACGACATCTGCGAGTACCTGGTGATGCTCCACGAGCGCGGCGAGCTGGCGACCGACATCCGGCCGGTGGACGATGGAGGTGCCCTACCACGCCCCCTGCCAGCAGCGCGGCCACGGCATCGGCACGCCGGCGATGGAGCTGATGGCGCCTCATCCCCGGCCTGCGGGCGACGCCAGGTGGACGCGGTCTGCTGCGGCGTCGCCGGCACCTACGGGCTGAAGGCGCGAGAAGTACGACATCGCCATGGAGGTCGGCGCGCTCGCTGTTCGACCAGGTCGCGCGACTCCGGCGCGGAGCTGTCGGTGTGCGACTCGGAGACCTGCCGCTGGCAGATCGCCGACGGCGACCGACCGCCCGTCGGTGCACCCGGTGGAGATGCTGCACCGCGCGTACGGGCTCGGGTGACGCGGTCGGCCGCGCCCGATGGTCGGGCTCGTCATCGTCTCGCACAGCGCCCGGCTCGCCGAGGGCGTGGTCGAGCTCGCCCGCGAGATGGGCGGGCGCCGAGGTCGCGATCGCGCGCCGCGGGCGGGCTCGACGAGCCCGGCGACGCGCTGGGCACCGACGCGGTGCGGGTGATGGAGGCGATCGAGCGGGTCGGCGAGGACGGCGGCGCTGGTGCTGATGGACCTCGGCTCCGCCGTCCTCAGCGCCGAGACGGCGCTCGACCTGCTGCCCGAGGACACCCGCGCGCGCGTCGCTGCTGTGCGAGGCGCCGCTGGTCGAGGGGGCGGTGGCCGCGGCCGCGGCGGCCGCGCGCCGGGGGCTGCCTGGAGGAGGTCGCGGCCGAGGCCCGCGGACGGGCTCGCCGGCAAGGCGGCCCACCTCGGGACCGCGCCGGCCGCCGCCGCCGCCCCCGCGCCGGCGGACGACGAGGGCGGTTGGCGCTCGGCCGAGGCCGTGGTCGCCGGCGCCGCACGGCCTGCACGCGCGGCCGGCCGCCGCGGTGGTGCGCGCCGCCGCCGACCTCGACGCCGAGGTGCGCCTGAGCAACCTCCCGACCGGGCGCCGGGCCCGGCGTCGGCACGCAGCCTCACCGCGCTGATCGCGCTCGGCGCGCGCCAGGGCAGCCGCGTGCGCATCGAGGCGCGCGGCGCCGACGCCGAGGCGGCGCTGGCCGCCGTCCGGGCCGCCGTCGCCGAGGAGGACGGCGGGCCGGCGCCCGCCCGCGCCGCCGGCCCCGGCGCCGCAGGCGGCGGCCGCCGCGGCCCGCCCCCGAGCGCCGGCGAGGCGCTGACCGGCGTGGCCGCCGCCCCCGGGCGTCGGCGCTGGGCGCGGCGCACGTGCGTCGGGGCCGCGGCCGACGCGCGCCGACGCCGCGCCCGCGGGCGACCCGCCGGACCGGAGCGCGCGGCGCTCGCGGCCGCCCGGGCGGCGGCCCGGGCCGACCTGGAGGCCGTGGCCGCGTCGGCCGAGCCGGGGGCGCGCGGCATCCTCGAGGCCCAGGTGCTGCTGCTCGACGACGCGGGCATCGTGGGTGCCGGCCGAGGCCGCC
Source organism: uncultured Thermoleophilia bacterium (assembly GCA_963736635.1). Classification (GTDB taxonomy): domain Bacteria; phylum Actinomycetota; class Thermoleophilia; order Miltoncostaeales; family Miltoncostaeaceae; genus Miltoncostaea. Next base: position 935,350 of record CAVTPK010000011.1, read on the forward strand.
GATCGCCGCCGGGGCCCCGGCGGCGCGGGCGTGGAGCGACGCGGCGCGGGCGGCGGCCGACGCCTACGCGGCGCTCGACGACCCCTACATGCGCGAGCGCGGCGCCGACGTGCTCGAGGTGGGGCGCCGCGTGGCGGCGCATCCTCGGCGCGGGCGGTCGGCGAGCGGCCCCGGAGGGGGTGCTGGTGGCCTCCGAGCTGGGCGCGGCCGAGGTGGCCGGCATCGACCCGGCGCGGGTCACGGGCATCGCCACCGCGGCCGGCGGGCCCACCTCCCACGCCTCGATCATCGCCCGCGCGCTCGGCATCCCCGCGGTGGCGGGCCTGGGCCCGCGGCGTGCTGGCGCATCGCCGACGGCACCGCGCTGCTGGTGGACGGCGACGCCGGGACGCTGCTGGTCGACCCGGGGCCCGAGGCGATCATCCGCCACGCCCAGCGCGCGGCCGGAGGCGGACGCGGCGGCCGCGCGGGCCCGGGAGACGCCCACGAGCCCGCGCGTCACCGCCGACGGGGTCGCGATCGAGGTGGCGGGCAACATCGGCGCCGCCGGGAGGCCGTGCGGGTGCGCGAGGAGGGCGGCGACGGCGTGGGCCTGCTGCGCACGCGAGTTCCTCTTCCTCGGCCGCCCCGACGCGCCCGACGAGGAGGAGCAGCTCGCGGCCTACGCCGCCGCCGCTCGCGGCGCTCGAGGGCCGCCGGCTGATGCTCCGCACGCTGGACGCCGGCGCCGACAAGCCGCTGCCCTACCTGGGCCTGGCGGCCGAGGCCAACCCGTTCCTCGGCGTGCGCGGCCTGCGCCTGTGCCTGGCCCGGCCCGCGAGCTCTTCCGGGTCCAGCTGCGCGCGGCGCTGCGGGCGGCGGCCGCCGGGCCGGTGGGCGTGATGTTCCCGATGGTCAGCGAGCTCGGCGGAGCTGCGCGCCGCGCGGGCGATGCTCGACGAGGCGCGGCGCCGAGCTGGAGTCCGAGGGCGCTGCCCGCGGGCGCGGTGGAGGTGGGCTCGATGGTGGAGGTGCCCGCCGCCGCGCTGCTGGCCGGCGCGCTGGCCGCCGAGATCGACTTCCTGTCGATCGGCACCAACGACCTGGTGCAGTACACGATGGCCGCCGAGCGCGGCAACGCCGGCGTGGCCCGCCTCTCGGACGCCGCCCACCCCGCCGTGCTGCGCCTGATCGCCGACGTGGCCGAGGCCGCGGTCCCGCGCGGCTGCCGCGTGGCGGTGTGCGGCGAGGCGGCGTCCGACCTGGTCTCGGTCCCGCTGCTGGTGGGCCTGGGCGTGCAGGAGCTGAGCGTGGCGCCGCGGCGGGTCGCGCGCCGTCAAGCAGCGGGTGCGCGAGCTCTCGCATGCGCGCCGTGCGCGGGCGCTGGCGCAGGACGCGCTGCGACCTGTCCGGACGCGGCGGCCGTCCGCCGGCTCGTCGTCCGCCGGTACGGTCCGGGGGATGAGCGGGACCGATCCTCATCACGGGCGCGAGCGGCTTCGTGGGCCGCGCGGTCCTGGAGCGACTGGTGGCCGAGGGGCGCGAGGTGCGCGCCCTCACGCGCTCGGACGCCTCCGCGCAGGCGCTGGCGGCGGCCGGCGCGGAGCCGGTGCGCGGCGACATCATGGACCCGGCCTCCCTCGCCCCCGCGATGGCGGGCTGCGCGGTCGTCTACCACGTGGCCGGGCTCAACGGCTTCTGCCTGCCCGACCCCCACGAGCTGACCCGGCGTCAACGTGTGGGGCACGCGGTCGGTGGTGAGCGCCGCCGGGCGCCGCCGGCGTGCGGCGGGTGGTGCTCACCTCGTCGGCCGCGACGATCGGCGAGGGGAGGGGCACGGTGGCGACCGAGCACTCCCCGCACCGCGGCTCCTTCCTCTCCGCCTACGAGCGCTCCAAGTTCGAGGCCGAGCGGGAGGCGTTCGCGACCGCCGCGCGCGTCGGCGTGGAGCTGGTGAGCGTCAACCCGGCCTCGGTCCAGGGCCCCGGGCGCGTGCGAGGGCACGGCGAAGATCCTGATCGACGCGCTCAACGGACGCCTGAAGATGGTCGTCAACTCGCGCCTGTCGCTGGTGGACGTGGACGACTGCGCGCGCGGCCACCTGCTGGCCGAGGCCAACGGCGTCGCCGGGGAGCGCTACCTGCTGTCGGGGGTGACCCTGACGCTGACCGAGGCCCTGGAGATCCTGGGCCGCATCAGCGGGCGCCCCCAGGACCCGCGCCGCCTGCCGCCGTTCGTCGCGATGACCATGGCCACCGGCGTCGGCGCCCTCGGCCGCCTGCGCCACCGGCGCCCGCCGGTGTGCCGGGAGATGGTGCGCACCCTGCTCCACGGCCACGCCTACGACGGGTCGCGCGCCACCCGCGAGCTGGGGCTGGACTACACGCCCATCGAGGAGGCGCTGCGGCGCACGATCGACTGGTACGTGGCGGAGGGCATCGTCACCCTGCCGGCCTGATCAGCGGACGGCGGCGAGGATCGGCCGGCGCAGCGGGATCCGCTCGGCGGTGATCCCGGCGGGGCCGATCTCCAGCACCCCGACCGCGGGGACGCGCGCGTCGTCGGGCAGGCGCGCGCGGAAGTGGCGGAAGGCGCGCGAGCGCACGCCGCCCCAGTCGAAGCCGGGGTCCTGCTCGGGCACGTAGACCGCGCCGGGCGAGAAGACCAGCACCCCGTCCACCACCCGGTGGACGGGCATGTGGAGGTGGCCGGTCACCACGCAGTCCACGGCGCCGAAGCGCCGGCGCACGGCCCTCTCGAAGTGCATCAGCCGCGGCCGGCCGCTGACCAGCGACAGGGCGGCCGCCGGCAGCTCGATGGCCGCGGTGCGGTGGCCGTGGGTGAGGCCGATGCGCGCTCCGCCCACCCGCACCAGCACGTCGCGCGGCAGCCCCTCCAGGCGGGCCCGCTCGTCGTGGTTGCCGCGCACCGCCACCACCGGCGCCAGCGCGCCGGAGCTCGTCCAGCACCGTGAGGTCGGTGAGGTCGCCCGCGTGCAGGACCAGGTCGACCCCGGCCAGCGCCTCCAGCACCTCGGCCGGCAGCGCCGGCAGGTGCTCGCCGACGTGGGTGTCGGTCACCACCCCGACGCGGGTGATCACCGGCGCGGTGGCTCAGAAGCCCATCGCGTGGAAGCCGGCGTCGACGAACATGGTCTCGCCGGTGACGCTCGCCGACAGCGGCGAGGCCAGGAACAGGGCGGCGTCGCCCACCTCGTCCTGGGTGATGTCGCGGCGCAGGGGCGTGCGCTCGGCGGCCTTCTCGGCCATCGTCCCGAAGCCCGGGATGCCGCGCGCCGCCAGGGTGCGCACCGGACCGGCCGAGATGGCGTTGACGCGGATGCCCCCGTCGCCGAGGTCCCAGGCCAGGTACCGCACGATCGACTCCAGCGCGGCCTTCGCCACCCCCATCACGTTGTAGCCGGGCACCGCCCGGTCGGAGGCGATGTAGGAGAGGGCCATGATCGACCCGCCGCCGCGCGCGCGCATGTGGGGCTCCACCTCGCGGGCGAGCGCGGCCAGCGAGTACGAGGAGACGTCGAGCGCCAGGTGGAAGCCCGCGCGCGAGGTGTCGACGAAGCGCCCGCCGAGGTCCTCCGGCTGGGCGTAGGCCACGGCGTGCACCAGGATGTCGATGCCCCCCAGCGACGCCGCCGCCGCCTCCACCGCGGAGGTGATCTGGGCGTCGTCCTGGACGTCCAGCGGCACCACGTCGGCGGGATGCGTGAGCGTCGCGGCCAGCTTGCGCACGTCGCCCTCGGTGCGCTCGCCCTGGTAGGTCAGCACCAGCCGGGCACCCGCCTCGTCCAGCTTGCGGGCGATCGCCCACGCGATGCTGCGCTTGTTGGCAACGCCGACGACGAGGCCGGTCTTGCCCTCCAGAAGCTCGGGCACGCGCCCCCCTTCCCTGTCACCTGGCACGGTCAGCGGGCGCCGGTGCGCCCGGAACGGGGGCACGGTAGCACCGACGTGCCCGCTTGCACGGCGGCCCCGGGACCGCCAGCATCGCCTGGTGCGCCGCGCCCTGATCGCCCTCGTCTCCCTCGCGGTGCTCCTCACCTGCGCGTCGAACCGCGCTGGGGCACGCCTACCTGGTGGCGTCCTCGCCGGCGCCCGACACCAAGCTGGCGGCGGCGCCGAGCCAGGTGACCCTCACGTTCAACGAGCCGGTCCAGCTGCTGCGCAGCGACGACGTGACCGTGGTCGACGAGGACGGCACCGAGGCGAACTCGGCGCCGGCCAGCAACGGCGCCGACGAGCGCACGGTGCAGATCCCGCTGCGCCCGGGGCTGCCCGACGGCACCTACACCGTGCGCTACCTGATCATCGGGGCCGACTCGCACGTCATCCCCGGCGCGTACGTCTTCGGCATCGGGCCCGGCCCGCTGGGCGACCCCGTCTTCTCGGCCGGCGGCGGCGGCCCCTCGGAGACCGGCCCCTGGGGCACCAGCTCGCGCTTCCTCGAGATCGTCGGGCTGGGGGGCCTGGTGGGCCTGCTGGCCTTCCGCTGGCTGGTGTGGGCGCCGGCCATCGGGCGCATGCCGGGCGTGCGCCCGGCCGAGCAGGAGGCCGTCCTCAACTGGGGCCGCGACACGTTCTGGGTGGGCTTCGGCGTGTTCGCGATCGGCGCGATGATCGCCGAGGGCTACCTGCTGGTGGTGCAGAGCGCGGCCGCCCTCGGCACCGGGGTCTGGTCGGCGCTGCGCGACACCAACGGCATCAGCCAGGTGCTCAGCGACACCCGCTTCGGCTCGCTGGTGCAGCTGCGCGGCGCCCTGCTGTTCGCGCTCTTCGCGATCGGCGCCGTCCTGTTCATCCGCGAGTACGGCAGCTCGGGCGCGCCCAAGCCGGCGACGGTCACGGGGTCCAAGACCGCCGGCGCCCTGATGGCCGTGCTGCTGATCGTGGTGCTGGGCGGCATCGCGAGCCAGGGCCACGCGAACGTCGCCGAGATGTCCAACCTCCAGGTCGCCGCGCAGGCGATCCACATCGTGGCCGTGGCCGTCTGGATCGTGGGCCTGGCGATGGTGGCGATCATCATGCTGCGCCTGCCGCGCGTGGCCGCCGACGCGGGCGCCCGCGCTCGCGGCGCGGATCCTCACCCGCTTCTCGGCCGTCGCCCTGGTCGCCGTGGCGGTGGCGATCGTCACCGGCGTCTTCCGCTCGATCGGCGAGCTCTCCGACCCGGCCGAGCTGTGGGAGACCGACTACGGCCGCAGCATCCTCTACAAGGTCGCGCTGCTCGTGCCCATCGGCGTGATCGCCCTCTACAACCGGCGCATCGTGGCGGCGCTCCAGCGCGTGCAGCGCCCCAACGCGCCCACCCTGCGCGCTGGTGCGGCGCACCGCGGGCACCGAGCTGGCCCTGTCGCTGGTGATCGTGCTGATCGCGTCGGTGCTCGTCGCCCAGGTGCCCGGAGGGGTCTGAGGTTTCGCTGGGCCGCTCCGCCGGATAGTCTCCGGGGCCCGCTCGGGCCCGGCCGACAACGCCGTTGACGACGCTCGCGGCGCCCCCGGGGCGCTCGGTGCGTCGGCCCGGGACGATGACGCATCCAGAAAGGTGTCCCGCGAACCATGAGCACCATCACCCTGCCCGACGGAGTCCAGATCACCGCCGAGGTCACCCCCGACCAGGCGGAGATCCTCACCCCCGAGGCGCTCGCGCTCGTGGCCAAGCTGCACCGGGCCTTCGAGCCCCGGCGCGCGCGAGCTGCTGGCCGCGCGCGTGGAGCGGGCCGCCGCGCTCGACGCCGGCGCGGTACCCGGACTTCCTCCCGGAGACCGAGCACATCCGCGACGACCCGTCGTGGCAGGTCGCGCCGGCCCCGGCCGACCTGCAGGACCGCCGCGCCGAGATCACCGGCCCGGTCGACCGCAAGATGATCATCAACGCGCTCAACTCGGGCGCGAAGGTCTTCATGTCGGACTTCGAGGACTCGAACACGCCCACCTGGGCGAACACGATCCAGGGCCAGATCAACCTGCGCGACGCGGTCGACGGCACGATCACGTTCAGCGCGGCGGCAAGGAGTACCGCTCGGCGAGCACGCTCGCCACGCTGCTGGTGCGCCCGCGCGGCTGGCACATGACCGAGAAGCACGTCCTGGTCGACGGCGAGCAGGTGTCGGCGGGCATCTTCGACTTCGCGCTGTACACGTTCCACAACGCCAAGAACCGGCGCTCGCCAAGGGCTCGGGCCCGTACTTCTACCTGCCCAAGATGGAGAGCCACCTCGAGGCGCGCCTCTGGAACGACATCTTCATCCTGACTGCAGGACGAGATCGGCGTGCCCCAGGGCACGATCCGCGCGACGGTCCTGATCGAGACGATCCTCGCCGCGTTCGAGATGGAGGAGATCCTCTACGAGCTGCGCGACCACTCGGCCGGCCTCAACTGCGGTCGCTGGGACTACATCTTCAGCTGCATCAAGAAGTTCCGCAGCCGCCCCGACTTCGTGCTGGCCGACCGGGCGCTGGTCACCATGACCACGCACTTCATGAACTCGTACTCGCTGCTGGCGATCAAGACCTGCCACCGCCGCGGCGCGCACGCGATCGGCGGCATGGCGGCGCAGATCCCGATCAAGAACGACCCGGTGGCCAACGAGGAGGCGCTCGCCAAGGTGCGCGCCGACAAGGAGCGCGAGGCCCGCAACGGCCACGACGGCACCTGGGTCGCCCACCCGGGCCTGGTGCCGATCGCCGTCGAGGCCTTCGACGCCGTGATGCCCGGCCCGAACCAGATCGACCGCAAGCTGCGACGACGTCGACGATCACCGGCCAAGGACCTGCTCACCTTCGAGCCCGAGGGCCCGATCACCGAGGGCGGCCTGCGGGTCAACATCAGCGTCGGCGTGCAGTACCTGGGCGCCTGGCTGAACGGCATCGGCTGCGTCCCGATCAACAACCTGATGGAGGACGCCGCCACCGCCGAGATCTCGCGCAGCCAGGTGTGGCAGTGGATCCACAGCGACAAGGGCGTGCTGGACGACGGCCGCAAGGTGGACACCGAGCTCTTCCGGGCGCTGCTCGCCGAGGAGCTCGACAAGATCCACGCCGCAGTACCCGGAGAACCTGCACTCCTACTTCGACCGCGCCGCGGTGCTCTTCGACGAGATCTCCACCTCGGACGACTTCGTCGAGTTCCTGACGCTGCCGGCCTACGACCTGATCGACTGAACCGCACCGGTCCGCCCCTCCGGCCGGCGGCCGGAGGGGGGATGCTCCGCCGCCCATGGCCTCCACCCTCCTGCTCCTGCGCCACGGCATCGCCGAGGACGCGGGCCCCGCCACCGGATACGAGGACGCGCCCCGGGCGCTCACGCAGGAGGGCGCCGCGCGCATGCGCCTGGCGGCGGCCGGCGTGCGGGCGCTGGACCTGGGCGTGGACGCGGTGGTCTCCAGCCCGCTGGTGCGCTGCCGCCAGACCGGCGAGATCGTGGCCGAGGCCCTGGGCCTGGAGCCGCGGCAGGACGCCGCGCCTGGCGCCGGGCATGGACATCGACGGGGTGGAGGACCTGCTGATCGAGCACCCGGACGCGGAGACGATGCTCCTGTGCGGGCACCAGCCCGACCTGTCGCTGCTGGTGGCGGCCCTCACGGCCGGGGGGTCGGTCGAGTTCCGCAAGGGCGTCGCTGGCCGTGCTGGCCATCGACGCCCCGCGGCGCGGCGGCGGCCGCCTGCGCGCGCTGTACCCGCCGGCCGCCCTGAGGGGCCTGGGGGCCGCGCCGGCCTAGCGCGCTAGGCGACCGCGGCGAAGATGATGCGGCCGCGGCGCACCTCGACCACCAGCGCGCGACACGCGGCCGGTCGCCGTCCACCCAGCGCAGCGCCGCGCGGGCGCCGTGCTGCTGGGGCTGGACCACTCCACCGCCCGCGCGGCGATCTGGGCGTGGCGCTCGAGGGCGGCGGCGCGGCCGCGGACGGTGACGTCGGGGGCCAGCCACACCACGTCGTCGTCGTAGAGCTCGGCGAGGGCGGCGACGTCGCGCGCCCGGGACGCCTCCAGGACCGCCTCGAGCACCGGCAGCGCGTCGCGCTCGCGGTCGGCGTCGCTGGGGTGCCCGCCCGCGGTCACATCCCGGGGGGCGCCGGCTCGATGGAGCGGGCGAACAGCGCGAGCAGCTCGGGCGAGAGCAGGGTCTCGCTCGTGTCGACCAGGTGCGCGACCAGCTCGATGCGCTGCTCCTGGGCCGCCGCGCGCACGGCCTCCCAGCCCTCGGCCTCGTTGCCCCGGTCCACGGCGAGATCCGCCATCGTCATCGCGATCTTCTCGGAGATCCGCGGGGTGGACAGCTGATGGTGGGCGTCGACCAGCAGGATCAGCCGGATCCAGCCCTGCTCGCCGTGCTCGGCGCGCGTGGCGGCTCCACTCCGGCGAGACGTGCGGCTGCAGCCGCTCCCGCAGCTCGTCCCAACCGCTCTCGGCGCTCATATGCGCGCGAGCAGTTCGGTCTTCTTGGCCTGGAACTCGTCCTCGGAGATGAGCCCCTCGTCCCGCAGGCGGCCCAGGTCGCGGATCGCCTCGCTGGCCGACGGCTCGCGCCGGCGCGGCACCACGGTGCGCGGGTCGCCGACGAGCCGGGAGAAGTCCTCCCCCGCCTGCCGGGCCAGGCGCCCCGCCTGGTCGATCACGCGCTGGAGCTCGGCGGCCACGTCGCGGGCGGCCTGGCGCAGCTGGTCCTGTTGATCGGTCATGACCGCAGACTAGCGCCTGGCGCGCCTTGACGACCCTCGGCCCGGGGGTGGTACCTTCCGAAATGATGCACCGGGAAACGATCGACGACCCGACGGATCGCTCGGAGCTCGCCCGACGCGCCACCGAGGCCCTCGAGCGGGTGGCCTGCACGGCCGGGCGCGAGCTCGACCGGCACGCCGGCGACTTCGGGCTCTCGGACGCCAAGCTCGAGGTGCTCGAGGTGCTGTGCTGCCAGGCGGAGCGGCGCGCCTGCCTGCACGCGCTGGGCGACGAGCTCGGGGTCACGCGCCCCAACGTCACCAAGCTGGTGGACGGGCTGGAGCGCGGCGGCCTGGTGGAGCGGCTGCCCCACCCCAGCGACGGCCGCATGGTGCACGCCCACCTCACCCCCGAGGGCGCCGACCTGGCCGAGGAGGCCGTGCCGGGCCGCCGGGTGCTGATGCTGCGCCTCTGGGACGCGCTGGACGACGACGAGCTGGCCCGGCTGGTGGACCTGCTGGACGCGGTCGCCGACCGCGCCGCCCGCGCCGCGACCCCGTAGGGCCGCGGCGGGGCCGCGGGACGACTAGCGGCTGCCGATCTCCACGTAGTCGCGCTCGTCCGCGCCGATGTAGATCTGGCGCGGGCGGGAGATCTTCTGGTCCTTGTCGCCGAGCATTTCCTTCCACTGGGCGACCCAGCCCGGCGTCCGGCCGATGGCGAAGAGGACCGTGAACATGTCGGCGGGCATCCCGAGGGCCTCGTAGATCAGGCCCGAGTAGAAGTCCACGTTCGGGTACAGCTTGCGCTTGACGAAGTACTCGTCCTGGAGCGCGATCTTCTCCAGCTCGACGGCGATCGCCAGCAGCGGGTTGACCCCGGTGACCTCGAAGACGTCGTCGCAGGCCTTCTTGATGATCGTCGCCCGCGGGTCGAAGTTCTTGTACACCCGGTGGCCGAAGCCCATCAGGCGCTCGTTGCCCGCCTTGACGCCCTCCATGAAGGCCGGGATGTTCTCGACCTTCTCGATGCGGCGCAGCATCCGCAGCACGGCCTCGTTGGCGCCGCCGTGCAGCGGGCCGTAGAGGGCGCCGATGCCGGCCGAGACGGCCGAGTAGGGGTCGACCTGCGAGGAGCCGACGCTGCGCACCGCGCTGGTGGAGCAGTTCTGCTCGTGGTCGGCGTGCAGGATGAAGAGCACGTCCAGCGCCTTCACGATGCGCGGGTCGGGCTCGTAGTCGCCGCCGATGGTGAAGAGCATCGAGAGGAAGTTCGCCGAGTAGGACAGCTCGTTGTTGGGGTACACGAACGGCTTGCCCTCGGAGTGGCGGAACGCCCAGGCGCCGAGGGTCGGCATCTTGGCGATCAGGCGGACGATCTGGAGGTAGCGGTTCTCCTCGTCCTGGATGTCCTTGGCCTCGGGGTAGAAGGTGCTCAGCGCCGCGATGCCGGACTGCAGCATCCCCATCGGGTGGGCGTCGTAGCGGAAGCCCTCGAGGAACTGCTTGACGTTCTCGTGGACGAACGTGTGGTGGGTGATGTCGTGCACCCAGGAGTCGAGCTGCGCCTGGTCGGGCAGCTCGCCGAATACGAGCAGGTAGGCGACCTCGAGGAAGCTCGACTTCTCGGCGAGCTGCTCGATCGGATAACCCCGGTACCGCAGGATGCCGGCGTCGCCGTCGAGGTACGTGACGGCGCTGCGACACGACGCGGTGTTCATGAACGCCGGGTCATAGGTCATGAGACCGAAGTCGTCCTCGGCGACCTTGATCTGGCGAAGATCGGTGGCCCGGATGGTGCCTTCCGCGATGGGCAGCTCGTAGCTCGTGCCGGTGCGGTTGTCGATCACCGTGAGGGTCTCGGCTCCGGAGCTCCCTGGGGCCTCGGTGGTCGCCGTCGGCTGCTGAGTCGTCATGCACGCTTTCCCTTGACGCGGATGTCGCACCTACCGGTGCCCGAGAGTCTGTCTCGTGATTCTAATGACCGGGCGCCGCGATGGGCCGTCGGCGGGCGTGTTTAGGGTGCATTCGACCGGGCTGTTACCATCCCGACCGTCCTGCGCACGCGCGGGATCCGGCATATGCCGCCTGACTCGCCGCCACCTCGGCGGCCCACCGACAGATCTGGAGGACCATTGGCCGAGCGCGAGAGCTCTCTTGCCGTGCTGGTCGATTTCGAGAACATGGCCCGTCCCGGGGCCAAGGGACGCGCCGACTTCGACATCCACCTCGTACTGAACCGCCTTGCCGAGAAGGGGCGGGTGATCGTCAAGCGCGCCTACGCCGACTGGAGCCGCTACCGGGACGCCCGCCACGAGCTGATGAACGCGGGCCTGGGCCTCATCGAGATGCCCTCCGCCCGCGAGGGCGCCAAGAACCGGGCCGACATCCAGATGGCGGTCGACGCCATGGAGCTGGCCTACAGCCGCGAGCACGTGAACGCGTTCGTGATCGTCTCCGGCGACAGCGACTTCACGCCGCTCGTCGGCAAGCTGCGCGAGCTGAACAAGCGCGTGATCGGCGTCGGCAACCGCGAGTCGGCCAGCGAGCTGCTGATCGCCAACTGCGACGAGTTCATCTTCTACGACATCCTGGCCGCCCAGGCCGGCGGCAGCGTGCCGCGGCGGGCCAGCGGCAGCGGGCAGAAGGTCAACCCGGTGCAGCTGCTCCAGGAGACGCTCACCGCCCTGCAGCGCGAGGGTGTCGAGTGGCCGCTGGCGAGCATCGTGAAGGACTCGATGCGGCGCAAGTACCCGGCCTTCGACGAGAACGAGCACGGCTACTCGACCTTCTCGAAGTTCCTCGAGGAGGCGGGCAGCACCGGGATGGTGCGCCTGGAGACCGACCCGCGCAGCGGCACCTACCGGGTGGAGCTGGGCGAGGGGCCGCGCGACCGCCGTGCCGCCCGTCCCCGTGTCGGCCCCCGCGCCGTCCGAGCGCGGCGCCGAGGAGGGCGACGGCCGCCGCCGGCGCCGCCGTGGCGGACGCCGCTCCGAGGCCGCCGCCGCTGCGCCGACCGCGGACGAGGCGCTCGCGCCGGGCGCCGAGGTCTTCGAGGTCGTGGTCACCCCCACGCCCGACGTCGACCTGGGGACCCTGCCGCCGCTCGACGAGCCGATCTCCTACGAGGACATGATCATGCTCGGCCCGGAGGTGGACGAGGAGCTGCCCGAGCTGGCCGAGGCCGGCGAGCCGGCCCCCGGCGAGCCGCCCGCCCGCAGCACCCGGCGCCGCCGGCGCCGCGGCGCGGGCGTCGACCCCGAGCCGACGGTCGCCGACCTGGAGCCGGTGACGCCCGACGAGACCGTCGAGCTCGCCGAGGTCGTGGACGCCGTGGAGACGGTCGAGGCCTCCGAGCCGGAGGCCGAGGCCGAGGCCGGCGGCGCCCGTCGCCGCCGTCGCCGCCGCCCCGCCGCCGCTGAGGCCGAGGCCGAGGCCGCGCCGGAGGCCGCCGTCGCGGAGCCGGCCGTCGCGGAGCCGCGTGGCCGAGGCCGTCGTGGAGCCCGCCGCCGAGCCGGAGGCACCCGCCCCCGGCCGTCGCCGCGTGCGGCGCCGGGCCGGCGCGGCGGCCGCGGAGGAGGCGGCGCCCGCCGCCGAGACCGAGGCGCCCGCCGAGGCCGTGGCCGAGGAGGCCCCCAAGCCGAAGCGGCGCACGCGCAAGAAGGCCGAGCCGGCCGCCGACGCCGGGGCCGCGGAGGCCGTGGCGCAGGCGCCCGGAGAGGCCGTGGTGGTCGTCGCCGAGGAGGAGGCCCCCAAGCCGAAGCGGCGCACGCCGCAAGAAGGCCGAGCCGCCGCCGCGGAGGCCGCCGTCGAGGCGCCCGCCGAGGCCGTCGCCGAGGAGGCCCCGCAAGCCCAAGCGGCGCACCCGCAAGAAGGCCGAGCCGGCCGCGGAGGCCGCCGTCGAGGCGCCCGCCGAGGCCGTGGCCGAGGAGGCCCCCAAGCCGAAGCGGCGCACCCGCAAGAAGGCCGAGCCGGCCGCCGAGGAGGCCCCGGCCTAGGCCCTCGGGCCCCGCGGTCCTACGGGGCGGCCGTGACCTTCTCGTAGAGGTCGCGCGCCGCCCCGACGATCTCGTCCTGGGGCACCGCGGCCTCGCCCCGGCTGACGCCCTGGATGCCGTAGACGTTCGGCCCGGCGGCGAAGGTGACGAACAGGATCGTCCCGCGGGTGCCGCCCTGCTCGACGGCGACCCGCAGGCCGCGGGCGCCCGGGACGTCCGGCGACGTCGACGTCGGTGATGGTGGCCGGCGTGGTGCGGCGCACCTCGTCCACGCCGCGCACGACCTCCTGGCGGGCGGCGGCGTCGTCGCGCAGCGCCAGGGCGTAGGAGCGCAGCAGCGCCAGGCCCGAGGACGGGTCCTCGCCGGTCTGGTCGCGCAGCACCGCGCCCGCGTAGCCGGCGTCCTGGAACCTGCGCTCGGCGGCCGCCTTGTTGGGGTCGCCCTGGGCGTAGAGCGTGTTGACGAGGGCCGCGGCGGTCGTGAGCGTGGTGACCGGCGCCGAGCCGACGCCGGGGACCGCGTCCTCGGGCGGCAGGTCGCCGGCCCCGAGCGCGAGCGCCGGGGCGCGTGGCCGATGGCGCGGTGGTCGCCGGCGCGGTGGGGGGCGGCGGCGCGAGCGTCGCGGCCGACGTGGCGTCGGTGGTGACGGTGCGCGTGACGGTCGCCTCCGAGCCGCCGCAGCCCGCCAGCCCGATCCCCAGCGCGAGCGACGCGACGACCGCGGCGGCGGCGGCGCGCGGCCGGCGCGTCACAGGATCTCGACCGGTTCCTCGGCGATCTGCTCGCCCTCGGGCGCGGTCCGGCTCAGGCGGAAGGCCCGGATCTCGGGCGCGTCGCGATCGGCGATGGAGACGATCAGGTAGAGCGTGTCGGGGAAGAAGGCCAGCTCGACGTCGGTGCGCGACGGGTAGGCCGCCGAGCGCGTGTGCGAGTGGTAGATCGCCAGCAGGTCCTGCGCCGGCGTCGTCGATCTCCTCCATGATCCGCAGCTGCTCGCGCGGGTCCATGACGTACATGAACGGGCTGCCCTCGCTGTTGGCCGCCCGGAAGACGCCGCGTCGCCAGGCCGCCCTCGCCGGCGATCATCCCGCAGCACTCGTTGGGGAGGTCGGCGATCGCGTGATCGACGAGCTCCTGCGCCATTGCCGCGGGGATCCTCAGGGCGACTACCAGAAGAGCCCGTGGTCGAGCGTGTCCTCGACCCCGTCGAGGTCGTCGGTCCAGAGGCCCGAGGAGCAGGTACTTCCAGCCCCCGTCGCAGACGATGCCGACGATGGTGCCGCGGGTCATCTTCTGCGCCACGCGCGCGCAGGTGTGGATGACCGCGCCGGAGGAGACCCCGGCGAAGATGCCCTCCTCGGCCGCGAGCCGGCGGGTCATGACCAGGCGCGTCGCGGTTGGCGACCAGCAGCTTGCGGTCGAGCCGGGAGAGGTCGAGGATCGGCGGGACGAAGCCGTCGTCGAGGCTGCGCAGGCCGCTCACCGGATCGCCCTGCAGCGGCTCGCACGCGATGACCTGGATCTCCGGGCGGTGCTCCTTGAGCCGCTGGGAGGACCCCATCAGCGTGCCGCCCGTGCCGAGGCCGGCGACGAAGACGTCGATCTCCGGGCAGTCGCGCACGATCTCCTCGGCGGTGCCCTCGTAGTGGGCGCGCGGGTTGGCCGGGTTGCCGTACTGGAACGGCATGAAGAGGCCGTTCTCCGCGGCGAGGCGCTTGGCCACCTCGACCGCCCCGTTGGAGCCGAACTCGCCGTCGGTGGAGACGATCTCGGCGCCGTACAGGGTCAGCAGCTGGCGCCGCTCGGCCGTGACGTTCTCGGGCATCACGGCCACCAGCTTGTAGCCGCGCACGCGGCAGATCATCGCCAGCGAGATGCCGGTGTTGCCGGAGGTGGGCTCCATGATCGTGTCGCCCGGCCTGATCGCGCCGCGCCGCTCGGCGTCGTCGATCATCGAGAGCGCGGTGCGGTCCTTGATCGACCCGGTCGGGTTGTGGCTCTCGAGCTTGGCGAGGATGCGGACGTCCGGGTTGGGCGAGATGTGGTTGAGCTCGACCAGCGGCGTGTTGCCGATCGTCGCGACGCAGGTCGGCCGAGACCGCCGGTGGGCGGCGGCGCCAGCCCGGGTAGGTCTCGCCCCCGCCCGCCATCGCCGGGAGGATCAGCAGCGTGTCGCCCTCGGCCACCTCGGTGTCGAGCCAGCCCAGCAGCCGCACGTCCTCGTCGTTGAGGTAGATGTTGACGAAGCGGTGCAGGTCGCCCTCGGGCGTCTGCAGCTGCGCGCGCACGCCGGGGTGCGGTCGTAGAGGGCGTCGAGCACCTCGCTGACGGTGGAGCCGGCGACCTCGATCTCGCGCTCGCCCCCGGTGGCCTGACGCAGCACCGGGGGGATGCGGACCATGCTCATGCGCCCGCGACCGCCACGGAGTGGCGACCGACGCCGGCGCACCAGGCGTCGTAGTCGCGGAACTCGAGCTGCGGCGTTCGGGCCGCAGGCCGGGCAGTCCGGGTCGCGCCGGATCTTGAGCTCGGTGAAGGTCATGTCGAGGGCGTCGTAGATCAGCAGGCGGCCCGACGAGCGTGTCGCCGATGCCGAGCGAGCACCTTGATCGCCTCGGTGGCCATGATGTTGCCCATCACGCCGCAGAGCACGCCGAGCACGCCGGCCTCGCCGCACGAGGGCGCCATGTCCGGCGGCGGCGGCTCCGGGAAGAGGCAGCGGTAGCAGGGGCCGTCGTACGGGCAGGAAGGTCGAGGCGTGGCCCTCGAAGCGCAGGATGCTGGCGTGCACGAGGGGCTTGCGGGCCATGAGCGACGCGTCGCTCATCAGGTAGCGCGTCGGGAAGTTGTCGGTGCCGTCGATGATCACGTCGTAGTCGGCGATGCAGGTCGAGGACGTTGTCCTTGTTGACGCGGAAGGGGTGGACGTTGACCTGCACGTCCGGGTTGAGCGCCTCGATCGCGACGCTGCGCCGACTCGCCCTTGTTCATCCCCACGCGGTCGGTGGTGTGGATGATCTGGCGCTGGAGGTTGCTGGCGTCCACCACGTCGTCGTCGACCAGGCCGATGGTGCCGACGCCGGCCGCCGCGAGGTAGAAGGCGGCCGGCGAGCGCCGAGCCCGCCGGCGCCGATCAGGAGCGCCTTGGAGTTGAGCAGCTTGAGCTGGCCCGCCTCGCCCATCTCGGGGATGAGCACGTGGCGGCTGTAGCGCGAGCGCTGGTCCGGGCGTGAGCGTCTGCGGGACGTCGTAGTGCGTGGCCGCTCTGCTTCCAGCGCTGGAAGCCGCCGGCGAGGCTCGCCACGTTGCGCGTAGCCCATCGTCCTGCAGCGTGGTGCCGGCCAGCAGCGAGCGGTGGCCCGAGGCGCAGCTGAGGACGACCTCCTGGTCCGGGCGTCGCGACCCCGGCGATCCGGCTCTCGAGGAAGCTGCGCGGGATGTGGATCGACGCCGGGGATGTGCCCCTCGTCCCACTCGCTCTGCTCGCGGATGTCGATCACCAGCGGGGCGTCGCCCGCGTCGCGGCGCGCCGCCAGGTCGGCGACCTGTACTTCCGGCACTTGCTCGCGAGCCGACTGCGAGGAGATCCTGGTAGCTACGCGCCATGCCCATCTCCCGTGTCCCTGCGGGTTATAACCAGCGATTCTACCCGGTGATTCTACCTTTTGACCCCCGAAATCGAAGCCGGGGGCCGGGTGCCGGTCGCTTACTTCATCAAATGTAGTGACTGACGCAGGACGAACGCCCTCCCGATGACCGCCGCCGCAGACCCTGCCGAAGAGCGGCTTCGCCAACGTCGACGGACGGGTGCGCTGCCCCACGCCGGACTGCTGGGGCGACCTGCTGCTGATCCCGACCGGCCTGGCCGACCACGACGGCATCCCCGACGTTCCAGCCCTTCACCGCGTGCCCCCTGTGCGGCACCGGCTTCGAGCTCGAGGAGGACATCGGCGACCGCGACCTGTTCCTGCGGATCTCCTGGCTGCGGGCCAACCCGCACGAGGAGGAGCCGCCGTGAGCATGGACGGCGCCAGCCGGCCCGCGCGGGTCACCCGCGCCGCCACGGCGGTCATCGTGAGCGGCGCCGTCGCGGCCACCTGCTTCCTGATCGTCATCCACGAGGCCGAGCGCCGGGGCTACACGGAGCTGGACTTCAACCACACCCTCGGCAGCATCGTCCAGGGCAAGCAGGCCGAGGACCTGACCTCCCGCACGGCCCTCGGCGTGATCGGCGACTCGGCGGCGCCGACCGGCCTGCTCTGGTCGGTGCTGCTCGGCATCGCGGCCATGGTGGTCTTCGCCCTGGCCGTCGTCCCGCTGGTGCGCCGGGGGTGGATCGTGCGCGGCCTGGTGCTCGGCGCCGTCGTGTTCTGCGCGGTGGGCCTCCTGTACCCGCCGCTCGCCTCGGACTACCTGGAGGAGGACCTCGGGGCCTTCGGCAGCGGCTTCGGCACCGCGACGGTGGTCGCCTTCCTCCTGTCCAGCCTGGTCTTCGGGATCGTCGGCTCGCGCTGCCACTCCCTCATCGCCAGCGCGGCCTGGTGGACCCCCCGCGGCGAGGTGCTGGACGAGGCCCTCGAGGAGATCGACATGGGCAAGCCGCGGGAGCCGTCACTCGAATTCACCGAATAGCGGGGAGAAGAGGGCGGCGTGCGCGCCCGGGGTGAGCCCGATGGCCGCGGGCGGGCAGGCCCGCAGGAGCTCCTCGTAGCTCGTCGAAGACGTCGCCGGGCGCGACGGCCGCCGCCAGCGCGCGCGGGTCACCGGCGCCGCCGCCGAACGCCTCCAGGGCGGCGTGGACGTCGCGCCCGGTGATCTGGCGTCCTCCGGGCATCGGCGCCTGCCACAGTAGTGGACGTATCCGCACCATGAGCGCGACCGCCCGCGCATGCGACCGCCCGGCCCCCGCGCGGGCGACGACATGGACCGCGCCGGCATCGCCCGCCTGGCGGGCGGCCACTTCGTGATCGACGCGACGGTGGGCGCCGTGCCGGCGATGCTGCCGGTGTTCACGGCGATCTACGCGCCTCTCGGACCTGCGCGCGAGCATGATCCTGGCCACCTCGCTGCTGGTGTCCTCGGCGATCGCAGCCCCTGTTCGGCCTCCTCGCCGACCGCCGGGCGACGCCCGCCTTCCTGTGGGGCGGCGTCGCGGTCGCGAGCAGTCGGGCTCGCGCTGTCCGGGCCTCGCCGGCGGCTACGTCGGCATCCTCGCCTGCGTCGTGGGATCGGGGCTCGGCGTCGCCGCCTTCCATCCGGAGGCCGCGCGGGTCGCCAACCGCCTGTCGGCCGGGCCGGCCGGCGACCGGCCTCGCCTGGTTCATGGTGGGCGGCAACGCCGGCTTCGCCGTCGGGCCGCTGCTCGCCGCGCTCGCGATCCCGCTGCTCGGACGCCCGCGCCACGCTGGTCTTCCTGGTCCCGGGCCTCGCGGTCGCGCTGTGGCTGCTGCTGCACGCGCGCCGCGAGCTGACCGTCCCGGTGCCGGCCGCCCACCCGGCCGCCGCCGACGCCGCCGCCCGGCCGACGACCTGGGGCATCGGACTGCTGCTGGTCGTGACCAGCCTGCGCACCTGGACCCAGTTCGGCCTGCTCGCCCTGTTCCCGCTGCTGCTGGTGGACGACCGCGGCTTCTCGCGAGCAGCAGGCCGGCTTCGCGGTGGTCGCGTTCTCCGCGGCCGGCGCGGTCGGGCACGATCGCCGGCGCGATGTTCGCCGACCGGATGGGCGGCCGGCGCCTGCTGGTGCTGGAGCCTGCCGGTCGCGACGCCCCTGGCCGCGCTCGCGCTCCTCACCGAGCGGGCGGTCTCCACGATCGCCTTCGCGCTCGTCGGCTTCGTGCTGCTGTCATCCTTCTCGGTGACCGTGATGATGGGCCAGGAGTACCTCCCCGGACGGCTCGCCCTGGCGGCCGGCCTGATGATCGGCTTCGGCGCGATCGGCTCGGCCGCGCCCGGGCTGGCCCTCTTCGGCGCGATCGCCGACACGGCCGGCCGCGACATCGCGCTGTGGTGCATCGCCGTGCTGCCCGCTGCTGGCGCGGCGCGCTCGCCGCTGCTCCTCCCGCCGCGCCCCGCGCCGCGCCGGCGGCGCGCCTGATGGCCCAAGGGCCCGACCGCCCAGGGCGACCTGTTCGGCGAGGTCGTCGAGTCGCGCCTGCAGCGCTCGCCGGCCGCTGGCGGCGCGGATGCGCCCGGAGGGCCTCGACGACGTCGTGGGGCAGCCGGCGCTGCTCGGCGCCGACGGCGCCCTGCGGGCGGCGATCGAGGGCGACCGCGTCCCGTCGATGATCCTCTACGGGCCGCCGGGCAGCGGCAAGACGACGCTCGCCCGCGTGGTCGCCGCCGAGCACCGTCGGCGGCCTTCGAGGAGCTCTCGGCGGTGTCGGCCACGGTGGCCGACGTGCGGGCCGTGATGGCGCGGGCGCGCGACCGCCTGGCCGCGGGGACGCGCCACGGTGCTCTTCCTCGACGAGATCCACCGCTTCAACCGCGCCCAGCAGGACGCGCTGCTGCCCGCGGTCGAGGACGGCCTGCTGACGCTGATCGGGGCCACCACCCAGAACCCCTGGTACGAGGTCAACGCGGCGCTCGTGTCGCGCATGCGCGTGCTGGGTGCTCGAGCCGCTCGGGCCGGAGGACGTGGGCGCTGCTCCTCGACCGGGCCGTCGCGCACCCGGACGGGCTCGCCGGCCGGGTCGCGCTGGGCGCCGAGGCGCGCGCCGCGATCGTCATGCGGGCCGGCGGCGACGCCCGCGGCGCGCTCAACCTGCTGGAGGCCGCCGCGGCCGGGACCGCCGACGGGCGGCGAGATCCCCCTCGAGGCCGTGCAGGCGGCGGCGGGCGGGCGCGCCGTGGTCTACGACCGCCAGGGCGACGCCCACTACGACACGATCTCGGCCTTCATCAAGAGCCTGCGCGGCAGCGACCCGGACGCCGCGATCTACTACCTGGCGGTGATGCTGAAGGGCGGCGAGGACCCCAAGTTCATCGCCCGGCGCCTGATCGTGGCGGCCAGCGAGGACGTCGGCAACGCCGACCCGCGCGCGCTGGAGGTGGCGGTGGCGGCCGGGCGGGCGGTGGAGTTCGTCGGCCTCCCCGAGGCGCGCATCGCCCTGGCGCAGGCCACGACCTACATCGCGCTGGCGCCCAAGTCGAACGCGTCCTACCGGGCGATCGACGCGGCGCTCGCGCGGGTGGAGCAGGAGGGCGCCCGGCGCCCGCCGCTGGCGCTGCGCGACAGCAGCGTGGCCAACGCGCGCGGCCTCGGCAACGGCGAGGGCTACCGCTACCCGCACGACTTCCCGGACGCCGTGCTGGACGAGTCGCTGCTGCCGGAGGGCATGGAGGGCACCGTCTTCTACGCCCCCACCGACCGCGGCGCGGAGGCCGAGCTGGCCGAGCGGCTGCGGCGGCTGCGCGGCGACCTGCGCGCCGACGACCAGCCCTTCTGAGGCCGGGACTCCGGGTTCATGGAAGGATGTGGGGTATGAGCGACACCACGACGACCCTCGCCGGGCGCCTCGACGCCGACCTCAAGGACGCCATGCGCTCCGGGGACACGCTGCGGCGCGACACGATCCGCCGCGCCCGCTCCGCGATCAAGAACGCCGAGATCGAGGCCCGCGGGCCGCTGGACGACGACGCGCAGGTGAAGGTGCTGCGCGGCATCGTCAAGCAGCACAAGGAGTCGATCGCGCAGTTCACCGCCGGCGGCCGCGACGACCTGGTCGCGCAGGAGACCCGGGAGATGGGCGTGCTGGAGGCCTACCTGCCCGCGCAGATGGACGCCGCGGCGATCGAGGCCGTGGTGAGCGAGGTCATCGCCGCCGAGGGCGCGACGGGTCCGGGCGACATGGGACGCGTGATGAAGGCCGTGATGTCGCGTGTCGGCGGCACCGCCGACGGGAAGGACGTTCGTGTGACCGTGCAACGCCTGCTGGGGGGAGATCGATGAGCACCATTCCGCCGCTGCCGCCCGGGGCCGGAGGGCCGCCGCCGGACGACGCCCCGGACGCGCCCGCGTCGGCCGTCGGGGCGGGCACCCACTCGCCGTCCGACGCGATGACGCGCTACGACGCCGAGAAGGACGCCTACCACTGCTCCTACGGCATCCCGAGCCCCGCGCTGGCGGTGCTCGACCCCACGCGCGAGCTCATCGTGCGGGTCGACCGCCACAGCTTCCGCGTCGTGGGCTTCTCGATCCCGAACTTCACCGAGTGGCACAAGAAGTACGGCGACGAGGAGGGCAACTTCGACGTCGACCTCCCCGAGGTGTGGCCGATGGAGCAGACCGACGTGCGGGGTTCCTCGAACTCCTGGTGAGGCGGCCGGTCAGCCGCCCCTGACGCGCGGGGCGCCGCGCGCCGGGATGGTGATGATGAAGCGCGCCGGGCGGTACGTGCGACCGGCGCGCGCCGGCGCCGTGACGCGCACCAGGTAGGTCCGGGGGCGCACGCCGGTCAGCACGACCGCGCCGCGCGTCAGGGCGACGCGGCGGCCGTTGACCGCCACCCGGGCGCCCGGGGCGAGCCCGCGCAGCGTGATCGTGAGGCGGCCGGTGCGCCGGTCGAGCCGGGCCACCGGGGCGCGCCGCGGCGGCCGCCACGCTGGGCACGACCACGGTCGTCCCGCCCGCGAGGGGCACCGGCAGGGCCGTGGCGACCGGGGCGGGGACGGGGGCCGCGGCGGTGGCGGGGGCCGCGGGAGCCGGCGCGGGCGCCGCCGGCGGAGTGGGGGTGGTGGGGGTCGGCGCCGGCGCGGGGACGCGGCCGCGCACCGCGGCGATGCCCGCGATGGCCGCGGCGACCTGCGGGCGCGGCCCGATGTTGCCGTCGCCGGACTCGGCCATCACCTGCGGCAGGCCGGTCTCGACGAGCAGGGTGCGCACCTCGTAGGGGGTGAGGGGCTCGCCGAAGCGGGCGATCGCCTCGGCCTGCACCACCGCCACCGCACCGGCGACGGTGGCGCTGGCGCTGGAGGTGCCGTCGAAGCAGGCGGTGTAGGCCGTGTCGGCGTCGGCGCCCGGGCAGGTCGGCGTAGCCGCCGGTCACCACGCCGGCGCCGAAGCCCTGGAGGTCAACGCGCGCGCCGAAGTTCGACTCGGGGGTGCGCTGGCGGTCGGCCACGGAGGTCACGTTGGACAGCGGGCTCCCCGAGCCGCCGGCGCCCACGATCAGGGCGCCGCTGTCGTCCTCGCCGGCCGTGCCGGGCGCCCAGGGGTTGGGGCCCAGGGAGGCGTCGAGGGGGATCGTGGCGAGGTCCCTGCCGCTGTTGGCCGCCGGCTCCACCACCACGATGCCGCGGTCGACCGCGGCGGCGATGGCCTTGCGCACCTCCGGGTAGACCTCGATCGGCACCATGGCCCCGGTGCCGCTCATCGCCTGCAGCTCCACCAGGAGCACGTCGCCGGCGCCCAGGCCGGCGGCCGCCGCGGTGATCGCCTCGGCGGGCCGGTAGACGCCGGACACGAACGGCGACACCGGCATCAGCGTCGCCTCGGGCGCGATCCCGGTGATGCCCTGCCCGTCGGCGGTGCCGCCCAGCACCCCGAGCACGGCGGTGCCGTGATCGCGCACCTGGTAGCCGGCCGGCAGCCCGGTGGGCGCGGACGCCGGGAGCGCCTTGGGCGCGAGCTCCAGGTGGCTGGGGAGCCACTCGTACTCGACGTCGCCGATGCGCACGCCCGCGCCGTCGGCGCCGTCGGCCAGCGCGAGCCCGGCGCGGTAGTCCTGGTAGGGCACGAGGTCGGGCGTGGTCCCGCCGGCGACCAGGGCCGGCCAGCTGGAGGTCGGCTCGGTGCGGCAGGAGGCCGGCGGCGGCGCCGGCTCGCGGACGGGCGGCGCGGCGGCGGTCGCCGTCGCCGCCATCGCGAGCAGGATCGCGAAAACGGCAAGGACACGGGAGCAGCGGGGCACGCCTCTAGGATGGCGGACGTGACCGGCGATGGAACCGCACCGAATGGCATGAATTGACCAACGTCGACCTGACCGAACGAGAGCGCGAACGGGTGGCTCCGTTCGTGTCCAACACGTCGCGGCCGGTGTTCGCGCTCACCGGGCTGCCCGAGGTGGTGAAGGGCGCCCTGTTCGCGCGCTACTCGCGCAGCCCCAAGTCGCTGCGCCGCCTGCTGGTGGACGAGTTCCTGCCGCCCGAGGGCGAGGGCGCGCCCGCGGCGGTCGCGCAGGGCCCGGGCGCCGAGCGCGCCGAGGCCCTCTACGGTCGCGTTCTCGCCGAGTACGGCGACGACTCGGTCGCGCAGCTGGGCGGCGCCCACATCGCCGTGGAGGGCGCCTCCAACGTGCTCACCAAGATCCTGCAGTGGGGGCGCCTGGCCAGCTACCTGGAGCAGTCAACCCGCTACATCGCGTTCACGGACCGCCCCGGCGGCCACTACCGCTACCACCGCCCGGCCGACGTGCTGGCCCATCCCGAGCTCGGGCCCGGCGTACACCCGCGCGCTGGACGGCGCCTTCGAGGGCTACGCCCGCCTGCTGCCCCGCCTGGTGGACCACGTCGGCGCCGGGGTGCCCGAGGAGCCCGGCACGCCGGCCGCCGCGCGGGAGCGGGCCGTCCGCGCCCGGGCGCTCGACCTGCTGCGCGGCCTGCTGCCGGCGGCCACCACGGCCAACGTCGGCATCTTCGCCTCCGGCCAGGCCTACGAGGCGATGCTGATCCGGATGGGCGCCCACCCGCTGCCCGAGGCGCGCGAGTGCGCGCGGGCGATGCTGACCGAGCTGCGCACCGTCATCCCCGCCTTCCTGACCCGCGTCGATCGCCCCGACCGCGGCGCGGCGACGGGCGAGTACCTGGCCGAGGGGGAGCGGACCGCCGCCGCGCTCGCGGAGCGCCTGGGGCTGGGGCGGGCGCCGGGGTCCGCCGAGCCCGGCGTGCGCCTGATCGACTTCGACCCCGACGGCGAGGCGCGCGTGCTGGCCCACGCCCTGTGGCCCGCGAGCGGCGGCAGCCTGGCCGACGCGCGCAGCCGCGTGGCCGGGCTCTCGCCGGGCCGTCGCGCCGAGGCGCTGCACGAGTGGGCCGGCGCGCGCGGCCGACCGGCGCCAGCGCCCCGGCCGCGCCCTGGAGGCGACGACCTACACCTTCGAGGTCGTCTGCGACTACGGCGCCTACCGCGACCTGCAGCGCCACCGCATGCTCACCCTCCAGGCCCAGCCGCTCACCCCGCGGCTGGGGTACGCGATCCCCGACGAGGTCGCCGCCGCCGGGGCGGCCGACGACTACGCGGCGATCCAGGCGGCGCTGCACCGCCCTGCACGACGCGCTCGCGCCGGAGCTCCCGGCCGCCGCCCCCTACGCGGTCACGCTGGCCCACCGCATCCGCTTCACGATGACCATGAACGCGCGCGAGGCGATGCACCTGATCGAGCTGCGCAGCCAGCCCCAGGGCCACGAGTCCTACCGGGCCGTGGCCCGCGAGATGCACCGCCAGATCGCCGAGACCGCCGGGCACCGCGCGATCGCCGAGATGATGACCTTCGTCAACACGAGCGACCCGGCCGCGGGCCGGATGGCCGCCGAGCGCCGCCTGGAGGCGCGCCGGGCCGGGAGGTAGACGGGCGCTCCGCGGTGCCGCCGCGGCTCCCGCTACTCTGGGGAGGTGGCCGAACCCCCGCGCAGCAACCGCCTCGGCGGCATGGCCCTCGCCAACGGCCTGCTGGTGCACGGACCGCGCCACTGGGCGGCGGCGGTGCGCGACGACGACGGCAAGCTGGTGGTGGCCTCGGGCCGCAAGCACCTGTTCCGCGCCGGCCCGGTGACCGAGATGCCGCTGGCGCGCGGCCTGGTGCGCCTGGGCGAGGCGTTCGCCGTGCTGCCCCAGGTGCGCCGCGGCCTGCCGCAGGCGCGCTTCGCCATGGAGGACCGGCGCTCGATCGTCGCCGCGGTGGGCGCCACGGCGGTGGCCGCGGTGGCCCGGCGGCGCATCCGGTCGGTGCTCGCCCAGGAGGCCATCGGCGCGGTGGCCGGGCTCGCCCCGGCGATCATCACGCTGCGCGGCTCGCAGGCCGCCGTGTGGCACGCCGTGGAGCACAAGAGCATCGCCGCCTACGAGGCCGGCGGCGCCGACGAGGTGGTGCACGCCGACGCCCACGCCAAGGAGCACGAGCGCTGCGGCAGCAACCTGATCCTGCCGCTGCTGGTGTCCACCACGATCGGCAACACGATCGCGCGCAAGGTGCTGCGCCGGCGGGCGTTCGGCGCGCGCACGGCCATCGCCGCCCTCAGCGTGGGCGCGGCCGTGGAGGTGTTCTCGTTCTCGGCCCGCCGCCCCGAGCACCCGCTGTCGCGCCTGGTGCACGGCGTGGGCCACTCGATGCAGTCGGGCTTCGCCACCCGCGAGCCCAGCGAGAGCGACCTGCTGGTGGGACGGGCCGCCATGGAGGCCCTCCTGCGCGCCGAGACGGCCGACACGCCCGGCTGAGAGCCCGGTGAGCGTCACGGTGACCGTGGTCGCCCCGGCGCCCCCCGATCGCGTGTGGGAGCGGTGGGTCGACTTCGCCGCGTGGCCGGGCTGGCACCCCCACTGCGTCGAGGCCGCGATCGACGGCCCGGTGGAGCCGGGCAGCCGCCTGGACCTGCACCTGCGCGATCAGAAGGGGCGCGACTTCTACACCCGCCCCCGCCTGACCGCGGTGGAGGCGGGGCGGGAGATCGCGTGGGAGGCGCGCGGGCTGGGGCTGCGGGCGCGGACCCGCACCGTCCTGACGCCGGAGCCCGACGGCACCCGCGTCACCATCGAGACCCAGACCCTGGGCGCGCTGGGCTTCGCGTACCGGCTGGCGATGACCGACAACAGCGAGGCACTAATCTACGTCGCCGTGCTCGACGCCCTCACCGACACCCTCCGCCCGTGAGGCGCCTCCCGGTCCTGCTGGCGGCCCTCGTGGCCCTGGCCCTGGCGGCGTCGCCCGCGCTGGCGCACATCGACGTGCTGCCCACCGAGGTGCCCCAGGGCGAGTCGGTGCAGTTCACGATCCGGGTGCCCACCGAGCGCCAGCTCCCCACCACCCGCGTGCGCGGTCGACTTCCCCAGCCAGGTGACGGTCTACAGCTTCGCCGACCCGCCCGCCGGGTGGACCGTGACCCCGGTCCGGGCCCCCGACGGCCGCTTCAGCGGCGTGGTGTACAGCGGCGGGAGCATCGGCGTGGACCGCTACGCCGACTTCCACGTGCTGGGCACCCCCTTCGAGTCGGGGACGGCGGTCTGGAAGGCCCGCCAGACCTACGCCGACGGCAAGGTCAAGCCCTGGACCGGCCCGGCCGAGCAGCCGGGCCAGGAGGCCCCCGAGAGCGGGCCCACCGACCCCGGCCCGGCGGCCGTGGTGACCGTCCTGGAGCCGGGCCAGGCCGCCACGGGCGCGGGCGCGGCCGCCATCGCCGGGCGCGACGACTCCGACTCGGGCGCCGCCATCTGGCTCGGCGTGATCGCGATCGTCATCTCGGGCCTGTGCCTGCTGGCGCTGGGCTTCCTGTGGAGCACCCGCCCGGCCCGCCTGCCCCCGGACGACGAGGCGGCGTGACCACCGCCCGCCGCACGCGCCTGCACCCGGCCACCTTCCAGCTGCCGGTGGAGAAGATGCGCGACGGCTACTACAGCGACGCCTACTTCACGTTCACGCGCGACGTGCTGGAGCTGGACGACCACCGCCCGGACGTGCTGATGCAGGTGTTCCAGCGCGAGCGCTCGGTGCTCGGCGGCGTGGACGAGGCGCTCGCGATCCTGCGCCTGTGCTCGGGCCGGCGGCGCGAGGACGGCACCTGGGAGGACGGCTGGGAGCGGCTGGAGGTGAGCGCCCTGTACGACGGCGACGAGGTCGAGCCCTGGGAGACCGTGCTCACGATCGGGGGCGACTACAGCCTGTTCGCCCACCTCGAGACGCTCTACCTCGGGGTGCTGGCGCGCCGCACGCTCATCAGCCGCAACGTGCGCGACGTGGTGGCCGCGGCGGGGGGCAAGCCGATCCTCTACTTCCCGGCCCGCTTCGACCACTGGCAGGTCCAGACCGGCGACGGCTGGGCGGCCCACATCGGCGGGGCGATCGGCGTGTCCACCGACGCCCAGGCCTCGTGGTGGGGCGGCAAGGGGATGGGGACGGTGCCGCACGGGCTGATCGCGGCCTACGGCGGCGACACCGTGCTGGCCGCGCAGATGTTCGCCGACCGCTTCGCCGACGAGCTGAACGTGACGGTGCTGGTGGACTTCGAGAACGACTCGGTGCGGACCGCCCTGGAGGTGGCCGACGCCCTGGGGCCCGCGGCTGTGGGGGGTGCGCCTGGACACCTCCAGCACGATGGTGGACCGCTCGCTGTGGCACGAGATGGGCCGCTTCACGCCCGACCGGCGTGGTGCCCGAGCTGGTCTGGAAGGTGCGCCGGGCGCTCGACGGGGCCGGCCACACCGGCGTGCAGATCGTCGCCTCGGGCGGCTTCGACGCCGAGCGCATCCGCCGCTTCGAGGAGGCCGGCGTGCCGGTGGACGCCTACGGGGTGGGCAGCTCGCTGCTGCAGGGGACCAACGACTTCACCGCCGACGTGGTGCGGGTGAACGGCGTGCCCTGCGCCAAGGTCGGCCGCGAGGAGCGGCCCAACCCGCGCCTGGAGCGGGTGACGTGAGCAGCCCCGCGCCGCTCGGGCCGATCCACCACGTGGGCTACGTCGTCGCCGACCTCGACGCCGGCATCGCGGCGGTGGGGCGGACCTTCGCCGCCGCGGTCACCCACCGCGAGGTGATGGAGGCGCAGGGGGTCGAGGCGGTGATGCTGCGAGGGCGCCGGCGGCGCGGTGGAGCTGATCCGCCCGCTGGATCCGGAGGGCGCGATCGCGCGCTTCATGGCCAAGCGCGGCGAGGGCTTCCACCACGTGGCGATCGCCGTGCCCGACCTCGACGCCACCCTCGCGGGGCTGGCGGCCGACGGGGTGGAGCTCATCGACGCGCGCGGGCGCGTGGGGCTCGGCGGCCACCTGGTGGCGTTCCTGCACCCCCGCTCCACCCTGGGCGTGCTGACCGAGCTGATCCAGGCCGGCCACGGCGCGGACGGGTAGACTCGCCGGCGATGGCGACACGACGACTCGAGCTGGGCTTCGAAGGCGGGACGGTGCTGCGGCTGACGGTGGACACGGCCGTCGCCGAGCAGGTGACCGCCTCCCTGTCGGCCGAGGGGAGCACCAGCTGGCGCTCCATCGACGCCGAGGAGGGCACGTTCTGGATCGACCAGGGCGAGCTCATCTACGTGCGCCTGCCGCCGGGCGAGGTCACCGGCCGCGTCGGCTTCGGGGGATCCTGACCTGACCCCTCCGAGGAGGGTGGTCTAGATGGACCTCGGCCTGGTGGGCCGCGCCAACGCCGGCAAGACGGCCCTCTTCACCCTGGTCACCGGGGTGGAGGCGGAGATCGCCCCGTACCCGTACACCACCCGCGAGCCCCACCGCGCGATGGCCGACGTGCCCGACCCGCGCCTGCAGGCGATCGCCGACGCGCAGGACATCCCCAAGCGGGTGCCCGCCCAGGTGCAGCTGGTGGACATCGCCGGCCTGGCCGCCGGGGCCGGGCAGGGCGAGGGCCTCGGCGGGGCCGCCCTGGGCCAGCTGCGCCAGGCCGACGCCCTGGTGCACGTGGTGCGCGCGTTCGCCAACGCCGAGGTGCCGCACCCCGAGGACCGCGTCAACCCGGTCGCCGACGCCGAGGCCGTCAACCTGGAGCTGGCCATCGCGGACCGCGACCAGGCCGAGCGCCGCCTGGAGCGCGTGCGCAAGGGCGCCCGCGCCGGCGAGGCGGGGGCCGCCGCCGAGCTCGCCGCGCTCGAGCTGCTGGTGGCCGAGCTCGACGCCGGCCGCCCCGCGCGGCTGGTGGCCGACGAGGCCGCCCAGGCGGTGGCCGCCGACATGGGCCTGCTGACCGCCAAGCCGGTGCTCTACATCGCCAACACGGACGAGTCGCTGGAGCCCCCCGAGGGCCTCGTCGCCCACGCGGCCGCCCAGGGCGCCCAGGCGCTGGCGCTGCCGGTGGGGATGGAGCTCGAGCTGGCCGCGATGGACCCGGACGAGGCGGCGGAGCTGGCCGGCGAGCTGGAGCTGGGCGACGTGCGCGGCGCCGACGCGGTCGTGGCCGCCGCCTACCGGCTGCTCGACCTGGTCACCTTCTTCACCGGCTCCGGGCCGCCCGAGGCCCGGGCCTGGCCGATCCGGCGCGGGACCACCGCGGCGGGCGCCGCGGGGAAGATCCACTCGGACCTGGAGCGCGGCTTCATCCGGGCGGAGGTGATCGGCTGGGAGGACCTCGTCGCCGCCGGGTCGTGGAGCAAGGCGCGCGAGGCCGCCCTCCTGCGCATGGAGGGCAAGGACTACGTGGTGCAGGAGGGCGACGTGATCCAGGTGCGCTTCAACGTCTAGGCGGATCCCCGGCCGGGGGCGGCGCCGCCCCCGGCCGGGTCCGGGCTACCTGCGGCGCTGGACGGTGACCGTCGTGGTGGCCGTGTCGGTGACGCCACCGGTCTTGAGGCGCGTGACCCGCACCCGCCAGAGGCCGGGCTTCGGGCTCTGGACCTGGAAGAACTTCGACGTCTTGCCGGTCACGAAGCGGACCTTGCTGCCCACGCTGCGCGTCAGGACCTTGCCGCCGGGCTGCACCAGCCGCACCTGGTAGCGGCCGACGCCCCAGGACACGAAGAAGGTGGCCGAGCGCTGGTTCTTCTTGACCGTCTTGGCGTAGGCCCGGGTCTGGCCGATCCGGAAGGTGTTGGTCTTCTTGAGCAGGATCGACTGGCCGGAGCTGCGGCCGCGGCACTGGAAGTAGAGGCTCTCCAGCTGGGCGTTGTTGGGCGCCTTGGCGAACGTGCCGCCGGTCTCCGCGGCGATCCGCTTGAGGCGGGCGGTGTCGCCCGGCTGGAAGCCGGTGCCCAGCTGCACGACGCAGATCGGCCACGGCGCGGCGGTGCCGTTGAAGGCGTAGCGCAGGTGGACGTTGTCGTAGGTGCCGTTGTTGGCGCCGTCGGTCAGGAAGATCGCCGACTTGGGCACCTGCGGGTTGAGCGGATCGGCGGTGAGCGAGTCGAACGCCCTGGCCGAGGCCGACGTTGTAGTCGGTGCCGCCGAAGTTGCCGATGTTCTTCTTGGCCGCGGCCTTCAGCGCGGACTTGGTGGAGGTGCCCGCGATGGTCGTGCGCGCGAAGATCTCCTTGTAGGAGTCGTCGAAGCCGGCGCCCAGCAGGCGGTCGCCCTGGCCGGCGAGGTCGATCAGCAGGTTGACCGCGTCGCGGCGCCGGTTGGTGGGGTCGTTGCCGGACATCGAGCCCGACACGTCCACGACCGCCGCCAGGTCGGAGACGCCCACCGGCGGGCGTCGGCGCGCTCACGCGGCCGGCGGTCAGGGTGCCCAGGGGCGCGAGACCGGCGCCCCGTCGTCGGTGTACGACACGTTGAGCGGGCCGCTGTACCCGGCCGCGGGGGCGGTGATCGTGACCAGGCTCGCGCTGGTGCCGCCGCCCACGACGGTGCCGTCCGCCAGCGTCACCTGGAAGCCGGTGGCCGAGTACGGCGCCTGCACGCGCAGGTGGGTGATGCCTCCCGGGTACGAGAGGACCTGGTTGCGCTCGGTCCACACGTTGCCGGTCGCCTCGGGCTGGCCCGAGGGCGTGAAGACCGGGGCGCAGAAGCTGCGCGCGTCGATGGCCAGGTTCTGCACGGCGCCGTCGGCCAGGGGACCCGAGGCGGCCGTCAGCTCCGGGTCGGTGTACGGGCGGCAGGGGTCGCGGTAGTTGGCGGCCACCGTGAAGGGCGCGGTGTCGCCGGTGGTGTCGATGGTGTAGGTGCCGGCGCCCGTCGTGGTCGCGAAGCCCGCGGTGCTGCCGTCGGCCTCCGTCGCCCGGACGGACACGTCCGCGACGGGCTGGCCCAGCGAGTTCGTGACCGTGCCGGTGATCGCGGCCTGGGCCGTGCCGGCGACGCAGAGCGTGAGCAGCGCGGCGAGCCCGGCGGCTGCCGGGCGCGGCGCCGCGAGGGCGACGTCGATCTCATGGGCGTTCCCTTCGGGCGGGGAGACGGGCAGCGTCCGAATTCCTGTCGGACGCCGTGTCGTGAAACCCATCCCGCGCGATGCGTGAGCGGGTCAGTCGACCGGCCCGGGCCCCTCCAGGCGCGCCTTGACCCCGGTCTCCAGCTGGTTGGCCCGCCACAGCGCGAGGGCCTCGGGACTGGCGGCGCCGGGCGCCTGCCCGGGCGGCGGCCCGTGGTGCCAGTCGATGGCGTGCAGCAGCTCGGCCCGCCGCACCGCCGACAGGCCGACGCGCCGGGCGGCGTCGCCCACGATCTCGTGGCCGATGGCCAGGTGCCCCAGCAGGCGCCCCTCCTCGGTGAGCTCGAAGGTCGCGCCCAGCCGGAAGGCGCGCGCGTGCCCGATGTCGTGCACCAGGGCGGCGCACAGCAGCAGGTCGGAGTCGAGGCGCGGGTGCCAGGTCGCCAGCGCCTGCACGAGCGCGCCGCGTGCCGACGGTGTGCTCCACCAGCCCGCCCATGTAGGCGTGGTGGCCGGAGCGGGTGCACGGCATCGTGCGCCACGCGCGCGCCAGGTCCTCGTCGCCGGTCAGCGCGTCGAGCAGCCGGCGCAGATCCGGGTCGGCCACCTCGTCGGCCAGGTGGAGGACGAAGCCGAAGAGCTCGTCGGGGTCGCGGTGGCTGCGCGGCAGCAGGTCCTCGGCCTGCGCCTCGTCGGCCGCCGGGCGCAGGTGCCCCACCACCACGCGGGGGCGGCCGTCGCGCTCGGTGACCCGCCCGGTCACCCGCACGCGGTCGCCCTCCTCGAACTGGGCGCGCGAAGTAGTCGGCCTCGTCGAACACCACCGCCGACACCGATCCGGTCGCGTCGGCCAGCGTGAGGGCGAGGAACGGTCGCCCCTGGCGCGACATCCGCCGCTCCTTGCGCCGCACCGCGTACACGCCCTCGACGACGCCGCCGGCCTCCAGCGACGAGATCGGCGTCATCGGTCCTGAGCCGGGCAGATGCCGGCGAAGTCGCAGGTGCGGCAGTCCCACGACACCCGCGGGTCGAAGCGCCCCGCCGCGATCCCCTCGGCGGCCTCGCGCACCGACACCATCACCTGGGCGTCGTCGGTGGCGTCCGGATGCACGCCGCGCGTGTCCCCGTCCAGGATGTGCACCACCGTGGCGCCGCGGGGCTCGATGCCCCACGCCTCGCGGGCCCCGAGCAGGTAGAGGCGCAGCACCAGGTCGTCGCCGCTCGTGCGCCCGCCCGCGCTCGGCGGCTTGCCGGTCTTGTAGTCGATGAGCTGGTGGCCCCCGGCCGGGTGGGCGTCGACCCGGTCGATGCGGCCGTGGATGCGGTGGGGCCCGACCGTGAGCGTGAAGTCGCGCTCCACCGCGACCGGCCGGGTGCGGCTGCGCACGTGCCGGTCGTGGTAGTCGGGCAGCCGCTCGCGGGCCCGGGCCAGCGCCTGGCGGCCCTCGGCCGTCTCGGCCACGCCCTCGCGGCGCAGCGCCGGCCTCGAAGCGGCGCACCAGCGCGTCGCCGTCGCCGCCCGTGCCGTCGGGGCGGTAGTGGGCCTCCAGGGCCGAGTGCGCCGCGATCCCGATCGCCCGGGCGACGCTCGGCGGCGCCGGGATCCGGTCGATCGCCGCGAAGCGGTAGCGCAGGGGGCAGCCGCGGTACATCTCGATGGCGCTGGGGGTGAGCTCGAGGCCCGGGCGTGCCGGGCGGGCGGGCGCGGGCACCGGCGGGGCGGGCGGCGGCGGGCGCATCACCGACGCCCGCGCGGCGACCAGCGCGGCGGAGGCGTCGGCCGCGGCCGCGCAGAGGGCCGGCGCGTCGTCGGCGCCCTCGGCCACCGCCCGGGCCGCGCGCATCGACGCGCGCTCGGCGGCGTCCCGCGCCGCGCCCACGGCCGCCAGCAGGGCCCGCTCGGGGGCCTCCCCGACCTCGGCGACCTCGGCCCCCAGGGCCTCGCGGGCCTCCTCGAAGAAGGGCGACGGGCGCCTGCGCGACGCCGCTCGCGGCGGCGGCGAGGGTGCAGAGCACCAGGTGGCGGCGGGCGCGGGTCATGGCGACGTACGCCAGGCGCCGCGACTCCGCCACGTGGGCGTCGCGGGCCCGCGGCAGCACCTCGGGCAGCAGCTGGTCGGGGATGTCGATCTCGCCGCGGTCCTTGCCCGGGAAGTTGGCGCGGGTCATGCCGACCACGAACACGGCGTCGAACTCGAGGCCCTTGGCCTGGTGGATCGTCATGACCTGCACGCCCATCCGCTCCCGGGGGGCGATGCCCTCGCCGCGGTAGCCGATGGCCGCGAGGCCGGCCAGCGTCGCGCCCAGGGCGGGGGCGTCCAGGGCGGGGTCGCGCTCGGCGATCTCGCGGCCCAGGCGCTCGAGCGCGGCGAGGCCGGCCAGGCGCGCCGCGCCCTCCGCGCCGCCGGCGGCGATGGCCGCCGAGCGCAGGCCCGGAGCGGTCGATCGCGGCGCGCAGCGCGTCGGCGGGGGGCAGCTCCGCGGCGGCGCGCCCGATGTCGGCGAGCGCCGCCGCCAGGCCCCGGCCGCCGTGGGCCTCGGCCACCCCGGTCAGGGCGCCGGTCACGGCACCGGCGGCCGCCGAGGCCGAGGTGACCGCGTCGGCCAGCTCGCCCCAGGGCAGGTCGTAGCGCGGGTCCGCCCCCACGCGCAGGTGGTCCTGCACCAGCGACGGGTCGCAGGCGGCGCGCAGCCAGGCGACGGCGGCGCGCACCTCCCGGCGCTCGAACAGGCCGATGCCCCCGCGCACCTGGTGCGGCACCCCGGCCCGCTCGAGCGCGTCGACCAGGGGGCGCGACTCCAGGCGCACCGCGCGCATCAGGACGGCCTGCTCCTCGAGGGGCACGCCCTCCTCGGCCAGCGCGACGATGCGGTCCACGACCGCCCGCGCCTGCCCGTCGGGGTCCGGCGCGCGCCAGAAGGCCGGCGCGGGGCCGCGCGCCTCGGGCAGGGCGACGCTGGTCTTGGCGGCGCGGTCGGCGATGGGCGCCACGACCGCCGAGGCGGCGTCGAGGATCGCCTGCGTCGAGCGGTGGTTGCGCTCCAGCCGCAGGTCGGCGGCGTCGGGGAAGCGCCGGCGGAAGTCGGTGATGTTCTTGGAGGAGGCGCCGCGGAAGCGGTAGATGCCCTGGTCGTCGTCGCCCACCACCATCAGGCTGTCGGACCCGCCGGCGACGACGTAGAGCAGCTCGGCCTGCGCGTGGTTGGTGTCCTGGAACTCGTCCACCAGCACGTGGCGGGCGGCCTCCTGCACCGCGGCGCGGCGGTCCGGGTGGGCGCGCAGCAGGTCGAGGACGCGCACGATCGACAGGCCGAAGTCCTCGCGGCCGTCCTCGGCCAGCCACCGGTCGTGGGCCTCGAAGACGCGGGCGAACTCGAGCTGGCGGCGCGCCCGGTGGGCGGCCGAGGACGACCCGGCGCCCGCGACGGCCGCCTCGGCCCAGCCGCGGTACGCCTCGGCCGTGACCAGCTGGTCGCGGCACGCGTCGATGCGGCGCACGAGCTCGTCGACCACGCCGACGCGGTCGCCGCGCAGGTCGAACAGGCGCAGGTCCAGCTCGCCCAGCCGGTCCAGCATCATCAGCGTCCGGTCCTCGGGACGGGCGACCGTGGTGTCGGGCAGCAGGCCGCGCTCGGCCCCGTGGATGCGGGCGACGTCGAGCGCGTACGCGTGGAAGGTCGTGACCCGCAGCGTCTCGTGCGAGGTGCCCAGGATCTCCTCGGCGCGGGCGCGCAGCTCGACCGCCGCCTCCCGCGTGAAGGTGAGCGCCAGGATCTCGTCGGGCGACGCGCCCTGCTCGACCAGCCACGCCAGGCGGCGGCACAGGACGCGCGTCTTGCCCGCGCCCGCGCCCGCGAGCACGATGGCGGGGCCGCCGGGATGGGTGACGGCGGCGCGCTGCTCGGGGGTGAGATCGTCCGCCACGGACAGGTCATGGTAGCCCCCCCGCCGGACGCCCCGGGCCGCTGGTAGCATCGCCACCCGTGGCTGACGTCCGTGCCTTCCGCGCCCTTCGGTACGCCGAGGCGGCCGGACCCCTGGGAGACCTGGTCGCCCCTCCCTACGACGTGATCTCGCCCGAGGAGCGGCGCGAGCTCCTGGCCGTGAGCCCCTACAACGCGGTGCGCCTGATCCTGCCCGAGGTGGGCTACGACGAGGTGGCCGGCCTGATCGCCTCCTGGCGCGACCAGGGGGCCCTGGCCGTCAGCGACGAGCCCTGCCTGGTGGCCTGGACGCAGAGCTTCACCCTCGACGACGGGGTGCCGCGGGAGCGGCGCACGATCCTCGCCGCCGTCGGCATCGAGCCCTACGAGGCCCGGGTGGTGCGCCCGCACGAGCGCACCCACGCCGGCCCCAAGGAGGACCGGCTGCGCCTGACGCGGGCGGTGCGCACCAACCTGTCCCCGGTGTTCGGCCTGTACCCCGACCCCGAGGGCGCCGCCTGGGCCGCGGCCGCGCCGAGCGGGCCCGCCGAGGCCGAGCTGACCGACCGCGAGGGGACCGTCCACCGCTTCTGGCGCATCACCGACCCGGCGGTCATCGCGGCCGTCAACGCGGCCATGCGCGACCGCTGGATCCTGATCGCCGACGGCCACCACCGCTACGAGACGGCGCTCGCGTACCGCGACGAGCGGCGGGCCGCCGAGGGCTCCGCGGGCGAGGCCCCCTACGACCGCGTGCTGATGGGCCTCACCGCCCTCGACGACCCCGGCCTGGTGGTGCTGCCGACGCACCGCCTGCTGACGCGCTGGCCCGAGGGCGCCGCCGAGCGCTTCGCGGCGCGGGAGGTCGGCGGGCGGGACGAGCTGCTCGCGGCCCTCGCCGCCGCGCCGGAGGACGCGCCGGCCCTCGGCCTGCTCGTGCCCGGGCGCGCGACGCTGCTCACCGGGACGGCCGAGGCCGGGCAGTCGGCCGGCGAGCGGCTCGACGTGGCGGCCATCGAGCGCGACATCCTGATCCCGTACCTGGGCGCCGACCAGGCCGCCCTCGCGCACGACGAGGTGCTCAGCTACACCAAGGACGCCGCGGAGGCGCAGCGGCTCGTGGAATCGGGGGCGGTCGCCGCCGCGCTGATCCTGCGCGGCATCCCGAAGTCGGCCATCGCGGAGGTCGCCGAGGCGGGTGAGACCATGCCCCAGAAGTCGACGTACTTCTTCCCCAAGCTCCTGACCGGCGTGGCCTTCCACTCGCTGGTCGATGGCTGAGGCGGACGGGCCGACCCCGGACGCCGAGGTCTGGCTCGCCGCGTTCCGGCGGGCGTGCGACCGCATCGCCACCGCGCTGGAGCCCATGTCGCCGGCCGAGCGCGCCCGGACGCGCGGGCGGGGGGCGGGCGGCGACATCACGGTGGCCGTCGACCGGGTCGCCGAGGACATCGTCCTGGAGGAGCTGGAGGCCCTCGGGGTCCCGCTGAGCGTGATCAGCGAGGAGGTGGGGAGGGTCGACCTGCACGGCGGCAGCGCCACCGCGATCGCGGTGGTCGACCCCATCGACGGCAGCCTCAACGCCAAGCGCGGGCTGCCCATCTTCGCCACCTCGATCGCCCTCGCCCGCGGGGGCACGATGGGCGACGTCACGATCGGCCTGGTGCGCGACCACGGCACCGGCGAGGAGTGGGTCGCCGAGCGCGGCCGGGGGTCCTGGCTCGACGGCAGGCGGCTCGCGGCCCACGCCCCCTCCCCCAGCGGGATCCTGGACCTGGTGCTGGTGGAGGGCGCCCATCCCGCCCGGGTCGCGCGCATGGCCGCCTTCCTCGAGGGCCGCGTGGGCCGCCTGCGCGCGCTGGGGTCGCTGGCCATCTCCCTCTGCCAGACGGCCGCCGGCCGGGGCGACGCGATGGCGGGCCTGGGGCCCGGCCGCGCGGTGGACGTGGCGGCCGCGCAGCTCGTGGCCACCGAGGCCGGCCTCGCCGTGGGCGTGCCGGAGGAGGCCGGGCTCGCGTCGACGCCGCTCGACCTGAGCGGGCGCTTCCACATCGCGGCCGCCCACGACCGGGAGGGCCTGGCGCTCATGGGGCGGGCCGTCCGGGAGTGACCCGCGGGGGCGGGGCTGGCGTACCATTGCCCGGTCGGGCGACGTCGGATCGGAGGACCGGGTGGGGCTGCTGCGCAACCGCGGGCTGAGCGACGAGGAGCGCCGTCGCGTCGCGCCCGGACAGCACGTGGTCACCGACTTCCCGGTGCTGCACGCCGGCTCGGTGCCCTACCAGTCGCCGCCGCCGGACTGGGACTTCACGATCACCGGCCTGGTCAACACCCCGGTGCGCTGGACCCACCGGGAGCTGCGCGAGCAGCCCATCACGCGGGTGACCTGCGACATCCACTGCGTCACGACCTGGACCAAGCTCGGGACGGTGTGGGAGGGCGTCGCGGTGGCGCCCCTCCTGAGGAGCCTCGGGCTCGCCGAGAGCGCCTCGCACGTGATCGCGCACTCCGAGGAGGGCTACACCGCCAACGTCCCGCTCGAGCGCCTCATGGCCGACGACGTGCTGCTGGCGTACCGCTTCGACGGCCTCGAGCTGGAGCCCGTCCACGGCGGCCCGCTGCGCCTGCTGGTGCCGAGCCTCTACTTCTGGAAGAGCGCCAAGTGGCTCCGCGGCCTGGAGGTGCTGGACCACGACGAGCCGGGCTTCTGGGAGCGCCTGGGCTACTCGAACTCGGCGGACCCCTGGAAGGAGGAGCGCTACGCGTTCTGACCTCGAGCCCTTGGACGAGTTCGACCAGATCGAGCGCGTCACCCAGCGGGTCGTGCGCGGGGCGCTCGTGGGCTTCCCGACGTGGATCCTGCTGCTGTGGGTGCTTCCGCTCACCGGCCTCGGGGTGCTTCCCTGCTTCCTCGGCGCGAGCGTGCTGGCGGCGATCGTGGTGGTGCTCGCCGAGCGCCGGCACCGGCGGCGCCACGCCGCGGCGGCGCAGGCGGAGCCCGGGCCGCCGCGGCCGCGGCGGCCGATGAGCCCGCTCGCCGCCGCGGGGCTCACGCTCGCGGGGGTCGCCCTGCTCGCCTACATCCTCTTCGTGATCCGGGCCGGGTGACGCTCTCCTACGATCAGGCGCGCCAGTTCGGCAAGACCTACGTCGGCGCGCTCAACACGGGCACCGAGGCGTTCGCCGCCCTCTTCGCGCCGGACGCGCAGGTGCGCGTCGGCGGGGCCCCGTCCGACCCCCAGGGGGTGCGCGACGCGACGCCGGCCGGGCGCTCGGGCTTCCGCGGCGCCCGCCTCGAGCCTCCCCAGGTCGTGCTCACCGTGAGGGTCATCGACCCCGCCGCGCAGAGCGTCGACGACCGGCCGCACCGTCTCACGTTCGACGCGGACGGGCGCATCACCCGCCTGGAAGCGTAGTGTCCCCCGGGTGAGTCCCCTCATACCGATGGTCGTGGAGCAGACCTCGCGCGGCGAGCGCTCCTTCGACATCTACTCGCGGCTGCTCAACGAGCGCATCGTGTTCCTGGGGACGCCCATCGACGACCAGATCGCCAACCTGATCGTGGCCCAGCTCCTGCACCTCGAGAGCGAGGACCCCGACAAGGACATCTCGATCTACATCAACTCGCCGGGCGGGTCGGTGTACGCGGGGATGGCCATCTACGACACGATGCAGTTCATCCGGCCCCAGGTCTCCACGATCTGCGTGGGCGTCGCGATGAGCATGGGCGCGCTGCTGCTGGCGGCCGGCGCCCCGGGCAAGCGCATGGCGCTGCCCAACGCCAAGATCATGATCCACCAGCTGTCGGGCGGCTTCAGCGGCCAGTCCAGCGACATCGAGATCCACGCCCGCGAGGCGCTCGCCATGCGCAAGCAGCTCGACGAGATCATCGCCAAGCACACCGGCCAGCCCATCGAGAAGGTCAGCGCGGACACCGAGCGCGACTACTTCCTCGACGCCGAGGCGGCCCGCGAGTACGGCATCGTCGATCAGGTGATCACCTCCCACTAGCGGCACCGGCGCCGGGGCGGTTGCGGGTTATCCGGGATTGACCGCCGCGCGGGCCCGATGCAACGATCGTTGCACGGGATGAGCCGCCGTCGGCTCCGGTTGCGGATCCGAGGCCCTATATCCCGACCTGCACCACGATCGAACCGTGGATCCCATGCACCGCCGCCAGACACAGGTGAGCACCGCACCCGACGTACCAGCCCCCGGTCGCGCGCGACCGATCCTGGACGAGCACGCGCCTGAGCGCGATGGGCGGACGCCTCCTGCAGCACGGGGCGCGCGGCGCGCCCACGGATCCCATCCCGACACCCCCAACCGCACATCGGGGCGCGTGGGCCCCACCTGCGACGCGGGGTGGCGAGCACGGTCGCGCGGCCGCAGAACGCCTGCCGGCACGGGCAGGCGGGCCGCGGGGAGGTGACGCCTATGGATGCGGCGATCGAGGACGGCCCGGCCGGCTGACAACCGGACGGTCGTCCGTCATCCGAAGACCCCACAGCCGCCCCGCGCGGCACGCTCGTCAGAGCGGGCCACGCGGGGCGAGCACCGTTCAGGCGGGGATCGCGCGCACCTCGACCGAGACGTCCATCCTCTCGGTGGCCGGGCCGATGTAGCTCCCGCGCAGGGGCGGCACGTCGGCGTAGTCGCGCCCCACGGCCAGGCGGACGTAGTGCTCGGTGTCGGGCGAGGGGTGGGTGGGGTCGAACTCGACCCACCCGAGGCCGGGCACCGCGAACTCCACCCACGCGTGGCTCTCGCCGGGCCCCTCGTGCCCGGGCAGGTACAGCCAGCCGCTGACGTAGCGCGCCGCCACGCCGCGGCGGCGGGCGACCGCGATCATGAGGTGGGCCATGTCCTGGCAGACGCCGCGCCCCACCCGCACGACCTCCTCCACCGGCGTGTCCACCTCGGTGACGCCGGGGGTGTAGACGATCGCCGCGTTGATCTGCGGACTCGAGGCTCGCGCCCCACTGCACCAGGCTCCCCGACTCGTCCAGGGCGAGCCCGCGGGCGAAGCCCTCGACCGGCTCCACCCAGCGGATGTGGGTCGACCCGGAGAGGAACTCGGCGAAGTCGTCGATGTACGCGGGATCGGCGATCGCCGCGATGCCCGCATCCGCGTTCTGCGGGCGGCCCAGGCCGGGCCGGGTCGTGACCACCGCCTCGGCCTCCACCACGAGCACGCCGTGCGGCTCGATGAGCTGGAACCAGCGCACCTCGTTGCCGTAGGCGTCCCGGTGGCCCAGCAGCTCGGCGGCGGGCTCGGTGCGCACGTGCGACCACTCCACCTGCTGGCGCCCGTTGCCGGAGGGCACCAGGCGGATCTCGTTGACGCTCTCGCCGACCGAGCCGGCGTAGCGGATCTCAGTTCTGTGCTTGGCGTGAAGCCTGGGCATGCTGTCCGATCGGAGTGCGTTCGTAGGATGCGAGGAAGCAGGACTCGCCGAGGGCGACGTCGATCGACGTGCAGCGGGCCAGCAGGCGCTCGATGAGGTCGCCGACCTCCAGGCCGCCCCAGGGCTTGCGCGCCGCCGCCTCGACCATGTCCCGGGCCGTGCGGGCCAGCACGAGCGGGGCCGGGTTGGCGGCGATCGCGTCCATGGAGATGAGGTCCTCGATCGCCGACTCCACCTCGGCCAGGCAGAACGCCACCGAGCGCGGGAAGCGCGGGTCCAGCAGCAGGAAGCGGCTGATCGACTCGGGCGACAGGGCCGCGGCGTCCACCTGCAGGTAGGCCTCGTGGGCGGCGGCGTCGCCCAGCAGGGCGCGCCAGCCGTGGAGGTCGAACAGGTCGTCCTCCTCGGGGAGCGCGGCGCGCGAGGCCTGGTGCGCCTGCACCAGCCGGGTCGAGCGGTCGGCCCGCTCCAGGAAGCGCCCGAGCCGCATGAACTGCCAGCCCTCGTCGCGGCGCATCGTCTGCTCCACCAGGCCCAGGATCAGGTACGACGAGCGGCGGATGCCCTGGCAGAAGGGGTAGACGCCGTCGCGCGTGATGCGCTCGGGCGGCCACTCCACCAGCTCCAGCCAGGCGTCGTTGATGCCCTCCCACACCTCGGTCGGCAGCCGGTCGCGCACGCTGCGCGCGTTCTCGCGCGCGCGCTTGACGCAGGCGACGATGCTGTCGGGGTTGTCGCGCCCGAAGGTCAGGAACCACGGCACGCTGCGCTCGTCGGCGCGGCGGTGGGTGACCAGGAAGCTGTCGTAGTCGCCCGCGATCCGCACGAGCGGCTCCCACACCAGGCGGCCGCCGGCGCCGTTGGACGAGTCGCCCTCCAGGGCCGCGGCCTGGCCCACCTCGAGCAGGCGCGCGAAGTTCTCGGCGCGCTCGAGGTCGCGCGCCGTCCAGTAGAGCGTCTCGGCGACCCTGGCCAGCATCAGTTGCTGAGGACCCAGGTGTCCTTGCTGCCGCCCCCCTGGGAGGAGTTGACCACCAGCGACCCGTCGCGCAGCGCGACCCGGGTGAGGCCGCCGGGCACGACCACGGGCCGCTCGCCGTAGACGATGAACGGGCGCAGGTCAACGTGGCGGGCCTGGAAGCGGTCGCCCACCAGCACCGGCGCGCGCGAGAGCTTGATGGTCTCCTGCGCGACGTAGCCGCGCGGGTTCTCGGTCACCCGGCGCGCGAAGGCCTGCCGCTCGCCCGGCGTGGCGTGAGGACCGATGAGCATGCCGTACCCGCCGGCGCCGTCGACCGCCTTCACCACCAGCCGGTCGAGGTTGCCGAGGACGTACGTCGCGCTCGTCCTCGCGCTCCATCAGGTAGGTCGGCACCTGCTCGAGGATGGGCTCCTCCCCGAGGAAGTACCGGATCAGGTCGGGCACGTAGGCGTAGACCGCCTTGTCGTCGGCCACCCCGGTCCCCACCGCGTTGCAGACCGCCACCCGGCCCTCGCGGAACGACTGCATCAGGCCGGCGACCCCCAGCAGGGAGTCGGCCTGCAGGCTGGCCGGGTCGAGGAAGCCGTCGTCGATGCGCCGGTAGATGACGTCCACCCGCTCGCGCCCGGTCGTGGTGCGCAGGTACACGCGGCGGTCCCTCACGGTCAGGTCGCGGCCCTCGACCAGGGGCACGCCCATCTGCTGGGCGAGGAAGGCGTGCTCGTAGTAGGCCGGGTTGGCCGGGCCCGGGCGTCAGCACGACCACGCGCGGGGAGTCGCGCCCCTCGGGCGCGGCGGCCATCAGGGCCGACAGGAGCAGGAAGGGCGCGTGGCCGACCGGCTCGACGTGGTGGTCGGCGAAGGCCTCGGGGAACGCGCGGCGCATGAAGGCCCGGTTCTGGACGACGTACGACAGCCCGGACGGGCAGCGCAGGTTGTCCTCCAGCACCCGCCAGGTGCCGTCGTCGTCGCGCACGAGGTCGATCCCGGCCACGTGGACGAAGCGGCCGAGCGGCGGCTCGATGCCCACCATCTCGCGCACGTAGCCCTCGCAGGTGGTGACCAGCGCGTTGGGGACGACCCCGTCGGCCACGGCGCGCCGGGGCGCCGTAGATGTCCGCGATGAAGCGGTCGAGGGCGATCGACGCGCTGGGCCAGGCCGGCGTCGAGGTGCGGCCCACTCGTCGGCGGGGATCAGCCGGGGCAGGAGGTCGAACGGGAAGGGCTGCTCGCGGCCGCCGTGGGCGAAGGTGATGCCCTGGGTCAGGTAGGCGCGGTCCACCAGCGCGCTGCGCGCGGCGAAGGTCGCGGGGCGCAGCGACTTGAGCCCCGAGAAGAGGCGCGAGTAGGCGTCACGCGGCCGGTCGGGCTCCTCGAACATCTCGTCGAAGAAGCCGTCGGTCGTATAGTCGGTGAACAGCGGCAGAACGGCACCCCTTCACGCAACTCCGGGAGCACGGACGGTATCAGCGGGTGGGTGCTCCCCCCCTTGGCCCGGCGGCCAAAGCCTCCCGTGCGGTCTGTTCCCTGGGGAGGGTGCGGGCGACCCAGGCGGCGACCAGCGCGATGCGCGACGGCGGCCAGGATCATGATCGCGAGGAACGGCATCACGGCGCTCGCCCCGGCGCCCAGCAGCGGGCCCACCACGTAGCCCACGGCGAAGACCACCGTGAGCATGGCCGAGCTGAGGCCGTACTGACCGACCATCCCGGCCTCGTTGACGGCCTCCACCATCAGCGGGCCGGTGGGGGCGCTCATCGCCGCCATGCCGGCCCCGACGACCGCGAAGGCGATGGCGACGCTGAACGCCGGGCCCACGGCGATGAACGGGAGGCCGGCGGCCATCAGCACCCCGCCCAGGATGAGGGGCGCGCGGCGGCCCCGCCGGTCCGACCAGCGCCCTCCGATCGGCACCAGGGCGAAGTAGGAGAGCAGGCCCGCGCCGAAGACGAGGCCGATGCCCAGCGACGAGAGGTCGAGGCGGTCGGCCAGGTCCAGCGGCAGCAGCGGCTCGGTCAGCGCGAGCACGGCCGCGACGCCGGCCAGCGCCCAGAACGCCACCCGCGCCTTGGGGACGGCCATCAGGCGGCGCAGGGCCGGCGCCAGCGGCTGGTACGTGCCCGGGCCCCGGCGCGTCTCCGGGATCAGGAAGACCGGCACCAGGGCGAGGGCCGGGAGGACCGCGGCGAGCGCGAAGGTCGCGTCCAGGCCGACGACGACGATCAGGGCGCCGCCGAGGATCGGGCCGAGCAGGCCCATGGCCCCGCCGGCGGTCTCGGCCAGGCCGATCCGGAAGCCCAGCTGGTCGACCGGATACACGTCGGCGATCGCGGCGAGACCCGCGGTCCACACCAGGCCGGCCGCCGCGCCCTGCATGAAGCGCGCGAGCGCCAGGAGCTCGGGGCCGGTGGCGAGGGCGAAGCCGAGGGTGGCGGCCAGGAGCACCACCGCCGCGATCATCATCACCGGGCGGCGCCCGATGCGCTCCACCCAGCCCGCCGCGGCGAGCGCGAAGAGCAGCTGGCCCACCGGGAAGACGGCGAAGATGAGGGCCGCGACGGACGCCGAGAAGTCGTAGCGGTCGGCGAACTCGGGCAGCGCCGGCGCGACCATGGAGAACAGGACCGTGTCGACGCCGATGAGGAGCGTCACGGTCCAGAAGATCAGGGTCCTGCGCGGGATGTCGGGAGAGGGGCTCACGGCCTCGAGTACGACGAAGGGGGCCCGTGAGGGCCCCCTTCGCGGAGAGATGGTCGGCGGATGCCGACGTTACATGCCCATCCCCATGCCGCCCATGCCGCCCATGCCGCCCATGTCCGGCGCGCCGCCGCCCTCCTCGGGCTTGTCGGCCAC
Organism: uncultured Thermoleophilia bacterium; assembly: GCA_963736635.1. GTDB lineage: Bacteria > Actinomycetota > Thermoleophilia > Miltoncostaeales > Miltoncostaeaceae > Miltoncostaea. The sequence goes on from CAVTPK010000011.1 coordinate 979,195, forward strand.
CACGCACTCGGTGGTGATGATGTTCTTGGCGATCGAGGCCGCGTTCTGGAGCGCCGAGCGGGTCACCATGGCCGGGTCGATGATGCCGGCCTTGACCAGGTCCACGTACTCGCCGGTGTCCACGTTGAGGCCGATGCCGGCCTTCTTGGACTTGACCTCGCCGACCACCACCGAGCCCTCAAGGCCCGCGTTCTCGGCCAGCTGGCGAAGCGGCTCCTCCAGGGCGCGGCGCACGATGTTGGCGCCGGTGGCCTCGTCGCCGGTGAGCTTGAGGCCATCGAGGGCCTTGATCGAGTTGACCAGCACGACGCCCCCACCGGGGACGATGCCCTCCTCGAGGGCGGCGCGGGTCGCCTGCAGGGCGTCCTCGACGCGGTGCTTGCTTCTCCTTCATCTCGGTCTCGGTGGCCGCGCCGACCTTCACCACCGCCACGCCGCCGGCGAGCTTGGCCAGGCGCTCCTGGAGCTTCTCGCGGTCGAAGTCCGAGTCGGTGGTGTCGATCTCGGCCTTGATCTGCTTGATGCGGCCCTTGATCTCCTCGGTGTCGCCGGCACCGTCGATGATGGTGGTGGCGTCCTTGGCGATCACGACCTTGCGGGCGCGACCGAGCTGGGAGATCTGGGTGTTGGCGAGCTTGAGGCCCATCTCCTCGGCGATCACCTCGCCGCCGGTGAGGATGGCGATGTCCTCGAGCATGCGCTTGCGCCGGTCGCCGAAGCCCGGGGCCTTGACGGCGATGCCGGTGAAGGTGCCGCGCAGCTTGTTGACGATCAGGGTCGCAAGGGCCTCGCCCTCGACGTCCTCGGCGATGATCAGCAGCGGCCGGCCCTGGCCGATCACCTGCTCGAGCAGCGGCAGGATGTCCTGGACGCTCGAGATCTTGCCGCCGTGGATCAGCAGGAACGGGTCATCGAGGACGGCCTCCATGCGGTCCTGGTCGGTGACCATGTAGGGGCTCATGTAGCCGCGGTCGAACTGCATGCCCTCGGTGAACTCGAGGTCCATGCCGAAGGTCTGGCCCTCCTCGACGTTCACCACGCCGTCCTTGCCCACCTTCTCGATCGCGTCCGAGATGACATCGCCGATGGCGCGGTCGCGGGAGGAGATGGCGGCGACCCGGGCGATGTCCTCCTTGCCCGAGACCTCCTTGGCCTGCTTGGCGATCTCGCCGACGACGACCTCGACGGCCGCCTCGATGCCGCGCTTGAGGCCCATCGGGTTGGCGCCGGCGGCCACGTTCTTGAGGCCCTCGCGCACGATCGCCTGGGCCAGCACGGTCGCGGTGGTGGTGCCGTCGCCGGCGACATCGTTGGTGGCCGTGGCCACCTCGCGCACCAGCTGGGCGCCCTGGTTCTCGAAGACGTCCTCGACCTCGATCTCACGCGCGATCGTGACGCCGTCGTTGGTGATCGTCGGGGCGCCGAACTTCTTGTCGAGCACCACGTAGCGGCCCTTGGGGCCGAGGGTCACCTTGACCGCGTCGGCCAGGGTGTTCACACCGCGCTCGAGCGCGCGGCGGGCGTCCTCGTCGAACTTGATCAGCTTGGCCATGCTCAGACCGCCTTCGCGAGGATGTCGGACTCGCGGAGGATCAGGTAGGTCCTCGCCGTCCACCTTGATCTCGGTGCCGCCGTACTTGGAGTAGATGACCTCGTCACCCTCCGCGACCTGGAGCGGCACGCGCTTGCCGTCCTCGTACCGGCCCGCGCCGACGGCGATGACCTTGCCGCGCTGCGGCTTCTCGGTGGCGGTGTCCGGGAGGACGATGCCGCTGGCGGTGACCTGCTCCGCCTCGATCGACTGGACGACGACGCGGTCGCCCAAGGGCTGCAAGTTCATGCACTTCCCCCATTTGGCACTCGTTGACTGTGAGTGCCAAAGGTTGCCACCGCCGCCCGCGCGAATCAAGCGCGCGGAGCGTCACACCGCGGTCACTTGAGCGAGGGGAACTCGATGATCTCGCTGAAGTGGATGACCGAGACGGCGTCGTCGAGCGCGACCTCGCGCGAGTAGATGTGCGAGAGGAAGTGGAGGGTGTCCTCGACGAGGCGGAACTCGGGGTTGTCGCGCTCGATCTCGCGCTGGGTGAGCTCGCGCACCGGCTTGACCTGACACGTCGTCGATGATCGCCGTGAAGATGCGCTGGCGCGGCCCGTGCCGGTGGCCGATCGTCACCCACACCAGCTGGCCCTTGCGGTACTTGTGGGACTTGTCCCCCAGCCGGATCGTCGCGGTCTTGCGCCCCTTGCGGAGCTGGTCGATGAACAGCGGCGAGTAGAAGTTCAGGGCGTACACGGGAGTCCTCGGGCAGCGGGTGGACGGGGGGCGGGGCTCACGGCGACCGCGTCGGGGCCATCCTTCGCCCCGGGGCCACCGTAACCTGCCGCCCGCACCCAGGCGAGGGCTTCTCCCATCACGGCGCGCTCGCCCGGGTAGCGAGAGCGCGGCCTCGGCGCGCTCGATCGGCAGCCAGCCGCACCCCGTCGACCTCGCCGTCGTGGCGGGCGGCGAGCCCGCGCGGTACGCCAGCAGGAAGAAGTGGACCCGCTTCGCCACCCGCCCGCCGTGGAAGCGCGAGCAGAACACGTAGGAGATCTGCGTCGAGCGGCGCGAGGGGCGTGCCCGCCATCCCGGTCTCCTCCCGGGTCTCGCGCAGCGCCGCCTGCTCGCGGGACTCACCGTCCTCGATGTGCCCCTTGGGCAGCGCCAGGATCGCGCCGCCCCGCAGGCGGATCAGCCGCCACCAGCAGCGCGGGCCCGATCGGCAGCAGCAGCACGCCGCCGGCGGACCGCTCGTTGATGACACGGTCACCGCGGCGGAAGCCCGGCGCCGCCCCGCAGGGCGGCGCCGGGACGCGACCGGTGCCGGCTACTTACCGCCGAAGAGGCGCTTGAGGAAGCCGACGAAGCCGCCCGAGCCGGCCGGCTCGGGCGTGGCCGCCGCGACCGGGGCCTCGGCGGCCGCCGCCGCGCCGTTGCCCGCGCTCGCCTGCGCCGAGGGGGCCGCCGCGCCGCCGCTGCCGACCCACTTGTCGAGGGCCTCCCAGCCGGTCTTGCCGGAGGGGCCCGCCGCCGGGGCGGCCGCTCCGCCCCCGCCGCCGCCGACCCACTTGTCGAGGGCCTCCCAGCCGGTCTTGCCGGAGGGGCCCGCCGAGGCCGCGGCGGCCGCGCCGCCCGAGCCACCCGGCCGACCCACTTCTCGAGGGCCTCCCAGCCGGTCTTGCCGGAGGGGGCCGCGGCCGGAGCCGCGCACGCCGCCGGAGTCGCCGACCCACTTGTCGAGGGCCTCCCAGCCGGTCTTGCCGGAGGGGCCCGCCGAGGCCGCGGCGGCCGCGCCGCCCGGACCGACCCACTTCTCGAGGGCCTCCCAGCCGGTCTTGCCGGAGGCGGCCGCGGCCGGAGCCGCAGCGCCGCCGCCGAGCCGCCGACCCACTTGTCGAGGGCCTCCCAGCCGGTCTTGCCGGAGGGGGCCGCCGCGGCAGCGCCGCCGCCGGAGCCGCCGACCCACTTCTCGAGCGCCTCCCAGCCGGTCTTGCCCGACGGGGCCGCGGCCGGGGCGGCGGCGGCCGCGCCGCCGGCGCCACCCGCCGACCCACTTCTCCAGGGCCTCCCAGCCGGTCTTGCCGGAGGGGGCCGCGGCCGGAGCCGCCGAGCCGCCGGAGCCGCCCGGCCACCGACCCACTTCTCCAGCGCCTCCCAGCCGGTCTTGCCGGAGGAGGCCGCGGGCGCGGCGGAGCCACCGAGCCGGAGCTACCGCCGACCCACTTGTCGAGGGCCTCCCAGCCGGTCGTCTGGGCGCCTCCTGCGATCGGGGGCAGGAAACGACGGGGACGGTTCATGAACTCCTCCAGCACGGTGTTGACGTTCGCCAGGACCGCGGTTCGTGCCGCGTCGCACAAACTTACGGCCTGGCCCGAGGCCGGGTCAAGGCACGAACGGGTTCCGCGAGACGGTCGTCAGCGCATCTCCGCCAGCATCCTCCGATAGCTCTCCAGGCGGCGCGGCCGGCACCGCGCCGACGACCGCGCAGCCCGCGTCGCCGTCGTGGGCGCAGCCGCGGAAACGACAGCCCTCCGCGGCCCGCGCGATCTCCGGGAAGCCCGACCTCCAGGCGGGCGCGGTCCAGGCGGGGCAGGTGGAAGGTGCGCACGCCCGCCGTGTCCACCACCGCGCCGCCGGCGGGCAGCGGGATGAGGCGCGGGTCGCTCGTCGTGTGGCGCCCGGTGCGGACCTTCTCGCTGACCGCGCCCACGGCCCGCTCCACCCCGGTCAGGGCCGCGCGTGAGGGTCGACTTGCCCACCCCGGAGTGCCCCGCCAGGATCGCCACCCGCCCGTCGATGAGCGCGCGGACCTCCTCGGCGAAGGCGGGGCCGTGCGGGCGTTGCCCGTCAGCGCCGGATAGCCGAGCTCCCGGTACGGCGCCAGCAGCTCCTCGAGCGCGGCCGCGTCGTGCGGGAGGTCGGTCTTGGTGATCACCAGGGCGGCCTCCAGGCGGCCGAGGGAGGCCGCGACCAGGTAGCGGTCGATGAGCCGGTCGCGCAGGGGCGGATCCACCACCGCGGCGACCACCACGAGCAGGTCGGCGTTGGCCACGATCGGCCGGGCGCGCTTGTCGCCGCCGTCGCCGCGCTCGAGGACGTCGTGCGCGGGAGCACCTCGACGACGACCGGCGGCGTCGGTGTCGGGGCGCAGGAGCACCCGGTCCCCGGCCACCGCCGGCCCGCCCGGGACCCGCGGCGTGAGGCGCGCCTCCTGCTCCCCGTCCCGGGTGATGATCGTCGCCGTGGGACCCGACACCCGGACGACGACCGCGTCGCCCGGCGTCGCCCGCTCGGCCCGGATCACGCCGCGGGCCGCTCCGGGTCGAGGAGCTCCTGCGCCGTGTACAGCGCGGTGAGGGGGGCGCCGGCGAGCGCCTCCTCGGCCACCTCGTGGCCGCCCTCGCCGCGATCGATGACCACGGCCGCGGACACGACGACCCCGCCGGCCTGGCGGGCCTTCTCGATGGCCTGGACGAGCGAGCCGCCGCTGGTGAGCACGTCGTCGACCACGGCGACCGGGGTGCCCTCCTCGATGAACGGGCCCTCGATCCACTGCTGCAGGCCGTGCTTCTTGGCCTCCTTGCGCACGAAGAAGCCGGTCACGCGCTCGGTCCTCGGCCCACGCGGCGGCGCTCACGGCGCAGACCAGGGGGTCGGCGCCGAGGGTCAGGCCGCCCACCGCCGACGGCGCGGTCGGCCCGATGTGCGACCACATGAGCGCGCCGGCCAGCGACGCGCCCTCGGGATCCAGCAGCACCTGGCGGGCGTCGAAGTAGAAGGACGAGCGCCGCCCGGAGGCGAGGACCACGGACTCGCGCACCAGCGCGTGCTCGCGCAGGAGCGTCGCGAGGCGGGCGCGGGGATCTGACGCGGTGGTGGGCACCGCGGCATCCTACGCGCTCGGAGCGATCAGGCGGAGGGGCGGTGCCCCGTGCCGTTGCAGGCCTCGCACACGACGGGCAGGTACGTGTGCGCCACGCCGCAGTCGAGGGCCTCGAGGTACTTGCCGCTGCCGAGACACCATCCGCACATGCGCGACGCGGGCGGCGTCGTCTTCGCGACGGCCTGCGCGCGGGAGGTGAAGTCGATCGGGGCAGCCATATCGCTACCTTTCAGACGGGGCCGAGAGAGGGCCCTGTGAGGACCCATCGGCCCGTGCGGACGAAATACCAAGGGTCGCGACATCACCCGATCGAGTGATTCGCGCGCCCGCGACGAGAGGCTCAGACGCGATGGAAGTGATCCCCGAGAGCACCCCGAACCCCAACGCGGTCAAGTTCACGCTCGACCGGCCCTCCACCGAGGGCGGGGCGACGACGGTCCGCGAGGGCACCGATCCCTCCGAGTCGCCGCTCGGGACGAGGATCTTCGCGCTCGAGGGCGTGACCAACGTGTTCCTGGTGTCGAACTTCGTCAGCGTCACCAAGGACGCGACGACCGACTGGCAGGACCTGGCGCCCCAGGTGATCGCGCAGATCGAGGCGCACTTCGAGGAGGCCGGATGAGCCCCACCGGCGTCATCTTCTCGTACGCGATCGGCCTGATCTTCGCGATCGGCGGGGTGGTGTTCCTGATCGGCCTCGACACCAACCGCTACCTCTACGGCATCCCCTACCTGGTCCTGGGCCTGCTCATCATCGGCGGCGTGGCCGCCAGCCAGCGGCGCATGCGCCGCAAGGCCGAGGCCCGGGAGCGTGAGGAGTCCGGCCCCTCGTCGCGGAGTCCCTACTAGGCTGTCGAGCCCATGGCCCGGCTCCACCTCCACGGAGCGCTGCTCGCCCTCGGCCTCGCCGCCGGGCTGATCGCGGCGGCCCCCGCGGCGGCGGCGATCCCCGCGTCCGGCAGGGTCACCGCCGGGGTCGGCCCGGCGTTCGCGCCGATCGGCAGCTCCGGAGTGGCGGCCGCGGCGCGGCTCAACCTGCAGTGCGCGCGCCGGTCGCGGGCGACCGCGACGCGGCGCTGCCGGGCGAACGGCGCCGTCCTCAGAATCGACGGGGCCGGCCGCGTCCAGGAATGGACCTTCTCCGCCGGCCGGTGGGTCACCGAGCGGGGCGTGGGCCGGGGCTCGCGCATCGCGGCCGTGCGCCGGGCCTACGGGCCGGCGCTCCGCGTGCGCCGCACCCGCACCTGGACGTACCTGGACCTGAACCGGACGATCGCCGGCCAGCGGCGCCTGACGCGCTTCGTCGGGCGCACCCGCGGCGGCCGCATCGTGACGCTCTCGGTGGCCCGCGTGCGCCGCAACATCATCCGGACGGCGCCCGCGCCGACCCCGGCGGACCAGGACCCGGCGCTGCAGCTGGTCGACTTCGCCCCGCGCGCGACGCTCCGCGTCGTGGCCCGCGCCCCCTGGCTGACCCGGCCGGTGGAGGTCGCCTCGGTGCGGACCGACCGCCGCGGCGGCGCGACCGTGACGGTGGCACGGGGCGGCGCCCTCGCCCAGGTGCTGTCCGCCCGCCCGGCGGGGACGGCCTCGCCGGTGACCGTCACGTTCTCCGTGGCCGGCCTGCGCCGGACGGCCGCGGTCGCGATCGCCCTGGCCCCGCCGCCCACCCTCGCGTACGACCGGGCGGTGATGTCGGAGGCGGACCCCGGGACCCTCACGGTGCGCGACCCGGAGCCCCGCACCGCGTACGGCCTGACCGCCCGGTGGACGTGCCTCGACGGCAGCCCCGGCGAGGCCGCCCAGGTGTCGCAGGACCCGATCTACTCCGAGACCGGCGCCGACGCGACGGCGGTCGCCGACGTCGGCGCCATCCGCGGCGGGCTGTTCAACGCGGACTGCACGGGCGCCGTCAGCCCGGCCACCTATCCGATCACGCTCATCCTCTCGCGCGAGCGCGGGGGCACCGACGCCGACGTGCCGGGCCCCCTGGATGCGGTCGCGCAGATCACGGTGACGCTCTCCAGCGCCGAGCCGCCCGACCCCTTCTAGAGCGCGGGCAGCCCCTCCAGCTCGGCGGCGGCGGCGTCCAGCTCGGCCTGGGCGAGCGGGGCATCGACCAGCTCGCCCGCGAGGTAGGCGTCGTAGGCCGCCATGTCGAAGTTGCCGTGCCCGCAGAGGTTGAAGAGGATCGTGCGCTCCACGCCCTCCTCGTCGGCCCGGGCGGCCTCCTCGGCCACGGCGCGCAGCGCGTGGGAGGGCTCGGGCGCCGGGATGATCCCCTCCGAGCGGGCGAACCGGACGGCCTCGGCGAAGCACTCGCTCTGGTCGTACGCGCGCGCCTCGACCAGCCCGGTGTGGACCACGTGCGAGACCAGCGGGGCCATGCCGTGGTAGCGCAGCCCGCCCGAGTGGATCGGCGGCGGCACGAAGCCGTGCCCGAGGGTGTGCATGGGCAGCAGCGGGGCCATCTTCGCCGTGTCGCCGAAGTCGTAGCCGTAGTGGCCGCGCGTCAGCGTGGGGCAGGCGGAGGGCTCGGCCGCGATGATGCGGATGTCCTTGCCCGCGGCCTTGTCGGCGAGGAAGGGGAAGGCGAGGCCCGCGAAGTTCGAGCCCCCGCCGACGCACCCGATGATCACGTCCGGGTCGGCCCCCGCCATGGCGAGCTGCTCCTTGGCCTCCTGGCCCACGATCGTCTGGTGCAGGAGCACGTGGTTGAGCACGCTGCCCAGGGCGTACTTGGTGTCGTTGCGCGTGGCCGCGTCCTCCACGGCCTCGCTGATCGCGATGCCGAGGCTCCCCGTGCTGTCGGGGTGCTCCTCGAGGATGGCCCGCCCGGCCGCGGTGTCCGGCGAGGGGCTCGCCACGACCTCGCCGCCCCAGGTGCGGATCATCGAGCGGCGGTAGGGCTTCTGGTCGTAGGAGGCGCGCACCATGTAGACCTTGGCCTCGAGGTCGAAGAACTGGCAGGCGAACGCCAGGGCCGACCCCCACTGCCCGGCCCCGGTCTCGGTGGCGATGCGGCTGACGCCCTCCTGGGCGTTGTAGTACGCCTGCGGCACCGAGGTGTTGGTCTTGTGGCTGCCCGACGGGCTGACGCCCTCGTACTTGTAGAAGATGCGGCTGCGGGTGCCGAGCGCCTTCTCCAGGCCCAGGGCGCGATAGAGCGGGGTGGGCCGCCACATCGAGTAGATCTCGCGCACCGGGTCGGGGATGGCGATCCACCGGTCCGAGGCCACCTCCTGCATGATCAGGGCCATCGGGAACAGCGGGAGCAGGTCGTCCGGCCCCACGGGCGCGCCGGTGCCGGGGTGCAGCGGGGGCGGGGGCAGCGAGGGCAGATCGGCCGCGAGGTTGTACCACTGGCGCGGGATCGCGTCCTCGTCCAGCAGATACCGACGCTGCGTCATCGTTTGCCCCCCGGGGATCGCGGCGAATACCGGGACGAGCCTATCCGCGCCGCTGGGGCAGCGCGACCCGCGGGCGCGCGGCGGGCACGGCGCGCGCGGGCAGCCAGAGGGTGAAGGTGGACCCCTCGCCCACCCGGCTGGACACCGTGACGCGTCCGCCCAGCAGCGTCGCGAGACGGCGCACGATCGACAGGCCCAGCCCGGAGCCGCCGGCCCGCCGGTCGCGCCCGGGCTGCACCCGGTAGAGGCGGTCGAAGATGAAGGGCAGGTGCTCCGGGGGGATGCCGCGGCCGGTGTCGCGACACGGCGATGCCGGCCTCCCCCGGCCCGGCGACGGTGGCGAGGGTGATCGCGCCGCCCTCGGGGGTGGCGGTGATGGCGTTCGAGATCAGGTTGGCGAGGATCGTCTCGACGTGCGCGGGGTCGCCCACCGCGTGGCCGGCGCCCTCGGGGGGGTGCAGCGCGACGCCCTTCAGCTGGGCGTCCAGGGCGAGGCGGGCGACGGCCGCCCGGCCCAGCTCGCCCAGGTCAACGTCGCGGCTCTCCACCGGCGGGTCCAGGTCCAGCCAGGTGAGCTCCTGCAGGTCGTCCACCAGGGCCCGCAGGCGGGCGGCCTCGGCGCGGATGAAGGCGGCCGACTCCTCGCGCTGGTCGGGGCTGCTCGCCGTGCCGTCCTCCAGCGCGGTGGCGAAGCCCTCGATCGAGGTGACCGGCGTGCGCAGCTCGTGGGCCACGTCGGCCAGGAACTCGCGCTGGCGCGCGTCGGCCAGCTCCAGCCGTGCGGTCATGCGGTTGAAGGCGAGCGAGAGGCGCCCGAGCTCGTCGTCGGTGACCGGCGCGCGCACGTCCAGCCGCCCCTGGGTGACCGCCTCCGCGCTGTCGGCCAGCGCGCTCACCGAGGCGCGCAGGCGCGCGCCGAGCCCCGAGGCCAGCAGCCAGATCAGGGCGCCGGTGGCCGCCAGGCCCAGGATCACGAGGGAGACGAAGCCCCAGTCGGAGAAGAGGCCGGCGTCGGGGTCGCTGCGCTGCATGAGCACCTCGACGTCGCCCCGCCGGACGGTGGCCGACGCCTCGAGGTTCGACACCGGCTCGTTCCAGTGCACGACCTCGCCGTCCACCTTCACCACGAGCCGGGCGTCGCCGATGAAGCGCCCCGCGTCGCGGGAGGTGGCGGCCGCGTCGCCCAGGCCCCCGCGCTCGACGGCCAGCGCGATCGACTCGGCCTGCTGGCGCAGCGTGGCCTCGACGCCCTCGCGCTGGCGCTCGCGCACGATCGAGACGAACACCAGCTGGATGACCACGAACACCACGACCAGCGCGATCGCGATGGCGACCGCCACCCGCGCCTGGAAGCTGTGCGGGCGCAGGCGGTCGACGAGGCTCCTCACGGCCCCGGCTCCAGGCGGTAGCCGACCCCCCGCACGGCCACGATGCCGATGTCGTCCCCCAGCTTCTTGCGCAGGTTGGCCACGTGCACGTCGACCGTCTTGCCGCCGACCGGCGACTGGTAGCCCCACACCTTCTCCAGCAGCCGGTCGCGGGTGTAGACGACCCGCGGATGGGCGGCCAGCTCGGCCAGCAGGTCGAACTCGAGGCGGGTGAGCTCCACCTCCTCGCCGTTCACGGTCGCGCGCCGGCTGAGGGGCTCGAGCTGGGCGCTGCCGGCCCGCAGCACGCGGTTGGGATCGGGCGGGGCGCTCACCCGGCGCAGCACCGCCTTGACGCGCGCCACCACCTCCACCGGCGAGAACGGCTTGACGACGTAGTCGTCGGCCCCGAGCTCCAGGCCGGTGATGCGGTGCGCCTCGTCGGTGCGCGCCGTGACCATGATCACCGGCATCGATCCGATCTCGCGCACCCGCCGGCAGACCTCGTAGCCGTCCATCCCGGGCAGCATCAGGTCCAGCAGCACGAGGTCGATGCCCCCCATGCGCACCTGGTCCACGGCGGCCTCGCCGTCGGCGGCCTCGGCGACGGTGTACCCCGCGTCGGTCAGGTACATCCGCAGCAGACGGCGGATCGCCCGCTCGTCGTCCACGACGAGGATGTGGCCGCGGCTCTCCACGCGCCGATGATAGTCGGCTCGCGGTAAAGCCCCGGTTCAGGGTGCGAACGCCCCCCGCGCGCCCCCGCGCCGGCCGCCGGGGTTGAATCGGCCCCGGGGGGGCCCTAGCGTTCGCGGACCCCCCGCGTGGCGGAGGGCGCGGCGGGATAGCTCAGTTGGTAGAGCACACGACTGAAAATCGTGGTGTCCCCAGTTCGAATCTGGGTCCCGCCATTCCAGAAGGCCCGCTGACGCGGGCCTTTTTCGTGGGTCTCCGGCGGCGGGATGATAGCTTGACAGTCGTTTAGTTATCTCCCGAGCGAGGGCGGGGTCGTCCGACGATGCGGACCGAGGACGTGCCGGCGTGGCTGCGGTTCCTGCCGCTCGGCTTTCCGAGCGCGAACCTGGTCGTCACGACCGAGGGGGAGCGCGTGCTGTTCGACTCGGGGTACGGCAGCGATCTGCCGCGCCTGCTCGGCGCCCTCGAGGCGGCCGGCGCCCCGGCGGGCGGTCTGGATCTCATCGCCAACACCCACTGGCACAGCGACCACGTCGGCGGGAACGGACCGCTGCAGTCCGGGTACGGGGTCGCCGGTCGCGGCGGCCCGCGCGGATGCGGAGGCCGTCAACGCGCGTGAACCCGGCGCGTGCCTGGCCGAGTGGCTCGATCAGCCCGTCGCGGCCTACCGGGTCGATCGCGTGCTGCGGCCGGGCGAGGCGCTCCGGGCCGGGCCCGTCGAGTGGGAGGTGCTGGCGACGCCGGGGCACACCCCCAGCCACCTGAGCTTCCACCAGCCCGAGCTGGGCCTCCTGGTGGTCGGCGACGCCCTGCACGCCGACGACGTCGGCTGGCTGAACGTCGCCCTCGACGGACCGGAGGCCGCCGAGACGGCGCTCGCGACGGTGGAGGCGCTGAGCCGCCTGGGTGTCCGGCTCGCGTTCTCGGGGCACGGCCCGGCGATCACCGACCCGCCGGCGGCGTTCGCGGCGGCGCGCTCCCGGTACGAGCGGATGCTCGCCGACCCGGTGCGCGCCGGCAGCCACGCCTGCAAGCGCATCCTGGCCTTCGCCCTCATGATCCACGACGGCATCCCCCTCGAGCGTCTCGACGCCTATCTGGACGGCTGCGGGTGGCTGCAGGACCACGCGGCCCGGGTGTTCGCCACGACCGCCGAGGCCCTCGCCGCCGACCTCCTGGCGGACCTGCGGCGCGCCGGGGCGGTCGACGAACGCGACGGGCGGCTGGTCTGCCGGACCCCGCACGAACGGCCCCCCGGCGGTTGGCGCGCGCCCCCCTTCCCGCGGGACTGGCGATGAGCCGGGCGGCATCCGTCGGGCAGGACGCCGGACGCACCCGCGACGCCGCGCGCAGCCGCCAGGCGATCCTCGACGCGGCCGAGCGGCTGTTCGGCGAGCGCGGCTTCGACGGCGTCAGCATGGGCGACATCGCGGCGGGCGCCGGGCTGTCCCGCGCGATGCCCAACTACCTGTTCGGCAGCAAGGACGCGCTCTACACGGCGGTCCTGCAGCGGGTGTTCCACGATCGCCAGGCCGCGACCGCCGCCGCGGTGGCTCCCATCGTGGAGTGGTGCGATCACGGCGGCGACCACGCCGCCCTGCGCCGGGCCCTGATCGCCGGCATCGACGGCTACATGACGTTCCTGCTCTCGCGTCCCACCTTCTCGCGGTTCATCTCCTGGGAGGAGCTGGCGGGGGGCGGGCGCCTGCGGGCGACCGAGCGGCGCTCCACCGCGCTGACCGACGCGTTCACCGCCCTGCACCGCGTCGGGGACGGACGCGGGCTGCGTCCGTTCACGGTCCCGAACGCCGTGCTGCTCTGGGTGACGCTGACCTTCGCGGCGCTCGCCCATCGGCACACGATGCTCGCCGGCGTCGGCCGTGATCTGACCGACGCGCGCATCCGGCGCGAGCACACCGTGTTCGTCGCCGATCAGCTCATGTTCCTGCTGACCGGTGAAGCGGCCGAGGAGGCCGGCGGGTGAACCCCGCCCCGGCCGCGCCCCGGACGCCCGGGGCGGGCGACGACCCGGCGTGACCGCGACGACGCGATCGCCGGGGGCCCGCGAGGAGTACCGTCCCCCCATGGACGACATCGAGATCCGCGACGTGGTGAAGAGGTTGGCGCGCCCCCACTCCTCGGGCGGCGACGTGGTCGAGCGCGTCGCGATCCTCGCGGCCGGCGGGGACTACCGCGCCATCATGGACTGGATCACCGACCACGACGGCAGGGCCGAGGAGGCCGCGCCGGCGGCCCGCGGGGGTGGCCTCCACGGTGGGCGGCTCACCCACGGGGCGGGGGCGCCGGTCGCCGCGCCGGCGCGCTACGTGCTGCCGGCCGGAGCGCTGGCCTGAGCCGTGGCGGGCGATGGACGGCCGGCCGGGGTAGTTGAATGACGCCGGGCCCCGAGGGGAGACGACCGTGATCTTCCGCCAGTTCATCAACGACGACCTGGGCTGCGCCTCGTACCTGGTCGGCGACGAGGACGCCGGCGTGGCGGCGGTCGTCGACCCGCGGCTCGAGGTGGACGAGTACCTGCGCCTGGCCCGCTTCGCCGGGGTGGAGATCGCGCACATCCTGGAGACGCACACCCACGCCGACCACGTGTCCGGCCACGGGCGGCTGGCCGAGGCCACCGGCGCGACGATCCACGTCAACCGGATCGCCGGCGCGGCCTACCCGCACGAGCCGATCGACGACGGCTGGGAGCTCGTCCTGGGCGACGTGAGGATCCGCGCGCTGCACACGCCGGGGCACCGCCCCGAGCACACCTGCTTCTGCCTGACCGACGCCTCGCGCGGCGAGGAGCCGTGGGCGGTCCTGACCGGCGACTCGCTGTTCGTGGGCGGGGTGGCGCGGCCGGACCTGGCCGTGGAGCCCCACGAGGGCGCGCGCGACATCTTCCGCAGCCTCCACGAGCGCGCTCCTGACCCTGCCGCCCGAGGTGGAGGTGTGGCCGGGACACCTGGGCGGCTCGATGTGCGGCGGCCCCGGCATGAGCCAGAAGATCAGCTCGACGATCGGCTTCGAGCGCGCCCACAACGCCCTGCTCGCCGAGCCCGACGCGGAGACCTTCGTCGCGCGGTCGCTGGCCGACATCGGGCCCCAGCCCCCCAACTTCCGCGAGATCGTCGAGATCAACCGCGGGCCGCTGGTCTCCCTGGACGTCCACGACCGCCCGCTGACGGCGGGGCAGCTGCTGGCCCGGCAGGCGGCCGGGGCGCTGGTGGTGGACGTCCGCACGGACCTGCTCTTCGACGACGCCCACGTGCCCGGGGCGATCTCGGTGACCGCGCAGCGCGCCGGGTTCGGCACGCGGCTCGCGTGGCTGGCCGGGCCGGGCCGCGAGGTGGTGTTCGTGGGCCGCGACGACGAGGAGGCGCGCGCGGCCGCGCGGCTGGCGGCCGCCGTGGGCGTCCGCAGCGGCGGCGGATACCTGGCGGGCGGCATGAGCGCCTGGCGCACCGAGCGCCGGCCGGTGGAGCGGATCGACCGCCTGACGGTCCCCGAGCTCGCCGCGCTGCAGGAGGCCGATCCCCGAGCTGCAGATCCTGGACGTGCGGGAGCCCGACGCCTGGGGCGCCGAGCGCATCCCGGGCTCGCTCAACCTCCCGTACCACGCGCTGGAGGACGCCCCCCTCGAGCTGGACCTGGAGCGCCCGATCGCGGTCGTGTGCGGGGCGGGCCACCGCAGCGCCGTGGGCGCCAGCCTGCTGCAGCGGCGCGGCGCGGTCGCGCCCCTCCACGTCGTGGACGGCGGCGTCGCGCAGTGGGGGCGCCTGGGCCACCCCCTGGAGCGGAGCCCCGGCTAGCGCCTCAGGAGAGGGTCCAGAACCCGTCGGCCCCCACGTGCTCCTCCTGCGCCACCCGGCCGAGCTCCTCGCGGGCGACGTCCAGGGGGATGTCGCGGACGACGGCCACCTCCTTGGTGGCGAGGGGCGTCCCGGTCCAGCGGAGCACCTCCTCCACGGACGCGGGCGGGTCGGCGCGCCGGATGCCCGGGACGAGGTTGGCCGTGACCACGTCGTAGACGGCGAACGGCTGGAAGCCGGGGATCGAGATGCGGACGCCGTCGGACAGGCGCTCCATCTCGTACGAGGGGCAGGTGTAGCGGCGGCCGCCGGACCAGTTGGCCAGGCGGTCGTCGAGCACGAGGGCCGCCGGCATCGGCCGGCGCGCGGCCTCCATGTCGGCGACGAGCGCCTCCTCGGTGGCCGACTCCAGCATCCACAGGTGGAGGTCGGCGACCGCGATCCCGGCGTCCGCCGCGGCCCCCTCGATGGTGGCGGGATCGTCGAGGAGCTCCCCCGAGAAGTGGCGCACCCGCAGGCGGCGCAGGAGGCGGCGCGTGCGGTCGGGGGCGTTGAGGCGGGCGGCGACCACCGCGCGGCAGGCGGGCACCGAGGCGGCCATGCGGGGCCGCACGGCGGTGTCGATCGGCATGCCGTGGTCGTGGGCGATGCGCCGGAAGGCGGCCGACTGGCGCTCGGGCGTGAAGCCCATCTCCAGGTAGTGCTCGGGCGAGTCGCTGAGCCCCACCAGGGTCACGTCCCACTCCAGCGCGTCGCCGTAGAGCCAGTCGAGGCGCCGCCGGAAGGGCTCGGCGCTGTAGGCCCAGGGGCAGCCCGGGTCGGTGAACTCGGTGATGCGGACGGCGGCGGCCAGGCCGACGACGCTAACAGGGCCTGGGCACGGCCCGCCCCGGTGCAGTAGAACCCACTGGCCGATGTCGAGCCCTCCCCCGACCACCACCGCGCCGCGCGAGGCGAAGCCGGTGATGATCAGCGTCGACGACGACCCCGGCGTGTCGCGGGCGGTGCAGCGCGACCTGCGCCGCCGCTACGGCGAGCGCTTCCGGGTGCTGCGCGCCGAGTCGGGGTCGGAGGGGCTCGAGCTGCTGTCGCAGGTCCACCTGCGCGAGGAGGCGGTCGCCCTGCTGGTCGCCGACCAGCGCATGCCGCGCATGAACGGGGTCGAGTTCCTGGAGCGGGCCCGCGAGCTGGTGCCCGACGCCAAGCGGGTCCTGCTGACCGCCTACGCCGACACCCAGGCCGCCATCGACGCGATCAACCGGGTGGCGCTGGACCACTACCTGATGAAGCCGTGGGATCCGCCCGAGGAGCAGCTGTACCCGGTCATCGACGACCTGCTCTCGGACTGGCAGGCCGGGGTGCTCGCCGAGGACGGGATCCGCGTCGTGGGCCACCGCTTCTCGCGGCGGTCCCACGAGCTCAAGGACTTCCTGGCGCGCAACAACGTGCCGTACCGCTGGTTCGACATCGAGACCAGCCCCGAGGGCGGCTCGCTGGTGGAGGCGGCCGACGCCGACCCCGAGACGCTGCCCCTGGTGGTGTTCCCCGACGGCGACGTGCTCACCGCCCCCACCAACCTGCAGGTGGCCGAGCGGGTGGGCCTGACCACGCGCGCCGACCGGCCCTTCTACGACCTGGTGGTGGTGGGCGGCGGCCCCGCCGGCCTGGCGGCGGCCGTCTACGGGGCGTCCGAGGGCCTGCGCACCGTCCTGGTGGAGCGCGAGGCCCCGGGGGGCCAGGCCGGCCAGAGCTCGCGCATCGAGAACTACCTGGGGTTCCCGGTGGGCCTGTCGGGGGGCGACCTCGCCCGGCGCGCGACGGCCCAGGCGCAGCGCTTCGGCGCCCAGCTGCTGTCGGTGAGCGACGCGGTGGGGCTGGAGGCGCGGGGCCCGGCGCGCGTGCTGCGCCTGGCCGGCGGCGACGAGATCGCCGCCCACGCGATCGTGATCGCGACCGGCGTCCAGTACCGCAACCTGGCCGCGCCCGGCGTCGCGGAGCTCACCGGGCGCGGCGTCTACTACGGCGGCTCGCGGGCCGAGGCGCTGGCGTGCCGCGGGGAGCGCGTGTTCATCGTCGGGGGCGCCAACTCGGCCGGACAGGCGGCGCTGCACTTCGCCGGCTTCGCCGACCGGGTCACGATCGTCCACCGCGGCACCGACCTGCGCCAGGGGATGTCGCGCTATCTGACCGACCGCATCGACGACGACGCCGGCATCGAGGTGCGCCTGGGCGCCGAGATCGCCGAGGCCCACGGGGAGGTCTCGCTGGAGGCGCTCACCATCGCGGACCGGGTGAGCGGCGAGCGCGAGCGCGTCCCGGCGGAGGCGATGTTCATCTTCATCGGGGCGCAGCCGAACACCGAGTGGCTGGCCGGCTCCGTGGCCCGGGACGAGCACGGCTTCATCATCGCCGGGCCCGACCTGCGCGCCCCGGGGGTGCGTCCGCCCTGGCCCCTCGAGCGCGCGCCGCTGCTGCTGGAGTCGAGCCTGCCGGGCGTGTTCGTGGCCGGCGACGTGCGCCACCAGTCGATCAAGCGGGTCGCCGGCGCGGTCGGCGACGGCTCGATGTCGGTGCAGTTCGTCCACCAGTACCTCGGGACGCTGGCGTGATCGAGGTCCTGCGCCAGATCGACCTGTTCTCGGAGCTGGGCGAGGACTGCCTGCGGCGCCTCGAGGCCGCCGCCCACGAGGAGACGCGGCCCGAGGGCGACATGGTCGTGCGGGAGGGCCAGGAGGCGACCTACTTCGGCATCGTCACCGAGGGCACGGTGGAGTGGCTGCGCGACATCGGGGGCGAGAGCGTGGTGATGGCCACGCGCTCGGCGATCACCTACTTCGGCGCGATGAACCTGCTCACCAAGGACCCGAGCCCGGGCAGCGCCCGCGTGATCGGCGGTCCCGCGCGCCTGATCGTGATCCCCGGCGCCGAGTTCCACCGCCTGCTGCGCGACGAGCCCAGCGTGCTCCACGGCGCGCTGCAGCTGATCGCCCCGGTCCACCAGGGGGCCGAGGCCATCCTGCGCGAGCGCGAGAAGCTGATCGCCCTGGGGACCCTGTCGGCCGGGCTCGCCCACGAGCTCAACAACCCGGCGGCGGCGGCGCGGCGCAGCGCCTCGGACCTGGCCGACGCCCTCGAGGTGCTCCAGAACACGATCTCCGAGTTCGTGTCGAGCGGGGTCGAGCGCGCCGAGGCGCAGACGCTGGTGGCGCTCCAGCGGGAGGCGATGACGCGCGCCGCCCAGGCGGGGCCGGCGACCGGCCTGGACGACGCGGACCGCGAGGACGCGCTGGTCGACCTGCTCGACGCCCGCGGCCTGGAGGGCTGGCGCCTGGCGCCCCCGCTGGCGGAGGCGGGGCTCGACGAGGACTGGGTCCTGCGGGTCGAGGAGCCCGCCGGGGCGGCGTTCGGCGGCGCGATCGAGTGGGTGGTGGCCTCGCTGAGCGCGCGCGGCCTGGTCGCGCGACCTGCACGACAGCACGGCCCACATCTCGTCGATCGTCGCCGCCGTGAAGGACTACACCTACATGGACCAGGCGCAGACCCAGCGGATCGACGTGCACGACGGCATCGAGAGCACGCTGACGATGCTCGGCCACCGGCTGAAGAAGGGCGACGTGACGCTGGAGCGCGACTACGACCGCGCCCTGCCCCGGATCACCGCCCACGCCCTCGCAGCTCAACCAGGTCTGGACCAACCTGATCGACAACGCCATCGACGCCGTGGACGGCGACGGGACCATCGGCATCCGCACCAGCCGCGCCGGCGACGAGCTGGTCGTCGAGATCAGCGACGACGGTCCCGGGGTGCCGCCCGAGCTGCAGAGCCGGCTGTTCGAGCCCTTCTTCACCACCAAGGAGGTCGGGCGCGGAACCGGGCTGGGTCTCGACATCGTCCGGCGCATCGTCCAGAACCACCACGGCCAGGTGCGCGTGATGTCAACGCCCCCGGGCGCCCGCTTCCAGGTGCGCCTCCCGATCGCATGAGGGTGGCGCTCGTCACCGCGGCCGTGGCGCGCGGCCTCGACGACGACCTGCCCCCGCTCACGGCCGCCCTCTCGGCGGCGCGGCGTCTCGCACGCCGTGGTCGACTGGGACGACCCCGGGGTCGACTGGGCCGAGTTCGCGCTGGTGGTGGTGCGGTCGGTGTGGGACTACACGCGCCGCCGCGCCGAGCTGCTGGCCTGGGCGGAGCGCGTCGCGTCGGTCACGCGCATCGCCAACCCGCCGGACGTGCTGCGCTGGAACAGCGACAAGCGCTACCTGGCCGACCTCGAGCGCGCCGGGGTGGCCGTGGTGCCGACGCGCTTCGCCGCGCCGGGCGAGCCGGTGAGCTGGCCGGACGCGGACGAGGTGGTGGTGAAGCCCGCGGTCTCGGCGGGCGCCCTGGACACGGCCCGCTACCCGCGCCGAGCGCCGCGCGGAGGCCGCCGCCCACGTCGCGCGCCTGCACGCCGACGGGCGCACCGCGATGGTCCAGCCCTACCTGCGCGCCGTCGAGGCCGAGCGGGCCGAGACCCTGGTCGTGATGCTGGGCGGCGCCTTCAGCCACGCGCTGCGCAAGGGGCCGCTGCTGATCCCGGGGCTCGAGGTGGTGGGAGGGCTCTACGTGGAGGAGGACATCGGCCCGGCCACGCCGACCGACGCCGAGCTGGCCGCCGCGCGGGCCGCGCTGGCGGCGGTGCCGGGCGGCGCGGACCTGCTCTACGCCCGCGTGGACCTGGTGGGGGGCGCCGGCGGCGACCCGGTGCTGATGGAGCTCGAGCTCGTGGAGCCGTCGCTGTTCCTGGCCCACGCGCCCGGCGCCGCCGACCGCGTGGCCGCCGCGATCAGGAGCCGGCTGGAGTCCAGCGACCGAGGGTGACGCGGTCGCCCACGGACGCCGTGATGCGGAACGCGGCGCTGCCGTCGTTGACCGCCAGGGCGACCATGCCGTGCGCGTCGACGTGCACGAGCATCCCCTTGCGCGCGACGTCGGCGAACGTGCGCGCGACCGTCGCCGGATGGCGGCGGTCGGTGATCGCCGCGAAGATCCGGTCGCCGCGGGTGAAGCCGGCGGCGGCCAGGTCGTCGGCGCGGGCCAGCAGCTGGACGTTGCCGAACGCGTCGATGGCGACCACCGGCGCCACCAGCGTGCCGGGGGCCACCCGCGGGGCGGGCAGGTCGGGCTGGGCGATGCCCGCCGGATCGGCGGGGGCGCCGAGGGCCGGCGAGGGGGACGCCCGCGGCCAGCCGCGCCGCGGCGGGGGCGAAGAGGTCGCGCCCGTGGAAGGTCGCCGGCGCGCCGTCGGGCGGGGGCGCCAGCACGGCGGCCGCATCCGCGCCGAGCGCGGTCGCCGCCGGGCCCAGCAGGCCGTTGTCGGGGCCCACCAGCGCCCCTCCGCCCGCCAGGCCCACCGCCAGCGCCCGCCGCCCGGTGCCGACGCCGGGATCGACCACGGCCACGTGGATCGCCCCGGGCAGGAGCGCGGCGAGGCGGGCGAGCACGAGGGCGCCGGCGGTGACGTCGCCGCGCGGGATGTCGTGGGCCAGGTCGATGCGGTCGGCCCCGGGACACCCGGCGGCGACCACGGCGTGCAGGGCGCCGACGTACTCGCTGCCCGCGCCGAAGTCGGTGAGGAAGGCGACCACCGGCGGGGCCGGGCTCACGGCGCGGCGTCCTCCAGCAGGGCGTCAACGAGGCCGGGGATGGTGTGCTCGGAGGCCTCCGCGTGGACCGTCAGGCCCTCCTCGCGGGCGGTGGCGCTGGTGATGGGGCCGATCGAGACCACCCGGGGCCCGGGGGCCAGCGCCGCGCGCTCCGCCGGCCCCAGGAGGCCCATGAAGCTGCGCACCGTGGAGGAGGCGGTGAACGTCAGGTAGTCGGCTCCGAGGGCGGCGGCGCGGGTGTCCGCGTCCACCGGCTCGGGCACGGCCTCGTACAGCTCCACCTCGTCGACGCGGGCGCCGCGCGCCTCGAGGCCGGCGATGAGCGCGTGGCGCGCGCCGCGGGCGCGGGCGACGAGGGCCGGCACGTCCTGCAGCGGCCGGTCGGCGAGCGCCTCGAGGATGCCCTCGGCCACGAAGCGCTCCGGCACGACGTCGGCCCGCACGCCGAACGCGGCCAGGCGCGCGGCGGTGGCGGGTCCGATCGCGACGACGGTGGCGTCCGGCGAGAGGGCCCGCGCGTCGCGCCCGCGCGCGGCCAGCGCCGCGAACAGGGCCTCCACCCCGTTGACGCTGGTGAGCACGATCAGGCGGTAGTCGCCGATGGACGCGAGCGCCGCGGCCAGCGGCGGCGTCTCGGGCAGCCGGGCGATGCGGATGACCGGCAGCTCCACCACCGCGGCGCCCAGCGCCCGCAGGCGCTCGGACAGGTCGCTGGCCTGGGCGCGGGCGCGCGTGACCACCACGGTCCGGCCGGTCAGGGGGCGGCGCCCGATCCAGCCGATGGTGGCGGCGAGGCCCGCCACCGGCCCGACCACGACCACGGCGGGCGAGCCCAGGCCGGCCTCCCGCACCCGCTCGGCGACGTCGCCCAGGGTGGCCACGAGGCTGCGCTGGCGCGGGGTCGTGCCCCACTGCACCACGCCGACCGGCTCGTCGAGCGAGCGCCCGCCCTCCACCAGGGCCGCGGCGATGCCGGCCAGGCGGCCCATGCCCATCAGGATCACCAGCGTCCCCGGCACGCGGGCGAGGGCGGCCCAGTCGGTCTGCTCCGACGGCTTGGTGGGGTCCTCGTGCCCGGTGACGACCGTGAAGGAGGTGGACAGCCCGCGGTGGGTCACCGGGATGCCGGCGTAGGCCGGCGCGGAGATCGCGGAGGTGATGCCGGGGACCACCGCGAACGCCACGCCCGGCCCCGGCCAGGGCCTCGGCCTCCTCGCCGCCGCGCCCGAACACGAACGGGTCGCCCCCCTTGAGGCGCACCACCCGGCGCCCGGCCAGGCCGTGCTCCACGAGGACCGCGTTGATCTCCTCCTGGGTCAGGGCGGCCCGTCCCGGGGCCTTGCCGGCGTCGATGAGCGTCGGCGTCGGGGCGGCACAGCGGCAGCAGCTCGGCGGTCCCCAGGCGGTCGTGCACCACCACGTCGGCGGCCTCGAGCGCGGCGCGGCCGGCGACGGTCAGCAGGCCGGGGTCGCCGGGGCCGGCGCCGACGAGGTGGACGAAGCCGCTCATCCGCGGACGTCCGCGAGCTCGGCGGCCACCGCGGCGCCGAGGGCCTCGGGGTCGGAGAGGGGGCCCTCGCGCACCACGCGCCCCGAGCGGGTGCCGTCCTCGGACTGGGCGAAGGCGGTGAGGCGCAGGCCGCCGGGAGCGGGCTCGCAGAAGCCGCCCACCGGCTGCTGGCAGCCGCCGCCCAGCGCCGCCAGGAGCGCGCGCTCGGCGCGCAGGCACGCGTGGGCGGCCGGCGTCGTCGAGCGCCGCCACGGCGCGCGCCAGGTCCGGGTCGTCGTCCCGGCCCTCCACCGCCAGCAGGCCCTGCCCGGGGGCCGGGGTGGAGACGTCCACCGGCAGCGGGGCGGCGCCCTCCGGGTCGAGGCCGAGCCGGCGCAGGCCCGCGGCGGCCAGGATGATCGCGTCGGCGTGCCCGGCCTCCAGCTTCTCCAGCCGGGTGCCGACGTTGCCGCGGATCGGGACGATGTCGAGGTCGGGGCGGGCCTCCAGGATCTGGGCCGCGCGCCGCGCGCTGCCGGTGGCCACGGTGGCGCCGGCGGTGAGGCCCCCCAGGCCGCCGAAGGGCCCGACGACGACATCGCGCGGATCCTCCCGCGGGGGCACGGCGAGGATCGCCAGCCCGGCGGGCAGCTCGCCCGGAAGGTCCTTGGCCGAGTGGACGGCGAGGTGGGCCCGCCCGTCGCGCAGCGCCTCCTCGAGCTCCTTCACGAACAGGCCCTTGTCGGGCATGGCCTCCGTGCCCTCCGCGCTCCACCGGTCGCCGGTGGTCGTGAGGGGCAGCAGCTCGGGCTCGTGGCCCGCGGCGCGCAGCTCCGTGGCGATGTGCTCGGTCTGGGCGAGGGCCAGCGGCGAGCGCCGGGTGGCGAGGATCAGGCGGACGTGCCCCCCGGGAGGCTAGGAGTTGGCCGGGCTCTCGACGTTCGCCGAGGCCTCGACGGCCGACGGGGCCTCGAGGCCGAACAGGTGCCGCAGGCTCTCGAGGTGGCGCAGGGCGTCGCCGTCACCCTCCTCGGCGGCCGCGCGCGCCCGGATGGTGGGCTCGTGCAGGAGCTTGTTGACGATGCCCTTGGTGAGGGCCTCGACGCGGGCGCGGTCGGCCTCGGACATCCCCTCCCACTGCCCCTCGAGCCGCGACACCTCGGCCTGGCGGATCGCCTCGGCGCGCGCGCGCAGCGAGGTGATGGCCGGCGTGGCCGTGAGGCCGCGGCGCCAGGCCGAGAAGTCCTGGACGGCCGAGGCGACGTAGCTCCTCGCCCCGGGCGGCCTCCAGGCGGCGGCCGTTGAGGTTGGCCTCCACGACGCGCTCGAGGTCGTCGATGTCGAACAGGGCGACGCCCGGCAGGGCGGCGACCGCCGTGTCCACGTCGCGGGGCACCGAGATGTCGACGATCACCATCGGGCGGCCCGGGCGGCCGGACATGACCGGCTCGAGCTCGCCGCGGCGCAGGATCGGGTGGGGCGCGTCGGTGGACGAGATGACGATGTCGGCGGCCGCGAGCTCCGCGGCAGCCGGTCGAAGCCGACGCCGCGGCCGCCGAAGCGCTCGGCCAGCTCGCGGGCCGTGCCGACGGTGCGGTTGGCGACGACGATCTCGCTGACGCCGTGCTGCATCAGCGACAGCGTCGTGGCCTCGGCCATCCGGCCGGCGCCGATCACCAGCACCCGCCGGTCGGGCAGGTCGTCGAAGACGTTCTCGGCCAGGTCGAGGGCCACGGCGGGGACCGACGGCGGAGCCGGTGCCGATGTGGGTGCGCGAGCGCACGCTCTTGCCCACCTCGAGCGCCTGGCGGAAGAGGCGGTTGAGGATGGTGCCGGTGGCGCCCTCCTCGGTCGCGAGGTCCCAGGCCGCGAGCACCTGGCCCTGGATCTCGCTCTCGCCGACCACCATCGAGTCGAGGCTGGAGGCCACGCGGAACAGCTGGGCCGCGGCGCGGTCGTCGCGCAGCACGTACCGCGCGCAGGCGAGCTCGTCGGGGGAGATGCGGGTGTGGGCGATGATCGCCTCGGTGACCGCGTCCTCGGCGAGCCCGACGTCGGGGACGGCCGCGTAGATCTCGGTGCGGTTGCACGTGAACAGGGCGACGACCTCGGACACCGCGCCGCCGGCGAGCAGGTCGCGCAGCAGCAGGCGGGCCTCGCCCTTGGTGAGGGAGGCCTTCTCGCGCTGCTCGATCGGCGCGGTCTTGTGGGAGAGCCCGAGCATGAGGAGGGTCATACGTGCACCCCGATGTCGAGCACCTGGCGCGCCATGCGGCGGGCGCTCTCGTCGTCGCCGTCGGCGAGCCGCTGCACGACGTCGGTCTCCATCAGCCGCTCGACGGCGTCGCGGCGGCTCGGCATGTCGAGATAGCGCAGCTTGAGCTCCTCGCGGACGTCGCGCAGCAGGGCCACGAGCACCTCCCACTCGGGACCGTAGGTCTCCTCGAGCTGGAGGCGGACGTGCTTGGCGACCACCGGGCTGGCCCCGCCGGTGGAGACGGCGATCGCGAGCTCGCCGCGGCGGACGATGGACGGGACGATGAAGTTGCACAGCGGCGGCACGTCCACCACGTTGCAGAGCATGTTGAGCGCCTCCGCGTCCTGCCAGATCATGCGGTTGACGGCGTCCAGGTTGGTGGCGGCGATGACCAGGAAGCAGTCGTCCAGGTCGGCGGGCTCGTAGGCGCGGCGGCGGTACTCGTGCACCGACCCGTCGGCGACGAGGGCGGCCAGCGCGGGCGTCGTGTCGGGGCTCACCAGGCGCACCACGGCGCCGTGGTCGAGCAGCTTCTCGGTCTTCTCGGTCGCGACCGGGCCCGCCGCCGACGACCAGGCAGCGCCGGCCCTCGACGTCGACGAACATCGGGTAGAAGACCTTGTCGTGGCCGGGGGGCCGGCTGGGGCCGACGCGGTTGCCGCTCACGCGTCCGCCGACTCGAGCTCGGGGACGGACGTCGGGCTCGGCCGCCCTCGCGGCGCTCCACCAGGAGCGCCAGCAGCTCGGCCTCGCGCGCCAGGCGCGCGGAGCGCAGCCCGACGACGACGACGTACATGATGAGCGCGAAGAGGACGACGGCGTAGGCCGCGACCACGTACTGGGCGGCGGTGCTCACGCGGCCGCCTCGAGGTGGCGCTTGACGCGGCGCAGGGCGCGGTCGGTGCGGCGCTGGACCAGCTCGATCTGGAGGATCGTGAGGCAGACCGCGATCACCGCGAGCTGGCTGACCACGAACCAGCCGAGCATCGACCCGGACATGTTGGCCCCGTCCTGGGTGAAGACGACCGGGTGCACGAACGAGCGCGCGACGCGCACCGAGTAGAACGAGAGCGGCACCGAGGCGAACGCGGCGACCGAGTAGATCGCGCTGTACCGCATCTGGCGCTCGCCCTCGACGGAGGAGCGCAGCACGAAGTAGGCGGCGTAGAGCAGCAGCACGATCACGAAGGTCACGAGGCGGGGGTCGGTCCACACCCACCAGGTCCCCCACGAGGCCTTGGCCCAGATGGAGCCGGTGACCACCACGAGCACCGACAGCCCCAGCCCGATGCCGACGCAGACCGACGAGACCTCGTCGAAGCGCTCGTTGCGGGAGTGCAGGTAGCGGATGCCGTAGACGCAGGCGACGGCGAACGCGAGCAGCCCGACGATGGCGATCGCGACGTGGAAGTAGAAGATCTTCTGGATGATCCCCTGGTCGGCGTCCTCGGGGGCGATGAGGAACACGCCGACGACCGCCAGCCCGGTGAGGGCCGCGGACAACGTCCCGGTGATCGCGAGACGCCGCGTCGAGCCGTCGTCAGTCATCGAAGACGTGCTCGTACGTCGCGTAGGCCACAAGCCCGAAGATTACCGCATAGACCCCCAGAAACAGGCAGTAACCACGGTATTCCGCGAGGTCGTTCGTCCCCGCTGAGACGGCGTGGGTGGCCCCCGCGGCCGCGATCACGACCGGCAGCAGGGAGGGCAGGAACAGCACCGGCAGCAGCAGCTCGCGGGCCCGGGCGAACAGCGCCAGGCAGGCCAGCAGCGACCCGAGGATCGCGATCCCGAGGTTCGCAAGGAGGCAGACGACCATGATCAGCGCGAAGTCGACCGGCTCCGGGTGGCGCACGAAGAAGAGGGCGGTGAGCGGCACCACGATCACCTCGACCGCCAGCAGGTACGCGTAGATCGCCCCGGACTTGGCCACCAGCAGCACCAGGCGCGGGATGGGCGCGACCAGGATCCCGTCCAGCACCCGCTGCTCGCGCTCGGGCACCCAGGAGCGGCCCACGCCCAGCACCGCGGTCAGGGCCAGCGTCGCCCACATGATCCCCCCGGAGATCGCCGAGAGGTCGTCGCCGCGGGCGCCGACGGCGAACTGGAAGATCAGCATCGCCACGACCGCGAACAGGACCATCGCCACGATCGTGTCGCGGGTGCGCAGCTCCAGCCGCAGGTCCTTGAGCAGCAGCGCCCGCAGCTGGCGGGCGGCCGAGGGACGGGCGCCGGTCACGCCACCAGCTCCTCGTACCGGCGGCGGAAGCCGGCGCCGAGGGCGGCCGTGGCCTCGCTCAGCACCGGGCGGCCGGCCCGCAGCACCAGCACGCGCCCGGCCAGGGCGACGCCGCGCTCCACCTCGTGCGTGACCATCACCGCGCCGCACCCGGGCTCCGAGCTCGGCCAGCACGGCGTCCAGCAGGCGCGCGCCGGCCGCGTCGAGGCCCGAGTAGGGCTCGTCCAGCAGCAGCAGCCGCGGCGCGTGCAGCCGCACCCGGGCCAGCCCCAGGCGCTGGGCCATCCCGCGGCTGAAGGTGCGCACCGGGTCGAACGAGCGCGCGCGCAGGCCCACGCGGTCCAGCGCCTCGCTGACGCGGGCCGCCGCGTCCGGAAGCCCGTACAGGTCGGCGTAGAGCTCCAGGTTCTGCCGCGGCGGTGAGGTCGAGGTACACCAGCGGGTCGTGGCCGAGGTAGCCGATCTGCCCCCGCGCCCGGCGGGCGTCGCGGGGGAGCTCGGCCCCGCACACCGACAGCTCCCCGGCCTCGGGGCGCAGCAGGGTCGCGAGCATGCGCAGCAGGGTGCTCTTGCCCGCCCCGTTGGGACCGAGCAGGGCCAGGCACTCCCCCGCCGCCAGGTCCACGTCGACGCGGTCGACCGCCCGGCGATCGCCGAAGGCCTTCACCAGGCCGCGGCCGCGGACCAGGACGTCCTCCGCTACAGCGTCACCGCGGCAAGGGTGAAGAGCAGGTACACGCACGCCAGCAGGCCGTTGGACTGCCCGAAGGCCGCCTGGATGCGGCCGACGTCGCCGGGGCGGACGATCGCGTTCTCGTACAGCAGCACGGCGGCGCAGACGGCGACCCCGAGCATGTAGACCGCGCCGGCGTCCGCGGCGATGCCGGTGCCCACCAGCAGCACGATGGCCAGCACGTGGAGGCCGCGCGTGAACCAGAGCGCGCGCGCCTCGCCGAAGCGGGCGGGGATCGAGTGGATGCCGTTGGCCCGGTCGAAGTCGACGTCGAGCAGCGCGTAGATCACGTCGAAGCCGGCGATCCAGACCGCCACCGCCAGGCCCAGCATGATCGGCGCGGCGGTGAGGCCGCCGGTCACCGCCAGCCACGCGCCCACCGGCGCGAGGCCGATGGTGAGCCCGAGCGCCAGGTGGCACAGCCAGGTCACGCGCTTGGCCAGCGGGTACAGCACGAAGGCCGCCACCGGGATCGGCCACAGCACCCAGGTGATGCGCGGCAGCTGGGAGACGGCCAGCAGCAGCACGGCCAGGCTCACCGCGCAGAACACCGCCACCTGGGCGACCGAGAGGCGCCCGGAGGGGATCTCGCGACCCGCCGTGCGCGGGTTGCGCGCGTCGATGTCCGCGTCGATCAGCCGGTTGAGGGCCATCGCCAGGCTGCGCGCGCCCACCATCGCGAGCAGGATCCATCCCAGCGTCGCCGCCGGGGGGATCTCCAGGCGCGCGAGGCAGGCCGCCGCGAAGGCGAAGGGAAGAGCGAAGATCGTGTGGGAGAAGCGAACGAGGCCCAGCAGGGCGGGCACGAGCCCGAGCCCCGCCGCCCGGGGCGCCGCGCCCGAGGTGGTGGTCACGCAGGCGATGTTACCGGCGGGCGGCGGCCGCGCGCGCGGGCGGGGCCGGGCCGCGGCTAGGCGGGGGGGTCCGCCGCCCCGTAGATCGCCGGGTGGCCGGTCGCCAGCCCCCAGAACTGGTCGCCGTAGTCGAAGTGCCACCACTCCTCGTGGTACGCCGTGAAGCCCTGCTCGTGCATCGCCCAGAAGAGGATGCGGCGCAGGTCGCGCGCGCGGCCGGGCGTGTCCTCGAGGCCGCGGGTGGCCGCCTCGGGGACGAACGCGTCGAAGTCGGTGCCGAGCGCGATCGCGCGCCCGTCGCCGTCCGAGAGGGTCAGGTCCACGGCGCCGCCGGTGAGGTGGGGCGGCGGGGCCACCAGCGAGCGCGAGGGCGGGGTCACGTAGCGGGCGGCGGCCTCCTCCAGCGCGTCGGCCGGCCAGTCCGGGTGCACCATCGTGAGCTCCTCCAGGTAGGCCCCGTACAGGGCGGCCTGGGTCGCGATGGGGCGGTAGCCGTCCCACACCACCAGCCCGTGCCCGTCCGGCAGCGAGGCGGCCACCCGCTCCAGGCGCTCGGCCACCCCCCGGCGCACCCAGCCGCGCGGCAGCGCGCCCGGCAGCCCGTCCCGGTGGTAGCGCGGCTCGTCGCGCACCCGGGGGTGGATGTCCGCCACCGGGACCAGCGGCTCGTCGATGGGGGCCAGGTCCACGTCGCGCCAGCCCTCGGTGGTCGCGAGCGGCGGGATCGGCCTCATCGCCCCGCCCACTGGGCGGCGTCGATGCGCGCACCGGGGTCCGCGCCGGCGGCGATGGCGAGGAACGGCTCGACCGCGCGTGGACGGGTGCGGCACGGTGGCCGGGTCCTCGTCCGGGTGGGCCGCCGCGCGCATCTGCGTGCGCACCGGGCCCGGGTTGACGGCGACGCAGCGGATGCGCCGGTCGGCCAGCTCCTCGCGGAGCATGGCGGTGACCCCCTCGAGCGCGAGCTTGGACACCGCGTACGCGCCCCAGCCGGGCCGGCCGGCGGCGCCGGAGGTCACGTTGACGATGCAGCCCTCGTCGGCCATCCCGGGCAGGAGCGCGCGCGTCAGCGCCACGGTGCCGGTCAGGTTGACCTCGAGCACCTCCCGCCAGAGGTCGGCGGGGTACTCGGCCAGGGGGCGCCGCACGCCCAGCAGGCTGGCGTTGTTGACGAGCGCGTCCACGCGCCCGAGCACCGCCAGCGCCTCGGCGGCCGCGGCGTTGACCGAGGCGGGGTCGGCCAGGTCGAGGGCGATCGGGTGCGCCTCGACCCCGTCGCGCCGCAGGCGCGCGAGGACGCCCTCCAGGCGCGCGAGGGAGGTCGCGGTCACCACCACCCTCGCGCCCTCCTGGCCGAAGCCCTCGGCCAGGGCGCGCCCCAGCCCCCGCGAGGCGCCGGTCACGACCACCCGCGACCCCGCCAGCCGGCCTAGCGCGCGGGCAGGCCCACTAGTCGTCTTGGTGCGGCTGCTGCCGCGGCGGGTCCGGGACGGCCGGCGTGCTCTGGTACGGGAACGGCGTGCTGTCGGCGCTCTTGCCCGCGACCGACGCGATGTACGCCGCCACGTTGTCGGCGTCCTGGCCGACCACCAGGTTGCGCGGCATCGGCTGCTGGGCGATCTCGATCCAGCGGCGCACGACGCCCTTGAACTGCTCGTCGCTCATGCCGACCTGCCGCGACGCGCGGAAGGAGTCGTCCAGGCTGGGCCCGATGTACGCCGGCGCCGTGCCGGCGGCCTCCAGCGTGTGGCAGCTGGAGCACAGGTTCTTGAAGGTCTGCTCGCCGGCCGCCAGGTCGGCGGTGCCGGTGTCCGCGCTGCCGCATCCGGCGAGCGCGATGCCGGCCGCCGCCAGGGCGACCGCCGCGGCGGCGCGCACGGACCCGCGCCTCGTGAGGGCGCTCATAGGATGTAGACCAGCAGGTAGAGGATCACCCAGACGACGTCGACGAAGTGCCAGTAGAGGCTCCCGGCTCCGAGTGGCGTGAACCACGTTGGCGAGAAATCGTGGGCCGTCACCACCCGCCGCAGCATGATCGCCAGGATCGTCAGGCCCACGAAGACGTGCAGTCCGTGGAGGCCGGTGAGCGAGAAGAAGGCCGATCCGAACGCGCCGTCCTGGGGCGTGAAGCCCAGGTGGGCGTACTCGTTGATCTGGATGATCAGGAACGTCGCGCCCAGCATGATCGTGACGATGAGGCCCCGCCGCAGCGCCACGCGGTCGCCGTGGTGCTTGAACATGTGCTCGCCCCAGTGGAGCGTGAAGCTGGAGGCGACCAGGATGGCGGTGTTGATGCCCGTGATGAGGATGGGCAGCTCGAAGGGCTCGCCCTCCGCGTTCAGGGGCGGCCACTGGTCGGCGACGTTGTAGCGGACGAAGAAATAGGCCGTGAAGAAGGAGGCGAACAGCATCGCCTCCGACCCCAGGAAGAAGATCATCGCGAGCATGCCCATGCTCATCTGGCTGCCGCGCGACACCGGGGGGGTCGCGGCCGGCGGGGCGGTCACGTGGGGATCGACGGTGGCCATGGGCGGCTAGCTCCCGGACGGGGAGGCCGGCGCCTCCGCATCGACGACGATCTGCTCGGCGGGCACGCTGCCCACCGCGGCCTTGACCGCCTCGAGGGTCTCCACCGAGTCCAGGCGGCCGCCGCGGGTGGCGACGACCAGCACCTCGTCGGCGCCGTGATCGGCGACCGCGACGCGCGCGGCGGTGGCCGCGTCGCCGTCGAGGACCTCGCCGCGGGCCTGCAGCCCCGCGCGCTGGAGCGCGTCGATGGTGCCGCGCACCCGCTCGAAGGCGGCGTTGCGCAGCTCCTCGGCCTCGTCGGTCCAGCCGGCGACCTCGAGGGCCATCGGGTACAGCAGGACGACGCCGATCGGGCGCGCGTCGGCCCGGCTCGCGCAGCGCCTCGACCAGCCCCTCGGCGCCCAGGGCCTCGTCGGCGACGACGGCCACCTGGGTGACGCCGGGCTGGGCGAGCGGCTCGCGGGCCTCCTCGCGGCTCACCACGACGCGGGTGATGCCCAGGCCGCTGCTCTTGCGCAGCCGGTCGACCATGTCGGCCTTCATCCAGGCCGACTCGCCCGGTGGGGTAGGTCGCGAGCATGATCTCGTGCACGTCCTCCTCGGAGGTGACGAGCTCGGTCGCGGCGAACGGGTCGCCCTCCACCACGGTGCCGCTGGCGTCGATGCCGGCCTCGGCCAGCACCGAGAGGGTCGCCTGCAGGCGGCGCTCGGCGGCGCGCGAGTCGCCGCCCTCGTTGGGCACGGCGATCGTGAAGCGCCACAGGCCCGACTTGGCGCGGTCGCGGATCTCGGCGACCAGCGCGTTGGCGGCGACGGTCTCGTCGGCGATCACGAGGATGGTGCGCTTCTCGGTCTCGGTGAGCTCGCCGCCGATCTCCTCCGGGGCGAACACCACGGCGTGGCGCGCGCCCGGGACGCCGTACTGGTACGGACCGCCCACGACCTGGGGGGTCGCCTCGAAGTTGAAGAGCGAGGGCGGCGAGGACACCAGCCACTCGAGCGTGCGGCCCGCGCCAGGGGTTCCACGGGGCGGCCGGGCCGTTCTTCCACGACCAGATCATGTTGAAGAAGAAGATCAGGATCCCGATCGTCATCACGCCCGAGGCGAGGCCGATGAACTGGTTCAGGCCCTCGAAGCGCGCGTCGTAGGTCGCGACGCGGCGGGGCATGCCCTGCAGGCCGAGCCAGTGCATCGGCATGAAGGTCGCGTTGAAGCCGATGAAGATCACCCAGAAGCTGATCTGGCCCAGGCGCTCGTTGTACATCTTCCCGGTCATCTTCGGGAACCAGTAGTGGACGCCCGCGAAGATGGTGAAGAGGCTGCCGCCGACGAACACGTAGTGGATGTGGGCCACCACGAAGTAGGTGTCCGTCACGTTGATGTCGACGGGGATCGTGCCGAGCATGACGCCGGACAGTCCGCCGATGACGAACGTACAGATGAAGCCCATCGCGTAGAGCATGGGCGTCTTCAGGTGGATCTTCCCGTTCCAGATCGTGCCCAGCCAGGAGAACACCTTCACGCCGGTGGGCACCGCGATGATGACCGTGGTGATCATCATGGGCACGCGCAGCCAGGGCGCCATGCCGCTGACGAACATGTGGTGCGCCCAGACGCCGAAGCCGAGGACGGCGATCGCGACCGTGGAGAAGGCGATGGCCCGGTAGCCGAAGATCGGCTTGCGCGAGAAGGTCGCGACGATCTCGCTGATGATCCCGAAGCCGGGCAGGATCATGATGTAGACGGCCGGGTGCGAATAGAACCAGAAGACGTGCTGGTACATGATCACGTCGCCGCCGCCCAGCGGGTTGAAGAAGCTGGTGCCCATGACCCGGTCGAACAGGGTCATGAACTGCGAACCGGCGATGAAGGGCGTGCCGAACACGACCAGCGCGGAGGTGGTGGCGTTGGCCCACACCAGGAGCGGCATGCGCCACACGGTCATGCCCGGGGCGCGCATGGTGAAGATCGTGACCAGGAAGTTCAGGGCGGTGGCGATCGAGCTGGAGCCGACCAGCTGCACGCCGACCTCGAAGAGGGTCGTGCCGGTGCCGCCCTGGGTCGCCAGCGGCGCGTACGCCGTCCAGCCGGCCGAGAAGGCGCCGACCAGGGGGCTGAGGGCCATCATCAGGCCGCCCGGGATGAGCATCCACAGCGACAGGGCGTTGAGGCGCGGGAACGCCATGTCCTTGGCGCCGATCATGATCGGCAGCACGTAGTTCGCCAGGCCCGCGAAGGCGGGGATGACGAACAGGAAGATCATCAGGGTGGCGTGGACGCTGAAGAGGCCGTTGTAGGTCTCGCCGTCGCCGATCGTCTGCCCGGGGGTCGCGAGCTCGGTGCGGACCAGCTCGGCGAAGACGCCGCCGACCACCAGGAAGGTGAAGACGACCACCAGGTACTGGATCCCGATGACCTTGTGGTCGGTGTTGACCTTGAAGTAGTCCTTCCAGCTCGACGCGCCGTGCATCGAGTGGTCGTCCGGGTCGAGGGGCTTGCCCTTGATGTAGCCCCACCAGTAGTCGAAGCAGCCGATCCCGATCAGGAAGCAGATCGAGGTCAGCGAGGCGGCGACCGTGTAGTAGACCTGCGGGTTCCAGTACGGCTCCATCCCGAAGACGAGCCGCGCCAGGTACACGATGAGGAACGACGCGGCGAAGCCGCCGACGGACCACAGGACGGCGCGCTTCCACCAGTAGGAGAGCGGGCGCGGGTCGCCGTGGTGGTGGTGACCGTGGCTGGGAGCCGAGTGCGTGGGTGCGTGGGTGGCCATGGGGTCCTCGGTTACCGGGTCACGGGGCGGTGGTGGTGCCCTCGGCGGGGGCGGTCGTGGTGCCCGTGGCGGGCGTGGCGGCGGCGCCCTTCTTGGCCGAGGCGGCCTTCACCTTCGCGGCGGAGGTCTTCAGCCACGCGTCGTAGTCCTGCTGGGACTGCACGATCACGCGGGTGCGCATGATGCCGTGGCCGACGCCGCAGAGCTCGGCGCAGATGACCTGGTAGGTGCCGATCTTGTCCGGGTTGAAGATCACGTTGGTGGTGATACCCGGGACGACGTCCTCCTTGACCCGGAACTCCACGACGTAGAAGTCGTGGATCACGTCCTTCGAGCGCATCTTCAGCTCGACCTGCTTGTTCACCGGGACGTGGAGGTCGCCCGAGCCGATCTGCCCGTCGGGGTAGTAGAACTCCCACGCGAACTGCTGGGCGGTGACGTTGATGGTCACCCGGTCCTTGGCGAGGGCCTCGTTGTCCGACAGGACCAGGTAGGCCCACACCGCCACGACGGCCAGGAGGATGGTCGGGACGATGGTCCACACCACCTCGAGGGTGGTGTTGCCGTGGGTCGGGGGGCCGTCGCTCTCGTCGCCCGGCTTCGCGCGGAAGCGGATGGCGGCGTAGAGGATCACGGTGGCCACCAGCGTGAAGATCGCGACCGACGACCAGACCACGAACCACATCAGGTGATCGACGCGGACCGCCTGCTCGGCGGCCTGCTCGGGCAGCCAGTCGATGAAGATGGCGGCGGCCGACGTGATGGCGCCGATGACGATGGCGATCACGAGCAGGGGAATCGTGTGGCGGCTCCGCAGCACGGGCGGGAAGCTATCACGCGTTTCCGGGGCTGTGAGTGCGATCGGCGCGGGTCAGACGTCCCTGCGGGGGACGCATTCCGCCCCGGGCAGAATCGGCCCCCGCCCCGGCGGCGCGCGCTCAGACCAGGCCGCGCGCCCGCGCCACGAACCAGCCGTTGACGTTGTTGCACAGCACGCGGCGGGGGCCCTCGTGCGCGTAGGAGTAGAGCGGCAGCCCCTGGTAGGTCACCTGCCGACGGCCGTCGGGGCGCCGGACGATGCCGAAGCGGCCCTTGACCCCCGCGATGGTCGCGGGGACGCGCACGCCCTTGGACACGATCAGCGGCGGCCAGGCGCGGGCGCACGACCCGGTGCAGCGGATCCGGCCGTCGCGCTCGCGGTTCCACCAGTAGAGCGCCTGCCCCGAGCGCGTGGCGAGCACCCGCCCGAACTGGGAGTCCGGGAACGTCGTCACGGGGCGGACGACCGGGGGGGACGTCGCGGCCTGCGCGGCGACGGGCGCGGCGACGAGGGCGCAGAGGAGGACGGCGGGGAGCGCGTGACGTGAGAGGTGCATCGGGAGCCTCCGGTTCGAGCGGCCCGTGGAGCGAGCGGGCCGGGGTCTCATGAGGGGCTTTCGCGTGGACCGCGGGCGCGCCGGAGCGCGCGCGGCGCGAGCGCCCAGCGCCCTCCCCCCAGACCACCACGACCGCCAGCGCGCCGATCAGGACCAGGGGCAGCCAGATGTTCTGGCCGCCGTCGATCCGCCCGGCGGTGAGCAGGGCCCCGACCATGTTGGCGGCGAGGGCCAGGGCGGCCAGGCGCGGGAGCACGCCCAGCAGGAGCATCAGGCCGCACACGACCTCGAGGGCGCCGACGGCGAGCGCCGCCTCCCCGGCGAGATCGCCGAACCCCCAGCGCTCGAAGCGCTCGACGTAGGCGTCGTGGTTGACGAACTTGCCGAGCCCGATCGGGATGAAGACCGCCGCGAGCGCGACGCGCAGGACGAGGGTGCCCCACAGCGGGCGTCCCGGATCGGCGAGGTGGTGGGCGAGGGCGCGCATCGGCAGCGACCGTAGCCGCCACATCTGACGCGTTCCTTACGCGGCCCCGGGCCCTACGAGGCCAGCGCCGGCCGCCCGACCACCCGGATCGCGCCGAGGGCGCACAGACCGAAGAGCACCGCCCCCGCCAGCAGGGGCACCTCGATGCCGGCGTGCTGGAACAGCAGGGTCGCCACGATCGGCCCGGCGATGCGCCCGGCCCCCGAGACGGCCGCGTTGAGGCCGAGCACCGCGCCCTGGTCGCGGTCGCCCGCGGCCAGCGAGATCAGGGCGGTGGTGGTGGCGAAGACGAAGCCGGAGGCGATCGCGAGCGCGGCCAGCCCGACCAGCAGGAGCCAGAGCTCGTGGGACAGCCCGACCAGCAGCAGGCCGGCCGAGGTCCCCGCCAGCCCGCCGATCATCACGCGCGTCTCCCCCCAGCGCTCGACCACGCGCCCCACCAGGTAGCCCTGCGACAGCGCCGCCATCACCCCGATGTAGACGAACAGGAGCCCCATCTGCACGGTGTCGTAGTCGAAGCGCCGCTCGCCGAAGAGGGCGAAGGTGGACTCCATCCCGATGAACGCGAAGGTCGCCACGAACGACAGCCACACCAGGGGCGCCAGGTCGGCGCTCGAGAGGGCGCGGCGCACCAGGGCGAGGCGCGGCACCGGCGCGTGGCGGCTGTCGGGGCGCAGCGACTCGGGCAGGCGGCGGTAGGCGATCGCGAAGTTCGCCGCGGCCAGGGCGGCGGCGACGAAGAAGGGCAGGCGCGCGTCGATGCCCGAGAAGAGCGCGCCGATCGCCGGGCCCAGGATGAAGCCGAGCCCGAAGGCGGCCCCGATCATGCCCCATGCCCTTGGCCCGGTCCTTGGCCGTGGTGATGTCGGCCACGTAGGCCTGGGCGGCCGCGTACGAGGCGCCGGCGATGCCCTGGAGGACGCGCGCGAGGAACAGCACCAGCAGCGTCCCGGCCACCCCGATCAGCAGCGAGGCCACCACGCTCCCGGCCAGCGAGATCAGGATCACCGGGCGCCGGCCGTGGCGGTCCGAGAGGCGGCCCCACACCGGCGCGAAGATGAGCTGCATCACGGCGTACGAGGCGGTGATCAGGCCGATCTGCACCGGCGAGGCGCCGAAGTCCTCCGCCCACAGGGGCAGGATCGGCAGGACGATCCCGAACCCGATCAGGTCGATCAGGACCGTCGTGAAGACGATCCCGAGCGGCGAGACGAAGAACGAGAGCCCCTTTCCGTCCCGACCCGCGCGGCGCATGGATCAGGCCGCGTCGATGACGAGGGCGACGAAGATCAGGGCCAGGTAGAGCAGCGAGTAGTGGAAGGTGGCGCGCGCCCAGCCGATGCCCGGGGCGCGGTCGAGGCGCCAGGCCAGGTACAGGAACACGCCGCCCAGGACCAGCGCGGCGACCAGGTACATCGTCCCGGCGGCGCCCGAGACCACCGGCAGGATGGTCACGGCGATCATGATCAGCGTCCACAGCAGGATCTGCCGCTTGGTCTCGGCCTCCCCGCGCACGACCGGCAGCATCGGGACGCCGGCGGCGGCGTAGTCGCGCTTGAGCATCAGCGCGAGGGCCCAGAAGTGCGGGGGCGTCCAGTAGAAGATGATCGCGAAGAGGATCCAGGCCGACAGGCTGAGGTCGCCGGTGACCGCCGCCCAGCCGACCAGCGGCGGCACGGCCCCGGCCGAGCCGCCGATGACGATGTTGTGCACCGAGGTCCGCTTGAGCCACAGCGTGTAGACGCCGACGTAGAGCGCCAGCCCGACCAGGGCGAGGGCGGCGGCCAGCCAGTTGGCCGCGATGCCGAGCACCAGGGCGCTGGCGATGCCGAGGGCGATGCCGAAGACCAGGGCGCGACCGGGCGTGACCCGGCCGGCGACGACCGGGCGCTCGGTGGTGCGGCTCATGCGCTCGTCGATGTCGCGGTCGACGTACTGGTTGATCGCGTTGGCGCCGCCGGCCGCCAGGTAGCCGCCGACCATCGTCCACAGCAGCAGCCAGCCGTTGGGGACCCCGCCGGCGGCCACGAACATCGCGCCCGCCGTGGTGAACAGCAGCAGCGAGATGACGCGGGGCTTGGTGAGCCGGACGTAGTCGCCGACGACCGCGAGGGGGCGGGCGGCCAGCCGGGCCGGTACGGCGCCGGTGGTCATGCGGCCAGGGCGAAGGCGACGAGGACGCCGAGCAGCACCACGGGGACGATCATCCAGACGGTGTCGAGGGTGGTGGCGGGCTCCCCCTCGTCCGACGTGGCCCCGCGCCGCAGCAGCAGCACGACCGCGGGCAGCGCGAGCACGAGCACCATCGCGAGTGCCAGCAGCCGCAGCGTCATGTCGCCCATTCCCGCACCGCCCGCGAGCATAGCCCAGGCCATGGGCACGACGGCGATGACGGTCGTCCCGCGCGGCACCTGTTGACGGCGGTCGGCGCAGGACGGAGGTTGTGCCGATGCGCGAGCCGGAGGCGATCGTCCTGGGCGCGGGCCCGGCCGGGCTCGGGGCCGCGCTCGCCCTGGCGCGTGGCGGGGCGCGGGTGGTGCTGGTGGACGCGGGCGCCGAGCCCGGGGGCCTCTGCGTGACCCGCCGGCGCGACGGCTTCGCCTACGACCTCGGCGGCCACATCCCCTTCGTGCGCGACGAGGGGCGACGGGCCTGGCTGGAGGCCCTGCTGGGACCGTCGCTGCGCTGGGTGGACCGGCCGGTGAGCTGCGTGCGCGACGGCGCCATCGCCCGCGGCCGCTACCTGGACCAGCGGCCGCCGCGGCCCGGGCCGCCCGCCGCGCGCGACGGATCGGCGCGCGGCGAGCTGGCCCACCGGGTGGGCGCGCCGTTCGTCGACGCGGTCATGCGGGCCTACCTGGAGAAGGTCGACGGGGTCCCGCTCGAGCGCATCCCGGGCGAGCGGGCCCGTCGCCTGCTGGAGGACCAGGCCGCCCCCGAGGGCTTCTACTTCCCCGCCCGCGGCATCGGCCAGCTGATGGACGCCATGGCGGAGGCGGCGCGCGCGGCCGGCGCGGAGGTGCGCCTCGGGACCGCCGTGCGGACGATCGAGGTCACCGACGACGGCCTGGAGGCGGTGACCCTGGAGCGCGACGGGCGGCGCGAGCGGATCGCCGGTGCGCGACGCCGTCGTGGCCATGCCGGCCGGCGCCGCCGCCCGGCTGCTGGACCCCGCGGCCCCCGCCTCGGTCACGCGGCCGGTCCGGATGCGGGCGGTCTGCATCGTCTACGCCGTCATCGACCGGGAGCGGCTGACCGCCGAGCCCTGGATCCAGGTCGACGACCCCCGGGTCCCCTTCGCGCGGATGTTCGAGCCGGTCAACTGGAGCCCGGAGCTGGCGCCCCCGGGCCGCACCGTCGTGGGCATGGAGTGCTACTGCCAGGCCGCGGCCGACGACCCGGTGTGGGGCCTCGACGACGCCGCGCTGACCGCGGCCTGCGCGCGCGCCCTCGCCGACCCGCTCGGCCTGCTGGACGATCCGGCGGCGGCGCGCGCCCTGGAGGTGGTGCGGCTGCCGGCCGCGTACCCGCTGCCCGACGCCGGCCAGGTCGCCGCCGCCATGGCCCCGGCGCGCTGGATCGCCGAGCTGGGCGGCATGCGCCTGGCCCCGGGCGCCGCGGTGATCGAGGCGATCGAGGCCGGCGAGCAGGCCGCGGAGGACATCCTGAGGTAGCCTCGCCGGTGGTGGCCACGATCCAGGCACCCATGCTGCGGGAGCGGTTCGCCGCCCTCCTCGATCCCGGTCGGGTGATCGATCATCCCCTGGAGCGGCGCCTGTACGCCCGCGACGGATCGATCGCCCAGGGCGACTGCGGCCTGGTGGTGCTGCCCGAGACCACGGCCGAGGTGGTCGCGTGCGTGCGGCTCGCCCACGAGCTGGGCCTCCCGGTCGTGCCGCGCGGGTCGGGCACGGGCCTGTGCGGCGGCGCCGTTCCGCTGGAGGGCGCCATCGTGATCTCGGTCGCGCGGATGACGCGCATCCTCGAGATCGACCCCACCGTGCCCTGCGCGCGGGTGGAGCCGGGCGTGCTGAACCTCGACCTGTCGGGCGCCGTGCGCCACCTGGGGCTGCACTACGCCCCCGACCCCTCCAGCCAGCAGGCGTGCTCCATCGGGGGCAACGTGGCCACCAACGCCGGCGGGCCCCACTGCCTGGCCTCGGGCGTCACCGCCCAGCACGTCCTGGGCATGGAGATCGTGCTCGCCGACGGCGAGGTGCTGCGCCTGGGCGGGACGGCGCCCGACCCGCCCGGCTACGACCTGCGCGGCTTCGTCGTGGGCGGCGAGGGCACGCTGGGCGTGGTGACCGAGGTGACCGTGCGGCTCATGCGCAACCCCCCCGAGGTCCGCACCATGCTGCTCGACTTCCCCACCGTGAGCGCGGCCGGGGAGGCGGTCGGCGGGATCATCGCCGCCGGCGTGATCCCGGCCGCGATGGAGATGATGGACCGGCTGATGACGGTGGCCGTCGAGGCCTTCGTCCACGCCGACCTGCCGGTGGACGCGGCCGCGATGCTGCTGGTGGAGGTCGACGGCACCCCCGCCGAGGTGGCCTCGCACACCGCCGTGGTCGAGCGCGTGGGGGCCGAGCACGGGGCCGGCCGCGTGCGGGTGGCGCGCGACGAGGCCGAGCGGGCCCTGTTCTGGAAGGCGCGCAAGAGCGCCTTCGGCGCCGTGGCCCGCATCGCGCCCAACTACTACCTGCACGACTGCGTGGTCCCGCGCACCCGGCTGGTCGAGGTGCTCGAGCGCATCGGCGAGATCGGCGCCGCGCACGACCTGGTGATCATGAACGTCTTCCACGCCGGCGACGGCAACCTGCACCCGCTGATCGCCTTCGACCGCCGCGACGCCGAGCAGGTGGAGCGGGTGCACGCGGCCGGCGCGGAGATCATCGCCGCCTGCGTCGCCGTCGGCGGCGTGCTCTCGGGCGAGCACGGCATCGGGCTGGAGAAGCGCGACTTCATGCCGCTCACCTTCAACGCGGTCGACCTCGACGCCCAGGCGTGCGCGCGCGAGGCCTTCGACCCGGAGGGCCGGATGAACCCGGCCAAGGTGCTGCCCCTCGGAAGCCGCTGCGGCGAGCTGGTGCTCGACGCCGGCTCGCTGCCGCCGGGGACCTGGCTGTGAGCGCGCTCGCGCCCTCCTCGCCGGCCGAGGTCGCGCAGGAGCTGGCGCGGGCGACCGGCGCCGGCGTCGCCGGTCGACGTGGTGGGCGGCGGCACCCGTTCGCGCCGCGGGCGGCCGGCGCCGGTCGCCGGCGTCGCGCTGCACACCGCCGGGCTGACGCGGGTGGTCGCCCACGAGCCGGCCGACCTCACGCTGACCGTCGAGGCGGGAATCCCGGTGACGGAGGTCGCGCGGCTCACGGCCGGGGCGGGGCAGTGCTGGCCCCAGGCCGACATCCGGCCCGGGATCGACGCTCGGCGGCGTCCTGGCCACGGCCTCCAGCGGGCGTCAGCGGCTGCGCGCCGGCCCGGTGCGCGACTCGCTGCTCGAGGTGGTCGTCGCCACCGGCGACGGACGGCTCGTGACGGCCGGCGGGCGCACGGTCAAGGGCGTCTCGGGCTACGACATCCCCCGGCTGGCGGTGGGCTCGCTCGGCACGCTGGGCGTGATCGTGCAGGCCACGATCAAGCTGTGGCCCCTGCCGCCGGCGCGCGGCTGGTTCGCCGCCGAGGGCGACCTCGACGACCGGCTGGCGGCGGCGGGGCGCCTGCTGGCGGGCCCGGTGCGCCCCGCCGCGGTGCTCCTGACCCGCGGCGGCGTGGCCGTCGAGCTCACCGGCCCGCCCGAGGACGTCGCGCCTCCGGAGGGCTTCGCGCCGCTGGCGCAGGCGCCGCCCGAGGTGTCCGGCGAGGGCCTGATGGAGGTGGGCGTCTCGCCGCCGCGGCTGGGCGACCTGGCGCGCGCGCTGGAGGCGGGAGGCCTGGACTACGAGGCGCGGATGGGCGTCGGCACCTGCACGGTGGCGATCGCCCGCGCCGAGGACGTCGCCGCGGTGCGCGCGGCCGCCACGCGCCTGGGCGGGCACGCGGTGGTGAGCGACGCGCCCGACGCGCTGCGCGAGGACCCCTGGGGCCCGCCCCCGCCGGGCGTCCACCTGATGCGCCGGCTGCGCGACACGTTCGATCCGGCGGGCATCCTCAACCGGAGGCAGCTGCTGTGGGCGTGAACGCCGGCTGGGACCCGTCGCGGCCCGCCCCGCTCGAGGAGGACGTGGTCAAGTGCGTCTCGTGCGGGCTGTGCCTGCCCCACTGCCCCACCTTCCGGCTGACCGGCCGTCGAGACGGCCTCGCCGCGCGGGCGCATCGCCGCCATGCGGGCCGTCGAGGAGGGCGAGGCCACCGTGGACGCCTCGTTCACGCGCATGATGGACGAGTGCCTGGCCTGCCGGGCCTGCGAGGCCGCCTGCCCCAGCGGCGTGCCCTTCGGGCGGATGATCGAGGCGGCCCGCGCCCAGGCCGAGCCGACGCGCACGGCGCGGGCGCGCGGCATCCGCCGCCTGGGGCTCACCGGCGTGCTGCCGCGCCGCCATCTGGTGCTGGCGGCCGGGTGGGGCCTCGCGCTCGCGCGGGCGCTGCGCCTCGACCGCCTGGCCCCGGCCGCGCAGCGGGCCGCGACCCCGCCCGCCAGCCTGGCGCAGAGCTGCGCACGCCGATCCCCGAGGCGATGGGCGTGGGCCCGGTGGCCCGGGTCCTGTCGGGCTGCGTGATGGACGTCGCCTTCCGGCCCACCCAGCGCGCGACGATGCGGCTGGTGGCCGACGCCGGCTACCGGGCCATCCGCACCCCGGCGGGAGCGTGCTGCGGCGCGCTGGCCATGCACTACGGCCAGCCCGAGGCCGCGCGCGCCATGGCGCGCGCGCGCATCGCCGAGCTCGAGGGGGCGGACCTGGTGGTGGTCAACGCCTCCGGCTGCAGCGCCCACGTCAAGACGTACGGCGAGCTGCTCGCCGACGACCCGGTGTGGGCCGAGCGCGCGGCGCGGGTCGCGGCGCGCACCCGCGACCTGATCGAGCTCACGCCCCCCGCGCGCGACGCGGGGCTGGGCCGGGTGGCCGTCCACGACGCGTGCCACCACCTCCACGCCCAGGGCATCGGCCCGCGCGCCATGCTGAGCGCCGCCGGCGCGGAGTGCGTCGACCTGGGCGACGGGGGACGCTGCTGCGGCGCCGCCGGCCTCTACAGCGTGCTGCAGCCCGAGCTGGCCGGCCGCCTGCGGCGCGAGAAGGCGGCGGCGATCGCCGAGACCGGGGCCCGGGTGGTGGCGGTGGCCAACCCGGGCTGCGCCATCCAGATCGCCGCCGGGCTGCGCGAGATGGGCTCCACGGTCAGGGTGGCCCACCCCGCGGAGCTGCTGTCGCCCGAGCCCTGAGGCCCGGACGGCCGCTCAGGCCGAGGTGCGCAGGGAGGACGAGGGGCTGCCCCGCGGGGGCCGGGGGCGCGAGAGGCCGAGCGCCAGCGCCGCCGCGGCCAGGAGGGCGATCGCCAGGCCGGCGAACCACACGGTCAGCTCGCGCAGCTGCTCCACCGGCGCGACCACCGAGCCGATGTCCGCGAAGACGGCCGCCAGGTCGGCGGTGGTGGTGGTCTGGGCGAAGATGCCGCCGGTGCTCGACGACATCGCCGAGAGGGTCTCGCTGGGCAGGGGCTGGTCCGGCCGGCCGGGATCGTTCGCCGAGCAGGATCGTGTAGATCGGGACGCCGACCGCGGCGGCGCGCTGCGGCGGCCGCCTCGGGGGTGGTGGCGTTGGGGATCGAGTTGGCGCCGTCGGTCAGCAGGAGGATGCGCCCCGGCGAGTCGGAGGGGTTGGCCGGCGGGGGGTCGGCGATGGCGCCGGCGGCCTGGAGCGCGGCCAGCGAGGTGGTCACGCCCTCCCCCGAGCGCGGTGCCCACCCGCAGCTCGCCCAGGCCGTCCAGGGCGCGCTTCACCGCGTCGCGGTCGGTGGTCGGGGCCAGGACCACGGCGGTGCGGTCGGCGAAGGTGGTGATGCCGATCGCCGTCCCCTTGGGCGCCTCCTCGGTGAAGCGCTCGGCCGCGTCCACGGCGGCCGCGAGGCGGCTGGGCTGGAGGTCGGTCTTCTTCATCGACTCGGAGACGTCGATGGTGAGCATCACGCTGCTGCGGTTCTCCTCGCCGGTGGTCTCGACCGACGGGCGGGCCAGGGCGACGATTCCCGCGGCGACGGCCAGCAGGGCGACGACGGCCGCCACGGCGCGCCAGCGGCGCGTGCGGGCCGACGGGCGCACGTCCATCACCTGGGGGTCGGCCCAGGCCGCGCCCGCGCCGCGCGCCTGGCGCGCCCAGGCGAGCAGGGCCACCGCCAGCACGGGCAGCAGCAGCAGGGCCCACAGCCATCCCGAGGACTGGAAGGTCACGAGAGCCTCGGTCCCAGGCGCCAGGCGGCGACGCCGGCGAGCACGAGCAGCAGGGCGCCGATGCCGGCGGGCCAGGCCGTGACCTC
The DNA here is from genome assembly GCA_963736635.1 of uncultured Thermoleophilia bacterium. Lineage (GTDB taxonomy): Bacteria > Actinomycetota > Thermoleophilia > Miltoncostaeales > Miltoncostaeaceae > Miltoncostaea. Next base: position 1,022,759 of record CAVTPK010000011.1, read on the forward strand.
GGTCAGCACGCGCTCGGTGCCGACGAAGGAGCCGAGCCGCGCGTAGACCTCGCGCACCGAGTCCGCGTCCTCGCTCTCGAACGCGTCACCGCCGGTGGTCTCCGCGATCCGCTTCAGCCCCTCGGGATCGGGCGGCACGGGCTGGCCGTTGGACAGCACGCCCTCCTGGGTGCCCAGGGCGACGGTGTAGATGGGCACGCCGGCCGCCTTGGCGTCCTCGGCCGCGCTGTCGGGGTCGCGCCCGACCGTGGTGGTGCCGTCGGAGAGGAGGACGATGCGGGCGGCCTCGAGCGTCCCGTCCTCGGAGGCGTTGGGCTGGGTGGCGCGGATGGCGTCCAGCGAGGCCTCGATGGCGTCGCCGACCGCGGTCGCGCCGTCGGGCACGAGGCCCTCGATGGCGCCCTTGAGCGCCGCCCGGTCGGTCGTGGGGGCCACCAGCACGTTGGCCTGGCCGGAGAAGCTGACGAGGCCCACCTGGTACTGGCGGGGCACCTCCTCGGCGAAGGTCAGGGCGGCCTCCTGCGCGGCGCGCAGGCGGTAGGGGGCGACGTCGGTCGCGGCCATGGACCCGGAGACGTCGACCACGAGCATGATCGTGGCGCGCTCGCGCGGCTCGTCGCGGTAGGCCTCGGGCCGGGCCAGCGCCAGGGTGAAGGCCGTCAGGGCGAGCAGGGCCAGCACCAGCGGCAGGTGGCGGCGCAGGCGCGGGCCGGGATCCGCCTTCGTCACCAGGTCGAGGTCGGGGAACGGCACGCCCTCCACCGGGCGGCGGCGGCGCCACCACACGACGAGCGCCGCGACGAGCGGCACCGCGAGCAGCGCCAGCAGGAAGAGCGGCTGCTGGAAGCTCACGCGTGCCCGATCCGGCGGCGGGCCGCGGGGCGGCCCAGGGAGCGGGCGAGGGGCAGCACCCAGTCGGTGCCGGTCTCGACGACGACGTGGCGGGCGCCGGCGCGGGCGAGCAGGGCCACGCGCGCGCGGTCCGTGGCCTCGACGGTCGCGGCGAAGCGCGAGCGGAAGCGCGGGTCGGACGTGTCCACCAGGTGCCGCCGGCCGGTCTCCAGGTCGCGCAGGTGCACCGGGCCGACGGCGGGCATGTCGCGCTCGCGGCGGTCGCGGACCTCGACGGCGATCAGCTCGTGGCGGCGGCCGAGGGCGCCGATCGCGCGCTCGAGACCGGGCTGCAGGGGGAAGTCGGAGATCAGGATGACCGCGCCGCGGTGGGTGGCGATGCGGCCGATGGACGAGATCGCGCGCACCAGGTCGGTCCGCCCGGAGCCCTCGACGGGCGCGGTGCGCTCGACGGCGGCCAGCGCCGCGATCAGGCCGCGGCGGTCGGCGCGGGGCGGGCGCACCTGGTCGATGTCACCGGCGTGCGTGGTCAGGATGCCGAGGCGGTCGCCGCGGCGGCGCATGACCACGCCGACGCCCGCCAGCACCTCCCGCACCAGCTGGAGCTTGGTCTGCGCGTTGGTGCCGAACGCCATCGAGGGCGAGCAGTCGACCAGCGCCCAGGCCGTCAGCACCGGCTCGATCTCGGGCACGCGCACCATCGTCTCGCCGATGCGCGCGCTCAGGGGCCAGTCGATCCAGCGCACGTCGTCGCCGTCCTCGTAGGCGCGGGTGAGGGCGGGCTCGCCGCCCGGCCCCGGGCGACGGCCCTGGCGCTCCCCCTGGAGCAGGCCGTCGAGCCGGCGCCCGACGCGGAACTCGACCCGCCTGAGGAGTGCCTCAGGCGACCGAGCGGCCACTGCCGAGCTCCACGTCGGGCTGCGGGACGGCGTCGATGATCGCGTCGAGGACCTGGTCCGGCTGCACGTCGGCGGCGAGGGCCTCGTACGAGAGCACGACGCGGTGGCGCAGGACGTCGTGGAAGAGGCTGTGGACGTCCTCGGGCATCACGTAGGTGCGCCCGCGGATCACGGCCAGGGCGCGGCCGCCCCGGATCAGGGCCAGCGAGGCGCGCGGCGAGCCGCCGAGGTCGAGGTAGGGCTGCAGGTGCTCGAGGCCCTCGGCCGCCGGGTTGCGCGTGGCGTTGACCAGCCGCACGGCGTAGGCGCGCACGCGGTGATCGACGAAGACCGTGTCGGCGGTCTCCTGGAGCTCGCGGATCTGCTCGGGGTCGAGCAGGGCGCGCGGCTGGGGCGGGTCGGAGGCCATGCGGCGCACGATCTCCTCCTCGTCGGCCATCGTCGGGTAGCCGACGATGAGCTTCATGGCGAACCGGTCCACCTGGGCCTCGGGCAGCGGGTACACGCCCTCGCTCTCGATCGGGTTCTGGGTCGCCAGCACGAAGAACGGGCGCGGCACCGGGTGCGACTCGCCGGCGATCGTGGCGTGGCCCTCGGCCATCACCTCGAGGAGGGCCGACTGCACCTTGGCGGGGGCGCGGTTGATCTCGTCCGCGAGCACGAAGTTCGCGAACACCGGCCCGAGGCGGGTGTTGAACGCGCCGGTGCGGTCCAGGACCTGACCGCCGACGACGTCGGACGGGACCAGGTCGGGCGTGAACTGGATGCGGCTGAACTGCCCGCCGCACACCCGGGCCACGGTCTCGAGGGTGAGCGTCTTGGCCAGGCCGGGGACGCCCTCGAGGAGGACGTGCCCGCGGGCGAGGAGGGACACCAGGATGCGGTCCAGGAGGCGGTCCTGGCCCACGACCACGCGACGCAGCTCGTAGAGGACGGCCTCCATCCGCTCCCTGGGGCTCGCGCCCGCCATGGGCACGAGGGTCGGGTCAGGGCCGACGGGGTCGATGTCTCGGTCCATCGCTGGGCTGTCCTCCTACGGGGTGGGAGTGGGGGCGGGGCTGTTGCCGCTCGACGCGGCGTCGAGCATGGCCCGCACACGTGAGACGGGCACCGCGAAGCCGATGCCGACGTTGCCGGAGATCGGTCCGAGGATCGAGGTGGGGATGCCGACGAGGCGGCCGCGCAGGTCGAAGAGGCCGCCGCCGGAGTTGCCGGGGTTGATGGGCGCGTCGATCTGGATCATCGGGACGCCCTCGTCGTTGGTCCGGCCCACGGCGCTCACCACGCCGGCCGTGACCGTGCCCTGCAGGCCGAACGGGCTCCCGATCGCGAAGACGCGATCGCCCTGGCGCAGGCCGCCGTCGGCCTCGTCGGCGAGCTCCGCGCCGCGGCCCACGGCGCCCTCGGGACGCAGGATGGCCAGGTCCTGGCGCTCGTCGGCGGCGATCACCGTGGCGGAGACGCGCCGGTCGTCGGAGGTGACCAGCGTGACGGTCGAGTCGCCCTGGATGACGTGGTTGTTGGTCACCACGAGCCCGGAGGGCTCGACGATGACGCCGCTGCCCTGGCCGGAGGAGCTCTGCACCTGCACGACGCTGGGGGCGGCCTGGGCCACGACGCCGGCGATGCTGCCGTCGGCCGAGGAGCTGCTCGGCGTGCTGACCGCGGCCGGCGTCTCGACCACCGGCGCGGGGGCGCTCTCGTCCCCCTCGAACGCGCGGGCCGACAGGCCGCCGACGACGCCGGCGCCGAGCACGGCCAGGGTCACGAGGGCGGCGGTGCCGGCGCGGCGGCGCGGCGGCCGCGGCGCGGCGGAGGCGGAGGCGGGCCGGGCGGATGAGGGCGGCGGGGGCGGGGGCGGCGCCCGCGGAGCGGGACATGTCGATCGGCGGCAGCTCGCGCGTGCCGGCGTCGGCGGGGTCGAGCGGGGGCGCCGCCGGGGCCGGGCGCTCGAGCGGGGGCAGGTGCGAGGAGCTCTCCGGCCGCGGGCCCAGGGGGGGCAGGCCGTCGGCACGGGGCCGGGGCTCGAGGGGCGGAAGGGCGTCACTCACGGGACAGGTTGTACCGCGCGATCGTGAAGGTCGCGTTAGGCAACCCTTAGCGGAGGCGAGGATCTCCCGTAGAGAATGCTGTGCGCGCCGGCGCCGCGCGCCGGGCCTGGACGTCGGCGAAGCTGTCGGCGATGTCGTCGGCCAGCCGCGCGCGCTCGGTGGCGCGGGAGCAGCGGATGCGCAGGGCCGCCAGGCGCCCGCGCCCCTCCTCGTCCAGCTCGCCGAGGGCGTCGGCCTCCTCCAGCTTGGCCGCGCGCGCGGCCATCGTCCGGACGCGGTCCCAGAGCTCGTCGGCCACGCGCTCGGACTGGTCCGCCATCTGTCGGCTCACGACTCCGGCGCGGGGGCCGGGGAGTCGGAGGCGCCGGGCGCGGAGCCCTCGCCCCCGCCGTTGGCGCCGCCGCCGCGCGGGCGGCGCCGGCGGCGGCGGCGCTTGCGCGCGGCCGGGGCGCTCTCGCCCGGCGCTCCGGTCGCCGCCGCCTCGGGCGAGGTGGGATCGCGGCGCAGCGGCTGCCCCTCGGCCGGCGGGGCGCCCTCGGCGCCGGCCTCGGTGCGCAGGCGGCGACGGCGGCGACGGCGCGGGCGGGCGGTGGCGGGCGTCCCGTCCTCGGCGGCGGCGCGCTTGCGCTGCTCGCCGACCCCGGCCACCTCGGGCTCGGGGAGGCGGGGCAGTCGGGTCCGGAGCGCGTTCCAGGCGCGGCGCGACAGGAGCGCCTTGGGCTGCATGGCGCCGACGGCGGCCCGCACCGCGCGGCGCGCGTCGGGAGAGGAGAGGTCGAGGGCGTCGAGGTGGCCGCGCAGCTGGGCCCACCCCCCCACCGCCCCCGCGGCGCGCCCGGCCAGGCGCAGGTGCTCGCTGCGCACCGGCACGTCGCCCGGCCCGAGCACCACCAGCAGGCGGGCCGCCTGGCCCAGGCGGAGTGCGGACGGGTCGGCCGGGGGGATCGGATCGGGCGGGGGCTCGCCCGCCGCGCGCAGCCACATCCCGATCAGCGCCAGGTCCCCGCCGTTCGAGATCAGGTGGTGGGCCTCCCAGGCGGCGATGCGCGCCACCTCCTGGTTGCGCCCCGGGCGGGTGCCGTCGGCGAGCACGCGCGAGACGTCCCAGGCCCAGCTCGGCGCCCAGACCGACGCCTCGTCGAGTGCCGACCAGCGGCGGCGGCGGTCGCTGGAGCGCCCGAGCTGCTCGAGGGTGGCCAGGCGCTCCCAGTGGCCGGACTGGTCGGCGTGCCACCACAGGGCCCGCAGCCGCTCGCGCGAGGTCATCCTCAGCCGGTCGAGCACCCGGCGCGGGACGTCGTCCGGGAGGGCGCGCCGCAGGTCCGGCTGCACCAGGAGGGCGGTCGCCCAGGCGCGCCACAGCGGCTGGTCGGCCCCGTCCAGGAGGCGGCGGGCGACGAGCCCGGTCAGCGCCCACCAGGGGACGGCCGCCAGCGGCTCGATGCCCGAGGTGATCCGGTCCAGGAGCTCCTCGACGGTCACGTCCGCGCCCGGCGGCCTGGACCCACTCCTCCATCAGGTTGACCGGCAGCAGCGCCGGGTCGGCCTCGCGCCAGCCGCCGCCGGCCAGGCCGGCCGCGATGAGCCCGGGGGCGGCGGCGGGGTTGACCAGCTTGGCCGAGTCGCCCTCGCGGTCGGCGAGCAGGGCCGCCGCCTTCGCCAGCTTGCCGCGCTCGCCCGCCTCGGGGGGCCCGGCCACGCGGCCCAGCGGCTTGTACCAGCCGAGGCCGAAGACCTCATGGGAGGTCTGGACGCCCATGGGGTCGCCCGCCGGCAGGAACTCGACCGACACCGCCTCCTTGTCGGGCGCCGGGCGCATCACGCGTCCCAGGCGCTGCACGAAGACGCGCTCGGAGGTGGTGGGCGCGAGGTGCATCACGACGGCGGCCCGGGTCTCGTCCCAGCCCTCGGTCAGCAGGTCGGCGTTGCAGAGGACGTCGATCCGGTCGGAGGCGAAGTCGAAGAGGACGCGCTGCAGCTCGCGCGCGGGGGTCTGACCGGAGACGGCGGCGGCGCGCACGCCGCGCTCGGTGAGCTCCTCGGCGAGCGCGTGGGCCTGCGCCACGGTCGCGGTGTACGCGACGCCGGCCAGCTTGAGCGGCTGGAAGTGCTCCACCCAGACGTCGGCGCAGGCGCGGTGCCAGCGGGCCCGGTCGAGGGCCCGTCCGAGGCTCGCCTGGTCGAAGTCGCCGCGCACGCGGGCCACGTCCGACAGGTCGACCGCCCGCTCCACGCGCAGGGAGCGCAGCGGGCAGAGGATGCCGCGCTCGATGGCGGACATCCGGTCCAGGGTGGCGGCGACCGGCCCGAAGACCTGCTCGACGTGGCCGGTGGTCGTGGCGCCGGTGGCGGTGAAGCCGACCACCACCGCGTTCACCGCCCGGTCCAGCAGCTTGCGCGTCTGGGCGCCCAGCGTGGCGTGGGCCTCGTCGCAGATCAGCAGCGTGACCGACTCCCAGTCCATGCGGTCCTGGTGACGCAGGGCGGCCTGGTAGGTGCACACGGTGACGCCCGGCTTGCCGGCCGCGTCGGGGCCCTCGGGGTTCGCGTGCACCGCGGTGAAGTGGCGGGCGAGGGCGGCGTCGGTCTGCTCGGCCAGGTTGCGGCGCGGGACGAGCACCAGGGTGCTCCCGCCCAGGGCCTCGGCCAGGGCGAGGAACATGATCGTCTTGCCGGAGCCGGTGGGGGCGTCCACCCAGGTGCGGGTGGCGCCGTGCTGGAGGCGGCCCGCCAGCTCGTCGAGCGCCTCGAGCTGGTGCTCGCGCAGCACCACGTCGGGCCAGGCCGACGCCGGCTCCGCCAGGGCACGCGCGAGTTGCTCGCCGGGCGAAATCACGGCGGTGGTCTCAGTCGTGGAATGCACTCCGTCGGGCATCTCGTGCCGTCCTCCAGGGCACGCGCGCGTGCCGGCGCGGGTGCTCCGGCGCGTCCTCGGCTCGCGTGCCGCCAGGTCGTGTACACATCGGCGAGGGACCTGCAATCCGTTCGCCGTCAGTGCGGTGTCGAGCGACCGGCCGGAACCTTAGCACTCGATCCGGCCAGCATCATCCCCGTGCTGACCGCCGCTCCCGCTAGCATCGCGGGCGGTGCCCCGAACCGCATGACTGCCGACCTCGATCCCGCCCCGACCCCGGATCCCGCCCCGGAGCCGAGCCCGCCTCACGGCGCCGGCGGCAGCTGGGTGCGCCCGGTGGTGCTGGTCGCGGCCTGCCTGGTGATCGGCTTCATCGGCGGCTGGGTGCTGCGCGGGGACGACGGGCCGGCCACGATCCTCCAGCCCAGCGCGCCCCAGGAGACGGGCGACACCGGCTCGGTGACGGCCGGCGCGACGACCGGGGCGGGCACCGCCACCGCCCCCGCGACGACCGCGCCCGAGGAGCCCGCGGCGCCGCCGGACCGGGCCGACATCTCGCTCGCGGTGCTCAACGGCACCAGCCGCGCGGGCTACGCGGCGGACGTCTCCGGCCAGGCCGAGGGGCTGGGATACGTCGGCGTGGTCGCCGGCAACGCCCCGAGCACGACGGTCTCGACGGTCTACTTCCGCAGCGGGCAGCGCGCGGCCGCCGAGCGGGTCGCCAAGGACCTCCTCGTCGACGACGTGGCGCCCCTGCCGGGCTCGGGCGCGCTGGCGAGCGCCGCCCCCGCGGGCGCCGAGGTCATCCTGGTCCTCGGCACCAACTCGGGCTAGGGCGCCGCGTGGCGGGGCGGCCCTCGATCGGGGTCCGGATCCCCCAGTACGGCGCCACCTGGGACGAGATCCGGCGGGCGGCGAGGCGCGCCGAGGCGCTGGGGTTCGACGGCGTCTGGGTGAACGACCACCTCCAGTCCCCGGGGCGCCTGACCGAGGAGCCGGCGTTCGACGCGCTCGCCACCCTGGCCGCGCTCGCCGCCGCCACCCGGCGCGTGCGCCTGGGCACCGTGGTGCTGTCGGCCTCCTACCGCCCCCCGGCCGTCGCCGCGAAGATGCTCACGATCATCGACGTGATCAGCGAGGGCCGGCTGGTGGTGGGCCTGGGCACCGGCTCGGACGTGGCCGAGCACCGCGCCTACGGCATCCCGTTCGCCGCGCCGGCGGCGCGCAGCGCGGCGCTGGGCGCGGCGCTCGACACGATGCGCGGCGATGTTCACCGGGGCGCCCGGCGCCCCGCCCAACCACCCCCGGCCGGTCACCCCCGGCGGCCCGCCGATCTGGCTCGCCGCGCACAAGCCCCGGCTGCTGCGGCTGGCGGGGGAGCGGGCGGACGGCATCGTGGTGGCGTTCGCCGACCCGCCCGAGGTGGCGCGCCGGCTGGCGCTGGCCGACCGGGCACGCCGGGCGGCCGGGCGGCCGGGGCTGGCGTGCGCGCTCTACACGTTCGCCCTCCCCGTGCCGTCGCGGCGCGAGGCGCTCGCCTGGCTGGCCGCCGGAGGCGCAGGCGCTGGGCACGACCCCGGCCGCCCTGATGCGCTGGCTGGAGGGGACCGGCATCGTCGCGGCGCCGGACGCGCTGGGGGCCGCGCTCGACGCGCACGGGGAGGCGGGCGTCACCGACGCGGTGCTCGTGCTGCCCTCGCGGGTCCCGCCCGAGGCCCTGACGGCGCTGGCGGAGGCCGCGCTCCCGGCGCGGGCGCCGGCCCCCGCGCCCGCCGGGCCGCCGCCGCGCAGCGCGCGGGCGGAGCACAACCTGGTGGAGCTGGTGGTGGAGCGGCACGCGCGCGGCGCGGCGGCCGACCGCCCCGCCGCCGTGGACGAGACCGGCTCCTGGACCTTCCGCGAGCTCTCGGCCGCCTCGGCCCGGGCGGCCGGGGCGCTCCAGGAGGCGGGGGCCCGCCGGGGCGACCGGGTGATCGTCGCGCTGCGCGACGGGCGCGGGTGGCTGCAGGCGTTCCTCGGCGCCGCCCGGATGGGCGCCGTGCCGGTGCCGATGGACCCGCTGGGCGACCCCGCCGCCCTCGCCGCCGTGGTGGACGACTGCGAGCCCGCGGTCGTCGTGACCGACCGCGAGGACGCCGAGGACGGCGGGGCGGCGGTCGTCACGGCCGCGGCGCTCGATGGGGGGACGCCGGCGCCGGTCGCCGCGGTGCACCCGGAGGACCTGGCGTACCTCGTGTACTCGTCCGGGTCCACGGGCCGGCCCAAGGGCGCGATGCACGCGCACCGCGACATGCGGACCGGCATCGAGACCTACGCGCGTCACGTCCTGGACCTGGGTCCGGGCGACCGCTGCCACTCGGTCGCGCGGCTGTTCACCTCGCTCGGCTTCGGCAACGGGTTCTTCCGCGTGCTGGGCAGCGGGGCGACGGCGGTGCTGAGCGGCGTGCTGCCCACCCCCCGCGCGGTCCTGGCGACCGTCGCCCGCGAGCGGGTGACCGTGCTCACCGCGGTGCCCACCTTCTGGTCGCAGCTCGCGCGCTTCCTGGAGCGCCACCCGGATCCCGGCCGCCCTGGAGGGCGTGCGGATCGCGGTCTCGTCGGGCGACAGCCTGCCGCCACCGGTCGCCGCCCGCCTGCGCGAGGTGACCGGGATCGAGCTGATCGAGGGGCTCGGCTGCTCCGAGTGCTCCAACATCGTGATCTCCACCCGGCCGGGCGAGCCGCTGCCCGGCACCCTCGGACGCGTGGTGGACGGGGTCGAGGTGCGGCTGGCCGACGAGACGGGCCGCCCGGTGGAGCCCGGGGCCCCCGGGCGCCTGTGGATCCGCAGCGACTCCAACACGAGCGGCTACTGGCGGCGCGCCGAGCTGACCCGCGACCTGCTGATGGGACCCTGGCTGCGGATGGGCGACGTGCTGAGCGAGGAGAACGGCGTCTACCGCCACCTGGGCCGGGCCGACGACCTCTTCAAGGTCGACGCGCGCTGGGTGAGCCCCACCCAGGTGGAGGCGGCCCTGCTCACGCACCCCTGGGTGGTGGAGGCGGCGGTGGTGGGCCGGCCGGGCGACGACGGCCTGGTGCGCGTCGCGGCCACCGTCGTGACGGGGCCGGACGCGGTGGAGGCCGACCTCGCGACCGAGCTGCGCCGGCACGTGGCGCGGGCCCTGGACCCCCACTGCGCGCCGCAGTCGGTCACGGTCGTGGACGCGCTCCCGCGCCTCCCCTCGGGGAAGGTGGACCGCCGCCGCCTGCGCGAGTCCTGAGCATGCGGGGGAAGCGCAGCACCCTCAGCTCGCGCGCCGCCGTGAGCTCGTAGAGGAGGAAGTCGCCCGCGAGCAGGTGGCGCACCTTGCGCTCGCCCGCGTCCGCCGGAGGGCCCCCCGTCGCGCCGTCGTGAACCATCGTGCTCCCACCCCGGATCGGTCTCCCCACGAGGAAGACGCCGGCGGGGGCCGATCCTGACGGCCCAGATGTTGTGAATTTGTTAGGGCGTCAGGCCCCGCCGCCGCCCCACGTCGCGGCGCGGGCGCCGAGCATGACGTCGTCGTCGGCGCGCAGCCGGGCCCACACCTGCTCGGGGTCGAGGCCCATGCGCTCGATGATGCCCGGCAGCTCGACCACCATCTCCGGCCGGTCCAGCCGCAGCCCCACGATCTTGCCGTCGCCCTTGACGATCGTGACGCCCTCCTCGGGGCGCTCGGCGCTCATGTCGGCGAAGGGCTGGACGTTGCCGAGGCGGAAGTAGATGGCGGGCATCGCGGGGATCCTTAGTCGGTGAGGTGGGGTTCGACGGCGGCCTCGAGCCGCGCCGGGCTGGCGGCGCCGGCGATGCGCTCGACCGGCCGGCCGCCCTTGAAGAGTACGAGGGTCGGCAGCGAGAGGACGTCGTAGCGGCCGGCCGAGCGCGGGTGGTCGTCCACGTTGAGGGTCGCGACCGTCAGGCGGCCGGCGTGGCGCTCGGCCAGGTCGCGGATGGCCGGCTCCATCTTGGTGCACGGCACGCACCAGGGGGCCCAGAAGTCGACGAGCACGGGCCGCTCGCCCTCCAGCACCCGGTCGTCCCAGTCGTCGTCCGTGACCGCGATGAGGTGCTCGCCCGTGGGCGTCATGGACGAATGGAGACCTTCATCCCCAGCTGGACCTGCTCGAACAGCTCCTCGACGTCGGGGATGTGCATCCGCATGCAGCCGTGGCTGGCGGCGTACCCGATCGAGGAGTCGGCGTAGGTGCCGTGGATGCCGATGGCCGGCGCCGTGGTCCCGATCCAGCGGGTGCCGAGCGGATTGCCCGGACCGGGCGGGATGGTGTCGAGCTCGGCGGCCCACGGGGAGTCCGGCGGGTACCAGGCCGGATCCACCTGCTTGTCGTTGATCTCGTACTCGCCCGTCGGCGTGGGGTGCGCGGGCTGCCCGACGGCGATGCTGTACGTCTTCCACACGCGGCCGTCGCGGATCAGGCGCAGCTTGCGCTGGCCGAGGTTGACCACGATGCGCCCGACCATCGCCTGGCGCGTGCGCGCGTCGACCGTTCCGGTGACGGGGAGGTCGAAGCGGGTCTGGTAGCGGACGACGGACTTCTTGGTGGTGGGGTCGTAGACGCCGGTGAGCGAGGCCTTCTTGGGGTAGACCTTGGACTGGCGCAGGCGCTTCTGGAGCGCCTTCACGTCCGCGCCGCGCGCGCCCGGGCGCATGTCGACCGCGCCGAACTCGTCGGTGCTGTTGACCTGGACCACGCGCGTGACCTTGGTCGTGTTGCCGGCCCGGTCGCTGGCCGTGACCACGATGCGGTTGGTGCCCTGCGGCAGGGTGCCGACGGCGAGCGCGATGCGGCGGCCGTCAACCTCGAGGGTCGTGGGGGTCAACGCGGCCTGGCCGTAGCCGGTCTCGAGGGACGCGGGGCTCGCGGCGTCGATGCCCTTCACGGTCACGACCTTCGCCCCGTTGACGCGCACCGCGTAGCGCAGCGCCCGCGGGTTGTCCGAGCGGACGGTCCCGTAGACGAGCGGCTGGTCGGTCTCGGTGATCTTCTCGCCGGCGGCGGGGGCGCTGACCGCCAGGGTGGGCGCGGTGGTGTCGACCGTCAGGCGGCGGACGCGCGTGGTGGCGTTGCCGGCCGCGTCGTGCGCGGTGACCTTCGCGGTGACCGCGCCCTCGGGCAGGCGGGCGACCGTCTTCCACGCCCCGTCGGCGCCGGCGGTGGCCTCGGTGAACCGTCGTGCCGGCGGCCACGGTCACGGTGGTCCCGGGCTCGGCGGTCCCGCTGAAGGCGACCGCCCGGCGCGCCTTGAGCACGCCCTGCTCGGGCGCGGTGAGCGCCAGCTTGGGGGCCGAGGTGTCGACGTCGAACTGCCAGCTCTTGCTGACCGTGCGCGCGAAGACGTTGCTGCTGCTGAAGCTCACGCTCACCGAGTGGGTGCCCTCGGAGAGCTTCGTGGGAGCGACGATCGCCAGGCGGCCGTCCTCGCTGCGGGCGTCGGCCGTCGCGTCGTCGCCGTCGACCGTCACCTTGAGCCCGCCCAGTCGCTCGCCGGCCGGCACCGCCACGGTGATCGTGGGCTTCTGATCCGACACCGAGCCGCCGGGCGCGGGCGTGATCGGGTCGACCGAGGGCCGCTCGACGAGCTGCCACACGGCGAAGGCCGCCACCACGACGAGCGCGACAGCGGCGATGGTCAGGGTGATCAGGCCACCCCGACGCGAGCCCAAGACCTGCAAGGTGCGACCTCCCGACGAACCCCCGGCAGCGTAGCAGCGACCCCGCCGCCCGACCCCCGGGGACCGGCATCGGCTCGCGGGCTCGGGAGGATCCCGCAGGCACGGGGATCCGCTACGTGCATGAAGATTCACTCCACGGCGGCCATTCCCTTTACGGATCGTTCATCCGCCTCTCCCCCCGCCTTCACGCGCGTCGCCGATCCTGGGCCGGTGACCGGTGACGAGCGCAGCGCCCTGCTCCTGACCGCCCGCCTCCTCGAGAGCGGGATGGTGGTCGAGGATCCCGACCTCGGCGACGACGGCGGCCACGTGAACCTGGCCCTCTCGCTGGCGGAGCGGCTGCGGCGCGTGGCGGGCGACCCCGACGAGGCGCGCCAGATCATCGAGGCCCTCCGCGCGGCCGCCGACGAGCCGGCCGAGGTGTGATCCCCGTCTGACTCCTAGACTCCGGCGATGGCCGGAGAGCTCCCCTCCAACGCGCGGATCGCCGACCGCCTGAGGCTGATCGGGGACCTGCTGGAGATGGAGGGCGCGGTGCGCCATCGCGTCCTGGCCTATCGCCGGGCGGCGGCCCGCATCCGGGCCACCCCCGAGTCGGTCGCGCGGATGGCGCTGGAGGGGCGGGCGACCGACCTGCCCGACATCGGCGCGACCCTCCAGGCCAAGATCGTCGAGCTGTGCGAGACCGGCGACATCGCGGCCCTCGCGAAGCTGCGCGCGCGCATCCCGGAGGGCGTGGCCGACATCGCGCACCTCGAGGGCATCGGCCCCAAGCGGGCGACGGCGCTGTGGAGCGAGCTGGGGGTGAGCGACCTGGACGAGCTGGCGGCCGCGCTGGCCGACGGCCGCGTGGGCGCCCTGCCCGGCTTCGGCCCCGCGACGCAGGCGCGCATCGCCGAGCAGCTGCTGCGGCGCGCCGAGCGCGGGGACGCACCCGAGCGCGTCGCGCTCGGCACCGCCCTGCCGGTGGCCGAGGAGGTGGCCGCCGCGCTGCGGGCCGCCGTCCCCGGGTCGTCCGTCGCGGTGGCCGGAAGCCTGCGGCGGGGCCGCGAGTCGGTGCACGACATCGACCTGGTGGGGACCGCCGACCGCCCGGCGGAGCTGCTGGACGCCCTGGTGGGGCTGCCGGTCGTCGAGTCGGTCGCCGCCCGCGGCGAGGCGCGCGCGGCCGTCAACACGCACGCCGGGATGCGGCTGGAGCTGGCGGTGGGGCCGCGCGCCTCGTTCGGCAACCTGCTCCAGCACGCGACCGGCTCGGCCGCGCACAACGTCCGGCTGCGCGAGCTGGCGGTGCGCCGGGGCCTGTCCGTGTCCGAGCACGGCATCTCCGGCCCCGGCGGCACCGCGACCCACGCCGACGAGGACGCCGTCTACACCGCTCTCGGCCTCCACCCGATACCGCCCGAGCTGCGCGAGGACGCGGGCGAGATCGACGCCGCGCTGGCCGGGCCGCTGCCGGTCCTGGTGGGCAGGGAGGACCTGCGCGGCGAGCTGCACGCCCACACGACCTGGAGCGACGGGACCGAGAGCGTGGCGGCCATGGTGGAGGCCGCCCGGGCGCGGGGCTACCGCTACCTGGCGATCAGCGACCACTCACAGAGCCTGGCCATGGCGGGCGGCCTCGACCGCGACCGCGTGCGCCGCCAGTGGGAGGAGATCGCGGAGGTGGACGCGCGCCACGACGACATCACGGTGCTGCGCGCGACCGAGGTGGACATCCTGGCCGACGGGCGCCTGGACTTCGACGACGCCCTGCTCGCCGGCTTCGACTGGGTGACCGCCAGCATGCACTCCGGCCTCACCCAGGACGCCGCGCGCATCACGGCCCGCGTGGAGGCCGCCGTCGCGAGCCCCTTCGTCGACACGATCGGGCACCCCACCGGCCGGATGCTGGGCCGGCGCGAGGCGGCGCCGGTGGACATCGACCGGCTCGCGGCCGCCGCGGCGGCGACCGGGACCTTCCTGGAGGTCAACGGCCAGCCGCGCCGCCTGGACCTGGACTCCGCCATGGCCCGGCGGGCGCTCGCGGCGGGCGCACGGCTGACCATCGGCGCGGACGCGCACTCGGGCGCGGCCCTCGACCTGGTGCGCTTCGGGGTGCTGGTGGCGCGCCGGGCGGGCGCGCGCCCGGAGGACGTGGGCAACACGCGGGATTGGCCGGAGCTCGCGGCGGGGCGGGCCCGCCGCCTCGCGGCGGCCGGCGTCAGCCCCGCGGACTACGCGTGAGCGAGGGCGCGCAGGACCTCGAGCGCCCCCTGCGGCCCGGCCACCTCGACGTCGGCGGCCTCGCGGACCGCGGCCGCGACCTCGCCGCTGGCGACCGCCACCCCCAGCGTCGCGTCGAGCTCCCCCGCGGCGCGCAGCGCCCGCAGGGCCCCCCAGGCGTCGGCGTCCGTGCGGTCGTCGCCGATGTAGAGGGCCGCGCGCGCGCCGGTGCCCACCAGCAGCGCCCGCACCGCGGTGCCCTTGTCCACCGACACCGGCGGGCGGATCTCCAGCACCTCGCGCCCCGCGGTCGGGACCAGGCCGTGGTCGAGGGCCTCCGAGGCGACCTGGGCGAGCAGCAGCCGGGCCGCCTCGGGATCGCGGGCGCCGCGGGCGTGCACGCTCAGGGTCGCGCCCTTGGCCTCCATCCGCAGGTCCCCGGCCTCCAGCCGGGTGGCGGGCCAGGTCTCGGCGAAGGCGGCGATCGCGGCGATGTGCTCGGCGACCCCGTCGCGCCATCTCCGCCGGGTGGCCGACCCGGTGCAGCTCCATGCCGTGGTTGCCGGCGTAGGCGACCCCCGGGATGTCGACCCGCGACTCCAGGTCGGCGAGGCCCCGGCCGCTGACGAAGGCGACCAGCCGGGCGGCCGGGACCAGCTCCAGCACCGCCTCGCGGGCGCCCTCCAGCAGGCGCGCGTCCTCGGGGCGGGGGACGATCGGCGCCAGCGTGCCGTCGAAGTCGCACGAAGACCGCGGTCTCGCCCAGGCGCGTGCGGAACGGCCCCAGGGCGTCGGCGAGACGGGGATCGGAGAGGGTCACGACGGGCGACCCTAGCACCGCGCGCGGGCACCGACAGGGTCCTGCGCCTGGTCGTCATCGGCCTCGCCGCCGGGATCTTCTCGGCGCTGTTCGGCGTCGGCGGCGGCGTGGTGGTGGTGCCCCTGCTGATCGGCCTGCTCGCCTTCGACGCGCGGGTGGCCACCGCGACCTCGCTGGCGGCGATCATCTTCACGGCGATCGCCGGGACGCTGGCCCACGGGGCGCTGGGGAACGTCGAGTGGGTGACGGCGATCCTGGTGGGCGTGCCCGCCATGGTGGGCGTGACCCTGGGCCTGGCGGTCAAGCGCCGCATCTCCTCGGCGGCGCTGACCTACGGCTTCGCCGCGCTGCTGGTGGGCGTCGCCGTCTACATGGTGCTGGCGTGATCGTCGAGGCGGTCCTGATCATCGCCCTCGGGGTCGCCGCCGGCATGGTCGCCGGCCTGTTCGGCGTGGGCGGCGGGACCATCTTCGTCCCGACCCTGACCCTGGTGCTGGGCCTCAGCCAGCTGCACGCCGAGGCCACCTCGCTGCTGGCGATCATCCCGGTCGCCATGCTCGGCTCGTGGCGCCAGACGCGCGAGGGCACCGTGCGCTGGACCGACGCGACGATCATCGGCCTGGTCTCGGTGGCCACCGCGATCGCCGGCGCCCTGATCGCCGACGTCGCCCCGGAGCGCGCCCTGCGCCTGGGCTTCGCGTTGCTCCTGGTGTCACCGCCGCCCAGCTGGTGCTGCGCGCCCGAAGGGAGAGCTCCGAGCGCTCGGAGGCGGCGCGTGAGACGGGCGAGCGAGCTCCAGCACGTGGCCCGATCTCGAGGTCCGCGGCCTGGCAGATGGCGACGCCCGCGCGCTGCTCGAGCTCGACGGTGCGGTACGTGCTCGACGAGCCGGTGCGCGACCGGATCATCGCCGAGACGCGGGGCAACCCGCTGGCGTTGCTCGAGCTGCCGCGGGGTTTGACGGCGACGCAGCTGGCGGGCGGCTTCGGCCTGCTGGAGGCGCAGCGCAGGCTCTGCCGGGCGGATCGAGGAGAGCTTCGTCCGGCGACTCGAGCCGCTGTCCGACGACGCGCGGCGTCTGCTGCTGGTGGCGGCGGCGGAGCCGGTCGGCGATCCGCTGCTCCTGCGGCGCGCCTGCGAGCGGCTCGGGATCTCGGTCCGGCGGTCGAGGCGACGGAGCGGACGGGCTGCTCGACGATCGGCGAGCGGGTGACGTTCCGTCATCCGCTGGTGCGCTCGGCCGTGTACCGGACCGCCGACGGTCCAGGAGCGCCGGGCGGCCCACCTGGCGCTGGCTGAGGCCACGGATCGCGAGCGTCGATCCGGATCGTCGCGCGTGGCACCTGGCGGCGGCGGCGGCCGGGCCCGACGAGGAGGTCGCGCGCGGAGCTCGAGCGCTCGGCCGGCCGGGCGCAGGCGCGCGGGGGCCAGGCCGCCGCCGCGGCGTTCCTGCGGCGCGCGGTCGCGCTGACCGGCGATCCGCGCGCGGCGGGCCGATCGGGCGCTCGCCGCCGCCCAGGCCAGCCTGGGCGCGGGGGCGTTCGATGTGGCGCATCGGGCTGCTGGCGACCGCGGAGGCCGGCGCGCTCGACGAGCTCGGGCGGGCCCGCGTGGATCTGCTCCAGGCCGAGCTCGCGTTCGCCCAGAACCGCGGCGGCGACGCGCCGCTGCTTGCTGCTCCGAGGCCGCGAGGAAGCTCGAGACGCTCGACGTGCGCCTGTCGCGCGACACGTATCTCGACGCGTGGGCCGCGGCGCTGTTCGCCGGGCGGCTGGCGCACGCGGCGGCAGCCTGCTCGACGTCTCGCGCGCCGTCGCGACCGGCGCCCGGTCCGGCCGGTCCCCCGCTGCCGTCGCGATCTGCTGCTGGACGGCCTCGCGCTCATGTTCACCGACGGGCCGCCCCGCGGCCACGCCGCGTGCTGCGGCGCGCGGTCGCCGCGTTCGCCGAGCGCCGACGTCTCCGCGAGGAGATGCTCCGCTGGGGCTGGCTGGCGACGCGGGCGGCGAACTTCCTCTGGGACCACGACAGCTGCCTCGAGATCGGCAGGCGCGCCGTCCAGCTCGCCCGCGACTCCGGGGCGCTCGAGGTCGCTCGCGGTCGTGGACAACGCCTGCGGCCAGGCGGCCGCGCTTCGGCGGCGACTTCGCGACGCGCGGCCCTGCTGGTCGCGGAGGTCGACGCCGTCAAGGAGGCGACCGGGACCCGCATCGCGCCGCACGCCGCGATCGCGCTCGCGGGAATCCGCGGCGGGAGGCCGAGGCGCTCGCGCTGGTCGACCGGCGTCATCGCGGAGGCGACCGCCGCCGGCCAGGGCGCCGCGGTCCAGTACGCGCACTGGGCGAACGTCGGTCCTCATGAACGGCCTCGGCCGGTACGAGGAAGCGCTCGCGGCGGCGTGGACGGCGAGCGAGGACATGCCGGAGCTGCTACGTCGCCGTCGTGGGCGCTGAGCGAGCTGGTCGAGGCGGCCACGCAGGACCGGGAACGCCGAGCTCGCGGAGGATGCGCTCGCGCGACTCGTCGAGCAGACGCGAGGCCAGCGACACCGACTGGGGGCTCGGCATCCACGCCCGCGTCGCGCGCGCTGCTGAGCGACGGCGAGGCCGCCGAGCGCCTGCTACCGCGAGGCGATCGATCGCCTCGGCGCGCACGCGACTCCGGCCCGAGCTCGCCCGCGCGCATCTGCTCTACGGGGAGTGGCTGCGCCGCGAGGGCCGACGTGTCGACGCGCGCGAGCAGCTGCGCACCGCCCACGACGCTGTTCGTCGCGATCGGGCATGGAGGCGTTCGCCGAGCGCGCGCGGCGGCGAGCTGCTGGCGACGGGCGAGAGGGTGCGCAAGCGGACCGTCGACGACGCGCGACGAGCTGACGCCGCAGGAGGAGCAGATCGCCCGGCTCGCCGCGACGGGCTGTCCAACCCGGAGATCGGCGCGCAGCTCTTCCTCAGCCCGCGCACGGTCGAGTGGCACCTGCGCAAGGTGTTCACGAAGCTCGGAGATCCGCTCCCGCGAGGCGAGCTCGCGCAACGCGCTGCCCGCAACCGATACCGCTCAGCTGGCCTGCTGTCTGAGGCGCACGCGTCGCGGAGTCGGCGGACCAGTGCGAGCGGGCCAGGGTGCCTCGCGGGCGGCGAACGCGGCCGGACCGGACGACCAGCGCTGGCGGCGCCAACTCAGGCCCAAGGCCGTCAGGCCGTGTCACAGGAGATCGTCATGGGATCGTCCTCCGCCGCCGTCCGCCCCGGAAGGCCCTCTGTCCGTCTCCGGCGCGCCGAACCTCCCGCGACGGGTTCACCGACACGTTCACGAGCCGGTACGTCGACGCCGGCGAGCTGCGCCTGCACGCGGTCATCGGCGGCGAGGGCCCGCCGCTGCTGCTGGTGCACGGCTGGCCCGAGACCTGGTACGCCTGGCGCCTGGTGATGCCGGCGCTGGCCAGGGACTTCGAGGTCATCGCCGTCGACCAGCGCGGCATCGGGCTGTCGGACAAGCCCGCAGGACGGGTACGACACCGGCACGCTCGCCGGCGACCTGGTCGCGCTGATGGACGCGCTCGGCCACGAGCGGTTCGCCGTGGTCGGCCACGACACCGGCTTCGCGATCGGCTACGCGCTGGCCGCCGACCACCCGGACCGGGTCGAGCGCGTGGCCCTCGCCGAGATCCCCGGGCCCCCGGGCGCGGCCCCGTCGCCGCCGCTGTTCGTCCCCGCGCCGGTCAACGACAAGCTCTGGCACATCCCGTTCAACCGGGTCGAGAAGCTGCCCGAGCAGCTCATCACGGGACGCGAGGACATCTTCTTCGGCTACGAGTTCGCCATCCAGGGCGGGCAACGCTGCCCGACGGACGTGATCGACTACTACGTCGGCCTCCTCTCGAGCCCCGACGCGCTGCGCGGCAGCCTTCGGGTTCTACCGCGCGTTCGACGCGACCGCTCGCGCAGAACGAGCAGCGCAAGAAGCGGCGGCTGACGATGCCCGTGCTGGCGATCGGCGGAGCGGAGAGCTACGGCGAGCACGTCGCGGACGCGATGGAGCTCGTCGCGGACGACGTGCAGGGCGTGGTGATCTCCGGCGCGGGCCACTGGGTCGCCGAGGAGGCCCCCGGACGAGATGCTGGC
Organism: uncultured Thermoleophilia bacterium; assembly: GCA_963736635.1. GTDB lineage: Bacteria > Actinomycetota > Thermoleophilia > Miltoncostaeales > Miltoncostaeaceae > Miltoncostaea. The sequence continues at coordinate 1,042,275 of CAVTPK010000011.1, forward strand.
GGCGCTGACGGCGTTCCTGGCTCCGTACCGCGGAGGGGCAGGCCACGCCCGCCCCCGCACCGGTCGACGCGCGGCATGAGCTCCGGTGCCGGCGCGACGCGTACGGACGAGCCCGCCGCGATGACCGTCTTCGAGCGCCGTGCACATGCCCTCGCTCGACGGGGCGACCGAGTGGCCAACTCCGGCCCTCGGCCCGGCCGAGCTGCGCGGCCACGTCGTGCTCGTGAACTTCTGGACGCTGACGTGCATCAACTGGCTGCGCCAGGAGCCGTACGTCCGCGCCTGGTCGCGGGCCTACCGCGACGACGGGCTGATCGTGATCGGCGTCCACACGCCGGAGTTCTCGTTCGAGCACGACATCGACGGCGTGCGGCGCGCGACCGAGGAGCGAGCGATCGACTACCCGGTCGCGGTCGACAACGAGTACGCGATCTGGAGCGCGTTCGACAACCACTACTGGCCGGCGCTCTACTTCGTCGACGCGGACGGCGTCATCCGGGACCAGCACTTCGGCGAGGGGCGCTACGAGCATCGGAGCGCGTGATCCAGCGGCTGCTCGGCATCGAGCGCGACGCTCGTCTCCGTCGAAGGGCTCGGCGTGGAGGCGGAGGCCGACTGGGACCACCTGCGCACGGCCGAGACGTATCTCGGCCGCGGGCGCGGCGAGCGCTTCGCGTCACAGAACGGCGCGCGTTCGACGGCGTCGCGTCTACGAGCTCCCCGAGCGCCTGCGGCTCAACCACTGGGCTCTCGCCGGCGAGTGGACGATCGGGCGGGCCGCAAGAGCCCGGCCTCGCACGCGTGAGGAGCCGGCGCTGTCGACAGACGAAAAGGCCCTCAGAGGAAGCGTTCAGAGCTCCGGGGCCTCGAAGCTCGGAAGAACCCCAGAGCGAGAAAACCCCAGAGCTCAGCAAACCCCGAAGCCCGGAAACCCCCAGGGCGCGAGCAGCGCCTCGGCCGCCCCGCGGCAGGCCTCGAGGACGGGCGAGGCCATGAGGGCGAGGACGATGACGCCGAGGCCGGAGGCGACCGTCGCCAGGCCGACCGGGCCGGGCACGGCGAGGACCTTGCGGACGCCGCCCTCCGGCTCGGGGGACCAGGTCACGGTGACCACGCGCAGGTAGTAGCCGAGGCTGATCATGCTGCCGACCGCGCCGACGATGGCGAGCCAGGTCATGCCCACGTCGACCGCCGAGCCGAAGAGCAGGAACTTGCCGACGAAGCCGGCCAGCGGCGGGAACCCGGCCAGGGACAGCATCGACAGGGTCATCACGACGCCCAGCACCGGGCGGGCGCGGCCGTAGCCGGTGAGGGCGGAGATCTCGTCGCCGTCCTCCACCTCGCGCTCGCGGATGATCACCACCGCGAAGGCCGCCATGGTCATCGACGCCGTAGACGAGCAGGTAGTAGATGACCGCCTCGGCGCCCTCGAGGCTGCCGGTGGCCACGCCGATCAGCAGGTAGCCGGCCTGGGCGATGCTGGAGTAGGCCAGCATCCGCTTCATGTTGTTCTGCACCAGGGCGGCGATGTTGCCGACCAGCGATGCTGATGACCGCGATCGTCGAGATCGCCGCGGTCCAGTCGGTCTGCAGGTCGGGCATGACGCCCGCGAAGATGCGCAGGAAGGCGGCGAAGGCGGCGGCCTTGGTGGCCGTGGCCATGAACGCGGTGACCGTGCGTCGGCGCGCCCTGGTAGACGTCCGGCGTCCACATGTGGAACGGGGCCGCGGACGCCTTGAACGCCAGGCCGCAGGCGATCAGCACCATCGCCGCGACGACCAGCGGCTCGCCGGTGAACGAGGTGCCGCGCAGCTGCTCGCCGATCTCGCTCAGGCTGCGTCGAGCCGGTGGCCCCGAACAGGAGGGTCAGGCCGTAGAGCAGCACCGAGGCGCCCGACGGCGCCGGTGATCAGGTACTTGAGCCCGCTCTCGAGCGACTTCTCGCGCCAGACCTCGAGGGCGCAGAGCACGTAGAGGGCCGACCGAGAGGATCTCGATGCCCAGGAAGATGCCGATCAGGTCGCCGGCGCCGGCGACCAGCATCATCCCGGTGGCCGAGACCAGGATCAGGCCGACGAACTCGCCGCGGCGGTCCACCGCGGCCGGCTCGCGCCACGCCAGCAGGATGGTCAGCGCGGCGGCCGACAGGAACACGAGGTTGAACAGCAGGCTGAAGCGGTCGGCGCGCAGGCCGCCGTTGAAGGCCTCCTGGCGGTCGCCCCAGAGCACGATCGACATCACCATCGCGGCGGCGATCCCGGCCAGGCCGACCAGCGCCGGCCCGTGGCGGCGGGTGGTGCGCCCGGGCAGGAGCCCGACGCCGAAGGCGACCGTGGCCGTGGCGCCGGCGATGATCATCGGGGGTGGCGGCGACGACGTTCAGGTCGCTCACGGCGTCGGCCTCCGTGGCCGCCGGGGTCTCGGATCGCCCGGCAGCGGGCTCGGCGTAGGCCGGCGGGTTGGACGCCACGGCGACCCGGATCTGGTCCTGCGGCCGGTCGGCGGCCACCTGGGCCGGCGCGACGGCGCGCTCGATGCTGGCGGTGGTGGCGCCCACGATCGCCTTCGGCCACAGGGCGATGAAGAGCATCGCGATCGACGAGGGGCAGCAGGTACACCAGGTCGTAGGCGCGCAGCTCGGCCGTCGTCGCCGCGGCCGCCCTTGCGGGGGCCGTTCATCGAGCGACTGGTAGAGGCGCAGCATGTAGACGGCGGCGTAGATGATCCCGATGCAGGCGAGCGCCGTGAGCCACCAGTACTGGCGGAAGACCCCGGTCAGGATGAGGAACTCGCCCGCGAAGGAGTTGGAGCCCGGGATGGCCAGGGACGCCATCGCCACGATCAGGAAGACGCCGGTCAGGCGCGGCGCGCCGGCGGCCAGGCCGCCGATGTCGTCGATGCGGTCGTCGGGCTCGGCGCGGTTGATGACCGCGACGATGGCGAAGGCGGCGGCCACCACGATGCCGTGGTTGACCATCTGGAGCACCGCGCCCTGGGAGGCCTGCACGTCGATGACGATGACGCCGAGGAGGATGAAGCCCAGGTGGGCGAGGCTCGAGTAGGCCACCAGCAGGCGCATCGTGGGCGCGCGCCACGCCAGGAGCGAGCCGTAGACGATGCCGATCACGGCGAGCACGCCGATCGGCACCGCGAAGCGGCTCGGCGCCCTCGGGGAACACGGGCAGGCCGATGCGCAGGAAGCCGTAGACGCCCGCCTTGCTCATCACGGCGGCCATCAGGCCCGTGACCAGGATCGGGGCGGTGCGGTAGGCGCCCGGCAGCCAGCGCGTGGAACGGCCACAGCGGCAGCTTGATCGCGAAGGCCAGGGCGAAGCCGAGGAAGAGCCAGGTGCTCTGGGTGTCCGAGAAGCGACGCCGGCCAGGTCGCGGATCGTGAACGTGAACTGGCCGGTGATGTCCCGCGCGACGAAGGCGGTGGCCAGGATCGACACCAGCATCAGCAGGCTGCCGACCATCGTGTAGATGACGAACTTGGTGGTCGACCCGGGCCCGGCCCTCGCCGCCCCACATCCCGATCAGGAAGTAGAACGGGATGAGCATGGCCTCCCAGAAGACGTAGAAGAGCACCAGGTCGCCGGCCGCGAACAGGCCCAGCAGGCCGCCCTCGGCCAGCAGCAGCATCGCCAGGAAGGCGCGCGGGCCGCTCGGCCGGCGCGCGCCAGCAGGCCGCGACGATGCCGAGCAGGAACAGCGCCGCGGTCAGGACCAGCAGCCACAGCGAGATGCCGTCCACGCCGACGTCCCACGACAGGCCGATCTGCTGCGACCCAGCTGACGTGGTCGATGTACTGCAGGCGCCCGTCCTGGCGGTCGAAGAGGCCGACCAGGATGGCCACGAGCACCAGCGTGCCGCCCGAGGTGAGCAGCGCGACCGAGCTTGGCCGTGCCGGTGCCCTGGGGCGAGGGCGGCACCATGAGCATGACGAGCGCCCCGACGATGGGCAGCAGCACGATCGCGGAGACCCAGGGCATCACCGCACCGCCAGGCTGAAGATGATGCCGATGACGGCGACGCCGGCGACCATCGCGAGCACGTAGCCGCGCACCAGGCCCGATCTGCAGCACCGCGCAGGCCGCGCCCGACGTCGACCACGCCCGCGCGACGGTGCCCTCCAGCGAGCCCTGCACGGCCGTACGCGCTCGACCGGGTCGGTGAGCACGTCGCCGAGGTCGCGGCCGGGCTGGACCAGCGCGTCCTCGTAGACGTCGTCGAAGCGGTACTGGTCGTGGAGCACGGTGCGCGCGCCGGTGGCGGTGCCCGCCAGGCGCAGGCGGCGCTGCGGGTCGGCCACGAAGATCCACCAGGCGAGGCCGATGCCGATCGCCGACCAGGATGACGCTGGTGGCCGTCGCGAACGACCTCCATCGCCGTGGCTGGCCTCGAGGTCCGGCGCGGCCGGCAGGGCCGGCTCGAGCCAGTCGCCGAAGGGATGCCAGACGCCGGGGATCTCCAGCAGGCCGCCGATCGTGGCCAGGACGGCGAGGATCGACGACCGGGATCGATCATCACCAGGCCCGGCGGGTGGGGGTGCGGGTGGTAGCCGCCGTCCGGCTCGGGGCCCGAGAAGGCGCGGAAGAACAGGCGGAACATGTAGAAGGCGGTCAGGCCGGCGCCGACCATGCCGACGAGGCCGAGCACGACGCCGAGGGTGCCCGGCGTCGAGCGCCGTCGCGAGGATCTCGTCCTTGCTGAAGAAGCCCGAGAAGGGCGGGATGCCGGAGATGGCCAGGCAGCCGACCAGGACCGCGAGTGGCGTCACGCTGCAGGGTGCCTGCCGCAGGCCGCCCATCCGGTCGAGGCTCTGCTCGCCGGCCAGCGCGTGGATCGCGATGCCGACGCCGAGGAAGAGCAGCGCCTTGAAGAAGGCGTGCGTCAGGAGGTGGAACATCGAGCTGTCGTACGCGCCGAGCCCGGCGCCCATGATCATGTAGCCGATCTGGCTGACGGTGCTCCAGGCGAGGACCCGCTTGATGTCCACCTGCACGATCGCGATCGTCGCCGCCGAGCAGCAGGGTCACCGCGCCGATGATCGCCACGAAGTCGCTGGCGTAGGGGGCGAGCTGGTAGAGCACGTTGGAGCGCACGATCATGTAGACGCCGGCCGTCACCATGGTGGCCGCGTGGATGAGGGCGCTGACCGGGGTCGGGCCCTCCATCGCGTCCGGCAGCCAGGTGTGCAGCGGCATCTGCGCGCTCTTGGCGGCGGCGCCGACGAACAGCAGCAGGCGACCGCGGTGACGACGCCGCGTGCCGCTGCCGAGCCCGTCGGGCGCGGCGGCGAAGACCTCGCCGGTAGTCGAGCGTGCCGAGCTCGCGCACGAGCAGGAACGCGCCCAGCACCATGCCGACGTCGCCGATGACGTTGACCACGAACGCCTTCTTGGCGGCCGCGATGGCCGACGGGCGGTCGTAGTAGTAGCCGATGAGCAGGTACGAGGCGAGGCCCACCAGGCCCCAGCCCACGATCAGGAAGAAGTAGTTGGCCGCCTCGACCAGCAGCAGCATCGCGAAGATGAAGAACGCTCATCTCCGCGAAGAAGCGCTGGTAGTCGCGGTCGTCGCTCCATGTACTCGGTCGAGTAGATGACGATCAGCGAGCCGACCCCGGTGATGATGAGCATCATCAGGATCGAGAGCGGGTCGATCTGCAGCGCCAGGTCGATGCTCAGGCCGTCGGACTGGACCCAGTTCCAGAGGGTGGTGACCTCGAGGCGGTCCTCCGCGTCGCGGGTGAGCATCGCGATGAAGATGACCACGGTCGCGACGAACCCGAGCGACGGGCAGGCCGACGGCCGACCGCCCGGGTGAGGCGGCGGTCGGGCTCGCCCGGCCACAGCGACAGCACGAGGCAGCCGAGCAGGGGCAGGCCGAGGACGATCCAGGCGAGAACGCGAGATCAGCAGGGTGGTTCCCTAGCCCTTCATGGAGGACATCTGGTCGACGTCCAGCGCGAGGCGTTGACGGAAGACGGCGACCACCAGGCCCAGGCCGATGACCACCTCGGTGGCGGCGACCACCATCACCACGAGGGCGAAGACCTGGCCGTCGGTCGATGTTCCAGTAGCGGCTGAAGCCGACCAGGGCGAGGTTGCCGGAGTTGAGCATCAGCTCGACGGCCAGGAGCAGCAGCAGCGGGTTGCGGCGCGTGAGCACGCCGACCAGGCCGATCAGGAAGATGCATCACCGACAGCGCCGATGTAGAACGCGAGCGGCACGCCCTCGGGGTTCATCGCCCGCCCTCCGCGCGCACGGCGCGCTTGGCCAGCATGACCGCGCCGACCGCGGCCACCAGGAGCGCCAGCGAGGTGGCCTCGAAGACGCACGATGAAGTGGTCGATGAACGCCCGGCCGATGGCCTCGGGGCTGCCGATGTCGTCGATCGGCAGCGGGGTCGTCGCGGAAGCCGGGCAGGTTGGTCGTGCTCAGCACGACGACAGCCCTGGAGCGCCGATGACGATGACCGCGAGCCAGCCGAACACCTGATATCGGCCGAGGCGATCGCCGATCTCCACCACCGGCCGCTCGCCCAGGTACGCGATCACGAAGAGGAAGAGCACCACGATGGCGCCGGCGTAGACGATCACCTGGATGGCCGCCACGAAGGGCGCCGACGAGCAGCACGAACAGCACCGCGATCGACGAGCAGGGTCCCGATCAGGGAGACGGTGGCGCGGAAGGGCTCCTTGAAGGTGATCACCAGGATCGCGAAGGCGATCGCCGCGGCGGCCGCGATGGTGAAGACGATGCGCTCACCCATGCCTAGCGCTCCCCCACTACGGGATCTCGGTGCGCACGGGCACCGGCTTCGGGTGCGGCGCCAGCAGCATCTGCTTGTCGTAGAGCAGGTCGCCGCGGGTGCGCTCGGACATCTCGTACTCGTTCTCGAGCGTGATGGCGTCGAACGGGCACGCGATCTCGCAGTAGCCGCAGAAGATGCAGCGGGCCATGTTGATCTCGTAGATGCGCGCGTAGCGCTCGCCCGACGAGACGCGGTGCTCGGGCGTGTTCTCCTCGGCCACCACGCGGATGCAGTCGGCCGGGCAGGCGGCGACGCACAGCGAGCAGCCGACGCACTTCTCGAGGCCGTTCTCGTGGGTCCACAGGCGGTGGCGGCCGCGGAAGCGCGGGAAGACGGGCGTCTTGTGCTCCGGGTAGCCGATCGTCTCCGGCTTGCGCAGCATCTGGCGGAAGGTGACCGCGAAGCCCTTGAGTGACTCGTCGATTCCCATCAGCGGTTCTCCATCAGTTCGAGAATCCGAGGGCGACGACGATCGCCGTCACCACGAGGTTGAGCGTCGCCAGCGGCAGCAGGATCTTCCAGCCGAGCTTCATCAGGCGGTCGTACCGCAGGCGGGGCAGCGTGGCCCGCAGCCAGATGAACAGGAACAGCAGCGACGACGATCTTGATCGATCAGCCACAGGAAGCCGGGCAGGAACGGGCCCGGCGAAGCCGCCCGAGGAAGAGCGTCGCGCCCGAGCGCCGAGATGATGATCATGTTCACGTACTCGGCCAGGAAGAACATGGCGAACTTCAGGCCGCCGTACTCGGTGTGGTAGCCGGCGACCAGCTCCGACTCGGCCTCGGGCAGGTCGAACGGGGCGCGGTTGGTCTCGGCGACGGCCGCGATCAGGAAGATCAGGAAGCCGACCGGCTGCAGGAGGATGTACCAGACCGATGTCCTGCTGGGCGTGGACGATGTCCACCAGCGAGAGGCTCTGGGCCATCATGATCACGCCGATCACCGAGAGGCCCATGGCGACCTCGTAGGACACCAGCTGGGCGGCCGTGCGGGCGGCGCCGAGCAGGCTGTACTTGTTGCCGCTGGCCCAGCCGCCCAGGATCAGGCCGTAGAAGCCCAGCCCGCTCAGGGCGAAGAGGAACAGGACGCCGATGTTGAGGTCGGCCCCGACCAGCTGGACGTTGTAGCCGAGGATCTCGACCGGGTCGCCGAACGGGATCACGGCGACGGCCGCGACCGCGGCGAACACCGAGATCATCGGGGCGATCTGGAACAGGAAGCGGTTGGCCCCCCGCGGGACGAAGTCCTCCTTGAAGATCAGCTTCACCACGTCGGCCAGGGGCTGCATGTAGCCGATCGGGCCGGCCCGGTTGGGCCCGTAGCGGGCCTGGAAGCGGCCGATCAGCTTGCGCTCCCACAGCAGCGTGTACGCGAAGCCGGTGATCAGGACGAAGACGACGACGATCGCCTTGATCAGGATGACGAGGAAGGCCTCGTTCATCGGGCGGCGGTCGATCTCGACGCGCACCGGGCCGCGGTCGGCGGCCAGCAGGCGCTCGACGCCGGCAGCCGGGCACGCCGGCGGCGACGAAGGCGGCGCCCTCGGGGTGGTCCGCGTCGGTGCGCACCGTGAGCGCGGCACTCGCCGTGGGGCGAGCGCAGGTGCGCCTGGCCGCCGTCCTCCAGCCCGTGGCGGGCGGCCTCGGCCGGGTTGAGCACCAGGTCGGCGCCCGGTGCGCACGGCGGCGAGGGCGTCCGAGCGGTAGGTGAGCGCGTTGCCGAAGATGCGCTCGGTGGTGACCAGCGGCAGCCCCGCCCCGGCGATCTCGCGCGGACCGTTGGCGCCGTTGGGCGAGATGGGCGCGACGGCGCCGATCTGGGCCCCCAGCACGCCCGAGCGCGTCGTAGTCCAGCCCGGCGAGGGCCGGCCGCGCGGCGGCGGCGCGCGGCGAAGGCGCGCGCGGCGGTGCGGTAGGGCGGCGGCGCGCCGAGGCGGTGGGCGAGCGCGATCAGGATCTCCCAGCCGGGGGCCGCGCCCTCGGGCGGGACGGCGCCGGGGCGCAGGCGCTGGGCCCGCCCGTTCATCGCCACGAAGACGCCCTCGCTCTCGTAGGGCGTGGCGGCCGGCAGCACGACCATGGCCCCCTCGACGAGCGGCGGTGGCGAAGGCCGCGATGGCGATGCGGGTGCGCACGCGCCCGAGCGCCCAGCCCCAGTCGGAGGCGCCCGCGCCCACCAGCGGGTCGGCGTGGATGGTCAGGAGCGTGTCGATCTCGCCGGCCGCGGCCGCCTCGAGCACGCCGGTGGCCGGCAGGCCGAGGGCCCGCAGGCCCGCGCCGTTGACGTCGGCGCCGAGCTCGATCTGACGGGCGCCGCGCGCGGCCACCAGGCGCGCCAGGGCACCCGCGGCGTCGGGCTCGGCGGCCAGGTCGGCCTCGTCCCAGAGCACGACGAGGTCGCTCGCCGTCGGGGAGCTCCAGCGCGTCGATGGCCGCGGCCAGCGCGGCCGGGCAGGGCGCGCGCGGCGGTGCCGAGCGCCTCGAGGTCGTGCGGGCGGGAGCCGACCGTGATCACCTGCGCGCCGAGGCGGTGCGCCTTGCGCACCCGCAGCTCGACGACCGACTGCTGGTTGGCGCGGGTCGCCGCCCACGATCAGCACGGCGCCGGCGGCGTCGATGTCGCCCAGCTGGGCGGCGGGCTGGGAGCGCAGCGCCTCGAGGCCCTGGCCCGGGGATGCCGAGCCGCTGGACCAGCGCGTCCGGCGAGGGCGGCGGCCAGCTCCTGGGCGAGGTAGCCCTCCTCCACCGTGGCGGTCGGCCCCACCAGGATGCCGACGCGGCCGCCGTGGCCGGAGCACCAGGCCGGCCGCGGCGACGGCGTCGTCGAGGCTCGACTCGCGGGTGCGGCCCTCGTCGCGGATGACCGGCGCCGTGATGCGCTCGGGGGCGCGGTCGCCCGGGTAGGAGAAGCGGCCGCGGTCGCAGATCCAGCCCTCCTCGACCGCGTAGTTCGGCTCGGGGCGCCCGGTCACGCGGGCCACGTGGCCCTCGCGCGTGGTCAGCTCGACGTTGCAGCCGGCCGGGCAGCCGCCGCAGATCGACGGCGTGTTGGAGACGTCCCACGGCCGCGCGGTGAAGCGGTACGGGATGCTCGTGAGGGCCCCGACGGGGCAGATGTCGATGATGTTGCCGGTGAAGCGGCCCTCGTACTGGTCGCCGGTCATCGTGGCGATCTCGGAGCGCGCGCCCCGGTCCTGCATGGTCAGCAGCTTGTCCTCGGCGACGTCCTGGCTGAAGCGCACGCAGCGCCAGCACGAGATGCAGCGCTCGCGGTCGAGCGCGATCAGCGAGGAGAGGTCGAGCGGCTTCGGGAAGTGGCGCTTGGTCTCGACGAAGCGCGTGCGCCCGGGACCGAACGTGAAGGTGCGGTCCTGGAGGGGGCACTCGCCGCCCTTGTCGCACACCGGGCAGTCGAGCGGGTGGTTCTCGAGCAGGAACTCGAGCACGCCGTCCTGGCCGTCCTTCGCGAGCTCCGAGTTGGTGCGCACGACCATGTCGGGCTGCACGGGCGTGCTGCACGCGGTCTGGAGGCCGCGCATGCCCTCGATCTCGACCAGGCACATGCGGCAGGCGCCCACGGGCGGGCCGAGGCGCGGCTCGTAGCAGAAGACCGGGACCTCGATCCCGTGGGCGTGGGCCGCGTCCACGAGCATCGTCCCGGCGGGCGCCGTGACCCGGCGGCCGTTGAGCTCGAACTCCACCTGCCCCTCGGCGGTGAGGTCGACCGGAGCGTAATCAGCCACCGACGGGCACCTCCATCATGGGCTCGGGGCGGGGCGACGCCGCCCTCCTCGATCGCCCGCACGAACTCGTCGCGGATAGCGGCGCACCGCGCTGACCACCGGCAGCACGCCGGTGTCGGCCAGGGCGCAGAGCACGCGCCCGACCATGCGGCCGGCGAGCGACTCGATCAGCTCGAGGTCCTCCATGCGCCCCTCGCCGTCGACGATCCGCTGGAGGATGCGCTCCAGCCACAGCGTGCCCTCGCGGCACGGCGTGCACTTGCCGCAGGACTCGTGGCGGTAGAAGTGGGCCAGGCGCAGGGTGGAGCGCACGATGCAGCCGGAGTCGTCCATCACGATGCAGCCGGCCGAGCCGAGCGAGCTGCCCGCGGCCGCCAGCGACTCGTAGTCGAGCGGCGTGTCCAGGGCCTCGGGGCCGACGACGTTGACGCTGGAGCCGCCGACCCAGGCGGCCTTGAACTCGCGCCCGTCGCGGAAGCCGCCGGCGATGTCGTAGACCAGCTCGCGCAGCGTGGTGTCGTGCATGACGATCTCGTAGTTGCCCGGCTTCATCACGTGGCCCGAGATCGAGAACACCTTGGTGCCGGTGCTCTTCTCGGTGCCCATCGACGCGTACCAGTCGGCGCCCGCGCTCGACGATCGGGGGCAGCGACGAGAGGGTCTCGACGTTGTTGATGAGCGTGGGCGCGCCGTACAGGCCGGCCACCGCCGGGAAGGGCGGCTTGAGGCGCGGCTGGCCGCGCTTGCCCTCCAGGCTCTCGAGGAGCGCGGTCTCCTCGCCGCAGATGTACGCCCCGGCGCCCCGGTAGACCGTGATGTCGAAGCCGAAGCCGGTGCCCAGGATCCCCTCGCCGAGCACGCCGCCCTCGTAGCGCCTGGCGCACCGCGTCGTCCAGCACCCGGGCCTGGTGCTCGTACTCGCCGCGGATGTAGATGTAGCCGCGCCGGGCCCCGATGGCGTAGCCGGCGATGGCGATCCCCTCCAGCAGCTGGAAGGGGTTGGTCTCCATGATCTCGCGGTCCTTGAAGGTGCCCGGCTCGCTCTCGTCGGCGTTGCACACGACGTAGGGGGCGAGCGCCGACTCCTTGGGGATGAACGAGGCCTTGCGCCCCATCGGGAACCCGGCGCCGCCGCGGCCGCGCAGGCCCGAGCGCAGGAACTCGTAGAGGGCCTCGTCGCGGTCCATCTCGGTGAGGGCCTTCTGGAGCGCGGTGTAGCCGTTGGCGGCGCGGTAGTCGGCGAGCTGCGTGAGCGGCTTCCCGGCCGCGCGCTGGCGGTAGACGATGTTCTCGATCGGCATCCCTACCTCCAGAGCCGCTCGGGGCGGGGGGTGCTGCGCAGCTCGTCCAGCAGGCGGTCGGCGTCGTCGAGCGACAGGGGCCCCTGCGTCTCCTGCGGCGTCCACCTGCACGCACGGGGCGCGGTCGCAGTAGCCCAGGCACTGGGCCTCCTGGATCGTGATCGCCCCGTCCTCCGAGGTGCCGCCGTGGTGGGCCAGGCCCTCGCGGTCGCACATGTGCTCCAGCAGCTCGTCCGAGCCGCGCAGCATGCACGAGAGGGTCACGCAGACCGACACGACGCGCTCGCCGGTGGGCCGCAGGTAGAGGCGGTCGTAGAAGGACGCGACGCTCTCGACGTAGGCGGCCGTGAAGCCGGTGGCCTGCGCCACGGCCTCGAGGTCCTCGCGGGTCAGGTGCCCCTTCTCGGTCTGGGCGAACTTGAGCGCGGGGAGGATGAGCGAGCGCGCCTCGGCGTACTCGTGCCGGATCGGCTCGATGTGGGCGGTGATCTCCTCGACGTTCACTAGCGGTCCACACCCCCCATCACGTTGTCCAGCGAGCCGATCATCGTGATCAGGTCGGCCAGGTAGGAGCCCTTGGCCATGGGCCGCAGCGCCTGCAGGTTGACGAAGCTGGGGTCGCGCATGTGCACGCGGCGCGGCTTGGGCGAGCCGTCGGCGACCACGTAGCAGCCGATCTCGCCGCGGGGGCTCTCGACCGCCGAGTAGGCCTCGCCCTCGGGCACGTGGAAGCCCTCGGTGACGAGCTTGAAGTGGTGGATCAGCGCCTCCATGGAGGTGGAGAGCTCGCCGCGCGGCGGCAGCACGACCTTGCGGTCGTCGGCGATGTGGCTCCCCTCGGGCATGCCGTCGAGCGCCTGCCCGATGATGCGCACCGACTCGCGCATCTCGCGCATGCGCACCGTGTACCGGTCGTACGCGTCGCCGGTCGTGCCCAGCGGCACCTGGAAGTCGAAGTGCTCGTAGCCGCCGTAGGGCGCGGCCTTGCGCAGGTCCAGGTCGACCCCGGCCGCGCGCAGCGCCGGTCCGGTGACGCCCAGGTCGAGCAGCTGCTCGGCGGGCAGCACGCCCGACGCCCTTGGTGCGGTCGATCCAGATCGGGTTCTGGGTGAGCATCTCCTCGTACTGGTCGATGCGCCCGGGCATCTCGTCGATGAAGGCGCGCAGGCGCTGCTCGAACCCGGGCGGCATGTCGTCGGCGCAGCCGCCCACCTGGAAGTAGCGCGTGTTCATGCGCTCGCCGGCGATCATCTCGCCCAGGTCGAGGGCCTTCTCGCGCTCGCGGTACGAGTAGAAGAGCATCGTGATCGCGCCGAGCTCGAGGCCGCTGGTCCCGAGCCACACCAGGTGGCTGGTGATGCGGTTGAGCTCGCACATGATCACGCGGATGTACTGGGCGCGGTCCGGCACCGTCAGGTCCAGCAGCTTCTCGACCGCGGTGGTGTAGGCGAGGATGTTGAAGTAGGACGCGAGGTAGTCCATCCGCGTCACGAGCGTGATCGCCTGCCAGTAGGTCTTGTTCTCGCACTGCTTCTCGATGCCGGTGTGCAGGTAGCCGATCACCGGGTGCAGGTCGCGGATCACCTCGCCGTCGAGCTCGGTGATCAGGCGCAGCACGCCGTGGGTGGAGGGGTGCTGCGGGCCGAGGTTGATGACCATCGGCTGGCGCGAGCCGGGCGTGGACTCGTCGAGCGCCTCGATGCTGGCCAGCGCCTCCTGCGGGCGTCAGCGCCTCGCCGCCGGCGATGGCCCGCTCGGTCTCGGTGAGGGCGCGGCCCTCGCGGCGGGCGGCCTCGAAGGCCTCGCGGGCCTCGTCGGCGACCGGGATGCCCGAGGAGTCCAGCTCGACGTTGGTGCCTCGCGTGCTCACCTAGACGGCATCCGTGAACTGGACCTCTTCGCCGCCGAGGGGGTAGTCGCGCCGCAGCGGGTGGCCCTCCCAGTCGAGCGGCATCAGGATGCGCGCGAGGTCGGGGTGGTTGCGGAAGCGCACCCCGAACATGTCGTAGACCTCGCGCTCGTGCCAGTTGGCCGTGCCCCACACGCTCGTCACCGAGTCGATCTCGGGCAGGCTGCCGGGCGTCGCGCCCTCGGCGCCGGCCCACACGCGCAGCCGCAGGCGGCTGCCGGTCTCGAGCGAGAAGAGGTGGTAGGCGACCCGGAAGCGCCGCGGGTCCTCGATGATGTCGGCGCAGCTGACGTCCGAGAGCAGCGCGAACGAGAGCGGCGGCGCCCTTGACGAAGCGGGCGACCTCGAGCAGGCGCTCGGGAGCCACCTCCAGCGTGACCTCGCCGGCGTGGACGATCTCCTCGACCACGGCCCCCGGGACCGCGGAATCGATCGTTGAGCGGACCTCGCTCAACCGGCACCCGCCGACGCGCGCTCGCGACGCAGGTCGGAGGAGCTCGGGAGTCCGTTGGCGCCGATCAGGCGCTGCAGCACCAGGATGCCCTCGATCAGGCCCTCGGGACGGGGCGGGCAGCCGGGGACGTAGACATCGACGGGGACGACCTTGTCCACGCCCTGGACCAGGGCGTAGTTGTTGAACACGCCGCCGGTGGACGCGCACGCGCCCATCGAGATGACCCACTTGGGCTCGAGCATCTGGTCGTAGATGCGCCGCAGCACCGGGGCCATCTTCTGGGCGACGCGGCCCGACACGATCAGGAGGTCCGCCTGGCGCGGCGAGGCGCGGAAGACCTCGGCGCCGAAGCGGGCGATGTCGTAGCGCGGCGTGGCCGTGTGCATCATCTCGATCGCGCAGCACGCCAGGCCGAAGGTGGCCGGCCAGATCGAGCTGGAGCGCGCCCAGGCGATGGCCTTGTCGACCGTCGTGGTGAGCAGGCTCTTCTCGAACTCGCGCTCCTCGACCTCGCGCAGGTCGCGGTCGATCGCCGGATCGGTGCGCGGCGCGCGCTCGATGGGGCTTCCGGGCGGTGGGATCAGCGCCACTCGAGCGCCCCCTTCTTCCAGATGTAGCCGAGGGCCTCCACGACCGTGAAGACGAAGACCAGCAGCACGACCAGGCCCACCAGGCCGTCGTCGCGCAGGGTCACCGCGATCGGGTACAGGAAGGCCAGCTCGATATCGAAGACGATGAACAGCATCGCCGTGAGGTAGAAGTCGATCGAGAAGCGCTGCCGGACCGGCGTCTGCGGAAGGATGCCGCTCTCGTACGGGAGGATCTTCGACGGGTTGGGCTTGCTCTTGACCACCTTGCTCAACGAGAAGATGGCCACGGCCACGACGAGCCCGGCGGCGAAGTAGATCAGGATCGGCAGATAGTCGGAGAGCTGCACGGATCCCCTCGGCAGGGGGTGGCCGGAACGGTGGGAAGCTTCCAGGCTGCACGCTAGCAACGGCCCCGCACGACCGCAGCAATGTGACGATCGACGCTACCGCGGCGAGGCCGGTCCGGGACCGGCGTCCGCCGCCGCCGCGGGTGTAGCGTGAGGCCGTGGACGACCGCCTGGAGTACTTCGCGCGGCTTGTCGCGGAGGAGCCCACCGTGGCCCGCGCACGCTTCGCCTACGCCAACGAGCTGCTGCGCGCCGAGCGCTGGGAGGACGCGGTCACCCAGCTGCGCGCCTACCTCGACCTCTCCGAGGACGAGGGCAACGCCTGGGGGCGCCTGGCCGAGGCCCTGACCGCGCTCGGGCGCGTGGACGAGGCGGCCGACGCCTACCTGGCGGGCATCGACCAGAGCCTGCGCCACGGCCACACCGGCATGGCCACCGACTTCGAGGCCGCCCTCGAGGCCCTGTGAGCGACCCGGCGGCGCTCGCGTCGTACGAGTTCTCGCCGCGGGGCGCCCTGCGGATGTGGCAGCGCAACGCGACGGTGGCGCGCACGACGATCTTCGTGTCGCTGACCCCGCGCTTCCTGGAGGCGATCGCCTACCTGGGGATCATGGGCCTGGGGCTCGGCACCTACCTCACGACGGTCGACGGCGTCGACTACCCCGACTTCATCGCGCCGGGGGTCGCCGCGGCCACGGTGATGTTCGGGGCGATCATCGAGACCACCTACAACGCCTTCGTGCGCATCTACGTGCGCCGGGTGGTGGAGGCGGTCATCACCACGCCGCTCTCGCTGGCCGACGTGGTGGTGGGCGAGTACCTGTGGGCCGCCACGCGGGCGACGATCTACGGGATCGTCTTCCTGCTGGTGATGGTGCCCTTCGGCCTGGTGCACTCGGCGTGGGCGCTGCTGTTGCCGTTCGTGTTCGCGCTCGGCGCCCTGACCTTCGCGGTGCTGGGCATGGCCTACACCTCGATGGTGGGCAGCATCGAGCACTACAACATCCTGTTCACCGGCCTCCTGACGCCGATGTTCCTGTTCGGCGGGGTCTTCTTCCCCTTCGACGAGCTGCCCACCTGGGCCCAGGTGATCGGGTGGTGCCTGCCGCTGTCGCACCTGGTGGCCGCCACCCGCGCGCTCACCCTCGGCGACCCGGACCTCGTGACGCTGGCCCACCTCGGCGTGCTGCTGGTGATCCTGGTGGCCGTCTTCCCCTTCCCGGCCGCGCGGCTCAGGCGCACGCTGCTGCGCTGAGCCGCGGCGGCGGGCCGGTCCTCAGGCGGATGCGCTCCCGGCGGTGAGGCGCGCCACGCCGGTGGCCTCGGCGGCGGCGCGGACGGCGGCGGCGACGTTGGGCACCAGGCGGTGGTTGAAGATCGAGGGCACCACGTTGAACTCCGACAGGCCCGCCTCCTCGGCGGCCGTCTCGGCGATGGCGTTGGCGGCGGCGAGGGTCATGGCCTGGTTGATCTCGGTCGCCCGCACGTCGAGCGCGCCGCGCCAGATGCCCGGCGACGCGAGGCCGGAGTTGATCTGGTTGGGCACGTCGGGACGGCCGGTGGCGTAGACGCGGGCCACGCCGGCGGCGTCCTCGGGGAGGATCTCGGGCTCGGGCATCGCCAGGGCGAGGACCACCGGGTCGGCGGCCATCGTGCGGATGTCGGCGGCGCTGAGCAGGCCGGGGGTCGACATGCCGATGAAGGCGTCCGCGCCGGCGATGACCTCGCCGGCCTTGCCCGAGCGCCCGTCGGCGTTGGTGTTGTGGGCGAGCCACGAGAGGTCGGCGTCCACGTCGCCGCGGCCCGACGTGCACCGCGCCCTTGCTGTCGCAGGCGATCACCGACCCGGCGCCGGCGGCCACGATCAGGCGGATGGCGGCCTGCCCGCCGGGGCCGAGGCCCGCGACGACCACGGTGGCGTCGGCCAGCGACTTGCCGGCCACGGCGAGGCCGTTGATGAGCGCCGCCAGGACGGCGGCCGCGGTGCCCTGCTGGTCGTCGTGGAAGACCGGGATGTCCAGGCGCTCGTCCAGCAGGCGCTGCACCTCGAAGCAGCGCGGCGCCGAGATGTCGCTCAGGTGGATGCCGGCGAACACCGACGAGCACAGGGCCACGGCCTCGGCGATCTCGGCCGGGTCGCGCAGGTCCACCGGCAGCGGGAAGGCGTCGATGCCGGCCAGCCGGCGCAGGAAGGCGCACTTGGCCTCGAGGGCGGGCAGCGAGGCCTCGGGGCCGAGGTCGCCCTGGCCGACGACGCTCGAGCCGTCGCTGACGACCATCACGCTGTTGCCCTTGATCGTGTACTCCCAGGCCTGGTCGAAGTCGTCGTGGATCGCCATGCACACGCGGGCGACGCCCGGCGTGTAGGCCATCGACAGGTCGTCGCGGGTGGCCACCGGCACGCGGTTCTGCATGCCGATCTTGCCGCCGAGGTGCGACATGAAGACGCGGTCGGTGATCGACTCGACCGTCGACGCCCTCGATCTGCTCGCAGCGCGGCGACGATCGCGGCCCCCTGGGCGTCGTTGGCGTAGCACCGTGATGTCCCGCGTCACGGCGTCCTTGCTGGAGCGCACGATGTCTACGCCGCCCACCTGGCCGCCGGCCTCGCCGATGGCGGCCATCACCTGTCCGAGCATCCCGACGCGGGCGGGGATGTTGGCACGGATGGTCTGGCTGTAGTTGGACTGCGACATCGCGCGTTACCTCAGGTCGACGACGTCATGACGGGCGCGGAAATCCTACGCCTGCCGCCGCAGCGGCGCGCGCCCGTGCGGCTCAGGCGCCGCCGTGTGCGGCGGCCATGAGGCCGTTGACCGCCGCGTCCAGGCCGTCGAGCGAGAGCTCGTGCATCGGGAAGATCGTCCGGACGGCGCCCAGCGTGCGCGCGCCGTGGACGCGCTCCCACCAGGCCCGCGGCACCGGGTTGAGCCAGGCCCGCGCGGCGAAGCGCCCCGCCAGCCGCTCCAGCCACACCCACCCCGGCTCCTCGTTGTGCTGGTACCAGTCGATGGCGCCGCCCACCATCGTCAGCTCGCTGGGGGCCATGCACGCGTCGCCCACGACCACGAGCTTGTGGTCGGGGGCCATGCGGGCCAGCAGGTCGAGGGTCGCCTCGGAGCGGGACGGCAGCAGGCGGGCCGTCTCGTAGACGCGGTCGTACGGGCAGTTGTGGAAGTACCGCACGGTCAGGTCGCGGAAGCGCCCGCTCTGGTGGACGGCCGAAAAGAGCCGGTTCACCAGCGCCGCGTGCTCGTCCATGGAGCCGCCCACGTCCAGCATCAGCAGCACGCGCACCGCGTTGCGCCGCGGGCGCCGGAAGACCAGGCGCAGGTTGCCGCCGGCGTCGGCGGTCGCGCCGATGGTGTCGTCCAGGTCGAGCTCGGTGGCGGGCCCGTCGAGCCGGGTGGTGAGACGGCGCAGGCGGCGCAGGGCGACGCCCATCTCGCGCACGCCCAGCGTCTCGTCGCCGCGGTAGTCGCGGAAGCGCCGCTCGGCGGCGATCTGCGCGGCGGTGCGGTTGCGCCCCTCCCCGCCCAGGCGGATGCCGCCGGGGTGCCACCCGGAGTGGCCCAGGGGCGAGGTGCCGCCGGTGCCGATGTGGCGCGAGCCGCCGTGGTGGGCCTCGGTCTGGTTGCGCAGGCGCTCGGCCAGGCGCTCGCGCAGGGCCTCGAGGTCGATGCGCCCCATCGCCTCGTCCAGCCGCGCGCGCTGCTCGGCGCTCAGGGCGAGGCCCTCCGGCCGCTCGTCCAGCCACTCCCACACCCGGTCGGCGATCGCGTCGTCGCTCTGCTCGAGCCCGGTCAGGTACTCGGCGAAGGCGAGGTCGTAGTCGTCGTAGTGGCGCTCGGACTTCACCAGCAGGGCCCGGGCGAGCAGGTAGAAGCGCGACAGGCTCGAGTCGGCCAGGCCGCGGGCGAGGGCCTCCTGCAGCCCGAGCCACTCGTCCATCGCGACCGGGACCCCGCGGGCGCGCAGCCCGTAGAAGAGCCCCTCGAAGGCCATCAGTCGCGGATGGCGCTGCGGGCGCGCACCGACAGGTGGCGGCGGGCGATCTCCAGGTCCTGGGGCGTCTTGAGCACGACGCCGAGGAAGGGCAGCTCGGCCAGCACCCGCTCGGCCGGGATGCCGGCGATCACCAGGGCCTGCACCCAGTCGATCAGCTCGCTGGTGGTGGGGCGCTTCTGCAGGCCGTCGAACGAGCGCAGCACGTAGAAGGCCTCGAGGGCGGCGCCCAGCAGGGCCTCGTCGAGCCGCGGGTGGTGCACCCGCACGATGCGCTCCATCTCGGCCGGCTCGGGGAAGGCGATGTAGTGGAACACGCAGCGGCGCAGGAACGCGTCCGGGAGCTCCTTCTCCGCGTTGGAGGTGATGATCACCACCGGGCGCTGCGCGGCGCTGACGGTCTCGCCGGTCTCGGGGATGTGGAAGCTCATCCGGTCGAGCTCCCACAGGAGGTCGTTGGGGAACTCCAGGTCGGCCTTGTCGATCTCGTCGATCACCAGCACCACCCGCTCGGGCGCCGCGAAGGCCTCACCCAGGCGGCCGAGGCGGATGTAGCGCGCGATGTCGGAGGGATCGCCGTCGCCGAACTGGCTGTCGTAGAGCCGCTGGACCGTGTCGTAGACGTAGAGGCCGTCCTGGGCGCGGGTGGTCGAACTTGACCCCCCAGACCAGCAGCTCCATGCCGAGCGCCTGCGCGACCGCCTCGGCGAGCAGCGTCTTGCCGGTGCCCGGCTCGCCGCGCACCAGCAGCGGCCGCTCCAGGGTGACCGCCACGTTGACCGATGCCCGCAGCTCCTCGCCGGCGATGTAGCCGGCGGTCCCCTCGAACCTCAACGACGGGCGCGCCGGTAGATCGAGCTCCCGGCGCCGGTGATGACGAGCGCGCCGGCGAGGATGCTGAGGGCGAGGAAGGGCCACGGCGGCTGGTCGCGGGCGCCCGGGCCGCGCGGCTCGGGCAGGAGCGAGGAGGACGGGGAGTCGGCGCTGTCGCCGAACTCGCGCGTGCCCCGCGGCTCGCTGCCGACCGACAGGCCGAGGATGTCGCGGTCGTAGGCGTCCGAGACGGCGTCGGCGAAGCCCGCGTAGGAGGTGTCGCCCTGGGCGCCCTCGAGCGCCGCCTTGAGGTCCGAGGCCGAGTAGTGGCCGTCGATGACCCGGTTGTCCGCGTAGTCGCCGTAGATGTCGAGCGTCGCCGTGGCGGAGGCCAGCGAGACCCCGACCACCAGGAGGGCGAGGATCGCGAGCAGGCCGCTCAGCAGCGTCCGGGGACGGGTCATCCCGCGACAGTAGTGGGCCGCGCCACGATGCGGCAACCGGCGCGCCCTAGAGCACACAATTCGCCAACGTGCGCGACGCGGTAGGGTCGATATTCGTGCGGGTGCTCATCACCGGTGTGACCGGATTCGCCGGGGGATACCTGTCCTCCTACTGCGCGGCGCTCGGCCACGAGGTCCACGGCCTCGTCCGCCCCGGCCGCGAGGCCGCCGTCCCGGCGGGCGTCACGGCCCACGCCGGGCGACCTGCGCGACCCCGCGTCGGTGGCCGGCGTGCTGGCGTCCGCGCGACCCGACCGCATCGTGCACCTGGCGGGCGCCTCGTCGGTGGGCCGGTCGTTCGCCGAGCCCCTGGCCACCTGGGAGGTCAACCTCGGCGGCACGCTGGGGCTGCTCGAGGCGCTGCGCACCCACGACCCGTCCCTCCCCGCCCTGATCGTCACCAGCGGCGAGATCCACGGGCGCGTGCCGGTGGACGAGCTGCCGGTGTCCGTCGACACGCCGCTGCACCCGCTGTCGCCCTACGGCGCCTCGAAGGCGGCCGCCGACCTGGCGGCCGGCCAGTACCGCGAGGCCTACGGCCTGCGCACGATCCGCGTGCGCGCCTTCAACCACGTCGGGCCGGGCCAGGACGCGCGCTTCGTGCTCCCCAACGTCGCCCGCCAGATCGCGCGGGCCGAGGCCGAGGGACGCGAGCGCGATCGAGGTGCGCGTGGGCAACGTCGACACGCGCCGCGACTTCATCGACGTGCGCGACATGGTGCGCGCCTACTGGCTGCTGCTCGACCGCGGCGATCCGGACGTGGTCTACATGGCCTGCAGCGGCCACTCGCTGCCGGTGCGCCGGCTGCTGGAGGGGCTGGCGCGCCTCGCGCGGATCCCCGTGACGTACGCCTCCGATCCCGGGCTGCGGCGCGACGGCGAGCAGAGCGACCTCTATGGTTCGCCCGCGCGACTTCGCGCCGACACCGGGTGGACCCCGGAGATCCCCATCGACACGACCTTGGCCGACACCCTCGAGTGGTGGCGTGAGCGGGTGGCCGAGGAGAAGGAGTAGGCGTGCCGCGCGCACTCATCACCGGCATCACCGGACAGGACGGCTCGTATCTGGCCGAGCTGCTCCTCGACAAGGGCTACGAGGTGTGGGGCGTCGTACGGCGCTCCTCGACCGAGTCGTACGAGCGCATCGACCACCTGCGCGACCGCCTGCACTTCGCGCAGGCCGACCTCCTGGACCAGCCGTCGCTGACGGCCGCGCTCCAGCAGGCCGAGCCCGACGAGGTCTACAACCTGGCGGCGCAGTCGTTCGTGCCGACCTCGTGGACCCAGCCCGTGCTGACCGCCGAGTTCACCGCCGTCGGGCGTCACCCGCCTGCTGGAGGCGATCCGCCAGGTCAACCCGCGGATCCGCTTCTACCAGGCGTCCTCGAGCGAGATGTACGGCCGCGTGCTGGAGACGCCCCAGAGCGAGTCGACGCCCTTCTACCCGCGCAGCCCCTACGGCGTCGCCAAGGTCTACGGGCACTACATCACCGTGAACTACCGCGAGTCGTACGACATGTTCGCCTGCTCCGGGATCCTCTTCAATCACGAGTCCCCGCGGCGCGGGCTGGAGTTCGTGACGCGCAAGGTCACCGACGGCGTCGCCCGCATCAAGCTGGGCCTGGACGACCACCTGACGCTGGGCAACCTGGACGCGCGCCGCGACTGGGGCTTCGCCGGCGACTACGTGGACGCGATGTGGCGGATGCTCCAGCAGGACGAGCCCGACGACTACGTCGTGGCCACCGGGGTCACCAACACGGTCGGCCGGCTGGTGGAGCTGGCCTTCGCCCACGCCGACCTGGACCGGGACGAGCACGTGCGCACCGATCCCGCCCTGATCCGGCCCGCCGAGGTGGACCTGCTGGTGGGCGACCCCGCCAAGGCGCGCGAGCGCCTGGGCTGGGAGCCGGCCGTGGACTTCGAGGCCCTCGTCCGGATGATGGTGGACGCGGACCTGGAGCGGCTCAGGCGGTCGGCGTAGGGGAGGCGGCGCCCAGGCGCCACGACCCCGAGAGGTTGACCGGCCCCGCGCCGGTCTCCTGCTGGAAGACGCTGAACTCGAGCCACCGGTCGAGCCAGTGGTAGATGACGCTCTCGTCGCGCGAGTGCACGGCGAGCGTCACCGTGAAGCGCCCCTCGTGAAGGGGCAGTGAGGCGATCTCGAAGGCGATGCTGGTGCGCCCCGCGATGCGCTCGACGGCGAAGGCGTCGAGGCCCGTGTTGGTGCCGTAGAGGGTGATCCCCTCGGACGACTGGATCGCGATGCCGAAGGTGGGCGTCTCGACCGGCTCCGGCGCCTCGAGGTCCATCTCGATGGTCATCGGCTCGCCCGCGGTGAAGCGGTCGGTGGGCCCGTCGGGGCCGCGCAGCCGGGCGGCCACGATGGCCACCTGGCCGTTGCCCCACACGCGCGGGTCGGCCGAGTCGCCCGGGCGCACGCTGCCGGCGACCTCGGCGCTGGAGCCGGCGTCGGCCAGCAGCCGGTGGTAGGCGGCCAGGACGGGGGCCGGCGGCCCGTCGGCGTGGACGCGCCCGTCCGCCAGCAGCAGGGCGCGCTCGCAGACGCGCTCCACCAGCGCGGGGTCGTGGGACACGAACACGAGGGTCCCGCCCGAGCGGCGGAAGTCGGCGATCCGCCCGAAGCACTTGCGCTGGAAGGCCTCGTCGCCGACGGCGAGCACCTCGTCGAGCAGCAGCACGTCCGGGTTGACGTGGGACGCGATCGCGAACGCCAGCCGCATCTGCATGCCGCTCGAGTAGGTGCGCACCGGCATGTCGATGAAGTCCGCGCAGCTCGGCGAAGTCGACGATCTCGTCGAAGCGCTCCTCGATGTCGCGCTCGCCGAGCCCGTGGATCGAGCCGTTCATGAAGACGTTCTCGCGGCCGGTGAAGTCCGGGTGGAAGCCGGCGCCCAGCTCGAGCATCGAGGCGACGGTGCCGCCGATCTCCACGGTGCCCGCCTGGGGCGGGATGATGCCGGCCAGCAGCTTCAGCAGCGTGCTCTTGCCCGAGCCGTTCTGGCCCACGATCGCCGACGGCCTCGCCCGGGCGCGATGTCGAGGTCGACGTCGCGCACCGCCCAGCGGTCCTCGTAGCGAGGCGCGGCGGCGGCGCGACGAGCGGTCTCCTTGAGCGTGGCGTTGCGCTCGTGGAACGACCCGGAAGCTGCGCGAGACGCCGCGCAGGCGGATCCGGCCCGCCTCCGGGGCCATCAGAGCTCGACCGCCATCTCGGGGTCGAGCCGGCGGAAGGCGGACCAGCCGACGGCCAGCATCACGACGGCGGCGACCGCCGAGTACAGCGAGGTCGCCGGCCGCGGGCCAGGCGCCCCAGAAGAGCGCGTCCTGGACGCAGAGGATGAAGGGCGCGATCGGGTTGCCCCAGTGCAGCAGGTCGATCGCCCACTGCCTGTCGTCGCTGAGCCCCGGCACCGTGTCGAACGACTAGAAGATCGGGCGACACGAAGATCCACGGCATCGCGATCGCCGCGAGGATGTGCTCGACGTCGCGGAAGTAGACGTTGAACGCCGCCACGAACAGCCCGAAGCCGACCGTGAAGGCGCCCAGCAGCAGCACCAGCAGCGGCAGCAGTCACCAGCGGGGCCAGCGAGCCCTCGGTGAGCCAGATGCACAGCGGCAGGGCGACCACGAACATCGCCGCCGCGGTGAAGGCGTTGCCGGTCATCACCGCCAGCGGGACGATCTGGCGGGGGAAGCTCACCTTGGTGACCAGGCTCGCGTTGCTCACCAGGCTGCGCGCCGCGACCTGGGCGCCGCCCATGAAGAACGTCCACACCGTCAGCCCCACGAACAGGAACAGGGCGTAGTTCGGGATGTCGATGCGCAGCAGGAACTTGAAGACGATCGAGTAGGCCGCGACCATGATCGCCGGCGTCACCAGGGCCCACGCCAGGCCGAGCGCCGATCCCTTGTAGCGCTGGCGCACCTCGCGGCGGGCGAGGTTGCGGAAGAGCGGCGCGTAGCGCGACATCGCGGCGGCCGAGATCATGGCGACGAGTGTAGCCGCGCCGTCGCCGGCGGCCCCTCGGCCACGTCCCGGATCGCGGCGAGCCAGGCCTCGCGCACCCGCTCCCAGCTGCACTCGCGCTCCACGTAGCGCCGGCCCTGGCGGCCCAGCGCCTGCGCCAGCGGCGCGCCCCGGGCGAGCAGGTCGACCATGGCCGCGTACTGGTCGGCGTCGGCGTACCAGAGGCCGCCCCCGGAGCGGCGCGACTGGCCGACGAGCACCGGCGAGCGCGCGCTGGCGAGGGTCGCGCGGCCGTGGCTCCACGCCTCGAGCTGGGCGAAGGACAGGCTCTCGTACGCCGACGGCACCACCACGACGGCGGCGCCCTCGAGGGCGTCGTGCACCACCTGCTCGTCGACGAAGCCGGTGCGGTGCAGCCACGGGTGGGCGGGCAGCGCGGCGTCGCCCCCGCCCATGAGCACCAGGTCGAGGCCGTCGGGGCGCGCGCGCCGGTAGCGGTCGTGCATGGCCACGAGGTCCACGACCCCCTTGGACGCGTCCACCCGCCCCAGGCAGAGGGCGTACGGCCGCCCGCCCACGACCGGGGCGAAGCGGGAGGCGTCGGAGGGCGGCGGGGGGTCCAGACCCGCGCCCACCAGGCGCGCGCGGTCCGGGCCCACGCCGAAGCGGCGGGCGGCGAAGGCGGCCTCCTCCTCGGTGCTGAACAGCAGCAGGCGGGCGTCGGCGAAGACCCGGTCGAACACCGCCAGGCGCGGCCGGCGGCTCGTCGTGGAGGGTCGGCGCCAGCAGGCTGCGGTCGGCGACGTGGCCGATGCCCTCGGCCGTGGTGGCGTAGAGGTAGGTCACGAACGCGACCGCGTCGTACCCGCCGCCGTGGTCGCGCAGGTGCTCCACCAGCCCGGGCGCGCGGGGCCCCTGGGCGCGCATCCACTCGGCGCCGAGCGCCAGGTCGGCCGGGCGAGGCGTAGGCCCGCGGGGCGATCCGGTCGAACGCCTCCGGGTCGCGGGGCTCGGGCACCGGGAAGCGCAGCACCCGCACGCCGTCGACGGCCTGCTCGCCGGGCGGGTAGTGGTCGGCCCAGGTGCGGTAGTCGAGGGCGCAGGTGGTGAGGACGGTCAGGTCGACCGCGTCGTCGATCAGGCGGGCGACGCGACGCGCCAGCGCCTCGGCGCCGCCGTTCACCTCGGCGCCGTAGCGCTGCACCACCAGGGCGACGCGGGGGCGCGCGCTCACGGGGCGTCCAGGATCGGCGCCAGCGCCACCCGCAGGCGGGCCGCGACGACGTCGGGGGCCAGCTCGCGCAGGCGCGCCCGCGCCGCGGCGCGCAGGCCGGCGCGGGTGGGCTCGGAGGACACCACCTCGTGGAGCGCCTCGGCCGCGAGCGGCAGGCCGCCGTCGATGACCACCCCCGCGCCCCCGAGCGTCTCGGGCACCGCCCCGGCGCGCCGCGCGACCACGGGCACCGCGTGCGCCATCGCCTCGACCAGGGGCGCGCAGAAGCCCTCGTGCACCGACAGGCACAGGTAGGCGTCGGCGCCCGCGTACCAGCGGTCGCGCTCGGCGTCGCTCACCCGGCCGGCGAAGGTCACGCCGCGGGTTCCGAGGCGGGCGAGCAGGCGGTCCAGCGCCGACGCGGTAGCGCTCGAAGCCCCTGTCGCTGCCCACCAGCACGAGGCGGGCCTCGGGGTCGCGGTGGCCGCGGTACAGGTGGAAGGCCCCGATCAGGTCCTCGATGCGCTTGTTGGGGGCGATCCTGCCCACCGACAGCACCGTCGCGCCGCGCGGCCGGGCGGGGCGGGGCGGCTCCGGCCGCGGGGTGGCCTCCAGCAGCAGCGGCACCACCTCCGCGGTGAGGCCCAGGGGGGCCAGCTCGGAGGCGTTGAAGGCGGAGTCGGCGATCAGGGCGCGCACGCGCCCCCGCAGGCGCGGCAGCGACTCGCGCGCCCGGTCGCACGCCGGCGGCCAGCTCGGGGTTGGCGTCGCGCAGCAGATCGCCCGGCGTGACGTTGTGGTAGCAGACGGCCAGCGGACCCGGCGCGCGCAGGGCGGCGTCGATGGTCGCGCTCCACACCGAGTAGTGCAGCACCACGGCCCCGGCGCGCAGGAGGTCCGCCCCGCCGGCGTCGAGGCGCCGGACGCGCCCGGCGAGCGCCGGGTCCACGTGCTCGGCCACGATCTGGCCGGGGTGGCCCCACCCCTCCAGCAGGCGCTGCCAGGCGAGCGCCTGGTCGGTGACCGCGTCGCCGGGGGCGGCGGCCGCGATGACCTGGGTGACGGCGGTCACGGCGCCAGCCGCCCGGCGACGTCGGCGAAGCGTGCGCTCACCGCCGGCCAGCCGTAGACGTCGAGCACGTACTCGCGCCCGCGGGCCCCCATCGCCCGCGCCTCGCCGGGGTCGTCGAGCAGGCGGTCGACCGCGTCCCGGTACTCCTCGTAGGTCGCGAAGGTGAGGCCGCCGCCGCTGTCGGCGCAGTGGTCGCGCATCACCTCGGACTCGCGCGCGACCACGGCCGGCGTCCCCTCGAGCCAGGCCTCCATGAGCACGATCGACAGGCTCTCCATGCGCGACGGGTTCACCAGGGCGACCGCGCCGGCCATGGCCGAGCGCTTGTCGTCCTCGCTCACGCGGCCCACGCGCAGGACGGCTCCGGCGGACGCGCGCGGCGGCCGGTAGGACCCGCTGCCGATCAGCACCAGGCGGGGCGCGTCCGGGCGCTCGCGCGCGTGCCGGGTGGCGTGCTCCACGGCCACCTGCACGCGCTTGCCCTCCTCCAGGCGGCCGGCGTACACCAGGTAGCGCCCCAGGCCGTGGCGCTCGGCGAAGCCGCCCGGGGCCGGCGTGGACGGCGGGTCGAAGCCCATGCCCACCACGCCGCCGTCGCGGATGGCGTGGAGCCGCCGCGCCAGGCGCTCCTCGCCCGGGGCGTTGAAGATGCAGCCGCGCACCCCGGCCAGCACGCGGCCCACCGTCTCCAGGCGCGCGTAGGGCTCGTCGTGCAGGCACGGGAGCACCGCCGAGCGGCCGGGGTCGACCTGGGCCCCCCACAGGGTGGTGCCG
This sequence comes from uncultured Thermoleophilia bacterium, assembly GCA_963736635.1. GTDB lineage: Bacteria > Actinomycetota > Thermoleophilia > Miltoncostaeales > Miltoncostaeaceae > Miltoncostaea. The sequence continues at coordinate 1,069,813 of CAVTPK010000011.1, forward strand.
AACAGGTACGGGCAGAAGATCATCAGGTCGTGGTCCGAGCGCTCCAGGTGGGCCCCCAGCGCGCCGGACCACACGCCGCTCGCGAGCCACTCCAGCTCGTCGAGGTACCCCGCGCGGCCCTCCACGATCAGGCGGTGGGTGAGGGCGTGGCGCTCCTCGTCGCGGGGATCGACCGGGAAGCGCGTCACCCCCACCGCGCCGTCGCGCGAGGCGCCGGCGGGCAGGTCGTTGCGCCAGGTGGCGTGGTCCGACGCGCAGGTGGTGGCGACGTCGGAGCTCCAGCCCGCGGGGAGCGCCCGCGTGGCCAGGCGCCGGACCAGCGTCTCGGCGCCCCCGATCACATCCGCGCCGTAGCGCGGCACGACCCAGAGGATGCGCACGGGCCCCTACCTCCGAGCGACGACGGCGTAGTCCTGGAAGCCGTAGAGCAGGTCGTTGAGGCGCTGCACCACCCGGTCGAGGTGGTCCCCCAGCGGGCCCGCCCCGGGGCCCTGCAGCGGCAGCCGCTCGGCGTCGGGCACGGGCGACAGGCGCCGGATGGCGACGTCGGCGAAGCCGGTGCTCTCGCAGATGAACGCCAGCGTGTCGGGGTGGACGGGGCGCAGGTGGGTGGGATCGCGGTGGAAGTTGACCGAGCCCGCCACCAGCGACTCGGGGTTGGGGGTCTCCATCACGAGCACGCCGCCGGGGGGCAGGCGCTCCCAGGCGGTGGACACCAGCTCCGACACGACGTGCGGGGGCAGGTGCTCGACCACGTGGCTGGCCACGATGCCGTCCACCTCGCCCTCGGAGAGCCCGGCCAGGTGGCGGAGGGCGTCCTCGCGGACCACCTCGAGGCCCTTCTCCCGCATCAGGTCGACGAAGTCGTCGTTGAGCTCCACGCCGTAGGCGTCAACCCCGGCCTCCACCAGCAGCTGCACCAGCTCGCCGCGGCCGCAGCCCAGGTCCACGACGCGCCGGCACCCCGCGAACAGCTCGCGGTAGATGCCCTGGCGGGCCCGGATCGCCTCCTCGGAGCCGCGGAAGCGCGCCTCGAAGGCGAGGTAGTCGAGCGGGGGCGCCGCGGCGGTGGGACCGGCCGGCGCGAGCGCGGGGGCCGGGGCGTCCGTGGCGCCGGCGGGCGCCGGGGCGGGCGGCACCGTGCGGGCGCGCTCCAGGCGGGCGAGGCGCGGGCCCAGCTGGAGGTGGTCCAGCGCCTGCTCGATCTCCTCGATGCGCGTGCGCAGCGCGGCCTCGGCCTGGCGCGCGTCGCGGCGGTCCGCCTCGATGGCCGCCGACGTCTGCGCGGCGAGGTCGTCGAAGACGTGCACCAGCAGCCGCAGCAGCCCCTGCTTGACCATGGTCAGGGGCCGGCCCACGACCGGCTTGGTCGAGTAGGCCCGCTCGGGCCGGAAGCGCACGGGCGCCTCGGGGGGCGGCAGGTCCAGCGGCAGCGCCGACGGGTCGTCCGCGTAGGCGCCGGCCCGGCGCTGCTCCTCCACGCGCTCGGTCAGCTCCTCCACCAGCCGGTCCACGTCGATCATGCGCCCCTCGCCGTCATCCACCCGAACGCCCCCTGCGGGCGAAGCCCTCGACGACCCCGCGGACGATGCCGGCGCCGAACGCCAGGTGCGACGCGGCGGCCCCGAGCGCGGTCAGGCCGGCCAGCTTGGGCCGGCGGTGCAGCACCAGCACCACCCCGCCGAACAGCGCGATGACGGCGCCGTAGGCGAGCGCCGCGGCGGTCCAGGCGCGGCGCAGGCGCCCGCCGGCGCCCAGCGCCAGCGGTCCGGCGGCGGCGCCGATCACCAGCGCGGTCGGCGCCAGGTGGCGCGGGCGCGGGCGCCAGCCGGTGCGCACCCGCCGGCCGCGGTCGCGGCCGAGGCGGTGGAGCATCCCGAGGTAGGGGCGGAACAGGCGCAGCGGGTGGCTCGACATGACCACGTCCGGGCTGCAGAGGACCGCCAGGCCCTGGCGCGCGCGCAGCACGCCGCACAGGTCGTCGTCGAGCGGGTGCCCCTCGTCCACGGCCCGCTGGAGGGCCTCCACGCGCACGAACAGGTTGGAGGCCGGGAAGTCGCCCACCTCGCGCAGCTGGCCGACGTGGTGGCGGATGCGCGCGCCGCCGACGCCCGAGGCGCGACTCGCTGAGGATGCCGGCCGCGTCGTCCAGCAGCGGGCCCTCCAGACGGGCCACGGTGGGGCCCACCACCGCGCCCACGTGCGCGTCGCCCATCAGGCTCAGGGCGGCCTGCGCCCAGGCGTCGCTGGGCCGGGCGTCCTGGTCGACGAAGGCCGCGACCTCGGTGGTGACCAGGTGCACGATGCGGCCGATGCGCTCGCTGCGCGAGCCGCCGCCCGAGGGCACGACCTCCGCCCCCGGCAGCGGCGGGAGGGGATCGCCGGGCTCGGCCGGAGCGGCCACGAGCACGCGGGTGCCCTCGGGCGTGGCCGCGCGCAGGCGGTCCACCGCCGCCTGGGTGCCGGCGTCGATGTGGACGGGCACGAGCACCACGGTCAGGCCCGGGAGCGGGTCGGGGCGGTGCGCCGCCACCCGGTGCGCCAGCACCCGCCGGCGCTCGTAGAAGCGCAGCAGCCGCAGGCGGTAGAAGACCGCCGCCGTGTCCCACAGGGCCTGGGCGATGGCGCGGGGGTTCACCCCGCTGGCGGTGAACTGGTACTCGAGCCGGATGGGCGCCTCGGCGATGCGCTCGAAGCCGAAGCTCCGCGCGACGGCCAGGATCTCGAGGTCGAACGCGTAGCGCTTGACCAGCACCACCGGCAGCACCTCGTCGAGCACCTCGCGCCGGAACAGCTTCATCCCGACCTGCGTGTCGCGCACGTCGAGGGAGAACATGGCCCGCACCAGCTGCTGGTAGAGCCAGGAGTAGACCCGGCGGCGCGTGGGGTAGGTCACCTCGGACTCGGGGTGGCGCTTGGACCCGACCACCACGTCCAGCCGCCGGTCCTTGGCCGTGGCGAGGAAGGCCTCGATGCGCCCGGGGTCGAGGTCCAGGTCCGAGTCGACCCACGCGATCCACTCGCCGGTCGCCGCCGCCGAGCCGGTCCTCAGCGCGTAGCCCTTGCCCATGTTGCGGTCGTACCGCAGCGCCCGCACGCGCTCGTCGTCGAGGGCGGCGGCCTCGGCGTGGGTGTCGTCGGAGCTGCCGTCCGAGACGACCACCATCTCGAAGTCGAGCCCCTGCGCCTCCAGGCGCCGCGCGATCTCGCGCAGGTTGTCCTGGATCGTCTCCGCCTGGTTGAAGGACGGCACGACCACCGAGAGCTCGGGGCGGGTCACCGGGGCGCGCAGACCCACCGCGGGGCGTCGCGGCGCGCCATGCTCGACATTCTCGCCCCCGTCGTTCACCGGTCGAGCATAACGAGCCCCTGCGCGTGCGTATGATCGCCGGATGCCGACGGCCGTGCCCGATGTGCTCCACCTGACGCCGTTCCCCGCCGCCGGCGCGCAGCGCCCCCCCGCGGGCGTCCCCGCGTTCGTCTCGCGCCTGGTGCCGGCGTACGCCCGGGCGGGCGTCGAGCGCCAGCTCGTGCTCGCCGACCGGGTGGACGCGGGGCCGCCGGTGATCGAGCTCCCCCACCCCGGGGTGAGGGTGTCGCGGGCCTACACGCCCGGCGTGCGCTTCGGGCGCGTCGGGCGCCAGTTCGCCCGCCACCGCCCCGGCGTGGTGCACGCCCAGCACGAGGTGTTCCTCTACGGCGGCCCGGCCGCGGCGGTGCAGTTCCCGGCCGTGATGCGGGCGGCGCGGCGACACGGCCACGCCCGCGTGGTGACGGTGCACGGCGTGGTGGACCTGACGACGGTCGACCGGGGCTTCGTCGACTCCAACGGCTCGCGGATGCCCCCGCGGGCGGTGCGCACCCTGCTGCGGCGGCTCATCCGCGGCGCCGCGCTGGGGGGCGACGCGGTGATCGTGCACGACGAGGGGCTGGCGGCGCGCCTCATCGACCAGTACGGGGTGCCCTCCGAGCGGGTCACGGTGATCCCCCTGCCCGCCCCCGACGCCACCCCCGTCCCGCGCGACCAGGCGCGCGCCACCCTCGGCTTCGCGCAGCCCACGGTCCTCTTCTTCGGCTTCGTCACCGGCTACAAGGGGCTCCCGCTGCTCCTCGACGGCTGGGAGCGCTACCGGGCGGGCGGCGGCGTGGCCGAGCTCGTCGTGGCCGGCGGGCGCCACCCCCGGCTGGCCGGCGACCCGGCCTACGAGCGCGGGTACGCCGCCGCCATGCAGCGCGCGGAGTCCATCGGCGGGGTGCGCTGGGAGGGCTACGTGGGCGACGAGCACGTGCCGGACTACCTGTCGGGGGCCGACGCGCTGGTGCTGCCGTACCGCGACGGGCTGTCCGCGTCCGGACCCATGAGCTTCGCCTTCGCCTACGGCCTGCCGGTGCTCGCGTCCGACGTCCTGGCCGAGGCCGCCCCGCACCCGGGCGGCGTCTTCCCCCGCGACGCCGACGCCCTGGCGGCGGTGCTGCGCGCGGCGCTCGAGACCCCGCTCGCGGGCGAGCTGGCGGACGCCTCGCGCCGGGCCGGCGAGGAGCGCTCGCTCGAGGCGGTCGCCGACGAGACCGTCGCGCTGTACCGGCGCGTGGCCGCGTGAGCGAGCAGGGGGCGACCTACCGGCTCGGCAGGCGCGGGTACGGGACGCACGCGGCGCTCCTGGACCTGGTGCGCCCCGGGGCGCGGCTGCTGGACCTGGGGGCGGCCGGCGGCTACATCTCCGAGCTGGCGCGCGACCTCAAGGGGGCCGACGTGCTCGCGGTGGACCTGGACGCGGCGGCGTGCGAGGAGAGCCGCGCCCGGGGCGTCGAGACCATCGAGGGGGACGTCGCGCGCCTGCTCGAGACCGGCGAGCTCGCCGAGCGCGGGCCGTTCGACCAGATCATGCTCGCGGACGTCCTCGAGCACCTGCTCGACCCCGACGCCGCCCTCGCCCACGCGGCCGGGCTGCTGGCGCCGGGCGGGACGGTCATCGTGTCGCTGCCCAACATCGCCTACGTGCGCGCCCGGGCCCGCCTGGCCCGCGGCGTCTGGCGCTACGAGCGCACCGGCATCTTCGACCGCACCCACCTGCGCTTCTTCACCCGCCGGACCGCCCGGGAGATGGTGGAGCGGGCCGGCCTGGAGGTGGAGCGCGAGATCCCCGTGGGCCCCGCGAGCTACGCGATCGGCGAGCGGGGGGTCGCGATCACGCGCCTGCGCCCGGAGCTGCTCGCGTCGCAGCTGGTCATCCTGGCGCGTCCTTCCAGCCCGCGATGAGCTCGCGCCCGGGGGCGCCGGGCAGCGCGTACAGCTGCACGTCCGCGTCCTCGTACACCGGCGGGCCGAGGTAGCGCTCGAGGTAGGCGCGGTAGAGGCCGTAGCCGGGGTCGGCCGGGTTGGCCCAGCCGAAGTACGGATAGTTGTGCAGCACGGCGTAGCCGACGCCCATGTCGGCGAGCTCCTGGACGCCCCGGCGCCGGGCGCGGTCGAGCCGCGCGGCCGCGGCGCCGGTCGGCTGCGGGTCGGCCAGCACGCTCGGGAGCGGGCCGGCCACGGTGCCCGCGAGGAAGGGGTTGCGGTACAGCGGGATCGGGTTGGTGGCCCGGGTCGCCCGGGGCGCGGCGTTGTTGACGATGGGCAGGCCCGACACGCGCTGGAACGCGAGCCACTGGTAGTCGTTGAAGTTGCCGCCGGGGGCCTCGATGAGCGCCGGGCGGCCGGGCAGCGTCGCCAGGCGGTCGTAGACGCTCGGCACCTGCGAGGGGGTGGTCGGGATCGTCAGGCGGAACAGCGAATCGACCACGGCCAGGCAGGTGAGGGCGACCACGAGCGCCGGCCCCCAGGCGCCCGCCCGCGCGCGCAGGCGGGTGAGGCCGACGCACGCGAGCACGATCAGCGGGAGCGCCATGAGGGCGTAGAAGCGGCCGGGGGCGCGCAGGTAGCTCAGCACCGGGACGTGCTCGGCCAGGGCGTACGGCAGGGGCATGAGCCGGTGGCCGTTGATCAGCAGCTCGGGGCCCAGCAGCATCACGAAGCCGATCAGGGCGAGCGGCACCCAGGGGCCGGTGCGCCGCCCGGCCCGCCAGCCGATCGCGGCGAGCACCAGCACGACGATGCCCGCGTAGGCGCTGCCGGTGTTGGGCGCCTGGGTGGGGTCGAGCCCCGACCCGAGCCGGGTGAAGAGGTCGCCGAAGACCGGGTTGTCCGGCGAGCCGATCACCAGCGCCAGCAGCTCGGTGGGCGGGCGCGAGCCGACCGCGGAGGCCACCACGTCCAGCTGCTCGCGCGTCTTGGAGCCCGCCGCGATCAGCGAGGGCAGGTAGACCACCGCCAGCACCGCGATCGTCGCCCCGGCGGCCGCCGCGTAGGTGCCCAGCATCGTGCGGTCGCGCAGCCGCTTCCACGGGGCGAACACGAGGAAGCTGGGCACCAGGAAGTAGGCGGCGAAGTAGAAGTTGCACAGCCCCAGGGCGATCGAGGCGAGCGCCACCAGGGGCCAGCGCCGCGGGTGCTCGCGCCACTCCAGGAAGGCCAGCCACACCAGCGGCAGCGCCCACACCGCGTTGGTGTTGAAGAGCATGTCGAACTGGTGGGGCGCGGTGCCGGTGAACAGGGCCCCGCCGGCCAGGCCGGCCAGGGTGGAGCCGGTCACCCGGCGCACCAGCAGGAAGGCGGTGTAGCCGGTCAGCGTGAAGCTGATGACCAGGAGCAGGTTGAACGAGACCACCGCGCCGAAGGCCCACGTGATCGGGACCGAGAGCGCCTCCATCAGGGGGGAGGGGTGGAACACGACCGACGACGAGGGGTAGCCGTAGAGGTCGATGCTCCAGGGGATGTGGCCGCTCGAGACCTCGTGCCAGACCCACCAGAGCGTGTTGACCCCGCCGAGGTTGTCGCCGGCCTCGTTGGCGATCTCGCCGCGCAGGTGGCGCGGCACCGGCCAGGTGTAGACGAGCGCCATCGCGCCGTAGAGCGCGAGGGCGATCACGTGAGGCCGGGCCGCCGGCCACCTACCGCGGAGCGAGTGCGACGTCCCTACCGGATCGGGGCGAACAGGGGGACGAAGAAGATCTCGTTGATCGCCACGATCGAGAGGCCGATCGCCAGCTGGACGTAGGCCACCGCCAGCGGGTCGCTGGCCGCCAGCGAAAGCGCGATCACCTGCACCACGACCGCGGCGAAGAGCATCCACGCGAAGCGCATCCGGTGGACCGAGAGGTAGTAGAAGAGCATCACGTTGGTGAGGGCGAAGCAGCACATGGCGCCCACCACCGGCACCAGCAGCTCGTCGGCGGGCGCGTAGCTGGCGCCGAACATGATGTCGATGGCCGTGCTGCCGAACACCGCGCACACGATGATCAGGGCGGCGCTCGCCACCACCACGGCCTGGCCGGTGCGGCGCATCAGGAAGCGCGAGTCCTGCCCGGCCACGTGCCGGGCGGCGGCCTTCGGGAAGATGACCAGGCCCAGGGCCAGCGGCAGGAAGAGCGCGATCTTGCCGATGGTCGCGGCGGCGCCGTAGTAGCCGGCCTCGGTGGAGCTCTCGGCGGCCTTGACGAACACGATGTCCAGGTTGGTGAGCAGCGTCCAGGCCGCGAGGCCGAGGGTGGTCGGCAGGCCGTAGGCCACCAGCTCGGCGGCCGGCGGGCCCACGTGGCGGCCCGTGCCCGAGCCGAGCGCGCTGCGCACGCTGGGGTAGGCGAGCGCGAACGCGACGGCGGTGGCGATCGTGAGCGCCCCCACGGCACCCGCCACGGACGCCCCGAGCGCGACCAGGGCCGCGCCGAGGATGAAGCGGCCGACCGAGAGCACGCACATGTTGAGGCCGAGGTCCCGGAAGCGCTGCTCGCCCTGGAAGGCGCCCCAGACCACCGGCAGGCTGAAGCCGAGGATGAGCGCCGACCCGGCCGCGATCACGGGCACCGGCGAGTCGATCTGGAGGATGCTGGCCAGCGGGAACGCGATCGGGATCCAGAGGATGAAGGCGCCCACGCCCACCAGGGTCAGGCGCCACATCAGCCGCCGGGCGAAGTCGACCACCGCCTCGGGCCCCTGGGCGGTCTGCAGGCCGGTGGAGTAGCGGGCGACGACCGTCTGCACCGTCTGGCTGGCGACCGAGAGGATCATCAGCACGCCCAGCAGGGCGGTGAACTCGCCGAACAGCTCGGGCCCGAGCTGGCGCCCCATGAGCAGGCTGTACGCGTAGTTGGTCGCGTTGGTGATGACCGTCGCGAGCAGCATGATCCCGGCCGCCGACAGCCCGCGGCTGAGCAGGGTCTGCGGGGGCGGGAGGCTGTCCGGGGGGGTCGCCTCGCCGGATGCGACCTCGGGATCGCGCGACCGGGCCGTCGTCATCCGCCTCCCCCGTCGACGGCGGGGACGCCGCCGGCGCGCAGCACGCGCAGCTTGCCGCTGCCGCGGTACCAGCCCGGCAGGTCGCGGTCGCGGCGCACGAAGCCGGCGCGGGTGGCGCGGCGCAGGCGCAGGCTCTCGCGGGCGTTGCGGGCGTTCCAGGCCAGGGCGCGCGGGTACTGGCGCGCGACCTCGCGCTGGCCCAGCACGAGGAAGCCGAGGGCCTCGACCAGGTTCATCGCCCAGCCGACGCCGGCCCAGGCGATGGTGGTGGCGTCGCCGTTCTTGATCACGGAGGCCAGCGTATTGCGCTCCCGGAGGTAGACGCGCTGAGGGTTGGTGCGGTGGCGGCCGCCCTTGGCGTAGCCGCCGGACAGGGTGAACCCGCCGAGGTGCCAGATCGTGACCCCGGGGGCGATGGCGATGTCGAGGCCGGCGCGCTGGGCGCGCCAGCACAGGTCGACCTCCTCGAAGAACATGAAGAAGCGGCTGTCGAAGCCACCGAGGCGATCCCAGTCGCGGCGGCGCATCATCATGGCGCACCCTCCCACGAAGAAGGCCCTCCGGTCGATCGGAGCCTCGGCGCCATCGCGACGGGGCACCGGGAAACCTAGCCTATCCACGAGGTTGCCCATCTCCTGCACCGTTCCGTCCTCGTGGCGCACGGTGCCGCCGACCACGCCGACGCCCGGGTCGTCGCGCAGGATCCGCGCCAGCCCCTCGAGGCTGTCGGGCTCGAGCCAGGCGTCGGGGTTGAGCAGCATCACGATCTCGCCGGTGGCCGCCGCCACCCCGCGGTTGTTGGCCTCGGCGAAGCCGGCGTTGAACCCGAGGGGGACCCTCACGGCCTCGGGGAAGCGCTCGGCCACGAGCTCCATGGACCCGTCGTGCGAGTCGCAGTCCACGACGACCGCCTCGACATCGCCCCAGGTCTGCTCGCGCAGTGAGCGCAGGGGGCGCTCGATGACGTCGGCGCAGTTGTAGTTGACCACCACGACGCTGACGCGGCCGGCGACCATGGCCGGCGGGTCAGCCACGCGCGGCGGCGGCGGCCGCGGCGGCGCGGGCGGTGCGGCTGACCTCGATGTTGGAGAACTGCAGCGACACGGAGCGCGCGTCCGGCACGCCGAGGACCTTCGCGATCGAGTCCGCCTTGGTGGGCGTCGTCACCTTCAGCACCGTCTCGCCCGGCCGCGCGCGCAGGGGGATCACGACGTCGGTGGCCGTGTCGCCGGCCCGCCCGCGCGCCACGACGCGCCCGCGGTTGCGGATCGTGAAGTCGCGCGGGCGCGCGAAGCTGGCGACGCTGAAGCGCAGGGTGATGTCGACCGGGCGCGACGACGGGTTGAAGACGGTGAGATCCCCGCGCCGGCCCAGCATCCACTGCGTGCTGCGCCCGCCGCCCGCCGGCTCGGGGGTGCCGAAGCCCACGCTCGGCGCGGCGATCGCGACCGCGGGCGCGGCCGTCACCTCGTAGAGGGCGTCGGTGGTCGAGCGCCCGACCAGGCGGAAGCCCTCGCCGGGGACCGGGACCGGCTGGCCGGCGTACGCGTCGCCGTGGACGATCGCCCACCGCGTGCCGAGGGCGGCCAGCGCCGGGGCCACGTTGGTGAAGGAGGGGTCGGTGAGGCCGCCCTGGATCCCCGCCTCGACGGTGCCGGGCCGGCCGCCGTTCATGAGCGGGTGCCCCGAGCCCTCGGTGTAGAAGATGTAGGCCAGGTGGCGGCCGGAGGTGGGCGGCACGAGCGGGTACTCCACGCGCGGCGCGTCGTCCTTCTGCTCGGCGAGCAGGTCGTAGATGGGCGTGTTGCGCGCCGAGAAGTGCGTGTGGCGGGCGCTCAGGTCGAACGCCACCAGCGCGGCCAGGGCGATCGCGACCACGGGCACCACGTAGGCCGGCGTGCGCTCCGGCAGGCGGCCCAGCAGCCACGCGACGCCGATCGCGGCGAGCATCGCGACGCCGATGGCGACCACCGCGAACAGCCGCGCGTACACCCGCCACGGCTCGACCACGTGGTAGAGCGCCGCCGACGGCATCGGCGCGTCCCAGCCGAAGATGGTGATGTGGCTCGGCAGCGAGGTGATGACGCCCAGCACGACCAGCGTGCCGGCGAAGGTGGCCGCCCACCCGGGGCCGCCCCGGCGGCGGCGCCAGGCGAGGAACGCCGTGACCGACCCGACCAGCGCCAGCGCGACCACCGTCACGCCCAGGTAGATGTTGGTCTCGCCCGGGTTGCTCAGGTGCAGGTGCGACAGGCGAAAGGGCGCGGTCCAGTCCTCGAAGACCGGGTGCCGCTCGCTGGGGACCAGCCACTCCCACCAGCGCGAGCCGTAGTGGTAGCTGTCGTCGGGCGAGCGGGTGCCCGCCAGCAGCCCGTCGATCTGGGAGCGCTGGACCACCGACACGATGGCCTGGGGGATCAGGGCCGCGACGTAGATCCCCGCCGCCAGCGCCCCGCGGCGCACCGCCGGGCGCACCGGCCCGGTGGCGCGGTGGAGGATGGCGACCCCCACGTCGGCGACGATGAACGCGACCAGGATCACCCCGATGAACAGGGCGAAGTAGGTGTTGGTGTAGAGGCCGAACACCGCGGCGGCGCCGAACAGCAGCCAGGCGCGTCTGCCCCGGCCCTCGCGGATCATGATCAGGCCCAGCGTCACCAGGCACAGGGACCAGAGGTGCGTGAAGTGCACGTGCCCCGCGGCGCGCTCGAGGATCCACGGGTTGAAGCCGTACGCCACCCCCGCCACCCCCGCCGCCCAGGCGTTGGAGGTGATGTGCCAGCACAGCAGGAAGCAGCAGAAGGCGGTGAGGATCACGCCCAGCAGGACGGCGAGGTTGAAGGCGAGGACCTCGCTGCCGGTCACCAGGCCCACCACCTGCATCGGGCCCTCGATCGCGATCTGCGGCAGCGACGTGGCCCCGGGGAGGGTGACGCCGAACGGGGCGTTCTCCTCGGTGGTGAGGGCGTTGGACAGCGGTCCCACGCCCAGGTCGTTGCGGTACCGCAGCAGGGTGATGTTGCCGGTCGCGTCGCCGGGGGCGCCGAAGACGGTCCCCGTCGGGTCCTCGGCGACGGGCCACGTCACCGCGAGCGCGGCGATGGCGTAGACGGCGAGCGCGAGGAGCCAGGGAGCGGAGCGCACGAGCCACGCCCTCGGGGTCAGCGCGCTGCGCGAGGCGGGGTCGGCGGAGGGCTGGGACTCCAGCGCGGCTCGCCCGCCGTATGTGGGCGACCCGTGGGACACAGGTCGGAGATCCTACCCGCTGATGACAGAAACGCGCGGTCTGGCGGGGATCGCGGGCCGGCTCGGGTATCGTGCGGCGCCGTGGGCGCTCCCTCCATCACCTTCCTGCCGACGCGGCTGTCCGGGATCCACCTGATGCGGTCGGCCGTGCACGGCGACGAGCGGGGCTTCTTCCAGGAGTCGTTCCGGGCGAGCGCCCTGGCCGAGGTGGGCGTGGAGACGGCGTGGGTGCAGGACAACCACTCGCGGTCGGCGCGGGGCGTCCTGCGCGGCATGCACTGGGCGGTCGACCCCGGCCAGTGCAAGCTCATCCGCTGCGCGCGCGGCCGCATCTGGGACGCGGTGGTGGACATCCGCCGCGGGTCCCCGACCTTCGGCGAGTGGGAGGGCTTCGAGCTGGACGACGCGGGCGGGCTCTCCCTGTACGTCCCCCTGGGCTTCGCCCACGGCTTCTACGTGCTGAGCGACGTGGCCGACGTCATCTACAAGTGCTCGGCCTACTACGAGGGCGACAAGGAGCGCGGCATCGCCTGGGACGACCCGGGGGTGGGCATCGCCTGGCCCGAGGGTCCCAAGACGGTCTCCGAGCGCGACGCCGGTGCGCCGTCGCTGGCCGACGTCGCGGCCGAGGTGCCCTTCGTCCACCCGGCCTGAGGGACGGCGGGCGGCTCAGGCCTTCGGGCCGGTGGCGAGCCCCTCGCGCACCGGCGGCGCCTCGTCGGCGCGCCGGTAGTCCCCGCGCGAGAGCCACTTCTCCAGCAGGCAGTAGAGGACGATGAAGGCGTACCGCGAGCCCATCTCCTTGATCTTGAACTTGGAGACGCCGTGGGCGCGGTTGGTCCACGAGTTGGGCACGACCACGTAGCTGTAGCCGCGCACCATCGCCTTGAGCGGCAGCTCGACCGTGAGGTTGAAGTGCTGGCTCACCAGCGGCGACACCCCGGCGATCACCTCGCGGCGGTAGAGCTTGAACGCGTTGGTGGTGTCGTCGTAGCGCATCCCGAACAGGACCCGGATGCCGGCGTTGGCGAGCCGGTTGAGGACCAGCTTGGGGCGGGGGTAGTCGATGACGCGCCCGCCGCTCGCGAAGCGCGACCCGAACACGCACTCGGCCCCGGTGCGCTCCATCGCCCGCACGAAGCGGACCAGGTCGTCGGGGTCGTCGGAGGCGTCGGCCATGAAGATCGCGACCGCGTCCCCGCGCGCCGCCTCGAGGCCGCAGCGCACGGCCATGCCGAAGCCGCCGCGGCCCGGGTTGACCACCAGGCGGGTCGCGGGCGCCTCGCGGGCGAACTCGCGCACGATCGCGCCGGTGCCGTCGCTGGAGTGGTCGTCCACCACGACGATCTCGTGGTCCACGCCGGCCCCCCCGAGCGCCGCGGAGAGGCGGCGCAGCGTCGCGAGGATGCAGCCCGCCTCGTCGTGCGCGGGGATCACGACCGACACGGTGGGCGCCGGCGTGGTCATCGGGCGCGCTCGAAGCGGTCGGAGGCGGCCTCCACGATCTCCTCCACCATCTCGCGCAGGCCGTAGGCGTACTCCCAGCTCGGGGTAGTCGGCCCGGAAGCGGCGCACGTCGCTGATCCACCAGATGTGGTCGCCCGAGCGGTTCTCGTCGGACAGGGTGTAGTCGATCTCGCGGCCGGTGATCTCCTGGATCAGGGCGATCGCCTCGAGCACCGAGCAGTTGGAGTGGCGCGAGCCGCCGATGTTGTAGACGGCGCCCGGGCGCGGGTCCTGGTGGAAGGCCCGACAGGGCCCCGACCAGGTCGCGCGAGTGGATGTTGTCGCGCACCTGCTTTGCCCTTGTAGCCGAAGATCGTGTACGGGCGTGCCGGTCACCGCGCAGCGCACCAGGTAGGCGAGAAAGCCGTGCAGCTGGGCGCCCGAGTGCTGGGGCCCGGTCAGGCAGCCGCCGCGAAAGGCCCCGGTGTGCATGCCGAAGTAGCGCCCGTACTCCTGCACCAGCACGTCGGCGGCCACCTTGCTGGCGCCGAACAGGCTGTGGGTGCTGTGGTCGACGCACATGGTCTCGTCGATGCCGTGCTCGGCCCAGGGGTTGGCCGGATCGAGCTCCCAGCGGGTGGCGGGTCTCGATCGAGGGCAAGGTCGTTGGGGGCGTCGCCGTAGACCTTGTTGGTGGACAGGAAGATGAAGGTGGCCTCGGGGCAGGCGGCGCGGGTGGCCTCGAGCAGGTTGAGCGTGCCGGTGGCGTTGATCGAGAAGTCGGTGAGCGGCTCGCGGGCGGCCCAGTCGTGGCTGGGCTGGGCGGCGGCGTGGACCACCAGCGAGATCTCGGATCCGTAGGAGGCGAACAGGCGCGCGATCCCCTCGGCGTCGCGCACATCCAGCTCATGCGGGTGAAAGCGCGCCAGCCGGCCCGCCAGGCGCTCGGTGTTCCAGCGGGTGGAGGCCTCCTCGCCGAAGAAGTAGCTGCGCATGTCGTTGTCGATGCCGACCACGTCCATGCCCTGCTCGTGCAGGAACGCGCTCATCTCGCTGCCGATGAGGCCCCCCGATCCGGTCACGATCGCTACCGACACTCAGGCCGTCCCTTCCTCGGTGGAGAACATCCGGCGCGAGCGCTCCATGTCGGAGCGCACCCAGCCGACGATCCCGCCGATGATCTCGGCGGGGGTGATGGTGGGACGCCAGCCGAGCGCGTCCGTCACCCGTGCGTGGTCGGTGAGGTAGAGGGGGACGTTGACGGCCGAGGTGCGCTCGTCCGAGCCGATCTCGACCTCGCGGCCGCTCGCCTCGCGGCAGAGCGCGGTCAGCTCGCGGAGCGACACCGAGATGTCGCGCCCGCCGCCGGCGTTGAAGACCGCCCCCGAACAGCGCTCGATGCCCTCCAGCTGGAGCTGGAGGAGCGCGATCAGGTCGTCGGGGTGGAGCAGGTCGCGCACCTGCTTGCCGCCGCCGCCGAACCCGATGTACCGCAGCGGCAGGCCCAGCACGTGGTGGGCGGCCCACATCGCGAAGACGCCCTGCTCCGCCTTGCCGAACTGGCCGGGGCCGGTGATGACGCCGCACCGCGTGATGACCGCCCGCATGCCGTAGAGGGCGGCGTACTCCTGCACCAGCAGCTCGCTCGCGAGCTTGCTGGCGCCGTAGAACGAGCGGGAGGTGTCGGTGGGGAAGCCCTCGGACACCCCCGCCGGGCCGGCGCCGGCGACGGGCTGCTCCGCGGCCAGCTCGAAGCGGGTGGCGGTCTCGGTCAGGGCGAGGCGGCGCAGGGGGTCGATCGAGTAGACGCGCGACGTTGACAGGAACAGGAGCGCGCCGGCGCGCCGGCGGCAGAACTCGAGCAGGTTGACCGTGCCGAGCAGGTTGGCCTCGATCACGTAGCGCGGCGAGCCCCCCAGGCCGGCGAGGACGCTGGGCTCGGCCGCCGCGTCGACGACCACGTCGAACGTGCCCTCCAGGTCCTCGAGGTCGGCCGGCGCGCGCACGTCGCCGTGGACGAAGGCCACGCCCGTCGGCCCGCAGCGGCGCCAGGTTGGTCTCCGATCCGCGCCGGCGCAGGTTGTCGAGGGCGACCACCTCGGCGCCCCGGGCGCGGAAGTCCCGGGCGATGCGCGCCCCCACGAAGCCCGCGCCGCCGGTCACCAGCACCCTCATGGCCGGTGGTCCGCTCTGGACCCGTCGCGGGCCTGGGGGGGTGGCGTCGGCATCGTCGTCGGGGCCCCACGCGGACACGGCGTGAGGCGCGCAACTATACCGTTCGGGCGGTGACGCCGAACGCCCCGAACCCGCGCGCGATCCTCGCGCGCTGGTGGCCCCTGGCCGCGGCGGTGCTCATCGCCGTCGTCACGTGGCCGGCGGGCTCGGTGACCCCCACCTGGGGCGTCGACCCCTCGTGGCGCATCGCGCTGCACATGGCCGTCGCCCAGGGCGTGGACTTCGGGGACATCGCGTTCACGTACGGGCCGCTGGGATTCCTCAACGTCCCGCTCAACGCCGAGGCCCACACCTTCGTCCCGTCGGTGCTGTGGGTCCTGCTGCTGCAGACCGGGCTGGCCTACCTCATGATCGAGCTGGTCCGGCGCAGCTTCGGCTGGCCGGTGGCGGTGATCCTGGCGCTGGTGACCTGCCGGCTGCTGGACGACAGCCGCGAGGTGCTGCCGCTGATCGCGTTCCTCTGGGCGGCCCTGGTCATCCAGTGGGGGGTGCCCGGGCGCGTCGGGCGCTGGCTGCTGCCCGTCTCGGGCGTGCTCGCGGGGATGGGCCTGCTGATCAAGTTCAACGAGGGCGTCGTCGCCCTGGTGCTGGCCGGCGTGGCCGCCTGGTGGCTCGGCCCGGGCCGCTGGCGCGCGGTCGGGGTCTTCGCGGGCGCGGCGCTCGCCGGCGTGGTCGTGCCGTGGGTGGCGATGGGCAACGGCCTCGCCGGGCTCCCCGACTGGCTCCGCGCCAGCGCCCGCATCGCCGCGGGCTACTCGTCCGGCCTCCCCTACGAGGACATCACGCGGTCGTGGGAGTACCCGCTCTTCATCGGGGCGGTGGGCGTGATCGCGTGGTTCGCCTGGCAGGAGGGCGACGCGCCCTCGCGCGCCCGGCGCGTCGCGATCCTGCTGCTGGGCGTGTTCTTCGTCTTCACCGTCTTCAAGCACGCCTTCGTGCGCCACGACCTGGGCCACACGCCCTCCAGCTTCACCGCGCTGATCGTGGTGGCCGCCGCGGTGCGCTGGCGCGACGTGGGGCGGACGGGCCGCCTCGCCGCGAGCGCGGCGTGCGGGGCGGCGCTCGTGGCCACGCTGGTCGCGCAGGGGGTGACGAGCGTCGACGCCGCCGGGCGGTTCCTGGACCCCCGGCCCCGGCTCGAGCGGATGGGCGACGTCGCGGCGCTCGTCGTCGACCCCGGCGAGCGGCGGGCCGAGCGCGAGCGGGCCAAGGCGGCGATCCGCGAGCACCACTACATCCCGCTCGAGGTGATCGCGGCCCTGAAGGGCCACGGGGACCACGTGGAGCCCCACGACACGTCCATCGTCTGGGCGTACGACCTGGACTGGGACCCGCCGCCGGTGTTCCAGGACTACACGATCGTCACCAACGCGCTCGACCGCGCCAACGCCGCCGCCCTGCGGGGCCCGGACCGCCCCGAGCGCATCCTGCGGCACGCGGGCAACCGCATCGACAGCCACTCGCCCGAGGGCGAGGGGCCGGAGCAGCTGCTGGCGATGATCTGCGACTACCGCCCCGAGGTCGCGGTGCCGGGCTGGCTGGTGCTGCAGCCGGCGCCCTCGCGGTGCGGCCCCGAGCGCCCGATCGCGACCGTCACGGCCCGCGCCGGCGAGAGGATCCCGATCCCCCCGGCGCCCACGGCCCGCGACATGGTGCTCGCGCGCCTCGACATCCCGGTGCCGCCCCTCGAGCGCCTTCGCACCGCCCTCTACAAGCCCCGGCGGCTGCCGGAGGTCTACCACGGCCCGGAGCTGCGGTACCGCGTCCCCGTGGACGTCGCGCGGGGGCCGCTCCTGATGCGCGTGCCGCCGGACATCGGGTGGCCCGAGTACGCCCAGGGCCTGCCCTACCGCACGGTGACGGTCAACCACGTGGCGTCGCCGTTCCGGATCCACTTCGTCGCCGTCCGGGTTGACCCGCCGGCTCCGGAGGGCTGAGTAGTATCGCCCCCGGACCGCCAGCCGGCCGCGATGCGCCCGACCACGACAGGAGGCGAGCCCGTCACCACGACGAAACCCGTGGCCCCGGCCTCCGAGGCGGGGGAACGAAGCTCCCCGCGGTCGTTCGTGCCCTGGCTCGCGCTCGGCGTCGTCGTGAGCATCGCCGCGATCGTGCTGGCCACGCGGGGCATCCACCTCGCCGAGGTCGGCGACGCGATCGCCTCCGCCTCGCCGGCGCCCCTGCTCGCCGGGGTGGTCCTGATCCTGTGCTCCTACCCGCTCCTCGGGATGCGGTGGCGCACCATCGCGGCGGACATCGGGCCGCCGAGCACGCTGCAGATGACCGAGATCGTGGTCATCGGCGCGGCGGTCAACAACGCGCTCCCGGCGCGCCTGGGCGAGGTGGCCCGGGCGGTCGGCCTCAGCCGCACCTCGCGGCGCCCCCGTCCTGACCGCCTTCGGCACGGTGGTGGTGGACCGCGCCGCCGACGTGATCTTCTTCGCCGCCGCCTTCGGGCTGACCGTGGGCGCATCGCCGACCCCCGGCTGGGTGCGCTGGGTGGGCGTGGGCGGGGCGGTCATCACGATCGTCCTGGTGGGCGCCCTCGCCGCGATCTCGATCGTGATGCGGCAGCGGCGCGGCCCGGCGCCGACCGGGGCCGTCGCGCGCCAGCTGGTGGCGCTGGGCGTCGGCCTGAGCTGCGTGCGCTCCTGGGCCGTCGCGGGACGCGCCGGGCTGCTGACCCTGGCGGCGTGGGGGATCTGGATGGCCGGCGCCTGGTGCATCGCCGAGTCGATCGGCGTGCGGCTCTCACCCACGGAGGTGCTGTTCACGCACCGGCCTGCTCGGGCTGGGGTCGGCGGTGCCCTCGGCGCCGGGCTTCATCGGCACCTACCACTGGATCGCGGCGTCGGCCCTCGGCCTGTTCGGCGTCGGCGGCGCCGACGCGCTGGCCTTCGCGGTGCTGCTGCACGCGGCCTGGTTCATCCCCACCACCGTCGTCGGGGCGGTCCTGATGGTGCGCTGGGGCCTCAGCTTCGCCGCGCTGCGGCGCATGTCCATCACGACCCCGGCGGTTGACGCATGAACTTCCAGCGGCTCTACGAGTACCGGTTCAGGGGCATCGACCAGGGGGTGCGCGCGGCCGTGTGGCGCGAGATCGCCCCCTTCGTCCACCGCCGCATGGGATCGCCCCAGCGGGTGCTCGATCCGGCCGCCGGACGGTGCGAGTTCATCAACGCGGTCCCGGCGGCCGAGCGGTGGGCGGTCGATCAGACCGACTACGCCGAGCGCGACGCCGACCCCGGGGTGCGCACCGTGGTGGCCGACATCATGGAGGCCGACCTGCCCCAGGGGCACTTCGACGGCGTCTGGGTGTCCAACTTCCTGGAGCACCTGCTGAGCCAGGAGCAGACGGCCGCCTTCCTCGAGCGGATGCACGCGGCCATGGCGCCGGGCGGGCGCATCGCGATCATGGGCCCGAACTTCCGGTACTGCGTCAAGGAGTACTTCGACTGCGCCGACCACACGCTGATCTACACGCACACGGCGATCGCGGAGCACCTCTACGCGGCGGGCTTCGAGCCCGAGACCGTCGTCCCCCGCTTCCTGCCCTACTCCTTCCGCGGCCGGCTGCCCGCGACGCCGCTCACCACCCGGCTCTACCTGCAGGCGCCGCCGCTGTGGCGCCTGCTGGGCAAGCAGTTCCTGGTCATCGGCCGCCGCCCCGCCTGACGACGATCTCGCACAGGCGCAGGTAGGAGTCGGCGCAGGCGTCCCAGCGAGTAGCGCTCGGCGGCCCGCGCCGCCGCGCGGGCGCCCAGGTCCTCGCGGCGGGCCGGGTCGGCGATCAGCGCGCCGAGCGCCGCCGCCAGCGCCGGGCGCGCCGCCGGCCAGGGGGAAGCGCGCGGCGGCGTCGCCCACCACCTCGAGGTTGGGGGCGTGGTCGCTCACCAGCAGCGCCGCGCCGGCGGCCATGCCCTCCACGATCACCGGGTGGGTGCCGCCCGACCTCGGTCGGCGCGCACATCACGCCGCAGCGGTGCACCAGCTCGCGGTAGCCGTCGCCGAAGACGTAGCCCGGGCAGGATCACGTCCGGGCCGGCCGCGGCGCGCAGGCCGGCGATGTAGCGCGTCCGCGTAGGGGGCGTCGCCGACCACCACCAGGGGCCAGTCCGGCGGCGCCAGCAGCCGGTGCGCCTCGACCAGCAGGTGCGCGTTGTTCTCGGGCACCAGCCGGCCGACGAACAGCATGAAGCGCCCCGGCTCGACGCCCAGGCGCCGGCACCACCCGGCGTCGCCCGGGTCGGGCATCTCGGCGCCGTAGGGGATCCACGGGATGCGCCGCCCGTAGCGGCGCTCGTACGCGTCGCGCGACGGCCGCCGAGTCGGTCACCGCGATCGTCGCCGCGGCGGGCGCGATGCGCTCGGCCATGCGCAGGTAGGCCGCGCCGGCCCGGACCACTTGGCCCGCTCGCGAGTCGAGCCCGTCGATCTGCAGCACCGCGGGCATGCCCGCCAGCCGCGCCAGCGGCACGACCGGCGCGTTGCCGGCGATGAAGTAGAGGGCCACGTCGGGACGCGCGCGGGTGGCCATGTGGCGCGGTGCTCAGGAGCGTGTGGGCGAGGGTGTCGAGGTGCTTGCTGCGGATCGTCGGCAGGTGCACCAGGCGCGCCCCGGCGTGGGTCTCGCGCCGCTCGGTCATGTGGGGGCGGCAGTACACCGTCACCTCGTGCCCGCGCGCGCTGAAGCGCTCGGCCAGGTGCTCCACGGCGGTCTCGAAGCCGCTGTAGGCGGCGGGGATGCCGCGGGTGCCGAGCATCGCGATCCTCACGCCACCGCCTCCGCCACCGCCGCCCACGCCGCGCGCGCCCATGGCCTCCTGGCGTGTAGCGCGCCGCCCGCGCGGGCCCGGCCGCGCGCAGCCGCGCGGCCGTCGCGGGGTCCAGCGCCCGGCGCAGGCCGTCCAGGATGCCGTGGGCGCTGGGCTCCACCAGGATCGGCCGCGTCGCCGGCCACCTCCGGGATGGCGCCGCGGGCGCGCGGCCACCACGGGGCATCCGCAGGCCATCGCCTCGACCACCGGCAGGCCGAAGCCCTCGTACAGCGACGGGTACGCGGTCACCGCGGCGGCGCGGTAGAGGTCGGCGAGCTCCTCGTCGTCGAGGTGCCCGAGCCACCGCCCGCCGGCCTCGGCGGCGATCCTGTCGCCCCCGGTGCCGGGCTTGCCCACCAGGGCCAGCTCCAGGCCGCGTGCCGCGCAGCGCCCGCACCGCCGCCCCCAGGGCGGCCAGGTTCTTGCGCGGCCCCAGGTCGCCCACCGCCAGGCAGTAGCGCTCCAGGCCGTGACGGGCGCGCACCCGCTCGGCCGCGCCCTCGCCGGGCGTGAACACCGGCGCGGCGTGAGGGCTCACCACCCGCACCTTGGCGCGCGGGATCCGCAGCGCCGCGGCCACGTCGGCGGCGGCCGTCTCGGACAGGGCCAGCACGAGCCGCGCGCGGCGGGCCGACCGCGGCACCAGCCCCCGCAGCACGGCGCGGGCCCGCGTCCCCAGCCACTCCGGGTTGGTCATGAAGGTCGCGTCGTGCACGGCCAGCAGCACCGGGCACGGATTCCACCCCGGCGAGACGTACGTGAACACCGCGGCGTCCGCGCCGGATGTCGGACAGCGCGCGCGGGGCGGCGCGGGCCAGCCGGGGGACGTCCGCCGCGGGCACCCCCACCGTGCGCCCGAACCGCGCCAGCGTGCGCGCCCCCTCGGGGGTGGCCACGAGGGCCGCGACGGCGTCACCCGTCGCCGGCGGTGGCCGCCATCGCGGCGAGCAGGGTGGCCGCGTAGCGGCCGTTGCCCGCGTCCCCGGCCGCGGCCTGGCCCACCATGTGGCAGTCGATCGCCGCCAGCGTCACGCGGCCACCTCGCCGTACGCGTCCACCACGGCCCGCGCGGTGGCGCGCCCAGGAGAACTCCGCCGCCCGCGCCCGCCCGAGGGCCGCGGCCGCCGCGCGCGCGCCCGGGTCGGCCACCAGCGCGTCGATGGCGGCCGCCCACGCCGAGGCGTCGTCCACCGGCAGGTAGCGCGCCGCCGCGCCGCCCACCTCGCGCAGGGCGGGGGTGTCCGAGGCCAGCACCGGCACGCCCGACCTGCATCGCCTCGAGCACCGGCAGGCCGAAGCCCTCCTTGCGCGAGGGCACCAGCACCGCGCTCGCGCCGGCGCGCAGGGCCGCCAGCCGACCGGCCTCGACCAGCCCGAGCCAGGCGACCCGGTCGGCGGCCCCGGCCCGCGCCGCGTGCTCGCGCAGGCGCTGCGCCCGCCGCGCCGACCACGGCCCGGCCATCAGCAGCCGGGTCGGCGCCGCCGCCCGCGCGATCGCCTCCACGGCCAGCCCGGCGTTCTTGTGGGGCTCGATCGCGCCCGTGAAGAGGACGTACGGCCCCGCGGGCGGAGCGCCCACCGGCGCGGCGGGCCGGGGCGCGGCCAGGGGGACCACCCGGATCCGCCCGGGGTCCACCCCCGCCAGCCGCGCCGCGTCGGCCGCGGTCTCGTGGGAGGGCACCAGCACCAGCGGCGCCTGGCCCAGCCGGCGGAGGAAGTGGCGGTAGGCCTGGGCCTCCGGCGCCCGGCCGGCCCCGGACAGGTACTCGGGAAAGCAGGCCGGGATCAGGTCGAAGCAGGTCACCACCGTGCGGCCGCGGGGGACCAGGGCCGGCTGCTGGGCGTGGAACACGCCCTCGCCCGCCGCGCGACGGGCCAGCCGCTCCCCCACGGACCACGGCCAGGGGTCCGGCAGCCGGTACAGGGGCCAGCGCGGCCAGCGCACCGCCCGCGCCTCGAAGCCCTCGGGCACGGGCTGCCCGGCCCGCACCAGCAGCACCGGCCGGTCGCCCGGCGGCAGCTCCGCGAGCCCGTCGACCAGGCCGCGCACGGCGGCCCCGATCCCCCGGGCCGAGTGGGCGCCGGCGAGCGGCGTGGCGTCGAGCAGGGCCGGGGCGGGCATCCGGCGCGAAAGCCTACTCCGCCCGGGGCCTACCCCCCCACCCGGACGTCCACCACCCGCGAGCGCCCGCCCAGCAGCGGCCATCCGACCTCGGAGGGCACCACCGCCCGGAACGGGATGGTGAGACCGGCGACCCCGAACGTCCACGGGATCGTGAAGGTCCCGTCGGGTCGCAGGCGCGCGTTGACGACCGGCCTCCACGCGTGGCGCACCGGATCGCGCCACTCGAGCACGACGCCCTTCGCCGCGGTGATCCGCAGGTCCCGGGGCGCCGGCGCGACCCGGCCGGTGAAGACCACCTGGCCCCCCGCCCGGGCCAGGGTGCGCGACGCCGCGATGCCGACGCGCGGGCGCACCTCCAGCCGCAGGTCCGCGCTCGCCCGGCGCGGGCAGGAGGCCGCGGTCGCCGGGCGTGCCCACCCGCACCGGGCCGCCCGCCACGGGGCGCGCCGCGAGGGTGAAGGCGCCGCCGGCCCGGGTCAGCGCCCGGGCGAGGATCGCCCCGCGGTGTCCGCGCGCCTGGACCTCGACGCCCACGATCCCCTGCCCCGCCGCGTCCCGGAGCCGGCCGGTGATGCGCACGCGCTGCCCCGCGTCCAGACGCCGCACCAGCAGGATCCGGCCCGCCCGGCGCTCCCGGCGCGCCCCCGGGACGGCCAGCGTGAGGCGGCCCGACCGGGCACGGTCGCGCGCGTCCACGGCCGCGCGGCCGGCGACCACCGCGTCGCCGGTGCGGGCCGCGGCGTTGCCCGCCGCGTCGGTGATCACGACGCGCAGCGCCCGCTCCCCGCTGGGCAGGGCCGATCCGTCCAGCTGCACCCGGCCGGAGCCGTTGCGCGCGCCCTCCCGCTGCGAGGGTGCGCCAGCCCGCGCCCTGACGCCACTGGATCGTGGCCGTCGCCACCCCCGAGGTGGCGTCGTCGGCCACCCACGACGCGACCAGCGGGCGCCGCTCCCCCGCCGCTGAAGGAGGCGCTGGCGATGACCGGGCTCGTGAGGTCGACGCGCAGCGCGCCCCGCGCCTCGGCCACCAGGCGCGCGCCCGCGGGGCCGCCGTTGCGCACCCGCACGCGCAGGGCGTGGCGCCCCTCGGCCAGGCCACGCAGGTCGATCGCGATCGTCCGCCGCCCCGGGGCGCCCGCGACGGTGGCGCGGCGGCTCCACTCGCCGGTGTCGGCGCCGTCGGCCGCCGCGTTGACGTCGATCTCGACGGCGCCCAGCCCGAGGAGGCCGTGGAGGTTGTCCGAGGTGGTCAGGTCGATCTCGGCCCGGTTGACCCAGCCCTCGGCGAGGGGGTGGAGGGTCAGGGCGGGCGGCGTCGTGTCGACCACGATGCCCGCGGGGCCCGCGACCAGGGCGACGTTGCCGGCGCCGTCGGTGACCCGCACGCGCCAGGCGTGGACGCCGTCGGCGCCGAGGTCGCCGGCCGTCGCGCCGTGCAGGCCCGCCCCGGCCGCGCCGACCACGGTGCGCCACGTCCCGGAATGGGACCCGTCCGCGGCGGCTGTTGACCTCGACCTGGCTCGAGGTCACGCCGCTCAGGTTGTCGGTCGGCCGCCACGCCAGGCGGACCTGCGCCGGGCGTCTCGAGCGCGGTGGCCGACAGGTCCCGTGCCGAGGGCGGCGTGCGGTCGACGGCGACCTCGGTGGCGGCCGCCGCGCCGGCGGTCCCGTCGCCGTCGGCCTGGACCTCGAGCCGGTGGACGCCGTCGCCGACCCCGGCGAGGGGCAGCGAGACGCGCGTGCTCGCCCTGGCCCGGGCGCGCCGGCCCACAGGACGCGCCCGCCCACCACGACGCGCTGCTGGGCGAGGCCGTCGGCGCCGAAGTTGTCCCACGCCGCCCAGGCGACGCCGAGCGGCGCCGACCCGTTGAGCCAGCCGGCGGACGCGCCGCGCAGGGCGACCGAGGGCGCGGCCACGTCGCGGACCAGGATGCGCGGGTTGTCGATGAAGTAGGCGCGGGCGTGCTGGGCCCTCTGCTCCACCTGGCTCGAGCGCCAGGTGCACGTTGCACTGACCGCCGGGCAGCCGCACGTCGTAGCCGCGCGCCGCCGGCCGGCGACTGGGGCATCGCCGCGTCGCCCTCGGACCACAGCACCCTGCGGTCGCCGGTCACGCGGAGCTCCATCGAGCTCGCCGGCGCCGTGCGCAGCCCGCCGAACAGGACCGCGGCGATCTCGCTGCCCGGCACCGGGCACCCCCAGTTCATCTCCCAGTGGTTCACCGCGGCCGCCGGGCGCGAGGGCGGGCGCCTGGATCTGCCAGACCGGACCGGGGAGGACGGCGGCCGAGAACTGGCCGCTCGTGGCCCAGATCGAGGACCCCTGCAGGTAGAGGTTGCCCTCCGTGGCCATCGCCGACGGGGGCGCGAGCGCCGCCGCGACGGCGAGGACGGCGGCGAGGCGGCGCACGCCGCGCCTCACGGCCCGAACTCCAGCGCGACCGACGCCTGCGCGGGGGCGGAGGGCGGCGCCGGGGCCGGCGCCTTGGGGGCCGGGGCGGAGACGACGACCGGGGTGGCGGTGGCCGCGGACGAACGGGCGGCGGCCTCGGTCGCACGCGCCCGGTTCGCCGACCGCGCGCGCTCCGCGGCGGCGGCCCGGGAGGCCCGCGCGCGCTCCCGCGCGAGCGCGGCGGCGCGGCGCGCCCGGACGAACGCCGCGTTCGACGGCGCCGGGGCCGCGCGTCGTGGCGGTCGGGGCGGTCGCCGCCGGAGGGGCCGCCACCGTGCGCTGCGCGGCGGCGACCGTGCTCCCGGACGGGGTGCGGGTCGTCGGCGACCAGCGGCAGCGCCGCCGTGCCGGCGACCACGATCGCGGCCGTGCCCGCGCTCACCTTGGCGAGCGCGGAGGTCGGCAGGTCGATCGCCATCTGCACCGCCGCGCCCATGCGCACCGTCGCCCCGTCGGCCACGCGCTCCCACCAGGCGATCGCCGGGGTCGGGTCCGGGGCGTCGACCGCGGCGCCGCCCGCGAGGAGCGCGACCGGGACCATGGCGACCAGCCACTCGTTGGACTCGCGCCGCGAGCGCAGGAGCGCCCGGCAGTGTCCGCAGTGGCGGACGTGGCGCGACACGGCGCGGGCCTCCTTGGCGGACGCACGGGCGGCCGCGACGCGGGCGATGGACGCGTCCAGGCGCTCGCACGCCTCGCCGGAGACCAGGCGCAGCTCCCAGGCCGCCAGCCCCCGGCGGCCCTCGAGCACCGACCGCTCGACCTTGCGCAGCGAGAAGCCGGTGATCTCGTGGATGCGCGCGTAGGTGGCGCCGGCCGTCTGCAGCATCAGGCAGACGCGCTGGGCCTCGGTGAGCGCCGCCAGGCCGTCCTGGATGCCGCGGTAGCGCTCGCGCCACTCCGCCACCGCGTCGACCGGACAGCGCCTCCTCGAGGCGGTTCTCGTAGGCCTCGGCGACGTCGGCGTCGGCCCCGGGGCCCTCGCGGCGCCGCGCCCCGGCGACGGCGAGCGCCTCGTTGCGCAGGACCGTGTGGAGCCAGGCCATGAAGCGGGCCGGCTCGGTGACCGGCGCCCGGGTGAGCGCGATCTCCATCGCCCGCTGGTACGCGTCCTCGGCGTCGTGGATCGAGCGCGTGTAGCGGGAGGCGAAGCGGATCAGCCCGGGGGCCGCGGCCATCGCACGACAGGCCGCACGGCGGCGCTCGTCGTCGGAGGGAGGAGGGGTCTGAGGGGACTCACCCATGAGCTGTGCGAAAAGATATTCGTCCGACTCACCAAAATCTCCATACTTTGGTCGAGGATCACGTCCGAATGGGTGAGACGCGCGGTGTCATGAGGGGTCGGAGGCCCACCTTTCGCCCCCGGGGCGCGTCCGGAACCGCGCTATTTGCGCAGAACTCTCGCGCGGGCCGTCGTGAGAACCCGGCCGCTAGGCTGGGCCGAGATGGCTCCCCACATCCACACGGCCACGTTCCGCGTGGTGATGTCCGAGGTGGATGTGGCGCAGATCCACTTCACGGCGGTGCACCGCTGGATGGACCGCGGCCTGTCGGAGTGGCTGGCCGAGGTGGGCCACCCCTTCACCGAGCTGCTCGAGACCGGGCCGGGCATCCCGATCGTGGAGACGCGCTGCTCCTTCCTGGGCCGCATCATGCTGGACGACGTGATCGACCAGCGCTCCGAGATCGGCGGGATCGGCCGGACCTCCTTCCGCAGCCGCCACCTGTTCGCGCGCGCGGGCGAGACGATGGCCCGGGGCGAGCTGGTGCACGTGTGCGTCGACCGCGAGACGCGCGAGACGGTGCCCGTGCCCGACTGGCTGAGGGCCCACGCCGTGACCGACGAGGACGCGTAGCCGCGCCTCTCGCGTGACCCTCGCGCGTCGCGCCGTGCGCGGCGGGCGCGGATGCTGCGGCCCTCACGACCCGATGACGGGGGAGGGACCATGGAGCCGCGCACCTATGCCTGGATCATCCCCGGACGGCTGGCCGTCGCCGAGCGGCCGGGCGGAGGGGGGCGCAGCAACCGGCGGGAGCGCCGGTTCGCCGAGCTGGAGTGGTGGCGGGCGCAGGGCGTCGTGGCCATCGTCTCCGCCAAGGGCACGCGGCACGGGCTCGCCGACTACGTCGAGCGGGGCTTCCTGGCGCGCTGGCATCCGCTCGGCGACGTCGCCGGGGCCCGGGCGGAGCTGCCCGCGCTGGTGGCGACGGTGCGCGAGCTGCTGGCGACGCCGGGCGTGACGGCCGTGCTCGTGCACTGCGACTCGCCGGGCGAGTGGCTCGCGGCGATCGACGCCGCGCTGCGACTGGGGATGGGCCTCGCCCGCACGTCGCGCGCCGCCCTGAGCGCCGCGGCGGCGGACGGGCTGCCTGTAGGCTCCCTGGCGACGTCGATCGTGGGTCGTCCCAACTCGACGGCGGCGTGACCGGGGTGAGGGGCACCGGTCCTCCGGCGGCCGGGAGCGGTCGGGCCCGAGCCACCCGAGGGGACCGCCCGCATGACCCGACCACGCCTCTGGCCGCGCCGCAGCAGCGAGGCCGGTGACGCGCCGCGCCCGCGGCGGCCCCCGCGGCGACGGCGCCCCCGGCCGGCGGCGACCCGCCGCTGGTGCTGGTGGACGGCCGCATGGCCAAGCGCCGGCGCACGGGCATCGCGACCTACATCTACGAGCTGCGTCACATCATGGAGAGCAAGCCCGCCTCGGATCTCCGGGTGGAGTGGGTGTTCGGTCCCCCGGCGCTGCCGCGGCGCGGCAGGCTGACCTCGTACGGCAACCTCTTCCTGGACCTGCTCTGGCTGCACGTGCTGCTGCCGCTCACCGCGATGCGCCGCCGGGCCGCCGTGCTGCACTCCCCGGTCAACTGGGGGCCGTGGTGGAGCCCCTGCCCCAGCGTCGTGACGATCCACGACCTGTCGTGGGAGCGCGTCCCCGACGCCTTCCCCGAGAACTTCCGCCGCTACGCGCGCCGGTTCGCCCGCCGGTCGGTGAAGAAGGCCACCCGCGTGATCGCGGTCTCCGAGTCCACCTCGCACGACCTGCAGGAGCTGTACCGCGTCCCCCCCGAGAAGATCCGGGTGGTGCCCAACGGCGTCGACCGGGACACCCGCCCGCCCGGGCCGCGGGAGCCGATCATCATCAGCGTCGGCGTGCGCGAGCCGCGCAAGCGCATCGGCATCCTGGTGGAGGGGCACGCCGCGTACTACGCGGCGGCGCCCGCCGATCCGCCGCCGTGCCGCCTGATCGTGGTCGGCGGGCCCGGGGGCGACGAGGAGCGCATCCGCGCGGCGGCCGGACCCGGCTGCGAGATCCGGGGCTTCGTCCGGGCGGAGGAGCTGATCGGGCTCTACCGCCAGGCCACCCTGCTGGCGTATCCCTCGGCGTACGAGGGGTTCGGGCTGCCGGTGGTCGAGGCCATGGCCCACGGCTGCCCGGTGCTGTGCGCCCGCAACTCCTCGCTCGTCGAGATCGGCGGCCGGTCGGCGATCTTCCTCGACGACGTCACGCCCGAGGGGGTCGCCGCCGCCCTCACCGAGGTGCTGGCGGACCGCGAGGCCCTCGCCGCCCGCGGCGAGGCGGGGCGCGCCGAGGCCGCCCGCTACTCGTGGCCCGCGTCGGCGACCGCCACGCGCGACGTGTACCGGCAGGCGCTGCGCCGATGAGCGGCGGCCGGCGCGGTCCGGCCTGGGCGCGCCTGGTGGTCCACAGCTACCGCCTGGGCCTGGGGTGGCTCGCGCGCGGCCTGCGGGGCGGCGGGTGGCCCTACCCCCGGGCGGCCCTCTACCGCCTGCTGGTGCCCCTGGAGCCGTGGCGCTACTACGAGCTGGCCCGGGTGGCGCGGGAGCGCTTCGCGGGCGACTGCCTGGACGTGTCCAGCCCGAAGCTGCTCGCCAGCCTGCTGCAGCACGAGGGCGAGGGCCGGTGGGTGGCGGTCGACCTCCTCGAGGACGAGATCGCACGCTGGCGGACGGTCGATCCCGGGCTGGACCTGCGGGTGGAGGACGCCCGCGCCCTGGGCTTCCCGGACGGCTCGTTCGACGCCGTGGCCTGCGTCTCCGTGATCGAGCACGTGGCCGGCGCCGGCGACGCGCGGGCCATGGAGGAGATGTGGCGGGTGCTGCGGCCCGGCGGCGTGCTCCACCTGACCACCAACGTGTCCGCCCGCCCGGGCGAGGTGCGCACGGCCCGGCCGGTGTACGACACCGGCGACGCCGACCCGGATGGCGAGGGCGCGTTCTTCGAGCGGCGTTACTCCGCCGAGACGCTGGAGACCCGGCTGCTGGCCCTGGGCTGGCGCGAGGAGGCGCGCGAGTACGTGCGCGAGCGCCGGCCGGTGCACCGCCGCTTCTTCGCCGCCCGCCCGTTCTCGTTCCTGGCCGGGGGCCTGCTGCCGGTGCTCTGCGTGGGCAACTTCGCCCCGATCGCGGGGCCCGAGGCGCTGCCGCCGGGCGAGCACGGGGTCGTGTACCTGCGCCTGCGCCGCCCCGGGTGAGGGTCAACGGAGATCATTTACAGGCGCCGGGTGACGCGCGGGAGCCGCAACGGCAGTACGATCCGGCCGTGCGGAGCCAATCTCAGGGGGCGGTGGCGGTCGCGACGGTGAGCGCATGACCACCCGGCCGACCCGCGGGGACACCGACTCGGCCGGCGGGCGCCCGGTGCGCCGCGACACGCGCTTCCTGCCGCTGCTGGCCGGACCGGCGGGCACGGCGGCGATCCGGCGGGTGCTGTCGGTGGCCGTGCTCATCACCATCGACGTCACCGCGTGCTTCGCCGGCGTCTACACCGCGCTCGCGCTGAAGCTGCTGGTGCAGGGCGAGGCGGTGGACTCCAGCGCGATCTGGGCCGTCGAGCAGAAGGCCCTCCCGATCGCGGCGATCACGATGATCCTGGTCTTCGCCAAGAACCGGCTCTACGCCCCGCGCGAGCAGCGCGGCGGCGCGGCGCGGCTGCTGTCGTCGGTCACGCTCGCGACGCTCATCGTGCTCGTCGTCGTCCTGGTGGCCGGATGGCGCTTCGACACGTACTACATCTTCTACTCGTCCTGGATCCTGGTCAGCGTGCTCGTGGTGGCGCTGCGCTCGAGCTACGACAGCGTGACCGCCCTGGTGCTGGACGCGATGCACTTCGAGCGCCGGGCCCTGCTGGTGGGCTCGCCGTCCCTGGTCGCGAGCATCGCCGAGAGCCTCGAGCGCGCCGAGAGCCGGCAGGGCGTCCCCTACCGGGTGGTGGGACGCGCCGAGCTGGCCTCGGGGGTGAGCGCCGAGGCGGCCGTCGGGCGGGCGGCCGCGCTGCGGGCGGCGCTCGATCCGAACGCGGTGGACGAGGTGATCGTGGCCGGCTGGTCGGGCGAGGACGAGCCGGTGCTGGAGCTGCTCGACGTCTGCCGGCGCCGCGGCATCCCGGTGCGGCTGGCCCCCACCACGGCGGAGCTGCTGTCGCACTCGGTCCAGGCCGTCCCGGCCCCCGGGCTGCCCCTGTTCGACCTGCGCCCGCCGGTGCTGGGCGGGGCCGCGTTCTTCGCCAAGCGCGCCTTCGACCTGGTGGTGGGCACGGTGCTGCTGGTGGTGGTGTCGCCGATCCTCGCCGCGGCGGCGATCGCGATCCGCCTCGAGGACCGGGGCCCGGTGATCCACCGCAGCCGCCGCGTGGGCGTCGAGGAGCACGAGTTCACCTGCTTCAAGCTGCGCACCATGCGTCCCGGCGCCGAGGCGGAGCAGCACGCCCTCGAGGAGGCCAACGAGGCCGACGGGGCGATCTTCAAGATCCGCGACGACCCGCGCGTGACGCGCGTGGGCCGCGTCCTGCGCCGCCTGTCCATCGACGAGCTGCCCCAGCTGTGGAACGTCCTGCGCGGCGAGATGTCGCTGGTCGGGCCGCGCCCCCTGCCGCTGCGCGACTACGAGCGCCTCGACGACCTCCACAAGAAGCGCTACCTGGTGCTTCCGGGCCTGACCGGCCTCTGGCAGGTCAGCGGGCGCAGCGCGCTCTCGTTCGACGAGCTGGTGCGCCTCGACTTCTATTACATCGAGACCTGGTCGATCTGGCTGGACCTCACGATCCTGGCACGCACCATCCCGGTGGTGCTGGGGCGCCGGGGGGCGTACTGACCGCAGGGGACGAGGGCGGGACGCCGGCCGGCGCCCGACCCGGACGAGCTGCTCGCGGAGCTCCGGCGGGCGGCCGGGGAGCCGCCGCTGCCGCCGCTGCGGCTCGCGGATCCCGCACCCTCGGCGCGTCGCGGCCCGGCCGGACGCGCTCGTGTCGGAGGCCCGGCGCGCGGTGGTGCGCCTGATCGCCCCGGCCCTCGCGCGACCTGCTGGGCCAGCTCGAGCGCGACCGCCACCGCCAGCGCGCCGAGATCCTGCGCCTGGAGCGCCGGGTGGCCGAGCTGGAGCGCGAGCGGGGGGACTGAGCCGGTGCGCCTGGCGTTCGTCGTCCAGCGCTACGGCGCGGAGGTGGCGGGTGGCGCCGAGGCGCTGTGCCGCGCCACCGCCCGCGCCCTCGCGCGGCGCGGCCACGAGGTGGAGGTGTACACCACGACCGCCCGGGACTACCTGACCTGGGCGCCGCACTTCCCGGCGGGCACGACCGACGACGACGGGGTCGTGGTGCACCGCTTCCCGGCCGACCGCCCCGATCCGGTGCGCTCCGCCGAGCTCACCCGGCGCCTGTCGCTGGGCGGCGGCGACGCCGCGGCCGAGGCCGCGTGGGCCCGGGCCCAGGGCCCGGTGGCGCCGGCGCTGCTCGCCGCGCTCGCCCGGGCCGGCGATCGCCACGAGGCGCGGGCGCTGTGGACCTACCTCTACGCCACCACCCAGCTGGCGATGCCGCTGGCGCCGGAGCGGTCGGTGCTGGTGCCCCTGGCCCACGACGAGCCCATGCTGCGGTTCGCCCTCACCCGCGGGCTGGTGCGGCTCGCCCGGGGCCTGGCCTTCATGACCCCGGAGGAGCGCCGCCTGGTGGACGACCTGCACGGCATCGGGGGACGCCCCGAGGCCATCGTGGGCGCGGGCCTCGACCCGGCGCCGCCCGGCGACGCCGGGCGCGCGCGGGCGGCGCGCGACCTGCCCGGGCGCTTCGTCCTCTACCTCGGCCGGATCGACCCCGCCAAGGGGCTGGACGCGCTGGTGCGGGCCCATGCGCGCTACCGGGCGGGCGGCGGGACCCTGGGCCTGGTGCTCGTCGGGCGGCCGACGGTGGACATGCGGCTGCCGGACTGGGTCCACACGACCGGCTTCGTCGACGAGGCCACGCGCGCCGACCTGCTCGAGGCGTGCGAGGTGGTGGCGCTGCCCTCCCCCCACGAGAGCCTGTCGCTGGTGGCGCTGGAGGCGTGGCGGGCGCGGCGGCCCACCCTGGCGACCGCCCGCTCCGAGGTGCTGGCGGGGCAGACCGCGCGCTCGGGCGGCGGGCTCCTCTACGACGGCGCCACCTACGGGCGCCAGCTCGGCCGCCTGGCCGACGCGCCCGACCTGCGCGCGCGGCTCGGCGCGGAGGGGCACGCCTGGACCGCCGACCACACCTGGGAGGCGTGCGCGGGGCGCTGGGAGGACCTGCTCGAGCGCGTGCGCTGACGGCTCCCGGAACGGCCAGGGCCCCGTCCAACCGTGGACGGGGCCCTGGGCCGGCCGGATCTCCGCGCGGTGCTAGCGGATGAGGAGCATCTCGGAGTACTTCGGGAGCGGCCAGAGGTCGTCCGGCACGGTCCGCTCGAGCACGTCGGCCACCTTGCGCACGTCGAGGAGCGCGGGGAGGACCACGTCGTGCATGTAGGTGGCCTCCTTCTCGATCGTCGCGTCGTCGTGGATGAGGTTGACCTTCTGAAGCTGCTTGATGGCCTTGTCGAAGCTGTTGATGAGCGTCGTCAGCTCCTTGGCGAGGCTCGCGAGCCCGGCCGCCTTCAGGTCGGCCAGGTACCGCACCGCCGCCGGCAGGATCATGGTCGCGGCGATGTCCGCGCCCGTCTCGGCCTCGGTGTTGGTGACGATGACGTACTGCTCGAGGCCCACCTCGTACCGGGCGTGCAGCTCGCGCTCGTCGAGGACGCCGTAGTTGCTGAACACCGAGATGGCCTGCTCGGTGATGAGCTGCGGCAGGGCCTCGGGGGTCGAGGGCAGGTTGAGCAGGCCGCGCTTCTTGGCCTCCTTGTGCCACTCCTCCGAGTAGCCGTTGCCGTCGAACACGATCTTCTTGGAGCCCTTCCAGGCCTTCTGGATGACCGGCGGCAGGGCCTCGTCGAAGGTCTTGCCGGCCTTCTTGCCCTTGGGCCGCCATCGCCAGCTCGAGCTCCTCGCACAGCGAGTCGATGGCCTCGGCGACGATCGTGTTGAGGACCGTGTTGGCGAGGCTCGGCGACTGGCTGGAGCCGAGCGCCCGGAACTCGAACCGGTTGCCGGTGAAGGCGAACGGGCTCGTGCGGTTGCGGTCGCCCGCGTCCTTGGGCAGCGGCGGCAGCACGCGGCCGCCGAGCGTCCATCATCTGCGCCGCGGTGCTGGCGCCGACGCTCGCCCTTCTCGATCGGCTCGTAAGACGTCCTCGAGCTCCTCGCCGAGGAAGATCGAGATGATCGCCGGCGGGGCCTCGTTGGCGCCGAGGCGGTGGTCCTGGCCGGCGCCGGCGACGGTGGCCCGCAGCAGGCCCTGGTACTTGTAGACCGCCGCGATGACGGCGGTGCAGAAGAAGAGGAACTGCAGGTTGTCGTGCGGCGACGTCGCCCGGGTCGAGCAGGTTGGAGCCCGTCGTCCGTGCTCATCGACCAGTTGTTGTGCTTGCCCGAGCCGTTGACGCCGGCGAAGGGCTTCTCGTGCAGCAGGCACGACCATGCCGTAGCGGCGGGCCACGTTCTTCAGGATCTCCATGCACAGCTGCTGGTGGTCGGTGCCGACGTTCGAGTTCTCGAAGATCGGCGCGATCTCGTACTGGCCCGGGGCCACCTCGTTGTGGCGCGTCTTGATCGGCACGCCGAGCTTGCAGAGCTCGCTGCTCGACTCTCGAGCATGAAGGCGAGCACGCGCTCGGGGATCGACGCCGAAGTAGTGGTCGTCGAGCTCCTGGCCCTTGGCGCGGCTTGGCGCCGAAGAGCGTGCGGCCGGTGCGTCGATCAGGTCGGGGCGCTCGTAGAAGAAGTGCTCGTCGATCAGGAAGTACTCCTGCTCGGGCCCGATCGTCGTGAAGACGCGCTCGGCGCCGTCGTCGCCGAACAGGCGCCAGGGCGCGCACCGCCGACTTGCGAGAGCGCCTCCATCGAGCGCAGCAGCGGGGTCTTCTTGTCGAGCGCCTCACCGGTCCACGAGACGAACGCCGTCGGGATGCACGAGGTGGCCCCGTTGGGGTTCTCCATGATGAAGGCGGGGCTGGTCGGGTCCCAGGCGGTGTAGCCGCGCGCCTCGAAGGTGGCGCGGATGCCGCCCGACGGGAAGCTCGACGCGTCGGGCTCGCCCTTGATCAGCTCCTTGCCGCGTGAACTCGGCGATGGCCGTGCCGTCGCCGACCGGGCCGAAGAAGGAGTCGTGCTTCTCGGCGGTCGAGCCGGTCAGCGGCTGGAACCAGTGCGTGTAGTGCGTCGCGCC
Organism: uncultured Thermoleophilia bacterium; assembly: GCA_963736635.1. Lineage (GTDB taxonomy): Bacteria > Actinomycetota > Thermoleophilia > Miltoncostaeales > Miltoncostaeaceae > Miltoncostaea. The sequence goes on from CAVTPK010000011.1 coordinate 1,104,043, forward strand.
CTTCTCGAGCGCCCAGTCCTTCATCGCCGCGGCCACCGCGTCGGCGAGCGTCGGCGTCGAGCGGCTCGCCGCGGTCGATCGTCGCCTGGAGCTGTCTTGAAGACGTCCTTCGGCAGCCGCTGGCGCTGCGCGACGGTCCCGAAGACGTTGTCCGCGAACTTGATCGCGCCGGGGAAGCTCAGGTCGCCGGGGCCGATGGCGCTCCCGTTCGGGCTCCACTGGGCGGCGAGCGACGTTCTTCTGTCGGGTTCTCGGCATGACGCGGAGGGCCCTCCTTGTCTGGGCTCAGGCAGCGCCGGATGATTACGACGCCTGGGCTCACCCGCGCTTTGTGGCAACGGGCCAAACGCGCCCGCACATCTTTCGCCATGTGGACAAACAGGCGCCGCGGCGGGGTGGGCGCCTTGAAACCGGCCCCCGATCCCCCCATTGTCTTGCGCTGGTGACGACATCCGCACGCCGCCACGGCGGCGGACGACCGCACCCTGCTCGCGCGACCTGATCTCGATCCCCGCGCTCGCGGGGGTCCGCGTGGTCCCGGCCTCCGGCCCCCCTCGACGTCCCGGTGTCGGCCCTCGTCCTCGCCGACGCCGACGCGCCGCCCGAGGCCGGCGCGCTGCTCGCCTGGCCCGGGGGCGCCCCCGAGCCCGCCGCCGCCCGGCTGCGTCGGCGGTGGTCTGCCGCGCGGCGCCGCCCAAGCGACCTCGGCGTGCCGGCGCTCGTGCTGGCCCCGGGCGACGCCCTGGGGCGCGGTGCTCGCGGAGCTCGTCGACGGCCATCGCGGGCGGGGCCACCGCGGCCGCCGGCGCGCGCGCCCGCTCGGCGCTGCGGTCGCCGCTGGTGGAGGGGCGCAGCCACCCGGGCCTCGCCGAGGTCGCCCACGGGCTGCTGGGCGCGCCGGTCGCCATCCTCGACGAGTACCTCGACCTCCGCGGGTCGGCGGGCCTGTCCGCGGAGGAGGACGGGTTCCTGGAGGCCGCGATCGTGCGCGCGCGCGGCCATGGCCCGGCCTCGATCATCGGCCCCTTCGTCGAGGAGGAGATGCCGGGCATCAGCCGGTCCCTGGTCAACGGGCCGGGCGGCGCGATCGGCGTCCTGGTGGTGTGGGCGCCCTGGCCGCTGGCGCCCGCGCCAGGGCGATGATCGTCGAGGAGCTCGCCGAGGCGGTCGGCCTGGAGCGGGCCCGCGAGGAGGTGCGCACCGAGACCGAGTCGCGGCTGCGCGGCGACCTCATCGAGGAGCTGATGGCCGGCGAGGTGGTCAGCCGCGAGTCGCTGGTGCGCCGCGCCCGCCACCTGGGCGCCGACCTCTCCGGCGGCGCCGTCGCCCTGATCGGCAAGCTCCAGGACCCCCACACCGAGGGCCGCGATCATCACCGACCCGCGCCTGGTGCGGCGCTTCCTGCAGCAGGCCCGCGCCGCGATGGACCTGCACTGGCCGCGGGCGCTGGTCGACTGGAACGAGGGGCGGCTGCTCGCGCTCCTGCCGCCGACGCCGGCCGGCGCGGGCGAGCCGCTCGCGCGAGGAGATCGAGGCCCAGGCCTTCACGCTCGGCAAGCGCCTGCTGGCCGCCACCCGCGAGACCGTCCCGGGCCTGGCGCTGACGCTCGCGCTCTCGCGCTACACGCCCGAGCCCGAGCGCCTCGGCGTCGCCCTCGACGAGGCGCGCCTGGCGCTGTCCATCGGCGAGCGCCTGGGCCGCGTGGGCGAGGTGGTCACCTTCGAGGAGACCGGCACCTACAAGCTCCTCTTCCAGATCTTCGCCGACCGGCCGGAGGAGCTGATCTCCTTCTACGAGCAGACGATCGCCCCGCTGGTGCGCTACGACGAGCAGTACCAGACCGAGCTGGTCGGCACGCTCTCGACCTACCTCGGCCACGACTGCAACCTGGCCGCCACGGCGAGCACGCTCTACACCCACCGCCACACGGTCCGCTACCGGCTCGACCGCATCGCCGAGCTCTCGGGCCTCGACATCGCCAAGACCGACGACCGCGAGAAGCTCTCGCTCGGCCTCAAGGCGATGCGCCTGCTGGGGCGCCGCGTCTCCACCGTGACGCAGAAGCCCCGGCGGCGGGCCGGCCGCCGGCTAGCGACCCCGCAGGGCCGCCCGCAGCACCTCGTGCACCCGCCGGGCCCACGGCCCCGCGGCGCCGTCGCCCACCGGGGCGCCGTCGACGGCGACGACCGCCATCGCGCCGCGCACGGCGTTGGTGAGGACGATCTCGTCCGCGCCCCTCCAGGTCGCCTCGTCGAGCGGCTCCTCGTCGCACCGGCGAGCGCCGCCAGCACGGCGGCGCGCGCGATGCCCGGCAGCAGACCGCGGACCGGCGCGCACACGAGGCGCCCGCCGACGGCGCACAGCGCGCTCGCCACGGCGGCCTCGCCGAGCGCGCCCGCGGGCGTCGAGCAGCAGGGCGTGGTCGGCGCCCTCGCGCTCGGCCCTGCGCTGCGCGGAGCGGAAGGCCGCCGTAGGACAGGGTCTTGTGCTCGGCCAGGGTCGCCCGGGGAGCCACGCGCCCGCGCACCGCGACGGCCCGGACGGCGGCCGGCGCGCGGCCCAGGGGCGGCTCGGCCGTGCCCTCCACCAGCAGGGTCGGCCGGGCGGTCGCGCTGAGGCGCACGCGCCCGGAGCCGGGCGCCAGCGCCTCGGCCACGGTCGCGGCGGCGGCGCGCCATCCGGTCACGCCCGGGCATCGGCCCCCAGCCGAGCGCCCGGGCGGACGCCTCGAGGCGGTCGAGGTGGCGGTCGAGCAGGGCCACCCGCCCGCCCTCGGCGCGCATCGTCTCGAACAGCCCCTCGCCCCAGCGCACCCCCGGATCGTCGATGGGCAGGCGGGCGTCGGCCTCCCGGACGAGGCCCTCGTCCAGCCAAACGACCCTCATCCGCGGCCGGCCCTCGGGGCGGCACGACGGTGTGGGAGAATGGCCGGAGTACGTTCCCCGGCCCGAAGGAGTCGCCCCGTGCCGCACGCGGATGACGCTAGCAAGGCACTGGACGGCGCAGCATGAGGCAGACGATCGCCTTCCAGGCGACCGGCTTCGACTGCTCGCCGGTCCAGGTGCGAGATCGACGAGAACGGTGAGCCGCCCGACCCCGAGTCGCTCCCGGTGGCGCTGCTGGCGTTCGAGAGCGGCCCGAACGTCGTCCTCACGCTCCCGCTCGCGACCAGCGACGCGGAGAACATGATGAACGCGTTCACCCAGGCCGAGCCGTACCGCCAGGAGATCCCGGACGCCGGCAACTGGGAGCCGCAGCCGTCGGGCCTCCCGGAGGGCCTGTTCTGGGCGCTGCAGCCGACGTCGTGGGCGTGTCGGTCACCCCGCCGCAGCAGACCGCCGACGGGCTGGTGCCCCACTGGACGCTCGCCTTCGACGACGAGGACGGCAGCCAGGTGCAGATCGCGGTGAGCGATCCCGATGTGCGTGCAGATCGTCCGCGCGCTGGCCGGCGTGGCCCACGGCGTTGACCCGGAGCCCGCCGGGGACTGAGGCGCCGCTCGAGAATCTCGCAAATACCCGTAGGTATCTGGTATTTTCCGCCCTTCGACCGAGACATGAGGGCGGTGGAATGAGCGCGATCGACTGGAGAGAACGTCTCCTGGACCAGATGCCTCCGGACCTGGCCGAGGAGATCGACATCTTCGAAGGCCAGATGGAGCTGCGTCGCCAGGGCAAGATCGAGGACCGCGTCTTCGCCGAGACGCGCCTGCGGCGCGGCGTCTACGGCCAGCGCTACGACAACGGCCAGCGGCACGACGGCATCGCCCAGCGCCAGCTGGTCTTCCCGGCCGGCGAGCTCACCAAGGGCCCGGAGACCCTCTGGGACGCGCCGGGCATGGTGCGCATCAAGATCCCCTACGGCGGCATCACGCCGGACCAGCTCGAGGTGATCGCCGAGCTGGCGGAGGAGTACTCGGACTCCATCCTCCACGTCACCACCCGCCAGGACATCCAGCTGCACTACGTCCACATCGACGACACGCCCGACCTCATGCGGCGCCTGGCGGCGGTCGACATCACCACCCGCGAGGCGTGCGGCAACGGCGTGCGCAACGTGACCGCCTGCCCGCTGGCCGGCGTCTGCCACACCGAGGCGTTCGACATCACCGCCTACGCGGCGGCCCTCTTCCGCTTCCTGCTCGGCCACCCGGACTGCCAGGACTTCGGCCGCAAGTTCAAGCTCGCCTTCTCCGGCTGCGCCGGCGAGGCCTGCGGCCTGGTGATGATGCACGACTTCGGCGCGATCGCCCGCACGACGGTCGTGGACGGCGTCGAGCGCGCGGTCCTTCGACCTCTACGTCGGCGGCGGCCTCGGCACGACGCCGCACCAGGCCAAGCTGCTCTACGAGGACCACCCGGTCGAGGAGCTGCTGCCGGCCGTGCAGGCGATCGCCCGCGTCTTCGCCCGCCTGGGCGAGAAGGCGAACCGCAACCGCGCGCGCATCAAGTTCCTGGTCGCGAAGCTCGGCATCGACGAGTTCCGCCGCCTGGTGGACGAGGAGCGCGCGATCCTCCCGCACGACGAGCGCTGGACCTCGTACCTGCCCTCGGTCGAGGACTACACCGAGTCCCCCATCCAGGAGTCGGTCCCGCGCCCGCCCGCCGGCGCCGCGACCGCCCGAGGGCTACGCGCGACTGGCTGCGCACCAACGTCTACCGCCAGCGCCAGCCGGGCTTCGCCGTCGCCACCATCGCGCTGCCGCTCGGCGACCTCAGCTCGGTGCAGACGCGCCAGCTGGCCGACGTCGCCCGCACGCTACGTCGGCGACGCGGTGCGCACCACGGTCGAGCAGAACATCGTGCTGCGCTGGGTGCGCGAGGGCGACCTGCCGGCGCTCTACGCCGAGCTGGTCGCGATCGACCTCGCCGACGCCGGGCGCCGGCACGATCGTCGACGTCACCTCGTGCCCCGGCACCGACACCTGCAAGCTCGGCATCGCCTCGTCGCGCGGCCTCGCCGGCGAGCTGCGCACGCGCCTCGCCGCGCCGCCAGTTCGAGCTGGACGAGGCCGTGCGCGGCCTGCGCATCAAGGTCAGCGGCTGCTTCAACTCGTGCGGCCAGCACCACGTCGCCGACATCGGCTTCTTCGGCAACAGCCGCAAGATCAACGGCGTCACGGTGCCCCACTTCCAGGTGGTGCTGGGCGGCCGCTGGCGCGAGAACGCCGGCTCGTACGGCCTGGCGATCGGCGCCGTGCCGTCCAAGCGCATCCCCGAGGTGGTGGACGCCATCACCACCCGCTTCGTCGCCGAGCGCGAGGAGGGCGAGAGCTTCCAGGACTGGATCGCGCGCCTGGGCAAGAAGGAGCTGGGCGCGCTGATCGGCGAGCTCAAGACGATCCCGTCGCCCGAGGAGGACCCGACGCTCTACATCGACTGGGGCGACGCCCGCGTGTTCACGATGGGCGACATCGGCATCGGCGAGTGCGCCGGCGAGGTGATCTCCAGCACCGACCTCGAGCTGTCGTTCGCCGAGAGCATCGCCTTCGACGCCCAGGTGGCGCTGGAGGACGGCGACCTCGCCCGCGCCGACGAGCGCGCCTACGCCGCGATGCTCGCCGGCGCCCGCGCCCTGGTGCGCACCGAGTTCCCGAACGTCCCGGACGACCCCGACACGATCGTGCGCGAGTTCAAGACGCGCTTCTACGACACCGAGCGCTTCTTCGACCGCTTCGCCAAGGGCCGCTTCGCGCGGCCGCTGTTCGACCGCCACGAGGCGGCGCCCCAGGTGCACGAGGCCGAGGCCACGCGCGGCCTGGTCGAGGAGGCGCAGCTGTTCATCGACGCCGTCCACGCCTTCGAGATCCGCGAGGCCGGCGCGCAGTCGGCCCTCGTCTAGGAGCCGCGATGAGCCCCGTCGACCAGATCAGCGCGACCGATGCCGTGCGCATCGGCGCCAAGCTCTACGCGCGCAACCCCGAGGTCGTCGTCGCCGACGCCTACGTGCCCCTGTTCCACGGCTGGATCCAGCGGCGCGGGCTGGACGGCGTCCCGATCGACGTCGCCGACTACAAGCACGTGCCCGACGGGCCCGGGATCATGCTGATCGGCCACGAGGCCGACCGCTCGATCGACTTCGGGGAGGGCCGGCCGGGCGTCGTCTACCAGCGCAAGCGCGACCTGGGCGGGACGCTGGAGGAGCGCTTCGTGCTCGCCCTCGAGGCGGTCGACCGCACCGCGGCCGACATCGAGGCCGATCCGGCCGCGGGCGGGGTCGTGTTCGAGCGCGACGAGATCCTCGTCCGCAGTCAACGACCGGCTCCTCGCCCCCAACGACGACGCCACCCTGGAGACCGTGCGCCCGGCGCTCGAGGCGGCGCTCCGGACGGTGCGCCCCGGCCGGACGGCGCAGATCGCGCGCGTGACCGAGGACCCCAAGGGACCGTTCACCGCCCGGGTGACCCTCACCTGACGCCGGTCGAGGGGCGCCGCGCGTGCGGCGCCCCTCACCCCGGCGGCTAGCGGCCCTCGTAGAAGGTGACCGTCCCGCTCACCTCGTTGGCCACCATCACCAGCGGCCGGCGGGTGGGGCTCTCGCGCCGGTCGATGAAGTGCACGACCTCCGGGCCGGAGTCCGGGCCGGGCGGCGTGGCCGCGAAGTCGCGGTTGTTCGCCCACTGGATCAGCGTGGGCGAACGCGGGTCGGTGACGTCGAAGCTCACGAACCCGCCGGTCCGCTCGAGGCCGACGAAGGCGTAGGTGCGCCCGTCGATCTCCCCGACGGCGACGCCCTCGGGCTCGGGGCCCTTGTTGTCGCTGCGGTCGTCGAGCGTGTTGTTGTCGTTGCTCGCGTTGAACGCGGCGGCGCGTCGGCCGCGACGCGCCGCTCGATGGCGTCGCCGCTGTCCCAGACCCGCCCGCCGGAGGAGTCCCAGATCGTGGCCGAGCGCCCGCCGAAGGCGTAGAGCGCCTCGTACTCGCCGTCGGCGCCCAGGCCGTCGGTCTTCGAGATGGTGAGCCGGCCGAGGGCGGCGTTGGCCTTGAGCGCCGCCGCGTTGGGGAAGACGGCCGGGTCCAGGACCACCGCGGACGCGCCGACCCGGACCTCGTCGGCGAAGCCGGGCCAGTCGCGGGCGTCGCCCTCGTTGGCCGTGATGAAGTACTCGCGGCCGCGGACCTGGAAGGCGGCGATGGCGTCGGGCATGAAGAGGCCCCGGACCGGCCAGTTGGCGATGGCGATGCCGCCGTCGCGGTCGCTCGGGTCGAGCCCGGCGCCCGGCGCGGAGAAGTCCTTGGCGCCCAGGGCGGTGATGCGGGTCACCCGGGCCGACCGGATGTCGATCGTCGCGACCGCGTTGGCCTCCTGCAGGGTGACGCGGGCGGTCCGGCGGTCGCCGGAGACCGCGATGTACTCCGGCTCCAGGTCCTGGGCGACGGTCGCCCCCGGCCCGTTGAGGCGGATGCCCTGCGGCAGCTCCCGGTTGCGCGGCGCGCCGGCGTTGAACGCCGCGAAGCCGGCCGTGCGGACCTGCGGCCCGCGGCGCGAGGCGAGGCCCCTGGTCGAGATGACCGAGACGGACCCCTCCGGGTCGGCCGCGCCCGGGCGTGGCGTAGCCCGACGGCTCGCCCTCGTTGGCGACCAGCACGGTGTCTCCGTCCTGGGTGAAGGTGAGCATGTCGGGCAGCGCGCCCACGGTGACCGCGGCCACGAAGGCGCCGTTCGGGCGGAAGAAGACCACCTTGCCGGGGTCGGTCTTGGGGCTCGCCTCGACCGCGACCGCGACCAGGTCGCGGCTCACGTCGACGCTGTTCGGACCGGCGCCCCAGGGGCTCAGGTCGATGCGCGTGCGCAGCCGGGGGGCGGCCGGGTTGGACGCATCGACGACGTCGAGCGAGTTGCCGGTGCTGTTGGTGACGAAGAGGCGCCCCGACGCGTACGCCGCCGTCTCGCCCGACGTGCCGCCGGTCAGCCCGGTCGCGTAGGTGCCGATGGGCGCGAACGTGATCGGCGCGGGTGCCGGCCGCCGGTCGGCGGGCGCGGACGCGGCGCCCGACGCGACGACCGCCCCTCCGACGACGATGGCCGCGCCGGCGGCCCAGGCGAGCGCGCGATTCCTCCTGAAGCGCATGTGATCCCCCTCCGGATCTCGATGTGGAGGGATCGACGCTACGGAGCGCCGTGTTTCAGGCCTGTGGCTTCCGCGCGGCGGAGGCGCAACACACGTGACGGGGACGGCGTTCCGCCCCGGATCCGCATGCGTTCGGACCCGGGGCTGCGCTGGGGCGACCTCTAGGCGGCGACGGGCTCCGCGGCACGGGCCAGGCCGCGCACGGCCTGGACGAGCTCGTTGGGACGGTCGGCGGCGACGTTGTGGCCGGCCTCCGAGACGACCCGGAAGCGGGCGTTCTGCATCCAGGCGGACAGCTCGCGCTGGACCTCGGCCGGCACGGCCCGGTCGGCCCCGCCCGCGAGGACGATCACCGGCGCGTCCACCTGCGCCAGCGCGCCGCGCCAGTCGGGACGGGTGCCCATGGCCTCGGCGGCCAGGGCGACGCCCTCCGCGCCGCGCCGCTCGCGCAGCGCCCGGGCGGCCCGCACCCAGCGGTCCTGGCCCTCGGAGTCCTCGCCGCGCGGGCCGACGCCCGACACGACCAGGCCGGCGACGAGGCCCGGGTGGCCCAGCGCCAGCGCGAGGCCGGTCGCGGCCCCGAGGCCCACGCCCACCACCACGGCGTTGCCGCCCTCGGCCGCGACCAGGCGGGCGACGTCGGACGCGAAGTCGTCGATGCTCCAGGGCCCGTGCGGCGTGGGCGAGGCGCCGTGGCCGCGCAGATCCGGCGCGATGATGCGATATTCGTCGGACACCCCGGCGAGCGCGTCGATCATGCTCTGCCCGCTCTGTCCGAGATCGTGCAGCGCGACCAGAGGCGGACCCTCGCCGCTACGGTGTACGGAGAGCTCGATGGCGGGCGGAAGAGATGGCATGGCGCGGCGCTCCTCATAACCACTGTGATAGATCTTTACCGGTGAGAGTACGCTCGACCAGGCACCCCGTCAAACGATGACGCCCAGCCGGGACTTCGTCTTCCTCGCCGGTCGCCCGGCGCTCGATCTGTGCAATACCCACCTCGGCGAAACCGAACTCCTCGCCGAACCGGAGGATCTCGCCCGCTGGTTCGTGAGCGCCGGGCTGACCGACCGGCCGCCCCCGGTCAGCCGCCGTGAGCTGGCCGACGCCCTGGAGCTGCGCGACGGCCTGCGCCCGGCCCTGCTGGCCTCCGACGGCCCCGCGCGTGGCCGCCCTCGCCGAGGCCTGGCTGGACCGGACGCCGGGACGCCTCTGCGTGGAGCGCCGCACGCTCACCCCGCGCTTCGAGCCCGAGCGCGAGACGTCGTGCTGCCTGCTGGTGACCGCGGTGCTCGACGGGCTGGACCTGGTGCGGGAGACCCCGGGCCGCGTGCGCGAGTGCGCCGGCGACGCGTGCCCGGTGATCTACCTCGACACCAGCCGCAACCGCAGCCGCCGCTGGTGCTCGATGGAGGTCTGCGGCGCGCGGGCGAAGGCCTCGACCTACTACCGCCGCCACCGCGGCTAGGGCGAGCGGGCCTCCAGGAAGCCGGCGACCGCCGCGGCGAAGGCGGCGGGCCGCTCCAGCGCGGTCAGGTGGCCCGCGTCCGGGATGACCACCAGCCGCGCGTCCGGGATGGCGGCCACGAGGGCCTCCGAGCGGTCGGGCGGGGTGAGCGCGTCCTCGGCGCCCACGACGACCAGCGTGGGCGCGGCGATGGCCGCCAGGTCCGGGCGGCGGTCCGCCCGCCCGGCGAGGGCCTCGAGGGCGCCCGCGATGCCCTCGGGCGCCTGGGCGTCGGCGATGGCGCGGGCCGCGTCGCGGGCGGCCGCGTCCCCCGGGGCCACCAGGCGCGGCACGAAGTCGTCGAGGAAGGCGGGGGCGCCGCCGCCGCGCACCGCCGCCGCGGCGGCGTGACGGGCGGCGGCGGCCTCGGCGGTGTCCGGCTCGGCGCGGGTGTCGGCCAGCACCAGCGCGGCGACGCGCTCGGGGTGGCGCGCGACCAGGGCCAGGGCCGCGTACCCGCCCAGGGAGAGGCCGCACACGGCCGCGCGGCCGCCGGGCGCCTCCCGCGCGATGCGGTCGGCGAGGGCATCGGCGAACGCGTCGACCGTCGGCGGCGTCGGGCGCCGGGGCGCTCCCGAGGCCGGGGAAGTCGGGCGCCAGGACCGGGCGCGAGGCGGCCAGCGCCGGCCGCACCGGGTCCCAGAAGCCGGGAGTCCAGGGGGAAGGGGTGCAGCAGCACCAGCGTCATCGGGGTGGGACATGTCTCCTCGCTCGCGGCGGGCGCGCCCGGCGGGCGCGACAGCGTCAGTGCGGGGACGCTACCGTGTCGGTCGTGAGCACCAGCACCCCCGTCGCGTTGACCGGTCCCGAGCGTCGCCGACAGAGCAGCCTGGGCGGCCTCGTCCCGGCGTCGGCGGTCGCCCGCGGCGGCGACACGGTCATCCTGGCCCTGTGCGTCGAGGTGCACGCCGAGGGCGCGGTGCTGCCGCTGCTCGTGCTGTCGGACGCCCCCGGCCTGCTGGGCTGGGACCCGGCCGAGGGCCTCGAGGTGCGCGACGACACCGGACGCGAGTACGAGGTCGAGAGCCTCGCCCAGCAGGCCGGCCTGGGCGCCCTGCAGACGGCCGTCTGGATCTCCCCCGCCCCGCCCCCCGAGGCGCGCCGCCTGCGGCTGGCCGTGAGCGGCCTGGTGCGGACGGCCGTCGCCCGCTCGGCGGGCGTCGAGCGCCCCCTGGCCGGCGCGACCTGGGAGCTCGAGATCGACCTGGTCCCCGAGCGGACCGCCGTGGCCGGTGCCCGACGAGCCCCCGGGCGCGCCCGCCGCCGTCGGCCCCGCCCGGGTGCCGGCGCGCACGTTCGCGGGCTTCCGCGACCTCGTGCCGATCGGGCAGGCGCGCATGGCGGACGGCGCGGCGGTGTGCCTCTGGTCGCTCGAGCGCTACGCCGACCGCAGCGTCCTGAGCGTGGGCACGCTGGCCGAGGAGCCCCTGCGCGTGGCGCCCCTCACCCCCGGCGTCGGCCGGGTCGACCTGTGGGACGATCGCGGGCGCCGCTACGACGTGTCGCCGATCCACGGCGCCGCGCGGCCCGGGTGGAGCGAGACCAGCCTCGAGGTGTCCCCGGCCATCGATCCGGAGGCGCGGGCCCTGGGCGTGCGGCTCGCCGACCTGCCGGGCCACGGCCCCGCGGCGCAGGTCCTGGTGGGCCCCTTCACCTTCGGCGTGGCGGTGCCGCCGTCGCCGTGAGCGGCCCCGCGCCGGGGCCGGTGTGGATCGTCCTGCCGACCTACGACGAGGCCGAGAACGTCGTCCCGCTGCTGGACGCCGTCCTCGCGGTGGTCGACGCGGCGGACATCGACACGCGGATCCTGGTGGTGGACGACGGCTCGCCCGACGGCACGGCCGCGCTCGCCGAGGGCGTCGGCGCGCGCGACCCGCGGGTCGCGGTGCTGCGGCGCAGCCGCAAGGAGGGCATCGGGCCGGCGTACCGCGCCGGCTTCCGCCGCGCCCTGGACGAGGGCGCGCGGCTGGTGGTGGAGATGGACTGCGACTTCTCGCACGACCCGGCGCGCCTGCCCGACCTGATCGCGGCCGCCGACCGGGCCGATCTGGTGCTGGGCTCCCGGTACGTGCCCGGCGGCGGGGTGGCCCGCTGGGGCGCCGTGCGCCGCTTCATCAGCCGTGCCGGCTGCGAGTACGCGCGGGTCATCCTGAGGGTGGGCGTGCGCGACCTCACCGGGGGGTTCAAGTGCTTCCGGCGCGAGGTGCTCGAGGCCATCCCGTTGGACGAGGTGACGGCCGCCGGGTACGGGTTCCAGATCGAGATGACCTACCGGGCCCTGGTGCTCGGCTTCCGGGTGGTGGAGGTGCCGATCACCTTCACCGAGCGCGAGCGCGGGTCGTCCAAGATGTCGCGGCGCATCGTCTGGGAGGCGGCCGCCCTGGTCCCGCGCCTGCGCCGGCGGCTGGGCCCCGTGCCGAGGGCCGGCGCGGCGACGGCCCGGGCCCGCGTCTCCCCCTAGGGCGTCACCCGGCCCGCAGGGCCGCCTCGGGATCCTGGGGGTCGAGGCGGTGGACCTCCCGCCACGCGACGGCGGCGCCGGCGCCGCGCCCCAGGAAGACGCCCAGCGCCCGCCAGGCCGCGGGGTTGTCGGGCTGCAGGCGGGTGGCCTCCTCGTACGCGCCCAGCGCCCGCCGCGGGTCGCGGAGGTCGTCGTAGGCCTGGGCCAGCAGCAGCAGCGGGGCGATGCTCAGGGGGTTGGCGGCGTGCGCCCGGCGCGCGTGGTCGATCGCCGCGCGGGGGTGGTTCTCCGCCAGGGCGTCCTCGCCCGCGGCGGTCTGGTGGGCGGACCACCAGGGCAGGACGGCGCTGATCACGGCGACCGCGACGGCGGCGCCGAGGGCCCCCGCGGCGAGCGGCCCGGGCCGGCTCCGGGCGGCGGCCGCGACCCCCGGTGCGGCGGCCGCCAGCACCACCCCCCCGGCGGCGAGCGCCGGGATGGTCAGGGCGGGGATCGCCCACGACCAGTCGACCGCGGCCTGCAGCGCGAAGGCGGCGAGGATGGCGAGCGGGATCCCCAGGTCGGGGTCGAGGCGGATGCCGGCGGCGCGCAGGACGCCCCAGACCAGGGCGCCCACGAGCGCGGCCAGGAGGAGGAGCCCGACGATGCCGAGGCCCGACAGGACGCCGGGCACGATCCCGTGCGCCTCGCGGGTGTTGACCGCGTTGTCGGCGACGTGGCGCTCCCTGACGTGCACCAGGGGGAACCCGCCCGCGCCCTGCCCGATGACGGGGCTCGCCTCGAAGCCCCGCCAGGCCTCCCCCCACCAGGCCCGGCGCTGGTTGCCCGAGGTGCTCACCAGGCGGCCCGGGTCGTTGGCGACGGCGTCGCCGCCCTCGCCGCGGAACTCGGCGCCGCGGTCGCCGACCCACCCGCGCGCGGAGGAGCTGGTGGCGAGGACGGCCACGCCCACGATCGCGCAGGCGACGAGGCCGACGGCCACGCCCCGGCGGGCGTCGCGGGCGCTCACGCGCCCGGCCAGGAGGCGCACCAGCAGGGGGGCCAGCACGGCGGCGGCCGCGACGCCCAGCAGCAGACGCCAGCCCAGCCCCAGCCCGGCGCGACTCGCGCAGCCCGGTGGGCACCTGGTCGGCCGACAGCAGCGGGTCGGTGAGGCCGGCGGCGGCGGCGGGCAGCGCGCAGAGCGCCCCCGCGACGAGCGCGGCGGCGGCGTGCCAGCGGCGGGGCAGGAACGCCATCGTGACGGCGACGGCCGCCACCAGCGAGATGACGCCGCCGCGCGAGTACGTCAGCAGCACGGTGAGGATCGCGACGGTCAGCCCGGCGGCGGCCACCGGCAGCGCCCAGGGCCGCGGCGGGTGGGCGCCGGCCAGCCACAGGAGGCCGGGCACGGCGAAGACGGCGATCAGCGCGAGGGCGTTCCAGTACCCCAGGGGAGCCGCGAGGCGGGCCAGGTCGCCGTCGGCGCCCAGCTGGCCCGGCAGGATCTTGCTGCCGAGGGCGAGGGCCACCGGCAGCGCCGCCGCGGCGCTCAGACCGAGCCCCAGCAGCCGGGGGGCGTCGGGCAGCAGCGCCCCGAGCGCCAGCCCCAGGGCGAGGGCGCAGAGGGCGATCGCCTGCCGGTTGGCGTCGATCCAGGCGAGGTCCGGGGCGCCCGCCCACAGGATCGACAGGGCCGCCCAGGCGGTCAGGCCGCCCATCGCGGCGAGCGCCAGGCGGCTGGGGACCGCGCGCAGGGCGAGCCGGTCCCACGCGAGCACGACGGCCGCGGCCGCCAGGGGGGCGCCCAGGGCCAGGGCGAGGAAGGCGGCCCGCGGCCCGGCCCCGCCGAGGCCGTCGCCCGGGTCGATGCCGCCCCCGCCCACGCACACCAGGCTCCACCCGGCGAGCGCGATCGCGCCCATGACCGCCGGCGCCCCGGGGCGGGCCGGACGGGCCGCCGGGCGCGCTTGTCCGCCCTCGGGGCCGCCGCTACGATCCGCGACGCCCTGGGGGCCGACGCCCCCCGTATCCCTCACCGGGTGGCTGCCCTGCTCCGACGTCCCGCCAGGGTGATGGTCATGTTCGCGCTGCTGCTCCTTGGCCCGACGGGCTCGGCTCTCGCGGGCGGACAGGCGGTGCTGGCCGACGCGCAGGATAACGGGAGGGTGGACGAGTGCTACACCCGGGCGGAATTCCGCGACGCGCTCCGGATGGCGAGGAACGATCAGCGACTCTACTCAGCGGTGATCGACACCATCGAGGAGGCCAAGATCACTAACGTGGCGGTGGACGGCGCCGCCCTGCGGGAGCGGGCGGGTGGCGCCGGGATCCGCGGCCGCCGTCGATGCCGGCGGCGGGACGGGGATCTGGCTGGGAGCGCTGGCGGTCGTCGGCCTCGTGGGTGTCGGCGCGGCGGGCTGGGCGCACTTCGGTGACAAGGAGCGGTAGGACATGAGGCGCTTCGTCAAGGACTTCCTGCTCCCGATGGCCGTCGCGGTCGCGCTGGCGTTCGTGATCCAGGCCGCCGTCGCCAAGCCGTACGAGATCCCGACGGAGTCGATGGTGCCGACGATCCAGGCCAACGACCGGATCATCGCCAACCGGCTCATCTACCGCTTCCGCGACATCGAGCGCGGCGACATCATCGTGTTCCACCCGCCGCCGTCGGCCACGAGCACCTGCGGCGACGCGGGCGGCGGCGACATCCCGTTCGTCAAGCGCGTGATCGGCCTGCCCGGCGACAAGGTCGAGGTGCGCGACGGCCAGACCTACGTCAACGGGAAGCCGTTCGTCGTGGAGAAGGCCCTGCAGCCGAACTACGACATGACCTGGCCGGTGGTCCCCGCCGGCCAGCTCCTGGTGCTGGGCGACAACCGCCCCGGCTCCTGCGACGCCCACCAGTGGAAGCCCGACCCGTTCGTGCCCGAGGACAACGTCATCGGGCAGGCCGAGGTCATCTACTGGCCGCTGTCGCACATCGCCTTCCTCAACTAGGGCGCCCCCGCGGGGGGGCGGGCGGGGCGCGCAGAGCGTCCCTGCTCGGAGCGGCAAACATGTGCCGCCGCGGCCTTTGCATCTCATGTCACCTGTGGAAGGATGCCCCCCCACCACGCTGAATATGGGGTGGCGCCCACCCCGCCGACACCAGGGATAGCGTTCGACAGTGATCTGCCCGTTCTGTGAGAACCCCGACCACCGCGTCGTCGAATCGCGCGTGGCCGACACGAAGGACGCGATCCGGCGGCGGCGGGAGTGCCACGCCTGCGGGCGGCGCTTCACCACCTACGAGCGGTGCGAGGAGATGCCGCTGGTGGTGGTCAAGACCTCGGGCGAGCGTCAGCCGTTCGACCGCTCCAAGCTGCTGGAGGGCCTGCAGCGCGCCTGCCACAAGCGGCAGGTGTCGACCGCGTCCCTGGACATGGCGGTGCGCGACATCGAGGCGGAGCTCCGCAACCGCCTCCGGCAGGAGGTGAGCAGCCCGCAGATCGGCGAGCTCGCCCTGCGCCGGCTCAAGGAGATCGACCCGGTGGCGTACGTGCGGTTCGCGTCCGTCTACCGGCAGTTCGCCGACGTGGAGGAGTTCGAGGACGAGCTCTCGCGGCTCGAGCGCGAGCCCCCGCTCCCACGCGGTCAGTACCCGCTCGACGACCAGCTCTTCCAGACACTGGACGCGGACTCCACCCTCCCCGGTCGCGCTACCCTGAGGGCATTGCCCGGTGGGCGCGAGGGGTCTGTCGTGCGCACCACCGCCCAGGAGGCAACCGATGGCGATTGACGCGCCCCCCACCATGACCGACCGGGCGCTCGGGATCTCCCGACGCTTCACGCGCCCCGATCTCCACCCCTATGACGAGGTGGCGTGGGGTCCGCGCGATGCCCGCATCGCGGAGCCGGGCAAGGACGGCGCGCCCGAGCGGGTGATCTTCGAGCAGACCGACTGCGAGTTCCCGCTGGACTGGTCGGACACGGCCGTGCGCATCGTCGCGTCGAAGTACTTCCGCTACGGCATGGACGATCCACGCCGCGAGCGCAGCCTGCGCGAGGTGATCGACCGCGTGGTGGACACCATCCGCTTCCACGGCGTGAAGGGCGGCTACTTCGTGGACGACGAGGAGGCGGAGACCTTCTCGCAGGAGCTGCGCCACATCCTGGTCACCCAGAAGGCGGCCTTCAACTCGCCGGTCTGGTTCAACTGCGGCGTTGACGCGGCGACGCGCGAGCACGACGAGGACCGCATCCTGGACGTTGACGACCCGCCCACGGAGCCCGGCGAGCCCCAGGTCAACCAGGCGTCGGCCTGCTTCATCCTCTCGGTCAACGACACGATGCCCTCGATCCAGCGCTGGATCGCCTCGGAGTCGGAGATCTTCCGCGGCGGCTCGGGCGCGGGGGTCAACCTCTCCCGCCTGCGCGGCGACGGCGAGGCCCTCTCCAACGGCGGCCAGGCCTCCGGGCCGGTCAGCTTCATGCGCTGGGCCGACTCGGGCGCGGGCTCCATCAAGTCGGGCGGCGGCACCCGCCGCGCGGCCAAGATGGTGATCCTCGACGGCGACCACCCGGACATCCTGGAGTTCGTGCGCTGCAAGGCCCACGAGGAGGCCAAGGCCTACGCCCTGGGCGACATGGGCTACGACCTGGGCCTCAACGGCGAGGCGTGGCGCTCGATCCAGTTCCAGAACGCCAACAACTCGGTGCGGCTGACCGACGACTTCTTCCGCCGCGCGGACGCGGGCGAGAACTGGCAGACGCGCACGGTCGCCTCGGGCGAGGTGCGCGACGAGCTGCCCGCCGGCGAGCTGCTGCGGGAGATCGCGGAGGCCGCCTGGGCGTGCGGCGACCCCGGCGTCCAGTACGAGGACGCCATCCAGCGCTGGCACACGAGCCCCAACGCCGGGCGCATCTCGGGCTCCAACCCGTGCTCCGAGTACATGCACATCGACGACTCGGCCTGCAACCTGGCCTCGATCAACCTGATGAAGTTCCTCGACGAGGACGGCACGTTCCGGATCGACGACTTCCGCCACGCGGTGCGGGTGATCCTGACCGCGCAGGAGATCATCGTCACGCCGGCCAGCTACCCCACCAAGCGGATCGGGGACAACGCGCGGGCCTTCCGCCAGCTGGGCCAGGGCTACACCAACCTCGGCTCGCTGCTGATGTGCCAGGGGCTGGCCTACGACTCCGACGAGGGCCGCGCCTGGGCCGGCGCGATCACCGCCCTGCTGCAGGGCGAGGCGTACGCGCAGTCGGCCCGGCTGGCGGCGCGCGTGGGCGCGTACGACGGCTACGCGGCCGACAAGGAGGCCCAGGACCGGGTGGTGCGGATGCACCGCGACGCGGCGCTGGACCTGCCGGCGCGCGGCACCCGCGCGAACAACTACGCCGAGGTGCGGGCCGCGGCGTCGGCCTCCCTCGACGACGCCGTCGCGCTGGGCCAGGCCGAGGGCCGCAACGGCGCCCCGGGCTACCGCAACGCCCAGGTCAGCGTCATCGCGCCGACCGGGACCATCAGCTTCATGATGGACGCGCAGACCACGGGCATCGAGCCGGCGATCGGCCTGATCAGCTACAAGACCCTGGTCGGCGGCGGCTACATGAAGCTGGTCAACACCGACGTCGAGCGGGCGCTGCGGGCGCTGGGCTACGACGCGGCCGAGCAGCGGGCGATCCTGGCGCACGTGGACGCCACCGGCTCGATCGAGGGCGCGCCGGGCCTGGACGAGTCGCACCTGTCGGTGTTCGACTGCGCCTTCGGCGTGGCCGGCGGGCGCACGATCGGCCCGGAGGGCCACGTGCGGATGATGGCCGCGGTGCAGCCGTTCGTGTCGGGGGCCATCAGCAAGACGGTCAACCTGCCCAACTCGGCGACCGTCGAGGACGTCAGCGACATCTACCGCCTCGGCTGGGAGCTCGGGCTGAAGGCGATCGCGATCTACCGCGACGGCTCCAAGCGCACGCAGCCGCTGTCGACCACCGACGGCTCGGCGGCCCCGGCCGCGGCCGCCCCGGCGGCCGCAGGCGTCGCCGCCCCCGTGCGCCGGCGCCTGCCCGACGACCGCGCCGCGATGACCCACAAGTTCAGCGTGGGCGGCCAGGAGGGCTACATCACGGTGGGCCTGTACGACGACGGCTCGCCGGGCGAGGTGTTCGTCAAGATGAGCAAGCAGGGCTCGACCGTCTCGGGCCTGATGGACTCGGTGGCGATCGCCTGGTCGATGGCGCTGCAGCACGGAGTGCCGGTCGAGAGCCTGATCGCGAAGTACATCGACCACCGCTTCGAGCCCTCGGGCTTCACCGGCAACCCGCGCATCCCCATGGCGCGCTCGGTGGTGGACTACCTCGCGCGGTGGATGGCCTCCAAGTTCCTCTCCGAGGAGGACCAGCGCGTGGCCGGCGTGCTCCCGGGCGTGGAGCCCGGCGAGCCCCTGGTCGTGGACGAGGAGGACGAGGCCCCCGAGGACCAGCTCTCGTTCGGCCAGGTCACCGAGTCGAACGGCAACGGCAACGGGCACGCCGCTCCCCAGGAGCCGGGCGCGCGGCCGCGCCTGCTGCTCGACTCCACCGGCCAGACCTGCTCGTCGTGCGGCAGCTCGGACATGGTGAGGGCCGGCACCTGCCTCACCTGCCGGACCTGCGGCGCGACCAGCGGCTGCGGCTGAGCCGACGCGCACCGTCGCGGCGGGGGCGCAGGCCCCCGCCGCGACCCGCGCTCAGTCGGTGATGACCAGGTCGCGCTCGGGCACGATGCTCCAGCGGTCGGCCACGGTGCGCAGCTCCTCGCTGACCGGCCAGGAGTCGGGCTGCTCGTCGCCCTGGTGGCCCGGGGTGCCGCCCTTGAGGGCCATGCAGCCGGCGTTCTCCCCGATCCGCTCGATCTCGGCGACCTCCTCGGCGCTCAGGACGATCTCGGCGGGGACGCCGGCCAGGTCGGCGCGCTTCTCCTCGACCGGGCGGGCCGTGGCCCCGGGCTCCTGGATCAGGGTGGGCGCCACGCAGGCGATCGGGCCGTGCGCCAGCGTCCACTGGCAGGCCAGCTGAAGGCTCGTCAGGCCGTGGCGCTCGGCGATCGGGCGCAGCAGCTCGAGCCGGTCGCGGCCGTGGCCCACCCACCCCGCCGGGCGGAAGGAGCGGTGATCCTGGTCGGGCAGGTCGCCCTCGTCCGGCACGTCGCCGTGGAAGACGCCGCCGTGATCGACCACCCGGGCGATCGTGCGGACGTTGTGGCGCTCCAGCGCCGGCAGCACCAGGCGGGCCGGCCACGGCTCGAACGGGTTCAGGATGATCATGGCCCAGTCGATGCGGTCGCCGTAGCGCTCCAGGCAGTCGATCAGGTCCAGCGTGAAGCCGTTGGCGGGCCCCGGAGCCACGCCGATCGAACCGGCCAGGCCCTCCTCGCGCAGGTGGGCCATCGCGCGCCAGACCTCGTCGGAGCTGTAGCCCAGGCGGTCCGGGTTGTGGAGCAGGAGCAGGTCGAAATGGTCCGTCCCGCACCGCTCCAGGCTGAGCTCGGTCGCGCGGCGCAGGTAGTCGGCATAGCCCGAGCGGTCGCGCAGCGCCGGGTCGGTGAAGCGCGGGAAGCCCTTGGCCCCGCGGCGCTCGCCGTCGTAGAAGTCGTGGCCGACCGCGCCGATCAGGGCGTAGTCGTCGCGGGGAAGCCCCGCCAGGGCGCGCCCCACCAGCAGGTCGGCGCCGCCCTGCCCGTAGACGTCCGCGGTGATGACCGTGTTGATCGCGGCGTCGGGCCGCAGGAGCGCCACCAGGCGCTCCTCGTCGATCTCGACGCCGAAGTGCATGTAGCGCCCGCCGCTCCAGGCGCTGAGGGCGACATGTCCGATGGCTGGCATGGGGGCAGTCTGCCAGCCATCGGACGTGTCGTGCGGGGCGGACTCACACCGCGTCGAGGTCCGACTGTCTCCAGAGCGGGGCCTGACCGAAGCGTGCGGCCAGCGCGATGCCCATGCCGTAGAGGACGAACTGGGGCAGCATCAGCAGGATCATGCTGATCGGGTCGCCGCCCGGCAGGATGGCCGCGATGGCCGCCATCCCCACGAGCGCGATCCGCCACTGCCGGCGGTAGAGGCGCGCGCTGGCGACGCCCATCCGGGCGAGGGCGGCCATGGCGATCGGCACCTCGAACATGATCCCCGACGCCAGCATCAGCGTCGTGACGAAGCCGAAGTACTCGCCCGCGCGCAGCTGGGTGTTGAACTCGTCGCCGCCGAATCCGGTGAGGAAGTTGAGCGCCACCGGCAGCACGACGAAGTACCCGAACGCGACCCCGGCCGTGAACAGGCCGGCCAGGCCGGTCACGACGGCGATCATCGTGCGGCGCGGCTGGTCGGAGACGG
This sequence comes from uncultured Thermoleophilia bacterium, assembly GCA_963736635.1. Classification (GTDB taxonomy): domain Bacteria; phylum Actinomycetota; class Thermoleophilia; order Miltoncostaeales; family Miltoncostaeaceae; genus Miltoncostaea. The sequence goes on from CAVTPK010000011.1 coordinate 1,124,413, forward strand.
CGGGGATGACGTAGGCGTAGGCCTGGTAGAGCCACACCGGCAGCGCCACCAGGATCGCCGCCCAGAAGCAGACCTTGAGCGTGATGAAGAAGGGCTCGGTCGGCGACAGGGTGATGAGCTCCTGGTGGTCCGCCGGCAGCGGCCAGGTGAGGATCTCGATGAGCCGCTCGTGGACGGCGTACATGCCGGCGAAGGCGATCACCAGGGCGAGCGCGCTCACGATGAGGCGGTGGCGCAGCTCGCCCAGGTGCTCGGTCAGGTCGAGCTGCTCGTCCGACCTGACCCGCTTCGGGGCGATGCGGAGTGTCCGTGGCATGGGGATGGTCCTCCGCTCCGTCGCCCGCTCAGACGGCCGCGTGGGTGCGCGACTCGTCCGTGACGGCGTCGGGCGTGGCCGACTCGGTGATCAGCTCGGCGGCCGTGGGCTCGTGCTCGGCGGCCGGCGGGGTGGCGGTCATCGGGGCGGGGGCGACGGCGGCGGACTCGTCGCCGGTGATGCCGTCCTTGAAGTCGCGGATGCCCTTGCCCAGGTTGCGGCCCAGGTCGGGCAGCCGCTTGGGGCCGAAGATCAGCAGCGCGATCGCCAGGACGATGACGATCTGGATCGGGGAGATGTCGAACACGACGGGGTTCCCTTCCTTTGATCGGGATGCGGCGGGCCGCCGTGCGCGGCCCGCCGCGGGTCACGTGCCGGCTAGCTCTTGATGAAGCCGCCGGCGACGCCCAGGACCTGGTTCATGTTGCGCGCCGGGTCGAACGCGTTCGGCGCCGGGTTGACGCCGAGGATGCTGCGGATCCAGGCGGCGTGGCGCGCCTCGACCGAGTGGATCGCGAGGGCGGCCTGGATGACCGGCACCTGCTTGAGGCGCGGGCCCTGGCCGGCGTACGCCGACACGCCCAGGTCCTCGATCGCCATCGCGGCCTTCTGGAAGGCGCCCTGGGACATGACCGTCGCGCCGAAGTCGAACGTCGGCGACGTGACGGCCTTGGAGCCCAGGACCTTCTTGATCGCCGCGACGTGGGCGGCCTCGTGGGCGCCCGCGACCCGGGCGAACGTGGCGGTCTCGCCCTTCAGGCCGGCCTTGGCGCGCGCCTGGCGGTAGAAGGCCGTCTCGAGGTACTCGAGCGTGAGGGCGTAGTTCAGGATGGCGACGTCCTGCGCCTTGGAGGGAGCGCCCAGGGCGAGGGCCGGCAGGCCGCCGAAGACCATGCCGCCGGCGACCAGGGCGCCGCCGCCGAGGGCGGCCTTCTTGAAGAAATCGGCGCGGGTGGCGCTGCCGCCGGGGTCGACCGCGTGGGCGGCCTCCTGGATGGCGCCGTCGGCGTCCAGCTGCGCGAGCGTGATGTGGTCGGACACTTTTCCTCCGTGGATCGGGGAGTGGAACACAGGGGGTTACGCCGGCCGGCCACGGATGGATCACGTGGATGTCGGCGCCGCCCCGGCCCGTGATCCGCGCGCCGGCCGCGGCCGTAAGGGACGCGACAGTGCAAACGGCGCGGAGGTAGGTGGCATGCAGATGACGACCAGCCGGGGGGAGTTCCTCCGTCTCGGCGCGCAGGGCGGCCTGGCGCTCGCCGCCGGGGGCACGATCCTCGGCGTGGCCGCGGGGCCGGCCCTCGGACAGGCGTCCGGCGACGTGGCCATCGCCAAGCTCGCCGCGACCGCCGAGCTCCTGGCGATCGACTTCTACGGCAAGGCGATCGGGACCGGCTTCTTCACCGGCGACGTGCTGGCGTACATGACGGCGGCCCGGAAGAACGAGCAGGACCACTACGACGCCCTGGCCAAGGTGCTCGGCGCGGCGGCCCCCAAGAACCTCACGTTCACGTACCCGGCGGGGACGCTGAAGAGCGCGAAGAGCATCGCGATGACCGGGGTCGCCCTCGAGACCGCCTTCGTGGGCGCCTACCTCGGCGCCGTGGAGGCGCTGAAGAGCAACGACCTCAAGGCCGTCGCGGGCCAGATCGGCGCGAACGAGGCGCAGCACCTGACCACGTTCAGGCGCCTGGACAACGGGGGCGACCTGGTTCCCAACCCGTCGTTCCCCGAGAGCCTCACCGCGAAGCAGGCGACCGCCGCCGTGACCCCCTTCCTCGCATGAGCGGCACCCCGACACCGACACCCACACCCGACCGGGAGGACCACGTGCACCCCCTCGACCGCGCGACGTTCCTGCGCCGCGGCGCGACCGGCGGCCTCGTGCTGGCGGTCGGCGGCACCGCCCTGGCGGCGGCCGCCTGCGGCTCCGACGACGGCGGCTCCGCCAGCACGATGGCCGGCACCGCGGCCGCGGCGCCGATGGGCGACGCCGCGATCGCGAGCCTGGCGGCCACCGCCGAGCTGCTGGCGATCGACTTCTACGGCAGGGCCATCGACTCCGGCATGTTCACGGGCGACGTGCGCGCGTACATGACCGCGGCGAGGGCCAACGAGCAGGATCACTACGACGCCCTGGCCAAGGTGCTCGGGAAGGACGCGCCGGCCGGTCTCACCTTCATGTACCCGGACGGCACGTTCGACACGATGGCGAGCATCGCCACCACCGGCACCGCGCTCGAGACGGCCTTCGTGGGCGCCTACATGGGCGCGATCCCCGCCCTGTCCGACAACGGCCTCAAGAAGGTCGCGGCGCAGATCGGGGCGAACGAGGCCCAGCACCTGACCACCCTGAAGTCCGTCGGCGCCGGGGGGGACCTCGTCCCCAACCCGTCGCTGCCGCAGGTGCTCACGGCCGCGGAGGCCACGGCGGCCGTGAAGCCCTTCCTCGGCTAGCGGACCGCCCGGCCCGTCAGTCGATGCCCGCCCGCGTGCGCACGGAGATGCCGTGCGCACGCGCGAGGGCCGGGCCGTCGCCGGCGCGGACCGCCTCGGCCACCCGCTGGGGGTCGATGCCGGCCTCGAGGAGGCGCTGGCGCAGCTCCCCCTCGCGGGCCTGGCGGAAGAACAGGACCGCGATCGCGCCGAAGGCGAGCAGGCAGTGCATGAGCATCATCACGGTGCCGGCGTTGGCCTGGTCCTCCAGCGGCTCGACGCCCCAGGCGACGCCCGCCGCGGCGTGCGAGGGGTAGAACGCGGTGCCCGAGAACCAGTAGACGTTCGCGATCGCGAGGCCCGTGAACCACACCCCGGTCATGTAGACGGCCTTGATGCCGGTGCCGAACCAGGCCGGCGCGGGCAGCACCTCGACCACCGGCGCCCACAGCAGCAGGCCGAAGAGCAGGATCGAGGCCTGCTGCACGATCCACAGCGCGCCGTACTCGAGGACGGCGTGGTGGATGTCGGGGACCAGCCACACCACCGTGCTCAGCGCCCAGAGGGGGAAGGCCACCAGCGGGTACTGGGCGCGCTGGACGAATCGCTGGGCGCCCGGGCTGAGCAGGTCGGTGACGAACGCCCGCGGCAGGCCCAGCAGCAGCAGCAGCGGCGCGGCGGCCCCGATCAGCGTGTGCTGGAGCATGTGCGCCGTGAGCAGGCCCTGCTGGGCGATGCCCCCGAGCGGCGAGCAGACCGCGATCAGGATGAGCGCGAGCCCCGAGTAGAAGCTCAGGCGCCGCAGGCCGCTGACGCCGCCGACGCGCCGCACCCTCAGCGTGTAGAGGGCGCCCACGATCAGGATCGCCGCCACCTCCACGGGGGGGACCGCCCAGAGCGTCGACAGGTCGGTGGAGGCGTTGGCCGAGGGCCCGGCGTGGCCGGTGTGGTACGCCCCCCCGCCGCCGGCGATCGCGGTGAGCGCGATGGCCAGCGCCAGGAACGCGGCCGTGTACATCAGGACCAGGGGTCGTCTCACGCACCGATGCTGGCACAGATCCGGCCCGCCGGACTCGCGACGGGCCACGTGGGGCGGCATCCTGTGCATGTGACCCGCCTCTCCGTTGCGAACGCCCTCGCCGCACGCCGGATGGCCGTGGCCGCCGGCGCGCTGGGGGTGTCGCTGCTGGCGCACGCCGTCGCCGTCGGCGACCTCGACCTCACCCGGGCGACCCCGGTCGTGTGGACCGGCCTGCTGGCGGTGGTGGCCGTGGCCGGCCCGCGCCGGCGCTTCCGCGTGCGCGGCCCGGTCGCGTGCCTGGCGGCCATGTGCTCGGCGCAGATCGCGGTACACGTCGCGATGGGCGTCGCCCCGTGGGCGTTCGGGTTGGCCCCGCACCACGCCACGGGCATCGCGCTGGGACCCGCCGCCCTGGCCGCCCACGCGGCCGCGGGCGTGGTGCTGGCGGCCGCGCTCCTGTGGCTGGAGGGTCTCCTCGCCCGCGCGATGGCCATCGGCCGCAGGCTGCGCCGCTGGCTCAGCGCGGCGCCGGGCCGCCCCCGCGGCGCGCGGCCACGCGCGCTCGCCGTCGCCGTTCCGGTGGGGGCGCTCGCCGGGTCCCCCGTCTGCCGCGGTCCGCCGCCCCTTCGTTCGTCATGACCGCGGGCGCCCGACGGGCGCCCGGATCTGATCGCGAATGGAGAACCGATGACCGCACGAACCCTGATCGCCGTGCTGGGGGCCGCCGTCTGCGCGACCGCCGTGACCGGCGTCGCGCTGGCCCACGACGAAGCCGCGTCCACCTCGCCGAAGAAGGGCGCGGCCCTGACGGCCCTCCCCGCTCAGGTGAGCGTGACCTGGGGAGAGCAGGTCGGCCGCCTCAACGGCGCCACCGTGACGCGCAACGGCGGCGGCAACCTGGTCAAGTCGGCCAGGATCGATCCCGCCAACGCCCGCCGGGTGGTCGCCACCCTCAACCGCCCCGGCAAGAAGTGGCAGCCCGGCAGCTACCGGGTGACCTGGCGCATCACCGCCGCCGACGGGCACAAGCAGACGCTGGTGGTGCCGTTCACCGTGAAGAAGTAGCCCGGCAGTCGGGGCAGTGGCCCCTGAGGACCACGTCGTGGCCCTCGACGGTGTAGTCGGACCGCATCGCCGTCCCTTCGAGGACCCGCTCCAGCTGGGGGTCCTCGAAGGGACGGACCTCGCCGCAGTCGACGCACACCAGGTGGTGGTGGTGCTCGCCCGTGGGCAGCGCGGGCTCGTAGCGCGCGATGCCGCCCCCCAGGTCCAGGCGCTGGACCAGGCCCAGGCTCACCAGCAGGTCCAGCACGCGGTACACGCTCGCGATGCCGACGCGCCGGCCCTCGCCGCGCAGCTGGTCGAAGATCTCCTGGGCCGAGCGGCAGCACTCCTGCTCGGCGAGCGACGCGATCACGGCCGCCCGGGCGCCCCCCGAGCGGTGGCCCGCCCGGGCGACCTCGGCGAGCGCGTGGGCCGACCACTCCGCCGTGGAGCCGGTGCCGTGCTGGTGCGGGGCGCCCCCGCCGGCCGCGCGTATCATCGGACGCGATGGGCGGGTCGACGACCGAGACCGTGTGGCGGCGCCTGAGCGCGGAGGGGCTGCGGCGCACGCCCCAGCGCGAGGCGATCCTCGAGGCCCTCGAGAGCGCCGGGGACGGCCTGCCGATGCCGGTGCTGCTGGCCCGCGGCCGGCGGCGCGCCCCCGGGCTGGGCGAGCGGACCGCCGAGCGCACGGTGGACCTGCTGGTGCGCTCCGGCGCGGTGGACGCCATCACGCGCCCGAGCGGAGAGGTCGTGTACCGGCTGTGCGGTCATGGCCACCATCATCATCTGGTGTGCACGTCCTGCGGGGCGGTCGCCGAGCTCGGCGGCTGCGATCTCGCCGCCTGGGCGTCGGAGCGCGCCGCCCGCCAGGGGTTCCGGGTGGAGGGGCACGACCTCACGATCCACGGCACCTGCGCGACGTGCCGGGCCGCCTGAGCGCGCCGGCCTAGCCCTCGCGGGGAGGGCCCCCGCGCACCACGCGCGGGAGGACGAGCAGCACGGCCGCCGTGATCGCGATGGTGACCAGGGGCACCCGGACCGCCCAGGCGACGAACTCGGTGCCGGCCATGCGGCGCAGCCGGTAGTGGGCGAACCGCCGCACGAGACCGGTGACGATGGGGGAGCGGAGGAGCATCGCCACAGCATGACGGACCCCTCGGACCCCATCAGTGGTCGTGGCGATGGACCGGGTCCATCGCCAGCTCGTGGCCGCCGGGCAGTTCCGCGAGCACCAGGCCGAAGGTCTCCATCACCCGCTCGCGCGTGAGCGCCTGGGCCGGGGGGCCGTAGGCCACGACGCGCCCGGCCAGCAGCAGGGCGCGCTCCGCGGTGAGCGCGTCGGCGATGTCGTGGGTGCACACCACGACGCTCGCCCCGCGGGCGCGCTCGCGCGCGAGCGCCGCCCCGAGGAGGTCCTGGCCGGCGACGTCGAGGCCGGCCGTCGGCTCGTCCAGGATCAGCAGGTCGGCCCCCCAGGCCAGCGCCTGGGCGATCAGCACGCGCTGGCGCTGGCCGCCCGAGAGCGACGCCAGGGAGGCGTCGGCCAGGTGGGAGACGCCCATGCGCTCCATGCTCTCGGCCACCCGGCGCCGGTCGTCGGCGCGCATCCGCCCGAGCAGTCCCCGGGCGGCGAAGCGGCCCATCGCGACCACGTCGGACGCCCGCACCGGCAGCACGAACCCGGAGGGCGCGATCTGGCCGAGGTAGCCGACGCGGGCGGGCCGGCTCCCGGGGGGACCCCCGAGCACCTCCGCCGTCCCGGCCACCGGCGCCAGCAGCCCGGCGAGCGTCTTGATGAGGGTGGACTTGCCCGAGCCGTTGGTGCCCAGCACCGCGAGGGTCGTGCCGGGCTCGATCTCGATCGCGATGTCCTCCACCACCGCCCGGCCGTCGTAGCCCACGGCGAGGCCCCGCGTGCGGACGGCGGGGGCGGCGCTCACGCGGGCACCGGCGCGGGGGCGGGGCGGCGCGCCCCCTGGAGCAGGAGCACGACGAAGAACAGCGCCCACCTCCACCAGCACGATCGAGGCGCCGGCGGCCAGGTCGTAGTGGTACGAGAGCAGCAGGCCGGCGGCGACCGAGAGCACGCCGATCACGGCCGCGATGGCCATCATCGCGCCGATGCGCCGGGCGACCAGGGCCGCGGTGGCCGGGGGGGCGACCAGCATGCCGAACACCAGCAGCGTGCCCACGGTCTGGAACGAGACGATCACGGTCAGGGCCACCGCGCCCAGCATCAGCCAGTCGTAGAGCTCGGCCGAGAACCCCGCCACGCGGGTCTGGTCGCGGTCGAACGACAGCAGCAGGAAGGGGCGGGCGCAGACGGCGGCCACGGCGGCCACGGCGACGGTGGCGGCGAGCTGGATCCAGATGTCCTGCCACGAGATCCCCAGCACCTCGCCGAAGAGGATCCGCGTGAGGTCGCCGGTGAAGGAGTCCGAGCGCGACACGATCACCACGCCCAGGGCGAGCATCCCCACGAACAGCAGGCCGATGGCCGTGTCGCCCGACAGCCGGGAGCGGCGCCGGACCAGGTTGACGCCGCCGATCATCACGGCCGCGCCCACCAGGGCTCCGGCGAGCCCGGGCAGGCCGAGCAGGATGGCGCCGGCGATGCCCGGGAGCACCCCGTGGGCCAGCGCGTCGCCGATGAAGGCCAGGCCGCGCAGCACGACGAACGTGCCGACGACCGCGCAGGCGAGCGCCACCAGCGTCCCCGCGACCAGGGCCCGCAGCATGAACTCGTTGTCCAGGAACGGATCGACCAGCGGTCCCATCGCGTCAGCCTCGCATCATCCGCCCGCGGGCGGGTCGAGTCCCCGCGACACGGCGGCCGCCATGTCGCGCATGAAGGTGAAGTACGAGCCGTCGTCCGGGAGCGTGTGGGTGGCGATCTCGACGACCGGCACGCCGGTCTGCTCGGCGATCGCCTTGGCGACCCCCTCGGGGGTCCCCACCTCGTTGAAGATGGCCGGCACGCCCTCGGCCGTGACCTGCTCGCGCAGCGCGGCGAGGTTGGACGCGCTGACCTGGGCCTGCGAGCTCAGGGAGGGGATCAGCGCCCCGATCAGGGCGAAGTTGTAGCGCTGGGCGAAGTAGCCGAGGGACTCGTGGCCGGTGACCAGCTTGCGGCGGTCCTGGGGGATCGGCGCGAGCGTCGTCGTGATCTGCGCGTCGAGCGCCGTGAGCTGCGCCTCGAGGTCGGTCGCGCGGGCGGCGACGTCCAGGCCGAGCTCCGACGCGGAGCGTCTGCGACAGGCCGCCCACCATCTCGCGCATCGCGATGGGGCTGGTCCAGATGTGGGGGTCGTCCGGACCGTGCTCGGCGATCTCCGTCCGCGTCGTCCGCGCCGAAGGGGCGCAGCGTGACGTGGTCGGTGGCCGTGAAGACCTTCGCGCCGTCGTCGCGGGCCTGCGCGAGGGCGTCCTCGAGGCCCTCCTCCAGCTTGAGGCCGTTCTCCACCACCAGGTCGGCGCGCCCGAGCGCCTCGACGTCCTTCGCCGAGGGCTGGTACTCGTGCGGGTCGGCGCCGTTGGGCATGAGCACCTTCGACCTCGGCCGCGTCGCCGACGAGGTCGCTCACGAGGCTGCCGAGCATCGGCGTCGTCACGACGATGGTCGGTTTGGACGAGGACTCGTCGCCCGAGCCGCACCCGGCGAGCGGCCGTCACCGCCAGCGCGGCCAGCGCCAGCGCCACCGCCCAGCCCGCCCACCGCCGCGCCCGTCCGTCGCCTCGCACCGTCGCCACCCCCGCTCGTGCGCCCCTGGCGCGTTCACAATAATGAGAGCGAGTACCATAACTGTTTGAGAGGGGCGCGTGGGGGCCGATCGTCTACCATCGCCGTCGTGCCGGGCGCCCACCTCCTCGCGAGCATCCCGGCGCCGTCGATCCGGGCGATCGAGCTGGGACCCTTCGAGATCCGGCTCTACGCGCTGTGCCTGCTCGCCGGCGTGGCGGTCGCCACCTGGATCACCATGCGCCGCTGGCGGGCGGTCGGGGGCGACCCCGACCTGGTGCTGGAGGTGGCGCTGTGGTCGGTCCTGGCGGGGATCATCGGCGGGCGGATCTACCACGACGTCACCAGCTGGGACCAGCTCGGGGACGAGTGGTACGCGCCCTTCGCGATCTGGGAGGGCGGCCTCGGCATCTGGGGCGGGGTCGCTCGCTGGGCGTGGCGGTCGGCGCGTACGTGGTGCACCGGCGGCGGGCCAGCGTGCTGCTGTTCATGGACGCCGCCGCCCCCGGCGATCCTGATCGCGCAGGGCATCGGCCGCCTGGGCAACTACTTCAACCAGGAGCTCTTCGGCGGCCCCTCGGACCTCCCCTGGGCGCTCGAGGTGGACGGGCGCTACCGCCCCGACGACGACCCCCTGACCAGCACCTTCCACCCGACGTTCCTCTACGAGATGCTCTGGAACTTCGCGGGGGCCGCCGTGCTGATCTGGGTCGGGAAGCGCTTTCGCATCCGGCCGCCGGGCCTCTTCTGCCTGTACGTGGCGATCTACTCGCTCGGCCGGATCTTCTGGGAGCAGCTGCGGGTGGACCCGTCGCGCATGTTCCTGGGGCAGCGGCTCAACTTCTACGTGGCGCTGGTGCTCCTGGTCGGCGCCGTGATCGTGTTCGTGTGGAACCAGCGCCGCGACGAGGGCGAGCCGCACGCGGAGGGTCCGCGGCGCGGCGACGGCTCCCTGCCGAGCACCCCCGGCGGCCGGGCCGGGGCCCGCCGCCCTAGTGGGAGACGATGACCTTCAGCAGCACGATCGCCAGGCCCAGCGCGACGTTGATCCCCGCCACGAAGACGGCGCCCACCGACGCCCAGCTGCGCGATGCGCGCGATGGCGAGGCCCCACCCCGCCAGCAGCACGATGCCGATGATCAGGGACAGCCACACCGCCAGCGAGACGCCGTAGAACCCCAGCCCGGCGAGCACCAGCACGACCAGGGTGGGGACGCAGGCGGCGAACAGCGGGAACTCGTGCTTCATCCGCTGGCGGGCCTGGCTCCATCCGGGCCGCCCGCCCTCGTGGCTCCAGTCCGCGATCAGCGTGGCGTGGACGTGCGCCACCCAGAAGACCACGTTCGTGAGCGCCACGGTGATCGCGATCAGCCAGCGGCCCCGGGTCCTCCTCCAGCGAGGTGGACGCCACGACCGACAGCGTGATCAGGCCGCCGTAGACCCCGGCCGTGCCCCGGGCGGTGATGGCCGCCCAGAGGCTGTCGCTGAAAAAGGGCGCGGCGCCGGCTCCTAGACCGGGCGGGTGACCGCCCCCTCCGAGGCCGAGGACACCAGCGCGGCGTACTTGGCCAGGACCCCGCGCGTGTAGCGCGGCGGCGGCGGCGTCAGCCCGCCAGGCGCCGCGGCGATCTCGTCGTCGGAGAGCTCCACGCCGCAGCTCGCGGCGCGTCCACGTCGATGACGATCGTGTCGCCCTCGCGCACGGCGGCGATCGGGCCGCCGCGGAACGCCTCCGGGGCCACGTGGCCCACCATCAGGCCGTGGGTGGCGCCCGAGAAGCGGCCGTCGGTGATCAGGCCGACCTCCTCGCCGATGCCCTCGCCGACGATCGCGGCGCGTCACGTGGAGCATCTCGCGCATGCCCGGCCCGCCGGCCGGGCCCTCGTAGCGGATGACCACCACGTCGCCGGGCTCGATCGAGCGGGCCTTGACCGCGGCGAAGGCCTCCTCCTCGGACTCGAAGACGCGCGCGCGGGCCCGCGTGCTGGCGCCGCTCGTGGCCGGCGAGCTTCACCACGCATCCCTCGGGCGCGAGGTTGCCGCGCAGGATCGCGAGGCCGCCGGTCGGCGAGAGCGGGTTCTCGATCGGGCAGCGACCACCTGCTGGCCGGGCGGTCTCGTGGGCGTCGTCGGCGATCTCGCCGAGCGTGCGGCCGTCGACGTTGCGCGTGCCGGTGTGGAGAGCCCGCGCTTGACGCAGCTCGCGGGTGACGAGGGCGACGCCGCCGGCCTCGTGCAGGTCGGTGGCGACGTACTTGCCGCCCGGGGTGAGGCTGGCGACGATCGGCGTGCGGTCGGCGATCGTGTCGAAGTCGTCGATCGACGAGCTCGATGCCGATCTCCCAGGCGATCGCGAGCAGGTGCAGCACGCCGTTGGTCGAGCCGCCGCTGGCGGCGACGCCGGCGATGGCGTTCTCGATCGGCGTCGCGGGTGATGATCTGCGACGGGCGCACGTCGTCGCGCACCAGCCGCATCGACCAGCTCGCCCGCCGCGACGGCCGCGGCCTCCTTGTCCGGGTGCATGCGCGGGCACGCCGTTGAGCCCGGCCGGGCTGATGCCCGAGGATGTCGAGCGCCATCGACATGGTGTTGGCGGTGAACTGCCCGCCGCAGGCGCCGGCGCCGGGGCAGGCGACGCTCTCGAGGGCGTGGACCTCCTCGGCGGCTGACCCGTGCCCGGCCGCGTGCGCGCCGACGACCTCGAAGACGTCCTGGATCGTCACGTCGCGGCCCTTGTAGCGGCCGGGCGCGATCGAGCCGTTGTAGAGGACGAGCCCGGGGATGTCGAGGCGCGCGAGCGCCATCACCGCGGCCGGGATCGTCTTGTCGCAGCCCACCAGGCACGACGAGCCCGTCGAAGGAGTGGCCGCGGGCGGCGAGCTCGATCGAGTCGGCGATCACCTCGCGCGAGACGAGCGAGCGCGCGCATGCCCTCGGTGCCCATCGACACGCCGTCGGAGACGGCGATCGTGTTGAGCTCCATCGGCGTGCCGCCCGCGGCGCGCACGCCGCGCTTGACGTGCTGCGCCAGCTCGCGCTGGTTGAGGTTGCACGGCATCGTCTCGATCCAGGTCGTCGCCACGCCGATGATCGGGCGGGCGAGGTCCTCGTCGGTGAAGCCGGTGCCCTTCAGCATCGCCCGGGCGGGCGCGCGGTCGGGGCCGTCGGTCATGGCCGCGCTGTGGCGCTTGGCCGGATCGCTGGGTCCGTACGGGTTCGTGGGCATCGGCGGATCGTACCGGGTGGACGGGCCGCCTAGCCGGTGTTCCTGAGCCCCGCGGCGATGCCGCTGATCGTGAGCAGCAGGGGATGCTGGAGCGCCGCGCGGGCCTCGGGGTCGCGCTCGGCGCGGAACTCGCGCAGCAGGCGCACCTGGATCGCGTGCAGCGGGTCGACGTACGGGTTGCGCAGGCGGATGGAGGTCTGCAGGAACGGCTTGTCGTCCAGCAGCCGCTCGCGGTCGACCACGGCCAGGAGCCCCGCCGCCGTGCGCCGGTACTCGCCGGTGACGCGGCCCAGCATGCGGTCGCGCAGCGCCTCGTCGTCGACCAGCCGGGCGTAGAGGCCCGCCACGCGCATGTCGGCCTTGCCGACGGTCATGTGGCAGGTGTCGATGATCGCCCGCCACCAGGGCCACTGGGCGTACATCTCGCGCAGCACGTCCCGGCCGGTGCGGTACCGGGTCATGAACTCCTCGAGCGCCGTGCCGACGCCGTACCACGAGGGCAGGAGGTGCCGGTTCTGGGTCCAGGCGAACACCCAGGGGATGGCGCGCAGGTCCTCGACGCGCACGTCGTCGGCGCCGCTCCCGTCGTCCGACGGCCGGCGCGAGGGGCGCGAGCCGATGGTGAGCAGGCCGAGCTCCCGGATGGGGCTCGCCTGCACGAAGTAGGGCAGGAAGTCGGGGTCCTCGTAGACCAGGGAGCGGTAGGAGGCGATCGCGGTCTCGGCCAGCTCGGCGGCCGCCTCGTCCCACACCCGCTTGCGGCCGGGGAAGCCGCCGGCGGCGTCCTCCTCGAGGGTGCGCTCGAGCACCGCGGCGACCACCGAGTCGAGGTTGCGCTCGGCGACCTGGGGCAGGCCGTACTTGAACGAGAGGGCCTCGCCCTGCTCGGTGATGCGGATGCGCCCGTTGAGGGAGCCCATCGGGCCGCCCATCACCGCCGCGTAGGTGGATCCGCCGCCGCGGCTGGCGGTGCCGCCGCGGCCGTGGAACAGGGTCAGCTCCACGCCGTCCAGCCGGCAGGCGTCGGCGATGCGCTCCTGGGCCAGGAAGAGCTCCCAGTTGGCGGCCAGGTAGCCGCCGTCCTTGTTGGAGTCCGAGTAGCCCACCATCACGGTCTGGCGCTCGCCCCGCGCCTCCACGTTGCGGCGATAGCCGGGGGTCCCCAGCAGGGCGCGCAGCATGCCGGGCGCGCGGCGCAGGTCGCCGATGGTCTCGAACAGGGGCACCAGGTTGACGTCCGACTCGAGGCGCCCGTCGACCTCGCGCACCAGGCCGGCGTGACGGGCGAGGGCGAGCGGGGCCAGGAGGTCCTCGGCCTCGTGGGTGAAGCTCACGATCACGGTGCCGGCGGCGCGCGGCCCGTGGACGTCGATCGCCCGCCGCAGCTCGTGGAAGGTCTCGACCACCTCGGCGGCGGCCGGCGAGAGGGCGTCGGGCCCGCCCGCCGCGAGCGCGTCGGCCGCCTCGCGCATGCGGCTCGAGTGCTGGCGCACGTCGAGGCGCGCCGTGTGGAAGCCGAAGGTCTCGACCTGCCGCAGCAGGCGCGCCAGCCCGCGGCGCGCGATGCGCTCGCCGCGATGCTCCAGCAGCGAGGCCTCCACGACGCGCAGGTCGGCGACCATCTCGTCCGGGTCGGCGTACGGCGCCTCCCCCTCGGGATCGAGGCGCTCCCAGACGTACGAGAGCTTGCGCCGGTACGGCTCGGCGGCGTTGCGGGCGAGGATCTCCTGCGAGGCCATCGGGCATGCGGGCCTCGTCGGCCGCGATCGAGGCCAGGAGGGCGTCGCTGACGCCCACCATCCGCACGGAGATCGCCAGCTCGGCGCCCAGCTGGGTGACCCGGTCGCGCAGGTTGCGGATCGCCGCGTCCCGGTGGCGCCCCAGGGCCGTGGGGATCAGGTCGGGCGTGCAGTTGGGGTTGCCGTCCTGGTCGCCGCCGGCCCAGGACCCGAACGTGAGGACGCCGTGAGGGGGGTGGACGCCGGGATAGTGCTCGGCCAGGAGGCGCTCGAGCTCCTCCTGCACCGCGCCGGCCGCGTCCACCAGGATGTGCTCGAAGAAGAAGAGCACCCGGCGCACCTCGTCGATGACGCGGGGGCGCTCGGAGCGCATCGCGTCGGTCTGCCAGAGCACCGTGATGGCCTCCAGCAGGCGCTCGATCGTCTCGCGCCGCTCGCCGGGCGAGCGCGAGGCCTCGAGCTCCTCGAGGCAGCCGTTGACCAGGATGTGCTTGTCGAGCACGTTCTGGCGGGTGATCTCGGTCGGGTGCGCCGTGGCGACCAGCTCGACGCTCATGCGGTCCAGCGCCGACTGGACCGTCTCGGGCGGCACGGAGCCCCGCGCGAGGGCGGCCACCGCGGCGGCGAGGCTCTCGGGCTGCGCCCGTCCCTCCGCCTCGCGCTCGGCGTCGCGCGCCCGGCGGCGGCGCACGCGATGGTGCTGCTCGGCCGCGTTGACCAGCTGGAAGTAGATCGAGAAGGCGCGGATGACGCCCACCTCGGTGGCCACGTCGAGCGAGGCCACGATCTCGTCCACCTCGCGCTCGCGCGCGGCGACGTCGGGACCGTCCGGATCGTTGCGCAGCTCGCGGTTGAGCAGCCGCAGGCGCTCCTCGGTCTCCAGCAGCTCGGGACCGCCCTGCTCCACGAGCACCTGGCCCAGCAGGTCCCCCAGCATCCGCACGTCGCGACGCAGGGGCTCGTCGCGGTCCTCGGGCGGGCGGGCGGTCACGGCGCCATCATCGCCCACGGCGGGGCGCGGCGCTCACGCCCTGTGGCGCACGATCCCGCCGTGATTCTCGGACGCGTGACGAAGGCGCGGGCCCCGGGCCCGCTCACGGCGTCCGCCCCTCGATCAGTCCTCGCCGCGCACGCGGGCGCCGATGGACGCGAGGGTGAAGAGGGCGAACACCACGCCGAGCAGGAAGGGCAGGATGCCGGCCTCCTCCTGGTCGTGCCAGCCGAAGACCAGCAGGAGCGCGGTCAGCACGCTCAGCAGCAGCAGCATCCAGATCGGTAGGCCCCTCATCACGGCTCCTCGGTCGCTCGAACCCGCGGAAGACTACCGTGACGGCGCCCGATTGGGGATGACGCGGTGCCTGCTAGTGTGCCGCGCCATGGCCGCCGAGCACGTCGAGATCCTCGTCGAGGCGCGGGGCGACACTACCGTGGTGCGCGTGGCGGGGGTGCTGGACGCTCTCGCCCTCCCGGAGGTATCGCGCGCGCTGACCGACGCCCAGAGGGGGCTCGGGCCGGTGGTCGTCGGCCTCGAGGGCGTCACGTTCATGGACAGCCGCGGGCTGGGTGCCCTGCTGGCCGCCTACGAGCGCAGCCGCGAGGGCGCGCCGCAGGTGCTGATCTTCAAGCCCTCCGAGGCCGTGCAGCGCCTGCTCGACGTCTCCGGCGTGCGCGGCGTGCTGGTGGAGATCGAGGAGCTGCCCGCCGCCTAGCGCGGCCGCGGCACCGCCGGTCCCCGCGCGATCCCCGCCGCTGCGCCGGCCGGGGACGCTGGTCGGCGTGCCCGTGGAGGTCGGGACGATCATCCGCATCATGCTTATCGTAATCATAAGCTATGCTGATGGCAATGACCGTGACCGCCACCCCGGACGCGCCGGTGCGCGACACCCGCATCATCGGCGTGGGCGCCGGCGGGCACGCCCGCTGCGTCATCGAGGCCATCGACTCGGCCCACCACCTCCAGGTCGTCGCCCTGGTGGATGCCGACGTCTCGCTGGTGGGCTCGCGCGTGCTGGGACGGCCCGTGCTGGCCCGGGAGGAGGGCGAGGCGCTGCGGGCCGAGGGCGTGGAGAACGCGTTCGTGGGGGTCGGCGGGGTCGGTGACATGGGCCCGCGGCGGGCGGTGGCGGCGTCGTTGCGCGCCGCCGGCTTCCGGCTGCCCCCCATCGTCCACGCGACCGCCGTCATCGCCGCCTCCGCGGTGCTGGAGGACGGGGCCCAGGTGCTGGCCGGGGCGATCGTCGGGCCCGGGGTGCGCGTGGGGCGCGACGCCCTCGTCAACGCCGGCGCCATCATCGGCCACGACGCGCGGGTGGGCGAGTGCGCCCACGTGGCGTCCGGCGCCCGCGTCGCCGGGGAGGCCCGGGTGGGGGACGGCGCGCACGTCGGGACCGGCGCGATCGTGATCCAGCGGATCTCCGTCGGCGCCGCGGCGGTCGTCGGGGCGGGGGCGGTGGTCCTGGAGGACGTCGCGGCCGGGGCGCGCGTGGGCGGCATCCCGGCGCGGCCCCTGAGCACGCGGGAGGCGGTGTGAGCACCCGAGGGCGACGGGCTCGACCTGGCGCCGGTCGCGCCGTCGGCCCCCCTCGGGGTCGAGACGCTGCCCGCCGAGGAGGCCGCCCCGCTCGCACCGGATTCGCCACTGAACACATGATCATCCCTCCGAATGGGGAGGGAGAAACCATGTAAACCCCCCGTTGGGGGAGGTTGCACCCCTCCGAGGGTCTGGACGTAGTCGGCCGGTGCGACTCGTCTCACGTCTCCTGGTGATCGCCGCGCTGTGCGGGGCGTTCGCGCTGCCCGCCCAGGCCGCGGTGATCGTGGGCGCCCAGACCGTCCAGCCGACCGCGGACTCCAACGCGGCCGGCGTCGCCGAGGCCTTCCGGGTCACGGCCTCGAGCTCCGGCGCGGTCGCGAGCGTCGGGGTGTACCTGGACTCCGGCGCCGTGCCGACCCGCGTCGCGGCCGGGCTCTACGCCGACGCCTCCGGACGGCCGGGCGCGCTGCTCGCCCAGGGCTCGCTGAGCTCCCCGGCCGCGGGCGCGTGGAACACCGTCCCGCTGGGGACGGCGGCGACGGTCACCTCGGGCGCCACGTACTGGATCGCGATCCTGTCCCCCACCGGGACCGGGACGCTGCGCTTCCGCGACCGCTGCTGCGGCGGGGGCACGGCGGCCGAGACCAGCTCCCAGACGAACCTGGCGAGCCTCCCGGCGACCTGGACCCGCGGCACGGTCTACAGCGACGGCCCCGCCTCGGTCTTCGGCGCGACCCTCGACGGACCCGCGCTGGTGGTGGCCCCGCGTCGCTGAGCATGTCCGGCGCCGTGGGCGGTCCGGATCCGGCGCCCGCGTCGCTGGCGATCTCGAACGGGGGCAGCGGCGCGCTCGACTGGAGCGTCTCGGACGACGCGCCCTGGCTGTCGGTGAGCCCGGCGTCGGGCTCGGGGCCGGCGAGCCTGCAGGTGAGCGGCTCCCTGGCGGGGCTGGCCGCGGGCACCCACACCGCCACGATCACCGTGACCGCCCCGGGGGTCGCGGGGTCGCCGAAGACGGTGCCGGTGACCCTCACGGTCGCGACGGCGCCCGACACCACCGCCCCCACCGTGTCGCTGAGCGCGCCGGCGGCCGGGGCGACCCTCTCGGGGACGGTCGCGGTCAGCGCCGGCGCCGCGGACGCGGTCGGGGTGACCGGGGTGCAGTTCCGCCTGGACGGCGCGCCGCTGGGGGCCGAGGACACCAGCGCCCCCTACTCGGTCAGCTGGAACACCACCGGCGCCGCCAACGGCGCCCACACCCTCACCGCCGTGGCCCGCGACGCCGCCGGCAACAGCGCCACCTCGGCGGCCGTCGACGTGAGCGTGCAGAACGGCGGGAGCCCGGAGACCGTCGGGCGCTGGAGCGAGGTCCAGGACTGGCCGATCGTGGCCGTGCACATGATCCTCATGCCCACCGGACAGGTGCTCGCCTTCGACGGCTGGGGCAACGCGCCCAACTCGCACCGCCTGTGGAATCCCAGCAACGGGACGTTCATCGGGGTGCCCTACGGCCTCAACATCTTCTGCGGCGGGCAGACGACCCTCGGCGACGGGCGGGCGATCATCGTCGGCGGGCACGTGGCGGCGTACGTCGGCACCAAGGACACGACGATCTTCGACGCGCAGTCGCAGACGTGGAGCGCCAAGGCCGACATGTTCCGGTCGCGGTGGTACCCCACGGCGACGGCGCTTCCCGACGGGCGGGTGCTGGCGATCTCGGGCGACAACCCGACCCAGGGCAAGCCCATCAACCGGCTCTACGACACGTCCTCGACGATCCCCGAGGTCTACAACCCGGCCACCGACACCTGGACCCAGCTCACGGGCGCCGCCCGTGAGGTGCGCCTGTACCCGTTCATGTTCGTGCTGCCGGACGGGCGCGTCATCGACGCCGGCCCGTTCACCCAGACGCAGTACCTCAACCTCACGACGGGCACGTGGACGGCGGGCCCCACGAGCCAGATCGACGGGCACAGCGCGGTGCAGTACCGGCCCGGCAAGATCATGAAGTCGGGAACCGCCGCGGACCCCGACTTCCCGGACCTCAACGTGACCGGGCGGACCGTGGTGCTCGACACCACGGCGGCGCTCCCCGGCCTGGCGCGAGGTGGGGTCGATGGCCTATCCGCGCTCCTACCAGGACCTGACCCTGCTTCCCGACGGCAACGTGCTCGCCACCGGCGGCGCGACCCGCTCGGACGGCGTGTACCAGCAGTACGCCGCCAAGGCGGCCGAGCTCTGGAACCCGGCGACGGAGACCTGGAGCACGATGGCCTCGCGAGCAGCGGGCGCGCCTGTACCACTCCTCCGCCCTGCTGCTGCCCGACGGCCGGGTGCTGGTGGCCGGAGGCGGCGCCTTCCCCGGCTCCCCGGCGATCGACGAGGCCAACGCCGAGATCTACTCGCCGCCCTACCTCTTCAAGGGGCCGCGGCCCACGATCACCGCGTCGCCCGCGACGGCCACGTACGGCAGCTCGTTCACCGTCGAGACGCCCGACGCGTCGCGCATCCGCAGCGTCTCGATGATGCGCCTGGGCGGGGTGACGCACAGCGTGGACATGGGCCAGAGCTTCGTCCCGCTGACCTTCACCGCCGGGCAGAACCAGCTGCTGGTGCAGGCGCCCGGGAATGCGAACCTGGCCCCGCCCGGCGTGTACATGCTGTTCATCGTCGATGACCAGGGCGTCCCGTCGGTCGCGTCGTTCGTGCGGATGCCGGTCGCCGCCGACACCACCGCCCCCACCGTGTCGCTGAGCGCGCCGGCGGCCGGGGCCACCCTCTCGGGGACGGTCGCGGTCAGCGCCGGCGCCGCGGACGCGGTCGGGGTGACCGGGGTGCAGTTCCGCCTGGACGGCGCGCCGCTGGGGGCCGAGGACACCAGCGCCCCCTACTCGGTCAGCTGGAACACCACCGGCGCCGCCAACGGCGCCCACACCCTCACCGCCGTGGCCCGCGACGCCGCCGGCAACAGCGCCACCTCGGCGGCCGTCGACGTGAGCGTGCAGAACACGGCGCCCGACACCACCGCCCCCACCGTGTCGCTGAGCGCGCCGGCGGCCGGGGCCACCCTCTCGGGGACGGTCGCGGTCAGCGCCGGCGCCGCGGACGCGGTCGGGGTGACCGGGGTGCAGTTCCGCCTGGACGGCGCGCCGCTGGGGGCCGAGGACACCAGCGCCCCCTACTCGGTCAGCTGGAACACCACCGGCGCCGCCAACGGCGCCCACACCCTGACCGCCGTGGCCCGCGACGCCGCCGGCAACAGCGCCACCTCGGCGGCCGTGGGCGTCACCGTGCAGAACACGGCGCCCACCGGGGGCCTCGTGGCCGCGTACGGCTTCGAGGAGGCCAGCGGCACCGCCGTGACCGACTCCTCGGGGACCGGCAACGCGGGGACCATCGCCGGGGGCGCGACGCGCACGGCGGCGGGACGCTTCGGGCGGGCGATCTCCTTCGACGGGGTCAACGACATGGTCAGCGTGCCCGACGCGAACTCGCTCGACCTCACCGGCGCGATGACGCTGGAGGGCTGGGTGAACCCGGCGGCCCTGGGCACGACCTGGCGGACGCTGGTGCTGAAGGAGTCGCCGGGCTACTTCCGCTACGCCCTCTACGCCAACACGGACACCGGTGGGCCCAGCGGCCACGTCTTCATCGGCTCCGACCTGGACGCCCGGGTCACCCCCCGGCTGGCGCTGAACACCTGGACCCACCTGGCGACCACCTACGACGGCAGCGCCGTGCGGACCTACGTCAACGGGACGCTCGTGGCGAGCCGGGCCGTGACGGGGGCGATGGCCTCCTCCACCAACCCGCTGCGCATCGGCGGCAACAGCGTCTGGGCGGAGTGGTTCCGCGGGACCATCGACGAGGTCAGGGTCTACAACCGGGCCCTGAGCGCCGCCGAGGTGGCGACGGACATGACCCGGGGCGTCGCCCCCTGAGCGTCAGATCCCGGCGCCCGCCCCGGCGGCCACGAAGCTGCGGGCGTTGGTGGGGATGACGAACACGTCGCCGCCCTCCTCGAGGCCGAGGTCGTCGGCGACGTTGCGGGTGACCTGGGCGTAGAGGTGCTCGCCGTCCTCGCGCTCCAGCTCCACCCGGACCTCGAAGCCGAGGTGCATCAGGCGCTCCACCGCGGGCGCGCGACGTGACGCCGTTCGGCTCCGCGCGCAGCTCGATGTCGTGGGGACGCACGAACGTGTCGTCCAGGCGGTTGACCGGCCCGATGAACGTCATCACGAACTGGTTGACCGGGCCGCTCGTAGAGGTCGCGCGGTCCGCCCACCTGCTGGATCGCGCCCCTGGTCCATGACGACGATCTTGTCGGAGACCTCCATGGCCTCCTCCTGGTCGTGGGTGACCAGGATGGTGGTCTGGTGGACCTCCTCGTGGAGGCGGCGCAGCCAGGCGCGCAGCTCCTTGCGCACGCGGGCGTCGAGCGCGCCGAAGGGCTCGTCGAGCAGGAGCACCTTGGGCTCGACGGCGAGCGCCCGGGCGAGGGCCATGCGCTGGCGCTGGCCGCCCGAGAGCTGGCTGGGGTAGCGGTCGGCGAGGCCGTCCAGCTGCACCAGCGAGAGCAGCTCGGCCACCCGCTCGCCGATCTCCTTCTTGGGGCGGCGGCGGATGGACAGGCCGAAGGCGACGTTGTCGCGCACCGTCATGTGCTTGAAGGCGGCGTAGTGCTGGAAGACGAAGCCCACGCCGCGCTTCTGGGGCGGGTACGAGGTGGCGTCCTCGCCGATGATCTCGACCGTGCCGGTGTCCGGCGTCTCGAGGCCCGCGATCACGCGCAGCAGGGTGGACTTCCCCGATCCCGACGGGCCCAGGAGGGTGGTCAGGGACCCGCTGGGGACGTCGAGGTTGATGTCGTCCAGCGCGACGAAATCGCCGAAGCGCTTGCTGACGTCAGTGACCACGATCGCCATCGGCCCCTCCTCTCCGGTTGAGCAGACTCATAGCAACGACGGTTATAACAGCCAGAAGCACGAGCACCAGTGACGCGGAGTACGCGGCGGTCTGGCTGTCCTCCCCGATCTGCTGGTACTGCTGGCCCACGAACAGGGTCATCGTCTCGCTCTTGCCCGAGATCCGGCCCGAGACGACCGCCACCGCGCCGTACTCGCCGAGGGCCCGCGCGGTGGTCAGGACGACGCCGTAGATGACCCCCCAGCGGATCGCCGGAAGGGTGATGCGCCAGAAGGTCTGGAACGCCGCCGGCGCCGAGGATCGACGCGGCCTCCTCCTGGTCGGTGCCCACCTCGCGCAGCACCGGCACCACCTCGCGCACGACGAACGGCAGGCACACGAACACCGTCGCCAGCACCATCCCGGGGACGGCGAACACCACCTGGTAGCCCCAGTCGTTCTCGACGAAGCCGAACCAGCCGTACTTGCCCCACACCAGCACCACGCACAGGCCGACCACCACCGGCGAGAGCGCCAGGGGCAGGTCGATGAGGGCGCTGATGAGGCTCCGCCCGGGCACGCGCCGGCGCACCAGGATGAGGGCGGCGATGATCCCGAAGACGGTGTTGAGCGGGAACCGCGATCGCCGCGATCAGGATCGTGAGGTACAGGGCGTGCAGGGCCTCGGGGCTCGTCACCGACTCCCAGAACACGTCGAAGCCGTGGTCGAACGAGTACCAGACGACCAGCGAGACGGGCAGCACGAGCAGGAACAGCAGGTAGAGCAGCGCGATGCTGCGCAGGCCGTACCGGCCGACGGTGGCGGCGACGCTAGTGCGGGGCATGGCGCGACAGCAGACGCTCGAGGCCGGACAGGAGCAGCAGCGAGACGAGCGAGAGCACCAGCAGGGAGACCGACACCGCCGCGGCGGCCACCGGCGTGCCGCCCTGATCGCCCTCGATCAGGTTGATGATGTAGAGCGACGACACCTGGGTGTCGAACGGGATGTTGCCCGCGATCAGCACCAGCGAGCCGAACTCGCCGAGCGCGCGCGAGAACGCGAGGCCGCTGCCGCCCAGCAGGGCCGGGACGATGTTGGGGAAGATCACCCGGCGGAAGATGGTGAAGCGGTTGGCGCCGAGCGAGGCGGCGGCCTGCTCCATCTCCTGGTCGAGCTCGAGCAGCACCGGCTGCACGGCGCGGACCACGAAGGGGAGCGTGACCAGGAGCAGCGCGACGATGATGCCGACGCGCGTGAAGGCGATGTTGACGCCGAAGGGGCTGCTCGGGCCGTAGAGGGCGAGCAGGGTGACGCCGGCGACGATGGTGGGGAGGGCGAAGGGCAGGTCGATGAGCGAGTTGACCAGCCACTTGCCCGGGAAGCGGTCGCGCACCAGGACCCACGCGATGACGGTCCCCATGACCGCGTTGACGACCACGACCACCAGCGAGCAGCTCGACGGTGAGCCAGAGGGCGCCGAGGTGGCCTGCTTGGACGAGATGGCGTCCCAGAAGGTGCTCCAGCCGTCCTCGAAGGCCGCGTCGATCAGGGCCGCGAACGGGATGAGCACGATCAGGCTCATGTAGATCACGGCCACGCCGAGCGCGAGCGGGGCGCCGGAGCGCCCCGCTCGTGCCGACCAGTTCGCGCGCGGGGAGCCCGCGGCGGCGCTACTTGCTGGTGGCAATACCCTGGCCTTCGAAGATCTTGGTGACCTTCCCGTTCTCCGGGTCGAACAGGTCCGCCTTGACCGTCTTCCAGCCGCCGAGGTCATCGACGGTGAACAGCCCGGACGGCGTGGGGAAGTCGAACTCCGCCGCGACGGTCGGGTTGGTGGGACGGTAGCCGTGCTCGCCGAAGATCTTCTGGCCCGCGTCGGAGTGCAGGTAGTCCAGGAAGGCCTGGGCCGACTGCGGGTTCTTGGTGGTGTTGACGACGGCGTCCGGGTTCTGGATGAGGATCGTGTCGTCCGGGATCACGTAGTCCACGTCCTGGCCGGCGGCCTGCGCGGCGATCGCCTCGTTCTCGTACGAGAGGAGCACGTCGCCCTTGCCGGTCTCGAAGATCTGGAGCGCCTCGCGACCGCTGGCCGGCTGGACCGGCACGTTCTTGAAGAGCGCGTCGATGTAGCTGAGGCCGGCCGTCTCGTCCTTGCCGACGTCCGACTCGCGCGCCGTAGCCGGCGAGGATGTTCCACTGGGCCGCGCCCGAGGTGAACGGGTTGGGGGTGATGACCTCGATGCCCTCCTTGGTGAGGTCGTCCCAGGTCGTGACGCCCTTCGGGTTGCCCTTGCGGGTCACGAACACCACGACCGAGTTGCTGACGAAGCCCTTCTCGGGGCCCGCGTTCCAGTCGGCGTCCACCAGGCCGGCGTCGACCAGGCGCGTGATGTCCGGCTCGAGCGAGAAGGCCACGATGTCGGCGGCGAGGCCGTCGGCGACCGCGCGGCTCTGCTCGCCCGACGCGCCGTAGGACTGCTCGAAGTCGACGCCCTGGCCGGCGTCGGTGCCCTGGAAGCCCGGGATGAGGTCGGCGTAGACCTCGCGAGCCACCGAGTAGCCGACGATCGTCAGCGTGCCGCCCGCAGAAGCGCTGGTGCCGGTGGTGTCGGCCGACGACGAGGAATCGTCGTCACCGCACCCCGCGAGGATGGCGAGTCCCAGCAGCAGGGCGATTCCGGGCAGTGCGATGAACGTGATCCAACGTCGATGGCGCAAACTCAAGCTCCTAAGTCATGAAAGGCACTGGAATACGAAAGATTTATCAGTCGTATAAGGCGGGTAGCATTCACACCCGCCCCCCGGATGTCAACCCGACCGTTTTCGCACTAGGGTTCCGCCCGTGAGCGACGACTATCTGGGGGCGGGCGGGCGCCTCACCGGGGGCCCCGCCGACGCGCTCATCCGCGCCGGCTACGCGCATGAGATCGGGCACGCGCCGCGACTGGCGCCCTGGCTCTCGCTGGCCGACCTGGCGCACGCCGTGGCCCTGGTCGAGGGCGGCGCGGTGGGCGACGAGGACGCGCGCGGGCTGCTGGAGGGCCTGCTGGCGCTGGACGCGATCCCGGCGGACGAGTTCCCGTGGCGCGCCGAGCTGGGCGACGCCTTCAACTCGCGCGAGCACGAGCTCAAGGCGCGCGTGGGCGCCTCGGCCGCGGGGTGGCTGAGCGCCGGGCGTCCCCGCCGGGAGGCGTTCCGGGTGGCGCTGCGCCTGTTCGCCCGCGAGCGCTGCCTGGACCTGCACGACTCCACGCTGGACCTGGCGGACGCCGTCGTGGGCCAGGCCGAGCGCCACGCCGACCAGCTGGCGGCCGACTACACCTACCTGCAGCCCGCGCAGCCCACCACGATCGGGCACCTGCTGCTGGCCTACGCGTACCCCGCGCTGCGCGACGCCGAGCGGCTGTGGCTGTCACACGCCTGGCTGGACCTGAGCGTCGCCGGGGTGGGCGGCAGCGCCGGGTCGCGCTGGCCGCTGGACCGCGAGCGCCTGGCCGACCTGCTCGGGTGCGCGGGGGTCGTGACGCACGCCAAGGACGCCATGTGGCAGAGCGACGGCTACGCCACCCTGATCGCCGCCGTCGCCACGGCGGCCACGCACGGATCCCAGCTGGGCCAGGACCTGGAGATCCTCGCCAGCCAGGAGTTCGCCGCCGTCGAGCTGGCCGACCACCACAGCCGCGCGAGCGCGCTGATGCCCCAGAAGCGCAATCCCTACGCCCTGGCCGTCATCCGCACGCAGGCCGGGATCGCCGCGGGCGACCTGGCGGCCACCCTCGTGACCCTGCACACGGGCTCGGCGCGCACCGACCACTTCCACCTGCTCAACGGCAGCGTCCCCCGCCTCCTGGACGAGGCGGTGGCGGTGACCCGGCTGGCCGCCGACGTGGTGGCCGGGATGACGATCGCGCCCGCGCGCTGGGAGCGGGCCGCCCGCGAGGGCTTCACCGCGGCCGCCGACGTCGCCGACGTCCTGGCCGTCGAGGCCGGCCTCGACTACCGCACCGCCCACCACGTGGTGGGCCGGGCGGTGCGCGCCCTCGTGGACGAGGGCCTGCCGCCCGACGCGCTGACGCCGGAGCGCCTGTCGGCGGCGGCCGAGGGCACCGTGGGCCACCCGGTGGCGATCTCGGCCGAGGCCCTGGAGGGGGCGCTGGATCCCGCCGCCTGCGCGGTCGCCCGCCACCAGACCGGCTCGTCCGCGCCCGCGCAGGTGGCGGCCATGATCGACGAGTGCCGCGGCCACGTCGCCGCGGCGCGGGCGCTCAGCGCGGAGGCGCGAGAGCGGGCGGCGCGGGCCCGCTCGGATCTGCGGGCGCGCGCGCGCGACCTGGGTCGTCGATGACGACCTCGGTGCGTATTCGCAGGGCGTAGCGCGAGAGCAGGCGCACCAGGGCGGGGCCGATGGCGAGCGCCAGGAGCGCGTTGCCGAGCGCGTGCGCGAGATCGAACGGGAAGCTGCGCGCCCCGACGAGCACGAAGCTCGCCCAGCTGAGGTCCGGGCCGAACGAGGCGAGGAACCAGACGTTCATCGCCCACCCGAACAGGAAGCCCCAGGCGAAGCCCACCACCGCGAGGCCCACCGCGCGCGTGCACAGGGGCCGCAGCAGCGCCCCGGAGAGGCCCGCGAGCCCCCAGAGCGCCATCTGCGGCGGCGTCCACGGGCCCTGGCCGAGGAAGCTGTTGGAGAGCAGGCCCGCGATCGGGCCCACCGCGAGCCCGGCGCGGGGCCCGAGCGAGGCCCCGGTCACCAGGCAGATGACCGTGACCGGCTGGACCCCCGGGAGGGGCGAGAAGAGCACGCGCCCGGCGGCCCCCACCGCGCCCAGGGTCGCCACCAGCGCGAGCTCCTTGGCGGCGGCGCCGTCGACCCCGCCGCGCTCCAGCGCCACGAGCCCCAGCACCAGCAGGAGACCCAGCCCGACCACGACGACGCTCGCGGCGCTCATCGCACCGCCCCCGCGGGGACGGGCGCGCGCCGCTCGGCCGGCGCCCCGTCGACCATGACGAGCGCGCGGTCGCCCGCCGCGCGCGCGAAGGCGGCGTCGTGGGTGGCCACCACGACCGCGGCCCCCGCCGCCGCGCGCTCCCGCAGCAGCGCGGCGAGCGCCGCCTTGCGCGCCGGGTCCATCCCGCGGGTGGGCTCGTCCAGGGCGATGACCCCCGGCTCGGCCACCAGGACCGCGCCCAGGGCGACGCGCTCGCGCTGGCCCACCGACAGGTCGAGCGGGTGGCGGTCCGCGACGTCGGCGAGGTCGAGGCGCTCGAGCATCCGGGCGATGCGGTCCTCGCGCCCCCGGGGTGAGTCGCCATCGCCGCGCAGGGCCACGGCCAGCTCGGCGTCGACCCGCTCGGCCAGCAGGTGGCGCCCCGGGTCCTGGGGGACCAGCGCGAGGGCCGGGAAGCGCCGCTCGGCGGGCACCGCGGTCACGTCGCGGCCGTCCAGCACCACGCCCCCGGCGTCGGGCCGGTGGAGGCCCGCCAGGACGCGCAGCAGGGTCGACTTGCCGCTGCCGTTGTCGCCCGAGATCGTCACCACCTCGCCCGCGCGCAGGTCGAGACTCGCGCCGCGCAGCACCGGCCGCCCCGGGTGCCCGGCGTCGACCGCCTCGAGCCGGGCCCGCACCGGGCCCGGCGGGTCGGGCCGGGGTCGGGAAGGCGGGGGCTCCTCGGGGACGCCGGGCGCGGCGATCAGGCCGCCCCGGACCGCCAGGACGCGGTCCGCGACGGTGCGCGCGCGATCGGTCCGGTGCTCGGCCACCACCACCGCCGCGCCCCCCGCGGCCAGCGTGCGCAGCACGTCCATGAGCGCCGCGGCGGCCGTGTCGTCGAGCTGGGAGGTGGGCTCGTCGAGGAGGACCACCCGCGGCCCGGGCGCGAGGACGGCGGCCAGCGCGACGCGCTGGCGCTCCCCGCCCGACAGCTCGCCGACGGCCCGGTCGCGCAGGTGCGAGGCGCCCGCCATCGCGAGGGCCTCGCGCACCCGCCCGGGGATCGTCCCCGGCGGGATCCCCGCGCACTCGAGGCCGAACGCCACGTCGCGCTCGACCGACCCGAGCACGGCCTGCGACTCGGGATCCTGGAAGACCATCGCCGCCGAGCGGCAGATGCGCGCCGGCGCCGTGTGCAGGGTGTCGTGGCCGTCCACGACCACCCGGCCCGAGAAGCGGCCCCCGTGGAAGTGGGGCACCAGCCCGCACAGCGCGCGCAGGAGCGTCGACTTGCCCTCCCCCGAGGGCCCCTCCAGCAGGAGCACCGACCCCGCGGCCACGTCGAGATCGACGCCGGCCAGGGCCGGGGCGGCCCCGCCGCCGTAGGTGAACCGCAGGGCGCGGGCGACGGCGGCGCTCACCGGCGCAGCACCAGCGCGGCGCCGCCGAGCAGCGCGAGGGTCGCGGCCGCCACCGCGACCGGCCCGGCGGCCAGGGGTCCCTCGAGGCGCGGGTAGTAGGAGTACCCCGCGGCGCCGAGCGCGATGGCGGCCGCCGCGACCGCGCACAGGGCGATCGCGATCCCCATGACCGCCCGCTCGACGGCGCCGTAGCCGGGCTCGGGGACGCGCGTGCGCGGCCCCGCCCCGTACCCCCGGGCGGTCATCGCCTCGGCCACGTCGAGGCCCCGGGCCAGGCTGGATCCGAGCAGGGGCAGGGCCAGGGGCGCCGCGTGGCGCGCCCGTTGGGTCCAGCGGCCGTCCGCGAGCGCCACCCCCCGCAGCCGCGCCGTCTCGGAGATCGCGCGCGCGTCGCGCTGGAGGGTGGGGATGAGGCGGGCGGCCAGGGCGCAGGTGAGCGCCGAGCGGGGCGCCACCCGGGCCACCTGGGCCTGCAGGCGGTCGGCGTCCATGTGGGCCAGCAGGGCCCCCACCACGACGGCGACGGCGAACAGCCGCACCCCGATGGCGATCCCCATCACGACCTCCTCGAGGGTGATCTCGAGGTCGATCACGGCCAGCTCGGGCCCCCGCCAGATGATGAGGTTCCCCTCGGCCGAGACGAACGGGTTGAGCAGCGCCAGCGTCAGCCCGCTGATCGCGCCGCCGACCAGGAACAGGCGGCTGGGGCGGCCGGGGGCGGCCAGGAACAGGGCCACCGCGCCCAGCGCGACGGCCCCGAGGACCAGGGGGTGGTCGGTGCTGAACGCGATCACGATCGCGGCCAGGCCGAGCAGGCACAGGGGTCCGGGGGCCCTCCTCACGGGCCGTCGCGCCCCCCGGCGCGCAGCGGGTGGCCCGCGCCGTCGAAGACGAGGGCGTAGCGCTGGGCGAGCAGCGCGGGACGGGCCACGACGGCCCGGGCCGCCGCCCGCGCGGCGGCCTCGTCGAGACCGGCGACCGCCACCAGGACGCCGTCCTCCGGGTTCGCGGCCGTCGGGACGGCGGCGATCAGCGCCCGGGCCCCGGGCACCGGCAGCCGGCGCGATCCGTCGGGCGCGAGCGCGAGGATGCGCCCGTCCTCGACCGTGGCGGTCAGCCCCGCGCCGTCGGGGTCGGCCAGCGCGCGCCGCCAGGCGGGATCGCGGGCGGCCAGGGCGTCGCTGGCGCCCACGCGCGCGCGCCAGGGCGAGGCGCCCGGGGTGAGCGTCGCCCCGGCCCCCGCGAGGGCCGCGGCCAGGGGCGGGTCGGCGGCGACGCGGCGGTCGCCGTGCGCCGCGGTGGCGAGCGGCGCGGGCCACGCGCCCACCACGGCCGGCGTGGAGACGAGCGCCCCCCAGTCGCGGTAGTCCCACCACACCGCGTCGCCGTCGGCCAGGCGCACGTCCTTGGCGCCCACCGGCGCGCTGATGCCGTTGACGAAGTAGAACCAGTCCGCGGGGCCGTCGGGGTCGCTCTCGCGGCCGAGCATGCCCTGGACGAAGCCGCCGGCGTAGGCCGTGCGCACCTCGGTCGCCCCGCGCAGGGCGCGCATCACCGACTGCCCGGGCGCGACGCGCGTGGACAGGAGCTCGTGCGCTCCGTAGCCCGCCGTCGCGACCAGGGTCGCCGCCGGTGACCCGGCGGCCGGGGCGTCCTGGGCGCGCTCCTCGCAGCCCGCGAGCAGGGCACCGATGAGCACGAGCACCAGCAGCACGGGCAGAAGCGCCCAGCGTCCTCGCACCAACTGCTCCATTCTCCGAAAGCGGTGTCGGTGCTCGGGCGGAGGCAGGTTTCCTGGCTTCCGTTCGCAGCGGCGCTGCGCCTTCCCAGGGTCGCCCCCAGTGGCTGGCTTCTCGCCCAGCCGCGCCGCTCCCGGTGACAGTGGCGGTACCGCGCCGGACTCTCACCGGCTTCCCTCGCGCGCCCTCGCGGACGACCACCCACCCGAGACGCCCCCAGGCTATCCCCGCGCGGGGGCCCCGGTCGACCTCGGGTGACGAAGCGGCCTGGAAAACCTGCGGTTGACAGCGAAGCCGTCACTCCAATAGAAGGATCAACCTGCCAAAAACTGCAACTTGCGACCAGATCGGGCGCGGCGGCCATTCCGATGGAGGACGACCAATTGAAGACCCAGCAGGCGCCCCGGCCGCCGCTGCCCTCGCCCCTTGACGGAGACGGGCAGGAGCCGTTGACCGACGAGCTCCTGACCCCGCAGGAGGCCACCGCGCTGGTGCGCGCCTCCTCCGCCCGCGCGCCCACCGGGATCCGCAACCGCGCCCTCGTCGCCGTGATGTACCGCTCGGGGCTGCGCCCGGGCGAGGCGCTCGCCCTGATGCCCGCCGACATCGACCTGGAGGCGGCCACCATCGTGGTGCCGCCGCGCAAGGGCGGCTCGCGGCGCCTGACCGGCGTGGACGCCACGACGCGCAGGCTGGTGGCCGCGTGGGGCGCCCGGCGGGCGGAGCGCGGCATCGGGGACGACCGCCCCCTCTTCTGCACCCTCGCCGGCGAGCCGCTCAAGGCGGCGTACGTGCGCGAGCTGCTGCCGCGGCTCGCCCGGCGCGCGGGCATCCGCAAGCGCGTGCATCCGCTGGCGCTGCGCTACGCCAACGCCGCCGAGCTGGCCGAGGAGGGACTGCCCGCGCCGATGATCGACCGCCACCTCGGGGTGGCCCCGGTGGGCGCCGCCCGCCGCTACCGCCGGGCCGTGAGCGAGGAGGACGTCGCCGCGGCGCTGGCCGCGCGACCCTGGGAGCTCTAGAGCGGCGGCGCCCGGCGAGTGCGAGGATCGACCGCGACAACGGCGAGCGGAGGAGCGGACGATGATCGAGGGCGGCTTTCCGGAGAAGGACGAGGGCGCGCTCGGCGAGACGGCCGGCCAGACGCTGATGCGGGCGCTCGACCACATCACCGCCCTGGGTGACGCCATCCCGGGGGCGTCGATCTCGCGGATCATGGTGATGTACGTGGTGGATCTGCCGCCGGACGAGGAGAACCCGCTCGGGGCGACGATCTACAGCCACGACCAGACGCCGGGGATGCCCCGGCACGAGGCGGTCGGCCTCCTGCGCTACACCGAGGCGCGCCTGCTGGCGGACCCGCCGCAGTCGACCGACGGGTGATCCGGATGGGGGGCCGGTCCGTAGCATCCTCCGATGGGCGACCACCGACTCCCCGACGCGCTCACCCGGCTTGCCGACGAGGACCTCGTGACCCTCGTGGAGCGGGGCGACGCGGACGCCTTCGAGGTGATCTACGAGCGGCACTCCACCGTGGCCTACTCGCTGGCGTTCCGGCTGCTGGGCGACCGGCAGGCCGCCGAGGACCTGGTGCAGGACGCCTTCCTGGCCGTGTGGCGCGGGGCCGCGAGCTACGCCTCGAACCGGGGTAGCGTGCGCACCTGGCTGCTGTCGATCCTGCACAACCGCGGGGTGGACCGCCTGCGCACGCTCGGCGCGATGGCCCGCCGCCAGGACGCCCTGGAGCAGGTCGAGCTGCGCCGGCCCGACGCGCCGGACGCCGCGACCCTGGGCGTGGAGCAGGCGATGGCGGGATCGGTGCGCGACGAGCTCGGCTCCCTGCCCGCCGAGCAGCACGAGGTGCTGCGCCTGGCCTACTACGGAGGGTTCACGCACCACGAGATCGCCGAGATGCTCAGCCTGCCGCTGGGCACCGTGAAGAGCCGGATGCGCCTGGGGCTGGAGCGGCTGCGCCGCGGCCTGGGCGCCGCGGAGGTGTCCCCCTCATGACGACCGAGCACGACGCCCTGCACGACCTGCTGGCCCCGGTCGCCCTGGGCGCGGCGGACCCCACCGAGGTCGCGCGGGTGGAGGCCCACGCCCGGCGCTGCCCGGTGTGCCGCGAGGAGCTGGAGGAGCTGCGCGGCGGCCGCGGGCGTGCTGGCGGTGGACGTTCCCCAGCAGGCGCCCTCGCCGGCCCTGCGCGCCTCCCTGATGGCGACGGTGCGGGCCGAGGCGGCCGAGCGCGCGGCGCAGGCGGAGGCCGCAACGCCCCCGGCGACGGCGACGGCGCGCGGGCGCGCGGAGCGCGGCTCCTGGCGGCGCTGGCTCACGCCCGGTCCGGCGATCGCCGTGGCGTGCACCGCGCTGGTGCTCCTGGCCGGTCTCGCCGTGCTGGTGACCCACGACTCCGGCGGACGTCCCGACGTGGCGACGGTGGCCATCTCCGGCACCTCCGACGCGCCCGGCGTCACGGGGCGCATGGTCTACGTGCCCGACGAGGACACCGCGATCGTCAACCTGTCCAACCTGCCGCCCCTGCCCGCCGACGAGGCCTACCAGCTGTGGGTGCTGCGCGACGGCCAGGCGATCTCGGCCGGGCTCTTCGAGCAGACCGGGCCGGCCGCGGCGCGGCGCGTGGTGACCGGGGTCGCCGGGGCCGACGCGCTGGCGGTCACCGCCCAGCCGCGCTCCAACCGGACGACGCCCGAGGGCCCCATCCTGGTGAACGCGCCCCTTCCCGCCTGAGCTAGCGGGCCGGGCGGACCGGGGGGGTCATGCGCCGGCGGCGCAGCGAGCGCAGGAACAGCCGCAGGCGGCCCGCGTGCCCGCGGACACCGGTCTCGAGCTCGACGCCCCGGAGGGGTCCTGAGGTGATGCGCACGGCGGCCACGGGGGTCAGGTTCGCTCCCCGGGGCCCGGCTCCTGCCGGGACCGTTCCGGCGGCCCCGGCCGCGGGGGTCAATCACCCGCTCGGCTAGTTCCCCGACGCCCCCCGAACGACGGAACTGGCCGTGCCGGGAGTGCCCGGGTGAACCGGGCCGTTGTTACATCGACGTCCGATGGCCTCATCTGCGATTCGCCGCAGCCGCCGCGGACCGGCGGCGGTCCTGACCCTCCTGGCGTGCGGCCTGGTGATGGCCCTCGCCTCGACGGCGAGCGCGGCCACCGCGATCCAGACCGAGAACGCGCTGCCGGGCACGCCCGGGTGGCGCCTGCCGGACGCGCCGTATCCGTCCAGCGCCCAGTCGTACGCCGGCCTCGTGACCAGCATCGACGGCTACACGGTGGAGCAGAGCGTCGCGCCGGGCGGGACCGTGGAGCTGCACGTCGCCGTCGCGACGCCCGGCCTCACGTACCGGATCAAGGTCTACCGGCTGGGCTGGTACGGCGGCGCGGGCGCCCGGGGCAAGGCGTGCGTCCCCGTGGACTGCGCGTCGAGCCGCACCGGGGTGGTGCAGCCGGCCACGCCGCCGGCGATGGACCCGGCCACCGGCGAGGTCGAGGCCGACTGGCCGGTGACCGACACGATCGCGGTCGGCGACGACTGGGTGAGCGGCTACTACGTGGCGATGCTCGAGCTGACCAACGGCCCCGACGCCGGCAGGGCGCGCTGGGTGCCGTTCGTGGTGCGCGCCCCGGGCTCGCGCTCGGCGGCCCTGGTGCAGGTGCCGGTCACCACCTGGCTCGCCTACAACGGTTGGGGCGGCAAGAGCGTCTACGACAACAAGAGCGTGGACGGCGTCCACGCCACCAAGGTCTCGTTCGCGCGCCCGTACTGGGCCGCCGAGTTCCACCTCTTCGACTACGAGTACCCCCTCGTGCGCTTCCTGGAGCGGGAGGGCTACGACCTGAGCTACGCGACCGACGTCAACGTGC
Organism: uncultured Thermoleophilia bacterium; assembly: GCA_963736635.1. Lineage (GTDB taxonomy): Bacteria > Actinomycetota > Thermoleophilia > Miltoncostaeales > Miltoncostaeaceae > Miltoncostaea. The sequence continues at coordinate 1,157,348 of CAVTPK010000011.1, forward strand.
ACCGCGCGCCGAGCCAGCTGCGCAACCACAAGCTGGTGATGATCTCCGGGCACGACGAGTACTGGACCAAGGAGATGCGCGACGGCTTCGACGCCGCCCGCGACGCCGGTGTGAACCTGGCCAACATGGGCGCCAACAACGCCTACTGGCAGGTGCGGCTGGAGAACGACGCGCGCACGATGGTGAGCTACAAGACCTCCGCCGACCCGTTCCCGGACGCCACCCGCACCACCGTCCGCTTCCGCGACCTGGCGACTCCCCGTCCCGAGTGCCGGCTGTTCGGCGTGCAGTACGACTACTCCGACGCCCTGGACGGCGTCACGCGCGACTACGGCGTGGTGGACGAGACCCTGTCCCACGCGTGGTTCGCCGGCACCGGCTTCACCCCGGGCTCGTCGATCCCCAAGGGCGTGGGGTACGAGTGGGACATGATCATCCCCGGCTGCCAGGTGCCGCCCCTCACCCGCCTCTTCCACTGGAGCGACGTCCCGGGGGGCAAGCCCGACGCCGACGCGGTGACCTACACGGCCCCCTCCGGCGCGCGCGTGTTCAGCGGCGGGTCGATGCAGCTGTCGTGGGGCCTCGACGGGGCCCGCAACGGCTGGACCTCGTCGGACGACCCGCGCCTCAAGGCGTTCATGCGCAACGCGATCACCGACCTGACCGCCGGCCCCGCACCGCCGCCGCCGGCCAACGTCGCGCCCACGGCCGCGTTCACCTTCGCCCCCACGGCCCCGGTCGCGGGCGCCACGGTGACCTTCACCGACACCTCCTCCGACCCCGACGGCACGATCGCCGCGCGCGCCTGGGACCTCGACGACGACGGCGCCTTCGACGACGCCACCGGGTCCGTCGCCACCCGCTCCTTCGCGGCCGCCGGCACCCACCGCGTGCGCCTGCGGGCCACCGACGACGACGGCGCCACGGCCATCGCCACCCGCCAGGTGGTGGTGAGCGCGCCCACCCCGCCCGGCCAGCCCCCGGTCACGCCCCCCTCGCCGGCGCCCCCCGCGTCGAGCGTCGAGCCGCCACCGCCCGCGCCCGGCACGCCCGTGCCGAGCATGCTCCCGCCCGGGTCACCGGCGGGCACCGCCGGGCCGAACGCCGCCTGCGCGCGCTACGGGACGCTGCTCGTCGCGGCCGCCAAGCGGGTCCGCACCGACCGGGCCCGGGTCAAGGCCACCAGGACCCGCTCCGCGCACAACGCGGCGGCGCGGCGCCTGAAGACGAGCCTGACCCGCCACGCGGTGCTCAAGGCCCAGCGCACCAAGGCCTGCACCACGCGCTGAGGCTCAGGCGGCGTCGCCGGGCACGGGGCCGCCGCGGATCGCCCGGCCCTCACAGACGCGGCGCTCGTTGTCGCGCAGGCGCGGCTCGTAGTGGGCGAAGAACACCCGGCCCACCAGCTCGCGGCGGCTGCGGACCCCCGTCTTCTCGAAGATGCTCTTGAGGTGCTGCTGCACCGTGTGGGGCGACACCCCGAGCTCGACGGCGATCCGCCCGGTCGCCTCCCCGCGAAGCACCAGCCGGGTGACGTCCTGCTCACGCGCGGTCAGGCCGTAGGCCGACATCAGAAGCGACGCGATGCGCGTCGGGTGGGCGGGCTCCACGATGACGGCGACCCGCCGGGTGCCGTCGGCCACCAGCGGCGCGCCGTGAAGCACGACCCAGCGCCCCTCGTCGCTCAGCACGCGCGCGAGGGCGACCTCGCCGGCCGCGTCGTGATCGCCGGCCGTGCGCAGCGCCCGACCGGCCACGGCGAGCACGGACGGCGGCAGCACGCCTCGCCCCTCCCAGTCGCCCCCGGGTAGCCGGGCCAGCCAACGCGCGACCCCGGGGGTGAGCGACTCGACGCTCCAGTCGTCCCGCAGCACGATGAGGCCCGGGCTCTGGTCGTCGTCGGGATCGGATGCCTCCCCGACCAGCAGGCCACGCCGTGCGCCGTCGGCGAGCAGCGGTGAGGCCGCGCGCAGGAAGGCGATCTCGTCGTCGCTGAACCGCGGACGACCCGGCTCGCGGTACAGCCCGAGGATGCCCCACGCCTCGCCCGCGCGCGTGCGCAGGGCCACCAGCAGCTCCTGGTCGCCCCCCATCTCCATGTTCGCCCGCCACCGCGCGCTGCCGCTCGGATCGCCGCCGGAGGCCTCGAGCAGGGTGGACGTGCCGCTCTGGGAGCGGGCCACGCCGGCCATGTCGTGCACGTCGTCGGCGTAGTACTCGTCTGCGAGCCACTCGGCCGGTATCTCGTCCAGCTCGGACTGATGGTGGCTGGTGGCCAGGAGCGTCGCGGGGTCGAGCGTGTACCAGCAGGGCGACATGTAGTGCGGCACCACCGGCGCGATGGCCGCGGTCGCCTCGCCCCAGAACGTCGGCAGGTCGTGGCCGCGCGCGGCCAGCTCGGCGAGGCGCGCCCGCGCACGCTCCCAGGGATCGCGGACCACGGACCCATCGTACGACCGCCGCGCGGGGCGGGATACCACCTTTCTGGAATCGACGGCCCGCGCACGCGCCCGTACCGTCGGCCCATGCCCCGAACCGGGGGACCGGATCAGCGAGGAGGAGAGATGACGGACACGCACACGGCCCCGGCCCCCGCACGGGTGGGGCGGGAGGACGGCGAGGCCCGCTGGTGGTTCGGGGCGCTCGCGGTGATCAAGGCCGGCGCGGCCGACACCGGGGGCCGGATGGCCATCGTGGAGGTGACGGAGCCGCCGGGCGCCGAGGCACCGCTGCACGTCCACCACCGGGAGGACGAGGCGTTCTGGATCCTGGAGGGCGACGTCACGCTGCGCGTGGGCGATCGCACGATCGAGGCCCACGCCGGCGACTACGTCTTCGGGCCTCGCGACGTCCCCCACGCCTACCGGGTCGGCCCGTCCGGCTGCCGGATGCTGTTCATCTGCGTGCCGGGGGGCTTCGAGGGGCTCATCCGCGACATGAGCCGGCCGGCGGCGGTGCGCACCCTGCCGCCCCCGTCCGACGAGCTGCCCGACATGGAGCGCATCGCCGCGATCGCCCGGGACCACGGCTGCGAGCTGCTCGCCTGAGGCGCCCGGCGGCTCAGCCGGCCGTCCGGCGCCGCCCGAGCCGCCACAGCGGGGCCAGCACGGGATCCGTGACGCGACCGGCGGCGGCGACCAGGGCCGTCAGCGGACGGCGCGCCACCAGGTGCACCGCGTAGGCCGAGCCCATCCCGACCAGCGCCCCGGCGGCGATGTCGCCGGGGTAGTGCAGGCCCAGGAGCACGCGGGCGACGGCGATCGCGGAGGCGGCCACGAAGAAGGCGATGCCCACCCGGCGGCTCACCAGGAAGACGGCCATGGCGATCGCGAACGACGCTGCGGCGTGGTCGCTCGGGAAGGACGGGTCGTGCGAGGGGGCGACGAAGTACAGGTGGGCGCCCGCGTGCGCGTCGGTCGGACGGGCGCGCTCCCACAGGTGGGAGATGAGCTGGTTGGCCAGCAGGGCGATCGCCGCCGACGCCAGGGCGGACGCGCAGGCGACGCGCCAGCGCGAGACGGTGCCGGGACGGCCGAGCAGCCAGAGGCCGAGCGTCGCCGCCGCGAGCACCGGCACGCTCCACAGCGAGAAGTCCTCGACCTGGTCCCCGATCAGCCCGTGACCCATGAGCAGGCCGTTGAGGAGGTGGAAGAGCTGCCAGTCCATGGGTCCACGGTAGGGGCCCCGGCGGGCCGCTCGCCCCGGACGAAGGTCGAGGTCCGCGGAGGTGGTCAGGTCGCGGTCAGGGTGCGGGGGCCACCGGTACCGACCGGCGACGCCGCGGGAGATCAGGAATATGCTCACCCGCACATACCGAGGAAACGGGCGGCGTGAGCGTCGGCTCAGAGGAGGGCGTCAGATGGACTGGCAATTCGGGGACGTGTTCCTCGCGATGTGCGTGTTCTTCGTCTGGGTCCTGTGGTTCTGGTTGCTGGTCACGGTCTTCAGTGACCTCTTTCGCCGGCGCGACATCGGCGGTGGCGCCAAGACCGGCTGGGTCCTGTTCGTCATCGTCCTGCCGTTCCTGGGGTGCTTCATCTACCTGATCACCCAGGGCCACGAGATGGCCGAGCGCAAGATGGCCGAGGTCCAGGCCACGCAGGCCCAGTTCGACTCCCAGGTGCGGGCGGCGGCCGGTGCCGGTGGGCCGGCGACCGAGATCGAGAAGGCGAAGGGGCTGCTGGACTCGGGCGCCATCAGCCAGGAGGAGTTCGACGCCATCAAGTCGCGGGCGCTCGCGACGTAGCCGGACGGCGTGGTGGGTCCCGGGTGCATGGCACGCCCGGGGCCCACGGCCTCGCGGTCGGCACGGATCCGCTTCGCCGTGGGGCTGTGGGAGGTAGCGGAGGAGGGACTCGAACCCCCGACACGCGGATTATGATTCCGCTGCTCTAACCAGCTGAGCTACTCCGCCGCGCGGACGACGGAACGGTCGTCCAAGAGCCCAGTAGCGGATTCGAACCGCTGACCCCTTCCTTACCATGGAAGTGCTCTACCGACTGAGCTATCTGGGCGGGTCGTCGGGGCCGGTGGTCCCGGCGGCGCAGAGCAGTCTAGCGGACGACCTTCGCGGGCACGGCAGAGATCCCGGGTCGGCCCGGCGCGCCGCGTCCCGTCCGCATTCACCCCGATGAAAGCGAAGTGGGCGCCTCGATGGAACGCTGACCGCCGTAGCCTCCGGAAGGAGGGATGGCGGCGTCATGTCGTTGACCTCGTTCATCGAGGAGGGGCAATGCCCAAGAGGGGGCGGGCGGAGTGCGACGTCCTGGTGATCTTCGGGATCACCGGCGACCTGGCGCGGGTGATGACGTTCCGGTCCCTGTACCGGCTGGAGCGGCGCGGGCTGCTGTCGTTCCCGATCGTCGGCGTCGCGTTCGACGACTGGACGCTCGACCGGCTCGTCGAGCGCGCCCGGGAGTCGATCGTCGGCACCGGCGAGCAGCTCGACCCGGCGGTCTTCGAGCGGCTCGCGGCGCGGCTCTCGTACGTGCAGGGCGACTTCGCCGACGCCGCGACCTACGCGCGCGTCGGCGAGGCGATCGAGGGCGCCGCGGCGCCGGTCTTCTACCTCGAGATCCCGCCGTCCCTGTTCGCGCACCGTCGTCGGCGGGCTCGCAGACGGCGGGGCTGACGGGCACCGCGCGGGTCGTGGTCGAGAAGCCGTTCGGCCACGACCGCGCCTCGGCGCGCGCGCTGGCCGAGGAGCTCCACCGGCACGTCGACGAGTCCCAGCTCTACCGGATCGACCACTACCTCGGGAAGATGGGGCTCGAGGAGATCCTCTACCTGCGCTTCGCCAACACGATGCTCGAGCCGGTCTGGAACCGGAACTACGTCGAGTGCGTGCAGATCACGCTGGCCGAGGACTTCGGCGTCGAGGATCGCGGCCACTTCTACGACCCGGTCGGCGCGCTGCGCGACGTCGTCGTCAACCACCTCATGCAGGTCGTCGGCGCCACCGCGATGGAGCCGCCCGCCGGCGGCGACCCCGAGACGCGTCAAGGACGCGATGAGGCCGTCTTCATGGCGACGCCGGGAGGCCGATCCGGCGCACTACGTGCGCGGCCAGTACGACGGCTACCGCGACATCGAGGGCGTCGCGGCCGACTCGGACGACGGAGACCTACGCGGCGCTGCGGCTCGAGATCGACAACTGGCGCTGGTCCGGCGTCCCGTTCTTCATCCGCACGGGCAAGCGCCTGCCGGTCACCCAGACCGAGGTCCGCCTGGTCTTCAAGCACCCGCCGCGGCTCGGCTTCGCCGTGCTGGAGCGCCGGCCGGAGCCGAACCAGCTGGTGATCAAGCTCGACCCCTCGACGGGAGTCCGGATGGTCCTCGACGCCCGGCGCGCCGACGCCCGCCAGCGCGGCCCCGATCGCGTTCGACGTGGAGTTCGCGGAGATGGGCGGCGAGGGCGCCACGCCGTACGAGGTGCTGCTCGAGGCGGCGATCGCCGGCAAGAGCGTGCGCTTCACCCGCCAGGACGAGGTCGAGGAGACGTGGCGGATCATGCAGCCGCTGCTCGACGCGCCGCCACCGGTCCAGTCCACGCGCCCGGGACGTGGGGCCCCGAGGCCGCGGACGCGCTCGCGGCCGACGTCGGCGGCTGGCGCGAACCGTGGGTCGCCCCGTGAGCGCGCCCGCGCCCGACCGGCGGCGGGCACCACAGGCCGCCTCGGCGCCCTCGCCGTTCCCGCCGATCGCCGACTACGCGTTCCTGTCGGACTGCCACACGGGCGCCCTGGTCGCGCCGGACGGCTCGGTCGACTGGCTCTGCGTGCCGCGCTTCGACGCGCCGAGCGTCTTCGCCAGCCTGCTGGACCGCCAGGCGGGCTACTTCCGCTTCGCGCCGTTCGGCATCGAACCACCCGACGGCGCGCCTCTACGAGCCCGGAACGAACGTGCTCGTGACGGCGTGGAAGACGCCATCGGGGTGGGTGCTCGATCCGCGACGCGCTGACGATGGGACCGCGGGCACACGCCGACACGATCACGCCCCACACCCGGCCACCGGCGGACGACGACGCCGACCACATGCTGGTGCGGACGGTCGAGTGCCTGGAGGGCCAGGTGGAGATCGACCTCGTGTGCGAGCCGGTGTTCGACTACGGACGGGCGGCGGCCGAATGGACGCTGGTCGACGGCGGCGAGCACGCGGCGGACGCCAGTGCTGAGGGGCAGACCGTCCGGCTCGGGTCGGACCTCGCGCTCGGGATCGAGGGCAATCGCGTCCGCGCCCGTCACGTCCTCGGTCCGGGAGAGCGGGCGTACTGTGCGCTCTCGTGGGCCGAGGGGCTCGTCGTCCCGCAGGATCTCGCCGACGCCGAGGCCAGGATGACGGCGACGACCCGCTTCTGGCGCGCCTGGCTGTCGCGGGCGCGGCTGCCCGACCACCGCTTCGCGGACCAGATCCAGCGCTCGGCGCTCGCGATCAAGGGCATGACCTACATGCCGACCGGCGCCACGGTGGCGGCGCTCACGACCTCGCTTCCCGAGACGCCCGGGGGCGAGCGCAACTGGGACTACCGCTACACCTGGATGCGCGACGCCACCTTCACCCTGCAGGCGCTGCACTGGCTCAACCTCGACTGGGAGGCGGACGAGTTCATGCAGTTCGTCGCCGACCTCGAACCGACCGAGGACGGCGTCGCTGCAGATCATGTACGGGATCGACGGCCGGCGGGACCTCACCGAGACCACGCGCGACGACCTCTCGGGCTACGCCGGCGCGCGGCCGGTGCGGATCGGCAACGGCGCCTTCGACCAGCGCCAGAACGACGTCTACGGCGCGGTGCTCGACTCGATCCTGCTGCACACGCGTCGCAGCGAGCGCCTGCCGCGCCGGCTGTGGCCGATCGTGGAGAGCCAGGCCGAGTGCGCGACGCGGGTCTGGCGCGAGCCCGACCAGGGCATCTGGGAGGCCCGCGGCGCGCCGCAGCACTACGTCTCGTCGAAGCTGATGTGCTGGGTCGCCCTCGACCGGGCCGCCAAGCTCGCCGGCATCCGCGGCGACCCGGCCCGCCAGGCCGCCTGGGGTGCGACCGCCGAGGAGATCCGCGCCGACATCCTCGCCAACGGCGTCTCGGGCGGGCGTGCTGCGCCAGCACTACGCCACCGACGCGCTCGACGCCTCGACCCTGCTCGCGGCGATCTTCGGCTTCCTGCCCGGGACGGACGAGCGCCTGCGGGCGACCGTCGAGGCGGTCGCCGACGGGCTCAGCGAGAACGGCTTCGTCCTGCGCTACCGCACCGACGAGACCGACGACGGCCTGTCGGGCGAGGAGGGCACCTTCCTCATCTGCTCGTTCTGGCTGGTCTCGGCGCTGTCGATCGTCGGCGACCACGCCCGCGCCCGCGACCTGATGGAGAAGCTCCTGCGGATCGCCTCGCCGCTCGGCCTCTACGCCGAGGAGTTCGACGCCGCGAGCGCCCGGCACCTCGGCAACTTCCCGCAGGCCTTCTCCCACCTCGCCCTGATCGAGGCCGCCGGGCGGATCATCCTCGGCGAGCGGCTCGGGGAGATCTCATGACGACACGACGAAAGCGGGGAGCACGATGAAGGTGATCATCGTCGGAGGCGTCGCCGGAGGCGCGTCGTGCGCGGCACGTCTGCGTCGGCTGGACGAAGAGGCCGAGATCGTGATGGTGGAGCGCGGCCCGTACGTCTCGTATGCCAACTGCGGCCTGCCGTACCACGTCGGCGGCGTCATCGAGCACGAGTCGGACCTGCTGGTCGCGAGCGAGGAGCTGTTCCGCCAGCACTTCGCCGTCGACTGCCGGACCGGCTGCGAGGCGATCGGGGTGTCGGCGGCGGACAAGACCGTGCAGCTGCGCGACGTGGCTACCGGCGAGGTGACCACCGAGTCCTACGACACGCTCGTGCTGTCGCCCGGCGCGGCGTCCATCCGCCCGCCGCTGCCGGGCATCGACCTCCCGGGCATCTTCCCGGTGAGGACCGTGCCGGACGCGGCCGAGATCCGCCGCTGGATCGAGCGCGGCACGAGCTTCCTCGCCGGGATGGGGAAGTACTCGGGCTTCCAGACGGTGCGCCCGCCGATGCGAGCGGTCATCGTCGGCGGCGGCTTCATCGGTCTCGAGATGGCGGAGAACCTGACCCACCGCGGCTTCGAGGTCACCGTCGTCGAGATGGCCGACCAGGTGCTCACGCCGCTCGACCCCGAGTACGGGCGTCTCGTCGCGGAGTTCCTCGAGATCCACGGCGTCACCGTGGCGCTGAACGACGGGGTCGCCGGATTCGAGCAGCGCCGACGACGGCACGCTTACCGTCTCGACTCAGTCCGGAGCCCGCCACGCGGCCGACATCGTGATCCTGGCGCTCGGCGTGCGACCCGAGACCACCCTCGCGCGGATGGCCGGCGTCGAGATCGGCGACCTCGGCGGCATCCGCGTCGACGAGCACATGCGCACGAGCGACCCGGACATCTTCGCCGTCGGCGACGCGGTCGAGGTGCGCGATTTCGTCACCGGGGAGTGGAGCCTCATCGCGCTCGCCGGGCCGGCCAACCGGCAGGCCCGCATCGCGGCCGACGTCATCGCCGGGCGCGACTCCCGGTTCCGTGGCACGCAGGGCACCGCCGTCGTCGGCCTATTCGGCTCCACCGTCGCCTGGACCGGCGCCAACGAGACGACGCTCGAAGCGTCTCGGCGATACGGACTACGAGAAGGTCTACATCTACCCGAACTCCCACGCGGGGTACTACCCCGGCGCCAAGCCGATCGCCATGAAGGTGCTCTTCAGGAGGTCCGACGGGCGCGTCCTCGGCGCCCAGGCGGTCGGCGAGGACGGCGTGGACAAGCGCATCAGCGTCATCGCGACTGGCGATCCAGATGGGGGCCACCGTCTACGACCTCGAGGAGTGCGAGCTCTGCTACGCACCGCCGTTCGGCAGCGCCAAGGACCCGGTGAACTTCGCCGGGATGGTCGCGGCCGGCGTGCTGCGCGGCGACATGCCCCTCACGCACTGGGGTGCCGCGGGCGACGGGTTCCTCCTGGATGTGCGCGAGAAGTTCGAGCTCGCGGTGGAGGAGGTTCCCGAGGCGCTCAACATCCCGATGGGCGAGCTGCGGTCGCGCCTTGACGAGCTGCCCCGGGATCGCGAGATCCACGTCATCTGCCGCTCCGGCCAGCGCGCGTACACGGCGACGCGCTGCCTGCTTCAGAACGGCTTCGACGCCCGCGTCGTCTCGGGAGGCATGCTCTCCCATGCGATCCTCGCGCCCGGCTGAGACCGCCGCTCCGGCGGTGCCGCGTGGCCTGCACCACCGAGCAGACCGTGCTCGGGGAGGGGGCGCGGTGGGACGGCCGCCGCGCCGAGCTGCTGCGTGTCGACATCCTGGCCGGACGCGTCTACCGCGACCGGATCGACGACGACGGCGGGCTCGTCCCCGTGCGCAGCTACGCGGTACCCGGGACCGTCGGCGCGATCGCGCCGATCGAGGGCGACGAGGGCTGGCTGCTGGCCGCCGGGCGAGGCTTCGTCCACCTGACGCCGGGTGGCGCTCTGCACACGCTCGCCCAGGTCGCCCCGGCGGGAACCCGGATGAACGACGGGGCATGCGACCCGCAGGGCCGCTTCTGGGCCGGCACGCTGGCCGACGACCACCGTGCCGGAGGCGGGGCGCTCTACCGGCTCGACCGGGACGGGCATACCGAGCGGGTGCTCGCAGATCTGACGATCTCAAACGGCCTGGGCTGGAGCCCCGACGGCCGTACGATGTACCTGGTGGACAGCGGGCCGCGGGTGGTGCACGCCTTCGCGTTCGATCCCGGCCCGGGCGCAATCACCGGAGGGCGGGTGCTGATCACAATCGCCGCCGAGCTCGGAGCGCCGGACGGGATGACCGTGGACGCCGCCGGCGACCTGTGGGTGGCGGTCTACGGTGGCTGGGCAGGTGCACCGCTACTCCGCCGACGGCGTCCTGCGCACGGTGCTGACGGTCCCCGCGCGGCAGAGCACCTCGTGCGCCTTTGCGGGCCCCGGGCTGAGCCGGCTGTACGTCACCACGGGGACCGAGGGGTGGAGCGACGAGCAGCGCCGCGCCCAGCCGGCGGCCGGGCTCGTGTACCGCCTCGAAACCGGCGCGCGCGGGCTGCCGGCTGCGCCGTTTCGTCCGGACCCCGCCTGGTGGCGCACGGCGGCCGGGTGAGCAGCCGGCCGGCGGTGCGATCGCACCCACCGGCCGGCTGCCGGGCCCACACGCGTCGTGAGGACCGGAGAGCACCCCCGTGGCTCGTCCCGGGGAAGGCGTGGCCTCGACGTCTAGGCGCCCAGCGCCCGCGCCTTGATGGCCTCGAACTCCTCCTGCGAGATCGCGCCGGAGTCGAGGAGTCGCTTGCCGGCGTCGATCTCCGCGGCCGGACCGCCCGAGCCGGCCGCCGCCCTCACCTGGCCCTCGAACTGCGCCTGCGAGGCCTGGGCCTGGGCGCGATTGCGCTCGGCCATCCCCGTCCCCTGGGAGATCAGGTAGATGAACGTGCCGAGGAACGGAAGGACGATCACGAAGACCGTCCAGAGCACCTTCGCGCCCCCGCCGACGTCGCGCCGGCGAAAGAGGTCCGAGAAGACCGTGACAAGCAGCCAGAACCAGAAGACCCAGGCGAAGAAGATGCAGATCGCCCAGAAGACGTCGAGGAACGACCAGTCCATTAATCCGTCCTTTCTTGTGAGACGCTCAGCCGCGCAGGTCGCTCTTGGCGTCCTGCCAGCCGGCGGTGAGCGCCCACAGCACGGCGACCCCGAGGCCGATGGCGAGGAGGCTCCAGAGCGGATAGGCCGGGAACCAGGCGATCTGGCCGACCATGTTGACCAGGATGACCACGAGGGCGAACCAGCGCGCCCATCCCCGGGCGGCGAACAGGGAGAGCGCCGCCAGGATGAGGACGGCACCCCAGATGATGAGACTCCAGCCCCAGGTGTCGAAGCTGGTCGTCACCAGTAGAGCGTTCTCCCCGCCGGGGATCACGTAGGTCGTGTCCTTCAGCAGGGCGGCCAGCCCCTGGATGATGTCGATGGCGCCGATCGTGAGCATCACGGCTGCGGCGAAGATGATCCAGCCCGCGGCGGACGAGCTCCTGTTGTAATCCGTTGACACGTCGTGCCCCCCTTCGAAAAGGATGTCTCCCCTGAAAGTACGGTCGTCCCGCCCGGCACACCGCGATCGACGCGGCTTTCATCGGGGTGAACGCGAACCGCTCGGACCGGCGGGCGGCGGGTCGCTTGGCGCGCGGCGAGGACCTGAGGCGTGAACAGACTCGATGCGGGGGCGTCGGAGCCGTCCCGGTCGCGTACGACGAACCCGAGGGTGCCCGCCGACTCGCCGGAGATGGTCACGCACCCTCCGTTGGCGGAGGCCAAGGTCGCGGCCCCGGTGGTGCGGCGGGGCATGATGGACCGGCCCCGCATCGAGCACGCGCTCGATGCCGGCAGCGACGCACGACTGACCCTCGTGGCCGCACCGGCCGGATACGGCAAGACGACCGCGGTGAGGGCCTGGTGCGCGGGCCGGGACGCGGCGCTGGCCTGGGTCACGCTCGACGCCGGCGACAACGATCCGGTGCGGCTGTGGCTGTACGTGGCGACCGCGGTGGACCGCGTGCGGCCGGGCCTCGGGGGAGGAGCGCTGCGGCGGCTCAGCCTGTCGGGCGCTGTCGAGGAGGCGGTCGACGAACTGCTGAACGCGGTGACGGCGTTCGGGAGGGAACTGACGATCGTGCTCGACGACCTGCAGACCGTGACCGACGCGGACGCCCTCGCCTCGATCGATTACGCGCTCGCGCACCTTCCGGCGAACGCCCGCCTCGTCCTGCTCACCCGGGCGGATCCGGCGCTGGGACTCGCGCGGCTCCGCGCGAGCGGCGGAGCTCGCCGAGCTGCGCGCGAGCGAGCTCGCCTTCACCCCTGCCGAAGCGCAGCGAGCTGCTCGTCGAGCGTGGTCACCTGGCGCTCGGGGCCGAGGAGACCGACCTGCTCGTGGACCGCACGGAGGGCTGGCCCGCCGCCCTCGTCCTGGCCGGCCTCTGGCTCCGAAGCGAGGACGATCCCGCCCAGGCGGTGCGTCGGTTCGGAGGACACCAGCGCTTCGTGGGCGAGTACCTGAGCAACGAGGTGCTCGCGTCGCTCGACGACGACCGCCGCGCGTTCCTCCACGGCGCCGCGGTGCTGGGACGGTTCACGGCGGAGCTCTGCGACGACGTCCTCGGCCGGACCGGCTCGGCGACCCTGTTGGACGAGCTCGAACGCGCGAACTTCTTCGTCGTGCGGCTCGGGCGGGGCGGGTGGTTCCGCCTGCACGCCCTGTTCGCCGAGTACGCGCAGGCGCAACTCGCCGTGCTGGATCCCGCCGCCGCGGTGGCGATACACCGGCGCGCCGCCGAGTGGCTTCGAGCGGGAGGACTGGCCGGCCGATGCGATCGAGCATGCCGCCGATGCCAAGGACCACGAGCTGGTCGCGGAGCTGCTCGTCGAGCACCACGTGCCCCTGATCAGGAGCGGCCGCGGCCGTACGTTCCTTCGCTGGGTCCGCACGCTGCCGGACGAGCGTGTGGTGGAGCATCCCGAGCTCGCGGTCGCCGCTGCGATGTCCTCCGTGCTCGTCGGCCAGGGCACGATCGCACCGCGGCGATGGCTTCGGCTCGCCGAGCGGGCGCACGAAGGCGCGCGAGGGGCCCGACCCGTACGTCGATGGTTGGGCAAGCGTGGTCCGCGCGCTGATGATCGACCGTGGCGTCGGGCAGGCGGTGGTCGAAGCCCGCAATGTGGTGGAGCACGCGCCGGCCGTGTCGGACGCGATCTACACGGCGGCGCTGGTCGTCTGTTCCCGGGCCCTCTACCTCGCCGGCGACCTGGACGGGGTCTCCGCCATGGCGATGCGCTTCCTCGAGCATCCGGATGCCGAGAAACGGGCACCGAGCCTGGCGTTGGCGCGCGCGATGCTGGCCCTCGTCGCGGTCGAGCACGGGCAGCTCGGATTCGCGCGCGGCCACGCCGAGAAGGCGAAGGCCGCCGCGGGCCGGGCGGGCATCCGCCGGAGCTGGCTCGGCGCGCATGCGTCCATCGCGCTCGGCCTCGTGCTGGGAGGCGGAAGGGAAGCTCGCGGAGGCGGAGCGCGAGCTCTCCTTCGCCGAGCATCTCTCCCGGGACGAGGTGGCGGCGGTGCATCACGCGTGGCTGCTCGTCCTGATCGCCCGGATCCGCGTCGCGCCGTGGCCGTCTCGACGAAGCACAGGCGACGCTCGGCGAGGCCCGGCAGGAACTCGAGGCGCTCAGGGACAGCGGACGCGTGCCCGCGCTCGCCGACGAGGTGGCCCGCGAACTCGAGGCGGCACGGACACGTACGCTCAGCGGAGAGGTGCTCGATCCGCCGAGCGAGGCCGAACTCGCCGTGCTGCGATTGATGGCCGCCGATCTGTTGACGCGCGAGGTGGGCGAGCGGCTCTTTCTCTCACCGAACACCATCCGGTCGCACACACGCGCTCTGTACCGCAAGCTCGGGGTCAACTCCCGCGGGGACATGATCGCCAAGGCGACCGCGCTCGGCCTGCTGGAGCAACCGGAGTCATCCGGGTGATCCATCGTCCCGGGCGTAGGATCGCCCGGGGAGAGCGTGAGATCCTTGACGCATGAATGGGCGAACCTACCGGCTCCTTCTCGAGGGGGAGTTGAGCGACGGCGCCGGGCTCGGCTTCGACGAGATGGTCCTCACACGCGGCGATGGGACCACGACGCTCACCGGACAGGTCCGCGACCAGGCGGAGCTGCAGGGGCTCCTGCAGCGCGTGTCCGACCTCGGCCTCACGTTGCTCGAAGTGACGGCGATCGATGCCCGTGGTTAGGGTCGCGTCTGCGGACGCTCCACCGAGGGACGCTCCGGGGGCAGGCGAACCGGCCCCCGGCGGCGCCGGAGTGGGCTGACCGTGTCCCCGCGCCTCACCGCCGTCGCCGCTCTCGCCCTGCTTGTCGGCGCTGCGATCGTGGTGGTGCTCGGCGCGGTGGACGCCTTTCCCCGAGGGGCCCTGGCCGGGGGCGTCCTCGTCGCGGCGTTGCTGGCCGCGGGGGAGGCGGTCCGGCACCGCGGGACCGGCCGGACGGTGTTCCTCGGGACAAGCGTGGCCCTGCTGGTGGCCGCGATCGTCATCACGTTCACCGGCGGGCTGATCCTGGAGGCCTTGGTCGCCATCGGCTGCCTCGCGGCGAGCGCGGCGCTCGCCGCGCGCCTGTTCACGGCGCGGACGCACCTGGCGCCCGTGCGTCCTCCCGACCACCCAGTGGTGATCTGGAACCCCCGCTCGGGCGGGGGGAAGGCCCTGGCCGCCAACCTGGCCGACGAGGCGCGCGCACGGGGGATCGAGCCGATCGAGCTGACGCCCGGCGCCGACCTGGAGGCGCTCGTGCGCGACGCGGTGGCCCGCGGCGCCGACGGCCTCGCGGCGGCGGGAGGGGACGGCACCCAGGCGCTCGTGGCCTCGGTGGCCGCCGAGCACGACCTGCCCTTCGCCTGCATCCCGGCCGGGACGCGGAACCACTTCGCCCTCGACCTGGGCGTGGACCGCGCCGACGTGGTCGGCGCCCTGGACGCCTTCGTGAACGGGGGCGAGCGCCGGGTGGACCTCGCCGAGGTCAACGGGCGCACGTTCGTCAACAACGTCTCGCTGGGCGTCTACGCCGAGGCGGTGCAGCGCGAGGGCTACCGGGAGGCCAAGCTGCGCACGCTGCTCGACACGGCGCCCGACGTCCTCGGTCCCGCGGGGTCCCCCGCGACGGCGCTGCGGTGGACCGACCCCGACGGGAACCACCGGGATTCGGCCGCGGTGATCCTGGTCTCGAACAACGCCTACCGCCTGGGGGTCGGCGTCGGCTCGGGCACCCGCCCCCGCGTGGACGCCGGCGAGCTCGGCATCGCCGTGACGGACGGGCCGCGGGGCACCACGGGGCCGGGCGGGCGGCGGCGGCTCTGGCACCAGTGGACGGTGACCCGCTTCGAGGTGGACGCGGAGGGGCCGGTCCCCGTCGGCGTGGACGGCGAGGCGCTCGTGCTGGACCCGCCGCTGCGCTTCACCGTGCGCCGCGGGGTGCTGCGCCTGCGGATCGCCCCCCACCACCCGGGGGCCTCCCCGTCGGCCGGACTCCCCCGGACCGCGTGGGAGGGCCTGCGCACCACGCTCAGGATCGCCGCCGGACGCCCCGCCTGAGGGTACGCTCGGGAAGCGCCCGCACCCATCCCCAGGAGGCCGAGATGGACATCCTCAAGATCGAGAGCGAAGAGACCATGTCGCGCGAGGAGGCGGCCGCGCGGCTGCACGCGATCGCCGATGCGCTGGCGTCGAACAACGACGTGGAGCTGGAGTGGGGGTCCAAGCACGTGCGCGTGCACGTGGCCGACGAGGTGCGCCTGGAGCTCGAGATCGAGGTGGGCGAGAACGAGACCGAGTTCGAGATCGAGCTCTCGTGGAGCCGCTGATCCCGCCCCGCTAGCGCCGCCACCCCGGGTCCGCCAGCTCCTCCAGCACCTCGGTGAGGAGGGGGTGGCGCCGCGCGATGATGCCCTCGATGCGCCGGAAGCGCCAGTAGAGCCACGCCATCACGGCGGCTCCGGCCGCGAGCGCCGCGACGGTGTACGCCAGGCGCGCCAGGTCGAGCTCCTCCTCGGGCTCACGCCCCGCGGCCGGCGGGGGCTCGGAAACACCGCCGGCCTTGGGCGCGCTCATGAGCGCAGGGCGATGGACGCCCGCACCCCGAGGGCCTCCTGCATGGTCACGCCGGTGAGGAACGACCGATCCATGCCCCTCTCCCTTCCGCGCGTTGACGATGACGAGGCCGGGTTCAGCCTGCGCCCCCCGGTGGCCGTGCGCCACCGGGGGAGCCCGCCGCCCGGCTCAGTAATTCGCCGCCGCTCGGGAGGGTGCTAGGCCGGCTGAGGGGTGGTGCCCCAGGGGTTGGGCCCGTACTCGTTGGGAGCCGCGTCGCCCTCCTGCACCCACCAGACGATCAGGATGATGATCCCGACGATGGGGATCAGCCCCAGCAGCAGCCACCAGCCGGAGCGGCCGATGTCGTGCAGCCGGCGCGCGCCCACCGCCAGCGAGGGCAGCAGGACGGCCAGGCTGTAGATGCCGCTCAACAGACCGCCGCCCGCCCCATAGGTGCCGATGGCGACGTCCACGATCGTCAGCAGGATGCTGATGATCAGGTTCACCAGGACGAACATCCAGAACTCGGTGCGATGGGCCCGGCCATCGAACACCACGTATTTCTTGAGTACCTCGAGATACCACTGCACGCCGGCTCCTCTCGGGCGGTCTCCGCCGGGCGGCGGTTCCGCCCGGCAGCATGCGCCGGCTGATCGCGCGCGCCGGTGCTGCCACGACTTGGCCGGGCCCGGCGGGATTCCTCCTCAGCGCCCGGGTGCCGGGATCCCGGTCCAGGTGCTGAGGACGGCGAGTGGGGGGAGGAGGGTTCGAACCTCCGTAGGCGTAGCCGGCGGTTTTACAGACCGCTCCCTTTGACCGCTCGGGCATCCCCCCTCGGGGCAAAGCCCGGGAAGGGTAGCCGACGCCCGAACCCCCCTCAAGGCGCCTCGGCGGCCTCCTCGAGCGCCTCGTCGGCCCCGGCGGCCTCGAAGCGGTAGCCCACGCCGTAGTGGGTCTGGACGTAGCTGCGGTCGGGGCGCGCCGCGCTCAGCTTCTGGCGCACCTTGCGCACGAAGACGTCCACCGAGCGGTCGCCGCGCGTCATCTCGTAGCCCCAGACCTCGCGGTAGACGCGCTCGCGCGGGACCGGCTTGCCCTCGGCGCGGGCCAGGGCGTAGAGCACCTCGAACTCGCGCGGCGTGAGGCCCACCGGCCGGCCGTCGACGAAGGCCTGCACCTGCTCGGGGTCGATGACGAGCCCCTCCACCTCGATCGAGGAGGCGCCCTCGGGCTTGCGGTGCGACTCCACCCGGCGCAGGTGGGCGTTGACGCGGGCCAGCAGCTCCTTCATCGAGAAGGGCTTGGTGACGTAGTCGTCGGCGCCCATCTCCAGGCCGTGGACCCGGTCGAACTCGCTGGTGCGCGCGCTGCACACGATCACCGGCACCCGCGGATCCTCGCGGCGCAGCTCCTCGGTGACGCGCCAGCCGTCCATCTGGGGCAGCATCAGGTCGAGGATCACGAGGTCCGGCCGCTGCTGGCGGAACAGCCGCAGGCCCTGGCCGCCGTCGCCCGCCCGCAGGGTGCGGAAACCGGCGCGGTCGAGGGCGTAGGCGATCGAGTCGGAGATCGCCTCGTCGTCCTCGACGATGAGAACGGTCTGTGGCGCTGGCACGGCGCGAGTCTAGCGCCCCACCCCGCACCGCCGACGCGCCCAGGGCACAGGGGTATCCTCGGCGGGTGACACGGGCCGCGGACGAACGGACGTGACCGACACCCTCCTCGGAGGCCGGTACCGGCTCGACCACCTGATCGGCCGCGGGGGCATGGCGGCGGTCTGGAGCGCGACGGACACCGTGCTCGACCGCTCGGTGGCGATCAAGCGGCTCCACGCCGGACTGCTGGCCGACGAGGAGCACGCCGAGCGCTTCCGGCGCGAGGCCGTGCTGGTCGCCCGCCTGTCGCACCCCAACCTGGTGCGCCTGCTGGACCGGGGCGAGGACCCCGACGGCCCGTACCTGGTGATGGAGCTGGTGGACGGGGAGAACCTGCGGGCGCGCATCCGGCGCGAGGGACCGCTGGACCCGGACGAGGCCGCGCGCATCTGCGCCGAGGTGGGCCGCGCCCTGAGCTACGCCCACGGCCAGGGCGTGGTGCACCGCGACATCAAGGCCCAGAACGTGCTCCTGACCGCCGAGGGCGGCGTGAAGCTGGCCGACTTCGGCATCGCCCGCCTGATCGAGACCGAGGGCGAGCCCGGGCTCACCAAGACGGACATGCTCCTGGGCAGCGCGGACTACCTGTCGCCCGAGCAGGCCGACGGCAGGCCGCTGGACGCGCGCACCGACATCTACTCGCTGGGGATCCTGCTCTACGAGTGCCTGACCGGCGTCCTGCCCTTCCGGGGCGAGGGCTTCGTCGCGGTCGCGATGAAGCACTGCTCGGAGCCGATGCCCGACCCGCGGGTGCTGGCGCCGGGCGTGCCGGAGTGGCTGGCCGCGTGCACGCTGCGCGCGACCGCGAAGGAGCCGTCGGCGCGCTACCCGGACGCCGACCGCATGGTCGCGGCCCTCGAGGGCAAGGACCCCGGGACGGCCGTGATGCCGGTGGTGCCGCTCCGGCGCCCCGGCGACCCCGACGAGGACACCGCCCGGCGACGGCGGCCCGCGGCGGCGCCGCTGGGCCGTGGCGGCGGTGGTGGCCCTGGTGGTGCTGCTGGCCGCCGGGTCGCTCGGGGCGTTCCTCCTGCTGCCCGGCGACGACTCGACGCCGCCCGAGGCCGCCAGCGTGCCCCTCACGATCTCGGCCGTGCGCGACTACGACCCCCAGGGCAACGACCAGGCCGAGAACCCCGCCCAGCGCGGGTACGCCGTGGACGCGCGACCCCGAGACCGCCTGGTACACCGAGCGCTACCGCGACAGCCCGGACTTCGGGACGCTCAAGAGCGGCGTGGGGCTGGTGCTGCGCCTCACCGCGCCGGCCGTGGCCACCGAGATGGTGGTGACCACGCCCACGCCGGGGGCGGGCTTCCAGGTGCTGGGACCGCTGAACGGCGGGACGCGCGAGGTGCTCGCCACGGGCACCCTCACGGGCCGGGACCAGGTGATCCCCCTCGCCACCGCCGCCCCGTCGCAGGTGTACGTGCTGTGGATCACCTCGCTGGTGCCCGACGGCGAGGGCGGCTACTGGGCCGGCGTCGGGCAGGTGGAGCTGAGGGGCGCGCCGAACTCGACATAGATGGCGACCACCTGGGACGAGAGCCTCGAGGACCTGCGGCGCCGGCTCGCGGCCCAGGGGGGCCGGGGCAGGCGCCTGTCGCCGCGCACCCAGACCGCCTACCTCAAGGACGCCCGCCGGGTGGCCGGGTGGCTCTCGACCCAGGGGCTGGAGGGTCCCGAGCAGGTGAGCGGCTCGGCGCTCGAGGCGGCGTTCCGCGGCCTGGGCTGGTCGCGGGCCACCCGCGCGCGCGCCGTCACCGCCCTGCGCGAGTGGCTGGCGCCCCACCATCCCCCGGGGCGCTCGCCGGCCGACCTGATCGACCGGCCGCGCCCGCTGCCGCCGCCGGTGCCGCGGCTCTCGCAGGCCGACGCGGCCGCGCTGGTCGAGGGGGTGGGCGCCCCGGTGGCGGGCGAGACCGCGATCGCGCGGGCGCTGCGCCTGCGCGACCGCGCCCTGGTCGAGGTGCTCTACGGCAGCGGCCTGCGCCGGCAGGAGGCCTGCGACCTCGTCCTGGCCGGCCTGGACTTCGAGCACGACTCGCTGCGGGTGGTGGGCAAGGGCGGCGCGGCGCGCACGGTGCCCATGACCGAGCCCGCGGTGGCCGCGCTGCGGACCTGGCTGAGCGACGGCCGGCCGCGCCTGGTGCAGCGCGGGGCACCCCCGACGCGGCCATGCGCTCGCCGGTCTTCCTGTCGCGCTCGGGCCGGCCGCTGGACGGCTCCACGGTGTACCGCATCGTGGCGCGCGAGCTGCGGGCGTCCGGACGGGCCGGCGGGCCGCACCTGCTGCGCCACGCCGCCGGCACCCACCTGCTGGAGGGGCCCGGCCGGCGAGGGGGGCGCGCACCTGCGGGTGGTGCAGGAGGTGCTCGGGCACGCCAGCCTGGCCACCACGCAGCGCTACACCGGGGTGACCACCAAGGCCATGCAGGCCGCCCTGCGCCGCGGCCACCCGCGCGGATGAGCGTCAACGCCGACGGGCTGGCGCGCCTGATGGCCGCCTTCCTGGCGACCCGCGAGAACGCCAACACGCGGGCGGCCTACGCGCGCGACCTGAGCGCGCTGGCCGAGGCGCTGGGGATCGACGACCTGGACGCGCGCGCCGCGCCGGCCTTCGGCGTGGAGGACGACCCCGCCGCGCGCCGCGCGGCCGACCGCCCTCGCCGCCCTGCCCCTGGAGTGGTGGCAGCGCTGGCGCGACGGGCTGCCCGGACGGGTCTCCACCCGCCGCCGCCGCGTGGCGGCCGCGCGCGCCTTCTGCCGCTGGTGGTCGCGCGCCCTGAGGCTGGAGAACCCGGTGCGCGACCTGCGGCCGCCGGCGGCGGCCGGCGAGGGCGGCCAGGAGGCCATCGGGCGCGAGGCGGTGTCCCTGTCGCCGGCGGCCGTGCGGCGCATGTGCGAGGTGGCGGCGGGTCCGGGCCCGCTGGGGGCGCGGACGGCCGCGCTCGTCGAGGTGCTGTACGGCTGCGGGCTGCGCGCCAGCGAGGCCGCCGGGCTGGACCTGTCCGCCTGCTACCTGGACGATCCCGAGGACCCCTTCGTGATGGTGCTCGGCAAGGGGGGCAGGCGGCGCGCGGTGGCCGTGCCCCGCGGCGCGCTGGCGGCGCTCACCCACTACCTGCGCACCGCCCGCCCGGTGCTGCGGGCCCGCGACCGCAGCCCCCGTCCGGACCAGGCCCACCGGCGCGACGCCGACGCCGTGTTCCTGAGCGCCCGGGGGCGGCGGCTGGGCCGCGCCGCGGTGTGGCGCATCGTGGCCGACGTGGCCGACCGGGCGGGTCTGCGCGAGGGCGGCGAGCGCGTTTTCCCCCACGCCCTGCGCCACTCCTGCGGGACCCACCTGATCCAGTCGGGGGTGGACATCCGCTACGTCCAGGCCCACCTGGGACACGCGTCGCCGGTCACCACGGAGATCTACACGCACGTGACCGCGGCCCACCTGCGCGAGGACTTCGACCGCGCCCACCCGCGGGCGCGGCGGCGCTAGCGGCGGCTCAGGTGCGGGTGAGCGTCTCGTGGCCCCGGCCCGGGTGCCACGACTCGATGACGAGGTGATCGGGCGGGTCGCCCAGGCGCACGACCGACAGCTCGGTGATGTCGGCCCGGAACAGGTGCAGGGGGCCCGGCGGCGCCTGGGTCACGACGCGGGCGATCACCGCGGGGTCGTCAACCTCCACGGCGCGCCCCGCGATCTTGGCGTCGCCGGCCCAGTCCGGCGGGTCGATCGAGCCGCTGTGGAGGGCGAAGCGGGGGTCGCGGCGCAGGTCGAGCGCCTTGACCGCCTTCCACATGCTGCCGAACCAGATCTCGCCCTCGGCGACGATGATCTCGGTGCCGCTGATGCGCGGCGCGCCGTCGCGCCGGAGGGTCGCCAGCGTCTTGTGGACGTGGGCGTCGAACAGCGCCCGGGCCCGCCCCGCCAGGTCCGGCACCTCCGCCTCGATCTGCGCCCAGGTCGCCATCGGACCGGGGAGTCTAGGAGGGCACCCGGACGTGCAGGGTGGCGCGGTCGCGCAGGCCGTCGCCGATGAGGATGGCCTGCACCCGGTAGACGCCCGGGCGGCTGTCGGCCGGCAGGCGCACGACCACCCCGCCGGGCGCGGGGCCGGTGAGCTTGCGGATGGCCCGGACCTTGCCCCCGGCGCGCGGGGTCATGGTCACCACGGCCCGGCCCGGGCGGGTGATGGTGACGCGCACCCGCCGCGCGCCCGCGCGCGCCAGGGCCAGGCCGCCGGGGGACGGCACGGCGTAGTCCGCCCCGGTGGCCGACACGGCCGGCGCCGCGAGGAAGGCCCGGTACTGGGCGGCCCACTCCCGGGCGGCGCCGGCGTCGGCGACCCCGTAGGCGCCCGGCCCGCGCGCGAGCATCGCGCGCCCCGCCGGCGTCGCGCGCACCCGGGCCCAGAGCTCCGCCTGGCCGGCGCCGGCGTCGGCTCCCAGCATCACGCGCAGCTCGCCGCGGCCCTCGGGCCAGCGGGCGGCCCAGCGCGTGGGGTGGAGCGCCATCTCGCGCGCCGGGAACGGGGCGCGGTCGCCGCGGTAGGTGAGCAGGTAGGTGGCGCGGGCGCGGCTGAGCGCGTCGACCAGGCGCGCGAGCCGGGCCGGGAGGGGGCGGCGGGGATCGGCGCGCCCCACCTGCTCCACCAGCGAGGGGGCCGCGTAGAAGACCACGCGGTCCGCCGCCGGACCCAGCAGCGCCGAGCGCGGCGGCCAGCCGGGCGGCGCCGGCGGCCGTCCAGCGGGACGGGGTGATCTCGTCCACCGCGACCCGCCCGCGCGCGCCGTCGCGGCGCCAGCCCGCCCGCAGGACGGCGGCGATCCGCTGCGCGCCGGCGCCCTCGATCTCGGCCCCGCGGACCTTGCCCACCATCTGCGCGGAGCCCCAGCGCGAGTGGTCCGCCGCCGGCACCTGGCGCAGGGTGCCCCCGCCCACCGCCGCGTCCAGGGCGACCGCCGCGTCCTCGTGCAGGTAGAGGAGGGGCGGGTCGGCGGCCGCCGCGGCCGCGGCGCACGGCCCGAGGGCGGCGCACACGCCCGCGAGGACGAGGGGGGCTCTGAGCGACCGGGGCACGGACCGGCGATGGTTGCACCGGACGGCGCGCCCGCGGGCGCGCCCGAACGGAACCCTTACACCCGGGGGACGATCAGCCCGGGGAGGCCACCAGCATCCCGACGCCGCCGATGGTGGCCAGCAGCGACAGCACCAGGATCCCCGAGACCAGGCCCGTCAGCGCCATGGGCCGCCCGGTGAGGCGCTCGGCCGACGCCCGGATGTCGCCCAGGGCGAGCGTGCCGAAGGCGACCCCGAGGGAGGACGTGATCACGATCACCACCCCCAGCAGGCCGAAGATGGCGGCCGTGGGCGCGGTGCGGGCCCGCTGCTGGGGGCCGGTGCGGGGCATGGTCGGCGCCGGCCCCCCCAGGGCGACGGTCCGGACGCCCACCAGGGTCACCACCACGCCGGCGAGGGCGAGCCAGAAGGCCGCCACCAGCACCCACGCCCCGGCGCGCATGGACACGTCGGCGTCGCCGGCGATGTTGTCCGAGATGCGGGCCGTGATCACCAGCAGGCTCGCGGCCAGCGCGACCGCGGTGGTCAGGACCAGCGCCAGCAGGTGCAGCCACAGCAGCCGCAGCGCGACGGCCACCAGGATCAGCACCGCCCCGACGGCGGCGGTCACGGTCACCGAGGCCCCGACGCCGGCGACGTAGACGCCGGAGGCGGGGGGCGCCGCCGCGCCCGCCACCAGGTCGAACGCGGGCGCGAGGGCCAGGAGGGCGGCCGCCAGCGCACCCAGGGCGAGACCGCCGCGGATGATGGAGATCGCGCGGCGGAAGCCGGGCTCGGGCATCGGCCCGGACACTATTGGCCCACCGGGACCGACGTGGCGCGGATGCCCTCGGCGCCGACCTCCAGGATGCCGACGCGGGGGCGCATCGCGGCGGCGCCCAGCTGGTGGCGGAAGCGCCGCACGGCGCGGTCGGCCACCCCGGCGGGCCCGGAACGCGGCGCGCGCCCGCCCTCCAGGCTGCCCCACGGGCACAGCGCGCCGGGGGAGAAGAACAGGGTGCCCCCGGCCTCGGCGCTCACCGGCTCGTGCCAGTGCCCGAACACGACGGCGTCGACCGGCCCCAGGCGGCGGCGGAGGGCGCGGGTGAGGGCGGCCCGGTAGGGGACCGTGCGCCCCCGCAGCACGGAGACCGCCACCACCGAGGCGTCGGTCAGCGCGCCGCGGTGGCCGTGGGTCAGGCCGATGCGGTACCCGCGGACCGCCACCACCGCGGTCGGGGGCAGGGCCAGGCCGCCGAGCCGGTCGTGGTCGCCGCGCACCGCCACCACCGGCGCCACGGCGCCGAGGTCGTCGAGCACCGAGGGGACGCTCAGGTCGCCCGCGTGGAGGATCAGGTCGCAGCCCGCGAGGGCCTCGAGGGTCCCGGCGGGGAGGGCGTCGATGAACTCGCCGACGTGGGAGTCGGCGACCACGCCCACCCGGGTCGTCGCGGCGGCGCTCAGCAGAGGTAGCGGCGCGCCTCCGCCGCCCGTGCGATGCCGAGCTCGATGAGGCGGGCCACCAGGTCGGGGTAGGCGATGCCGGCGGCCTCCATCAGCCGCGCGTAGACGCTGGTGGGCGTGAAGCCGGGCATGGTGTTGAGCTCGGAGAGCAGCACCTCGCCGTCGGCGGTCACGAAGAAGTCGATGCGGGCGAGGCCGGCGCAGTCGACGGCGGCGAAGGCGCGCAGCGCCAGCTCGCGGGCGCGCTCGGCCACGTCCTCCGGCAGCTGCGCGGGCACGTGCACCTGCGAGCGGCCCGGCTGGTACTTGGTCTCGTAGTCGTACCAGTCGCCCGCGAAGGTGATCTCGCCCACCGGCGAGGCCAGCGGCGCCGGGCCGTCCAGGACGCCCACCTCCACCTCCCGCCCGGAGATGGCGCGCTCCACCAGGGCCTTGCCGTCGTGGCGGAACGCCAGCTCGAGGGCCGGCGCCAGGGCCTCGGGGCCGGGGACCGGGCTGATGCCGACGCTCGAGCCGAGGCGGGCGGGCTTGCTGAAGGCCGGGTAGCCGACCACCTGGGCCACCTCCGCCCGCACGGCCGCGGGATCGTCCTCCCAGCGGGCGCGGGTCACCACCACGTGCTCCGGGGTGGGGATGCCCGCCTCGCGCAGGAAGACCTTGAACAGGGCCTTGTCCATCGCGACGGCCGACGCGGCCACGCCCGCGCCCACGTAGGGGATGCCGGCCGTCTCGAGCGCGCCCTGCACCGTGCCGTCCTCCCCGTGCGGGCCGTGGAGGACCGGGAACGCCACGTCCAGGGCGCGCGGCGGGGCGGCTCCGGCCAGCGACACGAGCTGCGCGGCGCCCTCGGGGCCCGGCACGATGGCCACCGGCTCGCCGTCGACGCTCCAGGCCCCCTCCGAGGAGATCACCACGGGGACGACCTCGAAC
Organism: uncultured Thermoleophilia bacterium; assembly: GCA_963736635.1. Taxonomy (GTDB): domain Bacteria; phylum Actinomycetota; class Thermoleophilia; order Miltoncostaeales; family Miltoncostaeaceae; genus Miltoncostaea. The sequence goes on from CAVTPK010000011.1 coordinate 1,182,658, forward strand.
CGCGCCGGGTCGAGCGCGGCGATCACGGCGGCGGCGGAGGCCAGCGACACGTCGTGCTCGCTGCTGCGACCCCCCATGAGGACCGCCACGCGGGTGCTCACGGCGTGGTCTGGGTGGGCGGGGGCGCCGGCACCCCGGACGTCGTCGTCGCGACGGGCCCGTTGCTCACCGTGATGACGATGCGCGAGCCGGGGGCCACCGAGGTGCCCGCGGCCGGGTTCTGGTCGATGACGGTGCCCGCCGGCTCGGCCGAGTCGGCGGCGTCGCTGGTCACCTTGAAGCCGCTGTTCTCGAGCTTGAAGCGCGCGTCGGTGGCCGTGTTGCCGATCACCGACGGCACCGTCACGTTGGCGGGCGCGGTGGCGACCACGATGTTCACGGTGCTGCCGCGGTCGGCCTTGCCGCCGCTCGGGTCCTGGGAGATGACGGTCCCCGGCTCGTCCTCGCTGCTGGGGCTGGTGCTGGCGCTGGGCACCAGTCCGGCGTCGCGCAGGGTCTGCTCGGCGCCCGACTGGGACTGGCCGGTCACGTCGGGGACGTCCACCTGCTCGGCGCCGCTCGACACGACGATCGTCACCGTGCTGCCCTTCTCGGCCGTGGCCGCGCCCGCCGGGTCCTGGCTGATGACGAGCCCCTCCGCGACGTCGGAGCTCGCCTTGGACTGGCTCTTCACCTCGAAGCCGGCGGCCGCGAGCTGCGCCGTGGCGGTGGCCTCGGGCTTGCCGGTGACGTCGGGCACGGTGGTGTCGCCCGGCCCGCCGCTCACGCGCAGCACGACGGTGTCGCCCTCCGTGGCGACCGTCCCCGCGGGCGGGTCGGTGTCGATGGCGATGCCCTCCTCGACGTCGGCGTTCGTCACCGTGCGCAGGTCGACCTCGAACTTCGCGTCCGTGAGGGTCGCGCGGGCCTGGGCGGCCGGCTGTCCCGCCACGTCGGGGACGGTGGCCGAGGCGGCGTCGCCGCCGGAGAGCAGCATGGCGGCCGCGACGCCGCCCACGACCAGCAGCACCAGGATGGCCGCGATGATCGCCCACATGCGGCGGCGGCCGCGGGGCGGATCCTGCGGCGGCGGCGGACCGGCCACGCGCGTGGCGGCGGTCATCTGCCCGGTGGTGCCGCCGGCGCCGGCGGCGGCCATGACGCGGGTGGGGCCGCCCGTCCCGTCGATCGCCGCGCGGGCCTCGGCCAGGGCGCGGCTCATCTCCTCGGCGGTGCGGTAGCGCTCGGAGGGGCGCTTGGCCAGGCTGCGCAGCACCACCGCCTCGAGCTCGCGCGGCACCGTGGGCTCCACGATGCGCGGCGACACCGGCTCGTCGCTGATCTGCTTCATCGCGACGGCCACCGGGGGGCCGCCGTCGAAGGGCACGCGGCCGGTGAGCATCTCGTAGAGCACGATGCCGACCGCGTAGCAGTCGCTGGCGGCGGTCACCTCGTCGCCGCGCGCCTGCTCGGGCGACAGGTACTGGGCGGTCCCGATCACCGAGCCGGCCTCGGTCATGTCGGTCTCGGCGCCGGCGCGGGCGATGCCGAAGTCGGTCACCTTGAGGTGCCCGTCCTCGGCCACCAGGACGTTCTGGGGCTTCACGTCGCGGTGGATGACGTCGCGGCGGTGCGCGGCGCCCAGGGCCGCGAGGATCTGCTGCGCGTCGTCGATGGCCTCGAGGGGCGGCAGGGGCGCGCGCTGCCGGATGACCTGCTTGAGGTCCGGTCCGGCCAGGTACTCCATGACGATGAAGTAGCTGCCGTCCACCTCGCCGCGGTCGTAGACCGCCACGATGTTGGGGTGGTTGAGGCCGGCGGCGTGCGAGGCCTCGCGGCGGAACCGCTCCACGAACTGGGGATCGGAGGCGTAGGGCTCCGAGAGCACCTTGATCGCCACCTGGCGGTCGAGCAGGCGGTCGTGGCCGAGGTAGACCCGCGCCATGCCGCCGCTGCCGAGCTGGCGACCCAGCTCGTAGCGGTCGCCGATCAGCTCTCCGGGCTCGAAGCTCACCCGCTCTCCCCGGGGCTGATCGCGGCGCGCATGACCTGGGCGGCCACCGGGGCCGCCGCGGTGCCGCCGGTCAGGGACGTGTCCTCGATGACGACCGCGATGGCGACCTCGGGGGCCTCCGCCGGCGCGAAGCCGATGAACCAGGCCTGGTTCTTGTTGGGGTCGGAGGTCTCGGCCGTGCCGGTCTTGCCGGCCACCGTGGTGCCGGTGCTCGAGAGGGCGGCGGCGGTGCCGGTGCCCTCGCGCACCACGTCCTCCATCATCGTCGTGAGCTCGTCGGCGTCCTGGGGCGACATCACCTGGCCCATCTCCTGCGACTGGGCGCGCTTCACCACCGAGCCCGCGCGGTCGACGATGCGCGACATGAGGCGCGGCGCCATGAGGGTGCCGCCGTTGGCGACGGTCCCCGCGACCATCGCCATCTGCAGGGGGGTGACGGTGAGCTGCTCCTGGCCGATGGCGATGCGGGCGGTGTCCTCGCCGCGCTGGTCGTTGGGCAGCACCTTGCCGCCGGGGCCCCGCCGCCCGGAGATGGCGACCTCCGGCAGGTCGAGGGGCGGACGCTCCCCGAACCCGTAGGCGGTCATGGTGGCGCCGAGCTGCTCGCGGCCGAGCTCGTCGCCGATCTGCGCGAAGGTCGTGTTGATCGAGTTGGTCAGCGCGGTGCTCAGTGTGTGCGGGGGATAGGTCGCGTTGCCGAAGTTGCGGATGTCGCCGCCGGGGGTCTCGTAGGAGGAGCCCCCCGGAAAGAGCGAGGTCGGGTCGTATCGACCGCTCTCGAGGGCGCTCGTGGCGGTGACCACCTTAAAGGTCGACCCGGGAGGGTAGAGGCCGAGGGTGGAGCGGTTGACGAGCGGCGAGCCCGGCTGGGCGAGGATCGACTTGTAGTCGGTGAGCACCGTCTGGTTGTCGAAGGTGGGCGACGAGGCCATCGCGATGATCTGGCCGGTGGTGGGGTTGAGGGCCACGACCGCGCCGGTCTTGCCGGCCAGCTGCTCCTGGGCCACCTTCTGCACCCGCGAGTCGATGCTGAGCTGGACGTTGGCCCCCTGCTTCTCCTTCAGGTTGAGACGCTGCAGCAGGGGCTCGGTGCCGAAGCTGCCCGCCAGGTAGCGGTTGTAGCTGCTCTCGATGCCGGCCTTGCCCTGGTTCGTGGACGTGTAGCCCACGACCTGCGCGGCCAGGTCGCCCTGCGGGTAGACGCGCTCGAACAGGCGCTGGCCGTTGACCCGGCGGGCGCGGCTGTAGGCCAGGATCGTGCCGTCGGCGGTCAGGATGCGACCGCGGTCGATGAGCTTCTCGGCCTGGAGCGTCTGCTGGTTGTCGGCGCGGTCCTTGAGGCCGTCGGCCGCCACGACCTGCCACCAGCCGAGCATCAGCACCAGCAGGCCGAAGCCGCCCGCGAGCGTGAGGTAGAGGCGCCGGATGGAGCGGTTCACCGCAGCGCCTCCCGCTCGGCGCGCAGCTCCTCACGCTCGATCGCGCGCGCCTCGATGGCGGCCTGGCGGCGCAGCCGCTTGGGCGGCTCGTTGCCCGCCCGCGAGCGGTGGCTGATGATGAGCAGCAGCGCGACCAGGACGAAGTTGGTCACGACGCTCGAGCCGCCGTAGCTCATGAAGGGCAGGGTCACGCCGGTGAGCGGGATCAGGCGGATGACGCCGCCGATGATCAGGATCGCCTGCAGTCCGATCGCCGCGGTCAGGCCGCCGGCCAGGAGCTTGGAGAAGCCGTCGTTGGCCTGGGCGGCGATGACGAAGCCGCGCTGGATGAACACCAGGAAGCCCAGCAGCAGGCCCACCCCGCCGACGTAGCCCAGCTCGCTGGCGACCGCCGAGAACATGAAGTCGGTCTGCAGCGCGGGGACCACCGTCGCGCCGCTCTCGGTGACCAGGAAGGCCTTGCCCAGCCCCGGGCCGATGACGCCGCCCTCGGCGAGGGCGTAGAGGGACTGCACCAGCTGGTAGCCCTGCCCCTGGGCGTCGTCGAAGGGGTGGAGCCAGTTGTCGACGCGGGTCTGGATGCGCGGCACGATCGCGTAGACCAGGGCCGATCCGATCACGAACACCACCAGGCCGAAGACCGTGTACGCCGCCCGCCCGGTGGCGAGGTAGATCATCGCCAGGAAGATCCCGAGGAAGAGCAGCGCCGTGCCGAAGTCGTTGAGCACCACGACCAGCGCGAGACAGGCGCCGAGGAACACCAGCACCGGGCCGAGCGCGGCCATCGGCGGCACCGGCACCCCCATGAACCGGCCCGTCGGGATCGCCAGCAGCTCGCGCTTGTCGCGCAGGTAGGCCGCCAGGAAGATCACGATCAGGATCTTCGAGACCTCGCCGAGCTGCACGGTCTGGCCGCCGCCGATCTCGATCCACAGCTTGGCCCCGTAGATGCGGGTGCCGAAGATCATGGTCGCCACCAGCAGGCCCACCCCGAGCAGGCCGATCAGGTACGTGTAGCGCTCCAGCACGCGGTGGTCGGGCAGGAGCAGCACGGTCGCGATGAACGCCACCCCGCCCACGGCGATCCAGACGGCCTGGTCGGCCGCGAGCGCCGGGCTGATGCGGTCGAGCTCGACCAGGCCGATGGCCACCAGCACGCCGACCGTCGGCAGCAGGTAGGGGTCGGCGTGGCGGGCCCGCAGCCGCAGGGTCAGGTGCATCGCCAGGAACACGGCCAGCACTCCCAGGGCGCTCGGCAGCGGGCCCAGGTCGAACGCGTCGGCCCGCGCGCTGGCGACCGACGCGATGCCGATGATGCCCAGAAGGGCAGCCGGGATCATGAATCCCAGCTCTCGCGTGCGCAGGGTCACGGGGCGGTGGTCGTCCGGGGGGTCGTCGATGTGGTGGTCGGCGCAGGCGGCGCCGGGGCCTCGATCACCGGCGGCTGGGAGACGCCGTAGCGCCACACCAGCGATGCCGCGAGCCCGACGGCCTCGCCCTGGCCGCGCGCGGAGGATGACAGGGCATCGGGCTGGGACGCGCGAACCGCGTCCGCGGAGACCCCCGTGTCCTGCCACTCCACCGACAGCTCGCGGCCGAACACCGACACCGGCAGGCCGTGCGCGACCCGCACCGTGCCCTGCGAGCCGGCCTCCACCGTGTAGGTGCGGCTGGCGATCCAGGCGACCGCGCCGCCCACGATCACCAGCAGCACGAGCACGCCGGCGAGGACGGGCAGCACCCGGGAGCGACGGCGCCCCGCCGGCTCGAGCACCTTGGGCGGGCGGCTGGCGGTCGCCCCGGCCCGCTCCGTGCCGGCGTGGCCGTGGACCCCGCCCAGCACGCGCACCTCGCCCGAGGTCGCCGTGTCGCCCGGCGCCGGCCCGGGCGCGACCACGGGCACCTCGACCGTGTCTCCGGACGCGTCGGCCGACACCTCCCCCACGCGCGCCAGCACCACCGTGACGTTGTCGATGCCGCCGGCCGCGTTGGCGCGGTCCACCAGCGCCCGCGCCGCGTCGGCGAGGCTGGGGGCCGCGGCGAGGGCCGCGGCGATGTCGGCCTCGGACACGTAGGACGAGAGGCCGTCGCTGCACAGCAGCACCACGTCGTCCTCGCGCAGCCCGGTCGAGACCGTGTCGGCCTGGACCTCGGCCTCGGCGCCGAGCGCGCGCGTGATGACGTTGCGGTGGGGGTGGTTCTCGGCCTCCTCGGCGGTGATGCTGCCGCGGCGCACCAGCTCGCCCACGACCGAGTGGTCCTCGGTCACCTGGCTGAGGCGCCCGTCGCGCCAGAGGTAGGCCCGCGAGTCGCCCACGTGGATCACGTCGAGCTGCCCGTCCCGGACCACCGCGGCGGTCATGGTGGTGCCCATCCCGCTCTTGTCGGGGTCCTCGCTCGCCATGCGGCGGATGGCGCGGTTGGCCCGCTCGATGGCGCGCCGGACGCTCTCGGAGTCGGCCGTGGTGAGGCCGCTGACCGAGTCCACCGCCACCTGGGCGGCGACCTCGCCCGCCTTGGCCCCGCCCATCCCGTCGGCCACCGCCAGGATGCGGCTGCTGGCGACCGAGCGATCCTCGTTGTGGTGACGGACACGCCCGGTGTCGGAGAGGTGGGCCACCTCGACCAGCGCGAGCCGTGTGCCGGCACCGCCCTCGGCGGTCATCTATTCCTCGTAGCGGAGAGTGGTCTGCCCGATCCGTAGCGAGTCGTGGACCTTGAGCGCCGCGTCCTTCTCGACGCGCCGGTCGTTGAGGAAGGTCCCGTTGGTGGAGCCCAGGTCCTCGACGAAGTGGTACGCGCCGCGGCGCAGGATGCGCGCGTGCATGTGGGAGACGAACTGGTCGGTGATCGGCAGGTCGGCCGCGTCCGAGCGGCCGATCGTGATGCCGCGGTCGAGCGCGATGACCCGGCCCCGCTCGAGGTTGGGCGAGTCCTCCACGATCAGGCGCGGGTCCAGGTGCGCGCCGATGTCGAAGGCGCCCGAGTCCTCGGCGCCGCCCAGCTGGGTCTCGGCCTCCGACGCGGCGGCCGCGACCGGCACCGCGGCGGCGGCGGCGGGCGCGGCGGGCGCAGCGGGGGCAGCGCGGGGCCACCGCGGCCGGGGCGGGCGCGGGGGCGGCGGCCGGCTCGGCGGCCGGGGGCTCCGCCACCACCATCGGGGGCGGCTGGCTGGCGCGCAGCTGGCGGCTGGAGCTGCGCACCACGCTCCAGACGAAGGCGTAGAGCAGGATCAGGAAGGCCACCTCGGCCACGAGCAGCCCGGTCTCGCTCATCCGAGCTCCACGTGGATCTGGGTGGTCCCGACCACGATGGTGTCGCCGTCGGCGAGGGCGTGGCGCTTCACCAGCTGTCCGTTGACCTCCGTGCCGTTGGTGCTGCCCATGTCCACCAGGAAGTAGTCGAGGCCGATGTGGCGCACCTCGGCGTGGACGCGGCTGGCGTTGGGGTCGGGGATCACGACGTCGCAGTCGCGGCTGCGTCCCAGGGTGGAGACCCGCTTGGTGAGCCGCGTGCGCGTGGAGCCGATGGTGAGGGTCATCGTCTCCGCGGTGAGCCCGGCGTCGCGGGCGTCGGCCGCCGAGATGACCTGGGTGCCGCTCACGCCCTCCAGCGCCTGGTGGGGCCGGACCGGCGGGGGCACCACCGGCGGGGCGGGGGCGGGGGCGGGGACCTCGGGGGCCGCGGCCGCCGCGGGGGCCTCCGGGCCCGCGGCCGGGGCGGGAGGGGCGGAGGGGGCGGGCGGGGCGGCGCCCTCGGCGGCGTCGGCCATCCGGCAGGCGATGCCGAACTCGCCGATCCGCAGGTCCTCGTCGGTCGCCAGGGTCACCGTGGCCGGCGCGACCAGCGACAGGCCGGCGCCGCGGGCGTGGGCGTCGAGGTAGCTGCCCAGCTCGGCCACCAGGGAACGCTCGTACGACGCGAAGCCCTCGCGGTCCTTGGGGGACAGGTAGACCGTGAACTCGTTGGGCACGTAGACCCGCGAGACGGAGACCGTCTTGTGGTCCTCCATCTCCCGGGCGAGCTTGCGGGCAAGCTCGACCGGTTGCAGGTTGCTGCGGAACGCCCTTCGGAAGCCACGCTCGAAGACGCCCTCGATCTTCTGCTCGATGTCTCGCAGGAGGCTCATACGATGGGACCGCGGAGCGTAGCGGACGCCCTCACCGGGGCGCGGCGGCGGAGGCTCCTCCAGGGCCGGATCGCCCACACGATCACGACGATCGCGGCCGGGATCACGGCTCCCGCGGCGGCCGCGGCGTCGGCCGAGGTGGCCACCAGCACCGTGCCCAGGGCGCCGATCCACAGGGCGGCGGCCACGATGCGGGGGCCGCCGTCGCGCGCCCGCAGCACCAGGGGCACGCACATGGCGGCGATCACCATCGCGGCGGCCTGCACCCCGGCCTCGGGCCGGTCGGCCAGGGGCTGCCAGAGGCGCTCGGCCACGACCTGGGGGGAGCCCTCCCCGTCCAGGTCGGCCACGGCCGAGCCCACGAAGCCCCCGCCGGCCAGGAACGAGTCGCTGCCCGCGCCGATCTGCCAGGCGACCGTGGCGAGCACCCCGGCGGTGGCCACCCACAGGCGCTCGGCCCAGCGCGGCAGCAGCCCGGCGAGCGCCGGCAGCAGGGGCCACAGGCCCACGGCCGCGAGGGCCGGCCCGGCGGCGGCGAGCAGGGTGATGCGGCCGAAGCGCCAGCCGCTCAGGAGGGTGACCAGCGCCAGGGCGCCCAGCATCACGCCGACCAGCGGCGCGCTGAGCCCCACCAGGACGGCGCCGGCGACGACCGCGCCCAGGGCGGCGACCTGCGGGCGCCACGCGAAGGCGACGGCGCAGACCGCGGTCACGCCCGCCGCGAGGGCCGGCGAGCGCCAGTCCAGGCCGGTCGATTCCTCGAGCGGCCCGTGGGCCATGGTGATGGCCACGCCCGCCAGCGCGCGCCCCGGCGGCCGCGCAGGCCACCGCCGGCAGGGCCCGGCCGCCCCGCCGCCGGGCCGCGCGCACGCCGCCGCGGGCCCCGCTGAGGGCGTCGGCGAGCTCGTCGGCCGCGGGGCGCGCCTCGGGATCGCGTCGCAGGCCGGCGTCCACCGCCCGGCACAGGTCCTGGGGCAGCTCGGGACGCTCGGAGGCCAGCGGGGGCAGGCCCCCGGCCGCGGCGCGGCGGGCCGTCTCGGCCGGCGACGAGGCGCTCACCGGGTTGTGCCCGGCCAGGCCCTCGTACACCACCAGCGCCGCCGAGTAGACGTCGCTCTCGGGCCCGACCGGGGCGCCGCGCGCCTGCTCGGGCGACATGTACGCCACCGTCCCCACCACGCCGCCGGTCAGCGTGAGGCCGCTCTCGCCCGAGAGCCGGGCGACGCCGAAGTCGGAGAGGTGGGCGCGGCCGTCGTGGTCGACCAGGATGTTCGCGGGCTTCACGTCGCGGTGGACGACGCCCCGCTCGTGGGCGTGGGCCAGGGCCGCGAAGACGTCCTCGCCGATCCGCACGATCGCGCCGTCGCCCAGGCGCTCGGAGCCGCGCTGCCAGTCGGCCAGGGAGCGCCCCTCGACCAGATCCCAGACGAGGTAGAGGCACTCGCTGTCCTCGCCCCAGTCCCGCAGGGCGACGATCCGGGGATGGTCCAGGCGCCCGGCGGCCCGCACCTCGGCCCGCACCCGGGGCGCCAGGTCCAGCTCCACGGGCACCACCTTCACCGCCACGGTCTCGTCCGTGACGATGTCGCGGGCCCGGTGGACGACGGCGGTCGCGCCGCGCCCGATGGCCGGCCCGAGCACGTAGCGCCCCAGGACGCGGCGCTCGGATGTCGCATGGGAAGTCATCGGGGGGATCTTCCACGAGACGGGGCTCCATCCTTGCCCGCCCGGGTCCGTCCGGCCTCATGGTACGATCCCGCCTCCCTGGAAGGCAGGAACGCCTGGGCGAGTGGTGGAATTGGTAGACACGCTAGGTTCAGGGTCTAGTGCTCGCATGAGCTTGGGGGTTCGAGTCCCCCCTCGCCCACTTCCACCCCACCTCCTCCACACGGTGCGGACGGCCTCCATCAGACGAACCCACCCGACGTAGCTTGGCCGAGTTCGACGACGAGCGGCCGGACTTCGACGACGTCTTCCGCGACCCGCCGGCGGACGAGGGCCGCGACGCGCGGCGCGAGGCGAGGCGCACCGGCGACACCGGGCCGATCGACTCCGACGCGACGGGCGAGGTCCCCCGCCCGCGGGGCGGCGCGCCGCTGGACCCGCCGCCCGAGTTCGACGACCAGGAGACCGCGCCGCCCCCGCCGCGCTCGCGCGGATCGCGCTCCTCGAGGGGGTCGCGCTCGGGGGGATCGGGGCGCTCCCGGTCGTCCTCGCGCTCGGGCGGCGGCGGCGGTTCCGGCGCCGGCGGCGGCATCGCGGTGCTCCAGGGGCCCCGCGGGCGCCTGATCCTGGGGATCGCCTTCGCGGTGGTGCTGGTGATCGTGATCGCCCTGGTCGTCAAGGACTGCCAGCGCAGCCAGCTCGAGGACTCGTACACCTCGTACGTCAACGGGGTCTCACAGATCGTCACCAAGTCCGCGGAGGAGGGTGCGGCGCTGCGTCAGGTGATGGCCAACCCGCGCGGCGACAAGCCGCCGCAGCTGCAGGCCAAGATCAACGCGATCGCGCAGAACTCGCAGGCGCTGGTGGACCAGGCGGAGGACCTCGACCCGCCCGGCGCGCTGAAGGGCGCCCAGGCGAGCCTGGTGACGGCGCTCGAGTACCGGGTCACCGGCCTGACGACCCTGTCCGAGAACCTGCCCACCCTGCTGCAGGGGACCGACCAGCAGACCAAGGCGGCCGGCATCGCCAAGCCGATGCAGCGCTTCCTGGCCAGCGACGTGATCTACGAGGACTCGTTCAAGGGCCCGGCGATGGAGGCCCTGCAGAAGGACGACATCACCGGCGTCGAGGTGCCCCCGCTGCAGGCCTTCCTGCCCAACGCGGCGCTCGCCTCCGCGGAGGGCGCCAAGTCCCTCGTGCCCGACCTCGAGCGGCGCAGCACCGCCACCGGCGGCGCCGACAGCTCCGGCAACCTGCGCGGCACCTCGCTGGAGTCGACGGTCGCCAAGCCCTCGGACACGCGCCTCACGGTGGGCCAGACCGCCACCGTCCAGGCCACCGAGGACCTCAAGTGGAGCGTCACGATCAAGAACGGCGGCGACTTCGACGAGTCGAACGTGGTCGTCAAGGCCTCGTTCTCGTACCCGGCGACCCCCAACGACGTGGACACCCGCGAGGTCGCGATCAAGTCGATGCCCTCCGGCGAGACGGTGTCGGTCGAGATCCCGGGCCCCGCGTCGGACAAGATCGTCTTCGGTGACCAGGGCACGCTCAAGATCGAGGTCGTGCCGGTGACCGGGGAGACCCGGACCGACAACAACACGGCCGAGTACCCCGTCAAGATCACCATCTGATGGACGTCGAGGTCTGGGTGGCCGGGGCCGCCGTCGCGGTGGCCGTCATCGCCCTCGGGGCGTCCGTCGCCCTGTGGATCTCGCTGCGGCGCCTGCGCGGCGCCCAGAAGGTGCTGCTGCCCGACGGGACCTCGGTGGGGCTGGTCGACCGCCAGGCCAGCCTGCAGCGGGCCCAGGCGCGCCTGGAGCAGGGTCTCGCCGACCTCCAGAGCCTGGTGGAGCGCCAGGGCGAGGTGACCGAGCGCAGCCTGCGCTCGGCGCTGCGCTTCCAGGGCATGGTGCGCTACGACGCCTACCGCGACATGGGCGGCAGCCAGTCGTGGTCGATCGCGCTGCTCGACGGCAACCAGACCGGCGCCGTCGTCACCTCGCTGCACGCCCGCGACCACGCCCGCGTGTACCTCAAGGAGCTGGTGGAGGGCGTGCCCGGGCAGCGCCTGTCGCCCGAGGAGACCCGCGCCGTCGCGCTCGCCACCGGGGCCCCGCCCCGCCCGCCCGCGGGCGGCGAGGACACGGGGGAGACGGCCGCCGCGCCGGCGCCCGAGCCGCCCCCCGACCCGACGCCCGGCCCGGACGAGCCCACCGCGTGAGGGTCGGCTACCTCGGGCCGCCGGGGACCTTCTGCGAGGAGGCGCTGCTGGAGCTGCTGGGCACCGACGCCGAGCTCGAGGAGATCCCCTTCCCCACCGTGATCGACTGCTTTCGCGCGGTGCGCGAGGGGGAGGTCCCGCAGGCCCTGGTCCCGATCGAGAACACGATCGAGGGCTCGGTCAACCAGACCCTCGACCAGCTGGCCGCCGACGGCGACGTGTGGATCCGCGGCGAGGTCATCCTGCCGGTGCGCCACCACCTGCTGGCCGCGAGCGCGCTCGAGCTGGGCGCCATCACCCGCGTGCTCTCCCACCCGCACGCCACCGCCCAGTGCCAGGCCTTCCTGCGCGAGCGCCTGCCGGGCGCCGAGATCGTGGCGGCCAACTCCACCGCCGACGCGGCGCGCCTGGTGGGCAGCGGCGAGGTGCCCGGCGGGGCGGCCATCGGCACCCTGCGGGCCGCGTCGCTGTACGGGTGCGAGGTGCTGGCCCGCGACATCGCCGACGTGCTGGACGACAACTCCACCCGCTTCGTCCTGCTCGGCACCGAGCCGGCGGTGGCCGTGGGCTCCGGGCGCTTCCGCACCTCGATCATCTGCCACCTGGATCACGACCGCCCGGGGGCGCTGCTGGCCATCCTCCAGGAGTTCGCGATGCGGGCGGTCAACCTCACCAAGCTGGAGAGCCGGCCCACCAAGACGGGGCTCGGGCGGTACATGTTCTTCATCGACATCGAGGGCAGCCTGGAGCGCGACCTGCCGATCTCCTCGGCGATAACCGCCCTGGAACAGCGCAACGTCGCCCGTGTCACATTCCTCGGGTCCTACCGCGCCGGCGGCCGGCCGGGCTAGAATCCCGTCGGGCTCGGGGTGAGAGACGGCAGCCCGCAATCGACAGCCGGTCCCTCACCCACGCGAACCGAGGAGCCATGGCGCAGCAGGTCCTCGTCCTCAACGCGACCTACGAGCCCATCAACGTGTGCTCGCTGCAGCGGGCCGTGGTCCTGGTGCTCAAGAACAAGGCCGAGGTGCTGGAGCGCGCCGCCCGCCAGCTGCGCAGCGCGACCGCCGAGCACGCGTCCCCCCTGGTCATCCGCCTCATCTACTTCGTGCGGGTGCCGCGCCACGAGTCGCGCAAGATCTCCCGCCGGGCCGTGTTCGCCCGCGACGACTACCAATGCCAGTACTGCGGCGCGGCCTCCCACCTGACGATGGACCACGTCATCCCCCGCTCGCGCGGCGGCCGCTCCTCGTGGGACAACGTGGTCACCTCCTGCGCGCCGTGCAACCTGCGCAAGGGCAACCGCCTGCCGGCCGAGATCGACATGCACCCGCGCACCAAGCCCCGCCCGCCCCGGCCGGACGTCTTCATCGCCGTGGCGGCCCCGCGCCAGCCGAAGTCCTGGCTGCCGTACCTGCCCGCCGCCTGACCGCCGGTCTATCCTGGCCGCGCGCCCTCGTAGCTCAGTGGATAGAGCACAGGTTTCCTAAACCTGGTGTCGCAGGTTCGATTCCTGCCGGGGGCATCCCCGAGATCGCCCTTAACGACCGCGATCTGACCCGTTCCCGCCACCGCGCCGCGATGGCGTGCGGGCGTCTGACGTCGCGTGGTTCACCGATCCGGCGGCAACGTCCTCTCGGTCGTCTCCGATCCCGTCTGAGCGCCCTCCGGCCGGGGCTCAGGTCACGAGCTGCGCAGCTTCGAGCCGGAGAAGGGCGCGCGGAGGATCGGGGCGATCAGGCAGACGTTGACGACGCCGGCGGTGATCGCGACGACGCCGGCCGCGGCGAGAATCCATCCCGCCCCGCCCATCGACGCGCCGATGGCGATGAGCGCGACGCCGGCGATGATGCGCATGAGGCGCCCCGCGGTGCCGGACATGAAGCGTGCGAGTCCCATGGTCTCTCTCCTCAGGCGGTTGACGCGGTCAACGCTAAGGAGCGGGCCGCCCGGGTTCAGTGACCGGGGTCACGCTCCGCGTCATGAATCCTCGGTGAGCCTCACCTCGCCGCGTCGCAGCGTCACCTCGCCGCGCTGGGACATCTGCTCCAAGAGTCGCGAGACCACCTCGCGCGCGGTGCCGAGGCGCTCGGCGATCGCGTCGTGGGTCAGCCGCACCACCGGCGGCTCCCCGGTCGCCTCGCGCCGCAGGAAGGTCTCCAGGCGCTCGTCCATCCTGCGGAAGGCGACCTCCTCGACCAGCTGCATCACGCTCGCGAGCCGGACCGACATGAACCCGAAGACGTACTTCTGGACGCCCGCATCGATGGCGAGCAGGTCGGTGAGGGCGCCGGCGGGCACCGTCACCGCCCGGCCGCCGGTGGTCGCCACCGCGCGGGCCGGATAGCCGCTGTGGCCCATGGCCGCCGAGAGCTCGAGCACGCACGGCTCGATCGCGACGACGCGGTAGATCTCGATGCCGCGCCCGACCGGCCCGCCCTTGGTCACCCGGATCTCCCCCTGGGTGACGAACGCGACCCTGTCGCACTCGTCGCCCTCGCGATGGATCACGTCGCCCGGATCGAAGGCGATCTCCCGCAGTCGCGGGGCGATCTGGGCAAGCCGCGCGTCCGGCGTGCCCGCGAACAGGGGCAGGTCGCGAGCGAGGGTCACGGCCCTTCGTGGCGGATGCCCGCCCGGCGTCTCGTCGCGGGTTCAACACGCCTGGGAGGGTAGCCCTCCTCCGGACACCGGAGCGACGCCGTGACCGGCCACACGGCCCGGCCGGTGTGCGAAGTCGTGCGAACTCCGCGCCGCGCCCCTAGCGGGCCGACTCCCGGGCGCTCTCGGGTGGGCCGCTGGCCGCGTCGCGCAGGTCGGGCTCCACCCCCTCCGGCACCTCGGGCCCGCCGTCGCGCGTGGCGTCCGCGTCGTCGCCGGCGCTCAGGTCGATCCCGCCGTCGGTGGCCGGCTCGTCGGAGCCGGTCGTCTCGCCCAGCACCGCGCTGCCCAGCTCCGGGTCCTCGTCCAGCATCTCGCGCGGGGCATCCGAGCCCCCGAGCTCGGCGGGCACGACGCCGTCCTGCGCCGAGGCGGCCCACTCCCCCTTCTCGCGCGCCTCCCGCGCGTCCGGCGTGCCGCCGCCGCGCTGCTCGCTGGGCTTGCGGACGCCCTGCTCGTGCTCGCTGCCGGCCATGGGTTCCCCCTCGTGAGATGAGACCCTGCCTCCGTGACCTCCCCGGAGGCGGCCGTCCTCAACCCCCGACGATCCCCGCTAGCGCGCCGACGCGACCAGGCACATCGCCGGCAGGTCGATCCCGGCGGGACCGGCGAACGGGGCCAGGGCCTCCATCACCTCCGCGCGCACGGCCGCGCTCTCGGCCGCGTCGAGGCGGGCGAGGACCATCGCCAGGGCCCCGGCGGCGTCGTTGAGGTACCGCCAGAGGTCGTCCTCGCCGTCGAACGTCCACGAGAAGGCGACCTCCTCGATCTGCGGGTCGGCGAAGCCCGCGCCGGTGACCAGGCCGCGCGAGCCGGCGGGGTCGCCCAGCGCCAGGATGCCCGGCGCCCCCTCGGACGCCGCGGGCATGTGCCCGCGCTCCTGCAGCACCCGCGCGGGCAGCGCGGCCCACGGGTTCTGGGCCGGCCCGGCGAACACGGCGCAGGACAGGACCCCGCCCGGGCGCAGCACGCGGCGCGTCTCGGCCAGGGCGGCCGCCGGGTCGGGCATGAGCATGTAGCCCCAGCGGCACAGGACCACGTCGGCGACGTCGTCGGCGAGGTCCATCGCCTGGGCGTCCAGCACGCGGAACTCGACGCCCCCGATCCCGAGCGCGGCCGCGTGGCGCTCGGCCGCCTCGAGCATGGCCGGGGAGAAGTCGCTCAGGATCACGCGCCCGCCGGGGGCGACCGCCGCGGACGCCGCCAGGCCCACCACGCCGGTGCCGGCCGCGAGCTCGAGGACCGTCATCCCGGGGGCGAGCGCCGCCCGCTCCAGCATGCGCTCGGCCACCGCGCGCGCCCGCGTCTCGACGTAGGCGTGGCGCTCGTCCCAGCCGCGCGCCATCGCCTGCCAGACCGCGCGGCTCGCGCGCGTGAACTCGGCGGGATCCGTGGCCATGGCCCACCCTAGACCCGGGAGCGCCACCGATACCTGGGAATAAGCTGAACACGGCACCCGAACGGAGGAGGAGACCGTGATCGAGCTGATCGAGGGACTGCCGGCGCCGGTGGTGGGCCTGCGCGCGAGCGGCAAGGTGACCGCGGAGGACTACGAGCGCGAGCTGGTGCCGGCGATCGACGCGATGCTGGCGGCGCACGACAAGGTGCGCGTCCTGTACGTGCTCGACGACGACTTCGACGGCTACTCGTTCGGGGCGGCGTGGCAGGACACCAAGCTGGGGCTGGGCAACCTGCGCCACTGGGAGCGCTGCGCGATCGTCACGGACGCCGACTGGATCGAGAACGCCGTGAAGGCGCTGGGCTGGATGATGCCCGGCGAGATCCGGACGTTCGACGACGACGACTACGACGACGCGCGGAAGTGGATCGCCGAAGGGATCCCGCCCGCCGCCTAGGTTCCGGGCGCGCCCCGGGCATATACTTGAGGGGACAAGTGATTCGTCCGGAGGAGCGCCCCTTGCCCGAGATCCCCGCATCGCACCTGGACCTGCTCGACGCCCCCTTCGCCACGCTGGGGACGATCGACCGGGCGGGGCGGCCCCAGCTGTCGCAGGTGGTGTTCCTGGCGGAGGACGGCGTCGTGCGCATCTCGCTCAACACGTCCCGCGCCAAGACGAAGCACCTGATGCGCAACCCGGCCGTCGGCCTGCTGATCGTCGATCCGGCCAACCCGATGCGCTACCTGGAGCTGAGCGGCGACGCCGAGGTGGCGCCGGACGACGACAAGGCGTTCGCCGCGCGGGCCGGCGCCAAGTACGGGCAGGACTTCACCCTCCACGACGCCCCGGACGAGCGCCGCGTGGTGGTCACCGTCCACCCGCGCCGGGTGTACGCCGCGCACCTGGGGGGCTGAGGGCGCGGCGCCCGCTCAGCCCGCCTCGGCCCGTCCCCGCCGGAACTCCGTCACGAGCACGTAGAGGCTCAGCGCCAGCACCCACGCCGGGAAGGCGAGCTCGGCCCAGGCGAGGGCCCCGGCGCCCAGCAGGAGCAGCAGGCCGAGCAGGTATCCGGAGACGACGAGCCAGCGGGGCGCGAGGCCCGTGCGGAGCAGGATCGTCGAGGTGGCGAGGGTGAACACCGCGGCCATGCGCATCGCGTAGACGCTGACGAGCTCGAACACGGCCCGGCGCCCGACGGACCACGTGCCGGAGGACAGGAGCTCCGTGCCGTGCTCCTCCGCGCTCGTCACCAGGGCCGTCGCCAGGGCCGCCGAGACGAAGAGCATCCCCACGAACAGCAGGCCGCTGCCCAGGAAGACCGTGCCGAAGAACTTGTCCTCCGCGTCTCCGAAGCGATCCCGCACCACGCCGACGAACCAGAGGAAGGCGATGCCGGCGAAGGGCGTGAGGCCGAGCGCGAACAGCACCGCATCCCGCCGCGTTCCGTCCGAGAGCCAGCGGCCGGCGTCTGCCGGGTCGGCCGGGACCGCCGTGTGGACGACCACCAGGGCCGCGCCGAAGAGCAGCGCGAACACGACCCCGGCGACCGCCGCCGAGCGCGGCGTCCTGATCGCCCGGGCGACGACCTGCACCTCGTCCGCCACGGCGGATGAGGGAGTCATGGTTCCACGTCCGCTGGAGGTGTCTCTGGCACCGGGCCCGCCTTCGTTGGGGGCACGATTCTAAGCCGACGGCTCAGTGCGAGACGCGCCCACCCTGGGGACGGAGCACCGGGGGCCCGTGCTCGGAGAGCGGCACCTCGATCAGGTCCAGGTCCTCCGGCACGACCGTCGCGCCGAAGATCGCGCGGGCCTCCTCGAGCACCTCGCCGCGGTCGTAGCGCGTGGAGCGGTGGACCAGGGCCAGCAGGCCGACGTGGGCGCGCACGGCCAGGCGCGCGGCGTCGGCGGCCGTCGAGTGGCCGGCGAGCTCGGCGAGGTCGCGGTCGCGCACGAGGAAGGTGGCCTCGTGCACCAGCAGGTTGGCGCCCGCCGCCGCCTCGGCCACCGCCGGCGCCGGGCGCGTGTCGCCCGAGACCACGATCCTGCGGCCGGGGCGGGCGGGGCCGGTGACCTGCGCGGCCGCGACCCGGCGCCCGTCCTCCAGGTCCACGTCCTCCCCCCGGGCGAGGGCGGCGCGCGCGGGGCCCGGGGGCACGCCGAGCGCGTCCAGGCGGCCCTGGAGCAGGTGTCCGGGCAGCGGGTCCTCGTCGAGCGCCCACGCCAGGGAGGGGACCCCGTGGCTCGCCTCCAGGGCCAGCAGGCGGTAGCCGTCGCGGCGCTCGACGTGCCCCGGCTCGACCTCCCGCACGGTCAACGGGAACGCGAGCGCGCCGAAGTGCACCCGGAAGCCGTTGACCAGATCGCGCACGCCGGGCGGGCCCAGCAGCACGAGCGGTTCCGTGCGCGCGTCCGAGAGCGTGGCCAGCAGGCCCGGCAGGCCCAGCACGTGGTCGGCGTGGCAGTGGGTGATGAGGATCGTCGAGAGCCGTCGCAGGCCCGCGACCGAGCGCATCATCTGCAGCTGGGTGCCCTCCCCGCAGTCGATCAGGACGTGGTCGGCGCCCCGCATCACCATCGCGGCCGACACGGCGCGGTCCGGCGTCGGCCACCGGGCGCTGGTCCCGAGGACGACGAGGTCCAGGGACGGAGGACCGTGCGAATGGGTGCGGTCCCCCGCATCCACGGGTCCGCCAATGGGCAGCGCGTCGGTGATCGGCCCCTCCCGCGGGTCGTGGTTCAACGGCGCCCATCCTCGCGCGCCGGCCGTGGCGGTGAGTCGGTGACCACGCGGACCCGCGGCGCGGGAATGACGCAATCGGCGCCCGGACGGGCGCCGCAGGGGCTCAGCCCGTGACGGCGGGGCGGATCGTGCGCGCAGCGAGCACGCGGACGTCGGCCTGGCGCACGGCCACCCCGGCGTTGGAGGCGGTGGCGATCGCCGTGTTGCGCACGATGCCGAGGGTCGAGCTGGTGAGCACGACGCTCCCGCGCACCGTCCGGGTCTGGCCGGGCGCGAGGGTGCCGATGGTCCAGACCGCGTTGCCCCTCACCACGCGCAGCAGGCGGGCGCCCGAGCTCCTCAGGCCGGTGAGCGACATCGCCGCCGGGGGCACGTCGGCCAGGAGGACGTCGGTGGCCGTCAGCGGGCCGGTGTTGGTGACGCTCAGGCGGAAGGGCACGCGCGCGCCCACCCGGGCCCGGCGCGGCGTGCTCTTGGTCACGCTGAGCTGGGTGGAGGCGATCACCACCGGCGGCGGGGGCGGCGGGGGCGGCGGCGGGTTGGGCGGGGGCGTGGGCGGAACGGGGGGCTCCGGCGGGGGCGGCGGGACGGGCGGGTCGAGCTGGCGGTCGCGGTAGGTGCACACCACGGAGCCGCCGGGGGCGAGCGCGATGGTGACCTGCGCGCCGGAGATGACGACGGACGGATCGCTGCAGGTGACGCCCGAGAGCTCCCACTTGGCCGGAAGCACCTCCCGCACCGTGTAGGTCCCGGGGACCAGGCCGGTGAAGATGCGCGACGCCGGACCGGTCTTGCCGTCATCGACCAGGGTGAACGACCCCAGCGGACCGGAGCCCACGAAGTCGAAGCCCTGGGACCCCTGCGGCGACGCCGACTTCTCGATCTCGATCGTCCCCGGCTGGATCCGGTTGCGGACGGTGCAGCGCGCGTACTCGTTGGGGCCGAGGGTCCCCGTGGCGATCCGCGCCGCGGCGCCGCGGGTGGTCCTCACGCGCGTGCGGCCCGGGACGCCCTTGGTGCACGTCCAGTCGACCAGGTCGTAGCCGGGCCGGCTCTCCTCGGTGACGCTCACCAGGCTCGAGGCGGTCGCGTCGTCGGGCGCCCACTGGAAGTTCGCCACGCCGTCCTTGTCGGTCGGCACCGTCCGCGGTCCGGGCGGGGTGGGGGGCGGGGGCTGGGTCCAGGTGTAGCCGCCCGACGAGGTCGCGACGGTGGCCGTGATGTTCCAGCCGGGATCGGGCCGGAAGACGCCGTCGCCCTCGTCGACCAGCTTGGTGACGGCGAGGGAGCCCTTGCACAGGGCGACGGCGAAGGCCCGCAGGGCGGCCGGCAGGTCCTCGGTGTCCTTGACCAGCGCGTAGTCGGCCTTGCCGAAGTCGGCCTCGGGCTCGGGGTACTGGTCGAAGCCGGAGATCGCGGTGAGGCGGCGCTCGCTGTTGGCCGACGTCACGGCCGCGCCGACGCCGAGGGCGAGGACGTGCGAGCCCTGCTCCTTGACCGCGTCGGCCTCCGCCGCGGCCCGGCGCAGGGCGGTGACATCGCCCTCCACGACGCCGGTGACCGGGGAGCCGCCCGCCCGGTTGTAGGCCGTCGGGTCGCCGTCGGTGATGAACAGGACCAGGTCGGCCTTGGTGCCGCCGACGACCGCGTTGGCCTGGCGCACCTTCTGGAACGCGGCCTCCCAGTTGGTCCAGCCGCTCGGCTTGTAGCCGTTCTTGAGGTACGGCGCGAACACGCTGTCGATCGAGGAGGCGGTCACCGTGGTGTAGGGAACCGGCTGGGCCGCCGAGGTGCTGAAGTCGACGATCGAGACCGCGGAGCCGGTGCCCGCCAGGGCGTCGAGGAAGCCGCGCGCCGCCTCGCGGACGGTCTCGGTGGCGCCGGTGGTCGCGATCGACCCGGACTCGTCGAGCACGAGCATCACGTCGATCCCGCAGACGGGCGCGAGGTTCGGGTTCGGAGCCGGCGTCGTGACCCGGATCGCCTCCTGGAGGACCTTCTCCGGGCTCTGCGTGCCGCTGCAGTTGGCGCCCGAGGCGGCGGTGAAGCCGGCGTCGTAGTCGCCGGGGTCCCCGGGCGCCGTGAGGTTGAACGTGGTGCTGTGGCTGCCGGTCCCGGTCGCCTTGCCGTGGCTCACGCAGCGCGCCTGCGCGCCGGTGCGCTCGCGGGTCGAGCTCCACGTGGTGGTGGGCGACGTGATCTTGGTCGTCACCCTGGCCGGCATCACGCCGCCGGGGGGGCTGGAGACGCTGGTCGCGCCGTCGAGGGTCACGCCGGTGACGCTGAGCGCGGCCGACGCCACCGCCGGTCCGATCATCAGGCCCATCACGAGGAGGGCCGTGGCGATCGCCACCCGGAGGCGGCCGGCGGGATTGCGCATCACGCGGCGATAGTAACCAGCGTCACAAGCACCCGCCAGGCGGCCCCGGCGATTTTCCCCGGATCGGCGGCGGCGGCTAGGAGCGGGCGAGCGCGCGCAGGGCGATCGCCCCCAGCACCACCGCGAGCACGATCAGCAGCAGGAACCACAGGCTGATCTTGATCGCGCCGCCGATCCCGAAGATCAGGGCGAGGAGGATGAAGAGGATGAGCAGGACGGTCATCGGACCCTTCCGGTGCGATTGAGGTGGATCGGTGCTCTCCCGTCGGGGCACCGGGCAAACCCCTCGATCCCCGGGCCCGCGACGATACCGGGCGGGTCGTGTTGGAGCACCGGCGGCGGCCGGATAGCGTGGTGCCGCGATGCGGCGCGCCGTCGACCACCCGGGGCCTCGCCCCGCCGTCCCGGCCGGGGCGGGTCGTCGCGGCGCCTCGCGAGCGCGGTGGCGGCGGCGGTCGCGCTGGGCGCGGGGGCGGTGGGGTGCGCGTCCGGCGACGACGCGGCCGCGCCCGAACCGGGCGCGACGACCACGACCGCAACCGTCACCGCCACGCCGCGGACCGCGCCGCGACCGGAGCGGGCGACCGTGACCCCCGACCTGCGGGGCGTGGCGCCGGCCGACGCGCGCCGGATCCGCGGCTATCCGGCGTGGACCGTCCTCCGGGGCCGGCCGGCGGGGGAGCTGGCCGCGCTCGGCGCGGCCCATCGCGGCGGCGCCAAGCGGATCGTGGTGAACCAGCCGGCCGCCCGGATCGCCCCGGCGGGCCGGCAGCGCTTTCCGTATCCGGTCGGCACGACGATCGTGAAGACCACCGGGCCCGCCCGGGCGCCCGAGCTGATCGCGATCATGGTCAAGGTGGCGCGCGACGGCGCGGCCGACGGCGGGTGGGACTACGTCGAGTACCTCAGGGACTCCGCGTCGGCCCCCCTCGCGGTGGTCGGCGGCGGGGAGGGCGTCTGCACCGGCTGCCACCTCTCGGCCGAGCGGGTCCAGGGGACGGACTGGGTCTTCTCCACGCTGCGGTAGCCGGCGCGGCGGGCGATGCGCCGCAGGGCCCGCGCGAACGCGACCAGGGCCATCTCGAGCTCCCAGTCGCTGATGACCAGGGGCGGCAGGAGGCGGATCACGGCCGCGTCGGGGCCGCAGCGCGTCACGATCACCCCCTCGGCCTGGAGCGCGTCCTGGAGCGCCGCGGCCAGGTCGGCGCGGGGGGCGCCGCCGTCGGGGTCGCGGATCTCGACGCCGATCATCAGGCCCTCGCCGCGCACCTCGCATCCGGGCCGGGGCGGAGTGCGCGCGGGCGAGGTCGCGCAGCCGCGCCGCGGCCTCGTCGCCGAGGGCGCGGGCGCGCTCGGGCAGGCCCTCCTGCAGCGAGCGTGTCCAGCACCGCGCACGCCGCCGCGCAGCTCACCGGGCCGCCGCCGAACGTCCCGCCCGGCCCGGCCTGCGGCCAGCGGGCGAGCAGCTCCGGCGGGCCGCCGACGGCCGACAGCGGGAAGCCGTTGGCGATCGCCTTGGCGAGGCAGATCAGGTCGGGGCGCACCCCGTACAGGTCGGCGGCGAACGGGGCTCCGACGCGGCCGAACCCGGTCTGGACCTCGTCGAAGATCAGGAGCATCCCGTGGCGGTCGGCCCGCTCGCGCAGCCCGGCGAGGAAGGCCCGCCCGGCGGGGTGGCAGCCGCCGTGACCCTGCACCGGCTCCACCAGGTAGCAGGCGGTGTCGGCCGGGGCGAGCTCGTGACGGTGGAGGTCGTCGAGCGCGTCGAGGGCGCGGGCGGCCGCGGCGTCCTCGCCGGGGGCGCGGGCACCGGGAAGGGGCTCAGGTGCACGTCGGCCCCGAGGGAGGCCCAGCCGGCGCGGATGTCGGCGCGCGAGCTGGAGCAGGCGAGCGCGCCCTGGGTGCGCCCGTGGAAGCCGCCGCGGAAGGCGACCGCCGCCCGGCGGCCGGTGGCGAGGGCGGCCAGGCGCAGGGCGCCCTCCACCGCCTCGCCGCCGCAGGTGCCGAACGAGAAGGCGCCGATCTCGGCCCGGGGTGGCGGCCGCCAGGCGCTCGGCGAGAGCGTGGGCGGCCGCGGTGCCGAAGACGCCGCCGGTGTGCAGCTGGCGGTCCATCTGCGCGCGCGCGGCGGCCATCACGCGCGGGTGGTTGTGACCCAGGTTGGCCGTGGCCATGCCGGACGTGCAGTCCATGACGCGACGCCCGTCGGCGGTCTCGACCCAGACCCCGCTGGCCCGCACCGCGACCAGCCCGGGGGCCACGGGGGTGTTCACGGCGCGACCTCCTCCCAGAGGTCACCCGGGTTCGTGTCGTCCTCGCCGTCGTCGTCGCGGGGCGGGTCGGGCGGAGCGAGCGCCGGACGGGCGAGGCTCTCGAGCGCACGGCGGCGGGCGGCGCTGAAGGCGGCGAAGGACGGCGGGAACTCCCAGTCGGGGAGGCTCTCCGCGAACGCGGGACGGGGGACGGGATCGGTCAGGAGCACGGAGGGTGCCCCGGGGGTGCTGTGCGGCATCGTTGGCCTCCTGGCACGGAGCCGGTCGGGCTGATGGATGCCGCGAGTGTCGGCGCCGGCCACCGCGCCGGGTAGCGACCCTAGGTGTCGGCCCGTCTCACCCCGGCGGGTCGAGCAGGAACGGCGTGCCGGCGCGCGCCGGTGATCTCCCGCAGCAGCTCGACCAGCCGGTCCGGGAGGGGGATGCCCTCGCGCAGCCGCTCCTCGCGGGTCGCGCGCTCGGGGTCGCCGGCCACCAGCACCGGCTGCGCGGGGTCGGCGGGCCGCGAGCCGTGCAGGACGTCGACCACCTCGTCGAGGTCCTCCTGGAAGGCGCCCTCCTCGCGGAAGGCGCCGGGGTCGATGGCGAGGAAGAAGTGGCCCAGGTCGTTGGGGTCGCCCGGCTTCTGCGTGCGCTTGCGCACCGGAGAGAAGGAGGCACCCGACAGCACGCCGCCCAGGATGTGCACCATCACCGCGAGGCCGTAGCCCTTGTGACCCCCCAGCGCGCGGTCGATCCCGAGCGGGGTCAGGCCGCCCTCGGACTCCTCGTCGACCAGCGTCATCGCCTCGTCCGGGTCGGTCACCGACCGGCCGTGGCCGTCCACCACCCAGCCCTCGGGCAGGGGCTCGCCGCGCAGCTTGTGCACGCGCACGCGGTTCATCGCGACGGTGGTGGTGGCCATGTCCAGCTCGAAGTTGGGGTTGCGCCCGCCCGGGGCCGCGAACGCCAGGGGGTTGGTGCCCATCACCGCCTCGGCGCCGAAGGTGGGCACCATCAGGACCCCGCGGGTCGCGGAGGTGACCATCCCGATGCAGCCGCGCTCGGCGGCGATCGCCGAGTACACGCCCGCCGCGCCGAAGTGGCTCGAGTTGACCACCGAGACGACCGCGACGCCCATGGCGCCGCACTTGTCGACCGCGAGGTTCATCGCGTGGGCCGAGACCGCGTGGCCGAACCCGCTGCCGGCGTCGATCAGGGCGGTGGCGGGCGACTCGCGCAGCACCCGGAACTCGGAGCGGGGGCGCACCTGGCCGGTGGCGATCTGCTTCTCGTAGCTCGGCAGCATCGACACGCCGTGGGAATCGACGCCGCGCAGGTCGGCCTCGGTCATGAGGCGCGCGGTCACCTCGGCGTGCTCGGAGGACATGTCCCACGCCTCGAGGACCGCGCGGGTCTGGGCGCGGACGAGATCGGCCGGGAAGCGCCTCACCGGGCGCGTGCCCGGGCGACGAGCGTGATCGGCGCCGTGGTGCGCGTGCGGCCCGCCTCGCGGAACGACAGGCGCAGGAGGTACGTCCCGGGCCGCGCCAGCCTCACCCGCACCCCCACCGCCCGGCCGCGCAGCAGCGCCGCCGTGACGTTGCGGTAGCGCACCACGGTGCGCCGGCCGGCGCGCACGCGCGTGCCCAGCTGCACCACCACGCGCCGACCGGCCAGCGCGCGGCTTGGCGGCGATGCGCAGCGCGACGGTGCGCGGGGCGGGCCCGCGCGCGGCCGTGCGGGCGGTCAGCGTGAGCCGCGCCGGAGCGAGGGCGGGACCGGCGCGGGCGGAGGCGACCAGGGGCGCGGGCGGGGCGGGCGGCGGGACGGCGGCCTCGGCCGCCGGCTCGATGGGCTCGATCCCGGGCGGCGTGGGCTCGGGGTCGGTGGGCTCGGGCTGGGGCTCCGGGATCTCGGCGAGCGCGTCCGTCACGACGCGCACGCGCTGGTTGACGGTCGAGGTGCTCGCCACCCCGGCGCCCGAGATGTAGAGGTCGCCGTTCGGCGCCAGGTTGACCCCGAAGGGCTCCGAGAGCCGCGCCGCGGTGGCCGGGCCGCCGTCGCCCGCGACGCCGTAGCTGCCGTTGCCTGCGATCGTGGCGATCTTCCCGTCCGGCAGCACGCGGCGCACGCGGTTGGTGCCGCTGTCGGCGATCAGGAAGCCGCCGCTCGGGACCGCCTCGACGTCGCGGGGGATGGCGAGGTAGGCCGAGGTGGCCGGGCCGCCGTCGCCGCTCACGCCGACCACTCCGGGACCGGCGACCGTGGAGACCCCCCCGCTGGCGCGGTCGATGCGGCGCACCCGCCGGTTGAGCGAGTCGGCCACCAGGACCGCGGTGGAGGTGGCCGCCAGGCCGCGTGGGTTGTCGAACGTGGCGGACGTCGCGGGGCCGCCGTCGCCCGAGAAACCCGTCGCGCCGGTACCCGCGACCGTGGTGATCGTGTCGTCGGCGGTGCCGGCCACGCCGTCGAGGCCGGGATCGACGTGATGGACCATCGCGCACTTCTCGTCGAGGATGAAGTATCCGCCGAGGGGATCGAGGGCCAACGCGCGCGGCCAGCGGAACGCCGCATCCGCGGCGGCTCCGGAGAGGGTCTCGCAGGCGTCCGTGCCGTCTCCGGCGACGGTCGAGATGGTTCCGTCGGTGGCGATCCGTCGAACGCGGTGGTTGAACTCGTCGGCCACCAGCACGTCACCGTCGGGCGTCACGATGGCGTCGGTCGGCCCGTTGAACTGGGCCTCCGTCGCCGGGCCGCCGTCGCCGGAGAAGCCCTCGACGCCGGTGCCCGCGAAGGGCGTGACCTGGCCCCCGGACGAGATCCGGCGTGATGCGACCGTCGCCGTAGTTCGGCGCGGAACCGGCCTGGCCGAACTCCACCACCAGGACGGCGCCCCCGGGAAGGAACGCGACCCGGCGCGGGTGGCGCAGCTGGGCCATGACCGCGGGGGAGCCCGACGCGGCGCGCCACCGCCGGCGACCGTGCGGATGTCGCCGTCGGCGGCGCGTGCGCCGCCGGCGAGGACGAGGGCGGCCAGGCAGGCGGCGGCGCCCAGCGCGATCATGAACGCCGGTCCGTGGCGAGGGGTCGTGCGCGCGAGCATCGTGTGGAGCATGGCCTCCGGGGCGCCGGGTCCCAACCCCCTCCGGGCAGGGCGAGCCTAGACGAGCGGCGAGTGACTTACGGCGTCAGCTTCGCCGAGGACGTCAAGGCGGGGCCCAGCCAGGGCCGATGCAAAGGGCTCCGGCGGCGCGGCACCAGGGTCTAACCCTACGGGGGGCGACCGCCGCCCCCTCCGGCCGTACCTTTCACTCCATGGCCCACATCTCGCTTCTCATCTCCGACGGCGCCCGCGCCCTTCACACCTCCGCCGGCCCCTCACGGGCGCGCCGGCGCGGCGGGGGACTCGGCCCGGCCGACCGTCCTCGTCCTGTGGACCGGCTACCCGCCGGGACCGCGCACCTGCCGCTCGCTCAAGCGCGCCGGCTTCCCCGTCATCGGCGCCTTCCCCGAGGGACGCCACGGCGGCTCCTCGTCGGGCTGCGTCCGCCCGCTGCGCTACCCGTCGCTCCGACCACCGACCCCGACGGCTTCATCGCCCGGGTCGCCGAGATCTGCCGCACCCACCGGGTGGACGCGGTGGTGCCCCTGGACGAGGACATCGTCCGGCTGATCGCCGAGCGCGGCGCGGAGATCGGGGACGTCGTGGTCGTCGGGCCGAACGCGCACCAGTACCACACCCTCTGCGACAAGGTGGAGCTCACGCGCACCGCGCAGGCGCTGGGCCTGGACACGCCCCACACGGTGGTGGTGGACGAGAACGGCCCGGACGGTCCGTGGCCCACGCTGCCGTCGATCGTCAAGCCGCGCACCTCCCGCTCCGAGACGGTGCGGCCGCGCATGGTGATGACCGAGGCCGAGCGCGACGAGTACGTGGACGAGCTGGTGGAGACCGGCATCGGCGCCGTCGTGCAGGAGCGCATCGACGGTCCGCGCTGGCTGGTGCAGAGCGTCCGCGGCCCCGGCGTGTTCGAGTACGTGGCCTTCCGGGTGCTGGACGAGTGGCCCCGCGGAGCCGGGCCGGCCTCGTACAAGCGCAACGTCGAGGCGCCGCCGACCCTCGTGGCCGCCGCCCGCGCGCTGCTCGACCACGTGGACTACAACGGCCCCAGCGGCATCAGCTTCATGGAGAGCGACGGGCGCTTCTACCCGCACGACGCCAACCTGCGCCTCGGCGCCTCCAGCCCGGCCTCGCCGCACGCGGGCTTCGACTTCCCGCGGCGCGCCGTGGAGGCGGTGCTCGAGCTCGGACGGCATCCCGTTCTCGGGCCGCTGGCGCCCCGGCCGGTTCATGCGGCTCGACCTCGAGCTGGAGGCCCTCGGCGAGCGCCTGGAGCACGTCGCAAGGAGGGCGGCGCCCCGGGCGCGATCCTGCGCCGGATCCTCTCGGTGGGCCTCTCCCGCCAGGGGATGCTCGACCCCTCGCCCTTCGACCCCTTCTGGGTCGGCCAGCTGCTCGCCCGCGTCGGGCGCAAGGCCGGACGCAAGGCCCGCTCCACCCTTCGCCCGCACTGAACAAGGAGCACCGACGTGGCACACACCGTCATCACCCGAGCGGGCGCCAACGGCGCGTCCGCAGCACCAGGAGGCCGCACGATGCCCGACCAGGACCTGCGCGCCCTGCTGCCGCAGATCAGCTGTGCCGCGATCGTGGACGCCATGGCCAACCGGTACGCCCACGTCGCGCACATCCTCGACCTCAAGAGCCCCCGCCGGGATGCGGTGCTGTTCGGCCAGGCGGTGACGATCCGCTACTTCCCGACGCGCAAGGACATCCAGCACCCGATCGAGAACAACTTCGCGTCGCTCTTCTACCGCGCGATCGAGGGCGGCGGCGAGGGCAAGGTGCTCGTGATGGGCGGCGGCGGCCACCCCGACTCGGCCTTCGGCGGCGGGCGCAAGCTCTCGCGCCTGCGCCACAACGGGCTCGCCGGCGTGCTCGCCGAGGGGCGCCTGCGCGACTTCGACGCGCTCGGCGACTACGAGTTCGCCACCTTCTGCCGCGGCGAGACCGTGCGCCAGGGCGGCAACCTGATCATGCCGATCGCGGCCGACGTGCCGGTCGAGATCGACGGCGTGGGGATCATCCCGGGCGACTACATCTACGCCGACTCCTCGGGCGCCGTGGTGGTGCCCGCGAAGGACATCCGCGAGGTGCTGGAGGAGGCGGTCGAGAGCGAGATCCGCGACGCGGCGTCCGCCGAGCGCATGATCCACGAGGACCCGGCCACCGTCATCACCCAGGGGGAGACCCGTTGAGCAGACACCGCGTGACCCTGATCCCCGGGGACGGCATCGGCCCCGAGGTCATCGACGCGACCTGCCGGGTGCTCGAGGCGACCGGGGTCGAGTTCGACTGGGACGTCGAGCAGGTCGGCCAGCCGGCGCTCGACGCCGTCGGGACGCCGCTCCCGGACAGCGTCGCCGAGTCGGTGATCGCGAACCGGGTCGCGCTCAAGGGCCCGGTGTCGACGCCGGCGGTGAAGGGCTTCCGCAGCGTCAACATCGCCATGCGCAAGGCCAGCAACCTGTTCGCCAACGTGCGCCCCTGCCGCACCTACCCCGGCGTGCGCAGCCGTTACCAGAACGTGGACGTGGTGGTCATCCGCGACGTGACCGAGGACCTCTACGCGGGCGTCGAGGTGGAGGCCGGCACGCCCGAGGCGGCCGAGCTCATCGCGAGCATCGAGAAGACCACCGGGCGGCCCATCGCCCCCGGCTCGGGCATCTCGGTCAAGGCCATCTCCGAGGGCGCCAGCCGGCGCATCGCCGAGTACGCCTTCCGCTACGCGGTCGACAACAACCGCTCCCGCGTGACCGCCGTGCACAAGGCGGCCGTGATGAAGCGCACCGACGGCCTCTTCCTCGAGGTCGCCCGCGAGGTCGCGGCCCAGTACCCGGACATCGAGTTCGAGGACCGGGCGGTGGACAACACCGCCATGCAGCTGGTGCAGCGCCCCGAGGACCTCGACGTGCTGCTCATGCCGATGCAGTACGGCGACATCCTCAGCGACCTGGCGGCCGGCCTGATCGGCGGTTCCGGGATGATCCCCGGGGCCAACATCGGGACCGAGGCGGTGCTGTTCGAGCCCGGCCACGGCAGCGCGCCCAAGATGGCGGGCATGAACCGCGCCAACCCCATGGCGACGATGCTCTCCGGCGTCATGATGCTGCGCCACCTGGGCGAGGGCGCCGCGGCGGAGCGGCTCGAGGGCGCCATCGCGAGCGTGATCGCCGAGGGCACCCACGTCACCTACGACCTCAAGGACGAGCGCGACGATCCGTCGGCCGTGGGCACGTCGGTGGTCGCCGACGCCGTGGTCGACAAGATGAGCAACGACCGCGAGCCCGTCCCCTCGTGAGCGGAGCCGGATGAGGAGGACGGTCCCCCCGGCCTGGCGGAACGAGATCGCCAGGGCGGGGGCCGTCCCCGTCACCGCGGGCCGCCGCGGCCTGCGGATCGCCCGCCGTCTGAACGGCGCGGCGCACGCGCACCACGCCCCGCTGCCGCGGGTCGCCCTGAGAGCCTGGCGGATGACGCGCCGGGGCTGGCACATGGGCGACCTCGCGCTCCTGGGCCTGCTCGACCCCGCCGAGGGCCCCGCGCGCGAGCGCTGGGCCGTGCGCCGCGGGGAGTTCGAGCGGCTCCAGGAGCTGCTCAACCCGCCGGGTGACGTCCCCCTGGTGCAGGACAAGCGGCTGTTCGAGCGGGCCTGCCGCGAGCGGGGCCTGCCCACGCCCGAGGTCCTGGCGGTGCTCGCGCGGGACCCCGATCCGGAGGCCACCGTGCGCCGCTGGTGGCGGGAGCTGGTGGACTCCGCGCCCGAGGACCTCGTGATCAAGCCGGTCAGCGGCCAGCGCGGCATCGGCGTCCGCATCCTGCGCCGCGTCCCGGGCGGGGTCGACGACCTGCGCGGCACCACCCTCACCTGGGAGGCGCTGGCGCGCGCGCTGGAGGCCGGGCCCGACCCGGAGTACCTGATCCAGCCGCGCGTCCTGTGCCATCCGCAGCTGCGGGAGCTGAGCGGCCGGGACGCCCTGCAGACCGTGCGCATCGTCACCCTGCTCGACGCCGACGGGCGCGCCCGGGTGCTCTACGCGCTGCTGCGCATCGCGGTCGGAGACGCCCTGATGGACGGCTTCCGGGCGCCCGACTCGGGCAGCACGGGCAACCTGATCGCCCGCGTCGAGGAGGACGGCACCATCGCCACCCCCGTCACGGTCGCCCCGAGCGGCTACGGCCTGGTGCGGGTGCCGCGCCACCCGGTGACCGGACGGGAGCTGACCGGCGCGGCCGTGCCGGAGTGGGACGCCGCGCGCGCGCTGGCCCTGCGGGCCGCCGAGGCCTTCGCGCCCCTGCGCACCGTCGGGTGGGACGTGGCCCCGGTGCCCGGCGGAGCCGTGCTGATCGAGGGCAACGCGTGGTGGGGCGCCTCGGCCGACCCCGACGGCCGCCTGCTGCCGGTGAAGGCCGCCCTCGAGGCCGCGGCCGCGGGACCCGGGGTGGCCGCCGCCGGCTGACGGGTCCCGCGCGCCTGATCGCCCAAGCATTTTCTTTCCTCACGCATCTTGCGTGAGGAGGGTGAATCGACATAAGTTGCCAAAACTTTGATTAGTGTCCTCAAGTCTTGGCTCATCAGGGTGATGGCCACTCGGTCACGGCGCGGCCTCGTCGCCCTCGTGATGACCGTGGCCGCCTGCCTGATGGCCGCCGGGGCGGCGTCCGCGGCGACCATCGGCAGCCTCACCCCGAGCCAGGCGAAGGCGGGCGACGCCGCCTTCGTCCTCGTCGTGGATGGTGAGGGCTTCACGGAGGGCGCCACCGGCTCTCGGGTGCTGTGGAACGGATTCCAGCGGCCGACGACCTGGGTAAGCGCCAACCGGCTGACGGCCGCGATCTCCGCCGCGGACGTCGACGAGGCCCTCACCGCCACGGTCCAGGTGACCACCCCGGGCCAGGGGCTCTCCAACGGGCGGACCTTCTCGGTCGTGAACCCCCGGCCGTGGATCTACGACTTCGACCCCTACACCCGTGTGCGCGGCTCCCCGTCCTTCGTCCTCACCGTGAAGGGCGCGGGCTTCGTGCGCGGTTCGAAGGTGCTGTGGAACGGCACCGAGAGAGCAACCGCCTACGTCAACCACACCACGCTCGAGGCGACGATCGGATCGGGCGACGTCGCGAGCGTGGGCACAGCCGCGGTTCAGGTGGTCTCGCCGCCCCCGACGCCCTATGGGGCGCTCTCCGGCGAGCAGACCTACTTCGTGACCAACCCGGTGCCGACCATCTCGAGCCTCGGCCCGGCGCAGGGGACGGTGGGTGCCGGAAGCACGACGATCACCATCACGGGGAGCAACTTCACGCCGGGGTCGCGGGTGAGCTGGGACGGCTGCGCCAGTTCCTACGTGACCTGCTGGTACAGCACCGATCGCGGTCAGTACGTCAGCCCGACGCAGATGCGGCTGACCGTGACCGCCGCCGAGCTGGCGCAGGTCGGACGGGGGTACATCCAGGTCTTCAACCCCGGAGCCTCATACGAGAGCAGCGAATACCTCCCCTGGGAGATCGGGGTCGCCCCGAACACCGCTCCGGCAGACGCGGCCGACGTGCAGCTGCTCGGCCGCGAGGCGGCGACGGGGACCCTGCGCGCCTTCACGACCGCGCCATACGTCTGGCCGGGCACCACGATGGTCGGACGCGCGCGCTTCGGCGACGCCGAGGGCGGCCCGCTCACGATCGAGGTCAACTGGCGGTACAACAACGGCTCGTACCTGGACAACCGCGTCCTGAGCACCCGCGTGTCCGGGCCGGGCGTCCACGAGTTCCCGCTGCCCGAACCTGGAGGCCAGCCTGGCCGGGGCGTTCGTGGCGCGGGTGCGCGCCCGCGACGCGGACGGCGCGGTGGGTCCCTGGCACTACATCCTTCCCACCGACCCGGACTGGACCGTCGTCTCCGACCAGCCGCCGGTGGTGACCACGATCAGCCCGCGCTCGGCGCCGGTCGGCACCGGGACGCGCACGCTGACGGTCGACGGATCCGGGTTCACGCGCGGCGCCGTGGTGCAGTGGAACGGCGAGGCCCGCCCGACCACCTTCGTGAGCGGCGGGCGGCTGACGGCCACCATCCCGTCCTCCGACCTCGCCGTTGCGGGCGGGGCGAGCGTGCGGGTGGTCAACGCCACCTTCAACGCACCCGCCTCGGGGCAGGTCTCCAACGCCACGGCCTTCGAGGTGCAGGGTGGGGCACCCGGGGGAGCGCTCCCGGTCAGCATCACCCCGCCGACGATCTCCGGCACGGCGCGCGTCGGCGAGACGCTCGCCTGCGCGGTGGGCGGCTGGGTCAACGCGCCGTCCGCCTTCGGCGTCACCTGGCTGCGCGACGGCCAGGCCATCCCGGGCGCCGCGGCGGGCACCTATCTCGCCGGGCCGGCCGACGCCGGCCGTCTGCTGTCGTGCCGGGTGACCGCCGCCAACGCGTGGGGTCAGGGGACCGCCGTCAGCGACGTGGTGCTGGTCGCCGGAGCGGCGGGGCTCCCGCCCTCGCCGCTCCTTCCGTCCGCCCCGGTCGCCGTCGTCCCCGCCGGCGGGGGTGGCACGACCGCCCCGGCACTCGGGCCCCGCCGCCTGGCCATCGTCGCCCCCCTGAGCGTTCGCGCCGGCAGGCGCTTCGGCATCGCCCTGCGCTTCGACCGCCGCGCCACCCGCCAGCTCGTGACCGTGCAGATCCGCTCCAAGGGGCGCTGGACGACCCTCTCCCGCAGTCGCGTCTCGGGCGTGGCGCCGATCGTGCGCACGGTGATCGCCGGGCCCGGGCGGCGGGTCCTGCGCGTCACCTGGACCGCGGGCGGCGTCGTCCGGTCCAGCGCTCCGACGGTCGTCCTGGTGACGCCCCGCGCCCGGCGGGCGGGCTGAGCGCACCGTAGGCTTCGGGCATGGCCCGACGACGTGTCGACGTGGGCGAGGTGCGCCTCGCGATCTCCGAGGACGGGGACCCCTCCGGCGAGCCGGTGATCCTGCTCCACGGGTTCCCCGAGCTGGCCCACTCGTGGCGCGCGCAGCTGCCCGCCCTCGCCGCCGCCGGGTACCACGCGGTGGCGCCCGACCTGCGCGGCTACGGCGATTCGGACCGGCCCCCCGGCGTCGATGACTACCTCGCGCCCAAGCTGGTCGGGGACGTGCTCGGGCTGATCCGCGCCCTGGGCCACGAGAGCGCCCACATCGTGGGTCACGACTGGGGCGGCGGCCTCGCCTGGGGCCTGGCGGGCAACGTGCCCGACGCGGTCCGCTCGCTGACGATCCTCAACGCCCCGGTGGGCGTGGTCTCGGCGCGGCTGCGCCGCGAGGACGCCGCCCAGCGGGCCAAGAGCTGGTACATGCTCCTGTTCCAGTTCCCGGGCGTGGCCGAGACGTGGCTGTCGGCGGACGACTTCGCCAACCTGCGCGCCTTCGTCTTCGACACGGCCGCCCCCGAGGCGTTCCCCCCGGACGAGCGCGAGGTGTTCCTGGACGCGCTGCGGCGCGACGGCGCCCTGACCGCGGCGCTCAACTGGTACCGGGCCAACATGCCCCCGGCGGCCTGGCTGCGCGACCCGCCCGACCCGCCGCCGGTGCCGGCCCCCACGATGATCATCTGGGGCGAGGCCGACGCCTACATGGACCCGGTCCTGCTGGAGCGCTCGGCCGCGACGGTCACGGGCCCGCTGCGCGTGGAGCGCCTGCCGGGCGTCAGCCACTGGGTCCAGCAGGAGGTGCCGGACACCGTCAACGCCCTGCTGGTCGACTTCCTGGGGTCGCTGCCCCGGTAGGCCGCGGGCTCAGGCCCGGTCGATGCGGACGGCCACCGGCTCGCCGTCGAGCACGTGCTCCTCGTGGTGGATCCCGCCGAAGGGCGCGCCGTGGCCCACCGTGAGCGCGGTGGCCAGGGTCTCGGCGGCGATCTCGCCGCGGTGGCGCGTCGATGGCCTCGCGGGCGAGGCCCGAGCCGTCGAGGTGCAGGCGGATCCGCTCCTCCACCCGCAGCCCGGCGGTGCGGCGGGCGCCCTGGACCGCGTGGACGATCTCGCGCGCGAGCGCCTCGAGGCGCAGCTCGGGGGTGATCTCGGTGGCGAGCCCGACCGCCAGGGCGGCGTCCTGGCCCACGGCGTAGCCCTCGGTGGGCCGGGCCTCGCGCAGCAGGTCCTCGGAGTCCAGCGGCTCGGACGCGCCGTCCACCGTGATCGTCCACGGCCTCGCCGGCGTCGAGCGCGCGCGCGGTCTCGGCGGGCGCCAGCCCGGCGACGGCCGCGGCGACGGCCGGCATGCCCTTGCCGAAGCGCGGGCCGAGGCGGCGGTAGTTGGGCTTGAGGCGTGACGTCCACCAGCTCGCCGGGGTCGGTCACGAAGCGCACGCTGCGCACGTTGAGCTCCTCGGCGACGAGGTCGACCAGGCTGCCGATCTGCTGGGCCACCGCGGTCGGGCACGCCACGACGGCCTCGGCGAGCGGCTGGCGCACCTTGAGCTTGGCCTCGGCGCGCGCGCCCCGGCCCACGGCCACGGCCTCGCGCGGCCGAGGCCATCGCCGCCTCCAGGTCGGGGTCGCGCCGGTCGCCGGGAAGCGGGCCAGTCGGCCAGGTGGACGCTCTCGGGCGCCGACGGGTCGTGGGCGGCGACCAGCGTGCCGTAGCATCTCCTCGGCCACGAACGGGCAGAACGGGGCCACGAGCAGCGCGATGGTGGACAGGCACTCGTGGAGGGTGGCGAAGGCCGCGTCGCCGTCGGCCGAGCCGCGGCGTCCGGTCGCGCGCCGCGGCGGCCGCCCCAGAAGCGGCGGCGCGAGGTGCGCACGTACCAGTTGCTGAGGTCGTCGAGGAACGCCTCGAGCGCCCGGCCGGCCCCGGTGGCGTCGAAGGCCTCCAGCCGCTCGGTGACCTCGGCCGTGGTCCCGTCGAGGCGCGACAGGATCCAGCGGTCCACGGGACGCAGCGCCTCGGGCGGCGGGCGGCGGGCCGCCGGGCGTCCAGCCGTCGGGCAGCGAGGCGTAGGTGACCAGGAAGGAGTGGGTGTTCCAGAGCGTGAGCAGGAAGCGCCGCATCGCGTCGTCGACCGCCTCGAGGCTGAAGCGGAACGAGTCCCACGGGCTCTGGGCGGTGAGCAGGTACCAGCGGAAGGCGTCGGCGCCCTGGCGGTCGAGCACGACCCAGGGCTCGATGACGTTGCCCTTGCTCTTGCTCATCTTCTGGCCCTCGGCGTCGAGGATCAGCCCGAGGCAGACCACGTTGCGGTAGGCCGTCTCGTCGAACAGCAGCGTGCTCTCGGCCAGCAGCGAGTAGAACCAGCCGCGGGTCTGGTCGAGCGCCTCGCAGATGAAGTCGGCGGGCACGCGGCCGGTGAGGTCGCCGCCCGTCGCGAACGGGTGGTGGTCCTGCGCGAAGGGCATCGCGCCGCTGTCGTACCAGACGTCCACGACCTCGGGCTCGCGGTGCATCGCGCCGCCGCAGCCGCAGGTCAGCGTGCACCTCGTCCACGAACGGGCGGTGCGGGTCGAAGTCCTCGGCCAGGGGGGTCGTGGCGCGCTCGCGCAGCTCGGCGTAGGAGCCGATCGCGTCGACCCGGTCGCAGTCGCGGCAGCGCCACAGCGGCAGCGGGCGTGCCCCAGTAGCGGTCGCGCGAGATGGCCCAGTCGACGTTGCCCTCGAGCCACTTGCCGAAGCGCCCGTCGCGCACCCGCTCGGGGTGCCAGCCGATGCCGGCGTTGAGCTCCAGCATGCGGTCGCGGACGTCGGTCGTGCGGATGTACCAGGACGGCTTGGCGTAGTAGAGCAGCGGCGTGCCGCAGCGCCAGCAGTGGGGATAGGAGTGGTGGTACATCTCGGAGCGCAGCAGCAGGCCGCGCGCGGCGAGGTCGTCGATCAGGTCGGGGTCGGCCTCCTTCACCAGCCGCCCGGCCCACGGGCCCACGGCCTCGGTGAAGCGCCCGTCGGGGCCCACCGGGTTGGGCGCGCTCGAGGCCGTGGCGGCGCGCGGTGGCCATGTCGTCCTCGCCGAAGGCCGGCGCGATGTGGACGATGCCGGTGCCGTCGTGGGTGGTGACGAAGTCGGCGTCGACCACGCGGTGGGCGCCGGGCAGGAAGGGGAAGGGCGGCACGTACTCGCGGCCCAGCAGCTCGGAGCCGGGGATCAGGCGCGCCGGCCGGGCGCCCTCGCCGAGCACCGCGTCGACGAGCGGCTCGGCGAGGATCAGCGTCTCGTCGCCGTGCTCGACGGCGGCGTAGGTGACCTCGGGGTGGATCGCGGCGGCCTGGTTGGCCGGCAGCGTCCACGGCGTCGTGGTCCACACCAGCAGCGACTCGTCGGCCGTCGAGCGAGCGGGAAGCGCACGTAGACCGAGGGGTCGTCCACGTCCTGG
Organism: uncultured Thermoleophilia bacterium; assembly: GCA_963736635.1. GTDB lineage: Bacteria > Actinomycetota > Thermoleophilia > Miltoncostaeales > Miltoncostaeaceae > Miltoncostaea. The sequence goes on from CAVTPK010000011.1 coordinate 1,218,989, forward strand.
TAGCCCAGGGCGACCTCGTGGCTCGACAGCGCGGTGCCGCAGCGCGGGCAGTAGGGCACGACCTTGTCGCTGCGGTAGAGCAGGCCGCGCGTGTGGAGCTCGGCGAGGCTCCACCAGACGCTCTCGATGTAGTCGGTGTCCATCGTGCGGTAGGCCCGGTCGGTGTCGATCCAGAAGCCGATCCGCTCGGTGAGCCGCTCCCACTCGTCGAGGTAGGTGAGCACCGACTCGCGGCAGAGCGCGTTGAACTCCGCGATGCCGTAGGCCTCGATCTCGGGCTTGCCCGAGATGCCGAGGCGCTTCTCGACCTCGATCTCGACCGGGAGGCCGTGGCAGTCCCAGCCGCCGCGGCGGTCGACGAAGCGCCCGCGCATCGTCTGGAAGCGGGGGAAGATGTCCTTGAAGACGCGCGAGAGCACGTGGTGCGAGCCCGGGCGCCCGTTGGCCGTCGGCGGGCCCTCGTAGAAGACGAAGGGCTCGGCGCCGGCCCGCTCGGCCAGGCTGCGCGCGAAGACGCCGCGCTCGCGCCAGAAGGCGAGCACGCGCTCCTCCATCTCGCCCCAGGCCGACGCCGGGGGCACGTCCCGCCAGCCGTCGGTCATGCGGCCAGCGTCGAGAGCGCGTCGAGACGGTCCCGGACGAGGTCGAAGTCCTCGAACCGGGTGAAGGGGACGCCGTCCGCCGCCAGGTCGTCGGCGAGCTGGGCGCGGGCGAACACGACGTCGGCCATGCCGCGCGCCGCAGCGGTCGGAGACGCCGTCGCCGATGTAGACCAGGCGCTCGCCGCGCGAGCGGTCGCGCAGGTCGTGGCGCTTGCAGTGGCGGCCGCACTCCACGCACAGCTCCCCGCGGTCGGACCACACCAGGCGGCAGCCGTCCGCGGAGAAGAGCGCCTCGTGGCTCACCACCTCGAGGCCCTCGATGCCCCAGTGGTCCAGGATCTCGTCGATCACCGAGCGGAAGCCCGACGAGAAGACGATCAGGCGGTGGTCGCGCTCGCGGGCCCAGCGCACGAACTCGGGGAAGCCCGCGCCGGAGGCCCGCGTCGCGCAGCACCAGGTCGCGCACCTGGTCGGGCGTCGCCCGCACCCCGGCGAACTCCTCCTGCATCGCCTGCTCGATGCTCATCTCGCCCGACAGGATGCGCGGCTCGATGCGGTTCCACAGATCGCTCGACCCGTACTCCGCCACGATCAGGTGGAGGGTGTCACGTTCGGTGATCGTGCCGTCGAAATCGCACGCGATGAGCAGGGGTCTCCACCGTTTCGAGGCTACCAGAGACGCCCTCGCCGGCCCGCCGCACTACGATGCGCCGGGTGAGCGTCCCCCGCCCGATCTTCATCCACGGCTCCGGCGGGGATCACCGGGTCTGGGCGCTCCAGACGGCGCGCCTGGCCGGCGCGGTCGCGCTCGACCTGCCCGGGCACCGCGACGGCGAGCCCGTCTCCGACGTCAGCGCGCTGGCGCGGGCCGTGCGCGGGCCGCGCTCGAGGAGGTCGAGCGGGCCCCGGGCGCTGGTCGGCCACTCCCTGGGCGGCGCGGTCGCGCTGGAGCTGGCCATCACGCCGGCCCGGAGCTGGTGGACGGGCTCGTCGTCATCGCCAGCGGCGGCACGGCTGACGGTGCCCGACGCGACCGTCGCGCGGGTCCCGCGGCGACTTCGCCGGCCGAGCGCGAGCGCCTGGTCGCGGGCTTCTTCGCCGACCCCGCCACGCCCATGGCGCGCCGCGCGCGCGCAGGCGCTGGACGCCGGCGGCGCCGCGGACGCTGGTCGCCGACTACGCGGCCTGCCGCGTCGGTCGACCTCCACGGCCGCCTCGACGCGGTGGGGGTGCCGGTGCTGCTCGTCGTGGGCGACGACGACCCCTTCACGCCCCCGTGGATGACCGAGGAGCTCGCCCGCGAGCTGCCCCTGAGCCAGATGGTGGTGATCCCGGGGGCGCGGCACATGCCGATGGCCGAGTTCGACGGCACCGTCACCACCCTGGTCGCCGCGTACCTGGCCCGGCTGGAGCTGACCCTGCAGGAGCCGGCGTGAGCGGCCCCGGGCCGATCGCGCTGATCGTCAACCCGGTCGCCACGCGGGCCCGGCACCACCGACCGCTCGGAGGTCGCCCGCGTGCTGGCCCCGCTCGGCCTGGAGTGGAGCCTGGTCACCGAGGCGCCGGGCCGACGCCGCCGAGCTGACGCGCCAGGCGGTCGACGAGGGCGCCCGCGTCGTCGTGACCCTCGGGGGCGACGGCACGGCGGCCGAGGTGGCCGCGGTGCTCGCGGGCGGCCCGGTGGCCATGGCCCGCTGCCCGGGGGGCAACGCCAACGTCTTCTCGCGGGCGACCGGCTGGCCCGCCGCGCTCGGCGCACGCGCTGCCCGCTGCTGGGCACGGCCCTCGACGGGCGGCTGGCGGGGCGCCACCACGCTCGGCCGGGTGTTCCTGGACGACGACGCGGGGCGCGCGTTCCTCATCAACGCCGGCGCCGGGCATCGACGCCGCCACCGTCGAGTGGATCGAGGCGCGCCCCCGGCTCAAGCGGCGCGCGCGGCGGGCGGGCTTCGCGCTGTCGGCGGTGATCGCCGCGGGCCGCGCGCGGCGCGGCCCCCGACTGAGCGTGTCACACGACGGCGGGCCGGCCATCGAGGCGGTCACGGCGCTGGTGGCCTGCGGCAGCCCGTACACCTACCTCGGCCCGCGGCCCCTCGACCTCGTCCCGGGCGCCGGCGACGAGGGCCGGCTGGCCTGGATCGCCCTGACACGCGTCCGCCCGCTGGAGCTCGGCGGCCTGATGGTGCGCGCCCTGGTGGGCGGCGCGCCGGACGTGGGGCGGGCGCCCCTGCGCGGGGGCCGGCTGACGGGCGAGCTGCGGGTGACCGCCGACGCGGCCCGTGCCGGTGCAGGCCGACGGGGAGCCCCTGGGGCACCACCGCCGGATGCGCGTCGCGACCGGTGACACGCTGACGGTGGTCGATCCGCGCGGTGGCACGGGCCTCAAGTCGGGCGGCCTGCGACCGACCTGACAGATGAGGGACACGAACGTCCCAGTGATGATCGCCGGGCAAGGAGGCTCGCAAATGACTCAGGGACCCGATCCTCGGGCGACCCTCCGGGGCTTCATGGCCCTGGTGCTGGACATGGTCCGAGTGGATCCGGACCGCCGACCGAGCAGCGAGATGCTCAAGTGGCATCGGGAGCTGGCGAACGCGGCGGGGATCGTCCCCGAGCACCCGGCGACGAACCGCGAGCTCCTGGACGGGGCCCTGCGGATCTCCCACGTCCTGAACGGCCCGGAGGCCGTCCCGGCCGACGACCGGATCGCGCGGGCGACCGCCTGAGCTGACCGCCCGGAGGGCGCCCGAGCCCACCGGCCCGCAATAATGGGCCGGTGAGGCTCACCGGGCGCACATACGCCGTGCTCGTCGCCGAGGGCGTCGAGGACCTCGAGTACTGGGTCACGGTGATGCGGCTGCGCGAGGAGGGGGCGACGGTGATCTCCGTCGGCTCGGACACCGACCCCCATCCCGGCAAGAACGGCCTCACGGTGCGCGCCGACGCCCTGGCCGGCGACGTCGACCCGGCGACGCTCGACGGGCTGGTGATCCCCGGCGGCCACGCGCCCGACAAGATGCGCCGCGATCCGGCGATCCTGGACCTGGTGCGCGCGGTCGACGCGCGCGAGCTGCCCATCGGGATCATCTGCCACGGGGGCAGCGTCGCGATCTCGGCCGGGATCGTCGGGGCGCGCGCCACGGGGTCGCTGGGGATCAAGGACGACCTGGTGCTGGCCGGGGCCGAGTGGGTCAACGAACCCGCCTTCCGGGACGGGCGGATCGTCTGGGGCCGGGTGGTCGCCGACATCCCCGACTTCGAGCGCGAGCTGGTGGCCGCCTTCGCGGAGGCCGCGGGCTAGCTCCGGGAGGCCCCGTTCGAGGCGCCGTTGTCGTGCCGCCCGGACGCCATGGCGGTGGGATCGCCGGCCGCCACCTCGCGATAGGCGCCGATGCGGCGGTAGCGGTCGCGACGCTGGCGCTTGCGGTCGGCCGGCGGGGTGGCCTGCAGCTCCTTGAGCGCGCGGGCGATGTAGCCGCCCAGCAGGCGGGCCGCCTCGTCGTGGTCGCGGTGGGCGCCGCCGGAGGGCTCGGGCACCACCACGTCGGCGATGCCCCACCGGTAGCAGTTCGCCGCGGTCGGCTGGAACGCGAGGGCGGCGTCGCGGGCGCGCGCCGCGTCGCGCCACAGGATCGCGGCCCCGCCCTCGGGCGAGATGACCGAGTAGGTCGAGTTCTCGAGCATCATCACGCGGTCGGTGACGCCCAGGGCGAGCGCGCCGCCCGAGGAGCCCTCGCCGATCACCACCGCCACCGAGGGCACGCGCAGGCGCAGCATCGTCTGCATGCTGCGCGCGATCGCGCCGCCCTGGCCGCGCTCCTCGGCGCCGGCGCCCGGGAAGGCGCCCGGCGTGTCGATGAGGGTGACCACCGGGATGTCGAACTTGTCGGCGAGCGCCATCACCCGCATCGCCTTGCGGTAGCCCTCGGGACCGGGCATCCCGAAGTTGCGGTGGGTGCGCTCGTTGGTGTCGCGGCCCTTCTGGTGGCCGATGACCACGCACGGCCCGTCGGGGCCGCGGCCGATGCCGGCCACGATCGCCGGGTCGTCGCTGTAGAGGCGGTCGCCGTGCAGCTCCTCGAAGTCGGGCCACAGGCGCGCGATGTAGTCGAGCGGATACGGGCGATCCTGGTGGCGGGCGAGCTGGATCGTCTCCCAGATGGCCGAGTCCGGCTCGTGGGAGGGGTGGAGGCGATGGGCGAGCCGGCGCACGAAGCGCCCGCCGCGGCGTCCGGCGACGCTCATGGGCCCTCCTCCTCGTCGGGCCGCCGCAGGCGCGCCGCGATCCGGCGCGGGAGCTCGGGAAGGGTCTTGCGCGACGGTGGCCGCGCGCTCGGCGCGCTCCTGCGCCCAGGTGACGGCGGGCGCCGGGGCGACCCCCGTGGGGCGGTGGAGGATGCCCAGGACCTTGCCGATGCGGGCCGTCAGCTCGCGGCGGTCCACGACGTCGTCCACCTGGCCGTTGGCCAGCTGGGTCTCGGCCCGGCCGAACTCGGGCGGCAGCTTCTCGCGCGTCGTCTGCTCGATCACGCGCGGGCCCGAGAAGGCGATCAGGGCGCCCGGCTCGGCGTAGGTGACGTCGCCCAGCGAGGCGAACGAGGCCCACACGCCGCCGGTGGTGGGGTGCACGAGCACCACGATCACGGGGAGCTCCGCGTCGTGCATCAGCTCGAAGGCCACGACGCTCTTGGCCATCTGCATCAGGGCGATGACGCCCTCCTGCATGCGGGCCCCGCCGGAGGCCGTGACGATCACGAGGGGCAGGCCGCGCTCCACGCAGCGGTCGCAGGCGCGCATCAGCTTCTCGCCCACCACCGAGCCCATCGAGCCGCCGAGGTACGAGAAGTCCATGATCGCGGCCAGCGCCGGGTGGCCCTCGATCGGCCAGCTCGGCCACGACCAGCGCCTCGTTGTTGCCGGCCGCCTCGGCCGCCTCGACGCGGTCGGGGTAGGGCTGCAGGTCGACGAACTGCAGCGGGTCGCTCGCCCGCAGCTCCGGCCACAGCTCCTGCCAGGGGCCCCCGCCGGCCAGCTGGTCGAGGCGCTCGCGCGCGGCGACCGGGAAGTGGTGGCCGCAGGAGGCGCACACGCGGAGGTTCGCGCGCATCTCCTCGCTGCGGTAGTGGCTCTGACAGCGCGGGCACGAGCGCTCGTCGGCGGGGAGCTTGCGCTTCTTGGGGGCGGATCGCCGCCCTTGCCGAGGAGGCGATCGACCGAAACCGTGATGGGGCGCTTGGACACCTGGCGGCCGATTATGTCAGGGGGTCGTCGACGCGCGCGAGCCACTGCTCCACGCTCGCGCGGTAGGCCGGGACCAGCGAGGCCGGCGCGCGGCTCTCGAGCACGAGGCGCGCGGCCTCCGCGGAGTCGTGTCCGCGCAGCCGCAGCACGGCGTAGGCGACCATCGCCGAGCGGCGCCGGCCCTGCTGGCAGTGGATGAGCACCGCCGGCCTCGGGGTCGTCGTCCAGGCGCCCGGCGGCGAAGCGGGCGGCGGGCGCCCACAGCCGGGAGGGCTGGGGGCGGCCGTTGTCCCACATGGGCGCGTGCGCGACGTGCTCGGCGCCGAACACCCGCCGCTCGGCCCACAGGTCCTGCGAGATGCGGGTCTGGAGCTGGGCGCGGCAGTTGACGACGTCGGTGATGCCCAGCCCCGGCAGCCGATCGACCGCCGAGCCCACGGGGATGCTGCCGATCGCGATGCGCTCGCCCTCGACCCAGGAGAGGCCGGCCAGGCCGCGCCGGGGGCCGTAGATGCGCGTGCTGGCGCGGTGGGCGGCCGAGCGCAGCCCGCCCCCGAGCCCGGTGCGCGCGGCGGCGCCTATCGATCCTCCAGCCGGCCGAGGATCACGATCGCGTTGTGACCGCCGAAGCCGAACGCGCTGGAGAGGGCGATGCGCACGTCGGCCGGGCGGGCCACGTTGGCCACGTGGTCGACGCCCTCGCACTCGGGGTCCAGGTTGTGGAGGTTGATCGTCGGCGGGATCACGCCCTCCGCGATCACCATCGCGGTGAGGGCGCCCTCGACCCCGCCCGCGCCGCCCAGGCAGTGGCCGTGCATGGACTTGGTGGACGACACCGCGGTGCGCGCCGCGACCGCGTCGCCGAGGGCGCGGCGCAGCGTCCGCACCTCGCCCTTGTCGCCCACCGGCGTCGAGGTGGCGTGGGCGTTGACGTAGTCGACCTCCTCGGGCCCGATCCCGGCGTCCTCGAGCGCCATGGTGATCGCCGCCGCCGGGGCCTCGGAGGTCGGATCGGGCTCGGTCAGGTGGTGGGCGTCGCCGGTCATGCCGTAGCCCAGCACCTCGCAGATCGGCGTCGCGCCGCGCGCCACGGCGTGCTCGAGGCTCTCGAGCACCAGGATCGCGCCGGCCTCGCCCATGACGAACCCGTCGCGGTCGGCGTCGAAGGGCCGGCTCGCGCCCTCGGGGTCGTCGTTGCGGGTGGACAGGGCGCGCATGGAGTTGAAGGCGGCGATGCCCGTGCGGGTGATGCTCGACTCGGTCCCGCCGGCCAGCATGACGTCGGCCTGGCCGCGCCGGATCACCTCGGTGGCGTCGCCCAGGGCGTGGTTGCCCGAGGCGCAGGCGGTCGAGATGCACGACAGGGGGCCCTTCAGGCCCAGCTCCATCGAGACCTGCGCCCCCGCCATGTTGGCGATCACCATCGGGATGAACAGGGGTGACACGCGGTCGGGGCCGCGCTCGTGGGCGATCAGGGTCTGCTCGACGAACGTGTCCAGGCCGCCGATGCCGCTCCCGACGATCGCGCCGGCGCGGGGGCGCAGTGCGTCGCGTGATCTGCGAGGCCGGCGTCGTCCAGCGCGAGCCGCGCGGCGGCGACGGCGAACTGGGCGAAGCGGTCCATGCGCCGCGCCGAGCGCCGGTCCATGAAGTCGGTGGGGTCGAAGCCGTGCACCTGGCACGCGATCGTGGTGGCGTTGTCGGAGGTGTCGAACGTGGAGATCTGGGCGGCGCCGCTGCGGCCCGCGATCGCGTTGGCCCAGTTCTCGTCGCGCCCGATGCCGAGGGCGGTGACCAGGCCGAGGCCCGTCACGACGACGCGGTTGCGCGGCGCGTCATGACATCCCCAGCCCGCCGTCCACCGACAGCGTGGCGCCGGTGATGAAGGCGGCGGCGGGCGAGCAGAGGAAGGCCACGGCGGCCGCGACGTCCTCGGGTGTCCCGAGCCGGCCCAGCGGGGTCTGGGCCAGCAGGCCCTCGCGCTGGGCGTCGGTGAGCTCCGCCGTCATGTCGGTGGTGATGTAGCCCGGCGCGACGGCGTTGACGCGCACGCCGCGTCCGTCCGGCCTCGCGCGCGAGGGCCCGCACCATGCCGAGCATCCCGGCCTTGGCCGCGGCGTAGTTCACCTGGCCGGCGTTTCCGATGAGCCCGACCACCGACGACACGGCGACGATGCTCCCGCGCCCGGCGGCGCAGCATGCCGCGCAGCGCGGGGCGGGCCGTGTAGAAGGCCCCCGACAGGTTGGTGTCGATGACGGCCGACCAGTCCTCCCCGCTCATCCGCACCGCCAGCCCGTCACGGGTGATGCCGGCGTTGAGGATGACGGCGTCCAGCGGGCCGAGCGCCTCCTCGGCGGCCTCCACCAGCCCCTGGGCCTGACCCTCGTCGGACACGTCGGCCTGCAGCGCCACGGCCCGGCGGCCGAGCGCCTCCACCGCCGCCACCGTCGCCGCGGCCCCGTCGGCGTCGGCGGCGTAGCCGACCGCCACGTCGTGCTCGTCGGCGGCCAGGGCGCGCGCGATGGCGGCGCCGATGCCACGGCTGGCACCGGTGACGAGGGCGACCGCCATCAGCGGGCTCCGCCGGGGGCCAGCGAGATGCGCCTCCGCGAGACCCACGAGGTCGCCGGGCTCGCCCACCTGCGCGGTGGGCAGGTCGCGGCGCACGCGCCGCACGAGGCCCGACAGGACCCGGCCGGGCCCCAGCTCGACGAAGCGGTCGGCCCCCTGCGCGATCGCGGCCAGCACGGCGTCGCCGAAGCGCACCGGCGAGGTCAGCTGGTCGAGCAGCACCTCCCGCATGCGCTCGGGCGGCTCCAGGGCGCAGGTGGTCGTCGAGAGGAAGGGCGGCCTGGAGGCGGCCGGCTCCCACGCCTCCAGGGCGGGGCGCAGGCGGTCCGCGGCGGCGGCGATCAGGGGGGAGTGGAACGGCCCGTCCACCGCGAGCCGGGCGACGCGCACGCCCCGCTCGCCGGCGAGGGCCACCACGCGGTCGATCCCCGCCTCGGAGCCCGAGAGCACGACCTGCCCGGGGCAGTTGAAGTTGGCCGGCCACACCTCGCCGGCCTCCTCGGCCAGCGCGCGGGCCTCGTCGTCGGTGGGTCCGAGCAGGGCGGCCATCCCGCCGGGGGCGGCGCGGCCCGCCTCGCGCATCGCGGCGCCGCGCTCGGCCACGATCCGCAGCGCGGTCGCGTAGTCCATCGAGCCGGCGGCGACCAGGGCCGAGTACTCGCCCAGGGAGTGGCCCAGCACGAGACCCGGCTCGAAGCCGGCCTCCCGGGCCACGCGGAAGGCCGCGACCGAGGTGGCGACCAGGGCCGGCTGGCAGACGTCGGTCGCGGTGAGGCGCTCGGCGGGGCCGCTGAAGCAGATCTCCGAGAGCGCGTAGCCGAGGACGTCGTCGGCCTCCTCGAAGGTGCGCCGTGCGACCTCGTGGGCGGCGGCGAGGTCCTGGCCCATGCCGACCGACTGGGCGCCCTGGCCGGGGAACATGGCGGCGATCACGGGCGGGCCTCCTCGGAGTTGACGAGCGCGAACTTGAGCGCGGTCTCGCACGCGACCTGCCCGTCCACCGTCGCGGTCCCCTCGCCCTCGCCGAGCGGTCCGCGGCGGCGCGTGAGCCGCGTCTCGAGCACCAGCTCCTCACCCGGGCGGACGACCCGCCGGAAGCGCGCGCGGCCGATCCCCGCGAACAGGGCCAGCTTGCCCGAGGTGTCGGGCTCGGCGAGCGCCGCGAGGGCGCCGGTCTGGGCGAGGGCTTCGATGATGATCACCCCGGGCAGGATGGGGTTGCCGGGGAAGTGGCCGGCGAAGAAGGCGGAGGCCGGGTCGACGAACCAGCGCGCGCGAGCCGATTCTCCCGGGACGAGGTCGAGGATCTCGTCGACGAACAGGAAGGGGGCACGGTGCGGAAGGAGATCCGTCGGAGCCGGGAGACGGGGGCTGCGCTCGGTCACGATCGCGGGGATGCTAGCCCATCGCCCCCGGTCGGCGGCACGGGGTCCGCGCGCGGGGCGCTGGTATCGTCGATGGCGACCGCGGGGAGATCCCGACCGCCGGCCCACGAAGGAGAGCCGCCTCGATGGCTGCCGCCTACGTCCTGATCATCATCCTGATCATCGGCCTGCTCTTCCTGTTCGCGTCCGTCAAGGTGGCGCGGGAGTACGAGCGGGGGGTCGTCTTCCGCCTCGGCCGCCTGATCGGCATCAAGGGCCCGGGCGTGTTCATCCTGATCCCCTTCATCGACAAGGCGGTGAAGGTCGACCTGCGCACGATCACGCTCAACGTGCCCCCGCAGGAGGTCATCACCAAGGACAACGTGACGGTGAAGGTCAACGCCGTCGCGTACTTCCGGGTGGTCGACGCCGCCAAGGCGATCGTGCAGGTGGAGAACTACCTCGTGGCCACCTCGCAGATCTCGCAGACCACCCTGCGCAGCGTCCTGGGCCAGGTGGACCTGGACCAGCTCCTGTCCGAGCGCGACCAGATCAACGAGCGCCTGCAGGCGATCATCGACCAGCAGACCCACCCCTGGGGGGTCAAGGTGTCGGTGGTCGAGGTCAAGGACGTGGAGCTGCCCTCCACCATGCAGCGCGCGATCGCGCGCCAGGCCGAGGCCGAGCGCGAGCGGCGCGCCAAGGTCATCGCCGCCGACGGCGAGTTCCAGGCGTCCGAGAAGCTCTCGCAGGCCGCGGCGATCATCGGCACGCAGCCGGGCGCCCTGCAGCTGCGGTACCTGCAGACCATGAACGAGATCGGCTCGAGCGACCGCACCACGACCCTGATCCTCCCCTTCCCGGTCGAGATGCTGGAGGCGCTGGGCGCGGCGTTCGGCGGCGCCCGGGCCGGCGGCAACGGCGTCGGCCGGCCGCCGGGCTGACCGGCTCCCCCACCCGGACCCCCGAGGGCGACGATGCGCGCGATCTGGAACGGCTTCATCAGCTTCGGACTGGTCACCATCCCGGTCTCCGTGGGACTGGCGCAGCAGCGCAGCGACGTCAGCTTCCGCACGCTCTCCCGCGCCAACCTGAAGCCGGTCAAGCAGAAGCGGTGGGATCCCGACCGCGACGTCGAGGTGGGCGCCGACGACACCGTGAAGGGGTGGGAGGTCTCCAAGGGGCAGTACGTCGCCGTCGAGGAGGGCGAGCTGGAGCGGTTCGCGGCGCGCCAGGAGAAGACGATCCGCATCCTCCAGTTCGTCGATGTCTCCGAGGTCGATCCGGTCTACTTCGAGCGCGCCTACTGGCTGGACCCCCAGGAGCGGGCCGAGCGCCCCTACCTGCTGCTGACCCGGGCGATGGAGCAGTCCGGGCGCGCGGCCCTCGGGCGCTTCGTGCTGTCCACCAAGGAGCACCTGGTGCTCCTGCGCGCCACCGACGGGATGCTCGCGCTGCAGACGCTCTACTACCCCGAGGACGTCCGGGTGCGCGACAAGAAGGAGATCATCGAGCGCCTCGAGGGCGTGGACGTCTCCGCCGAGGAGCTCGCGATGGCCGAGCAGCTGGTGGCCGGCCTCGCCAAGCCGTTCGCGCCCGAGGAGTACCCCAACGAGACCCGCGCGCGCGCTGGTGGAGTTCCTCGAGGCCAAGGCCGCCGGCCAGGAGCTGGCCGCGCCCGAGGAGGCGCCGGCCCCCGCGCCGGTCATCGACCTCATGGCGGCCCTCAAGGCCAGCCTGGCCGCCGCCTCCTCCGAGCAGGAGGAGTCCTCCGAGGAGAAGCCGGCCCGCAAGAAGAAGAAGGCCGCCTCCGGCTGAGGGCCCTCAGGCCGAGAGGCCCGCGATCGCGTCGCCGATGAGCAGGGCGCCGATGACGGTCAGCAGGACGGCCATGATCACGGCGTTGTGGGCCACCAGCCACCCGCGCAGGGCCTCCAGCAGCGAGGACCGAGCGGGCGCCGAGCACCAGCCGGAGCACCACCGGCGCCAGCACCCCGGCGCTCGCGAGGAGCACGAAGAGCGCCAGGGCCAGCGCCGCCTGAGCCGGCGCCAGGTCGGCCTCGGCGATCAGCGAGGCGCCGCCGATCACGAGCAGCAGGTTCTTGGGGTTGGCGGCCGACAGGGCCAGCCCGGCGCCGAGCGCGCGCGGCCAGCGGAAGGCCTCGATCGTGCGCATCCAGCCGGGGACCTCGGCCGGCGCGTCGCCCGACGGGCGGCCGCGGAACTGGCGCACCCCGAGCACGACCAGCGCGAGCCCGATCCCGAGCCACAGCGCGCTGACCGCCGCCGACGGCGCTCCGGAGTCGTCGTGGGCGCGCTCGCCGGCGACCAGGAGCACCACCGCGCCGACCGCCGCCAGCCCCAGGACCCAGCCGACGACGAAGGCGGGCCCGTTCACCGCCCCGCGGGGGCCGGCCAGGAGCAGGACGACGGCGATGATCGGCACCGGGAAGGCCGCGATGGCCACCGCGATGGGCAGCAGCTGGCCGAGCGCCTCGCCCATGCTCAGGCCGCGCCGGGGGCGCTCAGGCGGAGAAGCCCGAGATCGCGTCGCCGACGATCTTGGCGCCGATCACGATCAGCAGCACCGCCATGATCACGGCGTTGTGGGCGGCGAGCCAGCCCCGCATCCCGTCCAGCACCTCGCGGGAGCGCGCGCCGAGGGCGAAGTAGAGGACCACCGGGACCGCCACGCCGACGGTCCCGATCAGCACGAAGACGGCGAGCGACGCCGCCTCCTGGCCCGCCGACAGGCCGGCCTGGGCGATCACGGCCGCGCCCGCGACGGCCAGGAGCAGGTTCTTGGGGTTGGCCGCGGACAGCACCAGCCCGGCGCCGAGGGCCTTGGGCCAGCGGAAGGCGTCGACCGCGGCCATCCAGCGGGGCAGGTCGCCCTGCGCGCCGCCGCGCGGCCGCCCGCGGAACTGGCGCACGCCGAGGCCGATCAGGGCCACCCCGATCACCAGCTTGAGCCAGCTGACCCCCGTGGCCGGGGCGCCCGTGTCGGACGTGGCGTGGTCGCCGGCCACCAGGATCACGATGGCGCCCACCAGCGCGAGGCCCACGATCCACGCCAGCACGAAGGCCGGGCCGTTCACCCGCCCGCGCGGGGTGGCCAGCATCAGCACCACGGCGACGATGGGCAGGGGGCTGATCGCGATGGCCACCGCGAGCGGCAGCAGCTGACCGAAGACCTCGCCCACGTCCACCTCCACTCGCGGCCGCCGTGCGGGGCGAGGCTATCCGAGAGGCTCCGGGCCGTTCTCCTCGGGGACCTCGCCGACGCCCTCGCTGTCGTCCTCGCCCGGCTCCACCACCGAGGCGACGCCGCACACCAGGTCGTCGTCGGTCATGTTCATCACGCGGACGCCCTCGGTGGAGCGGCCGGTCTTGCGGACTGTCGTCGACCTTGATCCGGATCACCTGGCCGAGCAGCGAGATCAGCAGCAGCTCCTGGCCCTCGCGCACCGGGCGGGCCGTGACCAGCTCGCCCTTGCGGTCGGTGACCTTGATGGTGCGGACGCCCTTGGTGGGGCGGCCCTTGCGCGGGTAGTCCGCCATCGGCGTCCGCTTGCCGTAGCCGTTGCCGGTCACCACGAGCAGCTCCTCGTCGTCGCGCGCGACGCAGAGCGCCAGCACGCGGTCGCCCTTGTCGAGGTTCATGCCGCGCACGCCGCGGGTGTCGCGGCTCATCGGGCGGACCTGGTTCTCGTCGAAGCGGGCCGCCTGGCCGCGCGCCGAGACCACCAGGAGGTCGTCGTCGCCGTCGGTCAGCTGCACGCCGACCAGCTCGTCGCCCTCGGTGAGGTTGATCGCGGTCAGGCCGCGCTCGCGCAGCACGGTGTCGTAGCTGCGCATCTCGGTCTTCTTGACCATGCCGTCGCGGGTGGCCAGGACCAGGTACTTGCCCTCGCCGTAGTCGCGCGTGGCGAAGACGGCGCGGACGTCCTCGTCCTGCTGGAGGGCGAGCACGTTGGCGATGTGGCGCCCGCGCGAGTCGCGCGAGCCCTGGGGCAGCTCGTGGACCTTCTGGCGGTAGACCTTGCCCTTGTTGGTGAAGAAGAGCAGGTAGTGGTGCGTCGAGGCGATGAAGAGGTGCTCGATGTAGTCCTCGTCCTTGAGCCGCACCCCGCGCAGCCCCTTGCCGCCGCGCCCCTGCGCCCGGTAGGTGGAGACCGGCAGGCGCTTGACGTAGCCGCCGTTGGAGATGGAGATGACCATCTCCTCCTCGGCGATCAGGTCCTCGAGGTCGATGTCGCCCTCGCCGGGGACGATCTCGGTGCGGCGCTCGTCCGCGTAGCTGCCCCGGATCTCGAGCAGCTCGGAGCGGATCAGCGCGTAGACGCGGCGACTCGTCGCCCAGGATCGCCCGCAGCTCGGCGATGCGCGCCTGGAGCTCGTCGTACTCGGCCTGGATCTTGCCGGCCTCGAGCTGGGTGAGGCGCTGCAGGCGCAGGTCGAGGATCGCGCGGGCCTGGATCTCGGTGAGGTCGAAGCGCGTCATGAGGCCGCTCGCGGGCCGTCCTCGGGGTCGGCCGCGGCGCGGATGAGGGCGATGACCTCGTCCAGGTAGCCGAGCGCCTTGAGGAGCCCCTCGAGGATGTGGGCGCGCGCCTCGGCGCGCGCCAGCCGGTACCGCGAGCGCCGGGTGACGACCTCCTTCTGGTGCGCGAGGTAGTGCCGGATCATCTCCTTGAGGCCCAGCGTGCGCGGCACGCCGTCCACCAGCGCGATGGCGTTGACGCCGAAGGTGCTCTGCGCGGCCGTGTGCTTGTAGAGCTTGTTGAGCACCACCAGCGGCACCGCGTCGCGGCGGAGCTCGATGACCACCCGCATGCCGTCGCGGCCGCTCTCGTCGCGCAGGTCGGCGATCTCGGGGATGACCTTGTCGTTGGCCAGGTCGGCCATCTTGCGGATCAGCTCGGCCTTGTTGACCTGGTAGGGCAGCTCGGTGAACACGATCGCGTTGCGGCCGTGCTTGAGCGGCTCGTTGTGGGCGCGGCCGCGCACCACCACCCGGCCGCGGCCGGTGCGGTAGGCGTCCATCACGCCGGCGCGGCCGACGATGATGCCGCCGGTCGGGAAGTCGGGCGCCTTGATGTGGCGCATCAGGCCCTCGACCTCGATGGCCGGGTCGTCGATCAGGGCGACCACGGCGTCGATGATCTCGCCCAGGTTGTGGGGCGGGATGTTGGTGGCCATGCCGACGGCGATGCCCGAGGAGCCGTTGATGAGCAGGTTGGGCACCCGCGAGGGCAGCACGACGGGCTCGGTGCGGCGGTCGTCGTAGGTCGGCGCGTCGTCGACCGTGTCCTCGTCGATGTCGCGCAGCATCTCGGTGGCGATGCGCGACAGGCGCGCCTCGGTGTAGCGCATGGCGGCGGCGGCGAACTCGCTGACGAGCCGAAGTTGCCCTGGCCGTCGACCAGCGGGTAGCGCGAGGCGAAGTCCTGCGCCAGGCGCACCAGGGTGTCGTAGATCGCCGAGTCGCCGTGGGGGTGGAACTCGCCCATCACGCGGCCGACGATGTTCGCGCTCTTCACGTAGGCCCGCTCGGGCTGCAGGCCCATGTCGTGCATCGCGTAGAGCACCCGGCGGTGCACCGGCTTGAGGCCGTCGCGCACGTCGGGCAGGGCCCGGCCCACGATCACGCTCATCGCGTAGTCGAGGTACGACGAGCTCATCTCGCGCTCGAGCTCGCGCGGCTCGATGCGCCCGTGGCGGTCGATGGCCACCGTCAGCTCCTAGACGTCGAGGTGGCGACGCTGCGGGCGTTGTCCTCGATGAAGGCGCGGCGCGGCTCCACCTTGTCGCCCATCAGCTTGGAGAAGAGCTCGCCGACGGCGGCCTCGTCCTCCATCATCACCCGCTGCAGGACGCGCCGCTCCGGGTCCATCGTCGTCTCCCAGAGCTGCTCGCTGTTCATCTCGCCGAGGCCCTTGAAGCGGCTGAGCTGCACGCCCTCGCGGCAGAGCTCGAGCACGGACAGGCGCAGGGCCTCGTAGGTCGCGGCGGTGCGCGAGCGGGAGCCGCGCACGAGCCGGAAGGGCGGCGTGCCCACCTGGTCGCGCAGCTTGGCGCGGGCGCCGCGCAGGCCGGCCAGCTCGCGCGTGCGCGAAGATCGCCAGCGGGATGGAGACCGTGCGGGCCTCGCCGGTGCGGGCGTGCGATCGAGCGGGCGAGCATGGTGCCGGCCTCCTCGTCCACGCCCTCCACGGTCAGCGTGGAGCGGCTGCGTCGGAGGCGCCGTCGATCGGCCGCCGCCAGCGCCTCGATGTCGGCCGGGTCGGCCTCCACCAGGCCGTGCTCCTGGAGGAACTCGATCGTCGCGCCGCCGTAGGTGCCGCGCAGGTTGCCCGCCCAGGCCTCGTGCTCCTTGAGGGCGCGCTGGAAGCGCTGGTAGCGGGCCTTGGTCAGCCCGTTGGAGCGGCCGTCGGCGTCCTCGAGGGTGAGGTCGCCCAGGTTGCGCTCCAGCAGCCAGTCCTCGAGCTCGGTCTCCTTCTCGATGTACTGCTCCTGGTTGCCCTGCTTCACCTTGTAGAGCGGCGGGCACGCGATGTAGACGTAGCCCTCCTCGATCAGCGGCCGCATGTGGCGGAAGAGGAAGGTCAGGATCAGCGTGCGGATGTGGGCGCCGTCCACGTCGGCGTCGGTCATGATGATCAGCTTGTGGTACCGGGCCTTGGCGATGTCGAAGTCCTCGTCGATGCCGGTGCCCATCGCCGTGATCATCGCCTGGATCTCGGTGTTGGACAGCACCTTGTCGATCCGGGCCTTCTCCACGTTGATGATCTTGCCGCGCAGGGGCAGGATCGCCTGGAAGCTCGACTGGCGCGCCATGATGGCCGAGCCGCCGGCCGAGTCGCCCTCGACGAGGAAGATCTCGGTGTTGGCCGGGTCGCGGTCGGAGCAGTCGGCGAGCTTGCCCGGCAGGCTCGTGGAGTCCATCGCCCCCTTGCGGCGCGCGAGGTCGCGCGCCTTGCGCGCGGCGAGACGGGCCTGGGAGGCGTTGATCGCCTTGCCGCAGATCGCCCGGGCCTCGGAGGGGTGCTCCTCGAGGTACTCGGCCAGCCGCTGGGTGACGGCGGCGTTGACGAAGCCGGTGATCTCGGAGTTGCCCAGCTTGGTCTTGGTCTGGCCCTCGAACTGCGGCTCGCGGAGCTTGACCGAGATGATCGCCGTGAGGCCCTCGCGGGTGTCGGGGCCCTCCAGGTTCTCGTCCTTCTCCTTCAGCAGGCCCTTGGCGCGCGCGTAGTCGTTGAGCGTGCGCGTGAGGGCGGTGCGGAAGCCGGTCAGGTGGCTGCCGCCCTCGTGCGTGTTGATGTTGTTCGCGAAGGTGTAGACGGCCTCGCTGTAGGCCGCGGTCCACTGCAGCGCCACCTCGAGCGTGGCCTCCGGGCCCTCCGACTCGAGGTAGACCACGTCGCGGTGCACCGGGTCGCGCGTCTCGTTGAGGTGGCGGACGAAGTCGCTGATGCCGCCCTCGTAGTGGAACTCGACCTCGCGGCCCTCGCCGCGGCGGTCCACCAGGCGCACGTGCAGGCCGCGGGTGAGGAACGCCGTCTCGCGCAGGCGCTGGGCCAGCGTCTCGAAGTCGAAGTCCGGCTCCTCGAAGATGTTCGGGTCCGGCATGAACGAGATCGTGGTGCCGGTCTCGTCGGTGTCGCCGACGCGCTCGATGGGGCCCAGCGGGACGCCGATCTCGTAGCGCTGCTCGAAGATCCCGCCGTCGCGGCGCACCTGCGCCACCAGCGACTCGGAGAGGGCGTTGACGACGCTGCTGCCCACGCCGTGGAGGCCGCCGGAGACCTTGTAGCCGTCGCCGCCGAACTTGCCGCCGGCGTGGAGGACGGTCAGGACGACCTCGAGCGCGCTCTTGCCGCCCTGGTCGGCCATCGCCGCCACCGGGATGCCGCGGCCGTTGTCCTCCTCCGTGCACGATCCGTCCGGGTGGAGGGTGACCTCGACGCGGTCGCAGTAGCCCGCGAGCGCCTCGTCGACGCTGTTGTCGACCAACTCGTAGACGAGGTGGTGGAGACCCCTCGGTCCGGTGGAACCGATGTACATGCCCGGTCGGCGGCGTACCGCCTCCAGGCCTTCGAGGACCGTGATGTCCCCGGCGTCGTAGTTGGTGCTGACCGACGGTGCGTCGGGCGTGGGCTGGATCTGCTGCCTCCTAAGAACGGTCCTGGGAGTTTAGCACTGCGGTCCGCTGACAGGCCGCGTTTTTTGCCCTATTTGCAGGTCTTTCACCGGGCCTTCGGGCGGTTTTGGCGCGCGGCGGCGGCCGCGGCGGCGCGGGCGACCAGCGCGCGCACCCGCGGGTCCTCGACATCCCGCGCCAGCGCCTCGCCCGCGGCGCGGTCCGCGGGCGAGGGGGTGGGCGCCAGGGGCGGGGCCGGCGCGGCCGCCCCCTGGCCGCCGAAGGCGTGGTCGGCCACGGCGAAGCGGATGCCGGTGAGCCCCGCGTCGGGGCAGGCGGCGACGAGGCGCGCCAGCAGGTCCTCGCGCCGGGCCGTGAGCTCGTGGGCCCACGAGGCGCTGGAGCAGGCCACGCTCAGGACCCCGGCCCGGGTGCAGCGCATGGGCGCGCTGTGGGCGGCGACCGCCGGCGCCCACCACGCCCGGCCAGGCCGCGGCGAGCCGCGGCGACCGCGCCGCCCGCGCGCGGGCGCCCCCGAGCGGCGGCGGAAGCGCGAGAGCACGTCGGCCGCGGGCGCCGGATCGCGCCGTCGCCGGCGGCGGCGCGGATGGTCAGCCATCGAGGTGCCCGGAGCTGACGCGCACCACGGCGTCGAACGCCCCGCCGAGCGCGTCGGCCGCGGTGGGATCCGCGCTCGTCACCAGGGTCTGCCCACCGTCGCGCACGGCCTCCAGCAGCAGGCAGGCGGCGGGTCGGGTCCAGCTCGCTGAGCACGTCGTCCAGCAGCAGGATGGGGCGCGCCGAGCGGGCGCGCAGGTGGTCGCGGGCCGCCAGCAGCAGCGCGAGCGCCGCGGTGCGCTGCTCGCCCTGGCTGCCCTCCCGGCGCAGGTCCGCCCCGCGCGGCGCCGATCCAGAGGTCGTCGCGGTGGGGCCCGCTCAGGGTCTGGGCCGCCTGGATCTCGCGGGGCCGGCGCTCGGCGAACGTGCGCGCCAGCGCCTCCTCGAGGAGCGTCGTCGGCCACCTCGCCGATGCCCGACGGCGAGGTCTCCAGGCGCAGCTCGCCGCCGGGGCCCCCGCCCAGCTGCCCGAGCCAGGCCGCGAACGGGCCGGCCAGGGAGGCGACGCCCGCCCGCCGGGCCGCGGCGACCCGGGCGCCCAGCTGCGGCCATGGGCGCCTCCCACGCCGGCAGGGTGGCCTCGCTCGCGGCCCCCGCGCGGACCCGGCGCAGCAGCGCGTTGCGCTGGGCGAGGGCCTGCTGGTAGCCCACGAGGTCCTCGGCGAAGCCGGGGACGCTGGCCTCGAGCACCCGGTCCAGCGCGCGCCGGCGGGCGGCGGGCGGGCCCTTCACCGCGCGCAGCTCGTCGGGCATGAACACCAGCACGGCGCGGGCGCGCCACTGCGGCCAGGGACCGCACCGGCTCGCCGTCGAGGCGCAGGCGCCGTCCGCGGCCCGGGGCGAAGCCGATCTCGCGCCGGTGGGCGCCGCCCGGTCCGTCCAGCTCGAGGGTGACGTGCAGCGCCTCGGCGCCGTGGCGGACGATCTCCGCCTCGCGGGCCGTGCGCGGCGACACGCCCAGGCAGGCCGAGCACGACGGCCTCCACCAGCGAGGTCTTGCCGGCGCCGTTGGGGCCCGACGATCACGCACCAGGCCGGCCGGGAGGTCGAGGGCGGCGCGGTCCCAGCAGCGCACGTCGGCCACCTCGAGCCGGCGCGCGACCCACTCCACGGCCGCGGGCGGCTCCCGGGCTAGGCGTTGAGCCGGATCGGCATGAGGAGGTAGCGGTAGTCATCCTCCGACCCGCGCAGGAGTCCCGGGCCGCAGCGGGCTGATGAGCCCGAGCCGGACCTCGTCGCCGCCGATGCTCTCCACGCCGGCGCGCAGGAACTCGACGTTGAAGCCCATCTCCAGGCCCTCGCCGGAGAAGGCGACCGGCAGGGACTCGTGCCCCTCGCCGACCTGGTCGCTGGTGGCCGAGATCGTGACCGTGCCGGGGTCGAAGGCGAGCCGCACCGGCGTGTTGCGCTGGGCCAGGACGCCGATGCGCGTCAGCACGCGCGAGCAGCTCGGCGCGGTCGAAGGCGACGTCGTGCTCGAACGTGTCCGGCACCAGCTGGCGGTGGTCCGGGAACTGGCCGTCGATGACCCGGCTCGTGAGCCGCAGGTCGCCGACGCGGAAGAGCGCCTGGGTCTCGCTGAGGACGACCTCGACGACGTCCACCTTCATCACGCCGACCAGCCGGGCGACCTCGGTGAGGGCGCGGGCGGGGACGATCGCCTCCAGCGTCTGCGCGGGGGCGGGATCGAGCGGCGTCTGGCGCACCGCGAGGCGGTACGAGTCGGTCGCGACGAGCGTGATCCCGTCCGGGCCCAGCCGCACCAGCACGCCGGTGAGCACCGGGCGGGTCTCGTCGCGGGAGGCGGCCCGGGCCACCCGGTCGATCGCCTCGACGAGCAGGTCGGCCGGGATCGAGAGGCCCGATGCCCTCGTCGGCCGGCAGCTCCGGGAAGTCGTGCGCCTGCAGGCAGTTGAGGGCGAACGACGATCCGCCGCCGGACACGCCCACCACGCCCTCGTTGGCGCGGTGCTCCAGCGAGATCGGCCCGTCGGCCATGGTGCGCACGATGTCGCCGGCCAGGCGGGGCAGCACCACCGCCCCCGGCTCCTCGACCGTCGCCTCCAGCGGCACCCGCAGCGAGAGCTCCATGTCGGTGGCCGCCAGCTCCACCCTGCCCTCCTCGGCCCTCAGGAGGATGTGGGACAGGATCTGGATCGTGCTCTTGGCCGAGGCCGCGCGCCCTGCCACGGCCAGCTTGCTCGCGAGCTCTTCCTTCGGGGAGACGAGGCGCACCGGGCGACCCTAGCGACTGGCGAAGACGGTTGCGACGGCTGTCCACCGCCCGGCGGGCCCTGATGAAGACAAGAAGAAAGAAAGGGGTTTCAGGGCCGTCACAGTCGTAGGGCGTGTGGACACGGGGGACGACGCGGCAATTGCCTGCAAAGCGGCCCTGTCAGCCTGTCCATGGGGGCGTGGGCGAAACGCGCGCCGGGCGCCCCCTGTCTCCCCAGGCCTCCACAGGGCGAGGGCCGTCCTGACGCCCGTCGGGGGAACCCTGGGAGGAACGGCACACGCCGCCCACCGGGCTGTCCACCCCCGTCACTGGGAGGAGCGCTGCGCCCGTGAGGCGGCTGGTGAGGGCCTCGACGTCGGTCAGCATGTCGCCCTCGCCCATCTGGCTGGCCACCTTCTGCACCGCGTACATCACGGTGGTGTGGTCGCGGCCGCCGAAGGAGCGGCCGATGGCGGGCAGGGAGGCGTCGGTGAGCTCGCGGCTGAGGTACATGGCGACCTGGCGCGGGCGCACGATGCGGCGGGTGCGCTTGTCGCCCACCATCTCGCCGAGGGTGACCCCGTAGTAGCGGCAGACCTCGCCCTGGATCACCTCGATGCTGATGACGCCCTCGCCGGCCGGGAAGAGGTCCTCGAGGACCTCGTGGGCGAGCTCCACGGTGATCCGCCGGCCCGAGATCGACCCGTGGGCGACCACCCGCGTGAGGGCGCCCTCGAGCGCGCGGACGTTGGTGGACACGCGGCCGGCGATGAACGACAGCACCTCGGGATCGTGGATCTCGTAGCGGTCGGCCCGCACCCGCTTCTGGAGGATGGCGATGCGCGTCTCCACGTCGGGGGGCTGCACGTCGGTGATCAGGCCCATCTCGAAGCGGCTGCGCAGGCGGTCCTCCAGGGTCGCGATCGCCTTGGGCGGACGGTCCGACGAGATCACGATCTGCTTGCCGCTGTCGTGGAGCGCGTTGAACGTGTGGAAGAACTCCTCCTGGGTCTGCTCGCGGCCCTGGAGCGACTGGATGTCGTCGATGAGGAGGATGTCCGTGCTGCGGTAGCGGTCCTTGAACGACCGGATGCCGCCGTCGCGCAGGGCGTTGATGAACTCGTTGGTGAACGTCTCCACGGAGACGTAGGTGAGCGCGAGCTCGGGGTGGTTGGCGTTCACGAAGTGGCCGATGGCGTGGAGCAGGTGGGTCTTGCCCAGCCCGACGCCGCCGTAGATGAAGAACGGGTTGTAGGCCCGGGCGGGCGCCTCGGCCACGGCCAGGGCGGCCGCGTGGGCGAAGCGGTTGGAGGGGCCGGTGACGAAGGCCTCGAAGGTGAAGCGCGGCTGGAGCCCGATGGCGCGGCGGGCGGGCAGGGCGGTCATCGGCGCCGGCGCGGCGGCGGGCGCCTCGCCGCGGGGCTCTCGAGGACGCCTCCCTCGCGGCGGCGGCGCCCTCCACCACGATGATGTCGACCTCGAGGTCGGTGCCGCGCATCTCGAAGAGCGCGTCGCGGATCAGCGGCAGGTAGCGCTGGCAGATCCATCCGCGCAGCAGTTCCGTGTCGACCGCGAGGACGATCCGGTCGTCGTCCAGGGTCACGGGCGTCGCGCCGGCGAAGGCGAACTTGTACGTCTGGGTGTTGAGGGTGCCGCGCAGGCGCTCGCGGACCTCCGACCAGACGGCGTCGCGCTCTGCGGGCGGGGCGGTGGTTGGTGGCATCACCGGGGCTCCATCGGGAGGGTCGTGGGGCGAGGGCGGGGGGTGCGGCGGGTGTCTAGAAGAGGGTGGCGACGAGGGAGCTGCCGGCGTCGGTGAGCCGGCGGGCCCCCGACGGCTCGCGGCTGACCAGCCCCCGGTGCTGCAGGGTGACCAGCTCGCGGCCGCAGTCCGAGCGGCCGAGCGCCGAGCTCGCGGGCCAGCTCCTGGGGGGTCGCGCTGCCCACCTCGAGCAGCAGCGCGAGGATCGTGCGGGAGGCCTCCGAGCAGGGCGGCGGGGCGAGCGCCGCGGGCGCCTGTGGCGCCGGGATCGCGGAGCGTGACGCTGGCGCCGCCGCCGAGGTTGTCGGCGATCTCCAGGCGCCCGCCCGCCGCTCGGCCATCAGCTCCTGGGCGAGCGGCAGGCCGCCCCCCACCCCGCGCACGATCGCGCGCACCTCGGGTCCCGCCGACGTGACGCCCGGGGTGAGGGCACGCTGCGGGATCGGCGATCCCCGGGCCGTGATCGCTGACGCGCAGGGTGTGGCCCCCGTCCAGGATGCTGACGACCGCGTCGGCGAAGCCGGCGTGGACCAGGTTCTCGATCACCTCGCGCACCGCCGGGCCCGGGCAGATGCGAGCGCTCGCAGACCGCGTCGCACAGCTCCTCGATGAGGGCCGCGGGATCGCCGTCGGTCAGCTCGTCGACCTGGGGCGGCTCGCCCGGCGCGGAGTAGACGGCCAGGCGGGCGCTCGCGGGGCCGGGGACGGCGCCGCGAGCGGAGGTGATGGGGGTGGGGAGGGCGAGGTTCGAGGACATGTGCTTCCGGTCGAGGGCGGGCACTCTAACCCCGACGTGCCGTGGTCCGAAAGGGCCCCACGCCCCCTGTGGAGAACAAACCCCCGACTGAGCGGCGAAATCCGATGACGGGGCCGTCGGAGGCCTCGTCGCCCGGTCGCGAGATCCTCGTTCCGGAAAGGGATCTCAGGGTTTGTCCCCAGGTGTGTCCACATGTGTGGAGAACCTCGAATGGCCCCCGGGCGCCCCCCGCCGGGGCCCCTTCCCCGGGACCTCTGCCGGGCCCGGGGGCCTTTGCTATGCTCCGCGCCCCCGCGGTGGGTCTGACCCGCCCGGCTTTCGGGTGCTTCGGCATCGATGCGGACGAGGAGTGCGGCGCGCGTGAAGCGGACCTACCAGCCCAATAAGCGCAAGCGTAAGAAGACGCATGGCTTTCGGGTGCGCATGAGCACCCGAGCGGGCCGGGCGGTGCTCAAGCGCCGTCGGTCGAAGGGCCGTGCCCGGCTGTCGGCCTGAGGAGTGACCGACGCCGGCACCGCCCCGCGGCGCCGAGCGCGGATCACCCGCTCGGGCGATTTCGACGCGGTCTACCAGCGCGGTCGCTCCGCGGCGAATCGCCATCTGGTGGTCTACGCGTTCGCCCGCGACGGGAGGCCGCCCGGCGCCCCGGCGCGGCTGGGGCTCTCGGTGTCGCGCAAGGTCGGCGGCTCCGTCGAGCGCAATCGCGTGAAGCGGGTGCTGCGCGAGCAGTTCGCGGCGATCGCACCCGGCCTGCCCACCGGGCTGGACGTGGTCGTCATCGCGCGGCCCGGCGCGGCGGAGTACCTGGAGGACAAGGGCTCGCCGGCGCTCGGCGCCCGTCTGGCCGAGCTGGCCGAGAGGGCCACGCGCGCGCCGGAGGGGGCCCCGTCGTGAAGGCCGTCCTGATCGCGCCGATCCGGCTCTACCAGCGCGCGATCTCGCCGCTCATCCCGCGCCGCTGCAAGTACCACCCCACGTGCTCGGCCTACGCCGTCGAGTCGATCCGCGAGTTCGGCGCGGCGCGGGGGCTGGTGCTGGCGACGTGGCGCCTGCTGCGGTGCAACCCGTGGAGCCACGGCGGCGTCGACTACCCCCGTGACCAGCGGGTGTTCCGCTCGTGAACCCCCTCGCGCTCCTCGAGGACCCGCTCCGCGCGCTCCTCGACTTCCTCCACGAGAACTGCAACCTCACCTACGGGTGGTCGATCGTCGTCCTGACGGTGATCGTGCGCACGGCGATGCTGCCGCTGGTCATCAAGCAGTACTCGTCGATGCGCAGCATGCAGATGGTCGCTCCGCAGCTGAAGGAGCTGCAGCGCAAGTACAAGGGGAATCGCCAGAAACTCCAAGAGGAGACGATGGCGTTCTACAAGCAGAACGAGATCAACCCGTTCGCGTCCTGCCTGCCCCTCGTCGCGCAGATCCCGATCTTCATCGCGCTCTACTACGTCCTCAAGAGCTTCTCCGAGGAGGCCGTCACCGACGGCGGCTCGCTGTCGTTCATGTGGTTGGTGAACGACGTCCGCGTGGACTTCACCTCGATCGGGTGGGGCGTCTACGTCCTGCTGCTGATCTACGCGCTGTCGCAGCTGCTCTCCACCGAGCTCTCGTTCACGCCGAACATGCCCGACAACCAGCGCCGCCTGATGCGGCTGCTGCCGATCGGGGTCGTGTTCTTCGTCTGGCAGTTCCCGGTCCCGGCCGGCCTGGTGCTCTACTGGATGACCACCAACCTCTGGACCGCCGGGCAGCAGCTGGTGATGCGCCACCGCATCGGCCTGCACCTGGCGGATCCCGCCGAGGTGGCCAAGTTCGAGGCCGCCAACCAGAAGAAGGGCTCGCGGACCGAGCCCAAGGGCGAGGACGAGGACGCGGCGGAGACCCCCGCGGCCACGCCGGCCCCGGCCCGCACCCCCCGCAAGCGCCGCCGCGGCGCCGCCGCGGCGGAGGCGGAGGCCGTGGTCACGGAGGCGCCCGAGGGCGCCGACGAGACCCCCGGCGCCGCGCGACGGCGCCGAGGCCGAGCCCGTCCAGCCGGAGGCCGTGGCCGAGGGCGAGGCCCCGGTCGCCCCGGAGGCGTCTCCCGCCGCCGAGTCCCCCGCGTCGAAGACGAGCGGGCAGGGCAGCAACGGATCGGGCGCCCGACGGCGCCAGCCGCGTTCCAAGGGCACCGCCAAGGGCTCGCGCCCGGCCGGCAGCTCGCGCTCGAAGAAGAAGAAGCGTTGACCGGAGGTGTGGCGTGGCGGTGAGCGAGGTGACGGCCGCGGGACCCGGGGCCGCGGCGGTCGCGGAGACCCTCGAGGCGGTGGTGGCCGGCATGGGCCTCACGGCCCGTGTGGTCGTGGCCGCGGGCGAGGGTGAGAACGACCTCGACGTGACGGTGGAGGGCGAGGGCACGTCGGCCCTGGTGGGGCGCGGCGGCGAGACCATCGACGCCCTGCAGTACCTGCTGGCGCAGATCGCGACGCGCGCCGAGGGCGGGGCCCGCCACCGGGTGAGCCTCGACGCGGACGGCTACCGGGCCCGGCGCGCCGCGGCGCTCGAGCAGCTCGCCGACCAGGCCGCCCGCGAGGCGGTGGAGCACGGCGAGGAGATCGAGCTGGACGCGATGACGCCGCACGACCGGCGCATCGTCCACATGGCGCTGAAGGACCGGTCCGACGTGGTGACCCGCAGCGAGGGCGAGGAGCCCCGCCGCCGGATCATCGTCGAGCCCGCGGAGTAGCCGGACGGGCGTGTGGTTTCACGTGAAACCGGAGGGCCGTCCGCCCGTCTGATGGAGCGGGCGCGGGCGATGGGCGTCCCGCTGGCCCCGGAGGCCGCGGCCGCCCTCGTCGCCCTGCTCGACCGGATCGCCGTCGAGCCCCAGAACCTGACCGCGATCACCGGGATCGACGAGGGCATCGACCGCCACCTCGCCGACTCCCTGGCGGCGCTCGCGCTGCCCGCGGTCGCCTCCGCGCCGGCCTGCGTCGATGTCGGCAGCGGCGTCGGCTTCCCGGGCCTCGCGCTGGCGGTCGCCCGCCCCGACATGGCCGTCACGCTGGTCGAGAGCGAGGGCCGCAAGGCCGATTGGCTGCGCCGCGCGTCCGCCGCGATCCCTAATGTGAGGGTCGTGTCCGATCGCTCCGAGCACCTGGCGGCATCCGAGCGGGAGGCCTATCCGCTCGCCACCATGCGCGCGCTCGGACCGCTGCCGGTGGCGCTGGAGCTGACCGCGCCGCTGGTCGCCGTGGGCGGCGCGGTCGTCGCGTGGCGCGGCGACGACGCCGACCCGGCCCTGGAGGCGGCGGCCGCCCGCGCGGCGGCCGAGCTGGGCCTGGCGCCGCAGGAACCGGTCCTCGTGACGCCCTTCCCGGGCGCGCGCCGCCGGCTGCAGCTCTTCGACAAGGTGGCTCCGACCCCGGCGCGGTTCCCGCGCCGCCCCGGTCGCGCCGCGAAACGGCCTCTCGGGGGTGCCCGCGCGTGATCTACGCCGTTGCCAACCAGAAGGGCGGCGTGGGCAAGACCACGACCGCCGTGAACCTCGCGGCGTGCCTGGCCGAGGCCGGCGCCCGCGTGCTGCTGGTGGACGTGGACCCCCAGGCCAACGCCTCCGGGGGCCTCGGCGTCTCGGGCCGGGACCGCCCGACCACGGCCGAGGTGCTGCTGGACGGCGTGCCGGTGGCCGACGTCGTCGTGCCCACCAGCGTGCCCAACCTGGACCTGGTGCCCTCCTCGTCCGACCTCGCCGGCGCGGCGGTCGAGCTGCCCGGCCGCGAGGGGCGCGAGCGCCTCCTGGCGCGCGCCCTCGCCCCCGCGCGGGAGACGTACCAGTACGTGTTCCTGGACTGCCCGCCCTCGCTCGACCTGCTCACGGTCAACGCCCTCACGGCCGCCGACCGCCTGATCGTCCCGGTGCAGTGCGAGTACTACGCCCTGGAGGGCCTCTCGCGGCTCATGGAGACCGTGGCCGCGGTGCAGTCGCGCCTCAACCCGGGCCTCCGGGTCACCGGGATGCTGATGACGATGCACGACTCGCGCACCCGGGTGAGCGGGGACGTGATCGGCGAGGTCCGCAAGCACTTCCCGCAGCTCGCCTTCCGCACCGTCGTGCCGCGCAACGTGCGGCTGGCCGAGGCGCCGTCGTACGGCGAGCCGGCCATCCGCTACGACCCCCACTGCGCCGGCGCCGATGCCTACTTCGAGGCCGCCAAGGAGGTCGCCGCCCGTGGCTGACGCACCCGCCCGTGACCGCCGCGGCCTGGGCCGCGGCCTCTCCGCCCTGCTGGGCGACGGCGATCCCACCGCCGTCGCGCTGCCGGGCACCGCGCTGGTCGAGCTGTCCCTCGACGCGATCTCGCCCAACCCCGACCAGCCCCGCGCCGCCATCGACCCGGCCGCCCTGGAGGCGCTGGCGGGCTCGCTGCGCGCCACCGGGGTCCTGCAGCCCGTCGTGGTCGGTCCGGCCGATGCCCGCGGTCACCACGAGCTGATCGCCGGCGAGC
Organism: uncultured Thermoleophilia bacterium; assembly: GCA_963736635.1. Lineage (GTDB taxonomy): Bacteria > Actinomycetota > Thermoleophilia > Miltoncostaeales > Miltoncostaeaceae > Miltoncostaea. The sequence continues at coordinate 1,246,749 of CAVTPK010000011.1, forward strand.
GCCGCTGGCGCGCGGCGCGGCTGGCCGGGATGGAGCGCATCCCGGCCCTGGTGCGCGAGGTCGACGCGCGCGAGCGCCTCGAGCTCGCCCTGGTCGAGAACGTCGTACGCGAGGACCTGAGCCCCATCGACGTGGCCCACGCCTGCGCCTGCCTGATCGAGGACTTCGGCCAGAGCCACGGGGAGCTCGCCGGCCGCCTGGGCCGCAGCCGCCCGGCGATCTCCAACCTGGTGCGGCTCCTGGAGCTGCCCGAGGGGGTTCAGGAGGCGATCGCCGCCGGCGACCTGACCGAGGGCCACGGCCGGGCGATCCTGATGGCCGACGGCCCCGCCCGCCGCACGCGCGTCGCCGAGCGGGCGATCGCCGAGGGCCTGTCCGTGCGGGCCACCGAGGAGCTGGCCCGCAGCCAGAGCGGGGCCGCCCAGGCCGCGCGCGCCGCCCAGGCGGCGCCGACACCCCTCGGCGACGCGGCCCTCGAGGCGTTCGGCTCGGCCTTCGACGCGCCGGTCCGGGTGCGCACCGGCCGCCGCGGCGAGGTGACCGTCGAGATCCGGTTCGCCGACGAGGACGCGCTGCTCGACGCCCTGGCGCGCCTGTCGCCCTGAGGGCGCCCCCGGCCTAACCCTCGCGGGGCAGCACCAGCAGCAGGGTGGTGCCCCGCCCCTCGGCCGAGGTGATCGTGAGCCGTCCCCCCGCGAGGGCCGCGCGCTCCTCGATCGCGGCGATCCCGAGGTGCCCCTCCGCCACGCCCGGCCGCGGCAGGCCGGGGTCGAACCCGCGGCCGTCGTCCCTCACCTCGATCTCGATGCTCCCCTCCCGCTCCCGGGCGCGGATCGTGACCCGCGTCGGGTCGGCGTGGTTGAGGATGTTCGCCACCGCCTCCTGGACCACCCGGAAGGCCACCGTGCGGCGGGTCTCCGACAGGTCGTCGGCGACGGCGAGGTCCAGCTCCACCCGCACCCCCCTCCACTCCAGCCGCTCGACCAGGGAGCGCGTGGCGGCCGCGAAGCCGAGCTCCTCCAGGGCCATGGGGTGCAGGTCGACGATGGCGCGGCGCAGGGCCCGCACGGCCTCTCGCGCCGCCGCCGCCGCCCGGTCCACGTCGGCCGCCGCCTCGGGGGCCTCCGACGCCAGCTGGGACGAGAGCGCGTCCAGCATCAGGCCCACGCCGACCAGCTCCTGCACCGGGCCGTCGTGCAGCCCCTCGGCCACCCGCCGCCGCTCGTCCTCCTGGGCGAGCACGATGGCCGCGGCCAGGCCGCGCCGCGTCTCCTGCTCCAGGCGCAGGTCGGACAGCAGGCGCGCGTTGGCCAGCGCCACGGCCGCCTGGTCGGCGAGGCCCCGCAGGCGCTCGAGGTCGTCCTCGTCGAAGCCGCCGCCCCGGGCGCGCTCGACCACGATCACCCGCTCCAGCCCGGAGGGCCCGCCGTCGGCGTCCGGCAGGGCGACCAGCGCCCGCCGTCCCTCGCGCAGCGCCCCCCCGGCGGCGTCCAGCGCGGCGAGCGCGGCCGCGTCCGGAGGGTCGGCGCCGCCCGCCCCGTCGCGGGCCAGCACCAGGGCGTCGCCGCCCCCGGTGCGCCCCACCAGCAGCGCGACGTCGGCCCGTAGCAGCGCCCGCGCCTCGGCGACGATCACGCCGTGGGCCTCGCCCTCGTCGAGCGACGCGGCCACCCGGCGGGAGATGTGCGTGAGCGCGCTGAGCTGAAGGGCCTGGCGGTCCAGCTCGCGTACCCGGTCACGCAGGCCGGCGATCAGGCGGCCGTTGTGCACCCACAGGGCCAGGATCTGGGCGACCGCCCGCACCGTGGCCCGGTCCTCCCCCGTCGGCCGCCATCCCGCGGGGAAGGCGACGCCGAGGGCGCCGATGGTCGTGTCGCCGATGCGCGAGGGCACCAGCAGGCCGCCCTCGAGCCCGATGAGCGCCAGTTCGGGGGCGGCCGGGCTCTGGTCGTCGACGTCGCGCCCGGCCCGCAGGGCGGCGGTGAGCCCGGGGGTGCGGCGCCGCCCGATCGCGGAGGCGAGCGGCTCCTCGTCGGGCGCCGCGTCCGGCCGGCGGCAGCGCAGCACGAAGCCGCGCGCGCCGCGCTCATCGACGTACACCGCCCCCACGCGGGCCCCCAGGGCCGCCGTGAGGTGGTCCAGCGCCGCCTCCAGCGCCGGCTCGATGCGCGCCGCGGCCCCCGGGCCGGCGCCCCCCTGCTCGAGGATCGCGAGCACCACGGCGCGCGCGTCCATCCGCCCGGAGGTCACGTCGCCCCGGCGCCCCTCAGCGGATGAGGGCCTGGCGGATGCCGATGGCGACCGCCTGCGTGCGGTGCTCGGCCTCCAGCTTGGCCAGGATGTGCTTGACGTGGGTCTTGACCGTCTCGACGCTCACGACCAGCGCCTCCGACACCTCGCGGTTGGAGTGGCCGTCGGCCAGCATCTGGAGGATCTCGCGCTCGCGCGCGCTCAGGATGCCGCCCGAGCGCGGCCGCGCCAGCTGGCGCAGGAAGTCGGGCGCCAGGCGCGGGTCGACGTAGGGGTCGCCCGCCACCACCTGCCGGATGGCCCCCACCAGGGCCGAGCTGTCCGAGTCCTTGAGCACGAAGCCCTGCGCGCCGGCGTCGAGGGCCTCCCACAGCAGGTCCTGCTCGGCGTGGGCGGTGAACATGACCACCCGCACGTCGCGATGGGCCGACGCGATGGCCTGCGCCGCCGCGACCCCGCCGATGCCGGGCATCCGGGCGTCCATGAGCACCACCTCGGGGCGCCGCCGCGCGACCAGCTCGAGCGCGGCCTCCCCGGACGACGCCTCGCCCACGACCACCATGTCGTCGAGCTGGGAGAGCACCCGGCGCAGCCCCTCGCGCACGATCGCGTGGTCGTCGGCCACCAGGCAGCTGATGCGCCGCTGGCCATCCCCACTCGGCTGCTCACGTCCAGCGGACACGGACGTCCCAACGGTCAGTTTCGCGCGGCCTCAGCGGCCGGCGGGAAATGGGCGATCCTGGACTCGAACCAGGGACCTCATCCTTATCAGAGATGCGCTCTAACCGCCTGAGCTAATCGCCCCCGCCCATGCGGGTCGCGGCAGGGTATCAACCCCACCGGGCGATGACCAAGGGGGGTCGCCGGGGGGCGGGGGCCGGCGCGGGGGACGGGCCTATAATGGGCGCTCCGGGTCGTCCGCCGGTCCCACGAAAGCAGGGCGCGCCATGCAGGAGATGGTGATCTACGGAGTCAGCTTCGACATGGTGGGCAAGCAGCCCATCGTGCTGTTGAAGACCGTGTCCGGCAACAAGTTCCTGCCGATCTGGATCGGCCACGCCGAGGCGGCGGCGATCCTGATGAAGCTGCAGGGCGCCGAGACCCCGCGGCCCATGACCCACGACCTGCTCAACGACGTCGTCTCCGAGCTCAGCGCGGAGATCTCCAAGATCACCGTCACGGAGCTGCGCGAGAACACGTTCTACGCGCTCATCACGCTGCGGGCGGCCGCGTCGGAGATCGAGATCGACTCCCGGCCGAGCGACGCCCTGGCCCTCGCCGTGCGCAGCAACGCGCCGATCTTCGCCGCCGACAAGGTGATCGAGGAGAGCGGGATCGAGTTCGAGCACGAGGTCGAGGACACCGACGAGGTGGTCGAGAAGTTCAAGGAGTTCCTCGACCAGGTGACCCCGGAGGACTTCCTGCCGGACAGCTGAGGCCGGCCGGACCCTCAGGCGCCGGCGTCGTCCTCGCGGGTCTCGCTCTTGGTGAGATCCAGCAGGTGGCCGTAGATCTCCCGCAGGCCCTCCGGGCTGAGCGGCCCGCGGTTGGCGCCCTGGAGGTAGTTGTGCAGCCACTCCTCGCGCGCCGGGTCGACGAAGTCCATGCCCTGCGAGCGCTTGTACGTGCGAAGCCGCTTGACCAGCTCGATCCGCGCGTTGATCGTCTGGAGGAGCTTGAGATCGGTGTCGATGATCGCGTCGCGCATCTGGCGGACGACGGCATCGGCGGCGGGATCGGACATGCGCCGCCCACGCTACCAAGCGCGGAGGCCCGGGCGGCCGCCCGGTTGGCCCCACCTCGCCCGCGCGGCTACCATGTGGGCCCACGCGAGCGCGAGGAAGCCGCATGTTCGACATCTCTCCGATCCAGATCCTGATCGTCCTGGTGATCGCCCTGCTCGTCTTCGGGCCCAAGCGCCTGCCGGAGATGGGCAAGTCGATCGGCCGGGGCATCCGCGAGTTCAAGACGGCCATCGTCGACGACGAGCCGCGGCCGGCCCCCGCGCCCCCGACGCCCGCCGCCCCCGCCGCGACCGCGGCGAGCACGGAGTCGAGCACCGGCGACGGTCAGCGCCGTCGCGACCGACGAGGACGACGTCCTCGAGGGGGTCGTGGTGCCGGGCGACCAGCCCCCGCGCTCCCCTGACGCCTGACGCAGGCCTCCCGGGCCTGCGCTGCTGATGGGCGTTCTCGGGGACCGACGCCTGCGTCGGGCGGGTCGCGACGACCAGCTCAGCGTCGTCGATCACCTCGATGAGCTGCGCAACCGGCTCATCGTCTCGGGTGTCACGCTGGTCGTGGCCTTCGCGGTCGCGTACGCCTTCCACGACCAGCTGATCGAGTTCCTCGAGAAGCCCCTCCCGGACCGCTACCAGGAGACCGGGCTCATCACCCTGTCGCCCACGGAGCCCTTCTTCACGACGCTGAAGGTGTGCTTCTGGGCCGCGATCCTCGCGTCCCTGCCGGTGTGGCTGTACCAGCTCTACGCCTTCGTGATCCCCGCGGTGGAGGACCAGTCCCGGCGCAAGATCCTGACGATCGTCGGCGCGATCGTCGGCCCTCTTCATCGCCGGCGTGGCCTTCACCTTCTACGTCGTCCTGCCGGTCGCCCTGCAGTTCCTGCTCGACTTCGGCGAGGACACCTTCCTGACGCAGGTGCGCGCCGGCGAGTACTTCGGGTTCGTCACCACCCTCATGCTGGCCGGCGGCCTGATGTTCGAGGTCCCCATCGCCATGCTGGCCTTCGCCCGGATGGGCCTGGCGAGCGCGAGCCTCTACATCAAGCAGTGGCGGGTCGCGCTGGTCGTGATCGCGGCCCTGGCGGCCATCCTGCCCGGCGGCGACCCCTTCAGCATGCTGCTGCTGATGGTCCCCCAGATCGCCCTCTACGGGCTGGGGATCCTGCTCGCCCAGCGCTTCGGACGCCCCGCCGTGTGGACGCGCGGCGCCTGGGCGACGGACGACGACGAGGAGACCCCGCTCCGCCCCGCGCCTAGGCCTCAGTCGCGCAGGCGCCGGCCCGTGAGGCGCAGGAACACGTCCTCCAGGCCCGCCGGGCGCGCCGACTGCAGCCGCGTCGGCGATGCTCCCGGCGCGCAGGCGCGCGTGCAGGGCCTCGGCGTCGTCGCTGAAGAACAGGACCAGGTCGCCGTCCACCTCGTGGGCCCGGACGCCCGGACCGGCCTCCGCCTCCGCCACGCAGGGCGTCCATGTCCGCCGGCGCGGCGCGCAGCTCCAGCACCTCGCGTCCCACCTCCTGCTGCCACCAGCGCGCCCGGGGTCCCCTCCCGCACGATCCGCCCGTGATCCATGATCACCAGGCGGTCGCACAGCTGGGCCGCCTCGTCCATGTAGTGCGTCGTCAGCGTGAGGGTGGCGCCCTCGCTGCGCAGCAGCCGCAGGCGCTCCCACACCGCGTGGCGGGCCTGGGGGTCGAGCCCGGTGGTGGGCTCGTCCAGGAGCACCAGCTGGGGGCGGTTGATGAGGGCGCGGCGCGATCTGCAGGCGCCGCCGCATCCCGCCCGACAGCGCGTCCACGGCGTCGTCGGCCCGGTCGTCCAGGGCCAGCAGCGCCAGGAGGTCGAGCGCGCGCGCCTGCGCCTGCGGCCCGCGGGATGTCGAAGTAGCGGGCGTAGACCAGCAGGTTCTCGCGGACGGTGAGCTCCAGGTCCAGCGTGGTCTCCTGCGCCACCACGCCCAGGCGCCGCTTGAGCGCGCGCGGGTCGTCGCGCGGGTCGATGCCCAGCACCCGCAGCTCGCCGGCGTCGCGGGGCGCCAGGCACGAGAGCATCCGCATGGTGGTGGTCTTGCCGGCCCCGTTGGGGCCGAGGACGCCGAAGCACTCGCCCGGCCGCGACGTCCAGGTCGATGCCGTCGACCGCGGTGAACTCCCCGTAGCGCTTGACCAGGCCGCGGGCCTCCACGGCGAGGGGCTCAGCCGGCGACCGGGACCTCGTGGCCCATGGCGGCCAGCGTCAGCCGCAGGCCCTCCTCGAGCTCGATCGTCGGGCGACCAGTCCAGCAGCTTCTGCGCCAGGGAGATGTCCGGGCGGCGCTGGGTGGGGTCGTCCTGCGGGCAGGGCGTCGTAGACGATGGCCGACCTGCTGCCGGTGAGCCGGATGATCGTCTCGGCCAGCTCGAGGATGGTGAACTCGCCCGGGTTGCCGATGTTGACCGGCTCGTGGTGGTCGCAGTTGATCAGGCGCAGGAACCCCTCGATCAGGTCCGAGACGAAGCAGAACGAGCGCGTCTGCTGCCCCTCGCCGAACACCGTGATGGGCACGTCCTGCAGCGCCTGGCGCACGAAGGTCGGGATGGCGCGCCCGTCGTGGGGGCGCATGCGCGGCCCGTAGGTGTTGAAGATCCGGACGATGTGCGTGTCCACGCCCTGCTGGCGGTGGTAGGCCATCGTCAGCGCCTCGGCGTAGCGCTTGGCCTCGTCGTACACGCCGCGCGGGCCGATCGGGTTGACGTGGCCCCAGTAGGCCTCGCTCTGCGGGTGCTCCTGCGGGTCGCCGTAGACCTCGCTCGTGGAGGCCAGCAGGAAGCGCGCGCGATGGCGCTTGGCCAGGCCCAGGGCGTTGTGGGTGCCGTACGAGCCGACCTTCAGCGTGTGCAGGGGCAGCCGCAGGTAGTCGATCGGGCTGGCCGGCGACGCGAGGTGGAACACGTAGTCCACCGGGTCGGAGATCTCGACGTGGTCGATCAGGTCGTGCTGCAGGAAGTGGAAGCGCCCGTCCCGGATGTGCTCGATGTTCTCGAGCGTCCCGGTGTCCAGGTTGTCGACGCAGATGACCCGGTGGCCCTCCGCGAGCAGGCGGTCGCACAGGTGCGATCCGAGGAAGCCGGCGCCGCCGGTGACGACCGAGGTGGGCACGCGCGCCACCCTAGCGAGCCCCTCTGTCACGCGCCACAAGCGCGCGCAGGGCGCGCCGCCCCTCGGCCAGCTCGTCGCGGGCGAGGACGCGCGCCACGAGGACGTAGACGGCGCCGGCGGCCGCGACCTTGATGGACAGGGGGACGATCATCTCGACGGAGGTGAGATCGTCCGTCGGCAGCACGATGTTGAGCGCCAGGGCGCACACCGCCGCCGCGGCCCCCGCGAGCAGCATGCGCGCGTCGCGCCGTCCGAGGGCCGTCACCGACAGCGACGGGAAGTGCCGCCGCAGGCAGTAGAGCATCGTGATCGCGTTGGTGTAGACGCCGATCGTCGACGCCAGGGCCAGCCCGGCCTGCTCCATCGGGCCCAGCAGGATGATGTCGAAGCCGATGGTGAGGACGACCGTGATGATCGTCGTCCAGAGGATGTCGCGCTGGCGGTTGGCCGCCGACAGCGTCCGGTTGAGCAGGGCGGCGGTGAACGCCGGCCACAGGCAGAGCGCGTAGAACGACAGCGGCGCGCTGATCTCGTCCACGCACCCGGCGTCGCACTTGCCGCGCCCGAATGCCAGCTGCGCGGTCTCCTGGGCGTAGATCGCGAGGAACACCGTCATCGGGATCGACACCAGCGCGAGCAGCCCGGCGACGCGCCGGAACGCGCCCAGGGCCTCCTTCTCCCGCCCCTCGGAGACGAGGCGGGCGATGAGCGGGAAGAGCGGCGTCAGCAGGGGCAGCAGCAGCGCGACCCGCGGGGCCTGGCCGAGCGCGTTGGCGAAGCTCAGCGCCGAGACCCGGCCGGCCTCCAGGCTGGAGGCGAAGAGCTTGTCGGTGAAGCTGTTGATCTGCTGGAGGACCGACGCCCCCACCACCGGCAGCGCCAGGAGGCCGACCGCTCCCAGCCCCGGGTGCGTCAGGACCGGCCGCGTGCCCGACTCGCGCAGGAGGCGCCAGAACTGCGGCAGCTGCAGCAGCACCTGGAGCGTCGCCCCCACCACCACGCCCCAGCCGGCCGCCTCGATCCCGATCGAGCCCCGCCCGATGATGACGCCGACGATGATCCCCAGGTTGAACGCGACCCCCACCGCCGCGGGCCCGGCGAAGCGGCCGTGGATCTGGAGCATCGCGGTGAAGATGGCCGAGAAGCCCTGCAGCGCCAGGGCCGGGGCCATGATGCGGATGAGCTCGGCGGTCTGGGCCTCGCGCGAGGGGTCCAGCTGGAAGAGGGCCGCGAAGGCCTCCGGCCAGATCGCGACCACCGTCGAGAGGACGATCAGGAAGGCCCCGGTCCACACCGCGAGGGCGCTCACCAGCCGCCACGCGCTGTCGGTGCCGCGGTCCGCCCGCTCGCGCTGGAACACCGGGATGATCAGGGTCACCAGCGTGTAGAGCAGGATCGCGGCGATCGAGTTGACGATCAGCAGCGAGTTGACGAACGCGTCGGTCGCGCCCGTCGCGCCGAAGGACGCCGCCAGCACGATCTCGCGCGCGAAGCCCAGCAGCCGCGAGACCAGCCCGAAGATCGCCACGATCGCCGCGGCGCGCGCGAGCCGCGTGACGGTCATCGCGGGGTCAGGCCGTAGAGGGTCCGCACCCCGGTCATCACGAGCATGCCCTCGACCCCCACGGCCGGGCTGTAGCGGCCGTCGGGGAAGGTGAGCAGGCGCCGGCCCGTGGCCGCGTCCAGGCCGAAGGTGCGGCCCTGCGAGGGGACCTTGGCCAGGGTCGAGACGTAGACGACGTCGCCCACCACCGAGGCCGAGCCCGAGATGCGCTCACCGGCGTCGAAGGTCCAGCGCACCTCGCCGGTCACCGCGTCCAGCGCGTAGAAGATGTGGTCGTAGCTGCCGACGTACACCAGGCGCCCCGCGACGGCGGGGCTGGCGTACACGTAGTCGTCCAGCACCCGCACCCAGGCGACCTCGCCGGAGTCGCGGTCCAGGGCGAGCACGCGCCCGTTGATGTTGCCGATGAAGACGCGGCCGTAGGCCACCGCCGGCCCGCCGTAGAAGCGCCCCGCGCCCGCGCAGGGTGCCCCCGGGGCTCTCCCGGCTCCAGACCTGCTTTCCGTCGGAGCGACGGAACGCGGTGACGTGGCCCGAGTAGTCGCCCACCACCACGTTCGGTCCCGCGAGGGCGAGGCTGGCCTTGACCTGTCCTTCGGCCGGGACGTTCCACAGCGACGCCGCCGGTGCGGGCGTCCAGCCGCATCACCCGCCCGCCCAGCGTGCCGATGTACGCCGTGTTCTCGACCACCAGGGGCGACGACTCCACCGCGCCGCCCACCCGCCGCCGCCAGACGCGCTCGCCCGTCGGCCGCCCGCAGCGCGATCACGTCGCCGCGGATGGTCGTGAACAGGGCGAGGTCGCCCGAGAGCGCCGGCGACGAGGCCACCCGCCCGCGCAGGGGGACCCGCCACAGCTCGCGCCCGGTGCGGACGTCGAGCGCGACCGCCAGGCCGGCGTTGGTGCCCACCACGGCGCGCCCGTCCGCGATCACCGGCGGGAACTCCACGAGGGAGCCGGCGTCGTGGGTCCACGCCGTGTCGAAGGGCGGCGGCAGGTCCAGGTCGGGGTTGGCCCGGGTCCGGCGCGCGTCGTAGCCGTACTCGGGCCAGGCGCCGGAGGTGGCGCCGCTCGCGGGCACGTCGGTGGGCTCGAACCCCTCGGAGGTCCCCTCGACGCTCCCCGGGTCGAACCAGCCCCGCGTGAGCCCGAATCCCAGCACGGCGGCGCCCAGCACCACCACCAGCGCCACCGCGCCGACCCAGAGGGCGGCCTTACGGCGTCGGGTCGCGATAGGCATCGATGACGCGCGTCCCCACCAGGTAGAGGGTCACGCCGGCGCCGACCGCGGGCGAGTAGCGGCCGTCGTCACCGGTGTATCTCACCTCGCCCGTCGCCGTGTCGAGGCCGAACGTCTTCGGCGGGGTGCCGGGGCGCGCCAGGATGGCGGTGTAGACCACGTCGCCCACGACCGTCGCCGACCCGGAGATGCGCTCGCCGGCGTCGAACGACCACTTGGGCGCGCCGTCCGCGAGGCTGAGCGCCTCGAAGGTCCCGGCGTAGGAGCCGATGTAGACCGTCCCGTCCGGCGATCGCGGGGGTCGAGTACACGTAGCCCGCGGTCCCGTGGCGCCACAGCTCGCGCCCGCTGGCGGTGTCCAGCGCGATGACCGCGCCGCCCACGTCGCCGATCACCAGCCGGTCGCCGCTCACCGCCGGCCCGCCGTAGAAGCGCTGCCCGCCGGTGTAGCGCCAGCGCTGCGCGCCGGTCGCGGGGTCCAGCGCATAGACGTTGCCCGCGTAGTCGGCGACCACGATCAGGTTGCCCGCGAGGGCCGCGCTGCCCTTGATGTCGGCCGCCGCCGCGAAGGTCCAGTCGGCCGTGCCGGTCTTCGCGTCCACCGCGTAGAGCGTGCCGTTCCACGCGCCCACGTAGACGCGCCCGTCCACGACCAGGGGCGAGCTCTCGACGGGGCTGCCCCCGGTGGAGAACCGCCAGCGCGGCGTGCCGCCCCGGCCGTAGGCCGACAGCATGCCGTCCATCGAGCTCACGAAGACCTGCGGGCCCGCGATCGCCGGGCTCGAGGCGATCTCGCCCTTCTGCCGGCGGGCCCACTGCACCTTGCCGGTGTCGGCGTCCAGCCCGTAGACGCGCCCCGAGTTGACCCCGAAGACCACCAGGCCGTCGTCCACGGCCGGCGGGAACTCGATCAGGGTGCGGCTCTCGAAGCTCCAGGCCGGGTCGCCGTCCGGCAGGGGGGCCTTCACCCCGGGGACGTAGCGGTCGCGCGTCGGCCCGCCGCCGTACTCGGGGCTCTGGAGGTCGGGGTCGTACACCTCGATCTGGACCGGGCCGGCGCCGCCGATCCCGGCCGCGCCGTCCGAGAAGCCCGGCGCGCGGGCGGTCACCAGGCGCGTGCCCAGCGGCACCTCGACCCGCCCCGCGTCGTCCGCCGTCGCCGTCGCCACCACCTGTCCCGAGCGCAGGCCCACGACGCTGGCGCCGGGGACCGGCGCGAGCGTGTCCCCGTTGACGACGGTCACCTCGACCGGCCCGCCCGTGGGCGCGGCCGTCTCGGGCCGGGTCGTCCCGTCCCCGCCGTCCCCGCCCCCGCCGCAGCCCGCCGCGAGCAGGCCCAGCGCGAGGACGGCGGCGGCGATGCCCCTAGTCGCGCCCCGCACGTCCCGCCGGGCTGCCGCGCCAGATGAAGGTGACGATCACGCCGACCAGGAAGCCCAGGATGGCCGGCGAAGACCACGGTCCGGGTGCGGTTGCCGACGCTGCCCGAGGACGAGGGGCTCGAGGCGAGGGAGATGATCGACGGCTGGAACTGCTGCTCCTTGAGCAGGTTGAGCCGCTGGTCCGACAGCTCGGTGGTCGCGATGTCGAGCTGCTGGCCGGTGCTGGTGAGCAGGGATTCGAGGATCACCTGCTGCTGGGGGTCGTCCGTCGCGGCCAGCTGGCGGCGGTAGCGGGCCAGCGAGGCCTCGAGGCGGCGACGCTCGCCGTGGCCGTCGCCACGGCGCGCTTGTAGCTGTCGATGATCGCCGAGAAGCCCTCCTGCGAGCGCTCGTAGACGATCTTGGCGTACGCGTTGGCGCCCTTGCGGGCGATCTCCCGGTCCTCGTCGGTGAAGCGGATGGTGACGATGGTCGGCTGGTTGCCCACCGAGCCGCCGGGCGCCTTGGGGGCGCTGAGGGTGACGTCGTTGCGCACCCGGGCGGGGGTGACCCCGAGCTCCTTGGCGACCTGGGTCACGATGCCGTCGCCGCCCAGGGCCGCCGTGACCGTGCCCGGGTTGGTGCCCGGCGTCGCCACCGGGGTGCCCGAGATCGTCGTCGCCTGGCCCACGAACAGCTCGGCGCTGGCGGTGTAGGTGGTCGTGCTGGCGAGCGACAGGAGCAGCCCGACGATGGCCGCCACGACGGTGGTGGCCAGGATCAGCCAGCGGCCGCTCCACAGGACGCGCCCATAGTCTCGAAGGGTTATCTCGCGATCCACGACGGCGGACCCTAGACCACGGGGGGGAGGGGGGCGAGCCCCGACGGTGTTCTCGTGGAGGATGGTCTGGTCCAGGAACCGGGTCATCACGACGCCCGCGCGGTGCTCGCCGAGCTGCGCGGCGGGGCGCTCGCCGGCGCCGATGGCGATGATGGCCCGCGGGTAGCCCGCCCCGGCCGCCTGGGGCAGCGGGAACGCCCCGCCGAAGCGGGTGTTGATGTCGGTGATGCCCAGGATGCGGCCGTCCTCGCGAAAGCACTGGACCGTGCTCGGGCCCACCAGGCCGAGTCCCTCCACCGTGGCCGCCCCGAGCTCCACCAGCTGCGGGTCGTCCAGGGTCTCGCCCTTGATCTGCTCGCCGCCCTTGCTCTGGATCATCGAGCGCGGGATGGCGCCCAGGGCGGCGCCGTCGGGCCCGCCGAGGCAGTCGATGCTGAACTCCCGGCCCGGCAGCGCCTGCTGCACGACGCTCTCGGCCGGGCTGTAGCGGCGGAAGAACGCCAGCTCGTCCGGGTCGGCGCAGCGGTGGATGTGGCGTCCGGCGAAGCCCATGCGCGGCTTGAGCAGCACCGGATAGGGCAGCGTCCGCGGGTCCACCTCGTCCGGGAGCCAGGTGGGCGGGGACGGCAGCCCGCGCTCCTGAAGCATCAGGTGGCACTCCCACTTGTCCTGGCAGCCCAGGGCGATCTCGGGCCGGGGGACCAGGGTCTGGGCGCCGGCCGCGAGGATCTCGGGCGCGGCGGTCGCGAGGACGACCGGGTCCAGGTCGGTCAGGGGCAGCACCACGCGCACGCCCTCGCGCCGGCACACCTCGGCGACGGCCGCGCCGTAGCCCGGGTCGTCGACCGCCGGCAGCTCCACCACCCGGTCGGCGGCGAACAGGGCGGGCGACAGGGGGTCGAGGTCGCTCACCAGCACGCGGCCCCGGTGCGCGCCCTGGGCCAGCGCCTCGCGAAAGGCCCGCACGATGTCCACGCGCTGGCCGGCGCAGGTGAGCAGAACGTTCACGTCAGCCATCTACCGCTCCGGATCAGGGGAGGTCGAACCCGCCGCGCGGGCCCTTGTACGTGCCCTCGCGCCGCAGCACCACCGCGACGGTCCGGGCGAGGATCGCGAGGTCGCGGCGCATGCTCCAGCCGTCGACGTAGTCCAGGTCCATCTCGATGCGCTCCGACCACGGGATGGTCGTGCGCCCGCTGACCTGTGCCAGGCCGGTCAGGCCGGGGCGCGCCAGCAGGCGCCGGCGCTGGCGGGCGTCGTAGCGCTCCACCTGTGACGCCACCGTCGGCCGGGGGCCCACGAGGCTCATGTCGCCGCGCACGATGTTCCACAGCTGCGGCAGCTCGTCCAGCGACAGGCGGCGCAGCACCGCGCCGGCCGCCGTGATGCGGTCGTCGCCCTCCGCCACCGCGAGCCCGGCGCCCATGCCCTGCGCGCCCGACCACCATGCTGCGGAACTTGAGCAGGGTGAAGGGCCGTCCCGCGTACCCGATGCGCTGCTGCCGGAAGAGCGCCGGGCCGGGCGAGTCGCGCCGGATCCAGACGGCGATGGCCACCATGACGGGCGTCAGGACGATCGCCAGGGGCAGGCTGACGAGGATGTCGAGGGCCCGCTTGGCCCGCCCGCCGACGGGGCCGGTGACGTCAGGCAAGCGACTCGACCACCGCGACGAACCGGGCGGCCAGCGCCGCCCGGTCGTAGTGCTCCAGGGCGTGGCGGCGGCCGTTCTCGCCCATCCGCCGCGCCCCCTCGGCGATCGGCCGCCATGGCGCGGATCGCGCCGGCGAGCGCCTCGGGATCCTCCGGCGGCACCGCCACGCCGCATTCCGGCGGCGGCCACCATGCGCGTGAGCTCGCCCTCGGGCGCGGCGGCGATGATCGGGCGGGCGGCGCCCAGGTAGTCGAAGGCCTTGTTGGGCAGCGCGCCGGCGAACAGCGGGTTGTCCTGGTAGGGCAGCAGGCAGACGTCGGCGCGGGCCAGCCACGAGGGCACCTCGCGCTTGGGCACCGAGTCGACGAACGTGACGTTGGCGAGGCCGCGGCGCTCCGCGTCCTCCACCAGCGCCGGCCTTGCGGTCGCCGCCGCCCACCAGCACGACCCGCACGGCGGGCGTGTCGCGCAGCCGGTCGGCCGCGTCCAGGACGGTCTCCAGGGAGCTGTAGGTGCCGTGGGCGCCCACGTACATCGCCACGAAGGCGTCGTCGGGCAGGGGCGGACGGGCGCCGTGCGGTCCTGCCGATCTCCAGGTCCACGCCGTTGGTGATCAGCGTGATCCGGGCCGGGCGAGACGCCCTTGGCGATCGATCCCGTCGCGGATGCCCTCGGTCAGGGCGACGATGCGGTCGGCGCGCCGGTAGCAGTAGGACTCGAGCCGGCGCGAGACGGCGATGGTCCGCGGATCGCCCACCAGGCCCATCGCGATCGCGGAGTCGGGCCACAGGTCGCGCACCTCCAGCACGAAGCGCGCCCGCGCGGGCCCGGGCGAGCGCCGCCGCCGCGGCGGCCGCGGGCAGGGAGGGCGACGAGGCCACGACGACGTCCGGGCGCGGCGCCCGCGCGCCCGCCACCGCCGACCACCAGGCGAAGGTGCCGTAGCTCGCCACCCGCGAGCGCAGGTCGCGTCCGTAGCCGGGGGTCGAGTAGGTGCGCCACACGTCCAGGCCGTCCTCGACCTCGTGGACCATCTTCCGCCCGCGGTAGCGCTCGGGGACCGTGCGCTCCTTGTGCTGGACGTAGGAGGTCACGACGGTCACCTCGTGCCCCGCGCGCGCCAGGGCGCGGGTGTGCTGCCAGTGGCGCACGCCGCCCGGCTGGTCGACGCTGACGAAGTACTGCGAGACGTACAGGACCCGGCTCACGGGGCGAGCAGCTCGGCGTAGAGGCCGGTGAGCGCGCGCGCCTGGACCTCGAAGCCGAGGCCCTCCACGAAGGCCGCCCGCCCGGCGGCGCCCATGCGGGCGGCCTCGGCGGGGTCGTCCAGCAGGCGGCGCGAGGGCGTCGGCGTGCGCGTCCGACGTCGGCGGGGGGCACGACCAGGCCGCAGCCGGCGGCGCGCACCATCGCCCCCATCCGGCCGAGGTCGCTGGCCACCACCGGCCGTCCCGGCGGCCATCGCCTCCACCAGCTTCGTCGGCACGGCCCGGTCGTAGTTGCCGTGGCGCTGCAGCGGGATCCAGGCCACGCGGGCCGCCGGCCAGCAGCGCCGGGACCGCGGAGTGGTCCACCACCCCGATCGCCTCGACGCCGGCGGGCAGCTCGCCCGGGTCGCCCGGGCCCGGCCAGCACCAGCCGCGCGCCCGGGACGTCCACGCGCGCGAAGGCGGCGCGCATCACCTCGAGGCCGCGCAGCGGGCCGAGCCCGCCGACGTAGAGCACCACCGGCTCGGCCGGCAGCGGCGCCGGCTCGGGGAAGGCGTCGGACCAGGGCGAGTTGGTCACGCTCACCGCCCGGGAGCCCTCGGCCGCGAAGCGGGCGGCCAGGTCCTCGTTGGCCGTCACCACGCCGTCCAGGCGGCCGCGCGGCGCAGCCGCTCGGCGCGCTCCACGCCCACGGGCGAGCGGGCGCCGCAGGGGCGCCGGGCATCCAGCGCTTGGTGCGCGTGGTCTGGCCCAGGTACTCGTGGACGTCGTAGACCACCGGGCTGCCGCTGGTGCGCGCGAGCCACAGCGCGGCCGGAAGCAGCTCGGGGTCGTGCACGTGGTAGAGGTCGGCGTCCCGCCCGCGCGCCGCGCGCGCCAGCCGCCATCCGGCGGCCAGGCGGCGCGCGCCGCGGGATCGGCGCCGCCGGCGCCCCCACCCAGGCCCCCGCGCCGGCTCCCGCCGCCGCGCGCGCCTCCTTGTGGAAGATGCGCACGTCGCGCGGGCGGTGGACGCTGGTCAGGTGCACCACGCGCCGCCCGTCGAGCCGCGCGCCCTCGGCGGGCGGCGCCGGCGCGCCGGCCGGGCCCAGCTCGGCGCCCCGCGCGATCAGCGTCGTCCAGCAGATCCCCCCAGAGGGGGCCGTAGCCGGGCGCGCGGTCGTCGGCCAGGTACGTGTTGTGCCACAGCAGCGCCGCGCGGCCGCCGCACGCGCGCACGCGCTCCGAGCACGGCCAGCGCCCGCTCGCGCGCCTGCGCGGCGTCGAGGCCCAGCTGGGAGTGCAGGGTGGTGTCCATCACGGCCAGCGGCAGCAGCGTCAGGCGCGCGGGGCGCTCCTCGCCGATCAGGTAGGGGCGGTAGGGGCGGGCGATGCCCGGCGGCGAAGCCCGGCGCCTCGCTGAACCCGAGGCTGGAGTCGTAGCCGGCGCCCGCCGCCTCCAGCCAGCGGACCGTCTGGTGGTAGCGGAAGCGCAGGTAGTGGAAGCGCACGCCCTCCACCGGCCCGACCTCGCCGCGCAGCAGCGCCAGCTCGTCGGCCAGGGCGTCGCCGTCCTCGGACGACGCGAACGACGCGTGCAGGCCCACCTCCGCCCCGGCGGCGCGGACGGCGGCGGCCAGCGCGGGGCGCTCGCGCTCGTAGGTGCGCCGCGG
Organism: uncultured Thermoleophilia bacterium; assembly: GCA_963736635.1. Taxonomy (GTDB): domain Bacteria; phylum Actinomycetota; class Thermoleophilia; order Miltoncostaeales; family Miltoncostaeaceae; genus Miltoncostaea. The sequence goes on from CAVTPK010000011.1 coordinate 1,263,398, forward strand.
GGTGCCGTCGAGCGGGTGGGCGTTGCGGCCGATGAGGAACACGGTCGGGCGCATGCCGCGCAGCCAGGCGGCCTCCAGGAGGTCGGGGATGTTGTTCCACGGGTCCGGGCCCGCCAGGGCGCGCGCGACGCCGCCCGGACCGCGCCGCCGGGCGATGCCCGCGAGGCCCTTGGGGGTGCGCCGCCGGATGCGGTCGATGTCGTGGGTCAGGGCCACGCTCCACGTGGTGGGCGCCGGCAGGCCGAGCGCGCGCGCGCAGCGCCGCGATGTAGCCCTCGACGGCGGGCTCCTCCAGGTCGAGGCCCGCGATGCGGCCGAAGGCGCTGGCCTCCAGCGGCAGGCGGTCGAACCGGTCGCGCTCGGGCGCGTGGAGCTCGTCCCAGCGGGCGAGCAGGTAGAAGGCGCCGGCCACCAGGTCGCCCGGGATCGCGCGCGTCCGGGTGCGTCGGCGCGAACAGCAGGGTGAGTCCCTGGGCGCGGTGGGTCGCCGTGGCCGGGAACGCGTCCGGCGCCCTCGAAGAACGCCTGCGCGGCGGGGTCCGCCGGGATCCAGACCCCCTCGGCGGGCTCGCTCGGGGCCGTAGACGAGGTCGGCCGGGCCGTCGACCCAGACCGGCGTCGCGCCCAGGGCCTCGGCGAAGGTCTCCAGCACCCAGCGCGCCCGCGGGGCGAAGGGCGGCCGGGCGCCGTCGATGCGCAGGCGCAGCTCAGCCACGGGCACCGAGCGAGCGGCGGTAGAGCGACAGCATGGGCCGCGGGTCGCGCAGGTCGAAGACGCCGTCGACCACCGGCGGGCGCACCGTGGCCAGGAAGTCCCGCGCCCCCCAGGTCCCGGCCCGGATCTCGCGGGCGCTGCCCACGAGGTGCTTGGTCGCGAGCATCCAGCGCACGTCGCTGCGATGGGCGCCGGTGCCGGCGATGGGGCGTCCCACGGCGTCGCGCCAGGCGACGTAGGGCAGGTTGACGCCGACCTTCGTGGCCAGGCCGATCCACAGCCACGAGCGCGGGTTGACCTCGATCAGGTAGTCGCGGCCGTCGCGCGGGTCGCGCTTGACCTCCAGCTGCGAGATGCCGTGGAAGTCGAGGGCGGCCAGCAGCTCGTGGCCGCGGGCGGCGAAGTCCGCGTCCCAGCGGGCCTCGCAGGCGCGGCCGGTGCCGAACCGCGGCGGCCACTGGCGCAGCTTGCGGCCGGTGAAGGACGCCAGCGCCCGGCCGTGGGCGTCGCGATAGCTGCCCAGCGTCCAGATCGTGTCGTCTCCGCCCGGGATGACCTCCGACAGCTGCGGCCGGTACTCGGCCGCCATCTCCCACTGGCGGCCCGCAGCTCCTCGAGGTCGTTCGCCTCGAGCACCTGCACGTGGAAGCGGCGGCGGAACTCGGGGGAGTAGCGCGGCTTGAGGATGACCGGGAAGCGCAGGCCCTCGGCGGCCTCGGCGATGTCGGCGTCGGGCTCCGGCGTCCACGGTGGCGGGGACGGGGAAGCCGATCGCGCGGGCGGTGGCGTGCTGGTGGCCCTTGTCGATCGTCCGGACCATCGTCGCCCACGGGCTCCAGGGGCGGCGCAGCACGGCGTCGACCTCCGCCTCGCGCGGGCCGATGGCCGCGACGGCCTCGTCGTGGGTCGGGAACAGCACGCCGCCGGCGCCCGCCCCGTGGCCCAGGGCGATGAGGTCGTCCACGAAGGCGTCCCCCTCGGTGAGGGGGTCCGCCATCAGCACCGGGGTGGCGTAGCGCGACAGCAGTCCGAGCGCGGAGCGGGTCGTGGTCGCAGGCGATCACCGGCACCCCGGCGCGCGCCAGGCTGCGGATGATGCCCAGGGCGTTCGGTCCCGAGGCCTGCAGGACGATGGCGGGCGGCCCGGCCGGCGCGCTCACGCGGTCGCCTCCTCGTAGATGCCGACCATCTGCCGGGCGTTGGCGGCCCAGGTGTACCGCTCCCGGCCGATGCGCAGGGCCTCGGCGCTCATGCGCCCCGCCAGGCCGGGGTCGTCCAGGATGCGGGCGATCGCGGCCGCGAGGGCGCCGGGGTCGCCCGGCGCGATGAGCAGCCCGGTCTCCCCGTCGCGCACGATCTCGGGGGTGCCGTCCACGGCGGTCGCCACCACCGGGCGCGCCGCAGTTCATCGCCTCGCAGACGACCGTGGGCAGCCCCTCGCTGAGCGAGGGCAGCACGAAGAGGTCGCCCGCCGCCATCCACCAGCCGACGTCGTCGTGCGGCGATCTTGCCCACGAAGCGGATGCGGTCGGCCACGCCCAGCTCGCGCCGCGCGCCGCTCCAGCTCGGGACGCAGCTCGCCGATGCCCGCGGCCACCAGCAGGGGCGCGCCGCCGGGGCGCGCCGCCAGGAGGCCCATCGCCTCGACCAGGGTGTCGACGCCCTTGCGGGGCACCAGCTTGCCGACGAAGGTCACGATCGGGCCGTCGTCGGGGAGGCCCAGGTGGGCCCGCGCCTCCGACGCCGGCCGGTCGACGAAGACCCGCGTGTCGGCGCCGTTGGGGACGATCCGGATCGGCCGCCGCGGGGTCGCCAGCGCCAGCGCGGCGTCGCGCGATCGCCTGGCTCACCGAGCAGATCCAGCCGATGTCCTCGATGGCCTCGATCACCCGCGCGCGGCTGCGCGGTCCCTGGGCCGGGACGTCCAGCACGTCCGCGCGGTGCGCGGTCGCCACCACGGGCACGCCCAGCTCGCTGCCCATCCGGGCCGCGGCCCAGCCGTCGGGCACCACCATCTGGGCGTGGATCACGTCGAAGGGCCAGCGCGCGTGGATGCGCCGCAGCGAGCGCCCGATCGCCAGCAGCATCGCGTCGTTGTTGCGGTGGCCCAGGCGGGCCGCCCGGCAGCGTCAGCTTGCGCGGGTAGAGGACCGGGATGCCGTCGATGACGTTGACGCCCGGCACCTCGCGGTACGCGCGCCAGCGCGTCAGGAGCGGCGGGGCCCACGCCTTGGGCGAGACCACGCGGACGTCGTGGCCGAGCTCCACGAGGGCCCGGGCCTGCTCGTGGACGAAGATCCCGCCCGTCGGGTTGACGGCGCTCGGGTACATGTGGCTGAGCATCAGGATGCGGATGGCCGCTCCTCCTGGCGCGCGAGGCACGAGTGCGCCCATGCCCAGGCCGAACATGATCCACATGGGCGCGAAGTGGATCGCCGTCGAGGGGCCGACGCTGCCGATGATCCAGCCGATCAGGGACAGGGCGCCGGCCAGGCACATGTAGCGCACGAAGGGGTCCTGCGTGCGCCGGCTGGCGCGGGCCTGGCCGCGCAGCAGCGTGAGGAAGAAGAGCAGGTACAGGGCCAGGCCCACGATCCCGCCGTCCACCAGCACCTCGAGCCACCAGTTGTGCAGGTTGGCGACGCGCGGGCGAAGTCGACCAGCGCCCGCACCTGCGCTCTCCGCGTTGCCGGCACCCACGCCCAGCCCGTTGGTCTCGGCGATGATGTTGAGGCCGTCGGTGAGGAGGGCGTTGCGCACGCCGCCGGAGCCCGACTGGGTCTCGATCTGGCTGCGCAGGACGTTGAAGTCGAGCTTGGTGACGGTGCGCTCGTCCAGCTTCACCGGCCCGGCGCCCTGCAGGATGGGCACCACCAGGGCGACCGCCATCACCGCGATGCCGCCCGCCACCACCAGGCGCCCGCGCGCCCGGCGGTCGCTGCCCACCAGCACGAGCAGGCCGATCACCACGAACCCGGCCGACAGCAGGCCCGACTTGCTCCCCGCCAGCAGGATGAACATCAGCGCCACCGCGCCGCCGGCGAAGCCGATCGCCTTGAGGCGCACGTCGCGGAACACGATCGGCAGCACCGCGAAGTAGGGCAGGCTCAGGCTGAGGAAGGCGGCGAAGTTGTTCTGGTTGCCGAACAGCGAGCCCACGCCGATCAGGCCGCCCCGGTTCTCGGTCCCGGCCCGGAAGCGACGGCAGGTGCAGCCCGGTCGCGACCTCGGCCATCGCCACCAGGCAGGCCAGGGCGAAGGCGCCCGCCAGGGACCAGAGGAGGATCTGGGCGCGCCGCCGGCGGCGGCAGAGCAGGGCGATCGCCAGCGCCAGCCCGATCATCATCGCCATGAAGCTCGACCACCGGATGGCCGCCGCCGTGTCCTCGGCCCAGCCGATCGAGAGCGCCGACCACACCAGCCAGACGCCGAGGATGCCCGCCGGCCGCGGCAGCCCCGCCGGCAGGGCGAGACGCCCGTCCATCAGCAGGTAGCCGATCACCCCGAGCCCCAGCAGCACGATGAGGATGCGGAACAGGAAGATCCCCGGCGCGCCCGGCGGGGCCAGGTTGGGCCCGGCCACCGCGGCCAGCGCGGTGACGACCACCAGCACCGGCGCGAGCCGTCGCATCGGGATGTCGCGCAGCATGATCGCGATCACCACGACGATCGCCAGCGCGAGGCCCACCAGCGGCTGCCACACGGCGAAGGCTCCGGCGCGACGGCGCCCACGAGGTGCCGCGAGCAGGCGGGGGAGCCGCCCGGAGCCCGCGGGCCGGGCGGCAGCATCGGTCAACGGCATCGGCGGCGGAGAGTAGCGCAGCGCGCGAGAGCCCACCCGCGGCCGCGCGTCACGCGTCCGCGGCGGCCTCTCGAGGATCGCGGCCACCCGGGCGGCCTGCCGGTCGAAGCCGTGGGGCCGGGCCGCCCGCGGCAGGCGGCCGGGCCGGCGGGTCGTCCAGCAGGGCGAGGATCGCCGCGGCGATCGCCCCGGGTCGAGCGGGTCCACGACCGGCCCGCGCGCGGGGCGGGCACCACCTCGCGGGTGCCGCCGACGCGGGTCGCCACCACCGGCCGGCCGCCGGCCAGGGCCTCCAGCGCCACGACCCCGAGGGGCTCCACCCGGCTCACCATGGCCAGCATGTCGCAGGCCGCCACCCAGTCGGCCACCCGCTCGTGCGGGAGGGCCCCGGTGCGGATGACCGCGTCCTCGAGGCCCATCCGCGCCGCGCCCACGTCCACCGCGCGGGCGAGCGGGCCGTCGCCGACGAACGCCACCCGGGCGTCCGGGCGCACCGCCGCGCACGCGCGCGAGCGCCTGCAGCAGGCCGATGGGGTTCTTGCGGTCGGTGAGCCCCCCGAGGGCGAGGACCAGGGGCGCGTCGCGGTCCAGGCCCAGCCGCTCCCGCGCCGCGCCGCGGTCGCCGGGGGTGAAGCGCGCCATGTCCACGCCCATGTTGACGACGTGCACCGGCGGCAGGGCGATGCCCGGTGGCCCGCAGGTCCTCGGCCAGGTGGCGGCTCACCGCGATCACGGCCGCGGCCCCCCGCAGGGCGCGGGCCGTCGCGGTGCGCACGGTGGCGCGGTCGAGGTTGCGCACGTCGCCGCCGTGGGCGGTCACCACGTAGGGGATGCCCGCGGTGCGCGCCGCCAGCCCCGCGGCCGCCGCCGTGGGGAACAGGTAGTGCGCGTAGATGACGTCGGCCCGCCGGGCGTGGCGCGCCGCGCGCGCCGCCAGCGACCCGTACTTGGCGGGCGTGCGCGCCGGGCCGCCCGCCGCGGCGGTCGATGACCACCGGGTCGACGGTCATCCCGAGATCCTCCAGGGCACCGCACATCTCGGCGACGAAGGCGCCGTAGTCGGGGTCCACCGGGCCCGGCCACATGTTGCTGAGGCAGAGCACGCGGAGGCCGGCGGTCACGTCGGCTCCGCCGCCTCGGGCGCCGCCGGGCTCGGGGACCGCCTCCGGCGGACGCGCCGCGGCCGTCAGGGCCAGGGCCACCGCGGCGCCCGCGGCCACCCACACGACCGGGTCCTCGAAGAAGGCGGCGTACAGCAGGCTGTGGACCATGATCCCGGCCAGTATCGCCCCGAGCGTCCACCGCGCCCAGCCGATGTCGCCCTCGTCGCGCGAGCCGCGCACGACCGCCCAGCCCCCGCCCACCAGCAGGGCCAGGAAGAGGGCGAAGCCGATCACGCCGCCCTCGCTGAGGACGGTGATCGGGCTGTTGTGGGAGATCACCACGCGCACCCGGCGCTGCTCCACCGGCGTCAGCGTCTCCTCGAACCGCGTCTGGAAGCCGCCCAGGCCGGCGCCGACCACGGGCTCCTCGCGCCAGATGGTCAGCCCGCCGCGCATCAGGTCGAAGCGGCCCTCGCTCACCCGCTCCAGGCGGTTCGAGTCGGTGAGGGCGTGGCGCACCGGGCCGCTGGTGGCGATCGCGATGCCGCCCGCCAGCACCACCAGCACGGCCCCCGCGACCAGCGCCCGGCGGGGCCCGAACGCCCGGATCGCCAGGAGCACCAGGCCCACCATCAGCATCAGCGCGCTGGAGCGCGAGTAGGTCACCACCAGGGCGCCCGCCATGACCGCCCCGGCCGCCGCGAGCAGCACCAGCTCCCGGGTGCGGGTGCGCACCCAGGCGAGCGCGAGGCACACGAGGATCCCCACCACCAGGTAGCGGCCGAGGATGTTGGGGTCGAAGAAGATGCCGTTGACGCGGAAGAAGCGGCTGTAGACGTTGGCCTGGATCAGGGTCTGGTTCCACCAGATCTCGTGGCTCGCGTACTGCCACAGGCCGACGAGGGCGGCGACGGTCGCGCCCGCGATCGGTCGTGACGGCCAGCGCCGCGAGCGCCCGCCCGCGCGGCCACCAGGCGACGGTCATGACGTAGAGCAGGGTGAAGGGGATGTAGAAGAACACGGCCTTCTTGGCCGCCTCGGCCGGGTCGGCGCTCCACAGGCTCGAGACGAGCAGGAAGCCGACGAAGGCCGCCAGCGGCCAGTTGAGCGCGGGCGGGCCCTCCTGCGCCGGCGCCGCGATGCGCCCGCGCCAGCGCCCCCAGATCCAGGCGGCCAGCCCCAGCAGGATGACCAGCGTACAGGGGCACCAGCAGGTTGCCGTCGGTCTTGCCGATCGTCACGGGGATGCGGATGGGCAGGGCCAGGCCCAGCAGCACGAACCAGATCACCGGGCGCGCCAGGATGAGGCGCACGCCCACCACCAGCACCACGATCCCGACGACGACCGCGAGCAGCGCCCGCCGCCGCGCCCGTGACGGTCGTGAAGCCGGTCGAGCGCGTTCTCGGCGTCGTCCGCCCGGGATGAGGCTCGCCGAGCAGGAGCGCCCACGCGGCCAGGGTCACGGCCAGCGCCCCCGCCCGCTGGGCCTCCGAGCGCAGCAGCGGGCAGGGGCGCGAGCAGGCCCACCACGCCGAGCGCGGCGGCGACCGCGGCGATGTCCCGCGCCGCGCCGCTCATCGGGTGCCGCCGCAGGTCGACCAGGGCGGTGCCCGAGCCGTCCAGGCGCCGGCGCCACCAGCCACAGCGCCGCGGGGTTGCACGTTGCGCGGCACGGTCACGGTGATGCGGCCGGCGGGCCCGCTGGCGCCCGGTCCCACCTGGACGCCGAGCGGGTCGCCGAAGGTCTCGCCGGGCACGCCGGTGCGGCGCTGGAGCACCAGCGCGATCGCGCGTCGAGCCGGGCAGCGGCGTGCCGTCGGTGCGGCGCAGGGTCACGCCCACCGCGTCGCCCGCGGCCGGACGCGCCGGCCGGGCCGTGCCCGCGATGTACCCCACCCAGCAGGTGCGCTCGCGGGTGAGCACGTTGCGCGCCGCGTCGCGCAGGGAGGCGCGGATGACGTAGAGCCCGGGCCGGACCGGCGCCGCCGCGGTCGTGCCCACGCCGGACCAGTTCCAGCGCTCAGCTCCTGATCGGCCTGCGCCGGGCGGGGCCCGAGGGTGCGCACGACGTCGCCGCCCTCGAACGGGCGCGCCTCGAAGGTCACCGATCCGGCGTCGGCCGGCGTGAAGCTGACCCGGCACTGGCCGGGGCCGGCGGCGGCGAGGGTCGCCGAGGTCACCGTCAGGGAGGCCGGCCGGGGCGCGGTGGTGTCCACCACCATCTTGCGGCTGGTGTTGAACTGCTTGTCGCCCGAGCGCACCCGGAGCGTGATGGCGTAGGTGCCGTCGGGCACCGGGAAGCCCTGGCGCGTCGCGTGCCGTCCCAGCTGGTGGTGAAGAAGCCGCGCGGCTTGCGGATGGCGTCGAGCAGGACGGCGACGTCCTCGCCGTCCTTGCGGATCGTCAGGGTGACGTCGCTCGCCTCGCTCAGGCGCACGCCGATCCGGGCCACGTCCCGCTGGCCGTCGCCGTTGGGGCTGAACAGCTGGGTCGCCTGGAAGCGCGTGACGATCGGCGGCGGCGTGGGGAACGCGAAGGGCAGCACGAAGACGCCGAGCCGCCACGATGAAGAGCGCGAGCATGGCCACCGCCACGCCCGCGCGCCGTGCGCGGTCGTGGCCATCCGGCCGGGATGTGCTCATCTCAGAGTGCCCGGAACCCCAGGCAGATGTAGAAGCCGAAGCGCCCGACGGGGGTCCGCGAGAGCGCGTGCTCGGCGCGGCGGGGCGCGGGGTGGCGGTAGAGACGCCCGATCTGGGAGCCCACCCGCCCGCCGGGGCGGAAGAAGATGCCGCGGCGCGACACCGGCACCAGGCCCGCGGAGGCGGCGTGCCCGGTCAGGTCGTTCCACGTCTGCCAGTTGTCCACCGGCGCGAGGCTGACCTTGATGAACGAGAGGCCGTGCTCGGACAGCCAGCGGCGTGCGCCCGGCAGGCTGTGCCGGTTGGGGGTGGAGATCACCACCAGGCCGCCGGGGGCGAGCCGCTCGCGCACCGCGGCCAGGCAGGCGCGCGGCTCCTCGAGGTGCTCGAGGACGTCGGTCAGGGTGACGAGGTCGTACGGCCCCTCCGGCGGCTCGTAGGCGCTGCCGACCACCGCGGAGAGGCGGTCCGCCGCCCCGATCGCGCGCCAGGCGGGCCCGGGAGTGCTCGACGGACTCCGGCGACAGGTCGATCCCGATGCCGGTGAAGCCCAGGCCCGCCAGCTTCTCCAGCAGGAAGCCCGTGCCGCAGCCGACGTCCAGCACGCGCGGCGCGGTGGTGCCCTCGGCCGGGGGGACGTTGGGCACGTAGTCCTGGATCGTCTCGAGGATGAGCGACATCCGGCTCTGGAGGTGCCAGTTGCGGTCCTCGACCGCCACCAGCCGGGGCGCCAGGTTGTCGTAGTAGGCCTGGACCTCGTCCAGGCGGCCCTCGCCCTCGCTCAACGCGCCCACCCGGCGGGGGCGGGGTTGGCCCGCGCGGCCGCCGCGAAGCGGTCGTACGAGGGCTTGCGCGAGCCGTCCCCGCGCAGCAGCCCGCCGGTCCAGAAGGGGTTGTCCTGGAAGTTGAACCACGTCACGGCCTGCACGCGCGGGTACCGCGCCGCCGCGGCCACGGTCTCATCGACCCAGAGGGCCTGCTGGGCCTCGCTGACGAAGTAGCGGTGATAGCGGTTGTAGGACGTGTGGTACCCCGTCTCCGTGACGTGGATGGGCGCGCCGCGGCGAAGCCTATCCACCTGCTGGATGACACGCGGAATGGTGCTCCAGGAGGGCACGAAGAACGCCTGCAGCGGTCCGCCCAGCGGGTACAGGTGCAGGCTCCAGGCGTCGAGCGGCGGCCCCTGGTCGGCCACCCAGCGGGCCCAGTCGAGGCTCCCGACGCCCCCCGATCCGTCCTTCGCGCACACCGTGGGCGAGCGCCCGGCGGGGCCGGCGACGCCGCCGATCACCTCGGCGCCGGGATTGGCGGCGTGGATCTCGCGGTAGGAGGCGGCCAGCAGCGCCGCGTACGCCCGCGGCGAGACCCACACCGCCTTGCCCCCGCGCGAGCGGCACTGGGGCCGCCAGAAGTCGGGCAGGTTGGGCTCGTTCCAGACCTCGATCCGCTTCACCTCGGGCAGCACCCCGCCCGCGGGGTCGGGGTAGGCGCCCGAGTAGCGGCGGGCCATCGCGCCGGCGAACCGCGCGCCGTCGGCCGGCCGCGGCGCCGCCTGGCGCGCACCGCTCGCCGACGCCCAGGACGGGCGTCCAGTAGAAGTCCATGATGACCGCGATGCCGCGCGCCGCCAGGCCGCGCACGATCTGGTCGTAGCGGCTCCAGTCGTACGCCGGGTCGGCCGGGTCGCGCGCGTCGCGCGGCCGCGTGGGCGCCACCTGGCCCCACAGCACATCGACCCGGGTGGCCGTCGACGCCGGTGGCCGCCAGGGCGTCCAGGCGCGCCTCCAGCTCGGCGCCGCGCACGTTGACCAGGTTGTCGTCCTGCAGCGCCATGATCGGCGCCGCGGCCGCCGTCGCGGCGCGCGGCGAGCAGGACGACCAGGGCGGCGAGCAACGCGCGGGCCCTCATCGCGCCACCCCCAGGTGCACCACGCCCACGCGGCCGCCCGTGCGGCGCACCCCCCGCTCGATCCAGGCCACCCGCCGGCCGTCCACGCCCACGGCCTCGATCGCCCGGCGCGTGCGCGTGACCACCTTCAGCGAACCGCGCCGCGCGGCGAGCACCCGCCGCGGCTCGGCGACCGCCACCGACGCCGCCGCCGACGGCGACGCGCGGGACCGCCGCGTCCGCTCCACACCCGCGCGGGCGCCAGGGCGGGCTGGTCGATGCGCAGCAGCGCGACGCGGGCGCCCGCGCGCACCGCCACCACGATCACGTTGGTCGCGGCCCAGACGCCCAGCGCGGGGCCCGGCAGGGCCACCGCCGCCGGCGCGGCCGCGCCGCTGGGCTGCACCTGCAGCGCCGCCGGCGCCGCCGGATCGACCCAGGCGCGGGCGGTGTTCGAGACGGCCACCAGCCCGGCGACGGCCGGCTGGGTGGTGGGGATGGTGAGCTGCGCGCCGGGGTTGGCCGGGTCCACGCGCCGCAGCACCTGGAGCCCGCCGGGTCCCGCCTCGACGAAGGTCGCGGCGCCGGCGTCCCAGGTGGCCGCGATCGTGACGGGCGCGTCGGGGCGGCTCTCGCTCTCCAGGACGGTCTCGATGCCGTTGGGATCGCAGCAGTGGATGACCGGCGGCGCCACGCGGGCGGTGCGGGGCACCATCAGGAAGCCGCCGTCGCCGGTGGGCGCGAGGATGCCGGCGCCCATGGCCGCGACGCTCGTGCGCACGGACACCCGCACCTCGGGCGGGCCGGTGCGGAAGAGCCGCGAGCCCGGGTTCAGCGCCGCCCCGAAGACCTCGGCGCGGTAGTAGTCGAAGGTGGTCGCGCCGCGGGGCGATCCGGGGATCTTGCGCGGGTCCACCCGCACCGTCGCGGCCTCGGTCCACAGCAGGCGCGGGCCGCTGAAGGCCAGGGTCCGGTCGGCCCAGCCGTCGATGGTGACGGTCCGCGAGGCCCCCAGGGCCGAGGGGGCGCCCGCGGCCAGGAGGGCCGCCGCGGCCAGCCCGAGCGCCGGCCCCGCGGTGCGCGCCCTCACGCGGCGCCCCGGCGCACGGCGGACACGGCGTCGGCGAGCAGCGCCTCGCTGGCGGCCGCCATGGCGGGCGCGGCGAGCGGGGTCATGTTGGTCAGCTGGATGTGGCGGGCCCCCTCGGCGACGAAGGCGGCCAGCGCGCTCGCGATGTCGTCGGGCGTCCCGTGGATCACCGTGTCGCGCACCACCTCGGCCGGCACCGCCGCGGCCAGCCGCAGGGCGTCCTCGCGGCCGTAGCGGGTGGGAAGGAAGGACGTGAGGCCGAACTCCCCGGATCCCAGGGGGTGCTCCGCGCCGCGCGCCGCGAACGCCTCGGCCGAGCGCGTGAGCGCGATGAAGCGCATCAGCAGCGAGCCGTCGATGGCGGCCTCGGCCTCCTCGCGGGTCGGCGCGACGACGATGCGCGCGTACAGGCCCGGCGTCACCGCGTCCGCGTCCCGCCCGGCCCGCCGGGAGGCGGCCCGCACGGCGGCGAGCATGCGCGGCGTACTCGGCCGGGTCGGTCGTCAGCGGCAGCCAGCCGTCGGCGCGGCGGCCCGTCAGGGCGAGGCCGCGGGGGCGGTGGGCCGCGACCCAGATCGGCGGCGGCCGGTCGCCGACCGGCCCCAGGCCCATCTCCGCGCCCTCCAGGCGGAAGTGGTCGCCCGCGAAGTCGACCGGCCCGGTGCCGTCCATCAGCAGGCGCATCACCTCGAGGCCCTCGTCGAGCCGCGAGAGGGGGCGCTCGTTGGTCATGCCGTAGGGCGTGAGGTTGAGCGCCTCCCCGGTCCCGACGCCCAGCACGAAGCGCCCGCCGGTCACGTGGTCCAGGGTCAGGGCGGTCTGCGCCAGCGACGCCGGGTGGCGGCGCACCAGGTCGGTGACGCCGATCCCGAGCCGGATGTCGCGCGTCACGCCCGCGGCCGCGGCGACCACCGGCACCGGGTCGAACCAGAGGTGCGGGCTGGCCTGGCCCGCGGCCGCCTGCGGCACCAGCTCCGGGTCCCAGATCGCGCTGGGGAACCAGTGCAGGAAGTGGTCGGCCCACCAGATGGCGTCGAAGCCCTGCTCCTCGCGCCGCGCCGCCGCCGCCAGGGCCGCCTCGACGGGGGGGCGCACGGCACCCATGGCCGACAGCTCGAGGCGCTCCGACATGGCGCGCAACCTACCCTGCCGCCCCGCCCCCTCCAATGCGCCCGGGTGGGGGCGGGTGGTCGCCGCCGCCCAGCTGCGCCACGGCGTGCGCCGCCACCGGCGCCACCACCTCCCAGCCGTCCCGCGCCCCGCCGGGGGAGCCCGGCAGGTTGACGAGGAGGGTGGCGCCGCGCACCCCGGCCACCCCCCGCGAGAGCATCGCGTGGGGCGTCACCGCCAGGGAGCGCGCGCGCAGGGTCTCGGCGATCCCCGGCACCAGGCGGTCGCAGACCCCGGCCGTGGCCTCGGGGGTGCGGTCGCGGGGCCCGATCCCGGTGCCCCCGGTGGTGAGGATCAGGTCGGGCGCGTCCGCCCCGTCGCACATGCCCGCCAGGAGCTCCGCGAGCCCGCGCGGCTCGTCGGCGACCAGCTCGCGGCGCACCACGGTCGCGCCGCGAGGCCTCCACCGCCTCGGCCAGGGCCGGGTCCCGAGCGGTCCTCGCGCTCTCCGCGGGCCGACCGGTCCGAGACCGTGACCACCGCCACCCGCAGGCTCACGGGCCGGCCGCCGGCGCGCCCTTCGTCTTCTCCAGCAGCCGCACGCCCTCGATCACCAGGTCGGGGTCGATGCCCTTCACCAGGTCGTAGACGTTGAGCGCGGCGATCGACGCCGCGGTGAGGGCCTCCATCTCGACCCCGGTCCGGGCGGTGGTCTCCACCTCGGCCCGGATCCGGACCCGGCCCTCCTCGGCGCTCGACCTCCACGTCCACGCGGGCGTGGTCGATCGGCAGCGGGTGGCACAGGGCGATCAGCTCCGGCGTGCGCTTGGCGGCCATGATCCCCGCGACGCGCGCGACCGCCGCCGCGTCGCCCTTGGGCAGGCGGCCCTCCGACATCGCGCGGGCGGTGCCGGGCGCCATCCGCACGAGCGCCTCCGCCACGGCGCGCCGCACGACGGGGGGCTTGTGGCCCACGCCCACCATGCGCGCCTGCCCGCGCGCGTCGAGGTGGGTGAGGTCGCGGGGCGTCGCTCACCGGGCCTCGGCGCGCTTGCCCCGGCGGCGGTCGGCCGACCGCTTGCGCGCGATGTCGGCCTGCTGGGCGGAGAGCCACTTGCCGACGTCGTTCTCGCGCACGATCCGCTTGATCTCCTGGATGCGGAAGGCGCGCTCGTCGGCCGGCATCACCAGGGCCTGGTGCAGCGCCTCGGCCTGGGCCTCGATCGTCGAAGGGGTTGATGGTGATCGCGAACGAGCCCAGCTCCTCGTGCGCGCCGGCGTTCTCGGAGAGGATCATCACGCCGTCGCGCTCGTTGACGAGCGGCGCCTCCTTGGCGATCAGGTTCATCCCGTCGAAGATCGGGTTCACCAGCAGGACGTCGTAGTGCTTGTAGGCCGCGACCGCCCGGTGGATGTTGCTCTCGATGCGCAGGTCGATCGGCATCCAGTCCGGGGTGCCGTGCTTGAGGTTGATGTGGCTCACCACGTCGCGGATCTTCGCGAGGTACTCGATGTACTCGTCGACGTCCTGGCGCGAGGGCTGCAGGAGGGCGAAGAACGTGATGTCCTCGAGGAACTCGGGGTGGCGGTCCAGGAAGACGTCGAAGGCCTTGAACCCGCGCAGGGTGTTCTTGGAGAGGTCGGTGCGGTCGACGCGCACGATCAGGTGCTGGCGCCGGCGGCGCAGGATCGGGCCCTCCTCCTCGGCCACCTCGGGCGAGCGCGCCAGCTCCTCGAACATCGGCGCGTTGACCGAGATGGGGTACGAGCGCACCCACACGTCCCGGCCCTCCCAGCGCACCAGGCGGCGCTCGTAGTCCACCCGCAGGTCGAGCAGGTCCTCGCAGCACAGCAGGAAGTTGCGCGCGTAGCTGCGGGTGTGGAAGGCGACGATGTCGTTGGCCAGCAGCCCGCGCAGGATCGCCCTCGCGGATGTGCGGCGGCAGGATGCGCCAGTAGTCGGGCTGGCTCCACGGGATGTGCACGAAGAAGTGCAGGAAGGCGTCCGGGTGGGCGGCGCGGATCGCCTCGGGCGCCGTGTAGAGGTGGTAGTCGTGGAGCATGACCACCCGGTTGGGGTCCTCGTCCAGCTCCCGGTTGACGGCGTCGGCGAACAGGCTGGTTGGCGGCCAGGTAGCCGTGCTCCCAGGCGTCGAGCTCCTCGCGCCGGATGTCGGGCGCGTTGCTCAGGTCCCACAGGTAGTGCTGGATGAACCAGAGCATCGGGTTGGCGACGACGTTGTAGAAGCTGTTGTGGGTCTCGGGCGTCGATCACCACGAAGCGCCCGCGCGTGTCGACGCCGAGGTCCGGCAGCGCGAAGCTGCCCCCGCCCGCCTCCGCGGCGACCTCCTCGTCGGTCTCGGAGATGGCGGCCGACACCCACAGCGCCGGCGTGTGCTCGGTCAGGCCGAGCAGCGCGGTGACCAGGCCGCCGCCGCCGCGCACGCGCTCCAGCTCGCCGTCCTCGCCGCGCTCGAACGTCATGGGACCCCGGTTGGAGACCAGGATCAGGGGTGCGGGGCGGCGACTCACGACCGCGCCCCCGCGGCGCCTCCGGCCGCGTGAGGGGATCGCCCGCGGCGAAGAGTCTGTAATTGTTCCCAGCCCGACCGGCCCGCCGCACCGCGGAGGCCGTCACCCCGTGGGAGAACCCCATCTCGCGCGATCATCACCCTCCCGTCGGTGACCGAACCGATGGCGATCGACACGACTCTACGCTCCGCCGACCGGCCACCGGGGGCCGCCGCGCGTGCTGAACCTGCGCCTGTACCGCACCTGCTGGCTCGTGGCCGGCGTCGCCCTGGTGGTGGCGCTGCTCACGCTGCAGACCCCGGAGGCCGGGCCGGAGGCGAGCCTGCCCTCGACGATCGACGGCCAGGGCACGCTGGAGCTCTCCCAGCAGCTCGCCGCGATCGCGCCCGACCGCCCGCCGGGCTCCGCGCACGACCTGGCGGCGGCCCGCTGGGTGCAGGGGCAGCTCGCGCAGGTGCCGGGGGGCGCCGGGAGGGTGCGGGTGCAGGACCTGGAGGCGCGCGCCAACGGCGAGCGGGTGAGCCTGCAGAACGTCTACCTCGCCGTCCCGGGGACCGACGCCGGCCGCCCGCGCGGCGGCATCCTCGTGGTGGCCCCGCGCGACACGCCGGCCGGCGTCGTGGCCGGCACCACCTCCACCGCCGTGATGCTGCGCCTGGCGCAGGCCTCGGGGACCACCCGCCACCAGCGCCCCCACCTGTTCGTCTCCACCGACGGGAGCACCCTCGGCAACGCCGGCCTGCGCTGGTTCCTGGAGCGGTTCTCGTCGTTCCCGCTCTCGGCCGCGATCGTGCTCGACGCGCCCGGCGAGGCGAACGGCGACCGCGTTCACGTGTGGATCGACGGCCGCACCGACCGCCAGGCCCTGGGGCTGGGCCACATCGCCGACCGGTCGGTGCAGCGCGCCGGCGGGCGCGCGGACGGGCCCCCGAGCCTCGGCGGGCAGCTGCTGCGCCTGGGCGTGCCGCAGACCTTCGGCGACCAGGGGGCGGCGATCGCGGCGGGGCTCACCTCCGTGACCCTGTCGGCCCGCGCCGAGTCGCCGCTGCGCGAGGGGCGCCCGCCGACCGCCGACCGCCTGGAGATGGTGGCCAACTCGGCCAACGACCTGCTCGGCGCCCTGGACGCCGCCGAGACGGTGCCGGCCGCCGACGGCAGCCTCGCGTTCGCCGGGAAGTTCCTGAGGCCCACGATCGCGCGCCTCACGCTGCTGCTGCTCCTGCTGCCCGTCCTGGTGTGCTCGCTGGACATCCTCGCCCGGCAGCGGCGGGCGCGCGTGCCCCTGGGCGCCGGCGTGCGCGCCGTGGGCCTGCGGGCCATCCCCCTCTTCGCGGCGCTGGGGGCGGCGTACCTGCTCGCCCTCGCCGGGCTGCTGCCCGGGGCGGCGGCGGGGGCGCCGCCGATCCCGGCGGACGCGCGCTTCGGCGCCCTCGCGGGGCTGGCGATCGTCCTCGCCGCCGCCGCCGGGGTCCTGGGCGCGATGTACGCCCGCCGGCGCGGCCGGCGGGTGCGGCGCCTCCCCCGCGGCGGAGGCCGCCGCGGCGCTCGCGTGCCTGTCGCTGCTCCTGCTGGTGATGTGGATCGCGCGCCCCTACGCGCTGGTGCTCGCCATCCCGGCGGCCCACGCGGCCCTGCTGGCCACCTCGGCGCGCCGGCCCTGGCACCTGCCGGCCCTCGCGGCCCTCGCGGTGATCCCCTTCGTGATCCTCGCGTTCAGCCTGGCGCAGGTGCTGCACGCGAACGTGCTCGTTCACCGTCTGGTACCTCATCGACACGTCCGCCAACGGGTCCCGCGGCGCCGTCGGCCTCTTCCTGGGGCTCCTGGTGGCCGCCTGCATCTGGTCGCTCGGCACGCTCGTGGTGGAGCGGGCCGTCAAGGGCGGCCTGGCGCTGCCGCGGCGCGGGGCCCGCCGCGGAGCGCCCGCCCCGCGAGCCCCGCGCCACCCGCCGCTCCGGCGCGGACGCGGGTCGCTGGTAGCATCGGCGCCGGTGGCCGCCCGTCTCGCCTTCGTCTCGGTCGTCATCCCGGTCTACAACGAGCGCGAATCGGTGCGCCCTCTGTCGGAGGAGCTCCTGCGGGTGCTCCGGTGCCCTGGGACGGCACGATCGAGATCCTCTTCGTCGACGACGGCTCCACCGACGGCACGTCGGAGATCCTCGCCGACCTCGCCGCGGCGGAGCCCGAGATCGCCGTGGTGCGGCTGCGCCGCAACTTCGGCAAGGCGGCCGCGCTGATGGCCGGCTTCCGCGAGGCCCGCGGCGACGCCATCGTGACCATCGACGGCGACCTGCAGGACGACCCGGCCGAGATCCCGCGCCTGCTGGACGAGCTCGAGGCGGGCGCCGACCTCGTCAGCGGCTGGAAGCGCGACCGCAAGGACGCCTGGAGCAAGCGCGCCGCCTCCAAGGTCTTCAACGGCGTCACCGCCAAGATGTCCGGGCGTGGGCCTCCACGACCTGAACTGCGGCTTCAAGGCGTACCGCGCCGAGGTGGTGCGAGTCGCTGTCGCTCACCGGCGACCAGTACCGCTACATCCCGGTGCTCGCCGCCAACGAGGGCTTCCGCGTCAGCGAGCTCGCGGTCAACCACCGGCCGCGCAAGTACGGCCGCAGCAAGTACGGCCTCGAGCGCTACCTGCGCGGCTTCCTGGACCTGCTCACGATCCTGTTCATCGGCCGCTTCCGCCAGCGCCCGATGCACCTGTTCGGCGGGGTCGGGATGCTGTTCCTGGCGATCGGCGTTCGTCATCTGCGCCTACCTGGCGGTGCTGCGCATCATGGGCGAGGGCATCGGCGCCCGGCCGCTGCTGCTGCTGGGCGTGCTGCTGATCGTGGTCGGCGTCCAGCTGCTCACGATCGGACTGGTGAGCGAGATGATCCAGCGGTACCACCTGCGCCCGCAGGACGACGAGGCCCGGTCCCGGGTGGAGCGCATCCTCCGCTGAGAGCGCCCGGGAGGCCGCCATGCGCGTGATGTGGCTGGGCACCTACGAGCGGGAGTACCCGCGCTCGCGGGTGCTCGTCGCGGGCCTGCGCGAGCTGGGCGTCGAGGTGGTCGAGCACCACCGGCCGGTGTGGGAGCGCAGCCGCCACAAGGCCGGCGCGTTCCTGGCGCCCCTGCCGCTGGCCGCCTCCGGCGCGCGCTTCGCCGCCTCCTGGGCCGGCCTCGCCCGCGAGGGCCTGCGCGAGCGGCCGGTCGACGCCGTCGTGGCCGGCTACCTGGCCCAGCCCGACGCCCTCCCGGCGTGGTGCGTGGCCCGCGCCCGGCGCGTGCCCCTGGTCGCGGACATGATGATCTCGCTCGCCGACACGCTCGGCGGGCGACCGCGCCCTGGCCGGCCGCGGCGCGGCGCGCGGCGCTGGCGGGCGTCGACCGCCTCACCCTGCGGCTCGCCGACCTGGTCCTCGCCGACACGCGCGCCGGCGCCGACTGGCTGGCCGCGCCGCTTCGGCGTGCCGCGCTCGCGGATCGCCGTGGTGCCGGTCGGCGCCGAGCCCGACCGCTTCCCGGTCGTGCCCCCGCCCGCCGGGGCCGCCGCGCGGCGCTCTTCTACGGCAAGCTCGCGCCCGCTCCACGGCGTGGCCACGGTGCTGGAGGCCGCCCGCGCCCCGGGCGCGCCGCCCGTGCGGCTGATCGGCGACGGGCAGCTCGGGCCCCTGGCTCGAGGGCGAGCTGGCCCGCGACCGCCCGCCGGGCCTCACCTGGGAGCGCTGGGTGCCCTACGAGGCGCTGGGCGCGGAGGTGGCGGCCGCCGCGATCTGCCTCGGGGTCTTCGGCGACGAGCGACGAAGGCGGCGCGGGTGGTGCCGAACAAGGTCTGGCAGGCGATGGCGGCCGGGCGGCCGGTGGTGACGGCCGACACGCCGGGCGTCCGCGAGGTGCTGAGCGACGGCGTCGACGCCCTGCTGGTGCCCCCGGCCGACCCCGCCGCCCTCGCCGCCGCCCTCGCCCGCCTGGCCGCCGATCCGGCGCTCCGCGCCCGTCTCGGCGCCGCCGCGCACGCGGACCTATCTGGCGCCGCGGCGCGCCCGCCGCCGCCGCGTCCGCGCTGCGCGACGCGCTCGCCCCCCTAACCTTCCCGGCATGAGCACCGACATCCGCACCCACGACTGGGGCGACGCGCCCGAGCTGTTCGGGCCCCGCCACGACTACCGCGAGGCGCTCGTGCTGCGCCGGCTGCTGCCCGCGCTGCCCGGGCCGGAGGTGCTGAACGCGGGGGCCGGCGCCGGGAGCCTGACCCTGAAGCTGGTGGACGCCGGCCTGCGCGTGACCTCGGTCGACGCCAGCGCCGAGCTCTGCGACTGGGTGCGCGCGTCCCTCGCCGCGCGCGGCCCGGAGGCGGTGGCCGCCAACCCGGTGATGACCGGCGACCTCCAGGCCCTGGCGCTCCCCGACGCCGCCTTCGACGCCGCCGTCTGCGCGGAGGTGCTGGAGCACCTCGACGACGACGCGGCCGCGCTCGCCGAGCTGGCCCGGGTGCTGCGGCCCGGCGGCCTGCTGGTCGTGACCGTGCCCGCCAACCCCTTCCGCTACGACTGGACCGACCAGTGGGCGGGTCACCGGCGCCGCTACACGGTCGAGGTGCTGCGGACGCGCCTGGTCGAGGCCGGCTTCGCCGACCCCGTGGTCCAGGGCTGGGGCTTCCCGTTCACGGGGCTCTACCACCGCCAGGTGTACCGCCGGGCCCTGCGCCGGCGCCTCGCGGCCGGCGACGGGCGCGCCGCGGGCGGCGCGCCGCCGCGCCTCGCCGCCCGCGCCATCCGCGCGGTGCTCGAGGTCGACTCGGCCTTCATCGGCCGCCGCCCGGGATACCACGGGCTGCTGGCCGTCGCGCGGCGGCGTGAACAGCCCGCCTGAGGTCGCCGCCGAGCCCGCCCCCGCGAGCCCCTGGCGCCGCCGGCTCGGGTTCCTGGCCGGCCTGCTGGTGCTGGTGTTCCTGGCGATCGCCCTGGTCAACGGCTGGTCGGCGGTCTCGGAGTACGACTGGGAGCTCCAGCCCGGGCTGCTGGCCCTGGGCTGCGCCGTCCTGCTGGTCTTCTACCTCGCGAGCGGCGTGGGCTACATCGCCATCATCGACCGCCTCCACCACGGGGGCCCGTCGCCCCTGGTGATGCTGGACATCTGGGCGCGCTCCCTGCTCGGGCGCTACGTGCCCGGGAACGTGCTGATGGTGGTGGGGCGGGTGGTGCTCAGCTACGAGCGCGGGCGTGCCGCGGCGCTCCACCGTCGCGGCGATGGTCTACGAGCAGGTGCTGACGGTCGCCGTCGGCGCGGCGGGCGCGGTCGCCTTCGTCGCCCTCTACAGCGGAGGCGGGGACGGCCGGCTGTGGCTGCTCGCCCTGCTGCCGCTCGGGCTGCATCCTGCTGCACGCCGCGGTTCTTCGGCCCCGCGACGGCGTGGGTGCTGCGCGGTCAAGCGCGAGCCGCTGCCGCGCCTGCTGGCCACGCGGATCCTGATGGCCGGCTGGTCGGCTGGTACACGCTCACCGCGGCCGTCCTGCGGCCTGGGGATCTGGCTCCTGGTGCTGTCGGCGGCGGGCGCCGGGCGGGCGACCCGGCCTTCGTGGGCCTGGCCTTCCTGCTCTCGTTCGCCGTCTCGATGATCGCCTTCATCTTCCCGTCGGGCCTCGGGGTCCGCGAGGGGGTCTTCGCCCTCGCGCTCGCGCAGAACGTGCCCGGCCGGTGGCGGTGGCGCTCTCGGTGGGGGTGCGCGTGATGCTGACGCTGGTCGAGCTCGCCTTCATCGGGGTCGTCTACCTGATCGCCCGCAAGCGGTGAACGTCCTCCGCCGCCGCCCGGAGCTCATCGTGTGGGCGATGATGGCGGCCTTCTCGGCCGTCTTCGCCTCACTCTCGCCCTGGCGCGCCAGCGCGCCTTCTGGACCGGCCGCTTCGACCTCGGGAACATGGTGCAGGCGGTCTGGAGCACCGCCCACGGGCGCCCGCTCGAGACCACGGACGTGGGCGGCGACGCAGTTCGTGCGCCTCGGCGCACACGTGGACCCGATCCTGGTGCTGTTCACGCCGCTGGCGTGGACCGGGGCGCTCCCCGAGGCGCTCCTGGTGGCCCAGGTGCGTGATCGTCGCCTCCGGGGCGCTGCCCGCCTACTGGCTGGGCCGCCGCTGGCTCGGCGACACCCGCCTCGCCGTGGCCGCGGCGGCGCGTCTACCTGCTCTATCCGCCGCTCCAGTGGACCGTCGTGACCGAGTTCCATCCGGTCGACGCTGGCGGCGCCGCTGCTGATGTACTGCATCTGGGCGGCCGAGGAGCGCCGCTTCATGACGCTCACGATCCTCGCCGTGCTGGCGGCCCTCACCAAGGAGGAGGTCGCCCTCTCCCTGGCGATGCTCGGGGTGTGGATGATGGTGCGCGGCATCACCCGCCGCCGCTACGGCGCCTTCCTCGCCGCGGCCGTCGCTGGCCTGGGTCGCCTTCGCCGTCCTCTGGCGTCATCCCCCGCTACAACGCCGGCGAGGGGTCCGAGTTCGTGGACCGCTACGGCTCGCTGGGCTCGGACGGCGGCGGCGTCGTGACGACCCTGCTCACGCGCCCCTGGGAGGCGGCCGAGGTCGTCGGCCTCCTACGACCGGCTCAGCTATCGTCGGGGCCCTCCTGCTGCCGCTCCTGCTGCTGCCGCTGGCGGCGCCCCTGCTCCTGGCCGGCGCCCTGCCCGAGCTGCTGATCAACATCCTGGCCGACTGGTTCCCCCAGTACTCGATCGAGTTCCAGTACGTCGCGGTGATCGTGCCGTTCGCGGTGGGCGCCTCCATCCTGGGCCTCGGCCCGGGTGCGCCGCCTGCGCCGCCCCGAGCCGCTCGTCGCGCTTCCTGCGACATCCGGGGCGCGTGGCGGCCGTCTGGGTGGGCGCCGTGGCGCTGGCGGGCGTGTACCAGGGCCCCCTGCCGTGGTGGGAGCACGTGCCCCTGGTCGGCTCGGACACGCGGGTGGAGCAGTACCGCGTGACCGACCACTCGCGCGTGATGGCGCGCGCGACCGACCTCATCCCCGACGGCGTGCCGGTGTCGGCGGGCAACCTCTTCGGCGCCCACCTGTCCGAGCGCGAGCGCATCTACACCTTCCCGGTGATCCGGGACGCCGAGCTGGGTGATCGTCGACCAGCGCCGGCCCTACATCGCCGACCGCCTCTCGCCGCGGGTCCACCGCTCCCGCGTGCGCCTGCTGCTCGGCGAACCCGGACTGGCGGCTGGTGTTCCGCGAGGACGGCGTCATGGTGTTCCGCCGCATCCGCCCGGGGGCGACGTGATCGCGCGGGCCACCGGCGGGGCGCTGATGGTGCTCGGGGCGTCGCTGGCGGTGCTGCCGGCCTTCGCCTGGTTCACCGGCCCCCGGCCCGGCGGCGCCCACCCGCACGCGAGCGGCTTCGCCGGCGGCCGGCCAGCTGTGGCTGCTCCCGGTCCCGGCGCTGGTGATCGTGCTGTGCGGGGTGCTGCTCATCGCCGGGCGCCCCGGGCCGACGAGCGGATCCCGGTCCGCCGCGCCGGCCTGGTCGCCGCGGCGGCGGGCGCGCTGGCCCTGGGCCTCGTGCTGTGGTCCGCGCTCGACCCGCGTCTCGAGCCTGGTCGTGACCCTGGAGGGCTCGGTCGCGCGCGTCGCGGTGCCGGTCACCGTCGAGCCCGCGGCCACCGTCGCCGCCGTGCTCGCCGGCGTCGTCGTCGGCATCGGGGCGGTCACGGCCCTGGTCGGGCTGGCGCCGTTGAGGGTCTCCGGCCGGCGCACGCCGCTGGTGGCGTGGGGCCTCTCCCGCGCCCTGGTGATCGGGACCGCGGCGGTGGCGAGCCTGCGCTGGGGCTCCCGACCCGGGGCGTCGACCCCGCGGTGCCCCACGCGCTGGCGATCCTGGGCGGCTGGGACACCACCTGGTACCTCGACGTCGCCCGGCACGGCTACGCGCACGACACCGGCCAGGTCGGGGACGGTCTTCACCAACCTCGCCTTCTTCCCGCTGCTGCCGGGGATCATGGCCGCCTTCCTCGCGGTCGGGATCAACCCCTTCGTCGGGGCGCTGGTGGTCTCCAACCTGGCCTTCCTCGGCGCGCTGGCGGCCTTCCGCGCCCTCACGGCCGAGCGCGACGGGCGAGGCGGCGGCGATCGCGGGCGGTCTGGATCCTCGCGCTGCGCCGCCGGCCGCTCTACTGCTCGCTGGCCTACACCGAGGGCGATCGCCGTGGTCTGCGCGGTCGCCGCGGCGCGTGGCGCCGTCCGCGGGCGCTACCTGCTGGCCGGCGCTGGTGGCCGCCGTCGCCTCGCTCACCCGGCCGACCGGGATCCTGGTGGCGTGCTGTCGGGCTGCTGGCGCTCCGGTCGAGCCCCGACCCGGCCACCCGGCTGCGCCGCGCCTCCGTCGCCGTGCTGCCGAGCGTCCTCGCCGTGGGCGCCTTCCTCGCCTGGATGGCGGTCGCCCGCGGCTCGGCCCTGCTGCCCCTCGAGGCCCAGCGGGCCTGGGACCGCGGCCAGCTGGGCATCGGGCTGGTGACGGCCGCGCCCGGCGAGCTCGCGCGCCGGGCTGGGACCACTCGTCCGGACGGCGACCGGCGGCGCGGCCTGGCACGCGACCATCCGCGACCTGGTCGTCCTGGTCGCGTACCTCGTGCTGCTGGCGCGCCTCTGGCGCGCCGAGGGCGGGATCCGCTCGCCCTGGGTCGCCTACTCGCTCGCGGTGGTCGCGGTGCCCCTGTCCAGCGGCACGATCACCTCGATGGCCCGCTTCGGCCTGATGGCGTTCCCGCTCGCTCTGGCCGCTCGGCCGACTGGCTCGGCCGCGACCGCCGCCGCGTCGCGCGCCGGCCGCCGCGGTCGCCGTGGTGGTGACCCTGCTGATGGTGGCCCAGCTGCACGATGCGCTCTCCCTGACACGCAGCATCACGACCACGGGATCGTGGTCGGAGAGGCGCATGCGGCGTGTCAGCCCGCGCCAGGTGACCCCGACGTCGCGCTCCTCGGGCGGCAGCCGCCGGGCCGGCTCCACCACCTCCAGGCCGCGGTGGAGGATCCGGTCGATGCCCATGCCGGCGGCCGGCGTCGGCGCCCCTCCCAGCCGCTGGTCGCGCAGGCGCGGCGAACGCCGGGTGCGACGGGCGGGGCGTTGAGGTCGCCGGCCAGCACGGCCGCGCCCGCCGCCCGCCGCCGCCCGCACCGCGTCGGCGGCCCGGGCGATCTCGCCGCCCACCACGTCGGGGTGGCGGGCGTTGTGGCAGTGGGTGCAGCCCACCGGCAGGTGGGACGCGCGCCGCCGGGGGCGATCAGCCGCGCGACCACCAGGCGCCGCGGCTCGGGGAGGTAGCGCACCAGCTCGCCGCGCTCGAGCCCCAGGCGCCGCGCGGGCGGCAGGATCGTCGCGCAGCGGGTTGAGCCGCACCGAGCGCCGGACGCCGCCGGGCGCGACCGCTCAGCCGCGGCCCGGCGAGGATGACGTTGGCGTTGCCCTCGTGGCGTGCGCCACAGGTCCGGGTTCCGGGCCGCCAGGGCGTCGCGCAGCCGCGCGCGGGCCGATGAGCGGGCCGGTCGTGGTCCACACGGCGCCGCATGCCGGTGATCCGCGCGATCGTCGGCGATCGCGGCGGTCGGCACCTCCTGCAGGGCGCAGACGTCCGGCTCCCACGCCGCGAGCCGGCCGGCCATCTGGGCGCTGAGCTTGAGGTTGACGTGCATGTGCACGCCGTCGTCCTCGGGGCCGGCGCAGCCACGTGGAGCGCGCGCGTCGCCCCGAGGCCGGGCAGCCCGTCCCGGCCGTGGAAGAGGTTCCACGTCACGAATCGGAGCGTTCGGCCGGGCATCCGGCGAGATTCGCCCCTTGCGCCCGGCACCGCAAGCGTGAAGATTGCGCGTCGTGCCCGCGCCCCCCTCCCCCGCGACGGTTCGCCGCAACCGCCTCGCGGTCGCGTACTGGACCGTGGCGGTCCTCATCTACGCCCTGCTCGGCGTGTTCTTCCAGCCCTTCTTCCTGCTCGGGCTTCTGGGAGTGCCTGCCCTTCCTCTTCGGGGCCACCTGGCTCGCCGGACGCCTGCTGCCGCACGCCATCCCGTCCCTGTCCCGCCGCGACGACACGGAGTGAGCTGGGCCGCCCACGACCTCGAGCCGTACCTCTTCAGGGTCAAGCTCGGTGGCGCCATCAGCCTGCCCCTGTGCCTGGCGGGCTCCTACTCGCCCGACATCCTCACCAAGTGGGCCGTCTACGGCCTCGACTTCAGCGGCAACGCCAAGATCGTGGACGACCCGGTCCAGCTGCACCGCGGCTTCCCCGGCGTCGGCTTCACCCACTCGCTGCTGCTTCGGGGTGGTGCTGCGGCGCCATCATCTTCCTGCTGAGCCGCAACAAGATGTGGACGTTCTCGTTCGTCCTCGGCGCCTGGGCCCACGTCTTCTCGGACACCCTCGACTCGGTCGGGGTGATGCTGTTCTGGCCGCTCACCGACTGGCACATGCACCTGGACGTGTGGGAGTACGTCGGGCGAGGCCGGCCGCAAGCAGGACGCGATCGCCTACTACACGTCGCTGGGCGGGGTCTGGGACCTCCTGTGGGCGGGCTGGCTGGCGCTCCACTGGCGCATGTTCACGGCCGAGTACTTCTACCGCGAGATCGTCCCGCGCGACACGTTCTGGCTGTGGCTGCGCACCAAGGCGAGCGACCCGGTGATGCTGACCCTCTACCGCGCCAGCGCGTTCTTCGGCGTGGCGTCGATCATCGGCTGGTACGTGTGGGCCCTGCTGGTCAACGACTTCCACGCCGCGGTCGACTGGAGCCTGGGGGCGCCGCAGTGGGCCCCGCGCGTCGGCCCGCCCTGATCCTCAGCGCGGCACGGGCGGGGGCACCGGGGCCGGGGGGCCGTACATCGGCGACCCGCAGCCGCCCTGGCTGCCCAGCACCGCGCCGACGAACGTGCCCAGGCGCACGTCGAAGGACAGGCGCACGACCCCGGGGCTCGTGACCCGCAGGTCGGTTCCCCAGGGCTCCCGGGGCGTGGCGCACGCGTAGCCCTGCTCCACGCTCCAGTAGGGCGTGTAGCGCAGGCGCAGCCGGTAGGTGCCCGGCCGCTCCACCCGCAGCGTCACGGCGTCGGAGGTGAGCGAGACGATCGAGATGCCGTCGGCCGGCGTCGCGATGGGCGTGGGCCGCGGGAGCTCGAAGACCGTCCAGCCGCCGACCTGGGCCACCTCGCGCAAGCCCGACCTCCCCGAGCGCAGCAGCTCGGCCTCGTTGCGGGCGCTGTAGTCCAGCGGGTCGTCGGGCAGGAACACGTAGTGCACGCCGGTGCGCCGCAGCCAGCTCTCGTAGCTGCGGGCGGTGAGGGGGCCGTAGAGCACCGCGTTGGCCGGGAAGTCGTCCTGGCGGAACCAGCCGCGCGCCAGCGGCACGTCGCGGCGGGCGAGGTAGTAGGCCTCCCAGTTGTCGGCCGTCGCGACCACCTGGACGCGCTGGTCGGGCTCGGGGTGCTCGGCCACCCAGGCGATGACCGGGTACCAGAAGCTCTCGTCCTGCGCGCGCGACTCGGTGGCCGTGCGCCACCCCGCCACCGCCGGCAGCGCCTGCCACAGGAGCGCCACGCCCACCAGCGCCACGGCGATCCCGCGCGGCCGGAAGCCCCGGGCCGCGAGGGGCAGCATCAGCAGCGGGACGCCCATCAGGAGCATCAGGCGCACCGCGTTGCCGCCCACCGGCGAGGAGAGCGAGAACGCGACCGCGCCGAGCGCGGCGTAGCCGATGAAGACGGCGCGCAGGTAGCGCTGGTCGGGCAGGCCCCGGGTCAGCAGCAGCCCCACGATGCAGAAGCCGGCGATCGCCAGCGCGTCCTTCGGGTCGAAGGGGTAGCGGGCGTCGCCGGTGGAGAAGCCGCGCAACAGCAGCGCCTGGGCCCCGGCGACCGCCGCGCACCCGGCGGCCAGCACCAGGTTGGAGCGCCGCCGCCACCAGCCGGAGGTCGTGACCGCGACCGCCAGCAGGACCACCAGCAGGAAGGCCAGGGCGAGCGGGTGGGCCAGCCCGGTGAAGACCACGCCGGCGAGGGCGAGGTAGGGGTGCCCCGCCTGCAGGGCGAGGATCGTCGCCAGGGCGATGGCCAGCCCGAGCAGGAAGGGGTAGGTCCCGGCGACCACGGCCAGCGGCACCAGCAGGGCGAACGCGAGGGCGGGGCCGGTGGCCAGGGCCGGCCAGCGCCGGCGCAGGAGGGCGGCGAACGCCCCGGCGGCCCCGGCGCACGACGCCACGACCACCGTCGTCGGGTGGGCCAGCGCCGCCAGCGGGTAGAACAGCAGGCTGTAGTTGACCTGCGCGTAGCGGCCCGAGTACCAGAAGTTGTCCCACAGCTGCCAGCCGTGATCGCGCCAGGCCTGGGTCATGTAGAGGTGCGCGGCGGCGTCGCCGCCGGGCGGCCCGAACAGCACCAGCGCCAGGGCGACGACGCCGGCGATCAGCGCCGCGCCCAGGGGCGACGCCCCGGCGCGGGCCGCGCGCCGGGCCCGTGGGGCCACTCGGCTCAGGTGCAACGCGCTCATCATGTGCGGGGATACCCCCCGTCGACGCCCGTCGATCTTAGTCGGTCGTCAGGGGGTCGGAGTGGTCGGCGCCGGCGCCGGGGGCGCGGGCGTCGTGGGGACCGGCGCGGGGGCGGGCGCGGGTGCCGGGGCCGGGGCCGGGGCCGGGGCGGGTGCCGGGGCGCGGTGCCGGGGCGGGGGCCGACGGCGCCGGGGCCTGGGCCGTGGTGGGCCGCGGGCGCTGGGGCGCCGCGGCGGTCGTGGCCCGCTCGGTGGTCGGCGTCGATTCGCTCGAGGCGGTCGACTCGGCCTCGGACTCGGAGTTGGCCTCGCCCGCGGAGCGGGTGAAGTCGCTGGAGAAGGGCGACCAGGAGACCGGGTTGTTCGGCAGCGGGAACGACCCCGAGCCGCCGTCGCGCTCCACGACCACGCGCATGAAGTCGGCCCAGATCGAGGCCGGGAAGGTGCCGCCGGCCACGGTCACGCCGTGCACGCTGTACATCGACCGCTTGGTGCCGTCCGCGTTGGGGTAGCCCATCCAGACCGCGGTCGAGTAGTTCGGGGTGTAGCCCACGAACCAGGCGTCGACGTAGTCGTCGGTCGTCCCCGTCTTGCCGGCCACGGGCACGCCGATCTGGGCGCCGGTGCCCGGTGCCGCCGGTGACGTTGTTCTGCAGGATGCGCGTCACCTCGTACGCGACCCCGTCGCTGAACGCCCGCGTGCGCTCCGGCGCGAACACGTCCTCGGTGCCGTCCGGCTTGACGATCTTGGAGATCGCCAGGGGCTGCACCCGGAGGCCGCCGTTCGAGAGCGGCGCGTACGCCGTCGCCATGTCGAGCGGGGTCACCTCGCCCGGCGCCCAGGCCGATCGAGGCCACGTCGGGGAGGTCGCGCTCCTTCGAGACGCCCATGTCATAGGCCGTGTCGATCACCTTCTCGGGCCCGACGTCCAGGGTCAGCTGCTGGAACACCGAGTTGTCGGAGCTGAGCAGCGCCGAGGCCACCGGGATCGCGCCGCGGTACGTGTTGGAGTAGGTCGACGACGTCGATCGGGCCGTACTGCGGATCGACGAAGTCGAGCTTCTTGATGCCGTACAGCGTGGTGTACGGGTTGATGCCGTCGCGGATCGCCTGGGTCAGCACGAACGTCTTGAACGTCGACCCGGGCTGGCGG
Organism: uncultured Thermoleophilia bacterium; assembly: GCA_963736635.1. Taxonomy (GTDB): domain Bacteria; phylum Actinomycetota; class Thermoleophilia; order Miltoncostaeales; family Miltoncostaeaceae; genus Miltoncostaea. Next base: position 1,291,948 of record CAVTPK010000011.1, read on the forward strand.
AGGGCCTGGGTCGCCAGGTTGAACTGGTTCTCCTCGTTGAAGGCCTGGCTCGAGGCCATCGCCCGGATGTAGCCCTTCTTGGAGTCGACCATCACGATCGGCGGCGTCCGGGTCGCCGTCGGCGTACAGGTTCTCCTTGATGGCCGTGCGGGCCGCCGACTGCAGCACCGGGTCGATGGTCGTGTAGACCCGGAAGCCGCCCTGCTGGACGCGCTTCTCGCCGTAGCGGTCGATCAGCACCTGGCGGACGTACTCGAAGAAGTACTCCTCGCGCTTGCGCTTGTAGGCCGTCGCCGCGCTTGAGCGCCAGGCCCGGCCATCTTGGCCTTGTCGGCGCGCTCCTGGGTGATGTAGCCCTGGTCGGCCATCTGGTCGAGCACCAGGTTGCGCCGCGCCCTCGCCGTCTCGGGGTTGCTGAACGGGTTGTAGCTGGTCGGGGCCTGCGGCAGGCCGGCCAGCAGGGCGGCCTGCGGCAGGTTGATCTTGGAGACGTCGCTTGTCGAAGTAGGTGAGCGACGCGGCCTGCACGCCGACGGCGTTCTGGCCGTAGAAGACGCCGTTGAGGTAGCTTGCGTGAGGATCTCGTCCTTCGTGTACCTCTTCTCGTACTGGTAGGCGAGGTACGCCTCCTCGATCTTCTTGGAGAGCGTGCGGCCCGCCTGGCGGGTCGTAGAGGTTCTTGATCAGCTGCATCGTGATCGTGCTGCCGCCCTGGTTGGCCGAGCCGCTCTGCGAGGTCGCGCACGGCGGCGCCCGCGCAGGCGGTAGTAGTCGACGCCGTCGTGCTCGTAGAAGCGCTTGTCCTCGATCGCGACGGTCGCGTCCTTGAGGACCTGGGGGATGCGGCTGCTCGGCGACCACGGTGCGGTTGGTCTCGCCGGCGACGATCCCGAGGAGCTTCTTGTCCTTGTCGTAGATGCGGGTGTTCTGGCCGAGGCGGATCTCCTTGAGCTCGCTCCTCGTCCAGGTTCTCGGCCACGGAGTGGATCGCGAGGGCCGACACCAGCACGACGCCGCCGAGCATCGCCGCCAGGATGCCGCCGAGTGATGAGGAGCGAGGTTCGTGCGCCGGCGCTGCGCGCGCCGCTGCCGGCCCCGGCGCCGCCGCCGCAGGTCGCTCACGGGGCCACCGGTCGGCAGGGGCCGGATGTTCCAGGCGACGCGGCCCGAGGCGGTAGTCGAGCAGGCCGATCATCTGGCGCGGGCCCCCGCGGACGCGGCCGCGGACCACCCAGCCCAGGCGCGAGAGCGGCTCGGCCATCGCGGCGTCCGGCCGCGGGCGCGCGTGCCGCCCTGCGGGCACCGGCACGGGGAAGGCGCCGTCCTGGTAGACGAGCTCGACGCTCTCGGCGACGGCGGGCGGCCCGGCCCAGACGTCGCGCGCCCGGTCGAGCGCCGGTCTCGGAGCTCGCCGAGGCGCGCCCCGCGCGAGAGGCGCATGGCGTGGTAGACGAACTTCCATCCCCGATCGACCCTCGCATAGCCGACCTCCGCCCCCCCGGGACCATCCGCATAGTGATTCGCGACCAGCATCGGCACCCAGGCGCCGACGACGATCACGACGAGGGCCGACGCGCGAATGAAACGCGCGCGTGAACCGCGCAAAGCCGCGCTCCCCTCGACCGATCAGCGGACGCCCCTCCGGCGCGCGGCGCGGGATTATAGACCGGCCTGTGGAGAACCCCCACGCCGACCCGGTCCCGCGTCGAGGCAGTTCTCCTCGACGCCTTCGGAACCCTTCTCGACCTCGACGACCCGGCGCCGCGCCTGCGGGCGCTGCTGGCGGCCGCGGGGCACCCCCATCCGCCGCAGCGCGTGGCCGCGGCGCTGCCCGCGAGATCGCCCACTATCGCGCGAAATCCCGACCGCGGGCGCGACCCGGCGTCATTCGCGGCCCTGAGCTGCGAGTGCGCGGCGGTTCTGGCCGAGGGTCTGGACGACGATGTCCCGCCTCCGTCACGACTCGCGCAGATCCTGGTCGAGGCCCTGCGTTTCACCCTCGCGCCCGACGCCGCTCCCGGCGCTCGACGCGCTGGAGCGCGCGGGCGTCGTCCGTCGCGGTGGTCAGCAACTGGGACTGCAGCCTGCCGGACGTCCTCGCCGAGCTCGGCGTCGCCCACCGCTTCGCCGCGTCTGCACGAGCGCCGGCGTCGGCGCCGCCAAGCCCGACCCGGCGATCTTCCTGCACGCGCTGGGAATCCTGGGTGTCGCCTCCCGCCCGCGCGCTGCACTGCGGCGACTCGCCCGAGGCCGACTGCGAGGGGGCGCGCCGCGCGGGCGTGCGCGGGGTGCTCATCGACCGCCGCGGGATCGCGCCGGCGGGGCCGTGCAGGCGCATCCGGACCCTCGTCGAACTCGTACCGTGGGCCACTGCGTAGGCCTGCGGCGGTCCGCCCGTGAAACGCAACTCTCGTCTGACCCACGAAATTAGTGCCAGGAGCGACGATGAGGTGTATCGTCCCCAACCTTCCAGGCGTGTCCTGACCGCTACCCCATGGTGATCTCGGCGATTTCGTGGTGACGAACACGACCAGCAAGGGCCACCACCGGCCTGTCGGTTGTGCTGCGCGTCCTCATCGTGGCGCTGCTGATCGCCCTGGCCGTCCCGGCGCTGGCGATGGCCGACGACGCACCCGCCGGCATCCTGGATCCGCCCACGCTGGAGGCACCGTCTCCGGCCGCGGAGGCCCCGCCGGCCGACCCGTCGCCCGCCCAGACCACCCCGGCGGCCGAGGACACCTCGGCCGGTCAGCCGCCCGTCGTCGCCCCGGAGCCCACCGCTCCGCCCGCGACGACGACGCCGGACCCCGTGGCCGAGGCGCCCGCCGAGCCGGCGACGCCGCCCGAGGCCGAGGTGGTCCCGGTGCCGGCGCCGGTCACGCCGCCGGACGTCATCGTCACCACGCCCGAGCTCGTCGCCACGCCCGCCGTCGGGCCCGACGACGCCGCGGCCAAGCTGCTGCCGGTCGTCGTCATCCCGCCGGCCAACGCGGACGCGCCGAGCCGTTCGGCCGACGCGCCGCCGTCGCTGCCGGGCGGGGTCCTCAGCGCGGCCACGCCGGTCTCGTCCATCACCCTGGCGGCCGCGACCGACACGCCCGTCACCGTCGCCGCGGACCCGACCGGCTCCGGTCCGGCGCCGCCGGCCTCGATGGTCTCGGGCCTCCTGACCCAGGACGCGGCGCTCCACCAGAACCTCTTCACGCTGGATCCGGAGCAGGGCCGCAGCCCGGTGGCGCCGGTGGGCGCGACCACGATCGAGCGCGGCCCGGGGATGCCCTTCGGCGAGGAGAGCGGCAGCGCCCTCTTCTCCGAGAGCGTGGCGGCCCCGATCGGCACGGTCGGCTCGGGCTCGAGCCTGCTGGCGGTGCTGGCCGGCTATGTCCTGTCCGGGGGTGGGCGGTCCGCCGGCCTCCACGCTGGTCATGTTCATCCTGGTCGGGCTGATCGTGGCGATCGCCCGCGCCCCGCGCCCGCAGCTGAGCGAGCGCGCCCACGACGGCACCCTTGTGGGCGCCGCCTGCGGCCACGGCCTGGCGGTCTGCCGACCCGGCTAGTTCGTATCCCCCGGCAGACGTGCGCCCCCACATGGGGTGACACCGCCGGAGATCGCGTCCCGCGCCGCTCCCCGATGGAGAGCGGCGCACAACCTTCGCGAGATGTGGGGTACGAAAGATGCAGTCGATGCGGATCTTGGTTTTGGGGCCGGAGGGCACCGGGCGCAACGCGCTCGAGGAGACCCTCACGCGCCTGGGCTACGTGGTGATGGGCGCAGAGGCCCGCGCCGACCGGCCCACGCCCGCCTCGGGCGACGTGGTGATGCTGGACCTGCGCGACGAGGGCGCCGACTGGCAGCCGATGGCCGACGCCCTGCACGCCGACCAGCGCCCGATGATGATCATCTGCGACCGCCCCCGGCGCCTGGTGCGCACCCTGTCGGGGCGTCCGGCCGGCACCATGCTGCTCACCGGCGCCGAGTCCGACGCGGGCTACAAGGTGGCGCTCGCCGTGTGCGAGGCCCTGCAGCCAGAGCGCCCAGGCGCGCCGCGCGCAGCACGCGGCGCGTCAACGGCGGAGCACCGGTCGAGCACGCGGCGGCGTGATGCGCGCCGCCGCCCGACTCAGGGGCCACCCCGGATGGGCCGAGGCCGGTGTGTCACGGTCCGTCCGGGGACCCGCGGGTCCCCGGCGGTCAGCGTGCGAGCGTCGCGAACCTCAGGAACGTGGAGACGGCGTCCTCGAACTGCTCGGCGCAATCGCCGCCGCCGTCGGCCATGCACGTGCGCAGGCGGTCTGACATGAGGTGCAGGCCCACCTGGTCCACCGCGGCCTTCACGGCCGCGAGCTGCGTCAGGACCTGCTGGCAGTCCGAGCCCTCCTCCAGCATGCGCTGAACGCCGCGCAGCTGGCCCTCGGCGCGCCGCAGGCGCGTCACGAGCTGGTCGGGCGTGGGACGCGGGGTGGTCGTCGCCATCGCGTCCTCCTAGTGCCCGCAGCCGCAGGCGCCGCCGCAGCAGCCCCCGCCGCCGCCGCCGAAGCCGACCACCGACGTCGCGGCGGCACCCTTGCTGGGCCGGGCCGTGACGAAGCCGGTGAACATCTGGCGGGCGTCGGCCGCCCCGCACGCGGGGCACACGCGGTCCTCGTCGCGCAGGAAGCCCTGGCGGAACGCCTCGAAGCCGTGGTCGCACTCGGTACAGGTGAGGTCGTAGCTGGGCATGGCCGCTACTCCAGGCCGAGGGCGCGCTCGAGCTGCGCCTTGGGCATCGCGCCGACCGCGTGCCGCGCGAGCTGGCCGTTCTCGAACAGCCCCAGGAACGGGATGCCCTGGACGTTGTACCGCTGCGCGATCGCGCTCGCCTCGTCCACGTTCAGCTTGCCCACGACGAGGGTGTCGGAGCGCTCCTTGGCGATCTGCTCGACGACCGGGGCGACCATGCGGCACGGGCCGCACCACTCCGCCCAGAAGTCCACCAGGACCGGCTTCTCGTTCTCCAGCACGGTGCCCTGGAAGTTGTCGAGGGTGATCTCCAGCACGTCGTCCGACATTCACGCGTCCTTTCCGGTGGCGAGGGCCGTCGCGGGCTCCTCGCTGGTGGTGTCGCCGCCGGTGGCCTCGAGCCAGCGCTCGGCGTCCATGGCGGCCATGCAGCCGCTGCCGGCCGCGGTGATCGCCTGCTTGTAGATGGTGTCCTGGACGTCGCCGCAGGCGAACACGCCCTCGACGTCGGTCCGCGTCCCGTCCGTGATCACGTAGCCGTTCTCGTCGAGCGCGACCTGCCCCGCGAAGAGGGAGGTGTTGGGGTCGTGGCCGATCGCCACGAACATCGCGGCGGCCGGGATGTCCTCGAGCTCGCCCGTCACCGTGTCGCGGACGCGGACGGCCTCGACCTTGTCGTCGCCGACGACCTCCTCCACGGCCGCGTTCCAGCGCACGTGGATCTTCTCGTTGGCCAGGGCGCGGTCCACCATGATCCGCGACGCGCGGAACTCGTCGCGCCGGTGGACGATGGTGACCGAGGACGCCATGCGGGCGAGGAAGCTGGCCTCCTCCATCGCGGAGTCGCCCCCGCCGACCACCACCATCGGCTTGTCGCGGAAGAAGAACCCGTCGCACGTCGCGCAGGTGGAGACGCCGAAGCCCCGCAGCCGGCTCTCGCTGGGCAGGTCGAGCCAGCGGGCCGAGGCCCCGGTGGAGATGATCACGCTCTTGGCCCGGTGCTCCTCGTCGTCCACCCAGACGCCGAAGGGGCGCTCGGAGAGGTCGACGCGCGACACGTCCGCGGCCTCGAAGGTGGCGCCGAAGCGCTCGGCCTGGCCGCGCATGTGCTGCATCAGCTCCGGCCCGGTGATCCCCTCGGGGAAGCCGGGGAAGTTCTCGACGTCGGTGGTCAGCATCAGCTGCCCGCCCGCTCCGAAGCCCTCGACCACGCAGGGGCGACAGATTGGCCCGGGCCGCGTAGATTGCGGCGGTGTACCCCGCCGGTCCGCCGCCGATGATGATCACCTCGTGGACGTCCGCCACGGACGGCCCTCCTCTCATCCCTGCACTTATACCCGTGGGGGTATCCTAGCACCGTGTCCGACACCTGCCGCCTCTGCAACGGTCGGGTCGAGCCGACCGTCATCTCGGGGATCGTCTCCCTCAAGCGCCACCGGTCGTTCTTCGCCTCCGGCCGCATCAGCCCGCTGCGCGGCGAGACCTGCGTGGACTGCGGTCACACCGAGCTCTTCGCCGAGCGCCTCGACCGGCTGTTCTCGGACATCCGCCCGAAGCCGCGCCAAGTAGCTCAGGCGCGGGCGTCGCCCGCGTCGCGCCGGGGCAGCCACACCAGGTGGTTGCCGACCCCGGTGGGCCGGCGGCAGGCCGCGTAGTAGCGCCGCCCCTCGGCGGCCTCCAGCTCCCGGATGCGCCCGACGTCCACGAGGGTCGCCGCGCCCCAGGCCGCGAGCATCCCCACCACGACGCCCTCGGCGGTGCCGCCGCGCCCGAGCACGCCGATCAGGAACGATCATCATGGCCGCGCCGCCGACCAGGAGGATCGCCACGGTGAAGAGCCCCCAGCGGCGCCAGTCGCGCGGGGTCGCCTCCAGGCGCCGCGGCCCCGTGGCGCGCACCGCCTGGTGCAGGCGCACCGACGGCAGCGCCGAGCGGCTGAGCCAGATGCGGAAGAAGGGGAAGCAGATGACGCCGGTGATGCCGGTGATGCCGATGAAGCGTCGCGAACCAGCCGCTCGTCGAGGCCCTCGCCGTAGCCGGCCTCCAGGCCGATCGCGAAGACCAGCAGCACGCCCGCGACGCCGATCAGCGTCCACGACCACAGCCGTGCCAGGCTGGCGTACCCCCAGAGGCGCTCGTCGGTCGGTGCCATCGCGTCAGGGTACCCCACGGGGCGATCTACACTCGGCGCGGTGAGTGACCGCGCCGCAGCCCGCGTCGCGGCGCTCCGGGCGCGCCTCCTCGCGCACCCCCGGTGGCGCTGGATGGCGCTCATGGTGGTCGCCAGCGGGATGATGCTCTCGGTCGTCAACGTCAGCATCGTCAACATCGCGCTGCCGACGATGGCCGCCGACCTGGGCGTCGACGTCCCCTCGATCTCGTGGGTCGTCACCGGGCTTCCTGCGTGACCCAGGCGACCCTGCTGGCGCTCGCGGGCCGGGCGGGCGACCTCTACGGCCGCCGCCGCGTCTTCGTCATCGGCGTGCTGGTGCTGTGCACCGGGTCGATCCTGTGCGCGCTGGCCTGGAACGCCCCGTCCCTGGTGGCCTTCCGCATCCTGCAGGCCGTCGGGGCCTGCGCCATGGCGCCGACCGCCTACTCGTACGCGGCGGAGCTCTTCGGCCCGCGCGAGCGCGGGGTGGCCCTGGGCGTGATGGGCGGCGTCCTCGGGCTGGCGCCGGTGCTGGCGCTGAACGTGGCGGGCCTGCTGGTCGGCACCCTCGGGTGGCGCAGCGTCTTCTGGTTCAGCCCGGTCATCGGGGTGTTCGTGCTCGCGGGCGCCGCCCTGGTGCTGGTCGAGATCCGGCCCGCCGACGCCGACCACGACTTCGACCTGCCCGGCGCCGTCCTGGCCGCCGTCGGGCCTGTTCAGCGTGCTGGTGGCCCTCTCCCGCGGCGAGGCGTGGGGCTGGACCTCGGCGCGCCCGGCCGCCTTCGCCGCGCTGGGCGTCGTCGCGCTGGTGCTGTTCGTGGTCCACGAGGCCCGCGCCGCCGAACCCGATGATCGACCTGCGCCTGCTGCGCCGCCGGGCGATCGCGTCGGCCAACCTCGCGGCGATGGCCTCGTCGGCCGCGCTCTTCGGCGTGCTGATCGTGCTGCCCTTCTACCTCACGGCCGTGCTCGGCTTCGACGCCGTGGAGCTGGCCCTCGGCATCACGCCCATCGCCGCGTCGTTCATGGTGGTGGCGCCGATCGCCGGCCGGGTCATCGGGCGGGTGGGCTCGGACCGCCTGGCCGCCGCCGGCTACGTCGTGGCCGCCGCGGGCGCCCTCGGGATGGCGCTCGCCGCCGGCGCCCAGAGCTACCCCCTCCTGCTGCCGGGGATCATCGCCTTCGGCGTCGGCCTGGCCATCTCCACCTCGCCGATCACGATGACCGCGATCCACGACGTCCCCCAGGCGCGCCTGGGCGTGGCCGCCGCGTTCCCCAACATCAGCCGCTACACCGGGGGCGCGCTGGGGGCCGCGCTGCTCGGCTCGGTGCTCCACGCCCACCTGCCCCCCGGCCTCGACCGCGGCCTGGCCCGGGCGGCCCCGGCCGGCCGCGACCTGGTGGCCGAGGGCTTCCGGTCGGCGCTCGTGCTGGCCGCCGCCATGCTCCTCATCGCCGCGGTGACCGCCTCCCTGATGCCCCGGCTGGAGACGCACGCCACGGTCACGGCCGCCGCGGGCGCGCTGGAGACCCCGGTCACCCGGTGAGCGCGCGCGGGTCGGGGAGCGGCGTCAGCCCGGCCACGATCTCCTCGCGCCGGGGCTCCAGCCACGCCGGCAGGATCACCCGGGAGCCGAGCTCCGCGAGGGGCGTGTCGCGCGTGAAGCCCGGGGCGTCGTCGGCGATCTCGTACAGGATGCCGCTCGGCTCCCGGAAGTAGACCGAGCGGAAGTAGTAGCGGTCGATGACGTCGGTCACGTGGACGCCCGCGTCGCGCAGGCGGCGATGCCAGCGGGGGTGGTCGGCGACCGTCGTGCCCCAGGCGATGTGGTGCACCGTGCCCGCGCCCCGCACGGCCCGCTCGGCCGGCGGCGGATCGAGCCGGATCGTGCCCCCGCGCCGGGGCCCGCGCAGCTCCCAGGCGCCCTCGCCGGCGGGCCGGGCTCCGAGCACCTCCTCCAGCAGCCGCGCGCTGCGCTCGGGGGCCCGCGCGTACGCGCGCACGCCCACGAAGCCGCCCAGGGCGTGCTCGGCGGGGATCGCGGGGTGGCGCGCCGCCAGCGGCGGGTCGGCGCGGTCGACCACCAGCTCGTGGCCCAGGCCCTCGCGGTCGGCGAAGCGCAGCCCCGCGCCGTCGCGCTCGGCGGGGACGCCCTCGTCGCCCAGGCGCTCCTGCCAGAAGTCCAGCGCGGCCTCGCGAGGCGACGCGCCAGGCGATGCGGTGCACCATCCCCGCGCCGGCGCGGCCGGCCGGGGCTGCCCCGGTACTCGAAGAACGTCAGGTCGGCGCCCGGGCTCGCGGCCTCGTCGGCGTAGAACAGGTGGTAGTGGCGCGGGTCGTCCTGGTTGACCGTCTTGGCGACCAGCCGCAGCCCCAGCACCCGGGTGTAGAAGTCCAGGTTGCCGCGCGCGTCCGCCGTCATGGCGCTGATGTGGTGGATCCCGTCCAGCCGCATCGCCCCTCCCTCGTTTGAGGGCTCAATCATATTCCCGATGTGGTTGCCGATGCAACCATCTCACCCGCTACCCTTCGCCGGTGGATCGCGTCGCCCTCACCGCCCTGCTGTCCGACTGGGGACAGCCGGCATACCGCGCCCGCCAGGCCTTCGAGGCCCAGCGCGCGGGCGCCGACGACTGGTCCGAGGTGGGCACCCTGCCGGCCGCGCTGCGCGACCGCCTCGAGGACGCGCTGCCCTTCTGGGCCCTGCGGCCCTCCGAGCGCGTGGTCTCCCGCGACGGGACGGTCAAGTGGGGCCTGCGCGCCGCGGACGGGGTCATGGTCGAGGCGGTGCTGATCGCCCACGCCGAGGGCCGCCGGACCGTCTGCGTCTCGAGCCAGGCGGGCTGCGCCCTGGGCTGCGACTTCTGCGCCACCGGGCGGATGGGCGCCGGCCGCAACCTGACCGCGGCCGAGATCGTCGACCAGGCCGTGCTCGCCGCGCGCGAGTCGGACGAGCAGGGCGCGCGCCTGACGAACGTGGTCTTCATGGGGATGGGCGAGCCCATGCAGAACCTCGACGCGGTGCTGGAGGCCTGCGGCGCCATCAACTCCCCCGAGGGGCTGGGGATCTCGGCGCGCCGGATCGCGATCTCGACCGTCGGCTGGGTGCCGGGGATCGCGGCGCTGGCCGAGCACCCGCTGCCGGTGCGCCTGGCCGTCTCGCTGCACGCGGCCGACGACGCCACGCGCTCCGCGATGATGCCGATCAACAACCGCTACCCGATCGCCAACCTGATCGCCGCCTGCCGGCGCTACTGCGACAGCACCGGGCGGCGCGTGTTCATCGAGTACGTCCTCCTGGAGGACGTCAACGACTCGGTCGCCGACGCCAAGCGGCTGGCGCGGCTGCTGCGCGACGGCCGCTTCCACGTCAACGTGATCGAGTACAACGCCACCGAGGGGCCCTACCGGGCCAGCTCGTACGGGCGCCGCGAGATCTTCCTGCGCACGCTCACCGACGCCGGCCTCGAGCCCTCGGTGCGGCGCTCGCGGGGCGCGGACGTCGCGGCCGCCTGCGGCCAGCTGGCCGGGGCGGCCCGTCCCGCGCCGGAGCCCCGCCTAGGCCCCGCAGGTCGCCAGGGCGCGGAAGTACTCCTCCTCGTCGGGCGTCTGGCCCGGATTCTCGGTGAGGGAGATGCCGCGCACGATGCCCGGCCTTGTCGATGACGAAGGTCGCCCGCGCCGAGAAGCCGAAGTCGTCCAGGTAGGCGCCGTAGCTGCGGCTGACCTCGCCCTTGGGGTGGAAGTCGGCGAGCAGGATCGCATCGGTCAGGCCCAGCTCCCGCGCGAACGCGCCCTGGGAGTGGCGGGAGTCCACCGAGACCCCGATCACCTGGGCGTCGTCGTCCGCGTAGCGGTCCTCGTGCGCCCCGATCGCGCGCCAGCTGGGCGGTGCAGATCCCGCTGAACGCCCCCGGGTAGAACACGAGGACGACGTTCTTGGAGCCCCGGAACGAGGACAGCGTGACGTCCTCCCCCGCGGGGTCCTTCAGCGTGAAGTCGGGGGCCTCCTGGCCGATCTCGATCGCCACGGGCGTGCTCCTGCGGTCGCGGGCCGAGGGCGCAGGATAATGCGCGCCCACGGTGCGGGACCCGCCATCGGGCGCTAACGTCCCGGCCGTGACGGACCCCCCGCCGCCCCCGCGCCGTCAGGGCCGGCCGCCCGAGAGCGGCTGGGAGCTGGGCGCCGGCGGGCTCACCAAGGTCGCCTGGGGCGTCGTGGTGGTGCTGCTGATCGCGCTCGGCGTCCTCCTGCTGGTGGGCGGCTACATGGGCTATGGCGGGATCATCCTCGTCCTGGCCGCCGCCGCCGCCGTCAACCTGCTCTGAGCGGCCCGCCCCCGCCCGACCCCGAGGCCCTGGCCGAGGCGCTGCGGGCGACCCTGCCCGACGCCGAGCCGTTCGAGGTCGACGCCGACCGGCTGGCCGCGGCGGTGGCCGCGGCGGGCGCCGACCCGGCCGACGACGCCCTGGTGGCGGCCGCCCTGGTGGCCTGGGAGTCGCTCCTCATCTGACCCACCGTGGCCCCCGGGCGAAGACCTGGCGCGGCCTCTCGGCGTATGGTCACCGTCAACTCGGACGGAGGGGAAAATGCGCAAATACCTCGCAGTTTTCGCTGTTTTCGCCGCTCTTCTCGCGCTCGCCGCGTGCGGTGACGACGGCAACGATTCGGGCGCGGCCGACACCGCGTCGACCGCCGCCGCCACCGATCTGGGGCTCGCGACCCCGGGGACGCTGACCGTCGCCAGCGACATCCCCTACGCGCCCTTCGAGTTCACGGACCCCGGGCTCGAAGGAGCCCAAGGGCTTCGACATCGACCTGGTCAACGCCATCGCGAAGAACCTCGGCATCGCAGAACGTCCAGTTCGTCAACCAGCCCTTCGACACGATCATCCTGAGCATCAAGCAGGGCCGCTACGACATGTCGGCCTCGTCCTGGACGATCACGCCGGAGCGGGCGAAGGAGGTCGCGTTCGGCGACTCCTACTTCAGCGCCAACCAGGCGATCCTGGCCCAGAAGGACGACACGTCGATCACCGACGAGGCGAGCCTCGAGGGCAAGACCATCGCCGTGCAGCGCGGCGACGGTCGGCGCGGACGCCGCCGCCAAGATCCCCGGCGCCACGGTCCAGCGCTTCCAGAACACCGACGACGCCTTCAACGCCGTCGCCCAGGGCCGCGCGGACGCCGCCATCACGGACTACCCGGTGGTCGCCTACGCCGCGGCCCAGAAGCCGACCCTCAAGGTGACCGCGGAGATCCCCGGCGACCTGGGCCTCGGCCTGATGTTCCCGCAGTCCAACCCGGCGCTGAAGGACGCGTTCAACACCGGCCTCGCCGCGATCAAGGCGGACGGGACCTACGACCAGATCTACACGACCTGGTTCGGCGACGCCCCGCAGACGCAGTAGCCGGACCCGGATGACGGGGGTCGCGCCGTGAACGAGGTCATCAACCAGTACTTCGACTGGGACGCGGCGCGACCCTACTTCCCCGATCTGGCCCGTGGCTTCTGGGTCACGCTCCAGATCGCGTTCCTGGCCGAGGTCCTCGCACTGGGGCTCGGCCTGCTGCTGGCGGTGGGCCGTCAGCTCGGCCGCGACGCGCACACCCCCGCGGGGCGCGCCGGCGGCACCGTCTGCCGGCGTGCTGGCGGTCTGCTACATCAACATCTTCCGCGCCGTGCCGGCGCTGCTCGTGCTGCTGCTGATGGCGGGCAGCTTCCCCTTCCTGCCGATCCCGGTGGTCCAGGACCTGACGCCCTTCCAGATCGGCTGGATCGGGCTGGGCCTCGTGTACGCGGCCTACGTCGCGGAGGTCTACCGCGCCGGCATCGAGTCGGTGGACCGGGGACAGACCGAGGCGGCCCGCAGCCTCGGCATGGGCTCGGGGCAGGCCATGCGCCTGGTCGTGCTGCCGCAGGCCGTGCGGCGGGTGCTGCCGCCCCTCATGAACGACTTCATCGCCCTCACGAAGGACGTCGCCCTGGTGAGCGTCCTGGCGGTGGGCGACGTCGTCAACGTGGCGCGCGACGCGCAGGCGGTCACGTTCAACTCCTCCACGATCGTCGCCGCCGCGGTCTTCTACATCGTCTTCACGCTGCCGCTCATCTGGCTGCTCGACCGGATCATCGCGCGCGACCAGCGGCGCCTGGGCCGCGGGGAGGTCGTCGCCCCGTGACGGACATCCGCGCCGAGGGCGTGGTCAAGCGCTTCGGCGCCAACACCGTCCTCCGGGGGGTGGACCTCGAGGTGCAGGACGGCGAGGTCGTCTGCGTCATCGGGCCCTCGGGCTCGGGCAAGTCGACGCTCCTGCGCTGCCTGAACCTGCTCGAGCGTCCCACCGAGGGGCGCGTGTTCCTGGGCGGCGACGAGCTCACCGCGCCCGGGGCGCCGGTCGACGCCCTGCGCCGCCGCATGGGGATGGTGTTCCAGTCGTTCAACCTGTTCCCCCACCGCACGGTGCTCGACAACGTCACCCTGGCGCCCATCCGGGTGCTGGGCGTCGATCGCGAGACGGCCCGCGCGAGCGCCATGGAGCTGCTGGGCCGGGTGGGCCTGGCGGACAAGGCCGCCGAGCACCCCAGCCGCCTCTCCGGGGGGCAGCAGCAGCGCGTCGCGATCGCCCGCGCCCTGGCGATGGCCCCCGAGGCGATGCTGTTCGACGAGGTCACGAGCGCGCTCGACCCGGAGCTGGTGAAGGACGTGCTCGGCGTGATGCGCGGGCTCGCCGAGGCCGGCATGACCATGGTGGTCGTCACCCACGAGATGGGCTTCGCGCGCGAGGTGGGCGACCGGGTCCTCTTCATGGACGGCGGCGTGATCGTGGAGCAGGGCGATCCCGCGCAGGTGCTGCTGGAGCCGCGCGAGGAGCGCACCCGGCGCTTCCTCTCGCTCGTCCTCTAGGAGAGGGAGGCCGGCGCGCCTAGCGCGCGGCCACCGGCAGCAGGTCGTCGAGCGTGGCGGGCTCGAGGGACAGGCCGAGCCGCGCCGCCAGGCCCCGCGCGAGGGCCGCGTCGACGCGCTCGCGGTCCGGATCGCCGCCCTCGGCGGCGATCGAGGTGGCCGCCACGCCGGGTGCGCCGCACGCGGTCATGATGCGGAACCACTCCAGGTCGGGGTCGCGGTTGAGGGCCAGGCCGTGGGTCGTGATGCCCCCGCTCACCCGGATGCCCACGCTCCCCAGCTTGCGGCCGCCGGCGTAGAGGCCCATCGCGTCCTCGCCGGCCGCGGCCCCCGGCAGGGCGGCGGCGTCGCGCATCGCACCCACCAGGCTCTCCACGAAGGACCGCACGCGGCCGCCGGGACGCAGGTCGCAGATGGCGTAGCCCACGCTCTGCCCCGGGCCGTGCCAGGTCATCTGGCCCCCCCGGTCAACCGCGACGAAGGTCGCCCCGATGCCGGCGAGCGCGTCGTCGCCCAGGAAGAGGTCCTCGCGGCGCCCGTGGCGCCCGGCGGTGAAGGTCGGCGGGTGCTCGAGCAGCCACACCACGTCGGGGATGGCGCCCTCGGCGCGCGCGGCGGCGAGGCGCCGCTGCACCTCCCACGCCTCGCGGTAGCCGATCCGGTCGGTGCGCACGAGGACCCCGGTGCGCGGTGCCGGGGCGGCGGGGGAGGTGTCGCGGGGGGGGCCATCAGCCTCGACTCGGCGGGGGCGGGGTGGGCTCCGATTGTGGCAGGGGCCCGCCCGCGTCGCCCGGGTCCTCCAGGTGCCGCTCGACGATCGTGACGTCCCGCCAGCGCCCCTCCCGGCGGGCGTGGGCGCGGTGGGTGCCCACCTCGCGGAACCCGGCGCTCCGCGCCAGCGCCAGCCCGGCGGCGTTCTCGGGCAGGATCATCCCGACCAGCTTCCAGTAGCCGAACGCCGGGGCCTCCCGGGCGAGGTCGGCCAGCATCGCCCGGCCGATGCCGCGGCCGTGGGCGTGGCCGGCCACGTAGATCGTGTACTCGCCCACCCCGGCGTACCAGCTGCGGTGCGAGAACGGCGCGAGGGCCGACCACGCGACCACCTCGTCGTCCAGCAGGCCGGTCCACACCGGGGCGCGCGCGTCTCGCGCTGCGAGCCAGGCCCGGCGCTCCTGCGCGCTGTGCGGACCGGTGGCGAAGGTGGCCAGCCCGCTCGCCGCCGCCTCGTCGTAGATGGCCCCGATCGCGGCGGCATCCCCGCTGCGAGCGGGGCGGATCACGAGCGGCCGGTTCACGGGCCCGAGTCTAGACGCCTCCGCGCGGGCCGCCCGGCGCCGCGCGGGGCCGCCTCCGTCGGACGCCCCGTGGTGACGTCCGGCGCGCCGCTGTGGTACGAAAGCCTCGGATTAATGACTATCGATCCCGTCCAGCGGACGCGGGTCGCGCTGGCGCTCGCCATCGCGGCCCTCTGCGTCCTCTTCCTCGTCTCCTCCGCCCAGGCGGAACAGGCGTCCTCGGCCTCCGAGCGCACCGCCGCGGGCTACATCGACGCCGGCGACAAGCACACGTGCGCGATCCTCGCGGACCGCAGCGTCCACTGCTGGGGCATCGGGGGCGACGGACGCCTCGGATACGGCACGACCGGGGACATCGGCAACGCCGCCAACGCCGGCCCGGTCGACCTGGGCCCCGGGCGCTCGGCGCGGGCCTTCGCGGCCGGGTTCGACTTCAGCTGCGCCATCCTCGACACCGGCGGGGTGCGCTGCTGGGGGGGCGGGGCCAACGGCCGCCTGGGCAACGGCAGCACCGCGCCGGTGCTCACCCCCTCCGCCGGGGCGCCGGTCGACTTCGGGCCCAGCCTCACCGCGACCGCCATCACGGCCGGCTACCAGCACGCGTGCGCGATCCTGAGCGACGGCTCCGTGCGCTGCTGGGGCCTGGGCACGGCCGGCCGCCTCGGCTACGGCAACCAGGCCTCGGTGGGCGACAACGAGCAGGTCGCGAGCGTCGGCCCGGTCGACCTGGGCCCCGGGCGGCGGGCCGTGGCGATCTCGGCCGGCTGGTACCACACCTGCGCCATCCGGGACGACGGCCAGCTGCTGTGCTGGGGCTACGGCGCCTACAGCCAGCTCGGCTACCCGGGCACCGCGAGCGTCGGCGACGACGAGACGCCCGGGGCCGTCGGCCCGGTGCCGCTCAACGGGCACACGGTCCGCGCCGTCTCCGCCGGCGACTCGCACACCTGCGTGATCCTGGACGACGGCAGCGCGCGCTGCTGGGGCCTGGGCACCTACGGGCGCCTGGGCTACGGATCGACCGCCACGATGACCACGGCCGCCGCCGCGCCGCCGATCAACCTGGGCCCGGGCCGCAACGCGGCCGCGATCTCGACCTACCTCGGGCACACCTGCGCGATCCTCGACTCGGGCGACGTCCGCTGCTGGGGGCTCGGCGGCAACGGCCGGCTCGGCTACGGCAACCAGGACGGCGTGGGCGACGACCCCGGCGAGACGCCGGCGACGGCCGGACCCGTGCCGCTGGCCGGGCACCGGGCGCGCGCGATCACCGTGGGGATCTCGCACACGTGCGCCCTGCTCGACGACGCGACCATGCGCTGCTGGGGCTTCGGCGGCGACGGGCGCCTGGGCTACGGCGACAACATGTCCGTGGGCGACACCCCGGCGCGCAGCGTCGCCCTCGCCGGTCCGGTGCCCCTCGGCGGGCCCGTGGGCCCGCTGGCCGCGGACCTCTCGCTCACGATGGGCACCAGCGCCGGGCTGATCGGCCTCGGCGGCACGATGGCGACGGTCGTCTCGGTGGCCAACGCCGGCCCCGACGCGGCCGACGGGGTCTCGGTGGCCGTGCCCACCCCCCCGGGGCTGAGCTTCGTGGGCGCCACCGCCGACCACGGCACGTTCGCCGGCGGCGGGTGGCAGATCGGCAGCCTGCCGCCCGGCGGCCGCGCGACCCTGACCCTGATCGTGCGCGGCGACGCCGCCGGTACCTTCCAGATCGCCGCGGAGGTCGCCAGCTCGTCGGTCCTGGACCCGACATCCACCCCCGGCAACGGCGCCATCGAGAACGATCGCGCCGGCGCCATCCTGCAGGTCTCCGCACCCCCGGCCGTGAACGGCACGCCGACGCTGCGGCCGCTGCCGCGCAGCCTGGGGATGGCGATCACCCGCTCGCCCAAGCGCGGGCGCGTGAAGACCCTCACCGTCACGGGGCGCCTGCTGCTGCCCCGGGTCGCACCCGCGCCGCGCTGCGCCGGCCGCGTGCAGGTGCTGGCGAAGGTCGGCAAGCGCGTGGTCGCCCGCCGCACGGTGGCGCTCGCCAAGCGCAAGGGCGTGTGCCGCTACACCGCGGTGCTCAAGCCCAAGGCGCCGCGCACGGCCCGGGCCGTGAAGGTCTCGGCGCGCTTCCTCGGCACCACCGCCATGCGCCCCCGCTCCGCGGCCACGCGCTCGGTGCGGATCCGCTGAGCGGGCCTCCTCCCGCCCCCGACTACCTCCGGGAGATCCTGACCGCGCGCGTCTACGACGTGGCGCGCGAGACCGAGCTCGAGGACGCCCGCGAGCTCTCGGCGCGCACCGGCTGCCGGGTGCTGCTCAAGCGGGAGGACAACCAGCCGGTCTTCTCGTTCAAGCTGCGCGGCGCCTACAACCGCATGGTCCGGCTCACCGGGGCGGAGCGCGCCCGCGGGGTGATCGCGGCGTCCGCGGGCAACCACGCGCAGGGGGTGGCGCTGGCGGCCCAGCACCTCGGCTGCCCGGCCGTGATCGTGATGCCGGTCACGACCCCCCAGGTGAAGGTCGACGCCGTGCGCGCGTTCGGAGGCGCGCTCGTGGAGGTGGTGCTGCACGGCGACTCCTACTCGGACGCCCAGGCGCGCGCCGACGAGATCGCCGCCGCCCGCGGGCTCGTGTTCGTGCACCCCTTCGACGACCCCGCCGTGATCGCGGGACAGGGCACGGTCGGCATGGAGATCCTGCGCCAGCACCCCGGTCCCATCGACGCGATCTTCGTCGCCGTCGGCGGCGGCGGGCTGATCGCGGGGGTCGCCGCGTACGTCAAGGCGCTGCGCCCGGAGATCCGCGTCATCGGCGTCCAGACCGAGGACTCCGACGCCATGGCCCGCTCGCTGGAGGCCGGGCGGCGCGTGACGCTCGCCGACGTCGGCCTGTTCTCCGACGGCACCGCCGTGCGGCGCGTGGGGGAGGAGACGTTCCGCGTCTGCCGGGAACTGGTGGACGAGATGGTGCGGGTGGACGCCGACGCGGTGTGCGCGGCGATCAAGGACGTCTTCCAGGACACGCGCAGCATCCTGGAGCCGGCCGGCGCCCTGGCCATCGCGGGGCTCAAGGCCTGGGCGGCCCGCGAGGGGTGCCGCGACGCGACCCTGGTCGCCGTCGCGTGCGGCGCCAACATGAACTTCGACCGCCTGCGCGTCGTGGCCGAGCGGGCGGAGGTGGGCGAGGCGCGGGAGGCGGTCTTCGCGGTGACCGTGCCGGAGGAGCGCGGCTCGTTCCTGCGCTTCTGCGCCACCCTCGACGGCCACGGCATCACCGAGTTCAACTACCGCATCGCCGACGGCGACCGGGCGCACCTGTTCGTGGGCGTCCAGATCCGGGGGCGGGAGGACGCCGCGCGGATCGCCGGCGCGCTGCGCGCGGGCGGCTTCCCGACGCTCGACCTCACCGACGACGAGCTGGCCAAGCAGCACCTGCGGCACATGATCGGCGGACGCTCCTCGCGCGCCCAGGACGAGCTGCTGTACCGCTTCGAGTTCCCCGAGCGCCCCGGCGCGCTGCTGCGTTTCCTGTCGCAGATGAGCCCCAACTGGAACATCTCGCTGTTCCACTACCGCAACGAGGGCGCCGACTTCGGCCGCATCCTGGTGGGCATCCAGGTGCCGCCGGCGGAGATGGGGGCCTTCCGCACGTTCCTCTCGACGCTCGGCTACCCGCACCGCGACGAGAGCGACAACCCGGCCTACCGGCTCTTCCTCACCGGGGCGGCCTGAGCCCCTAGGGGTTGCCGGGCTCCACGCCGACGTCCCCGGGGCGGTCGTCCAGGACGACGCGCAGCGTCAGGCGGCGGCCGTCGCGCAGGACCGTCAGCGTGAGGGCCTCGCCGACCGCGCGGGACGACACGGCGCGGCTGATGTCGGCCATGTCCTCCACGGGCCGGCCGTCGACCGCGATCACCAGGTCGCCGCCGCGGGGCACGTCGGCGTCGCGGGCGGTGGTGGCCGGGCGCAGGCCCACGTCCTTGGCGGGCCCGCGGTCGTCGACCCCGATCACCGCGACGCCGCGCGCGTCCCCGATGCCCAGCGCGCGCGCGATGGCCGGCGTGATCGAGCGCCCGGTCATCCCCAGCCAGGCGTGCTCCACGCGCCCGGTGGCGATGACCGCGTCGGCCACCGGCCGGATGGTGTCGATCGGCACCGCGAAGCCGATGCCGTCGCTGCCCCCGCTCTCCGAGGCGATCTGCGAGTTGATCCCGACGACCCGCCCGCGCGCGTCCAGCAGCGGTCCGCCCGAGTTGCCCTGGTTGATGGCCGCGTCGGTCTGGATCACGTTCTGGATCTGGAAGTTGTTGGGCGCCGAGATGATCCGCTTGAGGGCCGAGACGATGCCGGTGGTGGCGGTGCGCTCGAGCCCGAACGGGTTGCCGATCGCGATCACCGGGTCGCCGACCACCAGGTCGGCGCTGCGGCCGAGGGGCAGGGGGGCGACCCCGGCGGGCACGCGCTCCACGCCGAGCACCGCGAGGTCGGTGCTCTGGTCCTTGCCGAGCACCTCGCGCGGGGCTCTCGGTGCCGTCGTCGAAGGTCACGGTGACCGTCGTGTCGCCGTCCACCACGTGGGCGTTGGTCAGCACCCGCCCGCGGCGGTCCACCAGGAAGCCGGAGCCCAGGCTCCCGTCGGCGCCCTCGCCGCGCGCGGTCACCAGCACCACGGCCGGGGAGCTGTCGGCCACCACCGCCTGGACGCTGGGGGCCGCGCCGGCCGGGGAGGCGGTCTCGGCCGCCGCGCTCCGCGCGCCCGCGCCGCCCTGGGCCGCCGGCAGGGGCGTGGTGTCGCGCACGACGGTGGTCGCGTCGCCGCCCAGGTTGCCCGTCAGCGCCAGCCCGCCGAGCACCACCAGGCCCCCGACGACCGCGGGCAGCAGCGCGCCCGTGAGCCACGCGGGCGGGCGGCGGCGGCGCGGCGGGGGCGGGCGGAACGGGTCGGTCCCCTGCGGTCCGTATCCGGGCACGCCCACCAGAGTAGCCATCCGGCCCCCGGGGCCCGCGTCTTAAGGCTCCGAGAAGATGACCGCCGACCCCCGCACACCCCCGCTACCATGCCGCGCAGAGCGCCGGGGGAGGTCCCCAATGTCCGACCGCATCCTGGTGGTCGAGGACGAGCAGTCCATCCGCACGATCGTCGAGTACGCCCTCCGCGACGCCGGGTTCTCCGTGGTCACGGCGGCCCGCGGGGACGACGCGCTCGACGTGGTCGACCGCGAGGCCGTGGATCTCGTGGTGCTCGACGTGATGCTGCCCGGCCTCGACGGCCTCGAGGTGTGCAAGCGCATCCGCGCCGAGCGCAGCATCCCGATCATCATGCTGTCGGCGCGCGGCGAGGAGCTGGACAAGGTGCTCGGCCTCGAGCTGGGGGCCGACGACTACGTCACCAAGCCCTTCTCCCCGCGCGAGCTGGTGTCGCGCGTCAAGGCCAACCTGCGCCGCGCCCGCCTGGAGCCCGACCGCTCGGCGCCGCTGCGCATCGGCGACCTCGAGATCGACGCCGTCTCGCGCACGGTGACCCGCGACGGCCGGGAGCTGACGCTCACCTACTCCGAGTTCGAGATCCTCCACAAGCTCGCCGGCTCCCCGCGCCGGGTCTTCACGCGCGAGGAGCTGATGAACCACCTCTGGAAGGGCAACTTCTTCGGCGACCTGCGCAGCGTCGACGTGCACGTGCGGCACCTCAGGCAGAAGGTCGAGATCGACCCGTCGGCGCCGCAGCTCATCCGCACGGTCCGCGGGGTGGGCTACGCCTTCGGCGGGGAGGACGCGCGGGTGTGACCCGACGCTGGGTCTTCGGCCTGCAGGGGTGGCTCGTGGGCGCCCTGCTGGCCGTGGGCATGGCGGCGAGCCTCGCCGTCCTGCTGGTGGTGCTGCCGACCCTCGAGTCGAGCGTCCGCGGCGACCGCGCCAAGCGCGACGGGGAGGAGCTGGCCCGCGACGTGCGCGCGGCGGGGCAGGACCCCGGGCTGTCCAACACGGTCACCCAGGACCAGCTGCGCGAGCTGGTCACCCAGCTGCGCGCCCAGACCGGCGCCGAGGTGCGCGTCGACGTCCAGGGGATCTTCGTCAACACCTCCGCCCAGGCACCGCCCCGGCTGAGGCTCCTGACGCAGGCGCCCCCGCTCGTCCTGAACCAGGGGACCACCTTCGACGACGAGCAGGCCGTCGCGACGGTCGCCGACCTCTACATCGACGGCCAGCAGCAGGGCACCATCGCCGCCGCCCGCGAGGTCACCGGCCTCGCGCCGGAGCTCGCGATCGTCCGCCGCCGGGTGATCATCGCCATGGCCGTGGTGCTGGGGCTCGCGACCCTCGCCGGCATCGCCCTCGCGCGCGTGCTGGGCGGCCGCATCCGGCGGCTGGCCACCACCGCGGCCACGCTCGCCGGCGGCGACCTGGCCGCCCGCGCCCCCACGCCCCGGGTGGCCCCGGCCGAGCTGGTGACCCTGGGCGACAGCCTCAACGGGATGGCCGCCCAGCTCCAGTCGCTGGTGGCCGAGATCACCGGCGAGCGCGACCGCGACCGGGCCCTGATCGGGTCGCTCGCCGAGGGCGTGATCGCGGTGGCCCCCGACGGCGCCGTGGTGGTGACCAACGAGGCGGCCACCCGGCTGCTGGGCCTGCGGGAGGGCGAGCCCCCGCGCCTGGAGGCCCTGCCGCCCGCCATCCTGGACGCGGTCCGCGAGGCCCGCGCGGGCGACGGCTCGGCCCCCGAGCGCCGCCAGGTCGTGCTCCCCGGCGGGGTGGAGCTGGAGCTGCACGTCGCCCACCTGGCGGCCGACGACAGCGGCGGCACGGTCATCACGATGCGCGACGTCACCGACGAGCGGCGCCTCGAGCGCGCCCGCCGCGACCTGGTGGCCAACGTCTCGCACGAGCTCAAGACCCCGATCGCGGCGCTCAAGGGCTTCCTGGAGCTGCTCGAGGGCGAGGGCGTCAGCGAGCGCCACCGCCGCGAGTTCCTGCAGTCCATGACCCAGGAGACCGGACGGCTCGAGCGCCTGGTCGAGGAGCAGCTGCAGCTGGCCCGCCTCGACGCGGGGGCGCTGCCGCTCGACCGCCAGGAGGTGGACCTGGACGACCTGGCCGAGGTCGTCACCGCCCCCCGCGTGCCCCTGGCGCAGCGCGAGGGCCTGACGCTCGCGGTGACGCCCTCGCCCGGCGGGCCCCTGATCGCCGCGGTGGACCCCTCCCGCATCGAGCAGATCCTCCTGATCCTGCTGGACAACGCCATGCGGCACACGCCCTCGGGGGGGCGGGTGGACGTGATCGTCGATCGCGACGGCCAGGACGCGACGATCGCGGTCCGCGACACCGGCGAGGGGATCCCCCCCGACGTGGTGCCGTTCGTGTTCGACCGCTTCTACCGCGGCGACCCCTCGCGCGAGGGCCGCAGCGCCGGCCTGGGCCTCGCCATCGCCCGGGGCCTCGCCGCCGCCCACCGGGGCAGCCTGGAGCTGCGAGTCGGAGGTGGGCGCCGGGACCACCATCACGCTGCGGCTGCCGCTCCTGGACGCCGGACCGGTGACCGAGGAGACGCCGCGCCCCGATCTGTCGGGGCGGGCCTCGTCGCCGCCGCCGCCCGGGTAGCCTGCGGGGCGTGAGCACGCCGCCCACCGTTCTCGTCACCGGCGCCGGCCGGGGCATCGGCCGCGCCGTCGCGGAGGAGTTCGCCGACGCCGGCTGGACCGTCGTCGCGGGCGTCCGCGACCTCGACCGCGCCGCCGCCGACTTCGCCGGCCGCCCCGGCATCGTCCCGGTCTTCCTGGACGTGACCGACCGGGCGGCCGTCACCGCGGCCGTCGCCCTGGCGCAGGAGCGCGCCGGCGGCGCGCTCGACTGCCTGGTCAGCAACGCCGGTTACGCCGTCCTGGGGCGCCGTCGAGGACGTCGACCTCGACGAGGTGCGGACGATGTTCGAGACCAACTTCTTCGGCGCCGCGGCGGTCGTCCAGGCCGCCGTGCCGGCCATGCGCGAGGCCGGCCGGGGCGCCGTGGTCTTCGTCTCCTCGGTCGGCGCGCGGTTCGCCAACCCCCTGGTCGGCATGTACCACGCCTCCAAGTTCGCGCTCTCGGCGATGGCCGAGGCGCTGGCGCTCGAGTGCCGCCCCTTCGGCGTCCACGTGGCGGCCATCGAGCCGGGGATGGTGGACACCGACTTCCCGCGCGCCACCCGCCCCACGGGCGCCCTGAGCCGCGGGGAGGGGGTCTACGTGCCCCTGCTCGGCGAGCTGCGCCAGGGGTTCGGGGCCTGGCGCGAGCGCAACCCCACGCCCCCGGCCGACGTCGCCGCCCTGGTGCTCGCCGCCGCCCTCGACCCGCAGGGCCCCTTCCGCGTGGCGGCCGGCGAGGACGCCGCCTTCCTCACGCGCACCCGTCAGGAGCTCACCGACGACGCGCCTGGCAGGACGCGCTGCTCGACTTCCTGCAGATCGACTGGCCGCGGCGCCCGCCGGATCCTCCGGCGTGACCGCGGTCGTGGTCGCGCCGGCGCCCTTCAAGGGCGCCCTGGCCGCGGCCGCCGCGGCGCGCGCGATCGGGGCGGGGGTGCGCCTGGCCCTGCCGGACGCCGAGATCCGCAGCGCCCCCGTGGCCGACGGCGGCGAGGGGACCATGGACGCGCTCACCGCGGCGCTGGGCGGCCGGCGCCGGCCGGTGAGCGCGCGGGACCCCCTCGGCCGGCCCGTCGACGCGGCCATCGGCGAGCTGCCCGGGGCGGCGGCCGTCGTCGAGCTGGCCCAGGCGTCGGGCTACGAGCGGCTGCGGGCGGACGAGCGCGATCCCGAGGCCGCCGGCACGTGGGGCACCGGGGAGCTGATCCGGGCGGCGCTCGACCTGGGCGCCCGCCGGATCATCGTCGGCCTGGGCGGCAGCGCGACCACCGACGGCGGGCTCGGACTGGCCCGGGTGCTCGGGGTGCGGGCGCTCGACGCCGAGGGGGCCGAGCTCGAGGGGCGCGGCGCCGACCTCGCCCGGGTCGCCCGGCTCGACCTGTCGGGCCGCGACCCGCGGCTGGCCGACACCGACATCCAGGTCGCCTGCGACGTCGACAACCCCTTCCACGGCCCCCGCGGAGCCGCCCACGTGTTCGGCCCGCAGAAGGGGGCGGGTCCCGAGGCGGTCGCCCGCCTCGACGCCGGCCTCGCCCGGCTCGCCGGCGTGGTGCGCGCGCAGACCGGCGTCAACCTGCAGGCGCTGCCCGGCGCGGGCGCCGCGGGCGGCGCGGCGGGGGCGCTGGCCGCCCTCTTCGGGGCCCGGCTCACCCCCGGGGCGCCCCTGGTGCTCGACGCCATCGGCTTCGCGGGCCGGCTGGAGGGGGCGGGCCTGTGCCTCACCGGCGAGGGGCGCGTGGACGAGACCACGTCGGCGGGCAAGGCGCCGGTGGCCGTCGCCGCCGCCTGTGCGGAGGCGGGGGTGCCGTGCGTCGCCCTGTGCGGCGAGGTGGCCCTCGGCCCCGGGGCGGTGCGCCGCCTGGGCTTCGCGGCCGCGCTGGCCATCGGACGCCGGGTGCAGGGGCTGGACGGCGGCCCTCGCCGCCACCGAGGTCGATCTGGCCGCCGCCGGGGCCGCGGCGACGGGCATCTGGGCGGCGCGCGCGAACTAGACCCCCGCGGGGGAGCGGACTGGACCGGCGCCCGGGGGCGCCGCGGGCGTCTCGGGGCACCCTGGGAGACGTCACGGAACGACGCCCGCCGAGAGGGATCCTCACATGCGCCTCGCACTCGTCCTCATCGCCGCGATCGCCCTCGGGCTCGCGCCGGCCCTCGCCGGCGCGGCGTCCTCGCCGGCGGCCGCCGCGGACGCGGACATCGCCCGGGCCCAGTCCCTGTCGGCGCAGTGGGGGCGCTGCCCCACCGCCCGGCCCGCGCAGGACATCCTCGCCCTGGCCAAGCGCACCCGCACGCCGGCCCTGCGCGCCACCCGCGCGCGCTCCTCGGTGCGGGCCTGGACGACGGTCGCCCGCGTCTGCTCCCAGCCCGTCCCTCAGCCCACGGTCACGCTTCCCTGAGCCAGGCCTCCACGGCCTCCAGGACGCCCGCGCCGTAGGCGCCCCGCGTCACCCAGGCGGCCCGCGCCGCCACCGCGGCGTCGGCGGCGGCGCCGTTGGCCACGATCGCCACGCGGCCGACGACGCGGCCGATGTCGAGGTCCTGGGCGCTGTCGCCCACGGCCAGGCAGGCGGCCGGGTCGGCGCCCCGCGCGGCGAGGTCGCGCGTCACGGCCGCCGCCTTGCTCGCCGCGGCCGGCAGCAGGTGCCAGATGTGGGCGCCGTCCGCGCCGGTCTGGCCGTTGTCGGCCAGTCGCAGCGTCCCTCCCGAGCGCTCCTCGACCAGGGCGGCCGCCTCCGGGCCCGCGCGGCCGATCAGCACGTGGCTGCCCTCGCGCCCCCACGTCGCCATGGGGTGGTGGGCGAGGCCCGGCTCGCGCTCCATCAGCGCCTCCAGGACGCCGGTCTGCGCGATCGCCTCGTGCACCGTCTGGCCCTCGGGCCGGTGGGGTAGCCGGCGTCGGTCGCGCCCATCTCGGGCAGGACGCCGTCGGCGCCCAGGGCCTGGGCGACGGCCTCGAGGCGCCGCCGGCTGCGCCCGCTCACCAGCACCACCGGCACCGCGGCCGCGTGCAGGAGCCCCAGGGCGCGCGCGCCGTCCAGGGTGAAGCCGCCGCCGGCGTCGCGCAGCAGCGAACCCCCCGGCCCGAAGAGCGTGCCGTCGAGGTCGAGGTACACGACGCGTCGCGCGGCGTCGCTCAGGTGAGGCTCGCCTGGAGCACGTCGGCCATGGGCGGGCGCTCGTCCGGGCGGGTGTCGAGGGCGACCAGGGAGAAGCCGTCCGCGCCGCGCACCGGCCGCACGTATTCGCCCGCACCGGCGAGCGTCTCCGGGGCCCGGCCCTCGTCGGCGAGGCGCCGCAGCACGGCCTGCTGGATCGTCGAGGCCATCGCGCCGAGGGCGGCGGTCGGCTGGTTGGTGTGGCGCCGGGCGCCGAGGTCCACCTGCGCGAGCGCGCCCAGCCCCGCCGTGCGCGCCAGGTCGATCAGCAGGCCCAGCTCCACCGCGTAGCCGCCGAAGAAGGGGACCGAGCGCAGCAGGTCGCGGCGGCCCGCGGCCTCGCCCGACAGCGGCTGCGCGAAGCCCGCGAGCTGCGGGTAGAACTGGTTGATCAGGGGCCGGGCGCAGATCTCGGTGACCCGGCCGCCCCCGTCCGAGTCCTCGCCGAGGGCCCGCCGGTAGAGGGCCTTGACGTAGCCCACCGCGGGGTCCTCGAGCAGCGGCCCCACCAGGCCGCTGACGAAGGCCGGATCGAAGTCCACGACGTCGGCGTCCAGCCACACCACGATCTCGCCCCGCGAGCACGGCCAGCGACTTCCACATGGCCTCGCCCTTGCCGCGCCCGGGCGCGAGGTCGGGCAGCACCTCGCGGTCGTCCACCACCCGCGCGCCGGCCGCCGTCGCGGCGGCGCGGGTGTCGTCGACGCTGGCGCTGTCGACCACGACGATCTCCGCCAGGAGCGGCACCTCGTCGACCAGCCGGGCGCGCAGGGCGGAGACGATCGGGCCCACGGTGTCGCCCACGTTCAGCGCCGGCAGGCACGCCGAGACGCGCAGCTCCTGGCGCCGTGCCAGATCGGCGAGCCGCTCGGGGTCGTAGTCCGCACCCCGGTAGGTGCGCCGCGCGAGCCACTCGTCCCGATCCACAGCGGCATCGTAGCGGCGGCCCGGCGCGCCCGGCCGCCCACCATGGGGCTGGTAGGGTCCGCGCCGTGACCGCCCCACTCAAGGGACTGGTGCTCTCCGGCGGTGCGGGGACGCGCCTTCGGCCGATCACCCACACGAGCGCCAAGCAGCTGGTCCCCGTGGCGAACAAGCCGGTCCTCTTCTACGGGCTCGAGGCGCTGCGCGCCGCCGGGGTGACCGACATCGGCATCGTGGTGGGCGACACCCAGGCCGAGATCGAGGCCGCCGTCGGCGACGGCTCGGCGCTGGGCATCCGCGTGACCTACATCCGCCAGCAGGCGCCCCTCGGGCTGGCGCACGCCGTCCTGACCGCCGAGGAGTTCCTCGACGGCGCCCCCTTCGTGATGTACCTGGGCGACAACCTGCTGCGCGACGGCATCACCGAGCTGGTCGACCGCTTCCGCGCCGGCGACAGCGACGCGATGATCCTGCTCCAGCGGGTCCCCGACCCCGAGTCGTACGGCGTGGCCGAGCTCGAGGACGGCCGCGTGGTGCGCCTGGTGGAGAAGCCCCCGGAGCCCAAGAGCGACCTCGCCCTGGTCGGCGTCTACATGTTCAGCCCCTCGATCATGGAGTCGGCCAAGGCCATCAGCCCCTCCGCCCGCGGCGAGCTCGAGATCACGGACGCCATCCAGCACCTCATCGACCGCGGCCTGGTGGTCGACCCTCACGAGGTCACCGGCTGGTGGAAGGACACGGGGCGGCTGGAGGACATGCTCGAGGCCAACCGCCTGATCCTGGACGTGCTGGAGCCCCGCAACGACGGCGAGGTGGTGGACTCGACCATCGAGGGCCGCGTGGTGATCGAGGAGGGCGCGCGCCTGGTGCGCTCCTCGGTGCGCGGGCCGGCGATCATCGGCGCGGGCGCCCTGGTCGAGGACGCCTACATCGGGCCCTACTCGGCCATCTCGTCGGGCGTCGTGGTGCGCCGGGCGGAGGTCGAGCACAGCATCCTGCTGGAGGAGAGCCGGGTGGAGGACCTGGACGCGCGCGTCGAGGCGAGCCTCATCGGGCGGCGCGTGACGATCGCGCGCACCAGCGAGAAGCCCCGCGCGTACCGCTTCATGGTGGGGGACTCCTCGTCGATCGGCCTCGTGTGACGCCCCGGACCGCATGAGGATCCTGGTGACCGGCGCCGCGGGGATGCTCGGGCAGGATCTCACCGCCCACCTGGCGGAGCGGCACGAGGTGACCGGCGTGGACCTGGAGGTGGACGTCACCGACCTCGCGGCCGTGCGCGCCTGCGTGCGCGAGGTGCGGCCCGAGGCCGTCATGCACCTGGCCGCCTGGACCGACGTCGACGGCGCCGAGGCCCGGGAGGCCGACGCGGCGGCGGTCAACGCGACCGGGTCGGGCAACGTCGCGGTCGCGGCCGCCGAGGCCGGGGCGGCCCTCGTGGTCCCCTCCACCGACTACGTCTTCGACGGCCGGGCGGGGCGCGGCTACACGGAGGACGACCCGCCGAGCCCGCTGGGCGCGTACGGGCGCACCAAGCTCGCCGGGGAGCGCGCCGCGCTGGCGGCGTGGCCCGACGGGACGCGCATCGCCCGCACCGCCTGGCTCTACGGGGCCGCGGGCCGCAACTTCGTCGACACCATGCGCGCCCTCGGCGCCGAGCGCGACGAGCTGACCGTGGTCGACGACCAGGAGGGCTCGCCCACCTGGACGCGCGACCTCGCCCCCGCCCTGGAGGCCCTGATCGACCGGCCGCCGGGCGTGTACCACACCGCCGGGGGCGGCTCGGTGACGTGGGCGGGCTTCGCGCGCGCCATCTTCGAGGAGGCCGGCATCGACTGCCGCGTGCGCCCGATCACCACCGAGGAGCTCGGTCGCCCGGCCCCGCGGCCGGCGTACTCCCCCCTGCTCGTGACGCGCCCCGGCGCCCCGCGGCTGCGGCCGTGGCGGGAGGCGCTGGTGGACTACCTCAAGGAGACCGCGTGAAGCTTCTCGTGACCGGTGGCTGCGGGTTCATCGGGTCCGCGTTCGTGCGCCTGGCGCTCGGCCGCGGAGCCGAGGTCGTGAACCTCGACAAGCTCACCTACGCCGGCAACCCGGCCAACGTCGCCGACGTCGCCGACGACGAGGCCTACAGCTTCGTCCACGCCGACATCGCCGACGCCGAGGCGGTGACGCGCGCGATCGCGGGGGTCGACGCGGTGGTCAACTTCGCCGCCGAGAGCCACGTGGACCGCAGCATCCTGGAGCCGACCGACTTCATCCACACCGACGTCGTCGGCACGGCGGTGCTGCTGGAGGCCGCCCGCCGCGCGGAGGTGCGCCGCTTCGTGCAGGTGTCGACCGACGAGGTCTACGGCTCCATCCCGACCGGGGCCTTCCGGGAGACCGATCCGATCAGCCCGTCCAGCCCGTACTCGGCCAGCAAGGCGGGCGGCGACCTCCAGGTGCTCGCGTGGCACCGCACCTACGGCCTCGACACCGTCATCACCCGCGGCTCCAACACCTTCGGCCCGCGCCAGTACCCCGAGAAGCTGATCCCGCTGTTCGTCACCAACGCCCTCGACGGGCACCAGCTGCCGGTCTACGGGGACGGCATGCAGGTGCGCGACTGGATCTACGTGGACGACCACTGCGAGGGCATCTGGACCGCCCTCACCGCGGGCGCGGCCGGCGAGGTCTACAACGTGGGCGGCGGGCAACGAGGAGCCCAACCTCGAGATCACGCGCCGCATCCTGGCCCTGACCGGCCGCGACGAGTCCCTGGTGCGCCACGTGGCCGACCGGCTCGGCCACGATCGCCGCTACGCCCTCGACACCACCCGCCTGCGCGGGCTGGGGTGGGAGCCGCGCAGCTCGTTCGAGGAGGCGATCGCGGCGACGGTCACGTGGTACCGCGACAACCGGGGCTGGTGGGAGCCGATCAAGAGCGGCGAGTACCGGCGCTACTACGAGGAGCAGTACGGGGCGCGCTAGCCGCCGCCGTCCTCCGGCCGCCGCGCCTGCAGGTTGAGGCGCACGTAGTCGATCACCATGCGCCCGTCCGGCTCGAGCAGCCGCTCGGCCACGGCGCGGCACGAGCGGCCGCGCGCGCTCGGGCCCCAGCAGGGCGACGTGGCGGCGCAGGACGACGGCGGCGAGGAACTCCGCGCCCGCGCCGGCGTCGGGGAAGTAGGCCGGGGCCTCCTCGAGCCACGCGTGGGCGTCCTCGAAGCCGGCCTCGCGCAGGCGGCTGACCGTCGAGACGTGGTCGGCGAACAGGTGGGCCTCGGGCATGTCGCGCAGGGCCTCGGCGTACGGGTCCCGGGCCGCGACGTCACCGGCCACGCGCAGGGTCCGCGCGATGTTGCCCGCGCCGCCGCACTGCGCCACCAGGCGCCCGCCGGGCGCGAGCGCCGCGAACAGGCGCGCGAAGAGGCGCTCGTGGTCGAGGATCCAGTGGAAGGTGGCCGTCGACACGATCAGGTCGACCGGCGGCTCGACCTCCAGCTCCAGCAGGTCGCCCTGGCGCACGCGCACCCGGGGGGCCAGGTCGGCCAGCTGGCGCGTGGCCTCGGCGACCATCCGGGCCGAGCCGTCGACCGCCTCGACGGTCCCCCGCGGGACCCGCTCGGCGATGATCCGCGTCACCCGTCCGGTGCCGCAGCCGGCGTCGAGGACGTCGCTCGTCGCCCTCGAGCGGGATCCGCTCCACCACCCGCCGGCCCCAGGCGACCTGGGGCTCCGACACCCGCTGGTAGGTGCCGGCATCCCACTCGTCGGCCATCAGGCGCCTCTGCCGGGTTCGCGCACCACGATGGGCTGAACCTATCGGTCCGGGTGCGCCCGCGCGTCGCGGCCGCCCCGGCTCAGACGTCGAAGAGGGTGGCCTGAGCGCCACGCTCCGGGGGGCCGGCGGCGCCCCCGGCCGCGAACTCGGCGGTGATCCGCCGCCGGCCGTCCACGAAGCTGGCGACGCCGTCGCTCCAGGAGCGCTCGGTCGCCCCGGGATGGATGCCGGTCACCAGCTCGGCGAGCACCGCGCGCTCGCGGCCCGGCTCGGGCGGCGGGGTCACCTCGAAGACGTCTCGCACGCTCTCGCCCGTGTCGGGATCGCTCGTCGTGATGACCACCATCTGGGACACGCGCCCACTCCCGCGGCCGAGGGCCCCGCAGGTTACCGTCCGGGCCGCCGTGCCGGGCGCGGCGCAGGGATCCGGGTGGCGGTCGCGTAGCGGTGAGGGCCACACCCGGCGCCGTCGCCGGGCACCGCCGCCGCCGGTAGCGTGCGGCGGACCGCTCCGCGGTCCTCCCGATGACCCGCCCCTCCCCCCTCATCCTCCTCGGCGCCCTCGGCGCGCTGGCGCTCGCCGCGACGGGAGCCCCGTCGCAGGCGCCCGCGGCCCCGGCCCCGGCCGGCGACGCGGTCACGTTCACGTTCACGGGCCGGGGCTGGGGTCACGGCGTCGGCCTCTCCCAGTACGGCGCCCGCGGCCGCTCGCTGGCCGGGTGGAGCGCGGCGCGCATCCTGGCCCACTACTACCCCGGCACGGCCCTGACCACGGCTCCGCCGCGCAAGGTGCGGGTGCTGCTGGCGCGCGGTCGCGCCCGGGTGGCGGTGGGCGGTGGCGCCCCGGCGCGGGTGATCGGCACCGGCGCCGCCGGACGGCGCCGTGTCGCCGTGCTCGCCCCGCGCGCGGCGTACGCCCTGCGGGCGCTGCCGGGCGGGCGCATCGCGCTCACGCGCGGGCCGCGGCGCGTGGTGGTGTTCCGGGGGCCGGTGCGGGTGGTGCCCGTGGACCGCTCGGGTGCCGTCGCCTGGGGCCCGGCGCGGCCCGAGGCCGACCGGCGCTACCGGGGCGAGCTGCGGGCGGTGCCCGAGGGCGGTCGCCTGACGCTGGTCAACCTCGTCGACCTGGAGGACTACCTGCGCGGCGTCGTGCCGCGCGAGATCCCGGCCGCCTGGGCCGACGACTCCTTCACGGCGGTGGTCGCCCAGGCCGTCGCGGCGCGCAGCTACGCCCTGGCCACCATGAGCCCCACGGCGAAGTACGACGTCTTCGACGACGACCGCAGCCAGGTGTACGGCGGCGTGGCCGGCGAGGATCCGCGCACCACCCGGGCGGTCACGCGCACCCGGGCCACCGTGCTGGCGTACCGTGGCGCGGTGATCACCGCGTTCTTCTTCTCCACGTCGGGCGGGCGCACCGAGAGCGCGGCCAACATCTTCGGCCCCGGCGCCGCGCGCCCGTATCTTGTGAGCGTGCCCGACGGATACGACCGCATCTCGCCCCTGCACCGGTGGCCCGACCGCCCCGCCTTCACCGGCGCCCGGCTCGCGCGGCTGCTCGGGCTCCCGGCGCCCGTGACCCAGCTCGCCGTGGTGCGCCGCGGGGCGTCGCCGCGCGTGCTGGAGGCCCGGGCGACCCTCGCCGGCGGCCGCACGACGACGCTCTCCGGCACCACCCTGCGCGGCCGCCTGGGCCTGCGCGACACCTGGTTCAGCATCACGCGCACCCCCGCCACGGCGACCTCGCGGTGAGCGCCGCCCCGCGCCCTGGCCGCCGGGCTGGCGGTCGCCGCGGGGCTCGCCTGGGCCGCCGCCCCGGCCAGCGCCGCCGATCCGATCCTGCCCCTCGCCGAGGTGACGCCCGGCATGGTCGGCGAGGCGCGCACCGTCGTCCGCGGGACCCAGATCGTCACGTTCCCCGTGTCGGTGATCGACGTGCAGCGCACCACCGACGGGCCGGGCGGGTCGTTGATCCTCGTGCGGGCCGAGGGGCCCCTGATGGAGACGACCGGCGGCGTCGCCGAGGGGATGAGCGGGAGCCCCGTGTACGTCACCGGCGCGGACGGCGTGGCGCGGGTGATCGGCGCGATCGCCTACGGCAGCGGCGACCAGGCCAACGTGATCGTCGGCGTCACGCCCATCGAGCAGATGATCGACTCCTCGTCGGGCCAGCGCGCGAACGCCGTCGCCCCCACGACCACCCCCGCGCGGCGCGCCACGCTGGTGCGCAGCCGCGCGGCCGCCCGGCGCCTCGAGGCCCGGCACCCGGGCCGGATCGGCCTGTACCCGCTCGCGCGCTGGACCCTGGCGGGCGTCTCGCGCCCGGTGGCGGCCACCCTCTCCAAGGCGCTCGCGAGCTCGGGCATCCAGCTCACGTCGATCGGGCCCCGCACCCCCCGTCCCGCCGTGCCCCTGGTGCCCGGGTCCTCCCTCACCGCGCTGATCTCGGGCGGCGACGTGGTGCTGGGCGCCATCGGCACGACCACCTACGTCGACGGCGCGACGGTGCTCGGCTTCGGCCACCCCTTCCTGGGGGCGGGCCGGACCCGCTTCCTGATGGGCGACGGCTACGTGTACCAGACGATCGCGGCGCCGATCGCCGGCAGCAGCTACAAGCTCGGCGAGCCGGGGACCATCCAGGGGATGCTCGTGGGCGACCGCGCCGACGGCCTCACCGGCCGGCTCGGCCCGGTCGAGGCCATCGCGGCCGTGAGCACCGCGACCGACGCCGACCGCGGCACCCAGAGCACGGTGCGCGCCACGATCGCCCCCGACGAGCGCACCGCCCCCATCGCGGGCGGGCTGGTGCAGGACGAGCCGGCGGTGCGCGCGCGCGACGGCCTCGGCGGCGGCACGCTGCGGCTGTCGATCTCCGTCTCCAGCCCCGACCTGCGCGCGCCGCTGGTCTACCGCAACACCTACGCCGCGGCGGGGGACGTCGTCTCGCTGGCGAGCGGACAGGCCTCGCGGATCATGGCCACGCTGCTGCAGAACGGGGTGCGGCCGGTCCCGATCTCGTCGGTCACCATCACCCAGCGGATCGAGAGCCGGGTGCGCGCGGCCCGCATCGTCGGCGCCTCCATCCGGCCCCGCACGGTGCGCGCCGGCGGGCGGGCGACGCTCATCCTGCGGGTGCAGCCCTGGCGCGCCTCGTCGCGCGTCCTGCGCATCCCGGTGCGGCTGCCGCGCGACCTGTTCCCCGGCGCCTCGGGGGTCACGGTGGTGCCCAAGGCCCCCGACGGCTTCGACTCCAGCCAGCCCGACCTGTCCCAGGACCTCGGGGTGGCGGCCGGCGTCGGCGGGCGCAGCGCGGCCGTGGCGCGGGTGGAGCGCCTCGCCCGGCGCGCCGCCGGCACGCGCCTGGAGCGCGTCGTGGCGGGCCTCGGGCGGGCCAACGACGACCGGCACGACGCGGTCCGCCTGCTGGGCCCGGACGACGACGCCGAGGATCCGGCGGCCGGCGTCACGGTGCCGGTCCCCTACGTCATCTACGGGGGCCGCGCCCCCGTCCGGATCACCGTCCGCTAGGGCCCCCGCCGCGGGTCACGGCGCGCGAACTCCTCGAGGAGCGCGGGCCAGTCGGTGCCGTCGCTGGTCGTGCCCTCCAGCGCCCGCACGGCGTCCGCCGGGGCGTCCCAGAGGGGGTCGGCCTCGTCCGGCGGGTCGGTCGTCGCCCAGCCGCACAGGTGCGCCGCCACCATGACGCGGCGGCCGTCGGGCAGGGCGATCGCGACGAGCGGGGACTCCGGCCGTCCGAGGTCCCGGATGGCCGTCATGCCATCGGGGGTCTCCAGGACGAGCCGGCGGCCGCTCATCCGCCGTCGTGGTCGACCATCTCCTCGGCCGGCACGTCGCGCCACACCTGGGCGGGCAGCCCGGCGACGAGCTTGCCCGGCGGCACGTCGCGCGTCACGAGGGCCCCGGCGGCGACGAACGCCTCGGCGCCGATCTCGATGCCCGGCAGGATCACGACGCCGCCGCCCACGCGCGCGCCGCGCCGGATGATCGCGCCCTTGATCTGCGCTGTGGCGCGCCTCGGTGCGGCCCATGTAGTTGTCGTTCGTCGTGGTCACGCACGGCGCCACGAAGACGTGGTCCTCGAGCTCGGAGTAGGCGGTGATGTACGAGTTGGACTGGATCTTGGTGAAGGCCCCGATCGGCACGTCGTTCTCGATGCACACCCCGCGGCCCACCACGACGCCCTCGCCCAGCACGCAGCGCTCCCGCACGGTGGCGAGGTCGCCGACGATCGCGCCCGGGCCGATCACGGTGCCGGCGTAGACCAGCGCGCCGCTGCACACCGCGGCGCCGGCGCCCAGCTCCAGCGGCGCCAGCGGCGCCTTGGCCTTGCTGGTGGAGCGCGAGGAGAGCTTGGGCTGCTTGCCGAGGACCACGTTGTCCTGGATCACGCAGCCGTCGCCGATGCGGGTGCCGTCGTGGATCACGACGTTGGCGCCGATCTCGACGTCCGCGCCGATCACGACGCCCTCGCCCATCACCAGGTTCTCGCGACTCATGCGCCGCGCCCCGTCGCTCAGCGTCACCGGACTCCCCGACGACGCGAGCGACGTCGCTCATCGCCTCGAGCACCTCGACCACCGCGGCCCCGGCCCAGCCGTCGGACGGCGTCGGCTCGCGGTCGGCCACCGCCGTGACGAAGCGCTCGCACACGATCCGCAGGGGCTCGGTCGCGGGCATCCGCGGGATCGTGATGTCGCCCGAGCGCACCTGGATGTACTCGCCGTAGGTCTCGGTGCGCGGCAGGGGACCCTTGTCGTAGATCGTCACCTTGCGCTCGGTCTCCATGTCGTCGAACACGACCATCCTCTCCGCGCCGATCACGGTCATCTTGCGCATCTTGTGCGGGTCGAGCCAGCTCAGGTGCAGGTGCCCGATGACGCCCGAGGGGAACCTCAGGCGGCCGAAGACCACGTCCTCGACGCCGGGCTGGAGGTAGCTCTCGCCGCTGGCGGCCACCTCGCTCGGCCGCTCGCCGACCAGCCACAGCATCACCGAGATGTCGTGCGGGCCCAGGCTCCAGAGGGCGTTCTCGTCGGCGCGGACGATGCCCAGGTTCTGGCGGTTGCCGTAGAGGTAGAACACGCGGCCCAGGGTCCCGTCGGTCACGAGGTCCTTCAGCTTCTGGACGGCGGGGTGGTACACGAGCAGGTGGTCCACCATCAGGACGCGTCCGCGGGCGTCGGCGAGCGTCGGCCAGCTCGTTCGCGTCCTTCGCGGTCAGCGCCAGCGGCTTCTCGACGAAGGCGTCCTTGTCGGCCTCGAGCGCCAGACGCGCCAGCGGCGCGTGCGTCGGCACCGGGGTGGCGATCACCACGGCGTCCAGCGTCTCGTCCTCCAGCAGGTCCTCGTACCGGGTCGTGAAGCGGCTGGAGGGGTAGGAGGAGCGGTGCCGGTCGAGGACGCCCTCGTCGCGGTCGCAGATCCACGTGACGCGGCAGCCGTCGAGGCGGTCGAAGTTGCGGGCGAGGTTGGGACCCCAGTAGTTCATCCCCACCACGCCGATCGAGAGTTCTCCGCTCACCTCGGCCCCCTCGTCTCGATCAGAGCCTCCAGACCTTCTCGTCGGAGCTCGGGATGACGTTGCGCAGGTCGACGATCAGTCTGGCGGACTCGGCGACCATCTCCCAGTCGATCCCGTCGTGCGCGGTCACGACCACCACGACGTCGAACTCGCGGGCGCTGTCGGGCGTCAGCGGGACGCTCGCCAGGCCGAGCTTGGGCAGCGACGGGACGAACGGGTCGTGGTACTCCACGTTGCCGCCGTCGGCGCGCAGCAGCTCGACGATCCGCAGGGCGGGGCTCTCGCGCATGTCGTTGACGTTGGCCTTGTAGGCCACGCCGATCACCAGCACCCGGCTGCCGTTGAGGGCGCGGCGGCGGCTGTTGAGGGCGCGCACGACCTTGGCCACGCAGAACTCCGGCATCTGCGAGTTGACCTTGCCGGCGAGCTCGATGAACTCGGTGTGCAGGTCGAACTCGCGTGCCTTCCAGGTGAGGTAGAAGGGGTCGATCGGGATGCAGTGCCCGCCCAGGCCGGGGCCCGGGCGGAACGGCATGTAGCCGAAGGGCTTGGTCGCGGCCGCGTCGATCACGTCCCAGACGTCGATGTCCATCCGGTCGCAGAGCATCGCCAGCTCGTTGACGAGGGCGATGTTGACGCTGCGGAAGATGTTCTCGAGCAGCTTGGTGAGCTCGGCGACCTCGGGGCTCCCCACCGGCACCAGCGTCTCGCAGGCCAGCCCGTACAGGTCCATGGCGCGCTGGGTGCACTCGGGCGTGAGGCCGCCCATCACCTTCGGCGTCGTGGCCGTGGTCCAGTCGGTCCGGCCCGGGTCGACGCGCTCGGGCGAGAAGGCCAGGTGGAAGTCGCGGCCGGCGCGCAGGCCGGAGCGCTCCAGCACCGGCGCCACCTCGTCGCGGGTCGTGCCCGGATAGGTCGTGCTCTCCAGCACCACCAGGTGCCCGGGCCGCAGGCGCTCGGCCAGGCTCTCGCAGGCGCCCAGCACGGCCGACAGGTCGGGCTCGCGGTGATCGGTCAGCGGGGTCGGCAGGCAGATGATGATCGCGTCCGCCTGGCGCACCTCGTCCCACACGGTCGTGGCCCGGATGTTGCCCGCGGCGACCAGCGGCGCCAGGCGCTCCGACGGGACGTCCTCGATGTACGAGGAGCCGGAGTTGACCTGATCGACCTTGGACTGGATCGCGTCGAGTCCGAGCACGCTGACGCCGGCCTCGGCGAACGTGGCGGCGAGGGGCAGGCCGACATAGCCGAGGCCGATGATCGCGACCTGGGAGATCTTCGATGTCATAGGAGAGTCGCCCGGGTCGCGTGGCAGGTGGGCGCTGGGGAGAGCAAAAGCGGGCGTATGTTACTCAAGTCGGCCCTCCGCACACTGACCTTAGGAACGGGACCTGAGACCGGAGACCTTCCTCGCTGGCCTGCCGCGCCTCGTCCGCGTCGCCGACGAGGCGCGCTGGCGGGGCCAGGCCGCGGTCGCCACCGCCTGGTGATCGTGGCGTTCTGGCTCCTGAGCTGGTGGGCGGGGGAGCCCATCGACCCGGCGCTGTCGATCCTGGCCGGCCTCGGCCGTCGGCGTGCCGACGCTGCTCACCTGCGCCCTGACCGGCGGGCGCCGTCTGCGCGACGGCCTCGTCCACGCCGTGCCCGCCGCCCCGCGCGACGGTGTACGAGACCGCCGCGAGCATCCCGCGACCGGCGCCTGCGCTTCGCGGGGATCGTGCTGACCGGCATCGTCGCGCTGCTGCTGTTCGACCGCTTCACCGACGGATCCGGGATGACGGCGGGCCTGCTGGCGGGGCTGCTCGGATCGCTCGGCGCGGTCGAGTGGTGGGAGGCGCGCCACTGGGAGGCCGCCGAGCGCGAGCGGGGCACCCGCATCTTCGTCATGGTCCGCCCGGACGCCCTCTCGCCGCGCATCCTGCCCAGCGAGGTCTTCGAGACCCCGCGGCCGGGCGGCGCCCGCGACCGCGACCACGAGCCCAGCCCCTTCGACCTCGGGGTCTACGGGCGCGCGCGCCCGCTGGCGGCCCGGCGCTTGGCCGCCTTCGCCTTCGCCTGCTTGCGCCTTCAGCCGGATGCACCTTGTGCTGGCGGTGCAGAAGTTGCTGACGCCCGACCGGGCTGGGCGTGAACGCCTGGCCGGTGTACGGCCACACGCGCCAGACGTAGCAGGTGCCCGGCCTTCAGGCGCGTCTTCGGCGCCCGCATCTGGAGGCCCTTGGGGAAGGAGGAGTAGATCTTGGTCACCTTGGGCGTCGCGCCCTTCTTGACCTGGGTCACGCGGAAGATCTGCAGGTTGTAGAGCTTGGTGCCGCGCGGGCCCTTGGTCCACCTGAGCACCGGCGCGAGGGTCGGCACCACCTGTGCCGGCCCTCGGCGACAGCCGC
This sequence comes from uncultured Thermoleophilia bacterium, assembly GCA_963736635.1. Lineage (GTDB taxonomy): Bacteria > Actinomycetota > Thermoleophilia > Miltoncostaeales > Miltoncostaeaceae > Miltoncostaea. The sequence continues at coordinate 1,330,411 of CAVTPK010000011.1, forward strand.
GAGCGCGTTCTGCTTGGGCAGGCGCCAGGGCGGCGATGGTGCCCGTCGACGCCGCGGGGCGGGGGCCGGGACCAGCGGGGCCAGCACCGTGAACGGCTCGCTGGTGACGCCCGACACGTTGCCGGCGGCGTCGATCTGCTGCACCTGGAAGGTGTAGGCGCCGTCGGCCAGCGGCCGGCAGCTCCGCGCGGGTCACGGGGGTGTCGGTGGGCCCGACGATGGCCGCTCCGCTCGGCGCCGACGACCACCCAGCGCGAGTAGGCGCCCGGGCTCGGTCGCCCACGTGAAGACGGGGGCCGTGATGGCCGGGAAGGTGGGCCGCGACGAGGATCGACCGGGCGGCTCGGGCGGGGTGGTGTCGACCTGGAACGTGCGGGTGGCCTCGGCGCTGCCCCGGCCGGCCTCGGTCACCTGGGTGACGCGGAAGATGTAGTCGCCGTCCGGCAGCGACGAGAGCGTGGTCTGGGTGGCGGGGCCCGCGCCCTCGCGCACCGGCGTCTCGGCACCGGCGCGGCGCACGTCCCACTTGTAGGTGACCTGGGTGCCCTCCCACGTGAAGGTCGGCGAGGTGTCGCGCGAGGGGCCGGAGGGGCCGCCCGTGATCGTCGGCGCCGCCGGGATCGTGGAGTCGATCCGCAGCGACCACCAGTCCGAGTTGCTGCCGTTGCCGGCGACGTCGAGGGTCCTCACGCGCCACTCGATCCGGTTGCCCTCGGGCAGCGGGTCCGGGCTGACGGCGGGCTGGCGGCTGGCCATGTAGTTGCCGACGCTCGCCGCCGCGTTGACGCGGGCGATGGTCGTGATCGGGGGCGCGTCGTTGTTCGGGTCGATGATCCGGATCTGCACCTCGTAGCCGGCGACGCCCGAGGTCGCGTCGGTGCCGCGCGTCCACTCGAACTGCGGCTCGCCGGGCACCACGGCCTGGGAGCTCGGGGTGAGCGGCGCGCCCGGCCGCCGGGAGGACGTTGTCGAAGTTGAAGGCGGCGAGGCCCGCGGGCGCCGAGACGTTGCCGGCCGCGTCCGCGACGCGTGAACTGCTGCGCGGCGTTCGCGCCCTGGGTGGTCACCGGGATCGGCCCGCAGCTGGCGTCCGGCGAGCAGGTGCGCAGGATGCTGAGCGACGGCGCCGTGATCCAGCCGGTCAGCCCGGGCGCCGCGCTGAGCGCGACGGAGAGCGTCGGCGCGGTCTGGTCGATGACGATCGGGGCCGACGTGCCGTACGGCGCCGGGGCCTCCGATCGCCTGCACCGCGCGCACGCGGTAGTAGTAGGTGCCCTCCGCCGGGGTGAACGCGCTCGGGGAGGCGACCGGGTCGGTGGGCTCGGCCCCCGGATCGGTCACCAGGCCGCCCTCGTAGCCGGTCACCAGGTCGCCGAGGTCCGCCGTCGCGCCGAACGACACGGTGACGCCGCCGTTGGTGGGTCCCGCGGGGTCGACGCTCACGGCCGGCGCGTCGATGGCGAGGGCGCGGGGAGGCGGCGAGCGCCCCCATCGCGATGGCCACGAGGCCCACGAGGGCGCCGCGGGTGCTGCGGGGGATTCGAGTCATCGAGCGCGGACCGCCGGTCGGTCGGGGTGAGGGAGACGAACGATCTTATGCACGGGGGCCGGACGCGGGGCCACTGGCCATTGGTTCAGAGTCCGCCCGCCGGTGAGACGTTTCACACCCCGTCAACCGGCGTGGGAGACCACGGCGTCGGCGATCCGGCCCGCGGCGTCGCCGTCGCCGTAGTAGGGCGGGCGGGTCTCGGGCATCGACAGGTCGGCCAGGGCGGCCGAGACGCGGGCCGGGTCCATCCCCACCAGGCGGTTGAAGCCGCCGTCCACGGTCTCCACCCACTCGGTGGTGTCGCGCAGGGTGACGCAGGGGATGCCCAGGAAGTAGGCCTCCTTCTGGACCCCGCCGGAGTCGGTCACCACCGCGCGGGCCCCGACCAGCAGGGCGGTGAAGTCCAGGTACCCCACCGGGCCCGACAGGCGCAGGGTGGGGTGGCCGGCCAGCCGCTCCCACAGCCCCGCGGCCTCCAGCCGGTTGCGGGTGCGCGGGTGCACGGGGAAGACGGCCGGCTGGTCGATGGCCTCGAGCACCGCGACCAGGGACCGCAGGGCCTCGGGCGTGTCGGTCGCCGCCGCCCGGTGGACGGTCACCAGCAGGTACCCGCCCGGCTCCAGGCCGAGCGCGCGCGCGCCGGGGCGGGCGGCGGCGGCCGGCGCGAACATCAGGCTCGCGTCCAGCATCACGTCCCCCACCTGGTGGACGCCGTCGGTGATCCCCTCGCGCGCCAGGTTGTCCACCGCCGTGTCGGTGGGGCACAGCAGCAGGGACGAGAGGTGGTCGGTGACGACCCGGTTCTGCTCCTCGGGCATCGAGCGGTCGAAGGAGCGCAGCCCGGCCTCGACGTGGCCGATGGGGAGATCCGAGCTTGGCGGCCGCCAGCGCCCCGGCCAGGGTGGTCGTCGTGTCGCCGTAGACCAGCACCATGTCGGGCGCCTCGGCGACCAGCAGCGGCTCCAGCCGCTGGAGCATCACGGCGAGCTGCGTCACCGGGCTGCCGGAGCCGACCTCCAGGGCGTGGTCCGGCTGGGGCACGCCCAGCTCGTCGAAGAAGAGGTCGGCGAGGTCCGGGTCGTAGTGCTGGCCGCTGTGCACCAGCACCTCGGTCACGCGCGCGCGCAGCGCGCGGCTGAGGGGCGCGGCCTTCACGAACTGCGGCCGGTTGCCCACGATCGAGACGACCTTCAAATGCCCTGGAACCCCACGCCCGACAGTCGCTGGGCCAGGACCTCGAAGCGGCCGGTGGCGACGAGCAGGCCGATCACGATGAACACCCCCGCCGCGGTCGCGTTGACGATCCTCCACCGGTCGCGAAGCCACCGGAACGCCGACATCGTACGGGTCACGAACAGGCCCGACAGGAGGAACGGGATCCCGAGGCCGAGCGAGTAGGTCAGCAGCAGGGTGGCGCCGACGCTGGGGGAGCCGGTCGCGGCGTAGGTCAGGATGCTGGCGAGGATCGGCCCGATGCAGGGGGTCCAGCCGATGGCGAAGGCCGCCCCGACCAGCGACGCGCCCACGAGGGTGGAGGGGCGCTGCGACATGGCCAGGTGGCGGTCGGTCTGCATCAGCCCCAGCCGGGGGAAGGCCACCATGACGATGCCCATCGCCACCAGCAGCACGCCGGCCACCACGTTCAGCGTGTCCTGATCCTCGGCGAGGGAGTAGCCGATCAGGCCGGCGCCGGCTCCGTAGGCGGTGAACACCAGGGAGAAGCCGAGGACGAAGGCGAGCGTCGGGATCAGGACGTCCTTGGTGCGCGCGCCGAGCTCGTCGAAGGACACGCCCGAGATGAACGTCAGGTAGCCCGGCACCACGGCGAGCACGCAGGGCGACGCGAACGACACGAAGCCGGCCGCGAACGCGATGGGGTAGCTGAGGGCGGAGACGTCCTGCACACGCCGATAGTAGTCGGGTGCGGGGGGGTCGTCTGTCAGGATCGCACCGCCCCCGCCCGCCGACCCCGATCCGGAGCGCCCATGGCCATCGCCGTCCCCGACGCGACCGAGCTGGAGACCGTCCGCGCGGCCTTCGAGGACGCCGCCGACGCGCTCTCCCTGGACGGCGACATGCGGATGCTGCTGGCGGGCTCGCACCGCGAGATCACCGCCCAGGTGCCGGTGCGCATGGACGACGGCCGGCTGCGCGTGTTCACCGCCTACCGGGTCCAGCACAACGGGGCCCGCGGCCCCTACAAGGGCGGGCTGCGGTACCACCCCGACGTGGACCTCGACGGCGTCCGGGCCCTGGCCGCCTCGATGACCTGGAAGACCGCGCTGGCCGACCTGCCCTTCGGCGGCGCCAAGGGAGGCATCGACCTCGACCCGCGGGAGCTGTCGCCCGGCGAGCGCCAGCGCGCCACCCGCGCGCTCATGGACCGCGTCGAGAAGGTCCTGGGCCCGATGCGGGACATCATGGCGCCGGACATGGGCAGCGGCCCGAGCGAGATGGCCTGGCTGATGGACGAGTACGGCCGCTTCCACGGGCACACGCCGGCCATCGTCACCGGCAAGCCGGTCGAGCTGGGCGGCACCGCCGGCCGGGTCGAGGCGACGGGGGAGGGCGTCGCGATCGTGGCGCGCGCGGTCGCCCACCACATCGAGCTGCCGCTCGCGGGCGCGCGCGTCGCCATCCAGGGCTTCGGCAACGTGGGCAGCCACGCCGCCGCGCGCCTTCGCCCGCCTGGGCTGCGTGGTCGTGGCCATCAGCGACGTCGCCGGCGCGGTCCACAACCCGCGCGGGCTCGACGTCGACGAGCTGGTGCGGCGGGCGCGCAGCGGCATCGTGGGCCACGAGGGCATGGACCTCGAGCGCATCTCCAACGCGGAGCTGCTGGCGCTGGACTGCGAGATCCTGGTGCCGGCCGCGGTCGGCGGCGTGGTCCACGCCGGCAACGCCGACGCGGTGCGCGCGCGCCTCGTGGTGGAGGCCGCCAACGGCCCGCTCACCCCCCGGGCCGACGCGATCCTGGGCGAGCGCGGCATCGTGGTCGTGCCGGACGTCCTCGCCAACGCCGGCGGGGTCGTCGTGAGCTACCTCGAGTGGGTCCAGAACCTCCAGAACATCCGCTGGGACCGCCCGCAGGTGGACGAGGAGCTGGCCCGCCGGATGCTCGGCGCCTACGCCGCCGTGCAGGCGCGCGCGACCGCGGACGGCTGCCCGCTGCGGGCGGCGGCGTACCGGGTGGCGGTGGCCCGGGTGGCGGCCGCGGAGGCGCTTCGCGGCCACGAGTGATCCCGGCGCGCCCCGGCCCGGCTAGGCTTGGGGCCGGAGCGGGCACACGAATCGAGGAGGGCATCGTGGCGACGACGGTAGGCACGTCCGTGGAGGAGCTGCTGGGCGACGAGGCGGAGGGCCTCCTGACCCATCGCTGCACCACGATCCCCGCCGAGAGGCTCACCCTTCCCGGCCCCTCCTGGGTCGACGACGTGATGGCGATGTCCGACCGGCCGACGCCCGTGCTGCGCTCGCTGCAGTCGATCTTCGACCACGGCCGCCTGGCCGGCACCGGCTACGTGTCGATCCTCCCGGTGGACCAGGGGATCGAGCACTCGGCCGGCGCCTCGTTCGCGCCCGAACCCCGACTACTTCGATCCGCTCAAGATCGTGGAGCTGGCCATCGCCGGCGGGTGCAACGCCGTGGCCACGACGCTCGGCGCGCTGGGGCTGGCGTCGCGGCGCTACGCGCACCGCATCCCGTTCCTGCTCAAGATCAACCACAACGAGTTCCTGTCGTACCCGAGCTCGTACGACCAGATCATGTTCGCCACGGTCAAGCAGGCGCGCGAGCTGGGCGCCGTGGCCGTCGGGGCGACGATCTACTTCGGCTCGGCCGAGTCGGACCGCCAGATCACCGAGGTCTCGGCCGCCTTCGCCGCCGCCCACGAGCTCGGCATGGCGACCGTCCTGTGGTGCTACATGCGCAACTCGGCCTTCAGCCCCAAGGACGGCGGGCCGGACTACCACGTGGCCGCCGACCTCACGAGCCAGGCCAACCACCTGGGCGTGACGATCGAGGCCGACATCATCAAGCAGAAGCTCCCCGAGACGGCCGCCCCCGGCTTCCTCGACCTGAAGTTCGGCAAGACCGACAAGCGGGTCTACTCGGAGCTGCTGAGCGACAACCCCATCGACATGACCCGCTACCAGCTGGCCAACTGCTACATGGGCCGCATCCCGCTGATCAACTCGGGCGGGGCCTCGTCGGGCGACAGCGACCTGGCCGAGGCGGTGCGGACCGCCGTCATCAACAAGCGGGCCGGCGGCGCGGGGCTCATCTCGGGCCGCAAGGCCTTCCAGCGGCCGATGGCCGACGGGGCCCAGCTGCTCATGGCCATTCAAGACGTGTATCTCTCGGACGATATTACGATCGCCTAGGTCATCCGCTCCGGAGAGGTTGGTAGATCGACATGGGACGTCTCTCGCGAGGCTGGCAGCTCACCAAGGTGAGCTGGGCCACCCTCCGCTCTGACCGGTCGCTCGGCGCCTTCCCGGTGCTCGCGGCGCTGGCGGGGCTCCTGCTGGCCGCCGCGTTCGGCGCCCCGGCGGCGCTGCTGTTCAACGACGACATGACCGTGCCCGCCGTCATCGTGGCCGCGGTCGGGATCTACGCGGTCACCTTCGCCGCCATCTTCTTCAACGTGGCCCTCGCGGCGGCCGCCGGCCAGGTGCTGGACGGCGAGGACGCCACGGTCGCCAGCGGCGTCGCGGTGGCCCGCGCCCACATCGGCGCGGTCGCCGGCTGGGCCGGCATGGTCGCCAGCGTCAACATCATCGTCCGCGCCCTTCAGGACCGCGCCGGTCCGCTCGGCGACATCCTGCTCGGCGGCCTCCTGGTGGCCTGGAACCTGGTCACGTTCCTCGCGGTCCCGGTGATCGCGGCCGAGGGCACCGGGCCGGTCGCCACGCTCAAGCGCGCGGCCCACATCTTCCGCGCCCGCTGGGGCGAGCAGGTCACGGGGCAGTTCGCGATCGGCGGGCTCGTGTTCCTGGTGGCGATCCTGCCCGCGCTGATCCTGGCGGGCATCGGCATCGTCACCGGCAACGCCGTCGCCATGGCCATCACCATCACCATCGCGGTGATCGTGATCATCATCGCCTCGATCGTCAGCGCCGCGCTGAGCCAGATCTTCGCGGTGGCGCTGTACCGCTACGCGATCGGCGAGGGGTCCACCGGGCGCTTCACCGAGGAGGACCTCGCGGCCGCCGTCCGTCCGCGCACCGGCCGCCTGGGGTTCGGCCGCTCGTAGCCGGCCCGGGCTCCCGCGTCCGCCCGCTCACCGCGGGCGGCGCGGGCGGCCCACGGGTGGTACCGTCGGAATCCTTACGGAGCGTTTGCTTATTCGCAGCGAGGAGACCGTCGTGCCGACCCCGTACGCCCACATCGCCTGCTGCCTCGACGCCTCGCCGGGCTCCGACCGCGCCCTCGCCGAGGCGATCCGCCTGCGCGAGTTCGGCCCCGGGCGCCTGAGCCTGGTCCACGCCACCCGGCTGCCCTGGGTGAGCGGCTTCGCGGGGGCGGCCCCCGACCCGCAGGACGTCCTCAACGCCGATCGCACCTGGCTCGCCGAGCGGGCCGCGGGCGCCCCCGGGAGCGAGGTGGTGCTGCTGGAGGGCGTGGCGGCGCCGACGGTCTGCGACTGGGCCGGGCAGGAGGGCGTCAACCTGATCGTGGCGGGCGCCCACCGGGGGCTGCTCCAGCGCGTCGCGCTCGGCAGCTTCGCCGGCTACCTCACCCACCACGCCCCGTGCGCGGTGCTGCTGGTGCGGCCGACGGTCGCCGAGGCCGCCCCCGGGTGAGACCCGCCGCCGTCCGCACCCCCTAGGGTTCGTCGCCGGTGCGCGGCATCCCGCCGGCGCCGACCCGGGGAGGGCGCGTGGCCGAGTTGACCCGCAACGAGGTGGCCCAGGGCTTCAGCAGCACGGCCCGGGACTACGACGAGGTGGTGCGCCACAACATCGCGGGCGCGCGGCGCCTGATCGCCTCGCTGCCGGACGGGGTCTACGACGACGTCCTGGACGTCGGCTGCGGGACGGGCTTCGCCTCGCTGGCGATGATCGCCCGCTTCGGCACCCATCGCATCACCGGCGTGGACCCGGCTCCCGGGATGCTGGAGGCGTTCGCCCAGAAGCTGGGCGAGGTGCCCGGAACCCGGGTCACGCTGCACGAGGCCGACGTGCTCGCGATGCCCGTGCCCGCGGAGGCCTTCGACGCGGTCATCTGCAGCATGGCCTTCCACTGGTTCCCGCGGAAGCCCGAGGCGATGGTCGCGATGGCCGCACCGCTGCGACCGGGCGGGCACGTCGCCATCCTGTGCTCGGGCCGCGGCGGGGAGGACGAGTTCCGGCGCGTGCTGAGCGAGCTCGTCCCGCCCGTGCCCCACTGGCTCGGCGCGTTCGACGTGGTCCAGCGCGACATCCCCGAGATGGAGTCCTACATCGAGGGGGCCGGCCTGGAGCCGGTCGACATCTGGATGGAGCGGCGGATCCGCCGCACGCCGGTCGAGGCGTACCTGGAGCGCATGCGCGTCGTCGCGTCCCACCTGCACGCCGACATGCCGCCCGACGAGCTCGAGTCGATGCGCCGCCAGGTGGAAGAGGCCACACGCGCGGTTTCGGGACCGCGCGGGTTCGAGTACACCTTCACCAAGCTGTTCGCGATCGCGCGCAAGCCGGAGGTGTGACACCCGCATGGCCGTCGGCGGCACCAGCGCAGCTGGAGATGCGCCTGGAGGACCACCGGGTCGAGCTGACCGGGTACTGCTACCGGATGCTCGGCTCGGCCTTCGAGGCCGAGGACGCGGTGCAGGACACGATGGTGCGGGCGTGGCGCGGTCTCGACCGCTTCGAGGGCCGCTCGGCCCTGCGGTCGTGGCTGTACCGCATCGCCACCAACGTGTGCCTCGACATGCTGCAGGGACGCCAGCGGCGCGCCCGCCCGATGGACCTCGCGCCGCCGAGCAGCGCCGACGCGGCGCTCGGCCCTCCCCTTCCCGAGGCCACCTGGATCCTGCCGGCGCCCGACGGGCGGGTGCTGCCGGCCGCCGGCGGTCCCGAGGAGCGCGCGATCGCCCGCGAGTCGATCCGGCTCGCCTTCGTCGCCGCCCTCCAGCACCTGCCCCCGCGCCAGCGGGCGGTGCTGATCCTGCGCGACGTGCTGCGCTGGCAGGCCGCCGAGGTGGCCGAGCTGCTGGACACCAGCGTCGCGTCGGTGAACAGCGCGCTGCAGCGGGCGCGGGCGACCCTCGACGACCTGCACGTCGAGTCGACCGATCCCGCGCCGCCGGTCGACGACGCGCAGGCCGCCCTGCTCGAGCGCTACGTGGACGCCTTCGAGCGGTACGACGTCGCGGCGCTGACCGCGCTGCTGCCCGAGGACGCCACCCAGTCGATGCCGCCCTACGAGCTGTGGCTCAGCGGCCGCGACGAGATCCTGCGGTGGTGGCTCGGGCCGGGCGACGGCTGCCGCGGCTCGCGCCTGATCCCCACGGTGGCCAACGGCCGCCCCGCGTTCGGCCAGTACCGGGCCAGCGGCCCCGGCGGCGCCCACGAGCCGTGGGCCCTGCAGGTGATCGAGATCTCCGGCGACCGGATCGTGGACTTCAGCTTCTTCCTGGACACCGCCAGCCTCTTCCCCCTCTTCCGGCTGCCGCCCACGCCGGCCTGACCTCCGCGGGCCGCGGCGCGGCGCGTAGCATCGCGGCGTGCCCCGGCCCCGCCGTCACACCGCCTGATGGACGAGAACGCCGCCGGCATCGCGGTCCTGCTCGTCGTGTTCGTGCTCTACGCGGCGGCGGCGCGGCGGCTGGACCGCCTCTCGGTGACCTCCGCGATCGTGTTCACGACGGCCGGCGTGGTCCTGGGGGGCGAGGCCCTCGACATCCTGCCGCTGTCGATCGGCACCGAGAGCACCAAGCTGCTCGCGGAGTCGGCCCTGGCGGTGCTGCTGTTCGCCGACGCCTCGTCGGTGGACGCCCGGGCCGCCCGCGCGGACGCGTCGTTCGCGGCCCGCCTGCTGTTCATCGGCCTGCCCCTGACCATCGTCGCCGGCACGGTGGTCGCGGCGCCGCTCCTGCCGGACCTCACCTGGCCGGCCTGCATCCTCCTGGCGGCCGTGCTCGCCCCGACGGACGCCGCCCTCGGGATGGCGGTGTTCGGCAACCGGGCCGTCCCCGCCCGGGTGCGCCGCGTGCTCAACGTCGAGAGCGGCCTCAACGACGGGCTCACGACGCCGGTCGTGTTCTTCATGATCGCCGTCGTCACCGACGAGGCCACCGACAGCTCCAGCGCGGTCCTCTCGGAGGCCCTGCGCCACGCGTTCGCCGACCTCATGCTGGGCGTCGTCGTGGGGGCGGCGGTGGCGGCGGCCGGCGGGGCGCTGCTGCTGTGGGCCCGCCGCCACGACGCGACCACCCCGGAGTCGGAGGAGATCGGGGTGCTCGCGCTGGCCGTGCTCTCCTACGTGGCGGCGGTGGCCGTCAACGTCAACGGCTTCGTGGCCGCCTTCGTCGGCGGCCTGGTGTTCGGGGTGGTGACGCACGGCGCCCTGCGCGAGCGCACGGGCGTCACCGACGTGGTGGGCCAGCTGCTGGCCGTGGTGGTGTGGGTCATCTTCGGCGCGGTGCTCGCCGGGCCGATCCTGCTCGACGGCCCGGACTGGGCGCCGATCGCCTACGCGGTCCTCAGCCTGACCGCGATCCGGATGGTGCCGGTGGCCCTGGCGCTCGCCGGCGCCGGCCTGCGCCCGGGGACGGTGGCGTTCATGGGCTGGTTCGGGCCCCGGGGGATGGCGTCGGTCGTCTTCGTGCTCGTGGTGGTGATCGAGCTCGAGGGCGTCGCCCCCGGGATCGCCGAGGTCGTGGGCGAGACCGGCACCTGGACGATCCTGCTCAGCGTGCTCCTGCACGGGCTCACCGCGGGCCCGCTGGGGCGCGCCTACGGCCGGCGCGCCGACCGCTTCCCGGCGTCGGCGCCCGAGCGCGCCGCCGGCCCCGAGCCGCGCCTGCGGCGGCGCCACCTGACCGCGCCCGGGGGCTGATCCGCGCGCGCCGCGCCGGAGCGTCCGCCCGCCGCGATCAGAGCCTCCAGTGGTGGCCGATCACGGCGGCGGCGCGCGAGGTGAGGAAGTCGGGCGCGGCCGAGGTCGGCGCGCTGCCGTCGACGAGCGCCTCCATCGTGACGGCGACCGACGCCCCCAGCGCGTCCAGCGCGTAGCCGCCCTCCAGCACCGCGCCCACGGGCGCGCCGACGCGCGCCCCCAGCGCGGTCAGGTGGCGGGTCATCTCGGCGAACGAGCCCTCCTCCAGCGCGCAGCCCCCCAGCGGGTCGTCGCGGTGGGCGTCGTATCCGGCCGAGATCAGGATCAGGTCGGGGCCGAACTCCTCCACGGCGGGGACGACGATCCACTCCAGCAGCGACAGCCACGTGTCCTCGCCGGTGCCCTCCGGCACGGGCAGGTTGATCGAGAAGCCCCGTCCCGCGCCCGAGCCGACGTCGAGCAGCGCGCCCGAGCCCGGGTAGAGATCCCCCTGGTGGATGCTCGCGTAGAGCACGGCGTCGCTGGTGCGGAAGATGTCGTTGGTGCCGTTTCCGTGGTGCACGTCCCAGTCGACGATCGCCACCCGGCGCGCCCCGAGCGCGTCGAGCGCGTGCCGGGCCGCGACGGCCACGTTGTTGATCAGGCAGAACCCCATGCCGGTGTTGGCGCTCGCGTGATGGCCCGGCGGGCGGGCGGCGCTGAACGCGACGTCGGCGCCCCCGTCGAGCAGCAGCCCCGCCACCGCGCAGGCGCCGCCGGCCGCGTGCACGGCGGCCTCCCAGGAGCCGGCGCTCACGGGCGTGTCGGGGTCCAGCGCCCCGCCGCCCGCCCGGCACAGCGCGCGCACCGCCTCGAGGTGGCGGTCGGTGTGCACCGCCCGCAGGAGCTCGGGCGCGGCCGCCGGCGCCGCCCGCCGCTCGTAGCCCAGCCAGTCGCGCGCCTCCAGGGCCTCCTCGATCGCGGTGATCCGCGCGGCCCGCTCCGGGTGCCCGGGGCCGGTGTCGTGCTCCATGCTGGACGGGTGGGAGAGGTAGACCGCCCTCACGAGGGCTCGGTCGCCCACTCGACGGGCGGCACCGCCTGCAGCGACGGCCACGGGATCGGCGCCGCCGGCTCCTGGACGCGCACGCGCGCGTCGAGCACCACGGCCCCCTCCGGTGAGACCGCCACCGGGTTGCAGTCCAGCTCGGCGATCTGGGGGTGGGTGTGGACCATGGCGGCGACTCGGAGCACCAGGTCCTCGACCGCCCCGATGTCGCACGGCGGCGCGCCCCGGTAGCCCTCCAGCAAGGGGAACATCCTCAGCTCGCGCAGCATGGAGTGGGCGCCCCGGTCCGTGAGGGGCGTCAGCCGCACCGCGACATCATGGTGGATCTCGGCGCTCGTACCACCCAGGCCGCAGACGACCAGCGGCCCGAAGCTGGGGTCGCTGCTGCTGCCGACCAGCATCTCGATGCCGCCCGCCATGGGCTGGACCTGGAAGGCCGCCACGCGGTGCCCTCGGGCGGCGAGGGCCTCGGCCATCTCGCCGGCCGCCCGCGCGACGGCGCCCGCGCCGGCCAGCCCCAGGCGAACGGCGCCGAGGTCGGTCTTGTGGACGATCCCCGGCGCCACCGCCTTCAGCGCCACCGGCACCCCGAGCTCCGCAGCGGCCACTCCTGCGGCGTCCGGATCGGCGACCGTGCGCGTCTCGACCATCGGGATGCCGTAGCACGAGAAGAGGTCCGCGATCTCCGGCTCGGTGAGCCAGTCGCGGCCCGCGAGGACGGCGGTGGTGAGCAGGGTGGCCGCGCGCTCGGGCCGGATCCCCGGCGGGTCGACCACCCGCCCGAGCGGGGCGTTCCGCCAGGCCGCGTAGCGGGCCGCGCGGGCCAGCGCCCGGGCGGCCGCCTCGGGGTACTCGTACACCGGCGGCCCGGAGCCGGCGTCCGTCGCGCGCGTCGCGTCGCGGTCGGCGGCCGACATGAGCACGATGGCGACCGGGATCTGCGGGCGCACCCGGCCGGCGACCTCGCGCACGACGTCCGCCACCTCGCCACCCACCCCGCCGAGGCCGGGCTGGATGTAGATGGCGATGACCGCGTCCACCGCGCCGCAGGTGAGGAGCTCCTCGAGCGCCGCGCGAAACTCCTCGGGGGTCGCCGCGGCGAGCAGGTCGACCGGGTTGAGCACCGACGCCTCGCGTGCCGCGATCCCCCTCAGGCGGGCCCTCACCGGATCCGGCAGCTCGACGACGTCGAGGCCGTGCTCCTCGCAGGCGTCGGCGCACAGGATCCCCGGGCCGCCCGCGTTGGTGAGGATCGCCACCCGCCGGCCGCCCGGGAGCGGCTGGCTCGACAGGAGGCTGGTGATGTCGAACAGCTCGCTCATGGTGCCCGCCCGGATCACTCCGGACTGGCGGAACAGGGCGTCCACGGCCACGTCCGAGCCGGCGACGAGGGCCCCGGTGTGGGAGCCCGCCGCCCGGGCTCCCGCGGCCCCCCGGGCGCTCTTCACGGCGACGATCGGCTTCGCCCGCGAGAGGCGCCGCGCGACCCGGGCGAACGTGCGCGGGTTGCCGAACGACTCGAGGTAGAGCAGCACCACCTCGGTGGCCGCGTCGCCCTCCCAGAAGCGCAGGAGGTCGTTGCCCGAGATGTCGGCCTTGTTGCCCACCGAGACGAACGACGCCAGGCCGACGCCGAGCTCGCTCGCTCGCTCGAGCAGCGCGATCCCCAGCCCGCCGCTCTGGGAGAGCATCCCCACGTTGCCGCGGGGCGGCATGTCGCTCGCAAAGGTGGCGTTGAGGCGCGCCTCGGGGTCGGTGTTGATGACGCCCAGGCAGTTGGGCCCGACCAGGCGCATCCCTGTCGCCCGGCAGATCTCGAGCAGCTCCCGCTGGGCCCGCCCGCCCGCCTCGCCGACCTCGGCGAAGCCGGCCGACAGCACCACCAGCGAGCGCACCCCGGACTCACCGCACTCGCGGGCGACGTCCAGGACGCCGGCCCCCGGCACCGCGATCACCGCGAGGTCGACCGGCTCGGGCAGGTCGGCGACCCGGGCGTGGGCGGGCATGCCCTGGACCTCGGCCGCGGAGCGGTTGACCGCGTACAGACGGCCCGTGTAGCCGCCGGCGCGCAGGTGGTGCAGCACCTCGCCGCCCACGGTCCCGCGCGCGCGGGAGGCGCCGACGACGGCCACCGACGCGGGTGCGAGCACGCGCCGCACCACGGCCTCGGCGGCGGTCCGCTGGCGCGCCTCGAAGACCTCCATCGCGGCCGGCGAGAGCGACGCCGGGAAGCGCACGTACCGCGCGCCGGCCTCATTGCGGATGATCGTCGGGAAGCCGCTGCGCCGGAACACGTCCAGCATCCGTCGGTTGTCGGCCATCACGTGGGCGTCGAGCAGCTCCACCCCCGCCGCGTGGGCGTGCTCGGCGAGGTGCGCCAGCAGAAGGGTGCCCAGGCCCCGTCCCTGCAGCGCGTCCGCCACCGCGAAGGCCACCTCGGCGACCGTCCCCCCCGGCGGCCGCGAGTACTGGGCGTGCGCGACGACCCGCTCGGGCACGCCGCTCAGGGCGACCAGCCCGTGGTCGTCCGGACCCGTGGCGGCGGCCATCGCCCGCGCGGCGGCGTCCGGGTCCACCGTCCCGAAGAAGCGGTACCGGCGGTCGTCCGGCGAGAGCTCGCGCAGGAACGCGGCGAGGGCCTCGGCGTCGGCGGCCGTGACCGGCCTCACCCGAACCGTGGAGCCGTCACGCAGCTCGACGTCGACCAGCGTCATCGCGCCTCCCGCACGCTCGGCCCGGCACCGGCGCGCGGACCCTCCGGACCGTACGCGATCGCGGCTGCGGGGTCAGGTGAAGATGATCTGGCCACCCGCCGCCATCGCGTAGAACTCGCCCACCGTGATGATCGCCTCGATCTGGGGGACGAAGTCCGCGGCCTCAAGGCCGAACATGTCGACGGAGGCGCGGCAGGCGTACATGCCGGCGCCGGTGTCGCCGATCATCTCGACGAACTCGGGGATCGGCGGGATGTCCAGCTCCTCCATGCGCTTGCCCATGAAGTGGGTCGCCAGGGCAGACATCCCGGGGAGGGCGCCGAGCAGGGTCGGGATGTGCATCCCCGGGTTGCCGACCGTGGCCACCTTGACGTGCTCGATGCGCTTGCGGTGGACCGCGTCCAGCCCGAAGAAGGTGAAGAAGAGGTTCGCCTCGATGCCCTCCGCCCGGGCGCCGTTGGCCATGATCAGGGCCGGGTAGATGCCCTCCAGCGAGCCCTTGGACACGATCACCGAGACCTTCGTGATCGGCTCGGCCGGGTCGTCGCCGGGGACGGCAGTGACGTCGTCGCCGGTGCTCATCGGGTAGGCCATGTCAGATGCATCCCTTCGGCTTGGGGATGCCGGCGATGCGCGCCGCCATCTTGGCGGGCCCCTTGGGGAAGAGCTGGTACAGCTCCTTGACGCTGACGCCGGAGGCCTTGCCGAGCACCCGGACGGTGGGGCCGGTGCCCTTGGCGGCGTACTCGGCACGCATGAACTCGATGACCTGCCAGTGGCGGTCGGTGAGCGGGTCGATGCCGTCCGCCCGGGCCAGCTCGGATGCGATCTCAGGGTTCCACTGGTCGGGATGCGTGAAGAATCCTTCGCCGTCGAGATCGACGGTCACGCCCGCGTAGGTGGCGGTGCTCACGCCGGTGCCTCCTCCGTGTGGTGGGTGGTGGGGTCCTCGTCGCTCGTCGGGGGCCGCTTCCCCCGGCGGGGCATGCCGGGTCCGACGCCGGGGATGTCGCGGCCCGGAAGGAGGGCGTGCCAGTAGAACCACTGGAACATCAGCTTGCCCAGGTGGTTGAGGCGGCTCTCCTTGAGCAGCGGCATGCCGACCGGGCCCGGGAAGTGGCCGGGCACGGGCTCGGTGTCGTAGTTGAAGTCGATGAGGAGGGCCTTCGAGAAGCCCGTCTCGATGAAGCAGTTGGCGTGGCCGTCGTAGCTCGCGTCGAGCGGGCGTCCCTCGATGTGGCGGACCACGTTCTCGGTGAGCACGTCGCCCTCGAAGTGCGTCACCGAGCCCGCCTTCGACGCCGGAAGGTCGGTCGCGTCGCCGATCGCGAACACGTTCTCGTGCGCGGTCGAGCGCAGGGTCGCCGGGTCGGTCGGGACGAACCCCAGCTCGTCGCCGAGCCCGGGCGAGCGGGTGACGTAGTCGGCGCCGTTGTGCAGCGGGATCACGACGGCCAGGTCGAACGGCACCTCGCGCCCGTCGTACCCGACCAGGGTGCCCGAGCGGGCGTCGTCGGCGTACCGGACCTCTCCGGTGTTGAACTCCGTCACCAGGTGCACGTCCTTCTCGGCCAGCAGGCCCTGGAGGGCGGCCGAGGCGACGGGCTTGGTGAAGGCGCCGTCGAGGGGGGTGGCGTAGACGAGCTCGACGTCCTGCCGGACGCCCTGCTGGTGGAGGTACCAGTCGGCGAGGAAGCAGAACTCGAGCGGCGCCACCGGGCACTTGATCGGCATGTCGATGACGTTCACGACGAGCCGCCCCGTCTCGAGGCGCTCGAGCGCGCCGGCCAGGGCGGCGGCGCCGGGCAGATCGTAGAAGGTGAACGCGCTGGATCCCCAGCCGGGGCCGGTGAGGCCGTCGGTCTCCTCGGGCGCCAGCCGCGCCCCGGTGGCGACGACCAGCACGTCGTAGGGCAGCGGCTCCCCACCCGCCAGCTCGACCAGCCCGGCCTCGGTGTCCACCCGCTCGACCGGCCGCTGCAGGTAGGCGATCCCGTCGTGCAGCTGGCGCCTGCGGGGGCGCACGATGTCGGCCTCGTGGGCGAGCCCGAAAGGCACGAACAGGAGCCCCGGCTGGTACACATGCCGGTCGTCCTGGTCGACGACGGTGATGGTGGCGCGGTCGGGGTCCAGACGCCGGCGCAGCCGGTTGGCCATGAGGGTTCCGCCGGTGCCGCCGCCGAGCACGACGATGCGTGTTGCCATGGGACACCTCGCTTTCGTGGCGTCCATGCTCAACCCCGCCGTGGGGGCGGGGTACCGGGAGAGCACCGATCCGGTGCGCGGAAACCCCGCGCCCGTGACCCCGGAACGACGAACGCCCGCTCACGGAGCGGGCGTCGGAGTGGGCCGTGAAGGATTCGAACCTTCGACCTTGGGATTAAGAGTCCCCTGCTCTACCAACTAAGCTAACGGCCCGCGAAGGAGCCTAGCAAAGGCGCCCGCGGCGGCGAGCGGCCCGATCGTCCGGTCCGGGCCCCCCGGAGGACTAGCTCGCGTCGAGCTGCTTGAGCTGCTCGCGGACGGCGTCGGCCGTCGGGCTGTCGGGCACCAGCCGCAGGTACGTCTGGTACGAGAGCCGCGCGAGCGGGGTGCGCCCGGCGGTCTGGGCCAGCTGCCCCAGCTGGAGGCAGCGCGTCCGCGTTCTCGGGGTGCGAGGCGCTGTACTTCTGCACCACGTTGATCGCGTCGTCGGTCTTGTTCTGGCGGATCTGCAGCGAGACCAGCGTCTGGAGGCGGCGGAACGAGTTGGGGTCGAGGGCGCTCGCCTTGGTGGCCGCCGCGATCGCCTGGTCGAAGTCCTCGGTGCCGGCGTAGGCCGACGCGAGCTGCTCCCACGCGTCGGCGCTCTTGGGCGACTCCTCGACGAGGGCCTTCGCGTCGCTCAGCTGCTGGTCGGCCACGGATCTGGTCACCGCCGCCGAAGAAGACCAGGCCCATCACCACGAAGATCACCCCCGCGAATGCCAGCGAGGTGAAGACGGCGATGATCTGGACCATTCGGCGCGTACGCTTCTGGTCGAGGAGCACGCCGCCGACGCTAGCAGAGCCGCTGGCGAACCTCGGCGGCGCGGGCACGCACCCGCTCGCCGTCGAGCCCCGCGGGCGACGCCCTCGCTCGAACGCGACCTCGCCGTCGATGACGACCACGCTCGACCGTGCTGCCGGGGTCCATCAGGAGGTCCTCCGGCGCGCCGCCGCGCGCCGCCGGGGGCCACCGCGAGCAGGTCGGCGCGCCGCCCCGGAGCGAGGCCGCCCACCAGCGTCTCCATCCCGATCGCCCGCGCCGCGTCGCAGCGTGATGAGCCGCAGCAGCGCGTCGTCGTCCAGCGCGTGCACCTCCGCGTGGGCGCCGGCGGCAGGCCCGCGCCTCGGCGCGCAGGTCGTAGTCGCCCCCGCTCGCCGGGCTGTCGGTGCCGAGGCCCACGGCCACGCCCGCCGCCCGCAGCGCCTCCAGGGGCGCCCGGCCGCAGCGCAGGTGGGCGTTGGAGCGCGGGCAGTGGGCCACGCCCACGCCCGCGCCGGCCAGCCGGCGGGCGTCGCCGGGTCCCAGCCGCACGCAGTGCGCGGCCACGAGACCCGGGCGCAGCACGCCGGCCAGCGTCGACGCGCGCCACCGGCCCCGCCTGGGCCGGGCCGTCCCACCGCCCGGGCTCGAGGCCGCCGGCCGCGAAGAGGTCGCCCAGGGGGCCGTCGCCGGACGCGATCACGCGCTCCTCGGCGGCCGACTCGGCCAGGTGGGTCGCCCACGGCCGCCCGTCGCCGCCGGCCCGCGCGAGCAGCGCCGCGCCAGAAGTCGGGGCCGACGGTGTACGGGCGCGTGCGGCGAGATGCCGACCCGGCCCCGCGGCCCGATCCGCGCGTCCAGGCCGGCCGCGCGCGCGAGCAGCGCGTCCGCGCGCCGCGTCGGCCGCGTCGCCGGTCTCGCGCCCGAAGGCCTCCAGGTGGACCAGCCCGCGCAGCCCCGACTCGGCGAGCGCCTGCGCGCCGGCGCCGGTGGGCCCGGAGTCGGCCACCGTGGTGGTGCCGGCCTCCAGGGCGCGCAGCGCGCCGAAGCGCGCCGCCGTCAGGTGGTCGTCCGGCGCTCAGCAGCGGCCGCAGGGGCAGCAGCCGGCCGAGCCACTGCGCGAACTCGGCCGGGGGCAGCAGGCCGTCGAGCAGGCTCCACTCCAGGTGGCAGTGGGCGTCCACCAGCCCGGGCGCGAGGATGCCGGAGCCGCAGGTCGTCGCACCGCCGCCCCCGGGGCGGCCGCGGTCACCGCGGCGGCCGGGCCGACCGCCGCGATCGCGCCGTCACGGACCAGCACCGCCGCCGTCGCGGATGGGCGGCGCCGTGACCGGCAGGACCCACGCGGCGCGCCACAGGCGCGCCGCGCGGCGGACTCAGACCTTGGGTCGTCGTCCTTGGCGCGCCGGTGATCGACGGCGTCGTCGTCGTCCTTGTCCCCGGTGATCCCGTCCTTGAACTCGCGGGCGCTGGAACCGAGGCCGCGGCCGATCTCGGGAAGCCGCTTGGCCCCGAAGATGAGCAGCAGGATCACGAGGAGGATGACCAGTTCGAGGGGGCCGATGCCGAAGGGCATCACGGTCTCCTGACGGGAGCGGGTCGGGGGTCGCGGTGCCCGCGGAGGGTAGCATGGCGCCGTGGCGCCCCTCGCCCCCCGGCCCAGCGGTGGAACCGCCCGCCTGGACATGATCGCGGTGGTCTGGGGCGGCCTCGTGGCGTCCATCGGGCTGATGGCCGGCGCCGGGCGCGACTGGCCCGTGCGGCTCGCCGCCGCCGCGCTCTCGTTCGCCATCGGCGGTTTCCTCGCGGGCGTGCGCGCGGCCGCCCGCCGCCCGATGCACGCGGTCGGCGGCGTGGGCGGCCGCGTACGTCATCCACGCCTGCTTACATCGCCCTGGCGCGCCTGATCGACGCCCTCGGCGGGCCGTCCTCGCCGCCCCTGTTCGCCGGCGGCGGATCGGACTGGCTGATCGCCGCCGGCTGGGCCTTCCTGTTCGCCCTGATCGGCGGGGTCGTCGCCAACTCGTGGCTCCGCCCCGCCGGCAGGCGCTCGCCGCGCTGAGGGTGCCTCAGCCGGTGGTGGTGCCGCCCGTCGTGGGGCACTCCGGCGCGACGTCGTCCAGGGCGTTCTGAACCGGCACGACCGCCTCCTTGGCGGCCGTCACGCCGGCCGACAGGCCCTGCGAGTTGCCCGGGATCGCCAGCAGGTCGTCCTTGAGCTGGGTGAAGGCGCTCTGGAGCTCGCTGGAGTCGATGCCCACCGCGTCCTTCGCCCCGGCGGCCAGCTGGGAGAGGGCGGTCGTGAGGGTGGTGGCCGTGGTCGTGAGCGAGGACACCGACACCGTGCTCGGGTCCAGGTTCTTGACGTCGGTCACCGCCGCCTGTACGTCCACCAGGCTCGCGCAGAAGGCCGCGTTGGCCTCGTCCTGCGTGGTCGCGGTCGGCGTGGTCGACGCCTGGGTGGTGCTGTCGCCGGAGCCACTGTCGTCGCCGCACCCCGCGAGGCCGAGCACGAGGCCTCCGGTCAGCGCGGCGATGCATACGATCGCCACCAGTCTGCGCATATCGTCCCCTTGTCTCGCGCGGCCGGGTGCCGGCCGGCGTCTCATGTCTGCCGGAAGCCCTCCTCGAACTCCTGGTGGAAGGAGCTCGCGGTGGGACCGCTCTGGCCCTGGTACTTGCCCCGGTAGGGGCGCTCCACCGGCGTGGTCATCTGCAGGAACGAGATCTGGCCGATGGCCATGCCCGGGATAGATCGAGATCGGCAGCCGGGCCACGTTGGACAGCTCGAGCGTGATCGTGCCGTCGAAGCCCGGGTCGATGTAGCCCGCCGTGGAGTGGATCAGCAGCCCGAGGCGCCCGAGGCTCGACTTGCCCTCGAGGCGCGCCACCAGGTCGTCGGGCAGCGCCACCCGCTCGACCGTCGAGCCCAGCACGAACTCGCCCGGGTGCAGGATGAACGGCTCGTCCTCGGGGATCGCGACGACCTCGGTGAGGTCGTCGTTGGCCGAGCGCACGTCGATGTACGGGCGCCGGTTGTTGTGGAACACGCGGAACTCGGGCGCGATCCGCAGGTCGACCGAGGACGGCTGCAGGTACGCCTCGTCGAAGGGCTCGATGACGAGGCGTCCGGCGGCGATCTCTTCGCGGATGGTTCGATCGGAGAGGACCACGGGCGGCGAGCGTACCGGCCGCCACCCCCGTCCGCTACCGTTAGAGGGGTGTGCGGAGAACGCGGATTCCTGGTGGATGACGGCCCTGAGTGCCCCGACCCCCCAGGAGATCGCCGCGGCCCAGGAGAAGGGCTATCTCCCCGACGTGGTGGTCGGCGGGCGCCTGGTGGGCGCGGGGCCCGCTCGACGCGCTGGAGCTCGTGCCGGTGGAGGGCGCGGAGCTCGCCCAGCTGCTGCGACCGCCGCCGCCTGCCGCGCTGGGTCGTCGCCAAGAACCCCCTGTCCGGACGGCTTCGTCACCACCAAGGCGCTGATGCGCTCGAACGACCTCGTGACGGTGTGCGAGGAGGCGGCCTGCCCGAACATCGGCAAGTGCTGGTCGCGCGGCACGGCCACCTTCATGATCGCCGGCGTCACGCTGCACGCGCGGCTGCCGCTTCTGCAACGTCGTCACCGCGCGCGCCCCTCGCGCCCGCCCGACCCCGATGAGCCCCGCCGGGTGGCCGAGTCGGCCGCCGCCATGGGCCTGCGCTTCGTGGTCGTCACCGCGGTGGCGCGCGACGACGTCCCCGACGGCGGGGCGGCCCACTTCGCGGCCGTGCATCGCCGCGCTGCGCGACCGCCTGCCCGAGTACCAAGGTCGAGGTGCTGATCCCCGACCTGCGCGGCAACTGGGACGCCCTCGAGACGATCATCGAGGCGGCGCCCGACGTGCTGAACCACAACACCGAGACGGTCCCGCGCCTCTACTCGCGCGTGCGGCCCGGGGCCCGGTACGAGCGCACCCTGGAGCTGCTGGCCCGCTCGGCCTCGGCCGGCCTGACCACCAAGAGCGGGATCATGGTCGGCCTGGGGGAGACGCTGCCGCGAGATCGACCGGGTGCTCGGCGACCTCGCCTCGGTGGGCTGCGGCCCGGTCACCGTCGGCCAGTACCTGCAGCCCTCGAGCGCCCACCTGCCGGTCGTGCGCTACTACGCGCGCTCCGAGTACCCGGCCCTCGCGGAACTCGGCCGCGAGCGCGGTCTGGCGCACGTGGAGGCCGGTCCGCTGGTGCGCTCCTCGTTCGAGGCTGACCGGGTGGCAGAGGCCGCGTTCTCGCACATCTAGCGGCACCCCGAACGCTCGCGCCGTCATCTCAAGTCGGACCCCCCGGGGCCGATATCAGGGCCAACTGGCAACCCCAGCGACGACTGCACGGATCGCGGTCGATTGCTCCACGAGAGACGGACACAGCCATGAAGGGCTACCGCACCAAGAAGATCTCCCTGCCCGGGGGAAAGGTCATCGAGATCATCTACTTCTCCGAGCCGGGGACTGACGGCGCGGTGGAGCTCGAGACCAGGGCGTCCGAGGACGACGCCTTCCCCTCCGTGGCCATCGACCGGGAGGATGCGCTCGAGCTGCACATCTGCCCGTCGTGCGAGAGCGACCTGGTGTACCCCGTCACGTGGGAGGAGCGCTCCGGCGACGCCTGGTCGATCGAGCGGCGCTGCCCCAACTGCGAGTGGCGCGACGTGGGCGAGTTCGACCAGGAGGACGTCGAGCTGTTCGACGACGCCCTCAACGACGGCACCGAGGAGCTCCTGGTGACGCTGCGCAACTTCGCGCGCTCCAACATGGAGGCGGACATCGAGCGCCTCATCGACGCGATCCACATGGACCTCATCGAACCGATGGACTTCTAGAGCCGCCGGGCGAGCCGCCCGCGTCGCTGCAGCGCCCGGCGGGTGCGGCATCACGGCCTGATCGCTCGGTTTCGCGGCGTACCGTGCCCCCGGGTGCGGGCTCCGAGCCGGATCCGTCGGTGCCAGGTGCTATCTGGGGGGTTCGCCCTCGTAGGGGAGGCCCTCGGCGGCCCAGGCGATGATGCCGCCCTCGATGTTGGCCACCTCGCCGTGCTCGCCGGCGGCGGTGAGGTAGTCGGCCACGCGCCCCGAGCGCGCGCCGCTGCGGCACAGCACGGCGACCGGGGTGTCGGTGGGGATCTCGTCGATGCGGCCCATCAGCTCGCTCATCGGGATGAGGGGGACGCCGTCGACCCGCGTGGCCTCGTGCTCGTCGTCCTCGCGGACGTCGATGATGACCAGCTCCCCCGCGGCCCAGCGCGCGTGGGCCTCCTTCGCCGAGTAGTCGGTCACGCGGCGTTCGAAGGTACCGGACGGCGCGGTAGAGCGTGTCGCGCTGCACGGCGCGGCGGCCGGTGGCCTCGATCGCCCGGACCATGCGCTCGGTGTCCAGGCGGAAGGCGGTGCCGGCGGCGCGCACGACGTTCTCCTCGATCATGATCGAGCCCATGTCGTCGCAGCCGAACTCCAGCGCCAGCTGGCCGATCGCGCAGGCCCTGGGTCACCCACGACGACTGGAAGTGGGGGAAGTTGTCGAGGTACAGGCGGCTGACCGCCAGCATCATCAGGTAGTCGGCGGCCGTGGTGTGCGCGTGGTCGTCGCCGCGCGCGCTGCCGCCGCCGGACTGGTAGCTCCAGCAGACGAAGGCGCGGAAGCCCGCGGATCTCGTCCTGCACCTCGCGCAGCCGGCGCAGGTGCTCGATCCGGTCCTCCCAGGTGTCGACCGTGCCGTACATCATCGTCGCGGTGGTCGACATGCCCGCGCGGTGGGCGGCGCTCATCACGTCGAGCCACTCGTCGATGGTCGTCTTGCGCGGCGCGATCACCTGGCGCACGCGGTCCACCAGGATCTCGGCGCCGCCGCCCGGCAGCGAGTCGTGGCCGGCCGCCCGCAGGCGGGTGAGCGTCTCGTCCAGCGACAGCTTGGAGACCTTGCTGATGTGGAGGATCTCCGAGGGCGACAGCGCGTGCAGGTGGATCGGGTAGCGCGACTTGATGTCGGTGAACAGGTCCTCGTACCACTCGATCCGCAGGTTGGGGTGGTGGCCGCCCTGCAGCAGCAGCGCGGTGCCGCCGAGGTCGAGCGTCTCCTCGATCTTGCGGAAGATGACCGACTTGGGCAGCACGTAGCCCTCGGGGTCCATCGGGCGCCGGTAGAAGGCGCAGAAGTCGCAGTCGGTGATGCAGAAGTTGGTGTAGTTGACGTTGCGGTCGATCGAGAACGTCACCAGGTCCGGGTCGGTGGTGGCGTCGCGCCGGGCCCGGGCGGCCTCGCCCACGGCCACCAGGTCGCGCGAGGCGAGCAGCGCCAGGGCGTCCTCGTCGGACGAGGCGCCGGCCGGCGAGGACCCCCGCGAGGATCTCCTCGGTGGGCGTGGGAGCGAGTGTCGACACCTCCGCGGATCCTACGCCGCCAGCCGCGGGACGGCATCCAGCTGGCCCGCCTCGCGCGCCAGCCGCAGGAAGGCCTCCAGCCCCGCCCGCTCGGCGGAGCCGAACTCGTAGCGCAGGCGGCGCAGGTACGGGCGGATGAACTCGGCCGGGAACGGGAAGCGCTCGGCCGCGGCCCGCACCACCGCGTCGGGGTCGGCCAGGTAGGCGGAGCGCGCCCGCGTGAGCAGCGCCGCCAGCTCGGCGAGCGCCTCGGGGCGCTCGCGCGCGGCCTCCTCGGACGCCGCCCACACGGCGAAGACCATCGGCCGCCCCGTGCGCTCGCGCCACCGCGCGCCGAGGTCGGTCCGGTGGGGGGCGAAGGGCGCGCGCAGCCCCGCCAGCGCCTCGTCGCCGATCAGCAGCACGCCGTCGACCTCCTCCAGCGCGCGCGCCGGGGGGCCGTCCAGCACCGTGAAGGGGGCGCGCCCGGTCGTCGAGCAGGATGCGCAGCAGGGCGACCGAGGTGGCGGAGTGGGGCGTGACCGCGACCGTCCGCACCTCGTCGAACGGCACCCGCGAGAAGACCTGGATCGAGTCGACCGCGCCGTCGGCGGTGATCGACGCCACCGGCACCAGGCGCAGGCGGTGGGCGTTGCGCGCGAACGCGATGCTCGACACCGCCGACACGTCGAGCCGGCCCTCGAGCAGGGCCGCGTTGAGCGCGGTGGGCACGCCGTCGGTGAACTCCAGCGTCGGATCCTCGGCCCGCTCCAGGCCGTGGTAGATCGGATACATGTTGAGGGCGGAGATCCGGCCCACGCGCAGCAGCCTCATCCGAACTCCATCCCCACGCCCTCGGCCAGGTGGGCCGGATCGACCGGGTCGTCGGCCGGGATGAGCCACTCCGAGGCCCCGAAGGCCAGGGAGACCTGGCACATGGCGGGCCCGAGCCGGCGCCAGTGGGGGCGGATGCCCACGCCGTCGGGCAGCGCCAGGCGGCTCACCGCGATCACCGTCAGGTCCTCGACGCCCCAGGAGCCGGGGCGCTGCGCGTCTGCCCTCGGCGGGCACCGGGCACACGGCGCGCAGGAGGCCGGTCTCGCGGGCCAGCGCGGCGAGCCCGTCGATGCGCGCCGCGATGGCCTCCGGGGTGCTGCCCGGCGCCGTAGGCCACGGCGGCCTCGCTGGGCCGGCCGGCGGCGTGCGCGGCCCGGTGCTCGGCGAGGGCGCCCTCGACGTCGCCGTCGATGAGCAGGTCCTCGGCCTCGCGGCCGCGGGCCACGGCCAGGCGCCGGGCCGGGTCGAGCCCGGCGGCGCGCGACCGCGGCGAGGGGGTCGCCGGCGCGCAGCAGCTCGACCAGCCGCTCCCGGGGCACCGGCGCGCTCACGAGTACCGGTCCACGACGCCGTCGGCGATCTCGAGCAGCGCCCCCACGTCGGCGCCCTCGCCCGAGGCCTCCTCGATGGCGGCGCGCGCCGCCGCGACGAAGCCCAGGGCGCGCCGGCGCGCGATCGCGCAGGCCCTCGTGCGCGGCCATGCCGGTCGCACAGGGCCTCGACCGCCTCGGGCGCGCCGGGGGCGGCCGCCACCGCGTCGCGCAGGCCGGGCTCGATCTGGAGCGCCAGGATCACGGGCAGGGTCACGGTGCCGTCCACCAGGTCGGTGCCGCGGCGCTTGCCGGTGGCCGCCGGGCTGCCGGCCAGGTCGAGGATGTCGTCGAAGATCTGGAAGGCCATCCCGACGTTCTCGCCGAAGGCGGCGAGGCGCTCGGTGCCCTCCTCGCCGAGGCCGCCGATCTCGGCGCCCAGGCGGCAGGCCACCGCGAAGAGCGCCGCCGTCTTGCGCCGGCAGCGGTCCAGGTACGCGTCCTCGGTCAGGTCCAGGTCGAAGGCGGCCCGCTGCTGGTCGATCTCCCCCTGGGAGAGGTCCAGGGCCGCGGCCGCCAGGGCGCTGACCGCCGGGGCCGAGCCGGTGCGGGTGAGCTCGCCGAACGCGCGGGCGAACAGGAAGTCGCCGGTGCTCACGGCCCGCTCGGCGCCCAGGGAGGCCGCCACCGTGGGCCGTCCCCGGCGCATGGTGGCGCCGTCCAGCAGGTCGTCGTGCACCAGCGTCGCCATGTGCACCAGCTCCACCGCGGCCGCCGCGCTGCAGCAGGTCGGCGCGCGTCGCCGGGGCCACCAGGGCGTCGGCCGGGGCCGAGCAGAACACCAGCAGGGGACGGATGCGCTTGCCGCCGGCCGCCAGCGTGTCGGCGGCGGGCACGCCCACCTCGTCCGCGTGGCCGGCCACCGCCTCGCGCAGGCGTTCCTCGCACATGGCGAGGAACGGCGACATCGGCTGGACCCGGGTGGGCAGCGGGGAGGTGGAGGTCACGCCGGCCGTCCGTAGTGCAGGGCGATGATGCCGCCGGCGAGATGGCGCCAGCGCACGTCGGTGAGCCCCGCGGCGGCCATCCGCGCCGCCAGGGCGGGGGGCTCGGGGAAGCGCCGCACCGAGGCCGGCAGGTAGGAGTAGGCGGCGGCGTCGCGGCCCAGGAGGCGTCCCAGCTGGGGCACGATGCGGCCGAACCAGAGGTCGTAGAAGCGGCGCAGCCGCGCGGGGGTGGTGATCTCCAGGATCACGACCCGCCCGCCGGGCCGCACCACCCGGGCCATCTCGGCGATGCCCCGGTCGAGGTCGGACACGTTGCGGATGCCGAACGCCACCGTGGCCGCGTCGAAGCTGTCGTCGGCGAAGGGCAGGTCCAGCGCGTCGCCCACCCGGAAGTCGACGTCCGCGCGCCGCGCCGCGGCCTTCTCGCGGGCCAGGGCCAGCATCGGCTCCGAGAAGTCCACGCCCGACCACCTCGCCGGAGGCGGTCACCCGGTCGGCCAGGGCGAAGGCGAGGTCGCCGGTGCCGGTGCAGCAGTCCAGCGCCCGGTCGCCCGCGGCGAGGTCGGCGGCGGCCGCCGCCGCCCGGCGCCAGCGGCCGTCGAGGCCGGCGGTCATCGCGCGGTTGAGCCGGTCGTAGCGGGGGGCGATGCGGTCGAACATGTCCCGCACCTCGGGCGCGGGCAGGCGTCCGGACGTGCTCACGCGCCGCGCTCCCGGCGCTGGGCCGCGTCCTCGCCCCAGCGCGCGATCAGGTCGTTGGGCACGCCGAGGTGGTCGAGCGCCTTGGCGACCATGAAGTCGACCAGGTCGCCGACCTCGCGGGGCAGGCCGTAGAAGCCGGGCATCGCGGGCATCACGACCGCCCCCGCGCGGGTGACGGCGGCCATGTTCTCGATCTGGATCAGGCTGAGCGGCGTCTCGCGGGGCATCAGCACCAGCCGGCGGCGCTCCTTGAGCATCACGTCGGCGCAGCGGTGGATGAGGTTGCGGGCCGTCCCGTGCGCGATGGCCCCCAGGGTCGAGCCCGAGCAGGGCGCGATCAGCGCCGCCGGGGCCAGCGACGAGCCCGACGCGAACGGCGCGGTCAGGTCGTTGAGCCCGAGGAGCGTGACGGTGCCCGGGGAGGCCGCGAAGCGGTCGATGAAGGTCGCCACGACGAGGGCCGGATCGTCCGGCGGCCGCACCCCGGCCTCCAGGATCTCGTGGCTGATGACGTGGGCGCCCGCGTCGCTGATGCACAGGCCCACGTCGCATCCGGCGGCGGTGAGGGCGTTGAGCGCCCGCCCGCCGTAGATGGCGCCGCTCGCACCGGTGATCCCCAGGAATACGCGCATCAGGTCATCCGATGGTAGCGGGGCGCCGGTGCCCCGACGCGACGACCGGCCGGTGGGATCCGGCCGGTCGCGGACGGTCGCGCCTACTTGTACTCGGTGCCGAGCCCGCTGAGGAAGGTCCCCAGCTCGTTGTACTGCTCGGGGGTGAAGGTCGTGAAGCTGGGCATCACGCCGCCGGGCGGGTCCTTCAGGAAGCCCTCGTACCACTCCGGCGGATGGCCCTTGGTGCCCTCGTCGGTGAGGTTGGGCCCGGGACCGGGCGCCCCCACTCCGGCGATCTGATGGCACGACGGTGCATCCGTTGGCGAGGAACAACGCCTCCCCGGCCTTCGCGGTCGGGTTGTCCACGGTGATCGGCAGGCCCTCGGCGCCGACGCCCTCGTTGGAGCTCGCGCCCACGTTGGTCAGGTACGCGAGGAAGACGATGACGGCGATGCCGGAGATCAGCGCGATCGGCCGCTTCTGGATCCGGCGCTCCGGCCCCCGGTCGATGAACGGGGTGATGATCAGCAGGATCATCAGGATGTTCGGGATGATGAACGTCGCCATGATGACCGGCATCAGGGCGTTCTGGCCCTTGAAGATCTTCAGGAGCTCGAAGAGGAAGAAGAAGTACCACTCCGGCCGCGGCACGAAGTCGGTGCTCGCCGGGTTGACCGGCTCGCCGACCTCGACGCGGTGCGACGATCGCGAGGGCGATGACGATGCCGATCGCCAGGGTCGCGATGACCAGGTCCTTGTAGACCGCGTAGGGGAAGAAGGGCTTGCCCTCCTTCTTGGCCTGCGCGTAGTCCCGCTTGTAGTACTCCTGCTGGCCGCGGTTCACGAGCCACCCTCAGACGAGGCCGTGGTGGGCTGCGGGGCGGTCTCGGGAGCGGCGGCGGGCACCGGCCGGCGGCCGTAGGGCAGCCGCTCGCGCTCGGCGGCGCGCCGCGCATCCTCCTCGGAGCGCTCCACCGCCATCCGGCGCTTGCTGTGCGGGGGCTCCGCGATCCCGAGCTTGGTGATCAGGAACAGGTGCAACCCGATGAAGGTGGCTATGGCCCCGGGTATCACGAGCATATGGATGGAGTAGAAGCGTGAGAGGGTCGTTGGTCCGAACTCCGGTCCGGCGCGGAGGATGTCCGCGATGTAGGGGCCGATGATCGGCGCGCTGGCGGTGATGTTGACCGCCACGACGGTCGCCCAGTACGCCTTCTGGTCCCACACCAGCAGGTAGCCGGTGAGGCCCATGAACATGGTCAGGACCAGCAGCAGGGCGCCGGTGACCCAGGTGAGCTCGCGCGGGTACTTGTAGGACCCGAAGAAGAAGACGCGTCCCAGGTGGAGGAAGACCACCACGATCATCGCGCTGGCGCCCCACTTGTGCATGCCGCGCACCAGCCAGCCCCAGGTCACGTCGTTCGTGATGGCGTCGATGCTCTGGTACGCCGTGTTGGGGTCGGGCTGGTAGTACATCGCGAGGATGATCCCCGTGATGGCCTGCATGCCGAAGAGGGCCATCGCCGTGAAGCCGAGCGTCTGGAACCAGCTCGTCTCCGCCGGGATGTTGCGGAAGATGCATCCACTTGAAGCCGGTGGTGGACCCGGTGCGGCGGTCGACGTAGTCCGCCGTCTCCTCGCCGACCTTGATCAGCGGGTTCTTGGGTCCGATGTCGGTCGCCATGGCTCTCCTCCTAGAAGGGGTAGAGGTTGGCGAGGACGCCGGTCACCGGCTCACCGGGGACCTTGAGCTCGTACGGCTGCTGGTCGGCGTCGATCGAGAACGGCCGGCCGAGCAGCAGGCGGTCGTCCGCCTTGGCCTTGCCCGTCGGGCAGCCGTCGGCCGGGACCTCCTGCTGGGCCACGTCCTTGCCGTCCGGCGTCACGATCTTGACGTCGAAGCGGTCCAGGGGGCGCGGCGGCGGGCCGGAGGTGACCAGGCCCAGCGAGTCGTACGCGCCACCGTGGCAGGGACAGGCGTAGACGTCGCCGCCCTCGGAGTAGGCGACCGGGCACCCGAGGTGGGCGCACCGGTTCCAGATCGCGATGATCGTGCCCTCCTTGTGGCGCACGTACGCGCGCCGGTCCGACTCGGGCGACGGGCCGGAGACGGCGATCGAGACGACCTTGCCGTCGGGGAAGTCGGACATCGGGCCGATGTCGACCCACTGCCACGCCTCCTCCTTGAGCGGGTCGGCGGCGGCGAAGCCGACGACCGGCACGAGGATGGCCGCCGTCATCACGCCGCCGGTGACCACGGCGACGCCGGTCAGGAACTTCGTCCGCGTGATGTAGGCGGGGTCGTCGTGGTGATCGTGAACGGGCTCCGGCTCGTGCGCGACGGGCCCGCTGTACTGGGCGCCGCGAGTCGCCTCGCCGTTCCCCTCACCCTGGCTGTCTGCCAACCCCGACCTCCTGCGATCTCGTTCCACGGCCGGACCCCGGCACGCTTGGGGGATTCAACCCGACGGGGAGGGCAGAATCAACGACGCCGACCGGGGCCGGACGTCCCTTTATCCCCGGGGCGATCGATCCCGTACTCGGCCCACCGCCGATCGACGAGGGAGCGGATCTCCTCGCTCATCACGATGGCGTCCGGCCAGGGCCGCACCTGGCCCTCGCCCTCCCACTTGCGGGTGGCGTCGAAGCCGACCTTCGCGCCGTACGCGAAGTACGGGGCCGCGTGGTCGAGCGCGTCCACCGGGCCCTCCACCACGAGCATGTCCCGGCCGGCGTCGACGTTGGAGAAGGCCTGGAAGGCGACCGCCGAGACGTCCTGCACGTCGACGTCGTGGTCCACCACGATCACGCAGCGGCTGAGGGAGAGCAGGCCGAGGCCCCAGATGGCGCTCATCAGCTTCTTGGCGTGGCCCGGGTACCGCTTCTTGACCGAGACGATCGCGCAGTTGTGGAACACGCCCTCCAGGGGCAGGTTCATGTCGACCAGGTCCGGCAGCGTCATGCGGATGATCGGCAGGAAGAGCCGCTCGGTGGCCTTGCCGAGGTAGAAGTCCTCCATCGGCGGCGGCCCCACGATGGTCGTGGAGTAGATCGCGTCGCGGCGCATCGACATCCCGGTGACGTGGAAGGTCGGGTAGTCGTCGACCGGGGTGTAGAAGCCGGTGTGGTCGCCGAAGGGCCCCTCCGGGCGGAGGTCGTTGGCGTCGACGTAGCCCTCGAGCACGACCTCGGACTCGGCCGGGACCTCGAGGTCGACCGTGCGGCAGCGGACCATCTCGACGCTCTTGCCGCGCAGGAAGCCCGCGAAGATCATCTCGTCGATGCCCGGGGGCAGGGGGGCCGTGGCCGAGTAGGTCGTGGCCGGGTGGGAGCCGATCGCGACGGCCACCGGCACCCGGCCCTGCGAGTCGCGCAGGTGGGCCGCGCCGTCCTTGTGGATCTGCCAGTGCATCATCGCCGTGCGCCGGTCCACCTTCTGGATGCGGTACATGCCGCAGTTGCGCGCCTGGGTGACCGGGTCGCGGCTGAACACCAGGGGCAGGGTGACGAACGGACCGCCGTCGTCGGGCCAGCAGGTCAGGATCGGCAGCAGGTCGAGGTCCGGCTCGTCCAGCCACACCTCCTGGCACGGGCCGTCCTTCACGATCTTGGACGAGAACGACGCCAGCTCGCGCAGCTTGCCGAGCGCCTTCATCTTGGCCACCACGCCCTGCGGGCGGCTGCAGGTCCATCAGCGACTCGATGCGCTCGCCCGAGCGCGTCGAGGCTCTCGGTGCCGAGCGCCATGCACATGCGCCGGTCCGTGCCGAACTGGTTGATGAGCACCGGCAGCCGGCTGCCGGTCACGTTGGTGAACAGCAGCGCCGGGCCGCCGGCCTTGGAGACCCGGTCGGCGATCTCGGTGATCTCCAGCACCGGGTCGACCGGCGCGTCGATGCGCACGAGCTCGCCCGCTCTTCTCCAGGAGGGCGATCCACTCGCGCAGGTCCTTCATCGGGTGAGCGCCTCCGCCAGCCCGGGCGTCGGCGGCAGCGTGGCCGCCAGGTCCTCCAGGCCGGACGCGTCGCCCCGCTCGCGCAGCGCCTGCCGCCCGGCCAGGAAGGCGCGCCGGTCGCCGGCTCGGCCGCCCGCGCCGCCGCGCGCCGCGATCACCGCCGTGGTCGCGCGCCACAGCGGCACGAGCGAGGCGCGGTCGTCGGCCGCGACCAGGCCCGCGCCGAGCGCGATCAGGTCGGCCAGCGCCTCCACGACGAACAGGTCGCCCGCCGCCGCGATCCTCACCAGGCCGTAGGCGTAGCAGTAGTCGCCGGCCAGCACCTCGCGGCCCGGGCGCCGCCGGGCGACAGGTGGCGGGCCGTGCCGTGGTGCAGCAGGAAGCCCTCCAGGATCAGGTCGAGCCCGGCCGCCTGCGTCCGGGGTCATCGGCGGGCTGATCGAGCGGCGCCAGCAGCGGCGCGGCGCGGCCGGCTCGATCAGCTCGCCGGCGAGCGTCGGCTCGCCCGCCAGCACCGCCCTCATGCGGCGGCCGCCCGGGCGAAGGCCTCCCGGGCGCCGGGCCAGCTCCTCGTCGCCGTGCGCGAGGCCGGTGAACCACGCCTCGAACTGCGACGGGGGCGGGTACACGCCCGTCGTCGAGCAGGGCGCGGGCGAAGCGCGCGTACGCCTCGGTGTCGCAGGCGGTCGCGTCGTCGTAGTCGGCGACCGGGCCCGGCGTGAAGAACGGGGTCAGCATCGAGCCGACCCGGTTGACCGTGACCGGCGCGCCGCTGTCGCGCAGGGCCGCCTCGAGGGCCGCGCCGGACTCCTCGAGGCGCTCGTACACGCCCGGGGCGCGCCAGCTCGCCCAGCACCGCCAGGCCGGCCGCCGTCGCCAGCGGGTTCCCCGAGAGCGTCCCGCGCCTGGTAGCAGGGCCCCTCGGGCGCCAGCTCGCGCATCACGTCGCGGCGCCCGCCGAAGGCCCCCACGGGCAGGCCGCCCCCGATGATCTTGCCGAAGCAGGTGATGTCGGCGCGACACGCCGCACCGCTCCTGGGCCCCGCCGCGCGCCACGCGGAAGCCGGTGATGACCTCGTCCAGCACGAGCAGCGCCCCCGCGCGGTCGCAGGCCTCGCGCAGGCCGGCGAGGTAGCCGTCGGCCGGCGGCACCACGCCCATGTTGCCCGCGACCGGCTCCACCAGCATGGCGGCGGCGCCCTCGAGCGCCGCGGCCGCCGCGGCGACGTCGTTGTAGGGGACGATGCGGGTGGCCGCGGTGGCCGCGGCCGTGACGCCGGGGCTGGACGGCACGCCGAGCGTGGTGAGCCCGCTGCCGGCCTGGGCCAGCAGCCCGTCGATCGCGCCGTGGTACCCGCCCGCGACCTTGACGATCGCGTCGCGCCCGGTCGCGGCGCGGGCCAGGCGCAGCGCGCCCATCACGGCCTCGCTCCCCGACGAGGTCATGCGCAGCTGCTCCACCGAGGGCACCGCGTCGCAGACGGCCTCGGCGAACTGGACCTCGCGCTCGGTGGGGGCGCCGTAGGAGGTCCCCAGCGGCAGGGCCTCGCCCACGGCGCGCAGGACCGCCTCGGGCGCGTGGCCCAGGATGGCCGGGCCCCAGGTGGAGAGGAAGTCCAGGTAGCGGTTGCCGTCGGCGTCCCACACGTACGGCCCCTGGGCCCGGGCGATGAAGAGCGGGTCGCGGCCGATGCCGCGCATCGCGCGCACCGGCGAGTTGACGCCGCCCACCAGCACGCCTTGCGCGCGCGCGAAGAGCTCGGCGCTGCGCGTCTGGGCGGTCAGGTGCGCCATCGGGGCAGCGGCGCCCCGGCGAGCGCGAGGTCCTCCCACTCGCGGTAGTCCGGAGTGAAGTACATGAGCCGGATCTTCTTGAACTCGTACGTCGAGTAGAGGACGGCCCGGCGCGAGGGGTCCGTGAGGCCCGTGTCCTCGGCGATCGCCTCGATCGCCTCCTCGCAGGCCTGCTTGGAGCGCGCGTGGACCATCGTGAAGATGCTGTAGGGCCAGTCGGGGTAGGTGGGGCGCTTGTAGCAGTGGGAGACCGCCTGGAAGGCGGCCATCCGGGGCCCGATCTCCTCCAGGTCCTCCTCGGGCACCTGCCACACGGCCATGCCGTTGGCGCCGAAGCCCGCCTTGCGGTGGTTGAGGACCGCGGCGAAGCGGCGCATGTAGTTGCGGTCAACGAACACCTGGCAGGCCGCCAGCAGCTCGTCGACGCTCACCCCGGCGTCGGCGGCCCAGCCGTCGAAGGGCTCCGACTCGATGGGGAGGTCGCGCTGGAGCACGGCGATCATCGCCTTGTCGGCCGTCGGTGGGCAGCACGCCGTCGCCGCGCGTCGGCGGCGGCTTGGGGGCCTCCTCCTTGGCCTCGACCGAGCGGGTGCCGGTCATGTCCAGCTGCACGTTGATCTTGTAGAGCTTGAGCGTCGGCAGCAGGCGCGTGGACTCGGCGCCCGACGCCTCGTGCAGCCGCTGCATGGTCTCCTCGAGGCCCAGCCGCGAGTCCGGCTCGCAGGCCAGCGTGTACCAGAGGTTGAACGCGTGGGTGCGCCGGTAGTTGTGGCTCACGCCGGGGTGGCCGCCCACGATGTCCGCGGCCTCGAAGAGGCGGTCGTCCGGGTAGCTGGCCGCCACCAGGCTGCTGGTGTAGCCGAGGGCGCGGGTGTCGAAGATCGCCGACAGCTGGCGGACGATCGCGGCCTCCTTGAGGCGGGTGAGGCGCCGCAGCACCTCCTCCTCGTCCATGCCGATGCGCCCGCCGATCTCGGCGAAGGGCGTCCGCACGAACGCCAGGCCGGCCTGGAGCTGGTTGAGCAGCTCGCGGTCGGCCTCGTCGGGCTTGTGGTGGACCCGGGGTGTCGCGGCCGTCGTCATGCCCTCTCCTCCGCGATCCAGCGCGCGGCGTCCTCGGCGTAGTAGGTGATCACCAGGTCGGCACCGGCGCGGGCGATGCCCGTGAGCACCTCCATCGCGGCGGCCCGCTCGTCCAGCCAGCCCCGCTCGGCGGCCGCCTTGATCATCGCGTACTCCCCGCTGACGTGGTAGGCGGCCAGCGGCAGGTCCGACGCCGCGCGCACCGCCGCGATCACGTCGAGGTAGGCGGCGGCCGGCTTGACCATGAGCATGTCCGCGCCCTCGGCGGCGTCGAGCAGCGCCTCGCGCACGCCCTCGCGGCCGTTCGCGGCGTCCATCTGGTACCCGCGCCGGTCGCCGGTGCCGGGGGCCGAGCCCGCGGCCTCGCGGAACGGCCCGTAGAGCGCCGAGGCGTACTTGGCGGAGTAGGCCAGGATCGACGTGTCCTCGTGGCCCTCGGCGTCGAGCGCCGCGCGGATCGCGCCGACCCGGCCGTCCATCATGTCGCTGGGCGCCACGATGTCCGCGCCGGCCTCGGCGTGGCTCACGGCCACCCGCGCCAGCACCTCGAGGCTCAGGTCGTTGTGGACGGCGCCGTCCACCAGCACGCCGCAGTGGCCGTGGTCCGTGTAGGCGCACAGGCAGACGTCGGTCACCACCACCATCTCGGGGACGGCGTCCTTGACGGCGGCCACGGCCGTCTGGACCACGCCGGCGGGGTCGAAGGCGGCGCTCGCGGCGCCGTCCTTGTGCCCGGTGACGCCGAACAGGAGCACGGCGGGCACGCCCGGCCGCGTACGCGCGGCGGGCGGTGCGGGCGACCAGGTCGGGCGACAGGTGGGACTGCCCGGGCAGGGCGGCGATGGGGTGCTCGGTGTCGCGGCCCTCGATGGCGAAGAGGGGCAGGATCAGCTGGTCCGGCGACAGGCGCGTCTGCCGCACCATGCGCCGGATGGTCGGTCCGCCGCGCAGGCGCCGCATGCGCACCTGCGGGAATCGGGTGCTGATGGCGGAATCCGGGCCCTCGATCACCTGCGGGAGTCTACTCCGGCGTCGCCGCCGCCCACCGCTGCCAGACTGCCCGCATGAGCGGCCCACCTGTCCTCGTCGTCTTCGGCGCCCGCAACGTCGGCCGCGCGATCGCGGCCGACCGCCTGGCGGCGGGATGGCGCGTGCTGGCCGTCGCGCGGTCCCAGGAGACCCTCGACTCCCTGCGCGCCGTCCATCCGGAGGTCGTCGGCGTGCGCGGCGACGCGGGCGACCACGCCCTGGTGGCCGAGGCGCTCGGCCGCGCCGAGGCCGACCTGGGCGGGCTCGACCTGATCGTCAACGCCACCACCTCGGTCCCGCGCGACCACAGCTTCGGCGGCGGTCCGCTCACGGCCGCGCCGCCCGAGCGCCTCGACTCCTGGATGGCCGGCTTCCTCCCGGCCGCCTGGGCCATCCTGCGCGGCGGCGGCGCCGCGCTCGAGCGCCGCGGCGCCGGCACCCTGATCCAGGTCTCGGGCGGCTCGGCCCGCCGGGCCATGCCGGGCCGCGGCCCCTGGGCGGCCGCCCAGTTCGGCGCCCGCGCCCTGACCCACGCGCTGGCGCTGGAGCTGCGCCCGAAGGGCGTCCACGTGGCCCTCCTCGTGGCCGACGGGATCATCCAGACCGAGCGGGCGCCGATGGAGGGCCGCCCCCCGGAGGAGTCGCTGGCGCCGGCCGACGTGGCCGCCGCCGTCGCCTACCTGGCGGCGCAGACGCCGCGCGGGTGGACCCACGAGCTGGTCATCACCCCCGCCGGCGACACCTGGGTCCCCTAGCCGGGCGTCCCCGCCTCGGGCCGGGCGTACGCGGGCAGCTGGAAGCGGCGGCGGTAGGCGCCGGGCGGCAGGCCCACCAGGCGCCGGAAGAGGCGGCGGAAGGCGGCCGGGTCCTCGTAGCCGACCTCCCACGCGATCCGCTCGACCGGCGTCTCGGTGCGCTCCAGGCGGCGCTTGGCCTCCTCGACGCGCAGCCGCTGGACGTAGGCGATCGGCGCGAGGCCGGTGGCCGCCTGGAAGCGGCGGGCGAAGCTGCGGGCCGGCAGCCCCGAGCGCCGCCGCATCTCGTCGACCGGCCGCGCCACCGCCGGCCGCTCGGCGATCCACCGCTGCACGTCGGCGATGGCGGCGTCCCCGTGACCGGTGGGCGGGTCGAAGACGGCGTAGGGCGCCAGGCCGTCCACGTGCCACTGGAAGGCGAAGAAGCGCGCCGCCGCCTGGGCCGTGGTGGCGCCCACGTGGCGGGCCACCAGGTAGAGCACCAGGTCGTGCCAGGACGAGGACGCGCCCGAGCTCACCAGCTCCTGGCGCTCGCCGCTCACCACCAGCACCTTCTCGGGGCTGAGGGACACGCTCGGAAAGCCCCGGCGGAAGCCGCGGGCGTAGTCCCAGTGGATGGTGGCCTCGCGGCCCTCCAGCAGGCCGGTCTCGGCGATCGGGAACAGCCCCGAGCACGCCGAGCACAGGAGCGCGCCGCGCTCGTGCATCGCGCCCAGCCACTCGACCAGCGCGGGGTGCCGCGCCGCGCCCCAGTCGCCGCCGGGGACGAGCAGCGACGGGACGAGCACCAGGTCGGTGGCGTCCACCTCGTCCCACGCGCGCGTCGCCTCGAACGGGAGCCCGCTGGCCAGCCGCAGCCGCCCGCGCCGCTCGCCCACGATCTCCACGGCGAAGGGCTCGGCGGTGATCGTCGGATCGAGGCTCGGGACGCGGCCCACCGACGACAGCACGTCGTGCAGCCCCGCCAGGGTCGCGGGCACGGCCTCGGGTATCGCCACCAGGCTCACTCGGACGGGGGCCCTCTGCGCCACGGCCCGAGCTTGGCACGAACGGACCGGTCGTGGCGAGCGCGCCCCTCGTCGCGCGGCCCACGGCGGGCGAACCTCGGGACACGTCACGAACACGACCGAGGAGGCACGAGATGCCGGTGGATCAGGAGAGGCTGCAGGAACTGCTGGGGCGGGCCGTCGGAGACCTGTCGGCGGGCTACGGCGGGGTGATGGTGAGCATCGGCGACAAGCTCGGCCTGTACCAGGCGATGGCCGGCGCCGGGCCGCTCGGCCCGGCCGAGGTGGCCCGGCGGGCCGGCTGCGCCGAGCGCTACGTGCGCGAGTGGCTCAACGCCCAGGCGGCCGGGGGCTACGTGGACTACCACCCGGTGAGCGGCACCTACGAGCTGACCCCGGAGCAGCGGGCCGTCTTCGCGGACCGGGACAGCCCGACCTTCGTCCCGACGGCCTGGGAGGTGCCGGCGTCGATGTTCCTCGACGAGGAGCGCACGATCGCGGCCTTCCGCTCCGGCGAGGGGGTCGCCTGGGGCGACCACCACCCCCGCATGCACCACGGGGTCGCCGGCTTCTACCGCAACGCCTACCGGGGCAGCCTGGTGGACGAGTGGATCCCGGCGCTGGACGGGGTCGCGGAGCGCCTGCGCGCGGGCGGACGGGTCGCCGACGTCGGCTGCGGCCACGGGCACTCGACGGTGGTGATGGCCGAGGCCTTCCCGCGCGCGACCTTCCACGGCTACGACGTCCACCCCGAGTCGGTGGCGGCCGCCCGCGAGAACGCCCGCCGGGCCGGGGTCGCCGACCGGGTCACGTTCGCGGTCGCGGACTCCCGGTCCTACCCCGCGGCCGGCTACGACCTGGTCTGCTTCTTCGACTGCCTGCACGACATGGGCGACCCCGAGGGCGCGCTGGCCCACGCCGCCGCCGCGCTGGCGCCCGGGGGCACGGTGATGATGGTCGAGCCCTTCGCGGGCGACCGGGTGGAGGACAACCTCACCCCGATCGGGCGGATCTACTACACCGCCTCCGCGACCCTCTGCACCGCCCACGCGCTCTCGGAGGAGGGCCCCCACGCCCTCGGCGCCCAGGCCGGCGCCGCCCGCGTCCGCGAGCTCTGCGCCCGCGCCGGGCTGGCCGGGGTTCCGCGAGGCCGCCGCCACCCCCTTCAACCTGATCCTCGAGGCCCGCGTCTAGCCCCGCGGGCCGCCGCCCCGGGCCGCCCCACCCGGCGGCCCGGGGCTAGCCCGCGCGCAGCAGCAGGACCAGGCTCACCAGGATCAGCACGAGGGCCGTCACCCGCTCCCACGTCAGCGGGATGGGGTTCACCCCGAACCAGCCGTAGCGGTCGATCAGGGAGGACAGGATGATCTGGCCGGCGATCGCCGCGACGAAGGTCACGGTCACCCCGATCCGGGGCGAGGCCACCAGCGTCGCCACCACGAAGACGGCGCCGAAGAGGCCGCCGAGGTAGGCCCACCAGGGACCCGAGCCGACCGCGGCGAGCCCGCCGCCCTGGCCGGTCACGACCATGGCGCCCAGCAGCAGCACGAGGCCGACGACGAACGAGACCACGGCGCTGCCGAACTGCGAGCCGAGCACCACCCGCAGCCGGGCGTTGACGGGTGCCTGGGCGGCGATCATGGCGCCGCCGACGAACGGCAGGAACGCGTACAGGAGACGTGTCACGGTGACCCTCCGGGTGGGGATCGGGTGACGTTACGCGCCGCCGCCCCGGCGGGCCCGGCGGCGTAGCGTGGGCCCATGCGCCGGCCTCCCGACGACCACCCCTCGCTCGCCCCCGACGCGCTGCTGGCGGCGTACGCCCACGGCTACTTCCCGATGGACTCGCCGGGCGCCGCGGGGCCGGTGGCCCTCTTCGAGGCGGACCCCCGCTCGGTGATCCCGATCGACGCCTTCCGCACCCCGCGCTCGGTGCGCCGCGGGGTCGCCCGGGCGGGGTACGAGGTGCGGGTGGACACGGCCTTCGACGCCGTCGCGCACGCCTGCGCCGAGCGCCGCGATGGCGTGTGGCTCACGCCGCGGCTGGTGCGGGCCTACGTCGCGCTCCACCGCGCCGGGTGGGCGCACAGCGTGGAGACCTGGCGCGGCGGAGAGCTGTGCGGGGGCCTGTTCGGGGTCGCCATGGGCGGCCTGTTCAGCTCCGAGACGATGTTCCACCGGGCGCCCGACGCCGGCAACGCGGCGCTGGTGGCGACGGCCGGGCTCCTGGCGCGCGCCGGCTTCACGCTGTGGGACATCCAGGCCGCCTCCGAGCACACCCAGCGCTTCGGGGCGCTCGCGCTCACGCCCGCCGAGTACCGGCGCCGGCTGGCCGACGCGCTGGGCCGCCCGCGCCGCCGCCTGGGCGGCTCACCCTAGGCGGGCCCCCGGCGCACGACGAGCGCGGCGGCGGCGCCGAAGACCGCGCCCAGCAGCGCGAGGTGCGCCAGCGTCAGGGCGAGGTCGCCGCCCGCGACGGACGGCTCCACCAGCAGGGTCTGGAACGCGTCGAAGGCGGGCCCGAACGGGACGAGGGCGGAGACGGCCGCCGCGGCGGAGACGCCCGGCAGCAGGGCGAGCGCGATCAGCGGCAGGGCGACCATCAGCGCCACCAGGAGCGCGGTGCGCGTCTCGCGCGCGACCGCCCCCGCCAGCGCCCCCAGCGCGCCGAAGGCCAGCCCGGCCGGCACCAGGGCGAGCGGCCACAGGGCCCAGCGCCCGACCTCGAGCGAGGTGAGCAGGGCGACCCCGCCCAGCAGCACGAGCCCCACCACCAGGCACGCGGCCGCCACGAACACCATCTTCTGGGCGACCAGGGTCCAGGAGGACACCAGCCCGCGGCGCAGGCGCACCAGCACGTTGTCCTCCCGCTCGGACGCCATCGTGGCGGCCCCGAGCAGGATCCCCACCAGCCCGAGGCTCACCAGGAGCGCGCCGGCGAAGCCGAAGGCCGACAGCGGTTCGCGGCCGGCCGGCGCCTCGGTGACGTCCAGGTCGATCGGCGCGCGGATGGCGTTGGCGGCGGGCCGGGCCAGGTCCAGGTTGCGCTGGGTGGTGTCGATGAAGGCGAGGATCGGATCGAGCTGCGCCGCCGCCGCGGCCTGGCCCTCGGCCCGCAGCCGCCGCTGCAGGTCCACCACGACCCCCCGGCTGCGCACCAGCCCCAGGGCGTTGGTGCTGCGCCCGAAGGCGCCGAGCTGGCCGCCGTTCTGGACCAGGTCGACCAGCCGCAGCACCTGGTCGACGTACCCCTCGGCCAGCCGCTGGTTGAGCCGGTAGACGGCGGACTCGAGGTTGCGCACCACCTGGTCGGCCTCGATCGGCGTGCGCCGGCTGGCGTCCAGCGTCAGCACGGGCTGGCGCACGCCCGACTGCAGGTCGGTGATGAAGCCCTCGGGGATCGTGAGCACCGCGGTGACCCGTCCGGCGTCCAGCGCGTCCTGCGCCGCGGCGGCGTCCAGGCGCGTCACGTCCACGTCCTCCGCCAGCCGCGCCACGTAGTCGTCGACCCCCAGGCGCTGGTCGCCCACGGCGACCGTCCGGCCGGAGGTGTCCTGCACGACCACGGCCACGGCGGGACGGCGGTCGTCGCTCTGCAGGGCCACCGCCACCAGCAGCGCGACCAGCACCGGGTACACCACGAGCACCAGCAGCAGGACGGGGGAGCGCGACAGCAGCCGCAGGTCCTTGCCGCAGCAGGAGGCCGAAGGCCCTCACGCCCCGCCCTCGCCCGGCTCGGGGGCGACCAGCCGCATGAAGGCCAGCTCGGCGTCGCCGCCGCCGTCCGCCGCGCCCACGCCGTGCCGGCGCACCATCTCCTCGGGGGTGCCGGCGAACAGCAGGCGCCCGCCCGCCAGCACCAGCAGGCGGTCGCCGTGCCGGGCGGCCTCGTCCACCGACTGGGTGGAGAACAGCAGCGCCAGGCCCCCCGCCCGCAGCTGGTCGAGCCAGCCCCACAGCCGCCGCCGCTGATCCGGGCTGAGCGTCGCCGTCGGCTCGTCCAGCAGCAGGGCGCTCGGGCGGCCGGCCAGCGCGATGGCGAGGTTGAGCCGCTGGAGCGTGCCGGTGGACAGCTGGGCGGCCGGCCGCTCCGCCACCTCGCCGAGGTCGGCGCGCTCCAGCAGGCCCTCGGCCAGCGCGCGGGGGTCGTCGGCGCCCTCCAGCGCGGCGAACAGGCGCAGGTTCTCGCGCGCCGACAGCCGGGGGTACAGCGCGGGCCGCTGCGGCACCCACCCCACCCGCGGCGCCACCCCGTCGCCCCAGTGCAGGGTGCCGCCGCCCGGGCGCGTGACGCCCGCCAGGATGGTGAGGAGCGTCGTCTTGCCGGCGCCGTTCGGGCCCAGCAGCGCCACCGCCTCGCCGCCGGCGAGGTCCAGGTCAACGCCGTCCAGGGCGCGCACCCCGCGGAAGTCGCGGCGCAGGCCGCGGGCGACCAGCACGGGGCCGACGGGATCGGGCGCGGTCAGGACTTCGGCCGCAGGGCGGTGGGTTCGGGAGCGGCCGCCGGCACCACCGGCGCCGGGGACGGCTCCGGCTCGCTGAGCCCGAGCTGCTCGCCCGCGAAGGTGACGGCCTCCTTGACGACGACCACCACCGGGATGGCGATGAGGATGCCGACGATGCCGGCCACCTGCTCGCCGATCAGCAGGCCGAAGATCACCACCAGCGGGTGGACCCCCACCGCGCCGCCCATGATCTTGGGCACCACGATGTGGCCCTCGAGCTGGTGGATGGCGATGAAGGCCACCACCACCCAGAGGGCGGCGAGCGGGGACGTGAACAGCGCCAGCAGCACGGGCGGCACGGCGCCGAGGATCGGCCCCACGTAGGGCACGAACTCCATCAGGAACACCCAGGCGGCGAACGCCACCGCGAACGTCGCCCCGAGGGGGAAGATGCCGGTCACGCCGTACACCCACAGGACGATGCCGGCGCTCGTGCCGATGACCAGCGAGATCAGGAGCTGGGCCTTCACGTACTCGGTCAGCGTGCGCTCGGTGCGGCGCAGGAACACCCCGGCCTCGGGTCCCCCGATGCGCCGCGCGTAGCGCAGGATGCGCGGGGCGTCGAGCAGCATGTAGATGCAGCAGACCAGGATCAGGACGAGCTGGATCACCACGCCGAGGACGTTGAGGCTGTAGTCGACGATGTTGTCGGCGGCCTCCGAGGCGCGGTCCTGCAGCCCCGCCAGGAACGCGTCCGAGCGGGCCTTGACGTCCACGTCGATCCCGCGCTCGTCGAAGAAGCGCTGGAGCTTGTCGGCCTGGCGCTCGGCCTGGTCCGTGTAGGCGGGCAGGTTGGCCTGGATCTCCTCCACCTGCGTCCGCACGGGGGAGATGATCAGGAACACGGCCAGGGCGGTGGCGGCGATGAAGCCCGTGAACACGGCCAGCACGGCCAGCCCGCGCGGGATGTGCAGGCGCCGCAGCATGCGCACCAGGGGGTTGAGCAGCAGCGCCACGATCGTCGAGACGGCGAAGATCACGAGCACCGGCCCGATCAGCTGGCCGAGGATCCAGACGATCGCGAGCAGGGCCGCGACGGACACCAGCTTCGCCCACATGGGCTGGGGGGCGCTTCGCCCGCTCATCGGGGTGATGTTAGCCCTCGGACCCTCGGCGCCTGGCACATGGCGGCACGGCTGAGCTACGCTGGCGCGCTATGCCCCCCCTCACCAGGGAGCAGCTCGCCGCACGGCGCGCCGCCCGACGGCGGAGGCCCCTGCGGCGCGACCGGCGCGCGCTGGTCTCGGCCGCCATCCCCATCGCCATCGTCGCCGTGCTCGCCCTCGTGCTCGGGGTCGTCGGCGGCAACGCGAGCTCCGACGCGGGCCCGCTCGCCTCGCCGGTGCCCTCGCCCGAGCTCGGCCCCGGGGCGCGCCCGCCGGAGCTCGTCATCGCGCGGGCCGAGGGCGTGGAGGTCCACATCCCGGTCGATCCCGGCCGCGTCACGGCGATGGCCTTCCACGCGATCGACGATCCGTCGGGGGTCGCCATGACCGGCTCCGGCGGCCTGCGCATCCACCAGGCGAGCCGCCGCGACCGCTCCGGCCCGGACACGGCCGGCCTGGACGTGGGCGCGCCCGCCGGCACCACCGTCTACGCGCCGGTCGACGGCGTCATCACGAGCGTCAGCGACTACACGCTGTCGGGGCGGATCGAGGGCTACGAGGTGACGATCACCCCGTCGGCGGCGGCCGCCGGCCTCGTGCTGCGGATGTCCCACCTGGACGAGCCGGCCACCGGGGGACGGCCGAGCGTCGGCACCCCGGTGCGCGCCGGCGTCACGGAGCTGGGGCGGGTGCGCGACTTCTCGGGCGTCACGCAGCAGGAGATCGCCCAGTTCACGGCCGACGCGGGCAACCACGTGGACATCGAGCTGGTGCGCAGCCAGGCGGGCCTCACGCTCTAGGGCCCGGGCGACCCACTAGTGTGGGCCGCGTGCGGGTGATCTTCGTCGGAGACGTGGTGGGGGGAGTGGGCATGCGCGCCCTCCTGTCCCGCCTGCCCGAGCTGCGCGAGGAGCAC
The DNA here is from genome assembly GCA_963736635.1 of uncultured Thermoleophilia bacterium. Lineage (GTDB taxonomy): Bacteria > Actinomycetota > Thermoleophilia > Miltoncostaeales > Miltoncostaeaceae > Miltoncostaea. The sequence goes on from CAVTPK010000011.1 coordinate 1,374,005, forward strand.
CGGCCGGACCTGGTCGTGGTCAACGCCGAGAACGCCGCCGCGGGGGCCGGCACCTCGCCGCGCCAGGCGCGCGACCTGCTGGACGCGGGCGTCGACGTGCTGACCGGCGGCAACCACACCCTCCAGAAGGCGGAGATCCACGGCATGCTCGAGAGCGAGCCGCGGATGCTGCGGCCCGCCAACATCGCCGTGCGCGCGCCCGGCCGCGGGCTGACCACGGTCGACTCGCCCGCGGGCCCGGTGAGCGTGATCAACGTCATGGGCTCCGTGTTCCTCACGGCGGCCCACAGCCCGTTCGCGGTGATCGACGACCTGGTGGACGCGGCGCGGCGCGCGGCCGACATCGTGCTCGTGGACGTCCACGCGGAGGCGACCAGCGAGAAGATCGCCCTCGCCCATCACCTCACCGGCCGCGTCACCGCCGTCGTGGGCACCCACACGCACGTCCAGACCGCCGACGCCCGCATCCTCGGCGGCGCGACGGCCTACGTCACCGACCTCGGCATGACCGGTCCCCACGACTCGGTGATCGGCGTGCGCACCGAGATCGTGCTGCGGCGCTTCCTCACGGCCGGCTCGGGACGCTTCGAGCCGGCCGACGGCGGCGTGCTGGTGCAGGGCGCGATCGTGGACGCGGAGCCGACCGGCCGGGCGACGGCGATCCGCACCTTCAGCATCGAGGGGTGAGCGGGGCGGCCTACACCCCCGGGTGGTCGCCGCAGGTGAGCGCGTTCATGGAGCGCAGGTCGGCCGGGACCCACGCCGGGGCCATCATGGGGCACCTGCGGCCGGGCATGCGCCTGCTGGACCTGGGCTGCGGCCCGGGCTCGATCACGGTCGGGCTGGCGCGGGCGGTCGCGCCCGGCCGGGTCACCGCGATCGATCGCGAGGAGTCCCAGATCCGCCTGCTGGAGGCCCGGGCCGCGGCGGAGGGGCTGACCAACATCGACGCCCTCACCGCGGACGCGATGGCGCTGCCGCTGGCCGACGGCGCGGTGGACGCGGCCTTCTCGCACGCGCTCCTGGAGCACCTGCCCGACCCCGTCGGGGCCCTGCGCGAGATGGGCCGCGTCGTGCGGGCCGGCGGGCCGGTGGTGGTCGTCAGCCCCGATTGGGGCGGCTTCATCCTCGCCCCGCCGGTGCCCGCCGCGGATGCGGCGATCGGTTACTACGAGCGCATCCAGGAGGCCAACGGCGGCGACGTGCGCGCGGGGCGCGCGCTCGGCGCCCACATGGCCGCCGCCGGGCTGCGTGACGTCGCGATGTCGGCCCGCTACGAGTGCTACGACGACCGGGCGGCGATCGCCGAGTACCTGGCCGAACGCATCGCGGCGAGCCCCGAGCGGGACGGCCCGGCGGCGCGCGGCGGCGTGTCGGCCGACGAGGCGCGCGCCATGGCGGCCGCGCTGCGCGAGTGGAGCGAGCATCCCGGGAGGGATGTTCGCCCAGGCCTGGGTCAGCGCGACGGGCCGGGTCGCTCCACGCTGACGTCGTGCGTCGCCGCGTCCTCGTCCATGAAGCGCACGAGCCCCTCCGCCTCGTCGCGCAGGGCGGCGGTCGCGCCCCTGGGCAGGCGCGCGAACGGTGCGATGCGCAGGACGGCCGCCCGCCCGGCGCGCTCGAGCGTCCAGGTGCCGGCCACCTCGCCGTCCCACAGGACGGTGGCGCGCACGCGCAGGTTGCGCGTCACCAGCCGGGCCCGGTGCGCGTCGGCGATCACCCGGGTGCGGTCGTCGTGGGCCAGCACGAGCGCGTCGAAGTCGGGCAGGAAGCGGGGCGGGCAGGGCACCTCGGGGCCGGGGCGGGGGGCGTCCGGCAGGTCGTAGAGGGTGCGCCCGCGCTCGTCGCGGAACACGGCCAGGTCCGGCGCCAGCCGCTTCAGCACCGCCGCCAGCCCGCCGAGCCCGCTCCACGCCTGCACGTCGGTCGCGCTGGAGGGACCGAAGGCGGCCAGGTGGCGTCTCACCAGCGCCTCGGGTCCCGCGGCCGGGTCGACCGGCTCCCCCAGCCAGCGCTCGGTGGGCGTGAAGCGGGCGTCGGCCGGGAACGACCAGCGGTCGTCCGAGGGCACCATCACCAGGGGCAGGGCGGTGCGCACCGTGTAGCCCAGCGCCCGCGCGTCGACGTCCGGGAAGAGCGCCGCCAGGTGATCGCGCGTCTGGGCGAAGGTGCGCGGCTCCTCGTCGAGGAAGGTCCGCGCCGCCGCGAGCACCGCGTCGCGGTCGAGGCCGGCGGCGCGCGCGCCGAGCACCCTGACCGCGCGCTCCATCACCGGTGCCAGCGCCGCGCGCGTGGCCAGGTGGTCGGCGGCGCTCTGGAGGTGGAGCGTCGCGCGCATCGCCATCCCGCGCACCACCCGGCGCTCCTCGAGCGCCGCGTGCAGGCCGGCGCGCGAGAACCCCGCCAGCCGCGACCACAGCCCCACGAACGGCGGCCGCGGCTCCTGGGCCTGCATGCCGCCGATCCGCGCGACGGCCTCGGCCGCGTCCAGCGGGGCGCGCTCCAGCAGCAGCTGGCGCGCGAGCGTCGCCCGCCCCAGCTCCCGGCGCGTCAGCACCGGGACGGCGGCGCGGCTCACTCGGCCAGGTAGCGGGCCGCCACGGCCGGCGGCGACTCCGCGTCGGAGTGGCGCCGTCCCAGCGTGCGGCCCAGGGGGCGCCCGGCGATGCTCGGGCGCGGCCAGCAGGCGGCGAGCAGCGCGATCAGGACGCTGTCGCGCAGCACCAGCAGGCCGATCGGCAGGTCGTGGAGGGCCACCAGCTCCCAGTACTGGTGCGGGAAGTAGGCGAACGTCGAGCAGCATCGCGGCCGCCGTCAGCGCCGCGGCCACCCTGCCGTAGCGGCCGGCCACCAGGAACCCGACCGGCAGGAGCCAGACCATGAACTGGGGCGACAGCACCTTGCCCGCCACCAGCAGCGCCACGATCGTGGCCGCCGCGGCCGCCACGAACAGGCGCCCGTCGCCCGGCGCCCGCGCGCGGTGGAGCCCCACCCACAGGGTCCACGAGATCGCGATCAGCAGGCCGATCAGCACGGCGGTGGAGATGCCGGCGATCACCGCCGGCCCGGTGCCCTCGAGCCCCTGGCTGCCGAACGAGTTCTCCACCGTCACCGGGATGCCCGCCAGCGCGTGCAGTCCCAGCAGGTAGGCCGAGCCCACCGCCTCGAGCTGCAGCGGCCGGTCCAGGTGGTACCGCGCCAGGTCCCAGGTGCCCGACGGCGACATCACCACGAAGGGCGCCATCACCGCGACCACCAGGGCCAGGCTGGCCCCCAGCCCGGCCCAGGCCGAGCGGGCGCCGACGCGGTGGCGCTGCCACAGGATCATCACCGGGATGAGCGCCAGCGGGACGAGCTTGAGCAGGGTCGCCGCGGCCAGCAGCCCCCACGCCAGGCGCCAGCGCTCGGTGGCGGCGGCCCAGAGGGTCCACACGACCAGGGCGGCCAGGGCCAGGTCGAAGCGCGTCTCCACCAGGTTGCCGATCATCAGCGGGCTCACGGCCACCAGGACGGCCGCGGCCGTCTGGCGGCGCACGTCCAGGCCGATCGCCCGGGCGAGGGCGATGACGCCCAGCACCGTGGCGCACAGGCAGCCGAGCATCAGGATGGAGAAGGTGACCCCGTAGGGACCCGGGCAGCGCGCCGGCCAGCCAGAACAGCCCGGCGGCCAGCGGGGGGTACTCCAGGCTGAAGTCCGCGTAGGGGATCTGCCCGTCGGCGATGTGCTCGTAGGCGCGCTGGTAGGTGGGGATGTCGGTGATGACCGCATCGGCGTAGGCGCCCAGCTGGAGCGGGATCGCCCACACCACGATCGCCAGGCCCACCGCGAACCAGGGCAGCCAGCGGCTCCAGGTCATGTCGCCACCGGCAGGGGCTCGGGGGCGGGCGCGCGCTCCGCCACGGGGGCCTCGCGCGGCTCGCGCCGCGGCGGGGGCCAGTCCGGGACCATCGCGACCAGCGCGAAGGGCAGGAACCACGGGATGTAGAGGTAGAACCAGTGGGTCACGGTCAGCTCGATGCCGATCATCAGGGCGCCCGAGAGCGCGGTCATGGTCAGCATGTCGAGCCGGCGCGGCCAGCGCAGCACGGCCAGCGCCGCGGCCGCCACCACCACCATCAGCCCGATCTGCACCGGCCGCAGGCCGGGGTACTGGCCCCAGATGGAGAACGGGGAGTCGCGGCCGAGCTGGTACCCCACGGTGCGCGACCAGAAGGCCCGCACGCCGTCGGAGCCGTCGAGCAGCAGCACCCAGCCGGTCAGGACCGCCGCGATGCCGAGGCCGGCCAGGTAGGGGAGCAGGTTGCGCCCCGGCGACGGCCGCGGGAACGGGCGCCGGCTCCACAGCGGCAGCAGGATCGCCGGCGCGAACTTGGTGCCCAGGGCGAGGCCCAGCATCACGCCGCGCCCGACCGGGTGGCGGGCGACCACCAGGCCCCAGATCAGCATCGCCGCGACCAGCGAGTCGTTGGAGTTGGTCTCGAGCGCGAAGGCCGTGAACGGGAAGGCGGCCCACGCGAGCGCGAGCCCCATCCCGAGGCGCAGCCCCGACAGGCGCCATCCCAGCACCAGCATCCCGCCGATGCACAGCAGGTCGAAGAGGGTCGCCGCGCCGTGCGCCGCCGGCAGCGAGTCCCACGTGCCGTTCCAGGGCTGGGCGAGCTCGAAGGGCACGTAGGTGAGGTAGTTCAGGGGCCCGTAGGTGTCGCAGCTGCCGCAGTCCGAGGGCATGGTCCCGTAGGGCGTGGCGCCCTGGGCGATGCGGTCGGCCCCGATCACGCCGGCGTAGCCGACGTCGATCACGTTGGAGTCGAAGGCGTTGAGGCCGAAGCGCAGGGCGAGCGTGACGAGGAGCAGGGTCACCAGCACCCAGGTGGGCGCCGAGCCGCCGAACAGGGGTCGCCGGGGGGCCGCGCCGGGGGCCGGCTCGGCGACCGCCGCCGCGTCCGGGGCGTCCCCGGGCGCCGGGCGCGCCGCGCGCACCCGGGCGATCGCGATGCCCGCCAGCCGCAGGCCGAGGTAGATCATCGGCGGGTACTGCAGGGGCACCGAGGTGAAGATCTCGCCGCGGTTGAACCAGATCAGGGACACGCTGAACGAGAGCAGCACCAGCAGGTCCAGCGTGCGCAGGGACAGCAGCCGCCGCGGCGAGAGGATCGGCAGCAGCGCGACCAGGAAGATCGCGCACAGCGCCAGCCAGATCGCCGGCCGGTTGATCGCCCGGCCGAAGGCGCCGTCGCCCCCTCGCGCCATCATCCACGCGACCTGGGGCCCGGTGCGCACCTCGGTGATCTGGCCGCTCTCGTCCGACACGAACACCTGGGCCTCGACGGTCTCCTCGCCGTCGGCGTCCTTGCTGACCACCCAGTAGGTGTGGAGGCCGGTCTTGGCGTCGTAGTCCACCGCCGTGCGGAAGATCGTGCGGTCGCGGATCCAGTCCTGGAGCTCGCCCGAGGTGCGGGCGATCGCGATGACCTCGTCGTTGGTCAGCGACGGGGTCGCGCGCCGGGCGCCGGCGTGGTCACGGTCCCCCGGATCTCGCCGGCCTTGCCCGCCACGGCCCGCAGCAGGTCGCCCGCCGCCGCCGTCGCCTCGCCGGGGGTCGGCTCGCTCACGGCGTGGGCCGGAGCGGCGACCGCTCCCGCCGCCGGGCCGAGGACGGCCAGGGCAGCCACGACCAGGGCGACGGCGGCTCGTCGCCCGATGCGCATTCGCCCTACCGGAAGGACCAGCGGCGGTTGAGCAGGAAGTTCACGGGCATGACCGCGGCGATCGCGATGGCCTGCGCGGGGACCTCCGGCATCCCGGCGCGCACCAGCACCTCGAGGACGATCAGGTTCATGCCCAGCGCGACCAGGCTCACCGCCAGGTATCGCGCGCCCTGCTGGAGCGCCGACAGGCCGTGCCGTTGGAAGGTCCAGAACTTGTTGAAGATGAAGTTGCTGGTCCAGGCCACGCAGAAGGCCGCGACGGCCGCCACCGTGTAGTGGATGTCGAGGGCGTGAACGCACACCGAGAACACCGCGAGGTTCACCAGATAGCCCGACGCGCCGACCACGCAGAAGCGGATCAGCTGATGCCAATCGGACCGTCGGGCGCGGCGGATGCTCGGCACGCGCAGGATGCGCGCCTCGGGCAACACCGGAGGAGGGGCTGGCCGGGTCGGCACGACGCGCGATGGTACCAGAGCCCTGCTCGGCTCCCGGCGCGTCCTGGCCTACACTGCTGATGATCGTGGAGGACCAGATGGGAGACCCGATGCCACCCCGTACCCCCGCGCCGCGCACGCGGCAGCACGAGAGCGCCCTGACGCCGGGCGACTCCGCGCGCTACGACGTGCGCTTCGCGTCGCGGGCCTCGGGGATCGTCTCGTCGGTCATGCGCGACCTGATGTCGCTCTCGGAGCGGCCCGAGATCATCTCGCTGGCCGGCGGCTTCCCCAACACCGAGTCCTTCCAGCGCGCGACCTTCGACGAGGTGACCCAGGTCGTCGCCCGCGACCACCTGGCCGCCGCCCTCCAGTACGGGCCCACCGAGGGCCTGGCGGAGCTGCGCGAGCTGATCGTGGACATCATGGCCCACGAGGGAGCCCGCGCCGGCGTCGAGGACATCATGGTCACCAGCGGCGGCCAGCAGGCGATCGACCTCTCCATCCGGACCTTCGTCAACCCGGGCGACACGATCCTCGCCGAGGGCCCCACCTACCCGGGCGCGGTGCCGAGCTTCACCACCTACGAGGCGCGGGTGGAGCACATCCCGCTGGACGACGACGGCCTGCGCGTGGACCTGGTCGAGGAGGCGCTCGCGCGCCTCGCCGCCGAGGGGCGCCCGCCCAAGCTGCTCTACACCATCCCCAACTTCCACAACCCCGGCGGCGTGACCATGTCGCTCGAGCGCCGCGAGCGCCTGATCGAGATCGCCCACGAGCACGAGCTGCTCATCGTCGAGGACAACCCCTACGGCCAGATCCGCTTCGAGGGCGACCCCCTGCCGAGCCTCTGGGAGCTGGACGACGGGGCCGGCTGGGTCATCTACCTCTCCACCTTCTCCAAGATCCTCTCGCCGGGCATGCGGGTGGGCTGGATCGCGGCGCCCGCCTCGGTCCTGCGCAAGATGAACCTGGGCAAGCAGGCGGCCGACCTCTGCACGTCCACCCTCTCCCAGCGCTTCGTCATCGAGTACCTGCGCCGCTACGACTGGCGCGACTACGTCGCGCGAGCTCAACGTGATCTACCGGTCGCGCCGCGACGCCCTGCTGCGGGCGCTCGAGGAGGAGATGCCCCCCGAGGCCACCTGGAGCCGGCCCGCCGGCGGCCTGTTCGTGTGGGCCACGCTGCCGTCGTACCTCGACACCACCCACCTGCTGGCCCTGGCGACCGACAAGCACGAGGTCGCGTTCGTGCCGGGCCGGGGCGCCTTCCTCGACGGCCGCGGCGGCAACTCGATGCGCCTCAACTTCTCGGGCGTGCCCGAGCCGATGCTCACCGAGGGGGTGCGCCGCCTGGGGGTGGCCGTCGCCGAGATGAGCGACCTGCACCGGGCGCTGGGTGGCCTGGACGGTGACGCCGAGTGAAGGTCGCGGTGCTGAAGGGCGGGCGCTCGCTCGAGCGCGAGGTGAGCCTGCGCTCGGGGGCCAACGCCGAGGCCGCCCTGCGCCGCCTGGGGCACGAGGTCGAGGCGATCGACGTTGACCAGCACCTGGTGCGCAGCCTCCGCGCCAGCCGCCCGGACGCCGCCTTCATCGCCCTGCACGGCAAGGGCGGCGAGGACGGGACCGTGCAGGAGCTGCTGGAGATCCTGGAGATCCCCTACACCGGCCCGGGGGTGCTCGCCTGCGAGCGCGCCATGGACAAGGTGGTGGCCAAGGCGCACTTCGCCGCGGCCGGCATCGACACGCCGCCCGCCTACGCCTTCCGGCAGGAGGCCTTCCGCGAGCTGGGCGCCGGCGACGCGATCTCGGAGATCCGGGACCGTCTCGGGCTGCCGCTGGTGGTGAAGCCGGCCAAGCAGGGCTCCGCCCTCGGCATCACGGTGGCGCACGAGGCGGCCGACGTGCCCGCCGCCCTGATGAGCGCCCTCGCCTACGACGACCGCGTGCTGCTCGAGCGCTTCGTGCCCGGGCGCGAGCTGGCCGTCTCGGTGCTGGGGACCGGCGAGCCGTGGGCCCTGCCCGTGGTGGAGGCGATCCCGCGCGGGCGCGACTTCTACGACTTCGAGGCCCGCTACACGCCCGGTCTCACCGACTTCGTCGCGCCGGCCCTGCTGTCGGACGCCGTCGCCCAGGAGGTCGCCCGCGTGGCCATCGCCTGCTACCGGGCCCTCGGCTGCCGCGGGGTGAGCCGGGTGGACATCATCCTGGACGCCGACGAGCGCCCCTGGGTGCTCGAGATCAACCCGATCCCGGGGATGACCGACACGAGCCTGCTGCCCAAGGCCGCCGAGGCCGCCGGGCTGGGCTTCGACGAGGTGGTGGAGAGGATCCTGGCCGAGGCCGCCCTCGGTGCCTGACGCGCTGGCGGTGGTGCTCGCGCTGACGGCCCTGGCCGCCGGCATCACCGGCGCGTGGTCGCCCTGCGGCTTCTCGATGATCGACACGCTGGGCCAGGGCGGGCGCGGCGGCCGCGCCACGTGGCTGGCCTGCGCCACCTTCACCGTCGGCGCGGTGGCCGGCGGCGTCATCACGTTCGGCGCCCTGTCGCTGCTGGGCGCCGCCCTCCAGACGCGGGGCGCCGCCCTCGCGCTGGGTGCGGCGGCGCTGGTCGCGGCCCTGGCCGCCGCCGGCGAGTGGGCCGGGGTGCGCGTGGTGCCCCAGATCCGCCGCCAGGTGCCGGAGCCGTGGCGCCGTTTCATGCCCCTGCCGCTGGTCGGGGCGCTCTACGGCCTGCTGCTGGGCCTGGGCTTCACCACCTTCGTGCTCACGCTGGCGGTGTGGGCGCTCGCGGGCATCGCGGTGGCCCTGGGCTCCCCGGCCGCCGGGGTCCTGATCGGGGTGGCGTTCGGCGTGGGCCGGGCGATCCCGGTGGTCGCGATGGCGCCGCGCCTGACGGGCGCCGGCGGCCGGATGCTGACCTCGATGCTCGAGCGTCCCATCCTGCTGCGCCGGGCCCGTCTGGCCGACGGGGCCCTGCTGACCTGCCTGGCCCTGGTGCTGCTGGCCTCCTAGCCCCGCGGCGGCGCTAGCAGAGCACCGTCACGTGGAAGGGCAGGCTGTTGACCGGGGCGATCGCCACCGGGGTCGCCGTCCCGTCCAGGGCGGCCGTGCGCACCGTGACCACCTTCGCGTCGGAGGCGCTGCGCCAGGCGCTGACCTCGCCGCCGGTCGTGATCGGGTCGGTGCCCGTGGACGCGATCGTCGCCTGGATGGCGCAGGCGCTCACGTCGCGGTCGAAGGTGACGCTGTAGAGACCCGGATCGGCGAGCTTGGCCGACGCCGAGGCGCCCTTCGCGCGCACCAGGGTGCCGCTGGTGGCGGCCACGACGGCCCAGCGCGGCTGGCCCTCGCGCACCGCGGTGTCCAGCTTCTCGCTGGTCACCGCGCCGTTGCGGATCGCCGACGTGGGCCACCCGGTCGCCGGGGTGGAGCCGGAGGGGCGCACCGGCGCGAGCAGCCGCAGCGACTCGTTGCTGCGCCGCACGGCGGCCTGCGAGATGCGCTGGTTGATCTTCAGCTGGTTGACGCTGAGCGTGAACGGCGCCGCGTTCGCGGGCTCCGACACCTGGTCGGCCACCACCACGCCGCCCAGTCCCACGGCCACTCCGGCCGTCACTCCGAGCCACCATCGCTTGCTGGTCACGGGCTCTCCTCGGGTCGATTACGTTACCGACGAGGCACGCTAGTCTCCGCGGGCACGCTCGCCCGGACGTTCACGGAGCTCTTACGGGCGCGGTGAAAGGGTTCACCGCGGGCGGCGGGCGCGGTCCTCCTGCAACGCGAGCAGGCCGTCCAGGATCCGGTTGACCGGGGTGGGCACCCCGCGGGCGGCGCCCTCGCGCGCCAGGAAGCCGCACAGGGCGTCGCGCTCGAGCGGCTTGCCCGCCTCCAGGTCGCGGGCGGTGGAGGGGTGGTAGTCGCGCAGCTCGGGCTTGTCGCCGGCCATCTCGTCCACGTCCTCGGCCGTGAGCGTCACGCCGTGGCGGGCGGCCACGGCCACCACCTCCCACATGGCCTCGCGCACGAGCGCCTCGGAGGCCGGCGTCGCCAGCGCCTCGCCGGCCGTCGCCCCGGTGACCGCGCAGATGGCGTTGAAGCCGGCGTTCCAGAGCAGCTTGAACCACAGGTCGCGCACGATCTGGGCCGAGAGCGTGACGTCCCACGAGGGCGCGACCAGCGCGTGGACGGCGCGGGCGCGCGCGGTGAGGCCGGCCGGGTCGCCGATGTTGACCCGCCCCTCGGCCTGGTGGTGCACCGTCCCCGGCGTCACGACGTCGAGGCCGACGAAGGCGATGCCCCCCAGCACCTGCTCGGCCGGCACGAACGCCGCGATCCGGTCGACGTTCTCCACCCCGTTCTGCAGGGAGAGCACGCTGGTGCGGGCGGAGACGACCGGGGCGATCGCCTCGGCCGCCGCTAGGGTGTGATGCGACTTGGTCGTCACGATGACGAGGTCCGGCGGGGACCCGTCGGGCGTGGCGGTCGCGCGGACGGGAGCCTCCCAGCGCGCGCCGTCGGGCTCGAGCACGGCGATCCGCCCGGCCTCGCGCAGCGCGTCCAGATGCGGGCCGCGTGCGACCAGCGTCACATCGTGTCCATCCCGCGCGAGCAGGGCCCCGTAGTACGAGCCCACCGCTCCCGCCCCCATGACGAGAACCGATGCCAGCTGAGAATCCCCCATCCGGTCGCCTCCTCGTGGAGGAGGGCGACGGCATCCTGACCGCGCGGATCTCGAACCCGGGACGCGCGAACGCCCTCGACGCCGCGATCCTCGACGAGATCGTGAGCCTACTTCACGGGCCGCGCGCCGCGGATGCGCGCGTCGTGCTCCTGGCCGGCGACGGTGACCGCCACTTCTCGTCGGGGCTCGACCTGGGCGAGTCCACCGCCGAGGCCCTGGCCGTCGAGCTGCAGGACGGCGAGCGGCGGCTGGGCAACGCCGCGCAGGCGATCGCGTCGTCGCCGGTGCCGGTGATCGGCGTCATCAACGGCGCGGCGGTGGGAGGGGCCCTGGAGCTGGCCATCGCCTGCGACTGGCGCATCGCCCGCCGCGGGGCCCGCCTGGCGATGCCGGCGGCCCGGATCGGCGTCGTCTACGCCGCGGACGGCCTGCGCCGCTTCGTCGCCGCGATGGGTCCCGCGCGGACGCGGCGCCTGTTCCTGACCGCGACCGCCGTCGAGGCCCACGAGGCCTACGACATGGGCCTGGTGGACCAGGTGGTGGAGTCCGACGACCTCTGGGAGACCGCGCGGGCGGCGGCGACCGCGGTGGCCGGGGCGGCGCCCCTGGCGGTGGCCGGCACGCGGGCGATCGTGGCCGCCCTCAGCGAGGGCCCCGCGTCGATCCAGGAGACGGCCCAGGCCGCCCGCGCCCGGGCCTTCGCCTCGGACGACTTCCGCGAGGGCCTGGCGGCCTTCCGCGAGAAGCGCCCCCCGCGGTTCGAGGGCGCCTAGGAGACACACCCCGGCGGCCCCGAGGGGCCGCCGGGTCGCGACGTGCTCAGGCGGTCATCTTGGCCGCGTGCTCCAGGATGCGCGCCGCCAGGTCCTTCGCGGAGGCGTCGTAGGCCTCCTTGTCGGCCCAGGTGCTGCGCGGGTCGAGCAGGCCCGAGTCCACGCCCGCGATCGCGGTCGGGACCTCGAAGCCGAAGATCGGGTCCGTGCGCGTGGGCGCCGCGTCCAGCTCGCCCGACAGGGCCGCCTGCACGATGGTGCGGGTGGCGCCGATCGGCATGCGCGAGCCGGTGCCGTAGGCGCCGCCGGTCCAGCCGGTGTTGACCAGCCAGGCCGACACACCGTGCTTCTCGATGCGCTCGCCCAGCAGCTGCGCGTACACCGACGGCGGCTGCGGCAGGAACGCGGCGCCGAAGCACGCGCTGAACGTGGCCTGCGGCTCCACGACGCCGACCTCGGTGCCCGCCACCTTGGCCGTGTAGCCGGCCAGGAACATCCGCATCGCCTCCTCGGAGGTGAGCTTGGCGATGGGGGGCAGCACGCCGAAGGCGTCGGCGGTCAGCATCACGATGTTCGACGGGTGGCCGGCGCGCTTGGCCTCGACCGTGTTGGGGATGCTGGCCAGCGGGTAGGCCGCCCGGGTGTTCTCGGTCTTGGAGGCGTCGTCGAGGTCCAGCCGGCGCGTCACCGGGTCCATGACGACGTTCTCGAGCACCGTCCCGAACCTGCGGGTGGTGGCGTAGATCTCGGGCTCGCCGGTGGGCGAGAGGTTGATCACCTTGGCGTAGCAGCCGCCCTCGATGTTGAAGACGCCGTCCTCGCCCCAGCCGTGCTCGTCGTCGCCGATCAGCGGGCGGGTGGAGTCGGTGGAGAGGGTGGTCTTGCCGGTGCCCGACAGGCCGAAGAACACGGCCACGCGACCGTCGGCGCCGACGTTGGCCGAGCAGTGCATCGACAGGACGCCGTGGTTGGGCAGCCGGTCGTTCATCAGCGTGAAGATCGACTTCTTGATCTCGCCGGCGTACTCGGTGCCGCCGATCAGGATCTCGGAGTTGGTGAGGTGGAGGCTGACGAAGTTGGTGGCGCGCGTGCCGTCGGTGGCCGGGTCCGCCGTGAAGGTGGGCGCGTGCAGGATCAGCGCCTCGGGGTCGGCGGCCAGCGAGCTCGTCGTCGCTCGGGACGATGAACATGGTCTGGGCGAACAGGGCGTGCCAGGCGCTCTCGGAGACCACGCGCACGGCGAGCCGCTCCGCGGGGTCCGCGCCGGCGAAGGCGTCGATCACGTACAGGTTGGGGGCCGCGGAGAGGTGCTCGCGCAGCCGGGCGCCGAGGGCGTCGTGGTTGGACTCCTCGATGGGCTGGTTGATCGCGCCCCACCAGATGCGGTCCTCGCTCTGGGGCTCGCGGACCACGAACTTGTCCTTCGGCGACCGCCCGGTGTGGACGCCGGTCGACACGACCAGCGGACCGCCCTCGGCGAGCGTGCCGTCGCCCGCGGCGAGCGCGTGCTCGTAGAGGGCGGCCGGGGCGAGGTTCCACCACACCGACCCCTCGGGCTCTATGCCGTGTTTGTCGAGCCCAACGGCACCCTCACGCGTTGCCACCTGATCGATCGCCACCTCGAGCCTCCACCTTCGGATTCACCAAATTACGCTCCCCTATCGGACCGAGCACCCAATAGGCGACCGCCGGAACGGCGGCCGCTGCGGGAAGCGCCAACCGAGAGCCTGCCAGGAATAACGCGATTCCGCAGGCGAATCCGACTCCCCAACAGGCCAGTCCTGTCATTCCCCACCCCGGATGGGTACGTCCGCCGCGCAGGACGTGGATCGCGCACACCGCCACCAGCCCGGGGGCGGCGAGGGCCATCACCGCGAGCCAGGGCAGCATCAGCTCGGCGAATCCGGCCGCGGCGATGACGGCGCCCACGCCCGCCACCCACGCCTGGGCGGCGCGCGGGGACAGGCGCGGCATGGCGTCGGTCAGCGAGAGCCCGCCCGACCAGATGTTGGTCAGCACGGAGCCCGTGAAGCCGAGCGCCACGAAGAGGTAGGCGAGCTCGGGGCTGCCCAGGTCGCGCATCACGTCGGCGAGGTCCCAGTTGCCGGTGGCCGCCTGCAGGGCGGCGCCGGCCAGGGCGAAGACGAGGACCGGGGCCGCCAGGCCCACGAGCGCGCACCACACCACCTGGCGGGGCCGCTCCAGGTCGTGCGTGAAGTCCGGGGCGCGCAGCGAGAAGGCCGAGCCGTAGCCGACCACCAGCACGACGCCCGTGAAGATGCCCGTCGGGTTGCGGCCGGCGGCGTCGCCCGACAGCGTCAGGGCCCGGTCGGCGAACGCGAGGTGCAGGCCCCAGGCGGCGAGGGCCACCGTCGCCACGCCCGCGATCGTGGCCGACCACGACAGCACCCCCAGGCCGCGGCCCGCCACGGCGAGCATGATCGCGGCGAACGCGGCCACGCCCACCACGTCGGGCATCCCCACCAGCCGGGCCAGCGCGACCCCGGCGACGCCGACGTTGACCCCGAACCACCCGAGCATCATCGCCAGCATCACGACGGAGGCCGTCCGCCGGCTCCCCTCCACCCCCAGGGGCCCGGCCGTGAGGCGGGCCAGCGACAGGCCCGTCGCCTGGCCGAGCACGCCCTGCACCGAGGCCATCGCGGTCAGCAGCACGATGCCGATCACGAGGGCGATCACGAGGTCGGCGCCCTCGAGCCCCTCGCCCACGCCGCCGCCCATCATCAGCGCCGCCGGGCTGGTGCCCATGCCCACCCACGGCCCGATTCGCCTCAGCCATCCCATGGTGGCCGATCGTAGTTCGGTACCGTCCGGAGCGTGCGCAGAGACGAGCTCGCGGCCCTGGGGGTGCAACTCCCGGTGCTGCCCACGATCGTGCTGGGAGCGCTGCCCCCGCGCCCCGACTGGGCGGCGCGCCTGGCGCGCCTGGGCCTGGACGTGGTGGCGACCGGCGCCCGCGAGGACACGCCGGACACGCTCGCGGCCGCCCGCGCCGCGGCCCCCCACCTGGCGGTCAAGGTGCGCACCCGCGACGCCCACGCGTTCGACGGCCACCACGGCGTGATCGTGGAGACCGACGGAGCGGTCCCGTCCGGGCCTGTACGCACTCGATCCGGACGACGGCGTGCTGGAGGCGATCGACGGCACCGACCCCGAGGTCGAGGATCCCCGCGAGGTGGCCCGGGCGATCCTGCTGTCGGCCCGGGCGGGGGTGCCGTCCGCCATGTGGGTCGCCGCGACGCCCGGCCTCGACGGCCTGCCGGTCGCCACGGTGGAGCAGAAGCTCGAGGTGCTCGTGCAGGGCGCGCGGCAGGCCCGCCTCTACCTCGCCAAGGAGCAGTTCGAACTCTAGGCGGGGGTCTCTCGGCGGGGCCCCGATGGCTCCGGGCTCGTAGGCCAGGTTGGGGCTCAGCCAGCGCTCGGCCTCCTCGACGCTCATGCCCATGCGGGCGGCGTAGTCCTCGACCTGGTCGCGCGTCGACCGGACCCACCGCGAAGTAGCGGGCCTGCGGGTGCTGGAGGTAGATGCCGCTCACCGAGGCGGCCGGCAGCATCGCGAGGCTCTCGGTGAGGCTCATGCCGACTGCCGGGGCGTCCAGCAGCTCGAACAGGCGGCGCTTGGGCTGGTGGTCGGGGCAGGCGGGGTAGCCGAAGGCCGGCCGGATGCCCCGGTAGCGCTCGGCCATCAGGTCCTCGGGGCTCAGGTCCTCGTCGGCGCCGTAGCCCCACTCGCGGCGCACGCGGGCGTGCATCATCTCGGCGAAGGCCTCGGCCAGCCGGTCGGCGAGCGCCTTGGCCATGATCGCCGAGTAGTCGTCGTGCTCCGCCTCGTAGGCGCGCGGCGATCTCCTCGGCGCCGAGGCCGGCGGTGACGGCGAACGCCCCGACGTGGTCGAGCAGCCCGGACTCGCGCGGCGCCACGAAGTCGGCCAGCGAGTACTGCGGCTTGTCGTCGGCCTTCACCCGCTGCTGGCGGAGCATCGGGAGGCGCACCACCTCGGCCGAGCGCTCGGCGTCGGCGTAGAGCACGATGTCGTCGCCCTCGGTGTTGGCGGGCCAGAGCCCGTACACGCCGCTCGCGGTGAGCCGTCCGCCGGCGATCAGCTCGTCCAGCATCGCCGTGGCGTTGGCGTACAGCTCGCGGGCCGCGGCGCCGTGGCTGGGGTGGTCCAGGATCTCCGGGAACTTGCCGCGCAGCTCCCAGGCGTGGAAGAAGAAGGTCCAGTCGATGTACTGCGCGATCTCGCGCAGCGGGCACGTCCTGCGAGCACCCGGCGCCCGGTGAACTCGGGCGTGGGCAGGTCCTCGGCGCGCCACTCGATGGCCGGCCGCCGCGCCTGGGCCTGCGCGAAGGTGTGCAGCGCCCGCTCGCGCCGGGTGGCGTGCTGGGCCGCGCAGGCGGTCCTGCTCGGCCTGCAGCTCGGCCTCGTGCACCGCGCGCTGCACCGGGTCGAGCAGGCGCGCGACCACGCCGACGGCGCGCGAGGCGTCGAGGACGTGGGTGACCGAGCTGCGAGTAGGCCGGGCGCGATCTTCACGGCGGTGTGCTGGCGGCTGGTGGTGGCGCCCGCCGATCAGCAGCGGGATGCTCATGCCGCGCCGCTCCATCTCGGCGCGCGACGTCCACCATCTCGTCGAGCGACGGCGTGATCAGGCCCGACAGGCCGACCATGTCGCGCCTGCTCCTCGACGGCCGCGTCCAGGATCCGCTCGACCGGGCACCATCACGCCCGAGGTCGATCACGCGGTAGTTGTTGCAGCCCAGCACCACGCCGACGATGTTCTTGCCGATGTCGTGGACGTCGCCCTTCACGGTGGCCATCACGATCGTGCCCTGGGCCTCCACGTCCTCGCCGGCCGCCTCGGCGCGCGGCGCGCTCCTCCTCCATGTAGGGCTCGAGGTACGCCACGGCGCGCTTCATCACGCGGGCGCTCTTGACCACCTGGGGCAGGAACATCTTGCCCGCGCCGAACAGGTCGCCGACCACGCCCATGCCGGCCATCAGCGGGCCCTCGATCACCGCGAGGGGCGCGCCGTAGGCCTGCGCGGGCCTCCTCGGTGTCCTCCTCGATGAACTCGACGATGCCGTTGACCAGGGCGTGGCTGAGGCGCTCCTCCACCGGCGCGTCGCGCCAGGCGTGGTCCACCACCCGCGCCTGCGCCGCTGCCCTTGACCCGCTCGGCCAGCTCCACCAGCCGCTCGGTGGCGTCGGGACGGCGGTCGAAGAGCACGTCCTCGACGGGCTCCAGCAGCTCCTCGTCGATCTGCTCGTACACCGACGAGCTGGCCGGCGTTGACGATGCCCATGTCCATGCCGGCCTGCATCGCGTGGAAGAGGAAGGCGCTGTGCATCGCCTCGCGCACCACGTCGTTGCCGCGGAACGAGAACGACAGGTTGCTGACGCCGCCGCTGATCTTGGCGCCGGGGCAGCGCTCCTTGATCTGCCGGGTCGCCTCGATGAAGGCCATCGCGTAGCCGTTGTGCTCCTCGATGCCCGGTGGCGACGGCGAAGACGTTGGGGTCGAAGATGATGTCCTCGGGCGGCACGCCGGCGCGCTCGACCAGCAGGCGGTAGGCGCGCTCGCAGATCGCGACCTTGCGCTCGACGGTGTCGGCCTGGCCCTCCTCGTCGAAGGCCATCACCACCATCGCCGCGCCGTAGCGCCGCACGATGCCGGCCTTGGCGAGGAAGTCCTCCTCGCCCTCCTTGAGGCTGATCGAGTTGACGACGCGGCTTGCCCTGCACGCAGCGCAGGCCCGCCTCGATGACCGACCACTTCGAGCTGTCGACCATGATCGGGACCTTGGCGATGTCCGGCTCGGTGGCGACCATGTTCAGGAACGTGGTCATGGCCGCCTCGGAGTCGAGCATGGCCTCGTCCATGTTCACGTCGATGATGTTGGCGCCGTTGGCGCACCTGCTCGGCGCGCCACCTCGAGGGCGGTGCCGAAGTCGCCGGCCAGGATCAGGTTGGCGAAGCGCTTGCGAGCCGGTGACGTTGGTGCGCTCGCCGATCATCAGGAAGTTGGCGTCGGGGCGCAGCACGAGCGGCTCGAGGCCGGCCAGGCGCGTGAGCGGCTCCTGCAGCGGGATCGTGCGGGGCGACTCGCCGGCGGCCGCGCGCGGCGATGGCGCGGATGTGGTCGGGCGTCGTGCCGCAGCACCCGCCGAGGATGTTCACCAGGCCCGATCGACGCGAACTCGCGCAGCTCGCCCGCCGTCTCGTCGGGCCCCTCGTCGTACTCGCCGAAGGCGTTGGGCAGGCCGGCGTTGGGGTAGCAGCTGGTCCAGCAGGAGGCGACGCGCGAGAGGTCCATCAGGTACGGCCGCATGTCGGCCGCGCCGAGCGCGCAGTTGACGCCGACGCTGAAGGGCCGCGCGTGGGCGACCGTGATCCAGAAGGCCTCGATCGTCTGGCCGGCCAGCGTGCGGCCGCTGCGGTCGGTGATCGTCACCGAGATCATCAGGGGCAGCCGGACGCCGGTCTCGTCGGCCACGTCCTCGATGGCCGCGATGGCCGCCTTGGCGTTGAGCCCGTCGATGATCGTCTCGACCAGGATCAGGTCGGCGCCCGCCGTCGATGAGGCCGCGCACCTGCTCCGCGTACGCGGAGCGCAGCTCGTCGAAGGTGATCGCGCGCGCGGCCGGGTCCTCGACGTCGGGGGAGATCGAGAGCATCCGGTTGGTCGGGCCCGATCGCGCCGGCCACGAAGCGCGGCTTGTCGGGCGTCGTGGCCGTCCACTCGTCGGCCGCGGCCCGCGCCAGGCGCGCGCCCTCGAGGTTGATCTCGTAGACGAGGTCCTCGGTGCCGTAGTCGGCCTGGGCCACCCGGGTGCCGCTGAACGTGTTGGTCTCGATGATGTCCGCGCCGGCGGCCAGGAACTCGTGGTGGATGCCCGAGATGATGTCCGGGCGCGTCAGCACCAGGAGGTCGTTGTTGCCGCGCAGGGGCAGCGGGTGCTCCGCGAAGCGGTCGCCGCGGAAGTCGGCCTCCTCCAGCGGGTGGCGCTGGATCATCGTGCCGGTGGCGCCGTCCAGGATCAGGATCCGCTCCGCCAGCAGGCGGTCCAGCGTGGTGCGGGTGCTCTCGGCGCTCATCCGGTGGAGGGTAGCGTCAGCGGCTAGCGATTGCCTTCG
The DNA here is from genome assembly GCA_963736635.1 of uncultured Thermoleophilia bacterium. Lineage (GTDB taxonomy): Bacteria > Actinomycetota > Thermoleophilia > Miltoncostaeales > Miltoncostaeaceae > Miltoncostaea. The sequence continues at coordinate 1,392,771 of CAVTPK010000011.1, forward strand.
CCGGGCCGCACCAGCACCCGGGAGACGACCGGCCCCGCGAGGATGCCCAGCAGCACGATGGCCACGGCGACGTAGCCGAGCGCCTCGTTCTCGGTGACCACCGCGATGATGCCCAGCACCGCCGCGACCGCGCACGACACGACCAGCCGGATCGTCTTCTCCGCCCGCGGCGTGAGCCCCCGCACGCCGCTCACCCGTCCCCGTTGCGGTGGCGCGTCATCGCGAGCACGGCGTTGTGGCCGCCGAGGCCGTACGAGGCCGACAGGGCCACCTCGAGCTCGGCCGGCCGGGCGACGTTGGCGACGTGGTCGACGCCCTCGCACGCGGGATCGACCGTGTGGAGGTTGATCGTGGGCGGCAGCATCGACTCCTTCAGGGCGAGGGCGGTGATGGCGGCCTCCAGGGCGCCCGTGGCCCCCATGCAGTGCCCGTGCATCGACTTGGTGGCGCTCACGGCGACCCGGGCGGCGACCTCCTCGCCCAGCACCAGCTGCAGCATCTTCACCTCGGCGGGGTCGCCGGGCTGGCTGGCGCCCCCGTGGGCGTTGACGTGGTCCACGTCCTCGGGGCGCAGCCCGGCGTCGGCCAGGGCCGCCCGCACCGCCCGGGCCTGCGGCAGCGCGCCGGGGTCGGGGTCGGTGATGTGGTGGGCGTCGGCGCTCGCCCCGTAGCCGGCGATCTCGCAGAAGATCCGCGCCCCGCGCGCCCGCGCGTCCTCCAGGCGCTCCAGCACGACCACCGCGCCCGCCTCGCCCACCAGGAAGCCGTCGCGGTCCACGTCGAACGGCCGCGCGGCGCCGGCGGGATCGTCGTTGCGGTGCGAGAGCACCCGCATGGCGTTGAAGCCGGCCATGAAGTAGGGCGTCACCAGCGCCTCGCCGCCCCCGGCGAGCATGGAGCGCGCGTCGCCGCGGCGGATGATGTCGGTGGCCACGCCGATCGCGTCGGTCCCCGCGGCGCACGCCGTGCACACGGCGGTCACGGGGCCGCGCAGGCCCAGCTCGATCGACACCTGCCCGGCGCCCATGTTGGCCACGCTCAGGGGGATCGCGAACGGGGAGACCCGGTCCGGCCCGCGCTCGAGCATCACCCGGTGCTGCTCCTCGCGCGAGATCGCGCCCGAGCCGCCGTTGGCGATGATCGCCCCGATCCCGGCGCCGTCGTTGTCGATGGGCATGCCGGAGTCGGCCACCGCCAGGCGCGCGGCGGCCACGGCGAGCTGGGCGTACCGGTCCATGCGCCGCGAGGCCCGGCGCTCCATGAAGTCGGTCGGCTCGAACCCGTGGGCCTCGCAGGCGATCCGCACCGGGTAGTCGGTGGCGTCGAACTGCGTGATCAGGCCCGCGCCCGAGCGCCCGGCCAGCACCGAGCGCCCACATCTCCTCGCGCCCGATCCCCAGCGGGGACACCACGCCGATGCCCGTGACGACCACCCGCACCCGGCCCGCGCCGCTCACCCGCGGCCGACCTTCGCGAAGGCCAGGACGGCGTTGTGGCCGCCGAAGCCGAAGCTGTTGGACAGGGCCACGTCCACCGGCGCCGTGCGGGCCTCGCCGCGCACGTGGTCCACGCCGGCGCACGCCTCGTCGAGGGTGTCGAGGTTGATCGTGGGGGGCACGCGGCCCTCGCGCACCGCCAGGGCGGTCAGCACGGCCTCGAAGCCGCCCGCGGCGCCCATGCCGTGGCCGTGCATCGACTTGGTCGACGACACCATCACCTCGGGCGCCCGCTCGCCCACCAGCTGGCGGATCGCGCCGATCTCCACCGGGTCGCCGGCCGGCGGTCGAGGTGCCGTGCGCGTTGACGTAGTCCACGTCCTCCGGGCGCGAGGCCGCCCTTCTCGAGCGCCATGCGCATGGCGGCCACCTGCCAGCGGCCCGAGGGGTCGGGCTCGGTCAGGTGGTAGGCGTCGCTGCTGGCGCCGTAGCCGGCCAGCTCGCAGATGATCTCGGCCCCGCGGGCCATCGCCCCCTCCAGGCTCTCCAGCACGACGACGCCGGCGCCCTCGGCCGACACGAAGCCGTCGCGGTCGACGTCGAACGGGCGGCTGGCGCGCTCGGGCGCGTCGTTGCGGCGCGAGAGCGCCCGGGTCGCGTCCAGGCCCGCCATGCAGAAGGGGGTGACGCCGGCCTCGGTCCCGCCCGCGATCATCACGTCGGCCGCGCCCCGGCGGATGATCGCCGCGGCGTCGCCGATGCCGTGGTTGCCCGAGGCGCACGCCGTCACGACGCACGAGCTCGGCCCGCGCAGGCCGAGCTGCATCGAGACGTGGCCGGCCGACATGTTGACGATCGTCATCGGGATCGACAGGGGGGATACCCGCTCGGGGCCGCGTTCCAGCAGCTCGCGGTGGTTGGCCTCGAAGGTCTCGCTCGAGCCGTTGCCGGTGGAGATCACGGTGCCGGCCCGCTCGCCGTCCCCCTCGATCGTCAGCTTGGCGTCCTCCACCGCCAGCCGGGCGGCGGCCACGGCGAACTGGCTGGCCCGGTCCATGCGGCGCAGCGAGCGCCGGTCCAGGAAGTCGGCCGGGATCGAACCCCTCCACCTCGCAGGCGATGCGGCACGCGTGATCCGAGGCGTCGAAGCGCGTGATCGTCCGGGCGCTGGAGGCGCCCGCGAGCGCGGCCGCCCACGTGTCGCGCCAGCCGATGCCCAGGGGCGACACGATCCCCAGACCGGTGATCACCACCCGTCGCCCGTCGGCGCTCATATGCGAAGGCCCCCGTCCACCGCGAGCACCGTACCGGTGATGAAGGCCGCCGCGGGAGAGCAGAGGAACGCGACCGGCCCCGCGACGTCCTCCGGATCGCCCAGCCGGGCCAGCGCCGTCGCGCCCAGGAGGTGCTCGCGATGGGCGTCCGGCAGCACGTCGGTGAGGCGCGTGGCGACGTATCCCGGGGCCACCGCGTTGACCCGCACCCCGGCCGGACCGGCCTCGCGCGCCAGGGCGCGCACGAGCCCGATGATCCCGGCCTTGGAGGCGGCGTAGTTGGCCTGGCCGGCGTTGCCCTGCACGCCGACCACCGACGAGATGGCCACGATGCAGCCCGAGCCGCGCGCGCAGCATGCCGCGCCAGGGCGGCCCGCGCGGCGGCCATGGTCCCGGTGAGGTTGATCGCGATGGGGCCGCGCCAGGCCTCGCCGGTCATGCGCACGGCGGGTCCGTCGCGCGTGATGCCCGCGTTGGCGACCAGGGCGTCGAGCGGGCCCAGGGCGTCCTCCACGGCGGCCACCATCGCGGGCGCCGACGCGGGATCGGCGGCCTCGGAGCTGCTGGACGTGGGCCCGTGCCCCCGCGCGCATCACCTCGTCGGCCACCGACTCCGCCCCCTCGCGGTCGGCCGCATAGGTCAGGCCGACGTCGTAGCCCTCGCGCGCGAGGGCCACCGCACATGCCGCCCCGATTCCCTTGCTCGCCCCGGTAACGAGCGCGACGGGCACCCCTACCCCGGCGACTTCCCGGCCAGCGCCAGGAGGGCCGGGATGTCGGACGGGTCGCCGACATTGATGGCCTCGACCCCCGGACGGATGCGGCGCACCAGCCCGACGAGGACCCGGCGGTGGCCGAACTCCACGAACTCGGTGACGCCGTGGTCGAGGGCGAGCCGGACGGTCTGGGTGAACCGGACCGGCGCGGTCAGCTGCTGGGCGAGCAGCGCCCGCAGGTGCTCGCCCTTCTCGAAGGCGGCCGAGGTGGCCGACAGGAACGGCAGCGACGGGGTGCTGATCTTGACGCCGGAGAGGGTCTCGCGCAGCTTGTCGGCGGCCGGCGCCATGACGGACGAGTGGAAGGCGCCGTCGACGTCGAGGAGCTTGGCCTTGATGCCGCGCGCCCGCGCGAGGTCCATCAGGCGGTCGACGCCGCGCTGCAGCCCCGACGCCACGACCTGCCCCGGGCAGTTGTAGTTGGCCGGCCACACCTCGCCGGCCTCGCGGCAGAGCGCCTCGACGTCCTCGTCGCTGGCGCCCAGGACGGCGGCCATCGACCCGGGGTGGCGGGCCACCACGTCGGTGGACGCGGCGACGCGGGCCTGCACCAGGCGCAGCGCCTCGTCGAACGAGAGGCTGCCGCAGGCCACCAGCGCCGAGTACTCGCCCAGCGAGTGCCCCATGGTGAGATCGCCGATGACACCGTGCTCGCGGGCGACCCGCCACGCGGCCACCGAGTGCGTCAGCACGGCCGGCTGGCAGTGCTCGGTGTGCATCAGGTCGTCGTGCGGCCCCTCGAAGCAGATGCGCGCGAGGTCGTAGCCGAGCAGGTCGTTGGCCTCCTCGAAGGTCCGACGGGCCACCGGGAAGGCGCGCGCACAGCTCCTTGCCCATGCCGACCTGCTGCGCCCCCTGTCCGGGGAACAGGAGCGCGATCAGGGCCGGATCTCCACGCCACCACGAAGACGCGCGGTGCAGCTCATGCCGACTCCTCGTGCGACAGGGGCATCACGGGTGGGCTACCCGAGAGAGCGAGCCATGATAGAGCGTTCTCGCCTCGGCGCACAACTGCGCGATCACGGGATGGCCCGGCCGGCCGCCGCGGCCAGCGCCAGGGCGGTGTCGCGCTCCGGCGCGACGACCACGATCACGCGGCCGCCGTCGGCGAAGCTGACCGCCACCAGGTGGCCGTCGCGCTGCACCCGCACGTCGGTGGGGACCTCCGGCAGCCGCACCGAGCCCTCCGGGTAGCCGCCGATGGTCGCGCGCACGCGCTCGAGGGCGGCGCGGGCGTCCTGGCGGTCGGGCAGCACCCCCACCAGCACGCCCGTCGCCAGGCCCTGGGTCGCGTGCGCGGTCTCGACGCGGCCGAGCCGGTGCAGCTCGCGCTCGGCCGCGGCCGGATCGCTCGCGATCACCCGCCAGCCGTCCAGCGCGCGCGGCAGCACCGCGCCCAGCGGGAAGGGCGCCGCGGGGGCGCCGGCGCCGGCCGTGGCGGCCGGGACGAAGGTGGTGACGGTGCGCGGCCCGTCGTCCCCGCCGGCGAACGCCACCACGCCGATCACGACCGCGAGGGCCGCGAGGGTGGCCGCCACGATCGCCGGCACGCGCCAGCGCGGCCCCTCGATGGGGGGAGCCCCGGCCGGCGCGGGCGGCGGTGGCTCCGGGGGGGCGGGGGTGGAGGCGGGGGCGGCGGAGGAGGGGGGGCCGCGGCCGCGGGGCCGGGGTCGGCGGCCGCCGCGGCGATGGCCGCGAGGGCGGCGCGGTCCGCCGCCGCGTCGCGCCCGTGGGCGCTCATGCCCACGTCCGTCAGGTAGGCGTGGTCCCCGGGCCCCACCAGGATGTTGGCGGGGCGCACCCCGCCGTGGACGATCCCGAGCGAGGCGAGGTGGTCGAGCGCCGCCGCCACCTGGGCGCAGGATCGCGTCGAGGCGCGGCCGGTCCATCCCGCCGGGCGCCCGCAGCAGCGCGGCGAGCGAGGGCCCGTCCACGAGGCTGCATCGACGATGAAGGCGACGCCGTCGGCGAGGCCGGCCTCGTAGACGGGGACGATGTTGGGGTGGTCGATCGCCCGCGCGGCCTCGGCGGCCCGCACCGCGCGGGCCAGGTCCGCGGCCCCGGTGGGCGGGCGCGGCGAGATCAGCTTCAGCGCCACCACGCGCTGGCGGGCGATCCAGGTGGCCCGGTGGACGACGCTCGCGTCGCCCCTGCCGATCTCCGCCTCGAGGCGGTACCCCTGGAGGATCGAGCCGCTCTGGTGGCTCATCGCCGGGCCGGCGTCGTCACGCGGCGGACACTAGCGCCGCCGCGGGCGGCCCCGCAGGCGGTCAACCTGGCACCATGGCGCGGATGCCGCCTCTCATCCCGCTGCGCGATCTCTTCGACAACCCCGAGCGCGCGGCGGCCCGGCTGTCGCCGGACGGCCGGCGGCTGTCCTGGCTGGCGCCGGGGACGGCGTGCTCAACGTCTGGGTCCGCGACCGGGAGGGCGGGGAGGCCGTCGCCGTCACCGACGACCGCGACCGCGGCATCCGCTCGTACCTGTGGTCGCGCGACTCCCGGCGCATCCTCTACAGCCAGGACCTCGGGGGCGACGAGAACCACCACCTGCTCGTCGTGGACGCGGACGGCGGCCGTCCCGCCCGCGACCTCACGCCCTTCCCCGGGGTGCGCGCCGGGCTGATCGACGCGCCGCGGGCGACCCCGCGGCACGTGCTGGTGTCGATGAACCTGCGCGACCGCGCCCTCTTCGACGCCTACCGGCTCACCCTCGCCACCGGCCGCCTGGAGCTGGTCGGCCGCAACCCCGGCAACATCATCGGCTGGACCGCCGACCGGGAGGGCCGCCTGCGCGCCGCCCGGGCCCAGACGCCCTCCGGCGACTACGAGATCCTCGTGCGCGACGAGGAGGCGGGCGAGCTGCGCGTCGTGGCCGAGTACGCCAACGAGGACGGCGGCTATCCCTTCGGGTTCACGCCCGACGGGGCGCGGCTGTGGGTCGGCAGCGCGCGCGGCAGCGACCTGCTGCGCCTCGTCGAGCTCGACCCCGCCGACGGCTCCGAGCGCGAGATCGACCGCGACGACGAGGTCGACCTCGTCCGGCCCGGTCGTCAGCGACCGCACCGGCGAGCTGCTCGGCGCCTTCTACCTGCGCGACCGGGTCGTGCTGCACGCCTTCGACGAGCGGCTGGCGCGCGACTGGGAGCGGGTGCGGGCGCTGCACCCCGGCGACCCGCGCATCAGCGGCCAGGACGCCGACGAGACGGCCTTCATCGTGGCCTTCGACGACGACCGCGATCCCGGGGCGACCTACCTCTTCGACCGCGAGACCGGCGAGGCCGAGTTCCTCTACCGCTCCCGCCCGTGGCTCGACCCCGCCACGCTGGCCCCGATGCGCGCCGGTGGTGATCACCTCGCGCGACGGCCTGCCCGCTCCACAGCTACCTGACGCTGCCGCTCGACGTCGAGCCGCGCGGCCTGCCGGCGGTGCTGGTGGTGCACGGCGGGCCGTGGGCCCGCGACGCCTGGGGCTACGACCCGCAGGCCCAGCTGCTCGCCAACCGCGGCTACGCCGTGCTGCAGGTCAACTACCGCGGGCTCGACCGGCTTCGGCAAGTCGTTCATGCACGCCGCCGAGCACGAGTTCGCCGGCAGGATGCACGACGACCTCATCGACGGGGTCGAGTGGCTGGTGGCCGAGGGCATCGCCGACCGCGGCCGGGTCGGCATCTACGGCGGCTCCTACGGCGGGTACGCCGCGCTGGTGGGCGCCACCTTCACGCCCGACGTCTTCGCCGCCGTGGTCAGCGTGGTGGGCCCGTCGAGCCTGGTCACGCTGGTGCGCTCGTTCCCGCCCTACTGGCGCCCCCTGCTCGCGAGCACCTGGTTCCGCTACGTCGGCGACCCGGACGACCCCGAGCAGCTCGCCGACCTCGAGGCGCGCTCGCCGCTCAACCGGGTCGACGACATCGTGGCCCCGCTGCTCGTGATCCAGGGCGCCAACGACCCGCGCGTCACGAAGGCCGAGTCCGACCAGATCGTCGCGGCGCTGCGCGCCCGCGGCGTCGAGGTGGAGTACATGGTCAAGGACGACGAGGGCCACGGCTTCGTGAAGCCGGAGAACCGCATGGACGCCTACGGGGCGATCGAGCGGTTCTTCGCCCGGCACCTGGGCGGTCGGGTCGCGGACGGATAGCGCCGTGGCGCGGGCCGCGGCGCCCGGCTACCGGTGGGTGGTGCTGGCGGTCGGGATGACCGCCCAGGCGAGCATCTCGGCGCTCCAGCTCGGGCTGCCCGCCATCGCGCCCGAGATCCGCGACGCAGTACTCCCTCTCGCTGGCCGGCATCGGGGCGCTGCTGGCGGCCTCGACCGTCGGCATCATCGTCACGCTCCTCGCCTGGGGCGCCCTGGCCGACCGCATCGGCGAGCGGGCCGTGATCGGCCTGGGGCTGAGCGGGGCCGCGCTGGCCCTGCTGGCCGCCGCGCTCACCGACTCGGCCGGCGCGCTGGGGGTGTGCCTGGTGGCCGCCGGGGCCTTCGGCTCGAGCGCCAACGCCGCCAGCGGGCGGGCGGTGGTCGCGTGGTTCGGGCCCGAGCAGCGCGGCTTCGCGCTGGGGCTGCGCCACATGTCGACGCCCCTGGGCGGGCGCGATCGCCGCCCTGTTGCTGCCGGTCGCCGTCCACGCGGGCGGGATCGCGGCGGCGATGGTGGGGCTGGCCTGCGCCTGCGCGGTGGGGGCCCTGGCCGCCACCGTGGGCCTGCGCCGCCCGGAGCCGACCCCCGACGCGACCCACCTCGACGATCCCCCGCCGACCGCCGGGCCGCTGCGCGACCGGGCCATCTGGCGCCTGTCGCTGGGCACGGCGTCGGTCGTCCTGGCGCAGCTGTCCCTGCTGAGCTTCACGGCCCTCTACCTGCACGAGGAACGCGGCTGGTCGGTGGGCGCGGCCGCCGGCGCCCTGGCCCTGATCCAGTTCGGCGGCGCCGCCGCGCGGGTGGTGGCCGGCATCTGGTCCGACCGGCTGCGGCTGCGCATCGCCCCGCTGCGCACCCTCGCGCTGGCCGGCGCGGCCACCACCCTGCTCGCGGCCCTGCTCGTGCCGGCGCCCGACGGCGCCACCGCCCTCGCCCTGATCGCGGCCGGCGTGCTCACGATGGCCGGCAACGGCGTCTCGTTCGCCGCCGCCGCCGAGATGGCCGGCCCGGCCCGGGTGGGCACCGCCCTCGGCCTGCAGAACACGGTGCTGTTCGTGGCGGTCGCCATCGCGCCGCCGGCGTTCGGCGCTGGCCGTCGGGGCCCTCTCGTGGCCGGCCGCCTTCGCCCTGGCGGGCGCCTGTCCGCTGGTGGGCTGGTGGATCCTGGGGCCGCTGGCCGCGCGCGAGCGGCGGCGGGCGGCGGTCGCCTCGGGCTAGCCCGCTCCGGGGGCGGGCCGCCGGCCGATGCCCAGCTCGTGCATCGCCCGGTGGGTGATGACGGCCCCCAGCACCAGCACGATCAGCGCGAAGAGGCCGTGGAGGCCCCCGACCCACTCGTCGCCGTCGGCGAAGCCCAGCTGGATCGTCCCGATCAGCGCGAACGCGAAGTTCAGGCCGATCTCGCCCCAGCGCTTCCAGTAGGCGCCGATGGCGGCCAGGAAGACCAGCACCTCGGCGATGTGGACGATGCCGCCCAGGTCCTTGTGGGCGTCCAGCGCGTCGGTGCCGGCCCCGAACATGTACGAGGCGATCAGGTACACCTGAACGAAGACCCCGACGACGACGAGGATCGCCAGGACGAAGTTGATCCACAGGAAGGCGCGCTTCACGCGGCGACCATACCGGCTGAGACCACGCTCGTGCCAGTGGCCGGATCCTTGCGCACGTGGATCGCTCCCCCGAGGCGCTCGGCGACGCCCGGAAGGTGCGTGATCACCGCCACCAGGCGCCCGTCCCCGGCCAGGCGCTCGACCCCCGCCAGGGCCTGCTCCAGCGATTCCGCGTCGAGGGTCGAGAAGCCCTCGTCCAGGAACAGGCAGTCCAGCCGGCCGCCGGACTCGGCCGCCACGTCCGAGAGGCCCAGGGCCAGGGCCAGGCTCGCCAGGAAGCGCTCGCCCCCCGACAGCGTCGCCGCCCCCCGGCGGCGCTCCCCCCGGCGCAGGTCCACGACCGCCAGGGGGTCCGCGTCGGTCCCGGCGAAGCGATAGGCCCCGCCGGTGAGCTCGTACAGCCGCGCCGAGGCCCCCACCGCGAGGCGCTCGCGGTAGCGGGCGAGCAGGAAGCGCGGGAAGGCGTTGGCCCGCAGGTCGGTGGCCACCTGGTGGTGCAGCCGTGCCCGCCGCGCGCGCCTCCTCGGCCAGGTCGTTCAGGCGGCGCGCCTGCGCGGCCGCCGCCTCCAGCTCGGCCAGCCGCGCCCGCGCGGTCCCGCGGGCCGTCTCGAGGGCCCGGGCGACCGCGGGCAGCTGGTCGGGCTCGGCGACCCCGATCGCCGCCCCGGCGTCGGCCAGCGCCTCCTCGGCGTGCGCGGCGGCCTCCCGGGCGCGGGCGAGCCGCTCGTCGTGGGCCGCGGCGGCCGCGAGCACGGCGTCGCGCAGCGCGTGGGCGGCGGCGATCAGGTCCTCGGCCGCGAGGGCGTCCGCGGGCGCCGGGAGCCGGCCGCGCGCGGCCACCCGCGCCGCGGTGGCCCGCAGCTCGGCCACCCTCCCCGACTCGAGCCGCGCCACCTCGGCGTGGGCGCTCACCGCGGCGTCGGCCGCCGCCGCCGCCTCGGCCGCCGCCGCCTCGGCCGCCGCCTCGGCAGCGCCGGTCTCGGCCACCGCGGCCGCCAGCGCCGCCACCGGGTCGGCGTGGTCCGCCCAGGCGCCGAGGCTCGCCCGGTCGGCCTCGCGCTCGGCGCCCTCGCGCGCCAGCCCGGCGCGCTCGGCCGCGCAGTGCGCGGCCTCCTGCGCGACGGCCCGCTCCTCGTCGCGCAGGGCCGCCCGGGCCGCCTCCAGGGCGGCGTCGCGGACGCGCGCGGCCTCCGGGTCGGGCGGTTCCGGGTCCGGCGCGATCCCGGCGTCGCGCAGGGCGGCCTCCTCGCGCGCGAGGGCCTCCTGCGCCGCCTGAGCGGCCCGCTCCGCCCCGCGCACCCGTTCGTCGGCCCCGGCCCAGGCGCGTCCCGCCGCCCCCGCCGCCGCCCGCGCCCGCGCGGTCTCCTCCTCGCCGGCCGCCAGGTGGGGCGACTCCGGCAGGTGCTCGCCCACCGCGGCGCCGCACACCGGGCACGGATCGCCGGGCGCCAGGCCGTGCTGGAGGGTGGCGGCCAGGTCGTGCCGGCGGGCCGCCCGCTCGGCCTCCTCCGCCGCCGCCAGCGCGCCCTCGGCGGCGGCCTGCGCGGCCGCCGCCCGCTCGCGCTGCTCCCGCGCCGCGACGAGGGCCCGCTCGGCCTCGTCGCGCGCGGCGGCGGCGCCGTGCCAGCGCGCCAGCGCGGCGTCCCGGGCGTCCCGCCGCCGCGTCTCCTCCTCCAGGGCGGCCAGCTCGCGCTCGTGGGCCGCCAGGGCCGCCCGCCGCGCGTCCAGGGCGCCCTCGCGCTCCGCCAGGGCCCGTTCGCGCCCGGGCAGCTCCCGCTCCCGCACGAGGGCCCGCGAGGCCCGCTCGTGCAGCCCCGCCAGCTCGGCCGCGCCCGCCCCGTGGCGTTCGCGGAGCGCCTCCCGCGCGGCCGCGAGGCCCGCGCGCCGCTCGCCCGCCGCGACCCGCCGCGCGTCGGCCGCGGTGGCGGCGTCCCGCGCCGCGCGCAGCGACCCGGCCAGCCGCTCGGCCTCCTCGCGGTCCGGGAGCTCCTTCGCGGCCGCGAGGGCGCCGTCGCGCCGGCGCAGGGCCTCGGCGGCCTCCTCCCGCTGCCGGCGCGCCTGCGCGGCGAGGCCGTCCAGGGCGCGCGGCCGCCGCGTGGGCGCCCGCCGCGGCCCGCGCGGCACGGGCGGCGGCCGTCCGCGGCGCGGGGCCGTGCGGCGGCAGGGCGCGCGGCGTCGGCGGTCCGCAGGTCGGCCTCCGCCAGCGCCACGCGCTCGAGCGCGGCGGCGGCCTGGCGGGCCCCCTCCAGCGAGGCCACCCCGAACAGCTCGCGCAGGATCGCGTCGCGGTCGCGCGGCTGGGCGGTCAGGAACTCCGCGAAGCGGCCCTGGGCCAGCAGCACCGCGCTGGTGAAGGCCCCGAAGCTCATGCCCACGACCTCGCCGAGCCGTGCGCCCGCGGCGGCCTCCCCGGCGAGGGTCTCGATCACGGCGCCGCCGTCCCCGTCGAGGCGCTCCATCAGCAGGCGCCGGATCCGGCGCGTCCTTGCCGTAGCGGCGCACCACCCGCCACACCTCGCCCCGCGCGGCGAAGGTCAGCCGCACCTCTCCGTGGGTGTGGCCCAGGGTGAGGAGCTCGGCCACCCGGCTCTGCTCGGGGGTGCGGCCGAAGAGGGCGAACGCCACCGCGTCGAGCAGCGTGGTCTTGCCCGCCCCGGTGTCGCCCGTGATGACCACGAGGTCGTGGTCGCGCAGGTCGACCGTCGCGGTGTCGTACGAGCGGAACGCCGTGAGGGTGATCTCGAGCGGGCGCACGTCAGCGCTCCGGGTCGGAGGCGCCCTCGGCCAGGGCCTCGCGCGAAGGCCTCGGCCTGGGCCTCGGGCAGGCGCCGGTCCTGCAGGCGGTACCACGCCGCGTACAGGTCGCCCAGGCCGGCCAGCCCGTCCTCGTCGCCCCCGGCCGCCGCCGCCGGCACGTCCGGTGCCGGGGCGTAGTGGGGCTCCACCCGCAGGGCGTCCGGCACCGCCGCCCGCACGCGCGGCACGAGGTCCATCTCGGGCGCGTCGAGCTCCACGTCGCACGCGAACCACGCGCCCGGATGGGCCGAGGCGAGGGCCGCCAGCTCGTCGATCCCCCCGCGCAGCCGCACCAGCGGGCGCGCGGCCGTGAGGGGGGCGAGGCGGGCGGTGGTGGTGTCGCCCCGGACCTCGACGATCACCGCGCTCTTGGCGTGGTTGTCCTCGCTGAAGTCCAGGGCCATCGGGCTGCCGGCGTAGCGGCCGGGCGCCGCCAGGCCGGGGACGCTCTGGGGCCGGTGCACGTGGCCCAGCGCCACGTAGTCCAGGTCGGAGGGCAGCGCGGCCGGCGAGATCGCGTAGGTGATGCCCATCGTCATCTCGCGCTCCCCGCCGCCCGGCAGCGCGCGCTCCACCATCAGGTGGGCCAGCAGGATCGCGACGCCGCCGTCGCGGGTGCGGCGCTCGCGCGCCTCCGCCGCGTAGCGGCCCACCACGGCGGCCACCCGGTCGGCGTACCGCAGCCGCGCCTCCTGGGCGCTGGCCCCGGCCTCGACGCGACATGCGGCGCCGGCTCCGGCCACGGCAGCAGGGCCGCGTGCAGCGGGCCCGCCGGGGTCGGCACCGACACCACGGCCTGCTCGGCCGGCCGCACCCGTCCGGCCACGTGGATGCCGTGCGCGCCGAGATACGGCGCCAGGTGGCCCCACAGGTCCGGGTCGTCGTGGTTGCCGGCGATCGCCAGCACCGGGGCGGTCGCCGCCAGCCGCTCCATCGCCCGCAGGCACGCGCCGAGCGCCGCCGAATCGACCAGGCGGCGGTCCAGCAGGTCGCCCGCGATCAGGATCGCGTCGACGGCCTCGGCCGCGGCCACCTCGGCGATCTGGTCCAGCGCCCGCTCGGCCTCGTCGAGGCGGTCCGACCCGTACAGCCGCTTGCCCAGGTGCCAGTCGCCCGTGTGGAGGAGCTTCACCCGAACTCGTCGATCGCGGCGTCGGCCAGGACCGCCCGCGAGACCTCCCCGGATGTGGTCGCCCAGGGCGGGAAGGGGATCTCCACCGCGATCGGGGCGGGCACGCTGGGCTGGCTCACCAGCACGCGCCCCTGCATCAGCAGCCGCGCCCGGGCCCGCGCGGCCGGGCCCAGCCAGCCGTACTCGCTGCGCTCGGCCTCGGCGGCGTCCAGCCGGCCGGCGATGCGGATCGCGGCGTTCTGGGTGATCTCGGAGGCCACCAGCGAGGCCTGCTGCTGGGCGCCCACCAGGATCACGCCCAGCGAGCGGCCGCGCTGGGCGATGTCGATCAGGGTCTCCTTGATCGGCGAGTCGCCGTCGCGCGGGGCGTACTTGTTGAGCTCGTCCAGCACGACGAACTCGATCGGGTCGCGCACGCCGGCCTCCTTGGCGGCGAACGTCTGCGCGAGCAGCGTGCCGACCACGAACCGCTGGGCGAAGTCGTGGAGGCGGGCGAGGTGGACCACCGCGACCGGCGGCTCGTCCTCGGCCGCGTCGCCGCGGGGGATGGGCGAGGCGTCCGACCGGATCAGGCCGCGCAGCCGGCTCGCGGCGCTCTGCAGCCGGCGCACGAAGGCGTTCACCGTGCCCGGGGGCGGCGCGGCGGGTCCAGGGGCCGGCGCCGTCCTCGGCGTCCAGCTCGGCGACCAGCCAGTCCACCAGGCCCTCGAGGTCGTGGAAGGGGCCGGCGGCGAGCTCGCCGACCGGGCTCGGCGGGCGCTTGGCGGGCGCCCCGTCGGCGGGCCCGTCCAGCAGGCCCAGCGCGCCGGGGTGGCCCTGCACCGGCACCGCCCGGCGCAGCAGCTCGCCGCGCACCTGCTCCTCCAGGAAGCTCAGCTGGTTGCGCATGTCCGAGGCGTCCGAGAAGCAGAAGCGCAGCAGCCCCTCGACGGCGAAGCGGTGGGGCGTCCACCCGAAGACCTTCACGCCCTCGTGGCGCGACTCGCTGCTGGGCATGCGGTGGTCGTCGCCGCGCGGCGGCGCCCAGAACGCGACGTCGGGGAAGCCCCCGGGCCGGTCCAGGCCCAGGCGCGCCCCAGCGGTCGTCCAGGTCGTCGCGGTCCGCCGCGGCCCGGTAGGTCGCGTTGGGGTGGTCGATGAACAGCAGGTCCTCGCCCTTGACGTTGAACAGCAGCACCCGCACCCGCCGCCGCATGTCGTCGTGGGCGAGCAGCAGGCGGATCAGGGCGAGGGCGGTGCTGGTCTTGGTGGCCACCCCGCTGATGCCGGAGATCGAGACGTGCCCGCCCTTGGTGCCGTCGAGGAAGTCGAGGTCCAGGTGCACCGGGTCGCCGTCGCGGCCGATGCCGATCGCGAGCCGCCGGGTCATGGTGTCCTCGTAGAGCGCCAGGGCCGCGCTCGTGGTCGCGCGCGCGGCGCACCGGCTGGCCGGGGTGGGGCGCGATCCAGCGCTCGGGGTCGACGCGCATCACCTGGACCTCGGCCGTGCGCACCAGCTCGCCGGGCATCTCGCCCGGCCGCGATGATCTGGGTGTCCGAGGGCAGGGACGCCCCCTCCATCTGCGCGTACGTCTCGGTGACGATGCCGAAGGTCGTCACGTCGCCGCCGGAGTCGGTGGTGGTGACGGCCACCAGGTCGTCGACCTCCAGCGTCTGGTCGTCGGCGAGCCCGACCGTGAACACCTGGCTGCTGGCCGCCTGGTGCCCCAGCACCACCCCGACCGGACCGCTCATGCGGCCACCGCGTCGACGGCCTCGGCCACCGCCACCCGCGCCGGCGGCGCCGGCGTCCAGGCGCGCCCGCAGCGCGCTGCGGCGCACCGCCCGCAGCGCCAGGCGGCGGTCGCCCATCCGGTGGCGCAGGCGCCACTCGAGCCCGGCGATCGGCGACAGGTTCTGGGGCGCGCGCGGGTCGCGGTGGGGGCGCCCGGCGAACCGGGGCAGCTCGGCCGCGGCCCGGTCGGCCAGCCGCGCCGCCTCGACGGTGCCCAGCGAGCGCGGGGCCTCCCCGCGCAGGATGCCCGCCCAGCCCTCGCCGCCCACGCCCGGAAGGCGCTGGTACCAGCTGAGGCGGTCCTCGCCGATCGCGAACAGCGGGGTGCGCTCGCCCACGCGCAGCGCGACCACGGTGCGGGCCTCGTCCGGCGGCAGGTACATGCGGTGGTGGCTCTTGATGGCGCCCACCACCGGGCCGCCGACGTCGCGCACGAACGACAGGCGCCCGTCCAGCACCACCAGGCGGTCCGGACGCGCCAGCTCCTCGGCCAGCGCCAGCTCCATCTGCTGGCGGAACTCGCCCACCCGGCGGGCGACCCCGGTGGCCTCGCTGGCGGCCCCGGCGCGGGTCTCCCACGAGAAGCCCCCCACCGGCGGCAGCGTCAGCCGGCGGTCGCCCACCGTCACGATCGCCCGCGCGCACCCGCAGGCCGACGATCTCGGCCCGCTGGCCCGGGGCGCACAGCACGGCCCCGGCGGCCACGGCGAAGGCCGCGCCCGGGCGCGCCTCGGGATCGTCGCCGGCCGAGATGGTGAGCCACGCCTCCACCTGCTGGGCGCCGTCGATGAAGACCAGCTCGCCGCCCTCGGCGGCCCGCGGGACGACCGGTCCCCAGGGGACCCCCTCCACGGAGGTGTCGACCGGCGCGGTCTCGGAGTCGGTCGGGTCGAAGCCCGGTCCGTACGACGGATCCGCGACGTGGACGAAGGGTTCTGGCGTGTGCGCGTCCATTCGACTGACTGTAGTCCGACGGCCGGACGCGCCGGTGGCCCGGCATCACGCTATCGTCGCTCAGGTTGTCGGCCAGGCCGGCCGACCATGGGGTGGACCCCGGACAGAGAGAGGGCCGGATACGTGAACAAGCGATACATCATCGGTGCCGTGATCGCGGCCGTCGCCCTGGTGGCGGTGCTGGTGGGGATTCAGGCCTTCGGGGGCGATGACGGGGGCGGCCCGTCGTCCATCGAGGGGACCGCGGAGGTCCAGAAGGAGTTCGCCGAGATCCCCGCGTCCGGGAGCGTGATCGGCGAGGCCGACGCCCCCGTCACGATCGTCGAGTACGGCGACATCTCCTGCCCGGCCTGCAAGACGGCGTCCGACTCGACCGTTCCCGAGGTCGATCACCAAGTACGTCCGCACCGGCAAGGCCAAGATGGAGTTCCGCCCCATCGCCTTCATCAACGAGAGCTCGGAGCGCGGCGCGCTCGGCGCCGAGGCCGCGGCCATGCAGGACGCGATCTGGCCCTTCGTCACCACCCTCTACCAGAACCAGGCCCCCGAGTCGCAGCCCCAGTGGCTCACCGACGAGCTGATGACGGAGGCGGTCAACAAGCTGGGCCTGGACGTGGACAAGTGGAAGTCGGACTACGACAGCGAGGCCGTCAACAGCGCCTTCTTCGAGCGCGCCGACCAGGCGAAGGCCGATGAGGTCTCCCAGACGCCGACCTTCATCGTGACGGGCCCCAACGGGACCAAGACCATCGTCGGCGCGGTCAGCCCCTCCGAGTTCGACGACGCGATCTCCCAGGTCGAGTGACCGCGCGTCTCAACGAGACGGCGCTGAGGATCGCCCTCGGCGTCGTCTCGGTCGCGGGCCTGGCCGTCGCCGGCTATCTCACGACCGTCCGGCTGGAGGGCGACGCCCCCACCTGCATCGTCGGCGGCGGCTGCAAGACGGTCCAGGAGAGCGAGTACTCCGAGCTCGCCGGGATCCCCGTCGCGGTGCTCGGCCTGCTGGCCTACGCCGGCCTGCTGCGTCGCCGCCCTGCTGCCCGGGCCCCTGGGCCGGGCGCTGGGCCTGTTCACCGCCCTGGTCAGCTTCGGCTTCTCGATGTGGCTCACCTTCGCCGAGATCTTCATCATCGAGGCGATCTGCGCCTGGTGCGTCACCAGCGCCGTGCTCGTCACGCTGGCGCTGATCCTGGCGGCGGCGCGGGCGTTCGGCCCCTGGGCCAGGCCGGGAGGAAGCGCTCGTCCGTCAGCACCAGACCTCCCGCCGCCAGGAGAGTCCCCCCCAGCGAGCACATGATCACGCCGACGTCCGGCGCGGCGACCTCGAAGAAGCCGCGCCAGGCCGGCAGGCAGAGCACCACCACGTAGAGGGCGAAGAGCCCGAGGCAGAGGGCGCCGACGGTGTAGCTGCGCACCAGGCTCGACGACTCGAGCACGACGATCAGGTACAGGCCCATCGCCACCAGGACCGTGGTGGCCACGGTCCGGGCGCGCACGTCGCCCATGCCGAGCAGGTTGATCGAGAACAGGAAGCTGGCCACCACCCCGAGGCCGGTCGCCGTTCCCGCCGGGATCGCGAAGCTCGCCAGCTCGCGCAGGAAGCGCGTGGGCCGCCACGGGCCGGTGCTCGGCGCCAGCGCGAGGAAGAACGCCGGGATCCCGATCGTGATCGCCGACGCCAGGGTCAGGTGGCGCGGCAGGAAGGGATAGCTCTCCGACGACAGGCCCACGGTCAGGATCAGGAACGCGGCGACCACCGACTTGGCCACGAAGAGCTTGGCCACCCGCTGCAGGTTGCGCAGCACCTTGCGGCCCTCGCGGATCATGGGCGGGATCGACGCGAAGCCGCCCTTCACCAGCACGATGTCGGCGACGCCGCGCGCCATCTGCGAGCCGCCCCCCTGCGCGATCGCCAGGCGGGCGGCCTTGAGGGCCGGCACGTCGTTGACCCCGTCGCCCACCATCACCACGTGCGCGCCGTCGGCCGCGAGCGCCTCCACGTAGCGCCGCTTGCCGTCGGGCGAGATGCGCCCCACGACGCTCGTCGTGCGCACCAGCTCGCGCAGCTCGGCGTCGCCCACGGGCAGCTCGCGTCCGTCCACCGGCTCCCCGCGCACGGGGATGCCCGCGTCCGCGGCGATCGCGGCCACGGTGGCGGGGGCGTCGCCCGAGATCACGCGGATGTCGACGTCCTCCTCCAGCAGGAACGCGATGGTCTCGCGCGTGTCCGGGCGCAGCCGCTCGGCCAGCACCACCAGGCCCAGCGGCGTCAGGCCGGCCGGGGGCGGCGCCTCGGGGGAGGGCAGGGCCAGCGGCGCGTCGCCGGCCGCCAGCGCCAGCACGCGCCGCCCGGCGGCCATCTCGGCGGCCACCCGCGCGTCGAGCCGCGCGCCCAGGACGAAGTGCTCGGGCGCCCCCAGCACGTGGGTGCGCCCCGCCATCCGCACGCCGCTCCAGCGCCGGCGCGACGCGAACGCGACGTTCTCGTCGATCGGCTCGGGCGTGCCGGGCACGAAGGCCGCCACCGCGTCCAGGGTGGAGTTGCGGCTCGGCGAGCTGGCGGCGAAGCGCCCGAGCACGCTCGAGAACTCGCCCTCGTCCACCCCGTCGGCCGGCACCAGCTCCACCACCCGCAGGGTCTCCTCGGTGAGCGTCCCGGTCTTGTCCAGGCAGATCGCGTCGACCGAGGCGATCGACTCCACGGCGTTCAGCTGCTGGCTGAGGGCGCCGCGCCGCGCCATCCGCAGCGTGGCCACGGCGAAGGTCACCGCCACCAGCAGCACCAGCCCCTCCGGGATGATCGTGATGACGCCGGCCACGGCGGTCGAGACGGCCTCGCGGAACGGCGTGTCGTGCTCGATCAGCGACCACCCCAGCAGCACCCCCAGCGGCACCATCGCCACGCCGAGGATCAGGATCAGGCGGTCCAGCGCCAGCTCCAGGGGCGAGCGCGGGTGGCGGAACTCGCGGGCCTCGCCCACCAGCCGCTCGGCGTAGGTGTCGCCGCCCACCGCCTCGGCCACGTACGCGCCCGCCCCCTCGACGGCGTACGAGCCGGCGCGGACGCCGTCGCCCACGCGCCGCACC
This sequence comes from uncultured Thermoleophilia bacterium, assembly GCA_963736635.1. Classification (GTDB taxonomy): domain Bacteria; phylum Actinomycetota; class Thermoleophilia; order Miltoncostaeales; family Miltoncostaeaceae; genus Miltoncostaea. The sequence continues at coordinate 1,411,748 of CAVTPK010000011.1, forward strand.
ACGGCCTCGGCCTCGCCGGTCAGGATCGACTCGTCCACCCCGAGGGCCTCGCTGCGGGTGAGGCGGCCGTCGGCCACGATCTGGTCGCCGGCGTTCACGGTGACGAGGTCCCCGGGCACCACCTGGGCGATGGCGACCTCCATCGGGCGCCCGTCCCGCACCACCGTGGCGCGCGGCGCCACCAGGGCCGCCAGCCGGTCCAGGCTCCGCTTGGCGCGGGCCTCCTGCAGGATGCCGATCCCCGCGTTCAGGATCAGGATCCCGAGGAACACGGCGTCGCGCCAGTCGCCGAAGATCAGCGTGATGACGCCGAAGATCAGCAGCGTCACGTTGAAGACCGTGAGCAGGTTGGCCCGCAGGATGCTGGACCACGACCTGCTGGTCGGGGCGCCCTCGACCGGCCCGCGCGCCCGCAGGCGGCGCTGGGCCTCGGCCTGGGTGAGCCCCTGCTCCGGGGGCGGCAGGCGCTGCGTCGCCGTGGTCAGGTCGCCAGAGCCTCCGCCACCGTCGGGTTCACCACCCGCCCGTCGCGCACGTTGACGCCCGGGCGCAGCCCCGGGTGCGCGCGCAGGGCGCCGTCCACGCCCTCGTGGGCGATCCAGGTCGACGTACGGCAGGGTCGCGTTGCACAGCGCCCGCGTCGAGGTGACGGGGACCGCTCCGGGCATGTTCGCCACGCAGTAGTGCAGCACGCCGTCCACCGTGTAGACCGGGTCCGAGTGGGTCGTCGGGCGGGTCGTCTCGATGCACCCACCCTGATCGACGGCGACGTCCACGATCACCGATCCGGGTCTCATCGTGCCCAGGGCCTCGCGCCGCACCAGCCGCGGTGCGCGCGCCCCCGGCAGCAGCACGGCCCCCACCACCAGGTCGGCGGTCGGCAGCAGCTCCTCGACGGCCAGCTGGGTGGAGTGGAGCAGCGTGACGCGGCCGGCCAGCAGCAGCTCCAGCTCGCGCAGCCGGTCCGAGGTCGGTGTCGAGCACCGCCACGTGGGCCTGCATGCCCGGCGGCCACCACGGCGGCGTTGGTGCCCACGATGCCGCCGCCGATCACGACGACCGAGCCCGGCGCGACGCCGGCGACGCCCCCGAGCAGCACGCCGCGGCCGCCGAGGGGCCGCTCCAGGTAGCGGGCGCCGGCCTGCACCGCCAGGCGCCCGGCGATCTCGCTCATGGGCGCGAGCAGCGGCAGGCGCCCCGTGCGCGTCCTCGACGGTCTCGTAGGCGATGGCCGTCGTGCCCGCCCGCTGCAGCGCGTCCGGCCACGCCGCGGGTTGGCGGCCAGGTGCAGGTAGGTGAACAGGACCTGGTCGTCGCGGAGGAAGCCGAACTCGGAGGGCTGGGGCTCCTTCACCTTCAGGATCGGGCTCGCCGCCCCAGGCCGCGTGGGCGTCGCCGATCTGCGCGCGCCGACGCGGGCGTAGTGCCTCGTCGGCGAAGCCCGCCCCCGCGCCCGCCGCCCGCCTGCACCCATACCTCGTGGCCGCGCCGGCGCACCAGCTCCAGGGCGCCGGCCGGCGCAGGGCCACCCGGTACTCGTCGCCTTGACCTCGGCCGGGACGCCGATCCGCATCTACCCCTCCGCTCGGCGGAGCGCCGTACCTTACCGTCCGGGGGCGCCCCCTGCCGCCCCAGCAGCGAGCCGGGCCGGCGAGGCCCGCCGCGCAGACGAGCGCGCGCCAGGCCCGCGACGACCCCGATCGCCAGCAGCGCGCCGCGCCGCCGGTCGCCCGAGAGCGAGAAGTCGCCCCCGGCGAGCTCGGCCGCGCGCCGGCGCCCGCGTCCCGGCCAGCGTGTGCTCGCCGAAGGACTGCAGCGTCGCGTCGAAGCCCTGCACCGCCCCCGGGAAGTCCAGGGCGCCAGAACGCGGTCATGGCCGCCCGGAAGCGGTCGCCGCTCGCCCCGGCGCCCGGGGTGATCTCCCGGCCCCTCGAGCAGCTGGCGCACGTCGGTCGCCCGCTCGGCGATGCCGCCCTCGCGGCTGCGCAGGGTCACGATGCCGCGCACGCTGCCGTCGGCGTCGATCACCGGGCCGCCCGAGTCGCCTCGCTCCACCGGCACCGCGATCACGATGGCCTCGCGCTGGGGCTTCCCGCCGTCTTCGGCTCCAGCGTGCCGGTGCGGCCCAGCCGCCCGCGCCGCATCGCCGGCTCGGTCGCGCCGCGCGCGGGCCCGTCGAGGCGACGAGCCGCGCCGAAGCCGATCGTGACCACCGGGGTGCCCGAGTCGAGGTCGCCTCGTCGAGCGCCAGGGCCGGCGCCGCGGGCGCGCGCGATCCGGATCAGGCCACCAGGTCGGCCGCGTCGCTCGCCGCACCTCCCGCACCGTGAGGGTGCGTCGAGCGCGGTTGCCCGCCGCCGGCGTCCGCCTGGCTCACCGCGATGGAGACCACGCCCGGCCCGCACCGGCACGGCGCCGTTCGTCCGCACCCAGTCGTCGGCGGCGTCGTCGTCACTCTGGGCGGCCGCGGCGCTCGCGGCTCTGGTAGGCGAGGGCGCGCCATGGCCGCGTGGTCGGGCGTCGGCCACGTGCGCCGCCACACCAGCCAGCCTCCCGGGCACGGCCGCGAACGCCGTGCCGCACCTCCTGGAAGGTCCGCGCCCCGGCATCGACCAGGACGCCGGCGCCGTCGCGCGAGGCGCAGCGCGTCCACGTGCATCGTCACCTCCACGCGGTAGACGCTCGGCAGCGCCAGGAGGGCGGCGCGGTCCAGCGGGTCGCGCGACAGGTCGCTCGGGGCCGCCGCCGGGCGGGCGAGACCACGGCCAGGGCCGCCAGGAGGGCGGCGAGTAGCGAGCGCATCGTCGCCCACAGGGTATGGCCTGCCGCCCGCCGGCGCGCCGCGCGCCGGTCAGGCGGGCTCCGTGCCCTCCACGATCCGCTTGACGCGCGCCAGGGCGTCGGTCTGGGTGGGGGTGAGGCGCGCCTCCAGGTCGATCGCGGGATCGAGGGCTCGGCCGTCGGTCGTCCAGGGATCACGTGCTGCCCGCGCCCGCGGCCGCCACCTCGAAGCTCGCCCGGTGCGTCGCGCACCGGCGCCCCGGAGATCACCAGTAGGCGTAGAACCGGCGCTCCTCGTCGCGCTCGAGCAGGGCCTCGTGCAGCACGGCGCCCTCGGCGCTGCGCAGCACGCGGGTGTCGCCGTCCACCGTCGCACGACACGTACTTGGGGTACCAGCGCGGGACGGTCGTCGGGTCGCCGATGAACGCCCACACCTCGTCGGGCGGGGCGTCGACGTCGATGGTGAGCGCGCCAGCCGGGCATCCGGTCCTCGTCGCTAGTGCCGGAAGTGGCGGCGGCCGGTGACGACCATCGCGACGCCGGCGGCGTCGCAGGCCGCGAACACCTCGTCGTCGCGGATCGAGCCGCCCGGCTGGATGATCGGCGGTCACGCCCGCCTTCGACGGCGGCCTCGGGGCCGTCGGCGAACGGGAAGAAGGCGTCGCTCGCGAGCACCGAGCCCGCCACCGGCGACCTGGGCCTTCTCCAGCGACAGGCGCACCGAGTCGACGCGGCTCATCTGCCCGGCGCCGATGCCGACGGTCGCGAGGTCGCGCGCGAGCACGATCGCGTTGCTCTTCACGTGCTTCGCGACGCGCCACGCGAACAGCAGGTCGCCCCACTCGGCCTCGCTCGGCGTGCGCTCGGTGACGACCTTCATCTGGTCGCGGTCCTCGGCTCTCGGCGTCGCGGTCCTGCACCAGCAGGCCCCCGCGACACCCGCCGCAGGTCGCGCTCGCCCGGGTTGGTGCGGCGCCGCTCGCCGTTGAGCATGATGCGCGTGTTGGGCTTGCGCGTGAGCGCCTCGAGGGCGGCCGGCGTCGTAGCCGGGCGCCAGCAGCACCTCGACGAACGTCGACGGCGAGCAGCTCGCCGAGAGCTCGGGTCGACCGGCCGGTTCACCACGATCACGCCGCCGTAGGCGGACACCGGGTCGCAGTCGCGCGCCGCGATCGTACGCCGTGCCGACGATCGCCGGCGATGGCGACCCCGCACGGGTTGTTGTGCTTCACGATCACGCAGGCCGGCAGCTCGAACTCGGCCAGCAGCGCCCGGGCGGCGTCGAGGTCGTAGAGGTTGTTGAACGACAGCGCCTTGCCGTGGAGCTGCTCGACGCGCGCGAGCAGGTGCGTGCGCGCGCCGCGCTCGGCGTAGTACGCGCCGCGCTGGTGGGGGTTCTCGCCGTAGCTCACGTCCAGGTGCTTCTCGAAGCCCAGCAGGATGTGGTCCGGGAACTCGCCCTCGCCCTCGGCGAACCAGTTGGCGATCGTCGCGTCGTAGCGCGCCGTGCGCTGGAAGGCCGCGCCCGCCAGGCGCCGGCGCAGGGCGGGCGAGATCTCGCCGTCGCCGGCGGCCGAGCTCGTCGCAGCACCTCGTCGTACTGGTCCGGGGAGGTCACGACGCCCACGCGGGCGTGGTTCTTCGCCGCCGCGCGGATCAGGGCCGGCCCGCCGATGTCGATCTGCTCGATCAGCTCGTCGTCGCCGACGCCGCGCCGCTGCACCCACTCCTCGAACGGGTACAGGTTCACCACCACCAGGTCGATCGGCTCGATCCCGGACTCGCGCATCTGCTCGGCGTCGCCCTCGTGGCCGGCGCGCCCGAGGATCCCGCCGTGGATCTTGGGATGGAGCGTCTTGACCCGCCCGCCCAGGATCTCGGGGTGCCCGGTCACCTCATCGACGGGCACCACCTCGACGCCCCACGAGCGCAGCGAGTCGGCCGTGCCCCCGGTCGAGATGATCGTGATGCCCCGGGCCGCCAGGCCCCTGGCGAAGACCTCGAGCCCGGTCTTGTCGGAGACCGAAACGAGTGCGCGCGAAACCCTCACTCACCCTCCAGAGAGACGATCTGGACCTTGCGTCGATCGACCGCGTCGCGGCGCACCCTGCCTGCGGCGAAGAGGCGAACCGCCTCGGGCACGAGGCGGTGCTCGACCTCGCGGATCCGTGCCGTGAGCGCCTCCTCGTCGTCACCGTACATCACCGGAACGGGCTCCTGCAGGATGGCCGGACCGCCGTCCACCACCTCCTCGGCGAAGTGCACGGTCACCCCCGTGTAGCGCACGCCCCAGGCCAGCGCCTGCTCGATCGCGTGCAGCCCCGGGAAGGCGGGCAGCAGCGAGGGATGGAGGTTGATGACCCGGTCCGGGAACCGGTCCAGGAAGACGCCGCTGAGGATGCTCATCCAGCCCGCCAGCACCACCAGGTCGGGTTCGGCGGCGGCCACCACGTCGGCCAGCTCGGCGTCCCGCGCGTCCCGCTCGCGACCCTCCAGCGCCACCACCCGCGTCGGGATCGCGGCGCGCTCGGCGCGGGCCAGCGCGGGCACCCCCGGCCGGGAGCTCACCACCAGCACGATCTCGATCGGCCCGCCCGCCTCGTGCACCGTGTCGATCAGGCTCTGGAGGTTGGACCCGCTGCCCGACACCAGCACGACCACCCGCAGGCCGCCCTCAGCCACGGGTCACTCCCGGAGCGCCGGCCACCACGCGCCCCACCTCACGCGCGTCCGGCACCGCCGCCCGCACGTCGGCCACGCGCCCGGGCGCCACCACCAGGCACATGCCGAGGCCCATGTTGAAGGTGCTCCACGCCTCGTCCTCGTCCACGCGCCCGCTGCCCAGCAGCGCGTCGTACGCGGGCCCGCGCTCCCAGGAGGCGGGGTCCACCACGGCCCGCAGGCCCTCGGGCAGCGCCCGCGGCAGGTTCTCGGCGAGCCCCCCGCCGGTGATGTGGGCCGCCGCGTGCACCGCGACGCCGGCGGCCGCCAGGCCGGCCAGCTCGCGCACGTAGAGGCGCGTGGGCGCCAGCAGCAGCTCCGGCGCCAGGTCCAGCGCCCCGTCGGCCACCAGCGCCCGCACCAGGGAGTAGCCGTTGGAGTGGAAGCCCGAGGAGGGGATCCCCACGATGGCGTCGCCCTCGCGGACCCGGTGGGGGCCGAGCATCTCGGCCCGCTCCACCACGCCGCAGGCGAAGCCGGCCAGGTCGAAGTGGCCCGGGGCGTACAGCCCGGGCATCTCGGCCGTCTCCCCGCCGGCGAGCACGCAGCCCACCTCCGCGCAGGCGTCCGCGATGGAGCGCACCAGCACCGCCGCCTCGTCCGGGTCCAGCCGGCCCACGGCGAGGTAGTCCAGGAACACCAGCGGGGTCGCCCCGGTGCAGGCCAGGTCGTTGACGCACATCGCCACCAGGTCCTGGCCCAGCCCGCCCAGCCGGCGCAGCTCCTGCGCCAGCAGCAGCTTGGTGCCGACCCCGTCCGTGCAGCTCACGAGCATCGGCTCGCGCATGCCGGGCGGGATCGGGTGGGCCGCGGCGAAGCCGGTCTGGCCCCCGGCGAGCATCGCCGAGATGGTGTCGGTGTGGCGCCGCGCGGCGTCGAGGTCGACGCCCGCGTCGCGGTAGGAGATCCGCTCGCTCACCCCGCAGACCTTCCTAGGCGCGCAGGGGTTCGCGGGCTCCCGGCTCGAAGCGCAGCTTGAGCGACGAGTCGGGGATCGCGATGGGGTACTCGCCGGTGAAGCAGGCGCGGCAGAACGAGGAGGCGGGCCGGCCGAGGGCGCGCTGCAGGCCCTCCTTGGAGAGGTACGCCAGCGAGTGGGCGCCGGTCAGCGCCGCGATCTCCTCCACGCTGTTGTTGGCCGCCACCAGCTCGGAGCGGTCCGCCATGTCGATGCCGTAGAAGCACGGCCACAGGATCGGCGGGCTGGAGACGCGCATGTGCACCTCGGTGGCCCCGGCGTCCAGCAGCATCGCCACGATCTGGCGCGTGGTGTTGCCGCGCACGATCGAGTCGTCCACCACCACCAGCCGCTTGCCCCGGATCACGGCGGGCAGCGGGTTGAACTTGAGGCGGATGCCGTGCTGGCGCAGCGCCTGGTCGGGCTGGATGAAGCTGCGGCCCACGTAGCGGTTGCGCACGACCGCCTCGGCGTAGGGGATGCCCGACTCGCCGGCGAACCCGATGGCCGCCGGGGTGCCGCTGTCGGGCAGGCCCACCACCAGGTCGGCCTCGGCCGGGCTCTCGCGGGCGAGCTCGGCGCCCATCGCCCGGCGGGACTCCCACACCGTCGTGCCGTCCATCTGGCTGTCCGGGCGGGCGAAGTAGATGTGCTCGAACACGCACAGCTGCCCGCCGGCCGACGGCAGGGCCTGGCGGCTCTCGACGCCGGCGGCCGTGACCCGGATCGCCTCGCCCGGGCGCACGTCGCGCTCGAAGCGGGCCCCGATCTGGTCGAACGCGCAGGTCTCCGAGGCCACGCACCAGCCGCCCTCGTCCAGGCGGCCCAGCACCAGCGGGCGCACGCCGTGCGCGTCGCGGAAGGCCACCAGCTCGCGGCTCGTCATCGCCACCACCGAGTAGGCGCCCACCAGCCGCGGCATCACGTTGCAGACCGCCTTCAGCAGGCTGCCCTCCTCGGCGGCGATCATGGCCGCCACGATCTCCGAGTCGGTGCTCGCGCGCAGGTCCACGCCGGCCAGCTCCATCTCGGCCCGCAGCTCGCCGGTGTTGGTGAGGTTGCCGTTGTGGCCGAGGGCCACGATGTCCTCGCCGCGGGTGTGGGTGACCGGCTGGGCGTTGTCCCACTTGTTGGCGCCGGTGGTGGAGTAGCGCACGTGGCCGATCGCGGTGTCGCCGGTCAGGCTGCGCAGCGACGGCTCGTCGAACACCGCGCTCACCAGGCCCAGGTCGCGCTGGATGGTGACGTGGCCCTCGTCGCTGGTCGCGATGCCGGCGCTCTCCTGGCCGCGGTGCTGCAGCGCGTGGAGCGCGTAGTAGGTCAGCCGCGAGACGTCGCGCCCGGGAGGCGCGGCGATCCCGAAGACCCCGCACTCCTCGCGGGGCGCGTCGTCGTCGAGGTGGCTCACGCCAGCGCCTCCGGCAGGCCGCGCTCATAGGCCGCGCGGGCCTCCTCCAGGCCGAGGGACACCTCGCGCCCGCCGATCCCGACGGTCACGCGATCGCCGCCCACGGAGCCCAGCCGGCGCACCCTCACGCCCGCCTCCTCGCCGAGCGCCGCGATCCGCGCCGCGGCGTCCTCGCCGGCGACGGTCAGCAGCATCCGCCCGCCGCCCTCCCCGAACAGCACCTCGTCGTCGCGCGCCCCGGCCTCCAGGCGCCACCGTGGCGCCGCGTCCGCCGGCCAGCGCGCTCTCGGTCAGGGCCACCGCGAGGCCGCCGCCGGAGACGTCGTGGGCGCTCGTCAGCAGCTCGTCCTGCGCGGCGCTCAGCACCAGCTCGATGGCCGCGACCTCCCGGGCGACATCGATGTCGGGGCGCGCCCCGCCGGGGCGCGCGACGTACTCGCTCGCGTCGAGGACCCCGTCGTCGCCGACGAGGAGCACGATGTCACCGTCCTGGGAGAAGGCATGTCCGACGCTCCTGTCGGCGCGCTCCAGCAGCCCCATCATCCCCACGACCGGTGTCGGAAGGATCGCGCGCGTCGCCGACTCATTGTAGAGGGAGACGTTGCCGGAAACGACCGGTACCGCGAGCGCTGTCAGGGCGTCGGCCATCCCGGCGATGGCCTCGGCCATCCGCCAGCCGGTCGCCCCCTTCTCCGGGTTGGGGAAGTTGAGGCAGTCGGTCGCCGCCACCGGGCGGGCCCCGACGCACGCCAGGTTGCGCGCCGCCTCCAGCACCGAGGCCCGCCCGCCCGCCCGCGGGTCGAGCTCGCAGTGGCGCTCGGCGCAGTCGGTGGTGAGCGCGATCGCGCGCTCCGAGCCGGGCAGGCGCACCACCGCCGCGTCGCCCCCGGGGCGCCGGATCGTGTTGGCGCCCACCAGGTGGTCGTAGCGCTCGTAGATCCACCGCCGGCTGGCCACGTTGGGGTGGGCCAGCAGGTCGCGCCAGGCCGCGGCCGGGTCGGCGGGCTCGGGGATGCGTCGCCCGGTCCAGGGGCTCGGCCGGCGGCGCCGGGTCGCGCGGCACCTCGTAGGTCGGCGCCTCGTCGGCCAGCAGGCGCGCGGGCAGGTCCACCACCACCTCGCCGCCGGCGCGCGCGACCAGGTTCTCGCCCTCGGTGACGGTCCCGATCGCCGTCGCGTCGAGGTCCCAGCGGCGGCACACCGCGATCACCTCGTCGAGGCGCGCGGGCTCGACCACCGCCAGCATCCGCTCCTGGCTCTCGGAGACCAGGATCTCGGCCGGCGCGAGGGCCTCGCGCAGCGGCACCAGGTCGAGGTCGATGTCCAGGCCCACCCGCCCCTTGGCGGCCATCTCGCTGGCGGCGCTCGTGAGGCCCGCGGCCCCCAGGTCCTGCAGGGCCACGAAGGCGCCCTGGGCGGCCAGGTCCAGGCAGCAGTCCATCAGCTTGCGCTCGGTGAACGGGTCGCTCACCTGCACGGAGGGGCGCTTGTCCTCGTCCTCGTCCAGCTCGGCCGAGGCCAGCACGCTGGCGCCGCCGATGCCGTCGCGCCCGGTGCGGTTGCCGATCAGCACCAGCGCGTTGCCGGCCCCCGCGGCCGCGGCGCGCAGGATGCCGCCGGGGCCCAGCACGCCCGACGCACATGGCGTTGACCAGGCACGACTCCTCGTAGCGGTCGTCGAAGGCCACCTCGCCGCCCACCGTGGGCACGCCGATGCAGTTGCCGTAGTGGCCGATGCCGGCGACCGCGCGCGTGAACAGGTGGCGGCTGCGGGCGCTGGTCAGCTCGCCGAAGCGCAGCGAGTCGAGCAGGGCGATCGGCCGCGCGCCCATCGCGATGATGTCGCGCACGATGCCGCCCACGCCGGTGGCCGCGCCCTCGAAGGGCTCGACGGCCGAGGGGTGGTTGTGGCTCTCGATCTTCAGCGCGACCGCGATGCCGTCGCCCACGTCCACCACGCCGGCGTTCTCGCCGGGGCCCTGCAGCACGCGCGGGCCGGTGGTGGGGAAGCCGCCCAGCAGCGGCCGGCTGTGCTTGTAGGAGCAGTGCTCGCTCCACATCAGGCTGAACATGACCAGCTCGGGGTCGCTCGGCGCCCGCCCGAGCAGCTCCGGGATGCGCGCGGCCTCCTCGTCGGTCAGGCCCAGCTGGCGGTGGCGGGGGATCTCGGTGGTGCTCATGCCGCCACCGCGACCAGGCCGCCCAGCACCAGGCGCCCGTCGGTCGATCCGAGCAGCGGGTCGCACGCCTCCTCGGGATGGGGCATCAGGCCCATCACGTTGCCCGCGGGGTTGGTCACGCCCGCGACGCGGTCGGTCGAGCCCAGCAGGTCCTCCCGGTAGCGCAGCACCACGCGCGCCGCGGCCGGGTCGCCGTACCAGGCGCCCTCGTTGTTCTTGACCGGGATCGAGATGGTGGCGCCCCGCGGGCGGCCGGAGGTCCAGGGGGTGTCCGGGTCGGCCACCTCGAGCTCCATCTGGCGGCACACGAACGAGAGGGTGGCGTTGCGCCGCAGCGCGCCGGGCAGGAGGCCCGCCTCGCAGAGCACCTGGAAGCCGTTGCAGATGCCCACCACGCGCCCGCCGGCCTCGGCGTGCCGCCGCACCGCGGCCATGATCGGCGCGCGGCTGGCGATGGCCCCGCAGCGCAGGTGGTCGCCGTACGAGAAGCCGCCGGGCAAGCAGGACGGCGGTGGTGCCGGAGGGCAGCTCGGCGTCCGCGTGCCAGGCCTCGACGCTCGTCGCCCCGAGGCCCTCCACCGCCCGCCGCGCGCTGTCGTGATCGAGGGTGCCGGGAAAGCGGACCACGGCCACGGTGCTCACCCGGCGACCTCCACGCGGTACTCCTCGATCAGCGCGTTGGCGAGCAGCTTCTCGCACATCGCCTCCGCCTCGCCGACCGGGTCGTCGCCGTCGATGGCCAGCTCGATGCGCTTGCCGATGCGCACCTCGCCGACGCCGCCGAAGCCCAGCTGCGCCAGGGCGCCGGCCACGGCCTGCCCCTGGGGGTCGAGCACGCCCTCCTTGGGCATCACCGTCACGATCACCTGCGTCACTCGTCCACCTCCGTGATGCGCTGGTGCGCCTCGATGTAGCGGGCCCGGGTCCCCTCGACGACCTCCGCGGGCAGCTCGGGCGGCGGCGAGGAGTGATCCCAGCCGATCTCGTCGAGCCAATCGCGAAGGTACTGCTTATCGAACGAGGGCGGGCTGTGCCCGGGCGACCAGCGGTCGGCGGGCCACAGGCGCGACGAGTCGGGCGTCACGGCCTCGTCCCCCAGCACCAGGTTCCCGTGGCGGTCGGTGCCGAGCTCGAACTTGGTGTCCGCCAGGATCAGGCCGGCCCGCGCGCAGCGCTCGGCGGCGCGCCGGTACAGCTCCAGGGTGATCCGCTCGGCCTCGGCCAGGACGCCCGGCGCCCACCATCTCGGCGGCCTCGTCGCGGCTGATGTTGAGGTCGTGGCCCTCGGTGGCCTTGGTGGCGGGGGTGAAGATCGGCTCGGGCAGCGGGTCGGCCTGGCGCAGGCCCGTGGGCAGGCGGTGCCCGCACACGGCCCCGGTCTCCTGGTAGTCCCTCCAGCCCGAGCCCGCCAGGTAGCCCCGGGCGACGCACTCGATCGGGAGCATGCTCAGACGCTGCACCAGCATGGCGCGGTCGCCGACCGTCTCGATCAGGTGGTTGGGGACGATGTCGGCCGTGCGGCCGAACCAGAACGCCGAGAGCGCGGTCAGGATGCGCCCCTTGTCGGGGATCGGCGTGGGCATGATCCAGTCGTAGGCCGAGATCCGGTCGGTCGCGACGATCAGCAGGCGGTCGGCGTCCACCTCGCGCACCTGGCGCACCTTGCCCTCGAGGATGAGCGGGTACCCGGCCACGGCGCCCGCATCGATCACAGGGCGGCCACCCTCTCCAGCACCTCGGGCACGTGGCGGGTGTACCAGGTGGGGTCCAGCAGGGCCTCCAGCTCCGCGGCCGGCAGCACGGCGGCCACCTCGGGGTCGGCGGCCAGCAGCTCGCCCAGCGGGCGGCCCTCGTCCCAGGCGCGCATCGCGTTGCGCTGCACCAGGGCGTAGGCCTCCTCGCGGGTCAGGCCGCGCTCCACCAGGCCCAGCAGCACCCGCTGGGAGAACACCAGGCCGTGCGAGGACTCCAGCACCGCCAGCATCCGGTCCGGGCGCACCACCAGCCCCTCCACCAGGGAGCGGGTGCGCGCGAGCATGTAGTCGAGGGCGAGGAAGGCGTCCGGCAGGATGATCCGCTCCACCGAGGAGTGGGAGATGTCGCGCTCGTGCCACAGCGCCACGTCCTCCAGGGCCGCCACGGCGTGGCCGCGCACCACGCGCGCGATGCCCGAGATGCGCTCGGCCGTGATCGGGTTGCGCTTGTGGGGCATCGCCGAGCTGCCCTTCTGGCCCACCGTGAAGGCCTCCTCGGCCTCGCGCAGCTCGGTGCGCTGCAGGTGGCGCAGCTCGGTGGCCAGCCGGTCCAGCGAGCTCGCGGCCACGGCCATCGTGCACACCAGCTGGGCGTGCCGGTCGCGCGCGACCACCTGGGTCGCCACCGGCTCGCCGCCGATGCCGAGCGCGGCCAGCACCTCGCGCTCGATGTCCGGGTCGAGCATGGCGTAGGTGCCCACCGCGCCCGACAGCTTGCCCACCGATGCGCCCGCGATCGCCTCGGCCAGGCGCACCTCGTTGCGCCGGCTCTCCAGGGCGTGGCCGGCCAGCTTGAGGCCGAAGGTCGTGGGCTCGGCGTGGATGCCGTGGGTGCGGCCGACGCAGAGCGTGTCCGCGTGGCGCAGGGCCATGTCGCGCAGCGTGGCGGTGAGGGCCGCCTGCTCGGCCAGCAGCAGCGCGCCCGAGCGCTGGATCGCGAGCGCCAGGCCGGTGTCCAGGACGTCCGAGGAGGTCATGCCGTAGTGGACCCACCGCGAGGCCGGGCCGATGTGCTCGTTGACGTCGGTGAGGAACGCCACCACGTCGTGGTTGGTGGTGCGCTCCAGCTCCTGGGTGCGCTCCACCGTGAACGCGGCCTTCGCCTCGATCTGGGCCAGGTCCTCGGCCGGGATCACGCCCTTGGCGGCCCAGGCGCGGCACACCGCCAGCTCCACCTCGAGCCAGCGCTCGAGCTTGGCCTGCTCGGTCCAGAGGGCGTTCATCGCCGCCCGGGAGTAGCGGGGGATCATGTGCCGTCCATTCCCGAGGCGATGTCGCCGCGCATCTGGCGGCCGTCGAACCGCACCAGCTCCGCGGCCGCGTAGGCGCGGGCGCGGGCGTCGGCGACGCTGTCGCCGCGCGCGCTCACGGCCAGCACCCGCCCGCCGGCGGTGACGACGGTGCCGTCCCTCCCCGGCGCGGTGCCGGCGTGGTACACCTCCGCGCCCGTCGCGGCCGCCTCCGCGAGGCCCTCGATCACGTCGCCCTGGCGCGGCGTGCCCGGATAGCCGTGGGCGGCCAGCACCACGGCCACGGCGGCCCCGTCGTTGACGCGCACCGGCCCGTCCGCCAGCCGGCCGTCGGCCGCCGCCGTGAGCAGCTCCAGCGCGTCGTCCTCGAGGCGGGGCAGCAGGGCCTGGGTCTCGGGGTCGCCGAAGCGGGTGTTGAACTCGAGCACCCGCGGGCCGTCGGGGGTCATCATCAGGCCGGCGTAGAGGACGCCGGCGAACGGCGTCCCGCGGCGCTCCATCTCCGCGATCACGGGGCGGTGGACGCTGTCGATGAGCCGGTCGGCCAGGTCGTCCGGGATGTCGGGCACCGGCGAGACCGAGCCCATGCCGCCGGTGTTGGGGCCGGTGTTGCCCTCGCCGATCGGCTTGTAGTCGCGCGCGGCGGGGAAGCGGGCGACGGCGCGGCCGTCGGTGACCGCCAGCAGCGACACCTCGGGCCCGGTCATGCCCTCCTCGACCACCACCACGCGGCCGGCCTCGCCGAAGGCCGCGTCCACCAGGCAGGTCTGCAGCGCCTCGCGCGCGTCCTCCTCGCTCGCCACGACCATCACGCCCTTGCCCGCGGCCAGGCCGTCGGCCTTGACGGCCACCGGCAGGCCCAGCTCCCTCACCGCGGCCATCCCCGCGTCGACGTCGCGTGACGGTGATCGCGCGGGCGGTGGGGACGCCCGCCGCCGCCATGACCTCCTTGGAGAACGCCTTGCTGCCCTCCAGCCGCGCGGCGGCCGCCGACGGGCCGAAGGCGCGGATGCCGGCGGCGCGCAGCCCGTCGCAGAGCCCGGCGACCAGCGGCGCCTCGGGCCCGACCACCACCAGATCGACGCCGTAGACCGACGACAGGGCCACCACCCCGCCGACGTCGTCGAGGTGGACCGGGATGATCTCGGCGTCGGCGGCGATGCCGGCGTTTCCGCCGGCACACAGGATCCGAGGTCGCTCGGGCGAGCGGGCGATGGCCCTCACCAGGGCGTGCTCACGCCCCCCGCCTCCGACGACCAGCACCGTGCGACTCACCACGCCACTCTCGCACATCGCCGGGACGTCCGACGCGCTGTCACACCCGCTGGTTCCATCCGCGGCGACTCACTACCATCGGCCTCCATGAGCCCGCCCCCGACGCCCCAGTCCCGCGCCGATCGCGAGGCGCACCGCGCCGTCCTCGAGGACGCGCTCGCCGAGCTGCCCGGCGCCGCCGACCCCGAGCGGGCGGCGGCCGAGGTGATGCGGGCCCTCGACTCGTACATCGAGGCCACCGGCGGCGGCACGGCCCTCAGCCCGCGCGAGGCGCCGGTGACCAACTTCGAGCGCCCGCGCGAGAAGGACGACGTGCGCTGGCCGCTGTGGTTCGTGCTCGGCGGCGCCGTCCTGGGCACGGTGGTGGTCGCGATCGCGCTCTCCGGCGGCTGGCCGGCGGCGATCACGATCGTGGGCATCTGGGTACTGGCCCTGGCGATACTGGTGTCGACGTGACCGAGGAGCCCGACGTGACGGTTGACGACCTGCTGGCCCGGGCGCGCGACATGCCGCCCACCACCAAGCCGGCGCCGCCGCGGCTCGGTCTGGCCATCGTCATCTGCATGGACGCGCGCCTCGATCCGATCGCCCTCTTCGGGCTCGAGCCCGGCGACGCCCACATCATCCGCAACTCCGGCGGGCGGGTGGACAAGGGCGCCCTCCGCTCGATCGCCCTCTCCCAGCGCATGCTGGGCACCCGCGAGGTGCTGATCGTCCAGCACACCGGCTGCGCCCTGCACGGCTTCGACGAGGAGGCCTTCGCCGACCAGATCGAGCGCGACACGGGCGTGCGCCCGGACTGGCGCGCGGGCGGCTTCCGCAACGTCGACGAGAGCGTGCGAAGCGCGATCCGGCACGTGCAGCGGACCGACTTCCTGCCCCACCGCGACCGCGTCCGGGGCGCGGTCGTTGACCTGCTCGACGGCGGCGTGCGCGAGGTCCTGGCGGAGGCGCACGTCCCCGGCTAGACCGCCCGGTCGGCGAGTCTTCGCCGATTTCCCCAGGGGCGCGTCAGCTTTCGGCAGGTTTTCGCGCACCCTCCGATTCGGATCCGCATGGCCTGCGCTATAAGCGGGCTGTCCCGTCTCCCGGAGGCACCCGTTGACCGGCTCCCCACAGCCCGCCGAACGCCCGCTGCGCCGCCGCGCCGCCATCGGCACGATCGTCCTGGCCGCCGCCGGCGGCCTGGTGGTGGGCGTCTCCCCGGCGGCCGCGGCCGACGCGCCCGCGCAGCTCGCGACGGCCGCCGCCCCGCCCGCGGTGACGGTCGCCGCGACCTCGGCCACGGCGCCGTCCAAGAGGTCGCACCCGCGCAAGCGCGGCTGGCGGTGGTGCGCGCCCAGCGCCGCCGGTGGACCCGCCGCCACCGCCACCACCCCCGCCGCCGCCGCCACCACCCGTCGACCCGCCGCCCGCGCCCGAGCCGCCGCCCGTGACCGAGCCGCCGGTCGACCCGCCTCCCGCGCCCGAGCCCCCCGTGGTGGAGCAGCCGCCCGTCGAGGCCGAGGTGCCCGCCACCCCCGCGCCCGCCCCGGAGGATCCGGTCGGCGCCTGAGCCGGCGGGGCTAGACGCCCACCTGGTCGATGACCTGGTGGCGTCCCTGGCCCGTGCCGATGAGCGTGATCGGCACGCCCACCGCGTCGGCGATCGCGTCCACGTACTCGCGGGCCCGCGGCGGCAGGTCCTCGAGGGTGCGGCACTCGGAGAGGTCCTCGTCCCAGCCCGGCATGGCCTCGTACTCCGGCCGGCAGCCGTGGAAGACGGTCTGGTGGTACGGGAAGTCGGTGAGCCGCGCGCCGTCGCGGTCGCGGTAGGCGACGCACAGCTTCACCTCGGGGAAGCCCGAGAGCACGTCGAGCTTGGTCAGCGCGAGCTGGGTCATGCCCGAGAGGCGCGCCGCGTAGCGCAGGGCGACCAGGTCCAGCCAGCCGCAGCGGCGCTGGCGGCCGGTGGTGGTGCCGAACTCGTTGCCCCGCTCCAGCATCCGCTGCCCGTCGGCGTCCGTCGAGCTCGGTGGGGAAGGGGCCCTCGCCCACGCGCGTCACGTAGGCCTTGGTCACGCCGAGCACCCGGTCGATGCGGGTCGGGCCGATCCCGGTCCCGGTGCACGCCGCGCCGGCCACCGGGTTGGAGGAGGTCACGAACGGATAGGTGCCGTGGTCGATGTCGAGCATCGTCCCCTGCGCGCCCTCGAACAGCACGCGCTGGTCCCGCGCGCAGCGCCTCGTCGATCAGCAGGGCGGTGTCGGCGATGAAGGGGCGCAGGCGCTCGGCGTGGTCGAGCAGGTCGGCGGCGATGGCCTCCGGCTCGAGCCGCGGCATGCCGTAGACCTTCTCGAGGATCTCGTTCTTGTGCTCCAGGGCGATCTCGAGCTTGCGCAGCAGGATCTTGGGGTCGAGGAGGTCCTGGGCGCGGATGCCCACGCGCGCCGCCTTGTCCTCGTAGCAGGGGCCGATGCCGCGCCGGGTGGTGCCGATCGAGAACTTGCCCAGCCGCATCTCCGACGCCCCGTCCAGCATCACGTGGTACGGCATGATCAGGTGCGCGTTGCCGCTGATGCGCAGCATCTCCAGCGACACGCCCCGCGACTCCAGGCCGTCGATCTCGTCGCACAGGGCGCCCGGGTCGACCACGGTCCCGTTGCCGATCACGCACAGCGTGCCCGGGGTAGAGGATCCCGGACGGCACGAGGTGCAGCTTGTAGACCTCGTCGCCGGCCACGATCGTGTGGCCCGCGTTGTTGCCGCCCTGGTAGCGCGCGACCACGTCGCTGCGCTCGGCGAGCAGGTCGACGACCTTGCCCTTGCCCTCGTCGCCCCATTGGGCGCCGATCACGACCGTCGCCGGCATTCAGTGGTCCCTGTCGAGGTTGTCGAACTTGGCGTAGCAGCCCCGGAAGGCAGCTTGACCCGGCTGGTGGGACCGTGGCGGTTCTTCGCCACCAGCACCTCGGCGAGCGCCCTTGTCCTCGGACGTGTCCGGGTTGTAGTAGTCGTCGCGGTAGATCATCAGCACGAGGTCGGCGTCCTGCTCGATGGCGCCGGACTCGCGCAGGTCGGAGAGCATCGGGCGCTTGTCGTTGCGCGCGTCGGGGGCCCGGTTGAGCTGCGAGACGCAGATGATCGGGACCTCGAGGTCGCGGGCCAGCATCTTCAGGTTGCGCGAGATGCTGGAGATCTCCTGGACGCGGTTCTCGTCCTTGCGGCCCCGGTTGCCCTCCATCAGCTGGATGTAGTCCACCACCAGCAGGTCGAGGCCGTCGCGGCTCTTGAGGCGGCGCAGCTTGGTGCGCATCTCGCCGACGGTCACGCCCTCGGAGTCGTCGATGTAGAGGCGGGCGGCGGACAGGCGGTCGGCGGCCCGGCCGATGCGCGACCAGTCCTCGGGCGCCAGCTTGCCCGGCGCGGATGCGGCCGGCGTCCACGACGGCCGTCGACGAGAGCATGCGCTGGATCAGCTCGTCGCCGCTCATCTCCAGGCTGAACACGGCGACGGCCAGGTTCTGGTTGAGCGCCGCGTGCTCGGCGATGCCCAGGGCCAGGGCGGTCTTGCCCATGCTCGGGCGGGCGGCGACCACGATCATGTTCCCGGGCTGGAGCCCGCCGACCACGCTGTCGAGATCGGTGAACCCGGTCGGCACGCCCACCAGGCCGTCGCCCTCCTCGGCGGCGGTGAGGCGCTCGAGGCCCGCGATCACCAGCTTGTCGACGCGGGTGAAGTCGCCGCGCACGCCCTTCTGGGAGAGCTCGTACACCAGGGTCTCGGCGTCCTGGAGCATCGCGGTCGTCTCGCCCTCGCGCTGGACGATCATCCGCTCGATCTCCTGGCCCACCCGCAGCAGGCGCCGCTGGGTGGCGGCGTCGCGCACGATCTCGGCGTAGGTGCGGTAGCTGGCCGCGATGAAGGGCGTCTCCATCAGGTCGAGCACGGCCACCCGCCCGCCCGCGTCGTCCAGCTCGCCGTTCTTGGTCAGCTGCTCGATGACCGTGATCGGCTCCACCGGCTCGCCCACGTGGAACAGGTCCTGGATCGCCCGGTAGACCGCCCGGTGCCCCTCGCGGTAGAAGTCGTCCGCGTCGAGCATGCCCTGGGTCTCGGCGACGTAGCTGCCGACCTCCATGAGGCTGGCCAGCAGCATGGCCTCCGCCTCGCTGTTCTGCGGCGGGGTGACGCTCTCGGATGCCACCGGGTTCCTCTGCCCCGCGGGGCGGGAGCTGCTCAGTCGAGCAGCGGGCTGACGATGGTCTTCACCTCGGTCGTGAGACCCGGGGCGAGCTCCACCGGCACGGAGTAGGTGCCCAGCGCGCGGATGGGCGGCTCGACCGTGATGTGACGACGGTCCACGCGCACGCCGCGCGCCTCCTGGATGGCCGTGGCCACGTCGGCGGACGTGATCGAGCCGAACAGGCGGCCGTCGTCGCCGGCCTTGGCCTTGAGGGTGAGGATCGTGCGGCCGAGCAGGTCGGCGAGCTCCTTGGACTGGGCCTCGGCCCGGACCTCGGCCGCGCGGCGCTGCTCCTCGCGGCGCTGGACCTCGGCGATGCGGGCGGGCGTCGCGACCTCGGCGATGCCGCGGGGCTGCGAGGTAGTTGCGCATGTAGCCGCGCGCCACGGTCACGACGGCCCCGGCCTCGCCGAGCCCCTCGACCTCAGTCAGAAGAATCGCCTGCATGTCGCCTCGCCTGTCCTAGAAGGGGATGTCGTCGTCGTCGGCGGGCTTCGCCGGCGTCATGTCGCTGCGGTTGACCGGCAGGTCGCCGCCGGCGGCCGGTGCCGGGCTCCAGCCCGCGCCCTGCTGGTGGTCGCCCCCGCCCTGGCCGCCGCCGCCCTCGCCGCGGCTGTCCAGGAAGAACAGGTCGTTGGCGATCACCTCGACGCTCTGGCGCTTGGAGCCGTCCTGGGTCTGCCACTCGCGCCAGGACAGGCGGCCATCGACGCCGATGCGCCGGCCCTTGGCCAGGTAGGTGGAGGCGGTCTCGGCCTGGCGGCCGAAGACGGTCACGTCGAAGTAGTTGGAGCGGTCGCCCCAGTTGCCGCCCTCATCGCGCGCACGCGAGGAGACCGCCAGGCGGATCGAGCAGATCGCATCGCCGCCCGGGTGTGGCGCAGCTCCGGGTCGCGCGTCAGGCGCCCCACCAGGGTCACGCGGTTGAGGTCGGCCGGCATCTAGCGCGGCCGGCGTCCGCCGCCGCGCCCGCCGCCCGGGCGGCCGCCGCGCTGGGGGCGCTCGCCCTCGGGGTGCGCGTCCACCGGCGCCGGGGCGCCCGTGGCACTGGCGCGCTCGAACTCCGCGCTGTTGAGGCGGATGAAGAGCGCGCGCAGCACCACGCCCTTGTTGATGGAGAGGATGCGCTCGATCTCCGGCAGCGAGGTCGGCTCGCCGGTGCAGGTGATGATCACGTAGCGGCCGTCGGGCCGCTTCTCCATGGGGAACGTGATCTTCTTGCGGCCCCAGTCGTTGACGTGCGCGATCGTGCCGCCGCCGTCGGTGATGAGCTGCTGGACCCTCTCGAGGATCTCCTGCTGCTGCTCCTCATCCGCGTCAGGATTGAGGATGATCATGATCTCGTAAGGGGTGATCCCAGACCTCCGAAGGTTGCGACATGCGGGCATTCCGGAGCCACCGGGCCCCGGCAGGCGCGTGAGTATAGCAGCGGTGGATGGGGCGACTAGGATGGCCTTCCAACCCTTGAGGCGAGGTGATCGAGGATGCGCAGATGGAGCGTGTGGGCCGCCTCCGTGATCGGTGCCGTGGGCGCCGGCGCGGGCCTCGCGGCCGCCACCCGGCGGCGCGGTCCGGGGCGCCCTCCGGAGCCGGTGGCGCCCCCGCCGTCCCTGCCCGTCGCGATGCCCGACGGCCCGGCCGACGACCCCGAGGCCGCCCTGGACGCGGCGCGGCGAGCGCCTGCGCCGGCGCGCCGACGAGCTGCGCGCGCGCATCGAGTCCTCCGGGGACGACGCCGGGGGCGGGTGAGGGGCCTCCTCGCGACGGCGGCCCTCGCGCCGGCCCTCGCCCTCGCCCCGGCCGCCGGAGCCGCCCCGGCGCGCGCCGGCGGTGCACTTCGCGGTCAAGGGCGACTGGGGCACCGGGTCGGCCGGCCAGGCGGCCGTCACCCGGCGCATGTGCGGCGAGGCGCGCCGGCGCCCGCTCGCCTTCGTCCTGACGACCGGCGACAACTTCAACCGCCCGGACGGGGTCGCGACGCGCGCCAACTTCTGGGGCCCGGAGCGCTGCCTGCGCGCCATGCGCATCCCCTGGCGCGCGGCCTGGGGCAACCACGACGTCCGCGGCCCGTCGACGGCCACCGTGCTCGGCGCGCCGGGCCGCTACTACGCGTTCTCGGCCGGCCCGGCGCGGTTCATCGTGCTCGACGCCAACACCCCGACCGACGCCGCCCAGCTGGCCTTCCTGCGCCGCCAGCTGGCGCGCTCGCCCGAGCGGGTGCGCATCGTCGCCCTGCACCAGCCGGTCTACACCTCCGGCATCCACGGGGCCGTCGCCCGACCAGCAGCGCCTCTGGGCGCCGCTGTTCCGCTCGGGCCGGGTGGCGCTGGTGCTGCAGGGCCACAACCACATGTACGAGCGCATCGAGCGCGACGGGGTCACCTACATCACCACCAGCGGCGGCGGCGACCGCCTCTACCCCTGCGTGCGCCCCACGCCGGGCCTGCGGGCGTGCGCGTTCGCCTTCCACTTCCTGCTCGTGACGGCCGGCGAGCGGTCCATCGACGTGCGGGCGGTCACCCCGCGCGGCGGGACCCTCGAGCGCGTCACCATCCCGGTGCCGCGGGCCTGAGCCTCAGGCCGCGGTGCGGCCCCCGCGCCCCGCGACGGCCGCCGCCCACGCCGTCGCCACGCGCACGGTCAGGTGGCTCATGGCGGCCACCACCTCGCGCCGCTGGGACTCGGTCACCGGGGCCGGCGGCATCGCCAGCGCCCGGTCGATGGCCCGCTCGAGCGCCAGGCTCCCGCCCAGGGTCACCTCGGCCGACGATCCGGCCAGGCCGTGCCCCCGGCCGTACGTCTCCGAGCGCTCCAGGGCGTCGGCGAGGCTCCCGGTCTCGAACGCGCCGGCGAGGGCCTCGACCCAGGCGCCCACCACGTTGCGCCGCTCCATGGGCGGCAGGCGGCGGTAGGCGACCTCCGCGGGTCCCTCGACGAGCGTCTCGACCGCCTCCGACACGCGGTCGACCCGCGCGCGCAGGGCCTCGGCCAGCTCGGGCTCCACCGGGATCCGGACCGCGGCCTGGCGCGGCGTCCGGGCCGTCCGCGCCGGCTGGCGCGCCAGCCACTGGCGCAGCGCCTCCGGGTCGAAGCGGCGGTGGCCCCCGGCCGTGCGCACGTGCGGCACCCGGCCCTCGCTCGCCCACAGGCGCAGCGTGCTGGGGCTCACCCCCAGCGCGCGGGCCGCGGCCGAGACCGACAGCCAGGGGCCCTCGGACCGGCGGGGCCGCGAGCTCACGCGTGAGACGGTCACCCGCGCACCCGGGTCACTCGAGCGTCGACCGGAGCCGGCAGCGCACGCCGTCGGCGTAGCCCGCCGCGACCCGCACCGCCATGCGGTCGAGGGCGCGCTCGACGGCGCGCAGCTCGCCGGTGCGGCCGGCCAGGACGGGCCCCAGCACGCGGTCCACGGCCCGGCGCAGCGCCAGCGCCTCGGTCACGGGGGCGTCGCCGGGCTGGCCCGAGGCGCCGTTGCGAAAGCCCTCCCACTCGGCATCCCGGTAGCACTCGCCGAGGTCGCCGGAGGCGAGGGCCTCGGACAGCGCCTCGAGGGCGCCGGTCACCCGGGCCTGCCGCGCCGCCGAGGGACGCAGCGCGCCCGCGCGGGTGCGGCCCAGCTCGTCCTCGAAGGCCTCCAGGACCGCCGGGGCGGCCTCGGCCAGGGCGCGCGCGGTGTCGGGCATCGCCTCCAGGCGCGTCGGCACCAGCTCCTGGAGCCGGCTCGGGGTCGCGGGCGGCGCCCCGCCGCGGTCGGCCAGCCAGCGCACCAGCTCGTCCAGCTCGAAGCGGCGGTGCCCGCCGGGCGTCCGCACGTGCGGCACGCGGCCGGCGGCGGCCCAGGCGCGCAGCGACGACGAGCTCACCCCCAGCAGCCGCGCCGCGGCCGACACGGACAGGAGGGGGGAGTCACCCGTTCGCGCCCGCTGCACGCCCGCGAACGACACGTTCGCGCGGGTCGCGGCGGCGGGGGCGGTGGCCAACTCAGGCGTCCCGCTGGGCGGTTGTCCGACCCGCTCGCTTGCGTTTTGCGGGATGAGTGCCACCGATCTCCACGGGAACCAACATGTTTCCGATTCTGGGGAGGCTCTTAGGGCCTCGCAACCCCATTCTCGGCCGGGTCGCCCCGAAACCTGACGAAACCTTTAGGTGCTGTGGGGCTGTTCAACAAAAAACTCACACGGCCCTCACGCCTCCGGAGGGGGCGCGTCGCCGGGCCCGTCGGCCTCGAGCCGCTCCCGCCGCATCCGCTTGCGCTCCTTCAGGGCCACGAAGCCCCCCACCAGGCCGGTGACCGCGAAGGCCACCACGAAGGCGACCCAGATCTGGTCGGCGAAGGCCTTGCCGGCGAAGTAGCCCAGCAGGGCCGCCTGGCTCGCCCACACGATCCCGCCCATCACGTCGAAGGCGAGGAAGCGCGGGAACGACATGTGCCCGGCGCCGCACGAGAGGTTGATCGCGATCCGGATGCCGGGGAGGAAGCGCCCGACGAAGACCAGCGCGGGGCCCTGGCGCTGCACCATGCGCTCGGCCGCCAGCAGGCGGTCGTGCCCGGCGAAGCGCGTCACCGTGCGCCGGATCGGGCCGTGCCCGGCGCGGCCGATCCAGTAGGCCGAGCAGTCCCCCGCCACCGCGCCCGCGGCCCCCGCCAGGATCACCAGCCACAGGTTGAGGCTGCCGTTGGCGGCGAGCACCGCGGCGGCCACGATCGCCGTCTCGCCGGGGAGGATCGGGATGAGCCCGTCGCCCGCGACGACCAGGAAGATCGCCCAGTAGCCGTAGGCGGCGGCGTCCTCCGCGAACTGGTTGAAGGACTCGAAGACCGAGGCCGCGGGGAGCAGGGCGGCGTAGCCGTTCACGGCGCGTTCCGGCGCGTGCGTGCGGAGCGCGACACGCGTCGATGATGCCAGCGCGTCCGTCCCGTCGCGACCGGACCCCCCGCTATCCTCACCCGATGGGCCGCATCGCCGACTCGGCCGCCGACCTGCTCGCCGCGGGACCGCTCCGCGCGGAGGATCTCGGCACCGCTCTGGCGGGGGCGGGCGTGACCCGCTCCCGCGACCCCGCCGCCGCCGTGCGCCGGGCGCTGCGCGGCGACCCGCGGTTCGTGCTGCTCCCCGACGGACGCCTCGCGGTGACCGCCCAGGCGCTGGACGAGCGCGTGGACGCGCTCGACGCCGAGGTGGCCGCGCTGCTGGTGGACGAGCGCTTCGCCGAGGCGGCGCTGGCGCAGGAGCGGCTGCTGGTGCTCCTCCAGCGGGGCGCCCCCGAGAGGGTCCCCGCCGCCCGGCGCGGCCTGGCCCGCCTGCTCGCCCGCTCGGGCGCCCCCGAGCGCGCCCTGGCGCGGCTGCGGGGGGCCTTCGCCGAGCGCGACCCCGAGGACTGGTACGAGGCCGCCCTGATCGCCCAGCGCACCGGCGACCACGTCAGCGCGCGCCGCTGGGCCGAGTCCGGGCTCGCCCACGCCGCCGCCCCCGAGCGGGCCGAGGTCGCGGAGTGCCTCGACGACATCGCCGGCGACCTGGACGCCCAGGCCGCCTTCCTGCGCCTGCGGGCCACCCTCGAGGACGAGGACGGCGACATCGAGCCCGAGCGCGACGGCATCGAGCGCGTCGTGCGGGCGCTCACCCGGCCTGGAGCGCTCGTACCTGGTCGAGGCGATGGCCGAGGAGATCGTCGCGAGCGTGCCCCCGGAGGAGCTCGTGGCGCTTCCTCGGGGCCGTGGCCGAGACCGAGGACGGCGGGCGCGACGCGTGCCTCGCGCTGGCGACCATCATCGAGCCCTCCCTGGCGCGCTCGGTGCGCGACAACCTCGCGGGCCGGGCCGGCGAGCGCCCCTCCCGCCCCGCCATCGCCGGGCTCCTGGGGGCCCGCCCCGTGGCCGCGTGGGCGACCTCGCCCCTGGACGCGCCCGACCAGCAGCAGGTGGTCGTGACCATCGCCAAGGAGCGCGGGCGCCTGTCGCCCCTGGTCGTCCTGGTGGACCTGGACGAGCTCGGCGGGGGCGTCAAGGACGCGTTCTTCCTGCCCGACATGGTCGAGCCGCGACTGCGGCGGGAGCTCTTCGCCCCCATGGAGCAGGTGGGGCTGCCGAGCGTGCCGGTCGACACCCACGAGGCGATCGCCGTCATCGCGGTCGCGCTGGAGCGCACCGCGCAGATCGGTTGGCGGATCCCGTCGCTCCAGCACCAGCCGGTGCTCGAGCGCATCGAGCGGTGGCTGCTGCGCCCCCAGCGCGGCGGCACGGGCCGCAGCCCGGTCACCGGCGGCTGATCAGGCGGCGCGCCGCTCCTCGTCGGGGAGCGCCGCCGGCTCGGGCGCCGCGGACGGGGCGGGCACCACCACCGGGGCCTCGTGCTCGGCGCGCCGCGGGGCGCGCATCAGGCCCACGAGCAGGGGCGCGGCCGCGACCGCCGCGACCGCGGCGGCCTCACGCGCGCCGAAGCTCAGCGCCAGCGCCGCCATCGCCGTCAGCCCCAGGCCGCCCAGCGCCCGCAGGGCCAGCAGGGCCGAGGCCGAGGCCCGCCCGGGTCGTCCCACGTCCCACGCCGCCACGGCGACGAGTGCTGCCAGCGCCAGTCCGACCATCCACCACTGCACCGCGGCCTCCCTTCGGGGTGGCCTGTCTTGGCGCTCGCGCGGCGGTTCCCTTCCGTGGTTTCGCGCCTTGCAACGGCACGATGTCCGTTTCCTGTGCGATAATGCCCGTCATGGCCGATGAAATCCCTGCGCAGCTGCTCGAGTCCTTCAAGATCCTCGACCCCGCGGTCGCGCAGCGGCTGACCGACGCCCTCGCCCCCGTGGTGGCCGAGCTGGGCCCCCGCGAGGAGGCCGTGTTGGAGCGTCTGGTCAAGGGCCTCGCCGAGGGCGCGCCGGCCGCGGAGCTCAACGCCTTCGTCCGGCTGCTGCCGGTCACGGTCAGCCGGGCGGTCCAGCCGGCGATCGAGCCCGTCACCGCCTGACCTCGCGCCGGGTGGCCGTCCGGCCGCGCCGAGGGCGGGTGGTGTCGTACGTCTCTCCCGCACCGGGAGCGGTCGTGGTGGGCGGGAGCGTTCGCTAGCGTGGGCCGGGTGCGGTCGCGCCTTCGCCCACTGCTCGCGCTCCTGGTCCTGGCCGGGGTCACCCTGGCCGGATGCGCCGGGGGCGACGACGCCTCCGAGGCGTCCGAGACCACCGCGCCCGCGGCGTCGAGCGGAGCCTCGGCGCACGCCGGGCCGCGCCTGGCGGCGGTCCGGCGGGGCCTCGGCGACGCGCTGTTCGTGACCGCCGCGCCGGGCCAGGCCAACCGCCTCTACGTCGTCCAGCAGAGCGGGCGCATCCTGATCCTCCAGAACGGCCGCCTGCTGAAGGCGCCCTTCCTGGACGTCTCATCGCTGATCAGCTCGGGCGGCGAGCAGGGTCTGCTGGGGCTGGCCTTCCACCCGCGCTACGCCTCCAACGGCCGCTTCTACGTCAACTACACCAACCGCGCGGGGGACACCCGCGTGGTGGAGTACCGGCGCGCCTCGCGCCAACCGCGCCAACCCCCGGCAGCGCCCGGCGGCTGCTGGCGATCGACCAGCCCTTCGCCAACCACAACGGCGGGCACCTCGCCTTCGGCCCGGACGGGCGCCTGTACATCGGGCACCGGCGACGGCGGCAGCGGCGGCGACCCCCAGGGCAACGGCCAGCGCGTGGACACCCTCCTGGGCAAGATCCTGCGGATCGACGTGGACACCCGCACCGGCTCGCTGCCCTACGGCATCCCGGCCGACAACCCGTACGCCTCCGGCGGCGGCCGCCGCGAGATCTACTCCTACGGCCTGCGCAACCCCTGGCGCTTCTCGTTCGACCGGGCCAACGGCGACATCTGGATCGGCGACGTCGGCCAGAACGAGGTCGAGGAGATCGATCACCGTCCCGAGGGCGGCGCGCGCGGCGCCAACTTCGGCTGGAACGCCTACGAGGGCACGCGCCCGTTCGGCGGCGCCCGGCGGGGCTCGGAGCCGGTGCCCCCGGTGGCCGAGTACTCGCACGACCAGGGCTGCTCGGTGACCGGCGGGTACGTCTCGCGCGGCACGCGCGCGCCGAGCCTGGCGGGCCGGTACGTGTACGCCGACTTCTGCTCGGGGCGCGTCTGGAGCATGCGCGCCGGCGCGAACCCCGGCGACGTGCGCGAGGAGACCGGGCGGCTGGGCCGCTCCGTGTCCAACGTGACCAGCTTCGGCGAGGGCCTCGGGGGCGACCTCTACCTGCTCGCCGGCGGCACCCTCTACCGGTTCTCAGGGTAGGCGTGGCCGAGGTCCGTCCATCCGAGGGCTGGGGGGTCGTCCACCTCCTGCTCCGCGTGCGCCGCGACGCGCCCGGGGCCGGCGACGTGCGGGAGGAGATCGCCCGCTTCGTGGCGACCGAGCCGCAGCAGGTGATCGCCTTCTCCGTGCTGGGGGGGCGGGCCGACGTCGGCCTGATGGCGCTGGCGCCCGACCTCGACGTGCTGGACGCGTTCGTCAAGCGCGTGCTGGCGGGGCCCTTCGAGGTGGTCTACTCGTTCGTGTCGCTGACCGAGTCCAGCGAGTACACCCCCACCGAGGACGACGAGCGGGCGCGGCTGGAGGCGGCCGGCGAGGCGGACGTCGAGGGCGCCCTGGCGGCCTGGCGCACGCGCATGGCCGCCTACCTCGACGCGCGCCTGCACCCGCGCCTGCCCGAGCGCGCGGTCATCGCCTTCTACCCCATGTCCAAGCGCCGGGCGGAGGGCGACAACTGGTACTCGCTGCCCTTCGAGGACCGCCGCGAGCTGATGAAGGGGCACGCGCGCGTGGGGCGCACCTACGCCGGCCGGGTGCTGCAGCTGGTCACGGGATCCACCGGCCTCGACGACTGGGAGTGGGGCGTCACCCTGCTCGCCGACGACCCGCTCGCGATCAAGCAGATCGTCTACGAGATGCGCTTCGACGAGGTCAGCGCCCGCTACGGCGACTTCGGGCCCTTCTACGTGGGGCTGGTCATGGACCCCGCGGACGCGTTCGCCCGGGCGGGCCTGCCGCCGGCCTGAGGCGGACCCCCCGCCCACCGCGCCGCGTATCCTGACCCGGTCCGGAAACGACGGTCGGGGGCGATCAATGAAGGGACTCACCTTCCAGGGCACGCGGGACGTGAGGGTCGAGGACGTGCCCGACCCCGTCATCGAGCAGCCCACCGACGCGATCGTGCGCGTGTCCCTGGCGGGGATCTGCGGGTCGGACCTGCACATCCTGAACGCGGGCGAGGCCTTCGGCTTCCCGGCCGGCTCGCGGCTGGGCCACGAGTTCATCGGCACGGTCGAGGCGGTCGGCGCCGGACGTGCGCGGCTTCGCCCCCGGCGACCGGGTGCTGTCGTCCTGCTCGGTGGCCTGCGGCGAGTGCACCTGGTGCCGCGAGGGCCTGGCAGTCCTCGTGCGTGCGGTGGTCGCTGTTCGGCTGGGCGCCGCGCACCTGGCAGCACGGCGGCGCGGTGCAGGGCGGCCAGTCCGAGTACGTGCGCGTGCCGCTCGCCGACACCACCCTGCTCGCCATGCCCGAGGCGCTGGCCGGCGGCGACCGCGACACCAGCCTCCTGCCGCTGGTCGACATGATGTCCACCGGGTGGCACGGCCTCACCTGCGCCGGGCGCCGCCCCGGGCCAGTCGGTGGTGGTGATCGGCGACGGCGCCGTCGGGCCTCGCCTCGGTCCACGGCGCGACCGCCAAGGGCGCCGAGCGCATCATCTGCCTGGGCCACCACGAGGGCCGGCTCGACACCGCACGGCGGCTGGGCGCCACCCTGACGATCGACTCGCGCGACGACGACGCGATCAAGGAGGCGGTGATGGAGCACACCGCCGGCGAGGGCGCCCACGTGGTCGTCAACACGATCTCCGGCCCCGAGTCCATGGCCACCGCCCACGCCACGCGTGCGCCCCGGCGGCACCATCGCCTGCCTGGGCATGGACCACTTCATGGGCAAGACCCCGAGCGTCAACTGGTTCGACCAGTTCCTGCGCAACATCTCGGTGACCGGCGGGCTGGTGCCCGGCAAGGTCTACCTCCCGGAGCTGGTCGCGCTCGTCGAGTCCGGGCGCCTGGACCCCGCCCCGATGCTCTCCCACACCCTCGACCTGGCGGAGGCCGCCGAGGGCTACCGCCTCATGGCCGAGCGGGTGGACGGCGTCACCAAGGTCGCCCTCCGGCCGGCATGAGCCTCGCGCAACGCCTGAGCGCGGCCGGCCAGCCGCACCTCGCCGCGGCGCTCGAGCGCCTGCCCGAGGAGGGCCGCCGGACGCTCGCGGCGGAGGCCGAGGCCCTCGACCTGGACCTCGTCCGCCGGCTGGTCGACGACCTGCTGTCCGGCGACGCCCCGCCCATCGGCGGCGAGATCGCCCCCCCGGATCCGGCGTCGCTGATCCCGCTCGCGCGCACCGACGCCGATCGCGCCCGCGACGCCCGGGCCCGCGCGGCGGGCGAGGCCCTGCTGCGCGAGGGCGCCGTGGCGGCGGTCCTGCTGGCGGGCGGCCAGGGCACGCGGCTCGGCTTCGACGGGCCCAAGGGCCTGTATCCGTTCGCCCCGATCTCGGGGCGCACGCTGTTCGCGCACCACGCGGCCAAGATCGCGGCGCTGCGCGCCCGGTACGGCGCGGGCCTGCCCTGGTACATCCTCACCTCGCCCCAGAACGACGCGGCGACCCGGGAGGCCTTCGCCGCCGCCGGCTGGTTCGGCCTCGAGCCCGACTCGGTGCGCCTGGTGGTGCAGGGGACGCTGCCGGCCGTCGATCGCGAGAGCGGCCAGATCCTGCTCGACGCCCCCGACCGCATCGCGCTGTCGCCCGACGGCCACGGCGGCCTGCTGTCGGCGCTGCGGGCCTCCGGCGCGCTCGACGAGATGGCCGCGCGAGGGGATCCGCACGATCTTCACGTTCCAGGTCGACAACCCGATGGCGCGGGTCTGCAATCCGGAGCTGCTCGGGCACCACGCGCTGGCCGAGGCGGACATGGCCTCGGTGGTCGTGCGCAAGGTGGGGCCCGAGGAGAAGATGGGCGTCATCGCCCGCGTGGGCGGGCGCACGGGGGTGGTGGAGTACAGCGACCTGCCCGACGCCCTGGCGGCCGAGCGCGACGCCGAGGGCGAGCTGGTGTACTGGGCCGGCTCGATCGCCGTCCACTGCCTCGCAGGTGGCCTTCGCGCGGCGGCTCACCGACGGCGGCCTGCAGCTGCCGTACCACCGGGCGCTGAAGAAGGTGCCGTACGTCGACGACGCGGGGCGGCGCGTGGAGCCCGAGGAGCCCAACGCGGTCAAGTTCGAGACCTTCCTGTTCGACGCGCTGCCCTCGGCCCGGCGCACCGTGACGGTCGAGGCGGCGCGCGAGGTGGAGTTCTCCCCGATCAAGAACGCCGAGGGCGCCGACTCGCCCGCGACCGCCCGGCGCGACCTCAACCGTCTCTACGCGGGCTGGCTCGAGGCCGCCGGGATCGCGGTGCCGGCCGGGCCCGACGGCGAGCCGGTCGACCTCGAGATCGACCCGCGCGTGGCCCTCGAGGGGCGGGACCTGCCGGCGGCGCTGCCCCCGGGCTTCCGGGTCGAGGGCCCCACGGTGATCAGCCCGCCCGCGGCCAGCCCGTGACGATGGGGTAGGGCGGCACCGGGCCGCCGCCCCCGGGGTGGATCTCGAAGTGCAGGTGCGGCGAGGTGCCGCGCGCGTCGCCGCTGTCGCCCACGTAGCCGAGCACCGTGCCACGCGCCACGCTCGCCCCCTCGACGGCGGCGGGCGAGTACGCGTCCAGGTGGGCGTAGTAGAAGGTGTTGCCGCCGGTGTCGCGCACCCACAGGCGCCAGCCCCCGAGGCCGTTGTAGCCGACGCGGAACACCGAGCCGTCGGCCACGGCGACCACCGGCGTGCCGCGGGCGGCGAACAGGTCGATGCCCTGGTGCAGCCGCCCGCCGGGCCGCCCGAACATCCAGTCGTTGGTGAAGGTGGCCGCCCCGGCGACCGGGAACAGGTAGCGCCCGGCGGGCAGGGCGCCGCTGAGGGAGGTCTGCCCGGCGACGGGCATCGACGTGAGGGCGCTCTGGCGCGCCTTGGCCAGCGCCGCCAGGCGCGCGCGCCGCTCGCGCTCCTGCGCCACCTGGCGCTTCAGCTCGGCCCGCGCGTCGTCGAGCAGCGCGCGGCGGTCGGCCACCACCGCGGCCAGCTCGGCCCTGCGGTCGGCGGAGGCCTCGAGCTCGGTGGCGCGCTGCTGCTCGGCCGCCTCCTGGGTGCGCTCCAGGCGCTGGAGCCGCACCCGGCGCTCGCGCACGGTCACCACCACGCCCGCGTCGCGGCGGGCCACCTGGTCCAGCAGCTGGCCGGTCTGCTCGGCGGCCGTGAGGCTGCCCGTGGTGAGCAGGGTCTCGATGAAGGTGGGCTGGCCGCTCACGTAGAGGGCCACCAGCCGCTCCGACAGGGAGGCGCGCGAGCGCTCCAGGT
Source organism: uncultured Thermoleophilia bacterium (assembly GCA_963736635.1). Taxonomy (GTDB): domain Bacteria; phylum Actinomycetota; class Thermoleophilia; order Miltoncostaeales; family Miltoncostaeaceae; genus Miltoncostaea. The sequence goes on from CAVTPK010000011.1 coordinate 1,442,758, forward strand.
CGCGCCGGGCCGCGCTCAGGTCGCCGCGGGTGGCCGCCAGCGTCTCCTGGGCGGCCTCCAGGCGGTCGATCGCCAGGTTGTGGGCCTCGACGGCCTGGCCCACCCTGATGTCCAGCGCCGCCACCTCGCGCCCGAGCGTGGCGATCTCGGCCTTGGTCCCGGCGATCGAGGGAGCCGCCGCGGCGCCGGAGGCGGCGGCGAGGCAGACGAGGACGGATGCGGTCGCCAGGGCGGCCCGCGTGGCGGAGGAGAGGCGCGACAAGGGGGTTCCAGCACTCTGGGGCCGGACGTAATGGCCTTCAACGCCCATCGGCGTGTCTGCAACGCCGCCTGAGCGTCTGCAACACGGGCGACGCCCGGCGCGGGTGCGGGATCATGGGCGCGACCGACCGCGAGCAGGGGGGACCGGGCGATGGAGCCGACCATGACCGACCGTCTGACCGAGGCGCTGCGGGCCGCCGCGGACGCGCACCACCTCTACGAGCAGGAGCACGGCACCGACCCCGACTGGCCGCGGTGGTACGCCGAGCACATGACGCGCAGCCTGGCCGCGGACGGGTACCGGCTCACCGGGCCGGCGCCGGGCTGAGCCTCCCCGCGCTATCGGGCGGGCGAGCTGGCCTCGCGGGGGAGGGCGAAGAAGACGCCCTCGCTCGACGGGGTCTCGTCGCCGCCGCGCGCGTAGCCGGCGGCCGCGATCGCCTCGGCCACCTGCTGCACGAGGATCTCCGGGGCCGACGCGCCCGCGGTCAGCGCGACCCGGGACGCGCCCTCGAGCCAGGCCGGGTCGAGCTCGGAGACGTTGTCGATCAGGTGCGCCTGGGCGCCGCGGTCCCGCGCCACCTCGACCATGCGGTTGGAGTTGGAGGAGTTGCGCGAGCCCACCACCAGCACCAGGTCGGCGCCGGCCACGACCGCCTCGCGGACGGCGTCCTGGCGGTTCTGGGTGGCGTAGCAGATGTCGCTGACCTTGGGGCCCAGGAGCGCGGGGAAGCGGCGCTTGAGGACCTCCACGATCTCGGCGGTGTCGTCCACCGACAGGGTGGTCTGGGTGGTGAGGGCGACGTTGTCGGGGTCGGGGACCGCGACGCGCTCGGCGTCGGCGACGGTCTCGATCAGCGACGACCGACTCGGGCGCCTCGCCGCGCGTCCCGATCACCTCGTCGTGGTCGCCGTGGCCCACCAGGAACACGGTCGCGCCCCGCGACGCGAAGCGGCGCACCTGGGCGTGGACCTTGGACACGAGCGGGCAGGTGGCGTCGATCACCCGCAGCTCGCGCTCGGCGCAGACGCGCCGCACCTCCGGCGAGACGCCGTGGGCCGAGAGCACGATGGTCTCGCCGCGCGGCACGTCGTGCTCGCTGTCCACGAACACCGCGCCCTTGGCGCGAGCGGTGGCCACGACGTGGGTGTTGTGCACGATCTCGCCGCGCACGTACACCGGCGCCCCGAGCTCGACGAGCACGCGCTCGACGGTCTCGATGGCGCGGTCAACGCCGGCGCAGTAGCCGCGCGGGGCGACGAGTTCGAGCTCGTGTGCCACCGGCCAAGGGTACCCCACCCGACCGCGTATCGTGACCGCCATGGTGACGATGGAGATGGGCGCGGGACCGCCGGTCCTCCTCGTCCACGGCCTCAACGGGTTCAAGGAGGGCTGGGGCCGGCTGCCGGAGGCCCTGGCCCGCGCCGGGCACCGGGCGGTGGCGGTGGACCTGCCCGGGTTCGGCGAGACGCCGCGGCTGCGCGGGCAGCGGGCCACGCCCGAGGCGCTCGCGCGCGCGCTGGCGCCCCTGGTGGCCGAGCTGGCGCCCGTCGGCATCGTCGCCCACTCGCTGGGCACCCAGGTCGCGATGCTGCTCGCGATCCACCAGCCCGACCGGGTCCCCGCCGTGCGTTCTGATCGCGCCGTGGGTCCGCCCGCGCCACGGGCGCATCCCCGCCGCGCGGGCTCACCGACCTGCTCCAGCTGCCGGTGGTGGGCCGCGCGCTGGCCCGGGCCGGCGATCCGCCGCATCCGCCGCGAGCCCGCAGCGCCGCCGCGCGGCCTTCATCGGCCAGGTGGCCGACCCCGACCGGGTGGCCGACCGCCCGGAGCTCGAGGTGCTCCTGCAGGCCGCCGCCGACCGCCTGCTGAGCGCCGACGTCCGCACGATGGTCGACTGGGCCGAGAGCGGCGTCGCGGACGACCTGCGCCCGCTCGTGCCCCGCGTCGCCGCCCCCGCGCTGGTCGTCTGCGGGGCCGGCGACCGCCTGACGCCGCCCGCCGACGCCGCGTGGCTCGCGGGCGCGCTGCCCGGCGGGCACGGCTGCTGCGCGTGCCCGCCGCCGGCCACTTCCCGCACCTCGAGCGACCGGAGGCCGTCGTGCCCGTCATCGTCGAGCACCTGGCGTGAGCGCGGAGCTCCTGGAGCTCGCCCGCGCCGCGGCCGCACGCCGCCGGCGCCCTGCTGCTGGAGCGCTTCGGCGATCCGGCCAGCGGCGTCGCGGCCAAGAGCAGCCGCACCGACCTGGTCAGCGACGCCGACCGCGACGCCGAGGCCCTCGTGCTCGGCATGATCGCCGCCGAGCGCCCCGACGACGCGATCGCTGGCCGAGGAGGGCGGGGGCGGGGCCGGCCGCACCGGCGTCACCTGGCTGGTGGATCCCCTCGACGGCACGATCAACTACCTGTGGGGCGTCCCCCAGTGGAGCGTCAGCATCGCCGCCCGCGACGAGCGGGGCGGGCTGGTGGGCGTCGTCCACGACCCCTGCCGCGGCGAGACCTTCAGCGCCGCGCGCGGCGCGGGCGCGCGCCTGGGCGACGGCGCCGATCGCCGTGCGGCGCGGCGCCCCGCTCGCGGAGGCGCTGGTCGCCACCGGCTTCAGCTACCGGGCCGCCGAGCGGGCGCGCCAGGCCGACCGGCTGCTGCGGGTGCTGCCCGCGGTGCGGGACGTGCGCCGCTTCGGCTCGGCCGCGCTCGACCTGGCGTGGGTCGCCGCGGGCCGGCATCGACGGGTACTTCGAGACCGGGCTCAACCCCTGGGACCGGGCCGCGGGCGAGCTGCTGGTGAGCGAGGCCGGGGGCGTGGTCCGCGAGCTGCCGGGCGCGGGCCTGGTCGCCGCCGAGCCCGGCCTCATCGCCGCGCTGCACGCGCTCGTGGACGACGGCGGTCCGTGAGCGCCGGCCGTGGCGAGCGGCTGTGGGAGGTGGACGCGCTCCGCACGCTGGCCATCGCGATGATGGTCGCCTACCACGCGGCCTACGACGTCCACCAGCTGGCGCCGAGCCTCGGCGTCGACCCGTTCGACGGCGGGTGGCGGGCGCTGCAGGTGGCGTGCGGCTCGACCTTCCTGTTCGTGGTCGGGGTGAGCCTGGCCATCTCCAACGGCCGCGGCCGCGCGGCCGGCCTGCGGGGGTACGCGCTCTACCGCCGGCACCTGCGCCGCGCCGCTCCAGGTGGCCGCCGCCGCGGTCCTGGTGAGCGCGGCGACCTGGGTCGCGCTGGGCGACCAGTGGGTGCGCTTCGGGGTGCTCCACTGCATCGCCGTCGCGATGCTCGTCGGCCCCCTGCTGGTGCCGCTGCGCTGGTGGAACGTGCCGCTCGGCGTCGCGGTCATCATCGCGGGCGTCTGGCTCGACGAGCGGCCGGCCACCGACTCGCTGGGCCTCTTCGTGCTGGGCGTCCCGCGCGAGGGGGCGACCCCCGTGGACTGGTACCCGCTCATGCCCTGGCTGGGCGTGATGATGATCGGCCTGGCGGCCGGCCTGGCGCTGTACCCGGCCGGCCGGCGCGCGGCCCGTGGACGCGCGCGCCTGCCCCAGCCGCCGCGCCGCCGCGCGCCCTCGGCGCGCCCGGCCGCCACTCGCTGCCGATCTACCTGCGTGCACCAGCCGGTGCTGATCCCGCTGATCGCCGCGGCGCTGGCCCTGGCCGGCGTCTCCTGGAGCTGGAGCGGGTTCGAGTAGCGCCGCCCGGAGGTCAGGCGGTGGCGGCCGTGATCGCCCGGTCGAGGTCCCAGACGATGTCGTCGATCGTCTCCAGGCCCACCGACACGCGCACCATGTCGTCGCTGACGCCGGCGGCCGCCGAGGCCCTCCTCGTCCAGGCGGCGGTGCGTGGTGGAGGCCGGGTGGATGATCAGGGTCTTGGCGTCGCCGACGTTGGCCAGGTGCGAGCAGAGCTCGCAGGCCTCGATCAGCCGCCGCCCGGCCTCGCGGCCGCCGCGCACGCCGAAGGTGAGCACCGCGCCCGCGCCGCGCGGCAGGTAGCGTCGCCGACCCGCGTCGCGCTCGGGGCTGTCGGGCAGGCCGGGGTAGCTCACCCAGGTCACCCCCGGGTGCCCGGCGAGGAACGCGCGCCAGCGCCGCGGCGTTGGCCACGTGGCGGTCCATGCGCAGCGAGAGGGTCTCCAGGCCCTGCAGCAGCAGGAAGGCGTTGAAGGGCGAGAGCACCGGCCCGAGGTCGCGCATCGTCTCCACGCGCGCCTTCATGATGAAGGCGAAGTTCCCGAAGGTCTCCGCGTAGCGCAGGCCGCGGTAGCCCGGGCTCGGCTCGACCAGGCCGGGGAAGCGCCCGTCCTCCCACGGGAACGTGCCCGCGTCGATCAGCACGCCGCCGATGCGAGGTGCCGTGGCCGCAGATCCACTTGGTCGCCGAGTGGCACACCAGGTGGGCGCCGTGCTCGATCGGCCGGCAGAGGTACGGCGTGGCGAAGGTGCTGTCGATCAGCAGGGGCACGCCGGCCTCGCCGGCCACCTCCGCCACGGCGGCGATGTCGAGGACGTCGAGGCGCGGGTTGCCGATCGTCTCGCCGTAGAGCAGGCGCGTGCGCGGGGCGAGGGCCGCGCGCCACGCGCGCCGGGTCGGCCGGGTCGACGAACGTGGTCTCGATGCCGAACCGGCGCAGCGTGATCGCGAGCTGGTTGTGGCTGCCGCCGTAGAGGTGGCGCGAGGCGACGATGTGGTCGCCCTGCCTCCAGCAGCGTCGTGATCGCGACCATCTGGGCGGCCAGGCCGCTGGCCGTGGCGAGCGCCCCGACGCCGCCCTCGAGGCTCGCCATGCGCTCCTCGAAGACCGCCGTGGTCGGGTTCATCAGCCGCGTGTAGATGTTGCCGAAGCGGTTGAGGTCGAAGAGGTCGGCCGCGTGCTCGGCGTCCTCGAACACGTAGGCGGAGGTCTGGTGGATCGGCACCGCGCGGGAGCCGGTCTGGGGTCCACGCGCTGGCCGGCGTGGAGGGCGCGGGTGTCGAAGCCGAACTCGTGGGCGTCGCTCACGGGCGGAAGTCGCTCCATCCGGCGGGAGCCGATCACCCCGGTCGAGAGACCGACGACGTTGAGGCCGCCGAAGTAGCGGCAGTGCTCCATCTTGATGCAGCGGTTCTCCACCACCTCGAGCCCGGCCGCCCGGGCGCGGGCGGCCGACTCGGGCTCGGCGATGCCGAGCTGCATCCAGACCACGCTGCGCGCCGAGGCGCGATCGCCTCGTCCACCACCGGCGGCACGTCCTCGGGCCGGCGGAAGATGTTCACGATCTCCAGCGGACCGCGCTCCGCCGCCGCCGCCAGGTCGGGCGCGCAGGGGACGCCGAGCACCTCGGTCGCAGTTCGGGTTGACCGGCGTGATGTCGTAGCCGTTGGCGCGCATGTGCACCATCGCGCGGTGGCTCGGGCGCTCGGGGCGGGGCGACAGGCCCACCACCGCCAGGCGGCGGTAGCGCTCGAGGATCCGGCGCACGGCGTCCGACGGGGCGCCATCGCTCAGGCCGGCGTACTGGGCCACGACCGCCAGTATCCCGCGCCGGCGCTGTTCACAGGTCGTTCACCACAGGGTCACACCAAAGTCACCCGGCGGCGGAGCGGCCCTCGGCTACCTTCGCCGCGATCCCATGCGGTCCGGTCCTCCCGGATGCCCGTCTTTACCCCGAACAGGAGCATCACCAGATGGCACGTGGACGCCGAATCGCCCTGATCGCCGCGGCGGCGACGCTCGCCGTGGGCTCGCATCGCCGCCGGCTGCGGCGACGACTCTTCGAGCTCCGACACCTCGGGCGGCTCGGGAGACCTGTCCGGCGAAGATCCTGATCGACGGCTCCTCGACCGTCGCGCCGCTCACCTCGGCCGCGGCCGAGGCCTTCACCGCCGACAACGGCGGGGTCAACATCACGGTCGGCACGTCGGGCACCGGCGGCGGCTTCGAGCTGTTCTGCGCCGGCAGCACCCAGATCTCCGACGCCTCGCGCGCGATCAAGGACGAGGAGATCGCCGCCTGCGAGAAGGGCGGCGTCAAGTACGAGGAGCTGCGCGTGGCCTCGGACGGCATCACCATGGTCACCGGCGCCAACTCGGACGTGGGCGGCGACAACCTGACCTCGGCCCAGCTCAAGGCCATCTGGGAGCCCAAGTCCACGATCAAGAACTGGGACCAGATCCCGCCGGCCGGCAGCTTCAACGACGCTGCCGCTGACGCTCGCGGGCCCCGACTCGCAGTCGGGCACCTACGACTTCTTCAACGAGGAGATCCTCGGTGAGGACGCCGCGGGCGAGACCGTCACCCCGCGCCAGGACTACACCGCCTCGGCCGACGACAACGTCACCGTGCGCGCGGTGGAGGGCGCCGAGGGCGGCCTCGGGTACTTCGGCTTCTCGTACTACGAGGAGAACATCGACGCCCTGAAGGCCTTCAACGTTGACGGCATCACCCCGACCGCCGAGACGATCACCGACGGCACGTACCCGCTCTCGCGGCCGCTCTTCATCTACGTCAACAGCGCGAACCTCACCGACCCGGCGGTCAACGCGTTCGTCCGGTACTACATCGAGAACGCGACCACGCTCGCCGAGGAGCAGCAGTTCGTCCCGGCTCCCCAGAGCTCGCTGGACGAGGACCTGACCAAGATCCCGGCCGCCTCCTAGTCCGGGATCTCGGAACGCCGACGTGGCAACGAACGAGCCCAGCACGCCGCCCGTCGGCCTGACCCGCCGCCGCCGCCGCCCGATCGAGCAGCTGTATCCTGCTGCTCATCGGCGCGGCGGCGCTGGTGTCGGTGCTGGTCACGCTCGGGCATCGTCGTCACGCTGCTCGAGGAGTCGGTGCCGTTCTTCACCGACGGCCCCACCCTCTCGGAGTTCCTCACGGGCACGGTCTGGCAGCCGGTCTCCGGCTCCTACGGCGTGCTGCCGCTCCTGTGCGCCTCGCTGATCATCGCCGGCATCGCCGCGGTGGTGGCGGTGCCGCTCGGGCTCGGGCTCGGCGATCTACCTCTCCGAGTACGCGCACGAGGGGGTGCGCCGCACGGTGAAGCCGATCCTGGAGCTCCTGGCCGGCATGCCGACCATCGTCCTCGGCTTCTTCGCCCTGGACTCGATCACCCCGTTCCTCCAGGACATCGGCGTGATCGGACCCAACCAGATCTACAGCGCCCTCTCGGCCGGTCTGGTGGTGGGGCTGCTCATCACGCCCCTGATCACCTCGCTGTCCGAGGACTCGCTGCGCGCCGTTCCCAGCGCCATGCGCGAGGGGGCCTACGGTGTGGGCGCCACCAAGCGCGTCGTCTCCACCAGGGTCGTGCTGCCCGCCGCCCTCTCCGGGGTGATGGCCGCGATCGTGCTCGCCGTGTCCCGCGCGGTCGGCGAGACGATGGCGGTGACGCTGGCCGCCGGCACCCAGCCCAACCTCACCACCAACGTGACCGACCCGATGCAGACCATCACGGCCTACATCGTGGCCATCTCCAAGGGCGAGGCGACGCGCGGCACGCTGCAGTACGAGTCGATCTTCGCGGTCGGCCTGCTGCTGTTCGTCGTCACGCTCATCATCAACCTGATCGCGGTCCGGCTCGTGCGCCGGTACCGGACGGTCTACCAATAGGGGCCCCGATGGCGATCGACATCTCCGACGCCCCCGTCGAGCGCGCCGCGCCGCGCCCTCTGCGCAAGAAGCGCCCGCGCCCGGCGGACGCGATCTTCCACTCGCTCGCCCTCGCGGCCGTGCTGATCCTGCTGGGCGCGCTGGCCTGGCTGCTGGGCTCCATCCTGATCGCCGGCTGGGGGGCGCTGAGCTGGGACTTCATCACCAGCCCGGTCTCCACCAGTTCCAGCCGGGCCGGCTTCGCCTCGGCGATCCGCGGCTCCCTGGTGCTCATGATGATCGTGATCATGGTCGCGATCCCGATCGGCTTCGGCGCCGCGATGTACCTGGAGAAGTTCGCCTCGACCAGCCGGGCGCAGCTCACGAGCCAGGCGCACGTGCGCCGCCGCCGCCTGCGCGAGCTGGAGGCCTCGGGGGTCGGCGGGCTGCGGCTGCTGCGCGCCCGCGTCGGCGTGCGGATGAGCTTCATCTGGGCGCGCGTCGGGGCGCCGCTCAACCGGGCCATCGAGGTCAACATCTCGAACCTGGCCGCGGTGCCCTCGATCATCTACGGGCTGCTCGGCCTCGCCCTCTTCGTCACCTTCGTCGGCCTGCAGAAGTCGCTGCTGGCGGGCGGGCTCACCCTGGCGCTGCTGGTGCTGCCGATCATCATCATCTCCAGCCGCGAGGCCCTGCGGGCGGTGCCGGTGTCGATCGAGCAGGGGGCAATGGCCCTGGGCGCGACGCGCTGGCAGGCGGTCTCGCGGCAGACCTTCCCGGCCGCCATCCCGGGCATGCTCACGGGCACGATCCTCGCGCTCTCCCGGGCGATCGGCGAGGCGGCCCCCCTGATCGTGGTCGGCGGCGTGGCCTTCGGCACCCAGATGCCGAGCGTCAATCCGCTCGATTCCAACGACACGCCGCTCTTCGCCATGCCCCTGCAGATCTTCGACTGGGCGGACCGTCCCCAGGCGGCCTTCCAAGATCTGGCCGCAGCTGGGATCATCGTGCTGCTGGCCGTGCTGGTGATCATGAACTCGGTCGCCATCTACCTGCGCAACAAGTTCAGCCGACGCTGGTAAGGAGAACACGCGTGTCCGACTCCACCGCCACCCCGGACGTCCCGCCCACGGCCCTCGCCGCCGCGGACGCGGGGGGGCAGCGCGTCACGACCCCTGAGGCCTCGGCTCCCGAGAAGCCCAAGGGGCCGCACGAGATCGTGTTCCGGGCGTCCAACCTGGACTTCTACTACGGCGACGCGATGGCCCTGAAGAACGTCAACATGGACATCCACCGCAACGAGATCACCGCCCTGATCGGTCCCTCGGGATGCGGCAAGTCCACCTTCCTGCGCTGCCTCAACCGTATGAACGACCTGATCCCGGGGGCGCGGGTCGACGGCGACATCGACTTCCACGGCCAGAACCTCTACGCCTCCGACATCGACGCGGTGGACGTGCGCCGGCGCATCGGAATGGTGTTCCAGAAGCCCAACCCCTTCCCGAAGTCCATCAAGGACAACCTGACCTTCGGGATGAAGGTCAACGGGCTGAAGGCCAACGACGAGCGCGTCGAGGCCGTGCTGCGCCAGGCGGCGCTGTGGGACGAGGTCAAGGACAAGCTCAACCAGGACGCGTTCGCCCTCTCGGGCGGCCAGCAGCAGCGCCTGTGCATCGCGCGCGCCATCGCGGTGGAGCCCGAGGTGATCCTGATGGACGAGCCCTGCTCGGCCCTGGACCCCATCTCGACGCTCGCCATCGAGGACCTGATGAACGACCTCGTCAAGCGCTACACGATCGTCATCGTGACCCACAACATGCAGCAGGCCGCGCGCGTCTCGCACCGCACCGCCTTCTTCACCGTGGACGGCCTGGACCAGGGCCTGCGCTACGGGGTGCTCGCCGAGCACGGGGAGACCGAGCAGATCTTCTCGGCCCCCACCGACAAGCGCACCCAGGACTACATCACGGGCCGCTTCGGCTGAGCTCCGGCTCGGCGATCAGGTCGCCGGTGACCTCGCACACGGCCGCGAGGGTGTTGTAGACGGTCCCGTGCTTGCGCAGGTTGAGGTGCAGCAGGTTGACCCGCCCCGGAGCCTCGTCGGTGACGACGCGCAGCTCGTAGTGGATGCGGGCGAAGCGGGGCGGATGGTCCTCGCGCTCGACGGCCACGTGCACCGACGCGCCCGCGTGCCGGAACGGCAACATGCCCGCGAAGCGCTCCACGTTCTTGAGCAGGCAGGCGGCGAAGGCGCTCGCCAGCAGCTCGGCCGGCCCGGGGAGCTCGGGCCCCTGGCCGGGGGATGAGTCGAAGGCGATCCGGCTCGCCTTGCAGGTGACCTCGGACCTCCCGGGCGCGACGATGCGGGCGTTGACCTCATAGCGCATCACGACGGGGCTCCGGCGGGTGTGGCGCGGAACTGCGCCAGCGCCGCGAGGGCCTCGGCGCCGTAGACCATCGCCGGGCCGCCGCCCATCAGAATCGCCACGCCGCGCCCGCAGCCAGGTCGGCGATGGATCGGTTCAGGTGCGCGGAGGACGCTGGGTGATCCATCTTGGCTCCCCTTTGGGATCGTTCAGGGACGGTGTTCGGCCTCGGGACGATGCTGCCAGCCGCCTGCGACCGCCTCGACCGTCGTTCCACCCAACCGGCCAGCGTAGGAAGCCGCACCGCATCCGGTTGTTTCGCTCAGGCGGCCGTGAGGGTCTCCAGCGCGAGCGCGCCCGTGAGCCGGCCGGCGCGCCAGGGCACGATCGCGATCCGAGCGGCTCCGGCCCGGACCTCGTCGATCAGGGCGTGCTCGCGGTCCGCGCGGGCGCGCAGGGTGGGGTCGCTCACACCGGCGAGGGACAGGCTCTGGTTGACCACCCAGGCGAAGGGCGCGATGCCGGCCCGGCCGAGATCCACGGCGAGGCGTTCGGCCTCGTGGACGGGTGTCGCCTCCGGCAGGGTCACGATCAGCACGCGCGTGTAGCCGGGGTCGCGCAGGCGCGGGAGCAGCTCGGCGACGTCGCGGGGCACCTCGGCATTCGTGCGCCCCACCTCGCGGTGATAGGCCTCGGCGGAGTCGAGCAGCAGCAGCGTGTGGCCCGTCGGTGCGGTGTCGAGCACGACGAAGCCGTCCTCGCCATCGGCCACCGTCCGCGCGAATGCCCGGAAGACGGCGATCTCCTCGGTGCACGGCGAGCGCAGGTCCTCCTCGAGCAGGGCCCGGCCCTGGGCGTCGAGTCCCTCGCCCGCCTCGCGCATCACCTGCGCGGTGTAGGCCGCCGTCTCGGCGGCGGGGTCGATGCGCGAGACGGTCAGCCCGTCGAGGCCCTCGGCGACGGTCGCCTCGACATGGGCGGCCGGGTCCGTGGTCGACAGATGCACCCGGTGGCCCCGCCGCGCGAGCTCGAGCGCGACCGCGCTGGCGACGGTGGTCTTGCCGACCCCGCCCTTGCCCATGGTCATGATCACCCCGGCGCCCCCGGCCTCGAGCTCGTCGATCAGATCGGTCAGGGGGGCCTCGGCGACGATCGACTCCGGGTCGCCGGTCTGCGGCCCGGGCATCCGCCCGGGATCGAGGACCGCGGCGAGCGCGACCACGCCAAGGGGCGCGAAGCCGTGCAGCGGCACCTCCACCCGCTCGAGCGCGGCGAGTGGACCGGTGAGGCCCGCCAGCGCCTCCGCCTGACCCTCGGCGAGGCGGCGGGCCGTGGGGTCCGCGTCGTCGGTGACGGTGAAGACGCCGTTCAGGGCCAGGATCTGTCGGTGCATGCCGGCGTCGGCGAGCTCGGCGGCCGTGCGCGCCGCCTCGGCCAGGGCGCTCGGCTCGGGGCGCGCGACCAGCACCAGGGTGGTGCGGTCGGGGTCGGTGAGCGTGGCGACGCTCTCGGCGTAGAGGGCGCGCTGGCGCTCCAGCCCGGCGAGCGGGCCCAGGCACGAGGTCCCGGTGGTGTTCTGATCGATGAACTCGGTCCAGGCGGCCGGCAGCGAGAGCAGGCGCAGGGTGTGTCCGGTGGGCGCGGTGTCGAAGACCACATGGTCGTAGGCGCGCGTCGCCTCGGCGTCGGCGAGCAGTCGCGTGAAGGCGTCGAAGGCGGCGATCTCGACCGTGCAGGCGCCCGACAGGCTCTCCTCCATGCTGCGCAGCGCGGCGTCGGGCAGGACGCCGCGGTACGGACCGACCAGGCGCTCCCGGTACTCGCGCGCGGCCGCTTCCGGATCCACGTTGGCCGCGTCGAGGCCGTCGATGCCCGCGACGGGGCGGGGCTCCTCGCCGAGCGGCGTCTCGAGGACCTCGTCGAGATTGGAGGCGGGGTCGGTGGAGACCAGGAGCACCCTCCGCCCGCGCGCGGCGAGGCCGACGGCGGTCGCGCAGGCGAGCGTCGTCTTGCCCATGCCCCCCTTGCCGGTGAAGAAGAGCACCCGGGTCGCCGGCTCGAGGAGGAGGGCGGCGTCCATCAGCAGCAGCCGCCCTCGCCGCAGCCGCAGCTCTGGGCGGTCGCCTCCGGGGCCGAGGTGGTGTACGGGGGCGTCTCCTCGGACGCGACGGCCGCCCATCGGACCAGTTGCTCCCGGCTCGGATAGGCGCCCTCGATCACCTTGCGCCCGTCGACGAGGATCAGCGGCAACGCTCCCGTCGCCGTGCTCGCGGAGGGCCTGCGTGACCTCGGTGTGCGCGACGAAGGCATCGGGCTGCTGGGAGAGGTTGAAGCGCTCGACCGACACGCCCTCGCCGGCGAGCCAGTCGAGGTCGGCCGCGAAGCGCACCAGCTCGGGATCGACCGCGGGACCGCACACCCCGGTCGAGCAGCACATCGCCGGATCGAACACCTTGACGCTCGTCATCGGACCACCTCCAGCTCGTCATTCGGATCGGGTTCCCGCGAGCGCCCCGGGCGACGGGTGTCCCCGGGCGAACCCGAGAGCGCGGACGAGATCGACGCTAGCGGCGGTCCGGGTGACCCACACCCGCGTTTCCACCGAGGGGAGTCGCGTGAATCCCGCGAACCGCCCGCGCCCCTCACCGTCGGTCGGGCGCCACTCCCGGCTCGCCCAGGAGGACCTCGACCCGGCCCCGGATTTCCTCCCGGATCCCACGCACCTGCGCGGGTCCGGTTGCGTCCGCGGGGTCGGGCAGCGTCCGACCCTCGTAGCGCCGCCGCCGCTGCTGATCCGGCGGAGGGTGCGCCCCGAACCGGGGCGCACCCACGCCGGTCACGCCCCGGCGCTCTCCTTGTAGAGGCGCCGCAGCACGGTGGGGAGGATCCCGCCGTTGTGGATGTAGTTGAGCTCGGTGGGTCCGTCGATGCGGGCCAGCGCCTGGAACGAGCCGGTGGTGCCGTCCTCGCGCGTGTAGGCGATGGTCAGCTCCTCGCGCGGGGCGAGGTCGGCCAGCCCGGTGATGGCGAAGGTCTCGCGGCCGGTCAGGCCGAGCTCCTCGTGGCCCTCGCCCTCGCGGAACTGCAGGGGCAGCACGCCCATGCCCACCAGGTTGCCGCGGTGGATGCGCTCGAACGACTTGGCGACGACCGCGCGCACGCCCAGCAGCAGCGTGCCCTTGGCGGCCCAGTCGCGGCTGGAGCCGTTGCCGTAGAGCGCGCCGGCCAGCACCACCAGCGGCGTGCCCGCCTCCTGGTAGGCCATCGAGGCGTCGTAGATGCTCGTGATCTCGCCGGTGGGCAGGTACTCGGTCCAGTTGCCCTCCTTGCCGCCGGCGAGCTGGTTGCGCAGGCGGATGTTCCCGAAGGTGCCGCGCATCATCACCTCGTGGTTGCCGCGCCGCGAGCCGAAGCTGTTGAACTCGCGCTGCTCCACGCCGTGCTCGATCAGGTACTTGCCCGCGGGCGAGCTGACCGGGATCACGCCGGCCGGCGAGATGTGGTCGGTGGTGATCGAGTCGCCGAGCACCGCGAGCGCGCGGGCGCCGATGATGTCGGTCACCGGCGGCGGCTCCGGGGTGATGCTGCTGAAGAAGGGCGGCAGCTGGACGTAGGTGGACTCGGGGTCCCAGGCGTAGGTCTGGCCCTCGGGGACCGGCAGGGCGCGCCAGCGCTCGTCGCCCTCGAAGACGGTCGCGTAGCTCTCCTCGAAGAGCGTGCGGTCGACCGCCTCGCCCACCGCCTCGGCCACCTGCTCCTGGGTCGGCCAGATGTCGGACAGGTACACCGGCCCGTCGGTGCCCTCGCCGAGCGGCTCGGTGGTCAGGTCGATGTCCACCCGGCCCGCGAGGGCGTAGGCCACGACCAGCGGCGGGGAGGCGAGGTAGCTGGCGCGCACGTTGGGGTGGATGCGCCCCTCGAAGTTGCGGTTGCCCGACAGCACCGCGGCGGCCACCAGGCCGTTCTCCTCGATGGCGGCGTCGATCGGCCCGGCCAGCGGGCCCGAGTTGCCGATGCAGGTGGTGCAGCCGTAGCCCACCAGGTCGAAGCGCAGGTCGTCGAGGTACGGCGTCAGGCCGGCCCGGTCGAGGTAGCCGGTCACGGCGCGGCTGCCCGGCGCCAGGCTGGTCTTGACCCAGGGCGGCGTGCGCAGGCCCTTCTCGACGGCGTTCTTGGCCAGCAGGCCGGCGCCCACCATCACGGAGGGGTTGGAGGTGTTGGTGCAGCTGGTGATGGCGGCGATCGCCACCGAGCCGGTCTGGAGGGGGAAGGTGTCGTCGCCCACCGTCACGTCCACGGGCTCGTAGTGCGGGCCGGCGCCGTTGGCCACCAGGCCCTCGGTGAAGTTCTCGCGGAACTCGCCCGCCACCGCGTCGAGGGTGACCCGGTCCTGGGGCCGGCGCGGGCCGGCCAGGCTCGGGACGATCGTGCCCAGGTCCAGCTCGAGCGTCTCGTCGAAGTCGGGGTCCGGGTCGCCGTCGGCGCGCCACAGGCTCTGGGCCTTGGCGTAGGCCTCGGTGAGCGCGATCACCTCGGCCGGGCGGCCGGTGGTGTTCATGTAGCGGATCGTCTCGGCGTCGATCGGGAACAGCGTGCCGGTGGCGCCGAACTCCGGCGACATGTTGGCGATCGTCGCGCGGTCGGCGAGCGTCAGGCTGGACAGCCCGTCGCCGAACAGCTCCACGAACTTGCCCACCACGCCGTGGTTGCGCAGCAGCTCGGTCACGGTCAGCACCAGGTCGGTGGCGGTGGTGCCCGGGCCCATGCGGCCGGTCAGCTTGAGGCCGATCACGGTGGGATTGGGCTGCGAGAGCGGCTGGCCCAGCAGGACGGCCTCGGCCTCGATGCCGCCCACGCCGAAGCCCAGCACGCCGACGCCGTTGATCATCGTGGTGTGCGAGTCGGTGCCGACGAGGGTGTCGGGGAAGGCGAGCAGCTCGCCGTCCACCTCGCGCGTCTGCACGACCGGCGAGAGGTACTCCAGGTTGACCTGGTGCACGATCCCGGTGCCCGGCGGCACGGCGCGGAAGTCGCGGAACGCCTGCTGCGCCCACCGCAGCAGCATGTACCGCTCCTGGTTGCGCTCGTACTCGCGCTCGACGTTGGCGCCGAAGGCCGCGTGGTCGCCGAAGCGGTCCACCTGCACCGAGTGGTCGATGACCAGGTCGGCGGGCACCAGCGGGTTGATCAGGCTGGGGTCGCCGCCCAGCGCGCTCATCGCGTCGCGCATCGCCGCCAGGTCGACCACGCAGGGCACGCCGGTGAAGTCCTGCATCACCACGCGGGCGGGCAGGAAGGGGACCTCGGCGGTGGAGCCCGAGTTGGGCCGCCACGCCGCCAGCGCCCGCACGTCGTCCTCGGTGACGAAGCCGCGGCCCACGTTGCGCAGCACGTTCTCGAGCAGCACCTTGACCGTGTACGGCGTCCGCTTGAGGTCCTCGCGGACGGCGTCGATCCGGAAGATCACGTGGCTGCGCCCGCCCGCCTCGAGGGTGTCACGGGCGGAAAAGGGGTCAGGCGCTGGGCTCACTGCGGTCTCCTCGTACTGGTCGGCAGTCCAACCAGACACGTTACCGGAGCCCGTCCCGCGTGGGCGGCCTGCCGGGGCCGGGCGCCGGTCAGCCGGGGGTGTGCAGGCGCCGGTAGGTGATGCGCTTGGGCCGCGCGGCCTCCTCGCCCAGCGTGCGCCGCCGGTGGTCCTCGTACTCCTGGAAGTTGCCCTCGAACCAGGTCACCTGGCTGTCGCCCTCGAAGGCCAGGATGTGGGTCGCGATGCGGTCCAGGAACCAGCGGTCGTGCGAGGTGATCATCGCGCAGCCGGACCAGGCCACGATGGCCTCCTCCAGGGCGCGCAGCGTGTCGACGTCGAGGTCGTTGGTCGGCTCGTCCAGCAGCAGCAGGTTGCCGCCGCCGGCCAGCAGCTTGGCCAGGTGCACCCGGTTGCGCTCGCCGCCCGACAGGTGGCCGACCGGCTTCTGCTGGTCGCCGCCCTTGAAGTTGAACGAGGCCACGTAGGCGCGGGAGTTCATCTCCTCGC
Source organism: uncultured Thermoleophilia bacterium (assembly GCA_963736635.1). Taxonomy (GTDB): domain Bacteria; phylum Actinomycetota; class Thermoleophilia; order Miltoncostaeales; family Miltoncostaeaceae; genus Miltoncostaea. Next base: position 1,458,989 of record CAVTPK010000011.1, read on the forward strand.
TGCCCCCGAGCTGGATCAGGTCCTGGCCGCCGGAGATCTCCTCCCAGACCGTCTTCGACCCCTCCAGGGCGTCGCGCGACTGGTCCACGTAGGCCAGCTGGACGGCCTCCGCCAGGCGGATGCTGCCGGAGTCGGGCTGCTCGAGCCCGGCGATCATCCGGAACAGCGTCGTCTTGCCGGCGCCGTTGGCGCCGATCACGCCGACGATCGCCCCCGGCGGGACCGTGAACGACAGGTCGTCGATCAGCAGGCGGTCGCCGAAGCCCTTGGTGAGGTGGTCGGCCTCGAGCACCAGGTCGCCCAGGCGCGGCGGCGCGGGGATCCGGATCTCGACCTGGCGGCTGCGGCGCGCGCCCTCCTCGGCGACCAGCTTCTCGTAGTTGGCGACGCGCGCCTTGCTCTTGGCCTGGCGGGCCTTGGGCGAGCTGCGCACCCACTCGAGCTCCTGGGCCAGGGCCTTCTGGCGGGCCGACTCGGCCTTCTCCTCCTGCTCCAGCCGCATGCGCTTCTGCTCGAGCCAGGACGAGTAGTTGCCCTTCCAGGGGATGCCCTTGCCCCGGTCCAGCTCCAGGATCCAGCCGGCCACGTTGTCCAGGAAGTAGCGGTCGTGGGTGACGGCCACGACGGTGCCGGCGTACTCCTCCAGGTGGCGCTCCAGCCAGGCCACCGACTCGGCGTCGAGGTGGTTGGTGGGCTCGTCCAGCAGCAGCAGGTCCGGGCGCGGACAGCAGCAGGCGGCACAGCGCCACCCGGCGGCGCTCGCCGCCCGACAGGGTGGTCACGTCCTGGTCGCCGGGCGGCACGCGCAGGGCGTCCATGGCCACGTCCAGCTTGCGCTCCAGGTCCCAGGCGTCCAGGCGGTCGATCTCCTCCTGGAGCTCGCCGTACTCCACCAGGGCGGTCTGCATCTCGTCGGGCTCCATCTCGCCGAGCTTCGCCCCGATCTCCTCGAAGCGGCGCAGCAGGCCCACCTGGTGGGCGGCGCCCTCCTCCACGTTGCCGCGCACGTCCTTGGTGGGGTCCAGGTCGCGGCTCCTGCGGCAGCAGGCCCACCGTCGCCCCGGGCGCCAGCACGGCGTCGCCGGAGAAGTCGCGGTCGAGCCCGGCCATGATCCGCAGCAGGGTCAACTTGCCCGCGCCGTTCGCGCCCAGGACGCCGATCTTGGCGCCCGGCATGAACGACAGCGAGACGTTGTCGAGCACCACCTTGTCCGGAGGGTGGACCCTCCGGAGGCGATACATGGTGAAGATGTACTCGTCCGCCATGGAACCCCTTCGAGACGTGGGCGCGTCCGACGCAGTGTGCCATTCGCCGCCGGAGGAGGATCCGTCCGGCCGGGGAAGTCCCCCCGCACGGTTGTTGCGGGACGTAACGCGAATGTCGCACGGTGCGGACCTCAAGTCGGGTCGCGCTATCGTCGAAGGCGACACCAGAAGAGGAAGACGCGCGGCGGGGCCGCGCATCCCCGGGGAGGGGACGAACGATGAGGATGCACGAGATGGCGGCGCGCGACGCCGCCGAGACGGGCTGCGTGGCCCATATGAGCGCCGGTGGCTGGGGCCACTACCACCGCGAGACCTGCCCACGGGCGCCGCACCGGGGCGACCTGGGCGTGCGCGACGTCGTGCACGGCCCGTGGCGCTACCTGTCGGCCCACTGGACGCCCTGTCCCGAGTGCCGGCCGCCCGTGGTCGCGGGGATCACCACCGCCGCGTAGGGCCGCACGGCACGGCCCCGGCCTCCTCCGCTACGGTCAACCCTCGTGTGGCGACGACCGGGAGGGGCGAGACCGTGGACGTGACCGAGGCGACCTTCGACGCCGATGTGCTCGAGCGCTCCCACGAGGTCCCGGTCGTGGTGGACTTCTGGGCGGCGTGGTGCGGCCCCTGCCGCCAGCTGGCCCCCCTCATCGAGGACGCCGTGGAGCGCCGCGAGGGCGCGATCGTCCTGGCCAAGGTCGACATCGACTCCAACCCGCGCCTGGCCCAGGAGTACCGGGTCATGAGCATCCCCTACGTGAAGGGCTTCCGCGACGGCGCGGCCGTGGCCGAGTTCGTCGGCCTGCAGGCCCCGCCGGCCATCGACGCCTTCCTCAACCGCCTCGTGCCCTCGGAGGCCGAGCGCCTGATCGCCGCGGGCGACGAGCAGTCGCTGCGCCAGGCGGTGGAGCTCGAGCCGGGCAACGTGCCCGCGCGGGTGGCCCTGGGCCGCGTGCTGCTGGCCGAGGACCGCGTGCCCGAGATCGCCCCGCTGCTGGAGCCGGTCGCCTTCGACCAGAGCGCGGCCGCCCTGCTGGCGCGCGTGCGCCTGGCCCAGGTGGACCAGCCCGACGTCGTGGCCGGCCTCGCGGCGCTCGACCGCCGCGACGTGGAGCTGGGCCTGACCCACCTGGTCAACGCCGTCCGCGTGGCCGACCCGGCCCTGAAGGACGACCTGCGCGCCGCCCTGCTGGGCGTGTTCGCGGAGCTGGGCGAGCACCACCCGCTGGCGGTGCGCTTCCGCCGCCGCCTGGCCCAGGCCCTCTACTGAGCAAGGACGAGGCACCCGCCCTCTTCTCGGGCCTGGCGGGTCCCGCCTACTCGCGCCGGGCGGCGCTGCTGTCGCTCGGCCAGGAGCCGCGCTGGCACCGCTTCCTGGTGGACCGCCTGCGCGTGGGCCCCGAGGCGCACGTGCTGGACGTGGCCACCGGCACCGGCGCGGTGGCCGAGCAGCTGGTGCTGCGCCGCCGCTGCGCGGTGACCGGCATCGACCAGTCCGCCGACATGCTCGAGGCGGCCCGCCAGCGCATCCTGGCCCGGGGCCTCCTGCAGCGGGTGGAGCTGGTCGAGGGCGAGGCCGAGCGCCTGCCCTTCGAGGACGAGATCTTCGACGGCCTCACCGTGAGCTACCTGCTGCGCTACGTGGACGACCCCCCGACCGTGCTGCGCGAGCTGGCGCGCGTGGTGCGGCCCGGCGGCACCATCGCCAGCCTCGAGTTCGGCGTGCCCCCGTTCGCGCCCGCCCGGCTCGCCTGGAGCGCCTACACCGGCCTCGCGCTGCCCGCGCTGGGCCTGGCCGTGGGCGGCCCGGCGTGGTGGCGGGCGGGGCGCTTCCTGCACCGCAGCATCCCGGACTTCTACGCGCGCCACCCGCTGCCGGCGCTGCTGGAGGACTACCGCGCGGCGGGCATCGGCGACCTGCGCGTGCGCCGCCTCAGCCTGGGCGGCGGCGTCGTCATCTGGGGGGTCCGGAGCTAGCTCGAGGTGAGCGCGGAGGCCTCGGAGCTTCCGCCCACCGCGAGGATCGCCTCCTGGCTGGTGAGGCCGTGGGGCGTCTTCTCCCAGTGGAAGGGGTTGCGCACCAGCTGGTACAGCGCCCGCCACGCGGCGATGTAGTGCAGGCACCAGTACAGCGGGTTGAGCAGCGCGTAGGGCAGCAGGTGGTGGATCCTGCGCCGGCCCACCGCCAGGGCGTTGAGCGCGACCATCATCGCGTTGCCCACGATCAGGTTGATGGCCCCGATGGCCTCCATGGGCCCGGGCAGCAGGTCGGGCAGCGCCGTCGGCAGGCCCAGGAAGCTCAGCAGCCAGAGCACCGTGAAGAACGCCATCACGGGGGCGAGCAGGAAGGTCAGGGGCGTCCCGATGATGAGCAGCAGCAGGCCGAACACGCCGCGCACGCCGGCGGCCTTGGCCGTCTTGATCGGGCGCCGCGTGTGCACCAGGCCGGTCTGCATGTAGCCCTTGATCCAGCGGGTGCGCTGGCGGATCCACGGCCAGTAGCGGCCGCAGGCCTCCTCGTAGGTGGTCGAGGGGATGACGCCCACGGTGTAGCCCTCGGCGGCGGCGCGCAGGCCCAGGTCGGCGTCCTCGGTGACGTTCCAGGCGTCCCAGCCGCCCAGGTGGCGCAGCACCGAGGTGCGGAAGTGGTTGGAGGTGCCGCCCAGGGGGATCGGCAGCCGCAGCCGGTCGAGGCCCGGGAGCATGTAGTCGAACCACCAGGAGTACTCCAGGGTGAACATGCGCGTGAGCACGTTCTCCTTGGCGTTGAAGTAGTTGAGGCGCGCCTGGACGCAGGCCAGGCGGTCGTCGCCCGAGCGGAAGGCGGCCACGGCCTCGCGCAGCTGGCCGGGCTCGGGGCGGTCCTCGGCGTCGTAGATCACCAGGAACTCGCCGTGGCTGAAGACCAGGCCCATGTTGCAGGCGCGCGGCTTGGTCTGCGGCAGGCCCGCGGGCACCACCACGAACTTCACCGTGTCGGGCGGGTTGGCGGCCCGGGCGGCGTCGAGGGTCTCGGTGTCCTCCTCCTCCATCAGGAGCAGGATCTCGAGCTTCTCCTGGGGGTAGTCGAGCTCGCGCAGGTGGCCCACCAGGCCGCCGATGATGTTGGCCTCCCGGAACACCGGCACCAGCACGGTGTAGATGGGCAGCTGGTCGTCGGGGATCCGCTCCCCGGCCGCCGGGCCGACCCGCCGCACCGAGCGCCAGCCGGCCAGGGCGGTGACCAGCTTGAACGCGACGGCGGTGAAGAAGCCGATGTTGGCGACCGAGCAGATGATGATGGCCGTCAGGAGCGGGTCCAGGACGAAGCCGGCCACGACCAGGGCGAGGGTGCCCAGCAGCGCGACGCGCTGGCCCAGCGTGAGGGGGTGGCGCGCGGAGGCGAGCGGGTCGCGCTCGTAGAGCTCGTTGGCGGCGTCGTGGGCCAGGCGCTCGGCGAAGATGCGGCGCAGCACCGCGTTGACGTCCCACTCGGTGGTGGCGAGGAACTCGATCTCGATCGGCCCGCCCAGCTCCGCGGCGAACGTGGCCGCCAGCTCGGGGTCGGGCGGCTCGGCGGTCGCCACGCGCACGTGGTCGCCGTGCCAGCCCACCGGCACCCAGCCCTCGAGCGCCATCTGCTTGGGGTCGAAGCGGCGCACCAGGGCCTCGTCGACGTCGGCGTCCAGCAGGTCGCAGTAGTCGATGCCCCAGATCTCGCCCAGCACCCGGTGCAGGTCCTGGCGGCGCACGAGGCCCATCGACAGGATCACGCGGCCCAGCCGCTCGCCGCTGGTGCGGTGCTCGGCCAGGGCGTGGTCGAGGTCGTCGGGGCTGATCAGCCCGTGGCGCAGCAGGGCGTCCCCCAGGCGCTCGCCCACGTGGGAGCGGTCAACCGGGGGCGGCGGGGCCAGCGTGGCGGACGACTCCGCCGCCGCCGCCGCGATCTCGGCGGCCGCCGGATCCGCGTCGCCGGGGCGCTCCGACGGTGTCAGGACCTGGCGCGTGAGCCACAGGAGATCCGCGTAATCGCGCATGTGGGCCACGGGTAGTTGCATCGGCGCAGGATCCGCGGAACTGAGCGGGCGCGTGGTCGGGTCCTCATGCGATGGCGCCGGAGGCCGATGAGTCCCAAAAGGCTTTCGACGTGGAGGACCCGATGGCGCAGGGCACGGCGGGAGGGGCGGTGGCGGCGCCACCCCGTGGGCTGGGCGACGTGCTGATCGAGATGGGCGCCATCACGCCCGCGATGCTCGACGGCGCCCTCGCGCGCCAGCGCGAGGAGGGCGGGCGCCTCGGCGAGATCCTGATCGCGATGGGCAGCGTGAGCCCCGAGGTGATGGGGGACGGCCTCGCCCGGCGCCTGGGCGTGCCGCGCGCCCGCCTGTCGAGCGGCGTCGACCCCGCGGTCCTGGACCTGCTCGACGAGCGCAGCCGCCGCCGCTACCGGGTCGTGCCCCTCGCGGTGGACGCCTCCGGCGCCCTGCTGCTGGCGATGGCCGATCCCACCGACGTGCTGACGCTCGACGACCTGCGCATGCTGATGGGCCGTGACGTGCGCCCCGCGCTGGCGCTCGAGACCGAGATCGACACCTTCCTCAACGCCGGCAACGTGCACGAGGACAACTTCCTGTCGGGCCTCGTGCGCGAGGCCGGGCCGGCGACCGGCCCCGCCCGCGACGACATGAGCGACCTGGCCTCGATCTCGGGCGAGAGCGCCCCGGTCGTGCGCATGGTGGGCTCGGTCGTGTCGCGCGCGGTCGAGGAGGGCGCGTCCGACATCCACCTGGAGCCGCAGCCCGACGAGATGCTGGTGCGCTACCGCATCGACGGCGTGCTGCGCACGGTGGCCGCCATCCCCGCCAGCCTCTCGCGCGAGGTCGTGAGCCGCATCAAGGTGATGGGCGACATGGACATCGCCGAGCGGCGCGTGCCCCAGGACGGGCGCGTGGGCCTGACCGCCGCCGGGCACCGCCTGGACCTGCGCGTGGTGACGGTGCCGACGGTCCACGGCGAGGGCGTCGTCATCCGCATCCTGGACACGTCCAACGCGATGAGGAAGCTGTCGGAGCTGGGCTTCAGCGCCGAGACCCTCGAGCGCTTCACCCACTGCTACCGGCGCCCCTACGGCGCCGTGCTGGTCAGCGGGCCCACCGGCTCGGGCAAGTCGACGACCCTCTACGGGGCGCTGCACTCGCTCAACACCGGCGACCGCAAGATCATCACGGTGGAGGACCCGGTCGAGTACCGGCTGGCCGGCATCAACCAGGTGCAGGTCAACGCCAAGGCCGGCCTCACCTTCGCCACCGGGCTGCGCGCCCTGCTGCGCAGCGACCCCGACGTGCTGATGGTGGGCGAGGTCCGCGACGGCGAGACCGCCCAGATCATGATGCAGGCCGCCCTCACCGGCCACCTGGTGATGGCCACCATCCACACCAACGACGCCGCCAGCGCCCTGACGCGCCTCACCGAGATGGGCGTCGAGCCCTTCCTGTCGGCCAGCGGCGTGCTCGGCGTGCTGGCCCAGCGCCTGGCCCGCCGCCTGTGCACGGAGTGCCGCCGCGAGGTGAAGGTGCCCGCGGCCACGCTGCGCGAGTTCGCCGGCACCAACACGCTGCCCGAGGGCGTCACCGACCCCGCCCCGATCTACCAGGCCGTCGGCTGCGCCAGCTGCCGCCAGACCGGCTACAAGGGGCGCCTCGGCATCTACGAGATGCTCACCATGAGCGAGGAGATCGAGCGCCTCACGGCCGGCACCGCCCCGTCGTCGGAGATCCGCCGCCAGGCCCGCCGCGAGGGCATGCGCACCATGCGCGAGGACGGCGTCCTCAAGGTCCTCGCCGGCGAGACCACCCTCAACGAGCTGGCCCGCACCGTCGCCTGACCCTCCCCCGCGGGGATAGGCCGACAACCCCCCTCGCGAGGGGCGCCCGCGCCCCCGCGCTCCACGTATGGTCTCGAGCGAGAGATGACGGCGTGGAGGTCGGCGTGGACGGCTTCATCGACATCGACGGGTGGGCCCAGCAGGTGGCCGAGGCCGAGGCCGGCGCCGTGCGCCGGGAGGTGCACGAGGCCATGGTCATGGGACGCGGCGGGGCCTCGGCCCTGCGCGACGTGGCCCGCCGCCTGGACCGCCTGACCCCCGAGCAGCGCCGCATCGTCATCGACGAGATCCGGTCGGTCGCCCTCTAGCCAGACCGCCGCGAGCGCGCTCGTCGCGAGCGCGTCCGGCTCGCCCGGCGACCGCTCGACCCCGGGGCGCACGAACACGTAGGTGATCCGCTCCACGCCGAGGCCGGTCGCCTCGCGCAGGCCGCGGGCGTACAGGCCGGCCTGGATCCGGTAGCCGGCGAGCCGCTCGTCCACCCCGGCCTCCGTCACGTCGTCGGTCTTCCAGTCGACGATCTCGACGCCCCGCCGCGGTGGGGATCACCAGGTCGATGAAGCCCTCCACCACGGCGTCGCCGTGCGCGGAAGGCGAAGGGCACCTCGCGCAGCGCGCCCGCGGCCGCGCGGGCCCGGCCGGCCGCGTCCGAGGCCAGCGCCACGCCCACGAGCGCGGCGACCTCGTCGGCGCGCTCGGGGATGGCCTCGGCCACGGCCTGGGCCGCGGCGGTCGCGTCGATCGCCTCCGGCCCGGCGTCCAGCGGCAGGCTCTGGATGGCGGCGTGCACGGCGCGCCCGACCCGCGTGCCGCCGCGCCCGCGGGCCCACGGCTCGTCGCCGCCCTCGGCGCCGCGCTCGGGGGGCTGCGGGGGCCTCGGCCGCCGCGATGCCGGTCGCGCTGGTGTACCGGACGAGCCGGGCCCGCGCGACCAGCTCCGCGCGCGCGGCGGCGTGCGCCGGCCGGCGAGGTCGCCTCCCCCTCGACCCGCAGGTCCGCGAGCGGCGCCGGCCGCGCCGCCGGACGGCGCGGCCGGCGGCTCCCACGGCGGGCGCGTGCTCCATCGCGCCCGCGCCGATCAGGCGCGCCGCGCCCCCCTGGGCGGCGCGGGTCTGGTGGTGCAGCGACACGATCAGGTGGTCGCGGGCGCGGGTGGCGCCCACGTAGAGGATCCGCGCCGCCTCGGCCGCGCGGTGGGTCCTCTCCCGCTCCTCGATCGCGGCCATGTCGCCCAGGGTGAGCTTGCCCGAGTTCCTTGGTGCCGACGGTGATGGCCGGCGCGCCCGCGGCGTCGAGCGAGACCGTCGGCGGCGCGGCGTTCGGGGGATTGGGCCCGATGCCCGCCATGATCACGATCGGGAACTCGAGCCCCTTGGCGGCGTGCACGGTGAGGATGCGGACGGCGTCCTCGTCGTCGTCCAGGCCGGCCCCGTCGCGCTCGAGGATCGGCCCCGCCGGTCCGCTCCTCGAGCCAGGCCGTGAAGGCGCCGCAGTCCCTGCGGGCCGTCGGCCTCGAAGGCGCGCGCCTGCTCGACCACGAACCGGGCGCGCCGGAAGGCGTCGCGGCTGCGCCCGTTGACCAGGCCCACCTCCACCAGGCGGCGCTCGGCCACGAACCGCTCGACCACCGCGGCCAGCGAGCGGTCGTGGCGCTCCCGGTGGTGGGCGCGCAGGCAGCGCAGCGCCTCGGCCACCGGGCCGGCCCGGTCGTCGATGGCCGGGCGCCAGGTAGTTGAAGCGCAGGCCGTCGCGGCGGTGCTCGGCGAGCTCCACGTCCGAGCAGGCGAAGGCGGCGCTGCGCAGCGCGCCCACCACGGCCACCTCGTCGCCGGGGTCGTCGATCGCCGTCAGGCAGTTGATCAGGTCGCGCAGCTCCTGGGTGCGGAAGACGAGGCTGCCGCCCTCCACCCGGAAGGGGACGCCCGCCGCGCGCAGCGCGTCCTCGATGGCGCTGAGGCCGGTGCGCGTCGGGATCAGCACGGCCACGTCCCGCAGCGCGCGCCGGCCGGATCGCGCCGTCGCGCTCCTGCACCTGCCAGCCCTCCTCGACCGCGGCCCGGCAGGTGGCCGCCACGTCGCCGGCCTCGGTGCGGCGCACCTCCCAGGCGCGCGCGTCCGACGACCCGCCCATCCAGGCCACGCCCGGGCCGGCGCAGGTCGTCGCCGCGCTCGGCCAGGATCGGGACGTACGGGGCCTGGACGGTCGGGTCGTCCACCTCGCCGAGCAGCGCCCCCATCACGGCGTTGACCCAGTCCACGACCACCGCGCGCGAGCGGCGGTTCTCGGTGAGGCGCGCGAGCACCCCGCCGGCCTCCAGGACGCGGGCGCGCTCGGCGGCGTAGATCGCCATGTCGGCGCGGCGGAAGCGGTAGATCGACTGCTTCGGGTCGCCCACCAGGAACAGGCGCCCCGGCTCGCAGCGCCCCGCCGGCGGCGCGCGCGAACGACTCCGCGATGTCGACCTGCCAGGGGTCGGTGTCCTGGAACTCGTCGATCAGCAGGGCGTCGAAGCGCTCGCGCAGCTGGGCCCGCGCCGCCGGGTCGTCGCGCAGCAGGTCGCGCGTCCAGAGGATCAGGTCGTCGAACACCAGCGTGCCGTCGCGCCGGCGGGCCGCCGCGTCGTCGCGCACGACCCGCGCGAGCCAGGGCAGGATGCCGGCGAGCGCCTCCGTCCGGGAGGCCCTCAGCACGTCGCCGAGCGCCGCGCCGACCGCCGCCGCCTCGGCCCGCGCGCCCTCCAGGGCCGCCGCGTCCCCGCGCCAGTTGGTCCTGTTGCCCGTGCGCGTGAGCTTCCTCTCGCACAGGGGGGCGGCGCCCGCCAGGCGCGCGTCCCGCTCCCAGACGTCGGTCCCGCCGGCGTCGTCCATGACCTCCAGCAGGTCCTCGATGTGGCGCAGGCACGCGTCCTCCTCGGCCACCGACTCCAGCGGCAGCGCCGTGAGGCGGTCGCGCAGGGAGGGGATCACGTCCCAGTCCGGGGGCGGGGGCGACGGGGGCGCGGCGAGGATCGCCGCCGCGATGTCCGCCCGCTCCATCAGCGCCGCGGCGAGCTCGCGGAGGCCCTTCAGCGTGAGACCCCGCCCGAGCGCGCGGTCCAGCGCCCGCCCGTCGTCGCCGTCGGGATCGACCCGCTCGAGCGCCGCGCGCCAGCGCTCGTCGAAGCGCCGGTCCGCGGCGAGCTGGTCGAGGGCGGTCATCTCGGGGTCGATCCCCGCCTCGGCGGCCATGGTGCGCAGCAGGCCCTGGCCGAACGCGTGGATGGTGGAGAGCTGGGCCCGGTCGAGGTCGGCCAGGGCCACCGCGCAGCGCCGGGCGGCCTCCGGGCCGGTGCCCTCCGCGGCCGCGTGGTCCTCCAGGCCGCCGCGCACCCGCTCGCGCAGCTCGGCCGCGGCCCGCTCGGTGAAGGTGATGGCCGCGATCCGCTCGATCGGCGTGCCGGCGGCGACCAGCGCGACCACGCGGTCCACCAGCGCCCGCGTCTTGCCGGTGCCGGCCCCGGCCTCCACGAGCATCGTGGCGTCCAGGCGCTCGACGATCTCGCGCCGGGCCCCGGCGTCCGCGCTCACGCCGTCCCCCCGGCGGTCGCCGCCACCCGCGCCCAGGGGCCCGTGCCGGGGCTGTCGGCCTTGCGCGCGAACGCGTCGCCGCGGGCGCGCGAGCAGATGCGCGTGAAGTCGCAGCGCCCGCAGTTGTCGAACTCGGCCCAGAACTCGTTGAACTCGCCCGGGACGGCGGGGAACGACCCCGCCGCCACGCCGCCGCCGATCGCCGCGATCAGGGCCGCGAAGCTCTCGGCGTTGGCCGGGGTCGCCTCGTAGGGCACCAGCTGGAAGCCCCCCCGCGCGCTGATGTACCAGTAGACGGCCGTCGCCGGCGCGCCGTCCGGGGCGGCCAGCAGGTACACCGGCAGCTGCAGCCGGTTGCCCCCGCCGAGCGCGTTCGCGTCCTCGGGGACCCGGCCGGTCTTGTAGTCGACGATCCACACGCCGCCCCCGCCGGGGACGCGGTCGACGCGGTCGATGTAGCCCACGAAGCGCTGCCCGCCCGGTCCCTCCTCGTCGATGCGCTGCTCGAAGGCCACCGGCACGGCCCCGGTGGCGCGGCGGAAGGCGGTGTCCCGGTGCAGGAACTCGCGCAGGTCGGCGCGCAGGGCGCGCTCGTCCTGCCGCGACAGCGCGGGCAGGCCGGTCAGGCCCAGCGCCCGGGCCTCGCCCAGGCGCTGCGGCGAACAGCGCGAGCAGCCGCTGCTCGTCGGCGCCGGTCCACGCCTCGCCCACGCCCGGCCGGCCGGCGGCCTGCTGCTCCAGGAAGAAGGCCTCGAGGGTGTCGTGCACCAGGTTGCCGCGCACCAGGGGGTCGATGTTCTCGGACTCGCGAGGGTCCTCGGGCACCCGCAGGCGCAGCAGCGAGGCCATCAGGAAGCGGAAGCCGCAGGCGCCGTAGTCCTCCAGGCGGGTCGGCGAGACCGGCTGGGGCACCCTCATCCACTCCGCGTCCCCCAGCTCGCCCAGGTTTCCGTCCCACGCGCTCAGCTGGGCGCCGGCCCGGGCGCGCAGCATGGTCAGCGGGCGGGCGAGGGGATCGTCCGCCGGGGGCGCCTCGTCGCCGCGGACACGGCGCACCGCCGCGCGCAGCCCCACCTCCCAGGCGTCGATGGCCGGCCCGCGCAGGTGGGCGGCGAGGGGGGAGGCCGGGCGGGCGAGCCAGGCGGTGGTGCCGTGCCCGCGCAGCTGCGAGGAGCTCGCGATCGCGGGGTCCCGCCGCCGGGCCGCCTCCACCGCCGCCGGCGAGGGGTAGTGCTCGTGGGCCCCCGCGCCCTCGTAGAGCGGGCAGGTCATCACCACCGCGGGCGCGCTGGCGACGGCGCGCGCGGCCGCCTCGCGGGCCCGGGCGATGCGCATCGCGGCGTCCTCGACGTGGGGATGGGCGCGTCGCAGCGCCGCCCACGCCGCGTCGGGCACCAGCGTGTCCATGCCGGGCCCGGCGGGCAGCAGCCCCTCGGCGGCGCCGCAGAGCACGGTGCGGCCGAAGCGCACCCCGGCGGCGATGCGGTGGTCGGCCACCAGCACGCCCTCGCCGGCGCGGCCCTCGCGCAGGGACGCCGCCTCCAGGTTGACGCGCAGCGCGGTGGAGAACCGGGCCAGCGAGAAGGTGCCGCCCACCGCGTCCACCGTGCCCAGCCGCTCGACCTCGGCCAGCACCTCCGCCATGCCGGTGGCCTCCGGGTCGAGGTAGTCGGCCACGACCGCCCGCAGCCGGGCGAGGAACGCGGCGGCCGGCGCGTCGGGCACGAGCTCGGCCAGCCGCGCCCACAGGGTCTCGACCACGCCCAGCAGCTCCTGCGCCTCGGCGATCTCGTCGCCCAGCCAGTCGCGGTCGAGCCCGTCGCGCCGCGCGGCCTCCATCCGGGCGCGCCGGTCGTCGCACAGCGCGCGCAGGCCGCTGCGCCAGCGCTCGATGCCGTGGGTGACGCCCGCGGCGCGCGACACGCGGTCCCAGCGGCCCAGCCGCAGCCGCGCGAGGCCGCCGTCGGCCGCCGGCAGCTCGCGGCGCATGGGCGCCACCGAGAGGGTGTCCATGAGCGCCGTGCGCGACAGGTCCTCGCGCACCACGCCGAGCAGCTCCAGCACGCCGCGGCCGGCCGCGGTCTCGACCAGGGGGAGTCCGGGCATGGCGGCGACGGGGATCGCCGCCGCCTCGAGGGCCTCGCGCAACGGGCGGGCGTACGCGCGGTCGGCGCCGTGCAGGACGGCGATCTCGTGCAGGCCGAGCCCCTCCTGCAGCGCGGTGATCACCTCGCGGGCGGCCTCGCGGGCCTCGCTCGCGCGGTCGGGCGCGAGGACCATCCGCACGTCGTCCGACGGCGCCGGATCGGCGGCCGTCGACCACGCCCCCCCGCGCCGCGCCCAGCGCCGAGAGGAACAACTCGCCGTCGGCCGACCGCGGGCCGGGCGGGATGAGGTGGAGGGATCCCAGCTCGGCCACCCGCGCGGGCGCGTCGCGGGCGACCGCGGCCGCCGCGGCCAGCAGGTCGTCCTCGTCGTAGAAGTCGCGGATCAGGCCGCGCCACAGGCCGTAGAGGCGCATCACCTCGCGCAGGTGCGGGCTGGGCAGATCCGGCGGCGGCTCCTCGCCCCCCACCAGCCCGCCGCGGCGCAGGCGCGTGAACAGGCGGCGCAGGGCGCGCGCGTAGCCGGGCAGGGCCTGGATCCGGTCGAGCGGGGGCCGCGACTCCGCCGCGACCCGCTCGGCGAGGTGGTCGCCGATGGGGCGGGCCAGGGGGACGCGACCCGCCGCCGCCAGCGCGGGGGCCCCCACCAGCTCGGCCAGGCGCGGCAGGGTCTCGAAGCGGACGGCGGCGAAGGCCGTCCGCTCGGCCAGGCGGCGGCGCAGCTGGAGGGCCGACAGGTGCGACGGGCAGATGACCGTGACCGGCGCGAGCGGGTCCACGACGCGGCTCGCGGCGATCTGATCCAGCAGCTCCTCGGCGGTCGGATGCGGGTCGCTCACGCCTCCCACGCTAACCTCGCGGACGGACACCGGAGGCCCCGCCTGATCGCGCATCTCGACATCGACGCCTTCTTCGCCGCGGTCGAGATGCACCGCCGTCCCGAGCTGCGCGGGCGGCCGCTGGTGGTGGGCGGCGACCCCCACGGGCGGGGCGTCGTGGCCACGGCCAACTACGCCGCCCGGCGCTTCGGCATCCGGTCGGCCATGAGCGCCGCCGAGGCGCTGCGGCGCTGCCCCGACCTGGTGATCGTGCGGCCGGACATCGCCCACTACCGCGAGTGGTCCGCACGCGTGTGGGAGGTGGTGCGCGAGCTGTCGCCCGCCGTCGAGGTGCTGGGCCTGGACGAGGGCTACCTGGAGCTTCCGGACGACGACGCCGCCGGGGCCGCCGACGCGGTGCGCCGCGCGGTGGGCGAGCGGGTGCGGCTCTCCTGCTCGCTCGGGGTCGCCACGTGCAAGGTGGTCGCCAAGGTGGCGTCCGACCGCGACAAGCCCGGCGGGGTGACGGTGGTGCCGCCCGGTGGCGAGGCCGCGTTCCTGGCGCCGCTGCCGCTGCGCGCGCTGCCGGGCGTGGGGCCGCGCACCGACCAGCGCCTGCGCGCCGCCGGCCTGGAGACGATCGGCGACCTCGCCGCCCTCGACGACGACGCGCTGGCGGCGTTCGGCACGGGCCGCCACGTGCACGACCTGCACCGGCGCGCCCGGGGCATCGATCCGCGGCCGGTGGTGCCGATCCCGGCCGAGCGCATCTCGATCTCGTCCGAGCGCACCTTCGCGCAGGACGTGGGCAGCGGGGAGGAGCTGGAGCGCATCGGCCGCGCCCTGGTCGAGCGGGTGGCCGCGACCCTGCGCGAGCGCGAGCGCTCGGCCCGCACCGTCACGCTCAAGCTGCGCTACACGGACTTCCAGACCGTCACCCGGGGCCAGACCGTGCGGGCGGCGACCGACGACGAGGGGGTCATCTGGGAGACCGCCCGCGGCCTGCTGGCGCGCGCGCTGGCCGAGCGCGCGGGGCCGCTGCGGCTGATGGGCGTGGGCGTCTCGGGCCTGGTCGCGGAGCGCCAGCTGACCCTCTTCTGACGGGACCGGCCGCCGGCCCTGGTAGCGTCGGCCGGCCGTGGAACTCACCCTGCGGATCATCCTCGCGGTCGTGCTGGCCTGGGCCGCCGTGGCCAAGCTCCGCGACCCCCGTGAGCTCGTGGCGGCCGTCGGCGACCACGGCGTGCCGGCGCGCCTGCGCGGCGTCGTGGCGGTGGCGCTGGTGGTGGCCGAGGGGGCCCTGGCGGTGCTGCTGCTGATCCCGGCCACGGCCCGCGCGGCCGGCGTGGGGGTGGCGGTGCTGGGCCTGGTGTTCGCCGCCTCGCTGGGCCTGATGCGCCTGCGCGGCCGGCGCCGCGCCCCCTGCGGCTGCTTCGGGGGCACCCGCTCCCGCCCGGTGGGCCTGCTGGCCCTGCGCGCCCTGGTGCTGGCCGCCGCCGGCGCGCTGGTGGCCTCGGGCGCCGCCGACCGCCCGGCGCCCTCGGGCGCGGTGCTGGTGGGCGTGGCGCTGGCGGTGCTGGCCGCGGCGGTGGTGGTGCTGACCGTGCTGGTGCTCGCCCTCTTCCGGCAGGTGGGGGTGCTGGAGGCGCGCCTGGGCCCGCGCGCCGCCCTGGAGATCGCCGAGGAGGGCCCGCCGCTCGGCGCGCCGGTGCCACCGCTGGCGTCGCTGGAGGGGCGGGGTCCGGAGCTGGTGGCCTTCGGCTCGCCGGGCTGCCGCCTGTGCGCGGAGATCCGGCCCGCGCTCGACGCGCTGGAGCGGGAGGGATTGCCGGTGCGCGAGGTGAACGAGGACCAGGACGCCCCCGTCTTCGCCGCGTGGGGGGTGCCGGGCACGCCGTTCGTGGTCTACGTGGTGGACGGGCACGTGGCGGCGAAGGGCCTGGTCAACACGCTGGAGCAGATCGAGGAGCTGATCGAGGTGGGCGAGGAGCGCGTGGGTGCCACGGCCTGAGCGCCTCGTCGATCGCGGCGGGCGCGCCCTGTCGCACCGCCTGGCGGCGGGCGGCACCCGGCGCGGCTTCCTGGCCACCGTGGCGGCGGCCGCGCTCGGGCTGGTGGGGGCCGGGAGCGCCACGGCCGCCCGGCGTCCCCCGCTGCGCGGCACCAACCGCACCCGCCAGGGCTGGTACGGGTTCTGCGGGCACACCTGGACCACCGGCTCCTGCCCGACCCCGTTCACGCTGCCGCGCATCGACACCCGCGGCTACCCGGTGCGCCCCTCGGACGGCCGCCCCGTCGACAACCTCGGCCGCCTGATCGACGCGCTGGGCCGCCCGGTCTCGGCCGCGGGCGCGCCCCTGCAGGCCCCCGACGGCTCGCCGCTGCCCCCCGCGCCGCGCACGCGGGTGTGCGAGGAGATGGTGCGCGAGCGCTACGGCCTCGACGTCGTCATCCAGGGCGCCTGGTACCGCTGCTGCGGCGGCCAGATCCGCAAGCTGGTGGACTGCTGCACCACCACCACGCACCCGCATCAACGGCGACGCCGCCCTGGTGGGCTACTGCCGGCCGGGCCGGCGCGTGTTCTGCGTCCTGTACATCGACACCGCCGTGCCGTGCTGAGGCGCGCCGCCGCCCTCGCGGCGCTGGCGGCCGCGCTCGCCGCCGCGCCGGCCGTGGCCCAGCAGGCGACCACCCAGGGCGTGTACGACCCCTCGGCGTGGGGCGCGTCCACCGCCGTCGGCGTGCTGGACGCGGGCACCTCCAGCGTGGTGGTGCAGGCCTCGGGCGCGCCGGTGGCGACCTACCCGGACGCCCGCTCGCCCGCGCTCGACGGCGACCTGCTGGCCTACGTCAACGCGACGGGCATCCGCGTGGTGCGCTGGCGCACCGGCGAGGAGGTCGCCCGCGTCAACGGCCCGCTCACCAAGCCCGCCCTCGACTGGCCGTACCTGGCCTACGTGCGCACGGGCACCGGCCAGGCCCTGGAGCTGCGCGACCTGACCACCGGCCGCACGCGCCTGGTGGCCCGGGCGGCGCCCGCGGTCGACCTGGGCCGCCCGGCCCTGCGCCAGGGCTTCATCGCCTGGCACGTGGCCGCCGGCCGCAGCTCGCAGCTGCGCCTGGCCCCGCTCAAGGGCTTCCGCTACGGCCGCTCCAAGCTCATCGCCTCGTCGGTGACCGGGCTGCAGATCAACCCCTCGATCGCCTCGGGCCACATCCTGTGGGTGGAGCAGGCGGCCTCGTCGTCGTACCTGCACCTGCGCCGCATCGCGGGCGGGCGCACGCGCACCCTGGCCAGCCTGCGCGGCCCCAGCCGCATCCTGTGGACCACCGCCCTGGGCGGGCGCACCGCCTACGTCACCCGCTGGAACCCCGCCGCCGGCAAGGCCGAGGTCATCAGCCGCCGCTGGCGCTGATCCCGGCCAGCCAGGCCGCGAAGGTGGTGGGGGCCAGGCGCGCGCCCGGCCCCGGCAGCAGGGCGTCCTCGGGCATGTCCGGATGGAAGAGCCCGCCCTCCCAGCTCGCCTCGACGCGCACGGCGCTCCCCCGCGCCCGCATCGTGCGCCGCGCCATGTCGGCCAGGTCCTCGGGCCGGGGGCCCGCGAGGTCCAGGGTCCGCCCCTGGGGGGGACCGGTGGCCACCTCGGCCAGCGCCTCCGCCACGTCGGCCACCGCGACCGGCTGCACGCGCACCGGCGGCACGGGTGCGACCTCGCCGTCGCTGGTCCAGCCGACCACCATCTCGGCGAACTCGTGGAACTGGGTGGCGCGCAGGATCGTGAACGGCACCGGTCCCTCCCGCACCAGCTGCTCCTGCAGGCGCTTGCCCGCGTAGTGGGGCGGCCCCTCGATGTCGTCCACGCCCACGATCGACAGCAGCACGTGGTGGCCCACCCCGGCCCGCCGCGCGGCGGCGAGGGCGTTGCGGGTGGCGGCGCCGAAGAGCGTGCGCGCCTCCTCCACCTCCCCGGCGGGCAGGTTGGTGACGTCGATCAGCGCGTCCGCCCCCGCCAGCCCCTCGTCCAGGCCGAGGCCCGCGACCGCGTCCACCCCGCCCGCGCGGGACAGGGGGACGGCGTCGTGGCCGGACCGGGCGAGCGCCGCCACGACGGCACGGCCGGTCAGGCCGGTCCCGCCGAGGACGGCGACGCGCACGGCTAGAAGGGGATGTCGGAGTCCTCGGCCGGGGTCGCCCCGCCCGCGGGCGCGCCCACCGGGGCGAGGTCGCTCGCGGCCGCCGGGGCGGCCTCCCGGCTCCAGCCGGCGCCCTGGGAGGACTCGCCGCCGCCCTCGCCGCGGCTGTCCAGGAAGAACAGGTCGTTGGCGATCACCTCGACGCTCTGGCGCTTGGAGCCGTCCTGGGTCTGCCACTCGCGCCAGGACAGGCGGCCATCGACGCCGATGCGCCGGCCCTTGGCCAGGTAGGTGGAGGCGGTCTCGGCCTGGCGGCCGAAGACGGTCACGTCGAAGTAGTTGGAGCGGTCGCCCCAGTTGCCGCCCTCATCGCGCGCACGCGAGGAGACCGCCAGGCGGATCGAGCAGATCGCATCGCCGCCCTGGGTGTGGCGCAGCTCCGGGTCGCGCGTCAGGCGCCCCACCAGGGTCACGCGGTTGAGGTCGGCCGGCATCGGTACCCCCCATCTGGCTCACGGAACCCGATCATCCTGACCCCGCCCCCGGACACCATTCCGGCCCCACCTGCAACGCGGGCGCACCGGGTGCGCACCCGGCCCCGGGCCGGTCAGCCCGCCGGAGCGCCATCCTTCTCCCGCATGGACGCCACCTGCTCCAGCGCCTTGGCGAACACCTCGTGCGGCTGCGCGCCGCTCACCAGCAGGCGGCCGTCCAGCACGAAGGCCGGCACGCCGGTGATGCCGTGGCGCTGAGCCGTCGTGGTGGAGCCGTCGACCATCGGCGCGAACGCCCCCGACTCGACCGCCTGGCGGGCGTCCTCGGCGTCCAGGCCCAGCTCGCCGACCAGCGCGGCCAGCACGTCCCAGTCGCCGATGTCGCGCCCCTCGGTCCAGTAGGCGTCCATCACGCGCTCGTGCATCGCGTCGTGCAGGCCCTGGCCGCGCGCCCACTCGATCAGCTCCAGCGCCCGGCGGGTGTTGGGGATGCGCTCGGGGTGGGGGTTGTAGGCGAGCCCCGCCTCCTCGTTCATGCGCCGGGCCGCGTCCTCGGCCCCGGCGGGGAGGCGTCCCATCAGGTCGGCGCGGGCGATCCCCTCGGCGGGGTACTCGGGGTGGAGGTCGAACGGGAGCCACTCCACGACCACGTCCGCGTTCTGCGTCAGCCAGGCCGCGCGCTCGCGGGCGATGTTGCAGAACGGGCACGCGACGTCGCTCCAGATCGTCACGGTCATCGGGGCGTCGTCGGCCATGGGGTCCTCCCGTCGGGTGTCGCAGGGCCGACCAAGGGTAGGTCGCGCGCCGCGATCGCGCCCGCCCGCGCCCGATGACCGTCCTCGACTACATCGTCATCGCGTGGATCGTGCTGTGGGCGGTCCTCGGCGCCGGCCGCGGGCTGGTGGAGCAGGTGCTCTCGCTGACCGGCCTGGTGCTGGGCGCGCTGGCGGGCTCGCGCATCGCGCCCGCGCTGCTGCCCGACGGCCGCGAGTCGCTGTGGCTGCCCCTGGTGGCGCTGGGCGGGGCGCTGGTGGGCGCGGTGCTGGCGCAGGCGCTGCTGCTGACCCTGGCGCGTCCGGTGCGCCGCTGGGTCGCGGACGGCCCCGCCCGCACGGTCGACCGCGGCGGCGGGATCGTGATCGGCGCGCTGGGCGGGCTGGCCCTGGCCTGGCTGCTGGCGGCGGTCGTCGTGTTCCAGCCCGCCGGCGGCGACCTGGCGCTGCGCGACGACGTGCACGAGTCGCGCATCCTGAGCACGGCCCTGCGCGTGGTGCCGCCCGGCGACCTGCTGGGCGCCCTGGCCCGCCTCGACGCCTTCCCCATCATCCCGCTGCCCGCCGCGGCGCTGCCCGAGCCGGATCCCTCGGTGGCGCGCAGCGCCGGCGCCCGGGAGGCCCGCCAGAGCGTGGTGCAGCTGCGCGGCAGCGCCTGCGGCCTCATCAAGCAGGGCTCCGGGTGGGTGGCCGGCGACGACCTGGTGGTCACCAACGCCCACGTGATCGCCGGCGAGGACGACACCCAGGTCACCATCGCCGGCGGCCCGTCGCTGGCCGCCGAGCCGGTGTACGTGGACTCCACCAACGACGTCGCCGTGCTGCGCGTGGACGGCCTGGACCTGCCCGCGCTGCGGCTGGGCGACGCGCCCCGGGGCGCCGAGTCGGTGACCCTGCTGGGCTACCCCGACGGCGGCCCGCTGACCGCCCGCGCGGGCACGGCCTCGGCGCCGCGCACCGCCGTCACCTCGGACGCCTACGGCAACGGCGGCACGGTGCGCAGCATCATCGTCACGCGCGGCACCCTGGGGCCGGGCAGCAGCGGCGGGCCGATCGTCGACGCCGACGGCGAGGTGGTGGCGATGATCTTCGGCGGCGCCGGGGACGGCGCCTCGGGGGCGGCCGTCCCGCCCAGCGCCCTGCGCACCGCGCTGGGCGCGCGGTTGCAGCCGGTCTCGTCGGGCCCGTGCACATGAGCGGGTGCGATACCCTCGACCCATGACCGAGCTCCTCGTCATCGCCGGCCTCGTGGCCGCGGGGATCGCCTGGATCTCCGCCCGGCGCCGCGCCGCCCTCGCCCAGGCCCGCCTGCGCGCCGAGGGGATGCTCGAACGAGCTGGCCGAGGCCGCCTGTGACGCGATCGCCCGGGGCGACGATCCGGCCACCTCGCGCCGCTGCGCCCGGGCCGTGGAGCGCTACGAGCGCTCCCGCGAGCGCGTGGCCGCCGCCACCACCCGCCGCGAGCTGGACAGCCTGGTGGCGCGCCACGAGCTGCGCCAGAGCGCCAACGAACTGGTCCGCAGCGGCATCGAGCGCGTCCGCTCGATCGTGCCGCTGGTGCGATAGGGGCCGCAGCCCGGGGACGAGCACGCCCCAGGCACGGCACGTGCTTTCAGCGTCGCTCGCGCAGCAGCGCCCGCAGGTCGGCCAGTGGCCCCAGATGCCGCAGCTTGTCGGGGTTGACGATTCCGCTGACGCCCTGGATCTGGCCGTCCGCGATGTCGAGGATCATCACGCTGATCAGTCTCCCCTCGCGGTCGCGGAACAGGGCGCCGGGCTGCCCGTTGACCTCTTCGCGATGGATGGAGAAGCCGCCGAAGCGGGCGCCGGCGACCATCCACGCCGTCAGCGCGCGCGCCACTCTCGCGCGGCCGTGAAGCGGCCCGCGCGAGGGCGGGAGCCTTGCCGCCGCCGTCGCCGCGCAGCACCACATCGTGGGCCAGCAGCTGCTCGAGCCCCTGCAGGTCGCCCTCCTGCGCGGCGGCGAAGAAGCGGGTCGCGAGCTCGTCGCGCTGCTCGCGCGAGGCCTCGAAGCGCGGGCGCCCCTCCTCGACATGGCGGCGGGCCCGTGCCGCGAGCTGGCGGGCGTTCTGCTCGCTGGTGCCGACGATCTCCGCGATCCGGCTGTAGGGCTCGTCGAACACCTCGCGCAGCAGGAACGCCGCGCGCTGCTCGGGCGAGAGGCTCTCGAGCACCACGAGGAAGGCGAGCGACAGCGAGTCGGCCATCTCGGCCCGGCCGGCGGGATCGTCCTCGGCGCCGGCGACGAGGGGCTCGGGCAGCCAGTCGCCCACGTAGGTCTCGCGGCGGACCCGCGCCGAGCGCAGGTGGTCGAGCGCCGAGCCGCGAGACCACCGTCGACAGGTAGGCGCGCGGCGACTCGATCCGCTCGCCGCCCTCGCGCGCCTGGTGCAGGCGCAGCAACCCCTCCTGCACCACGTCCTCGGCCTCGCTGACGCTGCCGAGCATCCGATAGGCGATCGCGAACGCCGACCGCCGCAGCTCGGTGAGCTCCTCGTGGGCCATCGCCCTACCCCAGCCCCCGCACGAAGCCCTGGCGCCAGCTCGCGTAGCGCGGCTCCCAGCCGAGCTCGCGCTTGGCCTTCTCGTTCGAGGCTCCCCGCACCTCGGTCATCATGATGGTCGCGGCCTCGCCCGCCACCAGCCGGCCGAGCCAGCGTGGGATGCGCCGCGGCGGCTTGGCGCCCAGGGCGCTGGGCCAGCTCGGGCAGCCACTCGCGCACCGGCGCGGGATCGTCGTCGACGACGTTGTAGATGCCGGGCGCGCCGTGCTCGACCGCGACCGCGGTCGCCGACGCGGCGTCGCTCGACGTGGATGAACGACCAGACGCCGCCGCCGTCGCCGACCATCGGGGAACCGGCGCTTGCGCACCGCCCCGCCATCGACGGCCTCGGGGTCGGCGCTCATCGAGGTGCCCGGACCGTAGAACCCGCCGTAGCGCAACGCGAGACCCTCGGCCCAGTCGATCTCCGTCACCGCCCGCTCCAGGTAGGCGAACCCCGCCTGCGCCGTCCGCAGCGCCGCCGGCGGGTCGGGATCGAGGGGATCGGCCTCGGTCTGCACCGGTCCGCCCGTGCGGGCGAATCGGAAGGCCCCGAAGCTCTGCGCCACGAACCGGCGCACCCCCACGGCGCGCCCGGCGGCCAGGAGATGGTCCGTGGCCTCGGTGCGCAGCCGGTTGGTCATGGTCGCCGCGGAGGAGCGGTCGGGATGCCGCGCGTCACTGCAGCCCGATCGGCCCGGACAGCGCCGTGAGCTCGTGCACGATCACCTCGGGCTCGGCCGCCGCCACCGCCCGGGCGACCGCGTCGGGATCGAGGGCGTCGGCCACGACCGGGCGCGCCCCGAGGCGGCGCACCAGCTCCTGCTTCGACGGGCTCCGGGTCATCCCGGCCACCTCGTGGCCTCGCGCCACGAGCTGCGGGACGAGCTCCCTGCCGAGAACGCCTGTGGCGCCCGGCGACGAAGATCCTCATGACCACTCCTTTCGGTCTCTTTACCCGTCTGAGACGAGATCGAGGCGTGGTCTGTGACACATGCCCGCCTCTGGCCCTTCGGTTAGCGCGGACCGAGCGTCGTCCGCGTCCACGGGCCGGGCTGGCACACTCGGCGGTCGTGCGCCTGTCCCGACCGCGACGTCCCGAGACCCTGGTCGCCCTCGTCGCGGCGCTGGTCGTGCTCGTGGGCGGGGCGGCCGTCGTCACGGTTCGGCTGCTCACGGCGCCCGCCGACCAGGTGCCCGCCGGGGTGTCGATCGACGGGATCGCGGTGGGCGGCCTCTCCGCCGACCAGGCGCGCCGGGCGGTGCTGGCCTCCGCCGAGCCCCCCACGGGGACCGTCACCATCGTGCGGCCGGGCGACGCCGACTTCCCGCTGCGGGTGCGCTACGCGCGCCTGGCGCCCGTCCCGCAGGTGGACGCGGCGGTCGCCGAGGCCGTGAAGGACCCGTCCCTGTTCGGCCGCATCCGGGCCGAGCTGGGCCTGGCGAGCGGGCGCGACGTGACCCTGGACTGGCGGGCCGCCCCGGCGCGCGCCCGGGCGGTGGGGGCCCAGGTGGCCGCGAAGGTGGACACCGAGGGCCAGGCGGCCACCGTGAAGGTGCAGAACGACGCCATCGTGACCACCCCGGCGCGGGCGGGGGAGGGGGTCGACACGGTCGAGCTGGAGCGGCGCCTGGCCGCGCTGCCGGCCACCGTCACGGTGCCCGTGGCCCCGGTCGCCCCCGCGGTGAGCGACGCCGACGCCGCCGCCGCCCGCGCGCAGGCCCAGCGGCTGACCGCCGACCCGGTGACGGTGATCGGCGCGGGGCGCACCGCGCGCATCACCCGCGCCCAGCTGCGCGGCGCCCTGCGCTTTCCCGTGACCAAGGACGGCATCCAGGTGGAGCTGGACCCCGCGGCCGTCACGGCGGCGGTGCGGCCCACCTTCGCGCCCATCCTGCGCCCGGCCCGGTCGGCCGGCTTCGCCATCAGCGGCGACAGCGTGAGCGTGACCCCCTCGCGCCCGGGGCGGCGCATCGACGGCCCGCGCCTGTCGAAGCGCATCCTGGCCCACACCGGCCGCGCCGACGTGCGCCTGCCCGTCGCCTCCATCGCGCCCGCGCGCACCACCGCCCAGGCGCGCGCCCTGCGCATCCGCACCCTGGTGAGCGAGTTCACCACGCCCTACGCCTGCTGCCAGCCGCGCGTCACCAACATCAAGCGGGCCGCCCAGATCCTGGACGGCACGATCATCGAGTCCGGCGCGCGCTTCTCGCTCAACGTGGGCCTGGGCGAGCGCACCACGGCCCGCGGCTTCGTGGCCGCGCCCCAGATCAACGCCGGCCAGCTGGAGGACGCCGTCGGCGGCGGCGTGAGCCAGATGGCCACCACGGTCTTCAACGCGTCGTTCTTCGCGGGGCTCGACCTGCTGCAGCACACCCCCCACGAGTTCTGGATCACCCGCTACCCGCCGGGCCGCGAGGCCACCGTCTCGTGGGGCGGCCCGGAGCTGGTGGTGGGCAACGACTGGCCGGCGGCCATCCTGATGAAGGTGTCGGCCTCCGACAGCGGCGTCACCGTGCGGATGTACTCCTCGAAGCTCGGCAGGCGGGTGGCCACCACCACCGACCCCTCGGATCCCACCGCCGGCACCGCCTTCAGCGTGGTCTACACGCGCAAGGTCTGGCGCGGATCGGACCTGCGCCGCGACGAGCGCTGGACCTGGAACTACAAGGCACCCCCCACGGAATAGCCGGCGTTCCCGGCTGCATCTCGTCGCGATGCGTCGTCCTCGGCAGCCCCAATATTCCGGATGTTGGGGCTGACCTGCGTCCTAGCCTCGCGGGAGATTCGCTCGGGAACCCTCGGCTATTGAGTGATCAGGAGGGCTCGTCCCGCTCGCGCAGGAAGCGCTCCAGCTCGGCGGCCAGCTCGTCGCCGGTGGGCAGCGGGCCCTGCTCGGCGGCCTCGTCGGCGCGCCCGGCGGCGTCCTCGAGCTGCTCCACCAGCTGGCGCAGGCGCGGCTCGGCCTCCACGGCGCGGGCCACCTGGCCCTCGAAGGCGGCGGCCGCCTCCTCCAGCTCGCCCACGTCCACGCCCACCCCGGCCACGGTGTCCAGCGCCCGCACCAGGGCCAGGCTGCCCTTGGAGTTGGTGAGCCCGGCGGCGTAGTGCGAGACCGGGGCCCAGATCGAGACGGTCTCCAGGCCGCGCTCGGCGGCGTAGTGGTGCAGCACGCCCACGATGCCCGTGGGGCCGGCGTAGCTGGGGTCGCGGAAGCCCAGGCCGCTGATGAACGACGGGTCCGAGGCCATGCCGGTGAGGCGCACCGGGTGGCTGTGCACCACGTCGGCGAGCAGCGATCCCAGCAGCACCACGCGCCTGACGCCCAGGGAGGTGGCCGCGTCCAGCAGCACGCGCGAGAAGGTCTGCCAGCGCATCGAGGGCTCGGCGCCGGCCACCAGCAGCAGGTCGTGCGGGCCCTCGGGCGGCCGGGCCACCAGCAGCTCCACCTCGGGCCACATGATCGACGGAGGTCTCGGGCGAGCTGAGGTCGATCAGCGGGCGCGTGGCCTGGAAGTCGTAGAACTCCTCCGGGTCGAGCGAGGCCACCCGGTGCGCGCCGAACTGCTCGCCGATGTAGACCACCGCGCCCGAGGCCGCGGCGGCCGCGTCGTTCCAGCCGCCGAAGGCGGCGATCATCACCGGATCGCGAAGATCGGCAGGCTTCTCGTCCCAGCGCAGGAAGTCCATTGGGTGATGTTGCCAGGTTGTCGGCGCGCGTGACTCGCCGGCGCCCGCCGAACCCACCCGAGAATCCCCCTGGAGGACCTTGATGAGCGATCCCGCAGCGACGCCCGTGCTGGTGGCCGGGGCCGGCCCGGTGGGCCTGGCCTCCGCCCTGATGCTCGCCCGCCACGGCGTGCCGGTGCGGATCATCGACCGCGACGAGGCGCCCACGGACCTCTCCAAGGCCCTGGTGGTGTGGCAGCGCACCCTGGAGACCTTCGACCCGGTGCTGCCCTTCGAGCGCTTCACCGCCGAGCACCCGATCCTGCACGGGGTGAGCCTCGGCCTCGCCCCCGGCCGGACCATCGACGTGGAGCTGCCGGCGCGCCCGGACCGCCCGCCCCCCTGCGTGCTGATCCCCCAGAGCGCCACCGAGCGCATCCTCCAGAGCCGCCTGGAGGAGCTCGGCGTCACCGTGGAGCGCCGCTCGGAGCTGACCGGCTTCACGGCCGACGCGACCGGCGTCACCTGCGAGATCACCCGTCGCGACGGCGCCGAGCAGGTGCGCGCGCCGTGGCTGGTGGCCTGCGACGGCGCCCACTCGATCGTGCGCCGCGACCTCGGGCTGGAGTTCCCCGGCGAGACGGTCCACCACCGCTGGATGCTGGCCGACATCGACATCGCGGCCGACCCGGTGCCCGACGACCACCACATCCTCATCCGCCAGGCCGACGAGGGCATCGTCGGCCCTGTTCCCGATGGGCGGCGGACGCTGGCGCGCTGATCGCCGACCTCGGCGAGATGGACGGCGCCGGCGCTCCCGCGTCGTTCACGCAGGACGAGGTGCAGGCCATGCTCGACCGGCGCACGGACATGGGCTGGCGCATCACGGGCTCGCACTGGACCTCGGACTTCGGCGTCAACGAGCGCCAGATCACCGACTACGTCCACGGCCGCATCGTGCTGGCCGGCGACGCCGCCCACATCCACAGCCCGGCCGGCGGCCAGGGCATGAACACCGGCCTCCAGGACGCCGCCAACCTGGCCTGGAAGATCGCGCTGGTGCAGCGCGGGGCGGCGCCCGAGACCCTGCTCCGGACCTACCAGGCCGAGCGCCACCCGGTGGGCGAGGCGGTGCTCAAGCAGTCGGGCGCGATGCTGCGCATGGGCATGCTGAGCGGCCCCAAGAAGTTCCTGCGCGACCACCTGGCCCCGCTCGCGTTCTCCCTGCCGGTGGTGCGCAACAAGGTGGTCGAGTTCCTCACCGAGGAGGCGGTCAGCTACCGCGAGGGCCCGCTGGCCGACGCGACCGGCGGCCACGGCGTCCACTCGGGCGACGGCTGGCCGCTGTCGCGGGGCGCCCAGGCCGAGCTGCTGCTGCTGGGCAACGCCTCGCGCGACGAGGCGCCGGCCACCTTCGGCGGCCCCAACGGGCTGCCCCTCACCGTGACCCGCGCCGAGGTGGACGACCAGCTGAGCGAGGCCATCGGGCACGACAGCGGGGCGATGCTGGTGCGCCCGGACGGGGTCGTGGCCACCGTCGGTCCGGACGCGGAAAGCGCGACGGCCTGGATCCGCGAGCGGATCCAGGCCGTCGGTACCTCGTGAAGCCGGGGTCCGGCTACGCCGCTGCGGCGGCCGCCTCTACCGCTGCGGCGGCCTCGGCCATGCGCTCCCAGGCGCGACGCTCGGCGGTCTCGTAGTCCGACGTCGTGCCGTAGAGGTGCGAGTTGCGGGACACGGCCAGGTAGTCGCTGGTCGCCCGCTCGAGCTCCGCGGCGGGATCGAAGATGACGTCTGCGCTCAACGGTTCCCCCTCTTCACGTGGGTGGCCGGTTCACATCGGCACGATGCGTCCGGTAAGTGAGGTTGGCAGATGTCGCGGCGCCCCGCCCTTGGCCCGTCGGCCAAGAGGGGGGCGGCGGCGACATCCGAACCGGCACTTTGCGGACTTCACGACGCCGAGCTCAGAATCCCTGCTCGGTCTTTCCCACCTTGCGGACGATCGACGTGCTGGCCGTGTCCTTGGCGCGAGCGCTCCCGGCGCCCTTCACCGAGGCGGTCGCGTGGCCGATGTCGCCGGCCAGCGTCCTGGCCACCCGCACCTTGAGGGTGAGCGTGGCCGAGCGGCCCGCGCGCAGTGCCGACACCTTCCAGCGGGCGGCGTGGCGGCCGACCCCGGCGGAGGTGCCCTTGGGGCCCTTGGCGCTCACCGGACGCAGGCCCTTGCTCACCTTCTGGGCCACCGTCAGCCCGCGCGCGGTGCGCGTGCCGTTGTTGGTGACCGTGAGGGTGTAGACGGCAAGCCCGCCCGGCGCGGCCAGGCGCGGGCTCTGGAGCGAGATCTCCAGCGGGGGCTCGGCCGGGGCGGCCGGCGTGGCCGGGGCGCCCGGCGCCGGGGCGATCAGGGTGCCCGGGCCGGCCGGCCCGAACAGGAACACGCCGCCGCCGCAGTCCTTGAAGATGTGGGTGGCGGTCTGGCTCAGCGTGCCGGGCCGCAGGAACAGCTGGTCCTGCGGGCTGGTCTGGCCGGGGGTCTTGGTGGCCCGCAGCAGCAGCGGGGCCGAGGTGGTGCCGGTCACCGACACCTGGCCGACCGTGGACGAGCTCAGCTGGGCCTGGGCCGTGCCGGTCTCGTCGATGGTGACCTGCTCGGGCGAGACCGTGCCGGTGCCCGCCGTGACCGCCAGGTCCACCACCGCGCCGGGGGTGCCCGTGACGGTCACGACGGCGGCGGAGCCGGTGCAGGTGTCGCCACCGTCCACCGACACCGCCAACGCGGACGGCACGCTCCTGCCCGCGGCCGCCGCGCGCAGCTCGGCCACGCGGGCGTTGAGCGCCGGGTCGCTGGAGGGCGCGTCAAGGTCGCGCGCCTGGCCCGACAGCTGCCAGATGGCCACCTGCAGGGCGCCGGCCTCGAGGGCCGGGTTGCCCGCCGACCCGATCAGGTCGTCGGCCTGCGACAGCAGCCAGCCCGCCGCCAGGAACGAGGGGTTCCCGAGGGCCGGGTCGTCGGCCGCGCTCTCCAGGTTGACCTGGTAGTCGCGGCCGGTGGTGATGTAGTGCGACAGGTCCACGCAGTTGCCGCTGGCCTCGGTGACGCCGGCGGGCGTGGTGATGCGGTAGTGGTAGCGGGCCGGGCGCACGTTGACCGTGCCCCCGGCCGCCTTGTGGACATCGACCGCGTTGTAGATGGGCGACGAGCCGAGCAGCCGGAAGGTGGCCGGCTCGCTGGCCAGGGCCGAGCTCGCGAAGGCGGCGACGAGCGCCAGCGCGCCGATCGCGACGGCGATGGCGCGGCCCGCGCGGCGGCGGGGGGAACGGGACATGACGGGTCTCTCCTGGGCACGAAGACGGGTGTTCACCGTCTGTGTCGGCCCGCCCGGCCGGGGGCACCACCTTCACGATGCGTGAGGCGCGCGCCGGCGCCCCGGTGACGGGAGGCCACCCCCGCGGATAGCATCGCCCGCATGCCCACCCTCCGCCGCACGCTCATCGCCGCCGCGACCGCCGGCACCCTCGCCGCCCTCGCCGCGCCCGCTCGTCGCCGTGCCCCTCGGCGCGCCCACCATCGCCACCCTCGAGCAGACGATGGCCCAGCCGCGCTACGCCAACACCACCTGGGGCGTGTCGGTGGTCAACGCGACCACGGGCGAGAACCTCTACGGCCGCAACGCGAACGAGATGTTCGTGCCCGGCTCGGTGGTGAAGTCGTTCTCGCTGGCCACCACCCTCGCCTCGTACGACTACGAGCGGTACCGCTTCCGCACGCCGGTGTACCGGCGCGGGCCGGTGACCAAGGGCGTGGCCAAGGACCTGGTGCTGGTGGGCTCGGGCGACTTCAGCTTCGGCACGCGCGAGACGCCGCAGGGCACGCTGGCCTACAACGCCGCCGACCACAACGAGGCCAACGCGCTCGGCCTGGCCACCCTGCTGCCCTACAACCCGCTGCGCGTGCTGGACAAGCTGGCGCGCCAGGTGCGGGCCTCGGGCATCAACGAGGTGAGCGGCGACGTGGCGATCGACGACCGCCTGTGGAAGCCCTACGACGGCTGGCCGGACGGGCAGATCGGCTCGATCTGGGTCAACGAGAACCTGATCGACGTCACCACCACGCCCACCACGCCGGGCCAGAAGGCGACCTTCGACTACCGCCCCAAGACCCCGGCGTACCGGGTGGTGTCGGACGTGGTCACCTCGCCCAAGGGCACCCCCACCAACCTCAGCGTCACCAAGATCCGCGACGGCGTGCTGCGCGTCTCCGGCCGCATCCCGGCCGGCGGCGGCAAGGCCGTGCGCAACTACCTGGTGGACGACCCGGCCTCCTTCGCCCGCTCGGCCTTCATCCAGTCGCTGCAGAAGGCCGGCGTGAAGGTGGACGCCCCGGCGACCGGCGCCAACCCCGAGTCGGTGCTGCCCGCCACGCGCAGCTACCCGGCCTCGACGCGCCTGGCCCAGCACGTGTCGCCGCCCCTGGTGCAGTACGCCGAGGTGGTGCTCAAGGTGAGCTACAACCGCGGCGCCGACCTGATGGTGTGCCTGTCGGCCCTCAAGGCGGGCAGCCGCGACTGCCCCGACGGGATCGCCCAGGGCACCAAGGTGCTCGGCCGCCTGGGCGTGCCGATGGACGATCAGGTGTACCTGTTCGACGGGGCCGGCTCGGACGACCACAACCGGTTCACGCCCAACGCCGCCACCGCGCTCAACCGGGCCATCGCCGCGCAGCCGTTCGGACAGCTCTTCCGCTCCAGCCTGCCCAACCTGGGCGTGAGCGGCGACCTGGCCATCTTCGGCACCAGCTCGCCGGCCAAGGGCAAGCTGCAGGCCAAGACCGGCACCCGCGCCGCGACCTCGGGCTCGGGGCAGGTGCTCACGCTGCAGCGCGGGCTGTCGGGCTACCTCACCAGCTCCACCGGCCGCCAGCTGCTGGTGACGATCTTCGCCAACGACTTCCCGATCAGCGGCATCCAGGACCTGTTCGCCGCCGTCAACGACCAGGTGGCGATGGTCAACACGATCTACCTGGGGAGCTAGCGCGATGGGAGTCGAGATCCGGCGGATGGTCGTCCTCGGGGCGGGGGGCGACCTGGCCGCCCGGCTGCTGCTGCCCGGCCTGGCCGGGCTGCTGCACCTGAAGAAGCTGCCCGACGGCTTCACGCTGGTGGGCGTCGACCGCCCGGACTGGGACGACGCCACCTTCCAGAAGCACGTCTTCGACTCGGTGACCGCGCACGGCGACGACGGGCGCCAAGCAGGCCGCCGCCGAGCTGGCGGACGCCTGCAGCTTCGTGCACGGCGACGCCGGCGACCCGGCCGCCATCACCGCGGCGCTGGCCGAGGGCGAGGGCCCGGCGGTGATCTACCTGGCGCTGCCGCCGCCGGTGTTCGCCGCGGCGATCACCGCCGTCGCCGCCGCCGGGCTTCCCGACGACAGCGCCATCGTCATCGAGAAGCCGTTCGGCCACGACCTGAAGTCGGCCCAGGAGCTCAACGCGCTGCTGGCCACCGCGGCCCCCGAGCACGCCATCCACCGCATCGACCACTTCCTCGAGAAGCAGACGGTGCAGAACGTCATCGGCATGCGCTTCGCCAACCGGGTGTTCGAGCCGCTGTGGAACCACCACCACATCGAGCGGGTGGAGATCGTGTGGGACGAGGACCTGGCCCTGGAGGGCCGGGCGGGCTACTACGACAACGCCGGCGCGCTGCGCGACATGATCCAGAACCACCTGCTGCAGGTGCTGGCCCTGGTGGCCATGGAGCGCCCGCGCACCCTGGACGAGAAGGACCTGCGCGACTGCAAGTACGAGGTGCTGGAGGCGGTGCGGACCCCCACGCCCGACAAGATCGCCAGCGAGACGATCCACGCCCGCTACACCGCCGGCACCTCGGTCAACGGCCCGGTGCCCAGCTACGTGGACGAGCCGGGCATCGACGCGGCCAAGGGCACCGAGACCTTCGCGGCCGTGACCCTCCACATCGACGTGCCGCGCTGGCAGGGGGTGCCGTTCATCCTGCGCACCGGCAAGGCCCTCGAGGGCCTGCGCCAGCACGTGGCCATCCGCTTCAAGGCGGCGCCCTACGTCACCTTCGGCCAGCACCGCAGCCCGCGCTCCAACATCCTGGTCCTCGGGCCTCTCGCCCGACCGGGTGGAGCTGTACATCGACGTCAACGGCGAGGGCGAGCTGTTCGACCTGGAGCCCGCCAAGCTGGTGTGCACCTTCGCCACCCAGGACGTGACGCCCTACGGCCGCGTGATCCTGGACGTGCTGCACGGCGACCCCACGCTGTCCATCCGCGGCGACGAGGCCGAGGAGTGCTGGCGCATCGTCGAGCCGATCCTCGCCTCGTGGAAGGCCGGCGTGCCGCCCCTCGCCGAGTACCCGGCCGGCTCCAACGGCCCGCCCGAGGACGAGTGGAGCGAGGCCGTGGTGCCCCCCGAGGCGCCGCCGGAGGCGACGAGGCCGTAGCCCCGACGGGGTTGTGCCCCCGGCCGGACCCCGAATAGCGTCAACCCTTCGACCCGGATCATCCGCAGGAGGGGATGACCGTGGCGGGTGCACGAGCAGCGGGCGGTGGCAGGCGGACCCGGCGCGCCGGGGTGCTGCTTCTGGCCGGCGCGGCGACGCTGCTGGCGGCCGCCCCCGCCCTGGCGGGCGACGGCACCTTCACCCTGGCGCCCGGCTCGCCGCTGGTGGTGGGCACCAGCCCCTCGTCGGTGGCGGTGGCCGACCTCAACGGCGACGGCCGGCAGGACCTGGTGACGGCCAACCGCGGGGCCGGCACGGTCACCGCCCTGCTGGGCGACGGCACGGGCGCCTTCGCCTTCTCGGGCGGCGGCGGGGTGGGCGCCAGCCCGGCCGCGGTGGCCGTGGCCGACCTCAACGGCGACGGCGGCCCCGACCTGGTGACCGCCAACGAGGCGGTGGGCACCGTCTCGACGCTGCTGGGCAACGGCGCGGGCGGCTTCGGGCCCGCGGCCTCGGCGAGCGTGGGACCGGGCAGCCCGGTCGCCGTGGCGGTGGCCGACCTCAACGGCGACGGCCTGCACGACGTGGTGAGCGCCAATGCCGGCGGCAACTCGATGTCGGCCCTGCTCGGCAACGGCGCCGGCGGTCTCGCGCTGTCCGGCGGCGCCACCGCGGGCGGCAGCCCCTCGTCGGTGGCGGTGGGCGACCTCAACGGCGACGGCAACCCGGACGCGGTCACCGCCAACGCCGCCGCCGCCGCGATCTCGCCCGCGCTGGGCAACGGCGCGGGCGCCCTGAGCGCCGCGGGCGCCTTCGGCACCGGCGGGG
The DNA here is from genome assembly GCA_963736635.1 of uncultured Thermoleophilia bacterium. Lineage (GTDB taxonomy): Bacteria > Actinomycetota > Thermoleophilia > Miltoncostaeales > Miltoncostaeaceae > Miltoncostaea. The sequence continues at coordinate 1,491,534 of CAVTPK010000011.1, forward strand.
CCAGCGCCGCCGCCGTGGCGCTCGGCGACCTCAACGGCGACGGCGCCCTCGACGTGGTGAGCGCCGACCGCGGCATCGGCACGGTCTCGGTGCTGCTGGGCAACGGCGCGGGCGGCCTGGGTCCCGCGAGCACCACGCCGGTGGGCGGCAGCCCCTCGGCGCTCGCGGTGGGCGACATCAACAACGACGGCCTGCAGGACGTGGTGGTCGCCAACCGCGGTCTCAACGCGGTCGCGCTGCTGTTCGGCAACGGCGCGGGCGGCCTCACCGCCGGGCCCCCGCTCGGCACCCCGGCCGCCCCGTCCGCGATCGCGGTGGGCGACGTCAACAACGACGGCAACCAGGACCTGGTGACGGCCAACGAGGGCGCGAGCACGGTGACCGTCTTCCTGGGCAACGGCGCGCCCGCGAGCACCGGCAACCTGCTGGCCAACCCGGGCGCCGAGGGCCCGGGCGCGGCCGGCAACGCCCTGGTCGACCCGCCCCCGGCCGCCTGGACCCGCACCGCCGGCGACGTCACCTTCGTGCGCTACGCCGTGCCCGGCTTCCCCACCCTCATCGACGCCGCCCGCTGGGGCGGCGGCACCAACCTGTTCAGCGGCGGCCTCGCCCCGGCCGCGAGCGCCGAGCAGACCGTCTCGGTGGCGACCAGCGGCAGCCGCGATCGACGCCGGCCAGCTCAGCGCCAGCCTGTCGGCGCTGCTGGGAGGGGCCCGCACCGAGGAGGACGCCGCCCGCCTCAGCGCCACCTTCCTGGGCGCCGCCGGCCAGCAGCTGGGCGCCCCCCTCGCCATCGGCCCCGTGACCGCCGCCGAGCGCCGCAACCAGACCGTGCTCCTGGCGCGCCAGGCGATCGCGCCCATCCCCGCCGGCACCCGGCGCATCCGCGTCACCCTCGACATGACCCGGGCCGCCGGCGGCTACGACAACGCCCTCGCCGACAACCTCGCGCTGCGCCTGGTCCAGATCACCCCGGCCCTCCGCGCCCGGCCCACCTGCCGCGGCAAGCGCGCGACCATCGTCGCCACGAAGCGCGTCACGCGGGGCACCCGCCGCGCCGACGTCATCGTGGGCCGGCCCGGCCGCGACATCATCCGCGGCCTGGGCGGCAAGGACGTCATCTGCGGCCGCGGCGGCAACGACCTGCTCGACGGCGGCCCCGGCGCCGACATCCTGCTGGGCCAGGCGGGCGCCGACACCCTCGCGGGAGGCCCCGGCGCCGATCTTCTCCTGGGCGGAGCCGGGCGCGACCTCCTGCGCGGCGGACCGGGCAAGGACCGCCTCCTCGGCGGACGCGGGCCGCGACCTGCTGCGCGGCGGACCCGGCGGCGGCCGCGCCACCCAGTAACCGCCCAGCGCCCGGGATTCACGTCCACCCCTCCGGCGCGCGATGATCGGGGTGTGACCCGCACGCTCCCGACCCAGACATCGGTGACCGAGTTCCGCGTCACCGCCCGCAGCCGCGCCCGCGAGGACCTGCTCTGGTACATGCGCCACGCCGACGCCCTCGCCCGCTGGCCCGTCCTCTCCGAGCCCTGGGCCCAGCAGCTGGAGCACCGGCGGCTCAATCCCGACGACGAGCGCGCCCGCCCGCGCGCGGCGGCCGAGTGAACAGCCTCGGCCCGCGCTTCGACGAGGCCCTCGTCTACGCCGCCGACGTCCACCGCGACCAGCGGCGCAAGGGCACCCAGACCCCCTACATCGCCCACCTCCTCCACGTCGCCGCCCTGGTGATCGAGGACGGCGCCCTGGCCGGCGAGCTCAACGAGGACGAGGCGATTGCTGCGTTGCTCCATGACGCGGCCGAAGACCAAGGGGGAGAGGAGCGCCTGGCCGACATCCGCTCGCGGTTCGGGGAGCGGGTGGCGGAGATCGTGGCCGCCTGCAGCGACACCTTCGAGGATCCGAAGCCGCCGTGGAGGGAGCGGAAGGAGGCCTACATCGCCCGGCTGCGGACGGAGACCGACCGAGGGATCCTGCGCGTCTCGGCGGCCGACAAGGTGCACAACTGCCGGGCGATCGTCGTGGACTACCGGCTGCTGGGGGACGCGCTTGTGGACGCGCTTCAACCGGGATGCCGATACGCCCTGGTACTACCGGACGCTGGCCGGGGTCTTTGGTGAGCGGATGCCCGATTCGTTCCTGACGAAGGAGCTGGGTCGTGCCGTGGGTGAGCTCGATCAAGAACTCGATGCCTGAGGAAGACGCCTCGCGTGCGGCCTATCACTCGCGAAGGAGCGGGAGTGCGATTCGCCGCAAGCTTCGCCGAAGACCAAATGGCCCGACTAGAGGCTCACTTGGACCCGCGGTTCGGGCTCTTGGCCATTTCCATTGGCCCAGCCACCGTCGGAAATCGCCCCAAGGGCGCCGGTTCCACCCCTCGTCATCCCGAGGTCCGCTCGAGTGGTTGACCGCGGTTGCGGTCTGCCAGTCATCGCTCAGAACGAGATCGACAAGTCTCCGGAGCCGAGCCGGCTCATCGGCCAGTTCGCGTCTCAGCATCTGGACTACCCGCGCTCGCGGGATGAACTCGGATCCGAGACTCGCGACTCGGTCGAGTGGATCATGAACATCCATGGCCTCCACGGGAGCTCGCGCACCCGTGTTCGCTCGGTAGCGATCCTGTGCCCGCGCGATGATTGCCGTGACTAATGCCCTTAGCTCGGGGCGGATCGCGTCGGGCATGGTGACCCGCATCTTCGAGACGTTCACACCGAACAGTTCGTCCGCTTCGCGAGGTATGTCGATCGCCACACGCGCAAGTTTGGTGTGCTCATCCTGGGTTCGGAGACGATTCCATCCTCCGCTCTGGATGAGCCGATCCTCGCGGTAGATGTAGAAGCCCTGTTGTCGGTTCCATTTTCTGGGTCCGCCCGCCCGCTGGTGCGCCTCCGGAGAGGAGAAGCGCTGCTGGCTCGGCAACAGGAAGGGGCGAACGGCGACCTCGTGTTCGCGGTCGTCATTGACCAGCGTCAGCGGCCTGAACGGGGAGTGTTCGTGTCCCCGCCTCCGAGCGGGCGAAGGGATCCCAAGCGGTCAGGGGCGCCATCGCCTGGATGGCGGCCCACATCGCGCCGGGCGTGCCGGTCACGATCGTCTAGATGACCCGGGACCCCTCGCCGGTCTGAACCCGCCAGAGGGCGGCGTAGAGGCCGCCGGCCGTCACGAGCTCGTCGTGGGTGCCGGCCTCGGCCACCACGCCCGTTCTCCAGCACGTGGATGCGGTCGGCGTGGCGGACGGTGCTCAGCCGGTGGGCGATCACCAGGGTGGTGCGGTCCTTGGAGACCATCTCCAGGCTGCGCTGGATGGCGGCCTCGGTCTCGTTGTCCACGGCGCTGGTGGCCTCGTCCAGGATGAGGATGGCGGGGTCGCGGACGATCGCCCGGGCGATCGACAGGCGCTGGCGCTGGCCGCCCGAGAGCTTCTGGCCGCGCTCGCCCACCATGGTGTCGTAGCCCTCGGGCAGGGCGGTGATGAAGTCGTGGGCCTCGGCCAGGCGGGCGGCCTTCTCGATGTGCTCGGGGCTGGCGTCGGGGTCGCCGTAGGCGATGTTCTCGGCGACGGTGCCGTCGAAGAGGAAGACGTCCTGGGAGACGAGGCCGATGGCGCCGCGCAGGTCGGCGAAGGTGAGCTCGCGGACGTCGACGCCGTCCACGGTGACGGCGCCGGAGTCGGCCTCGTAGAGGCGCAGCAGCAGCTTCACGATCGTGGACTTGCCCGCCCCGGTGAGGCCGACGACGGCGTGGGTCTCGCCGGCGGGGATGTCCAGGTCGAGGCCGTGCAGCACCTCGGGGCCGGTGTTGTAGGAGAAGCGCACGTCGTCGAAGCGCACCGCGCCGGCCACCGGCTGGGGCAGCGTGCCGGGGCCCTCGAGGATGGTGGGCTGCGCGTCCAGCAGGCCGAAGATCCTGCGCGTGCTGGCCATGGCGCGCTGGTAGAGGTCGAAGGTCTCGCCCAGGCGGGTGAGCGGCCACAGGAGGCGCTGGGTCATGAACACCAGCACCGAGAAGAAGCCGACGTTGAGGGTGCCGTCGATCACCATCTTGCCGCCGATGAGCAGGGTCATCGTGAAGCCGATCAGGATGGCCACGCGGATGAGCGGCACGAAGGCCGAGGAGAGGCGGATGGCGTCCTGGTTGGCCTCGCGGTAGCCCTGTGACTCGCGGCCCACGCGCGCGGCCTCGCGGGCCTCGGCGGTGAAGGCCTTGATGGTCGCGATGCCGCCCAGGTTGTTGGCGAGGGTGCCCGACAGGTGCCCCACCTTGGCGCGCACCACGCGGTACTTGGGCTCCAGTTTGCGCTGGTAGAGGAACGAGCCCCACAGGATCACCGGGATCGGCGCGAAGGCCACCAGGGCCAGCAGCGGCGAGGCGATCACGAAGATGATCCCGACGATGATCACGTTGACGACGGTGCCGATGATCGCGGGGGCGCCGACGTCGAGGAAGCGCTCGAGCTGGTTGACGTCGTCGTTGAGCACCGACATCAGGCCGCCGGTGCTCTGGTCCTCGAAGTAGCCGAGCTCCAGGTCCTGGATGTGGGTGTAGGCGTCCATGCGCGCCTCGTGCTCCACGGTCTGGGCCAGGTTGCGCCACATCACCATGTAGCCCCACTCGGTGGCCGACTCCAGCAGCCACACCACGAAGTTGATCGCGGCCAGCACCAGCAGCTGGCCCCAGCGGCTCTCGACGCCGGTGAGGTCGGCCACGAAGGAGTCGTCGGAGTTGACGACGACGTCGATCGCGGCGCCGATCAGCAGCTCCGGGAAGATGTCGAAGATCTTGTTGACGACCGACAGGAAGGTCGCCCACAGCACGCGCGCCCGGTGGGGGCCGGTGTAGCGCCACAGGCGCGGAAAAGGAGCGGCTTCGGGCGCGTCGGGCACCCCGGCACCCTGCCAGACGGGCCCTCGCGCCGCGCCGCGCGAATCGCGGATTGTCCGCAATCGACTTGCGGACGATTGCCCGGTTGCTTCGTCACGGGGCTGGGGATGATGGCGGCGTCTTTTTGCCGTCCGCGACCAAGGCCATCTCGTGAACCCACTCGCGCTGACCATCGCCATCGCCTACGCGGTCGTCGTGGTCATCGCGCTGGTCGGGGTGCTGTGGATCTGGCACTCGACGCACAGCTTCGACGAGCCCCGCACCGACACGGCCGACACGAAGAAGCTCGCGCACCGCGAGAAGGGCTGGTTCATCTTCGCGGTCGCCGCGCTGGGGGTGCTGCTGCTGGCCACGCTGGCGTTCATCCCCTACGGCAGCAACGCGGCCGAGCCCGGCCAGCAGCAGGTGAAGGCCAACGGCCAGCAGTTCGCCTGGACCGTCACGCCCAACACCGTCAAGGCCGGGGTGCCGGTGCGCTTCGCGGTCACGGCCACCGACGTCAACCACGGCTTCGCGGTCTACAACGACGAGAACGTCCTGCTGTTCCAAATCCAGGCGGTGCCCGATGCCACCAGCCACATCGTCTACACCTTCAAGGTGCCGGGCCGCTACCAGGTCGTGTGCCTGGAGTTCTGCGGCGTGGACCACCACAAGATGATCGGCTCGTTCCGGGTGGCGGCATGACCACCAACACCGAGCAGATGGACTACCCGGCGATCACCGACCCGGCCGTCCGCAACGTCGCCAAGAGCCTGACGCTCTGGTACGTCCTCGCCTCGACGCTGATCTTCCTGGTGGCGGGCCTGCTGGGCGCGGCGCTGCGCCAGAGCCAGGCCGACATCGTGCGCCTGGACGACAACGTCTTCTACGCGGTGATGACCGCCCACGGCCTCGGCGCCTTCGTGGGCTGGGCGGCCTTCGCGGTGATGGGCTTCGCCTTCTGGGTGCTCAACGAGGTGGGCTTCCCCATCGGCCGCCTGGCCGCCACGCTGGCGCGCGCGGCCTGGTGGCTGATGGTGGTGGGCGTGGGCGGCGTGGTGGTGACCACCCTGGTGTTCGGCTTCGCCGGCTCGTGGGTGTTCCTGTACCCGCTGCCCTTCAGCTCGGCCGGCCAGTGGGGCGACCTGGTGACGGCCGGCTTCTCGGCCTCGGTGCTGCTGGTGGGGCTGGCGATCATCTTCTGGTGCGTCGCGATCATCGTGATCGTGACCGGCCCCGGGCTGGGGTCGGACCGCTCGGGCTTCAACCGCCTGTGCGCCGCCATCGGCCTGGGCATCCTGTGGCCCAAGCGCTTCCCCAGCGCGCGGCCGGTGCCCTACCCGGTGATCCCGCTCACGGTGATCGCCATCGACATGATCATCGCCACGCTGCCGCTGGCGGTGCTGCTGGTGGAGATGATCATCCAGTCGTTCTGGCCGAGCGTCTCGGTGGATCCGCTGCTGGCCAAGAACGTGCTGTGGTGGTTCGGCCACCCGGTGGTGTACCTGCTGCTGTTCCCCGCGGTCGCCATCTACTACCTGCTGGTGCCGCGCTACGCGAAGCGGCCGCTGGTGGCCGGCAACATCATCGCGGTCGGGTGGACGATCGCCGTGATCGCCAACGTCACGGTGTGGGCGCACCACCTGTACCTGGACTACCCCAACGGGATCCAGGCGGCCATCAACACCGGGATGGAGCCGATCACCTTCGCGCTCACGATCGTCTCGGCGCTGTCGCTCTACAGCCTGGGCATGACGATCTTCCGCTCGCGCTGGACCTGGAACGCCGCCACCCTCGGCCTGTTCATGGGCCTGGTGAGCTGGCTGCTGGCCGGGCTGTCGGGCGTGGTCAACGCCACCATCGCCTGGGACAGCTTCGTCCACAACACGCTCTGGATCGTCGGCCACTTCCACCACATGGCGCTGCTCAACATCGGCATCGTCATCTTCGCGTCGCTCTACGCCTTCCTGCCCGACCTGCTCGGCAAGCCGCTCTACAGCGACCGCATGGGCATGTGGCACATCTTCCTGACGTTCTTCGCCGCCACGGCGATCAGCGTGATCTGGATCATCCAGGGCCTGGACGGCGCGCCGCGGCGGTTCTCGGTGCTGCCCAGCAAGTTCGACCAGCTGACCGACGCCTCCATCCCGCTGGTGATCCTGCTCGCGCTGGCCCAGCTGCTGCTGGTGTGGAACATCGTCCAGACCATGCGCGGCAAGACCAGCTCGGCCACCCAGCGCGAGGTGCTGGGGGTGGCCCGGCCGCGCTACACCAGCGCGAGCCTGCAGGGCTTCGCGGTGGTGGTCACGCTGCTGGCCCTGTTCGGCCTGGCCGCGGCCGGGTGGGCGATCGGGGGCGGCACCCAGGCCGAGGCGACGTCGGCCTTCCTGCCGCCCGAGCCCACGCCCGCCGCCGGCGGCAGCGCGGCCGACGCGGCCGGCCTGCAGGTGTTCATGGCCTCGGGCTGCGCCGGCTGTCACGTGCTGGGCGCGGCCAACGCCACCGGCACGGTCGGCCCCAACCTGGACGAGACCAAGCCCTCCAAGGAGCTGGTGATCGACCGGGTCACCAACGGCGCGGGCGCCATGCCGGCCTTCGGCGCCCAGCTGACGCCCGACCAGATCGAGGCGGTCGCGGAGTTCATCTCCGACTCGGCGGGTGAGTCGGGGCCCTAGGCGGCCCGCCGTCGACCGCGGCGCGTGAGAGACTCGCGGCGATGAGGCCCCGCGCGCTGCTCACGCTCCTCGGCCTGGCCGCCGCCCTGCTGGTGCCGGCGACCGGCGCGCTCGCGCTGGTGCAGTTCCAGTCGCCCTCCACCAACATCGGGTGCATCGGCGACGCGGCCAGCGTGCGCTGCGACATCCGCACCACCTCGGCGACGCCGCCCAAGAAGCCCACGGCCTGCCGCTACGACTGGGGCGCGGCCTTCGAGGTGAACCGCACCGGCCGCGGCCACGGCCTGTGCGCGGGCGACACGGCGCTGGCCACCCCCGGCGACGGCCGCCGCAAGCTGGCCTACGGGACGTCGATCCGGCTCGGCCCCAAGCTGGTGTGCACCTCGCGCACCACCGGGATGACCTGCCGCAACTCGGGCGGCCACGGCTTCACCCTGTCGCGGACGGTCATCAAGCTCTTCTGAGGCAGCCGGACCTGCAGCTGGCGCGGCGCCAGGCGACCGTCGGCGCCGATCACGCGTACGTCGCCGCCGCGCTGGTGACCAGCGCGTCCATCCGGCAGAACGGTCCCAGGGGATCGCAGCCCCGCGACAGAGTACTCCGGCCCTGCCGGCGCACCGGCGCGGCGGGGAGGCGCCCACGCCGCGATGCAGACGAGGGCCGCCACGAGCGCGGCGAGCGGCAGGAGAGGGGCAGGTCGGACGGCGATCCCTCCACTCTGCCGTGCGAGCGCATGCACCGTGCGAGACGAACCGGAGCCGCGGGTTCAGGGAGCCGGCGCGGTCCCGATCAGGTCGTCCACGGCCTCGTCCAGCGTCCGCCCGACGCCCGTCCTGGCGGTGGCGTGGAACTCCACCCCGTGGGGCCAGGCCTCCACGCGGATGGTCCCGTCCGCGAGCCGCCGGGCGTCCACGAAGTCGTACCCGGCCGCGCGCAGGCGCACCCGCGCCGTCGCCATTGCCCCGTCGTCGTGTTCCATCGCGGCCCAGCCTCGCGCGGCGCGCCGGGCCGGGCATGGGGCGCGACCCGGTGCGGGGGGCGGAAAAGCCACGCGACCGGGGTACGGCCTTTCCCCCGGGCCCGCGCGCGGCGGGGCCCAGGGGGGCGGCGCCGCTACGGGGCGGTGGTGGTCTCCTCGGCGGTCACGGTGCCGTGCGGCAGCGCCGTGATCGGCCGGGTGACCTTGGCGATGCTGTTGCCCTGGCCCTCGGCCACCAGCGTGATCTTGTGCTGGGTGCCGTCGCACGGGATGGGCAGCTTGACCGCGCCGTTGCGGGGCAGCGTGCCCAGCTTCGGGATCGCCACGCCGTCCAGCTGGAAGGCGATGTAGTTGGCGTTGACGGTGCGGTACTTGGCGACCACCGGCCGCGGGTTGATCGTGCAGGGCACGCGCACCGGCATCGTGAAGACGCTGATGGCCGGGCGCAGCACCGGCGCGGTCTTGGCGACCATGTCCACGGTCAGGCGGCGGATGACCGTGCGTGCCGCCGCCCGAGGTGCTGATGGTGATCGATGTGCTCGCGGTTGTCGCACGGCACCGGCATGTTGCCCGAGCCGCTGGCCGGGTAGCCGGCGGCCGCGCTGAGCGGCTGGCCGTCCACCTCGAAGGAGACGCCCTGGGCGTTGGCGGTGGTCCACTCGGCGGCCACCTCGGTGGTCTGGCCGGCGGTGCAGTCACCTCGGCCGGCACCGAGAAGGCGGTGATGAGGGGGTCGGGGGCTCGGCCGTGTTCGTCTGCACCTTGACCACGTAGGAGGCGGCCGAGGTGCCCTGGCCGTAGGCGATCAGGCCGATGTCGTGCACCTTGCCGTCGCACGGGCACCGGCACGTTGCTGCTGCCGTTGACCGGCTGGCCGGCGTCGGCGGGCAGGGGCTGGTCGTCGACCGTGATCTCCACCGAGGGGCGTTCTCGGTGGTCCAGGTGAGCTTGACCTCGGCGGTGTCGCCCTCGGTGCAGGTGACCGCGCGCGGCGCGCTCATGGTGCGGATGATCGGCCGGGTGACCGGCTTGGCCTTCTGCACCGTGCCCACCGTGACCGACTCGGAGATGGAGCCGTCGCCGGTGGCGGTGAGGGTCACCTCGTGGGTGCCGTGGTCACACGGGACGGCGACGTTGCCCGTGCCGGTGGTGGGGTAGCCCGCGCCCGCGGGGACCGGCTGGCCGTCCACCGAGAACTCCACGGCGGTGGCGTTGCTGGTGGCCCACGTGAGCGGCACCGTCGCCTCGTCGGTGGAGCAGGTCACCTCGGCGGGCCCGGCCAGGGCGTTGATCGCCGGGCCGGTCGCGGCGACCGGCGTCGACGACGTGGCCGCCGTGCTGGTCGCGCTGCTCGAGTTGTCGTCCCCACACGCGGCCACCGCGAGCACGCACAGCAGCGCGACGCCGGCCAGCACGGCCTTTCGCATTCTCTCCACCCCTTGTCGTCGGGCCCCGGGCGGGCCGCACCACGATCACGTTTCCGGCGTATCGGCGGATTCCTGCCGGAATGGAGGGGTGAATACGTGCCGATTGTGGCCGGGTGTCGATACTGGGCCGCCGGGCGGCGGTTCACCGTGGATGACACGCACTGCACGCGAGAGACCGGAGGCTCCACATGCCGGACGCACGCGACAACCTGAACCACGAGGCGCAGCACCGCGAGGGCGGCGTGCCGCTCATCGCCCTGGTCCTCTCGGGGGCCCTGTCAGTCGGGCAGCTGACTCCGCTCGAGGGCGCCGCGCGCGCCCGCGAGGTGGCGGGCGAGTAGGTCGCCGGCGCCGTCGCCGTCGCCCGCCACCAGGGCGTCGGCGATGGCGCGGTGCTCGGTCCAGAAGCGCTCGGCCACCGCCGGGTCGCGCGCGATGGCGGTGGCGCTCATGCGCCGCAGGCGGTCGCGCAGCTGGTCGTAGAGCCGGGCGAGGATCGTGTTGCCCGCGGCCTCCACGATCGTGCGGTGGAAGTCGCGGTCGGCCTCGACGAACGCGGCCTGGTCGCCGGCGTCGAGGGTGGCGCGCTGGGTGGCGAGGATCGCGTCGAGGCGCTCGGGGAAGCCGGCCGGCGGGCGCCGGGCGACGCGCGCGGCGGCGTGGCGCTCCACCAGCAGCCGGGTGTCCAGGACGTCCTCGATCTCGTCGGCCGACACGGGCACCACCAGGGCGCCGCGCTTGGGGTAGAGGCGCATGAGCCCCTCGGCCTCCAGCAGCAGGAAGGCCTCGCGCACCGGCGTGCGGCTGACGCCCACCGCCTCGGCCACCTCGCCCTCGCTCAGCAGGTCCCCGCCCGGGTAGACGCCCGTGAGGATCCGCTCCTTGACGAACTCGTAGGCCCGGTCCTTGGCAGGCACGTGCGGCTGGCGCGTTCCCATGTCGTATCTCTAGCGGAGGCGCCGCCGTTCTGCTTAGGTATGCATCATGCATCTAAGACGCATGGCAGGGGAGCGCGCGGCGTGGCTGGCCTGGGGGCTGGCGGCGGCCTTCTACGTGGTCGCGCTGTTCCACCGCATGAGCCTGGGCGTCGCCTCGCTGGACGCCACCGCGCGCTTCGACCTGGCGCCGGGCACCATCGCGACCCTGTCGGCCCTGCAGCTGGGCCTGTACCTGGGCATGACCATCCCGGCCGGGCTCGCCACCGACCGCATCGGCCCGCGCCGCGCGCTGGCCCTGGGCCTGGCGGCGATGGCCGTGGGCGAGATCACCTTCGGCCTGGCCACCGCCGCGCCCCTGGCGCTGGGCGGCCGCGCGCTGGTGGGCGCCGGCGACGCCTTCATCTTCCTGTCGGTGCTGCGCATCGCCCAGAACTGGTTCCCGGCCTCGCGGTACGCGCTGCTGGCCTGCCTCACCGGCCTGGCCGGGGCGGTCGGCCAGCTGGGCACCACCATCCCGCTGGGGCTGTCGCTGGACGGCATCGGCTGGACGGCCACCTTCGTGGGCAGCGGCCTGCTGACCGCGGGCCTGGCCGTCGCCTGCATCGCGCTGCTGCGCGACCGCCCCGCGGGGGCGCCCGCGCCGGCGCCGCGCTCGGCGCGGGCCGGCATCGGCCGCACGCTGCGGGCCTGCTGGGCGCGTCCCGCCACCCGGCGCACCTACTGGCTGCACTTCGGGCTGATGGGCCCCTTCGTCGCCATCACGGCCCTGTGGGGCTACCCGTACCTGGTCGGAGTCGCAGGGGGTCGCGCCCGGCGCCGCCCGCGCGTGGCTGATGCTGAGCGTGATCATGTTCGGCCTGAGCGCCCCGGCCATGGGCCTGATCGCCTCGCGCACCTCCCGGGAGGGGGTGGGCGCGATGCTGATGGGCCTGGCCCTGGCGCTGACCGGCCTGTGGGCGCTGACCCTGCTGTGGCCCTCCGGCGCGCCGCCGCACGCCCTGATCCTGACCACGCTGGCCATGACCGGCGTGTGCGGGGGCGCCTCGATGCTGTCGTTCGACTTCGCCCGCGCCGGGCAACCCGGCCAGCGAGGGCGGCACGGCGACCGGCCTGGCCAACACCGGCGGGTTCTCGGCGGCGGTCATCGCCCAGCTGGCCGTGGGCCGCGCGCTGAGCCTGGCTCCCGGCGACGGCCTGCAGACCGCGCTGCTGCCGCTGCTGGCCCTGATGGTCGTGGGCTGCGTCCAGATCGCGCGCCACGCGCGCATCGCCCGGCGGGTGGCCTACGCGCCGCCCAGCGCGACCATCGCCACCCCCGCCGCCAGGATCGCCACGCCCACCACCTGACGCCGGCGCAGGCGCTCGCGGAAGAGGAAGTACGCCCCCACCACCGAGAGGGCGGCGAACTGGGACGACACCACCGACGTGACCGCGATGCCCTCGCGGGCCCCGTAGGCGAAGCAGAGGATGCCGACCACCTCGAAGAAGCCGGTCGCGATCGCCAGGTAGGCCTTGGGGACGGGCACCAGCGGGCGCACCGCCAGCGCCAGGGCGCCCACCAGCACGGCCACGCCCACCACGCGGGCCGGCAGCGCCACCCAGCCGATCGGCACGTCCTCGCTGGCCCGCCCGGCGGCGAACAGGCCCACCGCGAACAGGGTGGCCGCGCCGGCGGACAGGCCCACGGTGGTGCCCAGGGGGTCGCCCGGGTCGTCGTGGCTCTCGCGCGTCTCGTAGGTCACCAGCACCACCCCGGCCACCACCGGCAGGAAGCCGACCAGGGTGAGCAGCTCGGGGCGCTCGCCGGTGACGATCGCCAGCAGCGCGGCGATGGCGCCCTGGGTGGAGGCGACGCTGGCCACCACGCCCACCCGCCCGCGCCGCAGGGCCGTGTACAGCAGGGCGAGGCCCGCCACGTTGCACGTCCCCACCACCACCAGCAGTCCGGCGGCCGAGCCGTCGAGGCCCTCCGGCCAGCCGGCCGCGATGGCGAACGGCGCGGCCACCACGATGCCGAACAGCATCACCCACGCCAGCGTCGGGATCGGCCCGATGCGGCGGCTCGAGCCCGACGAGCACAGGGTGGTCGCGGTCCAGGCCAGGGCGGCGCCCAGACCGGCGAGGAAAGGGGTCAGGGCCGCCTGCGCGAAGCCAAGCTCATCGCGACCAGCCTACCTCCGGAGCGCCGATGTCCACCCACCCCGATCGCCAGACCCCCGACGAGAAGGGCGCCGGGCGCCTGATCGTCGCCGGCATCATCGTGCTGGTGGTGATCCTGTTCGCGCTCTTCAACCGCGAGCGCGTGCAGGTCGACTGGATCCTGTTCGAGCGCAGCTCGCGGCTGATCTACGTGATCATCGCCTCCGCGCTGCTGGGCGCGCTGGCCGACCGCCTGCTGGTGCGCCGCAGCCGCCGCGCCAAGGAGTAGGGCCGCCGCCGCTCCCGCACCCCGGGCGTGCCGGGGTGCGGGGGACGGGCGGGTGGCGCCGGGCTCGTGGCTAGTTGAGGTTCTTCTCCTGCAGCCACGCGGTGGCGACGGCGTCCGACTCCTCCTTGTCGATGTCCGTCGCGGTGTTCCAGGCCAGCAGGTCGGCCGTCGTGATCTGCTCGCTCAGGGCGTTGAGGTCGTCCGACAGCTGCGTGCCGTAGGCGTCCAGCACCTCGGTGCGCACGATCGGGGCGATGTTCTGGGCCGGGAACAGGCCCTTGTCGTCCTCGAGCACCTTGAAGCCGTCCGCCTCGATCTGCGGGGCGGTGGTGTTCCAGACGACCGAGTTGACCTCCTTGGCCTTGAGGGCCTCGCCCAGGAGCGGGCCGAACTCGATGGTCTTCTTGCTCTTGAACGTGATGTCGTAGATCTTCGGGTCGGTCAGGCCGATGTAGCACTGGGGCCGCTCGAAGCACTGCGACGAGGCGCCGAACGAGTAGTTCAGGCCCTTCACGTCCGAGATGGTGCTGGCCGTCGAGTCGCCGCGCACCACGAAGGCGTCGCCGTCGGTCGCGGGCGAGTACTGCAGCAGGGTCGCGCCCATGTCCGCCAGCAGCGGGGTGATGGTCGCGCTCACCTTGGCCGGGTCGGCCGAGGGGGCGTCGTCGGGGGCCAGAGCCGCCTGGTCGCCGCCGATGTAGTCGATGATGAGGTCCAGGTCGCCGTTCTTGATGCCGTCCAGGGCCTCGGTGCGGAAGCCGGCGGGCGTCAGGATGTTGACCTCGTAGCCCTTGGCCTTCAGGTACTGGCCGTATACCTCGGCCAGGGTCACCGATTCGCTGAAGTCCTGCCCACGAAGGTTGATCGCCGGGCCGTCCGGCACGGTCGCCGTGGTGTTCGAGGAGCTGCTGTCGTCGTCGCCGCACGCGGCCACGAAGACGGCCACGATGGCCGCCAGCGCGATCAGCGCGAAGACCTTCCTCTTTCTCATGTGCGTCCTTCCGCTCGTTGGGTCTGCACCTGTCTCAGTTGACGTGCGCCGCGGGGCAGGAACAGACGCTCGATCAGCCCGAGCAGGAGCCCGGTGATCGTTGCCAGCCCGGCCACGAGGATCGCGCCCCCGATGAGGAGCGTGTCGTTGTTCTGGCCCAGTCCGTCTCGGACGTACCGGCCCAGTCCGTCGCCGCCGAGGTACGCCCGGATGGGCTCGGTGGCGACAACCTGTACGGCGGCCACCCGCAGGCCGCTGAAGATGAGGCTCACGGCGAGCGCCAGCTCGACCTTGAACAGCACGTCGCGCTCGCGGTAGCCCATCGCGCGCGCGGCGTTGACCGCCCCGGGATCGGCCTGGCGGACGCCCGTGTAGGTGGTCAGGTAGATCGGCGGCAGCGCGAGCATGGTGAGGGCGATGAGCATCGGCCAGGGCTCGAAGCCCCAGCCGTTGCGCAGGCAGATGGGCACCAGCAGGCCCGCGATGGCGAACGTCGGGATCGCCCGCCCGGTGTTGAGCACCCACGTGGCGGTCAGCTCGCCGCGGCGGTAGTGCGAGAGCACCGCCGCCAGCGGCACCGCGATCACCACCGAGACGGCCATCACGATCGCGCACAGCGTGAGCGTGTCGACCAGCGAGCCCAGGATGCCGCCGTCGCCGGTCCACGTCTCCCCGCGGGAGAACCACTCCCACAGCCCGATGTCGCGCGGGACGGCGGCCTGGGCCGCGAGCGGGATCACGAGGCCCACCGCCGCGTGCGCGACCACGGCGTCAGCGCGCGGCCCACCAGGAAGATGGCCAGGTCGAGCACCAGGGCCAGCACCACCGACAGCACCGCGCCCACCACCATCGGGCTCCAGTAGGTGCGCCGCAGGCCGTCCAGGATCAGGTCGCCGAGGCCCCCCTGCCCGATGATCGAGGCCACCGTGATGATGCCGACGGTGGTGACGGTGGCGATGCGCAGCCCGGTGATGATGTAGGGCAGCGCCAGCGGCAGCTGCACCGACAGCAGGCGGGTGCGCGGCGACATGCCCATGCCGTCGGCCGCGTCCAGCACCGCCCGCGGCACCGCCCGGAAGCCGGCCACGATGTTGGTGAACAGGATCAGCAGCGAGTAGCCGACCAGGGCGATCAGCGCGGTGGTCTTGGAGTAGCCGGTGTAGGGGGTCAGCAGCCCGAAGAGCGCGACGCTGGGGATGGTGTAGAGGAAGCCGGTGAAGCCGGTGATGGGGCCGGTGGCCCAGCCGTAGCGCAGCGCCAGGGCGGCCAGGATGGAGGCGATCACCAGGCCGATGACGATCGTGTAGAGCGTCAGCAGGAGGTGCGTGATGAGCGCGGCCTGGATGTCGTCCCACTGGCCGGTGATGTACTCCCAGCGCACCAGGGCGTTGGGGTCGGAGGCCAGCGGCAGGGCGAGGAGGCCGCTCACGCCACGCGCTCCGGGACGCCCTCGGCCAGGTAGGCCCGGATCTGCTCCAGCGTCACCACCCCGCCGAAGCGGCCCTCGTCGTCGATGACGGCCACCGAGGTGCTCGAGGTCATGATGATCTCCATCGCCTCGCGCAGCGTGCTGGCGGGGCTCACCTGAGCCGCCGGCCGGGCGCGGGGGAGGTCGGCCAGGGTCGCGCCGTCGCGCACCTCCTCGCCGTCGATCCAGCCCAGGAACACGTCGTCCTCGATCACGCCGACCCACGACGCCAGGTGGGCGGCCATCGCCTCGCGGGCCTCGTCGGGCGTGGCGGTCACCTCCACCACCGGCCCGCGCTCGCCGCCCAGGTCGGCCACGTGGGCCAGGCCCAGGCGCTTGCTGGCGCGGTCCGCGCCCACGAACTGCTCCACGAACGCGGAGGCCGGGGCCGCGAGGATCTCGTCGGGCGGGGCGTACTGCTCCACGATGCCGCCCACGTTGAGGAGGGCGATCCGGTCGCCCAGCTTGATCGCCTCGTCGATGTCGTGGGTGACGATCACGATCGTCTTGCGCACCATCTCCTGCAGGCGCAGCAGCTCGTCCTGGAGGCGGGCCCGCACGATGGGGTCGACCGCGCCGAAGGGCTCGTCCATCAGCAGCACCGGCGGGTCGGCGGCCAGGGCGCGCGCCACGCCCACGCGCTGCTGCTGGCCGCCCGACAGCTCGTCGGGGTAGCGGGAGAGCATCGCGGGATCGAGCCCCACCAGCGCCACCAGCTCGTCGATGCGCGCCGCCGTGCGCTCGCGGTCCCAGCCCAGCGACTTGGGCACGGTGGCGATGTTCTGGGCGATGGTGCGGTGGGGGAACAGGCCCACCTGCTGGATCACGTAGCCGATGCCGCGCCGCAGCGGGGCCAGCGCCTCGCGCGAGATGTCGCGCCCCTCGATCTCGATCGTGCCCGCGGTGGGCTCGATGAGGCGGTTGATCATGCGCAGCGTGGTGGTCTTGCCGCAGCCCGAGGGCCCGATCAGGGCGACGATCGACCCGCGCGGGATGTCCAGGCTCAGCGACGCGACGGCATCGTGATCCGCTCCGCGGAAGCGCTTCGTGACCTCGCGCAACCTGATCGCCGGGCTCGCGGGATCCGGTGGGGCGAGCTCCGATGGGGCGGGCAGGGGCTCCACGGTGAGCGAACCCTACCCACGATGTAAGGAATGGGTCCCCCACCCGCCCCGGCGCATGAGGCGCCGGGGCGGGTTACGTCACCTAGTAGCGGTAGTGATCAGGCTTGTAGGGGCCCTGCACCGGCACGCCCAGGTAGTCGGCCTGCTCCTCGGTGAGCGTCGTGAGCCGCACGCCCAGCGCCTCCAGGTGCAGGCGCGCGACCTTCTCGTCGAGGTGCTTGGGCAGCACGTAGACCTTGTTCTCGTACTCGTCGTTCTTGGTCCACAACTCGATCTGGGCGATCGTCTGGTTGCTGAACGAGTTGGACATCACGAACGACGGGTGGCCGGTCGCGTTGCCCAGGTTCAGCAGGCGGCCCTCCGACAGCACGATGATCGCGTGGCCGTCGGGGAACACCCACTCGTCCACCTGGGGCTTGATGTTGATCTTGCGCACCCCGGGGTAGTCGGAGAGGCCGGCCATGTCGATCTCGTTGTCGAAGTGGCCGATGTTGCCCACGATCGCCTGGTGCTTCATCCGGGCCATGTCGCCGGCCGTGATGATGTCCTTGTTGCCCGTGCAGGTGATGAAGATGTCGGCCCGGTCGACGACGTCGTCGAGGGTGGCCACCTCGTAGCCCTGCATCGCGGCCTGGAGGGCGCAGATGGGGTCGATCTCGGTGACGATCACGCGGGCGCCCTGGGCGCGCAGCGACTCGGCGCAGCCCTTGCCCACGTCGCCGAAGCCCAGGATCACGGCCGTCTTGCCGCCGATCATCACGTCGGTGGCGCGGTTGATGCCGTCGATCAGGCTGTGACGGCAGCCGTAGAGGTTGTCGAACTTCGACTTGGTGACCGAGTCGTTGACGTTGATGGCGGGGAACAGCAGCTCGCCCTTCTCGGCCAGCTGGTACAGGCGGTGCACCCCGGTCGTGGTCTCCTCGGTGACGCCCTTGATGCCGCCCGCGATCGTCGTCCAGCGGGTGGGGTCCTCACGCAGCGAGCGGCGCAGCAGGCCGAGGATGACCTTGAACTCCTCGGAGCCGGCGGTCGCGTCGTCGGGCACCGAGCCCTTGCCCTCGTACTCCTTGCCCAGGTGCACCAGGAGGGTGGCGTCGCCGCCGTCGTCCAGGATCATGTTGGGGCCGGCGCCGTCGGGCCAGCGCAGCACCTGCTCCGTGCACCACCAGTACTCCTCGAGGGTCTCGCCCTTCCAGGCGTAGACCGGCACGCCGGCCGGCGCCTCGGGGGTGCCGTCGGGGCCCACGGCGATCGCCGCGGCCGCGTGGTCCTGGGTGGAGAAGATGTTGCACGAGCACCAGCGCACCTCGGCGCCCAGGGCGGTGAGCGTCTCGATGAGGACCGCCGTCTGGATCGTCATGTGCAGCGAGCCCGTGATGCGCGCGCCCTTCAGCGGCTGCTGGTCGGCGAACTCCTCGCGGATGCTCATGAGCCCCGGCATCTCGTGCTCGGCGAGGCGGATCTCCTTGCGGCCGAACTCGGCCAGCGAGAGATCCGCGACCTTGAAGTCGGTCGTGTTCGGCGCGGCGGTCGTCGTCATGCGGTCTCCGTGGTTCGTCTCTGGACGACGGCGTCATCGGGGCCGGGTCCGTGCAGCGGCGCGGACCGCGCGTCGTCGGCGAAGGCCGAAGCCTAGCAAGAGGTCCGCGATCGATAGCCTCGTCCGCACATGGAGGACGTCGCCCCCCCGCCATCCGCGCTGAGCCCGATGCGCCTGACGCTGCTCGCGCTGGTGGTCGTGGTCACCGTCGTGACCGCCGTCCTGCACTACTCCGGGGCGAGCGACGTCGTCGTGTTCGTGATGGCCGGCCTGGCGCTCGGCGGCCTGGCCTGGGTGATCTCGTTCACCACCGAGGCGGTGGGCGAGCACTTCGGGCCGGCCATCACCGGGGTGCTGCAGTCGACGCTCGGCAACCTGCCCGAGCTGTTCGTGGTGCTGTTCGCGCTGTCGGCCGGCGAGATCGTGGTGGCGCAGACCTCGATCCTGGGCTCGCTGTTCGCCAACGCCCTCCTGGTGCTGGGCCTGACGCTGGTGGTGGGCGCGCGCCGCTCGCACAGCGGGGTGATGCGCTTCGGCCGCGGGCTGCCCAACGACACGGCCACGCTGCTCCTGCTGACCGTCTTCATCATCGTGCTGCTGGGCCTGTCCAACCAGGTCGGCGACCGGGCGAGCCAGCACCAGGAGGCGATCTCGGTGATCGGCGCGATCGTGCTGCTGGTGGTCTACGGCGTGTGGGTGACCGGCTACCTGCGCCAGGGCGGCGACGTGGACCGCGAGCCCGGCGACATCCAGGGCGAGCTCGGCTTCGGCCTGGCCATCGCCATGCTCGCGGTGGCCGGCCTGGGCGCGGCCTTCGTGTCGGAGTACTTCGTGGGCGCCATCGACGGCACCGCGGAGGAGCTGGGGCTCTCCAAGGCGTTCATCGGCCTGGTGATCGTCGCGATCGCCGGCAACGCGGTCGAGCACGTGGTGAGCGTGGTGCTGGCGTGGAAGGGCAAGTCCGAGCTGGCCGTGTCGGTGGTCAAGAACTCGGTCGCCCAGATCGCCGCGTTCCTGTTCCCCGCGCTGGTGCTGGTGTCGGCCTTCTTCGACAACTCGCTGACGTTCGTCACCTCGCCCATCTACGCGGGCGCCCTGGCGCTCACGGCCATCGCGGTGTGGCAGGTGACCGGCGACGGCGAGGCGACCGAGTTCGAGGGCTACGCCCTGATGGGCCTCTACGTGGTGCTCGCCACCCTCAGCTTCTACGAGTGATCTCGCGCAGGGCGCGCGACGTCCGCGGCGAAGGAGTCGGGATCGAAGCGGGGCAGGCTCACCAGCAGGTGATCGACGCCCAGGTCGGCCAGCCGCGGCACCAGCGGCGCGATCGTCCCGGGGTCGCCGTGGGCGCGCACCGAGACCAGGACGTCGGCGCGGGAGCGTCCCGCCGCCGCCAGCGCCCGCTCCAGCGCCGCGATGCGCTCGGCCAGGGGCCCGGGGTCGTGGATGGTGGTGTGCCAGGCGTCCCCGGTGCGCGCCGCCCGGCGCACCCCGGCGTCCGAGTTGCCGCCGATCCACACCGGCGGGCCGCCCGGACGGGCCGGCGGCGGCGCCAGCAGCACGTCCTCCACCCGCTCGCCGAGCCACTCGTACGCGCCGGCTCCGTCCCACAGCGCCCGCATGAGCGCGATGGCGGCGTCGGTGCGCCGGCCGCGCTCGCCGAAGGGGACGCCCAGGGCGCGGAACTCGGACTCCATCCAGCCGGACGCCAGCCCGGCGATCACCCGTCCCCCCGAGAGGGCGTCGAGGCTCGCCAGCGACTTGGCCAGCACCACCGGATGGCGGTACGGCACCACCAGCACGCTGGTGCCGAGCCCCACCCGGGTGGTCGCCGCGGCGACCCAGGTGAGCACGGTGAGCGGGTCGTGGAAGACCGTCGGCGGGTGGCGGCTGCCGGGGGGCAGGATGAGGTGGTCGGAGACCCACAGGTCGTCGGCCCCGGCGTCCTCGGCGGCCCACGCGGCGGCGGCCAGCAGCTCTCCCGAGACCGGGTCGCGGTACTGGGGGACGTGGATCCCGAGGCGCATCGTCACTCCTCACCGTCCTGTGGGCGAGGCAGACTACCGGCGTATCCCCCGGCCGATGGAGAGCACGCGATGCAGCGACATGTCTTCGATCTCAAGGAGAAGGCGACCCACAACCTCGTCGCGCGGCAGCTGCGCGACCTGGCCGACCAGTTCGACCGCGGCAGCGTGGAGCTCGCCTACGACGAGTCGCATGCCCCGACCGGCATCGTCGATCCGGTGAACGTCGTCATCGACCTGACCCAGAACCGCAAGCACGTCGAGCTGCTCATCCGGCTCAACTGGAACACCGTTTAGGCCTGCGGGAGCGCCCCCGGCTCAGCGGGTGGCGGGGTGGACCCACAGCGCGCGCACCGCGCCGTTGGCCACCTCGGCGCGCAGGCGCTGGACGGGCGCCCGCTTGCCCTTCTCGCGCCCGGCCACCAGGCTCCAGTGGCGGCCGGTGCGGTCGGTCGGGCGCGCCTTGGGGTAGAGGACGCGCAGCCGGGCGAGGGCGTCGCCCGGGGCCAGCCCGCGGTCGGTGTGCCAGCCGCTCCCGCCGAGGCGGCTCCAGCGCATCCTGGCCGTGCCGGCGGTGCACGGGTTGGAGCCCCCGCCCGCCAGCACCGCCGCGCCCAGGTCGTCCCAGCGCACCAGGCACACGGCGCCGCTGCGCGTGACCGACGAGGGGGCGCCCAGGGTCGCGATGCCGTCGGCCATGGTGGAGCGGCGCGGCTTCCAGCCGGCCAGGCGCGAGGCGCCGTTGGGGCTCACCAGGACCTCCAGGTCGGGCGTGCCCCCCGCGCCCTGGGGCGCGGGCACCGGGATGCCCGAGTAGGCCAGCATCGCGCGCCAGATGCCGAGCACCTTGTCGGCGTAGCCGGAGCCGGTGGCCCAGTTGCCGTTGCCCATCTGCTCCCACAGGGCCGCCTTGCCGTAGGGGCGCACGTTGGTGAAGCGGATGTCGGCCAGCGGGCGGGCCAGCACGGCCGGGTCGGCGCCCGCGGCGGCGTACGCGTACAGGTGCTGGATCTGGGCCCGCACGCCCAGCTGGGCGCTGGGGAAGGCCAGGCCGCGCGGGCACGAGTCGCAGGCGCCCAGCCCCGAGAAGTTGAGGTCGCTCGGCTTGACGATGCCGCCGAAGCGCAGGTAGCCGGTCTCGAGCATCGACTGGGCGAAGGCGATGTCGCCGCGCACGCCCTGCGCCGCGCCCTCGTCGATGAAGTACCCGGCCAGCTCGGGCACCGGCGTGGGGCTGGTGGAGACGATCCCCGTGGAGGCGTACCAGGCCGCGATCTGCGCGGCGTTGAGCGTGGTGGCGCCGAGGACCGGCGTGCCCTGGGCGGGCGCCTGCGCGGACGCGGCGGCCGGCAGGCACAGGCCGGCGGCGAGGGCGAGCGCGCCCAGGGCGCGGAGCAGGCGGCGGTGCACCCGGGCTGTTTACCGTCTCGGGGCCCCCAGGTCGAGCGTGGCGGTCAGGCGTCCAGGGCCGAGGCGAGCACCTCGCGGGCGTGCGTGAGCGCCAGGAAGTGGCCCGCGCCGGGCCGGGCCTCGAGGCGCGCGTGCGGGATCCGGCGCGCCAGCTCGGCCCCCCACGCGGGCGGGATCAGGCGATCGGCGCCGCCCTGCCAGACCACCGCGCGCGCGCCGACGTCCTCGGGTGCGAAGCCCCAGGGGCGGGCCCAGGCGCGGTACTCCTCGACCATCCCCGCGCCGTCGGCCAGCGCGGTCGCGGAGGCGGCCGCCAGGCCGCCGCCGGGCAGGGCGGCCAGGGCGGCGGCCTCGGCGGGGGCGGCGTCCCGCGCGGTCAGGTGCGTCCAGGCCCCCGGGGAGTGGCGCGCCACCGAGCCCAGCGCCCGGAACGTGGTGGCGGCCACGTGGGGGTGGTCGGCGGCGAGCCGGGTGAGGCGGCGGTCGGTCGGGTTGAGCGCCTCCAGGGCCCCGGGCGCGTCGAGCGGCAGCGCGCCGGCCACCACCACGACGCGGGCGACCCGGCCGCCCAGGAGGGCCCCGCAGGCCAGCGCGTACTGGCCGCCCATGGACCAGCCCATCACCGCGGCGCGGTCGAGCCCGAGCGCGTCCAGCAGCCCGGCCACGTCCGCGGCGCCGTCGGCGGTGGTGCGCCCGGGACGGGGGTCGGACGCCCCGATGCCCGGGCGGTCGGGCGCGATGACGCGGATGCCGAGCTCACGGGCCGCCGCGTCCAGGGGGGCGGCGTCGAGGCCGCACACCAGTCCGCCGTGGCAGCTCACGAGCGGCCGGCCGGCGGGGTCGCCGTACTCCCGGTATCCCAGCGCGCGCCCGTCCGCCAGCCGCACCGCCGCCGTGCCCGCCATCGCGCCTCCGCCCGTCCGGACGACCGCGCGGATCATGCCGCAGCGGCCGGCGGCTCACACCGACCCGCGGCCGTGAGAGTGACACTTGCCGGGGTGAGCGACGGAACGTAAGTTGCGCCGCGGGTGAGTCACCTCCCACCACACAACGCCGCGGCGACTTACACGTCATGACGGACGACGATGAGCCCGCCCACGTGTCGCCGCGACTGGACCTGGAGGTGCTGCTCGGCCACCTGGCCGGGTTCGCGCGCGCGGCGCTGGAGTCCCGCGGATCGCTCACGTGCCTGGGGGCCTACCTGGCGCCCCGCGGCGGCATCACCAACGTCGTGGTGGAGCCGCCCGAGGACGGCTCCGGCGCGGCCCACATGGAGTTGACCCGGCGCGCCCTCGCGGCCGTCGACCACGCGACCGCGGCGGCCCTCGCGGCCGACGTGCCCCTGGACGCCCCCACCCGGGAGGGCATGACCGACGCCGTCGTGGTGGAGCTGGACCACCGCGTCCCGGGGGAGGGTCCGCTGCGGGTGGTGTGGCCCTACCGGCGCCGGCGGCTGCGCGGCGTGCGCTTCGGGACCATGAGCGCCGGGCCCGGCGCGGCGATCTTCGGTCCGCCCGGGTAGGCGCACGGGGCGGATCGCCCCGTACCGTCGGCCGTCCCAGCACGTAGGGTTCCCGCGATGAGAGTGAGCCTGTGCGGTGTCCGCGGGTCGGTGCCGGTCACCGGAACGGCGTTCGCGCGGGCCGGAGGCGACACGTCGTGCGTGGCCATCGCCCGCGACGGCGAGGCGCCGACCCTCGTCCTCGACGCGGGCACCGGGGTGCGGCGCGTCACGGACCTGCTGGAGGGGCGGCCCTTTCGCGGCACGGTGGTGCTGAGCCACCTCCACTGGGACCACATCCAGGGGCTGCCGTTCTTCGGGGCGGGGGACCGGCCCGACGCGGCGCCCCGGGTGCTGATGCCCGAGCAGGGCGCGCCGGCGCGCGACGTGCTCACCCGGGTCATGTCGCCGCCGTTCTTCCCGATCCTGCCGGGCGACCTGCGCGGCGGCTGGTCGTTCGAGGGCTACGAGGAGGGTCCGCTGGAGCTGGAGGGCTTCGCCGTCCTCGCGCGCGACGTGCCCCACGGCGGGGGCCGCACCATGGGCGTGCGCGTGAGCGACGGCCGGGCGTCGGTGGCGTACCTGCCCGACCACGGCCCGCAGGAGCTGGGCCCCGGCGAGGACGGGCTGGGGCCGCTCCACGACGCCGCCCTGGCGCTGGCCGCGGGCGCCGACCTGCTGATCCACGACGCCCAGTACACGGCGGCCGAGCTCCCCGCGCACGCCCACTTCGGCCACGCCGCCGCCGACTACCCGCTGGCGCTGGCGGCGCGCTGCGGGGTGCCGCGGGTGCTGCTGTTCCACCACGACCCGTGCCGCACCGACGACCAGCTGGACGCGATCCTGGACGGGCTGAGCGTGCCCGCGGGTGTCTCGGTCAGCGTCGCCCGGGAGGGCGAGACCATCGATCTCTGAGGGCGTCGGCGCGGCGGGCCGCCCGCTCGGCGGCCACCGCGTTGCCCTTGGCCTCGTAGAGCGCGACCGCCCTCCGCAGCTCGTCCTGGGCGGCGGGCCGGTGCCCGGCCAGGTCCAGGATCTCGGCCAGGTCGGCCCGGGCGTCGGCGTGGGTGCTCAGGTCGTCGGTGGCCTCGGCCAGGAGGACGGCCTCGCGGCAGGTCTCCGTGCCCTGGCGCGTGCGTCCGTTGCGGGCGAGCACCTTGCCGGCGACGCAGCGCCACACCACCTGCGTGACCACGTCGTCCTCGGCGGCGATGTCGCGGCTCATGTGCGCGAGCGCCTCGGCCTCCTCGAGCCGGTCCTGGCGGTAGACCGCCTCCGCGAGCAGCGCGGCGGTCGTGGAGATGTAGTTGCGCTCGCCCATCCGCTCCAGGGCGTCGAGGTCGCGCCGCAGCTCCCGCTCGGCCGCCTCGGGGTCGCCGGCCAGCATCTCGATCGGTCCCGAGTCCAGCGAGACCACGGCCGCGTCGAAGTACCAGCCCAGCTCCAGCAGGTCCGCCCGCGTGCGCCGGCACGTCTCCCGGGCGCCGGCGAAGTCCCCCTGCATCGCCAGCAGGTGGGCCAGGGCCCGCTGGGTGAGCGCGGTGGCGCGGCGGTCGCCGGCCACCTCGGCCAGGATCTCCTCGCAGCGGACGACGCCCTCGCGCGCCTCGGTGGGCCCGCAGAGGATGAACGCGGCCAGGGCGGGCAGCACGCGGGTGGCCATCAGCGTGTCGCCCGCGCGGCGGGCGTGGTCGATCACGCGCACCGCCGCCCGCTCGGCGGCGCCCCACTGGCAGCGGGTGAGCTCGACGTAGGTGGTCAGGCGCCAGGCCCGCGCGAGGCCCTCCTCGTTGCCGGAGGCCCGGAAGAGCGCCTCCGCGCGCTCGGCCTCCGCGGCCACCGCGGCCTCCTCGCCGGCCGATCCGGTGAGGTAGGCCAGGCGGACGCGCTCGAGCCGGGCGATCTGCGCCAGGTCGGTCTCGGCGGTCGCCTCGGCGAGGCCGGCGGCCGCGTCGAGGGTGGCGTCGGCCTGGGCGAAGGCCCCCATCTCCACCTCGGCCTCGCCCACCTGCAGCAGCAGGCGCGGCGCGGCCGGGTCGTCGCCGGGGAGCGCCGCCGCGGCGCGGCGCAGCAGGTTGGCGGCGGTCGGCATGTCCCCGCGCGTGAGCGACCGCCGTCCCGCCGAGCCCAGCAGCCCGGCCGCGCGGCGGCCGAGCTCCACGCCGTGCTCGTCGAGCGGCCCGAGCTCGGAGCGGTAGCGGTGGGACTGCTCCAGGTGGTAGCCGAGGATCTCCTCGAGCTCGACGGCGTGCTCGCGCGCGAGCCCGGCGCGGTCGGCCCACGCGACGAACTGCTCGTGCAGGGTGGCCCGCGTGCGCTTGAGCAGCCCGTCGTAGGTCACGTCGCGGATCATCGAGTGGTGGAAGCGGTGGTCGAAGGGCCACTCGCCCGGGACCGCCTGCGACCATCTGGCGGGCCGACCAGGCCGCCCAGGTGCGCGTCAACGTCCTCCCGCACGGGCTCGGCCGCGAGGGCCTCGACCGCGTCGCGGGCGAAGTCGCGGCCGATCACCGAGGCCGGCTCCAGCACCGCGCGCTCGTCCTCGGGGAGGTCGTCAACGCGGGCCGCGAGCAGCGCCTCGACCGTCGGCGGGATCTGGATCTCCGACAGGTCGCCCTTCACCCGCCAGTGCCCGCCCCGGCGGGTGATGCGCCCGCTGTCGATGAGCATCGAGGTGAGCTGCTCCACGAACAGGGGGTTGCCGTCGGCGGCGTCGACGATCCGCGCCTGCAGGTCGGGCGGCAGGCCGGTCTCCCCCAGCAGCTCCTGCACCATGCGCGCGGCGTCCGCGGCCGCCAGCGGCCCCAGCGAGACCGTGGCGCGGCCGTCGGCGTCCCCCCAGCCCGGGCGGCGCTCCAGGAGGGCCGGCCGCGAGGTCGCCAGGAGCAGCATCGGCGCCTCGGCCTCGTCGGCCAGGTGCTCGACCAGGTCGAGGAGGGTCTCCTCGGCCCAGTGGGCGTCGTCCAGGTGCACCACCAGCGGGCGCCTGGCGGCCGAGGGCCTCGAGCAGGCGGCGCACCGCCCAGAAGAGCTCGGCGAGCTGGAAGGGCTCCTCCGACAGGCCCATCAGCGCCGCCACGCGGTCGACGACGTCCTCCTCCAGCCCGGCGGCGGCCGCCGCGAGCTTGGCGCGCGCCGTGGCCACGGGGTCGTCGCCGCCGATCCCCGCGGCCTCGCGCAGGATCTCCACCATCGGCAGGAAGGTGATGCCCTCGCCGTACGACAGGCAGCGGCCCCGCAGCACCCGCGCCCCGGCGCCGGTCGCCCGGTCGATGAACTCCTCGCCCAGGCGGCTCTTGCCCACGCCGGCGTCGCCGAGGATCGTGACCATGCGCGCCGCGTCGGCCTCGGCGGTCTCCCCGAAGAGGCCGACCAGCCGTTCGAGCTCGGCGTCGCGGCCGACCATCGGGGCCGCGACGTGGTCCGGCGGCGTCGCGTGGGCGGCCCCCACCTTCACGAGCCGGAAGGCCCGCACGAACGCGGCCTTGCCCCTCAGCTCGAGCGGCTCGAGGGGCTCGATCTCGACCGCGTCGCGCACCAGCCGGAGGGTGGGCTCGCCGAGCAGCACCTGCCCCGGGAAGGCGGCCTGCTCGAACCGCGCCGCCACGTTGACCGCGTCGCCGGTGACCAGCCGCTGGCCCAGGCTGGCGTCCCCGGCGATCACGTTGCCCGTGTTGACCCCGATGCGCTGCTCGATGACCAGGCCGTACTCCTGGCGCAGTGTCGCGTTGACGCCGGGCAGCGCCGCCTGCATCTGGGCGGCGGCCTTGACCGCCCGCAGCGCGTCGTCCTCGCTGCGCCGCGGCAGGCCGAAGACGGCCATGATCGCGTCGCCGATGTACTTCTCGACCGTGGCCCCGTGGCGCTCGAGGATGCCCCGCATCACCTCGAAGTAGCTCCACCGGGCGGCGCGCTGGGTCTCGGCGTCGGGCATGGGCCCGTCGATCGCGGAGGCGCGCGCGTCGGCGAACACGATCGTCAGCGTGCGGCGGGTCTCCCGCGCGGGCGGCGCCGGGCGCAGGATCGCGCCGCACCACCCGCACCACTTGGCCAGGGCGGCGTCCTCCCGGCCGCACTCGGGGCAGACCGGGGCGCCGTCGGCCGCCGCGGCGGTCGGGGCGGCCGCGCCCGAGGGGGTGATGGACGCGAGCACGAAGCCCGGCAGGGGGTTGGCGCCGTTCTTGTCCGTGCGCATGGCGCGCTCGGCCTCCACGCGGTCCGCGACGAGCGCGTGGGTCGGCTCGGCCATCAGCACCCCGAACGGCGGGGCCCGCTGCTCCATGGCCTCGGCCATCTCCATCGCCGCCCCGGCCATGATGCGGTGGCCCCCGGAGGAGCGGCCGATCACGACCTCACCGCTGCAGACCCCCGTGCGGTTGACCAGGCGCACCCCCCAGTCGTGGTCGAGCTCCTCGTTGAGCTCCTCCAGCGTCCGGCGGGCCCGGTCGGCGGCCTCGACCCCCCGGGCGGCGTGGTCGGTCGCGGTGGCCGCCAGCCCGAACACCGCCACGATCGCGTCGCCGATCACCTTCTCGACGCGGCCGCCGTGCGCCTCCAGCACGTGGCGCATCGTCTCGATGTAGAGGCTCATCACCTCGCGCAGCGCCTCCGCGTCCAGGCGCTCGCCCAGGGCGGTCGAGCCCTTGAGGTCGGAGACGACGACCGTGACCGACCTGCGCACGCCGTCGGCCTCGGGCGGCAGCGCCCCCTCGGCGCCGCAGTGCACGCAGAAGGGCAGCCGCGGGTCGGACGGCTGCCCGCAGGCGGGGCACGTGGTGTCGCCCGCGCCGGCGGGCGATGGGTCCGGCGAGGGCCTCACCGGCACGGCCCGCCCCTCGCGAGGGCGCGGCCGGCCGGTGGGCTCTCCCCGGGGGGCGGCATCAGAACTTGACGCGCGGGTCCCCGGGAGGCGCCGTGATCGTGAGCGTCACGTTTCCGTTGCGGTCCTTGACCTTGGACGCCACGCACGGCGGCGGAACCGGGCACTTCCAGCTCGTGCTGCAGCTGGGGAGCAGGCCCACGTAGGTGTCCACGCTGCCGTTGCCGTCGCTGTCCACGCCGGTTGCCGGAGCGCCCGACTTGGTGGTGAAGGGCAGGGGCGACGCGAAGCAGGCCTCGTACTTGTCGGCGGGCTTCGTGACGTAGGCCTTCAGCAGCGTGAAGGTGGCCGTCTTGACCCCGCCGGAGGCCGCGCCGGTGAGCGAGGTCAGGTCGAAGTCGAGCGTCTCGGTGGTGGTCGTGTAGCCGACGCACGTGTAGCTGGGGGTGGTCGGCGCCCCGAGCGAGATGCTCAGGATGTCGCTCGTCGTGGTCGCGACGCCAGAGACCGACGCCGTCGTCTTTGCGGCGGAGGTGCTGCCGGTGCAGGCCTGGCCGGCCACGCAGCGCTGACCCGAGTCGACGATCGCGAACGGCGTCGAGACCGGCGCGTCGCGGTGATTCCGCGCTCGACGGCCTTCAGCGTGTACCCGGAGGCGCTCTTGTCGATCTTGGGCAGGAAGCTCGCCACGCCCGCCGCGGGGGTGCCCGTGAGGGTGCCCGAGAGCGTGCCGCCGCCCGGGTTGGACCCGAGCGAGATGGTGATCGGGGCGGTCCACCACGCGACGTCAGCGGCGCCCGAGCCGTCCCGCACGGCGACCGTCACCGGCGCGCCGGTCGGCAGGTAGATCTCGCTGGTGATGTTGGTGGCGCGCTGCGCAGCGGCCGGCTGGGCACGGAACGCCAGCGAGCACCTGCCCACCAGGTCCAGCGCCGGCTGCGCGCCCTTGATGACGAAGTCGTTGCCGGTGCCGTTGAAGTCGTTGGACTGCTTGACCGTGGTCGAGAACGCGTACGAGGGCGCGGTCGGCGCGCAGGTCGCCTGGATGACGGCGCTGAGCGTGACGGTCTTGCCGGGGTTCAGCGAGAGGTTGCGGAGCTTGATGATCCCGCCGGCCGTCGAGACGGTGCCCGCGAAGGACGGCTGGGTCGATGTGAGGCTCAGGCTCGATGGGGAGATGGTGACACCCGCTGGCACGGCGATGTTCGCCGAGCCGAGCGCCTGGGGGTTCGCCAGGTTGGTGAGGGTGATCTTCATCGTCGGCGAGGCCCCGGCCCAGGCCTCGGCGGCGGCGTCCGCGGGGGCGTCGTCCTCCGGGACCGCGGGCACCGCCGCGACCGCGGCGCTGAACTCCTTCTTGTAGCTCCCCGTCGCGAGGGCCGATCCGGCGAGGACCGCCCCCATCCCGGCGAGCACGAGGAACGCCAGCGTCCCTCCGAGTGCCCTGCTCCTCCAGCGTCCTGCACCGGTCACGTTCTACCTCCACCCCTGGACGGCAATTCGCTGCGCGGGTGCTCAGCGGCGGACAACGCTAACCCCATCGCCAGCGTCCACGCCACCTCGTTCAGTTGCGAAAACACCGCCCCGAATGAGGGATGTCAGAGATATCGCGTCGGCGGTTGGCCCGGAGGCTAAGAATCGCTGCGGATCCCTCGTCATGGGGCTAATCGCCCGCGTGAGGGGCGGCTCATATGCTCGCGCCGGTTCGGGGCGACCCCGGACGCTCCCGCGCGTGTTTCGGGTGGGGGCGATGCAATCGCCGAAGGATCGCAGGGGTGGAGATGTCGAGCAGCGGTTCCCGCGCGGTCACGCCTGCGCGCTCACCGTTCGCGGACGAGATCCGCGAGATACACGCGGCGCTGTCCGAGCTGCGGACGGGGGCGGTGGCCGACTACATCCCCCAGCTCGGCATGGCCGATCCGGACCTGTTCGGCATCGCGGTCGCCACCGTGGACGGGGCCGTCCACACCATCGGCGACGTCGACCAGCGCTTCACCATCCAGTCGATCTCGAAGGCCTTCGTCTACGGCCTGGCCCTGGAGGACCACGGCCGCGACGCCGTCCTCGCGCGGGTCGGCGTCGAGCCGACCGGGGACGCCTTCAACTCGATCATGATCGACGAGGCCTCCCTGCGCCCGTTCAACCCGATGGTCAACGCGGGCGCGATCGTGACCACCGGGCTGGTCGCCGGCGCCGACGCCGACGTGCGCCTGGGGCGCCTGCGCGAGTTCCTCTCCCGCTTCGCCGGCCGCGACCTCGAGGTGGACGAGGAGGTGTTCGCCTCCGAGCGCAGCACCGGCGACCGCAACCGCGCCATCGCCTACCTGATGCGGACGTTCGGGATCGTTCGACGACGTCGACGAGGTGCTGGACCTCTACTTCCGCCAGTGCTCCCTCTTGGTGGACTGCTCCGACCTGGCCGTGATGGCCGCGACGCTCGCCAACGGCGGGGTCAACCCGGTCACCAAGGACCGCGCCATGAGCGCGGAGTACGTCGAGAACGCCCTCAGCGTCATGGCCACCTGCGGCATGTACGACTTCGCCGGGGAGTGGCTGTACACCGTGGGCCTGCCGGCCAAGAGCGGCGTCGCGGGCGGGGTGATCGCGGTCCTCCCGGGCCAGCTGGGCGTGGGGGTCTTCTCGCCGCGGCTGGACGCGCGGGGCAACTCGGTGCGGGGCATCGCGGTGTGCCAGGAGCTCTCGCGCCGCTTCGCCCTGCACCAGTACCGGCCCGGGCTGCTCTCGACCGACGCGATCGGCCGGCGCCTGCGCGGCGGGGTGATGCGCTCGCGGCGCTCGCGCGCCCGCGCCGAGTCGCAGGTCCTCGACCGCGAGGGCGCGCGCATCGGCGTGTACGAGCTGCACGGCGACCTCGTCTTCGGCTCCGCCGAGCGCCTCGTGCGCGAGGTGGGCGCCGAGCTGGAGGAGCTCGAGTGGGTGATCCTCGACTTCCGGCGCGTCACCGCGGTCGATGACGTCTCGTGGCGGCTGATCGGCGCCTTCGCCGAGCAGGCCGCGGAGCAGGGCATCCGCGTGATCGTCACCTACGCGGCGCACCCGCCGCAGGCCCTCGAGACGGCGCCCGACACCGACGAGGCCCTCCAGCGCTGCGAGGACGAGCTGCTCCTGCGCCGCCTCGGCGAGCGCACGGGGCCGGTGGTCCCGCTCGAGGCCCAGCCGCTGCTGCAGGGCCTGGGGCCGCCCGAGGCCGTGAAGGCGATGCTCGACGCGACCACGACGGTCACGTTCGCGGCCGGCGAGGTGGTGTTCCGCGACGGCGACATCGCGGACTCGGTCTACTTCGTCTCGTCCGGCTCGCTGCGGGCCCAGGTGGAGCTCGACGGGGGATCGCGCACCGTGCGCCTCCAGACGATGGGCCCGGGCGTCCCCTTCGGCGAGATGGGCCTGCTGGACCAGGGCCCACGCTCGGCGTCGGTGATCGCGGAGGAGGAGTCGGTCGTCCACGTGCTGCCGTTCGCGGCCCTCCGCCAGGTGGAGGCCGAGCACCCGGGCGTCAACGCGGCGTTCTACCGCAACCTCGGTCAGCTGATCGCCGGCCGCCTGCGGCGCGCCACCCGGCAGATTCAGGCCCTGGACCGGTGAGCACGCAGGTCGCGGGCCTCGGCGGGGAACCGTTCGGCGGACCGGCCGTGTCCGGGCGCGGGCCCTGGCGCCTGTTCTGGGAGCGGTTCGCCCGCGACCGGGTGGCGCTCGCGAGCCTGGCCTTCATCGGGGTGATCGTGCTGATGGCGCTGCTCGCCCCCGTGGTGGCCGCGCTGGTGGGGCACGGGCCCAACGAGCTCTTCCAGCGGGAGATGACCGACGAGTTCGGCCTGCCGCGGGGGCCCAACGGCGCCTTCTGGTTCGGGGCCGACGGCAGCGGACGCGACGTCTTCGTGCGGGTCGTCTACGGCGCGCGGATCTCGCTGCTGGTCGGCGTGATCGCCACCGGCATCTCCCTGGTGGTCGGCACCGTCCTCGGGGTGATCGCGGGGTACCGCGGGGGCTGGGTTCGACACGCTCGTCTCGCGTTCGGCGGAGATCGTGCTGTCGATGCCGCTGCTGCTGTTCGCGGTCGGCATCACCGCCGCCTGCTCGTCGTCCAAGGAGGGCTGCCTGCGCGGGACCGTCGGCCCCGGGCTGCCGCTGGTCATCACGATCATCGCGCTGTTCACCTGGCCCTACGTCGCGCGCCTGGTGCGGGGCAACACGCTGTCCCTGCGCGAGCGCGAGTTCGTGGAGGCGAGCATCTCGCTGGGCGCGAGCACCTGGCGGGTGATGTTCCGCCACATCCTCCCCAACCTGCTCTCGCCGCTGATCGTCTACGCCACCCTGCTGATCCCGGCGGCGATCCTCGTCGAGGCCTACCTCTCGTTCCTCGGCCTCGGGGTCTCCTCCGAGACGCCGTCGTGGGGCCAGATGGTCGCCGAGTCGCTCGACATCTTCGAGTCCGCGTGGTGGCTGATGCTGTTCCCCGGGCTCTTCCTGCTGCTCACGGTGCTGGCCTTCAACCTGCTCGGCGACGGCCTGCGCGACGCCCTGGACCCCCGGACCGCCCGCTGACGTGGCGGCCACCCCCGACAGGAGAACGTTCGATGGGTAGAGCATGGGTCGTACGGGCCATCGCGGCCCTGATCGCCGTCGCGGCGCTGGCGCTCGCGGGATGCGGCGGCTCCGAATCCGGCTCGGGCGGCGGCGGCTCGGCGGTCGCCGACCTGGCCGGCCCGATCCAGTTCTCGACCCCGCAGGCCGGCGGGACGTACCGCATGGCCCAGACCGACTTCGGCTTCACCGACGCCTTCGACCCGTCGGGCGAGTACCTGGGGACCGCGTGGGACATCTACAGCAACCTGATGCTGCGCACGCTGGTGAGCTACCCGTTCACCGCCGGACCGCCCGGCAACGTGCTGGTGCCCGACCTCGCCACCGAGATCCCCGCGCCGACCGCCGGGGGCACCGTCTACACGTTCACCCTCCGCCCGGGCGTCTCGTTCGGGCCCCCCGTGAGCCGGCCGGTCACGTCCAAGGACATCGCGTACGCCTTCGAGCGCATCGCGACGCCGTCGGTCGCCGCCCAGTACGGCTTCTACTACTCGCCGATCAAGGGCTTCGACGCGTTCGCCGCCGGCAAGGCGACGACGATCTCGGGCATCGAGACGCCCGACGACACCACCATCCGGTTCACGCTGACGCAGCCGGTCGGCGACTTCCTCTACCGGCTCGCCATGCCGGCCACGGCCCCGGTCCCGCCCGAGGTGGGCGGCTGCCACGAGGACGCCGGCGAGTACGGGCGCTACGTCATCGCCTCGGGCCCCTACATGCTCCAGGGGAGCGACAAGCTCGACATCTCGAGCTGCGCATCGCAGAAGCCGATCTCGGGCTTCAACCCCACCTCCCGGCTGTCGCTGGTGAGGAACCCCGGCTACGACGCCGCCAGCGGCGACCCCAAGATCCGCCAGGCGTTCCCGGACCAGTTCCTCTTCACGATCAACACCAACCAGAAGGACATCTTCACCAAGATCTCGGCCGGGGAGCTCGAGAGCTCCTTCGACGGCCCGCCCCCGGACGTGCTGCGCGAGTACGTGCGCGGCGACGACGCGACGCGCGAGCGCCTGCGCGTCAACCTGGGCGACCGCCTCTGGTTCGTCTACATGAACCTGGCCGAGCCGCCGTTCGACGACGTCCACGTGCGGCGCGCGATGAACATGGTCACGGACCTCGACGGGCTCCGCCGCGCCTGGGGCGGCCCGGTGGCCGGCGAGATCGCGACCGACGTGATCCCGGACGCCATGCTCGGCGGCGAGCTCAACTCCGAGGACTACCACCCGTTCCAGGACCCGCCGTTCACCGGCGACGTGGAGCGGGCCAAGGCCGAGATGAAGCTGTCGAAGTACGACACCGACAAGGACGGCCTCTGCGACGCGGCGGCCTGCAAGAACGTCGTGCACGTGACCGCAGAACTTCGGCCCCTGGGTCGCGATGGCGCCGGTCCTCAAGGAGTCGGCGGCCGCCATCGGCATCACGCTCAACAACCGCGAGCTGCCGCCCAGCGCGGCCTACGCCGCCACCGGCACCGTCTCCCGCGGCATCCCGATCGGCTCGAACAACAGCTGGGCCAAGGACTACCCCGACCCCTCGACGTTCATGGGGCTGTTCGACAGCCGCAACATCGCGCCCACCGGCAACATCAACAACTCCCTCGTGGGCATGACCGCGGCCCAGGCCAAGGACCTCGGCGTGACGATGCCCGCCGGAGGGATCCCGAGCGTCGACGCGGACATCGACCGGTGCAACGCGCTGACCGGCGAGGAGCGCGACATCGTGCTGGGTGGCCCTCGACAAGAAGATCACCGAGCAGGTCGTCCCCTGGATCCCCTACCTGGACGCCACCAACATCGACCTGCTGGGGCCGGCGGTGACCAACTACGACTTCGACCAGGCCTCCAGCGAGCAGGCGCTGGCGCACGCCGCGGTCGACCCCTCCAAGCAGAAGTAGCGGCGCCGTCCTCCGCACGGGCGTCCCGAGGCCATGATCCCCTACCTCATCCGCCGGCTGGCCTGGGTGGTCGTGGTGGTCCTGGCCGTCACCCTGATCACCTTCGGCATCTTCTTCGTGCTGCCCTCGTCCGACCCGGCGGTCGCGTTCGCGGGCAAGCAGCCGACCCCCGAGCTGGTCGCCCAGGTGCGGGAGGAGCTCGGCCTCGACCGCTCGGTGCCCGAGCAGTACCTCCTCTACGTCAAGCGGCTCTTCCTCGGGGACCGGTACGGCTGGCCGGGCCTCGGCGAGTCGTTCAACACCAAGTCGCCCGTGCTCGACGAGGTCACCGCCCGGGCGCCGGTCTCCCTGGCGCTGGTGATCGGCGCGGCGGTGCTCTGGCTGGCCATCGGGATCCCCCTGGGCGTGCTGGCGGCGCTCAAGCGGCGCTCGTGGGTGGACAAGACGGCGATGGGGTTCGCGCTGTTCGGCGTCTGCGCCCCGGTGTTCTGGCTCGGCCTGATGTCGCTGTTCATCTTCTCGGAGAAGCTGGGATGGCTGCCGGGCACCGGCTACGTCCCCTTCACCACCAGCCCGGCCGACTGGTTCACCCACATGCTGCTGCCGTGGTTCGTCCTGGCGCTGCTGTTCGCGGGGGTCTACGCCCGCGTGGTGCGCGGGAGCATGATCGACACCCTGGAGGAGGACTACATCCGCACCGCCCGGGCCAAGGGGCTGCCCGAGCGGACGGTGGTCGGCAAGCACGCGCTGCGCCCGAGCCTGGTCCCGGTGGTCACCCTGCTCGGCACCGACCTCGCCGTGCTGATCGGCGGCACGATCGTGATGGAGACGGTCTTCAACATGCCCGGCCTGGGCAACTACGCGCTCACCTCGACCCTGGACGGCGACCTGCCCGCGGTGCTCGCGGTGGTGGTCCTGGGGGCGCTGGCGGTCGCGCTGCTCAGCCTGGCGATCGACATCGCCTACGCCTACATCGATCCGCGCGTGAGGTACCGGTGAGCGCGGCCCCGGCCCGCGGTGAGCGCGCCGCTCCTCGAGGTCCGCGACCTGCGCGTCCGGTTCCCCACCGGCGAGGGGACGGTGAAGGCGGTCAACGGCGTCTCGCTGCGCGTCGAGCGCGGGGGCACGCTCGGCGTGGTGGGCGAGTCCGGCAGCGGCAAGAGCGTCACCTTCATGACCGTGATGGGCCTCATCGACCGGCGCGCCGCCGAGGTCACCGGGGAGGTGCTGTTCAAGGGCAAGGACCTGCTCGCGGCGCCGCCGGAGGAGCTGCGGCGCCTGCGGGGCGGGGGCCTCGCCATGGTGTTCCAGGATCCGATGACGGCGCTGCACCCCATGTACCGGATCGGGGACCAGATCGCCGAGACGGTCCGCGCCCACCGGGGCGTCGACCGGCGGGCGGCGGCGGCGGCCGCGGTGGCGGCGCTCGCGCGGGTCGGCATCCCCGCGCCCGAGGAGCGCGCGCGGCAGTACTCCTACGAGCTGTCGGGGGGCATGCGCCAGCGGGCGATGATCGCCATGGCGCTCGTGCTGGAGCCCGAGCTGCTGATCGCCGACGAGCCGACGACGGCCCTCGACGTCACCGTTCAGGCGCAGATCCTGGAGCTGATCGGCGAGCTGCAGGAGCGGCTGGGCCTGGGGGTCGTGCTGATCACCCACGACCTCGGGATCGTCGCCGAGGTCGCCACCGACATCCTGGTGATGTACGCCGGGCGCGCGAGCGAGGTGGGCGCCCGCGACCAGGTGTTCGGGCGGCCCCGCCATCCCTACACCTGGGGCCTGCTGGACTCGATCCCCCGGTCCGACGCCCGCGCCGCGCGGCTCGTGCCGATCGCCGGCGCGCCGCCCTCGCTGATCCACGTCCCGTCCGGGTGCTCCTTCCATCCGCGCTGCGAGCACCGCGTGGCCGGCTGCGAGGAGACGGTCCCGGCGCTGGCCGACCCGGACGGCTCCGGGCACGCGGACGCGTGCCTCCTGCCGGCCGGGCAGAAGGACCGGATCCGGGCCGAGCGCCGCGCCCGCCGGGACGGGGCGGCCGCGTGAGCGAGGCCGCCCCGCTCGTCGCGCTGCGGTCGCTCGCCAAGCACTTCCCGATCACGCGGGGCGCCATCGTGCGGCGCCAGGTGGGGGCGGTCCGCGCGGTGGAGGACCTCACCCTGGACATCCGCGCGGGGGAGAGCCTGGGCCTGGTGGGCGAGTCGGGGTCGGGCAAGTCCACCACCGCGCGGCTGATCACCCGCCTGCTGGACCCGACCGCGGGGAGCGTGTCCTTCGACGGGCGCGACATCACCCACGTCGGCGGGGCCGACCTGCGCGCGCTGCGGCGCGAGATGCGGATCGTCTTCCAGGACCCGTACTCGTCGCTCAACCCGCGCGCCAGCGCCGGCCAGATCATCGGCGAGCCCTTCGCCATCCAGGGGATCGAGGGGGACCGGGGCGCGATGGTGGCCGCGCTGATGGAGCAGGTGGGCCTCAGCCCCGAGCACGTCAACCGCTACCCCCACGAGTTCTCGGGAGGCCAGCGGCAGCGCATCGCGCTGGCGCGCGCCCTGGCGATCGAGCCCCGCTTCATCGTGCTCGACGAGCCGGTCTCGGCGCTCGACGTCTCGGTGCAGGCCCAGATCCTGAACCTGCTGAAGGACCTCCAGGCCCAGCGCGGCCTGACCTACCTGTTCATCTCCCACGACCTCGGCGTGGTGCGCCACGTGCTGCGACCGGATCGCCGTGATGTACCTGGGGCGGCTGGTCGAGGTGGCCGGCGCCGACGCCCTCTACGACGCGCCGCGGCATCCCTACACGGCCGCGCTCCTGTCGTCGGTGCCGCGCGATCCCGAGGGGCCGCCGCGCGAGCGCATCGTCCTGCGCGGCGACGTGCCCTCGCCGGCCGACCCGCCCCCGGGCTGCCCGTTCCACCCCCGCTGCCCCACGGCGCGCATGCTCGGGAACGGCGACGGCCCGCCCGAGCGCTGCCGCACCGAGACGCCTCCGCTCGTGAGCGCCGGCGAGGGGCGCGCGGTCGCGTGCTGGTATCCGCATGACGGGCGCGCGGAGGCGGCGCCGGGGTAGGGTCGCCGTCATGCAGATCACCCTCATCCGGCACGCGACCGTGCGGATCGAGCTGGGCGGTCACGTGCTGCTGGTCGACCCGATGCTCGACGCGCAGGCCGCCCGCGGACCGGTGCGCGGGACGCCCAACGAGCTCCCCAATCCGCTGGTGCCCCTGCCGATGGGCCTGGACGAGGTGGTCGCCGGGGTCAACGCCGTCCTGCTCACGCACACCCACGTCGACCACCTCGACGCCGCCGGGGTGACGGCGGTGCCCGGGCACGTCGTCTGGTTCTGCCAGCCCGAGGACCACGCCGAGATCGTGGAGCTCGGCTTCGGCGGCGCCCGCACGGTGCCGGCCGGCGAGGGCGTGGAGTGGGAGGGGCTGCGCATCGTCCGCACCGGGGGCCGGCACGGCCGCGAGGAGGCCGCGGTGAGCGCCCTGGGCCCGGTGAGCGGGTTCGTGCTGTCGGCGGAGGGGGAGCCCACGGTGTACGTCGCGGGCGACACCGTGTGGTGCCCGGAGGTGGAGCAGGCGATCGCGGCGCACGCCCCCGAGTGGATCGTGGTCAACGCCGGCGGGGCGCGCTTCACGCACGGCGACAGCATCACGATGGAGGCCGGCGACGTGGTCGCCGTGGCGCAGGCCGCGCCCTCCGCCCAGGTGGTGGCGGTGCACATGGAGGCCATCAACCACTGCCTCGAGACGCGCGCCGCGCTGCGGGCGGCGGCCGAGGCGGCCGGGGTGGGGGACCGGGTGCACGTCCCCGCCGACGGGGAGCGCCTCGGGCTAGATCCGGCGGTTGAGGTCCACCAGCAGCTCCCGCAGCTGCGCGAAGCGCTCGGCGCCGAGGAGCTCGGTCCAGGCGGCCTCGAGCTCCTCCACCGCCGCCCGCATCACCCGGCCGGCGGCGATGCCGCGCTCGGTCAGCACCACCTGCCGCGCGCGCAGGTCGCCGGGGTCCGGCCGCCGCTCGACGTAGCCCATGCGCTCCAGCTCCCCGAGCTGGTAGTTGAGGGCCTGCTTGCTGACGCCCAGCTGGGCGGCCAGGTCGGACGGCCTCATGCCCTGCGGGCCGGGGTACTGGAAGACGCGCGCGTGCGTGGCGTCGAAATCGGTGAAGCCCGCCTCGTGCAGGCGCGCGAGCATCCGGTCCCGGACCGCCTCCACCGGCATCCGCAGGAGCGCGCCGATCAGCGGGGGCCCGAGGGAGCTCCCGAGGGTATTGGTAAAGTCACTTGACGTAGTGGCGGGGTCCATTTAGAGTCAAGGCACTTTACCACTCACTGAGGAGGCGGCATGTCAACGAGCACCCGGGAGGAGATCCGGCTCGGGGGGATCACCGTCCGCCCCCTGATCGAGGGCGCGGACACCGGCGGCGGGCTCGCGATCCACGAGTTCACGGTCGCCTCCGGCGCCGGGGTGCCCGTGGCGCACAGCCACGACGCCTACGAGGAGACCATCTACGGCGTGACGGGGGTCCTGACCTGGACCCTGCGCGGCGAGGTGGTCGAGGTCGGCCCCGGGGAGGTCCTGCACATCCCCCGCGGGGTCGTGCACCACTTCGACAATCCCCACGATGCCGACGCGACCCAGCTGGCGATCGTGACGCCCGGCATCCTCGGGGGCGACTACTTCCGGGCCATCGCCGCGGTCGTCGCGGCGGCGGGGGGCGGACCCCCCGACCTCGCGGCGATCGGCGAGGCCATGCGCCTCCACGGTCTG
Organism: uncultured Thermoleophilia bacterium; assembly: GCA_963736635.1. Lineage (GTDB taxonomy): Bacteria > Actinomycetota > Thermoleophilia > Miltoncostaeales > Miltoncostaeaceae > Miltoncostaea. The sequence continues at coordinate 1,530,988 of CAVTPK010000011.1, forward strand.
ACCCCCGCCCCCTGACCCCGGGCACGGCCGCGGCCGGCGTGTGCCGGCCGCGGGAGGTGCGGGGTGGAGGCGCCGGGTCAGCGGCGGGCGGTGACCGCGGTGCGGGTGACGGCGCGGTTGCCGGAGCCGTCGCGGACGGTGAGGACCAGCTGGGCGGCGACCGGGCCGCGGGAGACGGCCAGCTTGGCCTTCTTCGAGAGCATCAGGGTGACCGTGGCCGACCGGCCGCCCTGCAGGCCCTTGGTCGTGCGGGCCAGGGTGCGGCCGCGCAGGGCGCCCTTGGTGCCCTTGAGCTGGACGCCGACGGTGCAGATCTGCTCGGTGCGCGGGCAGGTGACGCGGAAGGCGACGCGTCCCGCGGCCGACATCCGCAGCCGCTTGGTGGAGGGACGGAGCTTGGGCGCGACGCGGTCGATGACGGCCGTGGGCGCGTCGGTGACCTGGAGGTTGAGCGCGGTGGCGTCGGTGGCGCCGTCGTCGTCCGTCACCCGGAGGCCGACGCGCTTGGCGCCCGTCGTGGCGAAGACGGTGGTGGTCGTCGGGACGGTGGTGGTGGTCTCGAACGTGTTGTCGCCGTTGAGGTCCCACTCGTACTTGGCGATCGAGCCGTCGTCGCTGGAGCGCGAGGCGTCGAGCGTGACGGCCTGGTTGACGGCCGGTGAGACGGGCCGGCTCACGACGAGGGCGGTGGGAGCACGGTGCACCTTGACGGTGGCCGTCGCGGTGCCGGTGGCGCCCAGGCCGTCGGTGACGCGCAGCTTGACCGCGCGCGGACCGGTGGTGGCGAAGGACGTGCTCTGCTGCGCGCCGGTCCGCTCGAAGGTGCCGTCGCCGTCGAGGTCCCACTCGTACTTGGTGATGCCGTCGGCGTCGCTCGAGGTCGCGCCGTTGAAGGAGACGCTCTGGCCGGGGATGGCGGCCGTCGCGCTCTGGACGATCTTGGCCGACGGGGCGTAGTGGGCGCGCACGCTCACCGTGGCCGTGTCCTTGGCGCCGCGGTTGTCGGTGACGCGGACCGTGCCGGGGAACAGGCCGGGGGTGGCGAAGCGCAGGGTCTTCGTGGGGACCGTCGTGCTGGACTCGTAGCCGGGCTGGCCGTCGAGGTCCCACTCGTACTTGGCGATCGACCCGTCGAGGTCGGTCGAGGCCGAGGCGTTGAAGGTGACCTGGGTGCCGAGGCGCAGCGCCTGCACCAGGGTGCCGGTGGTCGGGTTGACGACCACGAAGGGCTGCGGGACCACGACCGGGTTGGGCGTGGCGCTCACGCGGGCGGTCGGCGGCAGGTTGGGGAGGATGCCGTTGCCGGCGCCACCGGGGTTGCCGGGGTCGGTGTTGGGGATCGCCATCGCGGGCGCGGCGGCGGCCATCAGGCCGGCCAGCGCGAGGCCGGCGAAGAGCGAGCGGGAGGTGCGGGAGGAGAGGTTGGTGCGGGCCATGGTGGATCCTTTCCGAGGGGTGTGGATGACCATGGCTCCACGGTATGAGCGGGCACTTTCGCGTTCCGTTCGGGGCGCGACGCCCGCTGTGTCACGCTCCTGACACAGGCTCCCCGGGGGCGTCGGCCAGGGTCCACACGCCGGTGCCCACCTGGCGGCCGCGCACGTCCAGCGCGCCGACCGCGGCCAGGTCGGGCACGGCCCGGCTGAGGGCCGCGCGGGTGGAGTCGGCCAGCAGGATCATGTGCGGGGCCTCCTTGGTCAGCGTCTGCAGGCGCGCCGCGATGTTGGCGGTGTCCCCGACGGCGGTGTACTCCAGGCGCCGCTCCGAGCCCACGTTGCCCGACATCACCGGCCCGCTCGCGAGGCCGATGCCCATCCGGAACGCGGTGCCGGGCACCCGCTGCGCGCACCAGGCGTTGAAGCTCGCCAGGCGCACGTCGCGCATCTCGCGCGCCGCGGCGACGGCCCGGTCGGCGTGGTCCTCCTGCTCGATGGGCGCCCCGAAGAGGGCCATGATGCCGTCGGCCATGTACGAGACGAGCGTGCCGCCGTGGTCCAGGATCGCGTCGCTCATCTCGCTCAGGTAGCGGTTGAGCAGCTCGATGACGGCCTCGGGCGGGAGGCGCTCGGCCACCCCGGTGAAGTCGCGCAGGTCCGCGAACATCACGGTGCAGTAGATGCGCCGTCCGCCCAGGCGCTGGTCGTCGCCGGCCTGGTCGATGACCTGGTCGACGACCGCGGGGGGCACGAAGCGGGCGAACTCGGCGCGCAGGCGGGAGCGCTCGCGCTCGAGGATCCCGTAGGTGGCGGCCAGCCCCCCCACGGCGGCCAGCGCGAGGGCGAGCAGCGGGGCGGTCACCGCCACCACCGTCCCCCCGGCGAACGCGGCCTGCGCCAGCAGCACGTACGCGACGCCGACGCCGAGCGCGGCCACCAGGGTCACCCAGGCCCGGCGCGGCCAGGCGGCCAGGGCGCCCAGCGCCGCCAGGGCGACGATCGCCAGCGCGTCCACCCAGCCGGGGGCGTCGGCCAGGGGCTCGCCGGCCATCAGGGTGGCGATGGCGTTGGCGTTGATCTCGGGCCCCGACATCGGCTCGCCGCCGTACGGGGTGGGGTGGGTGTCGCCCAGGCGCGGGGAGGTCGTGCCCACCACCACCACCCGGTCGCGCACCGCGCCGGCGTCGAAGCGCCCGGCGAGCACGTCCGCGTACGACAGCGCCGGGATCGTGCCGGGCGGCCCGGCGTAGTCGATGAGGGCGCTGCCGCCCGCCGCCCCCGAGGGGGCCGGCTCGCCGGAGGCCGCCGCTGCGGCGGCGGCGGCGAACGAGGGCAGGCCCTCCACGGCCAGGGGCACGCGGCGGAAGACGTTGTCGGGCGTGTCCGGGAACGCGGCGTGGCCCACGGTGATCGATCCGCCCTCGAAGAGGACGTCGGGGCCGCTCTCGGGGTCGTACCGGGTGGTGGCCAGCACCACCGGTCCGGCCGCGCCCAGCGCGTCGGCCATGGCCTGGTCGTCGGCCGCGGTGGTCTCTTCCGAGAGCTGGATGTCGTACGCGATCACCCGCGGCCGCGCCGCCGCCAGGCGCGTCAGGGCCCGGGCCTGCACGGCCCGGGAGAACGGCCAGCGCGTGCCCAGGTCGTCCATGCTCCGCTCGTCCACCCCCACCACGACCAGGTCGGCCGGCGGCGTCCGCGCGCCGCGCACGTCGAAGCGGGCGTCCACGGTCCCGCGCTCGGGGCGGTCGAGCGCGCCGCCCCACCAGGCCGCCAGCCCCACGACGGCGGCGATCGCCGCCACGCAGCCCAGCAGCGCCGCCCGCCGCCGTTGACCTCGCACACGCATCGGGCGACAGTAGACGACGTCACGGAGCGAACACGCCAGGCGTCGCGCGCGCGACACCCGGCGGGCGGCACCCGGGGCACCATCCCACCATGTCTCGACGCATCCGCCGACTCGTGATCCCCCTGGCCGCGCTCGCGGTGGTGATGCCGGCGGCCCAGGCCGCCGACGGCAGCATCACGACGCTGGCCGGCACGACGGCGGGCTACGCGGGCGACGGCGGCCCGGCCACCGCGGCCCAGCTGTCGGGACCGCAGGGGGTCGCCGTCGCCCCCGACGGCGCGACCCTGATCGCGGACACCCGCAACAACGCGGTCCGCCGGGTGGCGCCCAACGGCATCATCACGACGATCGCCGGCGGCTCCCAGGGCGCCGGCGGCGACAACGGCCCGGCCGTGAACGCCCAGCTGGACGCCCCCTCGGACGTCGCGGTCCTGGGCGACGGGAGCGTCCTGATCGCCGACGCGGGCAACCACCGCATCCGCCGCGTCGCCCCCAGCGGCGTCATCACCACGATCGCCGGCAGCACCCGCGGCCTGTCGGGCGACGGCGGCCTGGCGATCGCCGCCCAGATGGACTCGCCGCGCGGCCTGGCGCCGCTGCCCGACGGCGGCTTCCTGTTCGCCGACACGGGCAACGGGCGGGTGCGGCGCGTGGCCGCCAACGGGGCGATCACCACGGTCGCCGGGACGATCCCCGGCTTCGGCGGCGACGGCGGTCCGGCCGTCGCGGCGCGTCTCAACGCGCCCGGCGGCGTGACCCTGACCGGCGACGGCGGCTACCTGATCGCCGACACCGGCAACGGCCGGGTGCGGCGCGTCGGTCCCGACGGCGTCATCACCACCGCGACCGCGGGCCTGGCCGCCCCCACCGACGCGGCGCCCCTCTCCAACGGCGGCGTGCTGGTGAGCGACGGCGGCGGCGACCGCATCCGCCGCATGAGCCCGCTGGGCTTCGTCTACACGGTGTCCGGCGGCCGCCGCGGCCTGGGCGGCGACGGCGGGCCCGAGAGCGCGGGGCTGCTCGACTCCCCCTCGAGCCTGGTGCTCGGGCCCGCGGGCGTGCTGGTGGGCGACACCGGCAACAACCGCGTGCGGCGCCTCAGCGACATCGGCGCGCTGCCGCCCCCCGAGCCGCTGCAGACCATCGGCGTCGCGCCGGTCGCCGGCAGCGTCACCGTGCGACCGCGCCTGACGACGGCGGACATCGGCCTGCGCGAGCCCGACCTCGCCCCCAACGTCTCGGCCGTCAACGCGACCGGCGGCACGGTGCAGCTCACGGTGCGCCCGCTGGACTCGGCCGCCGACGCCGTCGCCCAGGTGTCGGGCGGCGCCTTCACCGTGGTGCAGCCCGTGGCCGACGCCGCCGTCGCCGACCTGCGCCTGACCGGCCGCCTGGTGTGCACGAAGCCCCGGCCGGCCGCGAAGAGGACCAAGAAGGCCAACGCCGCCCGCCCCGTGTCGCGCCGCGTGCGCATCAAGGTGCGCGGCCGGTACAAGACCTCCGGCCGCTACGCCGCCGCCGTCGCCAACGGCACCGCCTGGACGATCACGGACCGCTGCGACCGCACGATCATCCGGGTCACCGAGGGCACGGTCACGGTGCGCGACCTGAAGCGCAACCGCAGCGTGCGCGTGAAGGCCGGCCGCACCTACACGGCCCTGGCGACGCCGAAGCGGTAGCCCCCGTCCGGACCGGCCCCCTAGGGTGCGCGGGTCCGGTGTGCCAGGGGTGGAGGGGGACATGTCGCGTCGAATCGGGGTGCCGTCGCTCGCCGCGCTGGTGGTGGGCGCGCTCGCGCTGGGGCTGCTGGCCGGCTGCGGGGGCTCCGACGCGGGCTCGGCCACCGGGTCCACCGCCTCGCCCGCGGCGGCGACGCCCGAGGGCGCCTGGCAGCTCACGCACCTGCGGACCGGCGGGGCGATGGCGCCGCTGCCCGCCGGGGTCGCGGTCAACGCCACCTTCGCCGACGGCCGGGTGTCCGGCCGGGCGGCCGTCAACTCCTACAGCGGGCCCTACACGGCGACGGACGCCGGGGCGCTCACCGTGGGGCCGCTGGCCGCGACCCAGATGGCCGGCCCGCCGAAGGCCATGGCGGTGGAGGCCGCGTACCTGCGCGCGCTGGAGGAGGCCCGGGCCTTCGCCTCCGACGGCCGCACGCTGACCCTGTCCTCGGCGGGCGGAGCGCCGCTGCTGGAGTTCGCCGCCGACGCGCGCAGCCTGGTGGGCGCGTGGGAGGTCACCGGCTACAACAACGGCGCCCAGGCGGTCGTGTCGCCCGTCGCGGGCAGCGCGATCACGGCGGTCTTCGGCGACGACGGCGCGCTCACCGGCGACGCGGGCGTCAACACCTACCGCACCGACTACACGACCACGCCGGGCGCCTCCGGGCCGTCGGGCATCGCCATCTCGCCGCCGGCGACCACCCGCACGGCCGGGCCCCAGGACCTGATGGACCAGGAGCAGCGATACCTGGCGGCGCTGGAGTCGGCGGCCACCTACACCCTGCGGGGGGACACCGCGGAGCTGCGCGACGGCTCCGACGCGATCGCGGTCACGATGACGCGCCGCTGAGCGCGACCGGGCTCAGCGCCCCCGGTGCGCGAGCGACTCCCGGTCGATCACCGTGGTCTGCCCCCGCGAGAGGCGCAGGGAGCCCCGGGCCTCCTCCTCGCGCAGCACCCGGTTGACCGTCGCGCGGGAGGTCCCCGCGATGTCGGCCAGGTCCTCCTGGCGCAGCGGGATCGTGGCCTCGGCGGCGCCGGGCGCGTACCCCTCGGCGAGCTCCACCAGGCGCCGCCGCACCCGCTTGTCGGCGGGCACGTACAGGGCCTCGAGCAGGTGCTGGTTCACGCGCCGCAGGCGATCGGCCAGGATCGCGACCAGCACCTCGGTGACCGAGGGGTGGGCGGCGCGCAGGCGCTCGAAGTCGGGGCGGTGGATCGAGCGCGTCTCGCCGGCCTCGAGCGCCTCGACGGTCGCGCCCCGCCGGGCCTGGTCCCCGATCAGGGCGAGCTCGCCGAAGATCTCGCCCGGGCCCAGGATGGCGAGGATGGCCACGTCGCCGAGGGGGGTCTGGATCCGCACGGCGAAGCGCCCCGAGACGATCAGGTGGAGCGTGTCGGCCGGGTCGTCGACGTGGAAGACCACCTCGCCCCGCCGGAAGGTGCGCCGCCGGGCGATCGACAGCAGCTGCCGCACGTCGGCCTCGGGGACGCCGTCGAAGACGAGCCAGCGCACGCGCCCAGCGTACAACGGGACCCCCCGGCCGCGGACGGCCGCGACGCGGCCTCAGCCCAGGCGCGCCAGCCGGCGTTCGAGCTGCGCGCGCTCCACGGCGTTGTCGGTCATGTGGAGCGCCTCCTCCAGCGCCGACCGCGCCTCCCGCGACCGCCCCAGGCGCGCGAGCGCGTCGCCGCGCGCCACCGCCAGGTATCCGTAGCCGGCGAGCTGGGGCTCGCCGGCCAGCGCGTCCAGCGCGGCCAGGCCGGCGGCCGGGCCGTCGGCGAAGCCGACCGCCACGGCCCGGTTGAGGGCGACGACCGGCGAGGGCCAGGTCTCGAGCAGGATGTCGTACAGCGCGACCACCTCGCGCCAGTCGGTCTGGTCCCAGGCCGGGGCCTCGCTGTGCACCGCGGCGATGGCCGCCATCAGGGCGAAGCGGCTGGGCGGCCGCGCGGCCAGCGACTCGCGCACCAGGGCGAGCCCCTCGTCGATGGCCGGCCGGTCCCAGCGGGTGCGGTCCTGGTCGGCCAGGAGCACCTGGGCCCCGTCGGCGTCCACCCGGGCCGCCCGGCGCGCGTCGGTGAGCAGGATCAGGGCCAGCAGCCCGGCCACCGCGCGGTCGCGCGGCAGCAGCTCGCGCAGCATGCGGGCCAGGTCGCGCGCCCGCTGCACCAGGTCGCCGCGCACCAGCCGGTCGCCGGACGGCGCCGTGTGGCCGGTGGTGAACACCAGGTGGACGACGGTCAGCACCGTGTCGACGCGCTCCGGCAGCTCGTGGGCGTCGGGCATGCGGAACGGGATGCGCGCCCCGGCGATCTTCCGCTTGGCGCGGGTGATGCGCGCCGCCATGGTGGGCTCGCTCACCAGGAAGGCGCGCGCGACCTCGGCGGTGGTGAGGCCGCACACCAGCCGCAGGGTCAGCGCGAGCCGCGACTCGGCGGCCAGCGCGGGGTGGCAGCAGATGAAGACGAGGCGCAGGCGGTCGTCGGCCACGGGGGCGCCGGGCGGGTCGTCGTGCTCGCCGGGCCCCGGCTCGGCCTCGTCCTCCACCAGCAGCGGCAGCGTGCGCGCGAGGGTGGTCTCGCGCCGGCGCAGGTCCAGCGCGCGGCGACGGGCGACGGTGGTGAGCCAGGCGCCCGGGCGCGCGGGGACGCCGTCGCGCCACCCAGCGGTCCAGCGCCCGCGCGTAGGCGTCCTGCACGCACTCCTCGGCCACGTCGAGGTCGCGGGTCACGCGCACCGTCGCGGCGAGCACGAAGGCCCACTCGCGACGGTGCGCGTCGGCCACCGCGGCGGCCACCTGCGGCGTGCGGTGGCCACCGGCGCGCCCGCCCTCAGTCGAAGACCATCACCGGGCGCACCTCGACCCCGCCGAGGGCCGCGGGACAGGTCTTGGCGATCGCGATCGCTGCGTCCAGGTCCGCGGCCTCGATCAGGTAGAAGCCGCCCAGGGCCTCCTTGGTCTCGGCGAAGGCGCCGTCGGTGACGGTCACCTCGCCGGCGCCGTCGGTGCGCAGGGAGGTCGCGGTGGAGGTGGGCTGGAGCGCCTCGCCCCCCACGATCGCGGCGCCCGCCTTCTCGGAGAACGCCCCGTGGGCCTGCATCACCTCGCCGTAGAGCTCGGCGCCGCCCGCGGCGTAGCCGGCCTCGTCCTCGTAGATCAGGATCGCGTACTTCGCCATCGTCTCGTCCTCCTCGTGGGTGGCCCCGATGGGGCCAGTCATCTCATCGACGGACGGCGGGGCGCAAGATCGACAGGCCCTCGCCCGTCATCGGACGCGGCACCGCACGGTGCCCGCGTCGAGCGTCCGGCCGACGCTCGACACGAAGGCGTAGCGCGCCGCGCCCGGGCTCAGGTCGAGGCGCAGCGGCGCCGTAGGTGCGGTCGTTCGACCAGGCCAGCCGCGGGTGGCCGACGTGGACCGGGTACAGGTAGTGGCCGCCCGCGCCCGAGACCAGCTGCGTCACGCCCCGCACCGGCCGCATGCGCTGCATGTCGTGGTCGTGGCCGTTCAGCACCAGGGTGGCCCGGCCGAGGGTCGCGTTCCAGAGGGGCGCGATGTCGGGGGCGTCGCCGTGCAGCCCGGCGCTGTAGCGGGGCCGGTGCCAGAAGACGATGCGGCACGTGCCGGGCCCGGCCAGCTGGGCGCGCAGCCAGCGCAGCTGCGCCGACCCGGGGCCGTGAGCGGTCTCGGAGTTGGCGCTCACCAGCCGCCAGCCGGCCAGCGAGACGGCGTAGTAGGGCGGCGGCGTGCCGCCGGTGACCCGCGACCAGTAGGGGTCGTAGCCCACCGACCGGTTGCCCCACTCGTGGTTGCCGGGCGTGGGCAGCGTGATCGCGCGCAGCGGGCCGAAGATCGGCGCGTAGCCGCGCGCGAAGTCGCCGGCGCTGCCGCTGTCGTAGACGTCGCCCAGGTAGAGGAAGCGCGTCGGGGAACCGGCGGCGATCAGCCCCGCCACCGCCCGCGCGCTCGCGCTGGGGAAGGCGCCGTCGCCCACCGCCCACACCGTCGCCCGCCCGGTCGCCGGCGGCGGCGGGAAGCGCCCGACGGCCGCCGCCGCGGGCGCCGACGCCACCAGGGCGATGCACGCCGCCATCGTCAGGGCGCGGCTGCTGCGGACGGTCACGCCCGCGATCCTCCCCCATCCGCGCGCCGGGTCAAGGGCGGCGGACGGGGGAGGACGGATGCCTCATCCCGGCTCGGGCCCCTGCCCCTCGCGGAACTTGCGCCAGTCGGCGGGGCGCTTCTCACCGAACGAGGCGATCCCCTCGGCCGGCTCGGGCCCGTAGACGTGGTTGAGGGCCACCAGCTCGAGGCCGTGCTGGACCGACGAGTAGAGGGCGTCGGTGGCGGTGTTCATCGCCAGCTTTGCCAGCCGCAGCCCCTGGGGGGAGCGGCGCAGGATCTGCTCGCACCAGGAATCGACCTCGGCATCAAGATCCTCGTCGGGCACCACCACGTTGACCAGCCCCATCGCCAGGGCCTCGTCGGCCGAGTACTGGCGGGTCAGGTAGAGGATCTCGCGCGCCTTCTTCTCGCCCACCACCGCCGGCAAGAGCTGACAGCCCCACCACAAGGGCGCCGAGCCGATCTTGGGCCCGGCCTGGCCAAAGCGCCCCGAGGTGCCCGAGATGGTCAGGTCGCACAAGACGTTCAGCTCGTTGCCGCCGCCGATGCAGTAGCCGTGGACGGCCACGATGATCGGCTTGCCGTTGTTTCGGATCGCCAGCCCGAGGCGATCGTGAAGGTGATGGAGCCCTCTCTTCTGGGCGGCCGTGCGGGTGGGATCGCGCACGTCGCCGCCCACGCAAAAGGCCCGCTCGCCGGCGCCGCGAAAGACGATCACCCCGACCGCCTCGTCATCGGCGGCCGCCTCGAAGGCCTCGGCCAGCTCCCGGATCGTCTGCACCCGAAAGGCATTGAGGCGCTCGGGCCGGTTGATCGTGATCGTCGCCCTGCCCGCCCCCACCTCATAGAGGATGTCGTCGAAGCTGTGATCGGGCACCGGACCTCCGGACTCTCGCTGTCGAATGGGCCGACGGCCGGTTGACACCGGCCCCGGGCGGGCCGTAGCTTACAGCCGTACGCATCACTTACAACTGTAAGTTGCCACGGACCCAGGACCCGAACGGAAGGAATGGCGATGGCCACGACGGACCCCTCGCCCAGCCCGCGCGAGATCATCGGAAACGCTCCCGCCGGGCTCGAGGACGCCCTCGCCTACCCCTTCTTCCAGTCGGTCTTCGACCGCAAGAGCCGGCGCATGGGGCTCGGGATGGAGATGCCGGGCACCCTCGGCTACGCGAGCCCCTACGAGGCGGTGCCGCTGACCGAGCTCGAGGAGGCGCTGCTGCTCGTCGCCGGGCACCGGCCTGTCCGGGCTCAACCTGGGCGACATCGATCCGTCGATGGGCGCCGACGCCCTGGTGCAGTGGACGGCGCGCACGTGGCCGAGCTCGTGCTCGAACCACGGCACCGAGCTCTTCTTCACCAACGACGCCGGCACCTACTTCCTGGACATGTGGAACCTCGTGCCCGAGCACGGCGAGCTGGCGACGCTCTCGGGCAAGTCGCACGACGCCCAGATCGACTTCATCCTGGAGCTCGTCCGCGGCGCCAAGAAGGAGATCGCCCCCGGGCGGGCCCAGCTGCCGACCGGCCTGCCGGGCCTGTTCGTGTTCAACCACTGGAACGCGAACATGCCGGGCTCGACGCTGTTCATGCCGGTCTCGAACATGACGCTCGAGTACATCAACCTGCTGTTCATCTACTTCTCGCCCGAGTACCGCTTCACGATGGTGGACGAGACCAACGGGTTCCGCTCCGCCGGGCTCGAGCGCTGGATCGACTCGGGCCGGCTCGACCCGGCCCGCCAGATGGGCATCGTGGAGATCGAGCAGCGCGTGCTCTCGATGCAGGTCGTGGAGCAGGCGTTCATCTGCCAGAACATCAACCTCGCCCTGCAGGCGATGGGCCTCGGCGGCTGGACCTACACCGGGTTCATCGCCCGCTACGCGCTGGGCGGCATGGACGTGCCGGGCCTGGGCTTCCGCTTCGAGGAGGCCAAGCGCGGGCCCAGCGTGCCGGTGGGCCGCGACGGGGTGTTCGAGGCCTTCGTCCCGCCGTACCACGCCGACATGTCGGCGGCGGTCGACCACTTCCTCGAGGTCAAGTGGGCCCAGTACGACTCGGCCAAGCCCAAGGCCTACCTCGAGCCGGACCGGGTGATGGAGCAGATCGTCCGGCCCGACGACGACACGATCCAGATCGTCAAGGACTACTGCACCTACGTGCACGAGACCTACGGGCGCTTCCCCGCGTACCTGGACCCCATGTACCAGCGCCTCACCGCCCAGGCCCAGCACGTGGACCCGGACTTCTACGCGCAGTACTACCCGCCGGGCGCGCTCACCGACCAGCACCTCTCGCACTTCGAGCGCTGGCACCCGGAGCTGGCCGGCGACGACGGCCGCCCGCCGCGGCGGGCGCAGGGGTCCTCGCCCTCCGAGGGGGGCAACGGCGGCGGCGGCGGTCACCGCCCGCCCGGCGCGCTGTGAGCCGATGAGCTCCGCCGCCTCCACCGCCCCCCGCCGGTCGCCTCGGACACCGCTGGACCGGCGGCGGATCCTGGAGGCGGCGCTGCGCCTGATCGACGAGCACGGCCTGGCCGAGCTCTCCATGCGCCGCCTGGGCGCCGAGCTCGACGTCCAGGCGATGTCCCTCTACCGCCACGTGCCCAACAAGCAGGCGGTGGTGGAGGGCGTGCGCGAGATGATCTTCGAGCGGCTCGCGGGCCTCCAGCTGGTGCGCCCGGAGTCGGACGACTGGCGCGACAGCATCCGGGCGGCCGCCCTGGCGTTCCGGGAGGTGGGCCAGGAGCACCCGCACGCGCTGCCCCTGTTCGCCTCCGACGTGGATCGCGCCTACGCCGCCTCGGCCGGGTTCTTCGAGCCGGTGCTCGCGTCGATGGTGCGCGCCGGCTTCCGGGAGGACGCGGCCATCGACGGGTTGCGCACGGTGGTCCGCTACATGCTGTCGTCGGGCCTGCTCGACACCACCATCACCACCCGCGACCACCCGCTCACCGCCGCCGAGCGGGCCGCGCTCGAGGACGAGCGGCCGCTGGTGGGCGCCCTGGTGCGGGCGCTCCACGAGCGGCCGCCGCACACCCTCGTCGAGCCCGGCCTGGACCTCCTGCTGGACGGGCTGGCCGCCCAGCTGGAGGCCTCGAGGTTCAGCCGAACACCTGCGGCAACCGGGACGGGCGGTAGCGGAACCGCTTCGTGAGGTCGGCGCCGCGCACGACCTTCTGGGAGTGGTAGAGGATCCCGAAGGAGTCGATGATCGATCCGTCGGGGAAGACGCACGCCTGCAGGGAGGTGTTGACGTTGGTGCCGACGATCCACCCTCCGCCGCCGGCGTTGACCCCGCCGAACTGGTCGCTGCCGCCCAGGCGGGAGCAGTAGACGGAGGCGGGGTTGACGTTGCCGGGGAGGTTCCCGGCCGCGGGCATCGTGAGGTAGGCGAGGGCCGCCAGGGTGGGCTGGGTCGTGGTGAGCGTGCGCAGGTCCACGAAGATGCGCGAGCCGTCCTGCGGGCTGGTGAAGCGACAGAAGGCGACCGGCCCCGCCAGGCGGATGACCGGAGGCGAGTTGGTGCCGGCCGCCGGGGTGCGCACCTGGACCACGCCGCCCTGGTTGCGGCAGTACGTCTTCCACGACGCCGGCGTCGCCGCGCTCGCCACCGGCGCGGCCACGAGGCCCGCCGCCATCGCCGCGATCGCGATGCCCGCGGCGACCGCGCCGCGCCCGCGGCGGCCACCCGCACGTGCTGTCGTCCATCTCCATCCCTCCCGTCCGCGTGTGAGCCGTTCCCGCGCGACCCTCTCACGCGCCCAGTAGCCTTCGCAGCCGTGGCCCTCCAGACCCTGGACGAGATCGCCGAGCTGCTCGAGTCGTCCCGCGCCGAGGACGTGCCCGAGGGTCCGTACGTGCGCGCGCCGGCGCCGGCCTACACGCAGATGACCCACGACGTGCTGCGCCAGAGCCACGCGCACGAGGCCGCCGAGCGGCCCGACGCCGCCGCGCGCTACGAGTACGGGGCCACCTCGCTGTACCTGTGGACCCGCCGCGCGCCCGACGACGCGCCCTGGGTGGCGCTGGTCACCAGCGTCACCCCCTCCGACCGGGGGATCGTGCTGAACGCCGGCTACCGCGTGCCGGCCGACTCGGCCGAGGAGGCCGCCGCCCTGGCGGGTGACCCGGGTCGCGCGCTGGCCACGCTGGTGACCCGGTACGGGATCACCTACTACAGCGGCACCCAGCGGGTGTTCTTCCTGCCCCAGCTGCTGGTCAACCTCTCGGCGCCGCTCGCGTCGCTCGGGCCGGACGCCTTCGCCAAGGCGGTCAGCCTGCAGGAGCCGCCCGACGGCGCCCAGCTGGCCGTCAACGTGGCCTCGTACCGGGGCCGTGACGGCAGCACGCGCCTGTCGTGGTTCTTCGTGCTCGACCTGGCCCGCTACGAGCGCGAGGCCAAGGCCCGCCGACGGTAGTCGCGGGGCCGTCCGTACCCGGACGGACGTCACCGTAAAAGGCCGCAGCGGCCCGGTCGGCGATTCCCCGATGCCCTTCCGATCCGGCGTTCAGAAGGGTTTATCGCCATGACCGCACTCGAGCTCGCCCGCCTGCAATTCGGCATCACCACGCTCTTCCACTTCATCTTCGTGCCCCTCAGCATCGGCCTGGCGTTCTTCGTCGCGGTGCTCCAGACCGCGCACTACCGCACCGGCAAGGACGTCTACGGCCGGATGACCCACTTCTGGGGCAAGCTGATGCTGATCAGCTTCGCGGTCGGCGTCGTGACGGGGATCGTGCAGGAGTTCCAGTTCGGCATGAACTGGAGCGACTACTCGCGCTACGTCGGGGACATCTTCGGCGCCCCGCTGGCCATCGAGGCCCTGGCGGCCTTCTTCCTGGAGTCCACGTTCATCGGCCTGTGGATCTTCGGCAAGGGCCGGCTGCCCGCGCGGGTGCACCTGGCCACGATCTGGCTGGTGGCGATCGGCACGGCGCTGTCCGCGTACTTCATCCTGGCCGCCAACTCGTGGATGCAGCACCCGGTGGGCTACAAGATCGTCGGAGTCGGGACGGGCCGAGATGACCAGCATCTGGGCCGTCCTCACCAACTCCACCGCGCTGTACGCCTTCGCCCACACGATCCTGGCCGCCCTGGCGACCGGCGGCATGGTGATCCTGGGCGTCTCGGCCTACCACCTGCTGCGCAAGCACGACGTGGACGCCTTCCGCCGCACCGCCACCCTCGCGCTGGTGGTCGTCTTCGTCGGCACGGTCGCCACCTCGCTGGTCGGCCACTTCCAGGCGCAGCTCATGACCGAGCAGCAGCCGATGAAGATGGCGGCCGCGGAGGCGCTGTACGAGAGCCAGAGCAACGCGCCCTTCTCGGCCTTCGCCGTGGCGCCGTTCGAGGCCACCCCGGAGCGCCTGACCTTCAACATCGAGGTGCCCGACGGCCTCTCGTTCCTCGCCACCGACAGCCCGAGCGGCCGCGTGGAGGGCATCAACGACATCCAGGCCGAGTACGAGGCGCGGTACGGCCCCGGCGACTACCGCCCGGTGATCGGCATCACGTACTGGTCGTTCCGGCTGATGGTCGGGCATGGCGACGCTCATGATCCTGCTCACCCTGGTCGGGCTGGTGCTGCTGGCGGCGCGGCACGCTGACCGAGTCGCGCCGCTTCCTGACGATCGCGCTGTGGGCCATCCCGCTGCCCTTCGTCGCCAACGCGATGGGCTGGATCTTCACCGAGATGGGCCGCCAGCCCTGGGTGGTCCAGGGCCTGCTGCTCACCCGCGACGCGGTCTCGCCCGACCGTGAGCGGCGGCTACGTCGCGATCACGCTGATCGGCTTCACCCTGCTCTACGGCGTGCTCGCGGTGATCGCGCTGTGGCTCGCCGTGCGCGAGGTGCGCAAGGGCACCGAGCCGGAGCGTCCCGAGGCCGACGGCGACGCGGCCGAACCCACCCTCGCCTACTAGGAGCCGGAGACGATGGATCCCTCGGCGCTCGAGACCTTCTGGTTCGTCCTCATCGCGGTCCTCTGGACCGGCTACCTCTTCCTGGAGGGCTTCGACTTCGGGGTCGGGCATGCTGCTGCCGATCCTCGGCCGCGACGACGCCGAGCGGCGCTCGATCATCTCCACGATCGGCCCGGTCTGGGACGGCAACGAGGTGTGGCTGCTGACCGCCGGCGGCGCCACGTTCGCGGCGTTCCCGGAGTGGTACGCGACGCTCTTCTCCGGCTTCTACCTGGCGCTGTTCCTGATCCTGGTCGCGCTGATCGTGCGCGGCGTGGCGTTCGAGTTCCGCGACAAGCACGACACCGCGCGCTGGCGCGGCACCTGGGACGCGGCGATCGTGGTCGGGAGCGTGGTCCCCGCCCTGCTGTGGGGGGTGGCCTTCTCCAACCTGGTCCGCGGCGTGGCGCTCGACGCCGACCACGAGTACGTGGGAACGTTCTGGCGACCTGCTCAACCCCTACTCGCTGCTGGGCGGGCGTCGCGGTGCTGCTGCTGTGCGCCGCGCAGGGCGCCATCTTCCTCTCGCTGCGCACCCGCGGTGACCTGCGCGAGCGCGCCCACCGCATCGCGCGGCCCCTCACCTGGGCGGTCGTGGCGGCGGCGCGGTCTTCATCGCCTGGACGCTCGGCCGCTCGGCCGGCGACGACGACCTCAACGCCCTCGCGGTCGTGGGGGGCGTGGGCACCGCGGTCGCCGTGATCGTGGCCGCCGTGATGGTCATGCGCCGCCGCGACGGGGTCGCCTTCGGCGGCGATGGGCATCGGCGTGGGGCTGCTGGTGCTGACGCTCTTCGCGAGCCTCTGGCCCAACGTCATGAACTCGAGCGGCGCGCCCGAGCTGGCGCTGACGATCGCCGAGGCCGCCTCGACCAACTACACGCTCACCGTGATGACCGTGGTCGCGCTGATGCCTCACGCCGGTGGTGCTGCTCTACCAGGGCTGGACCTACTGGGTGTTCCGCCACCGCGTCGGCGAGGGCACCGGCGACGTCAAGACGCCCCTGGACCTGCTCCCGAAGCCCGAGGCCGAGGGCAAGGCCTGATGCATCCGCTCCACCGCCGGCTGCTCGGGGGGAGCGGCGCCGCGCGGTGGCACATGGTGACGGCGGTCGTCCTGGGTGTCGCGACCGCCGTCTGCGTCATCGCCCAGGCGCTGCTGCTGGCGCGCATCATCGCCGGCGTGTTCATGGACGGCCTCTCGCTGGGCGACGTGCGGGGCGACCTGATCGCCCTCGTCGCCGTCTCGGTGGCGCGCGGCGCCCTGGCGTGGGGCTACGAGATGGCCGGCCACGTCGGCGCGGCGCGGGTGATGTCGTCGATGCGCGTCGCGCTGGTGACCCACCTGCTGCGCGGCCGCCCGGCCGCCGCCGCCGACGACTCGAGCGGAGCGCTGGCGACGGCCGCCGTGCAGGGCGTCGACGCGCTGGAGGCCTACTTCGGGCGCTACGTGCCGCAGATGGCGCTGTCGCTGCTGGTGCCGGTCGCGGTGCTGATCGCCGTGGTCCCGCTGGACCCCACCGCCGCCATCATCATGGCGGTGACGCTGCCGCTGATCCCGGTGTTCATGGTGCTGGCGGGAACGGCGGCCAAGGCGTCGGCGCGGTCGCGGCTGCGCGCCATGCAGGTGCTCGGCGGCCGCTTCGCCGAGGTGGTGCGCGGGCTCACCACCCTGCGGGCCAACGGCCGCGCCGAGGCCCAGTCGGAGATTCTGGCCGCGGCCGGCGAGCGCTACCGCCGCGAGACCATGGCCACCCTGCGCGTCGCCTTCCTCTCGGCCCTGGTGCTGGAGCTCGCCGCCACCCTCGCGGTCGCGCTGGTGGCCGTGACGGTCGGGGTGCGCCTGGCCGGCGGGGGGATGGAGCTGCAGGCCGGGCTGGCGGTGCTGATCCTGGCGCCCGAGCTCTACGCGCCGCTGCGCCAGCTGGGGGTCCAGTTCCACGCGAGCGCCGACGGCATGGCGGCGGCCGAGCGCATCCACGCGGTGCTCGACCAGCCCGCGCTGCTCACCGAGGCCGCGAGCCCGGTCGCGCTGCCCGACCCGGCCACCGCCCCGATCCGCCTGGAGGGGGTCGGCTTCGCGTATCCGGCGCGCGAGGTGCCGGTGCTGCGGGACATCGACCTGGAGCTGCTGCCCGGCGAGCGGGTCGCGGTGGTGGGCGCCAGCGGCGCCGGCAAGAGCACGCTGCTCGCCCTGCTGATGCGCCTGGCCGATCCCACCCACGGCCGGGTGAGCGTGGGCGGGGTGGACCTGCGCGACGGCGAGGCCGCCGCCTGGCGCCGCCGCGTGGCCTGGGTCTCGCAGCGGCCGCGGCTGGTCGCGGGGACCGTGCGCGACAACGTGTGCATGGGCGACCGCGAGGCGAGCGACGACCGGGTGATGGCGGCCCTGCGCGACGCGAACGCCGCCGCGGTGGTGGCCGCGCTCCCCGAGGGGCTGGACACGCGCGTCGGCGAGGGCGGCGTGGCCCTGTCGGCCGGGGAGTCGCAGCGCATCGCCCTGGCCCGCGCCTTCCTGCGCGACGCCCCCCTGGTGCTGCTGGACGAGCCCACGGCGAGCCTCGATCCCGAGGGCGCGGCCCTGGTGGGCGACGCGATCGCGCGGCTGTCCGAGGGCCGCACCGTCGTCCTGGCGGTGCACCGCCTGGCGCTCGCGCGCCGCGCCGACCGGGTCGTGGTGCTGGAGGAGGGGCGCGTGGTCGAGTGCGGCGCGCCCGCCGACCTGGAGGCGGCCGGGGGTGCCTTCCGGGCTCAGCTCGACGCCGCGGGGGCCCTCGCATGAGCGCCGCCGGGGCCCTCGTGCGCGCCACCCGCCTGGCCGGCGCCGATCGCCGCCGCCTGTGGCTGTCGCTGGCGCTGGGCGTCGTGGCCGCGGGCGCCGCCATCGGCCTGCTGGTGACCTCGGGCTACCTGATCAGCGCCGCCGCCCTGGAGCCGCCGATCCTGACCCTCACCGTGGCCATCGTGGGCGTGCGCACCTTCGCCGTCCTGCGGGCGACCTCCCGGTACGCGGAGCGCCTGTCGTCCCACGACGTCGCGCTGCGGGTGCTCGCCGACACGCGCCGGCGGCTGTACGACCGGCTGGTCCCGCTGGTGCCCGGGGGGCTGCCGCGGCTGCGCGGGGGCGACCTGCTGAGCCGCGCGATCGCCGACGTCAACAGCCTGCAGCACCTGTACGTGCGCGCCCTGGGCCCGCCGGTCGTCGCGGCCATCGTCTGCGCCCTGGCCGTCGCGGTGGGCTGGATCATGCTCCCGGCCGCCGGCATCGCGCTGGCGGTGGTGCTGGGCGCCGCCGCGATCGCGCTCCCCGTCATGTCCGCCGCCGCGGGGCGGCGCGCCGGGCGCCGGCAGGCCCCGGCCCGGGCGGCCCTCACGGCGGAGGTCCTGGAGGCCATCCAGCTGGCGCCCGAGCTGGCGGCCTACGGCCTGGAGGACGACCGGATCGACCGGGTGCGCGCCGACGACCGGCGCCTGATGCGCACCGGGCGCTCGGACGCGGCGATCGGCGCCACCGGCACCGGGGTGGTCACCGCCCTCGGCGGGATCGCCGCGGCCATCGTCCTGGCGGTCTCGATCCCGGCGGTGGTGTCGGGCGAGCTCGACGGGGTGCTGCTGGCGGCGCTCGCGCTGCTCGCGCTCGCGGCGGTCAACACCCTGGCGCCGCTGCCGGTCGCCGCCCAGCACCTCAGCGCCACGGCCACCGCGATGGAGCGGCTGGAGGAGATCACCGAGCGGCCGGCCCCCGTGGCCGATCCCGCCGACCCGGTGCCCGTCGGCCCGCGCCCGGCCCTGACGCTCGCGGGCGCGCGGCTGCGCTACTCGCCGGAGGGGCCCTGGGTGCTCGACGGCGTCGACCTGCGGCTCGAGCCGGGGCGCAGGGTGGCGGTGGTGGGCCCGAGC
Organism: uncultured Thermoleophilia bacterium; assembly: GCA_963736635.1. GTDB lineage: Bacteria > Actinomycetota > Thermoleophilia > Miltoncostaeales > Miltoncostaeaceae > Miltoncostaea. Next base: position 1,549,987 of record CAVTPK010000011.1, read on the forward strand.
GGCGCGGGCAAGAGCACGATCGCGAACGCCCTGGTGCGCTTCCGCGACCTCGACGGCGGCGCCTACCTGATCGACGGGATCGACGCGCGCCGCCACGCCCAGGCCGACATCCGCCGCGCGGTGCGCCTGTGCGAGCAGGACGCCCATCTGTTCGCCACCGACATCCGCGAGAACGTCCGCATCGGCGACCCGACGGCCGACGACGCCCGCGTCGCGCACGCCCTGACGCGGGCGGGGCTGGGCGAGTGGCTGGCGGGCCTGCCCGACGGACTGGACACCGCGGTGGGCGAGGCCGGCGCGCAGGTCTCCGGGGGCCAGCGCAGCCGCATCGCCCTGGCCCGGGCCCTCGTCTCGCGGGCGCCCGTCCTGATCCTGGACGAGCCCACCGCGCACCTGGACGCGGCCTCGACCCGGGCCTTCGTGGACGACCTGGTGGCGGGCGGCGCGGGCGAGTCCGTGCTGCTGATCACCCACTCGCCGATCGGCCTCGAGGCCTTCGACGAGGTGCTGCTCCTGGCCGACGGGCGCGTGGTCGCGCGCGGCCGCCACGAGGAGCTGCTGGCCGACGGGCGCTACCGCGCCCTGCTCGGCCTGGACCCGCCCGCCTGAGGGATCAGCCGGCGGGTACCTGGCTGAGGCCGGCCGGGCCGGCCGTGAGATCGCGCAGGAAGGGCGCCAGGAAGCGGCCGGTCACCTTGGGCACCGGCCAGCGCGCACCGGACGCGCCGTCGCCGAGCACGCGGCCCCCGTCCAGCTCCGGGAACCGGGGCGTCTCGGCGTCGAAGCCGTTGGCGCGGGCGATCTCGGCGGCGACGGCGTCGGCCTGGCCGCCGGCGATCCCCCCCTCCTTGAGCGGGAAGGTGCCGGCGTCTCCCACCACGCGGACGGCCCGGGCGTCCTCGACGCGGCCCTCGGCGTCGCAGATCACGAAGCCGTCCTCGTTCATCGGGAGCCCCTCGATGCCCGGTCCGCGCAGGAGCGGCAGCGACACGACCCGGTCGGCCGAGAGCATCCGGCCGTCGGAGGTCGTCAGCCGCCCCCAGGCGAAGGCGACGACCTCGGTGCCCGTGAGGATCTCGATGCCGGCGCGACCCAGGGTGCCCGTGACCGACCCGGCGGCGGAGGGCCCGAACATGGCGAGCGGCGCCTCCTCGGCGGTGACCACCTGCACCCGGCAGCGGTCGCCGTGGCCGTGGGCCACCAGGTGCTCGCGCGCCATCAGCGCGATGTCGTAGCCGGCCAGCGGCCAGACGCAGCCGTGCGGAATCGACACCACGAGGTCGGTGTGCGCGCCGCGCTCGGCGTGCTCGGCGATGCCGTCGATGAGGCCGCGCAGCTCGTGGGCGTCGGCGTGGCCGCGGAAGGTGAGGGCCTCGCCCAGGGGGGCGACGGCCCGCCCGCCGACGGCGATGATCAGGTGCTCGAACCCGAGCAGCTCTCCGCCCGCGAGCATGGCCAGCCTCCGGCCGGGGTCCACCGCCGCCAGGCGCGCGGGCCGCAGCACCACGCCGGTCCGGGCGAGCAGGCGGGGGAGGGGCACGTCCACGGCCGGGGCGATGCCGAACGCGCGGCCGGCGGCCGTCGCCGGGCACGGCGAAGCGTCCGGCCGGGTCCACGACCGTGACCCGGGCGTTTCCGTCCATGAAGGCGTCGAGGGCGAGCGCCGCCTCGACGCCCGCCATGCCCGCGCCCGCGATCACGACGCGCGGTCTGCTCACCGATCTGGCCTGCGACATTGGCCGATGCTCCCCCACGCGCCGCCCGCGGCCATCCGTGGGCGGCTCCCCCGTGATTGCGGCTCGTCCGCAAACGCGCCGGGGCGCACGTCCGCGTGCAGGCGGCGCCGCGAGTTGTCACCCTGGAGCCATGCCGGCCTCCGGACGCGACGTGCTCACGGTCAACGCCGGCTCCACCGGGGTCAAGCTCGGGCCTGGTCGACGCGCGCGAGCGCACCACGCCGATCTCCGACCTGCTGCAGGTGGCGGTCCCGCCCGCGGCGGTCGGGCACCGCGTCGTGTTCGGCGGGGCGCGCTTCGTGGCCCCCGTGCTCGTGGACGACGGCGTGCTGGAGGAGCTGGCCGCCCACAGCGCGGTGGCCCCGCTGCACAACGCGCCGGCGATCGCGCTCATCCGCACGCGCGCGCGAGGCCTTCCCGGCAGGTCCCGCACGTCGCCGTGTTCGACACCGCCTTCCACGCCGGGATGCCGGCCGAGGCCGCCACCTACGCCGTCCCGGAGCGCTGGCGCGAGGAGTGGGACGTGCGCCGCCACGGCTTCCACGGCCTGTCGGTCGAGTGGGCCGCGCAACGGGTGGCGGCGATGTTGCAGCGGCCGCACGATCTGCGGCTGGTCGTCTGTCATCTTGGCGGCGGAGCCTCGGCGACCGCGGTGGCGGGCGGGCGCTCCGTGGACACGAGCATGGGCTTCAGCCCGCTGGAGGGGCTGGTCATGGCGACCCGGTCGGGATCCGTCGACCCCGACATCCCCCTCCACCTGATCCTGCACGGCGGCGTCGACCCCGAGGAGGTCCGGCGGATGCTCAACGAGGACAGCGGGATGGCGGGCCTGGCGGGCACGCCCGACATGCGCGCGGTGGAGGCGCGCGCGGCGGCCGGCGACGGCGCGGCCCGACGGGCGCTGGCGGTGCACGATCACCGCCTGGCGGCGACCGTGGCGGCGATGACCGCCGCGCTCGGCGGCCTGGACGCCCTCGTGTTCACCGGGGGCGTCGGGCGAGGGCTCGGCCCGCGTCCGGGCCGAGGCCGCCCGGCGCCTCGCGTTCCTGGGCGTCGGGTCGACCCGGAGCGCAACGCCGCGGTCAACGGGGACGCCGACGTGGCGCCGGACGACGCCGCGGTGCGCACCCTGGTGGTGCACGCCCGCGAGGAGGTCGTGATCGCGCGCGCGGCGCGGCGCTTCGCCGAGGCGGTCGCGTGAGCCCGGCGACGGCGTCGCTCGCCGCGACCCGAGCTGCACCGGCTCGACGCCTACTGGCGGGCCGCCAACTACCTGTCGGTCGGCCAGATCTACCTGCTCGACAACCCGCTGCTGCGCGAGCCGCTGCGCATCGAGCACGTCAAGCCGCGCCTGCTCGGCCACTGGGGCACCACGCCCGGGCTGAACTTCGTCTACGCCCACCTGAACCGCGCGATCCGCGCGCGCGACCTGGAGGCGCTCTACGTCACCGGGCCCGGTCACGGCGGCCCGGCCATCGTCGCGAACACCTACCTGGAGGGCACCTACACCGAGGTGTACCCCGAGGTCGAGCCAGGACGCCGAGGGCATGCGACGCCTGTTCCGCCAGTTCTCCTTCCCGGGCGGCATCCCGAGCCACGTGGCGCCCGAGACCCCCGGCTCGATCCACGAGGGCGGCGAGCTCGGCTACGCGCTGGCCCACGCCTACGGGGCGGCCTTCGACAACCCGGACCTGGTGGTGTGCTGCGTGGTCGGCGACGGCGAGGCCGAGACCGGGCCGCTGGCGGCCAGCTGGCACTCCAACAAGTTCCTCGACCCGGTGCGGCGACGGCGCGGTGCTGCCCGATCCTGCACCTCAACGGCTACAAGATCGCCAACCCCACCGTGCTCGCCCGCATCCCGGAGGAGGAGCTCGCGGCCCTGCTGCGCGGCTACGGCCACCAGCCGCTCTTCGTGGAGGGCTCGCGACCCGGCGCGCGATGCACGCGGCGATGGCCGCCGCGCTGGACGAGGCGCCTCGACGAGATCGGCGCGCATCCAGCCACGCGGCGCGGCGGGAGGGCAGCCGCACCCGCCCGCTCTGGCCGATGATCGTGCTGCGGACCCCGAAGGGCTGGACCGGGCCCGGCCGAGGTCGACGGCCTGCCCGATCGAGGGCACCTGGCGCTCGCACCAGGTGCCGCTCGCCGGCCTGGCCGAACGCCCGGAGCACCTGGCCCAGCTGGAGGAGTGGCTGCGCTCCTACCGGCCCGAGGAGCTGTTCGACGCCGACGGCGCGCCCGTGGCCGCGAGCTGGCCGAGCTCGCGCCGCGCGGCGCCGCGCCGGATGAGCGCGAACCCGCACGCCAACGGCGGCGCCCTGCTGCGCCCGCTGCTGCTGCCCGACTTCCGCGACTACGCCGTCGACGTGCCCGCGCCCGGCGCGACCGACGCCGAGGCCACCCGGGTGCTGGGCGGGCTGCTGCGCGACGTGATGCGCGACAACGCCGCGTCCCGCAACTTCCGCCTGTTCGGCCCCGACGAGACCGCCTCCAACCGGCTGGGCGCCGTCTTCGAGGTCACCGACCGCGCCTGGGAGGCCGAGCGCCTGCCCACCGACGAGCACCTGGCCCCCGACGGGCGGGTCATGGAGGTGCTGACCGAGCACCTCTGCCAGGGCTGGCTGGAGGGCTACCTGCTCACCGGCCGCCACGGGCTGTTCAGCTGCTACGAGGCGTTCATCCACATCGTCGACTCGATGTTCAACCAGCACGCCAAGTGGCTGAAGGTGTCGCGCGGAGATCCCGTGGCGGCGGCCGATCGCCTCGCTGAACTACCTGCTCACCTCGCACGTGTGGCGGCAGGACCACAACGGCTTCTCGCACCAGGACCCCGGCTTCATCGACCACGTGGTCAACAAGAAGGCCGAGATCGTGCGCGTCTACCTGCCGCCGGACGCCAACATGCCTGCTCTCGGTGGCCGACCACTGCCTGCGCAGCCGCGACTACGTCAACGTGATCGTGGCGGGCAAGCAGCCGGCGCCGCAGTGGCTCGACCATGGACGAGGCCGTCGCGCACTGCACGCGCGGCATCGGCATCTGGGAGTGGGCCAGCACCGACGCGGGGCAGCGAGCCCGACGTGGTGATGGCCTGCGCCGGCGACGTCCCGACGCTGGAGACGCTGGCCGCGGTCGACCTGCTGCGCCGGCACCTGCCCGAGCTGCAGGTGCGGGTGGTCAACGTCGTCGACCTGATGCGCCTGCAGCCGCGAGAGCGAGCACCCGCACGGGCTGTCCGACGCGCGACTTCGACGCCCTCTTCACCACGGACCGGCCGGTCATCTTCGCCTACCACGGCTACCCGTGGCTGATCCACCGGCTCACCTACCGGCGCACCAACCACGCGCAACCTGCACGTGCGCGGCTACAAGGAGGAGGGCACCACCACCACGCCCTTCGACATGGTGATGCTCAACGACCTGGACCGCTTCCACCTGGTGATGGACGTGATCGACCGCGTGCCGGGGCTCGGGAGAGCGCGAGGCCGGCCTGCGCCAGCGCATGGTGGACGAGCGCCTGCGGCTGCGGGCCTACACCCGCGCCACCGGCGAGGACGCGCCCGAGATCACCGGCTGGCGGTGGCCGGGCGACTCGGAGATGAGCGCGACCGGCTGACGGGCATAGAGTTGAGGCGTGACGCCCACGGGTGACGACCCCACCACCCTCGCCGCCCTCGCTGGCGGAGGGGCCGCCGCGGACGACGCGCGCCTGCTCGGGGTGGTGGCCGACCTCGTCGAGGCGCAGGCGCTGGTGCTCGTGGTGGCCAACCAGGAGACGGCCGTGGTGCGCGCGTCGTGGCCGGTCGACCGTGCGGGCGATCCGGCCGGCGCGGATGCGGAGACGCTGCTCGCCGCGGCCGGCGCCGCCGGCGGGGCGGCGGCGAGCGCCGCGGCGCCGATCGACGCCGGTCACCGGGCGGTCCTGCACGCGGCCCTGGTGCCCGGCTGCGACGTGCCGGCCGCCGAGGCCGCCCTCGGCGCCCTCGCCCGCCTGCTCGCCTCGCACGTCGGCGCGGCGACCGCCCGCGCCCACGCCGACGAGGTCCGCGCGCGCATGGCGAGCCTGGTCGACGCCGGCCTGGCCCTGGGGCAGGAGCTGACCCTGGACGCGCTGCTGACGCGCATCGTGCAGTCGGCGCGCGAGGTGCTGGGCGCGCGCTACGCGGCCCTCGGCGTGCTGGACGCCGCGCACACCGAGCTCGCCGCCTTCGTGACCGCCGGCCTCACCGAGGAGGAGCGGGCGGCGATCGGGGACCTGCCGCGCGGGCGCGGGCTGCTGGGCGTCCTGATCCGCGACGCCCGCCCCCTGCGCCTGGAGCGCATGTCCGACGATCCCCGCTCGGCGGGCTTCCCGCCCAACCATCCGCCGATGGAGTCGTTCCTCGGCGTGCCCGTGGCGCTGCGGGGCGAGGTGTACGGCAACCTCTACCTCACCGACAAGGCCGGGGGGCCCTTCACCGCCGAGGACGAGCAGATGGCCGCCACCTTCGCCTCGCAGGCCGCCGTGGCGGTGGACAACGTCCGCCGCTACGAGGCCGAGCGCCGCCGGGCCGACGAGCTGGAGAGCGTCCAGGAGGTCGCGCGGGTGGCCCTGGCGACGCTCGACCTGGACACGCTGCTGCCCCTGGTCGCCCGGCGCGCCCGCCGGCTGGTGGGGGCCGACACGATCGGCGTGGCTCTGCTCGACGGCCCGGAGTTCGTGTTCCGCTACGCCCACGGCATCGACGCCCTCGGCCTCGAGGGCAGCCGGGTGCCGGTCGACTTCGCGGCCCTCGCGGCGTCGCTGGGCGAGTCGCTGGGCGCGCCCGCCGTCGAGGTCTGCGCCCTCGAGGTGTCGGGCACGGTGGAGGGGGCCCTGGTCGCCGTGGGGTGGCACCCCTTCGACGACGACGCCCGGCGCCTGCTGGAGACCTTCTCGAGCCAGGTGGCCGTCGCGCTCGTCAACGCGCGCGCGGTGGCGGCGGAGCGCGAGCACATCCGCGAGGTCGCGCGCCGCGAGGCGGCGGCGGCCCAGGAGCGCGCCGAGGCCGAGGGCCTGCGCCGGGCGATCGCAGGCCCAGGAGGCCGAGCGCACGCGCATCGCCCGCGAGCTGCACGACGAGGCCGGGCAGGTCCTCACCGCCCTCGCCGCTGCACCTGCGCACGCTGGAGGAGGACGTGGAGTCGGACGCGATCCGGGCGCGCATCGCCGCAGCTGCGGCGCTCGGTGAGCGAGGCGTCCACCGGCATCCGCGAGCTGGCCGTGCGGCTGCGCCCGCCCGCCCTGGCCGAGCACGGCCTGGCGGACGCCATCGAGGAGCAGGCGGCGCAGCTGCGCGCGACGGGCATTCCGGTGGAGGTCGACCTGCGCGGAATCGGTGACGATCTCGCGGACGACGTCCAGACCGTACTGTTCCGTGTTGTGCAGGAGGCGCTCACCAACGTCGCGCGGCACAGCCGGGCGACCAACGTCAGCATCGTCGCCTCGGCCCACCACGGCCGGCTGCGGCTGGTGGTGGAGGACGACGGCGTCGGCTTCGACCCCCAGACGCCCACCGGGCGGCTCGGGCTGGCGGGCATCCGCGAGCGGGTGGAGATGATCGGCGGGGGCCTGCGCATCGAGTCGTCGCCGGGCGCCGGGACGGCCGTGGTGGTCGACGTGGGGCTCGAGCGATGAGCGAGCCCCCGGTCCGCGTGCTGCTGGTGGACGACCACGCGGTGCTGCGCTCCGGGCTGCGGCTGCTGCTGGAGCGCGAGGAGGGGCTGGAGCCGGTGGGCGAGGCCGGGAGCGCCGAGGAGGCGCTGCGCGCGCTGCCGCGGCTCACCCCCGACGTGGTGGTCATCGACATCGAGATGCCGGGGATCGGCGGTCTCGAGGGCGTGACCAGGATCCGCGAGCGCGCCCCCGAGGCCCACCTGCTGGTGCTGTCGATGCACGACCAGGCCCGCGACGTGCGCCGGGCCTTCGACGCGGGCGCCCACGGGTACCTGCCCAAGGCCGCCGCCGACGAGGACCTGGTGAGGGCGATCCGCGCGGTCGCCGCCGGGGAGCGCTACGTGCACCCGTCGCTCGGCGCCGCCCTGGCGTCGCCCAAGGAGGCCGACGGGCCCATCGACGAGCTCACCGCCCGCGAGCGCGAGGTGCTGCGGCTGCTGGCCCTGGGCCACACCAACCAGGAGATCGCCGAGCGCCTGGTCGTCAGCGTGCGCACGGTGGAGAGCCACCGCGCGCACGTCATGACCAAGCTGCGGGTGTCCACCCGCGCGGGGCTCGTCCGCGAGGCCCTGCGCGCCGGTCTGCTGGTCGAGGACAGCTGACCGGAGCGTCTCCCCGCGCGACCGCCCCGCTGGGGCTCACCTCGGCCGACGCGGCGGCGCGCCTGGCCGCCGCGCCGCACGGGCCGCGCGCCCGCGGCAGCCGCTCGTACCTGGAGATCGTCCGGGCCAACACCTTCACGCTCTTCAACCTGGTGCTCGGCGCGCTGCTGGTCCTGACGCTGACGCTGGGCAACCCCAAGGACGCGCTCTTCGGCGGCGTGATCGTGGCCAACACGCTGATCGGGATCGTCCAGGAGATCCGCGCCAAGCGCGTCCTGGACCGGCTCGCCCTGCTGGTGGCGCCGCGGGCGCGGGTGTGGCGGGACGGGGAGCCGGTGGAGCTGCCGGCCGACCAGATCGTGGCGGGCGACGTGATCCGCGTGGACCCCGGGGACCAGGTGATCGCCGACGGCACCGTGATCGCGGCGCGCGGTCTGACGCTGGACGAGTCGATCCTGACCGGCGAGAGCGACGCGGTGGTCAAGGAGGCCGACGAGCGGGTGCTCTCGGGCGCCTACTGCCTGGCGGGCTCCGGCGACTACCTGGTGGAGGCCGTGGGCGCCGACAGCTTCGCCGAGCGGCTGGCCGTGGAGGCGCGGCAGGCCGGCTCTCCGCTGAGCCCGCTCCAGCAGGACATCAACCGCATCCTGCGCATCACGGTCGCCGGGATGGTGCCGCTCGCCCTGCTCCTGTTCGCGTCGCTCGTCATCCGCGGGGCCAGCCTCGGCGAGGTGCGCCGGGACCGTCGTCGCGGCCCTGGTGCCGCTGGTGCCCGAGGGGCTGGTGCTGCTCACGAGCCTGACCTTCGCCGTCGCCGCGGTGCGGCTGGCGCGCATCGGCACGCTGGCCCAGCGCCTCAACGCGGTCGAGAGCCTGGCGTCGGTGGACACGCTGTGCCTCGACAAGACCGGCACGCTCACCGAGAACCGGATCCGCGTCAGCGGCCTGGAGCCGGTCGACGGCCGCGGCGAGGAGGCCCTGCGCGCCGACCTCGCGACGCTCGCGGCGAGCGCCGGGGCGCAGAACGCGACGATGCGCGCGGTGGCCGAGGCCGCGCCCGGAGCGGCCGTGCCGGTGAGCGAGCGAGGTCCCGTTCTCCTCCGCGCGCAAGTGGAGCGGCCTGACCCTGGAGGGCGGCGGCACCCTGGTGCTCGGCGGGCCCCGACGTGCTCGCGCGCGGCGGGGTGCCCGTGAGCGCGGACCTGCGGGCGCGCGTGGCCGAGCACGCCGCGCAGGGCAGCCGCGTGGTGCTGCTGGCCGGCGGCGCGGCGCCCCTGGCCGACGAGAGCCTGCCCGCCGGCCTGCGGCCGCTGGGCCTGGTGCTGCTGGCCGAGGCGATCCGCGAGGAGGCCCCCGGCACGATCGCCTACCTCACGCGGGAGGGCGTGGCGACGCGCGTCATCTCGGGCGACGACCCCGTCACGGTCGGGGCCGTCGCGAGCGCCGTCGGCGTCCCCGGCGCGCAGGCCATCGTGAGCGGCGCCGACCTGCCCTCCGACGAGGCCGGCCTGGACGCGGTGGTGGGCGAGGCCGTGGTCTACGGGCGCATCACCCCCGAGCAGAAGCGCGACCTGGTGCAGGCCATGACCCGCGGCGGTCGCTACGTGGCCATGACCGGCGACGGCGTCAACGACGTGCTCGCGCTCAAGGAGGCCCGGCTCGGCATCGCCATGGGCAACGGCAGCCAGATGGCCAAGGGCGTCGCCGACCTGATCCTGCTGACCAGCTCGTTCGCCACGGTGCCGCGGGCGGTGGAGGAGGGGCGCCGGATCCTGCGCAACACCCACCGCGTGGCCAAGCTCTTCGTGGCCAAGACGGTCTACTCGGCCATCATCCTGGCGACGCTGGGCCTGGCGCCGATCGCCTACCCGTTCCTGCCGCGCCAGATCACGGTGGCGTCCACGCTCACCATCGGCGTCCCGGCCTTCTTCCTGGCCCTGGCGCCGTCGGAGGGGCCGGTGCGCCGCGAGGGCTTCATGGCGAGCCTGCTCGCCTTCGTGGTGCCGGCCGGGGTCGTCAGCGCCCTCACGATCATCGCCACCTACCTGATCGTGCGCGGCCCGCTCGACGCGGGCATCGACGAGGGCCGCACGGCGGCGGTGCTCGCCACCACCGGCATGGGGCTGGCGATCGTGGTGGAGGTGGAGCGCGGGCCCGAGGGGCGGCGCGTGCGGCCGTGGGTGTGGGGGATGGTGGCCGCGTTCGCGGGCGTGCTGGTGGTGGGGATGAAGGTCCCCTGGCTGCGCGACTACTTCGCCGCGGTGGAGCCGACCACCGAGGTGTGGGCGGCGGTCGGCGCGTGCCTGGTCGCGGGCATCGCCTGCCTGCTGGCCGTGCGGCGCATCCCCTGGCTCGCCCGGGTGGAGGGCGGGACCCCCTGAGCCTCAGTCCCCGGGCGGCGGCCGGCGGACCATGAGCACCGGGCAGGGGGCGGAGTAGGCGAGCCCGCCGGCGAACTCGCCGTGCACCGCCCGCGCGAAGGCGCCGTGGTGGGGGGCGACGATCAGCAGGTCGATGCCGGCCTCGGCCGCCCACGCGCACACCGCCTCGGGCGGGTTGCCCTCCAGCACCACCCCGTCGGCGCCGGGGACCGCGGCCAGCCGCTCCTCGATCCACTGCTGCGCCTCGCGCCGCAGCACCGGGGTCGGCTCGCTGTAGGTGAACGGCCCGGCGTGCAGCGGCGGGGGCGCCTCGATGACGTGCACCAGGTGCAGCCGCTCCGCCACCCCCTCCCGGCGCAGGCGGATCGCCTCGTCGATGACGAGGTCCGCGGCCGGGCTGTGGTCGATGCAGCAGCCGACGTTCCGGAACGGCGTGCTCATGGTGCGTCCTCCCGTGACGACGGCCGCAGTATCCCTCCCGGCGACCGGGCCGCGCAGCCGGGGACGCGCCGGGCCCGGCGCGGCTTTATCCGAAGCGGTCACCCGCGCCCGCCCGGGTGACCGGGACTCGCCGCGGCGCCTAGGCTGGTCCCACGATGAACGCGCCCCGACCCCGAGACGTCGCGGAGGGCCTGGCCGGCGCCGGCGCGATCGGGGTCGCCCTGGTGACGCCCTTCCTGCGCCCGCGCCGCGGCCGCTGGGGGATGGACGGCGCCGACGCCCGGCGCGCCTACCCCGGCGACGCGCTGATCGCGCACCCGGCCTGGGGGTGGACCCACGGCGTCGCGGTGGACGCGCGCGCCGAGGACGTCTGGCCGTGGGTGGCCCAGATCGGCGCCGACCGGGCCGGCTTCTACAGCTACGCGGCGCTGGAGAACCTGGTCGGGTGCGGGGTGCGCAACGCCGACCGCATCCACCCGGAATGGCAGTCGCGCGCGGGCACCGAGCTCGTGCTGCACCCCCGGGCGCCCGGCATCCCGATCGTGGAGGAGCGCCCGGGGAGCCACCTGGTCGCCTTCGCCCCCGCGGACGCCGCGGCGCGCGCGAGCGGCCGGCCGTGGACCACCGTGACCTGGCTGCTCATGGTGGAGGCGCTCGATCCCTGGCGCTGCCGCGTGATCAGCAGGTACCGCTGCGCCCACTCGCGCGACCGGCGCACCCGCCTGTCCTTCGGGCCGGCCCTGCTCGAGCCGATCGGCTTCGCGATGGACCGGCGGATGCTCCTGGGCATCCGGCGGCGCGCCGAGCGCGGGGCGGCCGGGGATCGCCAGGGCGTGACCGCATGAGCGCCGGGCGCATCCTGGTGACGGCGGCGAGCCGCCACGAGGCCACGATGGAGATCGCCGCCGAGATCGGGGCCGAGCTGCGCCGGCGGGGCCTCGGCGCCGACGTGCGCCCGGTGGAGGAGGTGACCGGCCTGGAGGGCTACTCCGCGGTCGTCCTGGGCAGCGCGATCTACACCGGCCGCTGGCTGGCCCCGGCCCTGGCCTTCGCGGAGAGCCACCGCGACGAGCTGGCCGCCCGCCCCCTGTGGCTGTTCAGCAGCGGTCCGGTGGGCGACCCGCCCACGCCGGCCTCCGACCAGATCGGCGCCGACCTCGTGACCCTCGCCGAGGCGACCGGCGCGCGGGAGCACCGGGTCTTCCCCGGCCGCCTCGACCGCCACGAGCTCGGCCTGGTGGAGCGCGCGGTCGTCGGCCTGGTGCACGCCCCGGACGGGGACTACCGCCCCTGGCCCGAGATCGTCGAGTGGGCCGACGCCATCGCCGCGAGCCTGACGGGCGCCCCGCCGCCGTGAGCGCCCGCACCCGCCCGGGCGGGCTCCGTCCGACCGAGGTCCGCATCCCGCCCCGGCGGCTCGCGCGCTACGAGGACCTCCTGGGCCCGGACGAGTACCGGCCGTTCCGCGAGTCGTTCGCCCGCGTCGCGGCCCTCCAGCGCGGCCGGGTGGTCTGGCACGTCAACTCGACGGCCAGCGGCGGCGGCGTCGCCGAGATGATGGGGCCGCTGATCGGCTACGCCCGCGACGCCGGGGTGGACACGCGCTGGCTCGTGATCCAGGGCACGCCCGCGTTCTTCGCGGTCACCAAGCGCCTCCACAACATGCTCCACGCCGACCCCGGCGACGGGGGTCCCATCGGGGAGCGCGAGCGCAGGCTCTACGAGAGCGTGCTGTGGGACAACGCCGTGGAGCTGTCGGCGCTGGTGCGGCGCGGGGACGTGGTGGTGCTGCACGACCCGCAGACCGCCGGCCTGATCCCGGCGATGCGCCGGCGGGGCGCCCGCGTGGTGTGGCGCTGCCACATCGGCCACGAGGACCTCGAGGACGCGCTGGTCGACCGCGCCTGGTCCTTCCTGGAGCCCTACCTGCGCCAGGCGGAGATGACCGTGTTCTCGCGGGAGGCCTACGTCCCGCGCTGCTGCGCGGACGGGCGCGTCGCGATCATCACCCCCTCGATCGACCCGTTCTCGCCCAAGAACCAGGAGCTGTCCGAGGGGACGGTCCGGGCGATCCTCACCCACGCCGGGCTCGTCGAGGGGGCGCCGGGCCTCGACCCCCCCACCTTCGTGCGCGACGACGGCGCCCCCGGGCGGGTGGACCGCGGCGCGGACATCCTGCACGTGGGGCGCCTGCCGCGGTGGGAGACGCCCCTGGTGGTGCAGGTGTCGCGGTGGGACCGGCTCAAGGACCACATCGGCGTGCTGGCGGGCTTCGCGCGCCTCGACGGGGCCGACGCGACCGGTGCCCGCCTGGTGCTGGCGGGGCCCTCCGTGACCGGGGTCGCCGACGACCCGGACGGGCCGGCGGTGCTGGGCGAGCTCACGGCGGCGTGGCGGGCCCTGCCGCACGAGACCCGCCGGCGCGTGCAGCTGGCGTCCCTCCCCGTGGTCGACGTCCAGGAGAACGCGGCGATCGTCAACGCCCTGCAGCGCCACGCCGCGGTGGTCGTGCAGAAGAGCCTGCAGGAGGGCTTCGGCCTCACCGTGGCCGAGGCCATGTGGAAGCGGCGCCCCGTGGTGGCCAGCGCCGTCGGCGGGATCGTCGACCAGATCGAGGACGGTCGCGACGGCGTGCTCGTGCACGATCCGACCGACCCGGACGCGCTGGCCGCCGCCCTGGCGGGCGTGCTGGCCGACCCGGAGCGCGCGGCGCGGCTGGGGGAGGCCGGCCACGCGCGGGTGCGCGGGCACCTGCTCAGCATCCGCCAGCTCTCCGACTACGCGCGCCTGCTCGAGGACCTCGGCTAGGCCCCGCCGGGGCCGGGCACCGGGCGCGCCCCGCGGCGGGCGGCGGTGGTGGCGGTGCGGCATCCGCACCCGGGGGTGGAAGCGGGCGGCGCGGCGGTGCACGCGGCGCTCGTGCCGCTCGGCGCGGGTGGGGCGGGTGCGCCGGGGGTGCTCCTGGATCGCGTAGAAGCGCGCCTTGGCCACCTCCACCAGCAGGAGGTAGGCCGCGGTCATGCCCACGAGGATCAGGAAGAAGGCGAGCGGGAGCGCCGCGAACCCGAGCGGCTCGGCCAGGGGCGTGAACGGCAGGACGGCGCCGACGGCCGCGCAGGCCAGCGGCACGACCATCATCGGCCGGCTGGGGCGGCTGCGCAGGAACGGCACCCGGCGGGTGCGGATCACGTAGATCACCAGGGTCTGCGTGGCGAGCGACTCGACGAACCAGCCGCTGCGGAACTCGTCCTGGCCCGCGTTCAGCACGACCAGCATCACGAAGAAGGTCAGGAAGTCGAAGATCGAGCTGAGCGGCCCGAAGACGGCCATGAAGCGGCGCACGAAGGCGATGTCCCAGGCCGCCGGGCGGGCCACCACCTCCGGGTCCACCCGGTCCGTCGGGATCGCCAGCTGGCCCGCGTCGTAGAGCAGGTTGTTGAGCAGGACCTGCGACGGCAGCATCGGCAGGTACGACAGGAACAGGGACGCCCCGGCGGCGCTGAACATGTTCCCGAAGTTGGACGAGGTCGCCATCATCACGTACTTGAGCGTGTTGGCGAAGATGCGCCGCCCCTCCGTGACGCCGTCCGCCAGCACCCCGAGGTCCTTGTCCAGCAGCACGATGTCGGCGGCGTCCTTGGCGATGTCGGCCGCCGAGTCGACCGAGATGCCGACGTCGGCCGCGTGCAGGGCCACCGCGTCGTTGACCCCGTCGCCCAGGAACCCGATGTCCGCGCCGGTGCGGCGGGCGACCTTGACGAGCCGCGACTTCTGGTCGGGGCCGATGCGGCCGAAGATCGTGGTGCGCGGGATGAGCGCGGCGAGGGCGTCGTCGTCCAGCCGCTCCAGCTCCGCGCCGCCGACGACGCCCTCGACCGCGAGGCCGAGGTCGCGGCACACGGCCGCCGCCACGACGGGGCTGTCGCCCGTGATGACCTTGACCGCCACGCCGAGCCGGGCCAGCCGCTCGAGCGCCTCGGCGGCGCCGGCCTTGGGCCGGTCGGCGAAGGTGAGGAACCCGGCCAGGCGCAGGCCCCGCTCGTCGCCGGCGCCCGGGTCGCCCGCGAGCTCGTCCGCGGGCCGCGTGGCCACCGCGACCACCCGCGCGCCCGCCTCGAACAGCCGCGCCAGCTCGGCGTGAGCCGCCGCCGGCGTGTCCGTGCAGCGCTCGAGGACGGTCTCGGGCGCGCCCTTGGTGATGAGGGTGCGCGCCCCGTCGGGGCCCCGCGTCACCACCGAGGCGAGGCGGCGCACGTGGTCGAACGGCAGCGCCCCCTGCCGCGCGTGGGCCCGGACCCCGTCGGCGGCGGCCAGCAGGGGGGCGGCCTCGGGCGCCCGCATCACCGCCGCGTCGAGGGCGTTGCCGCCCACCACCCCGTGCTCGGTGGCCGCGGCCTCGTTGCACAGGAGGCCCAGCAGCAGGACCTCGCGCGCCGGCCGCCCCCCCGGGTCGAGCGCGCCCGTGAACGTGATGGCGCCGTCGGTGAGGGTGCCGGTCTTGTCCGTGAACAGGATCTCGACGTTGCCGAGGTCCTCGATCGTCACCAGCCGCTTCACCAGCACCCGCTTGCGCGCCAGCGCCCGCGAGCCGGTGGACAGGCTCACCGAGACGATCGCCGGCAGCAGCTGCGGGGTGATGCCGATCGCGATGGCCAGCGAGAAGAGCAGGGTCTCCAGCAGCGGGCGCGAGAACGCCACGTTGACCACGAAGATGAAGACGGTCAGGACGCCCGCGACCCGCGCGAGGAAGCCCGAGAACTCGCGCAGGCCCACCTGGAAGGCCGTCTGCGCCTCCCGCTCCGACAGGCCCGCGGAGATGTGCCCGAACGAGCTGGCCATGCCGGTCGCCACGACCACCCCGCGGCCGGCGCCCTCGTGCACGACCGTGCCCATGTAGGCGCACGACGAGAGGGCGGGCGCCGCCTCCCCGGCCGCCGCCGCCGACTTGGCGGCGGGCAGCGACTCGCCGGTGAGGACCGACTCGTCGCACTCCATCCGGGTGGGCTCCAGCAGGCGCACGTCGGCGGGCACGATGTCGCCGACCGCCAGGGCGATGACGTCGCCGGGCACGAGGTCGGCGGTGGGCACCTCGGTCGGGACGCCGTCGCGCCAGACCCGCGCCCGGTAGTGGATGTCGGCGTGGAGCGCCGCCACGGCGCCGGCCGCCCGGTACTCGCTGGTGAAGCCCAGCCCCACGCTGAGCAGGACGATGGTCGCGATGATGAGGGCGTCGATCGGGGCGCCCGTCAGGCCCGACACCAGCGCCGCGCCCAGCAGCAGCAGGAGCAGCGGGTTGCGGAGCTGGCGCACCAGCACCGCGAGCGCGGTCTCGCGCCGCGTCCTCAGGACGTTGGGGCCCACCCGCGCCCGCCGGGCCGCGGCCTCCCCGGACGCGAGCCCCTCGGGGCCGCTGTCCAGGCGCGCCAGCACCGCCTCGGCCGGAAGCAGGCCGGCCGCCGCCGTGTCGAGCGCCGCCGGCGCGTCGGGTGGGACCGGTGGGCGTCGCACCGGCCCATCGTGACGGGCGGGCGGCGCCGCGGCATCCGTAGGTGCCTCGCCGCTCTCCGTATTTCGCCGCCCGGCGCGCCCGCGCGCGGGTAAACCGCCCCTCCCTGCGGAAAGGCACCGATGCACGCCGCCGGAGGGTGGTGGAATGCTCCCGGCAAGGAGGTCGTGATGGGCATCCGCTATCAGCACGTCGCCGTCTGCATGGACCACTCGCCCGCGTCCGACGCGGCCCTCGACCACGCCGTTGACCTGGTCGGCGCCGGCGGCGCCGACCTGTCGATGGTCCACGTGGGTCCCTATCCGCTCCTGACCGAGGACGTGGAGGGCACGACCGTCGCGCGGCGCGAGGACCTCAACGCCGCGTCGCGGCGGTGGATCGAGGAGCGCGCCGCCACGGTGTCCGGCGCCCGGGCGGTGTTCCTGGAGGGCTCGGCGGGGCCGGCCATCTGCGCGTGGGCCGAGGCCGAGGGGGTTGACCTGCTCGTGCTCGGCGCCCACCACGGCTGGAGGGAGCGGATCCTGCTGGGCAGCGTCTCGAGCCACGTCGTCAACCACGCCCACTGCCCGGTCCTCGTGGTCCGGTGGTCGCCGCCGAGCCCGGCGGCCGGGCTGGGCGCCCGTCACCAGGAGGCGTCGCAATGAGGGTCCGCGACATCATGAGCTCACGGCCGATCGTCGTCGGCGAGCGCGCGTCCGACGTGCGGCGCCTGATGGAGGTGGGGCACGTGAACCACGTGCCCGTCGTCGAGGGCGGCCGCCTGGTGGGCATCTGGATCGCCACCGAGGGCGGCACCCTGCTGATGCTGGGCCCCGACCAGGTGTACGAGACGCGGCCGGGGGTGGACGCCACCGAGGCCCTCGAGGCCCTGGTCGAGGGCGCCGAGGCCGTCCTCGTGTGGGACTCGGGCGTGCCGGCCGGGGTCCTGACCCGCACCGACCTGCTGTCGGTGGTGCGCACGGCGGTGCGCCGCGGCATCGGCCGGCGCCATCCGCGCCCGGCGGTGGTGCGCATCGCGGGGCCGGCGGCCTCGGGCAAGACGACGCTGCTGATGCGCACGCTCGCGCTGCTCGCCCGCATCGACGTGGCGATCATCCAGGGCAACGCCGAGGCCCCGGGCGAGGTGGCCGCCCTGGCGGGCGCCCGCGCCCTGGACGAGCCCGACGCCCACAAGCGGGCCGGGCTCCAGCGGGCGGTCGACAAGCTGGCCGACGCGCAGCTGATCCTGGTGGAGGACCGCGACGGCCCGCACGACGCGATGGGCGACATCGGCGAGGACGTGCGGGTGGCCGTCGTGCCGGCGGCGGAGCTGGACGCGGTCACGCCCGAGCGGCTCGAGGGCGTCGAGGCGCTGGTCGCCACGCGCGCCGACGAGTGCGCGGAGATGGACGTCGAGGACGGGCTGCAGGGCCTGCGCAAGCGCTGCCGCGGCCTGCACACGTTCGCGGTGGCCGCGGGCCACGACGATCGCGGGCTCGACGCGTGGGCACGCTGGCTGGAGAGCCAGGCGTTCCAGCGGCGCGACTGACGACGGCCGGCCCCATGACCGTGGGCCACCGGATCGTGCTCCGGTGGCGGCGGGTGCCGCACGCCCGGGCGTACGCGATCGCCCAGGCGGCCGCGCTGGCCCTGGGCGGCGTCCTCGCGCTGGCGGGCTGGGGCGAGGCCGGCGACCTCGTGTGGGCGCTCGGCGCCGCCGCGGCCCTCGTCGGCCTGACCTGGTCGGCCGGTCGCGCGCTCGCCGCCGGGCGCGTGGGCGTGGACCTGATCGCCTGGCTGGCGATCGCGGGGGCCCTGGCGCTCGGCGAGTACCTCGCGGGGGCGATCATCGCCCTGATGCTCACCGGCGGGGGCGCCCTGGAGGAGGAGGCCGGCCGCCGGGCGCGCCGTGAGCTGTCGGCGCTGCTGGCGCGGGCGCCCAGCTTCGCCGCGCGCCGCATCGGCGACACCATCGAGCGGGTGCCGGTGGACCAGATCGTGCCCGGCGACGTCGTCGTGGTGCGGGCCGGCGAGGTCCTGCCGGTGGACGGCAACGTGGAGGACACCGAGGCCGTCCTCGACGAGGCGGCGCTCACCGGCGAGCCCCTCCCCGTGGCCCACCCGCCGGGATCGCCGGTGCGCAGCGGCACGGCCAACGCGGGCGCGGCGTTCGACCTGCGCGCCACCCGCCCGGCCTCCGAGAGCGCCTACGCCGCGGTCGTCCGCCTGGTGGAGCAGGCCGGCACGGAGCGCGCCCCCTTCGTCCGCATGGCCGACCGCTACGCCATCGTGATGCTGATCGTCACCGTCATCCTCGCGGGCGGGGCCTGGGCGCTCAGCGGCGACCCGGTGCGCGCCCTGGCCGTGCTGGTGGTCGCGACGCCGTGCCCGCTGATCCTCGCGGCGCCCGTCGCCCTCATCTCGGGCGTCTCCCGCGCCGCGAAGCGGGGCATCATCGCCAAGGGGTCGACCGCGATCGAGCGGCTCGGGCTGGCGCGCACCGTGCTGCTCGACAAGACCGGCACGCTCACCAGCGGCACTCCGGTGGTCGACGAGGTCACCCCGAGCGGGGACATGGACCCGGACGAGCTCCTGCGGCTGGCCGCGTCCGTCGAGCAGCTGTCGCCGAACATCGTGGGGAGCGCGATCGTCGCCGCGGCGCGCGCGCGGTCGCTGGCGCTGGCGATGCCGCACGAGGTCGTCGAGGGGCCGGGCATGGGCGTCGAGGGGAGCGTCGAGGGCCGGCGGGTCGCGGCGGGCAGCGCCCGCTGGCTGGAGATGCGCCACGCCACCGGCATCGACTGGGAGCCCGCGGGGGACGGGCACGGCCGGGTGCTGGTGAGCGTGGACGGGCGGGTCGCGGGCTCCCTCGGCCTCTCCGACGCGCTCCGCCCCGACGCCGCCGGCGCCATCGGCCTGCTGCGCGCGGCCGGGGTCACCCGGGTGGCGATCCTGAGCGGCGACGTGCGCAGCGCGGCGGAGGAGATCGGGCGGCGCCTGGACGTCGCCGAGGTCCACGCCGACCTGACCCCCGAGGACAAGCTGCGGCTGGTGAGGGCCACGCAGGAGGCCGGGGACGGAGCGGTGGTGATGGTGGGGGACGGCATCAACGACGCCCCGGCGCTCGCCGCCGCCGACGTGGGCATCGCGATGGCCTCCACCGAGGCGACGGTCTCATCCGAGGCGGCCGACGTGGTCATCCCGGGCGACCGGATCGCGCGGGTCGCCGAGGCGGTGTCCATCGGCCGCCGCTCGCTCGGCATCGCCCGCCAGAGCGTGCTCGCCGGGCTCTCGCTGAGCGGGGTGGCCATGGTGGCCGCCGCCTTCGGCTACCTGCCGCCCGTGGCCGGGGCCCTGCTGCAGGAGGTGATCGACGTCGCGGTGATACTGAATGCGCTGAGGGCCCTGCGGGGGTGATCGTTCAATACGTGAATCATCACGTGAGGGCGATCGTTCAATACGTGAAGAGCATCACGCCCGGGTCTCGGGTGTGACCAGGTCCTCCGCCGTGAAGCTCGGCAGCTCGTCGATGGCCGACATGAGGTGGCGCTCCCACACCTCGCGCAGGCGCCCGAGCATCGGGGAATCCGCCAGTATGCGGGCCTCTTCGACCTCCAGCGCGTCGTTGCTGTACACCGCGATGTCGTAGGGAGGGCCCACCGACAGGTTGGCCCGGGCGGTGCTCATCATCGATCCGAGGGCGACCTTCGTGGCGGCGGCCAGGTCGACGTTGGCCGTCACGGCGAGCTCCAGCATGAACTTGCCGTACTTGCTCTCACCTATCTGGAGGAACGGCCGGTCGTCGGAGGCGCGGATGTAATTGCCCTCGGGATATATCAACAGGATGTCCGGGGGCGAGCCCGCGATCTGCCCGCCCAGGATGAAGGTGGCGGTGCCGTCGGCGCCCACCGCGTCCAGCGCCTCGCGGTGGCGCATGCTGACCTCGCGGTTGAGGCGCCCGACGTAGAGCGCGGCCTCGAACAGCTGGGTCACCGACGCCAGGTTCTCGCCGCTCGCGGTCAGGTCCAGCTGGATGCGGTCCAGCACCTCCTGGGTGGTCGCGAGGTTGCCCGCGGACTCGAGCACGAACACCCGGTCCGGCGCCGGCCGCAGCACGTGCAGCTTGCGATACGTGCTCACGTTGTCCAGGCCCGCGTTGGTGCGGGTGTCCGCCAGGAACACCAGCCCCTGGTCCAGGCGCAGGGCAAGGCAGTAGGTCATGCGGGCTCCTCGGCGACGTCGGTGCCGGCCAAGGCTAGCGGGGGCCCGCCCCTGGCGGCCGCCCGGGGCGTGGGCCATGCTGGCCCGGTGACCGCCACCTCGAGCCACCACGTCGGCGAGCTCATCCGCAGCTTCGTCGCGCACCACACGCCCCACCGGGCGCTGCACCACGACGCCGAGCGCGGCCACGAGATCTACCAGGTGTCCACGATGAACGCGCTCCTCGACGGCGTCTACGACGGCGACGTCACCTACGGGGAGCTCGCCCGCCACGGCGACTTCGGGCTGGGCACCTTCAACCACCTGGACGGCGAGATGGCGGCCGTGGACGGGCGCTTCTTCCACCTGCGCGCCGACGGCAGCGCCACCCCGGTGGATCCGGACGAGCGGACGCCCTTCGCCGCCGTGACCTTCTTCGCGGCCGACCACGTCCTGCGGCTCGAGCGGCCCTCGCCCCGGGCCGAGGTCGAGGCGGTCATCGACCGCCTGGCCCCCAGCGGCAACCTCTTCTACGCGGTGCGCGTCGACGGCGCCTTCGCGCGGGTGGTGACGCGCACGGTGCCGATGCAGCGGCCGCCCTACCCTCCCCTCACGGAGGTGACGGCCCACGAGCCCGTCACCACGTTCGCCGACGTCGAGGGGACGCTGGTCGGCTTCCGCACCCCGGACTACGCCCAGGGGATCGGGATCGCGGGCTACCACCTGCACTTCCTCACCGCCGCGCGGGACGCGGGCGGGCACGTCCTCGACTTCACGCTGGCGCGCGGCACGCTCCAGGTCGGAAGCGAGGCCGAGCTCCACCTGCGCCTGCCCCGGACCCCGGAGTTCATGGCCGCCGACCTGGCCGGTCACGACCTGGACGACGAGATCCGCCGGGCGGAGGACGCGCCGCCCGAGGGCGCCTAGCAGGCACCGGCGGCGGATGGACGCGGGGCGGTCCGCGCGGTGATGCTAGGCGGACCGACCGAGGAGGACGACTTCGATGACCAATGACTCCGACGGACCGGCGCGCCCCGAGTGCCCGTCCGTCCTTCCCGGGGAGGACGGCTGGGAGGCCGCCCGGCAGGCGTGGAACGTGGCCGCCGACCAGCACCCCGCCGCGGTGGCCCATCCCGAGACCGCCGAGGACGTGGTGGCCGCCGTGCGCTTCGCCCGCGCCCGCGGCCTGCGCGTGGCCGCCCAGTGCACCGGCCACGCGGCCGCGGAGCTCGACCCCCTCGACGACGCGCTGCTGGTGCGGACCGCCAACCTGCGCGAGCTCGAGATCGATCCCGAGGCGCGCCGCGCGCGGGTGGGGGCGGGCCTGCAGTGGGCCCAGGTGGCCGAGGCGGCCGCCGCGCACGGCCTGGCCGGCCCGGCCGGGTCGTCCGGCACCGTGGGGGTGGTGGGCTACACGCTGGGCGGC
Organism: uncultured Thermoleophilia bacterium; assembly: GCA_963736635.1. Classification (GTDB taxonomy): domain Bacteria; phylum Actinomycetota; class Thermoleophilia; order Miltoncostaeales; family Miltoncostaeaceae; genus Miltoncostaea. The sequence goes on from CAVTPK010000011.1 coordinate 1,571,950, forward strand.
GGCAACGGCTGGCTGGGGCGCCGCCACGGGCTGGCGTGCAACGGGGTGAGCGCGGTGGAGCTGGTGACGGCCGACGGCGAGCTGCGCCGGGTGGACGCCGCGAGCGACCCCGAGCTCTTCTGGGCCCTGCGCGGCGGGGGCGGCGGCAACTTCGGCGTGGTCACCGCGATCGAGTTCGCGCTCCACCCGGTCGCCGAGGTGGAGATGGGCTTCCTCCTGTGGCCGGTCGACCGGGCCCCCGAGGTGCTGCACGCCTGGTGGGAGACCACCGCCGGGCTCCCGGAGGAGGTCTCCACCATCGGCCGGGTCCTCAACCTGCCGCCGCTCGAGGAGCTGCCCCCGTTCCTGCGCGGCCGCGAGCTGGTGGTGGTGGAGGTGGCCGACATCCGCGGGCCGGGCGAGCTCGACGGCCTGCTCGCGCCGCTGCGGGCGCTCGGCCCCGAGATGGACACGGTGGCGCCCGCGCCGGCGCCGGCGCTCGGGAAGCTGCACATGGACCCCGAGGACCCCGTGCCCGCCACCTTCGACGGCGGCCTGCTCGGCGAGGTCACCGGCGGCACGCTCGACGCCGTCGTCGACCTGATGGCGCCCGGCTCCGGGTCGCCGCTCCTGTCCATCGAGCTGCGCCAGCTGGGCGGCGCCCTCGCCTCCGCCCCCGACGGCGCCGGCGCCGTCTCGCACCTGGATGCGGAGGGGCTCGTCTTCGGCGTGGGCATCTCGCCCGGACCCCAGGCCGTCGCGGCGGTGAGCGCGGCCCTGGAGGAGATGAACGCGGCCCTGGCTCCCTGGACCGCCGACCGCGCGCTGCCCAACTTCGCCGGGCGCCGGCGCGAGGCGCGCGACTTCTACGGCGAGGCCGGCGCGCAGCGGCTGGCCGCGGCGCGGGCCGCGGTCGACCCCGAGGGGATGTTCCACGCGCCCCAGCCGGTGGGGGTGTCCTGAACGCCGCGGTCAACGTGCGCGACCTGCGGGTCGCGCGCGGCGGCCGCGAGGTGCTCCACGGCATCTCGGTGGGCGTCGCGGCCGGCACCGTCACCGGGCTGCTGGGACCGAGCGGCTGCGGCAAGTCGACCCTCATGCGCGCGGTCGTCGGCGTCCAGGTGGTGGCGGGCGGCGGGGTCACCGTGCTCGGCCGGCCCGCCGGCGCGCCGGACCTCCGCCGCCGCGTGGGGTACGTGACGCAGGCGCCGTCCGTCTACGCCGATCTCAGCGTGCGCGAGAACCTGCGCTACTTCGCCGCGGTGACCGGGGCCGGCCGCGACCGCATCGACGAGGTGATCTCCGTCGTCGGCCTGGAGGGCCGCGAGGGCCAGGTGGTGGGCTCGATGTCGGGCGGGGAGCGCTCGCGCGTCTCGCTGGCCACCGCCCTGCTCGGCCGGCCCGAGGTGCTGGTGCTGGACGAGCCCACGGTGGGGCTCGACCCGGTCCTGCGCGCCGAGCTCTGGCGCGCGTTCCACGCCCTCGCGTCGGCGGGGACCACCCTCCTCGTGTCGAGCCACGTGATGGACGAGGCGTCCGAGTGCGACGCCCTGATCCTCATGCGCGAGGGGGCCGTCCTGCGGGTCACCACCCCCGCCGGCCTGCGCGAGGAGACCGGCGAGCAGGACCTCGCGCGGGCGTTCCTCGCCGTCATCGAGGGCGGCGCGTGAGCTGGCGCGTCACCTGGGCCACCGCGGTCCGAGTGCTGTGGCAGATCCGCCGCGACCCGCGCACCGTCGCCCTGCTGCTGGTGGTGCCGGTCGTCCTGCTGGTGCTGATCAAGTACCTCTTCGACGGCAACGCGGCCGTGTTCCAGGAGATCGGCGCGCCGATGTGCGGGCTGTTCCCGTTCATCGTGATGTTCCTGGTCACGTCGATCGCGATGCTGCGCGAGCGCACCACCGGCACGCTCGAGCGGCTGATGACCCTGCCGCTCGCGCGGCTGGACCTGCTGGCCGGCTACGCGATCGCGTTCGGCTTGCTCGCCGCCCTCCAGGCCGTGATCGTGTGCGTCGTCGGCTTCGCCCTGCTGGGCTCTGGAGTCCGCGCACGGCGCCTGGCTGGTGGGCGTGCTGGCGGTCGCCAACGCGATCCTCGGCATGGCCCTGGGGCTGCTGGTGAGCGCCTTCGCCCGCACCGAGTTCCAGGCGGTGCAGTTCATGCCGGCGTTCATCTTCCCCCAGCTGCTGCTGTGCGGGCTCTTCGTGGCCCGCGACGAGATGGCGCCGTTCCTCTACTGGATCTCCTGGGTGCTGCCGCTCACCTACGCCTACGACGCCCTCGCGCGCGCCACCGCCCCGGCGGCCCTGGGGGCGGCCTTCGCGGCCGACGTGGCCGTGATCGTGGGGAGCACCCTCGCCGCCCTCGCGCTGGGCGCGCTGACGCTGCGACGGCGCACCCCCTGAGGTAGCGTCCCGGCGTGGAGCAGCCCCTCTCACCGGACGCCGCCAAGAGCTTCGACCGCAGCGCCGGGGTGTACGACGACTACGTCGCCCCCAACCGGGCCGGGGCCCGGCGTCTGGTGGCGTCGGTCCCCGACGGCCGCTACCCGCGCCTGCTCGACGTCGCCTGCGGGACCGGCTTCGCCTCGCTCGCCGCGATCCCGCGGCTGGGGGTGGAGAGCGTGATCGGGGTGGACGCCTCCGCGCCGATGCTGGAGCAGTTCCGCGAGCGCCTGGCCGAGTTCCCCCGGGTGCGCGCCGACCTGCGCGCCTGCGACGTGCTGGCGATGGACGTCGAGGCCGGCTCGGTTCGACCTGGTGCTGTGCTCGATGGCGCTGCACTGGTTCACCGAGCGGGCGGCGGCCATCGCCCTGATGGCGCGCGCGCTGGTCCCGGGCGGCGTGCTCGGGCATCCTCGCTCCCGGGCCCGCCCACGACGCCGAGACCACCTCGCTGGTCCGCCGCACCGGCGACCCCCTCCTGGGGCGCCTGGCCGACGCGATCGAGAGCAACCAGGTTGACCCGGACGTGCTGACCGGCCACCTGGTGGCCGCGGGGCTGGAGCCGCTCGACGTCTTCACCGAGACGCGCCGGCGCGCGACGCCCGCCGCCTTCTACTCCGGACGCCTCGACGCCGTGGCCAGCCACCTCTGGGCGGATCTGCCCCCGGCGCAGCAGGAGGCGACCCTGGCCCGCATGCACGCCCTCATCGAGAACGCCGCCGACCACGAGGGCCTCTACCACTACGGCTTCGTCAAGACCTACGCGATCGCGCGCGCCCCGGACTCGGGGTAAACCCGCACGGAGGGGTCGGCGTGGCTCGGTTGACCGGGCGCCGCCGCCGGGCGAGCCTTCTGCTCCGGCGTCGGCCGTGCGAGGTGAGCCGATGGGCGTGGGTCAGGCGGGTGCGCGTCCTCCGGCCACGGGCGGCTGATGGAGACCGCGCTGCTCGCGCTGGCGCTGCTCGCGGCCCTGGCCTTCAACGTGACGAGCGGCTTCCACGACGCCGCCGAGATCACCGCCCCCGGCGTGGTGACCCGGGCGATCCGCCCCGCCGGCGCCCTGACCTTCTTCGCCGCCATGACCCTCCTGGGCCCCTTCCTGGCGGGGACGGCGGTGGCCGACACGATCGGCGGGGTCGTCGACCTGTCCGACGTGCCGCCCACCAGGGCCCTCGGGATCGTCGCCGCCGGGGTGGCCGGGGCGGCGATCTGGAACGTGGTCACCTGGCGCTGGGCGCTCCCCTCGTCGTCCACGCACGCCCTGATCGGCGGGGTGGTCGGCGTCACCGTCGTGGTGGCGGGGCCCGGTGACGTCGGCTGGGGGTTCTCGGCGCTCGCCGACGGCGAGCTGGAGGGCGTGGCCAAGGTCCTCGTCGCGCTCGCCGTGTCGCCGATCGTGGGCGTCGCCGCCGGCTTCGTCGTCTTCCGCGCCGGCCGCCGGCTCCTGCGCGGGCGGACGCGCGGCGCCAACCGTCCGCTCCGCCGCCTGCTGGTGGGCGGCACGGGCCTGCTGGCCTTCGCCCACGGGGGCAACGACGCCCAGAAGTGCATGGGCGTGATGGCCCTGGCGCTCGTCCTGAGCGGACGGCTCTCGTCGTTCGCCGTCCCGGCCTGGGTGGTCGTGGCCTCGGCGGTGACGCTGGTGGTCGGCGGGGTCACCGGCGGCTGGGGGATCGCCCGCACGATCGGGTACGGCATCTACCGGCTGGAGCCCCTGCACGCGGTCGGCGCGCAGACCGGCGGCGCCGCGGTCATCTACGGCGCGGCCCTGCTCGGGGGCCCGGTCTCCACCAGCCAGGTGGTGACGTCGGCGATCGCCGGGACCGGCTCGGCCGAGCACCCCCGCAGCGTGCGCTGGGACACCGCCAAGGAGATGGTGCTGGTGTGGGTCATCACCCTGCCCGCGGCCGCGGCCGTCGGGCTCGTCGTCTTCGCGGCGGGCGCCGGCGTGGCCGCGGTCGCGGGCTGAGCGGGACGCCGCGTGGCCGCCTCCCGCCGATACCGCGCCCTCCTCACCCGGCTGGGCGGGCGGATGATCCCCCGCCAGCCCGATTTCGCGGTGCTGCTGGGCGACCAGACGCGGGTCGTCGTCGAGGCGCTGGATCACCTGGTCGCGTACGCGCGCACCGGCGACCCGGCGGCCGCCGAGCGCGTCGCCTCCACCGAGAAGCGCGGCGACCGGCTGCGCGAGCGCAACCTCGACACCCTCAACCGCGCGTTCATCACCGTGTTCGACCGCGACCTGACCGCCGTGGCCATCCGCCGCATCGACGACGTGGCCAACTACGCCAAGACGACCGTCCGCGAGATGGGGATGCTGGCGATGGAGCCCGACGCGACGGTGCTCCACATGGCGGAGCTGCTGCGGGAGGGGGCGGTCGAGCTGAGCGCGGCGGTGGCGGCCCTGCACACCGACCCGCGGGAGGTCCAGGAGCGGATCGCCCGCGTGCACAAGGCCGAGCGCCGGGTGGAGAAGGCCTACCGGGCGGCCTTCGTGGAGCTCTTCGGCCGCGGCGGGCGGGTGCCCTGGAGCGGGGAGGAGGACGACATCGAGCGGCTCCTGGACGCGCTGCGCCGCCGCGAGGTGTACCGCCACCTGTCGAACGCCGCCGACCGGCTGGACAGCGCCGGCCGGGTGATCCTGGACATCACGGTCGCGACGGTGTGAGCGCGCCGGCGTCCGTGGCCATGGAGTCACGCCCACATGACCGGCGGACCATGCGTCGCCACCACCGAGCCTGACCGGTCGAGGTGGGAGGTGCGCATGGCCTCGGGACTTTCGTGCTTCGAGGCCTTCCGTGCTTCGGGCGCTCCGTGCTTCGACCTTGCTCGCTCTGGGCGTTGCCGAGCTATGCGGAGAAGGAGGGGCGGACAAGGCGTGGAGTCGGCCTCTTGCGGGCCGACTCGACGCGCGAACACGCCCTGGCCGGGTGTGTTCGCAGCACGCGCAGCGGCCCTTCGGGCCGGACATGTGCGCGAAAGGTCAACACCACCGAGCCGACCGGGTAGCGTCGGATCACGGGGCGCTCCGCGGCCTCGGCGATCCCGGTAGGGCGGTGTGGTGTGCGAGTCGCCCCTTTGGGGCGACGAGACGGCCCGACTTTGTCGGGCCGTCCAAGGCGGCCGTCCCCGCCGAAGGCGGTGCCGCCGGTTGCGAAGGGCCCCGGCCAGGGACCCGGAGCGCGTCGGCCGGGCCCGCGAGAGGCCCGGCCCACGCCTTGTCCGCTTCTCTTCTCCGCACTCCTCGCCAACGCTCAGAGCTCGGAAACGCCCAGAGCGCGCAGGGTCGAAGGTCGGACGCCCTCAGAGCTCCGCCAGCTCCCGGTCGATGGGGTGGTTGGCCATCACCTGGGTCGCCGGGTCGAAGCGGCGGCGCAGCGCGCGCAGCCGGGCCAGGCGGTCGTCCGCGTGGAAGCGGCCGGCCGAGGTCTGCTCCTCCACGAAGTTGCGGTACAGGCGCCCGTGCCGAAGCCGGCCAGGCCGGTCTCGACGCGCTTGACGTCGCGCACCAGCAGCTCGTGGTGCTCGGGGTGCATCGGCACGCCGATGACGAACACCGCGCCCTCGCCGTCCAGGTGCGACAGCGCCCCGCCGCCCGGCGCCGGCCGTCCCGCCGCGCCGCCCAGGTGGCGCATCTCGGCGGAGAGGAACGGCGACCCCGAGCGCGGGCCCGTGAGGTCCACGAACGCGCTCATGGCCTCGGGGGTGATCTCGTCGATCATCACGTGGCCGCCCACGCCGGGCATCGGCGGCTCGGGGTCCTGATGCAGGCGCACCAGCTCGGGCGCGGGCATGGTGGCCACCATGTCCATCTCGGGCGCGAGGTCGCGGAACGGCCGCACCAGCTCCGCGCCGATGCGCTCCTGGTCCTCCGTGCCGGTGTAGGCCACCTCGACCGCGACGATGTTGCGGCCGCGCAGCGGCTCGGGCGCGAACGGCAGGTCGGGGATCTGGAGGATGCGACCGACCGAGGTCATCTCGTCGGGCACCGTGCGCGTCCACTCGGCCCAGGCCCGCAGCACCTCCTCGGAGCGCTCCCACGGCCAGATGAACCATCCGGCGTACGCGGTCGTGAGCGGGTAGAGGCGGAACTCCATCGCCGTCACGACGCCGTAGTCCCCGCCGCCCCCGCGCAGCCCCCAGAAGAGCTCGGACTCGCGCTGCGCGTCGGCGCGGATGATCTCGCCCGGCCGGGGTCACGACCTCGATGGCCGTGACCGAGTTGGCGGCCAGGCCGTGGCTGCGCGCGAGCCAGCCGATGCCGCCGCCCAGCGAGTAGCCCACCACCCCGACGTTGGGCGAGGAGCCGTGCAGGGCGACGAGCCCGTGCTCGCCGGCCGGGACGGTCACCTCCTCCCACAGCACGCCGGCGCCCACGCGGGCGATGCGGGCGAGCGGGTCGATGAGGACGTCGCGCATGCGGTCGGTGCGCAGGAGCACGGCGTCGCGCAGGTCGCCCAGCGGGGGGGCGTTGTGCCCGGTGCCCTGGGGGGCCACGCGCAGCCGGTGGTGCCGGGCGACGGCCAGGGTGGCCGCCACCTCGCCGGCGTCGCGGGGGAACGCGACGGCCGCGGGACGCTGGTCGCTGGCCAGGTTCCACGCCTGGCGGGCCTGGTCCCACTCGGCGTCGCCGGGGGCGACGACCTCGCCCACGCGCTCGCGGAGCGCGGCGACGGCGTCAAGCGCGGTGTGTCGGGTGGTCGACATCCTCGTCCTCCATCTCGGTCTGGGGTGCGTGGGGGCCGTCGCCGTCGAGGAGGGCGTCCAGGGCGCTGATGAGCCCCAGCCAGCCGCTGAACTCGCGGCGATCGCCCTCCTCGCCGTACGCGACGCCTGCCGGCGTGCCCCCGTCGGTGCGGAGCTCGAGGCTCACGCGTCGCGTCGTGCGGTCCATGGGTGGCAGCCTCCGCCACCGCCGATCCGCCGGCATCGTGGGGAACCCCAGTCACCCACCCCAGGGTTTCGGCGCGCGGACCCCCCTAGGGGTCCCGCCGTCCCTAGGGGGTGGCGAGCGCCCCGGGCAGGTCGTGGCGCGAGCGGACGCCCAGCTTGCGGTAGGCGCTGCTCAGGTGGATCTCCACCGTCTTCGGGGTCACGTACAGCGCCTCGGCGATGTCGCGGTTGGTCATCCCCTCGGCCGCCATGGCCGCCACGCGCCGCTCGCTGGGGGTGAGGGCGCCGGCCCCGCTGCGCGCCGCCGTGCGCGGACGTGCGCCGGTGGCGTGCAGCTCGGTGCGCGCCCGCTCCACCACGCCCTCGGCGCCGCAGGCCTCGGCGATCTCCAGGGCGCGCCGCAGGGGCTCGCGCGCCTCGGTGGGGCGGCGCGCCCGGCGCAGCCACGCCCCGAGCGCCACGAGGGCGAGGGCGTGCTCGAGGCGCGCCGTCGAGCCCTCCAGCACCGCCACGGCCTCCTCGAGGTGACCCCGGCCCTCGTCGCGCTCGACCTCGCCCATGATCCTCAGCGCGTGGCCGATGGGTCCCGGCGCCCCCCAGACGCGGGCCAGCGCGAGCTCCGCGGCCAGCAGGGCGCGCGCCTCCTCGCGCCGGCCCAGGCCGTCGAGGGCGCGGGCCGCCAGCGAGCGCCAGGCGAACCAGGCGGGGTTGACGTCGCGCAGCCCGCGCCGCTCCAGGCGCCGGGCCAGCTCCTCGGCGCGCGCGAGGGCCTCGGCGGGCCGGCCCTCGGCGAGCAGGACCTCGATCTCGGCGCGCAGGGCGATCAGGGTGCCGTCCGAGAGCTCGGGCCACCCGGCCGGCTCCGGCAGGAGCGCGCGGGCCTCGGCCACCGCGCCGCGCGCGACCCGCTGCTCGGCCAGGAAGCCCAGGGCGTAGGACTGGCTGGCGATCCCCCAGCGGGCGAGCATCCGGTCGCCCTCGGTCAGGTGGCGGTCGGCCTCGCGCAGGTCGCCGCGGCGCAGCAGGCCCAGCCCCCGCCACATCTGGACCGACGAGATGGCGAACAGCGATCCGTTGCGGTGGGCGATGGCCAGGGCGGCGTCCCAGCAGGGGTCGGCCTCGGGCCGCTCTCCCAGCTCCAGCGCGAGCAGGGCGCCCATGCCCAGCAGGTAGCCGTCCGGGGTGTCCAGCAGCTCGCCTCCGGCCAGCGCCGCGAACGCGTGGTCGCCCACCTCGGCGCGCGTGCCGCCCCGCTGGCACCAGTCGATGGACACCAGGCACTGCAGCGCGCGCGCCCCGGGACCGCCGCCCGGCGCCGTGCGGCGCTCCGCCTCCAGGCGCGCGAGGCCGCCGGGGACACCGGCGCCGAAGTACAGGCAGCAGAGCTCGATGGCCTCGAGCCACGACCGCAGGTCGGCGAGCGCGTCCGGCGTGGCCCGCGCCGCCTCGTGCGCGATGCGGGCCGCTTCGGCGGGCTCGCCGGTGAAGATGAGGGCCCAGGCCAGCGCGCGCGCCGCGACCAGCCGCGCCGCCGGATCGGTGAGCGCGTCGTAGGCCTCGCGCAGGCGGCGCGTGCCGGCGTGCGCGTCGACCTGGCTCTCGACCAGGCCCAGCTCCAGCAGCACGGCCGGCCGGTCCGCCGCCGCGGGCGGCTCCTCCACCGCCCGGCGCAGCAGCGCCACCGCCGACTCGGGGGCCCCGCGGGAGACCGCGGACGCCGCCGCGGCGCGCAGCGTCGCCACCACCTCGTCCGCGCCGCGCGGCGACACCAGCAGCAGGTGCGCCGCCACCCGCTCGGGGGTCGCGCCGGCGCCGGCGAGCAGGCGCGCCGCGGTGGAGTGGAGGATCTCCCGCTGGCCGACCGCCATGTCGCGGTAGACCACCTCGCGCACGAGCGGGTGCACGAAGCCGAGCGGGCGCTCCGAGCGCAGGATCTCGGCGCGCCCGAGGGCGCCGATGGCCGCCGCGGCCCGCGGCTCGTCCATGCCGGCGAGGGCCGCGACCGTGGGCAGCTCGGCGTTCTCCCCCAGCACCGCGACGGCCTGCGCCGCCGGGACCGCATCCGCGGGCAGCCGCGAGAGCCGCAGGAGGATGGTCCGCGCGATCGCCGCGGGGCCCACCTCGCGCACGAGGCCGGCATTGGCGGCGTCGGGCGCGACGGCGTCGTCGCCCAGGGAGCGCAGGAGCTGGCCCAGCAGCAGCGGGTTGCCCCCGGTGGCCTCGTGGCAGGCGGCGAGGAACGCCGGGTCGGGCTCGCTGCCCAGGCGCGCGGCGACCAGCGTGCGCGCCGCCCCGTCGCTCAGCGGCCCGGGGCGGACGAGCGTGGCGGCGGGTTCCTGGACGAGCTCGGCGACCAGCGCGGCGTCGGCGCCCGGCTCGCCCGAGCGCAGGCCCACCGCCAGCAGCACCGGCAGGCCCTCCAGGCGGCGCGTCAGGTACGCCAGGTAGCGCAGCGACGGGCGTGTCGACCCAGTGGAGGTCGTCGACCACGAGGACGAGCGGCCCCTCGCCGGCGGCGTTGGCGGTGAGCCAGAACAGGCCGTGCAGCGCGGCGAACGAGGCGTCGCGGCCGTCGCCGTCGCCCGGGGGAGAGAACACGGCGCCCGCCGGGCCGGCCGCGCCCGACAGCCACCGCTCCCGCAACGCGGCGTCGGTGAGCGCGGGCTCGAACAGCTGACGCACGACGCCGAAGGGGAACTCCCGCTCCAGCTCGCTCCCCCGCGCCGACAGCACGCGCAGCCCCCGCCCGGCGGACGCCTCGCGCAGCGCCGCCAGCAGCCGGCTCTTGCCGATGCCGGCCGGCCCCTCCACCACGGCCAGCCGCGCCTGCCCGGCCGCCGCGTCGGCGGCGGCGGCGTGCAGCGCGCCGATCTCGCGCTCGCGTTCGAGCAGCGCGACGGCGGCGGAGGGGCCCGACACCACCGGTGCGCCGCGATCGCTGGTCATCAGGGCGGGATCGTACGTCCGCACGGGCCTGTCGGGCCAGAGGCGGACGCGCGCGCCCCCGATACCATCGCGCCGTCACGAGGAAAGGGACCGGCGTGAAGAGGGTGTTCAAGGACGACGACTTCCAGTTCGGCTTCGAGATCGCGCTGGGCGCCGCCGCGCGCGGGGCGGCCGACCCCGGCGAGGTGATGGCGACCGCGGCGCGCATCAGGAACGGCGACCCCGACTCGTGGGTGAACGAGTGGCTCGCGACCGCCGAGGCCTGTGCGGCGGCGGGCGAGGCCGCCCGCGCCGCCGGCCGGCGGGTCAGCGCCCTCGGCCACCACCGCCGGGCGGCGCGCCACTACGCCTGCGGCCTCTACGCGGTGGCGGGCAGCTCACGGGCCGGCGAGGAGCTGGACATCTGGCGGCGCCAGCGCGCGTGCTGGGAGAGGGTCGTCGACCTCCACCCGGTGCCGGGCGAGCGGCTGGCGATCCCCTACGAGGGCACCAGCCTGCCGGCGTACTTCTTCCGCGCGCCGGACGCCGCGCCGGCGAGCGCCGGCCCCTGGTGGTGATGAACAACGGCAGCGACGGCGCCACCTCGGACATGTGGGTCCAGGGCGGCGCGGCGGCGGCCGAGCGCGGCCACCACTGGATGACCTTCGACGGTCCCGGCCAGCAGGCGGCCCTCTTCGAGCAGGGCATCCCCTTCCGCCCGGACTGGGAGGCCGTGCTCACCCCGGTCGTGGACGCGATGGTGGCCCGCGCCGACGTGGACGCCGACCGCATCGGCCTCATCGGCGTCAGCCAGGCCGGGTACTGGGTGCCCCGGGCGCTCGCCTTCGAGCACCGCTTCGCCGCCGCCGTCGCCGACCCCGGGGTCGTGGACGTGTCCACCTCGTGGACGGACCACCTGCCGAAGCACGTGCTCGCCCAGCTCACCGAGGGCAAGCGGGAGGCCTTCGACCGCAACATGCGCATGGGCCTGAAGCTGTCGCACAAGGCGGCCGCGGTCCTGGCCTTCCGCGGCAGGCCCTACGGCATCGAGGGCGGGTCCGCCTTCGACCTCTTCGACGCGGTCCGGCGGTACCGGCTGGGCGACGAGGTGGCCGGCATCACCACCCCGCTCCTGGTGACCGATCCCGAGAACGAGCAGTTCTGGCCGGGCCAGTCGCAGCAGCTGTACGACCGGCTGCCGGGACCCAGGGAGATCGTGCGCTTCACGGCGCACGAGGGGGCCGACCGGCACTGCGAGCCCCTGGGCCCCCTGACCCGCGACGCCCGGGTGTTCGACTGGCTGGACGGCCACCTGGCGTAGGCGCCACGCCGGTGCGAGCGGAGGCCTACAGCAGGGACTTGAGCTGCTCGCGCACCTTGAGGTCGTCGCGCGCCGCCGCCTCGACCTCCTTGAGGGCCTGCTGGGCCCGGGCGATGGCGTCGAGCAGGGCGTTCCCCGGGGCCGCGCTGTTGCTCGCCCGGGGCGCGCGCGCCGGCGCCTTCTTGCGCTGCGAGCGTCCCTCGCCGCGCTTGCGTGCAACTCGGTAGTAGTTGGCCGAGACGGTGCCCTCCTGGCGCCCCTGCTGCTCGGCCAACACGGCGAACGCCTGAGCGCGCGTCAGGGGGTCGACGCTGCGTGATGTGAGCTCGTTGACCGCGCGATAGGTCGCCTCTCCGATGTTCTCGTGCGGCTCAGGGCTCTGCGCGGGGTCAGGCACCACGACTCTCCATTTCGTCAGTTCGTCCTCGGGACCGAGGTCAGTTACGCATCACCTTACTATGTACGGCAGCGATCTCGGTCGCCCTCCGGCACCCATGGGTTACCCCGATTCGGGCATAGATCCCACATCGGTCGCGCCGGATGGATCCCTTCCTCACACAGGACTAAAACGGGAGGGCCCCCCGCGGGGACCCCCGGATCCCAGGGAGGGGATGACATGAGAGATGCCCGTGCCCGCGGCGTGCTCGGCCTCGCGCTGGCCGCCGCCCTCGCCGTGACGATCGTCGCGGCCCCGATGGCGCCGGCGAAGACCTCGCCGGCGCGCGCCAACCTGGTGAAGGCGGTGGGAACCGCCAGCGCCCAGGCCAAGAAGGTCATCACCGCCTCGCGCAGCTGTCCGTCGGCGGCGCGCCAGCGGACGATCACCTCGAAGGTGAGGACCGCCCAGACGAAGCGCCTGGCCCGCGCGAGCGCGACGTCGCTGCGCCTGCGCCAGTTCCGCATCTCGGTGCACACGCGGCGCCTGGCCGTGGCCGTGGCGCGCTGCGCGGGCGTCGCATCCGCGCCGGGCGCGACCAACCCGGGCGCGCGCGACCTGCAGGGCTCCAACGGGGCCAACGGCTCCAACGGCGCGCAGACCGCGCCGGTGCCCCTGGGCGCCCTCGGCGACATGCTCAACGCCGGCGGGCTCCTGGACGGCGGCGTCCTCCCGTCCACGATCCCGGTCGTCGACGTCGCCTCGCTCGGCGTGGACCCGGCCTGCATCGTCGGCGGCTCCGCCTGCGTCGGCGTCGACGCCGGCGCGCTCACGGCGGCCCTCACCGAGACGGTCCGCCAGCGCACGCAGGAGCTCCCGGTGCTGGCCGGCGTGCTGGACCCGCTGCTCGCCCAGGTGCGGTCCACCCTCGCGTCGGCCGGCGTGGGCTCCCTGCTGACGGTCGAGCGCGCGAGCGACTCCACCCTGGTCGTCACGGCGACGCCGGGCTCCGCCCTGGCGAGCCTGCTCAACCTGCTGGACGCCACCGGCGACCTGCCGGTGGATCCCGTGGCGACGGTCCAGGTGCGGGTCTAGGGACGCCGCGCGGACGGGGCGCCGGCCACGCGGCCGGGGCCCCGTCCGGAGGCGGTCAGGCCAGCGACCGCTCCGGGAGGGCGAGCGCGGGCGACTGCGCGCCGTCGTCCGCGCGGTGCACCCGGAAGGTGCGCACCGCCCCGGTCCGGAGGGCGTGCTCGTCCAGCTCGCGCGCCCGCGCCGCGGCGAGGTCGCGGCTGAGGTAGCAGTTCGGCTTGGGCGCCAGATCGGTCGTCCAGCGACCGTCTCCCACGAGCGCCGCCTCCATCACCAGGTACCTGGGGCCCGAGATCGCCATGCCGCCGTCCTCACGTCGGGTGACCGGCGCCGCGATCGTCCGCGCGCCGCGTGGCCGGTGCGGCCACCGCCCCGAGTATCCGGCCGCGCGGCCGCGACCGGCCCACACCCGTTCAGGGGGACCGGACGCCGGACTCCCGGCCGCTGCGCCCCCGTCCTTCGTACAGTCGCGGGCTCCCGCGAGCGCGCATCCCGTCCGTTCGTACTAGACGTTCGTGACGTACCGCACGTGGTCGCCGCGACCTACCGTGGGGGTGCATTCACCACGCCCATCTCAGGAGTCCGCAATGACCATCACCGTCTCGATGCGCCCGGACACGCCCGTCCCGCACGCCTCGACCCGCGAGGTCCATGAAATGTGGATCGCCCTGGCGGTCGAGGGCTTCCGCGTAGTCTCGGTCGACGACCACCTCGCCGTGCAGGTGGAGGTCGAGGCGCCGAGCGAGGACGACGCGATGGCGCTCGTGCGCGACGCATACGGTCGCGGTCTGCCGCTGTCGCTGTAGCGCCACCGGGGAGGGCGCCACGGCCTAGCCTGCGCCGCCGCCCTCCCCGCGCGCGGCCTCGCGCATGAACGCGAGCGTGGCCGCGGTGAAGGTGTCGGGGTCCTCGTTGAAGCCGGCGTGCGAGAGGTGGTCGAACACCGTCAGCCGGGCGCCGGCGATCCCGTCCACCAGCGCGGGGGCGAAGCGGGTCGAGGTGAGGACGTCGCGGGCGCCGTAGGTCACCAGGGTCGGCGCCGCGATGCTGCCGAGCACCGGCGCGGCGTCGTGGTCGATCACGGCCTGGGACTGGGCCATGAAGCCGTCCAGCCAGAGGGCGTCGCGGGCGCGGACGATCTCGGTGAACTCGCGGATCACCTCCGGCCGCTGGGCGTACATCTCGGGCGTGAAGGCCCAGGGGAAGACCCCGCAGGCCACGAAGTCCGCCATCGTCGGCAGCGCCTGCGCCAGCGCCCGCCAGCTCTCCATGCAGGCCCGCATGAACGGGTCGGTCCGGGGCCAGGCGCTGTGCAGGCCCAGGGTCAGCACCCGGCCGGGATGCCGCCCCGCCAGCTGCATGGCCACGGCCGCGCCCAGCGACACCCCCGCCACGTGCGCCGCCGCGATCCCGAGGACGTCCAGCAGGCCCGCCAGCTCGTCGGCGAAGCGCGCGGTGGAGGGCGTCCCCGCGGGGGTGGGGCTGCCGCCCGAGCCGGGCAGGTCCACCACGATGCAGCGGAAGTGCTCGGCGTAGGCGGGCACCTGGAAGGCCCAGCACGTGCCGTCGGCGGCCAGGCAGGGGATCAGGAGGAGCGGCTCGCCCGCGCCCTGCTCCTCGTAGTTGATCGTGGCCCCGGGGACCTGCGCCTGCGGCACTCGGCACACCCCCTCATCGCCCGCCCGGCGGGCGGCAGTCTACGCGCGCGCGGCGATCTCCCGGTCGGTGAGGTGGCAGCCCGGGTCGGATCCCTCGAGCCCGCGCCCGCTGGCGAGCGCCCGCGACGCGAGGCCGCCGCCGCACAGGTCGCGGTAGCCACAGCCCGCGCAGCGGCCCTGCAGGTTGTCCGAGCGGCGCCTCAGGCGCTGGAGCTCCTCGGGGGGGTCGGTCCAGATCTGCGACAGCGGGCGCTCGCGCACCGAGCCGAGGATCGGCCCGCCCCAGAACTGGTCGGGCTTGACCCGGCCCAGCCAGTTGACCGCCGCCAGGCCCCTGCCGCTCGCGTTGCGGGCGCCGCCGTTCCACGACAGGCTCTCGCGGATGCCCGCGGCGCGCGCGGGGTCGCGCGCGAGGGTGCGCAGGTACAGCGCCGGGCCGTCGGCGTAGTTGTCGACGGTCAGCACCTCGGTCGGCGCCCCCCGCTCCACGAGCCCCTCGGCCCACCCGAAGATCTGCTCGACCGCGGCCCGCGCCGCCGCCGGGTCCACGGACTCCTGGGCGACGCCGCGGCCGGCGGGGACCAGGTGGTAGAAGCAGGCGCGGTTGATGTGCTCGCGCTCGACCAGCTCGAAGATGTCCGGCAGGGCGGAGATGGCGCTGGCGGTGAGGGTCACGCGCACGCCCACCCGCACGCCCTCGGCCCGCAGGGCGGCGATGCCGCCCAGGGCGCGCCGGTACGCCCCGCGGCGGCCGCGGAACGCGTCGTGCTCGGGCTGGCGGCCGTCGACGCTGATGCCCACGTACCGGACCCCGGCGGCGGCGACCGCCCGCGCCCGGGCGGGGCTGACCATGGTCCCGTTGCTGGAGATCGTCACGGCGAGGCCGCGATCGCGGGCCTCCTGCATCAGCTCCAGGAGGTCGGGGCGCATGAACGGCTCGCCGCCCGACAGGAGCAGCGCGGGCGAGCCGAAGTCCGCGACGTCCGCGATGAACGCCATCCCCTCCTCGTGCGAGAGCTCGTCGTAGCGCTGCGCGGTGGAGTCGGAGTAGCAGTGACGGCAGGCGAGGTTGCAGCGGCGGGTGCAGTTCCACACCACGACCGGACGGCGCTCGGCGCCGGAGCGCATGCGGTTGCCGTGCCCGTAGCGCAGGCCGTCGGTGGCGCTCGGGCTCCCGAGCAGGGCGGTCACGTTGAGCACGGTGTCCTTTCGGGTCGGGGCGGCCGGGATCACCCGGCTCCGGCCCACCCTCCCGCGCGGCGGGGCTCCTCGGCGTCCGGGCGATCCCCGGTTCGCGGTTGCGGGCGAGTACCCGGTCGGCCCGCCGTCGGGTAGAAGAGAGGGCGCCAACTCGAGACGGGAGCGCAGATGGACGAGCCCACATGGGGCGGTGAGCCCGCCGAGGGCGACGGCGGGCAGGAGGAGCAGCTGCGCGAGCTCGCGCGCGAGGGTGAGGACTTCATCGCCATCGGCGACGACGGCGACGGCCAGGTGGTGATCGTGGTCGGCGTCTCCGAGGACCAGGCGGATGAGCTCGCGCAGACCAGCGGCGTCAGCGTGGGGCGCGTCGAGGACGAGGAGATCGAGCGCATCGTGATCGCGTTCTTCGCGCAGGAGGGCGATCCCAACGAGCAGGACCCCGCCTTCGTGCTGGCCCTGGCGCCCGCGGTCCCGGAGGAGCGCGACCACCTGGCCACGCTGGCGCGCGCCGCCGTGGCGTCGCTGGTCGTGATGGAGGTGCCCAGCGGCGACCGGCGCGCGGTCCGCGCGCTCGGCGACCGGGCGCTCGACGAGCTGCGCGACTACGTGCGCGAGGCGGGCATCGAGGGCGCCTGAGGCCGTCCGCGCGTTCCCGAGGAACGCCCGGACGCCCGCGGCTCAGCCTCCCGCCGCGCCACCCCCGTTGGAGCGCAGCGGCGGCGCGCCGCCGGGACCGGCGAGGTCGGGGTGCCAGCGCGCGAAGTGCTCGAGGTGCTGGTCGGTCAGCGCTCCCGGTGGGTAGAAGTGGGCGTAGAAGTCCGGGTCCGCGTGCTGGCCCTGGACCGTGAGGCGCTGGTACATGGGGTCCAGGGTCACCGGGAAGCGGCCGTAGGTGTCGTGCACGTACTGGCAGAAGCGCTTCACCAGCTCGACCGTGTCGTCGTGCGGGCGCGGCACGGCCCCGACCACCCGGTCCGGCTCGAGGTAGGGCTTGGGCACCTCCTCGTCGAACGCCGACCACTTCATCTCCATGAACGCGTCGACCGCGGCGTGCATGTCGGCGTGGTACGGCGGGCAGAACGCCTCGAAGACGCCGTCGCGGCCCACCGGGTGGGTCGTCCCGTCGGCGGCCTCGGCGAAGCGGAAGCCCAGCCCGGGGACGTCGCCGCCGCCCATCACGAAGCGGGCGAGGTACCCCGTGAACGTCCAGCCGCCCAGGCCCATCGCCTGCAGGGCGAGGTTGATGTTCTGGCAGATGAACGCCTGCTCCACCACCAGCATCGACAGCACCCGCTGCTCCAGCTCGGCGATGGTCATCTGGCGCGCGGGGTCCAGGCGCCCCGAGTCCAGGGCGTCCTGCAGGCCCGCCGACCGGCGCCCCTGCTGCTCGTCCACCAGCGAGAAGCCGTAGCTGCGCGAGAGGTAGATGAACAGCAGGTTGATGTACTCGAGGGTCGTGTTGGTGACCGGGACGAAGAGGGTCGTCCCCGGCTGGTTGGCGTTCCACTGGTTGAAGTCGAACAGGCCGGGGAGCGTGGTGGGCAGCGGCGCGCGGCCGGGCTGCAGCTCGAGGCGGGCGCGCCGGAAGAGGCTCAGCAGCGCGGTCGACCTGCTCGTCCACGGGGCGCCCCGACAGGGTCGACACCTCGCCCGGCTCGGGGAGCTCGTCGAACATCTTCAGCATGTAGAGGCCGGCGTCGTTGGTGAAGAAGAGCTCGGTGCCGTGGTTCGAGCAGGAGCTGGGCCAGGTGCGCGTGGTCCACTGGACGAGGGTGCTCATGCCGCGCGCCGGGTCCAGGTCGCCCAGGTTGAGCCCGGTGAGGCCGGTCCCGGCGATGCACAGCAGCGCCTCCTCCAGCTCGGAGAGGGGCACCGGCTCGTACGGGCTGGTGTAGGCGAGGACGTCCGAGCCGACCGTCATGCCCAGGCCGACGCGCCGGCTCTTGCGGTCGAAGACGCTCTGGAAGAAGGGGTACTCGAGGGCGTCGAGGAGCCCCGGAGCGGGCGCGGGTTCCATGGCTTCCTTTCGGAGATCCGCCCCGGGGACCGGTGGCGGAGGGGACGGGGCAAGCCTCGCCGCCGCGGGGCGGCGCGCAATCGGCGCGCGCGCGGAGGACGCGTTCGGGTTTTCCGCCGCCCTCAGCCGCCGGGGAGGTCGGCCAGCCGCCGCTCCACCAGCCGGCGCTCGGCGTCGTCGTCGATCAGCGCCAGGGCGCGCCGGTAGGCGGCGCGCGCCTCGCCGGCGCGGCCGAGGCGGCGCAGCATCTCGCCGCGCGTCGAGTGCAGGTAGCGGTAGTCGTCCAGCGCGCAGCCCGTCGAGGATCGCGAGCGCGGCCGCGGGGCCCTCCACCTCGGCCACGGCGATCGCCCGGTTGAGCTCGACCACCGGCGAGCCGGTGAGCCGCGCGAGCTCGCCGTAGAGCGCGGCGATCTGGGCCCAGTCGGTGGTCTGCTCGGTGTGCAGGGCCGCGATCGCCGCCTGCACGACGTAGGGCCCCCGGCCCCGCAGCGCCAGCGCGCGGTCGAGGGCGGCGAGCCCCTGGTCCAGCTGCCGCGCGTTCCACAGCGTGCGGTCCTGGTCGGCCAGCAGCACCAGGTCGCCGCCGGCGAAGCGGGCCTCGCGGCGGGCGTCGTGCAGCAGCATCATCGCCAGCAGCCCGTGCACCTCGGGCTCGTCGGGCATCAGCTCGGCCAGCGCCCGTCCCAGCCACAGGGCCTCGCCGGCCAGCTCGCTCGCGGCCGCCGTAGCCCTCGTTGAAGATCAGGTAGACCACCGCCAGCACGGCGGCCAGCCGCTCCGGCAGCAGGTGGTCGGGCGGGACCCGGAAGGGGATGCCGGCGGCGGCGATCTTGCGCTTGGCCCGCACCAGCCGCTGGGCCATCGTCGCCTCCGGGACGATGAACGCGCGCGCGATCTCGGCCGTGGTCAGCCCGCCCAGGGTGCGCAGCGTCAGGGCGACCTGGGCCTCGATCGCGAGGGCCGGGTGGCAGCACGTGAAGATGAGCTCCAGGCGCTCGTCGGGGAAGTCGACCTCCTCCATCGCCGTCGTCGCGTCCTCCGTCGCCTCGGCCACCTCGAGCAGGCGCGTCTTGGCGGCCAGCACGCGGTCGCGCCGGATGCGGTCGACCGCGCGGTTGCGGGCCGTGGTCACCAGCCAGGCGCGCGGGTTGGCCGGCGTGCCCTCGCGGGGCCAGCGCTCGGCGGCGATGGCGAAGGCGTCCTGCGCGGCCTCCTCGGCCAGGTCGAAGTCGCCGAGGAGGCCGATCAGGGCGGCCACGACGCGGCCCCACTCGTCGCGGAAGGCCCGCTCGAGCGGCGCTACCACTCCGCGATCGGGCGCACCTCGACCGCGCCGCCCATGCGCGCCGCCGGGATCCGGGCGGCCAGCGCGATGGCGGCGTCGAGGTCGTCCGCCTCGAAGAAGAGGTAGCCGCCGAGGGCCTCCTTGGAGTCGACGAAGGGGCCGTCGGTGGTGAGCGTGGCGCCGTCCTTCACGCGCACCGTGGTCGCGGTGTCGGGCGGCTGCATCTGCAGGCCGGGCGTCACGCCCGGGGTCTCGTTGAGCGTCCCGGTAGGCGGCGTACGACCGCGTTCTGCTCCTCCTGCGACAGCGCGCCCCACGCCTCCGGGTCGTACGGCGTCGGCGTGGTGCCCTGGTGGATCAGCAGCATGTACTTCATGACGTCCTCCTCGTGGGGATCTTCTCCCCTCAGACGAACGGGGCGCCCGCAGATCGACAGGGTCTCCGACGGAGATGCCCCTAGTAGGCCTTGACCGTCAGCGCCCCGTCCACCAGCAGCTCCGCCCCGCTCACGAACGACGACTCGTCGGACGCCAGGAACAGCACCGCCTGGGCCACCTCGCGCGGCCGGGCGATGCGCTTGATGGGGTAGGCGTCCTCCATCTGCCTGCGCGTGGCCTCGGGGTCGTCGCTGGCGGCGAAGTACTCCAGGATCATCGGCGTCTCCATGTCCCCCGGCAGCACGCAGTTGGCGCGGATGCCCGCCGCCGCGTAGTCCACCGCCAGCGCCCGCGTGAGCCCCAGCACGCCGTGCTTGGTGGCGGTGTACGAGGTGAGGAACGGGTCGGCGGTGAGGGAGAGGATGGAGCCGACGTTGACGATGCTGCCCCCGCCGTCCTCCCGCATGGCCCGGATCGCCGCGCGGCAGCCCAGGAACACGCCGCGCATGTTGACGGCGTTGACCTCCTCCCAGTCGTCGAGGGAGGTCTCGTGGAGCGGCCCCTCGGGACCCGAGGATGCCCGCGTTGTTGACGTAGGCGTCCAGGCGGCCGCCCTCGCGGCAGAGGGCGATCGCCCCGGTGTGGGTCTCCTCGTCGCGCACGTCGCCCGCGTGGAAGGTCACGGATCCGGGCAGGACGGCGGCCTCGTCCTGCAGCGAGCGCCCGTCGGCCGCGTCGCGTCCCACCGCCACCACCCGGGCGCCCTCCGCGGCCATCAGCAGCGCCGTCTCGCGCCCCAGGCCCTTCGTCGCGCCGGTCACCACCACGCCCCTGCCCTCGAGCCGACCCGCCATGTCCGCACCTCCCCGTCGGCGCCCGGCCGGGTACCGGGAGCATCGACGACGCAACCTATCCGGGGCGGGCCCAGGCCGGCTCGGCCTGGGCGGCCTCGTCCAGGCGGCGGCCGGTGGAGGGCAGCAGGGCGGCCAGCACGAGGCCCGGGACCAGCGGCAGCCAGAACGCGAACACCCGGTGGGCGACGACCCCCAGCAGCGCCTGCTCCAGCGGCACGCCGACGGCCGTCAGCGCGAAGGTCGTCGCCGCGTCCACCCCGCCGGTGGCGGTGAAGGGCAGCGGGATGATCCCGGCGACGTACCCGGTGACGTAGGCGATCACCAGCCCCGCGAGCCCCACCTCGACGCCCACGGCGCGCAGCCCGCCCCACAGGCTCACGATGTCGGCCGCCCAGTAGCAGAGCGCCCAGGGCGCCAGGCGGCGCCCCTGCCGCGTGGAGACGGCGCGCCGGACCCACCACGCCGCCGAGACCCCCACCGCCAGGCCGCGCCGCAGCCAGCCACCCTCGTCGCGCGACCAGACGCTCACCCGGCGCGGCTGCGTGAACCAGCGCGCCGCGACCAGCAGCAGCGGCACCGCCACGATCCAGCAGAGGCTCATCGCCGGGGGCGCCGCCTCGGTCACCAGCGCGGCGATCCCGGCGGCGAACCCGATCAGGGCGAAGACCAGGTACACGTAGGTGTTGAGGCCCAGCAGGCGCACCAGCGACTCGCGGGCGCCGAAGTGCAGGCGCCGGAAGCCCCAGTAGACGATCGCCAGGCCCGCCACCCCGCCCGCGGCGATCAGCTGGGTCAGGGCGAAGCTCGCGAGCACGACGCGCAGCGACAGCCAGGCCCCGATCCGCGGCCCGCCCTCCAGGGCGACGGTGCCCCGCACCACGCCGGCGTAGCCCGCGAAGACGGCGAGCTGCGCGCCGGCGCACAGGGCGAGCCACTCGGGGTCGGCGTTGCGCACCGTGCGGGAGAGCTCCGAGTAGCCGGCGAGCCGCCCGATCAGCAGCACCACCCCGATGCCCACCAGCAGCGCCAGGCCGGCACCGAGCGCGATGCGCCCCCAGGTGACGCGCGGATCGAGCTCGGGCCCCTCCCTCATCGGGTGAGCGTCCGCGCGAGGGCGCCGAGCGCGGCGCCGGCGGGGACGTCGAGCACGTAGTGGTTGCCGGTCGCGACCACCACCAGGGCGACCAGGGCCGGGTAGGCGCCCCACGCCGCGCGCCCCAGCGGGGAGCGCGCGCGGGCGGCCAGGCCCACGCCCGTCACCACCGCGAAGGCCACGTGGTGGCTGGGCATGGCCGCGATCGGGTTGTAGAAGCGCACCAGCAGGTCGTGCTCGAGGTCGATGCCGTTCGCCGCCATGGTGTCCACCACGAAGCCCGGCTGGGTGCGCGGGGGCGCGGTGGGGAGCGCCAGGAACACCGGCAGCGCTCCCAGGAAGGCCGCGAGCGCCGCCCGGCGCTCCCGCGCGTAGGCGGCGTCGCCGCGCCGGTGCAGGGTGATCAGCCAGGCGACGCTGAGCCCGACGTTGGCGGCGGCGTAGCCGACGTGGAGGGCGTGGGCGATGCCGGGCGCGCGGAGGGCGGTCCGCTGGACGCGGGCCTCCAGGTCCAGGCCCAGGCGCCGCTCCAGGGCGATCAGGCGGCGCCCGTTGCGCCGCGCGCGCCGCCGCCCCTCGGGCGTCAGCACCGCCCGGCGCACCCCGAGGTAGGCGGCGTAGGCCCCCAGGCCCAGCGCCATCTCGAGCAGGGCTGGCCGCGGCCGGATCAGGGCGGGTCCTCCCCGTGCCCGGTCCAGCGGATCCGGTGCGACGCGGCCCACTGCTCGGGCTGCGCGCGGATCACCTCGCTCCAGCGGTCGGCCAGGACCTGCAGCACCCGGTGCTCGCCGGCCTCGCCCTCGGAGCGCTCCGGCGCGGCCACGGCCTCGTTGACCACCACCCGCCAGCGCCGGGGCCCCTCGGGCAGGACGTAGAAGCAGACGATCGGCGCGCCGGAGAGGCGGGCCAGCGACACGATCCCGCCCGGCAGGATCGCCCGGCCGTCCAGGAACCGCACCTCGAAGGAGCGCACGTCCGAGCCGGCCTCGTCGTCGCCCAGCAGGAGCAGCGCCTCCCCGCGGCGCAGCAGGCGGGCCGCGCGCAGCGCCGGCTCGGAGCGGTACATCACGCGCATGCCGGCGTGGCCGCGCTTGTGGTCGATCGCCCACGCCAGCCAGTCGTCGGCCACGATCACCGTGACCGGCACGTCCAGCAGCCAGGCGGGCACCGGCGTCGCCACCTCCCAGCCGCCCAGGTGGATGCCGGCCAGGATCACGCCGCGGCCCTCGTCCGCGGCGCGCCGTGCCCGCTCGCCGCCCTCCATCGTCACGGTCGCCAGGAACCGCTCGCGCCGGCCCAGGGCCCAGAGCAGGTCGGCGGAGCGGTGGGCCTCGTTGACCATCTCGCGCCGCACGAGCCGGCGCACCCGCGGCGCGCCGGGCGGGAGCCCCACCGCGTGGGCGAGGTTGGCGGCCAGCGCCCGGCGCTTGCCCGGCCGCGCGGCCCACTCGCACGTGCCGCCGACGGTGGCGATGCCGTGCGCCACCTCGGGCGGGATGCGGCAGCCCACCCACGCGGCGCCGTCGATCACGCGCGCCAGCACCCGGGCCGCGGCCGGACCGCGCGCGAAGGGCGCCTGCGGGCGGGGTGCCCCGTCGGGGGCCAGCCGCAGCGTCTCCCGTCGCCGGCGAAGGGGGGCGGCGACGACCCGTTCGAGGATGACAGGCGGAGTCCAGGCCACGGTTTGCCTCCCTGGCCGGGAGCCTAATCCACGGCCAGCCGGGCGGCCCGCACGCCGCTGCGCACCGCGCCCTCCATGGTGGCCGGCCACCCGGTGTCGGTCCACGCCCCGGCCAGCAGGACGCCGGCGGGGGTGAGCGGCCCGGGCCGGCGCGCCGCCTGCCCGGGGGCGGCGGCGAAGGTGGCCTCGGGCTCCTTGACCACCGTGGCCCGCCGCACCCGGGCCGCGCCCGCCCGCGGCAGCAGCCGCGCGAGCTCCTGGGTGAAGGCCGCGATCAGCTCCGGCTTGCCGCGCGTGACCTCCTCGCGCGCGCCGCTCACGGACACGGCCAGGTGCTGGCCCGGTCCCGGCAGCCCGGCCATCGCCGTCCGGTTGAAGATCCACTGGGCCGGGCTGTCGAGGACGGCGACGAACGGCTCGTCCATCACGGCGCGGTCGTACCAGAGGTGCACGTTGACGATCGGCGAGGACCCCAGCCCCGGGTCGTCGGCGAGCGCCGCCGGCGCCACCTCCCGCACCCGGGAGGGGGGCAGGGCCAGCACCACGCGGTCGGCCGGCAGCCGCTCGCCGTCGCCCAGCAGCACGCCGTCGGGTCCCGCCTCGGCGACCGCGCGGCCGCTCAGCACCCGGCCCCCGCGCGCCTCCAGGAAGCCGCGGGCCGCCGGGTCCACCAGGCGCGTCAGGCCCACGGTCGACCACCCGATCGCCGAGCCGGTGCGCGTGCGCAGGAAGCCCTCGCGGAAGACGAACGCCGCCAGCGCGGCGGACACCCGGTCGCTGCGGTCGTTGCAGGTGGGCAGCACGATCAGGTCCCAGAAGCGGGCGATCGCCGCCGGCCCCTGCCCGTGGGCGGCCAGCCAGTCGGCGAAGGTGACCGCGTCCAGGCGGCGGCGGGCCTCCTCGCCCAGGGCGCCGAGCGCGAGCAGGGCGCGCAGCGCGGCCGCCTTCTCGCGCGCGCGCAGATGCGGGTAGGCGGCGAACGACGGGCCCAGGTGGGCCGGGGCCGGCAGGCGGGCGGCCCGCAGCGACCCGGTGCGGCCGTCGCGGTCGCGCACGGCGACGTCGAGGGCCGGCTGGAGGCGCGTGTGGCCGTGGGTGCCCAGCAGGCGCAGCAGGGCGATGTAGGCGGTGCAGCACCCGAGGAACACGTGCTGGCCGTTGTCCACCTCCACGCCCGCGTCGGGGTCCGCGAAGCTGAAGGCCTTGCCCCCGAGGAAGGGCCGCCGCTCGACGAGCGTCACCCGCGCGCCGCGCAGGGCGGCCTCGCACGCGGCGGCGATCCCCGCCAGGCCGCCGCCGCACACCACCACCCGCGGGCTCGGCACCGGGCGCCTCAGCGCGGGGAGAGGCTGGTCAGGGTCTGGTGCCCCATCACGCCCAGCTTGCGCGAGGTGGACAGCGCGACCCGCCCGCCGAAGACGTCGTAGTCGCGCGCCTCGATGTCCCTGAGGATCTCGCGGTACAGCCCGGAGAGGATCGCGACGCACATGCGCGCGCGGCGGTCGAGCAGCGGCAGCAGCTGCTCGCCGCGGGCGAAGTAGCGCCGCGCCCGCGCCGCCTGGTCGTGCATCAGCGCGCGGAAGCGCGCGGTGGCGATCCCGCCGAGCACCTCCTCCTCGCTCACGCCGTGGGCCTCCAGCTCGTCCAGGGGCAGGTAGATGCGCCCGCGCTCGGCGTCCTCGGCGACGTCGCGCATGATGTTGACCAGCTGCAGGGCCACGCCCAGGTCGCGGGCGTGCGCCGGGGCGGCCGGGTCGGTGAAGCCGAACACGTGCAGGCTCACCAGGCCCACCGCGCCCGCCACGCGGTCGCAGTACTGCTCCAGCGCGGGGAAGTCGGGATAGCGGGCGATGCGCAGGTCCCACTCCACGCCCTCCAGCAGGTGCTCGAGGTGCTCGCGCGGGATGGCGAAGCGCTCGCACGGCGTCGGCCAGGGCCACCAGCACCGCGTCGTCCGGGGGCGGGTCGCCCGCGTAGCAGCGCGCCAGCTCCTGCCGGCGCAGCGCGAGCGCCGCCAGCTTGCGCTCCAGCGGCTCGTCGCCGTCCACGCTGTCGTCGCAGCGGCGGCTGAAGGCGTACGCGGCGTAGATGCCCGCCCGCCGCGTCGCCGGCAGCAGCACGAACCCGTAGTAGAAGTTGCGGGCCTCCAGGCGGGTGATCTCGCGGCAGCGCTCGTAGGCCTCCTCGATCGTCATGCGCGCCCCCGCACCAGCGACCACAGCACCGCGGTGGCGATGCGCGCCCGCCCCAGCCGGCCCGGGCGCCGGCCGGTGCGCCAGGGTGTCGTAGCCCTGCCGGGCGATCGCGTCGCACACCGCCCGCCCGCCGGCCGTGAACATCCTCATGTCGAGCGCCACCCGCGGGGGCACCACGCGGGCGAGGGGCGCCCCCCGGTCCAGCCACTCCCGGGCCCGGGCCACCTCGAAGGC
Source organism: uncultured Thermoleophilia bacterium (assembly GCA_963736635.1). Taxonomy (GTDB): domain Bacteria; phylum Actinomycetota; class Thermoleophilia; order Miltoncostaeales; family Miltoncostaeaceae; genus Miltoncostaea. The sequence continues at coordinate 1,597,577 of CAVTPK010000011.1, forward strand.
GAGCAGCGCGCGCACCTGCGGCGTCGCCCGGTGCCGGGCGAGGTCGTCCTCGTCCACGCCGAACGCGGGCCATGTCCTCCTGCGGCAGGTAGATGCGCCCGCGCTCGTCCAGGTCGCGCCGCACGTCCTGCCAGAAGTTGGCCAGCTGCAGGCCGATGCAGGTGGCGTCGCTCATCTGCGCCCGCCACGCGTCGCGGTAGCCGAGCACGCCCAGCACCATCCGCCCGACCGGCGTCGCCGAGTGGTCGCAGTACTCCAGCAGCTCGCCGTAGGTGGGCCAGCGGTCGCGCTCCTGGTCCATCAGGTTGGCCCGGATGAGGCGCGTGAAGGGCTCGGGCGGCAGGTCGTGGCGCGCCACGGTCGCGGCCAGCGCGCGCAGGCGCGGGTCGCGCGGCTCACCGCCGAAGCAGCGCAGGGTGTCCTCGCGCCAGGCCTCGAGCCGCTCCCGGCGCCGCGCCGGGTCGCCCTCGTCGCCCAGGTCGTCGGTCGCCCGGCAGAAGGCGTAGAGCGCGTGCATGTCCGCGCGGGCCGCGGGCGGCAGCAGCCAGAACGCGACCGGGAAGTTCTCGTCGTGCGCCCGCGCGGCCCGCGCGACCGCCGTCCGCGCCGAGGCCGGGGCCCTCACGGCTCCGCTCCCCTCGCGCCGGCCACCCACCGCGCCAGGGCGGTGACCGGGAAGACGTTGCGGTACAGGTCGTACCGGATCATGAAGTCGGCCGGAAAGCCCGTGCCGGTGAAGTACGGCTCGTCCCAGGCGCCGTCGTCGCGCTGGGTGCGCGCCAGGTACCCGATCCCCTCCGCGACCGACGGGTGCTCCGGATCGGCGGCCAGCAGGGCCAGCAGGGCCCACGCGGTCTGCGAGGCCGTGGAGGGGCCGCGCCCCACCCACGCCGGGTCGAGGTAGCTCTCCACCCGCTCGCCCCAGCCGCCGTCGGCGTTCTGGCGCCCGGCCAGCCAGGCGACCGCCCGGCGCGCCGGCGCCCCGTCCATGTCCTCGCCGGCGGCCGCCAGCGCCGGCAGCACCGCCCCGGTGCCGTAGACGTGGTTGACGCCCCAGCGCCCCCACCACGACCCGTCGGCGCGCTGCTCGGACAGCAGGTAGGCCACGCCCCGGCGCACGGCCGGGTGGGCCGCGGGGACGCCGCAGTGGACCAGCGCCTCCACCACGTGGGCGGTGACGTCCTCGGTGGGGGGATCGATCACCTCGCCGAAGTCGCACACCGGCAGCTGGGTCATGACGCGCCGGTCGTTGTCGACGTCGAAGGCGCCCCAGCCGCCGTTGCCGCTCTGCATCGCCGAGCAGCCAGTCGACGCCGCGCCGGATCGCCGGGTGCTCGCGCGGCAGGCCGGCCCGCAGCAGGGCCAGCAGCACCTCGGCGGTGTCGTCGGTGTCGGGGTACCAGACGTTGTCGAACTCGAACGACCAGCCGCCCGGGCGGCCGCGCCGCGGGATCTCCCACCAGTCGCCGAAGCGGTTGACCTCCTTCGGCCAGCAGCCAGTCGGCCGCCCGGGCCAGCGCCGGGTGCTCCGCCGGCAGCCCGGCGTCCCCCAGCGCGACCGCGGCCAGCGCCGTGTCCCAGATGGGCGACAGGCAGGCCTGCACCCGCAGGCGCTCTCCGTCCTCCACCCGGAACGCGCCGTCGAAGCCCGCGAGGCCCTTCGCGATCACCGGGTGGTCCAGGGGGTACCCCAGCGCGTGCAGCGCGATGATCGAGTAGATCCACGGCGGCTGGATGCCGCCCCACGAGCCGTCGGCCTCCTGCCGGTCGCAGATCCAGCGGGCGATGCGGGCCTCGGCGCGGGCGCGCAGGCGCCGCAGCGGGCGCCGGTTGTAGGCGCGCGCCAGCGGCATCGCGCGTCGGAACCAGGGCGTCCACCGTCCCGCCGCCTTGGCGCTCGGCGCCGGTCCCGCGCCCGGCGGCGCGACGAACAGCTCGTCGAGTCCCACGGCCTGGGGGTAGGTCGGGTGGCGCGAGAGGACCACCATCAGCGCCACGAACGTGCCGCGCGCCCAGCAGGCGAAGCGGTACGGCGACAGCGGCGCCCGCGGCGGCAGCATGATCATCTCGGGCGGGATCACCGGGAGCGCCGACCACGGGTAGCGCCCCTGCACGGCCAGCCACAGCTTGGTGAAGAAGCGCGCCCGGTCCGCGCCGCCCAGCGCCAGCACGCGCTCGCGGGCGCGGACCAGCGCCGGGTCGTCGGCCGGCGCCCCGGCGAGGCGCAGCGCGTAGTAGGCCTCCACCGTGGTCGACAGGTCCGACGGGCCGTCGAACCACAGGGGCCAGCCCCCGTCCGCGCCCTGGCGCGCCCTCAGGTCGTTGGCCAGGCGCCGCAGGTCGTCGTCGCGCGCGATGCCGAGCATGGTGATCAGGAAGACGTGCTCGGCCACGATGGTCGCGTTGGACTCCAGCTCGGCCCACCACCAGCCGCCGGGGTCCTGGTCGGCCAGGAGCCGGTCGCGCCCGCGCTCCAGGGCGCCGCGGGCGGCCGGCAGCAGGTCGGGCGGCGCGTGGACGGCCATCAGGCCCCCACCGCCGCGACCGCTGCGGCGGGCCGCTGCGCGAGCCCCTGCTCGTAGAACCACTCGGCGGCGTCGCGCAGCGCCTCCCTCACCGGCGACTGGGGCAGCTTGAGCTCGGACACCGCCCGCGCGGCGGTGAAGAACATCGGCCTGCGCGCCATGCGGGCGCCGTCCAGCGGCGCCAGCGGCTCGCGCCGCAGGATCCAGCCCTCCACCACCTCGTCGAGCGCGGCGAAGCCGATCGCGGCCGCGTGCGGGATGCGGTGGGCCGGCGCCGGCAGCCCGGTCTCCTCGCTCAGCATCCGCATGATCCCGGCCAGCGTGACGTTGGCGTTGCCCAGGATGTAGCGCCGCCCCGGCGTGCCCCGCTCCAGCGCCAGCCGGTGGCCGGCGGCGACGTCGCGCACGTCCACCAGGTTGAGGCCGGTGTCCACCGTGGCCACCATCCGGCCGCGCAGGAAGTCGAGCACCACGCGCCCCGTCGGCGTGGGGCGCCGGTCGCCCGGCCCGACCGGCGCCGAGGGGTTGACGATCACGGCCCACTGGCCGCCCCGCGCGGCCTCGCCGACCAGCATCTCGGCCGCGACCTTCGAGCGCTTGTACGCGCCGATGACGTGCGCGCGGCGCAGCGGCGTGGTCTCGTCCCCCACCCCGCTCGGCGGCACCCCGATGGTCGAGACCGACGAGGTGTGCACCAGGCGCGCGTCCGCCGCGGCCGCCGCGGCCAGGACGTTGGCGGTGCCCTGCACGTTGGTCCGGGTCACCGCGCGCGCCGCGCTGCGCCGCAGCGTGTACAGGGCGGCCACGTGGAAGACCGCGTCGCAGCCGCGCGCCGCGGCGGCGACCGACCCGGCGTCGGTGACGTCGCCCGTGACCGGCTCGGCCCCCCCGGGCAGGCGCCCCCGGGCCAGGCCCTGGTCGCGCACCAGCGCGCGCACGTCCCACCCGTGCGCCAGCAGGTCGGCGGCCACGTGGTGCCCGATGAAGCCGGTCGCGCCCGTTACGAGAGCCGTGCCGGCCATCAGGCCACCCCGGCGAGCGTGTCCTCGAGGCCCTCCGCCAGCGCGCGGCCCGCCCGCCGGGCGCCCGCGCCCAGCCGCACCAGCCGGGGCAGCTCCCGGGGGTGGCGCAGCACGTGGGCCGCCAGGCGCCCCGCCGGGATCTGCGGCCGGCCCGCGGCGATGGCCTCGAAGTCCGGCAGGCGGTGGCCCGTGGTGTCGGTGACCGCCCGCAGGGCCAGGAAGGGGATGCCCGCGTCGCGGGCGGCCCGCGCCAGGGCGGCGCTCTCCAGGTCCACGGCGGTCCCGCGCAGGCGGGCCCGCGCCTGGGGCGTGCGCGCGATGTGGCGGGCGCTCACGAGCACGCCCCGCCGGCCGGGGGCCGCGGCGAGCAGGCCGGGGTCGGCCGCGAACTCCTCGCCGGTGGCCTCGTCCCGCACCCGCTCGGCGGCCACCAGGTCGCCGACCCGCAGCGCCGGGTCGAGGGCGCCGCAGAAGCCGACGGCCAGCAGCGCCCGGGGACGCCCGGCCGCGATCGCCGCGCCCGCCCGCGCCGCCGCCGCGGCTCCCATGCCGCCCACGTGCAGCGCGACCCCCCGGCGCTCCAGCCGGCGCAGGGCCCGGCGCTCGGCCGGGACGGCGCAGACGAGGACGAGGGGGCTCGGGTCAACCGCGTGCGAGCGCGACCAGGTCCTTGGGGCGGTTGAGGGCCTCGAGGATGGTGGTCGCCTCGTACCCGCAGTGCATCTTGCAGTTGGCGCACCGCGGGTCGCGACCGGTCCCGTAGGCCTCCCAGTCCGTCCCCTCGTAGAGCTCCTGCAGGCTGGACACGTGCGCGTCCGCCAGCAGGTAGCAGGGAGTCCGCCAGCCCTCGACCGTGTAGGTCGGCATCGACCACGCGGAGCAGCGGTACTCGCGCTTGCCCTGGAGGAACTCGTGGAAGAGGGGGTTGTTGTAGAAGGGCACGTCCAGGCCCTCGCAGCGTTCGTGCACCTCGGTGTAGAGCGCCTCGGCCTCCGAGGCCGCCAGGAACTGCTCGCGGTCGTGGGTCACCGACTCGTAGTCGAAGCCGGGCGAGGTGATGCAGCCCTCGACGCCCATGTCGCGCAGGAAGGTGAACAGCTCCACGTACTCCTCCGCCGGCACGCCGCGGAAGATGGTCGTGTTGGTGCACACGCGGTAGCCCCGCGAGATGGCCTCGCGCATGCGCGCGGTGGCCTTCACGAACACGCCCTCGCGCGCGACCGCCCGGTCGTGCACCTCCTCCATGCCGTCGATGTGCACGACGAACGCGAAGCGGTCGGAGGGCGGGATGCGGCCGAAGGCCCGGTCCATCAGCAGGCCGTTGGTGCACAGGTACACGAAGCGCCCCTGCGCGGTGATGCCGTTGACGATCTGGTCGATCTGCTTGTGGATCAGCGGCTCGCCGCCGGGGATGTTCACGATCGGGGCCCCGGCCTCCTCGGCCACCCGCAGGCACTCCTCCACCGACAGCCGCTTGTCGAAGACGTGCTCGTACTCCCGGATGCGACCGCAGCCCTCGCACGCGAGGTTGCACAGCTCCAGCGGCTCCAGCATCAGGGTGAAGGGGAAGCGCTCCTCGCGTTTGATGAGGCGCTTCTTGAGCAGGTAGCCGGCCATCGCCAGCTCCAGCGAGCGCGGTCGATTCGGCATGGTGTTCCCTAGATCGGAGAGGCCATGGTCGTGGGTGGGGCGGGCGCGCCGTCCACGCGCGCCAGGTGGGGCGTGGTCCGCAGCTCGGCGACGGAGGCGGCGCCGACGCAGAGCATGGCCACGCGGAGCTCGGTGACGATACGCCGCAGCTCGTCGGCGAGGTCCGATTCGCTCTCGACCGCCGCGCGCAGGAGGGGCGCGGCCAGGGCCGCCGCGTCCGCCCCCAGGGCCAGGCACTTCGCCGCGTCGAGCCCGCTGCGCAGGCCGCCGGAGGCGATGAGCAGGCCGTCGGGGAAGCCGCGCCGGCACGCCACGACGCTGTCGGCCGTGGGGATGCCCCAGTCCCGGAAGGTGGCGGCCACGCGCTGCATCACCGGGTCGGACATCCGGTGGCGCTCCACCTCGCTCCAGGAGGTGCCGCCCGCGCCGGCCACGTCCAGGCCGGCGACGCCGGCCTCGGCGAGGGACCGCGCGATGCCCTCGGAGATGCCCCAGCCGACCTCCTTCACCACCACCGGCACGCCCACCGCGGCCGCCATCTCGCCGATCAGGTCGACGAGCCCGGCGAAGCGCGGCGTGCCCTCGGGCTGGAGGGCCTCCTGGAGCGGGTTGGCGTGCAGCACCAGCGCGTCGGCGGCGATCATGTCCACCGCCCGCCGGCAGCGCTCCAGGGCGCCCGGCTCGCGCAGCTGCGAGACGCCGAGGTTGGCCAGCAGCGGGACGTCCGGCGCCAGCTCGCGCACGCGGAACGACTCGGCCAGCGAGGGGTCGTCCAGGGCGGCGCGCTGGGAGCCCACGCCCATCGCCACGCCCGCCGCCTGGGCGCCCCGGGCGAGGCGGCGGTTGATCTGCGCGCCGCGCTCCACCCCGCCGGTCATGCACGAGATGACGATGGGGGCGGCCAGCGGCCGGCCGAACAGCTCGACGCGCGTATCGACGTCGTCCAGGTCGAGCTCCGGCAGCGCCTGGTGCACGAGTCGGTAGCGCTCGAGGCCGGTCGTCAGGTCGCCGAAGCCAACGTCCTCCTGAAGGGCGATCCTGATGTGGTCGGCCTTGCGGCGCGAGTGCTCCCCGGCGGGAGATCCCTGGCGCGCACTGCCCATCGGGGCTGACGCTACTCCAAACGCCGATTTCGGGCCACCACCGCCCGCGCCGCCCGCGTGGGGGTCCGGGCCGCTCAACTCCGGCGCGCGTAGGTGAGGTCGGCCAGCGCCTCCAGATCCTCGACCGGTCCCGGGATGGTGTCGAGGATCTCCCGCACGCGCGCGTGCGTGTCCCGCGCCAGCTCCCGCGCCCGCTCCAGGCCGTGCAGGCTCACGTAGGTCGCCTTGTCCTGGCGCTCGTCCGAGCCGACCGCCTTGCCCAGGGTCTCGGTGGAGCCCGCCACGTCGAGGATGTCGTCCACGATCTGGAACAGCAGGCCCAGCTCGCGCGCGAAGGCGCGGTAGGCCAGCTCGATCTCGGGCGGCGGATCGGCCAGCACCAGGGCGCAGTGCACCGCGCAGGCCATCAGCCGCCCGGTCTTGAGGGCGTGCACCCGCGCCAGCGCGGCCGGCGACGCGTGCCCGGCCCCGCGCAGGTCCAGGAACTGGCCGCCCACCATGCCGGCCACGCCGGTGGCGCGGCTGATCTCGGCCAGGATCCCCACCTGCACGGCCGCGCCGCCCTCCTGGCGCTCGCACACCAGCCGCACGGCCTCGGCGAACAGGGCGTCGCCGGCCAGGATCGCCACGTCCTCGCCGTACACCCGGTGGCAGGTCGGCTGCCCCCGGCGCAGGTCGTCGTCGTCCATCGCCGGCAGGTCGTCGTGGATCAGGGAGTACGTGTGCACCAGCTCGATGGCCGCGGCGGTGGGCAGCAGGCGGTGCGGGTCCTCCCCCAGCCCCTCGCAGGCGGCCAGCGCCAGCACCCCGCGGATCCGCTTGCCGCCGGCCAGCAGCGAGTAGCGCATCGCCTCGACCAGGGCCTCGGTCCCGGCCGCGTCGGCCGCGTCGGTGGGGTCCGCGGGCGCGAAGTCGAGCGCGTGCAGGTACTCGTCGACCATCGTCCACAGATGCTCGGGGAAGTTCAGGGGGCACCCCCTCGCCGGCAGCGGTCATCATCGTCACGCGACGACCGCGGCTCCGGGCCGCCCCGGCATCCCGGTCAGCGGGGATCGTACCTCCGGCAGGGGGGCGATGCCCGCCCGGATCGCGCCCGGGCGGGCCGCCGCGTCAGGCGGTGGCGCCGGCCGTCTCGCGCAGCGGGTGGAAGTCCAGCTCCGTGGTCACCTCGATCGCCGGCGCCACCGAGCGCGCGTTGGGGCAGTGGGCCGCGTGGTGCGTGTTGGCGCGCTCGGCCGCCTCGCGCTTGTCCTCGGGCGCGTGCAGCGTGTAGCGCACCGCGATGGAGCGCAGCCGCAGCACGCCGTCCGGGTCGACCACCACGTCGCCGACCGCGTCGGCGGTGAGGCGGTCGCCGGTGCTGTCGATCCCGCGCGCGCGCAGCGCGCCGCCGAAGGTCCCGATCAGGCAGCCGGCGACGGACGCCACGAGGTAGTCCAGGGTGCCCGGGTGCTCGGGGAGGGTGCTCGGATCGAAGCCGTAGTGCTCGCCCTGCCAACCGGGCGTCCCGAAGGTCACCTCGTCGCCGGTCATCTCCAGGACCGCCTTGCGGATGGGCGGTCGCTCGCGGGTGAGGTGGACGCGGATCTGGTGCGTGGTCTCCTCGGGCATCGGGATCCTCCTCGGGTCGGGGGCCGGGTCGGCGCCGTCAGCTTACGGGTGTACGCGCGCCGCGTCGAGGGCCGCGCATCGCTCTGGCTGGTCGCGACCGGGGTGGCGCTGCTCGTCTGAGGAGGGCCGGCCGCCGCCACGGCGACCGGGCTCCGAAAGTACGGCGGTTCCGCTGATGTTGCGGTGGTACCGCGCTCATACCGTGCTCTCCACGTCAACGGTACGGACGGCGCCCGGGCCACAGCGGCGCGAGCGCCCCCCCGAACAAGGAGAAGCACATGCAGCTCTACGCCATCAGGCGGCGCCACGGATGGGCGACCCCCGCCGACATCGAGACCACCGCGGGCATCTCGGCGACCGAGGGCGACAAGCCCGGCTCGGGCGTCCGCTGGATCCGCAGCTACGTCCTGGGCGAGGACGCCGGGGACCTGGGGACGGTGTGCCTGTACGAGGCCGACAGCCCCGAGGCCATCCGCGTCCACGCCGCGAAGGTCGGCATGCCCGCCGACGAGATCACGCCGGTGGCCGACACCGTCGTGCTGCGGCCCGACCCGGTCCCGGTCGCGTCGTGATCCACCCCCCGCCGGCGGTCGTCCGGGCCGCCGGCGGGCCCTACACTGCGGCCATGGCCAGTCGTCCCGCTCTCGTCGGGCGCCGGGCCGAGCGCGAGCGGCTGGAGGGGGCCCTGGGAGAGGCGCGCCTCGGGCGTGGCGCGCTCCTGCTCGTCTCCGGCGAGGCCGGAGTCGGCAAGACCCGCCTGGCCGACGACCTGGCCGCCGCGGCCGGGGCGCCGGTGCTGGCGCGCTCGCGCCGGGCAGGGCGCCGCCGAGCCCTACGGGCCCGTCGTCGCGGCGCTGCGCTCCCACCTGCGCGGTCACCCGGAGGCCCTGGACGACTGCGGTCCGCTGCGCCCCCACCTCGCCCTGCTGCTGCCCGAGCTCGGGGACCCCGCGCCGGCGAGCGACCGGGCGACCCTGATCGAGGCGCTGTGCGCCGCCCTGGCGCACCTGGCGCGCGACGGGCTGGTCCTGGTGCTCCTCGACGACCTCCAGTGGTCCGACGACGCCACCCTCGAGCTGCTCGCCGCGCTGGCGCAGCCGCTCGGCCGGATGTCGGTGCTGGTGGTGGCCGGCTACCGCTCGGACGGGCTCCCGCGCGACCACATGCTGCGGCGCCTGCGTCACGGGCTGCGGCGCGACGGCCTCCTGGAGGAGCTGGCCCTCGCGCCGCTCGCGCCGGCCGAGACGGCCGAGCTGCTGGGCAAGGTGCTCGGAGACGCCCCGGGCCCCCCGCTGGCGCGCGCCATCCACGACCGCACCCAGGGGCTGCCCTTCTTCGTGGAGGAGATGGCGCGCGCGCTGCGGGCCGGCGACGCGGTCACCGCCGGGCCGCGCGGGCTGGAGCTGGCGCAGGACGGCGAGGTGCCGGTGCCCGAGACGATCCGCGACGCCGTGCTCATGAGCGCCTCCGAGCTCTCGCCGTCGGCCCGCGCCGCCGCCGAGGCCGCCGCCGTGGCCGGCGAGGCGTTCGACCTGGAGGTCGTCGAGGGGATCGCGGGGGCCGAGGGCCTGACCGAGCTCATCGAGCGGGGCGTCGTCCGCGAGGACGGCGCCGGCCGCGCCGCGTTCCGCCACGCCCTCACGCGCGAGGCGCTGTACGCCGACGTGCCCTGGCTCCAGCGACGGGCCCTCCACCGGCGGCTCGCGCAGGCCCTGGTGGCCGACGGCGGCGGCAGCATGGAGGTGGCCACCCAGTGGCTCGGGGCCCGCGAGGAGGCGCTCGCCCGCGAGGCGCTGCTGGGCGCGGCGCGCGACTTCCGGGCGGTGCACGCCCACCGCGACGCGGCCCGCGCCGGGCGCCAGGCCCTGGAGCTCTGGCCGGAGGGGGAGGACGTCCCGGGGCGCATCGGGGTCCTGGAGGACTACGCGGTCAGCGCCGAGCTCTCGGGCGACCTCGCCGAGGCGGCGCGCGCGTGGCGCGAGATCTGCACGGTCCAGGGCGGTCTCGGCGCCCTCGAGTGCGTGGCCGCCGGACGGCGCCGCTGGCGGCCGTCCTCGGGCTTCGCGGCGACCGCGAGGCCGCGACCGCCGCGCGCCGGGAGGCCGCCCGGGCCTACGCCGCCGCGGGCCTTCCCGCCGAGGCGGCGAGCGAGCGCCTGCTGGTCGCCGACCAGCTGCGCGCCGCCTCCAACCACACCGACGCCATCGCGCTGGCCCAGGCCGCCGGCCGCGAGGCCGCGACCGCCGATCGCGCTCGACCTGCGGGCGCGCGCACTCGGGCTGGAGGGCGTCTCGCGCGCCACCCGCGGGGAGTTCGACGAGGGGCTCGCGACCGTTCAGGCCGGGCTCGCGCTGGCCCTGGAGCACAACCTCACCCCCGTGGCGGCCGAGCTCTACCAGCGGCTGAGCACCGTCCTCTACGACGCCGCCGACTACCGCCGCGCCCAGGAGACGCTCACCACGGCGCTCGACCTGTGCCGCACCGGCGATCTCAGGTCCACTGAGCTGCTGTGCCTCACCTGCATGGTCTACGTGCTGCGCGAATGCGGCGAGTGGCCGCGCGCGCTGGAGATCGGGGGCGACCTGATCGCCGCCGGGCGCGGCGGTCGGGATGACCGAGGGGCTGATCGCCCCGATCCACGCCCTGCAGGGGCGCCTGACGCACCGCCCGCCGCCTGCTCACCGCCTCGCTCGCGGGATCGCTCCAGGTCGACGACTTCAACATGATCGCCGACACCACCTCGGCACTCGCCTGGGTCGCGGCGGCCGAGGGCGCCGACGACGAGGCGGCCGACCTCTGCCGCACCCTGCTGTCCCGGTGGGAGGCGAGCGAGGACCACCACCTCGCGGTCCGCGGCCTGCGCTGGGCGGCCGGCTTCTTCGCCCGTCGCGGCGACCTCGAGGGCGCGCACGCGTGCGCCGCCGCCCTCACCCGGATCGCCTCGGCCACCGGCCACGCCGACGCCCTCGCCGCCCTCGCCTGCGCCATCGGCGAGATCGCGCTCGCGGACGGCGACGCGGTCACCGCGGCCGAGCAGCTCTCGCGGGCCGTCGAGCTGCACCGCGGCCTCGACATCCCCTACGAGCGGGCCGAGATCGAGCTGCGCGCAGGGGTCGCTCTGGTCGCCGCCGGCCAGCGGGAGCGCGGCCTGGAGCGCATGGGCGACGCGTACCGCACCGCCCGCAAGCTGGGCGCCAAGCCGCTCGCCACCGAGGCGGCCCGCGCGGTCGCAGGCGATGGGCGAGTCGGTCACCCGCCGCCTGGGCCGCCGGGCCGCCGCCGACGCCGAGGGCGCCCTGCTGTCCCGGCGCGAGCGGGAGGTCGTGCGCCTGGTGGCCGTGGGTCACACCAACCGCGAGATCGCCCAGGAGCTGTACCTCAGCCCGCGCACCGTGGACATGCACGTGCGCAACCTGTTCCGCAAGCTGGACTGCCGCTCGCGCGTCGAGGCGGTGAGGAGGGCGGGCGAGCTGGGCCTGCTGGCGTAGGACCCCGGCGGATTGGCGGCGCGGCGATTCGGGCACAGGGATGCACCGGATCACGACAGGGGGGTTTCGATGGCGGAGCTGACCAAGCTCGAGGACAAGCTCGGCGAGGTCCTGGGCCTCGCGAAGGCGGCGCGCGAGGCGACCACCAAGATCGCGGGCCTGGTGGACGACGACGACATCCAGCGCACGCTCAAGCGGATGAGCGAGGAGGCCGCCGAGACGGCGCGCCGCTGCGAGGAGGTGGCCGGCACGCACGAGGGCAAGAAGACCGCGATCCTGGACAAGGCGCGGGAGACGACCGGCGAGGCCAAGGACATGATGACCACCTACCTCGGCGAGGACGCCGAGGGGCTGGACGGTCTCGAGTTCCTGAGCATGGCCGAGGCCGGCGAGGTGTGCCACGTCGAGATCCTCGGGACGCTGGCGCTCTCGGCGAGGGACCGCGAGGTGATCGACCTGGTCGAGTGGGCGCTGCCGATCCAGGAGCGCCACCTGGCGATCGTGCGCGAGTCCGGCATCGCGCTCGCCGGCCAGGAGGACCCCGCCGAGCCCGCCTAGGCCCGGCTGCGGGAAACGCGCAACCGGATCCGGGGCCGCGCCCATGGCCCCGGGCCGGCGCGGGAGGATCATCGCGCCATGGTCTTCACCGACCGGAGTGACGCGGGGCGCACCCTCGCCGGGCTCCTGGCGTCCTTCCGGGACGAGCGGCCCGTCGTGCTGGCGCTTCCGCGCGGCGGCGTCCCCGTGGCGGTGGAGGTCGCCCGGGCGCTGGACGCGCCGCTCGATGTACTGGCCGTCCGCAAGCTGGGCGCCCCGGCGAACCCCGAGTTCGGGATCGGGGCGGTCGCCGAGGACGGCACGGCCGTCGTGGACTGGCGCATGGCCCGCCACCTGGACGTGGCGCCGGCCGAGCTGGACCGCGTCCTCGACCGCGAGAGCCGCGAGCTCGTGCGGCTGAGCGCGCTGTTCCGCGAGGGGCGGGTGCCCCTGGAGGTGCGCGATCGCACCGTGATCATCGTCGACGACGGCATCGCCACCGGGCTGACCGATCTCGCGGCGGTGCGCGCGGTGCGCGCCCGCGGCGCGCGCCGCGTCGTGGTGGCCGTGCCGGTCGCCTCCCGCGAGGGCATCGCCCTCCTGCGGGGCGAGGCCGACGAGGTGGTGAGCGCCTCGGTGCCGGACGAGCTGCTCGGGGTGGGCCGCTGGTACGAGGACTTCGGCCAGGTCTCCGACGACGAGGTGCTGGCGCTGCTCGACGCCGCGGGGGTGGGCGCGACGCCGCCCGCGGCCGGCGACGCGCCGGCCGAGCGGCCGCTCGAGATCGATCTCGACGGCCTGCGCCTGCACGGGGACCTGGTCGTGCCGCCCGGCGCGCTCGGCCTGGTCGTCTTCGCCCACGGCAGCGGGAGCAGCCGGCTCAGCCCGCGCAACCGCGCCGTCGCGCGGCGGCTGCAGGAGGCCGGCCTGGCGACCCTCCTGATCGACCTGCTGGAGCCCCGCGAGGAGGGGCGGCGCGACCTGGTGTTCGACATCCCGCTGCTGGCGGCACGGCTCGAGGCCGTGACCCGCTGGACGCGCGACCAGGCCGCCGTCGCGGACCTGCCGGTGGGCTACTTCGGGGCCTCGACCGGCGCCGGGGCGGCGCTGCGGGCGGCCGCGGCCCTGGGCGGGGACGTGCGGGCGGTGGTCTCGCGGGGCGGGCGGCCGGACCTCGCGGAGGACCGCCTGCCGCGGGTGACCGCGCCGACGCTGCTCATCGTGGGCTCGCGCGACCCGGAGGTCCTGCGGCTCAACCTGGCGGCCGCCGGGCGGCTGGCGTGTCCCCACCGGGTCGAGGTGGTGGAGGGCGCGACGCACCTGTTCGAGGAGCCCGGCGCGCTGGAGGCGGTCGCCGGACTGGCGCGGGAGTGGTTCGTCGCGCATCTCCCGGCGGCGGCCGCGCCCCTCGCCGACGCGGCCGGGGGCTGAGCGGTGGCGACCCCGCTCGCCGCCCCGCGGGCCGACGCCGAGGCCGCCGGCCGCGTGCGACGCGACGCGCGCCCGCTCACGGGCGCCCGGGACGACTACGACGCCCTGATGGAGCGGATCGGCGACGCCCGGGTGGTGCTGCTGGGCGAGGCCAGCCACGGCACGCACGACTTCTACCGCGAGCGCGCCCGCATCACCAAGCGGCTGATCCTCGAGCAGGGCTTCACCGCGGTGGCGGTCGAGGGCGACTGGCCCGACGCCTACCGGGTCAACCGCTACGTGCGCGGCGCGGGCCGCGACGGCGGGGCCGAGGAGGCGCTGCGCGGCTTCCGGCGCTTCCCCACCTGGATGTGGCGCAACGCCGACGTCCTCGACTTCGTCGGCTGGCTGCGCGCCCACAACGACGGCCTCGCCGACCCCGGGTCCGCGGTCGGCTTCTACGGCCTCGACCTCTACAGCCTCGGGGCGTCGATCGAGGCGGTGGTCCGCTACCTGGACGTCCACGACCCCGCCGCCGCGCGGCGGGCGCGCCGCCGCTACGAGTGCCTGCAGCCCTACGCCGGCGAGAGCGCCGAGTACGGCCGCGCGGTGCTGCTCGGGGTCAGCCCGTCGTGCCGCCGCGACGTGCTGGCCGAGCTGGTCGCCCTGCGCCGGCGCGCCGGCGACTACCTGCGCGCGGACGGGGCGGTGGCCGAGGACGAGTACTTCTTCGCCGAGCAGAACGCCATCGTGGTCGCCGACGCCGAGGAGTACTACCGCACGATGTTCGGCGACGCGGCCGCCTCGTGGAACCTGCGCGACCGGCACATGGCCGACACGCTCGACCACCTCGTCGCCCACCTGGACCGCCGCGACGGCGCGGGCCGGGTGGTCGTGTGGGAGCACAACTCCCACCTCGGCGACGCGCGGGCCACCGAGATGGCGCGCCGCGGCGAGCTCAACCTCGGGCAGCTGATGCGCGAGCGCCACCCCGGCGACGTGGTGCTGGTGGGCTTCACGACCTACGCGGGCACCGTCACGGCCGCCGACGGGTGGGGCGAGCCCGCCCGGCGCATGCGCGTGCTCCCGGCCCTGGAGGGCAGCTACGAGGCCCTCTTCCACGAGACCGGCGTCCCGGCGTTCGTGCTGTGCCCGCCGGCCGGCGGCGCCAGCGCCGCGGTGCTGCGCGAGCCGCGGCTCGAGCGGGCGATCGGCGTCATCTACCGGCCCCGGACCGAGCGCCAGAGCCACTGGTTCGGCGCCGACCTGGGGGCCCAGTTCGACGCGGTCGTCCACATCGACGTGACCCGCGCCGTGGAGCCGCTCGAGCGGGGGCAGCACTGGGCCCTGCGCGAGCCCCCCGAGACCTACCCCAGCGCCCTGTAGCGATGACGGGGCCGACCGAGAGAGGCCGACGATGACCCGCAGCGACGATCCGCGCACCGAGCTCCTCGACATCTCCGCCCGCCTGCGGCACCTGCAGGCCGAGCACGTGCGCTCGGGCGAGGGGAGCGCCGTGCGCCGCAAGCTCGAGGGCGAGATGCGCGAGCTGTCGGACCACCTCGACCGGCGCCTCGCGGCGCTGGTCGACGACCCGGCCGACCGGGAGGCGTGGAGCGCGCACGCGCACCACGGCGCGCCCGCCCCCGAGGGGCCCGCGGCGCGCGACGAGGTGGCGGCGCCCGCCGAGGAGACCCCGCCGGCGCGCCCGAGCGGCCGCCGGCCCTGGCCGCGCTAGGAGGACTTCCCGGGGCCCGGCCCCCGACCCGGATGGAATAGGCTCCTGGGCCCGATGCCGACTCCTCCGTCCGTCCGCGCGCTGGTCCTCGCCGTCGACGACGATCCCGCCGTCGGCCGCGCGATCGAGCGCGACCTGAGGCAGCGCTACGGCGCGCGCCACCGCGTCCTGCTGGCCGACTCCGGCGCCGCGGGGCTCGAGATGGTGGAGCAGATCATCCGCCGCGGGGAGCCGGTGGCGCTGCTGGTGGCCGACCAGCGCATGCCGGGGATGAGCGGGGTCGAGTTCCTCGCCCAGGCGCTGCGGATGGCCCCGCTCGCCAAGCGCGTGCTGCTGACGGCCTACGCGGACACCGACGCCGCGATCACCGCGATCAACGAGGTGCGCCTCGACCACTACCTGATGAAGCCGTGGAGCCCGCCCGAGGAGCGGCTCTACCCGGTGCTCGACGACCTGCTCGAGGACTGGGAGGCCGACGCGGCCTCGCGCACGGCCGAGCCCGGCCTGCGGCTCATCGGGCACCGCTTCTCGGCCGAGGCGCACGGCACCCGCGACTTCCTGGCGCGCAACGGCGTGCCCTACCGCTGGCTCGACGTCGCCGACCCCGAGGCGCGCATCCTGCTGGAGGCCGCCGGGGGCGACGGGACCGAGCTCCCGGTGCTGGTCTTCGAGGACGGCGCAGACGCTGGTGCGGCCCTCCCAGGGGGAGCTGGCCGCGCGGGTCGGCCTGCGCACCCAGGCGGAGCTGCCGTTCTACGACCTGGTCATCCTGGGCGGCGGCCCCGCCGGGCTGGCGGCGGCGGTGTACGGGGCCTCGGAGGGCCTGGCCACGCTGCTCGTGGAGCGCCACGCCGCCGGCGGGCAGGCCGGCCAGAGCTCGCGCATCGAGAACTACCTGGGCTTTCCCTCCGGCCTCAGCGGCGCCGACCTGGCGCGGCGCGCGACCGCGCAGGCGCGCCGGCTGGGCGCCGAGATGCTCACCGCCCGGGAGGTCGTCGGCATCCGCGAGAACGGCCCCTCGCGCGTGATCACGCTGGACGGCGACGAGGAGATCGGGGCCCACAGCGTGCTGGTGGCGACGGGCGTCCACTACGCGCGGCTCGAGGCGCCCGGGGTCGCGCAGCTCACCGGCTCGGGCGTGTACTACGGCGCCGCCCCCGGGGAGGCGGCCGAGGTCGAGGGCGAGGACGTGGTCGTGGTGGGCGCGGCGAACTCGGCCGGGCAGGCCGCCATCGACCTCGCCACGCGGGCCCGCCACGTGACGATGCTCTGCCGCGGCGACGGCCTGGAGCGCAGCATGTCCCACTACCTCGTCGAGCGGATCCACGCGCTGCCCAACGTCACGGTCCGCACGCGCGGCGGTGGTGACGCAGGCGGC
This sequence comes from uncultured Thermoleophilia bacterium, assembly GCA_963736635.1. GTDB lineage: Bacteria > Actinomycetota > Thermoleophilia > Miltoncostaeales > Miltoncostaeaceae > Miltoncostaea. Next base: position 1,614,039 of record CAVTPK010000011.1, read on the forward strand.
GGGGGACGGGCACCTGGAGGAGCTGACGGTCGCGGTGGCGGGCGCGCAGGAGCGGCTGCCGGCGACCGCGGCGTTCGTGTTCATCGGCGCGCGCCCGCAGACCGAGTGGCTCGGCGACACGGTGGCGCGCGACCCCGGCGGGTTCATCGTCTCGGGCGCGGCGCTGCGCCGGATCGAGGGGCGGCACCGCTGGCGCCTGGAGCGCGACCCCCTGCCGCTGGAGACGAGCGTGCCCGGCGTGTTCGTGGCCGGCGACGTGCGCGACCAGTCCATCAAGCGGGTGGCCTCGGCCGTGGGCGAGGGGTCGATGGCGGTGCAGCTGGTGCACCAGTACCTCGGCGGGCTCACGGCGGGCGCGCGATGAGCGCGGAGGCCCTGCGCGAGGTCCCGGTCCTCGCGGTCCTCGACGACGAGGAGGTCGGGCAGCTGGCCGAGCGCGGGCGCCGCCGCGCGCTCGCCGCCGGGCGACGTCCTCTTTCGCCAGGGCGAGCGCGCGAGCGTCTTCCACATCGTGCTGGAGGGCCAGCTGGAGACCACGCGCGAGGTGGCCGGCGAGCAGGCCCTGATGCTGAGCCACGGGCCGGGCGGCTACCTGGGCGCCATCGCGCTGCTCACCGGCACCGGATACCGCGGCACCACCACCGCCCTGACCGACACGCTCGTGTTCGAGCTGGACGGCGACGAGCTCCGTCGCCTGGCGTTCACCCACCCCGCGCTGATGCGCGAGTTCCTGCCGACGATCGAGTCCGTCAGCGGGGTGGTCAAGGGGCTGGAGCGCGACCGGGAGAAGCTGCTGGCGGTGGGCAAGCTCGCGGCGGGGCTGGCGCACGAGCTCAACAACCCGGCCGCCGCGGCCGCGCGGGGCGTCGCCACCCTGCGCGAGTACGAGCGCCGCCGCCAGGAGGCCTTCGCCCAGATCGCCGGCACCGGCGCGTCGGCCGAGCGGCTGGCCGCCCTCGCGGCGCTCGGCGCCGGGGCGACCGACCGCGCGGTCGACGTGCGAGCGGCTCGACCCCATCGCGCGCAGCGACCGCGAGCAGGCGCTGGCCGGAGAGCTCGAGCAGCGCGGCGTCGACGACCCCTACGCGATCGCGTCCACCCTGACCGAGGCCGGCCTCGGACGACGCCTGGATCGACCGCGTCGCCGCGGGCGTGGGCGAGGAGTGCCTGGCGCCCGGCCTGCGCTTCGTGGGGGCCTGCGCCGGCGCGCGCGTGCTGCTCGCCGAGCTCGAGGAGGCGACCACGCGCATCTCCCAGCTCGTCGAGGCGGTGCGCGGCTACTCCTACCTCGACCAGGCGCCGCGCCAGAGCGTCGACATCCACGCCGGGCTCGAGAACACGCTCTCGCTGCTGGGCCACGCCCTGCGCGAGAAGCAGATCGACATCGTCCGCGACTTCGATCCGGAGCTGCCCCCGGTGGAGGCGGCCGGGTCCGAGCTCAACCAGGTGTGGACCAACCTCATCGACAACGCGGTCGACGCCCTTCCTCCCGGCGGGCGGCTCACCCTGCGCACCCGCCGCCAGGGCGAGCGCGTCCTGGTCGAGATCGGCGACGACGGCCCGGGCATCCCCCCGGACCAGCAGGCCCGCATCTTCGACGCCTTCTTCACGACCAAGCCGGTCGGGGAGGGCACCGGCCTGGGCCTCGACATCGCCCAGCGCATCGTGATCCGCCACCACGGCGAGCTGCGCCTGGAATCGCAGCCCGGCGACACCCGCTTCCAGGTGCTGCTGCCCCTGCGCTGAGGGGCTCCGCGGCGCCCCTGCGCGGGTTGCTGCGGAGGACTACGCGGTCGGGCACGGGATCACGCTGATGGGCTCGGGGACGCCCTGGACGTATCGTGGATGCACGCCTCGTCCACGATGACTCGGGAGATCGAGATGTCGGGTTCGCCCAACGCGCCGGAGCGCGGCCACCGCGTGCTCGTCATCGCGAACGAGACCTGCATGGGAGCGGAGCTCTTCGAGGCCCTGCGGGGAATGACGGAGGATCCCGACAGCGAGGTGCTCGTCGTCGCCCCCGCCCTCACCACCCGGCTGCGCTACTGGATGTCCGACGAGGACGCCGGAATCGCGGCCGCGGGCCGCCGCCTCGAGGCGTCGATCGAACGCTGCGGGGCCGCCGGAGTGGTGGCTCACGGCGCGCTCGGGGACGCGGATCCGCTTCAGGCCATGGACGACGCGATCCGGACCTTCGATCCGGACGAGGTCGTGGTCGCCACCCATCCCGAGGGCAGCTCCAACTGGCTCGAGCACGGACTCGTCTCGCAGGCGCGCGCGAGGTTCCGGGTGCCGATCACGCACGTCGTCGTCAACGCCGTCGAGGGGGAGGCCCACCTGATCGCGGGCGAGCCGGTGGAACGCGACGCGCCGACGCGGGAGAGGCACACCTCGCGCGACCTCGCACTGCTGGCCGTGGTGGGGGTGCTGGCGATCGTCGGCAGCCTCATCTCCTTCGTGTTCTACGCGGTCGATGCCCCCGACGGCGTCATCTGGGCATGGGTGCTGATCTTCGACCTCGGCTTCAAGATCGTGGCCGTCGCGGTGCTGTGGGTGCTCTTCCAGCGCCGCGCGCGGGCGGATCGTCTGGATCTCTGACCGGACGCGTCGGCCATGCGTCGTCCTCCGCTCCGCGTCGCGACGCGGAGCCGGCCCGGCCCCCTAGCCCGGCTCGGGGAGCGACCGGCGCCGGCCGCCGGTCGAGGCCGGCGGCCGCGTACGCCTGGGCCTCGTCCAGCGTCTCGGCCTCCAGCAGCGCGGCGGTGAGCGACTCCAGCTGCGGGCGGTGCTCGGACAGGAGCGCCATCGCCTCCTGCTGGGCCTCGTCGATGATGCGCCGCACCTCCAGGTCGACGAGGTGCTGCGACTCGGGCGAGGCGTCGGCGCCCCCGGGGAGCATCATCGCGCGCGCCTCCGAGGGGATGACGGCGACCGGGCCGACGGCGTCGCTCATCCCCCAGCGGCCGACCATCTGGCGGGCGATCACGGTGAGCTGCTCGATGTCGGACTCGGCGCCGGTCGTCACGTCGCCGTAGACGAGCAGCTCGGCGGCCCGCCCGCCCAGCGCGACCCGGATCTTGCTCAGCAGCTCGTCCCGCGTGTAGCTGTAGCGGTCGGCGTCCGGGGCGGCGTACGTGACGCCCAGCGCCGTCCCGCGCGGGATGATCGAGATCCGCCGCACCGGATCGGCGTGCGGGCTCAGCATCCCGACCAGGGCGTGGCCGGCCTCGTGGTGGGCCGTGCGCTCGCGGTCGTGGGCGGTCATCACCAGCCGCCGCTCGCTGCCCAGCAGGGTCTTGTCCAGCGCGTCGTCGAAGTCGCGCATCCCCACCGCCTGGTGGCCGCGCGTGGCCGCCAGCAGGGCGGCCTCGTTGGCCAGGCTCGCCAGGTCGGCGCCGACCATCCCGGGCGTCGCGCCGGCCAGGGCGTCCAGGTCGGCGTCGGGCGCCAGCGGCATGCTGCGCGTGTGGACCCGCAGGATCGCCAGCCGGCCGGCCTTGTCGGGGGGCTGCACGGCCACGCGGCGATCGAAGCGCCCCGCGCGCAGGAGCGCGGGGTCGAGGATGTCGGGGCGGTTGGTCGCGCCGAGGACGATCACCCCGGTGGAGGGGTCGAAGCCGTCCATCTCGGTGAGGATCTGGTTGAGCGTCTGCTCGCGCTCGTCGGCGCCGCCGCCGAAGCTGACGGCGGCGGCGCGCGAGCGCCCGATCGCGTCGAGCTCGTCGATGAAGATGATCGCCGGCGCGGCCTCCTTGGCCTGGGCGAAGAGGTCGCGCACGCGCGACGCGCCGACCCCCACGATCATCTCGATGAACTCGGAGGCGCTCATCGAGAAGAAGGGGACCCCGGCCTCGCCCGCGATGGCGCGGGCCAGCAGGGTCTTGCCGGTGCCGGGCGGCCCGGTGAGCAGGACGCCCCGCGGGATGTGGGCCCCCAGCTTGCGGAAGCGCTCGGGCTCCCGGAGGAAGTCGACGATCTCGGCCAGCTCGGCCTTGGCCTCGTCGATCCCCGCGACGTCGTCGAAGGTGACCCGCTGGCCGGAGCCCTCGTACTTGCGGGCGCGGGACTTGCCCAGGCCGAGGGCGTTGGTGGCCGCCCCGCTCGAGCGCCGCATGAGCCAGATGAAGAGCGCGACGATCAGGATCGCCGGGCCGAAGCTGAGCAGCGCCGTGATCAGGAACGGCGTCGTGGCCTCCGGCTCGGCGGTGACCGTGACGTCGTGCTCGCGCAGCAGGGGGATCAGGGTCTCGTCGCCCGGCGGCGGCGGCTGGCGGGTGGAGAACTGGGTGTGCGTGTCGGTGGTGTCGGGCGGATACGCGATCGGCTTCGTGAAGGTGCCCTGGATCGCGTCGCCCGTGAAGTTGACCCCGGAGACGTTGTCGGCCTCGATCTGGGCGATGAAGGTCGGCTCGTACGGGATCTCCACCCGCTCGGGATGCGTGGAGAAGGTCGAGACGATCCAGATGTTGAGGATCGCGAGCAGCGCGAACAGCCAGATCCAGCGGGGGAAGGGGCGCCGGGGGGCCGGCTCGGGCGCGCCCCGCCCGTCATCGGCCGGGCTGACGCGCCAGCCGGGGTGCTCGCGATCGCCGCCCCGGCGCAGGCGCGGCCAGTGCAGGTGGGACCCGCCGGAGGGGGTGTCGCTCTGGGCCATGGCGAGGTCCAGCGTAGTCGGGCCGCCCGCCCGGGTGTATCCGGGACATCGCTCCGGCGCGTGTGGACAATCCGCGAGCCGGGCGGATGGGCGGCACCGCCCCCCGGCCGATCCCTAACCTCTGGTGGATGCGGGAGACCAGCCCCTCCGAGCCCATCGGCCTGATCGTCGTCAACCACGGCTCGCGCCGGGACGAGAGCAACGCGATGCTCGAGCAGATGGTCGTCCAGGTCGCCGCGGTCGTGCCGTTCGACATCGTCGAGCCGGCGCACATGGAGCTGGCCGAGCCCTCCATCGCCACCGCCTTCGACGCCTGCGTCGCCCGGGGCGCCCGCACCGTCGTGGTCTCGCCCTACTTCCTGCTGCCCGGGCGGCACTGGCGCCAGGACATCCCGGCGCTGGTGGAGGAGGCGGCCGCCCGGCACCCGGGCGTGACCTACCTCGTGGCGGCGCCCTTCGGCCTGCACCCCCTGATGGCCGAGGTGGTCAACGCGCGGGTCGGGCACTGCCTCGCGCACGCCCGCGGCGAGGCGCCCGAGTGCGAGGCGTGCGCGGGCACGGGACGCTGCCGGCTGATCACGAGCGCGGAGGCCCCGGCCCCCGCCGGCTGATCACCCCGCCCGCCGCTCCCACTGGCGGGTGGCGGCATCGACCACCATCTGCTCGGTGACCGTCCCGGGAGGACCCACGGCCCCCACGACGTTCGCGAAGCGCCCGTCGGTGAACAGGACGTTCCAGGCCTCGCCCGCCCCGTCCGAGGACGTCTGGGTGATGTGCATCGCCGTGCCGTTGGGAAGGCCGGCGCACGGGCGTGGTCTCGAAGCCGGTGCGCGTGACGTCGTCGGGCTGGCACTCGGGCACCGGGTCCTCGCTCTGGCGGATGACCTCCTCCTGCCAGGCGGCGGCGCCCGCCGGGGTCGAGAACTGCCACACGATGCTCACGCCGCCGCCCTCGCCGGCCGTGAAGCCCCGGCGCGCCACGGCCTGGACGCCGTTCGCGTCGAGCACCTCGAGCGAGCGCGCGCGCTCCTGCGCGCACTCGCCGGCCAGCAGGTCCGCGGGCTCCCGCGCCTCGACGTCGCCCCCGGCCCCCGTGAAGCCGGCGATGCCCAGCTCGTCCGCGGCCAGCACCCGCTCGGTGAGCGGGGCGCCGGGGGCCTCGGGAACCGACACGGCGGCCTCGTCCTCGCCCCCGCCGCACCCCACCAGGCCGGCCGCGACCGCGGCCGCCGCCAGCGCCACCGCCCACCGGACCGCGCCTCGCATGTCCCCTCCGCTCACGCCCGCGCACCGACGGCGCGATCGTAAGCGCGGGCGCGCCGGAGCGTCCAGGGGCGCCTTCGCGGCACCCCTCAGCCCCAGGAGGCCTCGGTCATCGGCCGCAGCGCCACCTCCAGCAGGCGCATGCCCCGCGGGCGGGTGACGGCGAACAGCACGACGTCGGCGATCTCCTGGGCGCTCATCATCCCCACCTCGTCCTGGGGCTCGCGCCCGCGCCCGAAGGCGAAGCCGGTCGCCACCCCGCCCGGGCAGAGGTTGGTGCAGCGCACGTCGTGCTCGCGCAGCTCGTGGTCCAGCGACCGGCCCAGGCCGACCTGGGCGAACTTGGAGGCGCTGTACACCGACTCCCCCGGCAGGCCGCGGCGCCCGGCCTCCGAGGCGATGATCACCACGTCGGCGGCGGGGCTGCGCAGCAGGTGGGGCAGGGTCGCCTGCAGCGTGTACAGCGTCCCCTTGACGTTGACGTCGATCATCTCGTCCACGTCCTCGGGCGCCAGCTCCAGGAACGGGCCGTAGCTGCCCACGCCGGCGTTGGGCACCACGATGTCGAGCCGGCCGAACTCGTCCACCACCCGCGCGACGGCCGCCAGCACGCTCGCCCGCTCGCGCAGGTCGCAGGCGACCGCGAGCGCTCCGGGCACGCCCGGATCCCCTCCGCTGCGCGACAGGGCCGCCACGCGCGCGCCCGCGCCGGCCAGCGTCCGCACGGTCGCCTGGCCGATCCCCCGGTTGCCCCCCGTCACGAGGGCGGCCATGCCCTCCAGGGGCCTCGCGGTGGTGCCACCCTCGGGTGCCGGAACGGTCATCGTGGGTCCCCCCTGGATCGACGGGATCAGGCTAACGCGCCGGGGCGATGGTGGGCCGGGGCGTTGTGGGGGAAGCTGACGGTCGTGGATCCCCTCCAGCCGCTGTCGGACGCCGAGCGCGCCCTGCTCGTGCCCGCCCCGCTCCCGGACGCCGTCGTGCCCATGGCGGCGACGCTCACCGACGAGCGCTTCTCCGATCCGGCGTGGGTGTTCGAGCGCAAGCTCGACGGGATCCGCTGCATCGCCATCGCCGGGGAGGGGAGGGTCCGCCTGGTGTCGCGCAACGCGCTCAGCCTGGACGCGCGCTTTCCGGAGATCGCCGCGGCCCTGGCCGCGCGACCTGCCGGCACCCTGCGTCCTGGACGGCGAGATCGTCGCCTTCGAGGGGTCCCGCACCAGCTTCGCGCGCCTGCAGCAGCGCGGCGAGCGGCCGGTCGCGGCCTTCCTCTACCTCTTCGACCTGCTGCACCTGGCCGGCCACGACACCACGCGGCTGCCCCTGCGCGCGCGCAAGCGCCTGCTGCGCGCACCGTCGCGTTCGCCGGCCCCGTCCGCTTCACGCCCCACCGCAACCGGGACGGCGAGGCGCTCTTTCGCCGCGCGTGCGCGGCCGGGTGGGAGGGGCTCATCGCCAAGCGCGCCGACGCGCCCTACACGCACGGCCGCTCGCGCGACTGGCTCAAGTTCAAGTGCGCGGCCGAGCAGGAGCTGGTGATCGGCGGCTTCACCGCCCCGCGGGGCAGCCGCCAGGAGCTCGGGGCGCTGCTGCTCGGCTACTTCGACGACGGCCGCCTGCGCTACGCCGGCAAGGTCGGCACCGGGTTCACGCAGGCGACGCTGCGCGACCTGGCCGCGCGCCTGGCTCCGCTGCGCCGTGCCGATCCGCCCTTCGCCGACGCGCCCCGGCTGCGCGACGCCACCTGGGTGGAGCCGCGGCTGGTGGCCCAGATCGGCTTCACCGAGTGGACGCGCGACGGGCGGCTGCGCCACCCGCGCTTCCTCGGCCTGCGCGACGACAAGGACGCCCGGGAGGTGGTGCGCGAATGAGCGAGGCCGTGAGGGTGGGGCGCCGCAGCATCCCCATCAGCCACCCCGACCGGGAGCTGTGGCCGGGCGAGGGGATCACCAAGCTCGACCTCGCCCGCCACTACGCCGCGGTGGCCGACGCGATGGTGCCGCACGTGCGCGACCGCCCGCTGGCGCTGCACAGCTTCCCCCAGGGCATCGCGCGCGCCGGGCTTCTTCGTCAAGGACGCCCCGCGCCACTTCCCCGACTGGATCGCGACGGCCGAGGTCCCCAAGCGCGAGGGCGGCACCATCCACCACGTGCTGGCCAACGACGCGGCCACGCTCGTCTACCTGGCCGGCCAGAACGTGATCACGCCCCACGCCTGGACCAGCCGCGCCGACCGCCTGGAGCGGCCGGACCGCCTGATCTTCGACCTCGATCCCTCGCACCGGGCGCTTCGACGAGGTGCGCGCCGCCGGCGCGGCGCCTGGGCGACCTGCTGCGCGGGATCGGGCTCGCGCCCTACGCCATGACCACCGGCTCGCGCGGGCTGCACGTCACCGTCCCGCTGCGCCGCTCGGCCGTGTTCGAGACCGTGCACGCCTTCGCCCGCGACGTCGCCCGCGGCGCTGGTGGCGCAGGATCCGGACGGCCTCACGACCGAGTTCCGGCGGGAGCGGCGCGGCGAGCGGATCTTCGTGGACGTCAACCGCACCGCCTACGGCCAGCACGCCGTGGCCCCCTACGCGGTGCGTCCGCTGCCGGGCGCGCCGGTCGCGACGCCGCTGCGCTGGGAGGAGCTCGACGACCCGGCCCTCCACCCCCGCGGCTGGACCCTGCGGACCATCGGCGCGCGGCTGGCCGCGGGCGGCGACCCCTGGCGCGACATCGCCGCGCCACGCCCGGTCGATCGGGCCGGCCCGGCGGGCGCTGGGACGTGGGTGATGTCCTCGACGACATCGCCGGATGGTTCGCCCGCGTCGGCGAGGCCCTCGGGGAGGTCTCGATCGGCCTCCTGCTGGTGGCCCTTGCGCTGATGACGCTCCAGTCGGCGCTCGACGCGCTGGCGTGGCGCAACATCCTGAGGGCGGCCTACCCGGCCGGGGGCGTGCGCTACCCGTCGGTCTTCGGCGCGTACGCCGGGGGCGTCGCGATCAACAACGTGCTGCCCGCCCAGGCGGGCACGATCGCCATGCTGGGCCTGTACCGCGGGATGATCGCCGGCGCGACCGTGCCGGGGCTGATCGGGGCCCAGGCGGTGCAGACGCTCTTCTACGCGGTCGCCGGGGCGACCGTCTACGGGCTGCTGCTGGTGAGCCGCCCCGACACCGGGCACGTCCGCTTCGACGCGCTCTGGGAGCACCCGTGGCTCACCGCGATCGCCGCCGCCGTGGCGATCGCGGTGGCCGTGCTGGTGGTCCGCATCCTGCGCGACCGCCTGACGCGCATCCTGCGCGACGCGCGCGAGGGCGCGGCCGTCATGGTCCCGCCCCGCCGCTACGCCGTCGCGGTGCTCGCCCCCCAGCTCGGCTCGTACGCGGCGCGCATGTGCGTGATCGCCACCCTCATGGCCGCCTACGGGCTGGACGTGACCCCGCGGGGCGTCCTGCTGATGGTGGCCGTGGTCTCGCTGTCGTTCCTGTTCGCGCTGACGCCGGGGGGCGTCGGCACGCAGCAGGCGCTGGCGCTGATCGCGCTGCGCGGCGCGGCCCCCTCGGCCACGGTCGCGGCGTACGCCATCGGCCAGCAGGTCATCATCACCGCGTGGAGCATCGCCCTCGGCGCGGTCGCCCTCAGCGCGACCATCGGCTGGCGCGCCACGCGCACCCTGGTGCACGAGCGCTGGACCGCGGCCCGCACCCGCAAGGCCTCCGACTAGTTGCCTGACGCGGCCTAGCCGCCGGCCAGCAGCTCCGCGCGGCGTCGATCACCAGATCCCGAGGCCCGGCCGTGTCGAGCACCCGGGCCTCGGGCCACGGCTCCTCGCGCGCGGCCAGCCGCTGCGGCGATGGCGGGGGTCGCGTCCGACGCGCCCTCGCCCGCGGCCTGCCGCGCGCGCACGCGCTCGGCGGCCACGGCGGGCGGCAGCGCGCAGCGGATCTCGTCGACCGCGCGGCGCCGCGCGGCCGCGGCCACGCGGCGCGCCTGCCGGCGCCGCGTCGCCGCGCCCCCACGAGGCGTCCAGCACCACGCTCTCGCCCCGCTCCAGCGACGCCGCCGCGCGGCGCAGCATCTCGGCGTACACGCGCTCGGTCGCGGCGGGCGCGTAGAGGCCCTCGTCCAGGGCGCCCGTGGGCGGCCGGCAGGTCGCCCGCCGACACGAGGTCGCGGCGGATCGTGTCGGTGGCGAGCACGGTCCACCCGGTCGCCTCGGCCAGGCCGGCGGCGACGGTCGACTTGCCGGTGCCGGGCGCGCCGCCCACCAGCACCAGCCGCACCCGCGCGCGCTCCAGGTGCTCCAGGGCCAGGCCGTGCAGCGCCCGGGCGCGCGCGGCCGCCCGCGCGTCGCCCTGCACCGACCGCAGCGCCGCCACCTTCGAGCGCACGTGCGCGCGGTAGGCGACGTAGAGGTGCTCGAGCGAGGCCGGATGGCGCTCGTCCAGGGTCCGCGACCACTCCCGCACCAGCAGCCGCGCCAGCTCCGGGTGCCCGCGCGCCTCCATGTCCATCGCCAGGAACGCGATGTCCCCCAGGACGTCGCCGTGGCGCAGCCGGTCGTCGAAGGCCAGGCAGTCCAGCGCCCGCGGACCGTCGGCGAGGCAGTACACGTCGTCGCACAGCAGGTCGCCGTGCCCGTCGCGGATCCACCCGTCCGCCAGGCGCTGCTCCAGCAGCGGGCGGCGCCCCGCGACGTAGGCGGCGGCCAGCTCGCCCGCCCGCTCCACGTCCGCCGGGTCGACCACCCCCGGAGCGCGCACCGCCAGGCCCTCGAGCCCCTCCTCCCACAGGCCCAGGACCGCCTCGGGCGTGCCGGCCGCGCGGATGCGGGCGGACGTGGGGGAGGCACGGTGCAGCTCCGCCACCGCGCGCGCCACCTGCGCCCACCAGGTCGCGCGCGCCCGCCGTGTCCAGCAGACCGGACAGGCACCGGGAGGCCGGCATGCGCCGCATCTCGATCAGGTGGTCGCGGGGGGTCCCGTCGGCCTCGAGCACGTCCAGCACGCCGAGGTACACGTCGGGGGCGAAGCGGCGGTTGACCTCGGTCTCGCGCCGGCAGGCGGCCAGGCGGTCCTCGCGGCGGCGGTGGTCCAGGAAGCCCAGGTCCACCGGCTTGAGCAGCTTGTAGGCGCGGTCGCCGACCATCGCGATCACCGAGACGTGGGTCTCGACGATCTCGGCCGGGGGGTCGTTGGGCGCCATGGGGCGAGGCTACCCCGGGCGGCCCCCGGTCGCCGACGGGTCCGGCGTCGCTAGCCTCGCTCTCATGCCGGAGCCCGACCCCGCCCCCCTGACCCCCCACGAGAAGCGCCTGCGCCGTGCGCTGATCGCGACGGCCGTGTTCGCCGCCCTCATGGTGGTCGTGGTCGGCGCGGTGATCGTCTACTGGGTGCGCTACGTCCTGCCCACCGAGGCCGACCCGTTCACGCGCGGCCCGTACGTGGTCCAGATCGGCACCACCACCGCGACCTTCCGGTGGCGCATCGAGGACGACCGCCCGGTGCAGATCGTGGCCACCACCCCCGACGGCCGCACCGTGGCGAGCGGCGACGGCCGCCTGCGCGGCCTGACGCCCGGGGCGCGGCACGGGTGGGTGGCGGTGGTCGACGGCGGCGCGCGGGCCGGCGGCACCATCACCACGGCGCCCACCGACCCGGCGGCGCCGATCCGCTTCACGGTGTTCGGCGACTACGGCGCCGGCGGCGAGGCCGAGTGGGCGGTGGGGCGCGTGGCCGCCGCGCAGGCGCCCGCGTTCACGGTGGTCCCGGGCGACAACAGCTACCTGGTGGCGGCCCCGGTCCTCTTCGACCGCAACATCTTCCAGCCCATGCGCGCCCTGCTCGCGCAGGGTCCGTTCTTCGCCACCCTCGGCGAGCACGACATCGTGTACCGCGGCGGGATCGACGTCGCGCGCGCCCTGGGGCTGCCGAACGGCGGCGACCGCCACGTGCGCGACTACGGCCCGCTGCGCTTCGTGGTGCTGGGCCTGGAGGCCGACTCCGGCGACGTGCCGTTCCTGCGCGCCGCGCTGGCCCGGCCGGGCGCGCGCCGCGTCTACATCGTCGTCCACCGCACGCCCCGGGCGGGCAACCCGGTGCTGGCGGCGGCGCGCGGCCGGGTGGCGGCCGTCCTGTCGGGACACAACCACCGGTACGAGCGGGAGACGGTCAACGGCGTGCTGGTGCTCACCGTGGGCACCGGCGGGGCGTCGCGCAGCGCCGACTCCCGGCTGACGCCGCAGGCCGCCGGGGCGCAGGCCTCGTTCGCCGACTACGGGCTGGTGCGCGTGGACGACGGCCCGGAGCGGGCCGACATGGTCTTCATCAACACGCGCGGCCGGGTGCGCGACCGCGTGAGCGTGCCCTGATGCGCGTCGCCGGGGGCGTGCTGGTCGCGGCCGGCCTGGTGGGCGCGCTCGCGCTGCCCGTGCTCGGGCTCCCGGGCGCCTTCCCCGTGCTGCTGGCCGCGGCCCTCGTCCTGTGGCTGGTCGGCGCGGGCGTGGCGGCCGCCTGCCTGGCGCCCCCGCGCCGAACGGCCGGCCTCGCGGCGGCGGGCGCCGCGCTCCTGGGGTGGCCGGTGCTCCTGCTCGTGGCGCTCGCGCCGCTGTGGGGCGTGGCGGCCGCGGCGTGCGGCCTGGTGGTGGCCATGGGCGGGCGGCGCCCGGTCAGGCCAGGCGTCCCGCCGCGGCGAGCTGGTGCTCGCGCACGCCTGCTGGCCCGCCGCGCCTGGCACGAGGGCCTCGGCCACGGCGCGCTGCGCCTGATCGCCGACGCGCGGGTCGCGCGCGCCTTCGAGGTCCGCGACCTGCTCGAGCGCAACCTGGTGCCGGTGCGCTGGTACGACGTCGACACTCGACCCGGACAGCGCGACGAGTACCTCGACTGGCTCGACATCACCGCGCGAGGAGACGCCGGTGCTCGTGCGCCACGACCGAGGTGCTGCGCAACCCGTCGGCCGCGCAGGTGGCCCGCGAGCTCGGCCTGCGGGCGGAGGTCGACGGGCGAGCGCTTCGATCTGGTCGTGCTGGGCGGCGGGCCGGCCGGCCTCGCGGCGGCGGTGTACGCGCGGGTCCGAGGGGCTGCAGCACGTTCGTGGCCGAGGCGTGGGCGCCGGGCGGCCAGGCCGGCACGAGCACCCGCATCGAGAACTACCTCGGCTTTCCCGAGCGGCATCTCGGGCGCGGAGCTGACCCGCGCGGCGACGCTGCAGGCCCGCCGCTTCGACGCGGTGCTGTCGAGCTTCCACCGGGCGGTGGAGCTGACCGACGGCCCCGAGGGGCTCGTCGCGCGTGGACCTCGACGACGGCCAGCACGTGCTGGGCCGCACGGTGCTCCTGGCGACCGGCGCGCGCTGGCGCGAGCTGGCGGTGCCCGACGTCGAGCGCTATCGCGGCGCCGGCGTCTACCACGCGGCCATGCCGACCGACGCCGAGCGCTGCCGCGACGAGGACGTGCTGGTGGTGGGCGGCGGCAACTCGGCCGGGCAGGCGGCGACCCACCTGGCGCGCCATGCGCGCAGCGTCCGGGTGGCGGTGCGCGGCGCCGGCCCTCTCCAGCACCATGTCGCGGCTATCTGATCGAGCGCATCGAGCGGTCGCCCCGCATCGAGGTGCTGACCGAGACCGAGGTGGTCGCCCTCCACGGCCGCGGCACCCTGGACGGGGTCACCCTCCGGGACGAGCGCGGCGAGGCGCGGGTCCCCGTCAGCCAGGCGTCCCGCCGGCAGCCGGCTGAGGGCGTAGGGGGCGGGATCCAGCGAGTGGGAGCGGCCGTCGAGGATCATCTCGCTGATCATGCGGCCGGTCGCCGGTCCGTTGAGGATCCCCCACGAGGCGTGGCCCGTCGCCAGGTACGCCCCGGACACATCCGGCACCGGACCGATCAGCGGCACGCCGTCGACGGTGAGGGGCCGGTAGCAGGAGGAGCGCGTCACGACCTCGGCGTCGCGCAGGATGCTCGAGTGCACGCCCGCCCGGCGGTGCAGCTCGTCGCCCGCGGCCTGCACGGGCACGATCTCGTCCGGGTCGTCGGGCAGCGCGCCGTGCTCGGAGTAGCCGTTGACGTACACGGCGCCGTCGGGCCGCGGGTAGATCTCGAGGGTGTTGCGCTGCCCGTCCTCGGTGAGGAACTCGCTGAACACGACCTGGTTGGGGACCTCGGCGGCCAGGACGATGCTGGCGCCGCGCGAGCCGAACACCTGCGGCAGCGCGATCCACCGCTGCGCCTGGCTGGTCCAGGGCCCGAGGGCCAGCACGACCACGTCCGCGGGCAGCACCTCGCCGTCCACCGACACCCCCGTCACCGCGCCGCGCGCCTCGTTCAGGCGCAGCCCGTCCACGACCCCGGTGACGAGGGTCGCCCCCCGGGCCTGCGCGTCCTCCACCAGCGCCGTGGTGAGCGCCAGCGGGATGACCTGCGCGGTGGTGCTCTCGTCCCCGATCACCTCGTGCACGGCGACGTTGCCGTCCAGCCAGGCGGGGCTGTCCACCTTGCGGTACCGGTCCACCGAGCCCTCGTCGGCGGCCGCGGTCATCAGGGCCCGCATCGGCCGGTAGCCGATCCGGTCGGCCCCGAGCCGGTCCGCCAGCTCGCGGTGCAGCGCGAAGCTGGCCCGGGCCAGCGGATCGAGCGGGGTGCCGGCGCACCAGTCCAGCGCGAGGAACCCGGCGGCCCGTCCGGACGCCGCGGCCCCCGGCCGGGCCCGGTCCACCAGGACGGGCGCGGCTCCGCGCAGGGCGAGGAAGTGGGCGACCGACGCCCCGACGATCCCCGCCCCACAGACCACGATGCGCGGTGCGGCCATGGGATGACCCTACCCGGGACGCCCGTCCGGCCGCCGGGCGATGACGTCGATCACGGCCGATCGCCCCGAGTGCGCCGCGCCCTCGGCGATGTCCGCGTCGTACGCGCGGACCTCCTCCAGCGTGAACGCCCCCAGCTCGGCGCGCAGCTGGGGCTCGGTGTAGAGCTGGTCCGGGATCTTCGGCCCGCCCGTGCCGTAGGCGAGCTGCTCCACCCGGTAGCCCTCCAGCAGGAACAGGCCCCCGGGTCGCAGCGCCCGGGCGATCCGGTCGAACACCCGGCGCCGCTGGGCGGGGGGAGAGAACTGGACGTAGATCGCCACGACGACGTCGTAGGTCTCCTCCGGCCAGTCCCAGCCGTCGACGTCGGCCACGTGGTACCGCACCGAGACCCCCCGCTCGGCCGCCAGGCGCCGGGCCTTGGCCACGCCGACCGGCGACGCGTCGAACGCCTCGACGTCGAGGCCCTGCTGCGCCAGCCAGACGCTGTTGCGGCCCTCCCCGTCGGCGACGCAGAGCACGCGGCCCGCGTCGCCGATCAGGGCGCCGCACGAGGCGAGGAACTGGTTCGGCTCCGTGCCGAACAGGTAGTCCTCGCCCGCGAAGCGCGCGTCCCAGTCGGGGGTTCCGCGGGTGGGGGCCGGATCGGGCGTCACGGTGCCAGGCTAGCGCCCGGCGGCATCGCCGTCAGTCGCCCCAGAAGGCGTTGACGGCGTACTGGTCGCGGGTGTGGAACCAGGACTCGACCATCAGCCATGGCGCATCCGGATCACGTGGGCGAGGTTGTTCTCGAGCGGAGGCCTGCCGTCGGCGCGCGAGGCCGTGTAGGTGGTCAGGGCGACGGCCACTTCGTCGTCGGCGAGGACCCGGTGCACCTCGAGGCGCAGGGTGCCGCCGGTGATCTCGTGGGCGTGCGCGACGAAGCCGAGGATCGCCTCTCGGCCCGCGTAGTCGCCGGTGTTCTGGCTGCGGCCGGGCACGTGGAGCACGGCGTCCTCGGCGATGAGGGCGCCCGCGCCCGCGAGGTCACCGGCGATCAGGGCCGCGTAGAGATCGCGCACCGTCTGCGCGTTGCGTTCTGCCGTGCCGGACATGGTCTCCTCCTGGTAGAGCGTCGTCATCGTGAGCCTCCTCAATGTATTTTGACGTCGAAAGAACTCTAGCGGAGCTATTCTTTCGACGTCAAATGATCTTTCGGAGGCGAAGATGGACGCCGATACCGACGCCCCGGTGCGTCGCATGGTGGAGCAGTGGGAACGCGAGCTGCCGGAGGCGGACGTGGCCGCGATGGCCCTCTTCGGGCGCCTGACGCGCGCCCACACCGCCGCCCAGCGGGCCATCGAGGAGGGGCTGTCCGATCACGGGCTCAGCCGTGCCGACTTCGACGTGATCGCCACGCTGCGCCGGGCGGGCGCGCCGTATCGGCTCTCGGCCGGAGACCTCGCCTCGTCGATGCTGCTCTCCCCGGCGGCGACGACCAACCGCATCAACCAGCTCGAGGGGGCCGGACTCGTCGAGCGGCTCGCCGATCCTGACGACGGGCGGGCGGTCATCGTCGGCCTCACCCGCAGGGGGCGGACGCGTGCCGAGCAGGCGGTCCGCTCGCACTCGGACAACGAGCGGCGCCTGCTGCGGGGTCTGTCGAGGGACGACGAGCGCACCCTGGGTGAGCTGCTCGTCGCCCTCGGCCGGTCGATCGGGGAGAACGCGCGTGACCGATGACGCGTCCGCGCGCGGTCAGGGGCGCGTCGTGGGCGATGGCGCCGCCCGGCCGGCGGGGGGGACGTGGTGGTTGCCCCTGAACAGGTCGCCGGGGTCGTACGCCGCCTTGACGCGCGCGCAGCCGCTCCCAGGTGGCCGCGTCGAAGAAGCCGCTCGCGTCCGAGGGGCGCTCGACGAAGTTGGGGTAGTGCCCGGCCCGGTGCGGTGCCAGGGCCTCGTCCATGCCGGCCAGCGCCCGGGCGACGCCCGCGGCGGCCGTCGCGTCGGGCGTGACCCCCAGCGCCAGCCAGCACATCTCGCCCGCCAGGGTGGCCCGCGCGCCGGCTCCCGGCGCCACGCGCCCGAGGGCGCCGCCCATGTGGCGCAGCTGGATCAGGTCGAGCTCGGTGACGCGGGAGGGGTCGGTCGCCGCGAGCAGGGCGTCGATCGCGTCGGGCGAGGCCGTCTCGAGCAGCCCGTGGGACATCTCGAAGGGCAGCGGCTCGGGCGGGTCCATCGCCAGGTCGGAGAGGGCCGCCGGGGGCACCATCGCGAACGTGTCCATCTGCGGTCCCAGGTCGCGCAGCGGCGCGAGCAGCGCACGCCCCGGGTCCTCCTCGCCCAGGAACGCGGCGAAGGCGATGGCGAAGGCGCGGCCGCGCATCGGCTCGGGCACCTCGGGAAGCGGCGGGAACCGCACCAGCGAGACCCAGGTCATCAGATCGTCCGGCAGGTCCGGCAGCATCGCGGCCCACGTGCGCACCACCTGCGTCCCAGCGCTCGGCCGGGAAGAACATCGCGCCGGCGTAGAGCTCCTCCACCGGGTACACCCTGAACTCGATCGCGGTCACCACGCCGTAGTTGCCGCCACCACCGCGCAGGGCCCAGAACAGGTCCGCGTCGTGGGTCGCGTCGGCGCGCACCAGCCGCCCGTCGGCGGTGACCAGCTCGATCGCGGTGACGCTGTTGGCCTGCAGCCCGTGGCGCCGCGCCAGCCATCCCAGCCCTCCGCCCAGCGAGTAGCCGGCGATGCCGACCAGGGGGGAGGAGCCGTGGAGGGCGGCGAGTCCCAGCTCGGACAGCCGCGGCACCACGTCGCCCCAGCGCACGCCCGCGCCCACGCGCACGCGCTCGGCGAGGGGGTCGATGGAGATCGCGCGCAGCTCGCGCACGTTGACCAGGATCGTGTCCTCCATCGCGACGAGCGGGCCCGGCGTTGTGGCCGGTCGACTGGGGCGCGATGCGCAGGCCGTGCTCGGCGGCGTACGCGACGACGGCGGCCACGTCGGCCTCGTCGCGGGGGAAGACGATCGCGGCGGGCCGCAGGTCGACGGTCATGTTGAAGCCGTGGCGTGCCGCGTCCCAGTCGGGGTCCGACGGGTGCACCACCCGTCCGGCGATCCGGTCGGCGAGACGGCCGGGGGTGGGGATCAGCGTGGTCGTGGACATCTCCGCTCCTTCGTCGGTGGGGTGATGCGGCGATGCTCCCCGGGACGCCCGCCGGCGCCCATCCCGCGATGCGGGGTGATCTGACGGACGCAAGACCCCTCAATCGCGGGGGTTCCCTCCGGACGCGTGGTTCGCGTTACCGTCCGCGCATGGAGGCGGCCCTTCGCAACGGCGAAACGGCGCTGGCGGCCATCGAGAGGGTGGCGCGCGCGGGGCTGTCCGCGCAGGAGGTGCTCAACGAGTCCGCCCGGCGCATCGACGCGGTGGTCCCCTCCGACGGCTTCTTCATGGCCGCCACCGACCCCCACACCACGCTGTGCATCGGCACCGGGGTGATCCGCGACCTGCCCCGGAGCCAGTGCCAGCCCACGTGGGACTACGAGTTCCTGGTGCCGGACTACCTCAAGTTCGCCGACATGCCGTTCCGCGGGGTGGCGGTGGCCGACCTGCACGAGGCGACGGGCGGCCGGCCCGAGCGCTCGGCCCGCTGGCGCCAGTACGCCGCCGCGACCGGGTTCCGGTCCGAGCTGCGCACGGCGTTCACGCTCGGCGGGGCGATGTGGGGCATCGGCCAGTTCGACCGCTCGGGCGACTCGCCCGCCTTCACCCAGGCCGAGAAGGCGTGGCTCGCCCGGGTGGCGCCGCTGGTGGCCCAGGGCCTGCGCGCGGCGCTGCTGGCCCAGCCGTCGGCCGCCGCGGTCCGGCGCGGGCCGGGCCTCGTCCTCATGGACGCCGAGGGCCGGGTCGTCTCGGCCACGAGCGAGGCGGCGGCGTGGCTCGACGAGCTCGACACGATCACGGGGCTGCCCACGAGCGTGGGCGTCACCATGCCGGTCGAGGTGCAGGCCTACGCCGCCCACGCGCGCGCCGCCGCCGGCGCGCAGGAGCCCGTCGCGAGCGCGCCCGCCCGCGTGCGCACCCGCTCCGGCGTGTGGCTGCTGGTGCACGGCTCGATGCTGGAGGGCAGCGACCAGCTGGCCCTCATCATCGAGCCCGCCAAGGCCGCCGACGTCGCGCCGCTGATCGTGGAGGCGTACGGGCTCACCCAGCGCGAGCTGGAGGTCACCCGCGCCATCGCGCGCGGCCTGGGCACGTCGCAGATCGCCGCCGCCCTGCACCTGTCGCCCCACACGGTGCGCGACTACGTCAAGTCGACCTTCGAGAAGGTCGGCGTCTCCAGCCGGGGCGAGCTCGTCGCCACGGTCTTCGCCGACCACTACGCCCCGCCGATGCCCTCCGACGGCGTGCTGGAGCCGATCGTCGACTAGCCGGCGCCCGGTGCGCCTCGAGGACGAAGCCGGGCCGCGGTGTCGGCCAATGCGCACGCGAGGGCCGCCAGGGCGTCGGGATGGCCGGCCGAGGCGGCGATGGTCGACAGCGCCTCGCAGCAGGCGCGGGCGAGGGCGAGCATGCCGGCGTCCGCGAGCCAGCCCGCCGCCCAGCGCAGCCCCCACAGCGCGTAGTGGTGGTCCTCGCTGCGCTCCCAGCGGGCGATCAGCAGGCGGCAGTGCTCCTCGGCCCGCTCCGCGTCGCCCTCCTGGGCCGCCAGCCACGCGAGCGCGGCCGCGCTGTCGCACTGCATGGAGACGACATCGAGGCGCGCCGTGGTCTGGAGGCAGCGCGTCAGCAGGGGCAGCGCCTCGCGCGGGTTTCCGCGCCAGGCGTGAAGGGAGCCGAGCACGCCGTCGGCGACCAGGGTCTCCTGCGGCGACGCCCCGGGCACGATGAGCCCGCGGCACAGCTCGTCCACCTGGTCCCAGTCGCCCAGCTCACGCAGGACGTAGGCCATGCAGCTCAGGCACACCTGCTCCAGGCCGCCCTGCCCCGACAGCTCGCAGAGCCCGAGCGCCGTGTCCAGCGCCTCGCGGGCGCCGCCGTAGTCGCCCGCGACCTCGCGGGCCGTCCCGAGCCGCTGGTAGACCTCCGCCGCCTCGCGGGTGAGCTCGTGCTCCAGGGCGAGCGACAGGCCGCGCTGGATGGCGGCGATGCCCTCCTCGAGGGCTCCGCCCTTCGCGCGGGCCACGCCCTCGAGGCCCATCGCCCGCGCCTGCAGGTCCACGCGTTCGGCGTGCGCCGCCTCCGTGCGCGCGAGCGCCGCGACCGCGCCGGCCTCCGCGTGCAGGCCCGCCGACTGCAGGAAGGCCGCCATGACCAGACGCTCGGACGCCGCCTCGCCCGGCAGGCCGTTGGCCGCGTACGACTCCGCCGCCACGCGGCGGGCCGCCAGCGCCCGCTCGCGGTCGCCCTGCAGGGCATAGATGGAGGCCATCCGCCGCTCGGCGTCGGCGAGGGCGCGTCCGGTCCCCGCCGCCCGGCGCGCGCCGACGACCTCGCGCTGGGCGCGCGCCGCCTCGGCGAGCTCGCCGGCCAGCTCGGCGCAGCGCGCGTGCTCCTCCAGCACGGCGATGCGCTCGGCGCCGCGCTCGCCCTCGGGCCAGAGGTCGAGCGCCCTGCGCCCGAGGGTGGTCGCGTCGCGATAGGCGTGGATCGCGGCGCGCTCGCGGATGGCCCCGAGCAGCGCATCGAGCGCGCGGTCGGGCTCGTGGGCGGCGATCCAGTGCCCGGCGATCTCGCCGCTGTCGCCGCCATCGCGCGCGAGCGCCTCGGCGAGCCGCCGGTGGAGGGCCCGGCGGCGCAGCCACGGGGTGTCCTCGTAGAGCGCATCGCGCGCGAGCGGGTGACGGAAGGCGGCCCGGCCCGGCGCGGTCTCGACGATCAGCCCGGAGCCCAGGAGCTCGGCGAGGCCCGCCTCCGTGTCCGGGCCGGCGACGAGGGCGAGCGCGAACCGCGGCCCGGCGACGGCGGCCAGCTCGGCCGCCGCACGGGCGCCGTCGGAGAGGTCCGCGGCGCGCACCAGCACGGCGTCGCGCACCGTGCGCGGCAGCGGGACCTCGCCGTCGACGTCCAGCGCGAGCCCGTCCGGGGATGGGCGCAGCCGGCCGGCGGCGTCGAGGGCCGCGGTCAGCTCCTCGACGAAGAAGGGCGTTCCCCCGGTGCGGTCGAACAGCGTCCGCGTCAGGCGGGCGGAGGGCGGCGATCCGGCGATCCACTCCACGAGGAGCCCGGTCTCCCCCTCGGTCAGCGGCTCGACGGTGACCTCGGCGAGCGCCCGGTCCCGGCGCAGGTCGGTCCGCAGGCGGCGCAGCGGATGCGTCCGCGGCAGCTCGTCCGAGCGGTAGGCGGCGACGATCAGGAGGGGGAGCTCGCGCAGCGGGAGCGCCAGCGCGGCCAGCAGCTCGAGGGTCGCCTCGTCGGACCACTGCAGGTCGTCGAGGAGGATCGCCGCGGGGGCGTCGGCGACCATGGAGGCGAGGCCGCAGCGGATGGCCTCGATCAGCGTGGCGCGATCGTCGCTCGCCTCGGCCGGACCGAGCTCGGGCAGCAGCAGGGCCAGCCGGCTGCGCAGCGGGCCGCACGCGGAGAGGCCGTCGGGTGCGGCGCGCAGGTGCTCGCGGAAGGCCGCCGTGACGGGGCCGTACGGCGAGCAGGACGGCAGGGCGGCGCCGCGGACGAAGACGGCGTCCGTGCCGCCGAGGACCTCCTCGGCCAGCCGCGTCTTGCCGACGCCGGCCTCGCCGCTGAGCAGCAGCAGCGACCCCTGCCCGCGCACGGCCGCGGCGAGCGCGGCCGTGAGCCGCGCTCGCTCCGGCTCACGGCCGATGAGGGAGCTGCCGGGCATCCCTGCGAGTCTATGTCGCGGTCAGACCGGCATGGCGCGCAGGCCGCTGCTGTCGAAGACCCGCGTGATGTCGGCGACCAGGTCGGCCGGGAAGCCGCCACGCCGCGCGTGCTCGTAGGCGTCCTCCATGCTCTCCGCCTCGTGGACGCAGTAGATCTTGTCGCCCGCGACGTAGCTGTGGCCCACCGGCGGGTGCCGTATCGCGCTGTGCGCGACCCCGATCAGCCGGCCGCCGGCAGGACGTAGGTCTCCAGCAGGGAGCGCGTGACGGTGCTGGCATCCACCGCCGCCGGCACGTGCGCCGTGATCACGACGACCAGGTCCTGGGCGGGCGCGACCACCGCGAGCTGGCCGTACAGACCGGCCATGTACGCGTAGCCGTCGGCGCGGTCGAGCCACCACAGGTAGCCGTACTCATAGGTCGGGTCGACGGAGTGGTCGGTGGTCAACTGCTCGACCCAGGCGGCGGGGACGATCTGGCGGCCGTCCCAGCTGCCGCGGTGGAGGTAGAGGAAGGCGAGCTTGGCCAGATCGCGCGGGCGCAGCTGCAGGCCGAAGCCACCGGAGCTGGCGCCCTCCGGGGAGGAGAGCCACGCCTGCTCGCCGATGCCGAGGGGGGCGAAGAGGCGCGCCGCGGCCACATCGGCGGCGGGGCGCTCCGTCATCACGGTGATCACCGCCGACACGAGGTGCGCCGTACCGCTGTCGTACAGGAAGGCCGTGCCGGGCTCGGCGGCCATCGGGCGGTCGATGACGTACCGCGACCAGTCGCTCGTCGCGACCATCGCCGACACGTCGTTGCCGCTGCCGGGCGCGTAGGCGTAGCCCCACTCGCGCCACGCGAGCCCGGACTGCATCGTGAGCATGTCCTCCAGGGTCATGGCCCGCTTGCGCGCGTCGGAACGCGCCGGCCGGTAGCCGACCGCGTCGGCGAGGTCCACCACGGGCGTCGCCACGGTGACGCCTCCGCCGGCGTTCTCCTGCAGGGCGATGCCGAGCACCATCGAGGTGACCGACTTCGTCGCCGACTGCAGCTCGTGCAGCGGGCCGGACGCGTAGGGCTCGCCGAGGCCGCCCGAGGCGAACGCCGCCGAACGCCCGGTCCAGCACGCACGTAGCCGTGACGGACGACGGTCACGCTGTCGATCGGCAGCTTCTTCGCCTCGATCTGGGCCACCATGGCGTCGAGGCGCGCGCCGTCCATGCCCTGCGACGCCGGCGACGCCGTGCGCCAGCCGGCCGTCGGCCAGTAGGAGGGGTCGTCGGGCGCGGGGCTCAGCACGCTGCTGCGGCGGGTCGGGTGGACCGGGCACGAAGCTGTCGAGCGCCGGCAGCAGCGCCGTCGCGACGAGCCGGCGGCGCTCGGTGCGCGGGCCCACGAGCACGGCGACCTGGGCGTCGGGCCCGCTGTCGGCCACGGCCAGATCCACGGCGAGCCGGGGCGCCGCGCTGTCGCGCCCCCGGTACCGCTGCCAGCGCAGCCCCTCACCCCGCGCCCCTGCGGGCGCCGACACGACCACGCCCTGCTGGGCCGCGATCCGGCGCAGCGCCTGCGCCGGGGTGCAGCCGCGGCAGGTCGCCAGCGTCAGCCGGGCCGGGTCCGAGAGGGGCTCACCGCGCCGGAACGTGGGGCCGAACGCGACCGACGCCCAGCCGGCGGGCACGTCCGCCGTCCAGCCCTGGCTCGGCTCGTGGTGACGCACGTACCCCGTGTCGGGCGCGGGCGACGAACCCCCGCCACAGCCCGCGGCCGCGGCCATCGCGGCGACCACGAGGGCGCAGGCCAGCCGGCGCTTCATGGTTGCGGGACGTCCATGCCGCACCACGATCCGCCGCACCGCTCTGCGCGGGCATCAGTGCCGCTGCGGACGGGGCCTGTGGGAAACGCGCACCGGCCGGGAGGGGCGCGGCCCCGCGGACGAGACGTCCCCGGGGCCGCGCGCGCCGGTTACACGGCGTCCGCCGCCGTCCGGATCAGGTCGGTCACCTCGTCGGGATGGGAGACCATCGCCACGTGACCGGAGGCGATCTCCACCACGGTCGCTCCCATGCGCTGGGCGAACAGGCGCTCGGCGTCAGGCGGGATCGCCTCGTCGTCTGCCGCCACCAGATACCAGGAGGGCAGGCCCTTCCAGGCCGGGACGCCCATGACGTCGGAGAGCGCCGAGACCGAGAGGGGCTGCTGCGCCGCGTACATCACGTTGGCCGTGACCGGGTCGACGTCCGCGGCGAAGTGCCCGACGAAGTCGTCCTGGGGGAGCCACGCGAAGCCGAGGTCGTCGATGCGCAGGTTCGCCAGCGCGGGGGTGGGCTCGCCCTGGGCCAGCAGTCCCCCGATCGACTCGCCCCCGTCGAGCCCGAAGGCCGCGATGTAGACGAGCCCGGCGACGTTCGGGGCGTCGTCGCCGAGCGCGGTCATGATCTGGCCGCCGTAGGAGTGCCCGGCGACCAGGGTCGGACCGTCCTGCGCGTTGAGCACCTGCCGCAGCCGCGCCACGTTGGCCTCCAGCGTGGTCAGGGGGAACTGCGGCGCGGCGACGTCGTATCCGGCCTTCTGGAGACGCGCGATGACGCCGCTCCAGCACGAGCCGTCGGCCCAGGCGCCGTGCACGAGCACGATGTTCGGTGAGCTCATCGGTCCTCGGTCCTCTCTCCGGTGGAGGGCGCCCGGGCGCGCCACGTTGCGGGCCAGCATCGGCCATCGCACCCTCCGGAGTCGAGGGCGCACGCGTTGCTCGCGGGGTGCGCCCGCCACCCGGCCGCCGCGGGGGCGGCGGCCGGGTGGCGCGTGGTTCAGCCGGCGCGGACCGCCTGCTCGATCCGGGCGCCGATCTCGGCGTCGACGTTCTTCCAGTACTCGAACGCCCTCAGCAGGACCGGCTCGGAGACGCCGGCCGAGAGGTGCCCGGCGACGTTGGCCACCAGCCGGTCGCGCTGCGCGTCGTCCATGACCTCGCGCACCAGCGTCCCCGCCTGGCCCCAGTCGTCGTCGTCGGCGCGCAGCGTGTAGGCGCTGCGGACCATCTCGCCGTCGGACGCCCACAGGCCGGCGCCGTCGGTGCGCTCCGGGTCGGCGGCCGGCCCGCCGTACGAGTTGGGCGCGTACACCGGGTCGGAGGCGTTGGCGACGCGCATCGCGCCGTCCTTCGAGTAGCTGTGCACCGGCGACTTCGGCTGGTTGACCGGGATCTGCTTGTAGTTGACCCCCAGGCGGGCGCGGTGCGCGTCCGAGTACGAGAACCCGCGGGCCAGCAGCATCTTGTCGGGCGACAGGCCGGTGCCCCGCACGATGTTGTTGGGCTCGAAGGCCGCCTGCTCCATCTCCGTGTGGTAGTCGGCGACGTTGCGGTCCAGCGTCATCTTCCCGACCTCGATCAGCGGGTAGTCGCCGTGCGGCCACACCTTGGTCAGGTCGAACGGGTTGAAGCGGTAGGTCTTGGCCTCCTCGAAGGGCATGATCTGCATCTTCAGCGTCCAGCTCGGGTAGTCGCCGTTCTCGATCGCGTAGAAGAGGTCGCGCTGGTGGTAGTCGCCGTCGGTGCCGGCCAGGCGGTCGGCCTCCTCCTGGGTGAGGCACTCGACGCCCTGGTCGCAGCGCCAGTGGTACTTCACCCAGAACTTCTCGCCGGCCGCGTTGACCCACGAGTAGGTGTGGCTGGAGTAGCCGTTCATCGTGCGCCAGCTGCGGGGGATGCCCCGGTCGCCCATCAGCCAGGTGACCTGGTGGGCCGACTCCGGCGACAGCGTCCAGAAGTCCCACTGCATGTCGTGGTCGCGCAGGTTGTTGGCGACGCGCCGCTTCTGGGAGCGGATGAAGTGCTGGAACTTCATCGGGTCGCGCAGGAAGAAGACCGGCGTGTTGTTGCCGACGATGTCCAGGTTGCCCTCTGAGGTGTAGAGCTTCACCGCGAAGCCGCGCGGGTCGCGCCACGTGTCCGGGCTGCCGCGCTCGCCGGCGACGCTGGAGAACCGGACCAGCACCTCGGTCTCGGTGCCGGGCTGGAACACGGCCGCGCTGGTGTAGGCGCTGACGTCGCTCGTGACCGCGAACGTCCCGAAGGCGCCGCCGCCCTTGGCGTGGGGCTGGCGCTCCGGCGATCCGCTCGCGGTTGAAGTTCGCCATCTGCTCGATCAGGTAGTGATCGTGCAGGACGATCGGTCCGTCGGGGCCGACCGTCAGGGAGTGCTCGTCGCTCGCGACCGGGGCACCCCCATCCGTGGTGGTCGGCGGCGTGCTCTCGCTCATTCAGGCTCCTTCGTCGTCGGTTGATTGTCCGTGTCGCGCTGGCAGTCCGGGCACAGTCCCCAGAACACGACCTCGGCCTCGTCCAGCAGGTAGCCGGCTGCGTCGGTGGGGGTCACGCACACGCTGGCCCCCACGGCGCAGTCCACATCGGTCGTGAGCCCGCACCTGCGGCACACGAGGTGGTGGTGGTTGTCGCCCGTGCGGGTCTCGAACAGGGCCGGCGATCCCGCCGGCTCGATGCGGCGCACGAGGCCGGCGGCGGTGAACGCCGCCAGCACGTCGTAGACGGCCTGGGTCGACACGGTGCCCAGCCGGGCCCGCGTCAGCTCCGCCACCGCCTGCGCCGTCGAGTGGGGGTGCTCGGCGAGCGACCCCCAGCACGGCCACCCGCGGCGCCGTGACCCTCAGGTCCGCCTCGCGCAGCTGGCGGACGATGTCGGCGGCGGGCTCCACGGGCGCCACTCGATCACATTGTCTGGATCCATTCAAGACTTGGAGGAAGTCTGTTTCAGGTCCGGCCGCGGTCATCGCGTAGCCTGTGACCCGTGAGCGACGCCCCCGTCATCATCGGCTACGACGGCTCGCCGGCCGCCGAGCACGCCATGCGCCGCGCGGCGGCGCTGGTCGCTCCGCGCCGCGCGCTGGTGGTGGTGGTGTGGGAGGCGGGCGCCGCCTACGAGACCCTCGAGAGGCCGGCCACCATCCCGGCGGCGCCGCTCGACCTGCGCACGGCCCTGGAGGCCGACCAGGCGATGTACGACGGCGCCCGCGCCCTGGCCCAGCGCGGCACCGCCCTCGCGACCGAGCTCGGGCTCGACGCCGAGAGCCTGGTGGTGGCCGACGAGGTCAGCGTCGCGCAGACGCTCGTGCGCCTCGCCGACGAGCAGCAGGCCGGCGCGATCGTGGTGGGCGCGCACGGCCACCGCCGGCTGCAGGACCTGTTCGTGGGCAGCACCTCCCGCCAGGTGCTGGAGCACGCCGACTGCCCGGTGATCGTGGTGGGCCCCCACCGCTGATCCGCGGTGCGGCCGGCGGCAGCCTCGCGGTTGCCGGGGCCCGGTCCGGTGCGCGAAGCTCGCGCTCCCGACGAAAGACGCGGCCATGCCGAGCGCGAAGAACGCCACGACGCTGCTCAAGGACGTCCTCGACGCGTTCAACGCCCACGATCTGGACGCGATCATGTCCTTCTTCGCCGAGGACTGCGTCCTCGAGATGCCGCGCGGACCCGCCCCGGGCGGACGGCGCCTGGTGGGCAAGCGAGACGTGCGGGAGGGCCTGCGGTCGCGGCTCGACGGCATCCCGGACGTCCACTACGGCGACGACCGCCACTGGGCCTGCGGCGACCGCGGCGTCTCCGAATGGACCCTCCGCGGCACCTGGCGAACCGGCGAGCCCATCGAGGTGCGCGGGTGCGACCTGTTCGAGTTCGCCGACGGGAAGATCCGCCGCAAGGACTCCTTCTGGAAGATCGTGGAATGAACGGGCCGCGCCGGGATGTGACGTGCGGGCGCCGGGACGCGACCTCGGCTCCGGCGTGAGCCGGACCCTGATCCTCGGAGGTGGGTTCGGCGGGCTCAGCGTCGCGACCGAGCTGCGCCGGCTGCTCGGTGCCGATCACGAGGTGGTCCTGGTCGACCGCGCCGAGCGCTTCGCGATGGGCCTGCGCAAGCTCTGGGAGGTGGTCGGCCACGCGACCATCGCCGACGGGAGCCGCCCCCGCGCGAGCCTGCGGGAGCGGGGCATCGACGTCGTCCGCTCCGAGATCCGGGCCATCGATCCGGACGCCCGCGCCGCCGAGACCGACGCCGGCCGCCTCGAGGGCGACCACATGGTCGTCGCCCTGGGCGCCGTCTCGCGCCCGGACCTCGTCCCCGGTCTGGCCGAGCACGGCCACGATGTCTGGAGCTTCGCGGGGGTGCCGGCCGCGGCGAGCGCGCTCGCCCGCTTCGACGGGGGCCGCATCGTCATCCTCATCGCGGGGGCGCCGTACCCCTGCCCGCCCGCCCCCTTCGAGTGCGCGATGCACCTGCACGAGCACCTCGACGCCCGGGGGATCCGCGGGCGCACCGAGATCGAGATCAGCACCGTGCAGCCCATGCTCATGCCCAACGCGGGCCGCGAGGGCTCGGAGTGGATGGCCGCCCGGCTCGCCGAGCGGGGCATCGGCTGGCGGGTCGCGAGCCCCGTCACGCGGGTCGAGGAGGGGCGCGTCGTCCTCGCGGAGGCGGAGCTCGCGTTCGATCTGCTCATCGCCGTGCCGCCGCACCGGCCCCCGCCGGTGGTCGCCGAGAGCGGCCTCACCGGGGAGAGCGGGTGGATCGACGTCGATCCCGGGACCCTCCAGACGGACCGCCCGGGCGTCTTCGCCATCGGGGACGTCACCCGCATTCCGCTCGCCAACGGCCTGCCCCTGCCGAAGGCGGGCGTGATCGCCGAGCGCGAGGGCGAGCGGGTGGCGGCGGCGATCGCCGCCCAGCTGAGCGGGGCCCCGGCCCCACCGGCGTTCGCGGGCACGGGCCGCTGCTTCGTCGAGACCGGCCCGGAGGCGGCCGCGACCGTGGACGGTGAGTTCTACGCCACCCCCGAACCCCGGATCCTGCTCTCGGAGCCGGACGCGGCGCACGCCCGGGAGAAGCGCCTCTTCGAGACCGAGCGGCTCGAGCGCTGGTTCGGCGGGTAGCTCCAACCAGCGCTCTCAGCGGCGGATCCTGAAGGAGCCGCGGCCTCCCGACCCGCGGCTCAGCGCCCGTTCGCCTACTGAGCCGGTCCGATGGTCACCAGGCCGAGCTGCTGCAGGAGTCCGAGGTTGTCCGGATACGTCCACGTCTCGGCGATCCGGTCGCCCTCGAACCGGAAGAAGTGCGAGCCCCCGATCGAGCCCGTCCTGCCGGTCGCCGGCATGCCCATGATCTCGCCGGTGTTGGTGCCGGTGTAGGTCCAGTCCGCCGCGACGTGCTCGCCCTGGACCAGGATCCGGTGGAGCGTGACCTTGGCGTCGGGCATCGCGGCGAGGTAGATCGAACGGCGCTGGCGCACTCCCTCGGGTCCTCTCGGAAGGTCGGGGAGCAGCGCGTCGTGGTAGACGTGGTCGGCGCTGAAGATCTCGTCCGCGGCATCGAGGTTCTGCCCGTTCCAGACCTGCTCGGCGTAGCGGATCGCGATGGCGCTGATGTCGGCCATGGATGGTTCCTCCTCCGCTGTGAACGCGCAGCCGGCGTCGGCCGCCGCGGCTGCCGGGTTGACTAACCCGCCGCCACCTTCGGCGCGTCAACACCCGTCCCGCCTGGTGACACGCACCGGGCGCACCGGCGCGTGACCGTCACCTCCTTGACGTCAGACAGTGGTGTCTGGTTTATTAACCCAGACACTGCTGTCCGACTTAGTGAGGAGAGGCCATGCACCCCCACCGGCACCGCCCGACGACATCCCCGACGGAGCCCCGACGGCACGGGCACGCCGGCGCCCCCGCGCGGGCGACGGCCTCGGGGCGTTGGCTTCTTCCCATGCTGCTGGTCGCCCAGCTGATGGTGATCCTCGACATCACGGCGGTGAACATCGCGCTGCCGAGCCTCGCGGGCGACCTTCACCTGAGCGGCTCCGACATCAGCTGGACGATCACCAGCTACTCGCTCGTCTTCGGCAGCCTGCTGCTCTTCGGCGGGCGGGCGGCCGACCTGCTCGGGCGCCGGCGGATGTTCCTCACCGGCCTCGGCGTCTTCACGCGTCTCCTCGCTCGCGTCCGCCATGGCGGGCACCGCGGCGCGCGCTCTTCGCCGCGCGCGCGGGCCAGGGTCTGGGCGCGGCGATGCTCTCCCCGGCGGCGCTCTCGATCATCATGACCGCCTTCCAGGGCAACCAGCGGGCGAAGGCCCTCGCGGCCTGGGGCGCGGTCGGCGGCGCCGGTGCCGCGATCGGCGTGCTCGTCGGCGGCGTCCTCACCGAGTTCGGCGACTGGCGGATGATCTTCTACGTCAACCTCCCCGTCGCGGCCGCGCTCGCGATCGCGACGCTCAGGATCGTCCCGGCCGACGCGGACAGGCCGCGCTGGCGCGGGCTCGACCTGCGCGGGGCCCTGCTCGCGACCGCGAGCCTCGGCGCGATCGTCTTCGCGATCACCCAGGCCGACGGCGCCGGCTGGGTCTCCGCCCAGACGCTCCTGTTCGGCATCGGCGGCCTGGCGGGCCTCGTCGCGTTCGCGGCCCTGGAGCGCCACACCGCGACGCCGCTCCTGCGGATCGAGCGGCTCGCCGACCGCGCGGTCGGCGGCGGCCTCTTCCTGATGATCGCCGCCGCCGGCTCGATCTTCGGCCTCTTCCTGCTCAGCTCGCTCTACCTGCAGAACGTGCTCGGGATGGGCCCGCTCGCCACCGGTCTCGCCTTCATCCCGCTCGCGCTGGCGGCGGGAGCCGGCGCCCACGCGGCCGGACACATCGTCGGCCGGCACGGCGTGCGCGGCCCGCTCGCCGCGGCGTTCGTGGTCGCCGCGGCCGGGATGGCCCTCCTCGCCCACGTCGGCGAGAACGGCAGCTACCTGCGCGACGTGCTGCCCGGCATGCTCGTCGCCGGGCTCGGTCTCGGCGTCGCCGTCGTCGCCGTCTCGATCGCGATCCTCACCGGCGCCCGCGACGAGGAGACGGGGATGATCTCCGGCCTCAACTCGACCGGGCACGAGATCGGCGGCACGATCGGCATCGCCGTCTTCTCGACGATCGCCGCGGGAGGCGGCGGAATCGTCGGGCCGCAGGCCGCGTCGGGCATCGCCCACGCGTTCATCGCGGCCGGACTCCTCGCTAGTGTCGCGAGCATCGTCGCTCTGATCGTCCTTCCGCGGGCACGCCACTTCGTGCCGAAGCTGCGCCTCAATCCCAGCGCGATGCCGGTCCACTGACGATGGGGGAGCACGCCACACCGAGCGCCTCGTCCGGCCGCAGGCCGCGCCGCGCCGACGCCGAGCGCAGCGTCAACGCGATCCTGGACGCGGCGCTCGAGGGGCTGGCGAGCGATCCCGACGTCTCCATGGCGGAGATCGCTCGCCGGGCCGGTGTCAGCCGGGCGACGACCTACGTGCACTTCCCCACCAGGGAGGTGCTGATCGCCGCCGTCAGCGAGCGGGCGATCGCCGACGTCGCGACGGTGCTCGCGGCCGCGGAGCCCGCATCGGGCAGCGCCACCGACGCCCTCCGGCGCGTGCTGGCCGCGTCGTGGCGCGAGCTCGATCGCTTCCACGCCCTCGTCGCCATCAACGCGCACCTGCCGCGGGAGGAGTTCCACCGGCTCCACGCCCCGGTGCTCGCCCACCTCGCGCCGCTGATCGAACGCGGCCAGCGCGACGGCGACTTCCGCCCGGAGGTCCCGGTCTCCTGGCACCTCGCGATGCTGCTCGCGATCGTCCACGCCGCCAGCGGCGAGCTGCGGGCGGGGCGGGTGGCGGCGGACGACGTCGAGGACGCGATGATCGTCACCGCGCTCGCAGCGGTCGCGGCCGAGGCGGAGCGCGGCTGACGCCGGTCCGGAGCCCGGGCTCGCCCCTGATGCCTGCTGCTCGGACCTATGATCCCGGGCCGACAGTTTCCCCGAGGAGGCGCGACATCACACCCTCTCCATTCTCCAGCGTCGTGTGCGGCATCGACGGCACGCGCGAGGGCTTCGAGGCGGTCCGTCAGGCCGCGCGGATCGCCGGCCCCGGCGGGCGCGTGCTGCTGGTCGCGGCCGTCCACTACCTCGACGCCGTCTCCGGTCACTGGGGTCCCGACAGGATCGAGTGGGAGTTCCGGGAGTCGCCCCAGCGCGATCTCGATGCGCTGGACGACACGGTTCGCGCCATGGCGCGCGACTCGCTCGCCTGGGCCGAGCGCCAGGTGGGCGACACCGTGGGCGTCGAGACGCGCACCGTGGGCGGCCGGGCCTACGACGCGCTGCAGGAGGAGGCCTCCCGCGTCGGGGCGGGCCTGATCGCGGTCGGCGCGCACGGAGGACGGCGCCTGGTCGGGGCCGCCCTCGGCAGCGTGGCCACGATGCTCCTCCACGACGCGCCGACGTCCGTGCTCGTGGCCCGCGCGCCCTTCGATCCCGCCTCCTTCCCGGCGAGGGTCGTCGTCGGCCTCGACGGCTCCGAGGCCAGCCTGCACGCGCTCTCCGTCGCCGCGAGCCTCTGCGACGACCCCGCCAGCAGCCTCACGGCGGTCGTCGCGACGCGCCACGAGGACGTCGACCTCGACGAGCTGGCGCGGCGAGCGGCGCCGCACGAGGTGAGGACGGCGGCGCACCGCCCGGTCGACGCCCTGGTCGAGGCCGCCTCGGGCGCCGACCTGGTGGTCGTCGGCTCCCGCGGCGCCGCCGGGCTGCGCGCCCTCGGCAGCGTGAGCGAGCGGGTCGCACACCGCGCCGCGTCGTCGGTCCTGGTGGTCCGTTCGTAGACGACGCGGCCTCGTCTCGGTGCCCTAGTCGCGAGCGGCCGGCTCCGGGTCGTCGTGGCGGGGGCGGGCCTCGACCAGGATCAGGTGGCCGGCCAGCATCTGCCGCCGGGCCGTGATCTCGAAGCCGGCGGCCTCGATCGCCGATTCGGTGTCACGGTCGAGATGGCACCCTCCGGCGATCCTCGCCCAGGCCGGCGTGAGCGCGGTCTGGGCGCGCGCGATCGTCGAGACCGGGCTGCGCACGTGCTCGAGCACGCGGAGGCGTCCGTCGCGGCGGAGGATCCGGCGCATCTGCGGCGAGCGCCAGATCGGGACGGGCGATCGTGCACAACGACAGGGCGACGATCGCCCAGTCGAAGCTCGCGTCCGGGAAGGGGAGCGACTCGGCGCGGCCCACGACGGCGTGCGCCTCGGGCCGCCGCCGCCGCGCCAGCTCCAGCGCTGCGGCGTCCGGTTCCACGATCGTGAGATCGATGCCGGGGGGGTAATGGGCCAGTTGGCGACCGGTGCCCGCACCCACCTCGACCACCCGTCCCGACACCCCGCGGGTGAGGTCGGCGCGCAACGCTCCGAGCCCCAATCGGTCCAGGGTGCCGACCGCAAGGTCGTAGGCGCGCGGATGGCTCACGCGGACAGGGTGGCAGGCCTCTCCGCGGTGTGACGGCGGTGCGCCGCGCCCGTCAGGTCAGCGGGAGCCGGGCGGCCAGCAGCCAGCCGCCGTCCCGCGGGCCCGCCGAGAGGCTGCCGCCCAGGGCGCGCACCCTCGGGACGGGGTCGGTGGGCGGCCGGAGGGCCGTCTTCGTCGAGTCACCCAACAGCGACAACCGCGGCGGCATGTTCCCGAAGGAGGGCGTCCGCGATCCCGCCGGGTGACGCTCCGCCGACCGCGGATTCGAACCGCGAACGACGGCGGCGCCGCCCGCGTCTACGGCGTCCGGCGGAAGCCGGTGGCCTCGGGTCGCGGCGGCAGAGGGCTGCCCGGCAGCTCGCCCGGGGGGTCGTCCTCGTTGTAGGCGCTCGGCGCCACGTCGTTGGGCGCGTCGGCGTGGAACAACGCGGCCAGCAGCTGGATCTGCCCGCGGCCCACGCCCAGCTCGCCCATGCCGCCGCCGTACATCGGCCGGCCGTCCCGTTCGCAGCGGGCGTAGACCTCGAACAGGTCGCGCAGGCTGCCGATGCGCGAGGGCTTGACGTTGACCACGCGCGCGGCGAGCGGCGTCGCGCCGATGTCGTCGGCGCGACCGATCGGCCCGTCGTAGGACACGCGGTCGAGGTGATCGCCGAGCCGCTGTGCGATCTCGGGCAGGTCGTGCGGGTCCTCCAGATAGGCGTCGGGAAGCGCCGCGAGGATGCGGTCGTACAGCGCCCCGAGCGCCTCGGGATCCTCGACCTCGAACCCGTACCAGCCCTTGAAGTCGATCGTGTCGACCGCGCCCGTCGCCGCGACCTCGTCGACGAGCGCCTGCGGCCAGGTCGCCACCGCGTCGAGCTTGAAGCGCACGCCGGGGGAGCGGGCCAGCCGCCGCCGCAGCGGCTCGATCGACGGCTCCTCGCCCAGGCCCAGAGAGTTGACGAAGCGCACCGGCCGCGGCTCCCGGCCGAGCACCTCGTGCAGCGCGCGGCCGGCCTGGCGCAGCGCGAGGTCGAGCGCCGCCGACTCGAACGCCCACCGGCGAAAGCGCAGCGCCGCCTCCCACTCGGGCGGCGCGGGCCACAGCTCGAGCGTCGCGAGGTGCTCGCAGAAGCCGGCCAGCGTCCATTCCCCCTCGAGCGCCAGCGCCGGCCGGGTCTCGTGCAGGGCGGTGCCGTCCTCGCGGAACACGGACACGTCCTCGCCCAGCCCCTCGGCGCCGGCGCCGACCAGCCGCACGTGCGTCGTGACGCGGTCGAACTCGTAGGCGAGCACGGCGTGCAGGCGCTCGTACTCGCACGCCTCGATCACCAGCGGCAGCCCGGCGACCCGCGGCCACAGCGACTCGCCCCTCATCGTGCCGCTCCGGCGGCGGTGGGATACCGCGGGGGCCCGACGGGACGGTAGACCTGGATCGTCACGTCCCTCGAATCGGCGCGCGACGCGACCGGCTCGAGCGCGATGTCGGGGCCGGCCTCGGGGAACAGGCGCGCGCCCTGGCCGAGGACCACGGGGACGATGAGCAGCTGGTGCTCGTCGACGGTGACCTGGGTCATGGTCGTCAGCTTCATGGTCGCGGCTTTCTCTCGCGGGGCCCTGGGTAGTAGTGGATTCGACCGTACCGCGGCGCCGATCTCATCGGTCGGAGCAGAATCCGTCCCCATCGTCACGCGTCGGCGACCCGTTCGCCCCGGTACGCCCGCCGCGACCCCTCCGAAAGGATCCGTATGACCACCGAGCGCCTCCCCCGCGTCCGCCGTGCGCGCGGCCTGAGGTCGCTCGTCCTGCTCGGTGGGAGCGTCCTCGCCGTGGGGGCCGCGGCCGTCGTCGGCGGACTGGCCGCCGGGCGCGCGGCCCCCGGGTACTACGAGACCCTCGACCGGCCCTCGTGGAGCCCGCCGGCCGGTGTGTTCGGGCCGGTCTGGAGCGTGCTCTACGTCTCGATGGCGACGGCGGCCTGGCTGGTCGCGCGCGAGGGACTCGAGCGCGCCGACGTCCGGCTCGCGCTCGGTCTGTTCGGCGCGCAGCTGGTCCTGAACGCGGCGTGGACGCCCATCTTCTTCGGCGCGCAGCGCCCCGGGCTCGCCGCCGCGGACATCGTCGCCCTCCTCGCCGTCCTCGCGGCGACCGTGGTGGCCTTCTGGCGTGTGCGCCCCGCGGCCGGCGCGCTGATGGTCCCCTACCTCGCGTGGGTGGCCTTCGCGACCGCCCTCAACCTGGCGATCGCCCTCTGAGGTCCCGCCTCACGGGGTGACGCGGTCGCGGCATCCTCACGCAGTTCTTAGTGATCTCGAAGGTGCCACTTACCTCACGCTGGTCTGCTCTTGTCGGCCCCGGTAGTCGGGCGCCCTCGGACGACCGCCTCGAGGTGTGAATTGTTCCAGCTGACCTACATGCTCGCCGAGCTCCGCCGCCGGCGTGCGCGCACGATCCTGACCGCGCTCGGCCTGGCGGTGGGCGTGGCGCTCGTGATCACGACCAACGCCGTCTCGAGCGGCCTGGACGACGCACAGCAGAAGGTCCTCGCCCCGCTCACCGGCGTCGGCACCGACATGACCGTGAGCCGGCCGCTGACGATCAGCAACGACGGGCAGGGCGGCTTCCAGGACCTGACGCCGGCGGAGCGGTCGCGGCTGCGCGAGCAGGCCGGTCCCGGGCCCGGGCTCAACCTCCGCGACGCGGAGCCGGGCAGCAAGATCGACACCGACACCTTCTCCGGCACGAGCCAGCTGTCGTTCTCCTCGGCCCGGGTCGCCCAGGTGGCCAAGCTGGACGGCGTCGAGGCGGCCAGCGGCTCCCTCACGCTGCGGGCGAACCACATCTCGGGGACCGTCCCCGACATCGACATCACGCAGGGCCAGGGCGGGGGACCCGGGGGAGCTCCTCCCGCGCAGGGGTCGTTCGGCGACAGCAGCATCGAGTTCGACTCGCGGACCGTCACGGGCGTGGACCAGAGCCAGCCCGACATCGCCCCCGTGACGCCGTCGCAGATCACCAAGGGCGAGTACTTCTCGTCGGCCGGCGCGCCGCGGCAGGCGATCGTCTCCTCCGCGTACGCCGGCACCAAGAACCTGGCGGTCGGCGACTCGATCGACCTCGGCGGCAAGACGTTCCGGATCATCGGCGTCGCCTCCTCGCCCATCGGCGGCAGCGCGTCGGACGTCTACGTGAAGCTGGCGACGCTGCAGAAGGTCGCCGACTACGCCAACCAGGTCAGCGCGGTGCAGGTGCGCGCCACCTCCGCCGGCGAGGTCGACGCGGTGGCGGCCGCCATCGAGAAGGCCTTCCCGAACTCCCAGGTGACCACGGCGTCCGACCTCGCCGCGCGCGTGGGCGGCTCGCTCAACGACGCCCGCGACCTGTCGGCCACCCTCGGCCGGATCCTCGCGATCGTCGGCCTGGTGGCCGCGGTGCTGATCGCGTCGCTCCTGACGCTCTCGTCGGTGGCCAAGCGCACCCGGGAGCTCGGCACGCTCAAGGCGCTCGGCTGGTCCCGCTGGGCGGTCGTGCGCCAGATCAGCGGCGAGTCGCTGATCCAGGGCATCCTCGGCGGCGCCGTCGGCATCGTGGTCGCGGTGATCGCGATCCTCGCCATCAACGCCTCGGGCTGGACGCTCGAGGCGAGCGTCGCCGGCCAGAGCACGCAGGCCGCCGGCTCCGGTGCGGGCGCACCCGGGGGCGGCCCGGGCGGGGGCGGCTTCGGCTTCGGCGACGCGGCCGTCACGGCCGGCAACGAGGTCGTGAAGATCACCACCTCGCCCTCGTTCCTGATCGTCGTGGCCGCGGTCGTGCTCGCGGCGCTGGGCGGCCTCGTCGCCGGCGCCGCCGGCAGCCTGCGCGCCGCCCGCCTGCGGCCCGCCGCGGCCCTGAGGACGGTCGAGTGACCGCCGACCCCACGCCCACCGCGACCCAGGAGGACCCCACCATGACGACGACCACCGGCGCCGGCGACGCGACCACCCCCGTCCCCGCGGAGGCGATGTACGAGCTCGAGGGGGTCTCGAAGACCTACGGCTCCGGCGACGGTGCGGTGGCCGCGCTGCAGGACGTCTCCCTCGCAATCGACCGCGGCGAGGTCCTCGGCATCGTCGGCGCGAGCGGCTCCGGCAAGACGACCCTGCTGCAGCTGCTCGGCGCGCTCGACCGGCCGAGCGTCGGGACCATCCGCTGCGACGGACGGGACCTGTTGGACATCTCCGAGGGGGAGCTCTCGCGGCTGCGGCGCGACACGATCGGGTTCGTCTTCCAGCAGTTCAACCTGATCCCGACCCTGACGGCACGCCAGAACGTCGAGGCGGCCGCGGCGCCCACCCCCATGCCGCCGGCCGAACGCCGCGCCCGCGCCGCCGAGCTCCTGGACGCCGTCGGGCTCGGTTCGCGGGGGGACCACCTGCCCTCGCAGCTGTCCGGTGGCGAGCAGCAGCGCGTCGCCATCGCCCGCGCGCTCATGAACCGCCCCGAGGTGATCCTGGCCGACGAGCCGACGGGGAACCTCGACTCGGCGACGGGAGCGGAGATCCTCGCGCTCCTGAGGCGGATCGCGTCCGACGCCGGGCACACGCTCATCCTGATCACCCACTCGCCGGAGGTCACCGCGACCCTCCCCCGGGTCATCAGCCTCCGAGACGGGCGGGTCGTCGCCGACGGACGCCCGGATTCGATGGCGGCGTAGGCGATCTCCGACCGCGCGCGAGTCCTGGTGGTGGACGACGACGACCGCGTGCTCGAGGCGCTGCGACGCGCGCTGACGCTCAAGGGGTTCGCCACGGCGGTCGCCGTCGACGGCGAGGCGGCCCTGAGCCAGCTGGCCGTGAGCGCCCCGGACGTCATCGTCCTCGACGTCAAGATGCCCGAGATCGACGGGATCGAGGTCTGCCGGCGGGTCCGCCAAGCCGGCGACCGCACCCCGATCCTGATGCTGACCGCGGCCGACGCCGTCGAGGACCGCGTCCGGGGACTGGAGGCGGGAGCCGACGACTACCTGGCCAAGCCGTTCGCGCTCGAGGAGCTGATCGCCCGGCTGCGCGCCCTCATCCGCCGCTCGGCGGGCAACGGGGGCGGGGGCCTGCTCAGGTTCGCGGACCTGGTCCTCGACGAGGACGAGTTCCTCGCCCGGCGAGGCGAGCGCGTGCTGCAGCTGACGCGGACCGAGTTCGCGCTGCTGGCCGTGCTGATGGCCAATCCGCGACGGGTCATCACCCGGGAGGCGCTGTTCGAGCGGGTCTGGGGATACGACCTCGACTACGGATCCAACTCCCTGGCCGTCTACATCTCGACCCTGCGTCGCAAACTGGAGGAGTGCGGTGAGACCCGGCTGATCCAGACCGTCCGGGGCGTGGGGTACTCGCTTCGCGAGGGCTGAGCATCAGGGTGCGGCTGGCGCTCGGCTGCGCCGCCGCCATGGCGGTCGTGGTGGCGGTCGTGGCGACCCTGGTCTATGTGAGCGTCCGCGATCAGCTGCGCACCCAGATCGACGACCAGCTGCGCGACCGCTACGCGGTGATCGCCCAGCCGGCGGCCACGGTGCGCCTGCGCGAGGGCGACCTCGGCGAGGCGGTGCGCCTGCCCGCCCCGCCGGCCGGCCGTGCCAAGGGGCTGATCCAGTTCGTCACACCGTCCGGGGAGGTCCGCACGCTGGACCAGCAGGCGCTGCCGGTGGGACCGCGGACCACCAGCGTGGCCGCGGGCGAGGCGGGCCAGTTCCTTGCCGACGCGACCGTCGGCGCGTCCCACGTGCGCGTGCTGACGGCACCCCTG
This sequence comes from uncultured Thermoleophilia bacterium, assembly GCA_963736635.1. Taxonomy (GTDB): domain Bacteria; phylum Actinomycetota; class Thermoleophilia; order Miltoncostaeales; family Miltoncostaeaceae; genus Miltoncostaea. The sequence goes on from CAVTPK010000011.1 coordinate 1,652,626, forward strand.
CCGAACGCCGGGGCGGTTCAGATCGCGTTGCCCCTCGACGAGGTGGACGCGCTGCTCGGGCGCCTGCGATGGGCGATCGGACTCGTCGGCCTCGCCGGGATCGCCATGGCGGGAGGCCTCGCGGCGCTGGTGGCGCGCGCGGGGCTGGCACCTGTGCGCCGTCTCGACACGACCGCCGAGCGGGTCGCCCACACCGGGGACCTCACGCGGCGGATCGAGGTCACCGGCAACGACGAGGTCGCGCGTCTCGCCACGACCTTCAACGAGATGCTCGCCGCCCTCGAGCGCTCCCAGGTGGCGCAGCGACGCCTGGTGAGCGACGCGTCGCACGAGCTGCGCACGCCGCTCACCGCGCTGCGGACCAACATCGAGGTGCTCAGCGACTCGCAGGAGCCGAACGACGGCCAGAACGCTGCCCTCATGGCCGACATCCGCTCGCAGCTGAAGGACCTCAGCGACCTCGTCGGGGATCTGGTGGAGCTCGCCCGGGGCGCCGAGGAGCCCGGGAACTTCGAGGACGTCGGCCTGGACGCCCTCGTCGAGTCGGCCATCAGGCGGGCGGCGCGGGACGCGCCGAGTCTGCGCTTCACGTTCGAGGGCGACGGATCGATCGTCCGCGGAGCGCCCGGTCAGCTCGCCCGGGCCATCGCGAACCTGCTCGACAACGCCGCGAAGTGGAGCCCGCCCGACGGGGAGATCACCGTCACCGTGCGCGAGGGGGAGCTCACGGTGCGCGACCGGGGGCCGGGCATCCCCGAGGCGGACCTGCCCCACGTGTTCGACCGCTTCTACCGGTCGTCCACCGCCCGGCGGACGCCCGGGTCCGGGCTGGGCCTGGCGATCGTGCGACAGGCCGCGCAGGCTCACGGAGGCGCGGTCGTGGCCGAGCTCGCCCCCGGCGGCGGAACCGTGATGCGATTGCGCCTGCCGCTCGCCGCCACGGGGGCTCGCGAACCCACCTCCGCCCCGCTCATCGGCTCTCCCCCTGTCCGGGCGCGCCGCCCGGGATGAGGGATCCGCACTTCTCCAGGGCGGCCTGAACCGCCGGGTCCTCGGAATCGAGACCGCCCGAGCCCGGCTGGGGGGTCTGTCCGGCCTGGGGCTCGGGGAGGTTGACGCCCTCGTCGCGCAGGCACTGCGCGAACTCGGACCCGGCACCCTGGAATCCGGAGGCGCCCGGGGCCCCGGGCTGGCCGCCGGCGCCCTGGAGGTACTGCTGGCACGCCTGCATCGCCTGCCGGGTCGCCTCCGAATCCATGTCGCCGGTCGGCGGCTGGCCCTGGGGGCCTGCGCCCCCCTCGGCGGGGTCGGGGATGTTAACGCCCTGGTCGCGCATGCACTGGGCGAACTGCTCCTGGCCCTGCGCCGAGTCCGAGGACCCTTCAGACGAAGGTGTGCCGGCGGCCGCGTCGCCGCCACAGCCGACGACCAGACCCAGGCCGCGACGACGAGCACGAGGGCGACCACCACGATCGTCCCGCGCGCGCCGGCGAGCGTCGGATCGCGGGTCGAGGCGTTCTCATCTGGGGCTCCCCGCTCGATGGACTGGACGCTCCCAGGGGCGAAGGGCGACTCGGCTCGACGCGACGCCCCGGGAGCGTGGGTCCATGAAAGCCACCGACCATAAGCCGGGTTTCAAGGACCTCTGAGAAGCGGCTAAAGCGCCGGCCGCGGCCTCAGGCCCGGTCGTCCACCCGCAGCCGGCTCGCCATCAGCTCGACCAGGTCGCGAGACGTGAGCCCGGCGCTCTCGGCCACCGACGAGACGTCCTCGCCGGACATCAGCCGCGAGAGGAGGTCCTGTCCCTGCTCGCCGTCACCGAACGCGTCGGCGAGTCGCGCCATGCCGCCGGTCGCCGGCAGGCCCTGCGACTGCGTGGGCGCCGGCGCCTGCCCATCGACGATGCGCGTCGCGATCGCGTTCACCCGCTCGTCGGACAACGCCACGCCCTGGGGCGCGTTCGCCTTCATGGCGCCCGAGAGGGCGGCGATCGCATCGTCGCGCGAGACGCCCTTGCCGGCGGCGATCTCGGCGAGGCTCTCGCCGTTCTTGAGACGGCCGCCGAGCTCGTCGGCGCTCATGCCGAGCGTGTCGGCGACGGAATCCATCGCCTGGCGCATGCCCGGCGGCGGGCCGCCCGGGGGGATGCCGCCGTTGCTCACCGGGGCTGTGGTCTGGATCGTGACGCTCATCGGCTCACCTGCCTGTGCGCGGGATCGGGTCACCGACTGCATCGGCCGCCCCTCCCGGCGGGCGAGCGCTCTTATGGAAGTCTCACCCCGTCCTTAGCCGCCTTCCCGGGGCGCGACGCGCAGGCGCGTCGCCTGCTCCAGCGCGTAGGCCCAGCCGATGAGGCGCGCGTCGTCACCGTCCGGATTGGGCGGGTCCACCGCCCCGGTGGCGCGAAGCCCGCCTCCGTGGGGTCAGTGCGGTCGCCCGCCGGACCCCGGTTCGATCACGCCACCCTCGTAGGCGGCGATGACCACCTGGACGCGGTCGCGCGCCCCGAGCTTGAGCAGGATGTTCGCCAGGTGGCTCTTCACCGTCGTCTCCGCGATCACCAGATCCCGGGCGAGCTCGGCGTTGGTCCAGCCACGCGCCACGAGAGCCAGCACCTCCAGCTCGCGGGGCGTGAGGTCGTCCAATCCGGCGGGGCGGCGTGCCGGCTCCGGGCGCGCGGCGAACGCCTCGATGACGCGCCGCGTCACGGCCGGGGCGAGCAGCGCGTCGCCCGCGGCGACGATCCGCACGGCGGTCACGAGGTCCTCGGCCGGAGCGTCCTTGAGCAGGAACCCGCTCGCTCCGGCCCGGAGCGCGCCGAACACGTACTCGTCCAGATCGAAGGTCGTCACGACCAGGACCCGGGTGGCCGGCAGCTCCGAGACGATCACACGCGTGGCGGCGATGCCGTCCTCGTTGGGCATGCGTATGTTGACGAGCATCACGTCGGGGGTTTCGTCACGGGCCAGCCGCGTGGCCTCATGGCCATCCGTCGCCTCGCCCACGACGACGATCTCCTCCTCGCGCTCGAGGAGCGAGCGGAGGCCGGCCCGGATCATGGCCTGGTCGTCGGCGATACCGACGCGGATCAGCGCGTGCTCCCGGCGAGCGGCAGCGACACGTCCAGCAGGAAGCCGCCATCGGGGCGCTCGCCCGCGTCGAGCCTCCCCCCGTACAGGGCCACCCGCTCGCGCATCCCCGTGAGGCCGACCCCTCCCGGTGTGGACGCGTCGGACTCGGGGCGGGTGGGACTGCCGGTGTCGCTCACCTGCAGGGTGAGCGCGCCGGCGTAGCCCACGGTGATCGCGATCGCCGCGCCGGGCGCGTGGCGCAGCGCGTTGGTGACGCCCTCCTGGAGGACCCGGTAGGCGGCCAGGTCGACGCCGGGAGACAGGGCGACGGGCTCTCCGGTGATGCGCACCTCGACCTCGCTGCCCGCGGCCTCGGCCCTCTCGACCAGGCGCGGCAGCTGATCGAGGCCGGGCTGCGGCGCCAGCGGGACCGCGTCGCCGGGAGAGCGAAGGACGCCGAGCAGGCGGCGCAGCTCCGTCATCGCGTCTCGCGCGGCCGACTCGACCCCGCGCAGGTCGGCCGCCTCGCGCTCCTGGGCGGGATCGAGGCGCAGCCGCACGGCCTGCGTCTGCACCGCGACGACGCTGATCGCGTGGGTCACGACGTCGTGCAGCTCCCGGGCGAGCCGCGCGCGCTCGGCCGCGACCGCCTCGCCCGCGCGCCGGTCGCGGTCGCGGCGCAGCTCCTCGGCCTGATCCGTGAGCTCGGCCAGCCTCAGCGCCCGGTTGCGCAGCGCGCGTCCCGTCGCCCACGGCAGACCGACGAGCAGCACCGCGAGGATGACCTCGGGGACGGCGGATCCGGGGCCCTGGTGGTCGGCCGTGATGGCCGTCGCCAGCACGAGGGCCCAGACGGCGAACGCGGCGTCGGACGTGCGGGGCGGGACGTGGCGGCCGATCGAGTAGACGGCCAGCGCCGTCGGCGACCACGATGGTGACCTGGTTCCCGTCCGGCGCGAGGGTTCCGAGCGCGACCTGGGTGGCCAGCACGACGCCGCCGACGGCCAGCGGCATCCGTCGGCGGAGGGCGAGGGGAAGGGTGTATGCCGCCGCGGCGGCGAGGGCGGCGGCGGTCCCGAGGCCGGGGTCGCCTCCGATCGCCTCGACCGCGGCGAACACGAACAGGACCAGCGCGAGGCCCGCGTCGGCGGTGTCGGGGCGGAGGGCGGGGAGCCGCATCGGCGCGAACATACCCCGGAGCCCCGGCGGGTTCGATCCTTCCGTGGGCGGAGACGAGGGCGTCGAGAGCCATCCCGGGGGAGGAGTCACGGACCGTGCCGCCGCCCGATGCCCCCCTGCCGCCGGCACCCGATCATCCGACGGGTCGTGACACCACGAGGAGCCGAGGATGATCCCCCTTCCGAGCGCGCGCACCGCCGCCGCGGCGTCCGCCCTGGCCGCCGCCGCCTTTCTCGTCAACGCCGGGATCCAGGCGGCGAGCCCGCACTTCGACCCGCACATCAGCGGCACCCGGGACTGGGTGAACGAGGTCACGTTCACCATCGCGGTCGCCGGTGCCCTGGTCGGGGTGCTGGGTCTCGCGCGGGCGGGGATCATCGAACGCCGGCCGGCGTTCGTGGCCGGGCTCGGCTTCGCCCTGCTGCTGATCGGCCTTCTGCCCGAGTACGCCAACGGTGAGAGCCCGGACTGGTTCGCGGCGGTCGGCGTTCCCGGCAACCTCCTGTGCCTCGCCGGTCTGAGCTGGGCCGCGGTGGGCGCCTGGAGGACGCGCACGGTCCCGCGGCTCGCCGTCCCGCTGATGCCGCTCTCCGTGCTCGTGGGCGTCGGCCTGGCCGAGTTCGGGGGCTCGGTCCTGGCCGCGGCCTGGTGGGCGGTCGCCGGAACCCTGCTGGTGCGGGCGGGCTCGACACGGCCCGACGCTCCGTCCCGGCCCGGGGCGCCTCGGACGGCGTGACCGGATCGGGATCGCCGGCGTCATCCTGGCCGGCGGCATTGGGATCCCGTTTCCCGCAGAGCCGACGCGCGGATTCGAACCGCGGACCCCTTCATTACGAGTGAAGTGCTCTACCAACTGAGCTACGTCGGCGCGGGCCCCCTTCGGGGGCCGCGGCTCGGAAGGATAGCGATCCGGCGGCCTCAGCCGAACCCCGGCGCGAGGGCCGGGGTTCGGCTGCGGACGAAGCTTCCTACCAGCCCCAGGGCAGGGTGGAGATGCTCCAGGTGCGCGCCTTGACGGTCGCGGTGCCGATCACGAGGCCCTCGGTGAACGGGCTCGCGCCCTCGCCGAAGGCGCCGTTCAGGGCGGCGGCCGCCCCGGCGGTGAGCTTCAGCGTGACGCCCGAGAGCTTGATGTAGGAGCCCTTCTTCTGGACGTCCAGGCCCGACAGGTCGAGGTTGAACAGGTCGGCGCGGTCGCCGCCGGTCTTGGCCGTGTTGACCAGGCCGGACAGGGTCGCCGTCTCGGTGTTGATCCAGTAGCGGGTCAGGTAGACCTTGGTCGCGCCCTTGGTGAGGACGAGGCCGCCGGCGTGGCGGATCTGGCCGGCCAGGGTCTGGCGCGTTGACGACGCCGAAGGTGATGGGGAAGCTGATGCCCTGCTTGCCGGCGTAGGCGCGGCCGGTGGGGGCGACGGAGATGCCGAGCGAGGTGAGCGCCCCGGCAGCGGCGGGGTCGAGCTGAACCGTGGTCGCGCCGTTGTAGAGCAGGACGTCGGCCTCGGCCGACTTGCCGGTGGCCTGCGCTCCAGGAGCGAGCGTCAGCAGGGCGATCGCGGCGATGGCGGCCGTCGCGAGCGCGGCGAGCCAGCGGGGACGGGGGAACCTCATGGGACCTCCTTGGCGGGATGGTCGGTCGCCAAGGGGTACGGGGCGTCGCCCCGATCGGTTGAGGGTCCGTCCGGTTAGCGCACCACGCGCGCCGTGTAGGCGTCGCCGCGGCGGCTCACGCTCAGCGCGGTGCTCCGGGCGCCGGTGAGGCGCGGCGCGTGCGCCCAGGGGCCGAGGGTGCGGCCGATCCACTGGCCCGCCAGCACGCGGCTGCGGGCGGCGAGGAGGGAGGGGCGGGCTCCGTCGGCGGCGACGGTCAGCGTCTGGCCGTTCGGTCCCGTCGTGCGCGTCACGAGGTCGAGGGGGACGCGACCGGCGGCCGCCAGGCGTGCGCGCACGGCGGGCGGCAATGCGAGCGGCACCGCGACGGTCGCGGCGGCGGTGGTCGTCACGGGCGTGGAGCGGAGGGCCACCGGCCGGCCGGCGATGACCGCCCGCGCGGTCACCGACACCGTCCCCGGCCCGCCCGTGCGGATCCTGATCGTGGCCCGCGCCAGGTCGGCGGCCGACTGCGTGGCGCCCGCGAATACGGCGGAGGGCGGTCCGAGCGGCGTGGGAGCGGATGCGGGCACCGTCGCCGTGCCCGAGAGCGCCGCGACGGCCGGCGAGCCGGCGGCGTCGCTCGTGACCTCGACGCGCGCGGTCTTGGCGCCGGCCGAGGTGGGGGCGAAGCCGACCGCCACCGTGCAGGTGGCGCCGACGGCCAGCCAGCGTCCCGAGCACGTGTCCGCGCCCAGCGAGAACTGCGACGCGTCCGCGCCGGCCAGGCCCACGGCGCCGACCTTGAGGGCGCCGGTGCCCGTGCTGGCGAGCGTGAACGTGCGGGCGTCCGAGGCGGTGCCCGGCGCGCGCGAGGCGAAGGCGCCGTCGCCGGCCAGCGTCGCCGCCGGCTCCCACGACGCGGCGGCAACGGCGAAGGGCCCGGTGGCGCCGGTCACCAGGTCGTTGTCCACGCCGGTGCCGTCCAGGTTCGCGCGCCCGATCGTGTCGGTGCCGTAGTTGGCCCAGTAGACGTGTCCGGCGTCGTCGGCCAGGTAGAAGAGGAGGCCCGGCAGCGAGATCAGGTTGGTGTTGACGCCGGTGCCGTCCAGGTTGGCGCGGCCGATGCGCGCGCCGCCGGAGTAGTTGGTCCAGTAGAGGTGCGTCGCGCCGGCGGTCACCCCGTGGGGCTCGGGACCCGCGCTGATGAAGTTCTGGTTGACGCCCGTGCCGTCCAGGTTGGCGCGGCCGATGGTGTCGATGCCGTAGTTGGCCCAGTAGACGTGGCCGGCGTCCACCGCGACCCCCGTGGGCTGGTTGGCGCCCAGGATGAAGTCCGGGTCCACGCCGGTGCCGTCCAGGCGGGCCCGCGCGATGTGCCCGTTGCCGGTGTCGGCCCAGTAGACGTACGTGTCGTCGGCCGCCACCCCGCTGGGGCCGTCGGCGCCGGTGATGAAGTCCGCGTCGGCGTCGGAGCCGTCGAGGCGCGCCCGGCCGATCGTGTTGGTGTTGTTGTTGGCCCAGTAGACGTACCCGGCCCGGGTCGCGACGGCCACGCCGCGCGGGTAGTTGGCGCCGGGGACGGGCGTGGTGCGGGCGCCGGTGCCGTCGAGGGCGGCCGTGCCGATGGTGTTGGCCGTGCTGTTGGTCCAGTACAGCGCCGAGGCGCCGAGCGCGCTCTGGGCCCCCAGGGCCAGGACCAGCCCGGTCACGAGGGCGGCGGCGAGGCGGTGGCGGGCGGGGGGCATCAGGCTCCGGGGTCTGGTGGCGGCACGGTCGACGCTATGCCTGGGCTCGACGGCCCGACGCCCGTTCTTGAGGGGCCGACCGTCCTACATGAACACCCGCCCGTGGGCGACCAGCCGCCGGTGGCGCGCCGTGGCGGGCCTCGTCCAGGCGCACCAGCAGCGCCTCGGCGGCCAGCTCGACGCGCGGGTTGAGGTCCAGCTCGGCCCGCGAGAGCTGGAACTCCTCGATGGCGCGCTCCAGGAAGGGGCGGCGCTCGGGGGTGCCCACGGCGCGCAGCGCGTCCAGGCGCTCGGTGTGGCGCACCGTGCCCTCGGCGCCCACCGCCACGGCCAGCGCGTCGGCGCAGGCGTCGGCGCCGGAGTCGAGCACGAAGGTCCAGCCGTCGGTCACCAGGCGGCGGCGCTCGCGCTTCTCGTGGTCCTCGGCGCGCTTCTGCGCCGTGCGCTCGCCGCGCTTTCCCTCCAGCGCGGCGGCCTCGCGGCGCAGGGCGGCCAGCTGCTCCGACTCGTTGCGGCCGGCCACCTCCTCCATGCGCGCCTGGATCGCGGCGATCCGGGAGCTCGGGGTGCCCTCGCCGCCGCCCGTCAGGGCATCCAGCGCCAGGTCGACCCCGATCTGGCGCATCTCGGTCTCGAACGGGCTCATGTGCTCGCGCGCGGCCCTCCAGCCCAGGCCGCGGAAGGGCACCGGCAGGCAGCGCGAGCGGATGGTGTCCAGCAGCTCGGCCGGGTGGTCGGTGATCAGGATCATGTGCGAGAGGGGAGGGGGCTCCTCCAGCACCTTCAGGATGCGCGCGGCGCCCTCGTGGGCCCGCAGCCGCTCGGCGCCGTGGATGATCAGCACCCGCCGGGCCATCACGGACGGGTGGTAGTTGATCTGGGCCACCGCGGCGTCCAGGTCGGCCAGCAGGATGGTGGCCCCGGCGGCGCTCACCTCGGCCAGGTCGAGGGCGGTGCCGGTGCGGTCGTGGCGGCCCTCGGGATCCATCAGTCTGCCAGGCCGCCTCGCGGGCGGCGGCGCGCTTGCCGGTCCCGGCGGGCCCGTGCAGCAGCAGCTGCTGGGGCGGGTGCGCGTCGGCCAGCACGGCGCGCAGGATGCGCTCGGCCAGCGGCTGGCCCGGGATCTCGAGCGCGGCGGCGCTCACAGCAGGTCCTCGACCGTCGCCACCACCCGCGCGTGCACGTCCTCGATGGCGCCCTCGCCGGACACCAGCACCACCCGCTCGGGAAAGCGCGCGGCCACCTGGCGGTAGCCCTCGGCCACGCGGGCCAGGAAGTCGTCGCCCTCGGCCTCGATGCGGTCCGGGCGGGCGCGGCGGCGCCCGGCCGTGTCGGCGGGCGCGACGTCGATCACCAGCGAGAGGTCCGGCAGGCAGCCCTCCACCGCGGCGCGGTTGGCCTCCAGGACCAGGTCCACCCCGAGGCCGCGGGCGTACCCCTGGTAGGCCAGCGACGAGTCGAGGAAGCGGTCGCTGACCACCCAGCGGCCGGCGTCCAGGGCGGGGCGGATGACCTCGTGCACCAGCTGGGCGCGCGCGGCGGCGAACAGGTGCACCTCGGCGACCGGGCTCATCTGCCCGGGCTCGCCGCCCAGCAGCAGCTCGCGCACGCGCTCGCCCAGGGGCGTGCCCCCCGGCTCGCGGGTGGAGGTCGTCTCCACGCCCCACTCCGCGAGGGTCGCGGCGAGACGCTCGGCCTGGGTGCTCTTGCCGCTGCCGTCGATGCCCTCGAGGGCGATGAAGCGGGCGCCTACCAGGGGTGGACCCGCAGCGCGGCGGCCACGACCCCTCCGATGAGCGCCAGGCACAGCACCCAGCCGGCCCAGCGGATCCACGGCGGCGGCGTGTGGAGGCGGGCCTGGATGTCGGCCTCCTCGGCCAGGCGCGCGTACACGCCGGGCCCGGTCCGGTGGTCGCCGAGCTCCTCGGGGACGTCGCTCACATGCCCCTCACATTCTTGCCGCCGTCCGGGTGGTGCTCCATGCTCCGCACCGCTTGAGCAGGGGTCCCCATCGGCCGAAAGGTAGCAGCGTGAGCAGTGCACTCATCACCGGTGGAGCCGGCTTCATCGGCTCGAACCTGGCCGACGCGGTGATCGCCGACGGCCGGGCGTGCCACGTCGTCGACAACCTCTCCAACGGCCAGGAGATCCGCGTCCCGAGCGAGGCGGAGTTCCACGAGACCGACATCCGCTCGGCCGACGAGCTGACGGCCATCGCCCGCGACGCGGGCGTGGGCACGATCTTCCACCTGGCCGCCCAGGCCGACGTGCGCAAGGCCGTGGAGGACCCCGGCTACGACGCGGACGTCAACATCATCGGCACGATCAACGTGCTCGAGGCCGCGCGCGCCGTGGGCGCCCGGGTCGTCTTCGCCTCCACCGGCGGCGCCGGCTACGGCGAGTACGAGGGCCTGCCGGTGCCGAGCCCCGAGACGGCCGAGACCCGCCCGCTCTCGCACTACGGCATGAGCAAGATGGCCGGCGAGGGCTACTGCCACCTGTACGGGCGCCTCTACGGCAACGAGACCGCGGTGCTGCGCCTGGGCAACGTCTACGGCCCGCGCCAGGACCCGCACGGCGAGGCCGGCGTGGTGGCCATCTTCTGCGGCCGCCTGCTCGACGGCGAGCGCCCCAAGATCTTCGGCGACGGCCTCCAGACGCGCGACTACGTCTACGTGGGCGACGTCGTGCGCGCCTTCCTGGCCGCCGAGGCCGGCACCCCCGGGCGAGACGGTCAACATCGGCTGCGGCGTCGAGGTGACCGTGCTCGACCTGCTCGAGGGCCTCGGCTACGAGGGCGAGCCCGAGTTCGTCCCGGCCCGCCCCGGCGAGCTGCAGCGCAGCGTGCTGGACGTGTCGAAGGCCGCCCGCCTCTACGGCTGGCGCGCGCGAGATGTCGCTGCGCGACGGCCTGTCGGCCACGCGCGAGTCGGTCATCGCCGCTCGTACGTCGCCGGGCGCCCGCCCCCCCGGAGCCTTTTCGTCGACGTGAGCTTCGGCGGCCGCACCGGGCCGCCCTCCAGCACCGCCGCCGGGCCCTCGTCGCACCATCCAGCGCAGCGCCTGCGGGTCCATGTCCAGGCCGTCCGCCGCCGCCTGCAGCCCGTCCTCCAGCAGCGGGCGGGCGCCAGGGGCCGGCCGAGTGCCCGTCCGAGGCGAGGAAGTGGGCGGCGCCGCCGGCCAGCAGCAGCAGCGCCGTGCGCCGGGCGGCCGGGCCGTGGTCGCCCAGGAACGAGCCCGCGGTCAGCTGCACCAGCGCGCCGCGGCCCACCAGGTCGCGCATGCGGTCGGGCGAGCGCTGGATGGCGTCCGACGCGCTCGGGGTGGGCCAGGATCGACGCGGTAGCCGCGGATCTCCAGGTCGCGCAGGATCTCGGGCAGCTGCAGCGGCCAGCCCGTCGAAGGGCATCTCCAGCATGCAGCCACAGCCCGCCGCCGCCGATGCTGGCCATGTCCAGCTCCTGGTCGCTCATGGCGCCCAGGTGGTCCAGGGAGATCTCGCCGCCGGTGCGGATGTCGAGCGGGATGTCGGCCTCGGTCAGCGCCTCGCGCAGGTCGCCGACCCCCGACCACACCCGGCGCGCCTCGGTGGGGTAGCGCGGGTGCATGTGCGGCGTGCACACGACGGTGCGCGTGCCGCCCTCCCACGCGACGCGGGCCATCTCGACCGCGTCGCCGATGGTGGCGGGCCCGTCGTCGATGCCGGGCAGCAGGTGGCAGTGGAGGTCGATCACGCTCGGTCAAGGGTAGCGCCGCCCTCCGATGGCACCCCTCGCCCCTCCCGCACGCCCGGAGGGCGCGATACAGTGCGCAGCGTCCCGGGGGATTAGCTCAGTTGGGAGAGCGCCTGGATCGCACCCAGGAGGTCAGCGGTTCGAATCCGCTATCCTCCACTCCGGTTGGAAAAGCCCCGCAAATGCGGGGCTTTTCTCGTTGTCGGGGGCGGTGCCGGGCGCCGTCCGGCGCGACGGGCTAGCCTCGGCCGCCATGGGCGACTACGGCCACGACCTCGAGTTCGGCGTCTTCATCACGCCCACCGCCGCCGACGCCGAGGCGGTGGTCCGGCTGGCCGTGCTGGCCGACGAGCGCGGCCTGGACCTGGTGACGTTCCAGGACCACCCGTACCAGTCGCGCTTCCTCGACGCGTGGACGCTGCTGTCGTTCGTCGCGGCCCGCACCGGCCGCGTGCGGGTGGCGGCCAACGTCCACAACCTGCCGCTGCGCCCGCCGGCCGTGCTCGCGCGCTCCGTGGCCAGCCTCGACATCCTGAGCGGCGGCCGCGCCGAGCTGGGCATCGGGGCCGGGGCCTTCTGGGACGCGATCGCCGCCATGGGCGGCCCGCGCCGGACGCCCCGCGAGAGCGTGGAGGCGCTGGAGGAGGCCATCGACGTGATCCGGGCGCTCTGGGACGTGGACACGGGGCGCGGCGCGCGCCTCGACGGTCGCCACTACCGGCTCCAGGGCGCGGCGCGCGGCCCCGCGCCGGCGCACGACGTGAGCATCTGGATCGGCGCCCTCAAGCCGCGGATGCTCGACCTGGTGGGCCGCAAGGGCGACGGCTGGCTGCCCAGCCTGCCCTACCTGAAGCCGGGCGACCTGGCGGCCGGCAACGCCCGCATCGACGCCGCCGCGGCCGCGGCCGGGCGCGCGCCGGGCGAGATCCGCCGCCTGCTGAACGTGGACGGCTGCCCTGCGACGCCGGCGCGCTCGCGCGCCTGGCGCTGGAGGACGGGGTGAGCACCTTCATCGTGATGGCCGACGAGGCGGCCGCGATCGAGGCGCTTCGCGGCCGAGGTGGCGCCGGCGGTGCGCGAGCTGGTGGCCGCCGGCCGGTCCGGCGGCGGCGCGCCCGGCGCCGCGGGGCCGCCCCGTCCGAAGGCGCGGCGCCCACCCGTCCCCGCCGACGCCGCGGGGGCGACCGAGTACGAGCGCCTGGGGGTGCGGCCCACGCCCGACGACGGGGCGCGGGTCGGCGCGGCGGCGCCCTGGGACGAGTCGACGCGCCCCCACCGGACGCCCTCGGGCCCGGAGGTGGCCTACACGCGCCGCGGCCGGCTGGTGGGGCAGCACCTGATCGACGTCCACGACATGCTGCGCCGGGAGCTCACCGAGCTGCGCGAGATCCTCGCCCAGGTGCGCGACGGCGCCATGGCGGCCGGCGACGCCCGCTCCGCGCTCAACGAGATGGCCCTGCGCCAGAACGACTGGACGCTCGGCGCCTTCTGCTCGCGCTACTGCGGGGTGGTGGCCCAGCACCACGGCCTCGAGGACGACGCCATCTTCCCGCACCTGGCCACGAGCGAGCCGGGCCTGGGCCCGGTGATCGACCGCCTGGCCGACGAGCACCTGGTGATCCACGACGCGATCCAGGACGTGGACCGGGCCCTGGTGCACCACATCACCCACCCCGGCGACTTCGACCGCATCGCCGCCGCCATCGACCTGCTCACCGACGCGCTGCTGTCGCACCTCTCCTACGAGGAGCAGGAGCTGGTCGAGCCCCTGGCGCGGCTCGGCTTCTTCGCGGGGCAGATCCGCCCCGAGGTTTGAAAGAACCCGCACTGCGGGGACTTCTCGGCGCGTCCTCCGCGTTTCGCACAGCGCCGTTCCGCTGTCCACTAGACGACCATCCCGTTGACGATGGGGTGGCCGTAGGGTAGAAACCGGCACCTCGTCACCGCCCCGGGAAGTCACGTGTCGACCAGCTCCTCCACCGCCCCGCAGAATGGGGCCGACGTTTCACGCCCCCTCGATCGTGGGGGTTCCCGCCGAGAGCATCGCCGGCGAACGTCGCGTCTCCATCACCCCCGCCGTCGTGCCAGCGCTCATGAAGCTGGGCGTCGCCAAGGTCATCGTCGAGTCCGGCGCCGGTGAGGCCGCCGGGTTCCCCGACGACGCCTACGAGGACAAGGGGGCGACCATCGGCACGCGCCGACGAGGTGCTGGGCCGCGGACCTCGTGACCGCCGTCCGCGTCCTCGACGGCGACCCGCAGAGCCCCGACCTGGCGCGAGTACGCCCCGGCCAGGTGATCGTCGGGATGGCCGCGCCGCTCGCGGCGACCCGAGGTGGCCGGCGCGCTGGCCGCCAAGGGCGGCGACCCTCTACTCGCTGGAGCTGGTCCCCCGCACCACCCGCGCCCAGTCGATGGACGTCCTGAGCTCGCAGGCCAACATCGCCGGCTACCAGGCGGTCCTCCTGGCGGCCGACGGCGCTGCCCAAGGTGTTCCCGATGCTCACCACCTCGGCCGGCACCATGTCGCCGGCGCGCGTGTTGGTGATCGGCGCGGGCGTCGCCGGGCTGTCGGCCATCGCCACCTCGCGCCGCCTCGGCGCCGTGGTCGAGGCCTACGACGTGCGCGACGCGGCCAAGGAGGAGGTCCAGAGCCTCGGCGCCCGCTTCGTCGAGCTGCGACCTCGAGACCGGCCAGGACGGCGCGCGGCTCGGGCGCCTACGCCAGCGCGCTGAGCGAGGAGACCCTGCGCAAGCAGCAGCGAGCTGCTGACCAAGACGGTCGCCTCGCAGCGACGTGGTCATCACCACCGCCCAGGTCCAGGGCGCCAAGGCCCCGGTGCTCGTCACCGAGGAGATGGTCGGCGGCCATGAGCCCCGGGCTCGGTGATCGTGGACCTCGCCGCCGAGCAGGGCGGCAACTGCGCGCCCACCCGCGCGGGCGAGACCGTCGACTCGGGCGGCGTGTCGATCATCGGCCCGACCAACGTCCCGTCGGCCAGCGCCGCACCACGCCAGCCTGATGTACGCCAAGAACGTGGCCAACTTCATCGCGCTGCTCGTCTCGAACGGGAACATCGCCCCGGACCCCGAGGACGACATCGTCAACCAGAGCGTCGTCAGCCGCGGCGGCGAGATCGTCAACGAGCGGGTCAAGTCCGCCCTCGGCGCCGGGGAGGGCGTCCCCACGTGAGCACTGACATCGTCATCACGAGCCTCTTCATCTTCGCGCTGGCCGCGCTGCTCGGCTTCGAGCTCATCCGGCGCATCCCGAAGCTGCTCCACACGCCGCTCATGGCCCTCACGAACGCCCTCTCGGCCATCGCGCTGGTCGGCTCGATCGTGATCCTCGGCCAGGGCGCCACCACCTACGCCCAGGTCCTCGGCTTCATCGCCGTGGTCTGCTCGACGCATCAACGTGGTCGGCGGCTTCATCATCACCGACCGCATGCTCAAGATGTTCAAGCCCGCGGGCGCCCAAGCCCGCCCCCTCCGCGACGGATGACGGGGCCGCCTGATGGATCGCATGGACTGGATCAACCTGGCGTACCTGGTCGCGGCCCTCGGCTTCGTCTTCTCGCTCAAGTGGATGACCGCCGCCAACACCGCCCGCCGCGGCGTGCTGGCCGGCGAGATCGGCTTCGGCATCGCCATCGTGGCGACGCTCTTCTGGCCGGGCATCACCACCGAGGGCTACATCCTGATCGCCGTCGCCGCCGCTGATCGGCTCCACGATCGGCGTCCCGCTCGGCCTGATGGTGCCGATGACCGCGATGCCCCAGCGGATCGCCCTCTCGCACGCCTTCGGCGGCCTCGCGGCCGCCCTGGTCGGGGTCGCCCACTACTACCTCGAGTACGACCACCTGTCGGTGTTCGACACCGGCGTGCTCGGCATCGAGATCGGCCTCGGCTTCCTGGTGTTCACCGGCAGCCTGATGGCGGCCGGCAAGCTCCAGGAGTGGCTGCCGCAGCGGCCGATCGTCTATCCGGGCCAGAACCCGGTCAACTTCGCCGTGCTCGGCGCTCGCCCTGGCCCTGGTCGTGTGGCTGATGATCGACCCGACCGCGACCTGGATCATCCCGATCATCGCCGTGCTGACGCTGGCCTTCGGCGTGTTCCTGATCATCCCGATCGGCGGCGCCGACATGCCGACGGTCATCGCCCTCCTCAACGCCTACGCCGGTCTCTCGGCGGCGGCCCTGGGCTTCGTGCTCGACAGCAAGCTGCTGATCGTGGCCGGCGCCCTCGACGGCGCGTCGGGCCTGATCCTGGCGATCATCATGTGCCGCGCCATGAACCGCTCGTTCCGCAACGTGCTCTTCGGCGCCTTCGGCGCGGTGGACACCGTGGAGGCCAGCGGCGAGGGGCAGGAGCAGGGCCAGATCCGCTCGGCCGATCCCTCCGAGGCCGCGGAGCTGATGAAGAACGCCCGCTCGGTGATCATCGTCCCCGGCTACGGCATGGCCGTCGCCCAGGCGCAGCACAAGGTGCGCGAGCTGTCGGACGCCCTCGCCAAGGAGGGCGTGGAGGTGCGCTTCGCCATCCACCCGGTCGCGGGCCGCATGCCCGGCCACATGAACGTGCTGCTGGCCGAGGCCAACGTGCCCTACGACCAGCTGCTCGACATGGACGAGATCAACGGCGACTTCCCGCAGACCGACGTGGTGCTGGTGCTGGGCGCCAACGACGTGGTCAACCCGGCCGCGCGCCACGACACCAACAGCCCCATCTACGGCATGCCCATCCTCGAGGTCGACAAGGCCGCCTGCGTGATGGTGGTCAAGCGCTCCATGCGCGCCGGCTTCGCGGGCATCGAGAACGAGCTGTTCTTCGACCCGAAGACCCTGATGGTGTTCGGCGACGCCAAGTCCGTCGTCACCGAGCTCTCCAACGAGGTCAGCGGGGCGAAGGACGCGATCTCCCTCTAGGACCCAGGACCCTCGACGGGGGCTTTCGACCCCCGCGGGGGCGCGGCGACCGGCGGTAATATCGGTTGTCGAACCCGTTACCGAGCCCAGAGAGCATTCCTGAATGGACATCCTGCCGGCTGATTACCCGCCCCCCTTCCGACCCTCGGACCAGGTCGTGCTCCCGAGCGCGGCCGAGGACGAGCGCATCGATGTCGGTGTCCTGATCGTCGGCGCCGGCCCGGCGGGCCTGGCGACGGCGGTGCGCCTGGGCCAGCTCCTGGGCGAGGACCCGGAGCTCGCGGAGCAGCTCGGCGAGGTGCCGGTCGCGGTGGCCGACAAGGGCAAGACGGCGGGCTCGCACCTGCTGTCGGGCGCCGTCATGCGGCCGGGGCCGCTCAAGGCCCTGTTCCCCGACACGGCCGACGACGAGTTCCCCACCTACGGCAAGGTCACCGGCGAGGCCGTGTACCTGATGCGCAAGCGGGCCAAGATCCGCATCCCCACGCCGCCGCAGATGAAGAACCACGGCAACTGGATCATCTCCATCAGCCAGATGGCGCGCTGGATGAGCGAGCAGGCCGAGGAGCTGGGCGCGTTCATGCTGCCCGAGACCGACGCCCAGAAGCTGATCGTCGACCAGGGCCGCGTGCTCGGCGTGGTCACCGGCGACAAGGGCCGCGGCCGCGACGGCGAGGAGCTGTCGGCCTTCGAGCCCGGCGCCGAGGTGCACGCCAAGGTCACGGTGATCGCCGAGGGCACGCCGGGCCACCTGGCCGGGGTCGTGCGCTCGGTCTTCGACCTGGACCGCGACTCCACCCAGAGCTGGGAGCTCGGGGTCAAGGAGGTCTGGCGGGTGCCCAAGCCGCTGGGCAAGCTCATCCACACCCTGGGCTGGCCGCTGAGCTTCCGCCCCAAGTACCGCGAGTACGGCGGGTCGTGGATCTACCCGATGGGCGAGGACATGATCTCGCTGGGCTACGTGATCGGCCTCGACTACGCCGACGCCACCCTGTCGGCCCACGACATCCTCCAGGAGTTCAAGACCCACCCCTTCATCCGCGAGATCCTCGCGGGCGGCGAGCGGGTGGCCTGGGGCGCCAAGACGATCCCCGGCGGCGGCCTGTACGGCCTGCCGAGCCGCCTGCACGTGCCCGGCGCGGTGCTGGTGGGCGACAGCGCCGGCTTCGTGGACATGATGGCGCTCAAGGGCGTCCACCTCGCCATCCAGTCGGGCACGATCGCCGGCGAGCAGATCTACGCCGCGCTCAAGGCCGACAAGGCCACCACGGCCGCCGGCCTGTGGGGCTACACCAAGGCGCATCCAGGACTCGTCGGTGTGGAAGGAGCTGTGGAAGGTCCGCAACATCCGCCCGGCCTTCCAGAAGAACTTCGTCTACGGCGGCATGGTCCACGGCATGGCGACGGCGTCGGGCGGCCACCTGCCGCGCAAGCGCGTCAGGTCGAAGACCGACGCCAAGGAGCCGATCTTCATCGGCGACCGCTCGGCCGGCTACCCCAAGCCGGACGGCGAGTACATCTTCGACAAGCTCTCCAGCGTCTTCGCCAGCGGCAACGCGACCCGCGACGACCAGCCCAGCCACATCCGCGTGCGCACCGAGGTGCCCGCGGCCCTCGCCACGGCCTGGGTCAACATGTGCCCGGCCAAGGTGTACGAGATCGCCGAGGACGCCCCCCGCAACGGCACGGTGACGGTCCACGTCAACGCCTCCAACTGCGTGCAGTGCGGCGCGATCACGGCCAAGGGCGGGCGCCTCACGCCCCCCGAGGGCGGCAGCGGCCCCGAGTACACCATCACCTGATCCTCGCGGGAGGCCCGCGTGACGACGGCACCCCACCCCAGCGCGCGCGGCCTCCTCGTGTGGATGCAGTCCAACCCCGGGCGGCTGCCCGAGCTGCTGGCGCGTGAGGCCGCGGGGGCCGACGACCTCGCCCCGGCCGGCGACGCCGCGGTGCGCGCCCACCTCGCGCTGGTCGCCGAGGCCCTCGCGGCCAACGCCGCGCCGGCCTCGGCGGACGCGCTGGCGGCCTTCGCGGCGGACGTCTCCGCCACGCTGCGCGCGCGCGAGCCCGCGGTCGACGAGCAGATGCGCCGCGTCGGCGAGGCCACGGCGTTCGAGCTCGACCTGCAGTTCGGCGACGAGGTGGCCGACGACCCCGGCGTGCACGCAGATGATCGACCGCCGGGTGCGGATCGCCGCCTGGACCCGGGTCTTCCTGGACGCCCTCGACGACGTGCGCGCCCCCGAGCCCCCCGTCGCCGGCGGCGTGCTGGCCTGGATGGGCGAGCGCCAGACCCAGCTGGCCGACACGATCTTCGCCATGGACCGCCGGGCCAAGGAGGGCGAGATCGCCCGCGGCGGCCCGGACGCGGTGGCGAGCCCCGAGGTGGTCAACCGCATCGGGCAGGCCGCGATGCTCCACGCCCACACGCGCTTCCTGGTGGAGGGGCTGGCCGCGAACCTGTGACCGGGCCTCTCGTCGGGGCGCTCGCCGGCGGCGAGTGGATCGTCACGGCGATCGGGGCCGCGCCGGTCGAGGGCGCATCGCCCCCGCGGCTCGTCTTCACCCGGGAGGGCCACGTGGCCGGCACCACCGGGATCAACCGCTTCTCGGGCGCCTACAGCCTGGCCGGCAACGTCCTCACCATCAGCCCCGTGCTGATGACCCGGATGGCGGGCCCCGCGCCGCTGATGGACCAGGAGCGCCGCTTCGCCGAGGCCCTCGAGGGGGCGGCGACGGTGATCCTCGAGGACGACACCCTCACGCTGGGAGGGGCGACCCCCCTCACGCTGAAAGCAGCCGGACCGGCACGCGCGTGACCACCGCGATCGCGACGTCGTCGGTGAGGCGCCCCTCGCTCCAGGTGCGCGCGGTGGCGTAGACCGCGCGCGCCACGTGGTCGGGCGGCTCGCCGGCCGCCTCCAGCACGGCCTCGCGCAGCGCGCTCCTCGCCGAACTCCTCGTCGCCCCGGCGCGCCTCGATCAGCCCGTCGGTGTACGTGAAGAGCATGTCCCCGGGGGCGAAGCGCGCCACCCCGGCGTGGAAGCGCTGGCCGGGGAAGACGCCGCAGGGCGGGTCGGGGTCCTCCAGCGTGCGGTAGTCGCCGCCCGCGGTCAGGATCACCGGCGGCGGGTGGCCGGCGCTGCACCAGTGCAGCCGCTCACCGGTGGTGTCGATGACGATCATGACCAGGGTCACCAGCGACCCGTCCGCCATCCGCGGGCACAGCATCTCGTTGAGCTCGCCCACCAGCGCCGCCGGCTCGCCGCTGTGCTGGCTGAGCGCCTCGGTCATGTAGCGCACCATGGCGGTCACGCCCGCCGCCGCGACGCCCTTGCCGGACACGTCGCCGACCAGCAGGGCGAGCCTCCCGCCGGGCAGGGGCCACGCGCTGTAGAAGTCGCCGCCCACCTGGGAGCCGGCGGCCGGCTGGTAGAGGGCGGCCAGCTGGAGCCCCGGCACGCGCGGCAGATCGGCGGCCAGCAGCGCCTGCTGCAGGGTCTCGGCGATGCGGCGCTCCTGCTCGTAGCGCAGCGCGTTCTGCAGCGCTCCCTGGGCGTGGCGCGCCAGCTCCGAGATGAGGCGCAGCTCGCGCTCGCCGAAGGCCCGCGGCTCGCTGCTGTTGACGCTCACCAGGCCGTACACCCGCCCCCCGAGCATCGAGGGGGACGTGCATGAACGAGCGGATCCCCTCGACCCGGGTGATCCGGTTGGAGATGCGCTCGTCCACCAGGGTGTCGCTGCAGATGAAGGGCCGGCCGTCGGCCATCACGCGGCCCACCACCCCCTCGCCGGTGCGCGAGGTCATGCGCGACACCGTGCTCTCGGCGAAGCCGCGCGTGGCGGCCGGGCATCACCACCCCGCGCCGGTCGACCGTCAGCACCGCGACCTTCTCGCACGCGGGCAGCAGCCGCATGCTCTCCTCCAGCAGGCGCTCGTGGATGTCGGCCGCGGTCAGCGTCGAGCGCCATCGCGTGGGCGGCGCGCGAGAGGGCGGCCTCCTCGTGGGCGCGGCGCTCCTCGCGCTCCAGCAGGGCCGCGCGCTCCTCGGCCAGCCGGCGGGCCTCGGCCAGCGCCGTGCGGGCCGCGGTGACGTCGTGGAGCATGATCACCCGGCCGACCGTCTCGCCCGCCGAGTCGCGCACCGGCGAGGAGGAGTGCTCGATCGCGCGCCCGTCGACGGTCTCGGCCTCCAGCGTCGCCCGCCCCGGGTCCCCTGCGAGACCATCCGGTGCAGGCGGCCGGCGTACTCGTCGGGGTTCACGAAGCGCCACTTGATGTGCTCGTCCACCACCGCGCGCAGCGGCTGGCCCACCCGCGAGGCGAGGTCGATGGCCAGGATCTCGCCGGCGGCGGCGTTGGCGATGGACAGGCGCCCCTGGACGTCGCTCACCAGGACGCCCATGGGGCTCGACGAGATGACGCCCTCGAGGGTGTGGCGGTTGCGCCGGTTGCGGGCCGCCAGCTGGTGGTTGCGCACGGTCAGCGCCAGCTGCGGGGCGAGCGCCTGCAGCTGCTCGACGGCGCGCCGCGGCAGGGGGTTCTCGCGCGACAGGCTCACCAGCGACACCGCTCCGAGCGCCGGCGCGTGGGGCGCCGACAGCGGCACGGCCAGCCCGCCCGCGTCCAGCATCAGCCGGTGCAGGGCCCCCGCGGGGCCGCCGGCGTCGGCCAGCCGGGCCAGCGCGGGCCAGCTCGGACGGCTCGGAGACCAGGTGCGGCCACACCACCGGCCGGCCGGCCTCGAAGGCGGCCTCGCCGACGCCGACCGGATCGATGCCGTCGGAGGTGAGCAGCGGGGCGATCGCCTGGGCGGCGGCGGAGGGGCCCACGCAGTAGCCCCGGGTGATCCCCTCGTGCTCGAGGTCGTCCACCACCATCACCGAGACGACGTCCACGGGGAACGACCTCGTGCACGCGCTCGGCGATCTCGTCGAGCGCCGCCGCCAGGTCGGTGGCGGTGACCGACGCCAGGCGCGCCAGCCAGCGGGTGGGATCGACGGCCCCCGGGGAGGGCCCGGGCTCACCGGTGATCGTCACGGTGCACCCCGATCATCGCGACGTAGTGGGCGGCCGTCTCGCGCAGCCCGGCGCGCTGCTCGGGGGTCACCGGGCGGGCGACCCGCCCCGGGATGCCGAGCACCAGCGACCCCGGGGGCACCTCGACGCCCTCGGCCACCACGGCTCCCGCCCCGACGATCGAGCCGGCGCCGATGCGGGCCCCGTTGAGCACCACGGCGCCGATCCCGATCAGGGCCTCGTCCTCCACGGTGCAGCCGTGGACGCACGCCAGGTGGCCCACGCTGACGCGCGCGCCGAGCGACGCAGGGGAAGCCGGGGTCGGCGTGCAGGACCGCGCCGTCCTGGATGTTGGTCTCGTCGCCCACCGACACGTCCTCGGTGTCGCCGCGGATCACGGCGCGCGGCCACACCGACGCCCGCGCCCCGAGCGCGACCCGCCCGATGACCTCGGCGGCCTCGTGGACGAAGGCGCCGGGTCCGAGCTGGGGCGCGTGGCCCGTGAGCGACCGGATCACTGTCGGCCAAGGGTATCGCGCCCCGGGCGGCCCCCGCGGGCCCGGGTCGGGTCGCGTGCGGGCGACAGCGACCGCGCCGCGACGTATGCTCGTGCCGTGACAGGTCCCGAGCCGGGGGTGTGAGGTGCGCAAGGTCTGGGTGTTCCTCTCGATCATCGCGGTGATCGCCGCCGCCGGGCTGCTGACCGCCTGCGGTGGGGACGACTCCGCGGACGCGACGACGGAGTCGACCACGACCGCAGGCCACCACCCAGGCCACCTCGGAGGCGACGACCGCCGCCGCCCCCACGACGACCGCCCCCACGACGACCGCGCCGGCGACGACGGCCGACTCGGGCGCGGCCGCGAAGGCCGGGCTGGTGGTCTTCAAGGCCAGCTGCACCGGCTGCCACCTGAACGACGGCACCGAGGCCGGGGGCGTGGGTCCCAAGCTCGAGGGCCTGGGCCTGAGCGCCGAGACGATCAAGAACCAGGTCGTCAACGGCGGCGGCGCCATGCCGCCCGGGCTGGCGAGCGGCGCCGACCTCGACGCCGTCACGGCCTACGTGGTGAGCATCCAGTAGCGGCGGGCCTCCCGGCGCCCGGCGACGCCGGGGGCCGGACCGCGGCCGGGGTGGTCGAACCGCAGCGATGGGCGCAATGACCCGAGATGCTCCCGTGCGCGTTGTTTCTTTCGTTCCGGCACATATGATCCAGCGGTCCGACGCGTCCGATCCGAGGAGTGTGATGTGCGCAGGCTCTGGGTGGCCCTTTCGCTCGTTGCGGTGATCGCCGCGGCCGGCCTGCTGTCGGGCTGCGTCACCAGCAGCGACGAGGACGCGCAGACGCCGACCAACTCCCCGACGGTCGCGAACAGCGCCGCCCAGACCGACTCCGAGGGCAAGACGATCACGGCTCCCGCGGCGACCGCCCCGGCGGGCGGCGGCGGCGGGCGCCGAGACCGGCGGCGGCGGGGGCGAGGCCTCCGGTGACGTCGAGGCCGGCCTCGCGGTGTTCCAGGCCAGCTGCACCGGCTGCCACCTCGGCGACGGCCTGGAGGCCGGCGGCGTCGGTCCCAAGCTCGCCGGGCTCGGCCTCGACGGCGGACGCCATCGAGACCCAGATCGTCAACGGCAAGGGCGCGATGCCCGGCGGCCTGGTCAGCGGCGACCGACCTCGACAACGTCACCGCGTACGTCGTGAGCATCCAGTAGCGACACGATCGGCGGTGACCCGGTGCAGCGCACCGGGGGCGGGGGTAGCATCGTGCCAATGAGCCTGGACGTCACCACCGAGGCTCGCGACGGGATCACGCTCGTGATCCTCAGCGGGGAGCTCGACATCTACACGGTGGCGAGCTTCCGCTCGGACCTGGAGAGCGTCGATCCCGCGACCACGCCCGCTGGTGCTCGACCTCACCGAGGTCACCCTGCTCGACTCCTCCGGTCTCGGGGCCCTGGTGAGCCTGCTCAACCGCGCGCGCGCCGGCGAGGGGCAGCTGGGCCTGGTGTGCCCCCAGAAGCGCATCCGCCGGGTGTTCGAGATCACGGGCCTGCGCAAGGCCTTCGTCTTCGGCGACGACTACGAGTCGGTGGTCGCCGGCCTGGCCGCCGGACCCGACGACGGGACCGCGGCGAGCTAGTGCTCGACCTCAAGGTGATCCGCGCCGAGCCCGAGCGCGTGGCGGCCAACCTGGCGCGCCGCGGCGCCGCCGGCGTCGTGGACGAGCTGCTGGCCGCCGACGAGCGGGCGCGCGCCCTGCGCACCGCGGTCGAGGCCACCCGCGCCGAGCGCGCGCGCATCAGCAAGGGCATCGGCGAGGCCAGACGCGCCGGGCGCGACAGCGCGGCCGAGGAGGCCGAGGCCAAGCGCCTCGGCGAGGAGCTGGCCCGCGACGAGGCCGCGCTGCGCGAGGTCGAGGCCGTCCGCGACGACGCTGCTGCTGGGCATCCCCAACCTCGCCGAGGACGCGGCCCCCGAGGGCGGCGAGGACGACGCCGTCGAGATGCGCCGGGTGGGCGAGCCGCCGGCCTTCGGGTTCGCGGTGCGCGACCACGTCGAGCTGGCGACCGCCGCGGGCGCGCTCAACCTGGAGGCCGCCGCCCGCGTCTCGGGCGCGCGCTTCGCCTACCTGCTGGGCCCGCTGGTGCGCCTGCAGTTCGCGCTCGTCTCGCTCGCGCTCGACCACCTGGAGGCGGAGGGCTTCACGCCCGTCGTGCCGCCGGTGCTGGTGCGCGAGGAGGCCATGTACGGCACCGGCTTCTTCCCCACCGACCGGGCCTCGATCTACGCGCACCGCCGACGACGACCTGTACCTGGTCGGCACCTCGGAGGTGCCCCTCGCCGGGCTCCACGGCGAGGAGATCGTGGCGGAGGCCGACCTGCCGCTGCGCTACGGCGGCATCTCGACCTGCTTCCGCCGCGAGGCCGGCGCCGCCGGGCGCGACACCCGCGGGATCTTCCGGGTGCACCAGTTCGACAAGGTCGAGATGTTCTCGTTCGTGCTGCCCGGAGGACTCGCCGGCCGAGCACCAGCGGATCCTGGGCGTGCAGGAGGCGATCCTGCGCGCCATCGAGGTGCCCTACCGGGTCATCGACATCGCGGTCGGCGACCTCGGCGCGTCGGCCGCCCGCAAGTTCGACTGCGAGGCCTGGATGCCGGGGCAGGGCGCCTACCGCGAGGTGACCTCCTGCTCCAACTGCACCGACTACCAGGCCCGCCGCCTGCGCAGCCGGGTGCGCCGCGAGAGCGGCACGCAGACGCTGCACACCCTCAACGGCACCGCCGTCGCCGTGGGGCGCACGATCATCGCGATCCTCGAGAACCATCAGCGCGAGGACGGCTCGGTCGCCATGCCGGCCGCCCTCGTCGCGCACGGCGCGCCGCCCGAGATCCGCCCGCGATGACCGCCGCGACACGGCCCCGCGTGGCCGTGATCGGACACATCGAATGGCTCACCCACGGCATCGGGCCGATGCCGGCGCCCGGCGAGATCACGTACCTCTCCGAGCCCTTCGACGAGCCCGCGGGCGGGGGAGGGGTGAGCGCGGCCCAGGTGCCCAAGCTCGGCGCCGAGTGCCTCTTCTACACGGCCCTCGGATCGGACGCGCTGGGCGAGGAGGCCGGACGCCGGCTCGAGGCCGAGGGCGTGACGGTGCTGGCCGCGCGCCGCGACGCCCCCCACACGCGGGCGGTGAGCGCCGTGGTCCGGCTGGGCGGCGACCGCGCCATCGTGGTCATCGGCCAGGCGGCCTCGGCCCGGATGGAGGACCCGCTGCCGTGGGAGGAGCTGGCCGCCTGCGACGCCGCCTACTTCACCGGCCACGACCCGGCCACCCTGATGGCGGGACGCCGGGCGCGCACCCTGGTGGTCACCTCGCGCCGCCTGGCCCAGCTCGTCGAGAGCGGCGTGCGCGCCGACGTGCTCATCGCCAGCGACGCGGACGCCTCGGAGCGGGTGGATCCGCGCGCGCTGCCGGTGCCGCCGGGGGCGATCGTCTGGACCGAGGGCGGCGAGGGCGGCCGCTACCTGCTGGCCGACGGCACCGCCGGCCGCTGGCGGGCCGCGCCCCTGCCGGGCGCTCCGGTCGACAGCTACGGCTGCGGCGACTCGTTCGCCGCCGGGCTCACGGTGGGCCTGGGGCGCGGCTACGGCCTGGACGAGGCCCTGGCGCTCGGCGCCCGGTGCGGCGCGGCCTGCCTCACCGGGCGCGGCGCGCTGGCGCCCCAGCTCCGCGAGGCCTAGGGCATCGGGCCGGCGCCCGTGAGCACGCCGACGGTGTGCCCCTCGGGGTCGGTGAACAGCCCGATCACCAGGCCCGGCATCACCTCGTCGGGCCCCATCATCCGCGTGCCCCCCAGGCTCTCGGCCTTCGCCAGCGCCGCCTCGACGTCCGGGACGGCCACGTAGACGGTGACGTGGCCCGGGGTAGCCCTCGGGACCCTGCCCGACGCCGCCGCCGATGCCCACGCCCTCCTCGGTGAGGTTGTCCTCACGGGCGAGCACGCCGTAGTTCATCGGGTTGTTCGCGTCGAACTCCCAACCGAAGAGCTCGCCGTAGTACTCGCGCAGGGCGCTTCCGTCCCTGCCGATGATCTCGAAGTGGACGACCGGCTGTCCCATGGTTCCTCCCGTTCGCGGCGACGTTGCGTCTCCGACACTGTCCAATGGACCGGCGCGCGGCGCCAGACTCATCGGCGTCACCGTCCGCCGGTGCCGTTCCCCTCGCCCGCGCCCGGGCCCTCGTCGGCGGGCTCGATGGCCACCAGCACGACGCGGGTGCCCCGCGTGGCCTCCACGGTCAGGCGCCAGCCGTCGGCGTCCACCGAGTCGCCCGTGCGCGGCAGCCGGCCCAGCCGGTTGAACACCAGCCCGCCGACGCTGGTGACCGTGTCGTCCACCAGCTCGACGCCGTGGTCGGCGAGGTCCTCCAGCGGGACGTGGCCGCGCACGATCAGGCGGCCGTCGGGCTGCTCGTCCACCGCCGCCGCGCGGTCGCGCTCGTCGTCGATCTCGCCGACGATCTCCTCGATCACATCCTCGACGGTGACCACGCCCGCGAAGTCGCCGTACTCGTCCAGCACCACGGCCAGGGAGGCCCGGCGGGCCTGGAGCTGGCGCAGCAGGTCGTCAACCGGCTGCATCTCGGGCACGAACAGGGCGGCGCTGCACAGCTCGCGCACCGGGACGGCGTCGCCCTTCTCCAGCAGGCCGCGGGCGAGCTGGCTCAGGTGCACGATGCCGAGCACGCCGTCGCCGTTGAGCACCGGGAAGCGGCTGTGCCGGGTGGCCAGCACCTCGGTGAGCGCGGTGCGCACCGGGATGTCGGCGAGCAGGGTGGTCACCTCGGGGCGCGGGGTCATGATGTCGCGCGTCAGGCTCTGCTGGAGGCCGAAGACCCCCTCCAGCATGTCGGCCTCCTCGGGCTCGATGGCCCCGCCCTCCTCGCTCTGGGCGATCAGGATCTGGAGGTCCTCCGGCGTGGAGGAGAGCTCGTGCTCGCTGGCCGGCTCGACGCCCAGCGCGCGCACCAGCCGGTTGGCGGCGCCGTTCATCACGGCGATGAAGGGCGCGAACAGCACGCGGAACCACTCCAGCGGCCGTGCGATCGTCATGGCGGTCGACTCGGCCTTCTGGATCGCGATCGTCTTGGGCGCCAGCTCGCCCACCACCACGTGCAGCACGGTGATGATGATGAAGGCCAGGATCACGCTGGTCAGCGCGGCGCTGCCCTCGCCCAGGCCGATGGCCGAGAAGACCGGCTCCAGCAGCTGGGCGAACGCCGGCTCGCCCAGCCAGCCGAGTCCCAGGCTGGCGAGCGTGATGCCCAGCTGGCACGCCGCCAGGTAGCGGTCGATGTGCTTGACCTGCCCCTGGGCGAGCACCGCCGCGCCGCGGCCGGTGTCGGCCAGCTGCTCGAGCCGGGTGGCACGTGCGCGCGCGAGGGAGAACTCGGCCGCGACGAAGAAGCCGTTCAGCAGCACCAGTGCGAGTGCCGCTGCGAGTTGGACCGCGCTTATCAACGGCCCTCGGTGGTGTTCACGCGGGTAATGCTACCGCGTCCGCCGGGCTCAGATGTGGGGCGAGCCCTCGGTCGCCGGGGGGTCCGAGCTGGGGAAGGACTCCTCGCCCTGCTCCTCGAGCAGCTCTTCCTCCTCCTCGTGGGTCGGCTTCCTGGGCGGGTCGTTGGGGGGCATCGGGGGCCTCCGGCTCGCGGACGCGTCTCCGGCCGAGCTTAGCTCCGATGGGCGCCGCGGCGGGCCATGTGGCCCGCGGGACGAAGATCGTCCGGCGCTTTCCCGCCCGGCGCCCAAAGCCAGCGCGCGAAGGGGATTTGTATACAGGATTGCATACAAGAACCCGTCCCGAAATGAGAGGAGGTGCAGCCCATGTCAACGCTCGTCGCCCGGCTCGGAATGGCGAAGCCGCCCGGCATGCCCGAGCTCCCGTTCTGGACGCGTGGGGACCTCAACGCGTTCTTCGGACTCTTCGTGAACATGCTGGTCAACGTCATCGTGCTCGCCGGCCTGTGCCTGTTCGTCGTCAACATCCCCGCCAGCGAGGTCAACGGCACCATCCTGCCGGCGCTCGGCATCATGCTGCTGGTCGGCAATCTCTTCTATTTCTGGCTCGCGCGACGGCTGGCGATCAAGGAGGGCCGCACGGACGTCTGTGCGATGCCCTACGGCCCCAGCGTGCCGCACATGTTCATCGTGACCCTGGTGATCATGCTGCCGATCTACCTCGACACCAACGACCCGATCAAGGCGTGGGAGGCCGGCCTCGCCTGGGCCTTCATCATCGGGGTGATCATCCTGATCGGCGCCTTCGTGGGGCCGGTCATCCGCAAGTTCACCCCGCGCGCCGCGCTGCTGGGCACCCTGGCCGGCATCTCGGTGACCTTCATCGCGATGCGCCCGGCCGCCCAGATGTGGGAGGCCCTGTGGATCGCGCTGCCGGTGATGGCGGTCATCATCATCGGGTTCATCTCGGGCGTGAGGCTGCCCGGCAACTTCCCGCTCGGCGCCGCGGCCCTGATCCTGGGCACGGCGATCGGCTGGATCGGCGGCTACATGGACGGCGCCGCCGTGAGCGACGGCGTGGAGGCCATCGCGGTGGGCGCGCCGACCTTCAACTTCGACCTGCTCTTCAACGGCCTCGAGGGGATCTCGCCGCTGCTGGCCACGGCCATCCCGCTCGGGATCTACAACTTCACCGAGGCGATGAGCAACGTGGAGAGCGCCGCCGCGGCGGGTGACCGCTACAACCTGCGCTCCGTGCTGCTCGCGGACGGGACCGGCGCCGTCATCGGCTCCTGCCTGGGCTGCCCGTTCCCGCCGGCCGTCTACGTGGGCCAGCCGGGGTGGAAGGCCGCCGGCGGCCGCACCGGCTACTCGCTGGCCACGGGGTTGGTGATCGCGCTCCTGTGCACCCTCGGCCTGTTCCCGTTCATCTCGGCCATCCTGCCCATCCCGGCCATCGTGCCGGTGCTCCTGTTCATCGGCCTCGTGATCGGCGCCCAGGCGTTCGAGGCGGTGCCGAAGGCCTACTACCCGGCCATCGTGATCGCGATGGTGCCGAACCTCGCGGCGTGGGGGATCGGGTTGGTGAACAGCACGCTCTCGGCGGCGGGGACCTCGGCCGGGGAGGTCGGCATCGACAACCTCACCAACGCCGGGGCGATCTACGAGGGGCTGACCCTCCTCGGGGCGGGGGCGGTGCTCTCGGGCATCGTGCTCGCGGCCATCACCGTGTTCATCATCGACCGGAACTTCCTCTGGGCGGCGGTCTACGCGGCCTTCGGCACCGGGCTGTCGGCGATCGGTTTGATCCACGGGGAGGAGGTCGAGTGGCTGGCCAACGGCCAGGTGACGCTCGGGTACGCGTTCACCACGGTGCTCCTGGCCGCGGCGTACTTCCTCCGGGCGCCCGCGCGCGAGACGAACATGGCCGACCCCATGGACGTCGAGGAGGCGGCCGTCCGGCCCGACGTGGGGCGTCTATCCGGGGGCGAAGGCGGCGCAGCCGCCACCGCCGCCCGCGTCCGGCGAGCCGGAACCGGCGACCGGCTGACCCACCGGCGGTGAGACGATGGGCGGGCGGCCCGGCGCCCGTCCATCGTCACCCTCGTCGAACTCCCACCACAGGAGCAGGCAGATGGCATCCGATCTCACGCTCACGGCGGTGACCGTCCCGGCAAAGCCCTACGAGTTCACGCTGGAGCCCACCAGGACCGCGCTGGTGATCATCGACATGCAGCGCGACTTCCTCGAACCGGGCGGGTTCGGCGCGATGCTCGGCAACGACGTGGCCCACCTGGAGAAGGTCGTCGAGCCCCTCCAGGCCGTGCTGGCCGCGGCCCGGGCCAGCGACATGATGATCGTCCACACGCGCGAGGGGCACCGCCCCGACCTGAGCGACGCGCCGCCGAGCAAGCTCGCGCGCGGCAACCTGGACACCGGCATCGGCGACCTCGGCCCCAAGGGGCGCGTGCTGGTGCGGGGCGAGGAGGGCCACGACATCGTCCCCGAGCTCGCCCCCGCCGAGGGCGAGGTGGTGCTCGACAAGCCCGGCAAGGGGGCCTTCTACGCCACCGACCTGGAGCTGCTGCTGCGCAACCGGGGCGTGACCCACCTCATCGTGACGGGCGTGACCACCGAGGTCTGCGTCCACACCACCGTGCGCGAGGGCAACGACCGCGGCTTCGAGTGCCTCGTGCTCGAGGACTGCGTCGGCTCGTACTTCCCCGAGTTCCACGAGGTGGGGCTCAGGATGATCGCCGCCCAGGGCGGCATCTTCGGCTGGACGGCTCCGTCCTCGGATCTGCTGGAGGCGCTGAGCGGCGGCTGAGCGCGGCCGCGCGGGGTGCCCCGGCGCCCCGCCGGCCTTTGCGTGACCGCGGCGCATCGGATATCACCACCCGGTGCCTCTGTTCTGGCGGGTCTACCTCCCGTCCGCCGCCTCCCTCGTCCTGGCGGCGCTCGCGCTGATCGTGCTGCCGGTCTCGGTGAGCCGCCGGACCCTGCCGCCCGAGATGCTGGTCATCAGCGCCGTGCTGGTGCTCCTGCTGGTGGTCAACCTCATCCTGATCCGCCACAGCCTCGCGGCGGTGCGCGACCTGGTGGTGCTCGCCCGCGGCGTCGACCGGCTCGCGCCCGGCCAGCGGCTCGCCGCGCCCGCCGCCGGGGAGGTGGCCGAGGTCGTGGACGGCTTCAACCAGGTGCTGGCCCGGCTCGAGGCCGAGCGCGCCGAGAGCGCCCGCCGCACCCTGCGCGCCCAGGAGGCGGAGCGCCTGCGGATCGCGCACGAGCTGCACGACGAGGTGGGCCAGACGCTCACCGCCGTGCTGCTGCAGCTGGGCCGCGCCACCCAGACGGCGCCGCCCGAGCTGCGGCCGCGCCTGCAGGCGGCGCAGGAGGCCGCGCGCGCCGGCATCGACGAGGTCGGGCGCATCGTCCACCGCCTGCGGCCGGAGGCGCTCGACGACCTCGGCCTGCCGAGCGCCCTGACCGCGCTCGGCGCCGGCGGTCACCCGCCAGACCGGCGTCGAGGTGCACCGCACCATCGCGCCCGACGTGCCGCCGCTGTCGCCCGAGGCGGAGCTGGTGCTGTACCGGGTCGCCCAGGAGGCGCTGACCAACGTCGCCCGCCACTCGGGCGCGCACGACGCCTGGCTGGGCCTGGACCACCACGACGGGCGGGTCGTGCTGGAGGTGCGCGACGACGGCCGCGGGCTGCCGTCCGAGGACGAGCGCCCGGCCGGCGCCGGGGGGATCCGCGGCATGCGCGAGCGGGCCCTGCTGGTGGACGGCGAGCTGGAGGTGGCCGGCGCTCCGGAGGGCGGCGCCCGCGTGCGCCTCTCGGTCCCGGTGGCGGCGGGCTGACATGGGTGTCGGCGTGCTCCTGGCGGACGACCACGCGATGGTGCGGCGCGGCCTGCGGCTGGTGCTGGAGGAGGAGGGCGAGTTCGAGATCGTGGCCGAGGCGGGCGACGGCGCCGAGGCCGTGCGCCTGGGCATGGACGAGGGGGTCGAGCTGGCCGTGCTGGACGTGGCGATGCCGCGGATGACCGGCCTGCAGGCCGCGCGCGCCCTCTCGCGCGTGCGCCCCGGCCTGCGCCTGGTGATGCTCTCGATGTACGACAACGAGCAGTACTTCTTCGAGGCGCTCAAGGCGGGGGCGTCCGGCTACGTGCTGAAGGCCATGGCCGACGAGGACCTGGTGGCCGCGTGCCGCGCGGCCATGCGCGGCGAGGCCTTCCTCTACCCGGCGGCGGCCTCGGCGCTCATCACCGACCACCAGGCCCGCCTCGCGAACGGCGAGCTCCCGCGCGACCCGCTCACCCCCCGCGAGACCGACGTCCTCAAGCTCATCGCCGAGGCCCACACCTCGCGCCAGATCGCCGAGGAGCTGGTCATCAGCCTCAAGACGGTCGAGAGCCACCGCGCCAACATCCTCGCCAAGCTCGGCATGAGCGACCGCGTGGAGCTCACCCGCTACGCGATCCGCCGGGGGCTCGTCGAGCCCTGAGAGGGGGCCGCCGGGGCGGAGCCGGCCGGCGCAAATGGGGTCCTACCCCCATGTGCATCCGCGGGCGATCCGTCACCCTCTGCCGAGTGACGCCATCCGGTTCCCCGCCACGACTGCGCCGCCCCTGGTCCCAGCGCGACCGGGCCGTGCCGCGCGTGGTGGTGCGGCCCCTGCAGGACTTCCTGCGCTGGGAGGCCTCGGGCGGCCTGCTGCTGCTGCTCGCGACGGCCGTCGCCCTGGTGTGGGCCAACGTCGCGTTCGCCTCCTACGAGGAGCTGTGGACCACCGAGCTGCGCGTCCAGATCGGCGGGTGGACGTTCGAGCAGGACCTGCTCCACATCGTCAACGACGGCCTCATGACGCTCTTCTTCCTGGTCATCGGCCTCGAGGTGAAGCGCGAGCTGGCCGTGGGCGAGCTGCGCACCCGCCGGGCCGCGATGCTGCCCGTCTTCGCGGCCGTGGGCGGCATGGCGGTGCCGGCGCTCGTCTTCGCCGCCGTCCTGGCGGGCGGGGCGGGGGCCGCCGGGTGGGGGATCCCGATGGCCACCGACACGGCCTTCGCCCTCGGCGTCCTGGCGCTCATCGGGCGCCGCGCGCCGCCGATGCTGACCACCCTGCTGCTGGCGGTCGCGGTGATCGACGACCTCGGCGCCATGACGGTGATGACCGTCTTCTACTCGGACGGCCCGGACCCGGTCTGGATGGCCGCCTGCGTGGCGTGCCTGGCGGCCGTGGCGGCGCTCAACCGCCTCCACGTCCGTCACATCGGCCCGTACCTCGCGGTGGGCGCCCTGGCCTGGGTCGCCGCCGCCGCGGCGGGCGTCCATCCCACGGTGGTGGGCGTGGCGCTCGGGCTGCTGACGCCCGCCCGTCCCTTCCAGCCGCCCCAGGCCGTGGCGGTCGAGGCGGGCGCCGTGGCCGAGGCGGTCGTCGGAGAGAGCCCGGCGGCGGAGGTGGACTCCGGCTCCTGGCGACGGCTCGCCCACCTGTCGCGCGAGGCGATCTCGCCCGTCAATCGCATCGAGCACGCCCTGCACCCGTGGACCAGCATGATCATCGTGCCGGTCTTCGCGCTCGCCAACGCGGGCATCGTGCTGGACTCCGCGGCCATCGACGCGGCCGCCGGGAGCGCGGTGACCATGGGCGTCGTCCTGGGGCTGGTGGTCGGCAAGCCCCTGGGGCTGGTCGCCGGGGCCTACCTGGCGGTGCGCCTGGGACTGTCGCGGATGCCCCGCGGCGTCGGCTGGCTGCACCTGGTCGGCCTGGGCGCCCTGGCCGGCATCGGGTTCACGATCTCGCTGTTCATCACGACCCTCGCGTTCGACACGCCGGCGCTCGTCTCGTCGGCGAAGGTCGGCATCCTGGCCGGCTCGCTGCTGTCGGCGGCCGTCGGGGTGGTCGCCCTGCAGGCCGCCCACCGGCGCACCCGGGCCGCGCGCCGCCGCGCCGGCGCTAGTGCGACCGCCACGCCTCCGGCGTCTCCAGCAGCGGGTGCAGCGCCGCCGGGAGCTCTCCCGAGACCAGATCGGCCAGCGTGACCTCCTCCAGCACCGCGCGCAGGCTGGTGCGCACGGCGATCCAGACGTCGCGTAGCGGGAGGGCGTTGCCCGGGTAGTCCACGTCCTCGGGGCGCACCCCGCGCACGCTCGCCAGGGGGCCGTCCAGCGCGCGGATGACCTGGGCCAGCGACACCTCCTCGGGCGGGCGCGACAGGCGGAACCCGCCCTGCTGGCCGCGGACGCTCATCACGATCCCGGCCCGCTTGAGCTCCAGCAGGATGTTCTCCAGGAACGCGACCGGGATGTCCTGGGCCGCGCCCAGCTGGTCGCGCTTCACCGGCTTGCCGTTAACCTTCTCCAGCACGGCCAGCTCGATCAGGGCCCGGAGCCCGTAGTCGGCCTTGGCGGAGATGCGCATGGGGGGATTCTGCCCATCGCCGCGGCGGCACGTCACCCCGATGCTCCGCGGTCCGCCCCGGGCGGCACGCTCCCGCGAGAAAAATCGTCGGAAGCGGGGACAAAACGCTTGCTCATTTCCCACGTTCCGTCTGCGATGGCAGTCTGGTCATTCACTGACGGGCAACGAAAGGAAGTGCGGCGGTGGCCTGGGCGCGCCGGGGGCGCCAGCCTCCCGGACCGCCGACGGCAACGACTTCTTCCGCCTCGTGGACCGACCGGCGCCTGCCCGGGGTGCGCCCCGGCTGACGACGGTTCCCACGCCCGGATGAGAAGACTCTCATCCGGGTCTCATCGTGCGCTCACCCCGGTGGGCGAACCTGGCGCGACGTCAGACAGGGGGAGGAGCCATGCGAGGAGCGACGATCGTCGCCGCGGTCGTGATCGGGCTCGCGGTCGCGGTGCCCGCCACCGCGGAGGAGCGGACATGCCGGGGGGCGCTCGGTGCCGCGACGGTGGACAACCTGCGGGTGCCCGACGGAGCGCGCTGCACCCTGACCGGCACGACGGTGAAGGGGACGATCACCGTCGGCACCGGGGCGCGGCTCGTCGCCCGGCGGGCACGGGTGGTCGGCAACGTGCAGGCTGAGGGGCACCGCTCGCTGGTCTTCGTCAACGGACGGGTGGGAGGCAGCGTCCAGATCGTCCAGGGGCGCGCGGCCAACGTGAGCGGCAACCGCATCGGGGGCGACCTGCAGTCCTTCGAGAATGCCGGCGTCCAGACCTTCCGCGCCAATCGCGTTAACGGGAACCTGCAGTGCAAGGAGAACCGCCCGCGGCCCCGCGGCGGCGTCAACATCGTGCAGGGGAACAAGGAGGATCAGTGCGCGCGGCTCTGACCCGGGCCACGGGGTGAGGGGGCGGGGCGGATGCCGCCGGTGATGTGGCGGGCGGTGGCCGTCGCCGTCGTGGTGCTCGCGGCGGGACTGGTATGGGCCGCGGCGAACGGCGTCGGAGGTGATCCCGCCGCCGTCCCGCCGCCCATCGAGCTCGACGCGCCCGGGGGGGCGCAGACGACGCGCGCCCCCCGTCCCGTCCCGCCCGCCCGCCCGCGTCCCGCGCCCGCGGTACCGTCACCGGCGGCCCCCGCAGGGCCGCCGTCGGCGGGCCGCGATCCGGTGCCCGCGGCGCCCCCTGCACCGGCGCCCGCCCCCGAGCGCGTGCCGGCTCCCGCGCCCGAGCGGCGCTCCCCCGAGATGGTTCCGGCCCCGGCGCCTGCTCCGATACCCGAGGATGACGGGGACGACGACCAGGACGGCGACGATTCGGACGATGACGAGTCCGTCAGCGACGACACCGATGGATGATGAGCTCGGGCCCGCCACCTCGCGCCGGAGATGGCGCGGCAGCCTGCGCGTGCGCCTGGTCGTGCGCCACGTCGTGCTGCTCGCCCTGGTCACGACCGGGTCGATCCTGGTCGCCCGCGAGATCATCGTGTCCCAGATCGACGACCGCATCGACGCCGCCCTGCGACAGGAGGTGCAGGAGCTCGAGCGGCTCGAGGGCGAGGACGACCCCGCCACCGGGCGCCCCCTGGGGGTCCGCGTGCGCCGCATCTTCGACCTCTACCTCGAGCGCAACGTCCCGGCGCGCGGCGAGGCGTTCCTCACCTTCGTCGACGGTGAGCCCTACCTGCGCAGCGCCCGCGTCGTGCCCCACCGCCTGGACCAGGACCCCGAGCTCGTGCGCCGCTGGGGATCGCTCGAGCGCAGCGATCGCGGTCGCGTGTCGACGCCGGGCGGGGACGTCGAGTTTCTGGCGGTGCCGTTGCGCGCGGGCGATTCGACGCGGGGCGTCTTCGTCGTGGCGATCTTCCGCCAGTTCGAGACCAACGACCTCGGCGGCATCACCGCGGCGCTGGCGGGCGTGGGCCTGGTGGTGCTCGTGATCGGCGGCCTGCTCGCGTGGCGGGACGCCCAGCGGGTCATTATCCCGATGCAGGGCGTCACCAGAACGGCCCATCAGATCAGCGAGACGGACCTCAGCCGGCGGATCCCGGTCACGGGGGACGACGAGGTGGCCGACCTCGCGCGGACCTTCAACGACATGCTCGACCGGCTGGAGTCGGCGTTCGCCACGCAGCGCCGGTTCCTGGACGACGCCGGCCACGAGCTGCGCACCCCGATCACGATCATCCGCGGGCAGCTCGAGGTGATGGGCGACGACCCCGAGGAGCGCCGGGAGACGATGGCGCTGGTCATGGACGAGCTGGACCGCATGGGGCGGCTGGTGGCCGACGTGCTGACGCTCGCCAAGGCCGAGCGGCCGGACTTCCTCAGTCTTGAAACGGTCGACCTCGCGGCCTTCACCCGGGAGGTCCTCGCCAAGGCCGAGACCCTGGCCGACCGCGACTGGCGTCTGGGCGCGGTGGGGCGGGGCATCGTGGTGGCCGATCGCCAGCGGCTGACGCAGGCGCTCGTGCAGCTGGCCCAGAACGCCGTCCAGCACACTGCCCCGGGTGACGCCGTCACGATCTCCTCCGGGATCGCCGGCGGGGCCGTCCGGCTGTCCGTCGAGGACACCGGACCGGGCGTGGCGCCGGGGGACCGCGAGCGCATCTTCGACCGCTTCGGACGCGGGGCGGGGTCGCGGCGCGAGGGGGCCGGGCTCGGCCTGGCAATCGTCCGCGCGATCGCCGAGGCGCACGGGGGGCACGTCGAGCTCGACGCCCGCCGCGCGACGGGCGCGGCGCTGACGATCGTCGTCCCCCTCGACCCGTCGCCTCGGGACGACGGCCCGCGGGAGGGGGTCGGATGAGCAGCATCCTGATCGTGGAGGACGAGGAGCGGATCGCGTCGTTCATCGAGAAGGGCCTGCGGGCCAACGGCTTCGCGACGACCGTCGCGGGCGACGGGCTGCGCGGGCTGGCGCTCGCCGACACCGCCGCCTTCGACCTCGTGATCCTCGATCT
The DNA here is from genome assembly GCA_963736635.1 of uncultured Thermoleophilia bacterium. Classification (GTDB taxonomy): domain Bacteria; phylum Actinomycetota; class Thermoleophilia; order Miltoncostaeales; family Miltoncostaeaceae; genus Miltoncostaea. Next base: position 1,689,290 of record CAVTPK010000011.1, read on the forward strand.
GGGCCTGCCCGAGCTGGACGGCCTGAGCCTGCTGCGCCGGCTCCGCGACCGGGGCAACCGGGTGCCGGTCGTCATCCTCACCGCCCGCGACGGCGTGCGCGACACCGTCGACGGCCTCGAGGCCGGGGCCGACGAGCTACGTCACGAAGCCGTTCCGGTTCGAGGAGCTCCTGGCGCGCGTGAGGGTACGCCTGCGGGGGCCGCGACGACGAGCCGACGGTGCTGCGCGCGGGCGACGCCAGCCTCGACCTGCGGACCCGCCGGGCGCAGGTCGCCGGGCGGACCGTCGAGCTGACGGCGCGCGAGTTCGCCCTCGCGGAGATGTTGTTCCGCCACCGCGGCGAGGTGCTGTCGCGCGAGCAGCTGTCGACCACGTGTGGGGGTACGACGACGACCTCCAGTCGAACGTGTGGACGTGTACGTGCGCTACCTGCGCCGCAAGCTCGGAAGGGACTCATCACGAGCGTGCGGGGCATGGGCTACTGCGTGAGCGGGACCCGCGAGCGGCTGGACCGCGGGGCGACGTCGTGGGGTTCGCCGAGGGCGACGAGATCGTCCCCGGCCGCCATGCGGTGCGGCTGCTGGGGCGGCGGACGGCGCTACGAGGCATACCTCGCGTGGGACGACGACCTGTACGCGCTGGTGACCGTCAAGGTGGTGCGCCCCCATCGGGCGGCGCACCCGGGCACGCTGGAGGGCCTCGCGGGCGAGGCCCGCGCGCTGGACGCGCTGCGGCACCCCGGGCTGGTCGCGGCTTCGACGCGGTGCTCGAGGGGGAGCGGCCCCACCTGGTCCTCGAGTTCCTCGATGGGCCGCGCCTGTCCACGTTCATCCGGCGCGACGTGGTCTCGGTGGAGCAGGTGCTCGCACTCATGCTGGAGGTGGCCGCCGTGCTGCACCACGTCGGCCGGCGGGGGTGGGTGCACCTGGACGTCAAGCCCCGCAACGTGATCATGGCCGGCCCGCCCCGCCTGATCGACCTCACCGTCGCGCGCACCGAGGACGCTCGCCGCCCCGCGGGCCTCATCGGCACCACGGCCTACATGGCGCCCGAGCAGTGCGACCCCGCGCGCGCGGCGGAGATCGGCCGCCGGCCGACGTCTGGGGCCTGGGGGTGACCACCTCGAGCGCTCGCCCAGCGCCGCGCGTTCTCGAGCCCGGCCCGGAGGCGGCCGTTCGCCGCGACGCCATCCCGCAGTCGCCGCGACCCCTACCCCTGCCGGCGCGTACGCCGGCGCACCTTCGGCCGGCGCGCGGGCGCTGTCTGGGCCGCACCGGGGTGACCGCCCTGGCGGCGGAGCTCGCCGCCGTGCTGGCCGATGGTCGACGCCCTCCGCGGCCGCGCTGGGATCCAACGCCCGGCACCGCGACTGCAACGACTCGGGTGAGGGCGATCTCGTCCCCGTTCACGGCGGGCCGGAGCACGCGCTACGTCCGTAGGTCGTCTCCTCGCGAGGCCGGCGAGGAGGTGGATCGATGTGCGCGGGACGGATCGGGACGATCGCCCTGGTGATCGTCTGGTCGGCGGGACCTGGGCGCGGTGCGCTGAGCGGCGGCGACGACGGTGAGCACGTCGGGTTGCCCGCGGGTCGCGGACGCGGCGCGCGACGCGGATGCCTCAACGAGGACGCGGAGGACCCGCCGAGGGCGGCGCCGACGACCGACCCTCGGCGACGACGCACCGGCGGTGGCGACACCGGCGCGCGGGACACGTGGACCGCTTCGTGCGGGCAACGACGGGACTCCGGCGGCGCCAACGAGGCGCGGCGACCGCACCGCCGGCGACGACGGACGGCGGCGGCGACAACGCCGACGCCGTCAACCACCTGCGGGCGACGCGTGCACCCCCGGCGGCGACAACTCCGGCGACGGCGACGCACCGCGGGCACGACGGCACGGGGCGGCGACACACGGCGGATGGCGCCCGCCGGGCGGCCGTGACTCGAGCGGCGGCTGCGGCGACACTTGAGGCGCCGACGCGGCGCGGACAACGCCTACCTGCGCACCGAGGGCGAGGCGCGAGCGGCGGTGGCTGGGATGCGGGCGCGAGGGGGTCATGGCGCGGTGGTTCATCTTCGGCCCGCCGGTGACACCGGGCCCGAGCGCGGGGCCCTTCGTCTCGCGGCACGGGCCACCGGTGGCGGTGATCGGCAGCGGCCGCCAGCGCTACGCGCCCGTGTACGTCGCCGACGTGGCCGAGGCGCTGGTGCGGTTCGCCCTCGACCCCGCCACGCCCACCGGCACCTTCGGCATCACGGGCCCGCGGGCCCTCACCGTGGACGACTTCGCCGCGGCGCTGGGCGGCGGTCATGCGCGCGAGCGCCATCTGCGCGGGCCGGTCGCGCGCGCGCTGGCGCACCTCACGCCGCGCCTCACGCCCGCGATGGTCGACGTGCTCGCCGCCGACTCGGTCTCCGACGGCGCCGCCTCCGCCGACCGGGTGCTCGGGATGCGCCTGCACTCGGTGGCCGACACCTACGCGTCGGCCGCGTGACACCGGGCGGCTGAGCCCGGATACTGGGCGCCGCATGCGGCCCCGCCCCCCTGCGCGTCCCCTGATCCTGCTCGCCGCCCTCGCCCTCGCGCTGGTCCCGGCGGCGCGCCGCGTGGGCGGCGCCCCTGCTCGACGGGCGTCCCGCGCCGCGCGCCGTGTCGGTGGCCGCGGGGCCCGGGGGAGGGCTGGCGATCGACGTCTCCGTGCGCCATCCCGGGCTGGCCCCGCCGGCGCGCGGGCGGCTGGACGTGACCCGCGCCGACCACGAGGGCCTGGTGCGGCTGCGCCTGGTCGACCGGTCCGGGCGGGTGCTCGCGAGCGCCGGCGCCCGCGGGCGGCTGCTGCTGGAGTCGCCCGCGTCGCACCGCTACCGGGTGGTGCTGGGTCCGGCGGCCGCCGGGCGGGTGCGCGCCGCGGCCGCGGCGGGGGCCGTGCGCGTGCGGGTGGTCGCCCAGAGCCGGCTGCTGGTGGAGGGGCGCCGGCGCCCGCGCGCGGCGGTCTCGGCGTCGCGCACGATCGCCCTGCCGCCCGCGGGCGCGTGGGCAGGCACGCTCCCGGCCCGGCCCGCGCCGGCGTGCGAGCCGGCCCGCAGCCGGGCGACCGCCGGCCGCACCACCCGCCTCGTGGTGCGCTGCAGCGGCGACGCGCCGCGCATCGAGCTGGCCGGCGGGCCCCGGCGCGGCAGCGTGCGGCTGCTGGGCGGCGCCCCGGGCCGGGCGGTGCTCGCCTACCGGGCTCCGGCCGCCACCGGCCGCGACCTGGTGAGCCTGCGCGCCACCGACGCCACCGGATCGGTGGTGGTGCCGCGCGCGATCGTCGTGCGCCCCTTCACCATGCGCGCCCTGGGCGACTCGGTGACGGCGGGCTTCGGCTTCCTGCCCGGCGGCGCGCAGATGGGCATCACCCAGCTGCCGTTCTGCGTCCCGCCCGACCGGCTCAACGACCGCTGCTCGTCCAACTCGGACAACGGCCCCACCAGCGGGGGCGCAGCGGCCTGGTCGCCCGACTTCGGCCTGGCCGCCGACATCGCCTGGCCCGCCCAGTTCGCCAACGACGCCGGGATCACCGCCGCCGGGTTCGAGAACCGCGCCGTCTCCGGCTCGACCCCCTCCGACTGGCTGCCGGGCGGCCAGCTCGACGCGCAGCTGGCCGGCATCGTCGCCGACGACCCGGACCTGACCGTCCTCACCCTCGGGGCCAACCCGCTGCTGGACACGTTCCTCGCCGGCTCCGGCATCGGCTGCGCGGTCACCCTGTCGGACGCCGCCTTCCGGGCGTGCGTGCAGGGCTACCTCACGCGCCTGCAGGTCACGCCGCGCCTGGGGCAGGTGATCGCCGCGCTCCTGGTGGCCCCCGAGAACCGGATCGTGGTGTCGCAGTACCACCTGGCGATCCCCTCGGCCACGATCTTCGGCGTGGACTCGCTGCGCATCATGTCGCAGGAGCTCAACGCGGCCGTGGCCACCGCGGTCCAGGCGTCGCCCGCCTTCGGCGAGCGCGTCTTCCTGATGACCCCGCCGCTCTTTCCGGTGGGGCTGGGCCCCGGCACGCAGATCTGCCCCAACGGCGGCCTGTTGACGTCGCTGGTGGACGGCCAGAGCCGCCAGTCCGATCCGGCCCAGGACGAGCTCGCCGTGCTCGACCCGTTCAGCTTCTGCGGCTCCGACGAGTTCTGGATCATCGGGGGCGACACGGGCATCCACCCCAGCGCCGCCGGCCACGCCCAGTTCGCCGCCGCGCTGGCCCAGGTGGTGCAGGCCAATCGCCTGATGCCCTAGGCCGACCTTCATACTGCGGGGCCGTGAACCCCGACGACGAGCCAGAGGTCCCCGCCAACTCGAGCTTCCCCGGGGTGGCATGCGGGATCGGCAGCGTCATGTTCCAGTTCTTCGCGTGGGCGGTCGGCCTCGGGATCGCGAGCCAGATCGCGGTCATCCTCGTCGCCCCGGCGATCGCGGTCCTCGGGATCTGGCTCAGCCTGAGCGCGCGCCACGCGCGCGGTCCCGGGATCGGGGGCCTGGTGACGAGCATGGCCGCCTTCGTCTTCACGGGCACCCTCGCCTCCGCGGCGCTGGTGATGGCGATCGTCTAGCGCCGGGGACGGTCCGCCCCGGGGGCGGCGATGGTGGTCGCTGGCCGGTCCTCCCGGGCGCGCCTATCGTCGGTGGACCGAACGACCTTGGAGAGGAGTCGATCGTGTCCACGTTCCTCGGCACGCCCGCCGGGCGGTTCCGTGCCGTCGCCATCGCGGAGGCCCTGTCGTGGGCCGGCCTGCTCATCGGCATGTTCTTCAAGTACGTCGTGGTGGAGAACGAGATCGGCGTCCAGGTCTTCGGGCCGATCCACGGCGTCATCTTCGTGCTCTACGTGATCGTGGCGCTCATGACCTGGGCGGCGCTGCGCTGGAGCGCCGGCGTCGGGATCGTCGCGGTGCTGGCCAGCATCCCCCCGTTCGGCACATGGGTGTTCGAGCGCTGGGCCCTGCGCCGCGGCCACCTGGACGACCCGCCCTCGGGCGAGGAGCCGGCCCGGGCCTGAGCCCCCGCGGAGGCCGGGTGGTGCCGCCACCCGGCCTCCGCCGCGCGTCACATCATCTCGAGCACCTCGTAGACGTCCACGGTGCCCCCGGCCGCGAGGATCGGACAGCTGCGGGCGATCTCGGTCGCCTCGCCGAGGCTGGCCGCGGTCACGATCGAGTAGCCGCCGAGCCCGGCCGCGCCCGCCTCGCCGACCGCCCCGTCCGTCGCGACGTGGGACGACGCGCCGAAGGGGTTGCCCGGGTCGAGCGCCGCGGCCCCCATGCCGCCGAGCCAGGCGCCCCACGCGGCCATCACGGTCTCGCGCTCGGCGTCGGTCTCGGGCATCGCGCCGCCGCGGTAGGTGTACACGTACTTCGCCATGGTCTGCTCCCTCGTGCGAGTGGGTGACGACGAAGGCCGCCCTGGTCGTGTCGGGGCCTTCACCCGGTTCGAACGCACGACCACCCCCGGGATCGACAGCCCGCCCGATCAGGACGCCGGCGGCATCCCGTAGGCGCGCGTGGGCCGCAGCAGCGCCAGCAGGCGCCGGTCGGCCACCTGCCGGGCCCGGAAGTCGGCCCAGTCGTCCTGCTCGCCGAACAGGGCCCGGTAGTGCTCGACCAGCATGCCGGCGGTCGCGTCGTCCGGGTCGGCCGCCACCGGCGTCAGCCGGACGTCGGCCTCGATCACCGCGTAGGCCCGGAAGTCGTCGCTCGTCACGTGGAGCGCCGCCCACGGCTCGCGGGCCAGGTTGCGCGCCTTGGCCCGGTCCGCCGTGGTGGAGATGCGGATGCTCCCGTCGTCGAAGACGGCGTGGAGCACGTTGGACAGCTGGGGGCGGCCGTCGCGGCGCACGGTGACCAGCACCGAGCGGGTGGTGGTGCGGGCGAAGTCGACCGCGGTCAACAGGTCCATGTCGCCTCCTTCTTGCGATGGTTCGAACCGTCTCGCGGGCCGCCTCCGCGGCCGCGCCTAGCGTCCGCGAACGACCCTCCAGGCGCGCCCGCCGTCGTCCGAGCGCAGGATCACGCCGCCGTCGCCCACCGCCACCAGGCGCTCGCCGTCGACGGCGACGGAGCGGACGGAGCGGCGCACGGGCAGTGCCACGGGCCGCCAGGTCAGGCCGTCGCGCGAGCGCAGCGCGCGTCCCTGGCCGGTGGCCACGAACCACCCGTCGGCGAAGACCACGCGGTCGAGGTTGACCTCGACGCCGGTCCGGCCGGCGGTCCAGGTGAGGCCGCCGTCGGTCAACACCGACGCGCCGCCGTTGTGGCCCACGATCACGAACCGGCCCCGGCCGGCGGCCACCGAGGTCTGGAACTTCCCGAAGCCGACGGGCTCCAGGGTCCACGGGCCGCCGGCCCGGTGGCGGCCGATGGTGCCGGCGCCCGCAACCACGGTCACGTCGCCGGCGGTCGGCGAAGTCCCGGATCGAATGGAAGGCCGGGAAGGGCACCCGTCGCCACCGGCGCCCGTCGGCCGAGGCGAAGAGGCGCCCGCGGTCGCCGCCGGCCAGGTACTCGCGGCCGTCCCAGGTCACGGCGTGCAGGTTGAGCCGGGTCGCGACGCGCCGCCGCGTCCACGCCGACCCGTCCGGCGATTGAAGGACCACACCCGCGGCGCCCGCCGCGACGTAACCGTCCGGGCCGTGGGCCACGGAGTAGAGGTCCTCGGGGGTCGGGCGGGGGACGGCCCGCCAGGTGCGTCCGTCGAGCGAGGTGAGCACGCGGCCCGAGCCGCCGACCGCGACGAATCCCTCCGGTCCGTGGGCAACCGAGAGCAGGGCGCAGGGCATCGCCGTGACCTGCAGGCGCCAGTGCCGCCCGTCGGACGAGGCGATCACCGTGCCCTCGTCTCCCACCGCGACGAAGCCCCGGGTGGTGACCGCGACGCCCCGCAGGTCCGCCGTGGTGGGGGAGGGCACCCGCACCCACCGACCCGGCGCCGCGGACCGCAGCACGGTCCCGCTCGAGCCCACCGCCACGGCGACCCCGTCCCGGAAGGCGACCCCGCGCAGGATCTCGTCGGTCGGGCTCGGCACCGCCCGCAGGCCGGCGACCGACCCCTCGAGCACGGCCCCGAAGTCGCCCACGACCACCACCCGCGCGCCGTGGGCGGCCATCTGCCACAGGAACGGCCGCGGGGACGCCTGGTCGTCGGTGGGACGCGGGCGGGTGGGCACCGGGCGCCAGGTCGTCCCGTCGTCGCTCGCGACCACCGCGGCGGCCTTGCCGCTCATCAGGAGGGTCGAGCCGGCTGCCGCGGTGCCGCCCCACAGGTTGCCGGTCGTGCCGGCGAGCCGTGGCGTCCAGGCGAGGGCGTCGGCCGAGGTGAGGAGCGTGCCCGCCGTCCCGGCGACGGCGACCAGCCCCGGACGGGCGGCCACCGCGCGCAGGCCCGCGTCGGGGATGCCGGTGGCGGCCCTCCAGCGCCGTCCGTCCGCGCTCGTGAGGATCGTGCCGACGTCGCCGACCACCACCCAACGGGTCCCGGTCCAGACCGCTCCCCGCAGGTCGTGCTCGACCGGCGTCGGCCGCACGGTCCACCGCGCACCGGTCGCGGAGGTGGCGAGCAGGCCGTTGGACCCCGCGGCGACGAGCCGCGAGCCGTCCGAGGCGACGTTGGCCAGCGTCAGGCCGCCGCCGGGCGCCGCCGCGCACGCGCTCGCCGGTGTCGCCGTGGCGGTTCCGGCCAGTGTGAGCAACGCGGCGGCCGCCAGCATCGCGACCGCCGTCGCGCGGGTCGGTGTCGAGGTCACGGGACGGATGGGAGACGGGCCGGCGGCGCCTAGGCCGCCTGGCCGACCTCCCACCACGTGTCGAGCCCGGCGAGGAAGTCATCGGCCGTGCTCACCGCCGGGTCGAACGTGACGTCGAAGGTCAGCTCGGCGGCCCCGGCGGCCCGGCACGCGGCCACGTCGGCCCGGATCTGGTCCATCGATCCCGTGAAGATGAAGCGGTCGTCGCCCAGCGCGGAGTCGGTGACCCACAGGTTGGCCCGCACGATCAGCTCGATCCCCTCGGGGTCGCGACCGTGGCCCTCGGCCATCTGGCGGATGCCCTGGAGCATCGCCGTCATGCCGTCGATCGGGACGCCCACGGGCATCCATCCGTCCGCGAAGCGGGCCACGCGGGCCATCGCCGCCTCGGTGTAGGCCGCCATGTAGATCGGCGGGTGGGGCGACTGGACCGGCTTCGGCCCGATCACCGACGGCGGGATGGTGAAGTCCGGGCTCTCGTACGCCACCGGGTCGGTGGTCCAGATGGCCAGCAGCGCCTCGAGGTTCTCGTCGGCGACCTTGCCGCGCCGGTGCCAGTCGGCACCCGCGGCGCCGTACTCGTCGGGCGACCAGCCCATCCCGAAGCCCACCTTGAGGCGCCCCTTCGACACGACGTCGATGCCGGTGAGCGACCGGGCCAGCAGCAGCGGGTTGTACCAGGGCAGGTTCAGCACGCTGGTGCCCACCGTGATGCGGCTCGTCTGGGCGGCGACGTAGGCCAGCGCGGTGAGCGGATCGAGCACCGTCCGGTACACGTCGGGCAGCGAACCGTCCGCGGTCGCCACATAGGGCACCGAGGGCTCCAGCGGGAAGAGCGTCCGCTCGGTCACCCAGAGCGAGTCCCAGCCCATCTCCTCGGCGCGCGTGGCGACGGCGGTGAGGGCGTCCGCTCCGGTGGCCGGGCCCATCTGAGGCAGGAAATATCCGAGTCGCACGACGCGAACCTCCAGCTCCGAATGTGTGAGGCCGCAATCATACGGCCGGCGCCCCGTCCCGCCCCACCCCTCCGCGCGTCACACTGCGCGCATGGACGACGCCGATCTGCGGCGCCGCGTCGCGGCCGCGCGCGTGGCCCGCCTGGCGACCGTCGAGCCCGACGGCCGCCCCCACCTGGTTCCGATCTGCTTCGCGGTCAACGGGGACACGCTCTACAGCGCCGTCAACGCCAAGCCCAAGCGCTCGCGCGACCTGCGGCGGCTGCGCAACGTCCGCGAGCGTCCGGTCGCCACGGTCCTGGTGGATCACTACGAGGAGGACTGGACCCGGCTCTGGTGGGCGCGCCTGCGGGGACCGGCGCGGGTCGTCGAGGCCGGCGGCGCCGAGGAGGCCCGGGCGATCGCGCTCCTCGTCGACAAGTACCCCCAGTACCGGGAGGCCCGCCCGGCGGGTCCGGTCCTCGCCGTCACCCTCGAGGAGCGCCGGGGCTGGGAGGTCTCGCCGCCCCTGCGGTAATGCCCCGAGGCGGGTTCAGGGGTCCGCCGGTTGCCGGGCGCCCGGCGCGGGAGCGATGCTCGGGCCATGTCCGAAAAGCCCGCCTCGGGGAAGCTCCCTCCCCGCTGGTTCATCCGCGCGTTCTGGGTCTGTCACCGGGCGCTGTACCGGGTCACCCGCGGCCGCATCGGCCTGCGCGAGCCGCGCGAGCACCGCTGGGGCATGCTGCGGCTGCGGACCACCGGGCGCCGCTCGGGGGCCGAGCGCGCGGTGATCATCGCCTACCTGGAGGAGGGTCCGAACCTGCTCCTGATGGCGATGAACGGCTGGGCCCAGCCGGGGCCGGCCTGGTGGCTCAACCTGCAGGCCCACCCGGACGCCATCGTCGAGCTGCCCGGCGGGTCGGTGCGCCGGGTCACGGCCCGCGAGGCGGTCGGCGAGGAGCGCGCGCGCCTGTGGGAGCGGTGGAAGGACGTCGAGAAGGAGGACCTCGACGCCTACGCCACGCGCAGGACCCACACGCCCATGATCGTCCTGGAGCCCCGCGCGGACTAGGGACGCGGCGCCATCGACGCCGCGCCAGCGATAGGCCCGGCCTATCGATGCGTCCGTCGTCGGTATTGGACGTCGCCGCGGCGGCGGGCCTACGGTGGACGAACGGGCGGCATGGCCGCGCCAGATCGGACGCGAGGGGGCATCAGGAATGGGGCACGCGAGCGGCGGCGTCGACTACTCCGAGATCCACCGGATCGACAGCCCGGCGAACCGGGCTCTCCGGAAGGACGTCTGGCTGCCGGGCGACGACCTCGGGCAGCAGTCGTTCGCCACCGTCCGCTACTTCGACGACCTGGTCGAGCGGCTCGGCATCGACGAGGGCACGCGCGTACTCGACCTCGGGAGCGGCACCGGCGGCCCCGCGATCTACATGGCGTCGATGAGCGGCTGTCACATGACCGGGCTCGAGGTCAACGAGGTCGGCATCGAGGTGGCTCATCGGCTGGTGCGGAACGCGGGGCTCGAGGACCGCGTCGCGTTCGTCCAGGCCGACGGGATGGCGATGCCCTTCGAGGACGAGTCGTTCGACGTCGTCATCAGCATGAACGTGATGAACGTCTTCGAGGACAAGGTCGCCCTCTTCCGGGAGGTGCGTCGCGTGCTGCGTCCGGGGGGGACGTGGGCCTTCCTGTCGGGCACGTTCGCTTTCGACGAGGGCGACGACGACATCCGCGAGCGGATGGCGCGCGGCTACGCCATCCCCCAGTACACCGACACGCTCGCCGGCTACAAGGCGAAGCTGCGCGAGGCCGGCTTCGTCATCGACGAGGTCGTCGAGTACATCAGCGACTTCCGCGTCCAGATGGAGCGCTGGCGCACCGGCTGGATCACGCACCGGGACGCGATCGCCGAGGAGCAGGGCGCGGAGCAGACCGACCACCACATCGACTACTTCACCTGCTACCTCGAGATGATCGACGCCGGCAAGGCCTCGAATCACCTGGTCATCTCGACCCGGCCCCTCGTCTAGACCCAGCCCTCACGCCGGGACACGTCGCGGACGGCCTCGAGCAGCCGCTCGACGGCGGGTGGCGTCGTCCCGGCGGCCCAGGCGATGCTCAGCCCGATGCGCGCATCCTCGTCGACCACCGGCACGTGGACGACCCCGCCCCACGCGAGGCTCGCCATCGACGCCGGGCCGACGAAGAGGTGGTCCTCATTCCGGGAGAGGTGCGCGAGCAGCGGTTCCCGGTTCTCGGGACTCGCCAGCTCGACCTCGGGCGGCCGGAAGCCGCGCCTCTCGCAGAGCCGGCCCACGAGGCGGTGGAATCCCGGGGCGAGCGATTCGGGAACGACGATCACCACGCGGTCCCGGAGGTCCTCGATTGCCAGGTGCCGGCCGCGCGGCGAGCGGGTGCCGCACGCTCATGAAGGCGGCAAGCGGCTCGCGTTGCACCAGCTCCTCGCGCAGTCCCCGCTCGCCGGCGAACTCCCGGACCAGGGCCACGTCCGCCTCGCCCAGGAGGACGGCCTCGATGGCGCGCGCGCTCCAGGCCTGATGGGCGACGACCTGCAGGTGCGGCGCGACCGCCGCGAGCTCGTCGAGGATCAGGGGGAGCGCCAGGTAGGCGACGCTCGCCGTGTAGGCGATGCGGAGCGTCGCGTCGGCGGCGTCGTGGGTGCGGCGCGCGCGATCACGGGCCCGTTCGAGGTCCGCCAGCAGCCGGCGAGCGTCCTCGTGCAGGCCGCGCCCGGCCTCGGTGAGCTCGACCGAACGGCTGGTTCGCCGCAGGAGCTCCACGCCGAGGTCGCGTTCCAGGTGGCGGATCTGGACGCTGAGGGCCGGCTGAGAGAGGTGCAGCCTCGCCGCGGCGCGGGTGAAGTTGAGATCCTCGGCGACCGCGACGAAGTAGCGAAGCTGCTTCAGCGTCACATCCATAGATCGACGCTATCAATCGCCCGTCAGACGGCGAGGGCGTCCGCGCCCGCCATTTGCAACTAATGGTTGCGCGATCGTGCGACACCGGCTACGGTTATGCGCAACCAAATGTTGCGGGAGGGTGTCGTGGAGTTCGGAACGATCGAGCGCGAGATCTACGTCGAGGCGGCTCCCGAGGTCGTCTTCGAGGTGGTGAGCAGCCCCGAGCACGTGCGGCGGTGGTGGCCCGACGAGGCGCGCTACGAGCCGGTGCCGGGATCGACCGGCGAGATCGTCTTCGGCGAGGGCGACGCCGACGCGACCGCGGTGCAGTTCACCGTCGTCGAGGCACGCCCGCCGCGGACCTTCTCGTTCCGCTGGACGCACCCTGAGGGCGAGTCGGCGGCGGCGGGCAACTCGCTGCTCGTCACCTTCGAGCTGACGGCGTCCGGTGGCGGGACGCTGCTGAGGATGACCGAGAGCGGCTTCCGCGAGATGGGCTGGGAGACCGCCGTCCTCGAGCAGCAGTATCGGGAGCACGTCACCGGCTGGGACTTCTACCTGCCGCGCCTCATCTCGTACGTCGCGACGCTCGGGGTGCGGCCGTGAGCACCGCCGTGCGGGGCGGCATCGACGACGCGCTCTGGTCGGCGATCGGAGACCCGACTCGCCGGCGGATCGTCGACCTGCTCCTCGCGGAGGGTGACGGCACCGCCACCAGTCTGAGCGAGCGGCTGCCGGTGACGCGGCAGGCGGTCGCCAAGCACCTGGGCGTCCTCGACCGGGTCCTCCTGGTGCGGGCGACGTCCGCGGGCCGGGAGCGGCGCTACCGGGTGGACGAGGGCCAGCTGGCCCGCGCGGTGGCGCAGCTGAACTCGGTCGGCACCGCCTGGGACGCCCGCCTGCAGCGGATCAGGCGGATCGCCGAGGCGATCCAGCAGGACAGGGAGGACTGAGCGGCACTCCGGGGCGTCCGCGCTTGGCTCGGGCCCCACTGAACGGCGATCCAGAACCGAGAAAGGACGGACACGATGGCGGACATTCGGCACCGGGTCGGGGTGAGGACCCCCTCGCCGGACAAGGTGTACGAGGCGCTGACGACGGTCGACGGCCTTGCCGGCTGGTGGACCGACGACACGAGCGGGAGCGCGGAGGTCGGCGGCGTGCTGGCGTTTCGCTTCCCCGCCGGCGGCTTCGACATGGAGGTCGTCGAGACGGCGGCCGTCCGAGCGGGTGGCGTGGAGGGTCGTCGAGGGCCCGGAGGAGTGGCTGGGCACGACGATCGACTGGCGGCTGCGCCAGGACGGCGATCTCACGATCGTGCTCTTCACGCACCGGGACTGGAGGGAGCCGGTCGAGTTCATGCATCACTGCAGCACCAAGTGGGCGACCTTCCTGATGAGCCTGAAGTCGCTGGTCGAGACCGGCACGGGGGCGCCCTCCCCGCGCGACGTGCACGTCGCGTTCCCGGACTGAACGTCCGGCGGCGATGCGATCCCACGACGAGCGAGGGAGTCCGGAAATGGCGGTCGATGTCGTCACCGAGATGGAGATCCGTCGCCCGCGAACGGACGTCGCGGCTTTCGCCTCCGACCCGGACAACGCGGTCGCCTGGTACGAGAGGATCGAGGCCGTCGAGTGGAGGACCCCCCGGCCTCTGGTGATCGGCTCGGAGGTCGCCTTCGTCGCGCGCTTTCTCGGTCGGCGTCTCGCGTACACCTACGAGGTGCGGGAGCTCGTCGCCGGCGAGCGGCTCGTGATGGCGACGTCCGAGGGGCCGTTCCCGATGGAGACGACGTACACCTGGGAGGACGCGCCCGGCGGCGGAACGCGGATGATCCTGCGCAACCGCGGTGAGCCATCGGGCTTCGCCCGGCTCTCCTCTCCGCTCGTGGCCGCGGCGATGCGGAGAGCGAACCGCACGGACCTCCGCCGGCTCAAGGAGATCCTCGAGCATCGGCCCGCCGGCGATCGCTCGAGCAGAAGAAGCAGTACCGGCGGTACACGGCCCGCATCGAGGCCCTGCCCGAGCCGTACGGCGCCGTCGCGCAGGCGCTGCAGCGGTACTTCATGTACTACGCGGGCGTCACGGACGGGGACACCGCCGTCACGATGATGAGCGACTTCGCCGACCTCTGGGAGCGCGCGGCCGCCGACGGGACACCGGTGCGCGCGATCGTCGGGGAGGACCCGGTCGAGTTCGCCGAGGCGTTCGCCCAGGCCTACACCGGCGCGCGGTGGATCGACAAGGAACGCGCCCGTCTGACCGCGGCGATCGAGGAGGCCGAGCGCGCACAGGAGGCCCGCTGACGGCGGTTCACACGGCGCCGGCGTCGGCGATCGTCACCCCGATCCGCGACCCGAGGCGTCCTCGGCACGACTCACAACACCGGGACCGCCGATCTACGCTGTCGCCGTGATGGTCGATCTGGACAGCCGGCTGCTGCGGGCCTTCGTGGCGGTCGCCGACGAGCTCAGCTTCACCCGCGCCGCGGAGGGGCTCCACCTGACCCAGCAGGCGCTGTCCAATCAGGTGCGTCAGCTCGAGGCGCGGATCGGCGCGCCGCTGTTCGAGCGCACCACCCGGCGGGTGGCCCTGACCGCCGCGGGCCGGGCGCTGCTGCCGCACGCGCGGGACGCGCTCGCGGCCATGCGCGAGGGGGCCGAGGCGGCCCGGCGCGCGTCCGGCGACGGCGACGTCCTGGCCGTGGCCGTGTTCCCGCTCGCCAGCACCGAGCTCGGCGGCCGCATCCTGCGGCGCTTCGCGGCCGAGCACCCGCAGACGGCGCTCGAGGTCGGCACGCTCGGCATGCCGGACGCCGTCGCGGCGCTGCGCGAGGCCCGGGCGCACGTGGCGTTCGTCCGGCCCCCCTTCGCCTCGGACGGGATCTCGATGGTCACGATCCTCACCGAGCCGCGGGTCGCCGCGGTGGCGGCCGACCACCCGCTGGCGTCGGGTGACAGCGTCGACCCGGCCGCCCTCGCCCGCGAGCCGCAGGTCTTCGTCGAGGGCGCCGACGCCGTCCAGGCCGACTACTGGTGCCTGGCCGAGCACCGGGGCGACGCCCCGCTCGTCATCGGGGCGCGGATGACCGGATTCGACTCGTTCTTCGAGGTGGTGTCGGCGGGACTCGCCGTGGGTGCGTGTCCGGCGTCCGCGGCACAGACGCTCGGGCCCTCCTTCCCGGGGGTGCGCTTCCTGCCGATCGACGGGGTCGCGCCCTGCACGGTCGCCGTGGCGTGGCCGACCGCGGGCGAGACGCCGGCGACGCGCGCCTTCGTCGGCACGGCGCTCGCGGAGGCGGCCGGGAACTGACAACCGCCCGGCGTGAATCCTCGCCGGATCCGTGTTTCCCCTCCGCGCCGCCGCCGGGGATCGTGGCCATGCACCACGCACCCACGACTCCAACGGAGGCCGACATGACCACCACCACCCGCATCGAGCCCGAGTCCTTCGCCGGCAACACGTTCACCTGGCGGGTCGAGACCGACGACGTCGCGGTCGCCGACGTCATCGCCCGCCCCGGCGGCGAGCCGGCGCTGCACGTTCACGAGCGCGAGGACGAGACCTACGTCGTCCTGGAGGGCGAGCTGACCTTCCAGCGCGGCGCCGAGCGCCTCGACGCCGGCGTCGGCGACGTCGTCTTCCTGCCCCGTGGCGTGGAGCACGGCTTCGCCCTGCGGTCGCCGCAGGCGAGGCTGCTGGTCGTCTGCACCCCCGGCTCGGGTGGGCTCGCGGCCGCCTTCCACGCGCTCTCGCAGCCCGCGGCGACGGCGGTGCCGCCGGCCGGGCCGCCGAGCGCCGAGGAGATCAACGCCTGGGAGGTCACCTTCGGCGCGGTGGGCGTCACCTTCACCGGCCCGCCGCTGCCCGTCCTGCTCGCCGCCGGGCGGTAGTCGTACGATCGCCGGGCAGGGCGGGACGATGAGTTCTCGTCTCGCGGTCGGTCATCAACGGCGAAGCACACCGCAAACGAAGGAGAGCCCGATGTCGATCCTCAGGGTGGACCTCGCCACCGTCCCGCCCGACCACCTCGCGCCATGCTGATCTTCTCGATGAGCGTCTCGGTGGACGGCTTCATCAACGACCGCGAGGGCGCGTTCGCGTGGGGGTTCCCGAGCGACGAGCTGTTCCGCTTCCACACCGCGTCCGTGGGCGAGCTCGGGGCCTACCTGTGCGGCCGCAGGCTCTACGAGACGATGCTGGTGTGGGAGACGGATCCGTCGATGCGTGACGACGAGCTCGGGGCCGCGTTCGCCGACCTCTGGTGCGCGCTCCCGAAGGTCGTCTTCAGCCGCACGCTCGACGGCGTCCAGGGCAACGCCCGGCTCGCCGAGGGGTCGGTGGCCGAGGAGGCGGCCGCGGCGCTCGCCGCGACCGACAGGGATGTCGCGATCGGCGGCGCCGGCCTGGCGGCGGAGGCCGTCGCGCTCGGCCTGGTTGACGAGCTGCGCATGTTCCGCTACCCGGTCGTCGTCGGCGGCGGCACGCCGTTCCTGCCGCCGGTCACCGAGGACGTAGCGCTGGACCTGATCGAGACGAGGGCCTTCGGCGCGCGCGTGATCTACGAGCGCTACCGACACGTCCGCGATGACGCGAGCTGAGACCTCGAATGGCGCGCCCAGACAAAGTGGGATCGAGGTTGGACCTGAAGCCCGGGACCGGGATCGGCGTGGAACCCGCCTGAGCATCACCGAGGAGGTCCTGGGCTCGCTTGCGGTTCCAACCCGGTCGGGGTGATCCAAGCCTCAACGCGCAACCGGCGAGAACATCAACACCGAGCTCACGCTCATTCGCCCTGCGAGACACCTCACCCGGACGGTGAGGTGTCTCGCAGGCGAGGATCCGCGAGCCCTATGGTCCCCGGGACCAGCCCAAGCAGGTCCACGTTCAGGAGGCCGAATGCCCACCGTGATCGCCACCCACGAGGTCAAGGACACCGCACACTGGCTTGCTTCGCCCCGCCGCGCGGAGATCTTCGCCACGATCGGGGTGACGAACATCCGCACGTTCGTCAATCCTCAGAACCGCAACAGCGTCGGCCTGATCATGGACGTCCCGGACATGGACGCCATGATGGCCATGCTGCAGTCGGACGAGGGCAAGGCCGCGGAGGAGTACGACGGCGTCCTCGCCGAGACCATCGTGATCTTCATCGAGGAGTAGGCCTGGCCGCGCCTTCCGAGGAGGGACGCACCGAGCGCCCTCCTCGGGGGTCAGGGGCCTGGCGGGATTGAAGTCGACCTGAACCTGCGGGGACGCCGACGGGTCATGGCGGGATGAGCGAGCCGCACTCGTCGGGTGTGTGGCGATGACGTGCGGCCGGGAACGAACAGGGCCTCCGACCCGCCACGGCCGAGAGCGGCGGGAGCCTCCATCGTCGCGAGGCTCCCGCCGCTGGCCATCGGCTAGGCGCTGACCTGGTTGGAGACCTCGAACACCGTCTCCACGGGCGACGACGTGAAGCCGCCGTCGATGCCGGCGGCCATCCGGGGCATCAGTACCCCGTCCCGGAAGCGCTCCCAGCTCTCCTTGGAGTCGTGGATCGCGACGATCGTCCAGCCCCCCTCGGAGGGCCCGGCCGCGTGGAACACCTGACCCTCCGGGAGGCCGCCGCTCGGGTGCACGGCCCCGATCGACGCCTCGTACTGCTCCTTCGTGCCACCCGCGAACTGATGCACGACGCCGTATGCCATGTCGTCCTCCTCCTCGCCGATCGGGTGCGCTCCTCGCGCTTGGTAAGACCCTCGTCCGCCCGTGGGCCTACTCGGGCTGGAAGAGGGCCAGGGTGTTGCCGTCCGGGTCCTTGAACCAGGCGGACGAGCCGATCCCGGGGGTCGTCGCGATGCCTTCGACGGTCTTCAGGGTGGGGAAGTCGTATTCCTCGAACACCACTCCGCGCGCGGCCAGCGCCGCCGCGTCGGCCTGGATGTCGTGCGACCAGAACCGCACCTGGGTGTGGTCGGCCACCGAGGGGGACGGCCGGCCGTAGACGAGCAGCGTGCTGCCGTCACCGCACTCGAACAGCAGGTGGTTCGTGATCGTCTCGGGAGAGAGGGTCAGGCCGACGGCGTTCTCGTAGAAGGCCCGGCTTCGCTCCAGATCCGTTGAGCAGATGACCGCCGATGCCCTGTCCATGCTCGCCATCGATGCCTCCGTCCTCGGGTCAACTACTTGTCATGCCAACTTATATGCGCCGATCTTTGGCATGTCAACAGTTTTCTCGTAGGCTACGGACATGACCGACGGCGACCACGATCGCTGGATGGGCGCCTGGCTGACACTCGTCCGCACGCACGCGCGCCTCTGGGATCAGGTGGAGGCTCAGATGCGCCGCGACCACGGCCTGACCATCGCCCGCTACGACGTGCTGGCCAGTCTGGACGCGGCCGGGGGGCGGCTGCGTCTGGGCGATCTCGGCGCGTCGATCGTCCTCTCGCCCTCGGGTCTCTCCAAGCTGCTCGACCGCATGCAGGCGTCGGACCTGATCCGGCGCGAGCCCGATCCGGCCGACGCCCGCTCGACCTTCGCGGTCATCACCCCGCGTGGGCGGGCGCTCATCAAGAAGGCACGCCGGACCCACCATGGGCTGTTGCAGCAGAGGTTCGGCGACGCGCTGGACGACCGTGACGTCGCCGATCTGATGCGGATCATGGAGCGGATCGCCGCGTCGTCCAGGTAGAGGACGCCACGAGGCCGCCCGCTTCGTCGGCGAACCAGGCTCGGGGCCCCGGCGACCGCCGCCGGGGCCCCGAGATGAGCGGGCCTGGCGGGATTGAAGTTGAACCCAAACCCAAACCTCTGGGACGGGTCCGCCCATCACGATCCAGAGCGCCCCTCGTTCGATGCTAAGCGGCGGCGCTAGCTCCAATCCCGCGAACGAACTCGATGACGTCCTTCGCGGATTCCTCGAAGGCTGCCCGGCCCTCGTTCGGTTCCTCAAAGCAGCACCGAAGCACCTCGTCGAGAAGAGCCTTCTTCGCTGGTCGCTTCGCCCGGTGGGCAGCGACCCCAAGAGCCGCATCGACCTGCCTGGCGAATCGGGCCGGGTAGTAGCGCGCGAATGCATCTGCCGAGAGAGCGACAGTCGAAGCCGCAAGCGAAGACGTCTGTCTTCGTCGTGGTCTACGCCTCGGCGACCGGAAAGCCCTCAGAGACATCCGCGCCGACATGCATCGAAAACCGCCGAGCCCGGTTGCGGATATCGAGCGAACCAACACTGGCCAGCACCATTCTCTTGACTCGGCCCATCACGCGAAAGGAGGATCTGCCGCACACCTCGACGACAGGTTATGCCATGGTCCCGCGCGCCCCGACGACTCCACGCACCAGGCGCCGCCACCACCGTTACCTCGCCGTCGCGGCGCTCGTCCTCGGCGCCACCTTCGCGCTGAGCGGTTGCGCACAGATACGGGGCTACAACCTCCAGCAACTCGGCTCGATCGGGGACATCGACATCGTCCTCGACGGATGCGGCTCCGAGGCCGGCAATCCCGACTGTGGGCTCGGCAACTCCGGCCTCGCCTCGAACGCGACCGGGACGGGGCAGGTGCTGCTGGGCTTCGAGATCGACGCCCGTTTCGTGCCACCGGCGACGTTCGCGACAGATGTCGTCTCCGGCCACCAGCCCTTCACGGCGAGCCCGTCCTACACGGCCGAGCTGACGCGGCTCGACCCGCCCGGTCCCGGTCTCAAGTGGGCCGGGTATCTCTCAGACGCCCGCACCTACACGCCCGGCAAGCTGGTCGGGGCGCGGGTGCCGATCGCACGCCCCCTCCTTCCCGACGGGTCTCCCAATGGGAGCACCGTCTTCGTCTCATGGCGCATCGGATCGCGAGGCGTCCTCGCGGACGCCCCGGCGACACGCCCCGTGACCTGCGGGGACAGCCTGACGGCGATCCTTCAGTCGGACCTCACGATCTGCTCAGACGAGAGCGGCTCCGTGGGCGTCTTCGACTTCAACGACTTCGGCTTCCTGACCCCGGCGCCCGTCACGGTGCAGCCGGGGCAGACGGCGGTCATCCCGGTCACCGGCAAGCTGACGGGGCCCGCGCGTCCCGCCATCAACTTCGCGCTCAGGACCACGACCACGGTTCCCGGTGCCACCGCCGTCACGAACGTCCCGACGCTCGTACCCCTGGGTGACAGCACGACATCCGTGACGGTATCGGTACCCGTCCCGCCGGGGACCGCACCCGGCACCTACGCGGTGACGCTCAGCGGCACCCTTCCAAGCGGCGAGACCCGCGCGACGACAGGGGCCGTGATCGTCGCCGGGCCGGGCGCCGGCATCGTCGCCGGGCCGGGCGGAGCGCCGGGCGGCGGCACCGCCGCCGCGCCGCTGTGCGCCGGACGACCCGCAACCGTCACCGGGACCGCCCGCCCGGACCGGCTGAAGGGCACCGCGGGCCCCGACGTGATCGCCGGGCTGGGCGGTGCCGATGTGATCGACGGCCTGGGCGGCGCCGATGTCCTCTGCGGCGGCCCGGGGGCCGACCTCCTGCGGGGCGGCGGAGGTCGCGACGTCCTGGTCGGCGGAGCCGGCCCCGACCGCCTGCTGGGTGGGCTCGGGCCGGATCGCCTTCTGGGCGGACCCGGCGCCGACCGCCTGCTCGGCGGCCGCGGCCTCGACGTCCTGATCGGCGGGGCAGGCCGGAACGTCCGCATCCAATAGCCTCGGCAGGGGCACGGGGTCGGGCCGACCACCGGCGCGCCGAGGGGCGAGAGGGACTGCGCCCCGCCCGGGGCGCCTTCGCCCGGCTCGGGCACGCGTCGGGGTCTGCCGCCATCCAAGGCCGAACTGAGCGGCCCGACCAGATCAGCGGAGGGGGAGGGATTCGAACCCTCGGCCGGGGGTTGCCCGGCAACGGTTTTCAAGACCGTCGCATTCGACCGCTCTGCCACCCCTCCGCGCCGCGCCCGCGCGCCCTCACCGGGCGGGGGCCCGGTCGCTACGATACGGCCCGCGCGGAGAGGTGGCCGAGTGGCTGAAGGCATCCGCCTGCTAAGCGGGTAATCGGGGTTAACCTGATTCGAGGGTTCGAATCCCTCCCTCTCCGTTCCTCCGCGCCCGGGGCGGCGGCCCACGTCGCGCCGGCGCGCACGCAGCGGCCGGGCCAGCTCCACCAGGAGACCCTCGGGCCGCGCGCCGGGCCGCCCGCCCGCCTGGCATCCTCCGCTGCGACGTTCGGCGGGTGGGCTCGCGGAGGGCGTGAGCGGGGTGGACGTGGAGGAGTACGAGAACGAGCCGGGTTTCGTCGGCGAGGCGCGCTGGCCGATGGCCAGCGCCGTCCTGGCGGCGATCCTGCTCACCTTCCTGCTGCCCGCGGACGTGCGGATCTTCCCGGTGTGGGTGATGCCCTCCGTCGAGGCCCTGCTGCTGATCGCGCTGGTGGCCGGCGACCCGGGGGAGATCTCGCGCCGCTCGCGCCAGTTGCGCGGGCTGTCGATCGTGCTCGTCGCCCTGCTGCTGCTCGCGTCGCTGCTGTCGACGATCCTGCTGGTGGCGTCCCTGATCGAGGGCGGCGAAAAGCTCGATACGGCCGACTCGCTGCTGGCCGCCGGCGCGGTGGTGTGGGGCTCCAACGTGCTGGCCTTCGCCCTGCTGTTCTGGGAGCTCGACTGCGGCGGGGCGGCCGAGCGGGCCCATCGCATGCCCCCGCACCCGGACTTCGCCTTCGTCCAGCAGATCAACCCGGACCTCGCGCCGCCGGGCTGGCGGCCGCGATTCGTCGATTACCTCTACCTGTCGATCACCAACTCCATCGCGCTCAGCCCCACCGACACCATGCCGATGACCCCGTGGGCGAAGAGCGCGATGGCCGCGCAGTCGATCATCTCCCTCCTGATCATCGGCCTGGTCATCGCCCGGGCGGTCAACGTCCTCAACTAGGCCGACCGCGCGCGAGCGGGCGCGGCCGTCCTGGTAACCTCCCGGGTCGCGCGCCCGTAGCTCAGTCGGATAGAGCGTCGGTCTACGAAACCGAAGGTCACAGGTTCGAATCCTGTCTGGCGCACTTCGAGAGCCCGCCCTCGCAGCGGGCTCTCGCCGTTCTCGGGGTGCCCCCCACTGGCGCCGAGAGCGCCCGGCGGGGTAGGTTCCGGCGGTGAAGGAGCGCTGACGATGACCACCGATCCGTCCAACCCGGCCGGTCCGCGCTGGCGCCGGATCACCGCGGGGGTCCTCCTCGGCCTGGCGATCCTCGCGATCATCCTCGCACCGGTGATGCTCTACCTCCGGTCGCAGGTCCTCGACTCCTCCGAGTTCCGCAGCCGGGCGGAGACGGCGCTCGCCTCGCCCGAGGTCCAGGACTACCTCGCCGACGCCCTGACCGCCCGGTTGGTGGCCCGCGGCGGGCCCGCCGCCGAGCGCGCCGAGCCGCTGGTGCGCGCCGTGGCCGGCGGGGTCGTCGCCAGCGATCAGTTCGCGGAGGTCTTCGGCCGCGCGGTGGAGGGCCTCTACGGCCGGATCATCTCCGGCGACACGGCGTCGCGGGTGGTCGATCTGCGCGAGGCGGTGGACCGGGCATCCGCGGCGATCGCGGTCGCCAGGCCCGAGCTCGGCCAGCGCATCGCCGAGGCGTCCGGAGAGATCCCGGTGGCACAGGGCACGGCCGGCGAGAAGCTGGCGGAGGTCGCCCATCGCGCCCACCAGCTGAGGGTGCTCGGGATCGTGCTGCCGATCGTCGCCTTCGTCCTGCTCGTGGCGTCGGTCGCCGTGGCCCCGGACCGGCTGCGGGCCACCCGGCGGGCCGGCTGGGGCCTCATCGCGGGCGGCATCGTCATCACCGCGGTCGTCGCGTTGACGCGCCGGATCATCGTGGGGATCCCGAGCGACGCCGAGGTGCGCGGGGCGGTCGGCCAGGTCGAGAGCGCCTACCTGTCCGACCTCGGGCGCTGGGGCGCCTGGGTGACCGCCATCGGGGTGGTGGCGCTGGCCACCGCCGTGTTCCTGGGCAGCAGCCTCACCCTGCGCGAGCAGGCGGCGCGGGCCTGGGATGCCTCGACGCGCCGGCCCGCGCGCACCTGGGTGCTCGTGCTGCGGTTGCTCGTCCTCCTCGTCATCGTCCTGCTGGCGATCTTCGCGCTGGACGCGGTCCTCACGCTCGTGGTGGCGGTGGCGATCGCCCTCCTCGTCGCCTACGGCCTCGCGGAGCTCCTGCGCCTCGCCGGCGTCAATCCGCGAGACCCGGACTCGGAATCGAGGACCCCGGCCGCACGGTGACGCCGCGAGGTGCGGCAGCGGGTCCCGTCGGGACCGGAGTCCCGCGACCCGCGTCGCTCGCCCCTAGCGCGTCCTTCGGGAGGAGGCGTTGAGGGCGACCGCCTCGCGGATGAGGGCCGTGAACGCGCCGGCGTCCAGCTCCTCCCCCTCGCGGATGTCGATCGCGCGCCGGACGTTGCCGTCCAGGCTCGAGTTGAAGAGGCCGGTCGGGTCCGCGAGCGAGGCGCCCTTCATGAAGGTCAGCTTCACGACCGCCTTGTACGACTCGCCGGTGCAGATGATCCCGTCGTGCGACCAGACGGGGGTGCCCTTCCACTTCCACTCCTCGACGACGTCGGGATCGGCCTCCCTGATGAGGCTCCGCATCCTGCTCAGGGTCTCGCCCCGCCAGTCCCCGAGCTCGGCGATCCTCGCGTCGATCAGCTCGCTCGCCGACCGATCCCCGGTCGCGCCCGAACCCGCCATGGTCACCTCCTCGAACGTCGGGCCAATCCTAGTGCCCGGCCGCCCCTGGCCCCCGGGGCGGCTCGTCGCCGCGACCGGCACGCTGGCGAGGGCCCTCATAGCTGAGCCCCGCCCCTCGGTGCGGGGGGCGGGGCCGGTGTGCCGGATCAGACCGTGGCGCCCTGGGGAAGCGGCGCGTCGGTCTCCCGCTCGTGTTCGAGGCGGGGGAGCCAGCGGAGCCAGCTCGGCAGGTACCAGTTGCGGTCGCCGAGCAGGGTCATCGACGCGGGCAGCAGCACGGCCCGGACGATGGTGGCGTCGATCAGGATGGCGGCCGCGAGGCCGATCCCCATCTCCTTCATGTCGAGGATGGGCAGGAGGGCGAAGACGCTGAACACGGCCACCATCACGACGGCCGCGCCGGTGACGACGCTGGCGGTGGAGCGGATGCCGTGCTCGACGGCGTCACGGGTGCTCATGCCGCGGTCGTAGAGCTCGCGGACCTTGCTCAGGATGAACACGTGGTAGTCCATCGAGAGCCCGAACAGGATCACGAACAGGAACATCGGCAGC
The DNA here is from genome assembly GCA_963736635.1 of uncultured Thermoleophilia bacterium. Taxonomy (GTDB): domain Bacteria; phylum Actinomycetota; class Thermoleophilia; order Miltoncostaeales; family Miltoncostaeaceae; genus Miltoncostaea. The sequence goes on from CAVTPK010000011.1 coordinate 1,713,168, forward strand.
CACGAGGCGATGCCGCCGGTGGGGTTGAAGTCGAAGACGTTCTCGCCCCAGCCCCACTGGAAGACGATGACGAGCAGGCCGTAGGCCGCCGCCACCGACAGCAGGTTCAGGATGATCGCCTTCAGCGCGACGACGACCGAGCGGAACGCCACCAGCAGCAGCAGGAACGCGAACAGCAGCACGAACCCGAAGACCTGCGGCGCCGATCGCTTCATCATCGCCGTGAAGTCGTGGGACTCCGCGGTGCCGCCGGTGACGGCGTACTCGGCGCCCGGGACCGCGCCGACGGTGGCCGGCAGGACCCGGTGGCGCAGCGTGGCCAGGGCGTGGTCGGAGACCGCGTCGGTGCCCTTGCCGACCAGCGGGACGCTGACCTGGAAGGTGGTCCCGTCGGGGCTCTGCTCGACCGTGATGGGCTCGAGCATCTCGCCCGAGGCGAGCGCCGCCCGCTTCATGTCGCCGATGGCGGCGCGGGTGGAGGCCGGGTCGTCGGAGCGCACGGCCACCACGGCCGCGGTCGCACCGCCGGGGAAGGACTCCTCGAGCTTGTGGAACGCCTGGAGCTCCGGCTGGCTCTTGGGCATCGCGTCGAGGCCGCTCTGCGCGGTGTGGAGCTGCAGCGCCGGCAGGGCGAGGGCCACGAGGATCGCCGCGGAGGCGACCGTCGAGATGACCGGGTGCCGCAGCACCGGGCGCAGGATGGCGCCCCAGAAGCGGCTGCCCTCGGCGCCGGCGCGCCGGCGGCGGCCGAGGAATGGGATGCGGCCCTTCTCGATGCGGTCGCCGAGCGCCGACAGGACGGCCGGCAGCACGGTGAGCGAGCCGAGCATCGCGACGAAGACGACCAGCATCGCGCCGATGGCGAACGACATGAACGTCTTGTCGCCGGAGAAGAACATCCCGGCCATGGCGATCATCACCGTGAGGCCCGAGAGCAGCACGGCGCGCCCGGAGGTGGCGGCGGCGGCCTGGAGCGAGGCGCCCGCGCTGCGCCCGGCCCGGCGCTCGTCGCGTTCACGGCGCATGTAGAAGAGCGCGTAGTCGACGCCGACGGCGAGTCCCGACCAGCAGGATCACCTCGCTGATCTGGGCGTCCATCGGCACGAGCTGGCTCGGCAGTGAAACCAGGCCGAGCGTGGCGAAGACGGCCGGTCAGGCCGAGCATCACGGGCACGAGCGCGCCCATCAGCGAGCCGGTGACCAGCAGCAGGATGAACAGCGTGAGCGGGATGGCGATGAGGCCGGCCCGCGCGAGCTGCGAGTCGAACAGCGCGTCGAGCTGCTTGTCCGTCGAGGTGCCGGCGGACGCGACGTAGAAGTCCGGGTGCGCCTCCTGGACGCGCGTCCACGCGGGCGACGATCGTGTCGATGTAGGCCGTGGCCTCGTCGTAGGTGCCGCGCGGGGTGTAGGAGACCATCACGGCGTGGCGGTCGGGCGAGATCTGGCCCTCGTTGCCGGCGGTAGGGGGGAGTGGAGGTCCTCCACCTGCGGGAAGGCCGACAGCTCGTCGATCGTCTCGCGGATCGTGGCGCGGAACGCGGGGTCGTCGACCGTCCGCGCGTCGGAGCGGATCAGGACGAACTCGCCCTGGCCGGTCGCGTCGAGGTCGAAGCCCCTGGTCGATGAGCGCGTTGGCGCGGCCCGCCTCGCCGACGGCCGCGTCCTGCGGGTCGATGACGTGCATCGGCGCGGCGATGCCGATGGCGAACGCCACGAGGACGAAGGCGAGCCATCCGAAGATGGCCGTCTTGCGGTGAGCGGCGCTCCAGCGGCCCATGCGGGCGGCGAGATTGCGGGAGTGCGTGAGGGGGGTCATCGCTGTCTCCTTGGTCCGTGTGCCCGGGGCCCGCGGTGGGCTCCGGCTGCGGCTCGAGCCTCTTCCCGGCCCGTCCGCGGCGGCAGCCGGGTCACCCGTGGACCGGGGGGCGGTTTTCTGGTGGCCCGGCGGGCGGCACGCCGCCCGGCCCCGGACGCGCCGGAGCCCCGCGTGGCGGGGCTCCGGGGGCGGGGCGCGTGCGTGCGCTGCCTACGCGGGCGCCCGCGGCCGGCCGGCGAGCATCAGGGCGGTGCCCGACCCGGCGAGCGCGACGCCGGCGAGGAGCATGCCGACGCCGAGCCACAGCACCACGTCGGTCGTCACGGAGACACGGGTCGTCGCCCGCACGCCGGCCGAGCCGTCGGCGTTCATCACGACGGCCGACCAGTCGCCCTCCTGGACGGGCCAGACGACGGTCTGGGTCCCGGCGCCCGGCGGCGGACTTCTCCCAGAATCCCCGGGAGGCGGGCGGCGCCGGCGCGCCCGTCCCGGCGACGATGTCGGGCGGCGCTGCCCGCCGTCGAGGTCGGCGAGCGCGTGGGAGACGCCGGCGAGGTAGGCGTCGACGTCCGCTCCGGCGCGCGATGCCCACGAACACGGGTCCGTCGCGCGCACCGGTGGCGGCCACCCGCACCCGGCCGAGCCGGCCCTCGGCCGGCAGCCAGTCGGGGCCCGCGTCCCCGACGTCGAGGTCGTGGGACACCAGCGCCCGCGTGGCGTGGCGAGCGCGGCCGTCTCGGGGGCGTAGAACCCCGCGGCGTCGCGCTGGGTCTCGTTGACCGCCACCAGCGCGGCGCCGCCGGCGAGCGCGCCGGCGCCGATGGCGGCCGTGAGGGCGCCCGCGACCACCAGGCCGCGCCGGCGGGGGCGGGCGGGGACGGCGGCCGGGGGCGGCGCACCGGTGATGGCGCCGCCGTCGGGGTCGTTCTGGATCACCTTGGTCTTCATGTCGCGCCTCCTCGGATCGGTTCGGTCGTGATCCGAGGCTGTCGCGGACCGGCCCCGACGGACAGACGGCGCACCGGCCGCCGAGGGGGCGGTTTTCTGGTGTCCGGGCGGAGGCTAGGCGCGCAGGTAGAGCAGCACGCGAGCACCCGGCGCGAGTCGCTGCCGGTGGACGGCAGCCCGAGCTTGGTGAAGATGCTGGAGACGTACTTCTCGGCGGCGCGCAGCGTGATGACCAGGCGGTCGGCGATGCCCTGGTTGGAGCGGCCCTCGGCCATCAGGGTCAGCACCTCGCGCTCGCGCGGCGTGAGCTCGGCGATCGGGTCGTCGTCGCGGCGCCGGCCGAGGAGGGTCGAGACGATCACCGGGTCGATCGCCGAGCCCCCGCCGCCGACCCGCCGCACGGCGGCCACGAACTCGCCGACGTCGCTGACGCGGTCCTTCAGGAGGTAGCCGGCGCCCTCGGCCGAGTCGGCCAGCAGCTTCATGGCGAGGCCGACCTCCACGTACTGGGACAGCACCATGACGCCGACGCCGGGGTGGGCCTCGCGGATCCGGATCGCCGCGCGCAGGCCCTCGTCGGTGAACGTCGGCGGCATCCGGATGTCGGTGACGACCACGTCCGGCGCGTAGCTGCGGACCTTCAGCAGCAGGTCGTCGGCGTCCTCGCAGCGGCCCACGACCTCGAGGCCGGCGTCCTCGAGGATGCGCGCGATCCCCTCGCGCAGCAGGACGCTGTCCTCGGCGATCACGACGCGCACGGGATCTCCGCCGTCACGCGCGTCCCGCCGCCGGCCGGGCTCCACACCCGCAGGCGGCCGCCGAGCGCCTCGACGCGGTCGGCCAGCCCGCGCAGGCCCGAGCCGCGCTCGGTGTCGGCGCCACCGACCCCGTCGTCGGAGACCTCGACGCGCACCAGGCCGTCGCGGCGCAGCACGTGGACGCGCGCCGACGACGCCTCCGCGTGCTTGCCCATGTTGGCCAGGCTCTCGGAGACGAGGTAGTAGGCGGCCAGCTCGAGCGCCTCCGGCAGGCGCTCGTCCATCCGCACGACCAGCTCGACCGGGACCGGCGCCACGGCCACGAGCTGCTCGAGCGCGACCTCGAGCCCGTGGTCGCTCACGACGGCCGGGTGCAGCCCGCGGGCGATCTCGCGCAGCTCGGCCAGCGACCGGGCGAGCTCGGCCCGCGCCTGCTCCACCCGCGCGCGGCCCGGCGCGTCGTCCCCCAGCTCGCGGCCCGAGCATCCCGAGCTCCATGCGACAGCGCCACCAGGCGCTGCTGGGCGCCGTCGTGCAGGTTGCGCTCGAGTCGCTTGCGCTCCTCCTGGGCCACCTCGACGATCCGCTCGCGCGATCCGCGCAGCTCCTCCAGGCGCGCCCGCAGCTCCACCTGCAGCCGGGCGTTCTCCAGGGCGATCCCGGCGGCGGCGGTCACGGCGTCGAGCAGCTCCCGCTCGTCGGACAGCGAGGGGTCGTGGATGAGCGCCGCGACGCGCTCGCCGTCGTGGTCGATCGGCGTGATCGCGCGCCGCCCGCCGCCCTCGGGCGTCGCCACCTCGCGGCCGTCAACGTCCGCGTAGCAGCCGAACTCGGGCAGCCAGTAGACGAGCTCCAGCGACGGGTCGCGCAGCGCGCGGGCGAGCGCCGGGCCGAGCTCGGACGGGCCGGGGTTGGCGCGCAGGGCGATCACCAGGTCGCCCACGCCCGAGCGCGCGAGACGCGCGTCGAGCAGGCCCAGCAGGAAGGCGATCGGGCTCAGCCCGATCACGAGCAGGGTCGCGCGCTGGATCGGGACGAACGCCGGCCCGTGGAGCGCCGCCGTCATGTAGAGCGCCGCCAGCATCACCAGGCCGGCGGCGAAGCACTCGGGGAGCACGGCGACCCACCCGCGGCGCGGACGACCGGCGTCGCGACGCCGCAGGGCCAGCAGCACGACGGCCGTGAGGCAGAACGCGGAGACGGCGATCAGCTGCCAGCGCTCGACGGTCTGCGCCGCGTCGGTCGTTCGAGGAGACCGCCAGCAGGTTGTCCGGGCCGAAGGCGCCGAGCATCATCTTGGCGACCTGCGGGCCGACCGACGCGACGTAGGTGGCGACCACCAGCGCCACCTCGGCCCGCGAGCGCAGGCGCCCGGAGGGGAACGCCAGCGTGACGTGCAGGAAGATCGCCGCCGCGAGGATGTCGAAGAGGTCCCCGACCGTCCGCAGGACGTCGTTCTCGGCGAACTGCAGGCACAGCAGCCCGGTGGCGAACCCGCCGACGACCATCAGGGGCCCGAGCCGGCTGGCGGGACGCCGCGCCCAGGCGATCAGGCCCGCGGCGATGTACGGGATGGTGATCCACTGAAGCAGCAGGATCTGGATGCCGGGGACGCCCTCGCGCCGGGCCAGGGCGACCGACAGGACCAGCAGCCCGCAGGCCGCGACGGCGAGGGCGGCCAGCACGTACGGGTGCGGCGCGCGGGACGTGCGGGCGTGCGGCCTCTCGGGGGTCTCCGCGAGGGTGGCCATCGGTCCGGTGGGACGGGACGTCCCGGCGCGACCCTATTCCTGCGAGCGCCCCGGGGACATCCCCCGCGCGCCGCCGCCGCGGATCGCTGGACGGGGCCGCTCGCGGTGAGGGAGCCTTGGCAGTCCCGGATCCCGCGTGAAAGGGGGAGTGGTGACCTACGACGAGGTGGTGGCCAGGGTCGAGGAGCGGGACGTGAGGTTCATCCGGCTCTGGTTCACGGACATCCTCGGCCAACTCAAGAGCTTCGCGATCGCCAAGGACGAGCTGGCCGGCGCGATGGAGCAGGGCATGGGCTTCGACGGCTCCTCCATCACCGGCTTCAACGCGATCGAGGAGTCGGACATGATCGCCATGCCCGACCCGAGCACCTTCGCGATCCTGCCCTACCGCCCGCAGGAGCAGTCGGTGGCGCGCATGTTCTGCGACATCCGCGTGCCCGGCGGCGAGCCGTACGAGGGCGACCCGCGCTACGTGCTGCGGCGGGCGCTCGACCGGGCCAAGGCGATGGGCTTCGACCACTTCTACCTGGGGCCGGAGCTCGAGTACTTCTACTTCAGGGACTCCGCCGGCACCGAGGTCCTCGACCGCGGCGGGTACTTCGACCTCACCACGCTCGACGCGGCCAGCGACCTGCGCCGCGACACGGTGCTGGCGCTGGAGCAGATGGGCATCGGCATCGAGTACTCGCACCACGAGGTCGGGCCCTCGCAGCACGAGATCGACATGCGCTTCGCCGACGCGCTGACGATGGCCGACAACGTCATGACCTACCGCACGATCGTCAAGGAGATCGCGCACAAGCACGGCTGCTACGCGACCTTCATGCCCAAGCCGCTCTACGGCGAGAACGGCAGCGGCATGCACGTGCACCAGAGCCTGTTCCGCGGCGAGCAGAACGCCTTCTTCGACGCGGGCGACGAGTACTACCTGTCGGCCGAGGCCAAGGGCTTCATCGCGGGCCTGCTGCGGCACGCGCCCGAGATCGCGTGCGTCTTCGCCCAGTGGGTGAACTCGTACAAGCGCCTGGTGCCGGGCTACGAGGCGCCGGTCTACGTCGCCTGGAGCCGGCGCAACCGCTCGGCCCTGGTGCGGGTGCCGGTGTACCACCCCGGCAAGGAGCAGTCGACGCGGGCCGAGCTGCGCTGCCCCGACCCCGCCTGCAACCCGTACCTCACCTTCGCCGCCCTGCTCCACGCCGGGCTCGAGGGGATCGAGCAGGGCTACGTGCTGCCGCCGCCGATGGAGCAGAACCTCTACGACCTCACCCACGAGGAGCGGGAGCGGGCCGGCATCGAGTCGCTGCCCGAGTCGCTCGGCCAGGCCATCGAGCTCGGCGCGGCCAGCGAGCTCCTGCTCAAGTGCTTCGGCGAGCACATCCACTCGCGCTACGTGGAGCTCAAGCGCGACGAGTGGGAGGACTACCGCGTCCAGGTGACCCCCTACGAGCTGGAGCGCTACCTGCCGCTGCTGTGAGACGTCCCGCCGGGCGCGACGGATCCCGATCGCGCCCGGCGCAGGACTGCCCTCCGGCCGGACGAAGACCGGTGACCATGGGCAACCGATGGGGCACCGCGCGCACCGAGGCCTTCAGCGACGGCGTCTTCGCCATCGCGATCACCCTGCTCGTGCTCGAGATCTCGGTGCCCGCGTCCGACTTCGACGACCTCTGGCAGGGGATCGCCGACCAGTGGCCGTCCTACCTGGCGTACGTCACCAGCTTCACGGCGATCGGCGGCATGTGGCTCGCCCACCACGGCATCTTCCGCCGCCTGCGCTACGTCAACGACGCCGTCATGCGGGCCAACCTGCTGCTGCTGATGGTGGTCGCCTTCCTGCCCTTCCCGACGGGGCTGGCGGCGGAGTCGCTGGGCGACATCGACGCCGAGCGGGCGGCCGTCATCTTCTACGGCTCCTCGCTGCTGGTGATCTCGGTCCTCTTCTGGGTGCTGTGGCAGGCGGTCCTGCGCGACCGCGCGCTGCTGGAGGAGGGGATCTCGGAGGCGGAGATCGCCGGCATCACGCGGCGCTCCTCGCCCAACATCCTCTTCTACGTGGTCGCGACCCTCGTGGCGGTCGTCCATCCCACCGCCGCGGCCGTGCTGTACCTGGTCATCGCGGTCCTGTCCGTGCTCCGGGCGCCGGGGGGCCGCCGGGAGCACGCGCCGCCTCAGCCGACGGCGGCGGACTGACCGTCGAGGGTCGGCGGGCGGCCGTCCGTAGTTCGCCCCCGTACGCCGCGTGGTGGCACGGACGCCGGCGGGGGCGGCGCGACGGCAGGCTGGGCGGCGTGGTGACGATCGCCGGTGGCGCCGAGGCATGATGACGCGGATGCTCCGTGAGCCGGTGGCGACCGCCGGCGCGCTGCTGGCCGGTGCGGGGGCGGTCATCCTCCTCGGGATCATCACCGCGGAGGCCCTGTACCCGGCGCCCTACGCGACCGACGTGAACACGATCAGCGACCTCGGCGGCACGCGGCCGCCGGAGGGCGTGGTGCGGCAGCCGTCGGCGGCGATCTTCGACGCCACCATGGTCGTGTCGGGCCTGATGATCCTCGCCGGCGCCCTCTTCCTCGTGCGCGCGGCCCGCGGGCGCGCGGTGACGCTGCCGGTCGCCCTGCTCGGGGTGGGGGTCCTCGGCGTCGGCATCTTCCCGGGCAACACCTCGCCGCACCCCTTCTTCGCGCTGCTGGCGTTCGGCGCGGGCGGCCTGGCGGGCGTCCTGTCGGCGCGGTCGCTGCCCGCGCCGATGCGCCAGATCTCCGCGGCCCTCGGTGCCGTCGCCCTGTGCGCGCTGGCGCTCGGCCTTTTCCTGGTCGACAGCGAGCCCGTCGCCTCCCTGGGCGAGGGCGGCATCGAACGCTGGATCGCCTACCCGGTCGTCCTGTGGCTCGTGGCGCTTCGGCGGCTTCCTGTGCGCCGGGGCGCGGGCCGAGATCGACGGCGGTGGCACCGGGTCCGGTTCCGGGGTCGGGAGCGGCGTCGGCGGCGGGTAGGGCTCGGGGATGCTCGGGGGAGTGGGCTCCGGGATCGTGGGGGGATCCGGGAAGGGCTCGGGGATGGGTTTCGTCGTCATGACGCCCCATATACCCCGAGGGGCCCCGCGCGGCACATCGCGATTCGGCCGCCCTCGTGCCGGGAACCCTCACCCCTGACCGCAAGCGAGTGACGGAGGGTCATGCCCCCCAAGAGCCAGGAACCGCACCCCCACGAGCACGAGACCGACGACGAGGACACGCTGGACGAGGAGCTCGAGGAGTCCTTCCCCAGCTCCGATCCCCCGAGCACCGGCGGCCCCGGGATCTAGAGGGGGTCGTCCTCCGGGGGAGGGCCGCCCAGCCGGCCGTCCTCGCCGACGCTGCCGAAGCGCGCCTGGCCGCCGCGCGTGTGGATGTCGCGGACGACGCCCCGGACGAACTCGGCCCGCTCCTCGGGGTCCATGTCCTCGAGCTGGCGGACCTGCTCCAGCGAGGCGCCCACGTCGCCCGCGTCCGCGAGGGCCCGCAGCGGATCGGCGATCAGGGCCTCGCGGAAGTCCGGGTCCGCGACGGTCCGCGTCCAGATCGGAACGAGGGTCTCATCGGCCATGGACAATGATCGCACGGGTGACCGTCCCGCGGCCACCCGTGCGACCGGCCCGCGCTAGCCCTCGGGGTCCAGGCCCAGGATCTGCCGGATCTCGGCCAGCTCGGTCAGCTCGCCCTCGCTGACCCGCGTCGCGCCGATGCCGAGGAAGCCGCCCTCCTTGGCCGCGTCGGCCGCCTTCTGGGCCGCCTCGACCAGCCACCGCCGGAAGGCCGCCGCCTCCTCGGGCGTGGCCTTGGCCTCGAGGATCGCGTTGACCGAGGTCAGCTCGTCGGTGAGCTGCTGGCGCGCGGTGGAGGCCTTCAGGTCGAGCTCCTTGCGCAGGTTGGCGTGCTCCTTGGCGTGCGCCTGCGCGTACTGCGAGACCGCGATCAGCAGCTCCTCGTCGGAGGGCGGCGTGGCGAGCGACTTGATGGCCGCCATCGTCTCCTTGCTGAGCTCGATCGGACCGCCCGGGTCGGCGAGCGAGATCGCGAAGCCGGCGACGAGCGGCGAGCGCGCGAGCGCCTCCCACTCGTCGTCGGTGTAGTCGGCGCGTTTGGTCATGGGCCCTCGCTTGTGGTCAGCCGGCCGCGGTCTGCGGCGTGGCGGGTTTGGCCCCTCCCGGTGGGTCGGGGTCCACGTACTGCTGCATGAAGGTCGGATCCTCCTCGCGGCGGATCATGTACCGCAGGGCGAGGTAGAACAGCAGGTCGATCGCCAGCCCCTGAATGGCCCAGAACTGGTCGTGGTAGAAGACGAACAGCTGGGTGATGAGCAGCGACACGAGCACGGCGCGCAGGAACCACTTGTAGGCCCGCAGCCGCGAGCGCCGCATCAGGAACAGGCCGATGATGATGAACGCCGCGCTCACGAGGGCGGCCGTGAGCTGGATGCCGTGCGCGGTGTCGGCGCTCGCCGCCCTGCCGTCCAGCCCCTTGTCGTCCACCTGCACATCGATCGTGACCGGCAGGCGGGAGAGCAGGTAGACCACGCCCACCCACGCGATGATCGTCTGCGAGCGGCGCCGGAGGATGAAGCGGCGGTAGCGCGCCTCCAGCCGGTCCCTGACCCGCACGTAGGCCGGCGCCTGGTAGCGCACGTCTCCGGTCTCCCGCGCGAGGCCCTGGCGCAGTCCCTGGACCACCGGGTCGTCCGGGTCGGCCCGGTCGAGCAGCGACGAGACCGTGGTGCGCGTGGTCAGGTCCAGCGGCTGGCCGGCCGCGCCGGCGAGCAGCGTCAGCGCGTTGGCCAGGGCGTCGCGGGGACGGGTGGCGACGCGCCACCGGCGCAGGGCGCCGAGGGAGAGGAAGAGCACCATGAACACCGCGTACATCACCGCGACGGCCGGCTTGAAGAAGTAGTTCACGTCCTTCGAGATGAACTTGCCGATCTCGTCGATGAAGAACCCGAACCCGATGCCGCCCAGCAGGGCGGCGTACCAGCGCGCGCCGGTGTTGAGGAGCACCAGCACGAGGAACACCGCGAGCAGCATCAGCAGCCCGCCGTACAGCAGGTGGGCGATGTGCAGCTCCCCGTTGCCCACCTTCGGGTAGCCGGTCAGCTGGAGGTACAGGCGGATGAGCAGGACCGTCGCCACCGCGCAGACCAGCGCCAGCTCGATCTGGTCGGCCCCGTCGTTGCTCTTCAGCGGATGAGGCGCCACGGCGACAGAGCCTAATCCACCGTGCGAGGATCACCCTAACCCGTGAGCTTCCAAGCCGACATCGCCACCGAGCCCGGGCGCGCCGCGATCCTCTGGATGCTGCTGGCGTTCGTGATCACGTTCCTCCTCACCCGCACGGTCACGCGGCGCATCCAGGCCAAGTCGAAGAAGCCCACCGTCGACGCGGGCGGGCGGTCCCTGATCGGCGACATCACGATCGGCGGCGTCCACATCCACCACCAGGTGTGGGGGATCCTCCTGGTGCTGCTGTCCTCGCTGCTCGAGTTCGCGTACCGCCCCGACCGCCCGTGGGTGGAGATCCTGGGCGTCATGTTCGGCATCGGCGCCGCCCTCGCGCTGGACGAGTTCGCGCTCTGGGTCTACATGGACGACGTCTACTGGAAGGAGGAGGGGCGCACCTCGATCGACGCGGTGATCGTCGCCGCCACCATCTGCCTGCTCCTCCTGGTGGGGCTGTCGCCGTTCGACGCGGCCGACGTCCAGGCCGGCGACCTCGCGGGCTACGTCGCGCTGGCGATCACGGTCGTGATCAACGGCTCGCTCGCGGTGGTCTGCTTCTTCAAGGGCAAGCTCTTCCTGGGCTTCGTGGCCATCTTCCTCCCCGCGGTGGGGCTGTTCGGGGCGATCCGGCTCGCGCGGCCCAACTCACCCTGGGCCCGGCGGCGCTACCCCGAGGACTCGCGCAAGATGGCGCGGGCGCGGGCGCGCTTCGCCCGCCACGACCGCCGGATGGACGGGTTCCGCCGCCTGATCGGCGGCGACTTCAGCGGCACCTGAGGGTCCGTCGGGGCCGACCCCCCGATCGGCCAGGCGCGACCCATCGGCGGTCGCGTTGCCCGCTTCGGGCCGGCTGCACTAGCGTCGCCGGCCATGACGAAATCACGGATCTCCACACCCGCCCGCCTCCTGGCCGCGGCCGCGGTCGGCGCCGCGGCGCTGGCCCTGGTCGCCACCCCGCTGGCCTCCGCCAAGGCGCCCCCGAGGACCTACTTCTTCAGCGGCAGCACCACGATCCTGTGGGATCCGGCCGTCTTCACCCCGCTCGGCGTCACGGCGACCCCGGGCGAGGGCGCCGTCGGCGCGGCCGACGGCCTGCGCTTCAAGGTCACCGAGGGCGTGGGCACGACGACGTACCCGCTCAGCGGTCAGATCCGCAGCGTCAAGGGGATGACGCTCCAGCAGGGCACCACCCGCCTCACCCTCCACTGGTTCAACATCGGCCTCGGCAAGGGCCGCCCGCTGTCCGCGCTCGTGGGCTCGAACGCCAACTGGGGCCCGCGCATGACCCTCTTCGCCACCAAGGTCGGGCGCGCCTCGGTCGTCGTCAAGCCGGGCCGCTTCCAGCTGAAGGACGTCCCCGTGGTGCTGACGCCGGTCGGGGCGGCCGTCTTCAACGCGCACTTCGGCGCGGGCGGGGCGCCGTTCGCGGCCGCCCAGCGGGTGGGAACCCTCCAGCTCCGCACCCGCACCTTCCTGGGCTAGTGCCTCACTCGGTCTCGGTCGCCGGCTCGCCCACACCGCGGGGCGCCGGCGCCGGGGCGGGCTGCTCGGGCGGCTCGATGGTGATGTTGGGCAGCAGCCGGTCCGCCCAGCGCGGCATGTACCAGGCGCGCTCGCCGAGGATCTGCAGCACCGCCGGCACGATGATCAGGCGCACGATGAACGCGTCGATCGCGATCGCGACGCCCAGGGCCAGGCCGAACTCCTTGATCGTGCGCTCGTCGCCCAGCAGGAAGCTGAAGAAGACCGAGCACATGATCAGCGCGCAGGCCACGATCACGCGTCCGATGGCCGCGACGCCGTGGTCGATCGACTCGCGCGCCCCCCGGCCGGCCACGTGCTCCTCGCGGATCCGGCTCATGATGAAGACCTCGTAGTCGGTCGAGAGGCCGAAGAGGATCGCGAAGACGATCACCGGCAGGAACGACTCGATCGGGCCCGTGCTGTCGATGCCGAGCAGGCCGGCGCCCCAGCCGTGCTGGAAGACGGCGATCAGCACCCCGAAGGCGGCCAGCGCCGAGAGGGCGGTCGTGAGCGCCGCCTTCGCCGCCACCACGATCGAGCGGAAGGCCATGGCGATCAGCACGAAGATGATCCCGATCACCACCACCAGGAACACCAGCTGGCGCGTCTGCAGGATCGCGGCGATGTCCTCGTAGGCGGCCGTCTGGCCGCCGACGAAGGCCTGGGCCCCGGTGCCCGCGAGGGTGTCGGGGATCACGTCGTCGCGGAGCGTGTGCACCAGATCGGCGGTCGTCGCGGACTGCGGTGAGGTGGTGGGGTAGGCGGTGATCACGGCGGTGTTGCCGGCCGCGTTGACCGCCGGGGCCTGCACCGAGGCGATCCCCGGGGTCGACTCGAGCGCGCTCACCAGGCGGTCGGCCGCGTCCGAGCCCGGCTTCTGGTCGACCGCGACCAGCAGCTCGCCGTTGAAGCCGGGGCCGAAGCCCTCGGCCAGCAGGTCGTAGGCCTTGCGGGTGGTCGTGCCCTCCGGGTTCGAGCCGGCGTCGCTCGAGCCGAGCTGCACCGTGAGCACCGGGATGGCGAGGATCAGCAGGAACACGACGGCGGTGCCGCCGGTGAGCCAGGGCCGGCGGGTCACCCAGCGGCCGAAGCGCGCGGTGGCGGAGCGGTTGCGCGCCGCCTCGGAGTCGTCGCGGTGGGGCAGGAAGGGCAGGCGGCCCTTGTCAACCCGGTGACCGAGCTTGGCGAGGATCGCCGGCAGCAGGGTCACCGCCGCCATCACCGCCACGAGCACGGTGATCGACGCGCCGAGGCCCATCTTGGTGATGAAGTCCAGGCCGAGCACGGCGAGGGCCGAGATCGAGATGGCCACCGTGATCCCGGCGAAGATCACGGCACGTCCGGCGGTGGAGGCCGCGGTCGTCGCCGCCTCGATCGGCGGGCGGCCGTCGTGGAGCGCCTGGCGGAAGCGGCTGACGATGAGCAGCGAGTAGTCGATGCCCACGCCGAGCCCGATCATCGTGGCCAGGGTCGGCGTGATCGTGTTGAAGGTCCACACGCCGGCGGCGAGCGTGATCAGCGAGATCCCGATGCCCACCGACGTGATCGCCAGCACGATCGGGAGGCTCATGGCGACGGCCGCGCCGAGCATCACGAGCAGGATCACGATGGCCACCAGGATCCCGATCAGCTCGCTGACCCCGGTGGTCGGGGGCTCCGCGTTGGCGATCACCGGGCCGCCGAACTCGGTCTGGACGCCGCCGGCCTCCGCCGCCGCCCGCGCCGTGTCCTCCAGCTGGGTGACCGACTCCTTGGGCACGTCGATCGCCGGCTGGGAGAACTGGACCGTGGAGTAGGCGATGCGGCCGTTCTCGCTGACCTGGTCGGAGCCGGCCGCGAAGGGATCGCTCGCCCCGACGACGCCGGGCACGGCCTCGGCCTTGGCGACCGCGGCCTGCACCGCCGCCCGGGCCTCGCCCCGGTCGAGGCGGCCGGAGTCGACGGCGAAGACCATCTGGGCCGAGTCGCCCGAGCGCGCCGGGAAGCGGCTCTCGAGCAGGTCGACGGCCTTCTGCGAGTCGGAGCCCGGCAGGGAGAACTCGTCGATCAGCTGCCCGCCCACGGTGCCCGCGGCCCCGAAGATCCCGATGATCACGACCACCCATATCGCGATCGTCCGCCAGGCGTGGGCCGCGCACGCATGCACGAACCGGGAGAGCGCGCCAGGGCGCGCGGGGCCGTGCGGCTCCGGTGAGCTCATCGGTCGGGGTCCCTTCGAAGGGGGTGTGGGCGACTGCGATATCCGTATCGCGAACGCACTAATTTATGCCCGGCGCCGGCGTGAAGGTCAACGCGGGCTCGGACAAGAGTGGGGAAAACGGCCGCCCGGGCGGACCGTGCCCGCCGCGGGGCCGGGCGGCCCCGCGGCGGCGGCGATCAGGGCGTGACGGTCACCTTGATCACGCCGTCCTCCTGGTTCGAGAACAGGGAGTAGGCCTGCTCGATGTCGTCCAGGTCGAAGCGGTGGGTGATCAGCTGCTGCAGGTTGAGGCGGCCGGTCTTGACCAGGTTCATGAGCGCGCTGAGGCGCTTCTTGCCGCCCGGGCACAGGGTCGTGCGGATGTCGATGTCGCCGATGCCGTAGATGAACGGCTCGAGCGGGATCGTGACCTTGTCGCCGTAGACCCCCAGCGACGAGACCACGCCGGCCGGGCCGCACCGACTTGAGCGAGTTCTCGAAGGTCTCCTGGATGCCCAGGGCCTCGATGGCCACGTCCGCCCCGCGTCCCTCCGTGAGGGCCTTGATCTTGGCGACCGGGTCCTCCTGGGTGTAGTCGATGATCACGTCGGCCCCCATGGTGCGGGCCATCTCCAGCCGGCGGTGGTTGGAGTCGACCGCGATCACCAGCCCGGCGCCGCGCAGGCGCGCGCCGGCCGTCGCGCACAGGCCGATCGGCCCCTGCGCGAACACCGCCACCGTGTCGCCCAGGTGCACGTCGGCGGTCTCCACCGCGGAGATGCCCGTGGTGGCGATGTCGGTGACGAACAGGACCTCCTCGTCGGAGAGCCCCTCGGGGATGCGGGAGAGGTTGGCCTGGGCGTAGGGCACCCGGAAGTACTCGGCCTGGACGCCGTCCATCGAGTTGCCCAGGCGCCACCCGCCGATGATCCCCCACTGGTCCTCGTAGCCGGCGCACTGCGAGAAGTCGCCGGCCTGGCAGAAGTAGCAGGAGCCGCAGGGGGTGATGGCGCCCACCACCACGCGGTCGCCCACCTCGTAGCCGACCACCGCGTCGCCCACCTCGTGGATGATCCCGGCCGGCTCGTGGCCCACGACGCGCCCGGGGGCCACCGGGTACTCGCCGCGCCAGATGTGGGAGTCGGTGCCGCAGATCGTGGTCGTCGTGACCTTCACGATCGCGTCCGTGGGTCCGCACCGGGGGATCGGGACCTCCTCGATGTGGATGTCGCGAACATCCTTGAAGACCGCCGCACGCATCATCTCGGGCATGGCTTCCTCCTGTGCGTCTGGGGCCCCCACACTCGCCCCCCGCCGTCCTCCGGGCAATGCCGTTCGGTCGCGCAGCACCGCCCCCGCGGCCGCCCCGGCGACCGCGAACGCCATGCCCAGGACGATCCGCGCGGGGAGGGCGGGCTGTAAGCCCTCACCCGTTCGGGTGAGTTCGTTGCGGTCCGCACATGGCGGCCGTAGGGTCGAAGGGTCGCAGCGGCAGGGGGGCAGCGGGTGAGTCGCGAGGGAGGCATCGGATCGCCGGTCGCCGACGGAGGGCGCGTCGCCGACCTCAACCTGATGCGCCGCGCAGACGCCGCCGGCCAGCGCCTGTTCCGCGAGCTGGTGGTGTCGCGCATCGCCTGGCGCACCGCCTCCGAGGCCAGCCGGCTGATCGCCGCCGACGTCGTCGGCTTCTCCCTGCGCGTGGCCGGGTGCGAGCACCCGCAGCCCTGCCACCTGCACCACTGCTTCGACCGGCTGGAGATGAAGGCCATGCTGGGCAACCGCGGCCCGCGCCTTCCCGGCCTGCGGCTGCTGGCCGGGGCGGGTGTGGGCGGCCAGGTGCTGGACACCGGCAAGGCCATCGGCGTGCCCCGCTACCGGTCGGCGTCCTTCGACGACGAGCTGGTGAAGCTGGTCGCCGACGAGGAGGGCATCGGCTCCCTGATCGGCGTCCCGGTCTCCTTCGGCGGTGAGGTCCGCGGCGTGCTGCACGTCGGGATGCGGTCCGAGGGCGGCGTCAGCGAGAGCGCGGTCGAGGCCCTCGGGCGCCTGTGCACGTACTCGGGCGCCGCCCTCGCGGCGGCGCGCGACCGGGCGCGGGTCGAGGAGGTCGCGGCCATGCGCGAGCGGCGCCGGCTGGCCCGCGCGCTGCACGACGACTTCGGGCAGCGCCTGTTCGGGATCGGCGTCTCCGCCCAGCTGGCCCACTCCAGCGCCGCGGCCGGGCGCCCCGACCTGCTGGGGCACCTCGCCGGCCTGGAGCAGCAGATCGCGGGCGCGTCCGCGCAGCTGCGCTCCACCCTGCGCGCCCTGGACCGGCCGGCCGCGCCCGCCGGAGCGGTGGCCGTCAAGCTGCGCGAGGACGCCGCCGCGTTCAGCACCCGCAGCGCGGTGCCGGCCCACCTGCTCGTGCTGGGCGACCCCGCGCCCGTCGACGAGGCCCGCGAGGAGCTGCTGATCCGCATCGCCCGGGAGGGCCTGCGCAACGTCGAGCGCCACGCGGGGGCGACCGAGGTGGTGCTGACGCTGGCCTTCCAGGGCGAGGCGGTCGAGCTCGTGATCCAGGACGACGGGGTCGGCCCGCCGTCGCGCCCGCAGGCGCACGGGAGCGGGCTGGGCCTGGGCATGCTCCGCGAGGAGGTCGCCCGGTTCGGCGGCGACGTGCGGCTGGCGCGCAGCGAGGACTCCGGGTCGACCATGAGGGCGCTGATCCCGCTCGCCTGACGTGAGCCGCATGCCGCACACGGTCGTGGTGGCCGACGACCACCCCATCGTCCTGTCCGGGATGCGGCTGCTCCTGTCCGGCAGCCGCTTCTTCCAGCTGGTGGGCGACGCCCGCACCGGCGCCGAGGCGATCCTGCGCTGCGAGCAGTTCCGCCCCGACGTGCTGCTGCTGGACCTGCGCCTTCCCGACCTGCCGGCGCCCACCATCTGCGACCGCATCAAGGAGCGCCACCCCGAGATCGCGATCGTGATCCTGACCGCCCACCCCGAGGAGATGGCGGTGCGCGGCTGCCTCAAGGCCGGCGCGTCGGCCTGCCTGTTCAAGGACGTCAGCGAGCAGAACCTGCTGTCGGCCCTGATGCAGGTGGTGCACGGGCGCACCGTGATGGACCCGCGGATCGCGGGCGCCGCCCTGCCGCGGCGCGAGCGGGCCGCGGCGGTCGACGGCGCCCTCACCGCGCGCGAGCACGAGGTGCTGCTGCTGATCGCCCGCGGGCTCACCACCCAGGAGATCGGCGAGTCCCTGGGCCTGTCGCCCAACACGGTCAAGAGCCACTCCCGCTCGCTGTTCACCAAGCTCGAGGCCCACAACCGGGTCCAGGCCCTGGCGATCGCCAAGGAGCGCGGTCTGCTCTAGCCGGCCGCCGGTCCACTAGGTTTGCGGTTCCAGCAACGAAGGGTGCGAGATGGACGATGCACGTGCAGCCGAACTGCTCGCCGCGGAGCGGGCGAGGGTCACCGAGGAGCTGAGTCGCCTGGAGGCCGAGTTCCGGCCCGACGCCGCCGACTCGGCGGCGGACGAGGTCGCGTCGGGCGACGGCGCGGTGGACCTCACCGAGCGGACCCGCGACCTGGACCGCATCGAGGCCCTGCGCGTGGAGCTCGCGGCCGTCGAGCGCGCCGAGGCGCGCCTGGCCGCCGGCACCTACGGCCTGAGCGTCGACAGCGGCGCGCCGATCTCCGACGCCCGCCTGGAGCGGATCCCCACCGCCGAGCGCACGGCCGACGAGCAGCGCGAGTTCGAGAGGCACGGGGGATGAGCGCCGCCGGAGCGGTCGCCCTGGAGGTGCTGCGCGACTCCGGCGAGCCGGTGCGCGAGGCGGCCCTCTACGAGCGGGTCACCGCCCGCGGCGTGGAGGTGGCGCCGCCGGCCTTCGTCGCGGTGCTCGAGCGCCTCGCGACCGAGGGCCACGTGCGCGTCTCCTTCGAGCACGACTCGACGGCCCGGGATCCCGAGCCGTTCGAGCCGCGCTTCTGGAGCCTGGTGAGCTAGAGCCCTGAGCCGCAGCAGGCGCGGCCGTTCCCGGCTGCATCTCGTCGCGACTCGTCGTCCTCGACAGCCCCGATATCACCGATATCGGGGCTGATCTGCGTCCTAGATTCGCAGGAGATTCGCGCGGGAACCGCGGACGCATCTGCGACTCAGGGCACTAGAGCTCGGGGCCCGTGGGCGGCGGGTCCACGGGCGGCGGGTCCACCGGCGGGGTCACCGGGGGCGGGGCCGGGTTGCAGTCGCCCCGGGTCCGGTCGCCCCGGTACCGGTCGCGATCGCGGTCGCCCCGGTGGTCGCGCTTGCCGCCCCAGTCGTACGAGGGGCTCTTGGCGGGCTGCTTGTAGGCGACCCCCCCGGGCGGACCGGAGGGTCCCTTGCCCCCTCCGCACGCCATCGCGCTGGGAACGGCGATCGCTCCCACCAGCGCCGTCGCCACGATGGCGCGGCTCAGCATCCTGCTGTTCATCTGGAGTCCTTTCCTCGATCCGGCTGGGCACAGCGCCTGAGACCGTGCCCTTCCATCGACGGCGCCCCCGGCGGCGCGCTCCCGCACGGTGCGTTATGCGAGGCTCGCGCCGTGGACGACCTGCTCGCCGCCGTCGCCAGCCTGCGGGCCACCCGCCGCTTCACGGCCCGTCCGGTCGCGCCGGCGGATCTCGATCGCATCCTGGAGGCGGCCCGGTGGACGGGGTCGGCGCGCAACCGCCAGCCCTGGCGCCTGGTGGCCGTCGACGCCCCCGCCGACCTCGACGCGCTCAGCCGCCTCGGCGCCTACGCGCAGTTCGTGCGCGGCGCCCCGCTCGCCCTGCTGATCGCCATCGACCGCACCGCCGGCGGGGCGGACGCGGAGTTCGACGCCGGGCGGCTGGCCCAGAGCGTCATGCTCGCGGCCCACGCGCTGGGCCTCGGATCGTGTCCGGCCACGATCTTCCCCGCGCGCAACGTGGCGGCCGCCACCGCCCTGGCGGGCCTGGGCGACCCCTGGGGGGTGCGCACGATGATCGCGGTCGGCCATCCCGATCCCACGCCGCCGCCCCCGGGCAGGCCCGCGATCCCGCGGGGGCGGATGCCGGTGGAGCGGCTGCGCGGAGGACCGGAGCCCCCCGGGGCCTAGGGCCGGACGGCTCCGACGTAGTCGCCGCGGCCGCCGACGCTGCTCACCTTGACCACGTCGCCGGTCTGCGGGGCGTGCACGTACTGGCCGCCGCCGATGTAGATGCCCATGTGGCCCAGGCCGCGGTAGAAGACCAGGTCGCCGGGCTGCAGCTGGCTCGAGGGGACCTTGGGGAAGGCGTTGTAGATCGCCACCGTGTAGTGCGGGACGCTCTTGCCGATCTGCGCGTAGGCCCACGACGCGAGGCCGCTGCAGTCGAAGCCGCCGGGGGAGGCGCCGCCCCACCGGTAGGGCGTGCCGAGCTGCGACATGGCCGCGCTCGCGGCGGCCGAGTTGCCGCTGCCGCTGGGCAGCGCGGGGGTGGCCTCGGGCGTCGCGGCGGGAGTGGCCGCGGCCGGATCGGCGGCCGGGGCCGACGCGGCGGGGTCGGCGGCCGGTGCGGCCTGGGGATCGGCGGCCGGGGTGCTCGGGGTGCTCGCCGCCGCGGCCTGGCGCTGGCGGGCCACCTCGGCGGCCGCGGCCGCGGCGCGGCGCTCGCGCGCCTGCTCGGCCGCCAGCATCTGGCCCAGCTCGCCCTTCGCGCTGGCCAGCACGGCCTGGCGCTGGCCCATCAGAGCCTCGACGGTCGCCTTGTGCTCGCGGGCGGCCGCGACCTGCTTCTCGCTGGTGGCGCGATCCTCGATGAGCTTGGCGCGCAGCGTCTGGAGCCGCTTCTTGCCCTCGCGCAGCCCGCCCACCACGCCGGCGTCCTTGCGGCCGACCCGGTCCAGCAGGTCCACCTGGTCCGCGGCGGCGGTGATGCTGCCGCTCGTGATCAGCACCTCGGCCAGCGAGGGCTCGGGGGTGGCGTAGATGTCGCGCAGGCGGGCCGCGAGCACCTTGCGCTTGGCGGCGAGCGCCTTGGTGGTGGTCACGATCTGGGCGCGGTTGTCCGCGATCCGATCCTGCACCTGGCCCAGCTCGTAGCGGGCGCCGTTGAACTCCTCGGCGGCGTCCTCGACCTGCTGGTCGATGCCGGCGAGCTCGGCCTGGATGCGCTCGACCTCCGCGCGCTTCTGGGAGATCGACGCGGGCTCGGAGCTCGCGATCGGCCCGCCGAGGAGCAGCAGAGCCGCGATCAGGACGCCGAATGCGCCCACGGTGCGGCTGATGAGGGGGAGCCTCAGGAAGGGCATCTCCTGCGGGGGAACGGAAAAGGCGACCCAACACGCGGTCGCCGTCGATCGGTGACGCTACCAGCATCGGGGGGTCCAAGGGAAACCCCGCCGTCGTCACCGCGCACCGAGCGTGCAAGTGTGGGGGACATGCCCCCACGTCTTCGACCGCGCGCGATCGCCCTCCTGCTGGCGCTGGCGGGCGTGTGCGCCGCCGGCTGCGGCGCGGGCGCGGGGGCGGCGCAGGGCGACCCGCCACCGGACCGCTTCGACGCCGGCCGGGCCTTCGCCGAGCTGCGGGCCCAGGTCGCGCTGGGACCGCGCCCGGCGGGGTCCGCGGCCTCGCTGCGCCTGGCCCACCGCCTGCGCGCGCAACTGCCGCGGGGCGCCTTCGAGGGGGTCCCCGGGGGGCTGCGCAACGTCACCGGGCGCCTGCCGGGCCGCGGCGACCCGATCCTGATCGGCGCCCACTACGACACCAAGGACATCCCCGGGTTCGTGGGCGCCAACGACGGCGCGGGCGGGGTGGCCGTGGTGCTGCAGCTCTCGCGCGAGCTGGCGCGCGGCCGGCGGGCCTGCCAGCGCGAGGTGCGCTTCGTGATGTTCGACGGCGAGGAGAGCCCCCGGGGCTCGCGCGACTTCCTCGCCGACGGCCTGCGCGGCAGCCGCATCCACGCGGAGCGGCACGCGGACGGGCTGCGCGCGATGGTGCTGGTCGACTTCGTGGCCGATCGCGATCTGCGCATCCCGCGGGAGTCGTCCTCGGACACCGGGCTGTGGAGCGCGCTGCGGGCCTCCGCGCGGGCCGCCGGAGCGGCGCGCGCCTTCCCCGACCTGACCGGGCCCCGGGTCTACGACGACCACACGCCCTTCCAGGAGGCGGGTGTGCCGTCGATCGACCTGATCGACTTCGACTACCCGTACTTCCACACCACCGGCGACACCCTCGACAAGGTGTCCGCCGCGAGCCTCGACCAGGTGGGCGAGACCCTGGTCGGCTTCATCGACCGGCTGCGCAACGAGACCTGCTGAGTCCTCCCTGGTCCCGGCGGCCAGGGTGACAATCCGTTACTTGGCCCTCGGGCCGCTGTCCCGCGCGCCGCCCCGGAACTACGATCGCCGCGACGATGGCCGATCGACATTCAATGAACGGCGCATCCTTCGACTACGACCTGATCGCGATCGGGTCGGGGCCCGGTGGCCAGCGCGCCGCCATCCAGGCGGCGAAGCTCGGCAAGCGGGTCGCGGTCATCGAGCGCACGACCGGCGTCGGCGGCGTCTGCGTGCGCACCGGGACGATCCCGTCCAAGACGCTGCGCGAGGCGGCGATGGCGCTCACCGGGTATCGCGACCGGGGCTTCTACGGCTCCTCGTACTCGGCCAAGCAGCACATCGGCATGGACGACCTGATCTTCCGGGCCGACCAGGTGGTGCGCAACGAGACCGACGTGGTGCGCCACCAGCTGCTGCGCAACGACATCGACATCTACAACGGCCACGGCGCGTTCCTGGATCCCCACACCATCGAGATCGACGACCCCGAGGGCCACGGGCGCCAGACGATCAGCGGCGCCAACGTGGTGCTGGCCACCGGGACGACGGCCACGCGCGACGAGAGCGTCGAGTTCGACGGCCGGCGCATCCTGACCAGCGACGACGCCGTGAGCCTGGACCGCCTGCCGCGCACGCTGGTCGTGATCGGCGCCGGCGTGATCGGCCTCGAGTACGCCAGCATGTTCGCCGCCCTCGGCGTGCGGGTGACGCTGGTCGACAAGCGCCCGCGGCTGCTGTCCTACATGGACGCCGAGATCATGGACGCGCTGGCCTTCCACATGCGCCGCAGCCGCATGACGCTCTGGCTGGGCGAGGAGGTGAGCGGGGTCGAGCTCGACGACGGGCCCGACGGGATGGTCCGCGTCCACCTCGCGAGCGGCAAGCACATCGTGGCCGAGAAGGCCTTCTACTCGATCGGCCGCACCGGGGCCACGGCGAGCCTCAACCTGCCCGCCGCCGGCCTGGAGGCCGACGACCGCGGACGCCTGACGGTGGACGAGCACTACCGCACCGCCGTCCCCCACATCTACGCGGTGGGCGACGTGATCGGCTTCCCCAGCCTGGCGTCGACCTCCCTCGAGCAGGGCCGCCTGGCCGCCTGCCACGCGTTCGGGATCGCCGCCCGCAGCGTGCCCTCGCTGGTGCCCTACGCGATCTACACGATCCCCGAGATCTCGACGGTGGGGCGCAACGAGGAGGACCTGACCCGCGACGGCGTGCCGTACGAGGTCGGCAAGGCCCAGTACAACGAGATCGCGCGCGGCCAGATCATCGGCGACCGCACCGGCCTGCTCAAGCTGATCTTCCACTGGGACACCCACGAGCTGCTGGGCGTCCACATCATCGGCGAGGGCGCGAGCGAGCTGATCCACATCGGCCAGGCGGTGATGACCTACGGGGGCTCGGTGGAGCACTTCGTGGACGCGGTCTTCAACTACCCGACGCTGGCCGAGTGCTACAAGACGGCCGCCCTCGACGGCCTCAACCGGCTGGACTCCTGGCAGACCGCGGTCCCGCGGCCCTCCCTGAGGGTCGTCTCCCAGACCGAGTAGCGCCCGGGGTCAGCCCCCGGCGGCGATCCGCGCCGCGGCGGCCATCGGGGCGTCCTGCAGCAGGCGGGATCCGGTCGCGTGCGCCATCTCGGCCGACGAGGCCCGGCCCGCCAGCGCCACCGGGAACTCGGCGGCCAGCATCGCGATCGCGTCCAGGGCGGCGCGCAGCGGCGCCTCCTGCTCGGCGCACACCACCACCAGCGCGGGCTGCAGCTGGACCGCCGCCCCGTGGAGGGCCTCGATCGGCGTGTCGGCGCCGAGGAAGGTGACGCGCCAGCCGCGCTCGCGGAGCCCGATGCCGAAGCACAGGAGGCCCAGGTCGTGGCGGTCGCCGGAGGGGCAGGCGAGCAGGGCGCGCGGGCCCACGCCCACGTCGAAGCCGCGCGCCAGCCCGAGCAGGCGCCCGCGCAGGACCGCGCTCGCGAAGTGCTCCTGGGCCACGCTCACCTCGCCGGTCTCCCAGCGCTCGCCCAGCTCGCGCAGGCAGGGCAGCACGACGTCGCGCAGGACCGCCTCGGTGCTGAACTCGGCGAGGGCCTTGTCCAGCACCCCCTGCGCCTCGACGTCCTGGAAGCCCTCCAGGCGCTCCATCAGCTCGATCTGCGCGGCGTGGAGCGCGTTCTCGGGATCCGGCCGGTCGGGCCGCGCGGGCGTGCGCAGGGCCATGCGGGCCGCGATGGCCGCCGTGTAGCCGAGGGCGAGGTTCTGCCGCATCACGCCCACCCGCTCGTCGTCCCGCGGCGTGTACAGGCGGAATCCGCCCTCGGTGCGCTCGGGGTGCAGGAGGCCGTAGCGGCGCTCCCACACCCGCAGCAGGTCCGGGCTCACGCCGTGGCGGCGGCTGAGCTCGCCGATCCGCATGAGCCCGGCCGGGGTGTCTGTCGTCGCCATGCGCCCATTGTGCACATAATCTGAACAGATTGTCCAGAGTTGGCGGCCGGACACCATCGGAGGTGCCCTGCCAAGCGCGATCCAGGGCGAACTCACTCTCGACAGAACCTTGACACATCGTGCACGCGGTGGTTTCCTGCTGGACATGGCCGAGCCGGTCCCCACCGCCCTCCCCGCCTCCGCGCCGAGTCGTGCGGTCGCCATCAGGCGGTACACGCGAGCGCTGTGGAAGGCGCTGGTCCCCTCGCTGGTGCCGGACCCCCGCCGGCCCGGGTGGTCCGAGCGCTACCTGCTCCAGGTCTGCGACTCGGGCATCTCGCGCGTCGCCGCCGACCCCCACTCGGAGCCCATGGTCGCCCGCTCGCTGTTCGCGGCCGCCCGCTCGCTGATCAGCGCCCAGGACCAGCTGCGCGCGTCGCTGGTCATCGACGCGCACGTCTCGCGGGCGCGCGCCTTCTTCGAGGCCGAGCGCGGCGCGTCGGGGATCCCCGGCTCCACCCCGCGCTGCGCCGCCCTCAACCGCAAGGGCAAGCCCTGCGCGCGCGAGCCCATCTGGGGGACGCCCTTCTGCGTGTCGCACACCCCGCGACCGGACCCGGAGGGCGTGGTCTAGGCTGACGGGCGTGGAGACGCACCTCGCCCTGGCCAGCAAGCGCGACGTGCGCGCGTACGACGGGGCGCCGGTCCCCGAGGACGTGGCGCTGCGCATCCTGGACGCCGGCCGCCTGTCCGGCAGCGCGCGCAACCGCCAGCCCACCCGCTTCGTGGTGGTCGAGGGCGACGCCCTGCCGGCCGTGGCGCGCGCCGTCTACGTGAGCCGCAACATCATCACGGCGGGCCTGGTGGTGGTGATCGTCGTGAGCCCCGGCGGCAACCTGGTCGACTTCGACGCCGGGCGCGCCGCCCAGAGCATGATGCTGAGCGCCTGGGCGGACGGGATCGCGTCGTGCCCCAACGGCATCGCCGACGCCCCGGGCCTGGAGCGGGCCCTCGGCATCGCCCCGCCCGAGCGGGCGGCCGTGGTGCTGTCGTTCGGCGCGCCGGCCGTCCCGCGCGACCCGGCGCGGCGCAGCGCCGAGCAGTGGAGCGCCCGCGCCCGGCGGCTGCCGCTGGAGGACGTGGTCCGGCGGGTGGGCGCGGTGGCGCCGTGAGGCTCGCGCGCAGCGGGCGCCTCGGCGCGCGCGGCCCGGGCGAGGCCGCGATCGGGCACGCCGACGCGAGCCTGCTGACCCGTCCCGAGAGCTCGGACTTCCTCCACAGCGAGCCCTGGCGGGCCCTGCGCATCCTCGGCGAGTTCGTCGACGGCTTCGACGCCCTCGCGCGCGTCGGACCCGCGGTCTCGATCTTCGGCTCGGCGCGCACGCCGGCCGAGGCCCCGACCTACGAGCTGGCGCGCGAGGTCGGGGGGCTGCTCGTGGAGCGGGGGTTCGCCGTCATCACCGGCGGCGGTCCCGGGATCATGGAGGCGGCCAACCGCGGGGCCAGCGAGGCCGGCGGCATGTCCATCGGGTGCACGATCGAGCTGCCGCACGAGCAGGCGGTGAACGAGTTCGTCAACCTCGCGATCGCGTTCCGCTACTTCTTCGTGCGCAAGACGATGTTCGTCAAGTACTCCGAGGCCTACATCGTGTTCCCGGGCGGCTTCGGCACGCTGGACGAGCTCTTCGAGTCGCTCACCCTGATCCAGACCGGCAAGGCGCTCAGCTTCCCCGTCGTGCTGTGCGGCAGCTCGTACTGGGCCGGCCTGGTGCGCTGGATCCAGGCGCGCCTCCTGGAGGAGGGCCTGATCAGCCGCGGCGACATGGACCTGATCCAGATCTCCGACTCGGCCGACGAGATCGTGGATCTCGCCGTCGGCCCCGCGACCGCGGGCACATGAGCTCGCGCGCCGCCCGCGTCTTCGCCGGCGCCGCGGCGGCGCGCCGCGAGCGGCTGGAGCGCGAGCGGACGGCGGCGCAGCTGCGGCGCCAGCGGGAGCTGGAGCGCGAGGTCGCGGAGCAGCTCGAGCCCCTGCTGGGGCCCGCCGGCCGGCCCGTGGGCGACACCGCGATGGCCCTGTGGCGCCGCCGCCAGGTGGACGACTACCTCGCGCTGGCCCCGTGGCGGCGCGCGTGGCGCACGTGGGCGTCGTGGGACCGCCTGCGCCGCGGGCTCGCCGTGCTCGTGGCCGCGCTGGCCTGGACCCTGGTCTGCCTGCCGCTGCGGATGCTGGGGGTGGCCGGCCTGGAGGTCTCGCAGGCCGGCGTCGCGGCCGCGCTGGTGGCCGCTCCGGTCGTGGCGGTGCTCCCCCCCGCGCGCCGCGGGCGCTTCGTCGATCCGCTGCCGCACGGCGGGCCCCCCTGGCGCCGGTCGCGGCGCGCGGTGCGCCTGGCCCGCGCCGGGGCGGCGGCGGCCGTGCTGGGCGTGGTCGCGCTCGCGCTGCTGGCGCTGCTCGGTCCCGGCCCGGCCGACGCCCCGGACGCCCGCATCACCGCGGCGGCCCGCGCCGCCGACGCCCTGCTCGTGCGCCACGCCGTCGCCGCCGCGTGCGGCCCGGGCGCCGCGGTGCACCTGACGCCGCTCGACGCCGACCGGTACCGCCTGAGCACCGGCGCGGGCGCGGTGAGCACCATCGCGGTCAGCCGCGACACCGGCTTCGCCGCGGGCGCGCGCCACGTCACCCCGGTCGGCGGGCCCATCGCCTGCCCCGCCCCGTGAGCGGAGCCGCCCGGGCCTGGCACGTCGGGAGCTGGTCGGCCCTCGCGTGGGCCGAGACGGCGCTCAAGACGCTCGGCATCGGCGTCGGCGTGGCCGCGCTGCTCACGGCGCTCGACGCGCCGGCGGACGGGGCCGGCGGCGCGCGTCTGGTGGCGGTCGTGATCCTGGTCGTGCTCTCGCTGGGCCTGGTCGCCGCCATCTTCGATCGCGTGGCCGACCGTGAGGTGGTGGGCGTCGTGTTCATCCTGGCGATGAACGTGGGGCACTGGTGCATGACCGTCGCGCTCGCACGCGACGACGTGGCGGGCTTCCTCGTGGCCTTCGCGGCGCTGATGCTGGCCGGCGACCTGGTGAAGCTCGCCTTCCTCGCCCGCACCGGCTTCACCGTGCGGACGGTGCCCCGCGGCGTGGTCTACGGCCTGACCGCGTCCTACGCCGTGGGGTACGCGGTGCTCATCCTGCTGGCCGCCGCGATCTGACGCGTTCGGCCCGCGCGGCGAACGATTCGCGCCAGCCCTCCGCGAGCGCCGGCACCGCCGCCGCGCGCTCGAGGGCGTCCGCGTCGGCCCCGTCCGACAGCAGGGCGGTGGCGGCCCGGATGCTCAGGCCGCCCTCGCCCCGCCGCTCGCGGACGATCGCGTCCCCGGCGCCGAGCTCGCCCTGCTCGAGCACCCGCAGGTAGAAGCCCACGCGTCCGCTGCGCAGGAACGGCCGGGCGAAGGCGGGGTCGTCCATCCGGGCGGCCAGCTTGAAGCAGGGCACGCGGGGCTGGCTCACCTCGAGCAGGGCCGAGCCGATGCGCAGGACGTCGCCCACCAGGACGTCGTCCTCGAGCAGGCCCTCGGTGGTCAGGTTCTCGCCGAACCGGCCGGGGGAGAGGTCGTCGCGCCCGAGCGCGGCCGTCCAGTGGGCGTAGTGCTCGAGCGGGTAGGCGTACACGGCCTTGTCGACCCCGCCGTGCACCGTCAGGTCGGCCTGACCGTCGCCGTCGAGGTTGGTGGCTCCGACGGCCACGCGCCCCGGGACCGGCTCCTTGACGATCCCCGACGGCACCGTGCCGTCGCCGACCGCCAGCGGGCGGGGCCGTCCCACGTTGACCGAGCGGACCACCATGCGCCCACGCTATCCGCCCCGGCTACTGTCCGCCCATGACCCGCGTCTTCCCCCGCGACGAGCACTTCATGCGGATGGCCCTCGGCGAGGCGGCCCGGGCCTCCGAGCACGGGGACGTCCCGGTGGGCTGCGTCGTGGTCCGCGACGGCGAGGTGGTGGGCGCCGCCCACAACGAGCGCGAGCTGCGCGCCGACCCCACCGCCCACGCCGAGATCCTGGCGCTGCGCGCCGCGGCGGTCGCGCTGGGGGGCTGGCGCCTGCTGGGGACCGTCGTCTACTGCACCCTCGAGCCCTGTCCCATGTGCGCCGGCGCGATCCAGCAGGCCCGGGTGGCGCGGGTGGTCTACGGGGCGCCCGACCAGAAGGTCGGGCGCCGCGGGCTCGGTGATCAACCCGCTCCAGGACCCGCGCCTGCTGCACCGGGTCGAGGTGCAGGGGGGCGTGCTCGCGCAGGACGCGCTCGGCCTGCTGAGGGCCTTCTTCGACGACCGCCGCTGAGGCGCGTCCCTCACGAAAACCACGCATTTCGCCTCACCCCTTGCATACGAGTGGCGTCGGGGTTCGTTGGTACCATGCCGCCCGCACGCGCCCAGAGCTGAGGAGATACAGGTGACACGAAAGGCCATCACGCCCCGGCGCACGCTGACCGGGCTGGCGATCGCAGGCGCCGCCGCCGCGGCCCTCGCAGTGCCGTCCACCGGGGTGGGGGCCGTCGCGGCCCTTCAGGACGACGTCCTCGCCATCGCCCCGCTCAACGACATCCCGACGCGCGTCGAGATGGTCAAGCAGACCAAGGCGAAGGTGACGCGGGTCGACATCCTGTGGAACTTCGTGGCCCCGACGCGGCCCGCGAACCCGACCGACCCCAACGACCCGGCCTACAACTGGAGCCGGCTCGACCTGATCTTCACGTCGCTCACCGCGTCCAACATCCGCATCATCGTGAGCACGTACAGCACGCCCAACTGGGCGGTCGCCGGGAAGAACCAGAAGGTCCCCTCGCAGTACAACCCCAACGCCCCGCGCCCGGCGGACTACGCCAACTTCATGGCCGCCGTCACCAAGCGCTACAGCGGGACGTTCGTGCCGGCCGGCTCGGCCGTGCCCCTGCCGCGGATCCGCCACTGGGAGATCTGGAACGAGCCGAACATCGTCCAGTTCTTCCGCTTCAACGGCAAGAGCTCGCTGCCCAAGTACAAGGCGCTGATCAAGGCCGCCTATCCCAAGATCAAGGCCTCCAACCCGAAGGCCGTGGTCATCGCCGGCGTCGCCGGCCCGCGCAGCAGCACCGGCGGCGGCAACATCGGCTCGCGCAACTGGATGAACAGCATCCTGGGCGACAAGAGCCTCAAGTTCGACGCCTACTCGCAGCACATCTATCCGTCGAAGGGCCCGACGTTCACGTCGAAGTCCTACGCCAAGGCGTTCCCCACCTGGTCCAGCCTGCCCGAGATCTACGCGGCGCTCGAACAAGCGCAAGAAGGGCATGAAGCTCTACGTCACCGAGGCCGGCTACACGACGGCCAAGACCCCGTTCCGCAACGTGAAGGTCACGTTCGCCCAGCAGAAGCAGTACCTCAACCAGATCTTCGCGCTGCCCACGGTCAAGAACCCGCAGCTGGCCACCGTGGTCTGGTTCAACCTGCAGGACAACGCGTTCTGGCCCGGCGGCCTGCTGACCGCCAAGGGCGCGAAGAAGCCCAGCTACGCGGCCTTCGTCGCGCAGGCGCGCAAGCCGATCCCGGCCGCGCTGCGCTCGACCTTCGCCCGCTAGCCCCGCCGCCCGGAAGCGCCCGCAGGTCGCGGGCGCTTCCGGCGACGGCCCCCTCACCGCACCGGGATGCTCTGGCGGAAGCGGAACAGGTCGTCCGGGTCGACGGTCGACTTCACGTCGATCAGCCGGCTCAGGTTGGTGCCGTAGTAGGCCTTCTGCCAGGTGGCGAGCTCGGGGTCGATGTAGTTCTGGTACGAGTAGCCCGAGACGTAGGGCTGCGTGGAGCGCACCGCCCCCCGGATCCAGGTGAGTCCGGCCGACGCCGCCCCGGGCGTCTCCCAGTAGGCGGCGTACTGCAGCGAGAAGAGCGCGTTGCGGTGCACGAACGCGGTGGCGCCCGGCGCGACCTCGTTGATCACCCCGCCGTAGGAGTCCATCTCGATGGCGCCCGATCCGAGCGACGACTGGCGCTGGCGCTGCTCGATGGTCGCGATCATGGCCCGGATGCCGGCGCCCGAGATCGGCTTCAGGGCGTAGCGGGACTTGGCGGCGAAGAGCTGGTGCGGGGGCGTGCGGCACGCCGCCGCCGACTCGCCCAGGCACCCCGCCCACCGCTGCATCAGCGAGAGGTAGGGGGCGGTGCCCACCTGGATGCTCGCCGGCGAGACGGCCGAGGTGAGCCCGCGCGCCAGCGTCCGGCGCAGCGCGGTCGCCGACCCCATGTACTGCCCGAACACGTTGAGCACCGGCGTGTTCCCGGTGCTGGTGCCCAGCGAGCAGATCGAGAACAGCTCGGGCGGGGCGTTGGGCGCCCAGCGCTGCCAGGCCGCGATCACGTCGGCCGCGTCGCTCCAGCTGAAGTTGGCGAAGAAGTACGACGCCGAGTCGACCCGGTGGGTGGTGAAGGTGAAGCCGGTCGCGATGCCGAAGTTGCCGCCCCCGCCGCCCCGGCAGGCCCAGTAGAGGTCCGGGTTGGTGCGGGCGTCGCAGACGCGCACCTGGCCGTCGGCGGTCACCACGGTGAGCCCGACGACGTTGTCGCTGGTGGTCCCGAGGGCACGGGAGGCCAGGCCCACGCCGCCGCCCAGGGCGAGCCCCCCGACGCCGACCGTGGGGCACGACCCCGCGGGGATGGTGAGGCCGCGGTTGGCGAGGGCGGTGTAGACGTCGATCAGGCGGTTGCCGGCCCCGATCTGGACCGTGCGCCGGTCGCTCGACACGCGGATCCCGTCGAGCGCGGACAGGTCCACCACCAGGCCGCCGTTGAGGGTGGAGTAGCCGGCGTAGCTGTGGCCGCCCGAGCGCGCCGTGATCTGCACGCCGTTGCGGGCGCACCAGAGCACGGCCTGGCGCACGTCCTGGGCGTTGCGGGCCTGGAGCACCGCCAGCGGGCGCTTGCCCGAGAAGCGCGCGTTGACCACCTGCTGGGCGGCGTTGTAGCCGGCGCTGCCCGGCGTGATCAGCCGGCCCTGGGTCACCCGCGCGAGCGCGGCCAGCGAGGGCTTGCGCGCGGTGAGGCGCGGCGGCCCGGCCGCCGCCGCGGTCCCGCCCGCGCCGGCCACGAGGGCCGCGCCGATGCCGGCCCTCTTGAGGAATGTCGCCCTGTTCACCGCGCCCTCCCGAGTCCCCATGCCAGTGGTCCCTGCTCCCAGCCGCCCCCGAGCGTGACCGCGAGGTCGGTGTCGTCCGGCGCCGCGACCCCCTCCGCGACGCAGCGCGTGGCCTCGTCCACCGCCCCCCGGTAGTACCGCTCGGCCACGTCGCGCCCGGCGGCGTCGGCGCTCGCCGGGGGCGGCGCTCCGTCCAGGAAGCCCGCGCCGGTCTTGGCCCCGAGGCGCCCCTCGGCGACGAGGGCGGCCAGCTCGTCCCCGGCGGCGAAGCGGTCGCCGTAGGCCTCCTCCAGGTCGCGCTGGACGTGCAGGAGGGTGTCGAGCCCGATCAGGTCGCCCAGCGCGAAGGGACCCATCGGCGCCGGGCCCTCCTCCACCACCGCCGCGTTAACGGCGGCCCGGTCGGCGCCGATCTCGGCCGTGCGCCGGTAGGCCTCGGCCAGCGCCCGGATGACCACGCGGTTGACGAGGAAGCCCGGGCACTCGGCCACGCGCACCGGCGTCTTGCCGATGCGCGTCACCAGGTCCATGGCCGCCCGGACGGCCTCGGGCGAGGTGTCCTCCCCGGCGATCACCTCCACCAGGCGCATGACGCTGGCGGGGTTGAAGAAGTGCAGCCCCAGCACCCGCTCGGGGCGGGCGGTCGCGCGGCCCATCTGGGTGATCGACAGGCCGGACGTGTTGGACGCCAGGACGGCGTCCTCGCGCGCGACCGCGTCGAGGCGCGCGAACACCTCGCGCTTGACCTCCATCACCTCGGTGGTGGCCTCGATGATCACGTCGCAGTCGGCCAGGTCCGCGTCGTCGGCCGCGGGCGCGATGCGCGCCAGGATCGCCTCGGCCTCCTCGGGCGTGAGCCGCCCGCGCGCCACCCGGCGGGCGCCGATGTCGCGCACGTGGGCGAGGCCCCGCTCGACCGCCGCCGCGTCGACGTCCCGCAGCGTGACGGCGAGGCCGGCGGCGCTCGCCACCTGGGCGATCTCGCTCCCCATCACGCCCGCGCCGACCACCCCGATCCGGTGCGCCTGCACACCCGCCCCCTCGGCCGTGAGCATTCCGCCGGTAGCCTGCCACGCCGCCGCCCCGGGCGCAGCGCGGGCCGGGCGCGACCCGCTGGTCGCCGCCCGCCCGCCGTCGTAGGCTCGACCCCAGGTCACTCATCGCTCCACGAGAGGAGGATGACCATGGCACGCTGGACCGGAGACGACCGGGCCGGCGACGACGACCGGCCCGAGTGGGAGCGCATGTGGACGGGCCTTCGCGACGGCGAGTTCCTCGGCCACGAGGAGGGCGTCCGCAAGCGGGGGCTCGTGAGCATCAACCGCGGCTGGCTCGCGCGCGGCGGCCTGCTGCGGCTGTACGCCGACCGCATCGAGTTCGAGCCCAACCCGCTCGAACGCCTCATGCTCGCGCGGCGGTGGACCCTGCCGTTCCGTGAGATCGCCCGGCTGGAGCGCCGTCCGGAGCGTCCGGACCAGGTCTCGCCCGTCGGCCAGACCCCCCGCATCCGCCTGCACACGGCCGACGGGGCGCAGCTCGACGTCATCCCCGCCGGCGGCACCCTCGACGACTGGCTGGGCGCGATGCACCACGTGTGGGCCTGGCACCGCCGCAGCGAGGAGGAGCCCGCCGGCTAGCGACGTCCGCGGACACTCGGGGTTTCTCCGCAGCGCGTGCCGCGGGCGGCCGGTTGCGCGGGCGCCCGCGCGGGTGCAGGGTGCCCGCATGCGGCAGTCCCCGACCCCACGCCGGACCCGCCGCCGCGCCGGCGCGCTCGGCGCCGCCGCGCTGGCGGGCCTGGTCGTCTACGACCTCACCCAGCGCCGCCACGCGATCCTGCGCAACTTCCCGGTCGTGGGCCACCTGCGCTACCTGCTCGAGGCCTTCGGCCCGGAGCTGCGCCAGTACATCGTCACCGGCAACGACGACGAGCGGCCCTTCTCGCGCAACCAGCGCCGCTGGATCTACGCGACGGCCAAGCGCCAGGACCCCCACTTCGGCTTCGGCTCGGACGTCGACTGGTCCCGCCACCCCGGGCACGTGCTGATCAACCCGGCGGCCTTCCCCCAGTCGCCGCCGCCCGGCGGCGATCACGTCGGCTGGCCGCTGCCCTGCGCCAAGGTGCTCGGGGCGCCCAACGGGCGCCGTCACGCGTTCCGCCCGGACTCGGTGGTGAACGTCTCGGGCATGAGCTTCGGCGCCCTGGGCGCCCACGCCGTGGAGGCCATGAACCGGGGCGCCCTCATCGCCGGCTGCCTGCACAACACGGGCGAGGGCGGCCTGAGCGACCATCACCGCCACGGCGCCGAGCTCGTCTTCCAGGTGGGCACGGGGTACTTCGGCTGCCGCGACGCGGCCGGCCGCTTCGACCTGGACGCGCTCGTGGCCCTGGTGCAGGCCAACCCGGTGCGGGCCATCGAGATCAAGCTCAGCCAGGGCGCCAAGCCCGGGGCCGGCGGGATGCTCCCGGCGGCGAAGGTCACGGCCGAGATCGCGGCCGCCCGGGGCGTCCCGCCCGGGCGCGACTGCGTCAGCCCCCCCGGGCACTCGGCGTTCCACGGGGTGGCCGGCCTGGTGGAGTTCGTCGAGCGCCTGGCCGACGCCACCGGCCTGCCGGTGGGCATCAAGTCCGCCGTCGGCGATTCGCTCTTCTGGGACGAGCTCGCCACGCTGATGCGGCGCGAGGGCGCCGGGCCCGACTTCATCACCATCGACGGCGGGGAGGGCGGCACGGGCGCCGGCCCGCTGGTGTTCACCGACCACGTGGCCCTTCCCTTCCGCCTGGGCCTGGCCCGCGCCTACCGCCCGTTCGCGGAGGCCGGCGTCTCCGACCGCATCGTGTTCATCGGGTCGGGCCTGCTGGGCCTGCCGGCGAACGCCCTGCTCGCCTTCGCGATGGGCTGCGACATGGTCAACGTCGGCCGCGAGGCGATGCTCGCCGTCGGGTGCATCCAGGCGCAGCGGTGCCACACCGGGCGCTGTCCCACGGGCGTGACGACGCACTCGGCGTGGCTCCAGCGCGGGCTCGACCCGGTGCGCAGCGGGGACCGCCTGGCCAACTACGTCGCCGGCCTGCGCTCCGAGCTGGTGCGGCTGGCCCGCGCCTGCGGGAAGGTGCACCCCGCGCTGGTGGAATGCGACGCCCTCGAGCTGCTCGACGGGGTCAGCGCGCGTCCCGCGGCCGAGAGCTTCGGCTACCGGCCCGGCTGGGGACTGCCGGCCGAGGCCGACCGCGACGCGCTGGAGCGGCTCATGAAGGAGCTCGGCCGAGAGCCACCGGAGGCGGAGGCGCGAGAGGTGCCCACTCGGCGGGGTCAGCCTCCGTACCTGCCCTGAGGCGCGGCCCCACCAGCGCGAGCGCCGCCAGCCCGATCATCAGCGAGGTGCCGAGCGCGACGGCCTGCACGCCGAGGCTGAAGGCGATCGCGTCGCCGCTCGCGACCCCGTGGGCGAGGGCCAGCGCGGGCACCAGGATCAGCTCGCGGGCGCCCGCGCCGCCCGGCGCGCCGGGCACGGCGCCCGCCAGCACGATGACGCAGAAGGTGAGCCCGGCGGCCGTGAACGGGATCCCGAACGCGGCGAGCAGCGCGCCCAGGCTCACGATGCGGGCCAGCGCGGCGCCCAGTCCGAGCAGCGCGGCGCCGCCGGCGGCCCGGGGGTCCCGGAGCGCGCCGGCCCCGTCCGCGAGCGTGCTCGCGGTGCCGCGGATGCGGCGGGGAAGGTGACGGCCCAGCCGCCCGATCCCCAGCAGCCGCCACGAGAGGGCGACCGCGAGCAGCACGCCCACGAAGCCCAGGGCCGTCCAGCGCAGGCCTCCGGCGGGGCCGGGCAGCGGCGTCGCGAAGGCGATGGCGATGACGACGACGGCCGTCACGACCGCGTCGATGGCCTTGTACGCGGCCAGGCCGCCCGTGATCCGGCACATCCCGGCGCTGCGGCCCCCGGGGTGACGGCGCACCAGGCCCACGCGCACGCCCTCGCCGAGGCTGGCCGGCAGCAGCTCGCAGGCGCCGCGCGCGATCCAGTGCAGCCCCATCGCCGACCCCATGCCGATGCCGCCGACCCCGCCGGCGCTCTGGCAGCGGGCCCACATGAGGCCCGAGATCGTCTGGCCCACGGCGTAGGCGAGGATCCCGACGGCCAGGTAGCGCGGGTCGGCGCCGGCCAGCGCGTCGGCCACGGCGCCGCGGTCGATGCTCCTCAGGCCGACGATCGCGAGCGCCAACACCGCGATGACGGCGACGCCGGTGAGGGCAAGGCGCCGCGACGGGAGCCGTCGGAGGACGGCGGGTGCGTGGGTGAGGTGGCGAGTCAGCGAGGAGAGACCGGTGATCCGGCGCAGGCAACGGTAGCAGCGTCACCTGAACGATTCCTTTCCATGGGTATCGGCCGCCGGGCTGGGCATCCGAGAGCCCGGAGTCGGATAATCGGCCGATGGGCTCGCTGCCACAGCGGTGGTCGGTGACGGCGTCCGGGCGGACGCGGTCCGCGGCCGGGCCCGTGTTCCCGGGCTGGTGGACCCTCATGTGGCAGGCGGCGCTCGTCGCCGTGGCGGCCGCTCTGCTACTTCGGCGTCCGCGACCTGACCGAGGGCGCCCGGCAGACGGCGGAGGCCAACGCGCGCTCGGTGACCCGGCTGGAGGAGGCGCTCGGCCTCGACTGGGAGCGGGCGATGCAGGAGCAGGTGATCGACCACAGCCGCCTCGTGACCCTGGCGAACTGGGTCTACATGTACGGGCATTGGCCGGTGATCATCGTGACCCTCGCGTGGCTCTTCGTGCGCCACCCGCCCGACTTCTACCTGCTGCGCAACGCGATGTTCATCTCGGGCGCCATCGGCCTCGTGATCTTCGTGCTCTTCCCGGTCGCACCCCCGCGACTGGGGGTCCTGGAGATCGTCGACACGGTCACCCAGCGCTCCAACTCGTACCGCACCCTGCAGCCGCCCGGCCTGATCAACCGCTACGCGGCCGTGCCCAGCCTGCACTTCGGCTGGAACCTGCTCGTCGGGATCATGGTGTGGCGCGTGTCGCGCCTGCCGTGGCTGCGCGCCCTGGCCGTGGTGATGGTGGTGGCGATGGGGCTCGCCGTGGTGGTGACGGCCAACCACTACGTGGTCGACGTCCTGGCCGGCGCCGCCGTCGCGCTGGCCGGCCTCGGCCTGGCGATGCTGCTGCCGCGGGTGCGCCGCACCCCGGCGTGGGCCCTGCCCCGCGAGTGAGCGTTCCGGGGGTCCTGGTGGCCCACCGCGCGGCGAACGCCCCGGACACGCTGCGGGCCGCCCAGGGGTGCGCCGACGTGGCGGAGGCCGACGTCCACCTGTTCCGCGGCCGCCTCGAGGTGCGCCACGCCAAGACGCTCGGCCCGCTGCCGGTGCTGTGGGAGAAGTGGTACCTGCTGGACCGCGACACGCCGCGGCCGCTGCTGGGGGACCTCCTGGCCGGGGCCGCCCCGCTCGCCAGCGACCTGATGCTGGACCTCAAGGGCCCCGACCCGCGCCTTCCGCGGGCGGTCGCGCGCGAGCTGGCCGGGTGGACGGGCGAGCGCCCGCTCATCGTGTGCGGGCGCATCTGGCGGACGGTCAACCGGCTGCGGGAGGGCGCCGACGTGCGGGCGCTGCACTCGGTGGGCAGCCCGCGCGAGCTGCGGGCGCTGCTGCGACGCTACGGCCCCGGCGCGCTGGAGGGCGTCTCGGTGGACCACCGCCTGCTGAGCCCGGCGGCGGTCGCGGCGCTGCGCGAGCGGGCCGACCTGGTGTGGGCGTGGATCGTCGACGACCCGGCGCGGGCGGAGCTGCTGTCGGGGTGGGGCGTCACCGGCTTCATCAGCGACGCCCCCCGGGCGCTGCGCGACTGCGGCGGGTGACCGCCGCCAGGTTTCACCCGGAGGCCACGCCGCTGTAACCGGGGCGGGCCGGGATGCTGGCAGCCTGGCGTCCGTGCGATCACCCGCGCCGGCCGCGCCCACCGGGGGCGCGCGCATCGACCTCCACCTCCACTCGCGGGCGTCGACCGACACCGGGAGCTGGTTCCTCAACCGGGCGGTGCTGCCGGAGTCGTACACCGAGCCGGCGCTCGCGTACGCCACCGCCAAGCGGCGCGGGATGGACCTGGTGGCGCTGACCGACCACAACACGATCTCCGGCGCCCTGGAGATCGCGCACCACCCGGACGTGCTGATCGGCGTCGAGGTGACCGCGGCCTTCCCCGAGGACCGCGTCCCGGTGCACGTGCTGGTGTGGGGGGTCAACGAGCCCCGCTGGGCCGACATGGACCGCCTGCGCGACAACCTCTACGAGCTGCTCGACTACCTCGACGCGGCCGGGCTGCCGTGCGCGCTGGCCCACCCGCTCCACCGGGTCGGCGCCGAGCTGACCGCCGACCACGTCGAGCGCTGCCTGCTGCTCTTCCGCCTGTGGGAGGGCCGCAACGGATCGCGCCCGGCGGCCACCAACCAGGTGGCCGCGCGGATCGCCGCCTCGGCGCGCCCGGACCTGCTCGACCGCCTGGCCGACAAGCACGGCATCAGCCCGCGCGGGCGCGGCGCCCCGGCGCTCACCGGCGGCAGCGACGACCACGGCGCCTTCGACATCGGCATGACCTGGACGGCGATGCCGGCGGTGCGGGGCCCGCGCGACGCGCTGGACCACCTGCGCGCCGGGCGCGTGGAGCCCGGCGGCCAGCACGGCGACCCGGCGGCCCTCGCGCACTCGGTGGGGTCGCTCGCCGCCAAGGCCTACCTCGAGCGCGGCACCGCCGCCGTGCCCGACCAGCTGCGCGGCCTGGTCGGCGACCTGCTCCAGTACCCCCTCCCGCCGGCCGCGGGGCCCGTGCCGCCGGGGGCGTCCGGCATCGCCCAGGACGTGCTGGGCCGCATCCGCGGCGACCGGCGGCTGGTGCGCCGCTACCGCAGGCTGTCGCGGATCCCCGAGGGCGGCGCGCGCAGCCACGCCCGCCTGCGCCTGGTGAGCGGCTGGCTGCACGAGGAGCTGGTGAGGCGGGCGCTCGACCCACGGGGGCTGAGCCTGGGCAGCGTCGGGCGCCGGCTGGAGGCGCTCGCCGGCGCCGGGGCGCTCGCCCTGCCGTACCTGCTGGCGGCGAACTACGCGCGCGGTGAGGTCCGGTACGCCGAGGGGGTGGAGCGCGAGTTCTTCGGCCCGACGGTCGCGGCGCCGGGGCCGGTGCCCGCCGTGATGCTCACGGACACGTTCGCCGAGCTCAACGGCGTGGCGGGCACCATGCGCCGCCTGGCGGCGTTCGCGCGCGAGCACGAGGGCACCGGCATCAGCGTGATCACCTGCGGGGCGGGAGCGGACGACCCGCCGGTGCATCGCGACCTGACGCCGGTGGCCCGCCTGCCGGTGCCCGCCTACGGCGACGCGAGCTGGCGCCTGGGGGTCCCGTCGGTGATCGACGTCCTGGACGCCGTGGAGGCGACCGGGGCGCGCGTGGTGCACGCGGCCACCCCGGGGCCGATGGGCCTGGCCGGCCTGGTGGTGGCCCGCACCCTCGGCCTCCCCTTCGTGGCGAGCCACAACACCGAGCTCGCGCGGTACGCCCTGGAGCTGACCGGCGACCGGCTGGCCGCCCAGCTCGCCGACCGGGCGCTGCGCTGGTTCTACGGACAGGCCGAGCGCGTCTACGTCCCGACCCGCGCCGCGGCGGAGGGCATCGTGGCGGCGGGCGTCGCGCCGGCGCGGGTGCGCACGTTCTCGCGCGGCACGGACCGGGAACGCTTCGATCCCGCGCGGCGCTCGCGCGGCATGCGCCGCCGGCTGGGCGCGCCCCGGGGCACCATCCTGATCTACGTGGGGCGCCTGTCGCGCGAGAAGGGCCTCGGCGCGCTGGCGGAGGCCTTCCGGCGGGCGTCGGCCAGCCGCCCCGACCTGCACCTGGCGATCGTCGGCGACGGCCCGGCCCGGCGGGAGGTCGCCCGGGCCCTGGCGGGCACCCGCCACCGGTTGGTGGGCCCACTGCGCGGCGACGACCTGGCCGCGGCCTATGCCTCCGCCGACATCTTCTGCCTGCCCTCCGAGACCGAGACCTTCGGGCAGGTGGTCACCGAGGCCGCCGCCTCGGGCCTGCCGGCCGTCGTCGTCGACCGCGGGGGCGCCGCCGAGCAGGTGGATCACGGGGTCACCGGACTGGTGGCCGGCGCCGGCGACGTCGGTGCGCTGGCCGGAGCCATCGCCCTGCTGCACGACGTGCCCGCGATGCGGGAGGCGATGGGCGCCGCCGCGCGCACGGCGGCGCTCGCGCGGCCGACGTGGGACGAGGTGTTCGCCGACCTGGCCGCCGGCTATCGCGACCTGGTGGACGAGGACGACCTGGCCGCCCCCGCGCGGGTCGCCGTGACCCGCCCCGTCCCATGAGGGTCGTCAACGTCACCCAGTGGTACTCGCCCGTCTCGGGCGGCATCCGCACGTACCTGCGGGCCAAGGCCGCCTGGGCCGAGTCGGAGGGCCTGGAGCACGCCGCCGTCGTGACCGGCGCGCGCGCCGGCACCGAGACCGTCGCGTGCAGCCCCTTCGTGCGCGTCCGCGGGATGACGCCGTCCCGCCGCTGGGGCTACCGCGTGGCGCCCCGCGCCGACGCCGTGATCGCCGCCCTCGAGCGCCTCGAGCCCTCCGTGGTCGTGATCCACGACGCCCTCGCCTTCCCGCACGCCGTGGCCCGCTGGGCCGCCCGCCGCGCCGTCGGCGTGGCGATGGTGTGCCACTCCGACCTCGCGCTGGCCGGCGCCGGCCTGCCCCGGCTCCTGCGCCGGCCGGTGGGGGCGGCGCTCGGATCGGTGCAGCGCCGGGCGCTGACCGCTCCCGTCGACCGTGATCGTGGCCTCCGCCGCGTCGCGCGCCCGTCTCGCGCGCCTGGTGGGGACGCCCCTGGTGACCTCGCCGCTGGGCGTCAACCTCGAGGTCTTCGGCCGGGCGCGCCCGGACCCCGCGCTGCACGCGCGCCTCGCGCCGCCGGGCGGACGGCTGCTGCTGTACGCCGGGCGCGTGTCCAGCGAGAAGCGCGTCGACCTGCTGCCGCCGATGCTGGCGCGCCTGGACGCGTCGCACGTGCTGGCGGTGGCCGGCACGGGGGCGGCCATGCCCCAGCTGATGCGGGGGGCGCGGCGCCTGGGGGTGGACGGCCGCCTGGTGGCGCTCGGCCACGTGTCCGGCCGCTCGGACCTCGCGACCCTCATGGCGACAGCGGACTGCTTCGTGCACCCCAACCCCGACGAGCCGTTCGGGCTGTGCCCGCTGGAGGCGCTGGCGGCGGGTTGCCGGGTGGTGGCGCCCGACGCCGCGGGCACCGCCGAGACCCTGGACGGCAGGGGGGCGGTGCTCGTGCCCCCGGGCGACCCGGACGCGCTGGCCGCCGGCGTGCGCCGGGCGCTGCGCCGGCCCCGGCCGCGGCCGGATCTGTCCTCGCTGTCGTGGGGCGAGACCTTCGCCCGCGAGTGGGCGGTCTACGGCATCCTGGCGAGGGCGGCGTGAAGCTCCTGGTGATCGCGATCCACGACGTCGCCCCCTCGACCCTGGCCGAGGCGGGGACCTGGCGCGCCCTCGCCGCCGGGCTCGTGCCCGCGCCCGTCAGCCTGCTCGTGGTTCCCCGGTACCACGGGCGCGAGTCGTGGCGGGCCGGGGCGGCCCGCGGCTGGCTGCGCGAGCAGGCCGAGCGGGGGGACGAGCTGGTGCTGCACGGCTACGCGCACATGCGGCCCGGCGGGCGCGACGGGCGCGAGCTGGCCGGCCGGCGCGCGGCCGAGATCGCCGGTCTGATCGACGACGGGCTGGAGGAGATGGCACGCTCGGGGATCGACACCGACGGCTTCATCGCGCCCTCGTACCTCCACCCGCCCGCGCTCGACGCCTGCTGCCGCGACGCCGGCATCGCCTGGTGGGCCACGCGCTGGACGCTGTCGTCGGCGCGGGGGCGGCGCGCGCTGCCGAGCCTCGGGCTGGGCGCCTCGACACCGGGACGGCGCGCGCTGTCGCCCGCCGCGGCGCGGGCCGCCGCCCGCCTGCTCGCGGCCGCGCCGGCGGTGCGCCTGGACCTCCACCCGGCCGACCTGCGCCACCCCCGCCTGGCGCGCGCCGGCCGGCAGCTGCTGGAGACGCTGCTGGAGCAGGGCCGCCACCCGGTCACCCACCGGGAGCTGGGCGAGGCGCCCCTGGCCGCCTGACCGCGACTACGATGTCGCGGCCCATGTCCCGGATCGTCACGCTCACGCTCAACCCCGCCCTGGATCTCGCGACCGAGGTCGAGCGCGTGGAGCGCGGCCCCAAGCTGCGGTGCGGGCCGGTGCGGCGCGAGTCCGGCGGCGGCGGGCTCAACGTGTCGCGGGCGATCACCTCCCTGGGCGGCGACACCCTCGCGCTGCACGTCTCCGGCGGGGCGACGGGCGCGCTGGTGGAGGACCACCTGGCCGCCGAGGGCGTGGCCCAGCGGCGGCTGCCGATCGCCGGCATCACCCGCGAGAACCTCGCCGTCCGCGAGCGGGCGAGCGGCGAGCTCTACCGCTTCGTCATGCCGGGTCCCACGCTGAGCGAGGAGGAGTGGCGCGGGGCCCTGGACGCGACCGTGGCGGCGGCCGAGGGGCGCTACGTGGTCGCGAGCGGCAGCCTGCCGCCGGGGGTCCCGCCGGAGGTGTACGTCCTGCTGGCCCGCGCCCTCGCGGCCGGCGGGGTCCGCCTGCTGCTGGACACCAGCGGGCCGGCCCTCGGCGCCGCGGCGGGCGGCGGGGTCCACCTGGTCAAGATGAACTACCGCGAGTTCGACGAGCTGGCCGGCCGGGAGCAGACGGACCGCGAGCGGGAGGACCGGGCGCGGGGGATCGTGGCCGGCGGCGGCGCGGAGGTCGTGATCGTCACGCTGGGCCCGGCCGGGGCGCTCGTGGTGGACGCGGACGGCGCGGTCAGGATCGCCGCGCCCACGGTGGCGTCGCCCGACAGCGCGGTGGGCGCCGGCGACAGCTTCATGGGCGGGCTCGCGCTGAGCCTCGACCGCGGGCTGCCGCTGGTGGAGGCCTGCACCGTCGGGGTGGCCTCGGCGGCGGCGGCCATGACGACGCCCGGCACCGAGCCGTGCCGCCGGGCGCAGGTCGAGCGGATGCTGGACGCGATGGGGGCGGGGGCGGGGCTCCTGGGCTGAGCGCGGCCGGCGCCGATGAGTCCCCCGGCGCCGGGCGGTCTGATTCATGTGCCGTGGCGGATCCGGCACGCTTTCCCCACATCGACCGCGAGGTGCACCGATGAGCGCACTCCGACTCACACTCTCCATGTCCCTCGACGGCTTCGTCGCCGGGCCCGACCAGAGCCTGGACGACCCGCTGGGCGTGGGCGGCGAGCAGCTGCACCGGTGGGTGTTCCCCCTCGCCGTCTGGCGCGCGCCCCACGGGATGGAGGGCGGCGAGGTGACCGCCAGCACCCCCGTGATGGAGCGCCGCCTCGCGGGGGTCGGCGCGACGATCATGGGCCGCAACATGTTCGGCGGCGGCCCGGGGCCGTGGGGCGAGACGCCGTGGAACGGCTGGTGGGGCGACGACCCGCCCTTCCATCATCCGGTGTTCGTCCTGACCCACCACGCCAGGCCCCCGCTCGCCTGCGAGGGCGGCACCACCTTCACGTTCGTCACCGAGGGCATCGACGCGGCCCTGGAGCAGGCCCGGGCGGCCGCCGGGGGCGGGGTCGTCTCCCTGGCCGGCGGCGCCGCCACCGGGCGTCAGTACCTCGCCGCCGACCTGGTGGACGAGATGGAGATCGACCTGGTCCCGGTGTTCCTGGGCGCCGGCGAGCGCCTGCTGGACGGGCTGGGCGCCGGACGGCCCGGGCTGGTCCACGCCGACACCGTCGCGGCGCCCGGCGTGACCCACCTCCGGTTCACCCGCGGCTGACGCGGCCGCGCGGGTCGCATAGCCTCACGCGGTGATCGCCTACGACCCATCCGCGTGGAGCGACCTCTTCGTCGCCGGCGCCGGCGCCGCGGCGGCCCTCGCCGGCCTCCTGTTCGTCGCCGTCTCGATCAACCTGGAGCGCATCCTGGCGTACGCGGTGCTTCCCGGCCGCGCGCTCGAGACCGTGATCCTCCTGCTGGGCGTCCTGGTGGTGTCGGTCTTCGGCCTCGCCCCGGGCCAGAGTCACCGCACCCTGGGGATCGAGGTGCTGGTGGTGGGGGTGGTCGCGACCTGGGCCGTCGCGACGATCGTCATCCGCCACCCGGGAGACCTCGGGCGCCTTCCCGGGCGGCTGGTGGCGGTCACGCCCGGCTCGGCGCTGTACGTGGTCGGCGGCCTCAGCCTGCTCGCCGAGTCGGGGGGAGGCCTGTACTGGGTCCTCGCCGCGATCGTGGGCGCCTTCATCGGCGCCGCCGCCAACGCCTGGGTGCTGCTCGTCGAGATCCAGCGGTAGGCCCTCCGCCCGGGCGCGGTCCGGGACCGGGCCGGGCGCGTGCTCTAGTGGGCCAGCAGGACCTTGAGGCCGACGATCACGAGCCCGAGGACGAGGTTGACTCCGATCACGGCGAGCGTGCCGGCCCGGCCGAGCCGCTCGAGGGACGCGTAGCGGGCACCCTGGATGCCCAGCGTCGCCACCCCGATCCCCAGCGCGAGCCAGACAGCCGCCTGCTCGCTGAGCAGACCGAAGGCCGCCAGCACCAGCATCGCGACGGCGCGGCCGCGGCCGCGGCGATCGACCACTCGCGCCGGGCGACGGCGCCGACCTCGGCCCGGTCGAGCCTCCTGCCCCGCTCGATGCTCTCCGAGGAGTGGGTAGAGGTGCGCGATCCGAGGACCAGCACGGTCACCGCGACGATGACCGCGAGCCTCCAGGCGATCGTGTCCTCGCCCTGATAGCCGGCCGCCACGGTGGCCATCACGACGATCGTGCCGTACACCGTTCCGGCGATCGTCTTCTTCGATCCGAAGATGAGGCGCCCGGCCGGTCCCCGGATCCTCCCCTCCGGGTGCGTCAACGCGGGATCCCGGGATCACGACGTCACCGCTCCCGCGCCCACGTCCACCCTCGCGATCCGGCGTGGGGGCATCGCCTCTTGTCGGCCGGTATCCCCTGCGACCGCGCAGCGGCACACGCCGGCCGTTCTCGCGGCGTCGCCTGCGCGGCCGGCCGGCATCTGGCAGGAGCCCGGGGACGGTGTTCGGGGGGTTCGTTCAGCCGCGCAGGTCCGCCCGCGCGTCCTTCCAGCCCGCGGTGAGCGCCCACAGCACCGCGACCCCGAGGCCGATCGCCACCAGGCTCCACAGCGGGTAGGCGGGGAACCATGCGATCTGGACGATCATGTTGACGAGGACCGCCGCCATGGCGAACCAGCGGCCCCAGCCGCCGCCGGCGAAGAGGGACCCGGCCGAGAGCATCAGGACGACGCCCCAGATGATCAGGGCCCAGCCCCAGGTGTCGAAGCTCGTCGTGACGAGCAGTGAACCCTCGCCGCCGGGGATGACGTAGGTCGTCTCTTCAGCAGGGCCGCCAGGCCCTGGATGATGTCGATGGCGCCGACCGTGAACATGACGGCCGCGGCGAAGAGCACCCAGCCGCTCGCCGCCGACGTCTTGTAGGAATCCGTGGACATCTGATCTCCGTTCTCGCGGGATTTTCCCGGCGAACATACGACCGCGCGACGACCGCCCGGAGACCCGTGATCGAAGTTCACTTGGGTGAGCGCGAACGGCGCCGATCAGCTCCTCGGTAACGAGGACGGCCTCGTCCCGCCGGCTCCGCCGGGGCGACCGCTCAGACGGAGAGGCTGACCGGGAAGGTCGCGACCCAGACCACCGCGCCGGTGAAGACCACGATCCCCATCACGAGGAGGGCCAGGCGGATGCGGTGCGACGGCAGCTTCGCGCTCATCCCGGCGAAG
The DNA here is from genome assembly GCA_963736635.1 of uncultured Thermoleophilia bacterium. GTDB lineage: Bacteria > Actinomycetota > Thermoleophilia > Miltoncostaeales > Miltoncostaeaceae > Miltoncostaea. The sequence continues at coordinate 1,758,148 of CAVTPK010000011.1, forward strand.
AAGAGCGTGGCGGCGAAGAGGACGACGCCGAGCACGTAGTTGGTCGCGCGCTGGACGTTGGCGCGCGCCTTCGCCGACAGGGCGTCGGCGCCGGCCTCGAGCTGCGCGGCCTCGTCGCGCGCGGCGAGCTGGTACTGCGGCATCGCGAACGGGCGTCAGCGGCGCGTCCGGGTTCTTGAGCGGCCGCGTGGCGATCCAGGCGTCGACCGCCGGGCGCGAACTCGGCGCGGAAGCGTCGCTTGTAGAAGGCGGCGAGATCCGCCTCGCCGCGCGCGTAGGCGTCGACCCACTGCGGTGAACGTGGCGACGTCGATCTGCGTCTGGGCGTCGGCGAGCGCCGGACGCCCGCGTCGATTCGATGCGGGCGGCGTTGGCGCGGCTGAAGGCCGTCGCCTGCTCGCCGTTCCAGCGGCTCGCCTGGTAGCCGCTCCAGGCGGTGGCGACCGTCGCGAGGGCGAGCAGGACCGTCGCCACGATGTCGATCCAGTCGTCCCGCCACCCGCCCGCCGGCGCGCTCACCGCGGCTGCCCCTGCGCGTCGCAGGGCGGGCGCACCGTCGTCTCGCCGACGGCCGCGAGCGCCTGGTCGGCCATCCGGAGCGTGCGCTCCATCGCGACGGGCTCCAGCGTCCCGACACCCGACCCGAACGGGCTGTCGAGGAAGGCCAGCAGAAGCAGCATCACCGTGATCACGGCGGTCGACCGAGCCCATCAGCAGCGCCTGGGTCAGGGCGCGCTCGGCGCTGTCGGCGAAGAACAGCATGTAGACGAAGATGACCGCCGAGATGAGGAAGAGCGACGATCCACAGCGGAGACGGGATCACGCCCTCGGCGCCGTGGATGCGGTCGCGGCGCGCCTCCTCGCGGGTGGAGGTCTGGCGAGCCACTCGTCGTAGGCCGACTGCTCGGATGGCGACACGGGCTGCACCCCCTTGAGCGTCTTGAAGAGCGCGACCCCCCACGGGTTGATCGCGTCGCCCTGGGTGCCGGCCTCCATGCGGTCCCACTCCGGCCCGACGACGCTGCGGGCGTAGCAGAGGAGCTCGCCGGTGAGGTCCGCGGTGGCCGAGCGGGGAAGGAACTGCGCCGTCTCGACCTGCTGGATGACGGCCAGCGCCTCGGTCTCGGCGCCCGTCCTCGACTGGTCGTAGCTGGTGAACGCGAGGAAGATGATGAAGCCGAGCAGCACCGAGAAGCCGGTCGCGAGCACGCCGAAGACGCCCGAGGCACGGTCACCGTCCGCGAAGTAGCTGCCCTCGGGTGCGCGCCGGCGCACGATCAGCATGGCGGCGACGGCGACGCCGACCGCCACCACGACGACGAGGGCGCCGAGGGCCAGGTTCACCGGCGACCCGGACCCGAGGACGATGAGCAGCAGGCGAAGACGGGGTGCACGATATCCCTGTGTTCAGATGGCCGTGGCACCGGGCCCGGTCGAGGGCGACGATCGGGGCCCCTTTCCACACTATGGGATGGACGGCCCCTGGTCGGGACGCGGGGCTGGACGCCGGGCCGTGCGGCTGCAGCCTGAGGCGCCGGTCGAGTCGCCTCTCTTGCGGACTAGTACGGTCGCATTTCAGGGGATCGACGGACGACCATGCGGCCGCGTGAAAACGACGACTCTCCGCCAACATGGATCCCGCAGCTCGGAGAGGTGCCCATGACCAAACCGGTGGTGACGAGAGCGCTAGCGGTGCGCCGATCGCCCGGCGGCCGCGACCCGCCCGGCCTCGACGTCGCGCCCCCGCTCGCGGCGGCGAGGCTCGCGCCGCCGCGTGTCCCCGCGCCGCCGTCGTCCGGCCGCGGATCCGGGAGGCGCTCGACGCCGGCGCCGACAGCGTGCTGACGCTCGTCGGGGCGCCGGCCGGATACGGCAAGACGACGGCCGTCCGGACATGGTGCGCGGGGCAGGATGCCAAGCTGGCGTGGGTCACCGTCGGCGCCGACCTCAAGGATGCGAACCGTTCTGGACGTACGTCGCGACCGCGGTCAACCGGCTTCGCGCCGGTCTCGGCCAGCCGGCGCTGCGTCGCATCCGCGTCGGCGGAGTCCCCATCGAGCAGGCCGACGACGAGTCGATGAACGCCCTCGCCGGGTACGGTGAGCGGGTGATCCGCGTGCTGGACGAGCTCCAGGAGGTCACCGACCTGGAGTGCCTGGCGTCGATCGACCACGCGCTGCTGACTGCGCCCGCGAACGTGCGGGTGATCGTCTGACGCGGATCGACTCGGCGCTCGGGGTCGCCCCCTGCGGGCGGCGAAGGAGCCGCCGACTGCGAGCGAGCGAGTCGCGCACCCCGCGCGAGGCGCACGGCCTGCTCGTCGAGCGCTTCGGCCTCGCGCTGGGCGATGAGCGGATCGACGCGCTGCTCGAGCGCACGGAGGGTGGCCCGCGGCGCTCGTCCTCGCCGGCCTCTGGCGGCGGACCGCAACGACCGCTCCGCTGCGGTGTCCGCCGTTGGCGGCGATCCAGTACTGCTTCGGCCGACGGCGCCAGCGGCCGAGGTCCTCGCGGCGCTCGACGACGACCGTCGCGCCCTCCTCGGGGGCGTCGCCGAGCTCGGCCACGTCGCGTCAGGGGGCTTCGGTCGAACCGCGGGATGCTCAGCGCCAGCGCCCCGGTGTCGCAGCCCACGCCGTCGAAGACGCCCGTCGCGGTGATGCTCAGGGCGACCGCCCCGGGGCCGACCACGCCGGAGATGCTGCCGCTCCATCCGCGGGCGAGGTCCGAGGTGGCCTGGGCGATGTCGAACGTGAACGCGTTCCCCCGGCGGGGCACCAGCACGAGGTCGGCCGAACCGGCGCGGATCGCGCCGTCGGGGCCGCCGCACGTCGCCTGCCACTGCACGCGCCCCGCGACGAAGCGCGTGCTCGTCACCAGCAGCGCCTCGGTGGAGCTGTCCGGGTCCGGTGAGGAGCCCTGGTAGCGATTCTGCAGACGGTCCAGGCCGGCGGCCGTGGCGCGCAGCCCGGCCACCGAGACCTTCCTCGGCGTCGCGCTGCCGAGCGAGTGGACCAGCCCGTCCTCCCGCCAGATGAGCGTCCGGTCGGCACCCCGGGTGAGCAGGAAGCCGGGCTTCCCCGTCTGCGAGCGACCCTGGCGCACCTCGTACCGCTGCGTGGCGGCGAGTCCCGTGCACGTGCCGAAGGCCGCGCTGCCGATCGGCTGGCAGCGCTGCAGGGCGACGTCCGTCGGTCCCGCCCGCCCACGTGGAGGATCCGCATCGAGTAGACCCTCCCCCGGGCCCAGCCGGGCTCGATGAAGGCCCGCCCCCGCGCCAGCGCCGCCGGGACGTGGGTCGGGATCAGGGGCGCGGGGGCCACCCGTTCCTCGATCAGCTGCTCCGACACCTCGAGCACGGGCAGCACCGCTCGCGTGCGCCGGGGCCGCGACCAGGATCGCTCGCGAACGCGTCCCAGGACGTACCGACGCCCCCGACGGGCCCCGCTCGACGGAGGCGTTCGTGCGCCGGCCGTGACGCGCATCCGGCGGACCCCTTTCCACGTCGGCCGGTGCGGCGATGATCCTCGGCCGCGCGACCGCGGTCAATCCCGCCCCGTGCCCGGTGCGTCGCTCAGCGGACGCGACGACGGGCGGGTGGCGCGAGCCGGAGGCCCCCGCCGGGGCAAGCAGCGGAGGGGGGGGGATTTGAACCCCCGTCGGAGCCAAAACCCCGAAACGGTTTTCGAGACCGCCGCATTCGACCGCTCTGCCACCCCTCCGCGGGGCAGGCTAGCAGCGCCGCCGCGGCGGGAGGAACGGCCGGGCGTGCGGTAGCATCGCCGGCCGGGAGAGGTGTCCGAGCGGTCTAAGGAGCGCGACTGGAAATCGCGTAGACGGGGTTCCTCGTCTCGAGGGTTCAAATCCCTCCCTCTCCGTCCCAGGCACGTCGTCCGAGCCCCGCCGCCCGCGCGGGGCCGGGCGACGTGCACCGGGGACTCGGAGGCGGACGTGGCGACCGGTCCAGGCGCGTTGACCCTGCAGCTCGAGCGGCTCCTGCCGGCGCCGCCGGGGCGGGTGTTCGCCGCCCAGGTCGATCCGGCGCTCCTCGCGCGCTGGTGGGGGCCGGCCGGGTTCACGGCGCCGGCCGTGGAGATCGACCCGCGGGCCGGCGGCCGCTACCGGATCGCGATGCAGCCGCCCCAGGGCGAGCTCTTCCACCTCGCGGGCGAGTTCCTGGAGGTCGCGCCGCCCGCGCGCCTGGTCTACACGTTCCGCTGGGAGGAGCCCCACCCGGACGACCGCGAGACGGTGGTCACGGTGTCGCTGGACGACCGCGGCGGGGCGACGCTGCTGAGGGTGGACCAGGGCGTCTTCGCCACCCGCGAGCGGTGGGCCCTCCACGACGAGGGCTGGACCCAGGCCCTCGACCGGCTGGAGGCGCTGCTCGCCGGCGGGTAGCCGCCGGGGCCCCGGGTAGGATTGCCGCCATCTCCGGCGAGCCCCCCTCACGCGCCCGGCGCCACGCCGCCGCGCTCGCGCTGCTGGTGGTGGCCGCCGCCGCCCTCGTGGCCGGCTGCTCGGGGTCGTCGGAGTCCGCCGCGCCGGCCGCCGCGACCGCGGCTGCGACCGCGGCGACGACGGGCCCGGGGACCACGGCGCCCGCCACCACGGCACCGGCCACCACCGCGCCGGCGCCGGTCGCCGGCCCGCCCTCCGACCGCGGCCGGCTGGCGCTGAAGACGACCTTCGGTGGCGCCATCTCGCCCAAGTCGGTCGCGGCGTCGGGCACCGGCCTCGTCTTCGCCCAGAACATGATGTACCGCCACTCGGTGACCGTGTACGACGCCCGCCGCCTGCGCCTGAAGAAGACGATCTCGGACAGCGTGCGCCTGTCGCGCCTGGGCTACCCCCAGTACCCGGGCACCCAGCGCGGGGCGCCCGTCGAGGCCGCGTTCTCGCCGGACGCGCGCTACGCCTACGTCTCCAACTACTCGATGTACGGCGAGGGCTTCGGCCCGGAGGGGCACGACGAGTGCTCGCCCGCCTCGGGCTACGACCGCAGCTTCGTCTACCGCATCCCGCTCGACACGCTGAGCATCGACCGCGCGTACCGCGTGGGGCCGGTGCCCAAGGTCGTGGCGACGACCCGGGACGGGAAGTACGTCCTGGTCAGCAACTGGTGCGGCTACGACCTGAGCGTCATCTCCACGGCGCGCGGGCGTCAGGTGCGGAGCGTGCCGATCGGCCCGTACCCGCGCGGGATCGTCACGTCGCCCACCAAGGACGTCGCGTACGTCGCGATGATGGGCGGCACCCAGGTGGTGCGGGTGGACCTCAGGAACTGGACGACGCGCGGGCTGACCGTCGGCTCCGGGCCGCGGGCCCTCGCGCTGGGGCCGGCCGGCCGCTACCTGTTCGTGACGCTCAACGCCGAGGGGCGGGTCGCGCGGCTGGACCTGAAGACCGGGGCGCTCGACAAGGTGACCACCGGCACCGCCCCGCGCAGCCTGGCCATGGCCCCGGACGGGCGCTCGCTCTACGTCGTCAACTACGAGAGCGGCACGGTCAGCAAGGTGCGCTCATCGGACATGCGGGTGCTGCAGTCGGTGGCGGCCTGCCACCACCCGATCGGGATCACCTACGAGCCGGTGACCCGCAGGGTGTGGGTGGCCTGCTACGACGGGTCGATCCGGGTCTACGACGACCGCTGATCAGGGGGCGCGGACGGCCTTCGCGACCATGCGGGCGTAGATCTCGGCGCCCGCGGGCGTCATGTGGGTGCCGTCCACGAGCAGGCCCCCGCGGGCCGACGCGGCGTGCCAGTCCACCAGCACCACGTTGGGGTAGCGCGGGGCCGCGTAGGCCAGCGCGTCGTTGACCGAGTCCTGCCACTCCAGCGGCACCCGCACGTTGACCAGCACGACGCGCGGCACCGACTTGCAGGCGCGTGAGCAGCTGCTCGAGCCCCTTGAACGGGATGAAGCCGTTGTTGCCCAGGTGGATCACCACGGTCTTGGGCTTGAGCGAGGCGACCCGGTCCTCGACGATGCCCGCCCCCACGTCGAACTGCCGCGACACGTGGGCGTCGATGACCGCCCCGCGGCCCAGGGCCGGCAGCAGCTTGGGCGAGGCGCCCAGCATCACCGAGTCGCCCACGGCCAGCACGGGGCGCCAGGCGCGCTCGCCGGCGGGCGTCGGCGTCTGGTCGGCGGCCGCGGGCCGCCCGCCCGGGCCGGGGCGGGCGGCGGCGAGGTTGGCCGCCTGCTGCTGGGCCAGGGCCGTGTCGGAGGTGAGCCCGGGGATCTTGGGGGTCTCGCGCGGCAGCACGGCGACGGTCACGGCCAGCGCGAGCAGGCCGACGCAGACGGCGGGGGTCGCGTAGCGCACGGCGGGCTTCGGGCTGGCGTTCCAGCGCCGGATGGCCTCGCGGGTGCCCGCGATCCCGTGGCGGCGGAAGGGCTGCTCGACGTAGTGGTACGAGAGGGCGGCGGCCCCGAGCATCAACGCGATCTGGAGCACGATCAGCCCCGGCCCGCCGAAGGGCACGTCCTGGTTGGCCCGGGTCAGCATCAGCACCGGCCAGTGCCACAGGTAGATGCCGTAGCTGCGCACGCCCAGCCACACGAGCGGGGAGAGGCCGAACGCCTTCCCCAGGATCGAGGACGGGTGGGCCACCACGGCGAGGACCGCGGCGGTGGTCACCGCCACCATCAGGAACCCGCCCCGGTAGAGCAGCGCGTCCAGGTCGCCCAGCGTCAGCATCAGGGCGAGCAGTCCGGCGAGCCCGGCCGCGCCCACGAGGTTCAGCACCAGGCGCGGACGCCCGGCCGGCAGCGCCCGCAGCCGGTGGGCCGGCCACAGGAAGGCGAGCGCGACGCCCGCCAGCAGGCCGACGGCCCGCGTGTCGGTGCCGTAGTAGATGCGCGACGGGTCCACCGCCGGCTCGTAGAGCACCCAGGCGAGGATCGTCGAGCCGACGATCCCCGCGAGCACGCCGAACAGCAGGTGGCGGCGGCCGAACATGCTCATGCCGATGGCCATGATCGGCGGCCACAGCAGGTAGAACTGCTCCTCGACCGCCAGCGACCACAGGTGCTGGAGCACCGACGGGCGGCCGAACTGCTCGAAGTACGGGACGTTGGCGAACGCGAAGTACCAGTTGGCCACGTATCCCATCGACGCCAGCAGGGCCCCGTGCAGACGGGCGACCTCGCCGTGGTGGAAGATCACCATCGCCAGCATCACCACGGCGAGCATCAGGAACAGCGCCGGCAGCAGGCGGCGGCAGCGGCGCAGCCAGAAGCGCTTGAGGTCGATCCTGCCGCTCTGGCGCAGCTCGGCGAGCAGCAGCGACGTGATCAGGTAGCCGCTGATCACCAGGAAGACGTCGACGCCCAGGAATCCGCCGGGCAGCCACGCGGCGCCGAAGTGGTACACGACCACCGCGCCCACCGCGAGCGCCCGCAGGCCGTCGACCCCCGGCATGTAGGGGAGTCGGGGGGCCGCCGCCTTCGTGCCGGGGGGAGGGGTGCTCACGTCATGGTCCTGCGATGGTCAAGGGTCGTGAGCGCTCGGGGTAGAGGGCGAACGGTCGTGGGACCTTCTTACAGGGCGGCGAGCACCTTCTGGCGGATCAGGCCGGCCAGCGACATCGCGCCGGCGGGGCTGGGGTGGATGCCGTCCGAGCGGAACCACGGGCGACCCGCGCTCGTCGCGTTCCAGTCGGCGATGGTGAAGCCCTTCCACCGCGCGGCCGCCCGGCGGATCGCCGCGTTGTTGCCGCCGTAGCGCGAGCCCGGGTCGTGGAGGGTCACCCACACCACCTGCGAGACGCCCTTGGCGCGCAGCGCCTTCATCACGGCGTTGATGTCGTAGACCCCGGCGTCGTCGTTGTAGCCGACGTGGATCACGACCACCTTGCCCAGCTGGGCGCCCGTCTTGCCCTTGATCAGCTGCAGCGCGGTCTGCGGGGTGACCCCGTTGTACGTGCAGCTGGCCGCCACCAGCCGCCGGCAGACGACCGCGTCGAGCTTGAGGTCGAGGCCCTTGCCCAGGCGCGCGGTGGCGGCCGGCACGAACGAGAACGACGCCTGCACCGAATCGCCGATCACGGTGACCCGCGGCTTGGTGGCGGCCGACGCGGAACCGGCGGCGGCCAGGAGCACGATCGCGGCGATGATGGGGGCGGCGAGCTTTCTCATGCGGTCCTGACGATAGTCACCGAGTCGGTCAGATAAGCACGTCTCGCGACGAGTCCAAGCTCGCCGGTTCCGGCCTCGGGGAAAAATACCGGAGGCCCTCGACGCGCGACCGGCGGTCGGGTCGCGCGCGGTTTTCGGCTATCCTCCACGCCCGATCCCGGGCAGTTAGCTCAGCGGGAGAGCACTCGCCTCACACGCGAGGGGTCACTGGTTCGATCCCAGTACTGCCCATCTCGATGTCCGCCGGCCGCGCCCGGTCGCGGAGCCATCCCATCACCACGGGTCCGCGGAGCCCGCGGGGGTGGGAAAGCGGGGCCGAGGTGGACGAAGATCGACCCAGCGCGGCTCGCCGTGGCCCCGGGCGAGCCCCGACCGACCCGGGAGGACCCGTGACGACACCTCGGAACATCGTGATCGTGGGTGGAGGCCTCGCCGGCGCCAAGGCCGCGGAGGCCCTGCGCGACGAGGGCTACGACGGCCGGCTGGTGCTGCTGGGCGAGGAGCACCGCCGCCCCTACGAGCGGCCGCCGCTCTCCAAGGACTACCTGCGCGGCGAGGCCGAGCTCGCGTCGGCGTACGTCCACGAGCCGGGGTGGTACGACGCGCAGTCGGTCGAGTTGCGCACCGGGACCGTGGTCACCGCGATCGACCGGGCCGCGCACGAGGTCGAGCTCGACGACGGCGAGCGCATCGGCTGGGACCGGCTGCTGATCGCCACCGGCGCCGAGCCCCGGCGCCTGCCCCTGCCCGGCGCCGACCTGGACGGGGTCCTGTACCTGCGCAGCGTCGAGGACAGCGATCGCCTGAAGCGAGGTGATCGCGGCCGGCGGCAGGCTGGTGGTGGTCGGCGCCGGGTGGATCGGCTCCGAGGCGGCGGCGTCCGCGCGCCAGGGGGGCATGGAGGTGACGGTGCTCGAGCGCCTGGCCGTCCCGCTCGAGACGGTCCTGGGCCCAACGCTCGGCGCCCTCTACGGCGACATCCATCGCGACCACGGCGTCGAGCTGCTCACGGGCGTGGAGATCGAGGCCCTGGAGGGCGACGGACGGGTGGAGCGGGTGCGCCTGGGTGACGGACGCGCGATCGACTGCGCGGCCGTCCTGGTGGGCGTGGGCGTCGCTCCGCGCACCGCGCTCGCCGAGGCGGCCGGCCTGGAGGTGGACAACGGGATCCTGGTCGACGGCATGCTGCGCGCGGCGCCCGGACGTCTTCGCCGCCGGCGACGTGGCCAACGTCCTGCACCCCTTCTACGGCCGGCGCGTGCGCGTGGAGCACTGGGCCAACGCCCTCAACCAGGGCCCGGCGGCGGCGCGCAACATGCTCGGCCGCGAGGAGCCCTACGACCGGCTGCCCTACTTCTTCTCCGACCAGTACGACGTCGGCATGGAGTACTCGGGCCTGGCCCGGGGCGACGACGAGGTGGTCGTCCGCGGCGACCTCGGCGGCCCGCGAGCTGATCGCGTTCTGGCTCGCGGACGACCGGGTCGTCGCCGGGATGAACGTCAACGTCTGGGACGTGACCGAGCCGATCCAGGCCCTCATCCGCTCGCGCGCGCCGGTCGACCGGACCGCTGCTGGCCGACCCCGGCGTGCCCGCTGGAGGAGCTGGTGCCCGCCGGCGGGTAGGCGCGGCGGGGCTCACGCCGGCTGCAGGGCCTCGCCGTCCTCGGCCTCGGGGGCCGGCGCGGCCTCGTGGCGCGCGCGCAGGTCGAAGTAGAGGTACGTCTGGACGATGGCCGCCACCGGCAGCGACGCGACGTAGACGAGGGCCGCGATCAGGTTGACCAGGTCGAAGGCGGCGCCGGTCGCGATCAGCACCAGCACGCCGATGATCGGCCCGAGGAACAGGGCGAGCACCGCGACGAGCACGATGCTCGCCACCCGCCACCAGTGGCCGCGCGCGACCTGGCCGCTGCGCCGCAGCGCGCCGGGCCGGGGGTCGCGCTCGACGCCCACCACGATTCCCAGCAGCGACCAGCGCACGATCACGAACACGGCGACCGGGATCAGGACCAGCGATGGCGTTGAGCACGATCGCCACGCCAACGCCGATCGCCAGGGCGGCCAGGAGGCGGGTGACGTCGGGTATCACCGAGCGGAAGGCCGGTCAGGGCGGTCGTCGGATGGCCGGCGTCGATCGCCACCATCGCGCGGGCGGTCGCGGCCTGGACGATCGCGAACCCGAGCAGGGTGAAGACCAGGCCCACGCTGAACGCGATCGTCGCGACGAAGGCGTTGCGCTCGCCGGCCTCCCGGACCAGGGCCTCGAGGCTCGTGACGTGGAAGAGCAGCCACTGGAGCAGGGCGATGATGATCCCGATCGGCACGAACAGCAGCCCGATGCCCAGGAAGACGCGCGGATGGCCCCAGAACATGCGCCACGCGGCGGTGATCATCTGGCCCCAGGCGCGCGCCCGGGCGACCCGCAGCGGCGCGGAGGGCTCCCAGCGCGTGCGCGAGAAGGCCCACAGCAGCAGCACCGCCAGCCCGCCGATGACCGCGATCGAGATGCCCGGGTGGGCCTTCACCTGGCGCAGCAGCTCCGAGCCCGCGGCCACCGCGCCGCAGAAGAAGTCGGTCGCGCTGGTGCCGACGCTCCCGCTGGCCGGCACCGAGAAGCTCGCGTCGCGCCAGCTCTCGTCGGCCCACGTGAACGGCTCGGTCCACTGGGTCTTGTCGTTGGGCCCGGTCGGGCCGTTGAAGAAGCCGGCCTGCTGCTCGCCCCAGCGCCCGTCGAACCCGAGCCACGGGAAGGCCGCGAGGTAGTCCGCGCGCGCCGTCGGGCACCGTGGCGACGACCGGGTTGAGGGTGCGCGACGGGCCACGGGCGTCGTCGCAGCCCACGCCCTCGGCCTGGCTGCGCATGAGGTAGAGCTTGGAGTTGAAGAAGTTGGCGTGGGAGCCCGCGGCCGGGTACACGACCGGGTGGGTCCCGCCGCTGATCTCGAGCTTCGGCCCGCCCCACTCGGCGCGCTCGGCGCTGGAGTGCTGGCTGTAGCCGACCTCGGTGGGGCCGCGCGCGAGGGCCTGCGCGGGGGTGTCCGCGTCGAAGTTGATCTGGATCATCTCCCAGTCGCCCTCGTGGTTGTTGTTCCAGTCGTTGAAGACGTAGTAGAACCAGTACTGGAGGGCGAGCTTGCCCGGGACCCCCGGCTGGGTGACCACGCGCGCGTAGGTGGTCGACGGCGCCCGGGCCACCAGGCGCTTGGAGAACTCCTCGTACGTGCACCCGGGGCGCAGCGCGTCGCCCGGGAAGTCGAGGTGGTAGCCCCAGAGGCCCCGCGACAGGCGCTCGGCGGTCGGGGCGACCGCCACGATGTTGGTCGTGTCCCACGGCCCGCGCAGGGCGACCTCGTCGTTGCCCATCAGCAGCTGCACGTCGATGGGCTCGTAGGGCTCGCCCGACGGCGCACGACTGCGCCTGCTCCTTGAGCTTGACCACGGGCGCGTAGGCGCGGGCGAGGGCGATCTCGTCCTCGGAGGCGGGCGCCCCCAGCGGAGGGGGCCGCGCCCCAGGCCGCCCCCGCGATCACGCAGGTGACCAGCAGTGCGAGGAGCCTCACGGCGGCGCCGCGACGGGCCGCGAGGGAGCCGTTCATGGGCGGGGAAGATACCAGCGCGGTCGCCCGTCCCGGTTATCCTCGGCGTCCCGCAGTCGCGATCCCGGAGGCCCCGTGCCCGTCGATCTGGAACGCCGCGACGCCGTCGCGGTCATCACGCTCAACCGTCCCGAGGCGCTCAACGCCCTCTCGCCCGAGATGTTCGACGACCTCGACCGGCGCCTCGACGAGGTGGCGGCCGCGCCCGAGCTGCGCGCGGTGGTCATCACCGGGGCCGGCGAGAAGGCCTTCTGCGCCGGCGCCGACATCGCCCACATGCGCACCGCCGACGCGCTGGCGGCCCGCGAGTGGGCGCGCCGCGGCCACGCGATCGCCGACCGCATCGAGGGCTTCGACGCGCCGGTGATCGCCGCGGTCAACGGCTACGCGCTCGGGGGCGGCTGCGAGCTGGCCCTGGCCTGCGACATCCGCGTCGCCTCCGAGCGGGCGCGCTTCGGCCAGCCCGAGATCAACCTGGGCATCGTCACCGGCTGGGGCGGCAGCCAGCGGCTCATGCGCCTCGTCGCGCCGGGCTACGCCAAGGAGATGATCCTGACCGGGGCCCCGATCGGCGCCGCCGAGGCGCTGCGCGTGGGCCTGGTCAACCACGTCCACCCGCCCGAGGAGCTGCTGGACCGCGCGGTGGAGCTGGCGGCCGTCATCGCCGCCAAGCCGGTCTGGGCGGCCGCCGCGTCCAAGGCCCTGTGCAACCGCGCCCTGGCGGGCGACCGGGCCGGGGGCCTGGCCAGCGAGATCGACAGCTTCGCCCTGGCCTTCACCACGCCCGACCAGCGCGAGGGGATGGACGCCTTCTTCGAGAAGCGCCCGGCGAAGTTCTCCTAGCCGGCGCCCGGTGCGCTAGAGGGTGACGCCCGCCCGGTTGAGCGCGCCCAGGATGGCGCGCAGCGAGGCGGTGACGATGCTCTCGTGCAGGCCGACGCCCCAGAAGGTGAGGCCGTCCACGTCCACGTCGACGTAGGCGGCCGCCAGGGCGTCGGCGCCGCGGTCCAGCGCGTGCTCGTGGTAGTCGCGCACGCGCAGGTCGACCCCCGGTGCGGCGCAGCGCGTCGACGAAGGCGTCGATCGGGCCGTTGCCCTGTCCGGACAGCACGCGCTCGTCCCCGTCGGAGCGCACCACCACCTCGATGCTGTCGGGGCTGTCGGCCGACGCCTCCACGCGCGAGCGCACCAGCTGGAGCTGCTGGTCCAGCGACAGGTAGGCCGCCTGGAACTCGTTCCAGATCCGCTCGGGCGACACCTCGATGCCCTCGCCGTCGGCGATCGCCTGGATGATCTGGCCGAACTCGACCTGCAGGCCGCGGGGCAGGTCCAGGCCGTGCTCGGCCTGCAGCACGTAGGCCGTCCCGCCCTTCCCCGACTGGCTGTTGACGCGGATGATCGCCTCGTAGGTGCGCCCCACGTCGGCGGGGTCGATGGGCAGGTAGGGGACCTCCCACTCCACCTGCCCCGCGCGCTGGCGCGCGTCCATGCCCTTCTTGATCGCGTCCTGGTGCGAGCCCGAGAAGGCCGTGTACACCAGGTCGCCGACGTAGGGGTGGCGGGGGTGCACGGGCAGCTCGGTGACCTCCTCCATCACCGCGCGCACCTCGTCCAGGCGGCTGAGGTCGACGCCCGGGTCGATGCCCTGCGTGTGGAGGTTGAGCGCGAGGGTGACCAGGTCGACGTTGCCGGTGCGCTCGCCGTTGCCGAACAGCGTGCCCTCGACGCGCTCGGCACCCGCCATCACCGCGAGCTCCGTGGCGGCCACCGCGCAGCCGCGGTCGTTGTGGGGGTGCACGCTCAGCACGGTGCTCTCGCGCCGGGTCAGGGCGCGGCCCATCCACTCGATCCGGTCGGCGTAGACGTTGGGCGTGAACATCTCGACGGTCGCCGGCAGGTTGAGGATCAGCTTGCGCTCGGGAGTGGGGGCGAAGACGTCGGTGACCGCCTCGCAGACCTCCAGCGCGAAGTCGAGCTCGGTGAGGATGAACGACTCCGGGCTGTACTCGAACCGCACCGCGTCGCCGGGGGCCTCCTGCGCGCCCTGGACGCACCACTCGGCGCCGCGCACCGCCAGGTCGCGCACCCCGTCGCGGTCCATCCGGAACACCAGCCGGCGCTGGGCCTCGTTGGTCGAGTTGTAGAGGTGCACGATCGCGCGGTGGGCGCCCTCCAGGCTCTCGAAGGTGCGCGCGATCAGGTCCTCGCGCGCCTGGGTCAGCACCAGCAGCGTCACGTCGTCGGGGACCAGCTCGTTCTCGATGAGGTGGCGCACGAAGTCGAAGTCGCGCTTGGAGGCCGAGGGGAACCCCACCTCGATCTCGCGGTAGCCGATCTCCACCAGCAGCCGGAACACCCGCTCCTTGCGCGCGAGGTCCATGGGATGCACCAGCGCCTGATTGCCGTCGCGCAGGTCGGTGGACACCCAGATCGGCGCCCGGTCGATGACCCGGTCCGGCCAGGTGCGGTCGGGCAGGTCGACCGTCGGGAAGGCGTGGTACTTGTGGCTGGGCATCGTCATGGCGCGCAGTCTGCCAGGGTCAGGCGCCCGGCTCGCGCCGAAGCGCCCCCAGCAGCTCCGACAGCTGTCCCAGCTCGCCGGCGTCGAGCGCGGCGAGGCTGCCGAAGCCCCCGTCGGCGAGGGCCCGGGCGGCCGCGTCGATCGCCTCCCGCCCGGCGGGGGTCAGGCGCACCAGCGAGACCCTCCCGTCGCCCGGGTCGGCGACCCGCTCCACCCGGCCGGCCTCCTCGAGCCGGTCCACCAGGTAGGTGACGCTGGAGCCGTGCACCAGCAGCAGGTCGCGGATGCGCATCATGGGCAGGGCGCCCGAGCGCGAGAACGACAGCAGCAGCAGCACCTCGAAGCGCGAGATGTTGAGCTCCAGCGGGCGCAGGATGGCCTCCACCTCCCGGACCGCCGCCGAGTAGCCGCGCACCAGCGACACCAGGGCGCGGAAGCCGGCGGCGTCGGGGTAGCGCCGGCCCCACTGGCGCGCCGCCTCCTCCACGGGGTCGTCGATCCGTGCCGCCGCCTCGTCTCGCACGTGCCTCCGTTCGCCGCGTCGACTTGATAGTCGGACTTCCGAATAATAGCGTCGACCCGTGGCACGAGGCGCGCCCACTCGGCGCCCGGAGCAGGCGGCCCCGCCGCCCGAACCCGCACCGGACCGCACGACGACGATGTCCGACCACCCGCTGGCCGCGGTCTACTCCGGCCCGGGTGGCCCCTCCGACGCGCCCGGCGAGTACCCCTACACGCGGGGCATCCACCCCGAGATGTACCGCACCCGCCTCTGGACGATGCGCATGTTCGCGGGCTTCGGCTCGCCGGAGGACACCAACGCCCGCTTCCACCACCTGCTCGCGCAGGGCCAGAGCGGTCTGTCCACCGCCTTCGACATGCCGTCCCTGATGGGCTACGACCCCGACCACCCGCTGTCGGCCGGCGAGGTGGGCCGCGAGGGCGTCTCGGTCGCGCACGTCGGCGACATGCGGCGGCTGTTCGCGGGCATCGACCTGGGCGCCGTCTCCACGTCGATGACGATCTCGGGCCCGGCCCCGGTGGCCCTGGCGCTGTTCGTGGCCGCCGCCGAGGAGAGCGGCGTGCCGCGCGCCCGCCTGCGCGGCACCCTCCAGACGGACATCCTCAAGGAGTTCATCGCCCAGAAGGAGTGGGTGGTGCCCGAGCGGCCCTCGATGCGGCTGGTCGCCGACCTGATCGCCTTCTGCGCCGCCGAGATGCCCCTCTGGCACCCGATCTCGGTGTCGGGGTACCACATCCGCGAGGCGGGGGCGACGGCGGCGCAGGAGCTCGCGTTCACGCTCGCCGACGGCCTGGCCTACGTCGAGGACCTGGTGGCGCGCGGGCACGACCCGGACAGCTTCCTGCCCCGCTTCTCGTTCTTCTTCAACTTCCACATCGACTTCTTCGAGGAGGTCGCCAAGATCCGGGCGGCCCGGCGGCTGTGGGCGACGCTCATGCGCGAGCGGGTGGGCGCCAAGGACCCCCGGTCCTGGCAGCTGCGCACCCACACGCAGACCTCGGGCGTGTCGCTGACGGCCCAGCAGCCGCTGCTCAACCTGGCGCGCACGGCGATCGAGGCGCTCGGCGCGGTGATGGCGGGCACCCAGTCGCTGCACACCAACTCCTACGACGAGACGCTGTCGCTGCCCACGGTCGAGTCGGCCACCCTGGCGCTGCGCACCCAGCAGATGATCGCGGCCGAGACCGGCGCGGCCAACGTGGCCGATCCCCTGGGCGGCTCGTGGCTCGTCGAGAAGCTCACCGACGAGCTGGAGGCCGAGGCGATCGACTACATCCGCCGCATCGACGAGCGCGGCGGCATGGTGGCGGCCGTCGAGGAGGGCTTCCCCCAGGCCGAGATCGCCGAGGCCGCCTACCGCTACCAGCGCGCCTACGAGGACGGCGGGCGCGTGCTGGTGGGCGCCAACGCGTACGTGGAGCCCGACGAGGACCCGATCGAGATCCACCGCGCCGACCCGGACGCCGAACGCGCCCAGGTCGCGCGCGTCCACGAATGGCGCGCCGAGCGCGATCCCGCCGCCCACGCCGCCGCCCTCGCCGCCGTGGCGGACGCCTGCCGCGGCACCGAGAACGTGATGCCGCGGCTCGTGGCCGCCGCCGTCGCGGGGGCCACCCTGGGGGAGATCTGCGACGTCTTCCGCGACGTCTGGGGCCCCTACCGCGATCCCGCCCACTGGTAAGGAGACACGTGACCACCACCACCGGCGACCTCACCGAGACCCACCGCGAGATCCAGGCCCTGGTGCGCGAGTTCGCCCAGGCCGAGATCGCGCCCCACTCGGCGGAGTGGAACGAGGCCCACCACGTGCCGGTCGAGGTGCTGCGCACCATGGCGGAGCTCGGCTTCCTGGGCGTGATCATCCCCGAGGAGTACGGGGGCGCCGGGCTCGACTACACCTCCCTGGTGCTGATCATCGAGGAGGTCGCCGCCGCCGACGCCGGCACCTCCACCGGCGTGGCGGTGCAGAACTCGCTGGGCGCCGCCCCGATCCTGCGGGCGGGCACGGACGAGCAGAAGCGGCGCTACCTGCCGGGCCTCGCGTCGGGCGAGCGCTTCGCCGCCTACGCGCTCACCGAGCCCGACGCCGGCTCCGACACCGCCAACCTCCGCACCACCGCCCGCCCCGACGGCGACGGCTGGGTGGTGGACGGCGCCAAGCAGTGGATCACCAGCGGGGGCTTCGCCGACCTCTTCGTGCTGTACGCCCGCACCGGCGGCCCCGGCCCCAAGGGGATCTCGTGCTTCCTGGCCGAGCCCGGCGCCGGCTTCACCGTGGGCCCCGAGCTGGCCAAGATGGGCCTGCACACCTCGTCGACCGTCGGGCTCGCCTTCGACGGCCACCGGCTGGCGCCCGACAGCATGATGGGGGAGGAGGGCCAGGGGCTGAAGGTGGCGCTGGCCACGCTCGACTCCGGGCGCATCATCATCGCCGCCCAGGCCTGCGGCATCGCGCGCGCCGCGCTCGAGGTGGCCGTCTCCTACGCGCGCGAGCGGATCGCCTTCGGCGGCCCGATCGCCCGGCTCCAGGGCGTGCAGTTCCCCCTCGCCGAGGTGGCGGCCAAGCTCGACGCCGCGCGCCTGCTCACGATCCAGGCGGCCCGCATGCGCGACGCCGGCCTGCCGCACACGGCCGCCGGCGCCAAGGCCAAGCTGTTCGCGAGCGCCGTCGCGGTCGAGGCGGCCAACACCTGCGTGCAGACCCTCGGCGGCTACGGCTACTCGGCCGAGTACCCGGCCGAGCGCCTCTACCGGGACGCCAAGATCACCCAGATCTACGAGGGGACCAGCGAGATCCAGCGCCTCGTGATCGCCCGCGACCTGCTGGGCGACGCGGCGCGCTGACCGGCGCTAGTTGGTGCGGCTGACCTGACCCGCGCGCGAGCGGACGGGCGTGCCCATGCTGCCGCGCATGCTCATCACGGCCCAGGCGCCGAGGAAGCCCAGCGCCACCACCAGGCCGCCCGCCATCGAGTCGACCACGTAGTGGTTGGCGGTGCCCGTGATCGTGATGAACACGACCGCCGGGTACGCCAGCGCCAGCAGCCGCAGCGGCCAGGACCGCAGCAGCAGCAGCCCGACCACGCCGATCATGATCGCGTAGCCGAAGTGCATCGAGGGGACGGCGGCGTGCGGGTTGAACCAGCCCGAGAACACGCCGGCGTGCAGGTCCACGTCGCTGATCTTGTGGAGCGTGTCCACGAAGCCGTCGCCGGCGCCCGCCAGGCGCGGCGGCGCGACCGGGTAGACCATGAACACGATCAGCGCGATCCCGTTGGCCGCGAGGAAGGCGTTGCGCACGTACGGGTACAGGTGCTGGCGGCGCCGGTACAGCCACACGAAGAAGAGCGGCGTCACCGTCCAGTGCGCGTAGAGGTAGAAGTAGTTGAGCGCCTCGGCCAGCTCGATGTGGTTGAGCACCCACTGCTGGATGCTGGTCTCCACGAACAGCCCGGAGCTCTTCTCCAGGTGGATGATCCCGGCCGCGTTGTCGAACGCGGTCGAGGGCTTGCCCATGACCAGCGCCCGCGACAGCTGGTACACGACCAGGGCCGCCCCGAAGATCGCGACCTCGATGAGCCAGGGGTGGGTCGTGAACGGGCGCCGCACGGCCGTGACGGCGCGGGTGACCACGCCTGTCGAGGTGGTCGCGCTGTCGGACCGGATCGGTTCGGGGAGCTCCGCGGGCATCGGGCCTTCGTTCGTGCCGCTTGGCAAGGCAAGACCGTATCGCGTGCGACACATTTGCGACAACCCGGAGATTACGGCGTTAACCGTGAATTGTGGATCCGCTGTGAACGGCTCCGGACCCGCGCGGCGCCTGGCGTGTGAAGGTCCGGAGCCGCGAGTAGGCTGCGCGGCGACCGGGACCGGTGGGGCCCCGGCGTCCGGCACGAGGGCCGGCATCGCAGGCGAAAAGGCTCCGCAATGGTCGAGATCGACACCCAGTCCTTCTTCGCGATCGTCGTCGCATCGGCGCTCGCGGCCCTCATCGTCGGGATCGTCGGGCGCCGCTTCGTGCTGCCGGTGGTCGTGCTGGAGCTGGTGTTCGGGATCATCATCGGGCCCGAGCTGCTCGGCATCGCCCAGCCCGACGAGTTCGTGGAGTTCTTCTCCAACCTCGGCCTGGCGATGCTCTTCTTCTTCGCCGGCTACGAGATCGACTTCGAGCGGGTCAAGGGCCGCCCGCTCGACCCTGGCGGCCATCGGCTGGGGCCTGTCGCTGGTGCTCGCCTACTCCCTCGGCGGCCTGCTCGCGGCCATGGGCATCGTGCTGTCGCTGGTCTTCGTGGGGTCGGCGATGGCCACCACGGCGATCGGCACCCTCATCCCCATCCTGCGCGACGCCGGGGACCTGCGCTCGCGCTTCGGCACCTACCTGCTCGGCGCCGGGGCGATGGGCGAGTTCGGCCCGATCCTGCTGATCACGCTCGTGTTCTCCACCAAGAGCGCGGTGGGCAACGCGACCATCCTGCTGGCCTTCGTGGCCCTCGCGGTCGCGGCCGGCCTGGTGGCCGTGCGCTCGGTGGGCCACAGCTGGGACATGTTCGAGCGCACCCTGGAGACCAGCGGCCAGCTCGCGATCCGCACCACGGTGGTGATCGTGTTCGCGCTCACGGGCCTCGCCGCCTCGCTGGGCCTCGACCTGCTGCTGGGCGGCTTCGTGGCGGGGATCATCCTGCGGCTGGCCCTGCAGGGGCGCGAGGTGGAGGTGCTGGAGTCCAAGCTCACCGCCGTGGGGTACGGCTTCCTGATCCCGTTCTTCTTCGTGGTCAGCGGGATCAGCGTGGACATCAGCGCCCTCACCGACGACCCGGTCCAGATGCTCAAGGTGCCGATGTTCCTGGCGCTCTTCCTGATCGTGCGGGGCGTCCCCGCGCTGCTGCTCTACCGCGGCGTGCTGGACCTGCGCGACCGCTGCGCGCTGGCCTTCTTCTGCGCCACCCAGCTGCCGCTGGTGGTGGCGATCACCACCATCGCGGTCAGCGAGGGCCACATGACGTCGGCCACCGCCGCCAGCCTGGTGATGGCCGGGATCTTCTCGACCGCCATCTACCCGCTGGTGGGCCTGCGCCTGCGCGGCGACCGGGCCTCGGCGACCACGGAGCCCGACCCGCCGCCCGACCTGCGCGACGCCGAGGTCGCCACCGCCTGAGCGGCGCACGACGGCCGCGAGCCCGGGGCGGAGACTCTCCACCCTGGGCTCGCGAGTGCATCGGGGTGCCCGGATTTGAACCGGGGACCTCTCCGACCCGAACGGAGCGCGCTACCAAGCTGCGCCACACCCCGCCGACATGCGGCGGGCGCCATGGTATCCGAAACGCCCGCGGCGCTCAGACCGTGATGACGCCCTCGACCTCGGGGATGGCCCGCCGCAGCTCGGCCTCGATGCCCAGCGTGAGGGTCGCCGTGGACATCGGGCAGCCCCCGCACGAGCCCATCATCGACAGGTGCACGAAGCCCTCGTCGTCGAACTCGACCAGCTCCACATCTCCGCCGTCCGCGTGGAGGGCGGGGCGGATCTGCTCCAGCACGTCCTCGATCTGCGACAGAATCTCCGTCGACATGTCGTCTCCCGATGCTCGCCTTCAGGGCGATGGTAGCGATCGGCTGACCGTCGCCGCCGTCCAGATCACCAGCGGCGCGGACCGGGAGGCCAACACGGCGCGCGCGCAGGCCCTGGTGAGGCGGGCCGCGGCGGCCGGGGCGCGCCTGGTCGTGCTGCCCGAGAAGTGGCCCTTCATCCACGGTCCGCGCACCGCCGAGGGCGCGGAGCCGCTCGACGGCCCCTCGGTGGCGGCCGCCTCCGGCTGGGCCCGCGAGCTGGGCGTGGCCATCCTCGCCGGCAGCATCATCGAGCGCACCGCGGCGGGGCGGGCGCACAACACGAGCCTGCTCCTGGGGCCGGACGGGGCGGTGGCCGGCGTGTACCGCAAGATCCACATGTTCGACGTGGACGTCGACGGGATCGCGTACCGGGAGTCGGCGGCCACCGCGCCCGGCGCCGAGATCGTCGCCGCCGACGTGCTGGGGCGCAGGGTGGGGATGTCCGTCTGCTACGACCTGCGCTTCCCCGAGCTGTACCGGCGGCTGGCCGTCGCGGGGCGCCGAGATCCTGGTCGTCCCGGCGGCGTTCACCGAGGTCACCGGGCGGGCCCACTGGGAGACGCTGCTGCGCGCCCGGGCGATCGAGAACCAGGCGTTCGTGATCGCCGCCGGCCAGGTGGGCCGGCACGCGGACGGCACGGTCTCCCACGGTCACAGCATGGTGGTCGACCCCTGGGGCACGGTGCTGGCCGAGGTCTCCGAGGGCGAGGGCGTCGCGGTCGCCACGCTGGACTTCGGCGACCTGGCGGACATCCGCCGCCGCCTCCCGGCCCTGGCCCACCGCCGCGACGACGTGTACTAGGGCGCCCTCAGACCTCGAAGGGCAGGTCGGGGTCGGCGAAGGCGACCCTCCCGCCGACCAGGGTGAGGCGCGGCACCAGGTCCGGGTCGAGGACCACGACGTCGGCCGGGGAGCCGGGCGCGAGCGCCGGCGGCAGGCCGAGCAGCCGGCGGGGCGCGTCGATCGCGGCCGACAGGGCGGCGCCGCGCGCGATGCCCGCCCCGGCGAGCGTGGCCGGCCCGCGGTCGATGCCCAGGGCGCTGCCGGCGAGGCGGCCCGCCGGCGCGTCGCGCGCAGGCCGTCGGACGTGATCGTGAGCCCGCCCAGGCGGTAGGTGCCCGGCGGCGCGCCGGCCGCGGCGGCCGCGTCGCTCACGAGGATCAGGCGGCGCCCGGCGGCCCGGGCCACGGTCGCCGCGACCTCCGGGCGCCACGTGCACCCCGTCCCCGATCAGCGACACCCGCGCGCGGGGGTGGGCCAGGAAGGCGGCCAGCGCCGACGGCTCGCGGCTCGCGATGCCGCGCATGGCGTTGAGGGCGTGGGTCAGCAGCCCCGCGCCGGCGGCGATGGCGGCGCGCCCGGCGGCGGCGTCGGCCTCGGTGTGGCCCACGGCGGCGACGCGCCCCGGCGGCCCGGATGCGCCGGATGGCCGGCAGGGCGCCCTCCAGCTCCGGGGCCAGCGTGACGATCGCGGGGCGGAAGGCCGCGAGCAGGCGGTCGACCGCCTCCGGGGCGGGCGCGCGCAGCACCGCGGGGTCGTGCGCGCCGTGGCGCGTCGGCGCCAGGAACGGCCCCTCCAGGTGGGGTCCCAGCGGACGGGCCGACTCGGGGGCGGGCGCCGCGTCCGCCAGGGCGGCCGCCGCCCGCGGCGTAGCCCGCCTCGTCGCGGCTGACCAGCGTGGGGCAGAACGCCGTCACGCCCGCCGCGGGCAGCGCGGCGGCCACGCCGCTCCAGCTCCTGCGGGTCGCCGCCCACCTCGGCCCCCCCGAACCCGTTGACCTGGAGGTTGACGAACCCGCCGCAGATCGTCCACCCCGGCGGGGGCGCGACGCGCGGGCCGCCACCGCCCCCGGCGACGATGAGGCCTCCGGCGATCGCCACCGACCCGGGGGCGACCGCCCGGCCGCGCAGCACGTCGCCCTCGAGGCGCACGCTCAGTCCAGGCCCTCGAGGGCCTCCGCCGCGACCGCGTCGGGATCGAGGCCGGCGGCCCCGAGCTCGACGGCCAGGCCCTGCGGGTCGATGTCGCCCGCCTCGAGCCACAGCTCGCGGAGGAAGACGCCGGCCCCGGGCTCGGCGAACCAGCGCTCGCCGAAGGTCTCGCGCAGGTGGGCGCGCAGCACCGCGGCCAGGGCGCGGGCGCGCAGGTCGTCGGCCGCCCGCAGCCCCGCGAGGTCGTCCGCCAGGCGCAGCTCGTCCGGCCAGCCGACGCAGGTGGCGCGGGCCAGCAGTCCCTCGTCGGCGCCGGCGCCCAGGGCGGCCGCCCGCGCGGCCGCGGCCCGCACGCCGAGCAGCCGCACGGCGCGGGCCGCGCGCGCGACCGGGCTGTCGTCGGGCGCCCCGAGCACGCGCGCGAGCCAGGCGGGCTCGCACAGCAGGCCCTCGAAGAGGAAGCCGTGGGCGCGGCGCAGCGCGGGGTCGCCGAGGCGGCGGGCCTCGATCGGGAGGCGGGCGGACGCGCCCCGGTGGGCCAGGGCGATGCCGGCGGTGCGCAGCGTGTGGGCGTAACCGACCAGCCCCGCGGGCGCCCTCCCCGCGGCCGGCGCCCCGGGGAGTCCCAGCAGCTCGCAGGTGCGCTCCACGGCCGCCGGCGGCGGCGCCCGCGGGCAGGTCCTCCTCCAGCTGGGGGGCCCGCACCAGCCGGGGCAGGTCCGCCGCGTCGGTGGCGTCGAGCGCCAGGCCGAGGGCGTCGCGGGCCGACCGGTCCATGGCGCGGGCGGCGACGTCGTCGGTCGCGTCGAGGATGCGCTCGCCGTCGGCGGTCACGACGGCCAGGGCGATGTCGGCCACCCGGGCCAGCAGGGCGGCGGGCGTGTCGGCGCCGAGGGCCCGGGCGGCGTCGTCGCGCCGCAGGCGGGCGTCGCCGATGGGGCGGGCCAGGTGGGAGTCGATCGCCCGCAGGCGCGCGCGCTGCAGCTCGCGCCGCCGCTCGCGGTCGGACTCGTCGGCGAGCGCGGCGTCCACGTCCAGGAGCGCGAGCGCCCCCTCGCCGCCGCCCACCAGCGGCAGGCGGATGACCTCCTCGATCTCGGCGCTCTCCTCCGCGCTCGCGTGGCGCATGTAGCCCTCCGCCGCGAAGCGCGCCAGCGCGCGCATGCGGCGGGGCACGCCGAAGGCGGCGACCGACTCGAGGCCCTCGACGGCCTCGGCGCTGAAGAGGTCGCGGAACCGCTCGTCGGCGATGCTCGCCGACTCGTCCAGGAAGCGCTCGACATCGGCGCGGTAGGCGTCGAGGTCCGGTGCGATGGCGGTCACGACGGACATACTAGGCCGATGGAACGCCCCCGCCGCGACGACGTGCTCGAGCTCGAGGTGCAGCGACCTCGCCTTCGGCGGCGCGGGCGTGGCCCGCCACGACGGCTACGTCGTGTTCTGCCGCGACACGGCCCCGGGCGACCGGGTGAGGGCGCGGGTCACCAAGGCGCGCCGCCGCTTCGCCGAGGCGGACCTGGTCGAGGTGCTGTCCCCCGGCCCCGGGCGCGTGACCCCGCCCTGCCCGTACGTCCCGCGCTGCGGCGGCTGCCGCCTCCAGCACGTGGAGTACGAGATCGCGCTGGCGGCCAAGCGGGCCCAGGTGGCCGAGCACCTCGCGCGCATCGGGCACCTGGAGGACGTCGAGGTGCGCGAGCCCGACGCGGCCCTCGAGCGCTTCGCCTACCGCAACAAGATGGAGTACTCCGCGGCCCCCGGCCCGGCGGGCGGTCTGGCGCTGGGCTTCCACGAGCGCGGGCGGTGGGACCGCGTGGTGGACGTGGCCTCGTGCCTGCTCGCCTCGCCCGCTCGGGAACGCGGTGCGCGAGACCGTCCGCGGCTGGGCCGTGGCCGAGGGGCTGGAGCCGTACGACCAGCGGGCGCAGACCGGCACCCTGAGGCACGTGCTGGTGCGCGAGGGCGTCGGCACCGGGCAGGTGCTGGCGAGCGTCGTCACCACCCCCGGCGCCGAGGCGGCGGTCGATCGCCTGGCCGAGCCCCTGATGGCGGCGCACCCCGAGGTGGTCGGCCTGCTGCACTCGGTCAACGACGGGGTCGCCGAGGTCACCTCGGGCCTGGAGACGCGGGTCGTGGCGGGCCGGGACTGGATCGAGGAGCGCGTGGCCGGCGTCACGCTGCGCCTGTCGGCGGCGGCGTTCTTCCAGACCAACACGCGCATGACCGACGTGCTCTACGCAGCGCGTGGCCGAGGCGGCGGGCCTCGACGGGAGCCAGGTGCTGTACGACCTCTTCGCCGGGGTCGGCAGCATCGGCATCGCGCTGGCCGCCGGGGCGCGCGAGGTGGTGGCCATCGAGATCGTGCCCGAGGCGGTGGAGGACGCGATCCGCAACGCCCGCGCCAACGGCATCGCCAACCACACCGCCCTCTGCGGCGACGTGCGCGTGGTGCTGCGCGAGCACCGCGACCGGCTGCCCGCGCCGGACGTCGCGGTGGTGGACCCGCCCCGCGGCGGCCTGTCGGGCGGTGCGATCCGGCGCATCCTGGAGCTGGCGCCGCCGACCCTCGTCTACGTCTCCTGCCAGCCGGCGACCTTCGCCGACAACGCCGCCCGCTTCGTGGAGGGCGGCTACACGCTGGAGTGGGTGCGGCCGGTGGACATGTTCCCGCAGACGCCCCACATCGAGGCCGTCGCCCGCTTCACTCGACCCGCAACGGGGGCCTAGTAGGGCGGCTGGGCCTGGTGCCAGTCGCCGATGGCGCGGAAGGCGGCCCAGAAGGCGCGCTTGGCGCCCTGCTCGTCCAGCGACGCGTCGATGTCGGGCACCAGCAGGGCCTCGATCGTCGGCGTCCAGCGCTGCACCACGCCGCGCTCGGCGCGCAGGGGCTCGGCGGCCGGGAAGTCGAGGGTCGCGAGCGCGTCGACCACCCGCTCGCCCATGGGGACGATCAGCTTGGGCTGGACGATGTGGATCTCGCGCGCCGAGCCAGGGCAGGCACAGCTCGGCGACCTCGTCCTCGTCCAGGTGGGCTGCACTTGACGCAGAGCGTGCCGTACAGCTGCAGCGGATCGATCCCGAGCCGTTGCACGCTCTTGAGGATCGCCGTGCCCGCGCGGCCGAAGAAGGCGACGCCCTCCTGGCGCTCGGCCAGGCTCGGGCTCCACTTGATCAGCATGATCTCGGCCTGCGGCGAGCCGGAGCTCATCACCGGCAGCTCGGCGTCGGCGTTGCAGCGCTCGCACGCCGTGATCTCGTCGTTCAGGGCCGCGATCTCGGCGATCGCGCGCCGCTGGTACGCGTCCTGGATGTCCTCGGGCGACCCGCCGGCGAGCGGCGGGGTGGCGGCGGCGCGGCGGGTGCGCGTGGTGCGCGGCCGGACGCGGCGTGGGGGGGTCAGGGGTCATCGGCGACGAGCGATATTTCCCGGGGTCCTCGTTACTCCTGCCTGTACCCGTTTCACGACTTCGGCAGGCGGCGCCCGCGGCCCCGGCGGCGCGACCCCTGCTCGCGCGGCGCCCGGCGCCGGGGCGCGTCGGCCGGGAGGGCGTCGGCGAGGGCGTCCAGCAGGCCGGCGGCGTCCGAGAAGGCCCGCAGTTCCGGAGACGTGCCGCCCACGTCCTCGGGCCGGGCGGCCTCGCTGGTCCAGGCCACGCGCAGGCCCAGGCGCCGGGCGCAGCGCCACCTCGTCCTCGCCCGGCGGCTCCGCGCCCGCACCTGCAACGCCGTGCACGTCGACGGCGCCGGCCAGGGCGCGCAGCGCGGGCGTCGACGGGGCCCGCCGCGTGCGGGGCGCCAGCACGAGCCCGCCCTGGGCGTGGACGGCCGCGGCCGTGTCGGCGGGGGTCATCCCGCCGGCCACCGGCTCGGAGAGCAGCAGGCCCACCAGCACGCCGTCGGTGGTGGCGACCTCCTGGGCGGCGAGCACCACCGGCACGCCGCCGGCCAGCGCCTGCGTCTCCCGGGCCGCCTCCAGGTCCGGACGCCGCCACCGCGACGACCGCGACGCCCCGCTCCCGGCAGGCGGCGACGATCTGCGCCGGGGTGAGCTCGGGGCCCGGGCGCACGTCGAGGTCGGCCCGCAGCCGCCCCTCCGCTGGCGCGGGCGCGGAGCGATGGCCTCGCGGTAGGCCGCGTCCAGCTCCCGGGCCTCGTCGTCCCAGGTGCGTGCGCTCGCGTGCGCCCGGGCGGCCGCGCCCAGCTCCCGGCGGCGCTCGGGCTCGGCGACCAGCTGCGCGACGCTGCGGCTCCAGGCCTCGCGCGTGAACGGCGGCAGCACCAGCGCGTCGACCCCGTGGACCACGGCCTCGTCGGCGGCCGGGCCGAGCGGGGCGAGCACCGCGCACCCCGAGGCCATCGCCTCGCGCAGGGCGGGCCCGAGCAGCGTCGTCGGGCGTGGCGATGAGGGCGATCCGGCCGGCGGCGAGGGCCTCGGCGCGCGACGCCGGCCCGTCGTCGGGCACCACCGACACCCTGTCGCGCAGCGCCTTGGGCACCGCGGCGCGCGTGCGCCAGGGGGCGTCGGCCGGGCCCAGCAGGGTCACCGGGCCCACGGCGTCCAGGTCGAGGTCGCGCAGCACGCTCGACCGCGAAGCGCACCCCGACCCGGTCGCGGCCGCGGGCCACGAGCACCAGCCCCGGGGGCCCGGACGGGGTCGGGCGGGGGCGCGAAGCGCGCGGTGTCGACGCCCGGGGCGATCACGGTGTAGTCGCCGGGCAGGATCTCGGAGAGCGCCGCGCGCCCCGCCTCGGTGGTCGCGACCCGCAGGTCGGCGCGCGCCAGCGCGCGGTCGACCAGCGGGCGCAGGAAGGCCACCCCGACGAGCGGCTCGGCGCGGTGGAAGGTGGCCGCCGTGATGCCCGGCGCGTGCCGCAGGGCCGCGAGCGCCGGGCTCGGCGCGAGCGGCTCGTGCAGGTGCACCACGTCGAAGGGCGCGAGCGCGAGAGCGTCGTCTCCAGCGTCGCCGCCAGGTCGAAGGGCTCGCCCACCCGCCGGCCGGGGCCGGCCAGCAGCGCGCGGCCGATGACCACCTCGCGCACCTCGCCCGGCGGCGCGATCAGCGCCTCCGGCTCGCCGGAGTGGGCCCGCAGCAGCACCGCGCGCCCGGCCGCGACGAGCGCCCTGTCGCTCGAGGGCGCGAGCACCGTGACCCGGTGGCCCAGGCCCGCCAGGGCGTGCGCCTCGGCGACGACGTGGTGGGCGACGTCGTCGCGCGGGGGCCACGCGTGCGGGGAGACGAGGGCGATGCGCAGGGCGTCGCTCACGGCCGCACCCCTCCCGCGGCCGGTCTACGCACCGCGACCGTCCGACGCGCGCCACACCAGCACGACCCGGTGGACCGCGGTGATCGCGCTCAGGCCGGCGAGGATGCCGATCATCACCGCCAGCAGCGACCCGAGCCCGCCCAGGAAGAGGCCGGCGCCCACGATCACCAGGCGCTCCGGGCGCCCCATCAGGCCGCCGCTGGAGCCGGGGATGCCGAGGCCCTCCGCGCGGGCGCGCGCGTACGACACGAGGAAGGAGGCGGTCAGCGCGATGAAGGCGGCCGCCAGCGCCCAGTCCTGGCCCTCCTGGGCGAACGTGATGCCGATCGCGCCGAGGATCACGCCCTCGGCCAGGCGGTCCAGCGTGGAGTCGAGGAAGGCGCCGAAGGCCGTGACCCTGCCCTGGTGGCGCGCGACCAGCCCGTCCAGCGAGTCGACCAGGCCGGAGGCGATGAACACCAGCGACGCGATCACCCACTGGCGCTCCAGCGTGAGGACCGCCGCGGCGCAGATGCCGAGGAAGCCGATGATCGTGACCGTGTTGGGCGTGATCCGGCTGCGGTCGACCAGCCGCCAGACGGCGGCCGACAGGCCCGACGGCGTGTCCGGGTCCAGCTCCTGAAGCTGCGTGGCGATCGCGAACTCTCCTCGACGGCGTCGGCGCGGCCCGTCGGAGGACGGGCCTCTTCCGGCCGGTCTAGGATAGCGGCGCATGCGCCTCTGCACGTTCCGCGACGCCGGTCGCACCCGGCTCGGCCGCGTCGATGGCGATGTGGTCCAGCCGCTCGACGGACGCGACGTCGGCGACGCCCTCGGCGGGGCTCCCCGGCCCGGTGGGCCCGCCGCTGCCGCTCGCCGGGCTGGAGCTGGACGCACCGCTGCGGCCCGGCAAGCTGCTGGGCGTGGGCTGGAACTACATCGACCACGCCCAGGAGATGGGCGGCGACGTGCCGGATGAGCCGCTGATCTTCTCCAAGCTGGTCTCGTCGGTGATCGGCCCCGCCGGGCCGGTGCCGCGCGCCCGACTACACCGACCAGCTCGACTACGAGGCCGAGCTGGCCGTGGTGATCGGCACCCGGGCGCGCGACGTGCGCGCCGGCGGACGCCCTCGACCACGTCTTCGGCTACGCCGTGATGGACGACGTGACCGCGCGGGACCTGCCAGCGCTCCGAGCCGCAGTGGGTCCGCGCCAAGGGCGGCGACAGGTTCGGCCCGTTCGGCCCCTGGGTCACGACCGCCGACGAGGTGCCCGACCCCCAGGCGCTCGGCGTGCGCAGCTGGGTCAACGGCGAGCCCCGCCAGGACGCCAGCACCGCCGACATGGTGTTCCCGGTGGCGGTCCTGGTGTCGTGGTGCTCGCGCAGCTTCACCCTGGAGCCGGGCGACGTGATCGCGACCGGCACACCGCCGGGCGTCGGCAAGGGCCGCACGCCGCCGGTCTTCCTGCAGCCGGGCGACGTGGTGCGGATGGAGATCGACGGCCTCGGCGCGATCGAGCACCCGGTCCGATGAACCCGGAGGAGGCGCTCACGCGGGTCCTGACCCTGACCGGCCTCAGCCTGCCCCGGGGCGTGCTGGGCCCGGAGACCTGGGCGCTGGCCCGCGCCCTGTCGGACGAGGCCGATCCCGGGGCCGACCCCGCCGAGCTGGCCGGCGCCGCGTCGGCCGCGCACTGGGCGGAGCTGCGGGGCCCCATGGAGGCGGCGCTGCTGCGCGCACGCGCCGAGGCCGCGGCCGAGGACCAGGAGGCCTTCGCGGTGGTGCTGGCGTGGGCGGCCGACGACGACCCGGACACGCCGCTCGCGCGCGCCCTCGCCGTGCGCGCCGCCACCGAGCTGGCCGCGGCCGGCGCCCGCGCCCGCGCCCGCCTGCGGGCGGCCGAGGCCACCATCGCCGCGGGCGGTCCCGACGCGGCCATCGCCGCCACCAGCGCCGCGGGGGCGATCGCCGCCGACCTCCTGGACCTGGACCCCGAGGACTTCGCGGTCGAGATCGCCGACTACGTGGAGGCCGGGAGCCGCCCGGAGGACATCGCCGAGCTCGCCCGGTCCACCGGCGACCCCGAGATCCGCGCCTGGGCGCGCGCGGCGGTCGCCGCCACCGAGGCCTCCGGGGCGCCCGAGGCGGTCGCCGCGGTGCGGCACCTGGCGGCCGGGCCGCCGCCCGCCGAGCCCTCCGAGGACCTGATCTGGGTGCCCACGATCCTGTCGCTCACCTCCGAGGCCATCGAGCGCTCGCTGGTCGACGAGGGCGCCGCGCCCCCGGACGAGGGCTGACCCACGCGCGCCGGGACGCGGGCCCAGACGCTCGAGATCGTCCGCCGGCTCGCGCAGGAGTACGGGCCGCTGCCCTACGCGCGCCGCCACCCGCCCGTGAGCGAGCTGGTGACGACGCTGCTGAGCCACAGCACCACCGACGTCAACCAGGAGCGCGCCTTCCGCAGCCTGCGGGCCCGCTTTCCCACCTGGGACGCGGTGCGCCGGGCGCCGACCGCCGAGGTCGAGGACGCCGTGCGCGTCGCCGGGCTGGCCAACCAGAAGGCGCCGCGCATCCAGGAGGTGCTCGACCGCATCGCCGACGATCCGCGGGGCGCCGACCTGGAGTGGCTCGGGACGGTGCCGCTGGACGAGGCGATGGCGTTCCTCACCGTCGCTCAACGGCGTGGGCCCCAAGACGGCCGCCTGCGTCATGTGCTTCTGCTTCGACGCCCACATCGTCCCCGCCGACACCCACGTCCACCGCATCGCGCTGAGGACCGGGATCGTGCCCGCGCGGGCCACGGCGGTGGCGGCCCAGGAGCGCCTGACGCGCTGGACGCCGCCCGGGATGGCCTTCGCCACCCACATGCGGCTGATCGCGCACGGCCGCACGGTCTGCGTCGCGCGCTCCCCGCGCTGCGGCGCGTGCGTGCTGCTCGACGTGTGCCGGACGGGGCTCGCCACGGCCGCCAGGGGATCCTCGAGCGTCTGAGGGCTCGTGGAGTTCGGGGTTTTCCGTGCTTCGGGGCTTTCCGAGCTCTCGGGCGTTCCGGACTCTGGGTTTCTGAGCTCCGAGCGTTCCGTGCTTCGGGCGCTTCGTGCTTCGGGCGCTTCGTGCTTCGGGCGCTTCGAGCTTCGGCGTTTTCTGAGGAGTGCGGAGAAGGAGGATGCGGACAAGGCGTGGGGCCCGCCTCTTGGCGGTCGGGCCCGACGCGCCGAGGGCCCCTGGCCGGGGCCCTCGGCAGACCGGCGGCGCCGGCTGGTCGCCGGGGCCAGGCCGCCGGAAAGGTCAACACCACCGCGCCTTCCGGGCAGCGCACGAGGGCGCGCAGCGCCCGAGGGGTGGGTCTGACCTGCCCGCGCACATGTCCGGCCCGAAGGGCCGCTGCGCGATGCAAATGCGCCCGACCTAGGGCGGATTTGCGCGTCGAGTCGGCCCGCTAAGAGGCCGACTCCTCGCCTAGTCGCCTCCCCTTCTCCGCACTCCTGCGCAAACGCCGAAGCTCGGAAGCCCGAAGCTCGGGAGGCCCAACGGAAGATCTAAGTCAGCTCCACTCAGATCCGACTTGACATGAACCGACTTAGATCTACACTCGTGACAGCGAAGTTCCCACACGGCATGCCGGGGCCATCCCGGCGCGAGGAGGCAGCACGCATATGGGCAAGACGATCGGCATCGACCTCGGCACCACCAATTCCGCGGTGGCGGTTCTCACCGGCGGTGAGCCCGAGGTCCTCCCCAACGCCGAGGGCGGACGCACGACCCCGTCGGTCGTCGGATTCTCGAAGTCCGGCGAGCGCCTGGTGGGTACCGTCGCGAAGCGCCAGGCGGTGACGAACCCCGAGAACACGATCTTCAGCGTCAAGCGCTTCATGGGCCGCAAGTACGCCGAGGTGGACGAGGAGATGACGATCGTCCCCTACGAGGTCGTACGCGGGCAGAACGGCGACGCGCGGATCCAGGTGGACGGCAAGGAGTTCAGCCCGCAGGAGATCAGCGCGATGATCCTGCAGAAGCTGAAGGCCGACGCCGAGGCGTTCCTCGGCGAGCCGGTGACCGACGCCGTCGTGACGGTGCCGGCCTACTTCAACGACGCCCAGCGGCAGGCCACCAAGGACGCCGGCACCATCGCGGGCCTCGAGATCAAGCGCATCATCAACGAGCCGACCGCGGCCGCGCTGGCCTACGGGCTCGACAAGGAGACCGACCAGACGATCCTCGTCTTCGACCTCGGCGGCGGCACGTTCGACGTGTCCGTGCTCGAGATCGGCGACGGCGTGTTCGAGGTCAAGTCCACCGCCGGTGACAACCACCTCGGCGGCGACAACTTCGACAAGGCGATCGTCGACTGGATGGCCGCCGAGTTCAAGCGCGACCACGGCATCGACCTGAGCAACGACAAGATGGCCCTCCAGCGCCTCTACGAGGCGGCCGAGAAGGCCAAGATCGAGCTCTCGACGACCACGTCGTCGCAGATCAACCTGCCGTTCATCACGGCCGACCAGAGCGGCCCGAAGCACCTCGACCTGCAGCTCACCCGCGCCCAGCTCGAGGAGCTGACGCACGACCTGCTCGAGCGGCTCGTGGGCCCGACCAAGCGGCCCTGACCGACTCGGGCGTGAGCGACAAGATCGACCACGTCGTGCTCGTGGGCGGCATGACCCGCATGCCCGCGGTGCAGGAGCGGGTCAAGGAGCTCACCGGCCGCGACCCCCACAAGGGCGTCAACCCGGACGAGGTGGTCGCCGTCGGCGCCGCCATCCAGGCCGGCGTGCTGGCCGGGCGACGTCAAGGACGTGCTCCTGCTGGACGTCACCCCGCTGTCGCTGGGCATCGAGACCAAGGGCGGCGTGTTCACCAAGCTGATCGAGCGCAACACGACCATCCCGACCAAGAAGAGCGAGGTCTTCTCGACCGCGGACGACAACCAGAACCAGGTCGAGATCCACGTCCTCCAGGGCGAGCGCGAGATGGCGGCCTACAACCGCACCCTCGGCAAGTTCAACCTGGTCGGCATCCCGCCGGCCCCCCGCGGCGTGCCGCAGGTCGAGGTCACCTTCGACATCGACGCGAACGGCATCGTCCACGTCGGCGCCAAGGACCTCGGCACCGGCAACGAGCAGAAGATCGAGATCAAGGCGTCGAGCGGCCTGTCGGACGACGAGATCACGAACATGGTGCGCGACGCCGAGTCGCACGCCGACGAGGACAAGCGCCTGCGTCGCGTGGCCGACGCGCGCAACAACGCCGAGGCCCGCGTCCACGAGGCCGAGCGTCAGCTCAAGGACAACGGCGACAAGGTCGACGAGGCGCTCAGGCGCGACCTGGAGGGCGCGATCGACGCCACCAAGACGGCGGCCGCCGGCGAGGACGCCGACGACATCGAGGCCAAGACGGCCAGCCTGACCGACGTCCTGCACCGGCTCTCGGAGCAGGTCTACCAGCAGGCGGCGGCCCAGCAGGAGGCCGAGGCGCAACGGCGCGGCGCCGACGAGACCGTCGAGGACGCCGAGTACGAGGTCATCGACGAGGACGCCGAAGGCGTCGTGACACGACGAACCCGACGAGAGGAGGATCCCATGCCCGCAGTCGCGCGATTCGACCCCTTCCGCGACATCACGACGCTGCGCGACGAGATGAACCGGCTCTTCAACCGCGCCACCGGCGACGGAGTCTCGTCGGGGTCCGCTGGACCCCGGCGGTGGACATCTTCGACACCGACGCGATCGTGCTGCGCGCGGAGCTCCCCGGGCTGACGCCCGAGGACATCGACATCGAGATCGACGACAACGTGCTCACCTCAAGGGCGAGCGGCGGTTCGAGGAGACGGTCAGGAGGGGCGCTACTACCGCCTCGAGCGGGCGTACGGCGACTTCCAGCGCAGCGTCACCCTGCCCCAGGGCGTCAAGGCGGACGAGATCTCGGCGAGCTTCGACACGGCGTGCTGACCGTGCGCGTGCCGAAGGCCGACGAGATCCGCCCGCGCAAGATCGCCGTGGAGGCCACCGCCGACGCGCCCGCCCCGGCCGCCGAGGCGACCGGAGGCCGAGGGCAACGGGGCCGTCGAGGAGGCGGCCCCGCTCTCGGACCTCGAGCGGGTGAGCGCGGAGCGCGACCAGTACCTCGACGCGCTCCAGCGCCTCAAGGCCGAGTTCGACAACTTCCGCAAGCGCAACGACCGCGAGCGCCAGAGCATCGCGACCGGCGCCACGCGCGAGGTCGTCCGCGGGCTGCTGCCCGTGATGGACAACCTCGAGCGCGCGGTCGCGGCGCTGGGGGACCAGGGCGAGCAGATCGTGGCCGGCCTGGAGATGGTGCGCGGCCAGCTGGCGGGGCTGCTGGCGGGTCACGGGGTGGAGGAGATCCCGGCCAGCGGCGAGCAGTTCGACCCGACGGTGCACGAGGCGATCGCCTCGACGCCGTCGCCCGACCACCCGGAGGGCACCGTCATCGAGGTGATCGAGAAGGGCTACCGGCAGGCCGACCACGTGCTGCGACCCACGCGGGTCGTGATCGCCTCCGGCCGCCGACGGCGTCGCCGACGACGAGAAGGGAGCGGGCGGACCGGGTGGATGATCTCTACGCCACGCTCGGCGTCGCGAAGACCGCGAGCGCCGATGAGATCAAGAAGGCGTATCGCAAGCTGGCCCGGGTGCACCACCCGGACGCCAACCCGGGCGACGCCAAGGCCGAGGAGCGCTTCAAGGAGATCTCCCACGCCCACGACGTGCTCTCGGACCCCGACAAGCGGGCGCGAGTACGACGCGCGCCTGCAGTTCGGCGGACGGGCCAACGGCGGCTTCGGCGGCGGCCCGGCGGGCCGGGCGGCGGTGCCGGCGCGGGCGGCTTCGGCGACTTCGCCGACATGTTCTCGAGCATCTTCCGCAACGCGCGCGGCGGGACGGCGCACGGCCGAGCCCACGCCGCGCCGCGGCGCCGACGTCGAGGTGGAGGTCAACCTCTCCTTCGACCAGGCGATGGCCGGCGTGCAGGTGCCGGTCTCGGTGGAGACGCCGGTCGCGTGCGCGGACTGCGGCGGCAGCGGCGCGAAGCCGGGCACCAGCCCGCGCCTGTGCCCGGAGTGCAAGGGGCGCGGCGTGCGCGGGCGCGACGGCGGGTCGTTCGCCTTCAGCGAGCCCTGCCCGCGATGCGGCGGCAACGGGACCGTCATCGACGACCCCTGCCCGACCTGCCACGGCACCGGCAACACCACCACGCGCTCCCAGATCAAGGTCAAGATCCCGCCGGGGGTCAAGGACGGCACCCGCATCCGCCTCAAGGGGCGGGGGCAGGCCGGCACGCGCGGCGGGCCGGCGGGCGACCTGCAGGTGATCACGCGGGTGGCGCCCAGCCGCCTGTACACGCGCAAGGGCGACGACCTGGTGATCAACGTGCCGGTCACGTTCGCCGAGGCGGCGCTCGGGGCGCAGGTGGAGGTGCCCACGCTCGACGGGCGGGTCAAGCTGACCGTGCCCGCGGGCAGCGCCGACGGCCGCTCGCTGCGCATCGGCGGCAAGGGCGCGCCGCGCCTGAAGGGCGAGGGCCGCGGCGACCTGATCGCCACGCTGCGCCTGGACGTGCCGCGCGAGCTGTCGCAGAAGCAGAAGGACGCGCTGGAGAAGTTCGCCAAGCTGGACGCCCGCGATCCGCGGGAGACGCTGTTCTCATGAGCACCGGAGCGCCTCTTCATGATCGGCGTCGCCGCCCAGCGGGCCGGCATGCACCCCCAGACGCTGCGGGTGTACGAGCGGCGCGGGCTGATCAACCCGCGGCGCACCGCGCGCAACACGCGCGTGTACTCGGAGGCCGACGTCGCGCTGCTGCGGCGCATCCAGGAGCTCTCGGAGGAGGGCCTCAACCTGGTGGGCATCGAGCGGGTGCTGCGCCTGGAGG
Source organism: uncultured Thermoleophilia bacterium (assembly GCA_963736635.1). Classification (GTDB taxonomy): domain Bacteria; phylum Actinomycetota; class Thermoleophilia; order Miltoncostaeales; family Miltoncostaeaceae; genus Miltoncostaea. Next base: position 1,793,609 of record CAVTPK010000011.1, read on the forward strand.
AGCGGCTGGGCCGCGCGGAGCGGCGCATCCGCGACCTGAGCGCGGAGCTGGACGACGTGAGGGACGAGCACCGCCGCCAGATGGCGGAGGCGAGCGCGGCGCGCGGGCAGCTGGTGCTGGCCGTGCGCGAGGAGACCGCGCTGGTGCCCCGCTACGCGCCGGTCGTGAGGAGACAGGGATGGGGACGATGAGAGGAATCGCGAATGGCCGTTGACAAGCCCACCGAGCGCGCCCAGGAGGCGATCGCCGGGTCCGCCCGGATCGCCGCGGAGCGCGGCAACCCGGTCGTGGAGCCGGACCACCTGCTGATGGCGCTGCTGGACGCGCCCGAGGGCGTGGTGGAGCCCGTGCTGCGCAAGGCGCAGGCCGACATGCCGGCCCTGCGCGCGGCCACCGAGGCCGCGATCGGGCGCCGCCCGCAGGTCAGCGGGTCGGCGACCGGCGCGCAGCTCTCCAACCCGTACCGCTCGGTGCTGCGCCGCGCGGGCACCGAGGCCGAGGGTCTCAACGACGAGTTCATCTCCACCGAGCACCTGCTGCTGGCGCTGCTCGAGGAGCCCGGTCCGGCCCGCGAGGCCCTGGCCGCGAGCGGCGTGACGCGCGACGGCCTGCTGACCGCCCTGCGCACCGTGCGCGGCTCGGCCCGCGTGACCGACCCCAACCCCGAGGCCAAGTACCAGGCGCTGGAGCAGTACGGGCGCGACCTGACCGAGGCGGCCGAGCGCGGCGACCTGGACCCGGTGATCGGGCGCGACGAGGAGATCCGCCGCGTCATCCAGGTGCTCTCGCGGCGCACCAAGAACAACCCGGTGCTGATCGGCGAGCCCGGCACGGGCAAGACCGCCATCGTCGAGGGCCTGGCCCAGCGCATCGTGGCGGGCGACATCCCGAGCGGCCTGGCCGGCAAGCGCGTGGTCGCGCTGGACGTCGGCGGCCTGCTGGCCGGCGCCAAGTACCGCGGCGAGTTCGAGGACCGCCTCAAGGCCGTCCTGAAGGAGATCGAGGACGCGGCCGGAGAGGTGATCCTCTTCATCGACGAGCTGCACACGATCGTCGGCGCCGGCGCGGCCGAGGGCGCCGTGGACGCGGCCAACCTGCTCAAGCCGATGCTCGCCCGCGGGGTGCTGCGCGCCGTCGGCGCGACGACCCTGGACGAGTACCGCAAGTACGTCGAGAAGGACGCGGCCCTCGAGCGGCGCTTCCAGCCCGTCATGGTGGGCGAGCCGACCCTCGAGGCCACCGTCGCCATCCTGCGCGGGCTCAAGGAGCGCTACGAGGTGCACCACGGCGTCCGGATCCAGGACGGCGCCCTCGTGGCCGCCGCGCGCCTGTCGGACCGCTACATCACCTCGCGCTTCCTGCCCGACAAGGCGATCGACCTGATGGACGAGGCGGCCAGCCGCCTGCGCATCGAGATCGACTCGGTGCCGGCGGAGCTCGACGTGGTCGAGCGCCGCATCATGCAGCTGGAGATCGAGCAGCAGGCGCTGGAGGCCGAGACCGACGCGAGCTCGGCGACGCGCCGCGAGGCGATCGGCGAGGAGCTGGCGTCCCTGCGCGAGGAGCGCGACGCGATGCGCGCCCACTGGGACCAGGAGAAGGCCACCATCGATCGCATCCGCGAGATCAAGGGGCAGATCGAGACGGCGCGCCAGGAGCTGGAGCGCGCCGAGCGCGAGGCCGACCTCGAGGGGGCGGCCCGGCTCAAGTTCGGCACCCTGCCCGAGCTCGAGCGCGCGCTGCAGACGGTCAACGACGAGCTGGCCGAGCAGCAGAGCAGCCGGCGCATGCTCAAGGAGGAGGTCGACGAGGAGGACATCGCCGAGGTCGTGGCCTCCTGGACCGGCGTGCCCGTGAGCCGCCTGATGGAGGGCGAGGTCGAGAAGCTGCTCCACATGGAGGAGCGCCTGCACGAGCGGGTGGTGGGCCAGGACGAGGCCGTCAGCGCCGTGGCCAACGCCCTGCGCCGCGCCCGCGCGGGCCTCTCCGACCCGGGGCGCCCGATCGGCTCGTTCATCTTCCTGGGGCCCACCGGGGTGGGCAAGACCGAGCTCGCGCGCGCCCTGGCCGAGTTCATGTTCGACGACGAGCGGGCCATGGTCCGCATCGACATGAGCGAGTACATGGAGCGGCACTCGGTGGCGCGGCTGATCGGCGCGCCCCCGGGCTACGTCGGCTTCGACGAGGGCGGCCAGCTGACCGAGGCCGTGCGCCGGCGGCCGTACGCGGTGCTGCTGCTCGACGAGATCGAGAAGGCCCACGCCGACGTGTTCAACGTGCTGCTGCAGCTCCTCGACGACGGCCGCCTGACCGACGGCCAGGGCCGGGTCGTGGACTTCACCAACACCGTCGTGATCATGACCTCCAACATCGGCAGCCAGTTCCTGGCCGACGGGATCGACGGCGACATCGCCCAGGAGCGCGTGATGGGCGCGCTGCGCGACCACTTCCGGCCGGAGTTCCTCAACCGGGTGGACGAGATCGTGGTGTTCGGCCGTCTCGAGCGCGCGCAGCTCGGGCGCATCGTGGAGCTGCAGGCCGCCCGCCTGCGGGACCGCCTCGCGACCCGGGGCGTGGAGCTGGAGATCACGGAGGCCGCGCGCGACCTGCTGGGCCGCGAGGGCTACGACCCCGCCTACGGCGCCCGCCCGCTCAAGCGGCTGGTGCAGCGGCGGATCGAGAACCCGCTCGCCCAGAGGATGCTCGCCGGCGAGATCCGCGACGGGGAGAGGGTGATCGTGGACGCCGAGGGCGACGAGGTCACCTTCCGCGTCGCCGAGCCGGTGGCCGAGGCGGTCTAGGGACTGTCGGCCCGGGATCGCGGCCGCCACGGATGGCGGCCGTTTGGTTCAATGGCCGCGATGGCCCAGGGATCGCCACGCGCACGACTCGCCGCGACGGCCGCCGCCGCCGGCGTCGGCGCGGCCGTGCTGGCCGGCGTGGCGAGCGTGGCCGTCCAGGCCGGGACGATCGCGGGCTACGCGCTGTTCGTCGTCCTGCTCGCCGGCGTCCTGGTGCTGGCCGCGAGCGCGGTGCGGCTGTTCACGCGCGCCCGCGCGGCGCGCTGAGCCCGGCCCGCTAGCTCCCGGGCTCCACCACCTGCCGCAGCACCGACGCGGCGGGCAGCTCGTCCTCCAGGCCCAGGCCGACGGTCACCGCCAGGTCGTCCGGTGAGGTGCGGCCCGCGTCGTACACCACGACCAGCGACTCGTCGCCGACCTCGAGGTACGTGCTCTCCCCGAGGGGCGTGTAGCGCGTCGCGCCGATCCCGATGAGGATCGTCCCGGGGCGGCCGCTGGCGGCCAGGTACTCGCCCACGGGCTCCAGCGGGGTGTCGTCGGAGCCGCGCTGGTTGGCGAGGCGCTCGACGATCCAGTCCAGCAGCCGGCTGCCGTAGTAGCTGTAGCCCGGCAGGGGGCTGTCGACCCCGTAGGGCCGGGTCTCGCCGTCGCGGCGCAGGAAGCAGGCCAGCCGCAGGTCGGCCGTCGGCCCCGCCGGGTCCAGGTCGGCGATCGGGAAGAACCGCCGGGCGACGCCCTTCGAGTCCGGACCCCAGTTCTTCTTGTGGCTGATCTTGGACGCCCCGACGCGCCGGATCGAGCAGTCGTTGAACGCCCCGATCGCGGTGGGCGCGAGCCGGGTCACCGTGTCCGAGAGGTAGTCGACCGTGCACAGCACGCCGGCCTCGGGCTCGATCTGCAGGTTGACCGGCTCGCGGGCGCGGGGCTTGGCGATGCGGTCGTGGGACAGGGGGAAGACCCCCAGGAACGAGTCCCGCCCGGGCGCGTAGAAGGGGAAGAGGCCCTTGGGCGCGTCCGCCGAGGCCGCCTGCACCCCCGCGAAGTCGCCGGCCTCGCCGGCCTGCTCGAGATGGCCGGCGAAGTTGCCCGCCACGCCCAGGCCGAAGGCGTGGCGCAGCTCGTCCAGATCGACCGGGAACACCCCGGCAGGCTACGCGCGCCAGCCCCCCGCCGCACCCGCCGCCGCCAGCCGGCCGAGCGCCCTCTGCCACGCCGCCTCGTCGTCGGCGGTGACCGGCTCGGGCGCCGACCAGTGGAGGGCCGTGGCCTCGTGTCCCTCGGCGACCATCGCCAGGCGCTGGCGGCGGACCGTGCCGGGCATGCTCCGGTCCGGCCGCTGGCGCTCGCGCGCGATCACGCCGGCGGGAGCGGGGATCACCGCGGCCGGCGGCGGGTCCGCCTCCCACGCGCCCAGGTAGGCGGCGAGCTCTGCGGCGGGCATCTTCACGGTCCTCAGGATGCGGCCGTCGGGCAGTCCGGGCCCGGGCGGCCCCCGGTCGGCCGTCGCCCCCGGCGCGCCGCGCACGCCCGACACGGCGTGCAGGCCGGAGGCGTCATCGGGGGGTGGGAGGTAATAGGTCACCTCCCTGGTATCGGCGGCTCCGGGCTCAGTCGCGAGTGGCGATGGCGGCGAGACCCGCCAGGATCCCGCCGACGGCCGACGCCGCCGCCACGAAGATGCCGATCTGCCGCGAGAGGAACTCGGCGGGCTCGGGCATGAACACCAGCCGGAAGCCGACGGCGACCGCCGCCAGGATGGCCACCACCAGCACCACCCAGACCAGCGCGTCCCCGACGGCGCGGTCGATGCGCAGGGAGCCCTGCTCCTCCAGGAGGAGGACGACCGAGGCGGCCGCGAGCACGATCCCCAGCACCAGGACGACCCGCGCGATGGTGGTCGCGTCCCACCCGCTCGCGCTGGTGGCCGAGAACGGCGGGCCCAGGTTGGTCGCGTACCACGGCAGGAACACCGACACCACGAGGCCCACGCCCGAGATGACGCCCACGAGGGGGGTCCCGGCCCGCCCGACCCGGGGGGCGGAGCGGGCGCGGCGGCTGGGGAGGGACGGACGCGAGGAGGCCATGACGCCCGCACGGTACCGCTCCGAGCCCGCTTCCGTCCCGCGGTGGTAACCTCGCCGAGCCCGGTCCGCAAGGCCAGAAGGAGTCCGTTCACGTGCCGACCTACATCCTTCTCAGCACCCTCAGCCCACACGGCGTGGGCACGCTGAAGGCGAATCCCCAGCGCCTGCTGGAGGTGAACGACGAGATCGCCCAGATGGGGGCGAAGGTCATTCAGCAGTGGGCGGTGCTCGGCCCCTACGACTTCGTGAACATCGTCGAGGCCCCGGACGAGAAGGTCATCGCCCGGGTGTCGGTGGAGCTGGCGGCGCGCGGCACGGCGCACTTCCAGACGCTCACCGCCATCCCCGTCGACGAGTTCCTCTCGCTCCTGAAATGACGACGGGACGCCGCGCGCGCTGGCTGGTCGCGGGCGGCGTGCTGGGCGGCCTCGCCCTGGCGCCGCGCATCCGCCGCGCCGGCATCGTGCTGAGGGCCCGGGCCACGCGCGTGAGCCGGGCCGGCGGCGATCCGGTGGCCCCCTTCTGCGAGGCGCCCTGCTACGAGCACGACCGCCTCGCCGCCGACGGGCCGGCGCGCACGGAGGCCGCCCGATAGCCACCCCGTGGCACGTCGAGGTGCTGGTCCCGACCCATCGGATCGTCTTCGCCCTGCGCGGCGACGCGGTCATCGAGCTGCGCGGGCCGACCACGGCGTCCACCTTCGGGGCCTACCGCGGCCTGCCCGACGCGGTCCACGGGATGATCGCGTGGCCCAACACCGTGCTGCTCACCGGCCCCGAGAACGTGGTCGTGGACCCCGGCTACATGACCCAGGGCGACATGCTGGTGGGCGCGCTGGCCGCCCGCGGGCTGTCGCCCGGCGACGTGCGCACGGTGCTGGCCACGCACCTGCACTCGGACCACGTCTCCGCGCTGCCCCAGCTCGGCGAGGTGGACCTGCACGTCCACGAGGTGGAGCTGGGCACCCGCCACGCGGCGCGCCGTGCGCGGGGCCCTCGACCGGGCGACCGTCCACCCGCTCACCGGCGCCTCCGGCGAGGTGCTCCCCGGCGTGCGCTGGATCCTGACCCCGGGCCACACCGACGGGCACGTGGCCTACCTGGTGGACGCCGACGAGGGCACCGTCGCCATCGCCGGCGACACGCCGGGACCCGATCCGGGGTGGTTCGCGCGGATGGACCTTCCCGAGGACTTCCCCCGCCGCGAGGAGCACCTTACGGCGTTTCGCGCGATCCGCGCGGCGGCTCCGCGGCGCATGATTCCCGGGCACAACCCGCCCGTGGACCTGTCGGCGGCCTGAGCCGGCCGCAAGGGAGGTCGGCGGGCGCGTAGAAGAGCCCACCAGCCACGACGGCACCCGATGCTCACCGGCCCCACACAGGAGTGATCACGTGAACTCGCTCACCCGCGAGCAGAAGCTGCTCGGCGCCGCCGGCGCCAACGTCCTCTTCATCATCAGCCTGTTCTTCCCCTGGTACGGCTTCGCGGGGGTGAACGTCGGCGGTGATGACGTGATCCCATCCTGGTGGATCATGCTGATCTTCGCCGCCGCCGCCGCCGCGATCCTGGCCGCCGAGGCCTTCAACTACGAGCTGCCCGCCGCGATCAACCCGGCCACCTGGGCGGCCTATCTCACCAGCGTCACCTTCGTCGTGACCCTCATGATCTTCCTCGAGGGAAGCGCCGGCGGCCGCAAGATCGGCCTCTTCCTGGCCCTGATCTTCTCCGCCATCGCGACCGTCCTGACGGTCATTCACTGGAGGGAAGAGGGCCGGTAGGCTGGCTCCCGGGGGGATTCGCCGAACCGGGGAGAGCGGGCATGGGACTGGTCGACAAAGCGAAGGACGCCGCCAAGAAGGCGACCGACGCGGCCCAGAAGGGCGCCGCGGAGGCCAAGGACAAGGCGCACGACTTCAACCTGAAGCGGCAGGTCAACTCGCTCGCCGCGGAGCTGGGCCACCTCGTCGTCCGCCAGCGCGACGGCGAGGCGGGCCTCGACGGGGAGATCGACCGCCTGGTGTCCGAGATCCGCGCCACCCAGGCCGAGATCGAGGGGCACCACGAGGACTAGTCCGGCAGGCCCTGAGCGCCCCGCGGGGGTGCTCAGGGCTTCTTGGGGCTCGCCTTCTTGGGCGTGGGCGGGGCCTTGAGGGTCACGGACCGCACCAGGCCGCTCGTGCCGTAGGAGGTCCGCGACTCGGCCGTCACCTGGACGGTCCCCGAGACGACCTTCCCCCGGACCATGCGGTCCCACGACAGCCTCTGCGGCCCGGCCTTCAGGCGGCGCCCGCTCGCGACGGTGGCGATGGGCGTGCCCGACGTGCTGCGGATCCTGACGGTCACGCGCGCCGTGCGCGCCAGGCGGAAGCCCACGTCGAGGCGCGGCACGGTCTTCTTGCCCACCTTGCGGGTGGCCGGCCGGGTCGTGAGCGAGCCGATCGTGCGGTCGAAGATCACCTTGCGGCGCTCCTCGGTGACGCCGCTGCCGTCCGCCGCCGTGTGGGTGGCCACCACGACGTAGGGCCCGTCGCCGAAGCGCAGCTTCTTGGGGTCGAACGGTGACGCGGGCGCTGCCGGGGCCCAGGCTGCCCTGCCACAGGTCGCGCGCCGGCCGGCCGGTGCTGCGCGCGATGCTCACCTTGGTCGCGCCGGGGCGGGTCGCGCGGAACACGACCGAGGCCGTGTCGTCCACGCGGTCGTTGTTGGCCGACACGCGGTAGGGCAGGGGCTCGACCGTGACGCCGTCGTAGGACATGACCACCACGTCGGCCAGGGCGCGCGGGGCCGACCCCCACGGGATCACCAGCTGGTTGCGCACCGCCAGCTGGGCGCTGCCGCCGGCGTCGGTGGCGATGGCGGTCACCGCCCCCAGGGACTGCATCAGGCGGGCCTGGTCGGCCGCGGTCATCCCGGGGCGCCCCTGCTGGGGACCCTCGACGGTGACGAACATCGTGGTCCCGTCGGCGGTCTGCCCCACGGCCGAGCGGGCCGTGCGCGCGTCCACCTGGGAGCCGGTGAAGCCCTCGCCGGCGTTGGTGATGGCCTGGCCGCCGCGCACCAGCGCGGGCCCCCCGCCGATGGCGTTGAGGGCGCCGGGGGGCAGCGACAGGATGCCGGGGGTGATCGAGATCCGCTGGCCCAGGGGGAAGCCGGAGACGAGCGCCGGGCCGGACGAGCCCACGCCGGTGATCACGATGTGGCCGGCGCCGATCGTGGTCCCCCCGCCGCTGGCGGTGGCGATCACGGTCCCCGTGCGGGGCTGCCCCGCGAGGATCGGGCCGTCCACGTCGAGGCGGATGCGCAGCTCGTAGCGCGAGCCGCCGGCCGGGGTCGTGAGCGCGCCGTAGGCCGCGGTGTACAGCAGGGTCTCGCTGCCGCGCTTGGCGGGGCGGTTGACCCCGAGGATGGAGCGGGTGGTGGTGGCGACGCCGGCCGGATCGATGGCCTGCAGCCGGCCCTGGAAGCCCAGCTTGACGGCGTCGATCCCGCCGCCCGGGAGCATCACCAGGGCCGAGCGGCTGGCCTCGGGGTCGCGGATCAGCTCGCCGTTGATCATCAGGACGCCGCTGGGCTCGTTGGTGGTGGGCGAGAAGAAGTCGCCGTTGATCCCGGCGACGGCGCCGCCGTCCAGGCGCGCCCCCACCGCGGAGGTCAGCAGCCCCCGGGTGACCGGGGAGCCGCCCGGCTCCACCGGCGCCAGCGACACCCGCGGCGCCAGCCCGGCGCGCACCACGTGGATCACCTGGCCGTCGGCCTGCGCGGCCCGCTGGTAGCTGATGCCGGGCGCGACCTGGGTCAGCGCCGGCGGGTTGGGCGGCGGCAGCGCGGTGACCGGGCCGGCCGACGCCACCGCGGGCGCGATCGCCGAGGGCGGCCAGGGCGGCCAGGGCGGGGAGCGGGGTGCGTGTCACAGCCGGGAACAAAATCACGGCCGGCGGACGCTCCCAAATCCCCCGGGCCCACGGGGCGCGGCCGCCTGCGACACTGGCGGCGTGACCATCGCCCTCCTGGTCGTCGCGCTCGTCGCGCTCGCGGTGGCGGTGCTCTGCGTGATCCGCGCGCGCCGCGCGGAGACCCGCGTGTCGGCGGCCCGCTCGGAGGCCGCGGCCGCCGTCCGGGCCGCCCAGGCCGCGGAGCGCCGGCGCAGCGAGGCCCTCAAGGACCTGCCGTTCGTCGCGCTGCGGCTGGACGGCGACGGCCGGCTGGTGGAGGCCAACCTGGTCGCCCTGGAGCGCTTCCCGTACCTGGTGCCGGGGATGAGCCTGCTGGACGCGTTCAGCGAGATCCGCCTGGTCACCGGCTTCGAGACCGCGCTGGCCGAGCTCCAGCCCCAGCGCTTCGAGGTGCGCCTGTTCGCGGACGGGCGGCGCACGTACCGGATCGCGATCGAGCCCTACCTGGTCGACGAGCTGCCCGAGGCCCTGGTCTTCCTGACCGACACCAGCGAGGCGGTCGACTACCAGGAGCTGCGCTCCCAGTTCGTCGCCAACGTGTCGCACGAGCTGCGCACGCCCCTCACCGGCCTGCGGGGCCTGCTCGAGGCGCTCGACGACCCGCAGATGGACCCGGTCACCCGGCGCGACTTCGTCGCCCGCGCCTCCAGCGAGACCCAGCGCCTCGAGGCGCTGATCTCCGACATCCTCTTCCTGTCCGAGCTGGAGGCCACCAGCGGCGTGCCCTCGGCCGAGCGCTCGGACCTGGCCGAGGCCGCCGAGATCACCGCCCACGAGCTCGCGGACCTGGTGGACGAGCACAGCGTCGCCCTGACGCTGGACGTCGCGGGGCCCGCCTGGGTGCCCCTCACCGAGACGATGGCCCGCACCGTGGTGCGCAACCTGATGGAGAACGCCGTCAAGTACGCGGGCCCGGGCGCGACCGCGACGGTGACCGTGCGCCGCGAGGACGGCGCGGTCGTGCTGGGCGTGTCCGACGACGGGGCCGGCATCCCCGAGCGCCACCTGCAGCACGTCTTCGAGCGGTTCTACCGGGCGGATCCGTCGCGCTCCAAGCGCCTCGGCGGCACCGGCCTGGGCCTGTCGATCGTCAAGCACATCGCCGAGCGCTTCGGCGGCACCGCCACCGCCACCTCGCGCGAGGGCTTCGGGACGACGGTGACCGTCACCCTGCCCGAGGCGGACGCGTGATAGCGTCCCGCGCCGCGTCATGACCGTTCCCCTCATGGACATCCAGGCCCAGTACGGGCCCCTCCGCGCGCAGATCGACGCCGCCATCGCCGGCGTCCTCGACAGCGGCCGCTTCATCCTCGGGCCCGAGGGCCGCGCGCTCGAGGCGTCCGTGTCCGAGCGGCTCGACGGGCGCCCCTGCGTGGGGGTGGCCAACGGCACCGACGCGCTGGTGATCGCGCTCAACGCCCTCGACATCGGCCCCGGCGACGAGGTCATCACGACCCCGTACACCTTCTACGCCACCGCCGAGGCGATCGCCCGCGTGGGCGCCACGCCGGTGTTCGCCGACATCGACCCCCTCACCTACTGCCTGGACCCCGAGGCGGCGCGGGCCAAGATCGGCCCCGCGACCCGGGCGATCCTGCCGGTGCACATCTTCGGCCACCCCGCCGACATGGCGTCCATCACGGCGCTCGCCCGCGAGCACGGGCTCGCGGTCGTCGAGGACTGCGCCCAGGCGTTCGGCGCGCGCGCGCCCGAGGGCGAGATCGCGACCTTCGGCGACATCGCCACCTTCAGCTTCTTCCCCACCAAGAACTTCCCGGGGATGGGCGACGGCGGCATGGTGGTGTGCCGCGACGAGGAGCTGGCCGAGCGCGTGCGGCGGCTGCGCTTCCACGGCTCGAAGGACAAGGTGATCTTCGAGGAGGTGGGCTACAACTCGCGCCTCGACGACCTGCAGGCCGCGATCATCCGCGTCTTCTACCCCCACCTGGACGACTGGAACGCGCGCCGCGCCCAGGCGGCCGCCTGGTACGCCGAGGCCGGCCTGGGCGAGCACGCCACGCTGCCCGCGGTGGCGCCCGGCGCCACCCACATCTACCACCTGTACATGGTCCGCCACCCCGACCGCGAGGCGCTCAAGCGGGCGCTCGCCGACGCCGGCGTGGCCTCGGCCGTCTACTACGGCACCCCGATGCACCTGCAGCCGGTCTTCGCGGGCCTCGGGTACGCCGAGGGCGACCTGCCCGTCGCCGAGGAGACCGCGCGCACCGCGCTGGCCCTGCCGATGCACCCCAACCTGTCGCGGGACGACATCGCCGAGGTCGTGCGGGCGGCGAGCGCCACGGGAGTGCTCTCGTAACGACGGCCGGGAGGGGCGCCGCGTGAGGGTCTGGGTGGACGTGACCAACTCGCCGCACGTGGTGATCTTCCGCCCGCTGATCGCGCGCCTCGAGGCCCGCGGGCACGAGGTGACGGTGACCTCCCGCGAGTTCGCCCAGACGATCGGGCTGCTGGAGCGCTTCGGCATCGCGCACACCCGCGTGGGCGCCCACGGCGGCGGCTCGCGCGCGGGCAAGGCGCGCGCCATGGCCCGCCGCTCGGCCGACCTGATCCGCTTCGCGCGCGCGGAGCGCTTCGACCTGGCCGTGGCGCACGGCAGCACCGACCAGCCGGTGGCCGCCCGCCTGGCGCGGGACGCCCCAGGTGACGATGTTCGACTACGAGTACGCCGCCGCGATGCACCACTGGAACGGCCGCCTGGCCACCCGGGTGCTGGTGCCGGCCGCGATCCCCGAGGGGGCGCTCGCGCGCTACGGCATCCGCCCCCCCAAGCTGGTGCGCTACCACGGGCTGAAGGAGGAGTACTACCTCGCCGACCACGTGATGGACCCGGGCGTGCTCGAGGAGCTGGGCCTGGACCCCGGCCGCCTGATCGTGGTGGTGCGGCCCCCGCCGGAGGTGACGCTGTACCACCGCGGGGCGTCCACCGACCTCTTCGCGGCGACGCTCGCGCGGCTGCTGGGCGAGGCCCCCGCGGTCCAGACCGTCGTGCTGCCCCGCACCGAGGCCCAGCGCGAGAGCCTGCTGGGCACGGCGGCGATCGTCCCCCCGCGCCCGATCGACGGGCCCAGCCTGGTGGCCGCCGCCGACCTGGTGGTGAGCGCGGGCGGCACCATGAACCGCGAGGCCGCCGCGCTCGGCGTGCCGGCCTACACGCCCTTCGCCGCGCGCCTGGGCGCGGTGGACGCCAGCCTGATCGCGCAGGGCCGCCTGCGCCGCCTGACGAGCCCGGACGACCTGGTGCTGGAGCGCCGTCCCCGGGGTGACATCCCGCCCCTTCGCGACCCCGAGCACCTCATCGACCTGATTCTGGAGCCGGCCGCGGCTAGACTCTCCGGCTCGTGAGTCGCGCTCCACTCAACTGGAGCCCCCGGGCGTTCCTCCACCGCGGTGCCCAGATCGCGGTCGACGCGGGGCTCGTCGCGCTGGCCTTCTGGCTGGCCTTCTACTTCCGCTTCGACGGGAACGTCCCCGGACGGTACGAGAAGCTGTTCGCCGCCACGGTCGGGATCGTGATCGTGGTCAAGCTCGCGACCTTCGTCGCGATGCGCTTCTACACCAAGTGGTGGCGCTTCACGAGCGTGCGGGACCTGCAGGCGATCGTGCTGGCCGTGGTCGCGTCGAGCCTCCTGATCACGGCGATCCTGTCGCAGTGGCGCCCCGACGACCGCGTGCCGATCCCCCGCGGCGTGCTCCTGTTCGACCTGGTGCTGACGCTGGTCCTGATCGGCGGAGCGCGCTTCGCCGTGCGCAGCGTCATCGAGCGGCCGTCGCGCTTCGACCTGGTCAACAGCGGCCGCTCGGTGCTGATCGTGGGCGCGGGCGACGCCGGCAACACCCTCCTGCGCGAGATGAAGCGCAACCGCGACCTGGGCTACACCCCGGTCGGCCTGATCGACGACGACCCCCGCAAGCGGCGCCTGCGCGTCCAGGGCACGCGCGTCAGGGCACGCGGGCCGACCTGGCCCGGGTGCTGCGCGACACCCGCGTCGACGAGGTCATCATCGCCATGCCCTCGGCGTCGGGCCTCGTGCGCCAGGAGATCTTCGAGGTGTGCCGCCAGGCCGGCGATCCCCTGCTCGACGCTGCCGAGCCTGCCGGAGCTGATCACCGGCGAGGTCACGGTGCGCCAGCTGCGCAAGGTGCGCGTCGAGGACGTCCTCGGCCGCGCGCCGGTGGAGGTCGATTTCGAGCGGGTGGCCCGCTACCTCAACGGCCGGTCGGTGCTGGTGACCGGGGCGGGCGGCTCGATCGGGCGCGAGCTGTGCCGGCAGGTGGCCGCCAGCGGCGCGCGGCGCCTGGTGATGGTGGACCACGCCGAGAACAACCTCTTCGAGGTCGACCTGCAGCTGCGCGAGCGCGGCCACGCCGGCCTGCTGGTCCCCGTGATCGCCGACTGCAAGGACGCGACCGCCATGGAGCGCGTCTTCGCCACCGAGCGGCCGGACATCGTCTTCCACGCCGCGGCCTACAAGCACGTGCCGATGATGGAGCTCAACCCGTTGCAGGCCGTTGCGAACAACGGCCTCGGCACGGACGTGCTGGCGCGGCTGGCCGAGCAGTACGGGGTCGATCGCTTCTGCCTGATCTCGACCGACAAGGCCGTGGAGCCCAAGACCGTCATGGGCGCCTCCAAGGCCCTCGCCGAGCGGGTGATCGAGGCCCACGGCGCCGCGTCCGGCACCCGCTTCGGCGCCGTGCGCTTCGGCAACGTCCTCGGCAGCTCCGGCTCGGTGCTCCCGATCTTCCAGCGCCAGATCGAGCAGGGCGGGCCGGTCACGGTCACCCACGCCGAGATGACGCGCTTCTTCATGACCATCCCCGAGGCCGTGCAGCTGGTGATCCAGGCCACCGGCATCGCCGAGGGGGGCGACATCTTCGTGCTCAACATGGGCGAGCCGGTCAAGATCATCGACCTCGCCCGCCGCATGATCGAGCTCTCGGGCCACGAGCCCGGCCGCGACATCGCGATCGACGTGGTGGGCATCCGTCCCGGCGAGAAGCTCCACGAGGAGCTCTTCAACGTGGACGAGGAGGTGCGCCCGACGCGCTACGGCAAGATCATGCGCGCCACCCGTCCGGCGCTGGACGCCGAGGTGCTGCGAGGCGGGCTCGACGAGATCGGCCGGCGGGTCGCGGCCGGGGCTCCGGAGCCCGTTGCAGAAGCGTTGTGGACCGTGTTGCGCGGCGGCAGGGTCCAGGTGACCGACGGCGAAGCGGGGGTCTCACCGCCCCCCTCCATTCCGCACGGGGAGAACTCATGAGCGTCATCGAACACACCGACATCCGCGCCGACCTCCTCCCCGCGGGCGCCCGCCCGGTGGCGGACTGGGGCCTGCTCTCCCGCGTCTTCCGGCCCTGCCCGGACCACGGCGGCGAGTGCTCCTGCGTCGGCCGCCACGAGGAGGCCGGCTGCCTGGTCTTCTGGTGCGAGACCGGTGAGCACCACTTCACCAGCCGGTAGGCCCCGGTTGCCCTAGCGCGCCTCGTGCGCGAAGGGCAGCTCGGCCGTGTGGCACGTCTGCGGCGTGATCACGTAGGCCACGGTGTGCGGGCTGCGCCAGGGGAAGGGCGCCCCGGTGTACTTCATGGAGAGCTCGTCGGCGACCGCCTGCGCCGCCTCGCCGTCGATGCGCTCGCTGACGCGCCCGCGCAGGTCGCACTGCCGGTAGGGGTTGGCGTCGTCCACGGCCGAGATGGCCACGCGGGCGTCGGCCTCGATGTTGCGGGCCTTGCGGCTGCCGGTCTGGGTGAACATCACCAGCCGGTCGCCGTCGAGGCCGATCCAGACCGGCACCGAGTGCGGCGCGCCGTCGGGCAGCACGGTCGCGAGGTGCGCGAACGCGCGGCCCTCCAGGATCGTGCGGGCGTCATCGCTCAGGACGGGCATCGCGTGCCTCCTCGCGCGTCGGGGGTCTCGGGCGAGGGCTCCCAGTCGTCGACCCAGGCCTCGATCTCGTGGACGACGCGCGACAGGGCCGCGCCCTTGGCGGTGAGGCGGTACTCGACCGCCCCGCCGGGCAGCTCGCGGCGCTCCATCAGGCCGGCGGCCTCCAGCTCGCGCAGGCGCTCGGCCAGCAGCCGGGCCGAGAGCCCGTCCACCGACCCGCGGATCTCCGTGAAGCGGGCGGGGCCCTCCAGCGTGGCCCGGATCACCGCCGCGCTCCAGCGGCGGCCGAGGAGCTCGGCCGCGCGCTGGTAGCGGTGGCAGACGGGGGGGAGTGAGCGACAGTCGTCCATCGGCGTCGCCCCAACCCTATGCCGCCAGAGCCCCGTGTCGGTCGTGTGCCGGCTCCAGGGCGATGTCGAGCACCTCCTGGACGGTCAGCACCGGGTGGACCGTGACCTGCTCGAGCACCTCCGCCGGGACGTCCTCCAGGTCGCGGCGGTTGCGCTCGGGGATGATCACGTCGGTCAGCCCCGCCCGGTGGGCGGCCAGCACCTTCTGCTTGACGCCCGCCGATCGGCAGCACCCGCCCCTGCAGCGTGACCTCGCCGGTCATGCCGACGTTCGGCCGCACCGCCCGTCCGGTGGCCAGCGAGCTCAGCGCCGTCACCATCGTGACGCCGGCCGACGGGCCGTCCTTGGGGACCGCCCCCGCGGGCACGTGGACGTGGAACTCCTTGTCGCGCATGGCGCTCGAGTCGATGCCGATGTCCGTGCCGTGCGAGCGCGTCCACGAGAGGGCGATCCTCGCCGACTCGCGCATGACGTCGCCCAGCTGCCCGGTCAGGACGAGGCGGTCGCCCGGCCCGTCCGCCGGCATCGCGCTGGCCTCGATGAACAGGACGTCGCCGCCCGTGCCGGTCACCGCGAGGCCGGTGGCGACGCCCGGCGTCGCCGTGCGCTCCGCCGCCTCGTGGTGGAAGCGCGGCTGCCCCAGGGCCTCGTCCAGGTCGCCCTGGCCGATCGCGATCGGGGTGTCGGCCCCCTCGGCGATGCGCCGCGCCGTCTTGCGCAGGAGCTTGCCGATCTGGCGCTCCAGGCCGCGCACGCCCGCCTCGCGGGTGTAGTCGGCGATGACCCCGCGCGAGGGCCTCGTCGCTGATCGCGACCTCGTCCTCGCGCAGGCCGTTGCGCTCGATCTGGCGGGGCACCAGGTAGCCGCGGGCGATCGCCAGCTTCTCGTGCTCGGTGTAGCCGTCGAGCGCGATGACCTCCATGCGGTCCAGGAGCGGCCCGGGGATGGTGTCCACGACGTTGGCGGTGGCGATGAACAGGACCTCGGACAGGTCCAGCTCCACGTCCAGGTAGTGGTCGCGGAAGCTGTGGTTCTGGGCCGGGTCGAGCACCTCGAGCAGCGCCGACGACGGGTCGCCGCGCCAGTCGTTGCCGACCTTGTCGATCTCGTCGAGCATCACCACCGGGTTGAGCGTGCCGGCCTCGCGCAGCGCGCGGACCAGCCGCCCCGGCAGGGCGCCGACGTAGGTGCGCCGGTGGCCGCGGATCTCGGCCTCGTCGCGGATGCCGCCCAGGCTGATGCGCGCGAACTCGCGCCCCAGGGCGCGGGCCACGGACTGGCCGAGCGACGTCTTGCCGGTGCCGGGCGGGCCGACCAGGGTCAGGATGACCCCGCTCTTGCCGTCGTCCATGCCGCGCTCGCGGCGCAGGCGCCGGACCGCCAGGTACTCGAGGATGCGCTCCTTGACCGTCTCCAGGCCGGCGTGGTCCGCGTCGAGGACCTCGCGGGCCTCGGCCACGTCCAGGCGCTCGTCCGAGCGCGTGTCCCAGGGCAGCGAGACCATCCACTCCAGGTAGGTGCGGATCATCCCGGCCTCGGCGCCGTCGGGCTGGCGCTCCAGGCGGGCGAGCTCGCGCTCGGCCTCCTTGCGGGCGGCCTCGGGCATGCCCGGACCCGGCGATGCGGTCGGCCCAGTCGTCGCCGGCCTCGTCGTCCTCGCCGAGCTCCTTGCGGATCGCGGCCAGCTGGCGGCGCAGCAGCATCTCCCGCTGCGTCTTGTCGAGGTTCTCGCTCACGTCCTCGCGGATGCGCTGGCGCAGGCCGGCGTCGGCGAGCCGCTCGCGCTGGGCCTCGATCGCCAGGCGCAGGCGCGCGGCGACGTCCACGGTCTCGAGCAGCGTGATCTTGGTCGTGAGGGGGACCTCCGGCGCGTAGCCGGTCGTGTCGGCCAGCCGGCCCGGGTGGGCGATGCCGGCGAGGAAGCGGGCCACCTGGGCCCGGTCGCCGCGCAGGGCCGCGACCTCCTCGACCACGGCCCGGTACTCGCGGGCCAGCGCCGCGGCCTCGGGCCCGGCGTCGACCGGGTCGGGCCGCTCGATCGCGCTGACCTTCAGGCCGACCTCGGCGCTGACGGCAGGACCCAGCTCGGCGCGGTGCAGCGCCTCGACGGCGACGCCGCGCGTCCCGTCGGGGAGCGTCACCTCGCCCACCACGCTGGCCACCACGCCGAAGGAGCCGAAGCGCCCGTCGATCCTGGGGACGAGCAGGATGCGACCCTCCACGGCACCGTTCAGCGCCTCGGCCTGCTCGTCCGAGGTGACGGGGAACGTGACGCTGGTGCCCGGGAGGACGACCGCGTCGTCGAGGGGGAGGACCGGGAGGACGGTGCTGCGCTCATCCTGATTCATCAGGCGCTCCTACGGATTCGAGTGGCGGTTACGTCAAGTAACCACGACGTAGGTTACCGAGAGTAACCAGTGCCCGCAAGGTGGGGTTCGCGGGCGGCTCGCGGTGGTAGGACGGGGGCAGGATCACGAAAGGAGAGACCGTGGACGCCGAACGCGAGGTGGGCCGCACGCGCGACGTGGGATGGGAGATCGGCGTGCGCCGCACGGTCCCCGCGGAGCCCGAGGCCGTGTGGGAGCTGCTGCGCTCGCCCGAGGGGATGGAGGTCTGGCTGGGAGGGGCGATCGCCCTCGAGCCGGGCCCGTACCGCCTGGAGGACGGCACCGACGGGGAGGTCCGCGTGGACGCGCCCGGGTCGCACCTGCGCCTCACGTGGCGCCCGCCGGGGTGGGAGGAGCCGTCGCTCGTGCAGGTGCGGGTGATGCCCGCCGCGAGCGGCGCGACCATCGCCTTCCACCAGGAGCACCTCGCCGACGCCATGGCGCGCGACCTCATGCGCGAGCGCTGGACCGGGGTCGCCGAGGAGCTCCGCGCCCGCCTGGCGTCCGCGCGGACGGGCGGTGGCGACTAGGATCACCGCGTGGACCTCCGCCAGCTGATCACCTTCCGCACCGTCGTCGACAGGGGCTCGTTCTCCCAGGCGGCCGAGGAGCTGGAGATCTCGCAGCCGGCGGTGTCGTTCCAGATCCGCGCCCTGGAGGAGAGCCTGGGCCACCGCCTGCTGGACCGCAGCGGCCGCCGCGTGTCGGTGACCGAGGCCGGCGAGATCGTCTACCGGGGCGCGCGCCGCATGATCGGCCTGGCCGCCGAGCTGGAGCGCGAGGTGGGCGAGATCGGCACCACGGTCTCCGGCCGGCTCGTGCTGGGATCGTCCACCGGCCCGGGCGAGGTGCTGCTGCCGCGGCTGCTGGGCGCGTTCCACGAGACCTACCCCGACGTGCGCGTCAGCCTGCAGGTCAGCGACACCCAGACCGTGTGCGAGCGCGTGCTCGACGACGAGCTCGAGCTGGGCATCGTGGGCGCCGCCCGCGCCCAGCGCGGGCTGGTGTTCGAGCCCTTCGTCCGCGACGAGCTCGTCGCCATCGTGGCGCCGGACCACCACCTGGCCGGCCGCGGCACGGTCACGCTGGAGGAGCTGGCGGCCGAGCCGATGCTGATCCAGCAGGAGGGCTCGGGCGTGCGCTCGGTGGTGGAGGCGGCCATCCGCGAGAGCGGGCTGCGCGACCGCGACCTCAACGTCGCGATGGAGCTCGGCCTGCAGCAGTCGGTCAAGGCCGCGGTGCTCGACGGGTTCGGGATCACCGTCATCTCCAGCCTCGCCGTCGAGCGCGAGGTGGCCGACGGCACGCTGGTCGCCCTGCGGCTCGAGGGGGCGGGCTTCGAGCGCCACTTCTTCGCCGTCCGGCACGCCGGCCGCACGCCCAAGCGCGTGACGACCACCTTCCTCGAGTTCGCCCGGGCGGAGCTCGGGGCGAGCGCGACCCATAGCGAATCCTGATCGAAACGATGAGAGTGGCAAGGGGTTCAGGCCTTGGCTAGCATCGCATCGTGACGAGCCACTCCGACGCGCGCACCGACGTGCTTGTGGTCGGCTCCGGTGGCGCCGGGATGTCGGCCGCGCTCAGCGCCACCCGCGCGGGCGCCGAGGTCGTCGTGACCACCAAGTCCGCGCTCGGCGCCGGCAACACCGGCAAGGCCCAGGGCGGCATCCAGGCCGCGATCGGCGATGACGACTCCACCACCTCGCACTTCGAGGACACCTTCGCCGCCGGTCACCGCGAGGCGCGTCCCGAGCTGGTGCGCCAGCTCGCCGACGGCGGGCCGGACGCGATCGCCTGGCTCAGCTCCCTGGGCGTGGCCTTCACCCGCGACGACGGCCGGCTGCGGCTGCTGCGCTGCGGCGGGGCCAGCCGCAAGCGCCTGCTGCAGGCGGGCGAGCGCACGGGCGCCGAGATGGTGAAGGCCCTGCGCGCGGCCGTGCGCGCCAGCGGCGCCGAGGTGTGGGAGGCCACCCGCCTGGTGGGGCTCGAGCCCGAGGGCGACGGCTGGCGCGCCGAGGTGGCGCCGGGCGGCAACGGGCTGCGGCGGACCGTCCACGCGCGCGCGGTCGTGCTGGCGGCGGGCGGAGGCCTGCGCGGCGAGGCCGAGGCGCTCGGCCTGCACAGCACCAACCACCCGGACGCGACGCCCGAGGTGCTGCGGCTGGCCCTCGAGCTGGGCGCGCAGGGGCGCGAGCTGGACTCGTGGCAGCAGCACCCCACCGGCTCGATCTGGCCCGAGGCCCTGGCCGGCTACGCCCTGCCCGAGACGACGCGGGCCTACGGCGCCACCCTCCACGACGCCGACGGCGAGCGCTTCGTCGACGAGCTGGCGCCCCGCGACGTGGTGGCCCAGGCGATCATCGACGCGGTCGCGCAGGGGCGCGGCGCCGAGGCGCCCGACGGCAGCGTCGGCGTGTGGCTCGACACCCCCGCGATCGACCGGGAGAACGGCGCCGGCTTCACCGAGGACCGGCTCGCGTACGTGCACAACCGCTACCTGAAGGCGGGGGTGGACATCACGCGCGAGCGCGTGCTGGTGTACCCCGTGCTCCACTATCGCAACGGAGGTCTCGCGATCGACATCAACGCCGCGACCACGCTGCCGGGGGTCTTCGCCGCGGGGGAGATCGCCGGCGGGGTCCACGGGTCGAACCGCCTGATGGGCAACTCCCTGCTCGACACCGTCGTCTACGGGCGGCGCGCGGGCCTCAGCGCCGCCGAGGTCGCCCGATGAGCGACGGCGTCGAGACGCTCGGGCTGGACCTCGCCACCGGCGAGGGCGCCGACTTCCTCTCGCTGCCCGAGCGGCCCGCCAAGCCGCGCCAGGCGGGGGTCACGCACGTGATCGACAAGGGCCTGCCGCTGCGCGAGGTGGAGGCGGTGCTCGACTCGGTCGCCGACTACATCGACATCGTCAAGCTCGGCTGGGGCACCGCCTACGTCACGCGCCACCTGCGCGAGAAGGTGCGCCTGTACCAGAGCGCCGGCATCCCGGTGGTGCTCGGGGGGACCTTCTGGGAGGTCTGCTTCGTCCAGCGCAAGCTGGACGAGTGGCGGCGGTGGGTGAGCGACCTGGGCCTCGGCCACGTCGAGGTCTCGGACGGCACCATCTCGATCGCGCACGAGGTCAAGCTCGAGAACATCAGCGCCCTGGCGCGGGAGTTCGTCGTGCTGAGCGAGGTGGGCTCGAAGGACATGCAGGCGGTCATCGCGCCGTACCGCTGGGTCGAGCTGATCGACGCCGAGCTGCGCGCGGGCGCCTGGAAGGTCATCACCGAGGCCCGCGAGACGGGCACCGCCGGCATCTTCCGCCCCGACGGCGAGGTCCGCATGGGCCTGATCGACGAGGTGGTCCACCACATCGATTCGAACCGCCTGCTGTTCGAGGCTCCCCAGAAGTCGCAGCAGGTCTGGTTCATCCGCAAGTTCGGCCCGAACGTGAACCTGGGCAACATTCCATCCGACGAGGTGATCCCGCTGGAGACTCTACGGCTCGGCCTTCGCGCCGACACTCTTCTCGACCCGAGCATGGTGGGCAACGTGGACGGGGCGGGAATTTGACCCCGGGCCCGATCGCACCCCACGGCGGCACGCTGGTCAACCGCCTCGACGAGACGCTCGACGAGGGCGGCAACCGCCCCCGCGTCACCCTCTCGGCCCGTCAGCAGGCCGACCTGGACCTGATCGCGGTCGGGGCCATGTCGCCGCTCGACGGCTTCATGGACCGTGCCGCGTACGAGTCGGTCATCACCGACATGCGCCTTCCCTCGGGGCTGGCGTGGTCGGTCCCGGTCACGCTCGGCGTGCCGGCGGACGAGCTGGAGGGCGTCGGCACCGCGTCCGAGGTGGAGCTGGTCGACGAGACCGGCCGCTTCCTGGGCGTGCTCGAGGTCACCGACCGCTACGAGACCGACCCGGTGCGCGAGGCGAAGCTCGTCTACGGCACCGACGAGGAGGCCCACCCGGGCGTCGCGTCGCTGTACGCGCACGGCACCACGGCGCTGGCCGGCCCGGTCCGGGTGGCGGCCCGCCTGCCGCTCGACCCGGGCGCGGTGCCCGTTCCTGCTCGACCCGCTCGCCTCGCGCCAGGAGTTCGACTCCCGCGGCTGGGCGAGCGTCGTCGGCTTCCAGACCCGCAACCCGATCCACCGCGCCCACGAGTACATCACCAAGGTGGCGCTGGAGACGGTGGACGGCCTGTTCCTGCACCCGCTGGTCGGCGAGACCAAGAGCGACGACATCCCGGCCGACGTGCGGATGCGCTGCTACGAGGTCCTGATCGAGGGCTACTACCCCAAGGAGCGGGTGGTGCTGGGCGTGCTGCCGGCCGCCATGCGCTACGCGGGGCCGCGCGAGGCCGTGCTGCACGCGATCCTGCGCCAGAACTACGGGTGCACCCACTTCATCGTGGGCCGCGACCACGCCGGCGTGGGCAACTACTACGGCACCTACGACGCCCACCGGATCTTCGACGACATCACCCGCGACGAGCTGGCCATCCAGCCGCTCTTCTTCGAGCACTCCTTCTGGTGCAACCTCACCGGCGGGATGGCCACGACGAAGACGTCGCCGTCGACGCCCGAGCAGCGCGTGTTCCTGTCGGGCACCAAGGTGCGCGAGATGCTCGACCGCGGGGAGATCCCGCCGGTGGAGTTCACGCGTCCCGAGGTCGCGGAGATCCTGATCGACGCGTACCGCAAGGCCGCCGTCTAGCAACCGTCGGTCCCCCGGCCGCTCGCGCACCTGATGCGTTTGAGCGGCCGGGGCCCCACGGGCATGATGGGCGCGCCCGTGCCCCGTCCCCTGCCCGCCATCCTCGCGGCCGCCGCCCTGGCCATCGGCGCGGGCGCGCTCGCCGCCGGCCCGGCCGCCGCCGCGGACCGCCCCGCGGGCAGCGTGTCCGACTGGAGCCACGAGCTCAACCAGGAGCAGCACCCGCGCTGGCGCGTGGCGACGGCGCCGCCGTTCCGGCCCGCCGTCTGGCGCCGGATGATGGACGAGGTGCTCACGACCGCGGGCGCCAACGGCCTCTGGTTCAGCGGGGTGAGCGCCCTGCCGTTCCCGCCCCTGCCGCTGTCGCCCAAGGAGACGACGGGCTGGCGCACGCCCGCGAACTTCATGGCCAAGTTCCGCGCGACCGGCCTCAAGTGGGACGTCGCGGTCGAGGTGTGGGCGGCGCGCAACGCGCTCAACTCGAAGCGGGCGGTGGTCTCCGACCCGAAGACCCTGGCCTGGACGCGGCGCCTCTCGCTGCTCGACCCGGCCTATCGCGCCGCCGCGCTGCGCGAGATCCGCCGCATCGTGCCGACGGTCCGCAACAAGCCCTACGTCAACTACTACACCGGCAGCGACGAGCCGTTCCCCGTGCTGCCGCGCGGCAAGGCGCGCGCGACCCCGTTCGGCCGCAGCCTGGCCGCCGACTTCCGGCGCACCACCGGCTACACGCTGCCCGACCCGCTCGCGCGGCGCAGCTCGAGCCTGACCGAGCGGCTGCGCTGGACCAACTGGTCGCGCTACGCCGGCCGGCGCTTCTTCGCGATGAAGGCCGAGCAGGCGGCGCTCATCCGGCGCCTCGACCCCGCCGCCGTGGTGAACCCCAACGACTACGGCTTCATCGACGGCTTCATCCCGTGGGACTACACGCGCCTGGCCGAGTTCGCCGACGTCGTCGAGGCCGATCCGTACGTGAGCTATCCCGAGCGCGACCGCGTCGGGCGCGGGCGCTACAACCCCGGCTTCGGCGCCAAGCTGATGTCCGACCTCACGGGCAAGCGCACGCGCATCGTGGTGCAGGCCTTCAACTACTCGCGCTACACGCCCCACGGCCGGCGACCTCTGGACCTGGACCGCCCAGGCGCTGCGCGCGGGGGCCACCGACATCAGCTTCTTCGCCTCGGACAACCCCCGCTTCACCCGGCCGCGCTTCTACCAGGCGATGCTCGACGTGGCGCGCAGCGTGCGCGGCGCGCGCCTGCCGGCCCCGCCCGACCGACCCCGCCCAGCTCGTGCTGTACGCGACCGCCAGCGAGGGCCAGGCCCAGCCCGACCGGCTCGGCGACGTCCGCTACCGCACCAGCGGCGACGCGATCTACACGACCTACTCCCTGCTGGGCGAGCTCGAGCACGCCTCGTTCAGCTTCGACTCGGACATGCGGCTCGCCCGCGAGCCCGCGCGGCTGGCGGCGGCCAAGACGCTCTGGATGCCGCGCGGCGCGGTCCTCGACGCCGGCTTCGCCCAGCAGGTGGTGGACTGGGTGCGCGCGGGGGGCACGCTGATCGTCACCGACCCCGACGCCTTCACCACCACGCCGGCCGGCGGCCGGCGGCCCTCGCTCGCGCGCGAGCGCGACATCCTCATCGGCGCGCCGCTGGGCCCGCGCCGCGCGGGGAGCATCCTCGAGGTGCAGCCCGGGGCCCTCGGGGCCGGGGTGCCCGACGACCTGCTGAGCATCCCGATCGACTCGGACGCGCCGCGGGCCTTCGCCGCCGTGCCCGCCGACGCGACCGTGGTGGCGCGCTTCCTCGACGGCGCCCCGGCCGCCATCCTCCGCCAGGTCGGCGCCGGCCGGGTGCTCGCCTTCTCGGCCGACCCGATGGCGCCCAGCGTGCTCGACGGCCCGCATCGACCTCGCGCGTTTGGTCGGCGACATCCACGGTGGGCGGGCGGCACGCTGGGCGAACCCGGCCTGGACCTACCGCATCCCCGGCGACCCGGATCCCGCGCACCTGCCCTGGCCCGACGCGATCACGCCCGAGGCCGCCCAGGCGGGGATGTAACGCTCCGCGCGGCGCGTGCCCGAGCCGCTGGCGAGCCACGGGGCATCGCCTAGGGTGAACCGGTAATCCGACCCGGAGGGGACATGGGGCGACGTGGGCGCGTGGTGATCGGGCTGGTGGTGCTGGCGGTGGCGATCGTCGTCGTCGCGGGCGCCGTGGTGCTCTCGGGGGGCGACGACGCCACCCCGGTGGGCGCGGTGGCGGCGGTGCAGGACGACCACCTGCCCGTGGACCCGATCGACACCATCCCCGACCGCCTGGACATGATCGCCGCGACCGGCGCCACGACCACGCGCGTGGACCTCTTCTGGAAGGACATCGCCCCGTCCCGCCCGGACCGGCCCAGCGACCCGGCCGATCCGGCGTACGACTTCTCCCGCGCCGACCTGATCATGCTCGGCCTGGCCAAGCACGACATCACGCCGATCGTCTCGGTCTACAACGCCCCGCGCTGGGCGACCGGCGGACCGCCGTCGCCCGCCGCCGTGAACCCCAACGCCCCCGACCCGAAGGACTTCGCCGACTTCATGGGGGCGCTCGCCGCGCGCTACTC
This sequence comes from uncultured Thermoleophilia bacterium, assembly GCA_963736635.1. GTDB lineage: Bacteria > Actinomycetota > Thermoleophilia > Miltoncostaeales > Miltoncostaeaceae > Miltoncostaea. The sequence continues at coordinate 1,818,424 of CAVTPK010000011.1, forward strand.
GGGCGGCTTCACGTCGCCGGGCGGGGAGAAGCTGCCGGAGGTGCGCCACTACGAGATCTGGAACGAGCCCAACCTGCCCCTGCTTCTTCTCGCCCCAGTTCGAGGGGGACGAGCCGGTGTCGCTGGACGCGTACGCCGCGATGGACAAGGCGGCCTACCCGGAGATCAAGAAGGCCAACGCCGACGCCGTCGTGATCGCCGGGGTGGGCGGCCCGCGCAGCAGCACGAGCCCCACCGGCATCGGGGCCATGGACTGGCTGAAGGGGCTGCGCGAGCGCAAGATCCCGCTCGACGCCTACTCCCAGCACGTCTACCCGGCGGCGCGCGCCGCTCGCCGACACCACCGTGGTGCCGAGCTGGGCGACCATCGGCCGCGTGCTGGACGAGCTGGACGCCTGGAAGCCCGGGCCTGCCGCTGTACATCACCGAGGCCGGCTACACGACGGCCACCACGCCCTACCGCACCGAGAAGGTCACCGAGGACCAGCAGGCCGAGTACCTCTCCCAGATCTACTCGCTGCCCCAGCTGCGCAGCGAGCGGGTGAAGGCGGTGGTCTGGTTCAACCTCCAGGACAACGCCAACTGGCCGGCCGGCCTGCTGCGCGAGGACCTCTCCAAGAAGCCGAGCTACGAGGCCTTCACCCGGGCGGTGGACGATCAGGACGGGGCGCGCCTGACGGGCTGACGCCGCCGCCCCGGGCGGCCCGCCGCCCGGCCGCCAGCAGCAGGGCGGTGCCGAGCAGCGCCGCCACCACCGAGCCGCGCGAGGATGCCGATCTTCGAGGCCGCCACCGTGGCGGCGTCGTCGAACGCGAGGTCGGTGATGAACAGCGACACGGTGAACCCGATGCCCGCCAGCGCGCCGACGCCCACGATGTGGCCCCAGGTCACGCCGCGCGGCAGGCTGCTCAGCCCCAGCATGACCGCCACCGCCACGCCCAGGGTCAGGCCGAGGGTCTTGCCCACCACCAGGCCCACCGCGACCGCCGCCGCCACCGGCGTGTCGCGGGCGGCGTCGATCGAGGCCTGGTCGAGGATGATCCCGGCGTTGGCGAGCGCGAAGATCGGCAGCACGACGAAGCTCGACCACTGGTGCAGCCCGTGCTCCACCCGGGCCAGCGGGGAGATCGCCTCCCGCGACAGCCAGGCCAGGCGCCGCCACTCCCCGGCGTCGGCGTCGGGATCCTCCGGGTGGTCGTCGGTGGCCTCGGCGATGCGCACCGCCTCGGCGCTGACGGCGGCCGGCTCCTGGAAGGGCCGCACCGGCGTCACCAGGCCCAGCGCGACGCCCGCGATGGTCGCGTGGACGCCCGACTCGAAGGTGGCGAACCAGACGATCAGGCCCAGCACGATGTAGACCGCCATGTCGCGCACCTGCAGGCGCTGCAGCACGAGGATCGCGGCCAGGCCCACCAGGGCGCCGGCCAGCCAGCCCAGCGCGATGGTGTCGGTGTAGTAGAAGGCCACGACGAGGATGGCGCCGATGTCGTCGATCACCGCCACGCCCAGCAGGAAGGCCACCAGCGGCGAGGGCACGCGGCGCGACAGCAGGGCGAGCGCCCCGAGCGCGAAGGCGACGTCGGTGGCCATCGGGACGCCCCAGCCGCGCGAGCCCGGCTCGCCGCCCATGACGGCCAGGTAGATCAGGGCGGGCAGCACCATGCCGCCCAGCGCGGCGAAGGCGGGCAGCAGCGCCGCGCGCCGGTTGGAGAGCTCGCCCACCACCAGCTCGCGCTTGACCTCCAGGCCCACCACCAGGAAGAAGATCGTCATCAGGCCGTCGTTGACGACGTCCACCAGGCTCTCGGTGATGGCGTGGTCGCCGATGCGCAGCGTGACCTCGGTGCTCCAGAGGTCGGTGTAGGAGTCGGTCGCCACGTTGGCCCACACCAGGGCCACGATCGTGGCCGCCAGCAGCACCAGTCCGCCCGAGACCTCCAGCCGCAGGAAGTCCTGGAGCGGCCGCAGCACCCGCCGCGGCACCGTCCGCTGGCTGCGCGACCAGGGCGGCCGGGGCCGGGGAGGAGCCGGGCTCATGGGGCGATCACGCCGGTAAGGCTACCGCCCGCCGGCCCACCTCCACCTCGAGCTGCGCTCCCAGCAGCAGCGCCAGGCTGGTCAGCCAGAGCCAGGTGAGCATCACGATGACCGCCGACAGCGAGCCCCAGGCGGCCCCGTACGTGCCGAAACGCGAGACGTAGACGCCGAAGCCCGCCGAGGCCACCAGCCAGATCAGCACCGCGACCCCCGCGCCGATGGCCTGGCCCCTGACCGGCGCCCGCTGCTCCGCCGGCCCCAGGCGCAGGATGCCGACGATCGCGATGAACAGGGCCCCGCCGACGATCGGCCAGCGCAACGCCCACCAGAGCGCCCCGACGAGGCCGGGCGCCCCCACCCAGTCGCCGAGCGCCTCCGCCAGGGGCGTGCCGAAGCACGAGCAGGCCGAACGAGACGATCAGGGCCAGCAGCACCCAGGCGAACAGGCCCACCGCGGTCGCACGCAGCCGCGCGTAGGAGCGCGTCTCGGCGCAGCCGTGGATCCGGTTGAGCCCGCGCATCAGCGCCTGCATGGCGCCGCTCACGGTCCACAGCGCCAGCACGAGGCCGACGATGGCGAGGGTGGCGCTCTGCCCGCCGGACGCCGTCACGCGCGCGAGGGTGTCCCGGATGAGCGAGACGGCGTCGTCCGGGACCACGCCCTCGTCGAGGACGTCCACCACGTCCTGGGCCGTGCCGGGCCCGCCCGCGATGCCGAAGGCGCCCACCGCCACCAGGGCGATCGCCGGGATCGCCAGGAAGGCGTAGTAGGCGAGCGTGGCCGCGATGTCGGTGATGCCGAGCGCCAGCCCGGCCCGCACCGCGGCGATGACCGTGTCGACCACCCCCCGCGGGCCCCGGCGCGGACCGGCGGGCGCCGCGGGGGCCGCGGCGCCGGCGCTCGGCGGGCGCCGGGCCGGGAGGCGGGGGACGCGCGGGGGAGCCGGCGGCCGCGGCGCCGTGTGGGCCAGCTCCCGGCGCACGAACGCCGCCGCCGCCGCCACGACCCCCAGGGCGACGAGCTTCTTCCTCATGCGGCGGTCAGGTGACGGCCGGCGCGCCCGGGCCGATGGTCAGGCGCAGGGCCTCGCCTCCGGCGTCCAGCGGCTCCACGCCCCACTGGTCCACCAGGCGGTCCAGCACCACCCCGACGCCGGGAACGGCGCTGTCGGCGACCATCTGGGCGGCCGTCCCGGGGGGAGCGGGCCCACCGACAGGTCGACGCCCGCGGGCCCGGCGGCGAGCACGACGTCGAGGACGCCGTCGGGCGAGCGCCGGCCCAGCGTGTCCACCAGCGCCTCGATCACGAGCTGGGCGTCGGCGATGCGGTCGACGGACAGGTCGACGCGGGCGGCCAGGGCCATCGACGACCCGCTCCAGCACCGGCTCGCCGAGCTCCGGCCGGCGAACGCGCAGACGGCCCGCGTACGTGGCGCTCACCCGTCCTCGTCCCTGCGGGAGTCGGGCGAGAACGTCATGCGCACCTCGGTGACCCCGTCGTCGTGCGTGAAGGCCACCTCGTCGCCGATCGCCAGGATCAGCGGCAGGCCCAGGCCGAGCCCGGCCGCCGGCGAGGCGACGCTGGGCGTGATGCCGCGGCCCCGGTCGCGCACCGCCACGACGAGGCGGTCGGGGGAGGCCCAGGCGAGGACCTCGTACTCGCCCGCCGGTGTCGGGATAGGCGTGCAGCACGGAGTTCGTGCAGGCCTCGGTGACGGCGATCGAGATGTCGGTGCGACTCTCCTCGCTCCAGCCGAGGTGGTCGACGATCCCGCGCACCATCTGCCGGGCGAGCGGGATGCTCTGCGGCTCGGCCGGCAGCACCAGCTGGACGTCGGATTCGGCGACGTTCACGACGGCGTCCACGACCCGTTGTCGGCGTGCATCGATCGCCTCCTCGACATCCACTCTACCCACCGGCCCGGCCTGCTCCCGGCGGCTGCCCACACGTTGCCTGCTGGCCGATTTCCCGTACGGGAGCGGCACGAAACCCGGGTCATGTCTCCTCCGTGCTCTCGCGGAGCGTCTCGAGCGCCCGCCGCAGCAGGCGGGAGACGTGCATCTGGGAGATGCCGACCTGGGCCGCGATCTGCGACTGGGTGAGGCCCTCCTCGAAGCGCAGGTGGATGATCACGCGCTCGCGCGCCGGCAGGTCGGCGAGGCCCGAGGAGAGCATCGCCCGCGCCTCGGCCTGGTCGAATCCGGGGTCGTCGAGGCCCACCGCGATCCCGCCGTCCTCGTCGCCCTCCGAGCCGGGCGAGGCGAGCTGCGCCGGGCGCTGGGCGCTGCCCGCGGCGAGCGCGTCCAGCACCTCGTCCACCGGCAGGCTCGTCCACTCCGCGATCTCGTTGACCGTCGGGCTGCGCCCGTTCTGGGCCGACAGCTCGCTGACGGCCTGCGTGATCTGGGCGCGCGCCTCCTGGATGCCGCGCGGCACGCGCACGGTCCACGAGCGGTCGCGGAAGTGGCGCCGGATCTCGCCGAGGATCGTCGGCGTGGCGAAGCTCGCCAGCTTGTTGCCCCGGCTCGGGTCGAAGCGGTCGATCGCCTTGATCAGGCCGATGGTGCCCACCTGCACGAGGTCGTCCAGCGGCTCGCCGCGGTTCGCGTACCGGCGCGCGAGCGCGCGCACCAGCGGCAGGTGCTCGACGATGAGCCGCTCGCGCGCGGCGGCGTCGAGGGTGGGTCCTGTGGGCATCACGCTCCTGGGGCGTCGTACAGCTCCGGGCCCTTGCATGGTGCCCGATGCGGCGGCGCGACCAACCACCCCGTCGGGCGCCGGCGCTCTGGACGCCCCTGCTACGCTCGCCGGCGATGGCCAGCGAGCCCACGCCCACGTTCACCGTCCGGGTCGAGGACGGCCCCGAGCGGGGTCGTCGTCGTGGCCCAGGGCGAGCTGGACATCCTGGGCGCCCCGCGCCTGGTCGAGGCGCTGCCGCGCGAGGGCACCACGCCCATCACGATCGACCTGGCGGCCGTCGAGTTCATGGATTCGACCGGCCTGCGGTCGCTGCTCGAGGCGCGCACCGCCGCGGCCGAGGCCGGCCGCCCGTTCGCGCTCGCGCGCCCCTCGCCGGCGGTGTCGCGGGTGCTGGAGCTGGTGGACCTGACGAGCGAGTTCGAGGTCGTCGAGCTCCCGTAGCGCCGGAGGGCGGCATGGGACAGTTCCACGACGCCCCGGACCGCTACCTCGCGCTGATGCGCGGTGCGCTGCCCCTCTACGACCGGCTCCAGGACGAGCTGGTCCGGGCCGCCGCGGACCTGGCGGTGGCGCGGCTCCTGGACCTGGGCGTGGGCACCGGCGAGACCGCGCGCCGCTGCGCGGCCGTCCATCCGGGCGCGGCCCTGGTGGGCATCGACGCGAACCCGGAGATGCTGGCGATCGCCCGGGCGACCCTCGGCGAGCGGGCGGACCTGCGCCTCGCCCGCCTCGAGGACCCGCTGCCCGCGGGGCCCTTCGACCTGGTCGTCTCCGCGCTGGCGGTGCATCACCTGGACGGGCCGGGCAAGGCGGACCTGTTCGGGCGCGTCCGGGCGCGGCTCGCTCCCGCGGGGCGGTTCGTGATGGCGGACGTGGTGGTGACCGACGCACCGGTCGCCCACCCCACCCCCCTCGATCCGGCGGTGGACCGCCCCGACCGGCTCGCCGACCTGCTGGACCGGCTGGCGGGGGCGGGCCTGGAACCCGTCGTCCGCTGGCAGGAGCAGGACCTGGCGGTGGTCGCGGCTAGCTGATCGTCCCCGCCGCGGCCAGCGCGATGACCACCACGCCGAGGATGAGCCGGTAGAACACGAAGATCATCATCGAGTGGTGGGCCAGGTAGCGCAGCAGGAACGCGATCGAGATGTAGCCGAAGATGAAGGCGAAGATCGTCGCGACGCTCAGGTCGACGAAGCTCACCCCGTTCTCGCCGGAGACCAGCTCCGTGAGGCCGAAGAGCCCGCTGAGCACGATGGCCGGGATGGACAGCAGGAACGAGAAGCGGGCCGCGGCCTCGCGCTCGAGGCCGAGGAACAGGCCGGCCGTGATCGTGGCGCCCGAGCGCGAGGTGCCGGGGATGAGGGCGAACGCCTGCGCGATGCCGATCCAGATCGCGTCCCGGCGGCCCACCTGGTCGATCTGCCGCACCTTGCGGCCGAGCCGGTCGGCCACCGCCAGGACGATGCCCGCCACGATCAGGATCGTCCCGATCAGGTACAGGTTGCGGGCGCCGGTCTCGATCTGGTCCTTGAAGGCCAGCCCGGCGATCGCGATCGGGATGGTCGCGATGATCAGGTACCAGCCCATGCGCGCGTCCAGCTCGCCGCGCAGCTCGGGGCGGCGCAGGCTCGCCAGCCAGGTGCCCACGATCTTCAGCAGATCGCGCCAGAAGTAGATGATCACCGCCGCCATCGGTCCCGAGCTGGATCACCGCCGTGAAGAGGGCTCCGGGGTCCTCCCAGCCGGCGAAGGCGGGGATGATCCTCAGGTGGGCGGTGCTCGAGATCGGGAGGAACTCGGTGAGTCCCTGCGCGATCCCGAGGATGATGGCCTCGAGCAGCGTCACGAGTCGGGAAGGTTAGAGATCGCGGCGGCCGTGGTCTGACGGACGCCTGACCTCCTTACCGGATCTCAATCCTGCGGGAGATGTGCAGCTTGCCCAGCGTGGTCCCGCGCTCGGCGGCGCTCACCTCGAGCCGGTAGAGCCCCGGCCGCAGGCCGCTCACGCGCACGCGCGCCCGGAATCCGTCGCCGGCGCGCGCGGCGACGGCCGCGCGCCGCACCGGCGCGCTCAGCCGCGGGGCGGCGAACGACGCGGCGAGGCCGGTGGAGGCCGCCGTGGTCGCGGTGGTCACGCGGCGCAGCGTCACGCGCACCGTGGCGGGGCGCACCAGGCGCCCGGCGACGGTCAGGGCGCTGCCGCGCCGGGACGCCGTCCGCGGGGCCGTCAGGGCGCGCACGGCGCCCGCGGCCCGCGGCGCGAAGCGGCGCGCGACGTAGCTCTCGTTGCCGGCCGCGTCGCGCGCGGTCAGCACCACGCGCCGCCGGCCGCCCTCGGCGAAGCGGCGCGTGACCGTCGCCCCGCGCGCCAGCTGGCCCTCGCCGAAGCTCCACCGGATGGTGCCGCGGACCGCCCCGCTGAGCCCGTCCTTGACCGTGCCGCGGAAGGTGGTGGCCGTGCCCGCGCGGACCATCCGGATGCTCGACGCGGGGGCCGGTGCGGTCGACCGTCACCGCGTGGCGGGCGGGGGTCGCGTCCACGACCCCCGCCGCGTCGATCGCCTGCGCCTCCACGACGTGCCGGCCCTCGGGCACGTCGAGCGCGAGGGTGCCGGGCGCGGTGGGCGCGCTCCACGGCCCGCCGTCCACGCGGGTGCGCACCGCGGTGCCGCCGCCGGTGACGGCGACCGCGTAGGTGAGGGGCCGGGCGTTGGTGAGCGCCGCGGGGGTGGCGGTGAAGCGGGTGTCGGGGGCCGGCCCGGCCGCGGCCTCCACGGCGCGCAGCGCGTCCAGCCGCCCGAAGCCCGAGTTGGGGTCGATGCCCGGGGTCCCGATGTCGTCGGCCGACAGGCGCAGGATGTCGCCCACGGCCTGGGCGCTCAGGGCGGGGTTCGCCTGGCGCAGCAGCGCCGCCACGCCCGCCACGTGGGGCGCGGCCATCGAGGTGCCCGAGTACGAGAGGTAGCCGGAGCCGGTGCTCGAGGTGATGCCCACCCCGGGCGCCGCCAGGTCGGGCTTGCTGAGGACGGTGCCGGCCGCGGGGCCCAGCCCGTCGGCGTTCTGCCACACGACCGGCCCCCGCCCCGAGAAGCTCGGGACGCCGTCGTTGGAGTCGATCGCGCCGACGGCGATGGCCTCCGGGTAGCCCGCCGGGCTGCCGACCGAGCCCGCCGACGGGCCCGCGTTGCCGGCGGCGAAGACCGGCACCATGCCCAGGTCGAGCCAGCGCCGGATCATCGGCCGGAACCAGGTGTCGTTGGCCGTCGAGGCCGACCACGAGTTGCTCACGATGCCGGGCTGGTCGGGCGTCGCCGGGTTGCCGTCGGGGTCGGTCATCCACTCGGCGGCCGCCAGCAGGGCGCTCCCGGGGCCCACGCCGTCGGCGCCCATCGCGCGGGCCACGATCAGGTGCGCGTCGGGCGCCACGCCGATCGGCGCGCCCCCGGCGCTGCCCCCGACCAGCGTGCCGGCGGTGTGCGTGCCGTGCCCGTTCTCGTCGACCGGGGTGGGGCTGCCCGACACGAAGTCGCGCCAGGCGGCGATCTTGCCCGCCAGGTCCGGGTGGCCCCCGTTGACGCCCGTGTCGATGGTCCCGATGGTGACGCCGGCCCCGCGCAGCCCGTACGCGCTCCACACGGTGGGGACCTTGATCGCCGCGAGCCCCCAGTCGCCGGTGCCGGCGTCCGGGAAGGGCGTCGCCGCCTGCATGGACGGGGCGTCGGCCACGCGCACCTCGACGTCGGCGTCGACCGCGTCGACGGCCGGGTCGGCGGCCACCTCGCGGATCTCCCGCGGCGTGCCCGAGAACGCGATCGCGTTGACGAGCCAGAAGCGGCGGACGGGGCGGTCGATGTCGTCCGCCACGTCGGCCTGGGTGCGCGCGGCGGTGCTCCTCAGGGCGCGCAGGAGGGCCTGGGGGCGGCCCTCGAAGCGCTCGCCGCCCACCTGCGCGCGCAGGGTCGCGATGACCGCGATGCGGTCGGACGGACCGGACGCGTCGACGCGCGCCTCGAGCGAGGGCGACATCGCGCCGAGGGACGGCGCGGCCTGCCCCGCGAGGGCGGCGAACAGCATGACGGCAGCGAGGGTCCCGGCGATACGGCGTCCATGCCGACCCCTCGGGCGTGGGAAGCGGCCCGAGATGACGAGAATCCATTCTGTGGTCGGAACAAATGCTTCACTCCCATCTTCGGCATCCGCCGGAGCCGTCTTGACGGGTGCGGACGGTCGCTACGATGGGCGGGTGCCCGTCTTCCTCTGTCCGCGCTGCGCCTACCGGGAGGCGAGCAGCGAGCGCAACGTGCGCCACCAGCCCCGCGGGTGCTCGCGCTGCGGCTTCGGCTTCGCGTTCGAGCTGCTCGAGGACTACTACGCGAGCCCCAAGACCGCCCTCATCGTCTGCGACAAGGAGCAGCGGATCCTGGTCGCCGGGCACGCCGCGTTCGCCGTGACCGGCTACGACGAGGGCGACCTGATCGGCAGCCACGTCATCGAGCAGCTCGGCCTGGCCGGCTTCCCCGACGGCGATCCGGCCGCGCGCAGCATCGAGTGGGGCGTGCGGGTGCTCGACGTGCCCTGCACCTATCGCTTCAACGGGTCGACCGAGGACCTCCCGGCCACGGCCGACTTCTTCCCGGCATACGACGAGGACGGCGGGTTGCTGGTGGCGCTGACGCCCCAGTAGGCCGCCCGAAGGGGGCACGAGATGGAGCGGCGACGGCTGGGCGGGACCGATCTGGAGCTGTCCGTCATCGGACTGGGCACCTGGGTGTTCGGCGGCCGCTGGGGGGAGCGGACGACGACGCCTCGCTGGCCGCGTGCCACGCGGCGATCGACGCCGGGGTCAACTGGATCGACACGGCCGACATCTACGGCCAGGGGCGCGCCGAGCGGATCGTGGGCCGGGCGGTGCGCGAGCGCCGCGACGAGGTGATCGTGGCCACCAAGGGCGGCGTCGCCTGGGAGCTCGGCGACGGCGGGCTGCGCATCTGGCGCGAGGCGTCGGCCGACTACCTGCGCATGGCCTGCGATCGCAGCCTGGCCGCGCTCGGGCTGGACGAGATCGACCTCTACCAGGTGCACTGGCCGGTGGCCGGCACGCCGGCCCAGGAGACGATCGGCGCCCTCCAGGAGCTGCGCGCCGCGGGCAAGGTGCGCGCGATCGGGGTCTCCAACTACCACCTGCCCGACCTCGAGGCGGCGGGCGCCGTCGGCCAGATCGACTCGTTCCAGCCCGGCTACCACCTCATGCGCCGCGACATCGAGGACGGCGAGCTGCCCTGGTGCGGCGCCCACGGGGTCGGCGTGATCGCGTACGGGCCGCTGGCGCACGGGCTGCTCACCGGCAAGATGACCGCGGCCACCCGCTTCGGCGCCGACGACTGGCGCGCCCAGAGCGAGCTGTTCGCCGACGACGCCTTCCCGGACCGGATCGCCCTGGTGGGCGAGCTCGAGGAGATCGCACGCGAGGCCGGGCGCCCCGGCGGCGTCGCCGAGCTGGCGGTGGCCTGGGTGCTGCGCCGGCCCGAGGTGACCGCCGCGATCATCGGCGCCCGCGACGCCGACCAGGCCACGCGCAACGCCGCGCTGGCGGGCCGCCCGCTGTCGGCCGACGAGGACGCGGCCATCGCCGCGGCGCTCGCGCGCCACCCCGACGCCTCGCGCGCCTACGGGCACGGTGAGCCCCCCGACATCTCGGCGGATGTCTAAGCTGCCCCATGACGATGCTCGGCCCAGGTCGGCGACGCGGAGACGCCGGGGCCCCCGCCCCGCGGCCCTTCGGTCCCACCGTGGGCGCGCCGGGAGCGGCGGATCCGGACGGCGTGCGCCGCTCGCTCGAGCAGGCGCTCGACACCGTGCGGCGCATGCGCCGCCCGCTCACGCTGGTCGCGCTGGAGCTGCCGGGCGCCCCCGCGCCGCAGGTGAACCGCTTCACCGCGATCGTCCGGCACACGGTGCGCGACACCGACGGGCTCTGGTCGGACGGGCCGGCGGGGCTGATCCTGGTGCTCGTGGACGCCGACGGTCCCAACTCGGAGCCGGCCCTCGCCCGGCTGCGCATGCGGCTGCGCTCGGAGGGCATGGGGGGCGCGCTGATGGGCCGCGCCGCGCCGGCCCCGGGCATCTCGGCCGAGGACCTGCTGGCGCTCGCCCGGGCCGACCGGCAGCCCATCTCGCGCGGGGGCGCCGCCCGCTCGTGAGGGTCCGATGAGGGTCGCCGTCACCGGAGCGAGCGGGCTGATCGGGCGCGCCCTCGGCGCCGCGCTGATCGCCCGCGGGGACGGGGTGCTCGCCCTGGCCCGCTCGGGGGCATCGGGCATCGCCGGCGCGCAGGACGTGCGCTGGGACCCGGCCGAGGGCCCGCTGCCCTCCGACGCCCTGGACGGGGTCGACGCCGTGGTCAACCTGGCGGGCGCCCCGATCGCCGGGCCCCGCTGGAGCGACGAGCGCAAGGAGCTCATCCGCGAGAGCCGCGTGCGCACCACGCGCCTCATCGTCGACGCCCTGGCCCGCGACGGCGCGCCGCGCGTGCTGGTGAGCGGCTCGGCGGTCGGCTACTACGGCACCGGCGAGGACGAGGTGGACGAGACCGACCCGCCGGGCGACGACTTCCTGGCGCAGACGGCGCTGGCCTGGGAGCGCGAGGCCGCCCGGGCGCACGAGTTCGGCGTGCGCGTGGTGGTCGTCCGGACGGGCATCGTGCTGTCGCTCGAGGGCGGCGCCCTCCCCCCGCTGGCGCGGCCCGTCAAGGCCTTCGCCGGTGGCCCGATCGGCGGCGGGCGCCAGTGGATGCCGTGGATCCACATCGACGACGAGGTCGGGATCATCCTCCACGCCCTCGACCACGACACGGTCAGCGGCGCCCTCAACGGGACCGCGCCCGACGTCGTGCGCCAGCGCGAGTTCGTGCGCGCGCTCGGCGAGGTGCTCGGGCGGCCCAGCAGCCTGCCCACGCCGGCCATCGCCCTGCGGCTGGCCATGGGGGAGATGTCGGTGCTCGCCCTGGAGGGGCAGCGCGCGGTGCCCCGCGCCACGCTGGCCTCGGGGTACGCCTTCGCGCACCCGGAGCTCGGCCCCGCCCTGCGCGACCTCTACGGCGCGGGCTGATCCTCGGGGAAGAGGCGCGTGAGCTCGGCCTCGACCTTGAGCCAGTGCTCGCGCACGAACGTGGTGGCCACGCTGTAGCGGGCGCCGGGCAGGCTGCGCGCCAGGCGCAGCTTGTCGGGGTCGCTGCCCTCCTCGAGATCCTCGACCAGCGCCTTGTAGCCCTGCATCAGCTCGGCCATCTCCAGGTGCGCCCCCCATATCTCGTCCATCAGCCGGTAGACGGGGCCGAACGGATCGCCGGTGGGAGAGGTGCTCACGGGAGGCCTCGCTGCGTGGGGGAGGGTGCCGGGGCGGCGATGCTACCTTAGGGCCGCCTGGGGGATTAGCTCAGCTGGGAGAGCGCCGCCTTTGCAAGGCGGAGGTCGTCGGTTCGATCCCGTCATCCTCCATCGCGGATCACGGCCCGGAGACGGCCGATCGCGGTTCGGTCTCAGGCTCGGCCCACGGGCGCGTGGCGTCGATGTCAGCCGCGCGGGCGCGAGGGCGCGCCAGGTGCTCCCTCAGCTCCGGCGGCTCGTGCACCTCCACCTCGGCGCCGAGCATCAGGACGCGCAGCCCCAGCCAGTGGAGGTCGTCGTCGCCGGTGACCAGCTCGCAGCGGCGGTCGTCGAGGGGGGTCACCGTGCCGCCGCCGCCCCGCACCCGCCGCTGCACCTCCTCGGCGGGGGCGTGCACGGTGATGCGGGCGGTGTGGCGGTTGACGCCCGCGTGGCGGTTCGCGGCGACGTAGGCCGCCGCGTCGCCGCCCGGGACCTCGCGGGGCGCGAAGTCCGCGACGCCCGCCGCGAGGCCGGCGTGCCCATCCGGTCGATGCGGAAGGTGCGCCAGTCGTCGCGCCGACGTCCCAGGCCACGAGGTACCAGCGCCGCCCGAATGCGACGAGGGCGTGCGGCTCGACCTCGCGGCGCGCCGACGCATCCGTCGCGGCGCCGGTAGCCGAAGCGCACCCGCTCGCCGTCGCGGCGGGCCGCCGGCCAGCAGCGAGAGGTGCTGGGCATCGACGGTCGGACCGCGCCGCCCACGGGGGGCGTCGTCATGGCCGCGCCCAGCGCGCGGACGCGGGCGCGCAGGTGGGCAGGCAGCACCTGCTCCAACTTCACCAGCGCCCGCAGGGCGGTCTCCTCGATGCCCGCGACCGCCGAGCCCGCGGCCGTCCGCAGGCCGACGGCGATGGGAGATCCAGTACAGCGCGCTCGTCACCCAGGATCGCGCCGGAGCGGCCCGGCCACGATCACGAGCGCGAGGTCCGCGCGGCGCTCCGAGGCCGCGCAGCGAGCCGGCGGGCCAGGTCCGCGTCTCCTGCTTCGGGGCAGACCGCGCACGATGGCCGAGGCCGCGATCGACGAGGCCTCGCAGCACGGCTGACGTGGCTGCGCCGCCGCGCTGGATGGCGATACGCCAGGCTGCCGACCAGGCCGACGTTCACCGTCCGCGGCGGGGCAGCGCTACGCGATCGGTTCGCGACTGGCGAACTCCCCGCCTCTGGCTCCCGACGCCAATCCCGACAGGGCTCAGGGCGGCCGGATCTGGCGGCATGGGCGGCTCAGCGGTCCACCCTGCACCGCTGCCGCGACCCCGACCTGGCCTGGGAGGACCTCGCCGCGGGTGTGCCCAGCCGGCGCGTCTGGTGACCTCTCCGACCGGCGATCGCTACACGGTCCGGCAGCCGAGGAGCATCGCGCGCGGCGTGGCATTCGAGATCGAACGGACCCCCAGCCGGCGGGCCAGCTCGGGCCCGGGCCGAGTCGCGCCGTGCCTGCGGCCGCGATCCGAGGTGCTCCAGTTCGAGGCGGCTCGACGGTTCGGCACCCCGTCATCCTCCATCGCCCGGCCACGACCACGAGCGCGAGGTCGAGCGTGCCCTCCGAGGCCGCGACCGAGGCGGCGGTCGGCGCCGGGCCCCCGCTGCGGCTTGACCGCACCCGCCCGCGGCGCCGTACGGATGTGACCCCTGACGGGCCTGGGCGAGGCTCCTGCCACGCTGCCGCCGCGGCGTCGAGATCGACCGGGTGCACGAGGCGCCGGAAGACCACAGGAGGACGCGATGACCGACCACGATCCCACGGAGCTGCCCGTCCCCGCGTTCGCCGGGGGGACGGCGGCGATCACGACGACTCCCGTGGTCGGCGCGCCGCGGCGCGAGTACGCCGAGATGTTCGTCCCCGGCGAGGAGGAGCTCGAGGACGGCGAGATCCGGGTGACCGTGCTCGGCAGCGGCAATCCCTGGGTGACCAGAGCCCAGTCCTCCGGCAGCGTGCTCGTCGAGATCGGCAACGCCGAGCGCGACCTGCTCGTGTTCGACCTGGGGAGCGGCTCGCTCGCGAACTACGCGGGCCTGAAGCTGCCGGTCAACAAGCTCGACAAGGTGTTCTTCACCCACCTGCACGCCGACCACACGGCCGACCTGATCACGCTCTCGGGCAGCTACTCGAAGGTCGGACGGGCGGACCGGCCGGTCGCCGTCTGGGGCCCGAGCGGCACCGAGCCGCGCCTGGGCACCGGGCACTTCGTCGACGTCGATCCAGGAGGCGCTCGCCTGGGACTCCGAGGGCAGTCGCGGCCCGATCAACCCGGACAGCCTCGAGATGACGGTGACCGAGTTCGATTTCGCCCAGACCCAGGTCGTCTACGAGGCCAACGGCGTCACGGTGACCTCGTTTCCCGGCGATCCACGCGCTCAGCGGCGCCGTCGGCTACCGCATCGACTTCGCCGGCCTGACGGTCGCCCACTCGGGCGACACCTGCGCGGGGTGGCCGCTCGTGCGCGCGTGCGAGGGCGGCGTCGACCTGCTCATCCACGAGTGCTTCCCGCCGGCCGCGGCGCTCGCGGCCGCGACCGGGCTCTCGATCGAGCGGGCGACGATCGCGCTCAACGCCGCCCACACCTCGCCCGGGGCGGCGGGCAAGGTGTTCGGGCTCGTGCGGCCGCGGATGGCCGGCCTCTGGCACACGTTCCTGTCGCCGCAGGTGATCCCGATGATCTTCGCCGAGCTGGGCGCCGTCTACGACGGGCCGGTCGTGCAGACCCAGGACCTGACGGTGTTCAACGTGACCCGGGAGGCCGTGATCGCGCGCCAGGCACGGGTGATCGACCAGCTTCCGCCGATCGCGGGCGAGCAGCGGGTGGCCTACACGCCCGTCCTGCCGACGCCTCCCGACTGGTGGGCCGACGCCCGCATCCCGCTCGACGACGTCCTGGACCCCGCCTGACCGGCCACGTCCGGGACGAGGTGCCGACCGGGATGGCGGGGGCGAGCGGACGGGGTGGCGGGGGCCGGGAGCGCCCGCGTCGACGCGCTCGGCGGTTCCTCCCCTTCCTGTCCTGGTTGCCGGACTACCGCGGGAGCTGGCTCACGCCCGACCTCGTGGCGGGCGCGACGCTCTGGGCCCTGGTGGTGCCGGAGGCGCTGGCGTACGCCGCCATCGCCGGCGTCCCGGTCCAGTACGGCCTCTATGCGGTGCCGCTCGCCCTCGTGGGCTACTTCGCCTTCGGCTCGTCCCGGGAGCTGTTCGTCGGTCCGAGCGCCTCCGTCGCGGCCATCTCGGCCAGCGGCGTGGCGGCGGTGGCGAGCACCGGAGCCGACCCGGCGCGGATCGTCGCGCTCACGGCGGCGCTGTCGCTGCTCGCCGGCCTGCTGTACGTGGTCCTGGGGCTCCTGCGGATGGGGTGGGTGGCGCGCTTCTTCGCGGTGCCCGTCCTCACGGGGTTCATCCTCGGCCTGGGGCTGTACGTCGTGATCGGCCAGCTGCCCAAGCTGGTGGGGATCCCGAAGCCGGACGGCAACACCGTCCAGATCCTGCTCGACACGCTCAGGTCGGTCGCGGACTGGTCGGCATGGTCGGTGTGGGTCGGCCTGATCAGCCTCGCCGCCCTCTTCCTCGCCGAGCGCTTCATGCCGCGGCTGCCCGCCGCCCTGGCCGTGGCCGCGGTCGCGATCCTGGCCTCGGACGCCTTCGGCCTCGACGACAAGGTCGCCGTCGTGGGCCCGGTGCCGACCGGCTTCGACTTCGTCCCCTGGTCGTCGGTCTCGGCCGACGACGTCTGGGGCCTCGTGCCCGGCGCGGCCGCGCTGGTGGTCGTGGGCTTCGCCCAGTCGATCGCGGTCGCGAAGGCCCTCGCGGTCAAGCACGGCCGCGAGGTCGATGCCAGCCAGGAGCTCGTGGGCTACGGGGCCGCCAACCTGGGCGCCGGGATCCTCCAGGGCTACTCGGTGACCGGCAGCCTCTCCAAGTCGGCCGCCTCCGAGAGGGCCGGGGGCCGGACCCCCGTCCTGCTGCTCGTGACGGCGGGCCTGGTGCTCCTCACGATCCTGTTCCTGGCCGGAGTGTTCGAGACGCTGCCCGAGCCGGTGCTCGCGGCGATCGTGATCAACGCCGTGTGGGGGATGATCGAGCCCTCCAAGGTCGCCCGTCGCGCGGGTCAGCGGCGGCGAGTTCGTGCTCGCTGCCGGCGCGACCGACGGCGTGCTGCTGTTCGACATTCTCGGGGGGATCGTCGTCGGGGTCATCCTCAGCTTCATGCTGCTGATCCGGCGCATCGACCGCCCGCGCGTCGCCGTGCTCGGCCGGGATCCGGAGGGCGTCGTGATTCCGCGATGTCGCACGCCATCCCGAGGCGCGGAGATCCGGGGCGTCCTCATCGTGCGGTCAACGGGCCGATCGTCATCTCGAACGCGACGTCGTAGCGGCGCTCCTGCGCGGCGCGATCGCCGAGTGGTCTCGACCGCCCGGCACCCTGGTGCTGGATCTCCAGCGCGTCAGCCAGATCGACGTGACCGGCGACGACGCCATCCGGGCGGTGCTCCACGACTGCCAGCGCGACGGGACGACCCTGATGATCGCCCGGGCGAGCGACGAGCTGCGCGAGTTCATGCGCCGCGACGGCCTCCTCGATCAGATCGGCTCCCCGCGCGTGGTGCCGCGCGTCGCGGACGCCGTCGCCCTGCACGACGCTGCGTCGGCTCCGGCATGACCTGGGCGCGGCGATTCCGGCGGCGTGAGGCCATGCGCCAGAGCCTGTGGCTCGTGCCGCTCGGGGGCGCCGTCGTCGGGGCGATCCTGGCCTGGGGGGCCGCAAGCGTGGGGGACACGCTCGACATGCCGGCGGCCCTGACGTTCACGCCCTCGACCGCCTCCGCCGTCCTCTCGGCGATCATCGGCGCCATGATCGGCCTCGTCGGCTTCGTGGTCACGGTGACGGTCCTGCTCGTTCAGACGTCCACCGGCCAGTTCTCGGCGCGCTACATGCGGCTGCTGTACCGGGATCAGCTCCTGAAGGCGGTCCTGGCGGGGCTGCTGGACGTTCGCCTACTCGGCGGGCTCTGCGGCGCGTGGGGAGACCAAGGCGCCCGACCCGGCCTCATCGTGGTCGGCGGGCTGGTGCTGCTCGGGGTGGTCCTCTTCCTCGTCTTCCTCTCGCGCATCCTCCAGCGGCTGCGGCCGGTGGCCGTGGCCTCCACCGTCGCGAGTCTCGGCACGCGGGCGTTCCTGGCGCTCGTCCAGCCGCTCACGGGCGAGCGACCACGTTGCCGGAGGCTGAGGACGGGGGCGCCCACACGGTCGTCAGCACGCGGCTCAGGAACGATCCAGGCGGTCCACCTGGAGGGACTCCTGGCGTGGGCGGAGCATCACTCGTGCACGCTCGTCCTCCGGCACGGGGTCGGCGACTTCGTCCACGTCGGCTCGCCGCTCTTCGATGTGCGGGGTCCTTCGCCGCAGCCGGGGACAGAGGCGCGCTCAAGGGCATGGTTGCCCGGGCAAGGAGCGCACGGTCGACCAGGACCCCGCCTTCGCCGTGCGCGTGCTGGTGGATCATCGCAGCCGGGCTCTCTCGGCCGCCGTCAACGACCCGACCACGGCGACGCGGGGCGGACGAGGCGGCGCCCCACTGGGACGTGACCTTCGCGGCGGACGACGCCGACGCCGCCGCGGCGCGGGCCGAGTCGCTGGGAGGGGAGGTGCTGATGCCGCCCACCGACCTGCCGTGGGTCCGCGCGACCCTGCTGCGCGACCCGGAGGGCGCGGTCGTCAGCGCGAGCCGGTTCGCGCCGCCCGATCCGCCGCGTGAACGCGTGGGGCGTCCCCCGGCGCCCCGCGTGTGGGAGCCTGAGCCCGGACCGGCGCGAGGGCGATCGGGGGCGTGCGGTGGGCGGGAGTCGAAGCCGGGTGGGGGCGCTCGCCGTCGTCGTGCTCCTGGCGGCCGTCGGCCAGGCCGCGGCGGCCGGGTGGACGGCGCCGGCGGCGATCCCCGCCGGGCCGGGCGCCGCCCCGATCACCCGGCCCGTCATCGGGGCCACCTCGACCGGCGTCGTGGTGGCCGCGTGGCGGCGGGGGCGCGCGGTGCACGCCGCCGCGCGCTACGTGGGCGGATCCTGGTCCGCGCCCCGCCGGATCGCGGAGGCGAGCGCCGGCGCGCCGCGGCTGGTCGCGCAGGGGCCGACCGTGGCGCTCGGCGTGGTCGCGGGCCCCGGCGCGCGGGTGCGCGTCGCGCGGTGGAGCAGGGGCCTGGCGCCGGTGGTCGATGGGCCCGGCGGGGGCGCGCGCGACCTGCGCATCGCCGCCCTGCCGGGCGGCGAGGTGGTCGCGGTCTACCGCCGGGGCGGCGCGGTGGTCTGGAGCGCCTCCCCCTTCTGGAGCGCCCGCCCCCGGCGGGGTCCCTGGCTGGCGCCCGCACGGCTCTTCGCCGGGGCGGGCTCCCCGGCGCTGGCGACGGATGCCGACCGCGCCGTGCTCGCCACCGCGCTGCGCCCCACCGCGCGGGGCACGGAGATCGTCGCCGCGCTGCGGCGCGTGCGGGAGCCGTTCGGGCCCAGGACCGCGATCCGGCCGCTCGGGCCCCGGTGGGCCATCACCTCGGCGACGCCGGCGATCCGGCCCGACGGACGCACCGGCGTCGTGATCGCCGCGCGCGGTCCGGGCGGCCGGGGGGCGCTGCTCGCCACGGTCGCCGGGGCGCGACAGCCGCCGGTCCGCGTCTCGGCGACGGGCGTGCGCGTGGCCGGGCCGGCCGTGGTGGCCGTCCGCGATCCCGGCGGCCTCGTCGCCGCCTGGCGCCAGGCGGCGCCGGGCGGCACGCGCCTGCTGGCGGCCCGGGAGGCCGACGCCGACGGGACGGTCTGGGGGCCGCCGGCGGCGCTCACGGCGTCCGGACGCGTCGGCGCCCCGGCGCTCGCCACCGTCCCCGACGGGCGCACGATCCTCGCCTACGCGGCGGGCGGCGCGATCCGGGTGCGCACGCTGGCGCCGGTGGGCGGCGCGGGCGGCTGGAGCGCGGCGCGGACGGTCAGCGGGGCGCGCACCGGCTGCGCCGAACCGAGCATCGCCGTCGACGCCGACCGCACGGTGATCGTCGCCTTCTCGTGCGACGAGGGGAGGCGGCTGCTGTCGGTGTCCGAGCGCTGAGCGGGGTCGCCGCGAGTTGTCCGGCCCGGCGGGCCTGAACGATGATCGCGGCGGGCCGGGGCCACCGGCCACACAGGATCAGGAGGCATCGATGGATGCGAAACGATCCGGCAATCCCGACAGGAGGCGCCTGGGTGTCGGCGCCCTGATCGTCGCCGCACTGCTCGCGAGCCTCGGGCTCGTCGCGGCGAGCGGGCTCGGCAGCGAGCACGCGGCGACGCAGCAGCTCACGGTCACCCTCGCCAAGGGGAAGACCACCGTCGGCGACACCAGCACCCTGGTGTCGGGCCTGACCAGGGTGACCGCCCGCAACACGGGCGCGAAGCCGGCGAACTTCGCGCTGGTGCGCATCAAGCCCGGCAAGACGTTCGCCGACCTCCAGGCGGCGCTCAATCGCAGCCCGGACGTCCCGGAGGGGACGACGGCGACCCTGACCTCGTACTTCGGCGTCGCGCCGGGGCGGACGTTCGTCACGACCCTCGACCTTCCGCCCGGTGACTACGTCGTCACCCAGCCGCCCGACGGCAAGGGCCTCGGCCCGGCGGCGCAGTTCAGCCTTCCCGACGGCGCGGCGGGCGGCTCGCCCCCGGCCACGACCGGCACCGTCATGCTCTACGACTACGGCATCCGCGCCCCGGCGACGCTCTCGGGCCGCGGGACGCTGAAGATCAACAACGTCGGCGCGAACTACCACTTCGTGATGGCGCTCAAGCTCCGGCCCGGCGTGACCAGCGGCTCGGTGATCGCGGAGCTGCGGGCCAGGACGTTCGACGGCAAGGACGTCGCGCAGTTCATCTCGATCATCGGGGTCGTCAACCCCGGATCCGTCAACTACGTGCCGGTCCGCCTGCGGCCCGGCGACTACGTGCTCGTCTGCTTCTACGGCGACCGGCACTCGGCCGGAAAGGACCATGCGCAGTTCGGCATGGAGACCGCGGTGACCGTGAGGTAGCGACCGCTCGCGGCGCCCGGGCACCGACGGCCCGGGCGCCGGGTGCCCGCGGCCCCGCGTCAGGCGGCGCGGCGGCGCGCCGCGCGCTCGCGCGCGCCTTGGCGGCCTCGATCTCGCGGTTCTTCGGCGGGGCGTTGGTGGTGAGCTCCTCGAGGAGCCGCAGCGACGCCTCCATCGACCTCCTGCACGGCCCGGTCGAACGCCTCGGCGTTGGCGCGCGAGGGCCTGGTGCGTGCCGCTGATCTTGCGCACGTACTGGAGGGCGGAGGCGTGCACCTCGTCCGCGGTGGCCGGGGGCTCGAAGTTGTGGAGGGTCCGGATGTTGCGGCACATGGGGAGACCTCGATTCGCTGTGGGTGTCAGGGGATCAGATGGGTGCCCTCGGTGAGGGCCGGACGGCGGGCGCCAAGGAAGAAGATGCCGGGGAGGCTCGCGGTCTCGAAGCCGAGGCTCGGATTGTGCTGCAGCGTCGAGGCCGCCAGCGTCGCGGTGCCCGGTGCGGTCGTTGCTCACGAAGAAGATCGCGCCGCCCCCCTCGGGCGCGACGTTGTCCTGCATGAGCGTGTCGCGCATGGTGAGGGTGAAGCGGTTGCCGTCGAGGTAGATGGCCCCGCCGTTGCCTCCGCCGGGGCTGCCCGCGCGGGCCGGGTTGGCGCCGCGGCCGGTGGCCCGGTTGCCCGTGAACGTGCTGCCGCTGATGGCCCATGACACGCCGATGCTGCTGAGCGCGCCGCCGTTGGCGCAGCGGCCCCCGATGAAGGTGCTGCGGACGACCCTCACCGGCCGGCTGCGGTACTGGCTGAGCGCCCGGACCGCCGCGCCGCCCACGTCCGGGCCGGTGCGGTCGCAGCGGTTGCCGGTGAAGCGCGCGCCGACGATGGTCAGCCGTCCGCCGCGGACGAAGATCGCGCCCCCGCCGCCGCCGTCCACGGTCTGGCCCGTGGAGTTGCCGGAGGCGAATGTGATGTTGCGGACCACGAGGCGCGGCGTCGCCTGGTCCTGGCAGTGGTCGGTGGTCCAGACCTGCGCCCGGTCGCAGGTGTTCTGGTACAGGATCCTGCGAACACCCTGGCCGCTGAGCGTCACCCGGCCGCCGCCGTCCAGCACGAGCGACGGGTTGGTGTTGCGCACCTTGGCGGTCTGGCGCATCCGGATCGTGACCGGCGCGGGCCCGCAATCGAACGTCACGACGCCGCCGCGGGCCACGGCCGAGACCACGGCGGCGGACGTGCAGCTCGCGGGCGTGCCGCTGCCCACCTGGGCCGCCTGGGCGACGCCGGCCGGAGCTAGCATGAGGAGGGCCGCGAGAGCCCAGGGCCGCAGGATCGTCATGCGGACATCCTACGACCGACCGCCGCCACGGCCGGGCTCGCTATCGTCACCCGGGTTCGACGACCACGACTCGGAGGGAGCGGCGTGATCCTCTACGACGCGCCGGACTGCTGGAAGTGCGTGGAGGTCAAGGGCGCGCTGGACGCGCTGGGCCTGTCCTACGACGCGGTGACCGTGCGCGGCGACCCGGCCGCCCGCGCCGCGCTGGTGGCCGCCCAGGGCGAGCCGCCGCAGGTGCCGATGCTCGTGGACGGCGACCTCGCCGTCTGGGACCGGCGCCGGATCCTGGCCTACCTCGCCGAGACCTACGGCGACGGCCGCCCCGAGGGGGCGCCGTCGTTCGGCGAGCTGCCGGTGTGGATGGGCGGCAGCTGCCGAGTCGACGGCGAGGGGTGCTGAGCGGGGCTCAGGCTCCGGGCTGGGGCACGATCCGGATGTAGGGCTTGGGCTCCTTCCAGCCCTCGGGCCAGATCTCCTTGGCCTGCTCGTTGTTGAGCGAGCCGGCGATGATCACGTCCTGGCCGAGCTGCCACTGCGCCGGCGTGGCCACCTTGTGGTTGGCCGTCAGCTGCAGCGAGTCGATCACCCGGAGCACCTCGTCGAAGTTGCGACCGGTGGTCATCGGGTAGACCAGCACGAGCTTGACCTTCTTGTCCGGGCCGATGACGAAGACGTTGCGGACCGTCTGGTTGTCGGCCGGCGTCCGCTCCAGCGGGTCGCCCTCGACGCTCGCGGGCAGCATCCCGTAGGCCTTCGAGACGGCGAAGTCCACGTCGCTGATGATCGGGAAGTTCGGCTCCGTGCCCTGCGTCTCGCCGATGTCCTTCACCCAGTCCGCGTGGCGATCCATCGGGTCGACCGAGAGCCCGATCACCTTGACGCCGCGCCGGTCGAACTCCGGCTTGATCTGGGCCATGTAGCCCAGCTCGGTGGTGCACACCGGCGTGAAGTCCTTCGGGTGCGAGAAGAGCACCGCCCACGAGTCGCCGATCCACTCATGGAAGCGGATGCGCCCCTCGGTGGTGTCCGCCTCGAAGTCGGGGGCGGTCTGATTGATCTGAACGGACATGCATCCTCCCGGATGGCTCACCTCATGACGACACCTTATCCGGCAATCTATTGCGTCTTATTCCCCGCCGCCCAGCTCGGTACGCTTGGCCCCGGAACGGGGGTGCGGTGGGGTGCGGGATCCGGAGATCATCGAGATCGGCACGTCGCAGGGACCGGCCCGCGCGCACCTGCACCTGCCCGGCGCCGCGCCCCGCGCCGCACTGGTGCTGGGACACGGCGCCGGCGGCGGCGTGGCCGCCCCCGACCTGGTGGCCGCCACGGGCGTCGCGACCGGCCTGGGCCTCGCCGTCGCGCTGGTGGAGCAGCCCTACCGCGTCGCCGGCCGCCGCGGCGCCCCGCGCGCCCCGCGGCTGGACGAGGCCTGGGTGGCCGTGATCGCGCACCTGCGGGAGGGCCCGTTCGCCGGGCTGCCGCTCGTCACCGGGGGGCGCTCCTCGGGCGCCCGGGTCGCCTGCCGCACCGCCGCGGCGACGGGCGCGGCCGGGGTGCTGTGCCTGGCGTTCCCGCTCCAGCCGCCCGCGCGCGCCGGCGCGGCCCCGCGGCCGGACCGCCTGGCCGAGCTGGAGGGCGTGACCGTCCCCGTGCTCGTGGTGCAGGGCGAGCGCGATCCCTTCGGGATGCCGCCCGAGGCGCCGGGCCGCACCGTCGCGCGAGTCGCGGGCGACCACTCCCTGCGCTCGGACGTGGAGGGCCTGCGCGCGGCCGTCGACGCGTGGCTCGTCCGCATGGTGCCCGCCCACGCGCCGGACTCGCCGAACCGCCCGGCCGTTCATGGCCGAGGGGGCGGCGCGGCCCGCTAGCCTCGTCGGTGTGAGTCCCCGTCACCGCCTCATCGCCCTGACCGCCGCGCTGGTCTGGATGGCCCTCCAGGCCGCGACCGCGTTCGCCGCCGCCGGCGGCGGCAGCGGCGGCTTCGGCGGGCGGCGGGGGCGGAGGGGGGGCGGCAGCGGCGGCGGCTTCGGCGGGAGCGGCGGAACCGCCGGGGGCGGCAGCATCGGCGGCACCGGCGCCCTGATCATCTTCGGCGGGGTGGCGGCGGTGATCGTCTTCAGCGTCGTCCAGCAGCGGCGCAAGGCCACCTTCAGCCGGGCCTACGCCAAGGCGCGCGACCGCGCGACGGCGGGGCGGCGGGCGCGGCGGGCCGAGGAGGTGCGCCGCCGGGCGCTGGTGGCGGCCGAGGACGATCCGGCCTTCGCGGCCGACCGCGTGGTCGAGGAGGCGGGCGCGCCTGTTCGTGGAGATCCAGGAGGCGTGGGACGCCGACGACCGGGAGGCCCTCGCGGCGCGCGTCGGGCCCGACCTGATGGCCGAGTGGCGCCTGCGCCTGGAGGACTTCGCCGCCAAGGGGTGGCGCAACCACGTGGCGGTGCGCGCGAGCGGCGTCGAGTACGTGGGGCTCACCAACCGGCCCGAGCAGGACGAGGACCGCTGCGTGGTGCGGGTCTCCGCCGAGCTCGAGGACTACGTGATCGACCGTGACGGGGACCGCATCACCCACACCGGCAACCCCACGGGCGAGACCGCCCTGCGCGAGTACTGGACGCTGGGCCGGCGCGACGGGCGCTGGATCCTGCTGTCCATCGAGCAGGACGAGGAGGGCGAGCACCAGCTGGACGCCCCGATGGAGGCCGACCCCAGCGAGGACGCCCGGCTGACCGACCGCGCCCGCGTGGAGGCGGCGGTGGCCGACGCGCTGCCCGAGGGCGTGACGCCGGCCGACGTCGACGACGAGGACGCGGCGCCGCTCCAGAAGCTGCGCGACCTGTCGCTCGCCGACCAGCGCTTCGACCCGGACATCGTCGAGGCCGCCGTGCGACGGGGCGTGGCGGCGTGGGCCGAGGCGGTCGACGGGGACGACGCCGCGTTCGCCCACCTGGCCCAGCCGCGGCTGCTCCAGGAGCTGCTGTACCCGCCGAGCCCCGGCCGCAGCCTGCGGCTGGTGGTGCGCGCGCCGGTGGTGCGCCGCGTGACCTTCGCGGACGTGGACGCCGACGCGTCGCCCGCCACCGTCACCGTCCACATGGAGCTGGAGGGCGTCCGCTACGTCGAGGACCGCAACACGCTGACGCTGGTCGCCGGGTCGAAGGACGACCGGACCCGCTTCGACGGCACCTGGACGCTCGCCCTCGACGGGTCGCCGGACGTCCCCTGGAGGATCAGCGCCGTGCGCGACGACCGCCCGCGCGGCTCCGCCGTCAGCCCCCCGTGAAGTCCAGGATCAGCTGCGCCGTCTCGAGCGGGGCGTCGAGCTGCGGGCAGTGGCCGACGCCCTCCAGCTCCACCCAGTCCGCCGTGGGCAGCGCGCGCCGGTAGCCGGCGGCCGCCGCCGGCCAGGCGAGCACCCGGTCGGCGGTCCCCCACACGATCCGCACCGGGCACCTCACGCGCTCGGCGTCCAGCGGGAAGCCCCGCCGGCGCGCGTTGGCGACCATCGGCGTGAGCCCGTCGCAGCGGACGACGCCGAGCATCTGGTGCTCGATGAGCGCGACGGGCAGGTCGCGGCCGTCGCTCACGATGAGCCGGGTGGCCGCCGCGCGCCCCTCCGGCGTGGCGAGCAGCGCCGGGGCCAGCGGGAGCGCGGCGCGCACCTGCTCGCGGATGGCCTCGAACCGGCCCAGCATCTCGTCCACGGTCGGGTCGTCCTCCTCCCAGCCGCCGGCGGGGGCGAGGGCCACCACGGACAGGGCGCGCCCGCGGGCGGCCAGCCGCAGCGCCAGGTAGCCGCCCAGCGAGTTGCCCACCAGGTGGGCGGCGTCGAACCCGGCCTCGTCCATGGCCTCCTCGACCACCGCGAGCACCCCCTCGACGGAGACCTCGTCCGGCAGGGGCGGCCCCCCGGCGTGCCCGGGGAGGGTGAGCGCCAGCACGTCGTGGCGACGCCGCAGGGCGGGGAGCACCAGCTCCCAGGTGCGCCAGGTGTCGGTGAAGCCGTGGAGGCACACCATGGGCGTCCCCGCGCCGCCCCGGAAGGCGGGGGTGAACGCTGTGACCCCCCGGGTCAGTGCCGGCGGACTCGTCGCGGGCGGATCAGCCCTCCCCGGGCAGCCGTCCGATCCGGCGCCGCTCCTCGAGCGCCGCGGTGACCTCGGGCGGGACCCCGTGGCCCTGCTCGGCCATGCGCGCGGCGGCGTGCCGGAGCCCGAACGCCACGGCCTCCTCGGTCAGCTTGCGGCGCGGGTTGTCAACGCTGTACCAGCCCAGCAGGCCCTCGAGGGCGAGGGCCGCGGCGAGCGGCAGGTCGGGGCCGAGCGGCGCCAGGCAGACGGCGGCGGCCGCCGCCGCCCCGTCGGCCACCTGGCCCACACCGGCCGCCGAGGGGGCGAGGCTCGGCAGGGGGCCGCGCGAGGAGCGCTCCAGCAGGAGCTCGATCCGGGGGTTGCCGACGCGGTGGGGCTCCACGATGCGGTGGCCCGACAGCGAGGCGAGCAGGTCCTCCGCGGCGCCGTCCTCCCGGCCGCGGGCCAGGGCCGTGGCGAGGTCGTAGAGCCGGCCGCGCACGACGGCGACCTCGGTCTCGACCGCGTGGTGCAGCGCGAGCGCCGCCATCGCCAGGGGGATGACGACGCGGTCGTCCCCCTCGTGCGCGGGCCAGCGCGACGCGCGGGGCTCGAGGGTGACGGCCACCTCGTCGCCGGGGAAGAGGTCCACGGTGGCGCGGACGAGGGGGGCTCGGCGCAGCAGGGGCAGGCCCTCAGCCCTCCGCGCGGCCGTTGAGCCGCCGCCGCCGGTAGGCCATGGTCACCAGCACCGCGGCCGCCGCACGCCAGCACGATGACCACGGCCATGCTGACCGGGCCCATCGCCTCCTCCACGTCGCGCCACGACTCGCCGAGGGCCCACCCGATCCCGATCAGGACGCCGTTCCACACCAGGCTGCCGATGGTGGTCAGGATCACGAAGCGCCAGAAGGGGTAGCGGGCGAGCCCGGCGGGCAGCGAGACCGTCGTGCGCGCCAGCGGGATCGCGCGTCCCACCAGGACCGTCGCCGCGCCCCAGCGGTCCATCCACGCCTCCAGGCGCGCGAGGCGCTCGGGGGTGGCGCCCACCCGGTGGCCGTGCCGGGCGACCACGGCCAGGCCGCCGCGGCGCGCGGCCACGTACAGCGCGAGGTTGCCGATCAGCGACCCGGCCGTCGCGGCCGCCAGGGCGAGGGGGAAGGTCATCTCGCCGTCGTAGACCGCGAACCCGGCGAACGGGAGGATGGCCTCGCTCGGGATCGGCGGGAACACGCACTCGACCAGCATCAGGGCGGCCAGGCCCACGTAGCCGAGGGTGGTGATGACGTCCACCGCCCAGTCGGTCACGGGCGGGTCACCTCGGGGCGGATCGGCACGGCGGTGATCATGACAGCCTCCGGTCGGGGGCCAAGGGTGGGCGTTTGCGCATACGATCGGCCGGGATGGGCCCTCCCGATAGCGGTCCGTCGGTGCGCGGGGCGATCTTCCGCTTCGCCGTCGCCGGCCTGATCGCCCTCACCGCCCTGGTCGTGGTCGGCGGCCTCGTGCTCCGCGACCTCTCCGAGCGGGAGGCCGTCGACGACGCCCGCCGCCTGGCGACGCTCGCCGGCCGCGGGATCGTCGAGCCCCGCCTCACCGACGCCGCGGTGGCCGGGCGGCCGGCCGCGCTGGCCGCGCTCGACCGGGTCGTGCAGGAGCGCGTGCTGAGCGAGGACATCGTCCGCGTCAAGATCTGGACCCCGGACGGCCGCATCGTCTACTCCGACGAGCCGCGGCTCATCGGCCGCCGCTTCGCGCTCGGCGCCGACGAGCGCGAGGCGCTCGAGCGGGGCGACACCGACGCCGAGCTGAGCGACCTCTCCAAGCCCGAGAACGCCTACGAGCGCGAGGAGGGCTCGCTGCTGGAGGTGTACCTGCCGATCCGCACCCCGGGCGGCGGCGCCGCCCTCTTCGAGATGTACCAGCGCCAGAGCGCGATCGAGGCGAGCGGCGACCGCATCCTGGTCGCGATCGCGCCCGTCGTGGTCGGGATCGCTGCTGCTGCTGTGGCTGATCCAGCTGCCGCTGGCCTGGTCCACGGCGCGGCGCCTGCGCGACGGCCTGCGCGAGCGCCAGGCGCTGCTGGAGTCGGCCCTGGAGTCGTCGTCGGTCGAGCGGCGGCGGGTGGCGGCCGACCTGCACGACGGTCCGGTGCAGAACCTGGCGGGGCTGGCGTACTCGCTCTCGGCGGCGGCCGAGCGCGCTCCGGCCGGCACCGACCCGGCCACCGTGCGGGCGCTGGAGGAGGGCGCCGACGCGGCCCGCGAGGGCATCCGGCGCCTGCGCGCCGCGGTGGTCGACATCAACCCGGGCCGCCTGCACGAGGCCGGCCTGGCAGCATCGATCGGCGACCTGACCGGCGAGCTGCGCGCGAGGGGGGTCACCGTGGACATCGACGTGCCCGACGACATCGCCCTGGCCCCGGCGGCGGAGGAGCTGCTGTACCGCGGCGCGGTGGAGGGCCTGAGGAACGCCGCGGAGCACGCGGAGGCCACGCGCGTGCGGGTGAGGGTGAGCGCCGCCGACGGGCGCGCGCGGCTGCGCGTGGAGGACGACGGGCGCGGGTTCGACGCCGCCACCCGGGCGCGCCGCCGCGAGGAGGGTCACCTGGGGCTGTCGCTGGTGGAGGACCTCGCCGCGCACCTGGGCGGGACGGCCCGCGTGAGCTCCGCGCCCGGTGCCGGCACCACCCTGGAGATCGAGGTGCCCGCGTGATCCGCGTGGTCGTGTGCGACGACCACGCGCGTCGTGCGGGCCGGCCTCGGCCAGCTGATCGGCACCTTCGACGGCGTCGAGGTGGTCGCGGTCGCGGACGGCGGCGAGGCCGCGCTGGCGGCGCTCGGCGACGCGGACGCGGACGTCGTGCTGATGGACATGGAGATGCCGCCCCCCGACGGCATCGCCACCACGCGCGACATCGTCGCCGCCCACCCCGGCGTCGCCGTCGTGATCCTGACGTCCTTCTCCGACCGGGCGCGGATCCTCGAGGCCCTGGAGGCCGGGGCGGTGGGCTACCTGCTCAAGGACGCGACCCCGGCCGAGCTCGAGAGCGGCATCCGGGCCGCCGCCCGCGGCGAGTCGCCGCTGCACCCGCGGGCGGCCAAGGCCCTGCTGTCGGCGTCGGTGCGCCCCGATCCCGCGGCCGGGCTCTCGGCGCGCGAGCGCGAGGTGCTGGCCCTCGTCGTCGAGGGGCTGCCCAACAAGCTCATCGCCCGCCGGCTGGGCATCAGCGAGAAGACCGTCAAGGCCCACCTCACCAGCGTCTTCCGGGCCATCGGCGTGGACGACCGCACGCAGGCGGCCCTGTGGGCGGTGCGGCACGGCGTCGGGCCGGCGGAGGGGTCCTAGGACCGACGTCCCATTGCCGCCCGTCGCGCGCGGCGCGAACCTGTGGCGGTGAGCGCGTCCGCCCACCGCCGCCTCGGTGTCCTGCTGGTCGCCGCCTGCGCCCTCGCGGTGACCGCGTTCCCGGCCGCGCCGGCCCACGCGCGCGACGACGGCGACCGCGCCGAGGTGCGCGAGCGCGGCGTGTGCGGGCGCGGCAGCGAGGCGCGCCTGCGGCTGCGCTCCGACGACGGCCGCATCCGCGTCGACACCGAGATCCGCACATCGCGCACCGGGGTGTGGCGCGTCACCGTGCTCCACGAGCGGAGGATCGTGGTGCGCGCCCGCGTGGCCGTGACGCGCGCCTCGGGCGGGCTGCGCCACCGCGCCGCGGTGCCCGACTACGCCGGGGCCGACCAGGTCAGCGTGCGCGCGGTGGCGCCCGGCGGCGAGTCGTGCGCGGTCGCCGCCGTCCTCCCGGGGCGGGGCGCCGGCCGGTCCTAGGACCGATGTCGCATTGAGACCCGGACCGGCGCTGGGCGAGCGTGCCGGTGGAGGGCGCCACCCCGGCGCTCCGACGAAGGAGTGAGCATGCGCAGAGGAATCGTCGCCATCGCCGGCACGGCCCTGGCGGTCGCCATGGTCGCGGTGCCCGGGGCCGTGGCCAAGAACGGCGCCGACGACCCAGCCGGAGACGACCGCGGTGGATCGCGCGCGAGCGCCCCCGACGTCCGCGTGCGGGGCGCCTGCACCCTCTCGAGCACGGCCAAGCTCAAGCTGAGCCCGGAGGACGGCCGCGTGGAGGTCGAGTTCGAGGTCGACGAGAACCGCAACGGCTCGCGCTGGGGCGTCGCGCTCACCCGCAACGGCACCCGCGTGGTCAGCCGCGCCGCCACCACCCGCGCCCCGAGCGGCTCGTTCGAGACCCGCGCGGTCATCGCGGCCGGCTCCCCCCGCACGAAGGTCACCGCCGTCGCCCGCCGCGCGGCCACCGGTGAGGTGTGCCGGGCCACCGCGACCCTCTGACGCCGTCGCCCCCGCCTGTGGGACGCCGCAGGCGGGGATATGTGAGGATGGGCGCCGTGAGCGAGCCGCACTACTCCGAGCGCCGCCTGATGGAGAACGAGCAGATCATGGAGCAGCTCAACCGGCGGCTGAAGGAGCACGTGGCCGACATCCGCTCCGAGAACGACGACGATCCGAACGCGCCGGTGAGCTTCTTCTGCGAGTGCTCCGACCTCGCCTGCCGCGGGCGCATCCAGGCCACGCCGGAGCGCTACAGCGAGATCCACCGCGACCCGAGCCTCTTCTTCGTGCTCGCCGGCCACGAGGTGGAGACCATCGAGTCGGTCGTCAACACGTGGCGGGACTACCTGATCGTGCGCAAGAAGGCGCTCGCCTAAGTCCGCCCCCGGCGTTTGGGCGCCGGGGCCACCGGGCACGGCAGGCCCATGTCCGGGGAGGGGTCCAGCGGGTCGCGCGCCGCGATCGTCAACATCGACGGGACGCTGGTCGACTCCAACTACCAGCACGCGCTCGCCTGGTACCGCGCGCTGCGGGAGTTCGGGATCACGCGCGAGCTGTGGCGGCTGCACCGCCTGATCGGGATGGGCGGGGACCACCTGGTGGAGGAGATCGCGGGCGCCGACGTCGAGGCCCGGCACGGCGACGCCATCCGCGAGGCGGAGCAGCGCCGGTTCCGGGAGCTGATCGACGAGATCGCACCGCTCCCGCGCGCCGCCGAGCTCGTGCGGGCCCTGGGTGCGGGGGGCCGGTCCGTCGTCCTGGCGAGCTCGGCGCAGACCTGGCAGGTGGAGCACTACCTGGACCTCGTCGGGGTTCGCGATGACGTCGCCGGCTGGACCTCGGCCGACGACGTCGACCGCACCAAGCCCGACCCGGACCTGGTGGAGGCCGCCCGCGCGAAGGCCGGGGGCGACGGGGCCGTGATGATCGGCGACTCCACCTGGGACTGCGCCGCGGCCGGCCGGGCGGGCATCGCGACGGTCGCGGTCCTCACGGGCGGGTTCTCCCGCGAGGAGCTCATGGAGGCCGGGGCCGCCATGGTCTTCGACTCCCTCGGCGCGCTCATCGACAACCTGAAAGAGACGCCGCTGGCCGGGGCGTGAGACCCCGCGCTCAGGCCGCGGGGGCCGCCCTCAGCACGAGCAGCGCGATGTCGTCGTGAGGGCGCCCGGTGCCGAAGGCCAGGACGGCCTCGTGCACGGCGCGGGCGATCTCGTCCGCGCCGGCTCCGGCCCGGGGCGCGAGCACCGCGCTCAGCCGCTCGAGGCCGAACAGCTCGCCGTCGGGGGAGCGGGCCTCGGTGACGCCGTCGCTGAACATGACCAGGACGTCGCCGGGCGCCAGCCGGAAGGCCGCCTCCTCGAAGTGGATCGTCTCCAGCACGCCCACGAGCGCCCCGGTGGGCACGACGACCTCCACGGCGCCGTCCGCCCGCAGGATCAGCGAGGGAGGGTGGCCGCCCCGGGCCAGCAGGCCCTCGACGCTCCCGCCCCGCCGGCGCAGCCGGACGCACGTCGCCGTCAGGAAGCGCAGGTCGCCGACCTGGGCGAGCACCGCGCGGTTGAGGCGCTCCAGCACCTCGCCCGGCGAGCGCCCCTCGGCGTCGGCGCGGATCGTGTACCGGGCGAGGGCGGTCAGCGCCGCGGCCTCCGGGCCCTTGCCGCACACGTCGCCCAGGACCGCGAACGTGGCGCGATCGCCGCTCAGGGCGAACAGGTCGTAGAAGTCGCCCCCCACGTCCATCCCCTCGCCGCCGGCCACGTAGCGCGCCGCGACGTCGAGTCCCTCGACGACCGGCAGGCTCGTCGGCAGCAGGCTGTCCTGGAGGGTCTGGGCGATCTGGCGCGAGCGGGCGAACAGCAGGGCGTTGTCGATCGCGAGGCCGGCGCGGCGGCCGAGGTCCTCCGCGAACTGCAGGTCGTCGTCGTGGAAACGCCTCCCGGAGTCGCCGCTGGCGAGCACCAGGGCGCCCAGCGTGCGGCCGCGCGCGGTGAGGGGGACGGTCATCGCGGCCACCAGTCCGAGCGAGAGGATGGCGTCCCGCTGCTCGCCCGGAGGCAGCGCCTCCTCGACCATCTCCGCGGTGATCTGCGGGGCGAACTCGGACCGGCCCGTGCGGATCACCGCCCCCACGCCGCTGGGGTCGGCGTCCGAGGCCGGGAAGCGCCGCGCGACGTCCCGGGCCAGGGCCTCGCGGCCGGGGTCGGCGTGGGTGACGGCGACCATCTCGATGCCGTTGTCGGTCGCCAGGCTGACGCTGCACCAGTCCGCGAGGCCCGGGACCGCCATCCGCGCGAGCGAGGACAGCGCGATGCGCGGCTCGAGCGGCGTCGCCAGGAGGGTGCTGGCGTCCGCGAGGAAGCGCTCGCGCTCGGCGTCGCGGCGCTGGGACTCGTACAGGCGCGCGCGCTCGAGGGCCTGGGCGCAGAGGTCGGCCACCGTGAGCAGGAAGGCGCGCTCGTCGGCGTCGAAGGTGCCGGGCCTCGGAGAAGCTCAGGGCCAGCCCCCCGATGGCGCGGCCCTCCACCGCGAGCGGCAGCGCGACCACCGCTTCGTGGCTCATCGTGGCGTGGAAGTGGTCCAGGTGCGGATACGCCGCCCGCACCTCCGCGGCGTCGTGGAGCCACAGCGGCCCCTGCCGCAGGCTGTCGGGCGTCGGCAGGTCCGCGTTCGCGGGGTACGAGGTGAACGTCTCCGCGACCTCATCGGAGTAGCCGACCAGGCCGAGCGTCACCAGCTCCGTGCCGGCGCGGTCGAGCAGCGCGACCGATCCGGCGTTCGCGCCGGTCGCCTTCTGCCCCAGCGAGAGGACGACGTCGGCGACCCGCTGCGGGGTGGGCGCGGCCGACAGGGCCGCGGCCATCTCCTGCAGCCGCCGCGCCCGGCCCTCGGCGGCGGCGACCATGCGCTGCTCGCGCTCCACCCGGCGACCGAGCACGATCGCGCCGGCGATGCCGAGGGCCACCAGGAGCCCCAGCGCGGCGAGCTCCACCCACAGGGTGCGGCGCGCGTCCGCATAGGCGGAGGCGGTGGACCGGTTGACGAACACGGTCCAGCCGGTCACGTCGCGGTCGGTCGCGTACGCCGTGAGGCGGTCGGACTGGCCGAGCACGTTGCGCGTGCCCGACTCGACGCGGGCGGCCGACGCCTCCGCGGCCCGGCTCCGCGCCCGCTCGAGGGCCGGAGCGCCCCGCACGTCCCGCGGGCGCACGAGGCCCGGGGCGACGAACAGCACCCCCCGCCGGTTGACGATCAGGGCGTCGCCGCCGCGCAGCTCCTGCCGCATCTGCGCGAAGCCGTTGAGCCAGGCGACGCTCAGCGCCCCGACCAGGGTGCCGTTGACCCGCCCGTCATCGCCGCGCGTGGGCGTGACCACCACCACCACGGGCGTCGGGTAGATCGACGAGGCGATGGTGGGGCTCAGGCGCGGCTCCCCCCGGTCGCGCGACTCCGCCAGCACCGCGCCCAGGTCGCCGGTCGCGACGTCGCCCGGGAGCAGGCCGGTGCCGTTCTCGGCGCCGACGCGACCGTCGCCGTCGAACCACGCGACGCCCCCCACGAATCCGAGCTCGGCCGCGTTCAGGCGGCTCAGCCGGCGCGCGATGCCCGCCTCGTCGGCCGCGAGGAAGGCGTTCGAGGTCGCGAGGGCCTGCAGGATCTGGGTGCGCGCCCGGACGAACTGGGCGATGTCGTTGACGCTCGCCGACGCCGACGCCGAGACCCGCCGGGCCTCGGCGTTGGTGGCGTTGTCGTAGCCGCGCAGCGCGAGGGTCGCCCCGGCCGCCCCGAGGGCGAGGGCGACCGCCACCGCCGCCACCACCAGGCGGCGGACCCGGCCTCGACCCCCGCCCGACACCGTCACCTCCCCTCCCCGGTCGCGGGCCCTGAGTTCTCCCTGCCTGTGGCGACTCTACCGCCGCCGTCCCAGGCGCGACACGCCGTTCCGGAGGAGGGCCGCCTCACCCGCGACGTTCAACGGTTCGCCCGCGGCGGGGGCGGGTATCGGCGGCTCGTGAGCGCGTCACGACAGGTCCGGTCCACCGGCGACCACGACGGCGTCGTCAAGCATTTCACGTGGAGCGCGTGCGGCCGGCGGCGGATCCACGACACCCCAACGAGCGCGAGGTCGCCGCGTGCCTGCCCTGGCTGCGGGCCGAGCTCGCGGCCGCCCGCCCCTCGCTCGTGCTCTGCCTCGGCGCGACCGCGTCACGCGCCCTGCTGGGCGCGGACTTCCGCTTGACCCGGCACCGAGGCGAGCTGATGAGCGGGCCCCTCGTACCGCGCGCGATGGCCACCGTGCAGCCGTCGGCGGTCCTCCGTGGCCCGCAGGAGCGGCGAAGCGAGATGCTGGCGGGGCTCGCCGGGGACCTGCGCGCCGCCACCGCGGCGGCCCAGCGGCGCGATCGCGCGTTCGCGCGCCACCGAGACGGTCCGCTCCGGTGCGGAGGACCGGATCCGGTCGGGATCACGGTCGCGGCGGCGCCGGCCGGATGGCGGCGACCGGCTCCTCGATCAGGCGCAGGCGGCGCTCCAGCCACGGGGGGACGACCCTCCGCCGGCGCGCAAGGTTGTGCGTCTCCTCGCTCATGCTCGCCTCCTTCGCCTGCGGGTCGCAGACGGATTACCCGATCGCCGGCACGACGACGCACCGCGCGTTTCCGACCGGGCCGGGTCGGGAATTCCCCCCGGCGTGGACAACGACGAAGGAGGCGACATGAGCGAGGACATCACGGAACGTCGCATCGCGTTCCTCGCGACCGACGGGGTCGAGCAGATCGAGCTGACGGAGCCGTGGAAGGCGGTGAAGGAGGCCGGTGGGACCCCGCTCCTGGTGGCCCCCTCGCCCGGCACGATCCAGGGCTTCAACCATCACGACAAGGGCGACGAGTTCGTGGTCGACATCGCGCTCGACGCCGTCGCCGACCAGGAGTTCGACGGGCTCGTGCTGCCCGGCGGCGTGGCGAACCCGGACGCGCTGCGCACCGACGAGCGCGCCACCAGCTTCGTGCGCGCGTTCTTCGAGGCCCACAAGCCGGTGGGCGTGATCTGCCACGGGCCGTGGACGATGATCGACGCCGGCGTGGTCGACGGGCGCACCCTCACGTCCTGGCCGAGCCTGCGCACCGACCTGGTCAACGCCGGGGCGAACTGGGTGGACGAGGAGGTGCACGTCGACGCGGGTCTCGTGTCGAGCCGCAACCCCGACGACCTGCCGGCGTTCTGCGCCAAGATCGTCGAGGAGTTCGCCGAGGGCCGTCACGCGAAGCAGACGGCCTAGGCGCCCGGCGGGGCCTCACCCCGACGAGGCGAGCCGCTCCCGCCGGCGCAGGCCGGTGAGGGGCGGGCGCTCGTCGAGGGAGACGTCCCGCACCTCGATGCCGCCGTCGGCCGTCGGCACGCGCATCCGGCCCGGCGCCAGCGCGTCGAACTCCGCCTCCGGCAGCCCCCGCCGCAGGCCCGCGCCCAGCACCGCGAGCGACATCGAGGCCAGCTCGCGCAGGGGCTGGTGGCGGTTGAGCCGGGTTCCCAGGTCCACCTGCGCCAGGGCGTCCAGGCCGCGCGCCCGGAGCGCGTCGATGAGCATGGCCGTCTCGATCCCGTAGCCCACCGGGAAGGGGAGCGACTCGAGCAGGTCGCGGCGCCCGGCGGTCTCGCCCGCCAGCGGCTGCGCGAACCCCCCGAGCTCGGGGGCCACGACGCTCAGCAGGGGGCGGGCCATGAGCTCCGTGACCCTGCCGCCCTCGTCGGGCAGGAGGGCGTCGCCCGCCCGCAGCGGCCGCCGGAAGGTCCCCTTGACGAGCGCGATCTCGGGAGTGGTCAGCAGGGGGCCGATCAGCCCCACCGCGAAGGCCGGGTCGAAGTCGATCGTGTCCGCGTCGATGTAGGCCACGATCTCGCCCTCGGTCACCGACAGCGCGCGCCACATCGCGTCGCCCTTGCCGCGGCAGGGGCCGAACTCCGGGCATGACCTCCGACTCCTGGACCACCCGCGCGCCCCGTCCCGCCGCCACCTCCGCGGTGCCGTCGGCCGACGCGGCGTCGATCACCAGCACCTCGTCGATCAGGCCCAGCGCGCGCAGCGGGTCGAGCGCGTCGATGATCGTGCCCACGGTCGCGGCGACCTCGCGGCACGGCAGCACGACCGAGACGGTCTGCGTCTTGGCCTCCGCCAGCGCGCGCGGATCGAAGCGGGAGGCGACGAAGTTCCTCCGCTCCGCCCAGTCGTCGATGCGCAGGTCGGCCGACAGGCCGTGGCGGGCGCGTCCGTCGGTGCGGCCGGAGGTCGTCACCCGCACCGCCCGCGACCGGGTGATCGGGACGCCCCGCTCGGTCAGCGTGCGCTCGAGCGCCTGGTCCTCCAGCGCGGCGATCGGCCGCAGGCCCCCGGCGCGGCGGTAGGCCGCCACCGTGATGCCCAGCGACGCGCCGCTGAAGAAGGCGTGCTCCGCGGTCGGCGGGCCCGACGGCGGCCAGGCGGGCCCCCAGCCGGGCGTCGCGCCGGCGCAGCACCGAGCGGGTCACGCCGTCGGGCTCGACCACGATCAGCCCGCCCACCGCCTGGGCCCCCGCCGCCACCAGGTCCAGCTGGTGGCGCAGCCACTCCGGATGCGCCCGCGAATCGGCGTCCGTGGAGGCGATCAGGCCGTCGTCGCGCCCGACGCGCTCCAGGCGCTCGGCCGCCGCGTCCATGCCGCGGCGACGCGTCGCGCCGGCCCCCGGCGCGGCGCTCTCCAGCAGGTGCAGGCGCAGTCCCGGATGGCGCGCCGCCGCCGCGATCGCGCGGGCGGCGGTGTCGTCGCGGCAGGCGTCGAGCACCAGCAGCACCTCGAAGGCCGTCGGCCGGCACCCCGGCCTGCGCCGCGAGGGCGTCGATGCAGGCCGCCGATGCGGTCGGCCTCGTCGCGGGCGGGCACCACCACGCACGCGCGCAGGGCGGGGTGCGGGGCCGGCAGCGCGCTCATGCGGACCGGTCGTAGCGGTCGATGAGGAACGAGGGGTGCTCGTCCGCGTGCGCGAGCGCCAGCCCGAGCGCCGGCGCGCGGCGGCGCAGGAGGGCGTGCACGGCGTCGCCGCCCTGCGGGTAGTGGCGCACCGGGCCCCGCCAGTGCACGGCCAGCAGCGCGCCGCCCGGGGCGACGGCGCCGGCCAGCGGCTCCAACGCGTCCGCCAGCAGGTCCGGATCCAGGTAGTAGAGGACCTCGGAGCACACGATCAGGTCGAAGCGCCCGGGGGGCATCTCGTCGGGGATCGCGCGCCGCTCCACCGTCACGCCGGCCCGCCCGGCCACGCGCCGGCGGGCGCGCTCCACGGCGGTGGGCGCGGCGTCGATCGCCAGCACGGCCCCGCAGCGCTCGGCCAGGCGCTCGGTGAGCGTGCCGATCGAGCAGCCGATCTCGAGGGCCGTGGGGTAGGGGCGATCGCCCAGCGCCGCGATCGTGAGGTCGTACTTGTCGCGCTCGTAGGGGCTGGTCGCCAGGTCCCAGGGGTCCTCGCTGGCGCGGTAGAGCTCCTCGAAGTACGCCGTGGTCATGCGCCGCCTCATCGCCGCCGCTCGAGCTCGGCGCGCCCGACCCGCGCGACCATCGGCTCCAGGCGGTGCTGCAGCAGGAACAGGTCCAGGTCGCGCCGGCAGCGGTCCAGGTCGCCGCCCCCCGCCAGGGCGCGCGCCCCGGCGGCCGCCCCGCCGACGCCGGTGACCGTGCGGCAGGCGTCGGCCACGGCGGCGCGCAGGAGGACCGACATGTCGCGCAGGTCCGCCGCGGGGTCGGCGGCCTCGCGCGCCGCCGCGGCCAGCCACCGGTCGATCGTCGCCAGGGCGCCCATGATGCGCCCCGCCGCGGCCGCCCCCAGGTCCCCGGCGTCGCCCGCCGCCAGCGCGTCGAGGGCCGCGTCGGCCGCCCGGTCGGCGATGCCGGCCCAGCACGCCGCGGTGCGGATGGCGTCGCGCGAGAACCAGGGCTCGCGGGTGATCTCGCCGGGCGCGCCGAGGACCGCCAGCACCGGCGCGCCCTCGAAGACCACGCGGTGGCTCTCGGACGTCCGCATTCCGGCGCCCGCGAACCAGGCGCGGTCGATCCTCACCCCGCGCGTCACATCGACCAGCGCCAGCACCGGCGCCACGGCGTCGCCGCGCACCGTCACCAGGGCGCGCCCGACCCCGCCGGCTCCGGAGCAGAAGACCTTCACGCCCTCCACGCGCCGGTCCGCGGCCGCCCCCACCAGGCGCGCGGGCGGTCCCTCGCCCGGCGCCGGGTCGGCCCCCCAGACGCCCAGCCGCAGCTCGCCCGCGGCCACGGCGCCGAGCTCGCGGTCGCGCAGGGGCCCGGGGGCGAGGGTCGCGACGCGTTCCACCGCGTTGAGGTGGCCGTCCACGATGCGTCCCACCGAGCCGTCGGCCCGCGCCACGCGGCGCATCAGGTCCCATTCCGCGGCCGGCGCGGGACGCGACGCTCCGTGCGGCACGGTCGCGGCCAGCACCCCGGCGCGCTCCAGGGCGCGCAGCGCCTCCTCGGGGAAGCCCGCCGCCGCCCGGTCGCGGGCCGTGGCGCCGGCCGCCACCTCGGCCAGGGCCGCGCCCGGGTCGCTCCCCGCGGGCCGGGCGGCGCCGACGGCGCGCATCACGCGACGGCCGCGGGGCGGGGGTCGTCCGGCCACCACGCCGCCGCGGGCGCGGACGGCCGCGCAGAGCGGGGCGATCAGGCGAACCGTCTCGCGGCAGTCGCGGCGCCGCGCCCCGGGGCCGATCCCGTCGTGCATCAGCACCGTGCCGCCCGCGGCGAGCCCGGGCAGCACCGCCGCCAGCATCGTCGCCGCGTCGTCGCCGCGCCAGTCGTGGGTGTCGGCCGCCCAGCCCTCGATGCGCAACCCGCGCTCCGCCGCGACGGCGGCCGACCACGGCGCGGTGTCGCCCCAGGGCGTCCGCCAGCGCCGCGCCCGCACCCCCAGCGCGTCGAGCGCGGCCAGGGCCCGGTCGGTGTCCGCCTCGATCCGCCCGCGCGCGCGAGAGACCGTGGCGCACGTGGTCCCAGCAGTGGAGGCCCACCTCGTGCCCGTCCGCGAGCATCGCGTGGATCAGGTGCGGGTGGGCCCGCGCGCGCGGGGCGATGACGAAGAAGACGGCCCTCGCCCCGCGGCGCGCCAGCTCCGCGAGGACGCGCGGGGTCCACACCGGGTCGGGGCCGTCGTCGAACGTCAGCGTGGTCGTCGCGGTCCCGTCCGGCGCCGCCGGCTCCGTGCCCCTCATGCGCACCTCTGCGTCGCCGTCGGACGGGAGGCGGTTCCCCTTCGGCGCGGGTGGCCAAACATGCTCAGCCGGTGACGACGTCCAGCCGCAGGTGGAGCAGCGTCAGCTCGAACATCCGCCTCACCGAGCCCGTGTCCGGCAGCAGCACCCGCAGCCGCCCGCCGCGCTCGGAGACGACCCGGTCGGCCACCAGGACGCTCGAGAGGCCGACCGAGTCGATGAACTCCAGGCCGCGCAGGTCAACGTCGACGCGCGCGCCGTCGCCGGCCGCCGTCCGCACGGCGGCGATGAACTCCTCGCGCGCCCGCAGGTCGAAGCTGCCGGCCACGGTCACGCGGGCGCGGTCGCCGGCGCGCTCGAGCGCGATGTCGGCGCCGCGCGGCTCCCGCCCCCCGCGATCGTGTCCGGAGTGGTCCCGCATCTGGTGGTGCGTGTACCCCGCCCGGGGCCATCTCATCCGCTCAGGCGTACGGCCCCGCGTCCTCGAGCACCGAGAGGACGTTGCCGGCCGGGTCGAGGAACCAGGCGATGGGCGGCCCCTCGGGGCCGCGGTAGACGCCGTTGTCGCCCGGCACGCCGAGCGCCGGATAGCGCTCCATGCTCACGCCCGCGTCCGCCAGGGCGCCCACCGCGGCGTCGATGTCCGGCACCGGGAAGTTGAGGACGGTGAAGACCGCCGGCACGTGGTCGGGCTTGGGGTAGACGAGCACCGCGGCGCCGCCGCCCAGGTTGAGCTGCAGCAGGCCCATCTCGGGGATGTCGGCGACGTCGAGATCGAGGATGCCGCCGTAGAAGGCGCGGGCCGCCGCGATGTCGTCGACGGCGAAGCTCGAGAAGGCCGGGGTGGTCCGGAACATGTCGTCGTCTCCTTGGGTCGTGCGTCGGGTTCACCCATATGACCCATCCGGCGCGCCGCGCTCATCGGCGGCGGCGGCGGGCTAGGCTCGGACGGTCGGCGAAGCGGGAGGGAGGCGAGGTGGACGAGCGGGAGCGCGCAGAGGTGATCACGGAGCGGGGATCGCGCGCGCGCGACCACATGGCCAACGAGCGTACGTACCTCGCGTGGCTGCGGACCGCGGCCACCGTGATGGTGCTGGGGCTGGCGGTGGCCAAGCTGATCGAGCCCAGCAACGCCCGCACCATCGCGGCCGGCGCGATCCTGGTGGTCGTCGGCGCGGTGGGGCTGATCGAGGCCGGCGTGCGCTACCGGCGGGTCAACCGCGAGCTGGAGGAGGGCCGCTTCGTGACCGGCAGCCTCTCCGGAGAGCCGCTGGTCGCCGGGGCGGTGCTGGTCGTGGCCATCGTGGCGGCGTTCATCCTCATCCTGATCTGAGCACGCCCGTGGGCCGGGCCCGGATCACCAGGGTGAACGCCCCGCCGGAGCCTTGATCGGCCGCGGGCCCCGGGCCAGCCTCCGGGGTGTATCCCGGCCGCGACGTGAAAGGACCATCAATGGCCATCGGACCGGTACAGCTGCTCGTGCTGGGCTTCGAGCACCCCGACTTCCACGGGGAGATCATCGAGGAGCTCGAGCGCCTGCGCGAGAGCGACACGGTGCGGGTGATCGACGCCCTCGCGGTGCACAAGGACGCCGACGGCGAGATCGAGGTGCTGCACCTGAGCAACCTCACCAGGGACGAGGCGATCGAGCTCGGCAGCAAGGTCGCCGCGCTCATCGGCCTCGGCATCGACGGGCGAGGAGGGCCTGGAGGAGGGCGCCCTGGTCGGCGCCGAGGCGGCCGCCGACGGCATCACCGTCTTCGACGACGACGACGCCTGGGACGTGATCGAGGAGATCCCCAACGACTCGGCCGCGGCGCTGCTGCTGATCGAGCACCACTGGGCGGTGCCGCTGCGCAACGCCATCGCGCGGGCGGGCGGGTTCCGGATCAGCGACGGCTTCATCAGCCCGCTCGACCTGATCGCCGTCGGCCTGATCTCCGCCGAGGAGGCCGCCGAGCTCCACGCCCTGGAGACCGGCGCCGCCTGACGCCGGCCCCCCACGACAACGGAAGGAGGACAGCGATGATGGGAGGACGCAGAGTGGCCCGCCGCACCTCGCGACGCGTGGCCCGCCGCCGCTGAGCGTGATGCGCCGGCGCGTCTGGACGACGGCCCTGGGCGCGGCCACGGCGGCGGTGATCGCCGCCGCCGTGGACCGCGCCGGCCGCCGCTCGGGCGCGACCGACGCGGAGGTCGCCGCGCGCCTGCCCGGCGACGACATCGTCGCCCGGCCCACCTGGCGCTCGACGCGCGCCATCACGGTGCGCGCCGACGCCGCCGCCATCTGGCCGTGGCTCGCCCAGATGGGCTTCCCGCTCCATCGGGGCGGCTGGTACACGCCGCACTGGCTCGACCGCCTCATGTGGGGCATCACCGCCCGCAGCGCGGACCGCGTCATCGACCGTCTCCAGGGCGTCGCGGCCGGCGACCGGATCCCGGACAGCCCCGATGGCTCGGTCTACTTCACGGTGGCCGCCGCCGAGCCGCCGACCGCGCTGGTGCTGCACTCGACGCGCCACCTCCTGCCGCCGTACTCCGCCGTCGACTTCAGCTGGGCGTTCGTCGTGAGGCCCGCGGGCGAGGGCGCCAGCCGCGTGATCATCCGCGCCCGGGCGACGTTCGTGCCCGCCTGGCCGCCGGCCCTGACCCGCGCCTTCGTGTGGCTGGTCATCGGGCCGGGCGACCTCGTCAACGCCGGCGCCATGCTGCGGGGCCTGCGCCGGCGCGCCGAGGGCGCCGCGCGCCTCACGCCGTGAGGCGGCGCCTAGGGCGCCGATCGCCGCGGTGACGGCGCTGTAGATGTCGCGACAGCGTCGAGGTGACGACGCGGGCGGTGAAGGTGGAGGCGTTGAAGCTGTGCTCGGCGTAGAGGATCAGCGAGACGTCGAAGGCGTCGACGACGACCGGGTCGGGCACCTCGCCGAAGCACATGTGGAAGAAGTTCTCCGAGAAGCTCGAGGTCGTCGGGCGGGGCGACGCGGTCAGGTCGTGGCGGCGGCGGAGGTCGCAGCGCGACGACCGTCGGCAGCGCGGCGATCAGTCGCCAGGGCCTTGGCCAGGTTGGCGCTCGCGGCCGTCGAGTCGTCCTCGGGGGTCCTCGGCGCCGAAGGCGCTGACGGCGGTGCGCACGCACGTCCATGGGGTGGCAGTTGTCGGGCAGCCGCTCGATCTGCGCGCTCGCGACTGCGGTCGAGCTCGCGCAGCGACGCGCTCGGCGGCGTCGAACAGGGCCAGCTGCTCGGCGTCCGGCAGCTCGCCGTGCCACAGCAGGTAGGCGACCTCCTCGAAGCTGCAGTGCGCGGCCAGCTCCTGCACCGGGTAGCCGCGGTAGGTCAGGCGAGTTGGTCTCGGGGACGACGTTGGAGATCGCGGTGGTGTCGACGACGACTCCGGCGAGGCCCTTGTGGATCGTCGGGGGCGGTCGGTCGTGCTCGATGCGACGCTCCTGAGTCGGGTCGGTCGAGCGGGACGAAGTTGAAGACGTCGGCGTCGAATCGGTTGTAGTCGGCGTAGCCGAGCAGCTCGTAGAGGCGCGCGCGGTGTCTGCATGCTCGCACGAGCTCGGCTGTGCGTGCCCTCGCGGCGGCGATCTCGCGCAGGCCGCGCCTCGACGGCGCCCATGGCCAGGCGCAGCGGCGGTGACCGGGTAGATCACGACGTTGAAGCCGACGTCTCGCAGCTGCTGCGTCGTGAAGAGCTCGAACTTGCCGAACTCGGTCATGTTGGCCAGCAGCGGGACGTCGACGGCCGCGCGGAACGCCTCGAACTCGGCAGCGTCGGCGCAGCGCCTCGGGGAAGATCAGGTCGGCGCCGGCATCGACGTAGCGCCTCGCGCGGTCGATCGCGGCGTCCAGCCCTTCGGCCGCGCGGACGTCGGTGCGGGCGCAGATGAGGAAGTTCGGGTCGCGGCGCGCGGCGACGGCGGCCCGGATGCGCTTGCATCGCCACGTCCTCGGCGACGACGGCCTTGCCGTCGAGATGGCCGCAGCGCTTGGGGTTGACCTGGTCCTCGAGGTGGCAGCCGGCCAGCCCGGCGTCCTCGAGCGCCTGGATCGGTGCGGGCCACGTTCATCGGCTCGCCGAAGCCGGTGTCGGCGTCGATGAGCGCCGGCAGGTCGGTCACGCGGGCGATCTGCCCGCCGCGGCCGGCGACCTCGGTCAGCGTGGTCAGGCCGATGTCGGGCAGACCGAGGTCGGCCGCGAGCACGGCGCCCGAGACGTAGACGCCGTCGAAGCCGATGTCGCTCGACGAGCCATGCGCGACGAGCGGGCGAGAACGCGCCCGGGAAGCGCAGCAGCGCGCCGCGTCGCGAGCGCGCGCGCGCAGCGCGGCCGCGCTTCTCGGCGGCGGGCGGTCGGTGCGTAGAGCATGCGGGCTCATCGGTCGAAGATCCCGCGTCGGGCGTCGCGCCATGCGCCGAGCAGGTCCGCGGTCGGCGGCGCACGGTCAGAGCCGGCCGAGGTCGCTCGGCGCTGTCGAGGTCGGGCAGCGCGCTGCGGCGCACGTCGAGGAAGCGC
Organism: uncultured Thermoleophilia bacterium; assembly: GCA_963736635.1. GTDB lineage: Bacteria > Actinomycetota > Thermoleophilia > Miltoncostaeales > Miltoncostaeaceae > Miltoncostaea. Next base: position 1,862,136 of record CAVTPK010000011.1, read on the forward strand.
TCGCTGCTCGGCCGGCGGCGACCACGCCGTCGGCGAGGGTGCGGAACTTGCGCGACGTACTGCGCGCGGGCGAACGGGCGGGCGCCGAGCGGGTGGGCGTCGGCGACCGCGAGCTCGTCGGCGATCACGCGCGCCGTCGTCGAGCGTCACGATCACGACGCGGCCGCCGAACGCCTTCTCGGCCGGATCGGGCGCGTGGTAGCGCCGGGTCCACTCGGGGTCTTCGACGGTGCGAGACCTTGTGCCACAGCGCGACGGTGTCGGGCCGGCGCGCGCGCTCGGGCGCGTAGGAGTCGTCGTGGTGCCAGGCGCCGTCCTGCAGCGCGACCGCGAAGATGTACATGATCGAGTGGTCGAGGGTCTCGCGGGCTGGCGTCCGGGTCGAACTTCTGCGGGTCGTTGGCGCCGGTGCCGATCACGTAGTGGGTGTGATGGCTCGTGTGGAGCACGATCGCTCGATGCCGCCGGGTCGCGTCAGGTCGCCGATGCTCGGTGCGCCAGCGGCGGGCGAGGTCGATCAGCGCCTGGCCTGGTACTCGGCGGAGTGCTCCTTGGTGTAGATGTCGAGGATCGCCGCGCTTGGGCTCGCCCGGCTCGGGCAGCGGCACCTCGTAGGCGGCATCCGGGCCGCCGAGCAGCCAGGCGATGACGCCGTCCTCGCCCTCGTAGATCGGCGACGGGGCCGTCTCGCCGCGCATCGCGCGGTCGACGGCCTCGACGGCCATCTTGCCGGCGAACGCCGGCGCGTAGGCCTTCCAGCTCGAGATCTCGCCCTTGCGCGACTGGCGGGTGGCCGTCGTGACGTGCAGGGCCTGGCGACGGCCTGGTAGATCGTCTCGGCGGTCGAGCCCGAGCAGCGTGCCGATGCCGGCGGCGGCCGACGGGCCGAGGTGGGCGACGTGGTCGATCTTGTGCTCGTGCAGGCAGATGCCGCGGACCAGGTCGACCTGGATCTCGTAGCCGGTCGCGATGCCGCGCACCAGGTCGGCGCCGGTCGGCGCCGCAGTGCTGGGCGACGGCGAGCGATCGGCGGGATGTTGTCGCCGGGGTGCGAGTACTCGGCCGCCAGGAACGTGTCGTGGAAGTCGAGCTCGCGCACCGCGACGCCGTTGGCCCACGCGGCCCACTCCGGGCCGAGCGCGCGTCGCGGGCGTGCAGGCCGAAGACGGTCGCCCCCGGCGACGACGGGATGCGCCGAGCGCCTGGCGCGCGGGCGCTGCGCGACGGGCGCGCGCCGCAGCGAGGCCGCCGCGACGGCGGCGTTGTCGATGATCCGGTTGATCACCATGTCGACCACGCTCGTCGCTCGAGCGGGACCGGGTCGACGGCGACCTCGGCGATGCGCCAGGCGAGCTGGCCCTCGCGGGCGAGGTGCTCGGCGGACGCGGTGGACCCGGACGGGATGCGTCCTCATGCTGCTCCCGGGGTGGTCGGCGCTTCGCAATGTGCGTAAGGCTGCACGACGAGTCGGCCGTTGCCGACTAGTGGCAGGTTTGCGAGGCACCCGTCGGCGCAATCTGCGAAGGTTGCCAAGCGCCGACGAGGGACGGGACTGCGGACGAAGATGTTCATCGGGCCGCAGCTGCGGCGGGCGCGGGAGGAGCGCGGCCTCACCCAGGCCGCGCTCGCGCGCGATCTGGGGATCTCCCCGAGCTACCTCAACCAGATCGAGCGCAACCAGCGGCCGCTGACGGTGCCGGTGCTCCTGCGCCTCGGGAGCCGGCGCTCGAGCTTCGACGTCCGCGCGCTCACCGTCGACGAGGACGGGGGCCCGGCTCGTCGCCGACCTCGCAGGACGCCCTGACCGACCCCGACGATCGGACTCGACGACGGCATCGGCCCCGACGAGATCCGGCGAGCTGGTCGCCGCGCTTCCCGGCGGATGGCGCGCGCGCATCGTCGTCGCTGCACCGCCGCGCCACGCGACGGCCGGCGCCGGCGTGGAGGAGCTCGCGCGTCGGCCTCGGGAGCGCGCCTGCCCGAGGGGGCACCCCTGCCGGTGATGCCGTACGACGAGGTGCTCGACTTCGTCTACGACAACCGCAACCACTTCGCCGTAGCTCGACGCGGCGGCCGAGCGCCTCGCCGAGCACGACGCTGCCGCCGGGCTGCCGGGATGCGCCGCGGCGCTCGAGCAACGGCTGGCCGAGCAGGCACGGCGTGCGCACCGTCGTCTCCGACGACATGGCGGACCGGCGGCGCTTCGACGCGCGACCACGCGCGCTGCTGACGCTGCCCCGCGGCCTCGGCGGAGGGCCGCCGCGCATTCCAGTGCGCCGTGCAGTACTCGCGCTGCTCGAGCACGGCGCCGCTGCTGCGAGCGGCTCACCGACGTCCCCGCGCTGTCCGGCGGACGAGTCGCGCGCCTCGCGCGGATCGGCCTGGCCAACTACTTCGCCGGACGCCGTGCTGCTGCCGTACCGGTTCTTCCTGGCGCGCCGCCGAGCAGACCGGCTACGACATCGGCGCTGCTCGCGGACCGCTTCGGCGTCAGCGATCGAGACCGGTCTGCCATCGGCTGAGCACGCTCCAGCGCCCCGGCGAGGCGCGGCGTCCCGTTCGTCTTCGTGCGCGTGGACCGGGCCGGCAACATCTCCAAGCGCCACTCGGCGACCGACTTCCACTTCTCGCGGATCGGCGGCACCTGCCCCCTGTGGAACGTCTACGAGGCGCTTCTCGTCGCCCGAGCAGCTTCATGCACCCAGGTCGCGCGGATGCCCGACGGGCGCACCTACCTGTGGATCGGCGCGCACCGATCGGCCGGCGTCCGGGCGGCTACGGCGCGCCCGAGCCGCGCAGTTCGCCGTCGCCCTGGGCTGCGACGTGCGCCACGCGCCCCGCCTCGTGTACGCGCGCGGCCTGGCGCTCGACGATCCCGCCACGGCGGTGCCCGATCGGCTCCGGGTGCCGGCTCTGCGAGCGCGGTCGGCTGCCCGCAGCGCGCCGTTCCCGCTGGTCGGGCGGCCGCTGGACATCGATCGAGGACCGCGCGCGCGCGGCCCTACCCCCCCACCTCAGGCGGGCGGCCAGCGCTCCTCGGGCAGCGCGGGGGGCAGGGCCTGCCCGCGCAGGCGCAGCCGGCCGGGATCGCCGGCCTCGTAGGGCCTCACCGCCGGGCCCCGCCAGGCCGCGTAGGCCGTGCACGCGCCGTCGGCGTCGTCCGGCATCATCGCGATCGCCTGGGCCAGCGCCTGCGCGTCGCCCACGCCGATGCCCGCGCTGGCGCCGGTCTCGGGGCCGAAGAAGTGGGCGGCGTCGCCGATCAGGACGACGCCGGGCGTCCACCACTCCGGGCACGACAGGAGCTCGGGCTCGTCGTAGTGGACCTCGTCGATGGAGGTCAGGCCGGCGACCCCGGCCGCGGCGGGCGGCAGCAGGGCGCTCCACGACGCGATCAGCGCGTCGAGGCCCGGCGCCAGCGCCGCCTCGCGCCCGACCGGCTCGGTCGTGCGCCACCCGAACGACCCCTCGGGCCAGCTCAGCATGCCGATGTGGCCGCCGTCGGAGAGGTAGGCCATCGCGAACGACTCCTCGCAGGGCACCGGGCTCATCCACTCGATCTTGCCCTCGGCCATCGGCGCGAACTCGGCCGCCAGGCCGGCCATGCCGCGCACGCGCGAGCGCATCCCGTCGCAGGCCACGACGAGATCGCTGGGCACGACCTCCCCGCCGCCCGGCCCCTCCACCGCGACCCCGGTGACGCGGCCGGAGGAATCGCGCTCGAGGCCGACCACCGAGTGCTCGTGGCGCACCGGCACGTCCCGGCCGGCGAGGGCGAGGACCCGGCCGACCTCCACCGCGGTCGCCGCGGAGCCGCCGTCGGGGGTCGCCCCGATCGCGCGCCCGGCCGCCCGGATCTCGTCCAGGGCGCCGAGCTCGGCCATCGCGTCGTACGCCTGGTGGCCGAGCATGAAGCCGCGCGCGACGTAGGCGCCCGCCGGCATGCGCTCGATGACCACGGGCGTGATGCCCCGGCGCCGCAGCAGCCCGGCCAGGGTCAGGCCCACCAGGCCCCCGCCGGCGATGACCACCCTCATGCGCGGCTCGGATCGTCGGCGTCGATCGCGGCCGCGGCCGCGGCGCAGTTGGGCGCGCCCAGCGCGTTGGCGATCCCCGCGAGGGAGGCGACCTGCGCCTCGGTCAGGCGCCCGGTGAACTGGGTCCGCAGGGCTTCGCCAAAGGTGTCCTCCATCGCGGCGACCTGCTCGCGTCCGCGCGCCGTGAGCCTCACGAGGGAGAGCCGTCCGTCGTGGGGCGAGGCCGCCCGCTCCAGGAGACCGCGCCCGACCAGCTCGTCCGTCACCCGCGAGACGCGGCTCGGGCTGACCACGACGTGCTCGGAGAGGAAGCGCACCGAGGCGCCGTCGGGATGGAGGCCGGCGAGTCGCAGCAGCAGCTCGTATCCGGTCAGCCCGGTCCCGTGCGCCTGGACCAGCGCGTCGTCGATGGCGCGCACGACCGTGGCGTGCAGGTGCATGAGCCCGAAGAGGGCCTCGGTCCCGAAGGGGATCTGCGCTCCGGCCGCGCCGGCCGCGCCATGCGCCGTGGTCACGGTCACCAGCTTAGCGAACGATGCGCAAGCACGAATAAATGCGCATGCTAGTCATACGTGCGCACGCACAGATACGACGGAGGAACGATGAGCCCCAGCCCGAGCCCCAGCGCCCCGCCCCGCGTCGTCGTGGTCGGCGGCGGCTACGCCGGCATCACCGTCGCCAAGGCCCTCGACGAGGAGGCGGACGTCGTCCTCGTGGAGCCGCGCGACACCTTCGTCCACCACATCGGGGCCCTGCGGGCGCTGGTCAACCCGGCCTTCGCGCCCACGATCTTCATGCCCCTCGACCGGCTGCTGGCCAACGGCCGGGTCGTGCACGAGCGGGCGACGCGGGTGGACTCCGGCCGGGTGGTGCTGGCCTCGGGCGAGGAGCTCGCGGCGGACTACGTCGTCCTCGCCACCGGATCGCGCTATCCGTACCCGGCCAAGCCCGAGACCGAGGCGGCCGAGCACGCCCTGGCGCGCCTGCGCGAGGGGCACGCGGCGCTGGCCGCGGCCGGGCGCGCGCTGATCGTCGGCGCCGGGCCGGTGGGCCTGGAGCTGGCCGGCGAGATCCGCACGGCGTTCCCCGGGGTGCGCCTCACGCTCCTCGACGCCGCCGGCGACATCCTCGACGGCCCCTACGACCCGGCGCTCCGGGCCGAGCTGCGCGCCCAGCTGGAGCGCCTCGACGTGGAGCTGCTGCTCGGCAGTCCGCTCGTCGCGCTGCCGCCCACGGCGCCCGGGCGCCGGGGGGCGTTCACGGTGCGGACCGAGGCCGGCGCCGCGGTGAGCGCGGACGTCTGGTTCCGCTGCTTCGGGGTGACGCCGGTCAGCGACTACCTCGGCGACGAGCTGGCCGCCGCGCGGACCTCCGAGGGCTTCATCGCGGTCACGCCCGAGCTTCGGGTGGTCGGCCAGGAGCGGGTGTTCGCCCTCGGCGACGTCTCCGACGCCGACCGCAAGATGGCGGCCATCGCGCGCATGCAGGCCGAGGTCGTGGCGGGCAACATCCGGGCGCTGCAGTCCGGTGCGGGGGAGCTCGCGACCTGGGACCGCTTTCCCGCGGCGATCGCCGTGCCCCTCGGCCCGGAGGGCGGGGCGGGCCAGTTCCCCGGCCAGGAGGGCATCGTGGGCGCCGAGACGGTCGCCGAGGTCAAGGGCCGCGAGATGATGGTGGGCGGCCTGGCCGAGGCCCTCGGCCTGGCCCCGGCCCCTACGTCGTCTTGATGAGCCCGCCGTCGATGACGTAGTTCGCGCCGGTGACGTTGGCGGTGCGCGTCGGAGGCGAGGAAGACGACCAGCGTCGCGACCTCCTCGGGCGTGGTGAAGCGGCCGGTGGCGAAGCCTCCGAGGCTCGCCACGACCGCGTCGCGGGCGGTGTCGGCGTCGACGCCGCTCGCCTTCGCCGACCGTCTCGGCGACGCCGGCGTCGCCGAGCCAGAGGTCGGTGCGCGACCGGGCCCGGCGAGACCGAGTTGACGCGGATGCCGCGCGGGCCGAACTCCTGCGAGAGGGACTTGGTGAGGTTGACCAGCGCGGCCTTGGCGGCGCCGTAGTCGATGCACCCCGGCGTCGGGCTCGAAGAAGGCGTTGACCGAGGCGACGTTGACGATCGCGCCGCCGCCGTGCTCCACCATGGAGCGTGATGGCGGCGCGCGTGGCCCGCAGCGCGGCGAAGAAGTTCATCTCCATCGCCCACTCGAACTCCTCGTCGCTCGTGCCGAGGAAGCCGTCGAGGCGCAGGCGCACCGCGCCGACGTTGTTGACCAGCACGTCGACGCGCCCGTGCTCGTCGATCGCGCGCTGGACGAGGCGCGGCCGGGCCGTCCGGCGCGAGCAGGTCGACCGCCACGGCGGTGACGCGCTCGAGGCCCGTCGAGGGCGTCGGTGGTGCGCGCGCCGGCGACCACGAGGGCGCCCTCGTCGGCCAGCGCGCGTGTGATCGCCAGGCCGATGCCCTTGCTCGCGCCGGTGACCACCGCCACCGCGCCGGACAGTTCCAGATCCATCCGCGCGCTCCCGTCGCGGGGCCGGACGCGGCGAGTCTACGCCGCGCTGCGGGGCGCCCGCCCAGGGCGCCCCACGGCGGTGCGGCTCAGGTGAGCGCCTTGGCCTTCAGCGCGTCGTACTCGGCCTGCGTGATCGCGCCCGAGTCCAGCAGGTCCTTCGCCTTGGCGATCTGGTCGGTCGAGCTCGCGCCCGATCCGGCGGCCTCCTTCACGTACGTGTCGAAGTCCTCCTTGGCGGCCTCCTGCCGCTGGTGGTGGCGCTCGGCCATGCCCGGCCCGCGGGCGATCAGATACGCCAGCACGCCGATCAGCGGGAATATCACCAGCAGGACCAGCCAGAGGGCCTTGGCCCATCCACCGATGTCGCGGCTGCGGAAGATGTCGAGGACCACCCAGAAGATGATCAGCAGAGCGAAGAAGAGGAAGTAGATCAGGACCAGCGACCAGAGGAACTCCCAGAAGCTGAAGTCGTTCACGCGTGTCTCCCGTGTTGCGGTCGCCGCACCGGTGTGCGGTCGCGGTGCATCGTGTCACCGGCGGCGGTCGGAGGCGAGCCCGGGTCGCCGGTGATCACCCGGGTGAGCGCCCGGGTGGTGCCGGCACCACCCGGGTGGACGCGCGCGCCCACCCCCCGTGTCGTGCGCGCCATGTGTCGCCCGGGAGCGGCCGCGCGGATACTCGTCGCGTTCCGAGCGGAGGCGCGCGATGAGGCGGATGGACGAGCTGGGGATCGACGAGGCGGGCGTCGCGACCCTCCCGCCGCGCCGCGCCGCCAGCCCGGTCACCCGGCTGCGCCCGCGTGGCGCGACCACCATCGTCGAGCCCAAGCTGCTCCCGCCGGCCCTCGGCGGACGCCACGTCGCGCGCCCGGCGCTGGCCGCATGGCTGGACGATCTCAGCCGCCGGCACCGGCTGACGCTGCTCACGGCGCTCGCCGGCTTCGGCAAGACCGGCCTCCTGGTGGAGTGGCTGCGCACCACGGCCCGCGACCCGGTCGCGTGGGTCTCGCTCGACGCCGCCGACGACGAGCCGGTTCGGCTGTGGAGCCACATCGCCGAGGCCGTGAGCCGCGCCGAGGGCGGGCCGGACGGCGAGGGACCGGAGCCGGCGCGCGCGCCGGACGAGATCGCCTTCGGCCTCCTCAACCGCCTCTCGCGGCGCGAGCGCGGGATGGTCATCGTCCTGGACGACCATCAGGCCCTGCCGGCGGACCGGTTCGCCGAGGAGCTCGCCCCGTTCGTGCTGCGCCTGCCCGCCGGCGTGCGCGTGATCGTGGCCGGCCGCCGCAGCCCGACGCTGCCGCTCTCGCTGCTGCGCGCCCGCGGCGAGCTGGCCGAGATCGGCGCCGACGCGCTGCGCCTGCGCCTGCCCGAGGCCCTGCGCATGAGCCCCGGCGGCCTCGCCGAGCGTGAGGTGGAGGCGGACGTGCGGGCCACCGGCGGCTGGCCCGCCTGCCTGGCGCTGGCGCTGCAGCCGGGCGGCGCGCGCCACGTGCGCGAGTACGTCGCCGACGAGGTCCTGGCCCAGGAGGACCCCGCCGCCGTCCGCTTCCTGGAGCTGACCGCGGTGCTCGACGAGCTGCGAGGGCCGACCTGCGACGACCTCCTGGGCGCCGACGACTCGCTGGCGCGGCTCCGCGGGCTCGCCCGCACGACGCCCCTGGTGGCGGCGGTCAACGGCGCCGACACGCGCTTTCGCTGCGAGCCGCTCGTGCGCGCCATCCTCCGCGACCGGCTCGCGGAGACCGAGCCCGAGCGCGCCCGGGAGCTGCGCGCCCGCGCCGTGACGCTCTCGGGCGCGGCCGTGAGCGAGGCCGAGATGCGCGTGCTGCGCCTGCTTCCCACCCCGCTCACCCTGCGGGAGATCGGCGACCGGCTCTACCTCTCGCTGAACACGGTCAAGACCCACACGCGCAGCCTGCACCGCAAGCTGGGCGTGAGCTGTCGCAGCGAGGCCGTGGAACGGGCCCGTGCCCTCGGCATCCTCTGAGCCGGTGCCCCTCGCCGCTCCCCCCGGCCGGGGACGTAGGCTTGGGCGCATGGCCGTGCGCGTCGCGATCACCGAGGACAGCTACATCGTGCGTGCGGGCATCGAGAGCATCCTCGCCCTGGGCGAGGAGGTGCGCGTGGTCGCCTCCTGCGGCTCGGTCAACGAGCTGCTCGGCGTCGCCGACCCCGCCGCGCTGGACGTCGTCCTGACGGACATCCGGATGCCGCCGGGCTTCTCCGACGAGGGCATCGCGCTCGCCAACGCGCTGCGCGACAGCCACCCCGGCGTCGGCGTGCTGGTGGTGAGCCAGTACGTGGAGCCGCAGTATGCGATCGCGCTCCTGGAGCGCGGCTCCAACGGGCGCGGCTACCTCCTCAAGGACCGCCTCCACGACCGGGCCCAGCTCGTGCGGGCCATCGAGGAGGTCGCCGACGACGGCTCCTTCGTCGACCCGGCCGTCGTCGAGCACCTGATGGCGGGCAGCGCGAGCCGCGACGACGGACCGCTGGCCGCCCTCTCCGGCCGCGAGCGGGAGATCCTGGCGCTGGTGGCCGAGGGCCTGTCCAACGCCTCCATCGCCGACCGCCTGTACCTGTCCAAGCGCGCCGTCGAGAAGCACATCAACTCGGTGTTCGCCAAGCTCAACCTCGGGCCCGACGACGCGACCGTGAGCCGCCGGGTGGCCGCCGCGCTCCTCTACCTCGGGCGGGTGTGAGATGGCGCGTCCCGGGGAAGCAACCCTCCCGATGTCACCCGACGACCACGGCGTGCGCGTGCTGACCGTCGACGACCAGGAGCGCTTCCGCAGCGCGGCGCGCCTGCTGCTGGAGGCCACGCCCGGCTTCTGCAGCGTGGCCGAGGCGAGCACCGGCGAGGACGGCGTCGCGGCCGCGCTCCGCCAGGAGATCGACCTCGTGCTGATGGACGTCCGCCTGCCGGGCATCGACGGCATCGAGGCCACCCGGCGGGTGCGGCTGGCGCGGCCCCGCACCGAGGTGGTGCTGGTGTCGGCGACGGCCGCCGAGCTGCCCGCCGACGCCGCCGAGTGCGGCGCCCTCGCCGTGCTGGCCAAGGACGAGCTGCGGCCATCCGTGCTGATCGACCTGTGGGAGCGGCTCGGGCGGCCCTCAGGCTGAGGCGTCGTCCGCGGGCAGCGGCAGCACGCCGCTGACCACGGTCCCCGCGGGCGACGAGCGCACCTCCAGGCGCCCGCCGACCGCTCCGGCGCGGTCGCGCATGCCCGTCAGGCCGGTGCCCTCCGAGGGCACGGCCGCGTCGAACCCCGGGCCGTCGTCGGCGACCGCGAACCGCAGGGCCCCGTCCTCGACGGCGAGCGACACGGTGACCCTCGTGTCCGGGCCCCCGTGCTTGATCGCGTTCTGGAGCGCCTCGCTGCAGCAGAAGTAGGCGGCCACCTCCACCTGGCGGGGCAGGCGGCCGACGTCGCCCTCCACCGTGATCGCGAGCGGCGCGCGCGAGGCCGCCCCGCGCAGGGCCTCGACCACGCCCCGGTCCTCGAGCAGCGGCGGGTACAGGCCGCGCGACAGCCGGCGCAGGTCCTCCAGCACGCGGCCGAGCTCGGTGTCGATGGCCGTCAGGGCACGCCCCGCCGCGGCGGGGTCGCCGTCGAGCGTCTCGCGCGCCACGGCCACCCGCACGCGCAGCGCCACCAGCGACTGCTGGGCGCTGTCGTGAAGGTCGCGCTCCAGGCGGCGGCGCTCCTCGTCGGCGGCCGTCGCGAGCCGGGCGCGCGACGCGCGCAGGTCGTCCACCGCCCGGCGCAGGCCGTCCGCCAGGTCCTGCTGGCGAACGGCGATCGCCGCGGCCGAGGCGGCGGCGTTGAGCATGTCCGGGGTCTCGCCCAGCGCGGGATCGTGCAGCAGGGCCACCGCCGGGCGGCCGTCGCCGCCGACGACCTCGGTCCACCGCCGCCGGTCGCCCGGCCCGGGCGGCTCGACCGGCCGTCCGGCCAGGTCCTCCCAGCGCCCGTTGCGCCGGCGCGCGACCACCAGCTCCGGGTCGCGCAGCACTCCCGCGAGCGACCGGCGCAGGTCTCCGGTGTCGCTCCCCGGCGCGATGCTCTCGAGCAGGACCCGAAGGGCGCGGCTGCTGCGTCCCTGGTCCAGCATGACCGCGACGGTGATCGCGAAGGGGAGGCCGAAGCGCGTGAGCCCCAGGGCGACGAGGAACCACTCGGGCAGCGACTCGGAGCCGAAGGCCTCGTTCATCAGGAAGATGACCAGGAGCAGGCCGTTGAGGCCCGCCGTCGCGGCCAGCAGGGCCATCGCGAGACGGTGCCCCGGCGCGGCCTGCCGCATCCGCAGGAACAGCAGCCCCACCGCCCAGAGCGTCACCGCGCTGACGAGGGTGAACAGCAGCTTCTCCGGGACCTCCTCGGCTCCCGTGCCGCCGATCGCGATCGGGCTCGGGGGGCAGTCCGCGCCGCATGCCAGGCTCGGGATGGTCGTGGGGATCACGGGAGAGGCCAGGCTCAGGACCAGCCAGCCCACGACGGTCAGCGCCGCCGCCGCCGCGACCACCATCACGGACGCGCGGCCCACCAGGCGCCCGCTGGGGAACGAGAGGAACACGTAGAGGCCGAGGGGCAGGGCGACGAACGTCCCCAGCCGGCCGATGAGATACGGCCACGGGGCATCGACGCCCACCAGGCCGTACGCGCCGAAGGTGAGCGCCAGCAGGAGCATCAGGGCGGGGAAGCGGCTGGCCGGGTGACGCCACCACAGGTAGAGCGCCGGGACGATGTGCGCCGCGGCCAGGGCGCCGGCGCGCAGGGCGGCCTGCGTCGGATCGTCGAGGGTCGACGACGAGGCGAGCAGGACCACGCCGATGATCGCCGAGAGGCTCGCCGCGACCGCCAGGCCCAGCACGACGGCCGGGCGGGTCAGCGGATCGCTCGTTGCGCCGGGGGAGATGCTCACGCCGCGACTCTAGGGCCGCGGGCATCGTCGTGCGGACGCCGCCGGATCGCCCGGGTGAGGCGTGCCGGATGTCGCAACGGTCGGCGATCGGCGGATGTAGTCTGGCGTCGGCGGAACGACGGTTCCGTGCCATGCCCGGCACGCAGGACGACAAGGAGGCGCAGACATGGCGGTGGGCCCGGTCGACGTCGTGATCATCGGCTTTCCCGGCAACAAGTTCTCCGGCCGGATCGCTCCGGCCCTGATGGACCTCGTGGAGAGCGGCACGGTGCGCGTGATCGACCTGCTGTTCGTCACCAAGGACGCCGACGGCGTCACCACGACCATTGAGATCGCGGACCTCGACCCGGACCTCGGGCCGGCGTTCCTCGATGTCAGCGTCGACCGCCGAGGGCGCCCTCGGCCCGGAGGACGCCGAGGAGGTCGCCGAGGACCTGCCGCACAACAGCTCGGCGCTCCTGATCGCCTTCGAGAACGCCTGGGCGGCCGAGTTCGCCGAGGCCGTCCGCGCCGCCGACGGCGTGCTCATCGATTCGATCCGGATCCCCTACGACGTGGTACGAGGCGGCCCTGGCCGAGGGCTAGAATCCCTACTTCGCTGACGAACTGAGAGGCACTGACATGGGACTTGTTCGCATGGCCGCCCGCACGGCCGTCGTCGCCGGAACCGCGACCGCCGTCTCCGGACGCGTCGCCCGCCGCCAGGCGGCCAAGTACGACCAGCCGCAGGAGCAGGAGGCGCCCGCCGCCGCGGCCCCGGCCGAGCCGGAGCAGGACGAGCAGATCGCAAAGCTCCAGGACCTCGCCCAGCTCAACAAGCAGGGCGTCCTGTCGGACGAGGAGTTCGCGGCCGCCAAGGCCAAGGTCCTCGGCATCTGAGCGACCCTCCGCCGCCGGGATCGGCCGGTGCCACCGGCTGATCCCTACGCGCGCCTCGCGGGGGTCTACGACGAGATCGTCGTGGACCCCAGCTACGGCGCCATGGCGGCCTTCGCGCACGAGGCGTGGGGTGGCGACGAGGCCGGGGTGCGCACGGTCCTCGACGTGTGCTGCGGGACCGGGCTCATGGCGTCCGAGCTCATCGCCCTCGGCTACCGGGTGGCCGGCGTGGACGCGTCCGCGGCGATGCTCGCGCGCGCCCGCCGCCTGCTGGGCCCGGATGTCCCGCTCGTCCAGGAGACGCTGCCGGACCTGACGATCGACGGGGTGTTCGACGCCGCGGTGTCGACCTTCGACGGGCTCAACTACCTGACCCTCGCCGGGCTGCGCGCGACGCTGGTGGCGCTCGCCGGGCGGCTCCGCCCCGGCGGCTGGCTCGTGTTCGACGCGCACACCGACGCCCTGATGGAGTTCACCGTCGCCAATCCGGTGGTCGAGGGCGCGGCGGACGGCTGGCGCTTCGCCATCACGAACACCGTGGACGTCGAGGCGCGCACCTGCGACTCGCGCATCGAGGTGACCCGCGAGAGCGACGGCGACACCTTCGTCGAGCGCCACCGCCAGCACTTCTTCTCCGACCGCCAGATGCGGGACGCGCTCGCGGACGCCGGCTTCGAGGTGATCGCGGTCACCGACGACTACACCCGGGAGCCGGCCGGCGCGGCGAGCCTGCGCGCGTCGTGGATCACGCGACGGCGGACCGGCGCCGTCCCGGGGTGATCCGCACCGTCATCGTCGGCGGCGGGATGGTCGGGCTCACCCTCGCCCGCCTCCTGCGCGCCCGGGGCCACGACCCCGTGGTGCTGGAGCGGGCGCCCGCCGGCGTGCACGGCGCCCGCGGGTTCATGCTGGGCTACCAGGGCTTCGACGCCTTCCAGGAGCTCGGGGTGCTGGAGCGCCTGCGGCGGGCGGGGCGCGATGTGGGGACGGGGCCGAACGGGGTCCCGATCGGCATCGCCGTCGACTACGGGATCGTCATGGCCACCCTCGCCGAGGACGTGCCGGTGGCCCACGGGGAGTCCGTCGTCGCCCTCATCCGCGACGGCGACCGGGTCGTGGGCGTGGAGTGCGAGGGCCCCGGCGGCCGCGCGCGCGTTCCCGCGGACCTGATCGTCGCCTGCGACGGCCGCGGATCGGCCGTGCGGGAGATGGCGGGCATCGAGGCGGAGCTCTCCCCGCTCAACGACGCCTACCTCACCTTCCTCAGCCCGGTGGCGCCCCGGCAGCTGTTCGGCTTCCGCTACATGTCCGACGGCGGCATGATCACGATGCTCGGCTGGCCGGAGGGCTCCACCGGCTCTCGCCGCATCGACCCGGTCGGCGAGGAGGCCGCCAAGGCGCCGGGCCTCGACCGCTTCCTCGCGACCTTCGCCGAGCTGCTGCCCGAGGCGCGGGAGATCCTCCCGGGCGTGACCTCGTGGGACCAGGTGCGCTACGTCGAGCCCCGCCTCCTGCGCTGTCCGCGCTGGTGGGTGCCCGGCGTCGTGGCGATCGGCGACGCGGCCCACACGTTCGGCCCGGACACGGGCGTGGGGCCGGCATCGGCCTGCAGGACGCGCACGCGCTGGCCGAGGCCATCGTCCGCGCGCCCGACGCCGACGCGGCCTGCGAGAGCTACGTCGCCTGGCGCGATCCGGCGGTGCGCCCCTACGAGGCCATGGACCCCGCGTGGGGGCGGATGGGCGAGATCCCCGCCGCGATCCCGGCGGAGCGGTGGCCCCCGCCGGATGAGCTTGTAGCTCACAATCATTAGCTTGCGAACGATCGACGATCGTCCTACAGTCCGGCGATGGCGAGCACCCTCGACGCCCGGCTGGAGGACGGCCTCTCCTGGCGGCTCTCCGTGGCGGGGCGCCTGGTGCGCACCCAGGCGGACGTCCGGCTCGGCGGTGAGGCGCCCACCGGAGCCCAGGGCGTGGGGGTCCTGGTGCGCCTGCTGGAGGTCGACGGCCTGACCCAGGCCACCCTGGCCCGCGTCCAGCGGGTGGAGCCCTCCAGCATGTGCCGCATGATCGACCGGCTGGAGCGCGACGGCCTGGTGGAGCGGCGGCGCGCCGACGACGACCGCCGCGCGACCCGGGTGCACCTCACCGAGGCCGGCCGCGCCGCGGCCCGCCGGGGGGTGGAGGGCGCGCGGGCGCTCGACGACGAGATCTTCGCCGAGCTGTCGGCCGCCGAGCGCGAGGCGCTCGCCGACATGCTCTCGCGCGTGCTGGCCCGCCTCGCCGACGCGTCGGCGAGCCGCTGACCGGCGTGGAGGCCGCCCACCAGCCCACCCAGGCCCTGCGCCTGACGCTCGCCGGCCTCGTCACCGCCGCCGGGGCCTACGCGCTGATGCAGACCTTCCTGATCCCGGCGCTGCCCGACCTGCAGCGCGAGCTGGGGACCAGCGCGACCTGGGTCACCTGGACGGTCACGGCGTACCTGCTCAGCGGCGCCGTGAGCACGCCGATCATCGGCCGCCTGGGCGACCAGTACGGCAAGAAGCGCCTGATGATGATCAGCCTCGGCGTGTTCCTGCTGGGCTCGGTGGGCGCCATCTTCGCGCCCAACGTCGGCGTGCTGATCGCGTTCCGGGTCGTCCAGGGCGTGGGGGGCGCGTCGTTCCCGCTCAGCTTCGGGATCATCCGCGACGAGTTCCCCGAGGACCGCCGCGCGGTCGCCATGGGCGTCGTCTCGGCCATCCTCGGCGTGGGCGGCGGCGTGGGCATCGCGCTGAGCGGGGTCATCGTCGACCACCTCTCGTGGCGCTGGCTGTTCGTGGTCAGCGCCATCCTGGTCGCCGCGGCCATCGTGATGGTGTGGCGCTTCGTGCCCGAGTCGCCGGTGCGGGCGCCGTCGCGGCCCGACGTCGCGGGGGCGCTGCTGCTGTCGGCCGGGCTGGTGTGCCTGCTGGTCGGCGTGACCGAGGGCGAGAGCTGGGGCTGGGGGTCGGCCCGGGTGCTGTCGCTGCTGGTGGGCTCGGCGGTCTTCTTCGTGGTGTGGGGGCTCGTGGAGCTGCGCGTCGTCCAGCCGATGGTGGACATGCGCATGCTCGCGCGCCGGCCGGTGCTGTTCACCAACATCACCGCGCTGCTGTCCGGCTTCGGCCTCTACATGGTGTGGGTGATCCTGCCGGGCTTCTTCCAGCTGCCGCGCGGCCTGCCCGCGGACCTGGCTCCGCTCGGCGACTACGGCTTCGGCACCACCGTCACCGTCGCCGGGCTGTGGATCCTGCCGACCTCGGCCGTGATCGTCGTCGCCGGGCCGGTCGCCGGCCACATCGGGCGCCTGTACGGCTCGCGCATCCCCCTGGTGGCCGGGATGATCCTGCTCGGCGTGGGCTCGGCGATGATCGCCCTCTTCCACGCCACGCCGCTCCAGGTCTCGCTGTGCTTCGTGATCTGCGGCATCGGCATCGGCTTCTCGTTCGCGGCGATGCCGCGC
Source organism: uncultured Thermoleophilia bacterium (assembly GCA_963736635.1). Lineage (GTDB taxonomy): Bacteria > Actinomycetota > Thermoleophilia > Miltoncostaeales > Miltoncostaeaceae > Miltoncostaea. The sequence goes on from CAVTPK010000011.1 coordinate 1,877,975, forward strand.
CTCGTCTCCGACGCCGTGTCCCCGTCCGAGACCGGGGTCGCCAACGGCATGAACACGGTCATCCGGACCGTCGGCGGCGTGATCGGCGCACAGATCGGCGCCGCGATCCTCGCCGCCAGCGCCGTCGGCGGCGGCGAGGTGCCGGCCGAGTCGGGCTACACCACGGCCTTCTGGGTCGGCGCCGCCGCCGCCCTGGTCGGGGCGCTGAGCGCCTCGCTGGTCTCGCCCTGGCGCCGCCGCTCGCGCGCCGCGGCGGTCACCCGCGTCGAGCGGGTGCCCAGCTCCTAGTCGGCGGGGGCCGGACCGGCGGCCCTTCAGCGGCGCGCCGGGGGGACGCGGGCGACGTGGGTCGTGGAGCGGGTCCGCCGGGAGGCGTCGGTCACGACCACCCTCACGCGCAGGCGCGGCGAGCCCGCGAGCCGTGCGCGCGACACGGTGAGCACCTGGGTCGAGGTCCGTCCCGCCGCCAGGCGCACCGTCCGGCGCGCCACGACCCGGCCGTTGGCGCGGGCCACGGTGATGGTCGCCCTGGCGGCGGTGTTGGAGCGGACCGGCTGGGTCACGCGCACGCGGGTGGCGCGCAGCGACGCGAGCCGCGGGGCGGGCACGCGCACCGTCAGGGCCGTGGTCGCCGGCCGGGCGGGGGTCACCGGCGCCGGCTGGCCCGTGGGCGACAGGGCCGGCGCGGAGACGTCGCCGGGGATCGCGCCCGCGGGGGTGGCCGGCGCGGCCGGGGGCGGGGAGGGGATGCCGGGGGCGTCGGGCGCCGCCGGGTCGAGGCGGACCCAGGTGGCGGTCGACGGCACGCCGGCCGCGTTGAGCGCGAAGAGCATGTAGTAGCCCGGGCGGCGCCACGGTGGCGTTGAGCGGCGACGTCAGCGTCAGCCCGTCGGCCTGCGCGGAGAGGTCGAGGCGGATCGCCTGCTGGGACATGTCCACGGCGTGGGTGACCGCCCCCGGGCGCATGAGGTACGCCTGGGTGATGGCGCCGGGGTCGCCCTCGACGGAGACGCGGAAGGGGGCGTCGTAGCGCACCCGCTCGGGGGCGAACGTGACCACCGGGCGCGGGCCGTCGAACAGGTACGGCGGGCTCCAGATCTGGGCCGTGCGGCTCTGCAGGGCGATGTGCCCGGGGGGCATGTTGGCCGGGCTCCCCGCGGGGACCGGCGCCGGGACGATGTCGCGGTCGTCGCCCGCCGACACCACGCGGCCGTCGGGGAGCAGGACCGCGGTGGAGTGGTACGTGCGGGCGTCGGCCTCGGCGCCCACCGTGCGCCAGCCGCCGGCGCCGCCGGGCGCCAGCAGCTCGGCGTCGTAGACCGGCTCCGCGTACAGGGTGTCGTTCATGCGCCCGTAGCCGCCGCCGTTGGTGAAGATCGACCCGCCGGGCAGGAGCACGCTGTTGAAGTGCGCGCGGCCCTCGTTGAGCGCGAGGTCGGGGTCGATCTTCCAGCCCTCGTCGGGCGCGTCGAGGTCCAGCACCTCGGCCGTGGCCAGGGGTGGCGGGCTGGTGCCCGGGATGCCGGGGATCACCTGGCCGGCGTCCGAGCCGCCCAGCATCACGACCCGTGACGATCCGTCCGGGCCCCGAGGGCTCGAGCCAGGCCGTGCCCCAGGAGCGGTCGCTGGAGATGCGGGGCTGGCCGGTGTCGGGCTGTGTCGACCACGTCGGTCCAGACCCAGGTGTCGGTGTCGATGACCGCCGAGTCGTACTTGCTGGGCCCCGCCACCAGGACCTTGTCGCCGCCCGCGCCCAGCTCGGTGGTGTCCGGCAGGACGAACATGTGCGGGTACAGGCCCAGGCCCTCGTGGTTGGGCCAGGGGAAGGGCTGCGGGGGCGACTGCCCCGGGGGCAGCTGGCTCACGATCTCGGTCGCCTGCCGAGCCCGGGGCCGCCGACGGGTCGAACACCTCCACGTCCTGGTTGTTGTGCATCAGGGGCGGCACGCCGCCGCCGCCCGCGCTGCTGCCGCCGGTCTCGTCCCAGCCGCCCACGATCAGCACGCGGCCGTCCGGCAGCTCGGTGAGGGTCGGGTACCAGCGCCCGTGCTCCATGTCCTGGTAGCGCGTCCAGGTCTCGGTCCACGGGTCGAAGGTCATGACCCACTTGCCGCCCTTGAAGCCGTTGCCGGCGCCGTTGCCGCCGTTGCGGGGGTACTCCAGGTTGCCGCCCACCACCAGCACGCGCCCGTCGGCGAGCAGGGTCTGGCCCGCGCACCAGAGGTTGGCCGGCACCGCGCGGTCGTCGGGGAAGGGATCGTCGCGCCCGTCCCAGGTCACCGCCGGCGGAGGGACGGCCGTGGTGGTGTTGGTCAGGGGGTCCCACACGTGCGCGTTGCCGCCGTCCACCGTCTCGTCCTCGGCCGGCCACTTGGGCTGGGAGAAGTAGAGGACCTTGTTGGTCGGCATCACCACGGCGTGGATCGCGGTGCGTCGGGATGTTGAAGAGCGGTCCCCACACGCCGTCGGGCTGCTCGCTCGCCTGGGCGCTCACGTCGAGCGCCGCCACCCGCAGGGTGCGGACCTCGGCGTTCGTGGCGCCCTCCTCGGGGCAGAAGGCCTCGTGGGAGGCGCGCCAGGCGGCGTCGCCGCAGAGCTTGAGCCGCGCCGCGGCCCGCTTCTTGGCGGCGGGGGAGGCCGACTGGTGGGCGAGGTTGTGGTCGAAGCCGCCGCCCTCGGCCTGGTTCAGGAACGACTGCGGGGTCTGGTCGGGGTACTCGCCGCCGATCACCATGGGGCTCAGCGCGACCACCGCGGCCAGCGCCGCCGCCGTGGCGCTCAGACCGAGGATCCATCCGCGCCGTGCGTTCCTGCGGGCGATCGTGCCCCTCCCGTTTTCGTGGGCGTCCGGTCCGTATATCGGCAGGCGGGCGGCCGATCCAAGGATGCGGCCGCCGCGCCATGATGGGGAGGTGTCGAACGACCCCCTCCTGGTGGAGATTCCGTACGCCGACCCCCTCGCCCTCTTCGCCCGGGTCGCCGGGGACTCCCACGCCGCCCTGCTCCACAGCGCCGTCGCCGACGCGCGCGGGCGCCACTCGTTCATCGCGGCCGACCCGTTCAAGGTGCTCGTGTGCCGCGAGGGGCGGGTGGAGATCGACGGCGTCCCGGTTCCGGGGCCGCCCTTCGACGTCCTGCGCGCCGAGCTCGCGCGCCATCCCCAGGCGCGCGGTCGGCGCCGGCGGTGGCTTCCGGGGGGGCGCGGTCGGCTACGTGGGCTACGAGATGGGCCGCCATCTGGAGCGCCTTCCGCGGCCGCCCGCCGACCCCATGGACGTGCCGGAGATGCAGCTGCTGTTCTGCGACGTGGTGGTCGCGTTCGACCACCACGCGCGCCGCGCGCACATCATCTCCACCGGCCAGCCGGAGCCCGTCGGCGACCGCCGCCGGGTGCGGGCGCTGGAGCGGCTGCGCGCGGCGGCGCACCGCTACGGCGGAACCCGTCGTGCCGGCGCGCGCCCGTCCGCGGTCGCCGGCGGCGCGCCGACGTCGCGCCCGACATCCCGCGCGAGGCCTACGAGCTCGCCGTGCGGCGGGTCGTCGACTACATCCTCGCCGGCGACATCTTCCAGGCCAACCTCTCCCAGCGCCTGCGCGCCGAGCTGCCCGCCGGGCTGGCGCCGCTCGACCTGTTCGGCCGCCTGTGCGCCGGCAACCCGGCGCCGTTCGCGGCCTACCTCAAGCTGGACGACCTGGTGATCGCCTCGTCGTCGCCCGAGCGCTTCCTGCGCCTGTCGGGCGACGAGGTGGAGACGCGCCCGATCAAGGGCACGCGCCCGCGCGGCGCGCGCGCCGGCCGAGGACGAGGCCCTCGGCGGCCGAGCTGCTCGCCAGCGACAAGGACCGCGCCGAGAACGTGATGATCGTCGACCTGCTGCGCAACGACCTGTCGCGGGTCTGCCGCGACGGCAGCGTCGCCGTGCCCGAGCTCTGCGCGCTCGAGCGCTACGCCACCGTGATGCACCTGGTCTCGACGGTCACCGGCCGCCTGCGCCCCGGGCTCGGGCCGGTCGACCTGCTGGCGGCGTGCTTCCCCGGCGGCTCCATCACCGGGCGCGCCCAAGATCCGCGCCATGGAGATCATCGCCGAGCTCGAGCCGACCCGCCGCGGCGCCTACTGCGGGGCGATCGGCTACCTCGGCTTCGACGGCGCGATGGACACCAGCATCGTCATCCGCACCTTCACCATCCGGGACCGGCGCGTCACGTTCCAGGTCGGCGGCGGGGTGGTCGCCGACTCGACGCCCGAGGGCGAGTACGAGGAGACGCTGGCCAAGGCGGCGGCGCTGATCGCGGCCCTGTCGCCGTGATCCTCGTCATCGACAACTACGACTCGTTCGTCCACAACCTCGCGCGCTACGTCCGCGAGCTGGGCTTCCCGACCGAGATCGTGCGCTGCGACACCCTGTCGGTGGACGAGATCGCCGCCCGCGAGCCGTCGCACATCGTCATCTCGCCCGGGCCCGTGCACGCCCAACGAGGCGGGCGTGTGCGTGCCGCTGGTGCGCCGCCTGGGCCCCGTCGTCCCGATCCTCGGCGTGTGCCTGGGCCACCAGTGCATCGGGCAGGCGTTCGGGGGGCAGATCGTGCGCGCGCGGCGGCCGATGCACGGCATGGCGTCGCGCATCGCCCACGACGGCGAGGGCGTCTTCGCGGGCCTCCCGGACCCCCTGATCGGCGGGCCGCTACCACTCGCTGGTCGTCGAGGCGGCCGACCTCCCCGACGAGCTGGTGGTCACGGCGCGCAGCGAGGAGGACGAGATCATGGCGCTGCGACACCGCGAGCACCCGATCGTGGGGCTCCAGTTCCACCCCGAGTCGGTGCTGACCGAGCACGGGCACGACCTGCTGCGGGCCTTCCTGGCCGGGGGCGCCTAGTCCTCGTCGGGGAGCACGTAGGCGAAGCGGGGATCGTCGGGCGTCCCGGTGAAGGGCCCGTCCTCGTCGGCCGGCCGCCAGGCCACCACCCCCTCGATCCGCGCGCGCCAGGGCGAGGTCCTTGTCGGTGATGCCGCCCGCGCTGTGGGTGGTCAGGCTCACCTCCACCCACGCGTACGACGCGCTGATGTCGGGGTGGTGCCAGGCGACCTCCGCCAGGTGGCCGACGGTGGTGATCACCATCAGCGTCCCCTTCCAGCCGGCGGTGCGGTAACGGCGCCGGATGGCGCCGTCCCGCAGCTCCCAGCGGGCGAGGTCGCCCGTCAGCAGGGCCTCCACCTCGCCGTCGCCGTACGTCCGCTCGCCCTCGCTCATGGCGCCTCCGCCCTCGTCAGTCGCGCGTCTGCCCCCACGTGTCGTCGTGCACCAGGGCCTTCCACGGCCGGAAGTTGCGCTTGAGCGCCGGGGCCAGGCCGGTCGGGAACTCCTCGGGATAGCCGAGCGGGCTCACGATCGCCGGGTCGACCTCCTCCGGGATGCCCAGCAGCTCGCGCAGGCGCGGCTTCTCGAAGCGCTGGAAGGCGGTGGTGGGCACGGTGCCCAGCCCCTCGGCGCGCGCGGCGAGCATCAGGTTCTCGAACGCGAACGCCAGCGAGATGAGGTCGTCCTCGTAGCCGCCGGGGAAGCCCTCCGGGTATCCGCGCGGCACCAGCAGGCCCACGATCCAGACCGGGGCGATGCGGTAGGTGCCCAGCACGCCCTCGGCGTACTCCCGGGCCCACGCCGCGTGCTCCTCGTCGGTCGCGTCCCGCTGCGGCCGCATCATCGCGAAGTACGTGGCGCCGCCGGCGATCACCAGCTCGCCGACCGCCAGGCGCTTGGCGGGGTCGCGCACCACCAGCAGGCTCCACGCCTGCTGGCCGCCGCCGCTGGGCGCCCTCAGGGCCAGCCGCAGGAGCCGGTCCACCGTGTCGGAGTCGACCGGCCGGTCGGTGTACGTCCTCACGGCGCGGCGCTTGCGGATCGCGTCGGTCAGTTCCACTGCGGCAACCTCCGGGAGATCGTGTGACGCGTACGCGGGCAGTCTGCCGCACGGCCGCGCCGGCCGTGCGGCATCGGTGCCCCTCTAGAGCGTCGTCTCGCCGCCCGGGTAGCAGAAGCTCGCGGTCGGGGAGTAGAAGCCCCACAGGATCTGCAGGGGGTCGGCCGGGCGCAGGGCGTACACCGAGTGCTCCGGCTCCAGGAACTCCAGCGACAGGACCTCCCAGGGGTCCACCAGGCCGGCGACGTAGGGGTAGCGCCCGCTCACCAGGTCGTCGCCGACCTCGGTCACGTAGACCAGCTGCCCGGTCGCCGTCACCTCGCCCGGGTCGCCCACGCGGGCGCGGGTGCGGATGATGGGGGCGCCGTTGACGCTGGTCGTGGCCGTGAGGATGCCGTCGGCGATCTCCAGGACCGTCTCGCCCGGCTCGGCCGGGACGCCGCGCTCGGAGGCGTAGGCGCGCACCACCGGGCTGGAGTTGAAGTAGTGGGTCCACCAGCGCCCGGGCGTGTTCTCGTCGGCGTCCTGGCCGACCAGGTCCGAGCCGATGTAGGTGAGCGAGTAGGCGCCGAAGCCCGAGGCCTGCTCCGGCCGGTCGACCACGTACTGGTTCATGAAGACGTTACCGTTGGGCTCCAGACCGGGATGCACGAGGCGTGCGACCGCGTCGGGATCCGCGGGAACCCAGCCGAAGTAGAGCATTCGGCTATTGGTCACCAGCTGGGGTGGGGCCGGGATTTGAGTGGTCACGACAGCTCCTCGTCACGTCCGGTGGTTTGGCTGCCTAAGCGGTTAGGCGATCCGTATGCTAACCGGTTAGGAACATGAGTCACAACCCGCCCGAGCGCGCCCGCCGCCCCACGCTGCGCGACGTCGCCCACGCCGCCGGCGTCTCGGTGTGGACGGTCTCCAACGCGTACAGCCACCCCGGCCGGGTGGCGTCGGCCACACGCGAGCGCGTGCTGGCCGCCGCGAGCGCCATCGGCTACACCGGGCCCGATCCGGCGGCGCGGTCCCTCGCGCTCGGGCGCACGCGCATCGTCGCCCTGGTGGCCGACGGCGACGCGGAGCCGCTGCTCGCCGATCCGGCCGCGGCCCTGATGGCGCGCGGCCTGGTCCACGCGTGCGACGCGGCGGGCGTCTCGGTGCTCTTCACCGGCCGCATCGGGGAGGCGGCGGTCGATGGGGCGGTGCACCTGCGCGTCGCCCCGGAGGGGCCGCTCGTGCACCCGCGCGTGGTCATCGACGCGCCCGGCCGGCGGCGCGGGGCCCACCGTGCGGGCCGACGTCGCGGGGGCGGGCGCCGCGATGGCGCGATACCTGCGCGACCTCGGCCACCGCGAGCTGGTCGTCCTGAGCTGGCCCGGGGCGGGCGAGCGGCTCGAGGGCGCCCGCGCCGCCTGGGGCGGCGACGACCCCGTGCAGGTCTACACCGTGACCACCGAGCGCCTCGCCGGGCCGACGGTCGCCGACGGCGAGACGGCGGCCCGGGTCGCCCTGGGGGCCTCTCCGCGCCCCCGCGCGATCCTCGCGCTCAGCGACCTGCTGGCGCGCGGCGCCATGGACGCCGCGCGCCGGATGGGGCTCTCCGTCCCGCGCGACGTCTCCATCGTCGGCATCGACGACCTCGAGGGCAACGACGTCATCGGCCTGACCAGCGTGTTCGTGCCCTACCGGCCCATGGGCGAGCTCGCGGGCGTCCTGCTCGTCGGGCCTGATCGAGGGGCGCGATCCGGCGGTGCCGCCGCCCCTGCCCACGGCGGTCGCGCTCCGCACGAGCGCCGCTCCCCCCGCGGCCTGATCACGACGCGGCCGCGTCCTGCGCGGCCGCGCTGAGGTCGTAGACCGTCGCCCCGCCGACGGCGTCGCCGTCGACCGGCGTCCCGTGCTCCTCCACCCACGCCGGGATGGAGTCGCCGCCGCGTCCGCCCATCCCGCCGCCGCCCATGCCCCCGGCGACGTAGTAGCGCAGGTCGCCGCTCGCGACGAGCGCCGCGAATTCGGCGAGCGTGGGGGAGGGGTCGCCGCCGTTGAACCCGCCGATCGCCATGACGGGCGCGTCGGCCGCCAGCTGCAGCGGCGCGGCGCTGCCGGCGCCGCTCGTCGCGGCGATCCAGCGCGCCTCGCCGCGGTGGGCGAGCAGGTATGCGACCAGCGTCGCGTCGGCCCCCGCGCCCTGCCCGGCGGCCGGGGTCGGCCCCTGCAGGGCCCCGGGCGCCCCCTTCCCGCCGGGGACGGTGCCGCCGCCGGCCGGCGGTCCACCCATCCCCATGCCCATGCGGCCGCCCGGCCCGCCGCCGGCGGTCGCGGCCGGGCCCGCCGTCGGGTTGCCGCCGGCGTGGGTGGAGCCCGCGGTGTCCAGGGCGTACGCGCTGGGGCCCGCGATGAGGGCGATGGCGGCCACCGCGGCCGCCGCCGCGCCGGCGCGGCGCGGCAGCCGGGCGTCGCGGGCGGCGAGCAGGGCGGCCGCCGCGAGGCAGGCCGCGAGGACGGTCCAGGACAGGCCGGGCGCGAAGCCGGGCGTGCGCTCGAGCAGCGCGAAGGCCCAGACCCCGCTGGCGGCGATCGCCAGCGACAGCACCCACCGCGAGGCCGGGTGCGCGCGCAGGCGCCACATGTCCACGGCCCCCATCCCGACGAGGGCGGCGACCGCGGGCGCCAGGGCCACGGTGTAGTACGCGTGGACGATGCCGGTCATGTAGCTGAACACCAGCGCGTGCACGATCGCCCAGCCGCCCCACAGCAGGTAGGCCGCCCGGATCCGGTCGCCGCGCGGGGTGCCGCGCCGCGCCCACAGTCCCGCGATCAGCGCGACCGCGGCGAAGGGCAGCAGCCAGGAGATCTGGCCGCCCATCTGGTCGTTGAAGAGGCGCCCGATGCCCGCCTCGCCGCTGAAGCCCATGCCCGCGCCCCCACCACCGCCGGGCCCGCCGCCGCCGCCGCTCAGGCGGTCCAGGCCGTTGTAGCCGAAGGCGAGCCCCAGCACGCTGTCGTCGGTGCTGCCGCCGATGTAGGGGCGCGCGGCGGCCGGCATCAGCTCGACGATGGCGACCCACCAGCCGCCCGCGACCAGCATCGCCGCCGCCGCCGCGGCCATCTGCCAGATGCGCCGCCCGAGCGCCCCCGGCGCGGCGACCAGCCACACCAGGGCGAAGGGCGGCAGCACAGGAACGCCTGCAGGCTCTTGGTGAGGAAGGCGAAGCCGAGGATCGCCCCGGCCGCGAGCAGCCAGGCCGTGCGGCCGCCCTCGATCGCCCGCACCAGCGCGTAGGCGCTCAGCACCAGCAGCAGGGTGAGCATGGCGTCCGGGTTGTCGTAGCGGAACATCAGCGCGGCGGCCGGCGTCACGGCCAGCACCGCGCCCGCGATCAGCGCCGCGGCCGCGTCGAACCAGCGGCGCACGATGAGGTAGGTCACCCACACCGCCAGCACCCCGGCGATCGCCTGGGGCAGCAGCAGGCTCCAGGAGTCGAGGCCGAAGACGCGCGCCGAGAGCCCCATGGCCCACAGCGAGAACGGCGGCTTGTCGACGGTGATGGAGTTGGCGGAGTCCAGGCTCCCGAAGAAGAACGCGCTCCAGCTGTGGGTGCCGGCCTGGACGGCGGCCGCGTAGTAGGTGTTGGCCCAGCCCTCGCGCGACAGGTCCCACACGTACAGCAGCAGCGTCAGGGCGAGCAGGCCGCCCAGGGCCGGCCGCTCCCAGCGCGGGCGGGCGGCGGAGCGGGCCCGGGGGTCGCCCGCCCCGGCCCCGCGCCCCGCGGAGGCCGGCGGGGGCGGGGGCGGGACGGGCGGGTTGAGCGGGGGCAGGGTGCCGGTGCTCATGCCGGGCTCCGCCCCTCCGCGGCCGCGGCGGCGGCGCGCGCGCGGGCGAAGACCCAGCCGCGCAGGAGCAGGAAGCGCACCAGGGTGGCGGCGGCGTTGGCGACCACGAGGACCGTGACCTCCAGCGTCCGCGGCGGCGTGGCGGTGATCAGGTGCAGGGCGACGAGCGCGCCCGAGGTGAGCGCCAGGCCCACGACGAACACGCCGAAGCCCTGGATCTGGTGGCGCATCCAGTCGCGGCGGCCACGGACGCCGAAGGTGACGCGCCGGTTGGCCGCGGTGTTGCCGACGGCCGTGACCACCAGCGCCAGGGCGTTGGCCGCCTGCGCGCCCATGCCGCCGCCGCGCAGCAGCAGGTAGATCGCGACGTAGGCGAGGGTGCTCAGCACCCCGATCGCCGCGAAGCGCAGCATCTGCCGGCCCAGGCCGTCCGGCCGGCGCGTCGTGCGGCGCAGCGTCTCGAGCCGCTCGCCCAGGGTGCCCCGGGCCAGGTCGCGGCGCACCCGCGCGATGCCGCGCAGGTCGGCGAGCGCGGTCGCGACGATGTCCACGCGGCTGTCGGGGTCGTCCACCCAGTCCACCGGCACCTCGTGGATGCGCATGTCCGCGCGCTCGGCGATCACGAGCATCTCGGTGTCGAAGAACCAGGCGCCGTCCTGCATCAGCGGCAGGAGGTCGCGCGCGACGTCGGCCCGGATGGCCTTGAAGCCGCACTGGGCGTCGCTGAACCGGGTGCGCAGGGTCGCGTGGAGCAGCAGGTTGTAGCCGCGCGAGATGAGCTCCCGCTTGGGTCCGCGCACGACGCGCGAGCCGTGTGCGCGCCGGGTGCCGATGGCCAGGTCGCTGTGCCCGCTCACGAGCGGCGCGACCAGCGGGAGCAGTCCGGCCAGGTCGGTCGAACAGGTCCACGTCCATGTAGGCCAGCACCGCCGCGTCGCTGGCGCTCCAGGCCGTCCTCAGGGCGCGTCCGCGCCCCTTGGCCTCGAGGCGCATCGCCTCGACGCCCTCGAGCGCGTCGCGCAGGCGGCAGGCGACGGCCCACGTGCCGTCGGTGCTGGCGTTGTCGGCGATCGTGATGCGGGCGGCGAACGGGAAGTCGCGCGTGAGGAAGGCGTGCAGGCGGCGGACGCTCGGCTCGAGGTCCACCTCCTCGTTGTAGACGGGGACGACCACGTCCACGATCGGGCGTCCGGCCGGGTCCGGCACGGGGATCGGGGCGCGGGTCGCGCGCCGGGGGGCGGGCGCCTCGGCCGAGCGGGCGGCGTCCCAGGCGGAGGGGAGGGGAGCGGCGGAGGTTGACATGCGCCAGAGGATCGGCGAGCCACCTCAGTCGGCCGTGGTATCCGCCTGTGAGTTGGGTGTGAGGGGGAGGAACACGCGGAACGTCGACCCGCGGCCGGGGGTCGACTCCACCTCGGTGCGTCCGCCGTGCGCCTCGGTGATGGCCGAGACGATCGACAGGCCCAGCCCGCTGCCCCCGCTGGAGCGCGCCCGCGAGGGGTCGGCCCGGAAGAAGCGCTCGAAGACCCGCTGGGCGTGCTCGGGCGCGAGGCCGGGCCCCGCGTCGGCCACCTCGATCACCGCCTCGCCGTCGCGCTCCAGCACCCGCACGGTCACCGGCGCGCCCGCGGGCGTGTGCGCGCGGGCGTTGCTCAGCAGGTTGCCCACCACCTGCCGCAGGCGCACGTCGTCGCCCTGCAGCACGACGGGGCGCTCGGTCACCAGCTCGATCGGGCGGTCCGGCTCGACCACCCGCGCGTCCCCGACCAGCTCGCCCACCAGGCGCGTCAGGTCCACGGGGCGGCGCTCGATCGGGCCGGCCCTCGTCGAGACGGGCCAGCAGCAGCAGGTCGTCCACCAGCACGCCCATGCGCGCCGCCTCGGCCTCGATGCGCCGCATCGTGGTCTCGAGGTCGTCGGGCCGCTGGGCGGCGCCGCGCCGGAACAGCTCGGCGTAGCCGCGCACCGAGGTGAGGGGCGTCTGCAGCTCGTGGGAGGCGTCGCCCACGAACTGGCGCAGGCGTCGCTCGGACTCGCGACGCTCGGCGAAGGCCCGCTCGATGCTGTCCAGCATCGTGTTGAGGGTGCGGCCCAGCCGTCCCACCTCGGTGCGCGGGTTGTCGTCGGCCACGCGCAGGGACATGTCGCCGGCGGCGATGGCGTCGGCCGTGGTGCCGATGCGATCGAGCGGGCGCAGGCCCAGGCGCACCAGCCACAGCGCCAGCAGGGCCAGTGCGCCCAGCGTCAGGGCGCCCACCGCGAGCTCGATCATGAACAGCCGCTGGAGCGTGCCGTTGACGTCGTCGAGCGGTACCCCGACCACGAGCATGCCGCCCAACGGGATCAGCGAGGGGGGAAGCGCGTCGGCCTCGCGGGACCCCGCGGTCACCGCCAGCAGCCGGTACTCCCCGGCGTGGTGGCCCAGGTCGACCGTGGAGAAGCCGGGCGCGATGTGCTCCGGGAGCTCGGCGTCGTCGTCATCGTCGGACGGGACGTCGCGGATCACCTGTCCCGAGGCGTATCGCACCTCGGCGATCGTGCGCGAGCGGAACCCCGACGACTCGCCCCGGTCGTGCCCGCCGTCGCCGCGGGGCGGCTCGAGACCGCCGAACCCGGCGGCCCGGGCGAGCTGGGGGAGCTGCTGGCTCGTGAGGTCGCGGTCGACCCGGTCGATCAGGAACGACTTGAGCGCCGCGTGGGTGGCCCAGCCCGCCAGGAACAGCGCGACGGCGACCATCGCGAGGGTGACGAGCATGAGCCTGATCCGCAGCGACATGCGATCAGCGCGGTTTCACTCGCAGCGAGTAGCCGAAGCCGCGCACCGTCTGGATGAGCGGCTCGCCGGTCGTGTCGATCTTCTTGCGGAGGTAGCTGATGTAGGTCTCGACGACGTTGGAGTCGCCGCCGAAGTCGTAGTTCCACACGTGGTCCAGGATCTGGGCCTTGCTGAGCACGCGTCCCGCGTTGGCCAGCAGGTAGCGCAGCAGGCCGAACTCGGTCGGGGTCAGCTCCACGAGCCGGCCGGCGCGGCGCACCTCGCGGCTCTCCTCGTCGAGCTCCAGGTCCTCGTACACCAGCCGCCCCCCGGCCGGCTCGTCGCCGCGCGTGCGGCGCAGCACCGCGCGCACCCGGGCCACCAGCTCCTCGAGGCTGAACGGCTTCACGACGTAGTCGTCGGCGCCGATCGTGAGGCCGCGCACGCGGTCGTCGGTGTCGCGGCGGGCGGTCAGGAAGACGACCGGCATGCGCGGGGTGGAGGTGCTGGTCAGGCGGCGGTGCAGCTCGAACCCGTCCATGTCGGGGAGCATCACGTCCAGCAGCACGAGGTCCGGACGCATGGAGGCCGCGGCGGTCAGCGCCTCGCGGCCGTTGGCCGCCGACGCCGTCTCGAAGCCCTCGTACCGCAGCGCCGTGCACAGCAGCTGCGTGATGCTCTCCTCGTCATCGACCACGAGGATGCGCGCGTCCGGCGGACCCGCCGGCCGCTCCTGCACGCCCGTCCCGTTCACAGCGCCGCCCATCGCCTCGCCTTCCGCCGCACACCAGGTCGCAGGCCAGGGTAGACGGCCTTCCTGTGAGCCGGCTGTGAGCCGGGCGAGACTCCGCGGGCCCTAGAAGGCGGCCAGCAGCTTGGGCGCCACCTGCTTCTTGCGGCTCATGACGCCGGGCAGGTCCAGCACGCCCCCGTCGGCATCGACGCTGAAGGCGCGCTCCACGGGGGTCGCGTCCCCCGCCACGAGCAGCTCGGTGCCCTTCTCCACGATGTCGGTGATCATGAGCGCGTACAGGACGTAGTCCTGGCTCTCGCGGACGCCCTCCATCGCCTCGAGCAGCTCGGGCCGGCGCGAGAGCAGGCGCTTGCCCACGGTCTCGATCTGGGCGACGCACATGCGCCGCCCGTGGCTGACCTCGTACTCCTTGGCGTCCCGGCGGATGATGTCCGTGGCCGGGACGTCGCCGACGTCGGACGAGGCCTCGAACATCTCGGTGCCGAACTGCCGCGCGTCCACGCGCAGCAGCTCCTCGAGGTAGGCCACCACCTGGTGGTCGCGCTCGGTGGTCGTCGGGGAGCTCAGGATGACCGTGTCCGAGAGCACGGCGGCCAGGAGCATGGTCGCGGTGGGCCGCTGGGGCTCGCGGCCGTGGCTGCGGAAGCGCTCCACCACCAGCGTCGCCGTGCTGCCGACCGGGTCGAAGGTGGCGGCCACCGGGAAGCGGGTCTCGATCGAGCCGATGTGGTGGTGGTCGAGGATCTCGACGATGTGGGCCTCGGCGACGCCCGGGACGCTCTGGGCCTGCTCGGCGTGGTCCACCAGCAGCACGTGGCGCGGGGTGGGGTTGACCAGGTCGGCCCGGGTGACGATGCCCACCGGGGCGCCGTGCTCGTCCACCGTGATCGCCGCGCTGTAGTGCACGTCCTTGATGCGGTCGGCGATGTCGGCCAGCAGGTCGTCGGGCTCGGCCACCAGCGGGTCGCGGCTCATCACCTCGCGGACCGGCACCGACAGCGACACCAGCCGGCCGGTGACGTAGGAGTCGAGGGGCGAGAGCACCACGCCGGTCCCGCTCGCGCGGGCGCGCCGCGATCACGTCCTCGTCGGGCGCGCCGTCGTAGGGCGACACCACCAGGGCGACGCCGAGGTCGACCGCCCGGCGCTGGGCGTCGGCCCGGTTGCCGATCACCACGATGTCGTTGGGCCCCATGGTCGCGCCCATCGCTGCCGACGTCCACCGTGACGGCCCACAGCCGGCCGGTGAGGCGCCGCTGCGGCGCGACGAGCAGCGTGCCGCCGAGCACCTCGACGATCAGGTCGATCGAGGCGGGCCGGTCCGCGAAGCTCGAGGGCTCGCCCGACTCCTTGATGTAGCGGCGGGCGAGGTCGCGGGCGGTGAGGATGCCCACCAGGACGCCGTCGTCGTCCACGATCGGGATCAGGTCGACGTTGGCCTTGGCCATCGCGACGCCGACCTCGCGCAGGGAGTCGTTGTGGTTCGCGTACGGGTGGTCCTGGCGCATCACGTCCCGCGCCCGCAGCATCACGTGGTCCAGCAGCGCGGGCTCGGGCGCCATGGCGCGCTCCAGGGCCCACTGGGCCTGCGCGTTGAGCTCGCCGAGCCGCACCGGCACGTAGTCGTTGGCCGAGTCCAGGCGGCCCTTCAGCTCGGCGTAGCCGATGGCGGAGGCGATGGAGTCCATGTCCGGATTCCGGTGCCCCGTGACGTAGATCGTGGCGATGGCGTGCGTCCCCGGCGGTCGTGGTGGCGATTAAGGCGTGGAGTCTGGCATACGCCTCAGGTCTCCAGGTCGCCGCCCTCGGTCGCGTCGCGCAGGGCCGCGACGCAGTCGCCGGCGAACGCCGTGCCGGCGTCCTTCCAGAGGATCCGCAGGGCGTCCTCGCGCGGCATGGGGCCGCGGTAGGGGCGGTCGGCCGTGAGCGCCTCGTAGACGTCGGCCACCGCCAGGATCCGGGCCTCCAGGGGCAGCAGGTCCGAGCGGATGCCGCGGTGGTAGCCGCGTCCGTCCACGCGCTCGTGGTGGCCGGCGGCCGCCACGGCGATGTCCGCGAAGGGGGAGATGCGCGTCAGGATCTGCTCGGTGTAGAGCGGGTGCCGGCGGACCTCCGCGAACTCGGCGTCGGTCAGGGGGCCGGCCTTGTCGAGGATCAGGTTGGACACGCCCAGCTTGCCGATGTCGTGCAGCAGCCCCGCACGGCGCAGGGAGCGCAGCCGGAGGGGGTCGAGCCCCAGCCGCTCACCGGTCGCCACCGCGTAGGTCGCGACGCCCAGCGAGTGGCGCGCCGTGTAGGGCGACTTGGCGTCGATGACGCCCGCGAACGCCTCGGCCACCCGGTCCAGGCCGTCGTCGTCGGTCAGGCAGACGCCCGCCTCGCGGGGCTCCAGCGCGCGCATCACCTCGGCGGTGGCGTCCTGCGCCATCCGCATCCACAGGTCGTCGTCCGGGTCGATGGCCAGGAACTCGTCGGCGATGCGCGGGTCGAACCAGCGTCCGCGCCGGTCGCGCACGACCCCCAGGGCCGCCGCCGGGCCGTCGGCCGACATGAAGACCTCCGCCGTCTGGGCCAGGCAGGCGATCCGCGAGATCAGGGGGATGGCCTCGCCCTCCAGCCCGTCCGGCCGCCCGCTGCCGTCCCAGTGCTCGTCCAGCGCCCTCACCGCCTCGGAGGTGGCCGGCGGGAAGCCCAGCATCGCCACGAGGCGCGCGCCGCGGTCGCAGCGGGCGTTGTTGAGGTCGTCCGCCTCGCGCCGGATGCGTGCGCAGCGCGCGCAGCAGCTGACCCGCGCGCGCCAGCCCCGACGACTCCGGCGCCACGTTCTTGGCCGCGTAGCGCACGAACTCGGCCGTGTTGGTCCAGTCCACGAACGAGAACTCGCGCTTGAGGCCGCGGTCGTCCGTGGCGAACAGCTCGCACATGCGCGCGGCGCTGCTCGAGCAGCCGGCGTCCTTGAGCAGGACCGCGTAGAAGAGGTCCCGCCGCACCTCCGGCTCCAGCCCCAGCCGCTCGGCCAGCTCCATCGCGATCATGCAGCTGCGCTGGCTGTGCCCCACCGGTTGCCCCTCGGTCAGGTCGAGCGCGTGGGACAGCGCCCCGATGACCTCGGAGAGGCGGTAGTTGACGCTCGAGCCGAGCGCCTGCTCGTGCATGCGGGTTCCCGTCGCCGTGGTGTGCCGTCGGGCCGCGGTCGCGCCCGCCACGGGGTAGATCGGCAGCGGCGGCCGCGGCTCAACCCCGTGGGGCGAGGGCCTCCGCGATCGCCTCGACCAGCAGGCGCATGTGGCCCTGCACCGCCGCCGCCTGGCCGATCTGGTCCTGGGCATCCAGGTCCACGGTCCCGCCGGCCGCCTCGCGCGCGGCGTTCTTCGCCTGGAGGTCGAGGGAGAAGATCAGGCGCGCCAGCTCGCGCTGCCGCGCGCCCATGTAGGCGAGCACCTCCTCGCCCAGGCCGTCCGCCGACGGGCCCAGGTGGCGCTTCCAGGCCCAGGAGGAAGATCCGGATCCACCCGCCGATGCGCACCCGCCGCTCCAGGCCGGCGTCCAGGGACGGGTCCGAGCCCGGGAGGGTGCCGAACTGGAGGTGCTCCTCCAGGGCGATCGCGCCGACGCCGGTCTCCAGGTGGGCGTCGAAGAGCGGCAGGCTCTCGTCGAACCAGGCGGGCAGGGCGTCCGCGAAGTCCTCGAGCGCGCCGGCCGGCGGCTCGGGCAGCGTCCGGCGCAGGGCGGTCGCCACGAAGCGCAGGTGAGCCCGGATGTTGGGGTCGCCGCCCGGGGTGAGGTCGTCCGCGCCGGCGAGGTCCTCCCGCACGATCTCGCGCAGCAGGTCGCCGTGGTCGCGCATCCACGCCAGGGTCGCGGCGGCCTGGTCCTCCCCGGCGCTCACGAGAGGGAGGCGCCCTTGTCGCGGTTGCACGGCGCGCACAGCAGCTGGAGGTTCTCGGCGGTCGAGGCCCCGCCCATGCGCCACCGGGATCACGTGGTCGAACTGGAGCAGGCTCGTCCTCGCCGCAGACGGCGCAGCGGCCGCCGTCGCGCCGGAAGACCTCGCGCCGCACGTCCTCCGGGATCGGCTCGCGGCGGGGCCCGGCGACGGCCGCCTCGGCGAGCATCAGGTCCTTGGCGCGGTCGATCCGCCGCCGCAGGCGCCGGTCGCGCTCGTGGACCAGCGCCATCACCTCGTCCGGGGCCAGCGCCGTCGTCCTCCCAGAAGAAGCGGCCCCGGTACATCCACCAGGTGCGGCGCTCGTCCTCGGCCACCGCGACCGGCGCCGACTCCTGCTCGCGCAGGATGGCCCGGTGGGTCAAACGCGAGATGAACTGGAACTCACGCCGTCCGCTGACGAACCTGCGGCGCATGAATCCCTGCTCGAAGCGGGCGTTTGTGTCCTCGCGAAGCACCGGCGCCGCACGCTAGCCGGGGCCCCGGACGTCCGATCAGTCGGCGTCGCGCTTGCGCTCGAGGTACTCCGGCCGCGCGGCCGACACCCCGAACCACAGCGCGGCGATGATCCCCCCCGCCAGGGCGAGGCCCCCGAGGAGCAGGATCGCCACGATCGTGTACGCGAACGCCGTCACGCGGGCCACTCTAGCCGCTCGGCCAGGCAGCGACCCTGCCGGCGGGTGGCGGCACCCGCCCGGACGGCGCCTAGGGTCGCGCCATGAACGCCACCTCCGCGGCACAGGTCCTCGGACTCCCGCACCCCTCGGCGGGGCGCGACGAGCTGGTGGGGGCCTGGCGGCGCTTCGCCCGGGCCAACCACCCGGACCGCTGCCCCGGCGACGCCGGCGCGGCGGTGCGCTTCGCCACCGGCCGCGAGGCCTTCCAGATCCTCATCGACCGCCTCACGCGCCCGGCGCCGCCGCCGGCCGCCGTCGTACGGGCGGACCGGCGTCGTGCGCGGCCCGGATGCCGACCGCGCCGTCCCCTACGCGATGCGGCCGCTGCACACCCGGGAGTGGCGGGCCTAGCGCCTCGGGGGCCTTCCAGCGGTACTCGCGCTGGAAGCGCTCGAAGGTGCGCAGGTGCTTCTCCTCGTCGCGCAGGATCTCGATCACCATGTCCTGGGTGGCCCAGTCGACGCCGTCCGTCGCCTCGATGATCCGCAGGTAGTGCTCGATCGCGCCGGTCTCGGCCTCGATCACGCCGGCGATCACGGTCGCCACGTCCGTCGGGTCGTCGAGGGGCTGGAGGTAGGTCTGCTCGGGGGTGAAGTCCATGGAGCCCGGGGGGGTCCCGTACAGCTCCTTGATGCGGCCGGCGAAGGCGCGCGCGTGCCCGAGCTCCTCGGAGACGTCCTCGGCCAGGGCCTCGGCGATCTCCGCCGCGCGGATGCCGTCGAGGTGCTCGGAGTTGGCCAGGTAGCTCATGACCGTCTCCATCTCCATCCAGTACGCACGCGTCAGGAGCTCGAGGATCTCGGCGCGCTTGGCCCCCTGCTTCTCCGAGAGGATGCTCGTTCCCAGCCGGTTTGCGGTCGCCATCGCGTCTCTCCCTCTGTGGTGTTCCCGTTCCGCGAGGGACTATAGCTAACTATTTAAGACAACGAAATGCTTAGGTGAACCAGACATTTGCGCTATGGTTGCCACCATGGAGGCGATCACCATGGAGAGCGCCCTCGCGGCCGCGCTGAGGGACCAGGGCAAGCGGGTCACGCCGCAGCGGCTCGCGATCGCCCGGACCCTGCAGGAGCTGGACCGGCACGTCACCGCCGAGTCCCTGTTCGCCGAGGTCACCCGCCGGCTGCCCGGCGTGTCGCTGCCGACGGTCTACTCGACGCTGGAGCTGCTCGAGGAGCTCGGGCTCGCCCGGCGCGTCGCGACCGTCGGGGGCAGCGTGGTCTACGACCCCCGGGTGGGGGAGCACCACCATCTGATCTGCCGGGAGTGCGGCGCCATCACCGACATCGACGCCGAGATCGATCCCGCCGCCCTGCTCGCCCTGGCCCGTCTGCGCGGCTTCACGCCGGAGGGGGCCCAGGTGGCGATCACCGGGGTGTGCTCGGAGTGCCGTCCGCGGGTGGCGGCGACGGCCTGAGCTCCGGCGGCGGCGCGGCGTCCAGGCGCCGCCGGGCCCGCCACGTCGCGAAGAGTCCCTCGGGCGTCTCGAGCCAGCCGCGCAGGTCGTCCTCGAAGCGCCGCCAGCAGCGCGCGCGGGCGCCGAAGCGGGGGAAGTCGCTCTCTGTGAGGGTCCGTTCGTCGCGCATTAGGGCAGCCTAACATCTGCCCCCGGGCCGAATGCCTCCCGTCCGGCGGGCGTTGCGTACCCTTGGGGCATCGCCACCCCGTCCCCACACGCGCCGGTGATCGGCGTCTGCACGGCAATGGAGCCCGCCCGCTGGTCCGTCTGGGACCTGCCCGCGGCCCTCGTGCCGATGAACTACATCGAGCACGTCCAGCGCGCGGGCGGCGTCGCCCTGCTCATCCCCCCGGACCCCGCCCTGGTCGATGACCCCGGGCGCGTCCTCGACCGTGTGGACGGGCTCCTGCTGGTGGGCGGGGCCGACCTCGGGGCCGACACGTACGGCGCCGAGCCGCACCATCTCTCCGACGAGCCGATCCCCCTGCGCGATGCGGTCGAGATCGCCCTCGTGCGCGCGGCCGAGGCCCGCCGTCTGCCGGTGCTCGGCATCTGCCGCGGGGCGCAGGTCATCAACGTGGCCGGGGGCGGGACGCTGCGCCAGCACATCCCGGAGGAGCTCGGCCACGAGGAGCACCGCCGCGCCATCGGCCGCTTCGCGGGCAACGAGCACGACGTGAACGTGGAGCCGGGCTCGCGCGCCCTCGCGGCGACCGGCGAGAGCCCCCATCGCGTGGCCTCGCACCACCACCAGGGGATCGCCGCGCTCGGCGGCGGCCTGAGGGTCAGCGCCCGCGCCCCCGACGACCTGCCGGAGGCCATCGAGTCGATCGCGGGCGGCTGGGTCCTCGGCGTCCAGTGGCACCCCGAGGCGGACCCCGAGAGCGGGGTCATCGGGGCGCTGGTGGACGAGGCGCGTCGAAGCCGGCGGGAGGACGTGGATCGAGAAGAAGGGGGCGGACTTCTCGATCCCCGCCGCTCGCCGTGACGAACGGAGCTGACCCGGTAGGCAGTGCACTCCACCCCGCTCGCCCCTGCAGTCTTCCGGTCCCGCGGGCGCCGTTCCTTGGCCGCAGGTCCAGGGTCTGCGGCCGCGGATTCCTCCCTCGGGAGAGCGCCAGGGCCTGATCAGCGGCCGCAGTGGCCCTTCGGGGAGTGGTGCGACGGGCCGTCGTCGTCGCTCGGGGGCGCCTTCACCGGCGGCTCCTTGACCGGCGGCTCCACCACCGGCGGCTCCTTGACCGGCGGCTCCTTGACCGGCGGCTCCTTGACCGGCGGCTCCTTCACCGGCGGCTCCTTGACCGGCGGCTCCACGACGGGCGGCTCCACCACCGGAGGGGGTCCGGGGGGCTCGTCGATGGGGGTCTCGCCGGCCGGCGGCGCCGGGACGTCGGGCGTGCCGGGCGTGGTGACCACGGGCGGGGCGACGACGGCCGGTGGGGCCGCGACGGCCACCGCGGGCGGGGCGGCCGGGGCGGGGGGCGCGACCGCGGGCCGGGGCGCCCGGGCAGGGGCCGGGGTGGCGCGCGGGCGGTCCACCGCCGGCGGGCGGGAGCGGCGGGCCGGCGCGGCGCGGCGCGGCGCCGGGGCGGAGACCGGCGTGTAGGAGACCGCCAGCACCCGCCCGGGCGTGCGCGCGGCGGAGGCGGGCGTCCCGGCCGGGCCGGCGCCGGGGGTCGCGTCGACCGGCGCCCGCAGCGCGGCGGGGGTCGTCACCGCGCGGTGATCCACCACGACCCGGATGCCGTCCCCGCCCGCGGGCGCGCCGCCGTCCACCAGGGAGGCCGTGAGCCCGAGGAGCCCGATCGTCACCACCCCCGCGATCGCGATCGCGATCAGCATCAGGCGGCGGCCGCCGAGACCGCTCACGG
This sequence comes from uncultured Thermoleophilia bacterium, assembly GCA_963736635.1. Lineage (GTDB taxonomy): Bacteria > Actinomycetota > Thermoleophilia > Miltoncostaeales > Miltoncostaeaceae > Miltoncostaea. The sequence goes on from CAVTPK010000011.1 coordinate 1,899,179, forward strand.
GCGGGCCAGGACGGATGCCAGAGCGTCCACCGCGGGCGGCCAGAACTGGGTCCCCGCGTGCGCGCGGCACTCGGAGAGGGCGTCCTCCTCCGAGAGGCGGGACGAGGTGTAGATGCGGTCTGAGGTCATCACGTCCCAGGCGTCGGCGAGGGCCATGATCCGGGCGCCCTCAGGGCATTCCTCCGCCCTCAGGGCGTCAGGATACCCATTCCCGTCCCAGCGCTCGTGGTGGCCACGTACCCACGAGACCTGCTCGGGCGTCAGCGCTTCCCGCACGATGCGGGCTCCGAGCTCGGCGTGCTCCTTCACCAGCTCGAACTCCTCGGGCGTCAGCGGGCCCGGCTTGAAGAGGATCGCGTCCGAGACGCCGATCTTGCCGACGTCGTGCACCAGCCCCGCCTCGCGCAGCAGCGCGGCCCGCTCGGGCGTCCAGCCCAGCGCCTCGGCGATCTCGGCCGAGAGGTCGCCCACGCGCTCGGAGTGGCGGCGGGTGCTCGGCGAGCGGGCGTCGACCGATCGCGCGAGCAGCCGCACGCTCACGAGCGCCTGCTGGCGCTCCATGCGCTCGGCCTCCTCGCGGCCGGGGCGCGTCTCGGTGGTCTCCGGCGAGTAGCGCACCACCATGTCCCGCCCGCGGTTCTTGGCGAGGTACAGGGCGCCGTCGGCGAGGCGGTAGAGGGACTCGGCGTCCGCCGCCTGGGTGATGTCGGCCACGCCGGCGGACATGGTCATGGAGCCGACCGCCGGGAACGGCGCGGCGGCGACGGCGCGGCGGATGCGCTCGGCGGCGCGGTAGGCCTCGGCGCCGTCGGCGTGGGGCAGGAGCATCGCGAACTCCTCGCCGCCGACCCGGGCCACCAGCTCGCCGGTGCGGGTCTCGTCGCGCAGCACCTCGGCGGCGCGCTGGAGGACCTGGTCGCCCACCTGGTGCCCGTGGGCGTCGTTGACCCGCTTGAAGCGGTCCAGGTCCATCACCACCAGCGCGAGGCCCCGCCCGTGCCGCCGGGCCTGCTCGACCTCCGTGCGCAGGCGCTCGTGGAAGGTGCGGTGGTTGGCGAGGCCGGTGAGCGCATCGACGGCCGCCAGCTCCTCCGCCGCGGCCAGGCTCTGCAGCGTGCGCGTCTCCAGGCGCTTGCGGGCGGTGATGTCGCGGAAGGTGAGGACCGCGCCCAGGGGCTCGCCGTCCGCGGCGACCGGCGTGGTGGAGAACTCCCCGGGGAACGTCGACCCGTCGCGGCGGCGCATCTCGTGCTCGCCCGCGCTCACCCGGCCGTCGCGCAGGGGCGCCGCGAGGTCCGCCTCGAGGGCCTCCTGCACGGGCCGGCCGGTCATCTCCTCGGGGGTCCAGCCCAGCATGCGCGCCGCGGCGGGGTTCACGAAGCCGATCGCGCCGTCGCGGTCGACGCTGACGATGCCGTCGCCGGCCGCCGCCAGGATCAGGTCGTGGCGCATCTGGAGGCGGTCGAGCTCGCCGCGCGTGCGCCGCTCCCGGCCCGAGGACTCGACGAACAGCAGCGCCACGATCCCCGCCAGCAGCAGGCCGGCGAGGGCCACGGCGATCGGGAGCGTCGGCGGGTCGGCCCCCACGCCGTCGACCGCCACGCTCCAGCGTGCGGCCCGCGACGTCGATCACGCCCTCGACCGACTCGCCCGCCCCGTCGCCGATCACCGCCTCGCCGCCGTCGCGCACCGACAGGCGCGTGCCGGCCGGGAGGATCTCCTGCGCCGACGCGCTGAGGGCGTCCAGGGCCGTCTCGCCGCTCACGAAGCCGCGCAGGGCGGCCCGCCGCTGGGCGACGGTGTCCAGGGGCGCTCCGGGCGCGTAGACCGGCGCCACCATGGCCACGCGCCGCCCGCCGTCGGCCTGCGGGATGGGGGCGGTCATGCGGGGGAGGGCGGTGTCGCGCGCGGCCAGCATGGCGGCCCGCTCCTGCGCCGTGGCCAGCGGGGTGGGCGCCGCGCCCTCGGCCGACGGCTGGCGCGCCACCAGGGGCGTGCCCTCCCGGGGCGTCCAGGCCAGGTACTCGAGCGCGGGCTGGCGGGCCAGCGAGGAGGAGGCGAAGCGGTCGAAGCCGCCCTCGGTCACGCGGTCGGACGCCTCGAAGTAGGCCCGCAGGTCCTCGATGCTCGCCGCCGACGTCGCGAGGTCGCCCGCCAGCGCCCGGATCGCCGGGTTGGCCACCTGGGCGCGCTTCGCGTCCGCCTCGTCCCGGTCATGGCGCACCGCCGCGACCGTCGCGACCGCGGTCGCGGCGAGCATCGCGGCGACGGCGAGCACTCCGAGCCATGTGATCGGACGCTGGCTCACGGACCTCCGCGTCAGGGGTGCGATATCGCGCGGCAGCCCGGGGAGTCTGACACGGCCGAGGCCCCCTATCCTCCATTCCATGCTGATCCTCTTCGATATCGACGGCACGCTCCTCCTTGGGACGCCGATCGCCCACACCGAGGCCCTGGCCCGCGCGGCCGCCGATGTCTTCGCCGTCGACGCCACCGCGGCCGACGTCGTCGCCATCGCGCCCGGGGGGCGTACCGATCAGGAGATCGCGCGGCTGATCCTGAGACGGCACGGCGTGGACGACGCCGACATCACCCGCGGGATGGCCGAGTGGAAGCGCCGCGCGGTGGCGCTGTATCCCGAGCTCCACCCCCACCACGCCCCGCAGGCGCCCGCCCCGGGCGCGCCGGAGGCCCTCGAGCGGGTCGAGGACGCGGGCGCCGCGCTCTCGCTGCTGACCGGCAACCTGGAGGCCATCGCGCACGCCAAGCTCGGCGCCGTGGGCCTGGGGGAGTGGTTCCCCCGCGGCGTCGGTGCGTTCGGCTCGGATCACGAGGTCCGCGACGCCCTGGTCCCGATCGCGGTCGCGCGCGCCGGCGGCCTGGGCCCGGTGGTCGTGGTGGGCGACACCCCGCGCGACGTCGCCTGCGCGCGCGCGGGCGGTGCCCTCTGCATCGGGGTCACCACCGGCATCCACGACGCGACCGCCCTCGCGGGGGCGGACGTCGTCGTCCCGGGCCTGGAGGAGGCCGGCGAGGTCCTCGAGCGCTGGACCGTCGAGGTCGGCTGAGGGGTTCTGGGCTCTGGGGTTTTCTCGCTCTGGGGTCTTCTCGAGCTCCGAGCGCTCCGTGCTTCGGGCGCTTTCGTGCTTCGGGCGCTTCCGAGCTTCGGCGTTTTCCGAGGAGTGCGGAGAAGGAGGAGGCGGACACGGCGTGGGGCCCGCCTCTTGGCGGTCGGGCCCGACGCGCAGATGGCCCCTGGCCGGGTCCATCTGCAGACCGGCGGCGCCGGCTGGCGCCGGGGCCAGGCCGCCGGAAAGGTCAACACCACCGAGCCTTCCGGGCAGCGCCCAGGCGCGCAGGCGCTGCCCGGACGGCTGGTTCTGACCTGCCCGCGCACATGTCCGGCCCGAAGGGCCGCTGCGCGATGCAAATGCGCCCGACCTAGGGCGCATTTGCGCGTCGAGTCGGCCCGCTAAGAGGCCGACTCCTCGCCTTGTCGCTTCTCCTTCTCCGCACTCCTCGCCAACGTTCAGAGCTCCGAAAGCCCCGAAGCACGACGCGCCCGAAGCTCGGAAAACGCCGAAGCTCGAAAGCCCCGAAGCTCGGAACGCTCCGAGATCAGCGAACGGCCTTCGCCACCTCGTCGTAGGCCCGGGTCTCGCAGTCGGTGCGGCGGCGCAGGATGCCGGCCACGCGGTCGCCGTCGATCGCGCCGGTCACCAGGATGCGCCGGCCGTCGTCGTCGGTCGGGGCGCAGGTCTCGTCGTCGTCGGCGCGGCGCAGCGCCTCGAGCACGGCGCGGCACGCGGAGCGGTCGACGACGGCGCAGTCGAGGTTCACGCGGAAGCTTCCGACGCCGCCCCCCTGGAGCGTCACGGCGAGCCGGTCGGGGGGCGGCGTGGTGCGCGCCGTCTCCCCGTCCTGGCCGCCGCCGGCGCAGCCCGCGACGACGAGCGCCGCGATGCTCAAGGCGACCGCCCCGACTGACGAACTGCACCACCGTGACCCCGACTCGCGGTGCGACAGCTTTCGACCTCCTCTCGATGCTCGCGCCCCCCGCGCCCGACGCGGAGGCCGAGGACCGCCGGGTGGGCCCACCCATCATCGCGCCCCGCCGCGCCGCGGTGCGGTGGTGCGACCGCTGCGGCGCTCCGCGCAACCTGGGCCGCCGCGACTGCCCCGGGTGCCGGCTGCTCGACGAGTCGCGCGAGCGCATCGCCAACTACCTGGCGCGCCACGGCATGCCCGAGGGCGGCGCCGTGGAGCTGGCCCGCAGGGCCGACGTCCCCCTGCGCGCGGTCGGCGAGCTCATGACCCGGCGCTCCCGCCCGCGGCCGCGGGCGCCGCGCGGGATGCAGTACTACTCGAGGACCGTGCGCACCGCGAGGAAGCTCGTGGCCGACGGCCCCGCGTCCGGGGGGCCGTAGGCCAGCACCACCACGTCGCCGGGCTGCAGGCCGCCGACGATCCGGGCCTGCTCCAGCATCACCTCGGCGTGCTCCTCGATCGAGCCCGGCAGCGGCGGCAGCGCCCCCGGCACGACGCCCCACTCCAGGGCGAGCTGGCGGCGCACCCGCTCGTCCTCGGACAGGGCGATCACGGGCAGCCGCGGGCGGTACTTGGCCGCCGCGCGGGCGGCGCCGCCGCTGACGGTGGCCACCACCAGGGCCACCGCGCCGACCTGCTGGGCCAGGTGGACGGCGGCCTGCACCACCGCCTCCGGCCGGCTGCCGGCCGGCGACATGACATCCAGTGACAGGGGCGCCCCCAGCTCGGCCTCGCAGGCGATCTCCGCCATCGCCTCCACGGCCTCGACGGGGTACCGGCCCACCGTCGTCTCGCCGGAGAGCATCACGGCCGAGGTGCCGTCGAGGATCGCGTTGGCCACGTCGGTCGCCTCGGCGCGGGTCGGCTCGGGCTGGGTGATCATGGACTCGAGCATCTGGGTGGCCGTGATCACCAGCTTGCCGGCGGCCTCGGCGCGCTGGATCACCGCCTTCTGCATGAGCGGCACGCGCGCCACCCCGGCCTCGACGCCGAGGTCGCCGCGGGCGACCATGATCCCGTCGGAGACGTCCACGATCTCGTCGATCGCCTCGAAGGCCTCCAGCTTCTCGATCTTGGCCACCACGCGGGCGGGGCAGGCCAGGGCGTCGAGGGCCCCGCGCAGCCGCCGCACGTCCTGGCCCGAGCGCACGAACGAGAGCGCGACGACGTCGGCCCGCAGCTCGGCCGCCACCTCGAGGTCGGCGAGGTCCTGCGCGCTGAGCGTCGAGGCGGGCGACTGCGCGTAGGTGAGGAAGATCCCCTTGCGGGGGCCGATCGACCCGGGGCGCTCGCAGCGCGCGGTCACCAGTCCCTCCTCGGGGCGCGCGCCGGTCACGATCAGCCGCGGCGTGCGCCGCGCGTCCACCCTCCCGGCGTCACAGCGATGGTGGCCGGCCATCCCGCCCGGCCCCGGGGCCCGCGTGGGCGCCCGCGACGAGCGTCCTTGTCCAATGGGAGAAGCCGGGGACCGACTTCTCATACCTGTGGCTAAAGCCCCCCTCGACCGCCTCGCCCTAGCCTGCGCTCACCTTTGGGCTCTGTGGGCCCACATGTTCATCTCGCGCAAGGAGAGTAGATGCGTTTGAGGCCATTCCGGCTTGTTCCGGTGCTCGCGGCGGTGATGCTGCTGCTGGTGCCGGCATTCGCCGTCGCGCAGGATGCGCCTTCGGACACGGACATCGCGGTCAACACGCTGCTGGTGTTCCTCGGTGCAATCCTGGTTCTTTTCATGCAGGCGGGATTCGCGATGCTCGAGGTCGGGCTGTCGCGGATGAAGAACGCCGGCGCGGTGATGGGGAAGATCCTCATCAACCTGTCCATCAGCTTCCTGATGTTCTGGGCGGTCGGCTTCGCCTTCGCGTTCGGCACCGGTAATGACTTCATCGGCTCCAGCGGTTGGTTCATGGACAACGGGCAACCCCGGTTCCGACTACGCGTCCCTCGCGTACAGCCAGACCAACTTCGAGGTCACGTTCTTCTTCCAGGCCGTGTTCTGCGCCGTCTCGCTCGCGATCGTCTTCGGCGCGATGCTCGACCGCACCAAGTTCATCGGCTACATCATCTTCGCCATCGCGTTCACCGGGTTCATCTACCCGACGGTCGCGCACTGGACGTGGGGTGGTGGCTGGCTGCTGCAGGACGGCTTCCAGGACTTCGCCGGCTCGTCGATCGTCCACCTGCAGGGCGCGCTCGCGGCGCTCGCCGGCACGCTCGTCCTCGGGCCCGCGCATCGGGAAGTTCCGGGACGGCAAGTCCGTGCCGATCCCGGGTCACTCCATCCCGCTGATGATCCTCGGCGTGCTGATCCTGTGGGTCGGCTGGATGGGCTTCAACCCGGCCTCGTTCCTCAACGCGATCGGCTACAACTTCGCCGACGTCGCGGTGAACACGAACCTGGCCGCGGCCGCCGGCGTCATCGGCGCCACGATCAGCGCGTTGCTGCTCTTCAAGACGCTGGACGTCTCGCAGATGGGCAACGGCGCCCTCGCGGGCCTGGTGGCGATCACCGCGCCGTGCGCCTTCGTCGACCCGTGGGCCGCGGTGGTCATCGGCCTCGTCGCGGGCCTCATCGTCCCGCCGCTCGTGCTCGCCGTCGAGAAGATCAAGATCGACGACCCGGTCGGCGCCCTGCCGGTGCACGGCATGGCCGGCATCTGGGGCACGCTCGCCTGCGGCCTGTTCGCCGACCGCCGACCGCACCGACCGCCTCGCCGTCGGCGAGGCCGGCCTGTTCGTCGGTGGCGGCGCCCACCAGCTGTGGGTGCAGTTCTACGGCGTCGTCGCCGACCATCGCGTTCACGTTCACGCTGTCGCTGATCGTGTTCCTGGCCATCAAGTTCACGGTCGGCCTGCGCGTCAGCGAGGAGGACGAGCTGCGCGGCCTCGACATCTCCGAGCACGGGATGTTCGGCTACCCGGAGCGCTTCATCGACGTCCCGGGCGCCGAGTCGGAGGACATCCGCCCGGTCCGGTGCCGCCCGCCGCGACGGGAACCGCGACGGCGACCAACCCCGCCACCGCCTCGTAAGGGAGTACGACACATGAAGAAAATCGAGGCGTTCATCCGCCACGAGGCCCTCGAGGCCATCCACGACCGCCTGGCGACCATGGGGCTCCCCTCCATGAGCGTCACGGAGGTCAAGGGCTCCGGCCGCCAGAAGGGCTTCACCGAGAGCTACCGAGGCGCCAAGACCACCATCTTCCTGCGTCCCAAGCTGAAGCTGGAGATGGTCCTCGACGACTCGGATGTCGACCGCGCGATCGACACCATCCTGGAGCTCGCCCACACCGGCGACCCCGGTGACGGCAAGATCTTCGTCTTCGCCGTCGAGGAGTCGATCCGCGTGCGGACCGGAGAGCGCGGCGACGTCGTGCTCGCCCCCCACCCGGAGGAGAGCCCGGCCTAGCCCGAGCCCACCACCACCGCGTCACACCGGTGCCGGCGTCCCCCTCGCGGGGCCGCCGGCACCGGTGCGTCCGGGGTCGGGCACCTCGAGCACGAAGCGGCTGCCGCTGCCCTCGTCGCTCTCCACCCACACGTCCCCGCCCAGCGCCCGCGCCAGCTGGCGGCTGATCGCGAGGCCCAGCCCGCTGCCGCGCCGCCCGTCGGGCGTCTCCTGCGACTGGAAGGCCTCGAAGATGCGCTCCTGCTCGGAGCGCGGGATGCCCGGTCCGGTGTCGCTGACCTCGGCCGTGAAGCCGCCGCCGGGCCGCCGCCGGGCCTCCAGGCGCACCGTGCCGCCGCGCGGGGTCCAGTGGATCGCGTTGTCGAGCAGGTTGCTCACGATGCGCTGCACGCGCGACTCGTCGGTCACGAGGGTCGGCAGGTCCTCGATCCCGCGCTCGAAGGCCAGGCCGCGGCTCGTCGCCTCCGCCTCCATCGCGTCGAAGGCCCGGTCGAGCACCTCCGAGGGGGCCACGTCGGCCAGGTCCAGGCTGAAGCGGTGCGCGTCGAGGCGCGCCAGGTCCAGCAGGTCGGCCACCAGGCTCTCCAGGCGGGACGCCTCGCCCTCGATCGCCGCGAGCGAGCGCGGGATGTCGGCCTCGGGAACGACGCCGTCGGCCAGCGCGGCGGCGTGGCCGCGGATGGCGGTGAGCGGGGTGCGCAGGTCGTGGGTGACCCGCATCAGGAACTCGCGCGTCTCGCCCTCGCGCTCGGCCAGGCGGCGGACCATGAGGTTGAAGTCGGACGCCAGCTCGTCGAGCTCCTGGGTGCCCGTGGGCCCCAGCTCGGTGCGCAGGTCGCCGGCCGCGACCGCGGTGGGTGGCGGTCTGCATCGCGGTCAGCGGGCGGATGATGCGGCCCGTGAGCAGCAGCGACAGCAGGAGGGCCACGCCCAGGCCGATGCCGGCCGCGCCGATCACCCGGGGCGCAGGTCGGGCCAGGCCGAGGCCAGCTCGCCCGGCGGCTTGGCGAGCAGGATCGCCGCCGACGGTCTCGGTGCCGAGCGTGACCGGGGCGGCCGACGCCTCGAAGAGCGGCTGCCCGGGCCCCTGGGTGAAGTCGATGCGCTGGACGCCCTCGCGCTCCAGGCGGCCGTAGTCCAGGGCGTCGGCGCGCCACCGACGGGATCTCGGCCGTCGGGCGCTCGGCGCCGGGGGTGAGCTGGAGGCCGCTGTAGTAGAGCTTGGTCTTGGGGCCGACCAGCGCCTCGAGGTTGCTCGGCTGGATGAAGGTGAAGTCGGTGCCGCGCGAGGCCTGGCGCTCGGCCTGGTCGCTCACGATCTTCGCCAGGGCCTGCGCCTGGCGGTCGAGCTCCGACCGGGCCACGGCCTCGGACTGGGAGCGGATCAGCCCGGCGCCCACCGCGGCGAACACCACCGCGGCCACGATGAGGCCCCCCGCCGCCGCCAGCGCCAGGCGCCCGCGGAGCGTTCGCCAGGGCCTCGGCACGCGTGTCACCGCTTGGCGGGCACCTTGTAGCCGGTGCCCCAGACGGTCTGGATCGGACACGCGTCGCCCAGCTTGCGGCGCAGCTGGCGCACGTGGACGTCGATGGTGCGGCTGTCGCCGAGGAAGGTGAAGCCCCACACCCGCTCGAGGAGCTGCTCGCGCGTCAGCACCAGGCCGCGGTTCTCGATCAGCGTCACCAGGAGGTCGAACTCCTTGGGCGTCAGCTGGACGCCCTCGCCGTCCACGAAGACCTCGCGCCCGCCCACCTCGATGCGCAGCGGGCCGGCCTCGATGGTGGTCGCCTCCGGCTGCCCCGAGGTCTGCCGCTTGGCCTCGGCGCGGCGCAGCACGGCCCGCACGCGGGCGACCAGCTCCCGCGGGTTGAAGGGCTTGGTGATGTAGTCGTCGGCGCCGATCTCCAGGCCGACCACCTTGTCCACCGCGTCGTCGCGCGCCGTGAGCATGATGATCGGCGTGTGCCCGTTGCGGCGCAGGCGCTTGGTGATCTCGTAGCCGTCCATGCCCGGGCAGCATGAGATCGAGGATCACCAGGTGGGGGGAGTCGGACTCGGCCAGCTTGAGGCCCTCGTCGCCCCGCGAGGCGACGCGCGACCTGGAAGCCGGCCGCCTCCAGGTACATGCGGGCGAACGAGGCGATGTTGGGCTCGTCCTCGACGATCAGGATCCGCTGGCGGTCGTCCGGAGGTCCCATCGGCGCCCGATGGTAGTCCTGCCGCGTCACCCGGTCCAACCGGGGGCCCGCCGCGAGAACGGCGGGCCCCGACCCGGATCCCGCTCACCGTGCGGGATCCGGGGTCGGGGCCGCGATCACTTGACCGCCGCCGCCGCGGGGGCGACCGGCTGCAGCAGGACGCGCACGCCGCCGTGGCGGCCGGGGTGCACGTCCGTCGCGGCGCCGGCGTCGAAGCTGCCGCGGCCGCGCACGAAGCTGCGCGCCAGCGTGCCCGGCGTCGGGGTGAAGGTGCCGGCGATCTTGGTCCCGTGCGCCTTCATCCGGAACGCGGTCCCCGTCAGGGTGACCTTCGCGCCGGAGAGGCCGGTGTAGACCACCGAGCCGTCCGACAGCGGGGTCTGGGCGGTGCCCGCCGGCGCCGTCACGGCCAGGTCCTTGGCGGCCGAGCGGTCCCAGACGCGGACGCGGCCGGTGATCGTGGAGATGTCCACCGTGCCGGCGGCCGGTCCGTTGATCCGCCAGGTCGCGCCCGGGGTCCACGGGTTCCACCGCCACCAGACGTAGCGCACCTTCGCGCCCGAGCCCTTGTGGTCCTGGGCCTTGCCCTGCTTCCCGGCGCGGTACTCGATGCGCGTCGCCGGGCCCATGCCCTTGCGGGTGGCCGGCTTGGCGCGCCACCACTCCGGGCCGCCGCGGCCGTAGAGATCCACCGTCATGGGACCGGTCGTCAGCACGATGCGCTGGCTGGCCTTGTACGAGACGGGCACCCCGCCCTTCAGGATCGTCTCGCCACGACCGGCGACCCGGGCGGTGCCCGTCGCGGCGTTGGCGGCGGTGGGGTCGACGTCGGCCGTGAACCTGCCGGCCGCGGTCACCTTGTACGCCGCGCCGTCGAGCGTCAGCGTCCCGGTGCCGACGTAGCGCGTCCACTGGCCGTCCTTCGAGACCTTCGTCTCGCCGAAGCCGGCCGGCGTCTTCACCAGCCCCGCGGGGTTCGAGAGGTCGCGCACCCGGACGACGCCCGAGCCGCTCAGGACGATGCCGCCGGAGCCCTCGTAGCTGAAGACGCCCTTGCCGTCGGCGTGGAGGGCCTTGTCGGTCGTCGTGGCGGGAGCGAGGTCCTCCGCCACGGGATCGTTGTCGACGACCGGCTCGGTCGCCTTGTCCGCCACGGCGGTCGCCGGGAGGACCAGCAGCGCCACCGCGCCGCCGATGAGAAGCTTCCTGCGCATCATCGGACCTTCCTTCGCTCCGGGGAGGCGGAGGGAGCCACCTTGATCCAGGCGCGGGTCCAGCTCTTCTCCGGTTCGGAGTTGAGCCGGTACGTGCCGGAACCGAGGAAGCGCGCGCGGCCGTTTCCGGCGATCGAGAACGAGATCCGGGGCGAGGTCACCTGGACGGTGACGTTCGATCCGGTCACGAACAGGATCCCGGAGGCCCGCCGTGCCTGCGCCCGGCCGCGGTTGAACGCGAGCGGCACGCCGGCCAGATGCGCGCGGGCGTCGCCGGCGCGATCCGTGACGACGATCGCGCCGCGGTCGAGCGATCCGTTGACCGCCATCCGGCCGGTCACCGTCATCGCACCGCCGCCGGTCGCCTGCACCTGTGCGGACGGCACGCGATCGTCGGCGCGCACGGTGCCCGGATCGGCCGTGGCCAGCACCGGGACGACGAGCATGATGGCGAGCGCGGCGATCAGCGCACGGCGCAGTTTCCCACCTCCACATGGGCGGCCGCGCCCAGGAGGGCCCGGCCAATGTCGGGGTGCATGCTTCATCGCTCCAATGTGGAGGCCAGGGGTCCGGAGTAAGAGGTTTGCGTCAGTCTGTTGTGGATCTGTGAGGATCGACCGCCCCGAGGGGCGGCTCCCGCCGGGCCGCTATCGGCCCTCAGGGCTGCAACTTGACGTTTTCCTGGACCGAGACGGGGGCCGGGGCGTCCAGCTTGACGCCCTCCTCCACGGCGGCCGCCGGCGCCGGCGCGGCGGCGGGCGCGGCCGCGGTGTCCTCGCCCTCGGGCACCGGGCGGGGGCCTCCGCCCATGTAGGCCCAGACGATCTCGCCGCAGTCCGGGCAGGTCGGCAGCGTGCCCCGGTTGTTGATGCGGAACTGGCAGGCGACGCACGCGTAGATGCCGGTCACCTTCTGGCCGGCGTGGAAGCACGGCAGGTTGAGCCGCCGCTCGGCCTCCTCGGCGCCCTCCTTCGGGGTGAGGTTCGTCCGCCCGGCGCGTCCGCCGGGACCGCCTCCGGCTCCACCGGGCTGGCGACGCTGAGGTGGCAGGCTGGACATCCGTACTCCCCGTTGGTGTGCGTCGGGCCGGCGCTGGCGGCCGTCCGCGAGGCGTATCGTTGGACCGTCACAGACTACCGCGCCGGTGCCCGTGACTCAGAGCCCGGCGTTCCAACTGAATCGCCGGAGATCACCCGCCGAGTGCGCGTCGCGCTGGCCCAGCTCAACACGGTCGTCGGGGACATCGAGCACAACGTGGACCTGATCCGCGGCGCGCTCGCCGACGCCGCGCGCGCCGGCGCGGACGTGACCCTGGTCCCCGAGCTGGCGGTGACCGGCTACCCGCCCGAGGACCTCCTGCTGCGCCCGGCCTTCGCCGCGGCCGCGCGCGCGGCGGTCGACCGCGCTCGCCGCCGAGGTGACCCACGGCCTCGCCATCATCGGGCTGCCCGAGTGGAACGCCGACTGCCACAACGCGGCCGCCGTGGTGGCGGACGGGCGCGTGCGGGCCGTCTACCGCAAGCGCTTCCTGCCCAACTACGGCGTCTTCGACGAGGCCCGCTACTTCCGCGCCGGGGAGGCGCCGATCGTCATCGAGGCCCTCGGGGCGCGCATCGGGATCGCGATCTGCGAGGACATCTGGTACCCGACGCCCGTCGCCTCCGACCTCGCGGCCGCGCGCGTGGATCTCATCTGCTGCATCTCGGCCTCGCCCTACCACCGCGGCAAGGGCGACCGGCGCGAGCAGATGCTGGCCACGCGGGCCGACGACTGCGCGGCGGCGCTGGCCTTCTGCAACCAGGTCGGCGGCCAGGACGAGCTGGTCTTCGACGGCCGCTCGGCCCTGTTCGACGCCGCCGGGGAGCTCGTGGCGCGCGCGCCGCAGTTCGAGGAGCACCTGCTGATCGCCGACTTCGACCCGGTGCTCTCCAAGCGCCGGCGCCTGCGCGAGCCGCTCTCCCGGCGCCTGCCCGGGGCGCCGCCCCAGCAGGAGGTCGCCCTGTCGGCGGGCACGCCCGCCCCCCGCGGGATCACCCCTCGGGCCGGGCCGAGGCCCTGCACGGCGAGGCGGAGGTGTGGGCGGCGCTGCGCCTCGGGATCCGCGACTACGTGGGCAAGAACGGCTTCCCCGGCGTGATCATCGGCCTCTCGGGCGGCATCGACTCGGCCCTCACCGCGGCGCTGGCGGCGGACGCGCTGGGCCCCGACCGCGTCATCGGGGTCGCGCTGCCGTCGGTCCACTCCGCGCCCGAGAGCCTCACGGGGGCGGCCTCGCTCGCCACGTCGCTGGGCATCCCGCTGCTCGAGGTGCCCATCCTCGGCGTCGTCCGGGCCTTCGAGGAGGCCCTCGCCGAGCCGCTCGCCGGCCACCCGCCGGACATCACCGAGGAGAACCTGCAGGCCCGCGCCCGCGGCACGCTGCTGATGGCGCTCTCCAACAAGCTCGGCTCCCTCGTCCTGGCGACCGGCAACAAGAGCGAGATGTCGGTCGGCTACAGCACGCTCTACGGCGACATGGTCGGCGGCTTCGCGCCGCTGCGCGACGTCTACAAGACCTGGGTCTACCGCCTGGCGCGCTGGCGCAACGACGCGGAGGGGCGCGAGGTGATCCCCGAGGAGACCATCCGGCGCCCGCCCACGGCGGAGCTGCGACCCGACCAGCTCGACACGGACAGCCTTCCCCCTTATGAACTGCTGGACGCGATCCTCGAGGGGTACGTCGAGCGCGGTCTCGAACCGGCCGAACTGGTCGCGCAGGGCTACGCGGACCAGGTCGTGACCGATGTCGTGCGGATGGTGGATCGTGCCGAGTACAAGAGGCGCCAGGGCCCTGTCGGGATCAAGATCACGCCGCGCGCGTTCGGGCGCGACCGGCGCATGCCCATCACCACCCGCCATGTCTAGGGCCGCCGTCGCCCTCGGGGCCGGCCTGCTGGCGCTCGTGGCCTGCGGCGGCGCGCTGGCCAGCGGGCCGGCCAAGCCCGCCGACCCCGCGAGCGTGCCGGGCGCCCAGGTCTCCTTCGAGCGCACGCGGCCCGCCACGCCGCACCTGCTGGTCACGTTCGCCGACACGCCCTCGTCCGCGACCGCCCGCGCCCGCCTGGCGGGCCTCGGGACGATCGCCGCCGGTCGTGCCCGAGGCGGGCATCTGGTCGGTCGTGCCGCGCGACGTCGCCCGCGCGCGCGACGCGCGCGCTCGCCCGCGACGGCGTGAGCGGCGTCGAGTGGTCGCGCGAGCGCGAGGCCGAGGAGGCGCCCGCGCCGCCGGCCGCCCTCGGGACCCCCGGGGTCGTCACCGATCCCCTCTTCACCCCGACGGCGCAGTGGGGGATGCTGACGCGCACGACCTGGGGCATCGACCTCACCACCATCCCGGTCCGGCCCCGCATCGCGATCCTCGACAGCGGCGTCGACTCCACCCACGAGGAGTGGGGAGGTCCGGCCAGCCCGCTGGTCGCGCCGCGGAGCACCCTCCGCAACGACGCCGACGCGCTCGACCACGGCCTGACCGGCCACGGCACCCACGTCGCCGGCATCGCCGCCGCCCCGGTCGAACGGCGTGGGCATCGTGGGGGTGGCGCCCGCCGCCGCCGGCACCGCCCCGGTGATCCCGGTCCAGATCGCCGACCAGAACGGCGACAGCAGCGACCTGACCATCATCCGCGGCATCCGCTGGGCCGTGAACAACGGCGCCAAGGTCATCAACATCTCGGCCGGCGGCATCGGCTACTCGCGGGCCTTCCAGGACACCATCCTGTGGGCGTCCAGCAAGGGCGCGCTGGTGGTGGCGTCGGTCGGCAACCAGGGCCAGGACGTCAACTCCCTCAACTACCCGGCCGGCCTACCGGCGGGTGCTCGGGGTGGGCGCCCAGTGCGACGGCATCGTGACCTACGACTGCCCGACCGCCCTACGGCGCGGCCACGTTCTCGACCCACAACCGGTCGGTCGACGTGATCGCCCCGGGCGTCAACATCCTCTCGACGGTGCCGCTGCGCGTGAGCGAGCGCGTCGTGACGCCCGGCTACGCGCTCAAGGACGGCACCTCGATGGCGGCGCCGTACGTGGCCGGCGTCGCGGCCCTCGTGATGGCCAGCAACCGCGGCGCGCTCAGCACGTACCAGGTGATGAGCCAGATCGAGAACACCGCCATCGACATCGGCGCGCGCGGGCCGCGACGACTTCAGCGGCCACGGCGTGGTCAACGCCGCGCGCCGCCGTCACCCTCACCGCGCCCGCCGACGACACCGACGAGGTCAACGACGACATCAAGTGGCTCACCGGGACGGTCTCGCTCGACCAGCGCAAGCCGGCGACGATCGCGGCCACCGCGGACCGCGTGGAGGACCCGGACGACGTGTACGCCGTGCGCCTCAAGAAGGGCGAGCGCCTGCGGATGGACCTGGCCCACGCCCGGGGCACGCTCGACCTGTACCTGTGGAACCCCGGCACGCGCACCGTGTCCACCGGCGAGGACAACCTCGACCGCCACCTCGTGCGCTTCCGCAGCGGGGTCAAGCGGCGGACGATCATGACCGCCGCCGCGCCCCGCGCCGGCGTGTACTACGTCAACGTGTTCGCGCGGGCGGGCAAGAGCGCCTACACCCTGCGCCTCACGAGGGGGGTCCGATGACCACCGGCCCGCACCGGCTGCTCTTCTACGACTACGTCGCGGACATCCTCGAGCGGCGCGCCCCGCACCGCGAGGCCCACCTGGCGCGCATCGGCGAGTGGATCGCCGACGGCGGGCTGCTGGCGGCCGGGGCGGTGGGCGACCCGCCCACCGGTGCCCTGTTCGTGTTCGGCGACGTGCCCGACGCCGAGATCGCGGCGCTTCGCCGAGGGCGACCCGTACGTCGTCGCCGGCCTCGTGACCGCCCGCCGCGATCGTGCCGTGGACCGTGGTCGCCGCCCGCTGACGACGCCCGCCGCCCGGAATTGGCTAGGTTGAGCGGGTGACGCGCACGGCATTCGTCCACGCCGACGGTGGGCCGACCTACAACCTCGGCGACGACCACCCGATGACGCCCCTGCGGCGGCAGCTCGCCGTGGACCTGATCCGGGCGTACGGCCTGGACCGCCACCCGGACGTCGTGCCGATCGCCCCGGTGCCCGCGACCGACGCGCAGATCGAGCGCGCCCACGCCCCGGCCTTCGTCGCGGCCGTGCGCCGCTACTCCGAGCACCCCGCGCTGGCCTCGGCCTGGGAGGCCTCGCAGTGGGGCCTCGCGGCGGGCGGCGACACCCCGGCCTTCGCGGGCATGCACGAGGCCGCCGCGGCGATCTGCGGCGCGTCGGTGACCGGCGCGATGGCGGTGTGGGAGGGGAGGGCGGAGCAGGCGTTCGTGGCCTCCGGCGGCCTCCACCACGCGATGGCCAACCGCGCGGCGGGGTTCTGCGTCTACAACGACACGGCGGTCGCCATCCAGGCGCTGCTCGACGCCGGCGCGGAGCGGGTCGCCTACATCGACATCGACGTGCACCACGGCGACGGCACCCAGTGGATCTTCTTCGAGGACCCGCGGGTGCTGACGTGCTCGGTCCACGAGACCGGCCGCTACCTGTTCCCGGGCACCGGCGGCATCGCCGAGCGCGGCGTGGGGGTCGCCGAGGGCACCGCGCTGAACATCCCGCTGCCCCCCTACGCGGGGGACCGTCCCTACCTGCGGGCCATCGAGGACGTGATCCTGCCCGCGGTCGCCGAGTTCGACCCCGACGTGATCGTGACCCAGGACGGCGCCGACCCGCACCACGCCGACCCGCTCGCGCACCTCCAGGTGACGATGTCCGCCTTCCCGCGGGCGTACCGCGCCCTCCACGAGCTGGCGCGCACCGCCGCCGACGGGCGCTGGGTCGCCCTCGGAGGCGGCGGCTACACGTTCCAGGTCGTGCCCCGCGCCTGGACCATGCTGTTCGCGGAGATGCTGGGCGTCGAGCTCGACGACGAGATCCCCGAGGCGTGGTGGAGCGCCGGCGAGCGCACCCTCGGGGTGCCGCTGCCGCGCCGCATGTCCGAGGACCCGGAGCCCGAGGTCTCGATGGAGGAGCGGATCCGCGCGGACGTCGAGGGCGACCGGGTGGTCAACGAGGTGCGGGCCCTGTTCCTGGGGTGAGCGCGAACGGCGACGGCGCGGCCGCGATCGACCTGGCCGGCGTCGGCGTGTGGCGCGCACGCCCCGACGGGACGCGGGCGCAGCTGCTGGAGGGCATCGACTGGCGCGTCGCCACGGGCGAGCGCTGGGCGGTGATCGGCCCCAACGGGGCGGGCAAGACGACGCTGATGGCGATCGCCGGGGCGGTCGGCCACCCCAGCCAGGGGACCGCGCGCGTGCTGGGCCGCCGCCTCGGGGCCGTGGACGTCCGGCGGCTGCGCGGCGCGATCGGCCACGTCGATTCGGGCATGGCGACCGCGTTCCGGCCCCGGGCGAGCGCGCGCGAGGTGGTGCTGACGGGGGTGACCTCGACCATCGTCCTGCGGCCCGCGGAGCTGGACGCGGACGACGAGGGCCGCGCCCTCGCGCTGCTCGAGCGCATGGGGTGCGGCGCGCTCGTGGAGCGCCGCTTCACGCTGCTGTCGCGCGGCGAGCAGCAGCGCGTGCTGCTGGCGCGCGCCCTCATCACCCGCCCGCGGCTGCTGCTGCTGGACGAGCCGACCGCCGGCCTGGACCTGCCCGGCCGGGAGGCCTTCCTCGAGCGCCTGGATCACCTGGCGCACGCCGACCCCGTCCCTGACCACGGTCCAGGTGAGCCACCACCTGGAGGAGCTCGCCAGCAGCGTGAGCCACGCGCTGCTCCTGCGCGGCGGCCGCGCGATCGCCGCCGGCCCCGCCGCGCAGGTGCTCACCGACGCCCTCCTGTCGCGGTGCTTCGACGCCCCCGTCAGCGTGACGCGCCACCGCGGCCGCGTGCTGGCGGTCATCGACCGCGGGCGGGTGGGCGCGCCGTGAGCGCGCGGATCTCCGTGGCGGTGTTCGGCTCGGCGCGGCTGCGGCCGGGCGACGCCGAGTACGAGGTCGCCCGCCGCCTGGGCGCGCTGATCGCCCGGGAGGGCTGGGACGTGCGCACCGGCGGCTACAACGGGGCGATGGCCGCGGTCTCGGAGGGGGCGGCGGGGGAGGGCGGGCACGTGATCGGCGTGACCGTGGCCGGGTGGGCGCACCGGCTGGCGCCGAACCGCTGGGTGGGGGAGGAGCGGGCGGCCGAGGGCCTGCTCGCCCGCATCGAGGAGCTGCTCGACGCCGACGCCTGGGTCGCCGTGGCCGGCGGCATCGGCACGCTCGCGGAGCTCGCCCTCGCCTGGAACCTGCTCCAGATCGGCGATCTCGCCGACCGGCCGCTGGTCCTGGTGGGCGAGCGGTGGGAGGCCCTGCTGCCGGCGATCCGCGCGCACCTGGTGGTGGACGACGCCGACCTGGCACTGGTCCGCCGGGCGGACGGGCCCGAGGCGGCGATCGCGGCCCTGCGCGAGGGCATCGCGGCGAGGCCGCCGGCGGGCTAGCCCGGGGCGGTCGTCGCGGGCGCGCCCACCACGCGGTTGCGGCCGGCCTCCTTCGCCGCGTAGAGGCGGGCGTCCGCCGCCGCCAGCAGCGCCTGGCCGTCGTCCCCGCGCGAGGCGGCCACCCCGAGGCTGATGGTGACCGGGCCGGCCGCCGGGGCGCGGGTCTGCACGTCGCGCCGCACCCGCTCGGCCACGATCGCGGCCGCCCGCTCGTCGGCGCCCGGCAGCAGGAGGGCGAACTCCTCGCCGCCGATGCGGCACGCGCGGTCCTCGGCCCGCGCGACCCGGGTGAGCACGCGGCCCACCGTCACCAGCGCGTCGTCGCCGGCCTGGTGCCCGTACTGGTCGTTGAAGCGCTTGAAGTGGTCCACGTCCATCATCACCAGGCCCACCCAGCCCCCGGCGCGCTGGGCGCGCTTGAGCTCGACCTCGAGCGCCTCGTCGAAGGCGCGGCGGTTGCCCAGGCCGGTCAGGGCGTCGGCCATCGACTGCTGCTCCAGCCGCTGCAGCAGCTCCTGCTGCCCGATGGCGGCGGCGATCCCGCCCGCCAGCGTGCGCAGCGCCAGCAGCTGCTGGCCGCGCACGCGCGGCGGGCCGAGGCGCGGCACGTCGCGGGCGGCGGTGATCGCGCCGAGCGGCCGGCCGGGCTCGCCGGCGGGCCCGGGGGCCGTGATGGGCACCGCGAGCACCGCGCGCTCGCCCTCCCGCCAGGCCCGCTCCTCCACCGCGGGGTCCTCGCGGCTCACGGTCACGTCCCAGCCCGGCAGCAGGGCGGCGGCGGTGCCCTGGGCGATGGTCTCGATCTCCTCGGTGCTCTGCGCCCGCGCGAACGCCACCGACGCGGCGTGCAGCGCCGACATCCGCTCGCCGCGGCGGCGCAGCTCGCGCTCGTTGACGGCCGACAGGCCCACCGCCACCACCACGACGATGGCCGTCAGGATGAGCGGTCCCAGCCAGTCGGCCACCGGGTCCGCGTCGCCGTCGATCGCGATCGTCCCCCCGACCACCAGGGCGGAGAGCACGGCGGCCTTGACGCCGTTGGTCGCCGACAGGCCCAGGGTGGCGGCGAGCGCCATGGGCGGCAGCAGCCAGAGGGCGGGGCTCTCGGCCCCGCCCGAGAGCAGGGCCAGCGCGAGCACCACCAGCGCGTCCAGCACCAGCCCGGCGTCCACGGCGGCCAGCAGGCGCCGCGGCCAGCGGGCCGCGGCCCACTGCAGCAGCGCGTGGACGGCGATCGCCAGCGCGCAGGCGCCCACGGCCAGGGCGCGCTCGCGCGCGCTCATGTCGAGGGGGGCCGCGACCGCCGCGATCGCCAGCGCGAGGAGGGCGATCACGCGGCCGTAGAACAGCGCCGTCTGGCGTTCTTCGAGGATGTACCAGGCACGGCGCCCGGAGGCGCCCGCGAGGGGTGTCGTACCCGAATCTGAAATCGCCGAAATCGCCTTTGTGAGCGGGATCCTGAAACCTACGTTAGCCACTCCGAAACGGATTTCGACATGGGGCTAAAGGTTTCCCGCCCACCTGCCGATTGGGGGGGCGCTCATGCTTCGTGCCCCCCAGCCCCTCGCCCGCCCGATCCGTCGCCGTCGTCCCGCCGGCCTCGCGGTCTTCGCGGCCGCCCTCGCGATCGCCGTCACCCCGGCCGCCGCGCGGGCCGCCGACGTCGCGGCCGTGCCGGCCCCGGCCCTCCCCGCGATCGCCAACGCGCTGGCCGCCAACGCCGTCGGTGCCCCCGCCGTGGTCGAGCCCGTGGGGGCCCCCGACCCGGTCGTGCCCGACGCGGCGCCGGCCATGGTCGAGCCCGACCCGGCGGCGCTCGTCCCCGAGCCGCTCGTGGTCGAGCCGGTCCCGCTCGTCACCGACCCCGTCGAGGCGCCGCCGGTCGTCACGGATCCCGCGCCCCCCGTCACGGATCCGGCGCCCCCCGTCGCGGAGCCGGAGCCCTCCGTGCGGAGCCGGAGCCCTCCGTGAAGGAGCCCGAGCCCTCGAAGGACCCCGAGCCCTCGGTCAAGAACCCGGACCCGGTCGTCAAGGAGCCGGAGCCCGACCCCGTCGTCTCCGAGCCGAAGCCCCCCGTCGTCACCGAGCCGGCCCCTCCGGCCGAGCCCGAGCCGCCGGTCGTCACCGATCCCGAGCCGCCGCCGTTCGCCCCGCTGCCCGACGACTCCGCGCCCGCCCCGGAGCCGGCGACCGACCCTGTCCCCGACCCGCCGGCCGTCGAGGTCCCCGTGTCGCCGGTCGAGCCCGAGCCCGAGTTCTCCGCGCCGGCCGGCGGGGACGACCTCGTCGCGGGCACCCCCGACTCGCTGCCGGACGCCGAGGTGCCCTCGTCGCCCGACGGTCACGGCGCCGACGGCGGGGTGGACCCCGCGCCGCCGCCCAGCATCGCCGCCGGCATCCTCGCGCGCATCACCGCCGCCCTCTTCGGCTCGGGCGACGGCGCGGGAGCCGCGCCGCCCTCCGGGGCGGAGGAGACCCCTCTCGCCGCGCCGCCGCCGGTCGGCGACGCCGGCGCGGGCGCGGCCATCGCCGTCGCCGCCCCCGCGGCCGTCGTGGCCGCGGCGCCCGCGGCGGTGCCCGCCGACGCCGGCACGACCGCGCCCCTCGACCACGGCCGCACCCCGGCCGCCACCCCCGCGGCGCCCGCCGCGGCGACCCCGGCGCCCCGCCCGGGCCCGCGGGCCGCCCTTCCCGCCCTGATCGCGGCGCCGTCCATCGGTCCCGTCCCCAACCCCGTGCGCGTGGTGGCCGACACCGTCACCCCGGAGCGGGTCAAGCGCATCGTGGAGCGGGTCGGGCCGAAGGCGACGGTGGCCGCGAAGGTCGCGGTCAACGCCGGCCGCTCACCGTGGTTCCCCGTCGGCCTCCTGATCGCCGCCGGCCTGTACCTGCTCGGGCAGCGCCGCCTCGACCGCGGATCCAAGCTGCGCTACGCCGGCCGCCCCGGCGGCGGAGACGACGAGCTCATCGACCTCTAGTCCTCGGGGCGCTCCACCTCGGCGGCGGCGTCCTCGGTGAGGATCCAGGTCAGGGTCCCGTCGGTCGGCGCGATGCGGCCGGCCGGGATCGAGGCGTCGCGCTCCAGGGCGCGCCGCACCATCGGGGCCTTGGCCGAGCCCCCCACGACCATCATCACGTGCCGGGCGGCGTTGATCACCGGCAGCGTCATCGACACGCGCCACGGCTGGGGCATCTCCGGCCGGTGCACCGGCACCATCAGCCGGTCGGTCACATCCACCTCCGCCGAGCCGGGGAAGAGCGACGCGGTGTGGCCGTCGGGACCCATGCCCAGCAGCACGAGGTCCAGGACCGGCCACGGGGTGCCGGGCACCGAGGCGCGCAGGTCCTCCTCGGCGCGCGCGGCGGCCTCCTCGGGCGGCAGCTCGCCCAGCACGCGGTGCACCTGGGACGGACGCAGGGGGATCCGCTCCAGCAGCGCCTCGTGGGCCATGCCGTAGTTGGAGCCCTCCGCGTCGGGCGGCACGCACCGCTCGTCGCCGAAGTAGAAGTCGACCCGCCCCCACGGGGGGCAGCGCCCCGCCAGGTGCTGGTAGGTCTCCCGCGGCGTGCCGCCGCCGGCCAGCGCGATGGTGCAGCGCTCCCCGGAGGGCGTGTCGAGCGCCACCCTCTCGATGAGCGCCGCCGACCGGTCCGCCAGGGCGTGCAGGTCCGGCACCACGATGATCGTCGGCGTGCTCATGAGGTCCCCCGTGGTCTCTCGTCTCTCACGGCCGGCGCCACTCGCGCCCGTCCCGCGCCAGCAACTCGTCGGCGGCGGCCGGCCCCCAGGACCCCGCGGCGTAGTTGGGGAACGGGCCGGGCGTGGCCGACCACTCCTGGATGAGGCCCTCCACGATCTCCCAGGCGCGCTCCACCTCGTCCCAGCGCGCGAACAGGGTGGAGTCGCCCAGCAGGGCGTCGAGGAGCAGGCGCTCGTAGGCCTCCGGCGAGTCCTGCGAGAACGAGGCGCCGTACGAGAAGTCCATGTTCACGTCGCTGAGCTCGATCTTGGGCCCCGGGACCTTCGCCAGGAACTTCAGGGCCGCCCCCTCGTCGGGCTGGATCCGCAGCGTCAGCAGGTTGGGCGCGGCGTCGGCCACGGCCTCGGGGTCGAAGGGCAGGTGGGGCGCCTGCTTGAACTGGATCGCCACCTCGGTGGTGCGGTGGGGCAGCCGCTTGCCGGTGCGCAGGTAGAACGGGGTCTCGGACCAGCGCCAGTTGTCGATCTCCAGCTTGAGGGCCACGTAGGTGTCCGTGTTGGACTGCGGGTCGACGCCCTCCTCCTCGCGGTACCCGGGCACCTCGCGGCCGTCGGCGACGCCCGCCCCGTACTGGCCGCGGACCGCGTTGCGGGCGGTCGAATCGGCGTCGAAGGGGGCGATCGCCCGCAGCACCTTGACCTTCTCGTCGCGCACGTCGCGGCTCTCGAAGCGCGCCGGCGGCTCCATCGCGATGATCGACAGCACCTGCAGCATGTGGTTCTGCACGATGTCGCGCAGGGCGCCGCTGTCGTCGTAGTAGCCGCCGCGGGTCCCCACGCCCAGGTCCTCGGCCACCGTGATCTGCACGTGGTCCACGTAGCGCCGGTTCCAGATCGGCTCGAAGATCGCGTTGCCGAAGCGCAGCACCAGCAGGTTCTGGACCGTCTCCTTGCCCAGGTAGTGGTCGATCCGGTAGACCTGCCGCTCGCGGAAGACCGTCCCCACCCGGTGGTTGAGCTCCCGGGCCGACTCCAGGTCCTGGCCGAACGGCTTCTCCACCACCAGGCGGGCGAACCGGTCGTCGCCGTCGCCCTCCTCGGCCAGGCCGACCGCCCCGAGGTTCTCGGCGATCAGCGGGAAGTACTCCGGCGCCGTCGCGAGGTAGAAGAGGCGGTTGCCGCGGGTGCCGCAGTGGCGGTCGTGCGCCTCGATCAGCGCCCGCAGCCGGTGGTAGCCCTCGGGCTCGTCGAACGGCGCGGACAGGTAGCGGACCGTCTGCGCGAACCGGTTCCACGCGGCGTCGTCGATCGTGAGGCGGCTGTGCTCGACCACCCCGTCCCGCATCGAGGCGCGGAACTCGCCGTCGGAGAGGTCCCTGCGCGCCACCCCGATGATCTGGGACTCCGGGGGCAGCAGCCCCTGCGCGGCCAGGCTGTAGAGGCCGGGCATCAGCTTGCGCTTGGTCAGGTCGCCGGTGGCCCCGTAGATCACGATCACCGCGGGGGGCGGCGTGCGGGCACTGGTCACGCCCGGTGCTCACGGATCTGGGCCCGGGCCGCCTCGGCGATGGCCACCGGCGTCACCCCGAGCGCCGCCAGCGCCTGCTCGCCGGGCGCGGAGAGCCCGAAGCGGTCGATGGTCACGGTGGCGCCCTCGAGCCCCACCCACTCGGCCCAGCCGAACGGGCTGGCCGCCTCGATGCCCACGCGCGCGCGCAGGCCGGGGGGCAGCACCTCGTCGCGGTACGAGCGGTCCTGGGCCCGGAAGAGCTCGAACGAGGGGATGCTGACGACGCGCGCGGAGATCCCCTCGGAGCCCAGCAGGTCGCGCGCCGCCAGCGCCGTGTCCACCTCGGACCCGCTGGCGATGAGCGCCACGTCGTCCCCGGGGGCCAGCACGTAGGCGCCGCGCTCCACCGGCGGGGTGCCCTCGAGGGTCGTCAGGCCCTGGCGGCTCAGGATGAGCGCGGTGGGCGCGTCGGTGCGCGAGATCGCCACGCGCCAGGCGGCGGCGGCCTCGGTCGCGTCGGCCGGGCGGATGGTCACCAGGTCCGGGATCGCGCGCAGCCCGGCCAGGTGCTCGATCGGCTGGTGGGTGGGGCCGTCCTCCCCCAGCGCCACCGAGTCGTGGGTGAAGACGAAGATCGAGGGCACCTTCATGAGCGCCGCCAGGCGGATCGTGTTCTTCATGTAGTCCGAGAAGGTGAAGAACGTGGAGCAGGCCGGGCGCAGGCCGCCGTAGGCCGCGAGGGCGTTGGTGATGGCGCCCATCGCGTGCTCCCGCACGCCGTAGTGGAGGTTGCGGCCCGCGAAGTCGCCGCGCGCCACGTCCCCGCCGCCCTTGATGGTGGTGCTGGTGGACGACGACAGGTCGGCGGCGCCCTGCACCAGCTCGGGGACGGCCGCGGCGAAGGCGTTGAGCGCCGTGCCGCCCGACGCGCGGGTCGCGATCGACTCGCCGGGGGCGAACGTGGGGGCCGCCGACTCCCAGCCGTCGGGCAGCCGCCCGGCGGTCACGCGCTCGAACTCGGCCGCGTCGGCCGGGATGGGCCTGCGCGTAGGCGGCGAACGCCGCCGCCCACTCGTCGCGGCGGGCGGCGCCCGCCGCCCTGATCTCGGCCGGTCCACGCGGCGACCTCGTCGGGCACGAGGAACTGCGCGTCCTCGGGCCAGCCGTAGAAGCGCTTGGTGAGGGCGACCTCCTCGGGGCCGAGCGGCGAACCGTGCGCCTTCGAGGTGTCCTGCTTGTTGGGCGAGCCGTAGCCGATGTGGGTGCGGCAGGCGATCAGGGTCGGCCGCCCGTCGGGCACGGACGCCTCGCTCATCGCCGCGTCGATGGCGGCCAGGTCGTTGCCGTCCTCCACCCGCAGCACCCGCCAGCCGTAGCCGGCGAAGCGCGTCGGGATGTCCTCGCCGAAGGCCAGGTTGGTGGGGCCGTCGAGGCTGATGTGGTTGTCGTCCCAGATCCCGATGAGCCGCTCCAGCCCCAGGAAGCCGGCGATCGACGCGGCCTCGTGGGAGATGCCCTCCATCAGGTCGCCGTCCGAGCAGATGAACCAGGTGCGGTGGTCCACGATGTCGTGGCCGGGGCGGTTGTAGCGGGCGGCCATCATCCGCTCGGCCAGGGCGAAGCCCACCGCGTTGGCGAAGCCCTGCCCCAGGGGCCCGGTGGTGATCTCGACGCCCGGGGTGTCGTGCCGCTCGGGGTGGCCCGGGGTCTGCGAGCCGAGCTGGCGGAACCGCTTGAGCTGCTCCATCGGCACGTCGTAGCCGGTGAGGTGCAGGAGGGCGTAGAGGAGCATGGACGCGTGGCCGGCCGACAGGACGAAGCGGTCGCGGTTGGGCCACGCCGGGTCGGAGGGGGCGTGGTGCAGGTGGCGCGAGAACAGCGTCCACCCGACGGGGGCGAGGCCCATCGGCGCGCCCGGGTGGCCGCTGTTGGCGGCCTGGACGCCGTCGATGGCGAGCGTGCGGACCGTCGTGATGGCCAGCTCGGGTGACGCGAGCTCAGTTGGCACGAACCTGCTCCTTCCGGGTGTCAGTAGCTGACGTCGTGTGGATGGCTCTCGCGCAGACCCCCGGGAGTGATCCGAACGAAGCGGGCCTTGCGGTGGAACTCCGGGATCGTACGGGCGTCGGAGTAGCTCATGCCGGATCTCAGACCGCCGACCAGGCCGTGCAACACCGTGGCCGTCGCGTCGCGCAGCGGGACGACCGCCTCGACGCCCTCCGCGACCACCGGCGTGAACTCGGTGTCGTCGTCGCCCTCGATCGCCCTCCGCGCGTCGGCCGCGGCGCTGGAGGCCATCCCGCGGAACACCTTCACCCGGGCCCCGTTGCGCGACACCACCACGCCCGGGCTCTCGGGCGTCCCCGCCAGCAGGTTGCCGATCATCACGCTCTCCGCCCCGGCCGCGATCGCCTTGGCCACGTCCCCGCCGAAGCGGATGCCGCCGTCGGCGATCACCGGCACGCCGTGGGGGGCGCAGGCCTCCGCGCACTCCATCACCGCGGTGAGCTGGGGCACGCCGACGCCCGCGACGACCCGGGTGGTGCACACCGATCCGGGGCCGACGCCCACCTTGACGCCGTCGGCGCCCGCCTGGGCCAGGTCGCGCGCCCCGTCGGCGGTGGCGACGTTGCCGGCGATGATCTCGACCCCGTCGCCGACGGCCACGCGCACCTCGCCGACGGCGCGGATCGCGTGCTCGGCGTGGCCGTGGGCGATGTCCAGCACCACCACGTCCGCGCCGGCCTCCTGCAGGGCCCGGGCGCGCTCCACGAAGTCGCCGCGCACGCCGATCGCCGCCCCGACGGCCAGCCGGCCGCGGCCGTCCTTGGTCGCCTCGGGCCGCTCGGCGCGCTGGAGCAGGTCGCGCAGGGTGATGAGGCCCGCCACCCGCCCCTCGGCGTCGATCAGGGGCAGCTTCTCCACCCGCCCGTCGCGCAGGAGGATCGCCGCCTCCTCGCTGGTGGTGTCGGGGGCGCCCACGATCAGCCGCTCGCGCGGGGTCATCAGGTCGCTCACCCGCAGCCGGAGGTCGGTCTGGAGGGCCACGTCGCGGTGCGTCAGCAGCCCCGCGAGGCGGTCCCCGTCCACCACGACCAGGCTCGTCACCCCGAGGCGGGCCATGGCGTCGGTCGCCTCTCCGAGGGTGCGGTCGGGGGCGATGGTGTGCGGGTCGGGGATCACCAGGGCCTCGGCGCGCTTGACGCGGGTGACCTCGGCCACCTGGCGCTCCACCGACAGGAACCGGTGGACGATCCCGATCCCTCCGGCGCGCGCCATCGCGATCGCCATCTCGGCCTCGGTGACCGTGTCCATGTTCGCGGAGACCACGGGGGCCGCCAGCCGCAGCCGGCGGGTCAGGCGCGACGCGACGTTGACGTCGGAGCGCGAGCCGATGCTGCTCCGGCGGGGCGCCAGCAGCACGTCGTCGTAGGAGAGGGCGAGCGAGATGCCGGCCGCGTTCACCCGGCGAGGATAGCCCACCACCGCGGTCGGCCGACGCCGTGCGACGGTGAGGTACCATCGCCCGATGGCGCCCCGCCTGCCCGTCGCGCTCGCCGCCGGCGCCGTCGCCTGCGCGCTGCTGGTCGCCTGCTCCGACGCCGACCCGCCGTCCGCCGGCGCGCCGACCACGCGGACGGAGTACATCGCCGCGGTCGAGGACCTGATGGACCCGCCCGGGCAGCTGGCCTCGGCCATCTCGGAGCGCACCCGCGCCGGGGTCTCCGGCCCGAGCGACCACCGGCTCGAGGCCCTGGTGACCTCCGCCCGCGAGCGGCTGGCGGCGTTCCGCCTGATGACGCTCTCGGACCCGGTCGTGCGGGCGCAGCGCGATCGCATCGCCGTGGCCTACGGCGACCTCATCCCCGCGATGACCACCGCCGTCACCTCGCTCGAGAACGCCGCCGGCCCGCCCGCCGCGGTGGCCGTCGATCCCTTCCTCATCTCGCTCCGGGAGCTCCCATCCGCCGCCTCGTCCTCCTCGCGCTAGCCGCCGCCGCCCTCCTCGGCGCCGTCGCGGGATGCGGGGGCGGCTCCCTGGAGGCGAGCACCGCCCCCCTCACCGAGGGCACGCAGGTGTCCCCTCAGCGCTACCTGGCCGACACGGTCGCGGCCGCCGGCGGGGTGGACGAGTTCAGCGCGGCCCTGGCCGACGCCGGGCCCACCGCGACCAAGGCCAAGCTGCGCGCGGTCGTCAACCGGCTGCGCGCCCCCCTCGCGCAGACCCAGGCGCTGGCCGCGAGGCTCGCCGCACAGCGGCTCGAGGACACGCGCCTCGAGGCGCAGCGCGCGCGGGCGTCCGCGGCGCTCGACCGGGTGGTGGCGGCGATGGGCGCCGTGGTGACCGCGGCCGAGGCCGGCGACCCGGCGGCGGTGGAGGCGGCCTCCACCGCGTTCGGCACCGCCGTGGGCGAGCTCAGGAGCCTGCCCGAGACCCCGTAGGCCGTGTCCCGGGACGGCCCGGGACGCCCTGACACCGTCATGCTCTTCGCGCCGTCTGCCGATGGGACAGGTGAGCGCCGGGCGGAGCCCGCGCTCGCGAAGTAGACGCCGCCAAGGATGGTGTGGTGCCCCAGGGTCCCGTTCGGCTGCTTGTCGCCAGTCGTCGTCCGGCGTGGTCCGCCGGAATCGTCTCGTTCGTGTCCGTGCCCCCGCTCGAGGCCGACGTCGCCTTCACGGTCGACGGCGCCCTCGCGCGGCTGGAGGGGAGCCCCCACGCGCTGGTGATCATCGACCGCTTCCTGGCCGACGGGCCCGCCGCCGAGCTCGCCGTCGAGGTCACCCGCCGCCACCCCGACGTGCGGATGCTCTTCGCCCTCGACGACGACTCGGCCGAGGCGCAGCTCGGCGCCATCGCGGCGGGAGCCGTCGGGTTCGTGCTCCCGACGTGGACGCGCGAGGCCGTCCTGGAGGCCGTCCAGGACGCGCTGCGCGGCGTCGATCGGGTCGACGCCACGGCGCTGCAGCCGCTGGCCGGCTTCGGCCGGCGCGACGCGACCCCCGCCACGCCCCTCACCGAGCAGGAGCGGGTGGTCCTGCGCCTGATGCGCCAGCACCTCACCTACAAGGAGATCGCCCAGCGGCTGGGCATCTCCTGGCACACGGTCCGCACCCACGCCCAGTCGATCCTGCGCAAGTCGGGGGTCCACTCCCGCCGCGACCTGGTGGGGTGGGACACGCGGGGCGACGCCCCGGCGGAGTCCCTGCCGCTGCGCCGGGTCGTCGCCTGATGCGCCGCCGCATCGCCCCTCCCGCGGGGCTCGCCCTGCTGCTGGCGGGCGGGGCCCTGCTCGTGCGCGTGACCGTGATGACCCTGGCGGGCGACAGCGGCCGCTACGCCTGGCTCTTCACCGCCGCCGCATGCGTCCTCGCCGGGGTCGCCCTGGTGCTGGTCGCGATGCCCAAGATCGCCGCCCCGCTGGATCGCGGGCCGGCGGACGAGCCCTCACCCGAGCTGCCGCGCGGGTGACGGGACCCGCGATCGGCGGGGTCCTTCGGGAGGCAGGGCCCCGCCGGTTGCGGACTACGAGGTCGAGGCGGCGAGCGCGCGCAGCACGGCGACCGCCTCGTCCACGGTCTCCTGCACGATGCGCCCCGCCGCCGCGGGCCGCGCCAGCCCGGCCGCCTGGCCCGCCCACAGCGCCATCAGCTCCGGCTCGTCGGCCGCCGCCGCCGCCGCGCGCACGTCGGCGCTCGCCCCGCCCTGGCGCGGCCAGCCGAGCGCCGGCGGGCCGGCCGCCTCGAGCGTCGCCACCAGGCGGTTGGGCAGGCCGCGCGCCGGCCGTCCCGAGACCGCCCGCGTGATCACCGTGTCGGTGTCGCGCGCCGCGCTCACCCGGCGCCGGTAGCCCTCGGGCACGCCGCTCTCGTCGGCCACCAGGAAGCGGCTGCCCATCTGGACCCCCTGCGCGCCCAGCGCCAGGGCGGCCGCCAGCCCGCGCCCGTCCATGATCCCGCCGGCCGCGATCACGGGCACGTCGACGGCCGCCACCACCTGCGGCACCAGGGCGAGGGTCCCGACCAGCGGCACGGTCCCGTCGGGCGGGACCTCGAAGGTCGAGCGATGCCCGCCGGCCTCGGCGCCCTGGGCGACGATCACCTGGGCCCCGGCCTCGACGGCGCGCACGGCGTCCGCGGCGCTGGAGGCCATCGCGATCACCGGAGCGCCCGCCGCCGCCGCCAGCTCCCGCACGACCGACGGATCGCCCAGGCCGACGCTGACGACCCGCGCGCCCGCCGCCAGACCGGCCTCGATCAGCGCGGCCGGGCTCGCCGGAGGCGGCGCGGGCGCGGGCGCCTCCGGGATCCCCAGCTCCTGGCGCAGGGGCGCCAGCGCCACCCGCGGATCCTCCCCCGCCGGATCGGCCGGCGTGGGCGGGGCGACGAGCACGTTGACGGCGACCGGCCGCGCCGTCAGGGCACAGGCGCGGCGCACGGCCGCGGCCGCCGCCTCGGCGGACATCCCCGCCAGGCCGAAGGTCCCCAGGCCGCCGGCCTCGGAGACCGCGGCGACCAGTTCGGGCGTCGTGGGACCCCCGGCCATCCCCGCGAGGACCACCGGATGGCGGATCCCCAGGAGCTCGCAGAGCGGGTTTCGCCTCACGCACCTCGCCCCATGCCGGACCACGGAGATAAGGAATCGCCCCGCAAAGGCCGATAGAGGGGGCAAGCCGGGCCTCACACCGGAATGTCCCCCCTGCCGGGAGGTTACACATGCGCCGCAACCTGATCGCCCTCTACGTCACCGGTGCCGCCATCGCGGCCCTCGTCGCCGCCAACGGCGCGTTCGCCGCCACCTGGATCCGCCGCTAGACGTCTTCTCGGGGCCGGGGGTCCGCACAGCGGCGGATCCCGGCCCTATTCGTCCAGCACCCGGTCGATCGACCGGCGCAGCTGGGGATCGTCCGGCTCCACCGAGGAGTCGAACCGCGCGACCAGCCGGCCCTCGCGGTCGAGCAGGTACTTGGTGAAGTTCCATGACGGCGGCTCCCCCGCGGGCCCCGGCCGCGCGGCGATCGCCGCGAACAGCGGGTGCGCTCGCGCCCCCACGACGTGCGTCCTCCCCGCCATGGGGAAGCTGACCCCGTAGTTGAGCTTGCAGAAGGCGGCGATGTCGGCATCGCGCGCCAGCTCCTGGCGGAAGTCGTTGCTCGGAAAGCCGACCACCGTCAGACCCCTGTCACGCGTGTCGCGGTAGAGCGCCTCGAGGCCCTCGAACTGCGGCGTGAAGCCGCAGCGGCTGGCCGTGTTGACCACCAGCACCACGTCGCCGCGCAAACGCGCGAGCCGCAGGGTGGACCCGTCGATGAGGGGCGCGGTGCCGCGCAGCACGCTCGGCCCCCGCTCCGCCGCGGCCGCGACCGGGGCCGCGTCCGCGTCGCCGGGGGCCGCCGCGACCGGGCCGGCCTCCCCGCACCCCGCCAGCGGCGCCGCGGCCGCGGCCAGCGCGAGCACGGCGACGGCGAGGACTCGGGGTCGTGGGACGGCCATCACCTCACGGTACGCGCGCCGGGCCGGGTCGGACCAGGGGATCCACCCCACGCCTCAGGTCGCGCGCCGTCCGGCCGACAATCCGGGTATGGCGATCAATACGGAACGTGCGAACGAGGTAATCGAGATCCTGCGCCTCGCGCTCGCCGAGCAGGCCGTCACCCTCGCTGCGGACGAGCGGCGCGTCAACGCGGACCTGCACGACTACATCGAGCGCACCGGAGCCAGGTAGCGGGCGACCGCGCCGACGGCGCGCGCCTGGCGCGCTGCGCCGGTCGCGCCGAGCGCTCCCGCGCGCAGCTCCACCACGAACGCGCTGCCCCCGGGGGTGACGCGGTTCTGCCAGCGCGTCGCCACCCCGGGCAGGAAGCCGAGCCGGCGCGCGGGCAGGCCTCCGGCGCGCGCGTAGCGCCGCACCAGCGCGCCGTCGGCGGCCGTGCCCAGGTCCACCAGCCCGAGGGCCTGGTGGTACCAGATCGTCGCCGCGCGGGCGCAGCCGGGTGACCAGCCGCGCGAGCAGCCGCGACTCCGGCTCCGACAGGGGCCGCGCCCCGGAGTGGAAGGTGTCGCCGGGCCGCCCCTGGGCGCGCCAGCCGGCCGGGAAGTTGCGGTTGAGATCCACGCCGTGCGCGTTCTGGCGCGTGCCGGCGGCGATCCCGTCGGGGTTGAGGGTCGGGACGACCCACAGCTCGACCCCGGCCAGCGCCGGCGGCCGGCGGCGCAGCGCGCCGGTCACGGCCATCCCGGCCGGCTCGTTGCCGTGGACGGCGCCGACCACCAGCACCTTGACCGGGGCGCGCGGGTCGCCGATGCGGGTCACGCGGATGGGGCGCCCCTCCACCGAGCGCCCCAGCACCGAGTCCCGCACGCGGACGGTCTCGGAAACGGCCGCGCCGCCCGGAGGCGGCGCGGTGAAGCCGATCGCCACCGCCACGAGGGCGGCGGCCACGCTGAGCCCTACCCCGTGGCTAGACGTTCTGCGCCGCGGCGAGGCTGAGGGCCTCCTCGCGGGCGCGCACGACCTCCCAGGGGATGGTGATCGAGCGGCCGTCCATCTCGACCGCGCCGCTCGCCCGCAGCTTGCTGAAGGCGGTCGTCACGGCCTCACGCGAGGCCCCCACCAGCGACGCCCACTGGGCGTGGGTGAGCTCGAGACGCAGCTCGATGCCCTCGCGGGTCGCCACCCCGAAGCGGTCGGCGAGCTGGTGCAGGCGCGCCCGCAGGCGGTCCTCCACGCGCATCTCGCTCACCAGGGCGACCGTCTCGCGCAGCATCGCGACGCGATCGGAGAGCAGCTCGGCGAGGTTGCGGCCGAGGCGGGGGTAGCGGGCGATCAGCCCCTCGATGGCCCGTCCCGACAGGGGCGAGACCGCCGAGTCCTCGAGCGCGGTCACGCTCGCGGCCGGCGCGGTGCCGAGGGTCGAGTAGATGGCGCCGGCGTCGAGCAGCGAGATCATGATCTCGTGGCCGGGCGCGGTGCTCTCGTAGAGGGCGAGCCGTCCGTCGCGCACCACGAAGAGGTGGTCCGGGCGGCTGAGGGGCTCGGGCATCGACGCGCCCCGCGGCCAGCGCACCAGCGGCAGGCGGATGTCGAGGAGCTTGAGGTCCCTCTCGGGCAGCCCGGCGAAGAGGTCCATCCGGGTCAGGTCGATGCGTCCGGGGCCGGTCACGCCGGAGGCCCGGAAGCCGTTCTCGCGGAGTTCTGAAAGGGCAGTAGCCATGCGCGAGACTCTGGCACCCCTTTGTTATGGGTCGCTAAGAACGAAAGCAAGATGTCTGGGTGTTGCCCGCTTCGGGCGGTGTTCTCCCCTCGGGCGGCGGCCGATACGATCCTCACTCCACCCGGCGAGGAAGTGACGACAGCGCATGGATCGGCCCAGCCCCGCCGTCCAGGACTACCTGAAGGCCATCTACCGGCTGGACGAGTCCCCCGAGACCACCGGTCCGGTGACCACCACCCAGGTCGCCGAGGCGCTCGCCGTGACCACCGCGTCGGCGAGCAACATGCTCAAGAAGCTCGACACGCTCGGGCTACGTCGTGCACGTCAAGCGCCAGGGGGTGGAGCTCACCGACGCCGGCCGCCAGGCCGCCCTCGAGGTGATCCGCCACCACCGGCTGCTGGAGACCTTCCTCGCCACGCGCCTGGGGATGCCGTGGGACGAGGTGCACCGCGAGGCCGAGGTGCTGGAGCACCACGTCTCGGGCGCGCTGGCCGACCGCATCGCCGAGGCGCTCGGCCACCCCGAGCGGGATCCGCACGGACACCCCATCCCGACCAGCGCCGGGCACGTCGCGCCGACCTCGGCCCGGCGCCTCACCGAGCTCGCGGTGGGGTCGTGCGCGGTCGTGGCGCGCGTCGACGACCACGACGACGCGCTGCTGCGCTTCCTGGCCGAGCGGGGCCTGGTGCCCGACGCCCGCATCGAGGTCATCGCGCACGCGCCCTTCGGCGGGCCGATCGCGCTGCGGGTGGGCGACGACCGGATGGTCGATGTGCCGCCCGCCGCCGCCGCGGCCGTCCACGTGGACTGACCCCCCTCGGCGCCGGGTCGCCGCTGTGCGACACTCGGACGAGGAGAGGATGGCCGATCCACTCTCAGGGAGGTTTCCTGTGAAGCGTTTGCCCCTACTGGCCGTGATCGCGGCGGGGCTCGCGGCCCTCTCACTGGGCCTTTCGGCCTGCGGCGACGACTCGTCGAGCGCCGACGAGACGACGACCCAGGCCGCCCCGGCGACCACGGCTCCGACCACCACCGCTCCGGCCACGACCTCGGGCTCGACCGCGGCGAAGGTGCTCAAGCTCCAGGCCGACCCGAGCGGTGCGCTCAAGTACGTCCAGACGACGCTCACCGCGACGGCGGGCGCGGTGGACATCGCGTTCACCAACGACTCCGCCGTGCCCCACGACGTGACGATCGAGGGCAAGGGGTCCAGCGAGATCATCTCCGGCGGCAAGACGAGCGACCTGAAGATCGCCGACCTGCCCGCCGGCACCTACACCTACTACTGCTCCGTGCCCGGCCACGAGCAGGCCGGCATGAAGGGCACGCTGACGGTCAACTAGCCACCGCCGCGAGGCCCGTCAGTCGACGAAGGGCTGGGCCTCGGCGATCAGGTCGTCGAGGTCCATGCCCAGGCTCTGCATGAAGAAGGGCGTGAGCAGGTTGAGCGTGTGGCGGCAGGCCGGGCAGATGGGCAGCGGCGGGGGGTCGGGCAGCCCCTCCGGCTCGCCGGTGAGCGTGTAGGCGCTCCCGCAGTACTTCTCGCAGACGCCGCACGAGCCGGCCTTGCAGTCCAGCCGCACCAGGTCCATGCCGGCGCCGCTGATCTGGTCGAGCCAGGAGCGGTGGCGCCGCGCGTACTCCTCGGCCTCGGCGGCGAGCCGCGCGCGCGCCTCGTCGGTCCAGCCCTCCCGCAGGGCGGTCGCGAACGGCTCGGGCGGATCGTCGATCCGGCGGAAGCGCTCCGTCCACCGGTCGATCTCGTCCTGCCAGTCGCGAACCGTCCCGGTCAGCGGGCTAGTCCTCCACGAAGTCCACGACCGGCGCGCGGTCGATCAGGCCGGCCTCGTGACCGCGCCGCAGCAGCTCGGCGACCGCGGCGCGGCCATCCTCGCCGTAGTCGAGCGTGCGGTCGTTGACGTACATGCCCACGAAGCGGTCGGCCAGCCCGCGGTCCAGGCCGCGGCCGAACTGCTCGGCGTGCGCGAGGGCGCCGGTCCGGTGCTCCAGCCCGTAGGCGATGCTCTCGCGCAGCAGCCGCGACAGCCGCGGCATCGTGTCGCCCTCGTCCAGGTCGCGGCGCACGGCGTTGGCGCCCAGCGGCAGGGGCAGGCCCCCGGTGAGCTCGTGCCACCACTCGCCCAGGTCCAGGATCGATTGCAGGCCCTGGGTCTGGTAGGTGAGCTGGCCCTCGTGGATCACCAGGCCGGCGTCCACCTCGCCCGCCTCGACGACGTCGAGGATCTTGTCGAAGGGCACGATCACCGGGTCCGCGATGCGGCCGACCGCGAGCTGCAGCTCGAGGAAGGCGCTGGTCAGCACGCCGGGGATCGCCACCCTCAGGCGCGGCAGCTCGGCCGGGTCGATGGCCTCGCGCGCGACGACCATCGGCCCGTACTGCTCGCCCATCGACGCCCCGTGCGGGAGCAGGCGGTAGGTGTCCGACAGGTACGCGTACGCGTGCACCGACACCGCCGTGACCTCGAGGCGCCCCTCGCGGGCCCAGTCGTTGAGCGTCTCGATGTCGCGCAGGATGTGCTCGAAGCGGAAGCCGTCGGTGGGGATCAGCTCCTGCGCCAGGGCGTAGAACATGAAGGCGTCATCGGGGTCCGGGCTGTGCCCCAGACGGATCAGGCGGTCGGGCACGCGGGCTCCTCCGGCGGATTGGTCAACCGATGGATCCTACGCCCGGGCCGGGGGGCCGGGTGACCCGCGTCAGGCGAAGTAGGTGTCCTCGGCGGTCCAGGGGGGCGCGCAGGCGCACAGCAGGCGCAGCGGCTCGGGGCCGGTGGCGGTGATCTGATGCCACGCCCCCGGCGGGATCAGGATCGCGTCGCCCGCGGACACGCGGCGCGCTCGCCGTCGATCTCCATCTCGCCGGTGCCGGCCGTGAGGTAGTAGATCTCCTCGCTCACGCGGTGGTGGTGGCGCACCGTGGCCTCACCGGGGTCGATGGTCGCCTCGGCCAGGCTCTGGTTGGCGACCGGGGCGTTGGAGAGGTCCAGCAGCGAGCGGATCGTGCTGCCGTCGGTGGTGACGAAGGGCGTCGCCCCGTCGAGGGACCGGATCTCCACGGCGGCGCCCTACGCGGCGGGGGTCGGGGCCCGGCGGATGACGCACATGCCCTCGCCCTCGGCGGCCAGGCTGCCGTCGGGCAGGTGGATGGTCACGACCGAGCGGAAGCCCCGCTCGCTGCGCTGCACCAGCCGGCTGCGCAGGCTCAGCTCCTCGCCGACCGGGATCGGCTTGCGGAGCCAGTAGCGCACCTTGGCGGTCATGCCCCACAGGCCGTGGGGCGCGCCGGCGTAGACGAGCATCTCGTCCACGAGCATGCCGATGAGGCCTCCGTGGACGCGCTCGGGGTAGCCGATGTGGGCCGCGTGCGGCAGGAAGCGCGCGACCGCGTCCGTGCCGTCGCGGTGGATCCGCAGCCCCAGCCCCTCGGGGTTCTGCGGCCCGCACACGAAGCAGTCCGGGAAGTCCGGCGGGTTCAGGAGTGGGAGATCGTCCACGGCGCGGGGCCATGCTACCGTCCCGCGCTGTGACCGCATTCGTCGTCATCGTGCACTCGCTCAACTGCGTGCTGCTCGTCTTCCTGGTGCTGCTGCACAGCGGCAAGGACGCCGGCCTGTCCGGCGCCTTCGGCGTGGGCGGCGCCTCGAGCTCGTACGGGGGCTCGACGGCGATCGTGGAGAAGAACCTGGACCGGGTGACCGTCGCCTCGGCCATCCTCTTCTTCATCACCACCTTCCTGCTGGCGAAGATGCTCTAGCAGGAGCGTCGGGACCCGGCTGCGGCCCGGCCCCTTTCGCTGTAAGTGCTCGGGTCTGTACGTTCCCGCCGTGCCCCGACGCGGAGACGGCCGATGGTGTCTTCACGAGCGCTGATCGCCGGCCTGCTGGCCGCCGCGCTGCTGTTCTCCGCCGCCTGCGGGTCGGATGAGGGCCCGTCCTCGGGCGGGACCATCATCGACGCCGAGGACCAGTCCCCGCCGATCCTGAACGTGCTCCTGGCGGACGGCGCGACCGTGACGGCCCAGCGCGATCGTCTCCAACGTGCTCCAGAACCTGCTGACGGCGGATCAGACCGGGGCGTACGTGCCCCAGCTGGCCGAGCGGGTCCCCGAGGGCGACGACATCCGGCAGGGGCCGCTGCGGGTGACCTTCCACCTGCGACCCGGCGCCCGCTGGTCGGACGGTCCGCCGGTCACGAGCGCCGACGTCGTCTTCACCTGGCGCACGATGATGGATCCGGCCAACCAGGTGGCCTCGCGCGCCGGCTGGGACCAGATCACGGCGATCCGGGCGGGGCGCACGGCGTCCGGGGAGGCGTGCCCGGCCCAGACCTGCTTCACGGTCGCCTTCCGGGGCGACTACGCCCCGTGGCGCGACGTGTTCAGCGTCTCCGGCGGCTACTACGTGCTGCCGCGGCACGTGCTGCGCGGCGAGGACTTCAACACGGTGTGGAACCGCGGCGGCATCATCGGCTCCGGCCCCTTCACGCTCGAGAGCTTCACGCCCGGCCGTGCGCGCGGTGCTCGCCGCGCGATCCGGACTACTGGGGCGCGGGCCTCGCCGACGGCGGCCCCTTCCTCGACCGCCTGGTGATCAACTTCCTCGACTCCCCCGGGGCCGCGATCACCGCCCTGCGCCAGGGCGAGGCCCAGATGACCAGCCCGCCGCCCGACCCCGAGCTCATCGCGCCGCGCCGCGGCCATCGACGGCGTCGAGGTGCAGTCGGTGCCCTCCCTCTTCTTCGAGCACATGATCCTCAACACGGACGCCGCCCCGCTCGACGACGCGCGCGTGCGGCGGGCCCTGGCGTACGCCATCGACCGGCGGCAGATCGTCGACGTGCTGCTGGACGGGTCCGTGCCCGTGCTCCAGAGCGTCGTGCGTCCGGCCCAGCTGGGCTACGCGCCGGCCTTCGAGGGGTACGACCACGATCCCGGGCGGGCGGCGGCGCTCCTCGAGGAGGCCGGCTGGACCCGCGGCGCGGACGGGATCTTCGAGAAGGACGGACGGGATCTGGAGATCCCGGTCGCCTTCTCGTCCGAGAGCGAGCTGAGGCGCCTCACGGCGCGGCTGATGGTGACCCAGGCGCGCGCCGCCGGCATCCGCATCGTGCCCACCCCGATGTCGTCGGACCGGCTGTACGGCAGCGTGCTCAACCAGGGCGACTTCACGGCCGCGATGGCCGCCTTCGGGGGCGGGGGCGACCCCAGCCTGACCGGCCTGCTGGCGAGCGATCAGATCCCGACGGAGGAGAACGCGTTCCTCGGCCAGAACGTGTACCGGTGGAGCGATCCGGAGGCCGACAGCCTGATGCGTCGCTCCGACCACGAGGTCGTCGACTCCCAGCGCGCCGCCACCCTCGGCCGGGTGCAGGAGATCGTGGCGCGCGACGTGCCGCTGATCCCGCTCTACGCGCAGCCCAACACCGTCGCGTACGTCGAGGACGCTGGACGGCGTGAAGGTGAACCCCACGCAGGCCGAGGTCTTCTGGAACAGCGCGGAGTGGTCGCTGGCCCGCTGACCGGCGCCGCCCCGCGGAGGGGCCCGTGAGAGGGGTGGCCGCGTACGCCGGGCGGCGCCTGCTGATCGCGATCCCGCTGCTGTGGATCGTCAGCGTGATCTCGTACCTGCTGCTGTACCGGGCCGCGGACCCGGTCGCCCGGCTGCGGCAGATCCCGGGGGTGCGGGCCGAGGACCTCGGCCGGCTGATCGAGCAGCAGGGCCTGGACGCCCCGTGGTACGAGGGCTACTGGACCTGGCTCGGCAACTTCCTGCACGGCGACTGGGGCGTCAGCACCAGCAGCCCGGGCTCGAGCGCCCTGGAGGTGATCGGCGAGGCGCTGCCCGCGACGATCGAGCTGATGCTGCTGGCGCTGGTGGTGTCGACCGTGCTGGGCGTGGTGATCGGGGTCGCCTGCGCCGTGCGGCCGATGTCGCGCACCGACCTGGCGCTGTCGGGCGTCGCCTACCTCGGCTTCGCCACGCCCACCTTCCTGGCGGGGGTGCTGCTGCAGCTCGGGGCCGTCTGGCTGCGCGACAACGGCTGGGCGGTGATCCCCTTCGCCCTCGGCACGGTGCTGGTGCTCGTCGCGCTGGCGCGGCTGCGCCGCGGCGGGGCCGGCGACGATCGCCGTGCTCGCCGCCGGGGTGGTGGTGATCGTCCTGTCCCTGCTCGCTGTGGGGGCGCCTCGGCGGCGACGGGGAGACCCTCCTCTACACCGGCCAGCGGTACTCGTTCGGCCACGAGGGGGAGTGGTTCTCGCTCAACCACCTCCAGCACCTCGTGCTGCCCGTGATCACGCTGGCGCTGGTCAACATCGCCGTCTTCAGCCGCTTCCAGCGGGCCGTGCTCATCCAGGAGCTGCGGCTCGGACTACGTGGCCGCCGCGCGGGCGCGCGGCCTGACCGAGCGGCGCATCGTGCTCGGCCACGCCCTGCGCAACTCCCTCGCGCCCATCGTGACCCTGGTGGCCCTGGACCTGGGCGCGCTCTTCGCGGGCGCCGTGGTCACCGAGACCGTGTTCGCCTGGCCGGGCATGGGCCGCCTGCTGCGCGACGCCGCGCTGGCGCGCGACATCAACGTCGCGATGGGCATCGTCATGATCGGGGCCGTCGCCGTGGTGGTGGCCAACCTGCTGGCCGACCTGGCCTACGCGGCCCTCGACCCGCGCGTCGATCTCGGGGGGCGGCCCCGATGAGGCGCGCGTGGGCGGGCCTGCGCCGCCTGGGGACGCCGGGGGTGGCCGGCGTCGTGCTGCTGGCCGTCATCGTCCTGGCCTGTCTCATCGGGCCCCTGCTGTCGCCCTACGGCGTCAACGAGCAGGACCTCACGGCGCGCTACCAGGGGCCGAGCTGGGCCCACCCCTTCGGCACCGGCGCGCTGGGCGAGGACATGCTGACCCGGGTGCTGGTGGCCGGGCGCATCTCCCTGCTGATCGGGCTGGCCACGGCCCTCGTGGCGACCGTCGCGGGCGCCGGCATGGGCCTGGCGGCCGGCGGGCGCGGGGGGTGGCTGGACTCGGCCCTGGCCCGCCTGACCGACCTCGTGCTGATCGTGCCCGGCTTCGTGATCCTGATCGTCCTCAGCATCAGCCTCGAGAGCGTCGGCCCCGGCGAGATCATCCTGATCCTGGCCCTGCTCTCCTGGCCGCCGCTCTTCCGGCTGACCCGCGCCTCGGCCCTGCGCACCCGCGAGCTGCCCTACGTGCAGGCGGCGCGCGCCGCCGGCGCCGGGGGGTGGCGCATCGCGCGGCGCCACCTGCTGCCGCGCCGCGACGCCGGAGATCGCCTCCTTCGCGGCGCTCGCCGTCGCGCGTCGCGATCCTCACCGAGAGCGCCCTCTCGTTCCTGTCGCTGGGTCTCGACCCCGACACCGACCCCTCGTGGGGCTCGCTGATGATCGGCGCGCAGGACACCATCGAGGACCGCCCCTGGCTCACGATCTTCCCGGGGCTGATGGTGCTGCTGACCGTGCTGGCCGTGAGCCTCATCGGCGACGCGGTGCGCGCGGCGCTGGAGCCGCGCTCGGCCTGGACCCCGCTCGTGCGGCGGTGGACG
Organism: uncultured Thermoleophilia bacterium; assembly: GCA_963736635.1. GTDB lineage: Bacteria > Actinomycetota > Thermoleophilia > Miltoncostaeales > Miltoncostaeaceae > Miltoncostaea. The sequence continues at coordinate 1,939,536 of CAVTPK010000011.1, forward strand.
CGATGACGGCGGCGCTGGTGGCGCGCGGCATCCGGGTCGCGGGCCCGCGGGGCGAGGCGCTGGTCGACGGGGTGGACCTGGAGCTGGCGCCGGGCGAGGTGCTGGCGCTGGTGGGCGGCAGCGGCGCCGGCAAGAGCCTGACGGCGCTGTCGCTGATCGGGCTGGTGCCGCCCCCGGCCCGCCTGGAGGGAGGGTCCGTCGTGCTGGGCGGGAGGACGATCTCGGGCCTGGCCGGCGAGCAGATGCGGCGGGTGCGCGGCGCCGGCATCGCCCTCATCACCCAGGATCCGGCGTCCGGGTTCGACCCCGTGCGCGCGCGTGGGGGACCAGCTGGCCGAGACCCTCCGGGCCCACGCCGACCTGGACCGCGCGCAGGCGCGCGAGCGCGCGGCGCGCGCCCTCGCCGAGGTGGGGGTCGACCGCGACGACTTCCCCCACCGGCTCTCCGGGGGGCAGCGCCAGCGGGCGATGATCGCCACCGCCCTCGCCCCGGGTCCGGCCGTCCTGCTGGCCGACGAGCCGACGGCGTCGCTCGACTCCACGCTGCGGGCCATGGTCCTCGACCTGATCGACCGCGCGCCGCGCCGAGACGGGCCTCGCCGTGCTCCTGATCTCGCACGATCTCGGGTCGGTGGGCCGGATCGCCGACCGGGTGGCCGTGATGCGCGCCGGGCGCATCGTCGAGACCGGTCCCGCCGGGCGCGTCCTGGCGCGCCGGCGCCCGGTGCCCGCGCCCGCCGCCGCCGCGCCCCCGGCCGGACCCCCGCTGCTCGAGGTCCGGGGGCTGGTGCGGACCCACCGCGGCCGGCGCGGGGCCGCGGTGAGGGCCCTGGACGGCGTGGACCTGACGGTCGCGCCGGGCGAGGTGGTGGGCCTGGTCGGGGAGTCGGGCAGCGGCAAGAGCACCCTCGCCCGCATCCTGGTGTGCCTGGACGCGCCCGACGCCGGCAGCGTGGTGCTGGACGGCGTCGAGGCGGTCGGCGCCCGCGGCGCGGACCTGGCCCGCATCCGGCGCACCGTGCAGATCGTCTTCCAGGACCCGTACACCAGCCTCGATCCGCGCCTGTCGGTGGGCGCGACGGTCGCGGAGCCGCTGGAGGTGCAGGGGGCGCTCGCGCGGCCCGCGCTGCGCGCGCCGCGTCACCGAGCCTGCTCGAGGCGGTCGGCCTGGTGGCCGAGGTCGCGGCACGGCGGCCGGCCGAGCTGTCGGGCGGCGAGCGCCAGCGGGTCGCCATCGCGCGCGCCCTGGCGCTCGATCCGCGCCTGCTGGTGCTGGACGAGCCGCTCTCGTCGCTGGATCCCGAGAGCGCCGCTCAGGTCGCCGGGGTGCTCTCGGAGCTGCGCGCGTCCGCGGGACCTGGCCTACCTGCTCATCTCACACGACCTCGGCGCCGTGCGCGGGCTCGCCCAGCGCGTCGCCGTGATGGAGGCGGGCCGGATCGTGGAGGAGGGCACGACCGAGCGGGTCTTCCGCGCGCCCCGCCACCCCCGCACGGCGGCCCTCCTGGCCGCCGCTCAGTTCTTCTCGGCGTTCCCGTGATCCTGGCCCGGGGCGACGCACCAGGCGTAGGCCTCGGCCAGCCGCAGGAGGGTCGTGGCGTTGGGGGCCAGCGCGACCTGCTGGTTGATCGCGGCCAGGAGGGTGTCGCGGGTCTGCGTCGCGATGTCGATGTTGACGTCGTCGGTGCTCATCGTCCTCGTCCTCGTCGGGGGCAGGGGGCGGCGCGCAGTCTAGGGCGGGCAGGGGCCCTCGGCACCCTCCGGGCGGGTCAGGTGCCCCTCGCGCGATCTCTGCCCTTTCGGTGCGCCGCGGCGCCGGGTAGGGTTCCCGGCGATGAACACGAGCACGATGAACACGGGCGTCAAGTGGGTTGCGAGCGCGGTGGCGGTCTTCGTCCTGGCGATCGGCATCTACCTGTTCGGCGTGCTCAACGTCTACATCATCGCCTGGATCGTCGAGATCATCGGCAACATCTTCGGCTGACCCGCGTCTGCGGGGCGGGGCCCACCGCGACGGCGGTGGAGGAGGGCGGCACCCGGGCGGCGAATCGTCCCAGGGCCCCTCACGCGCCGGGCCCGGCGCGCCGATGAAGGAAGAGATGCGACACGCACGCCATCTCCTGGCCGGCCTGATGGTCTGCCTGCAGCGCTCCTGCTGGCGCTGAGCGCCGTCAGCCGCCGCCCGTCCCGGTCGACGACGGACTCGCCCGTTCACGACGAGGGCCCCGCCGGATGACGGGGCCCTCGCCCTACGCAGTGCGCCCGAGAGGACTTGAACCTCCACGACCCATACGGGTCACAAGGCCCTCAACCTTGCGCGTCTACCAATTCCGCCACAGGCGCACGGGCCGCGGGAGTATAGCGAGCCCGAAAGCGGCTCCCGGGCGCGGCGTCGCCTTGGTGCTCCGCGAATCGTCTGGTAGCGTCGCCGGAACAGGTGTTCGCGTCCCGGAGGCGTCCCCGGCATGGATGAACTGACCGAACGACAGACGGCGATCCTGACGTTCATCTCGCGGCATTGCCGCGAGAGCGGTTATCCGCCCACCGTCCGCGAGATCGGCATGGCCGTGGGACTCGCGTCGCCCTCCACGGTGCACGCCCACCTGGCCAAGCTCGAGGCGGGCGGCCACATCCGCCGCGACCCGACCAAGCCGCGCGCGATGTTCGTCTGTCGCGACGCGGTCCTGGACGCCCCCGCGGCCCCGGCGCCGCCGAGCGTCGCCGCCCTGCCGCTCGTGGGTTCCGTCGCCGCCGGTGTCCCGCGCCTCGCCGAGCAGGACGTCGAGGACTGGATCACCAGCCCCTTCGAGGGGGACTTCGTGCTCCGCGTGACCGGCGACTCGATGATGAACGCCGGCATCCTCGACGGCGACCTCGTGGTGGTCGCCCAGCGCCCGACGGCGAACGACGGCGAGATCGTGGTCGCCCAGATCGAGGACGAGGCGACGGTCAAGCGCCTCAAGCGCGTCGATGGCCGGGTCCACCTGGTCCCGGAGAACGACGCCTTCAGCGTCATCGTCCCCGACGAGGTCACCCTCCTCGGCGTCGTGGTGGGGGTCCTCCGCAAGCTCTGAGGGTCCGCCGGTCCGTCGTTCGCGCCGCCGCCGCGGGGCGGGTAACCTGGACCGGCAGGCCAGGCAGCCGCGGGTCGCCTCGTGCGGCTCGAGGAAAGTCCGGACACCGCAGAGCAGGGTGCTGGTTAACGGCCAGCGGGGGAAACCCCAGGGAAAGTGCCACAGAAACGACACAGCCTGCGGGGACTCGTCCTCGTCGGCAACGGTGAAAAGGTGCGGTAAGAGCGCACCAGCGGTCTGGTGACAGGCCGGCTGGGTAAACCCCACCCGGTGCAAGGCCAAATCGGGGCGCCACGGGTTGCTCGCCCAGCTCCAGGTCGGCCGCATTGAGGCATCTGGCAACAGGTGTCCCAGATGGATGGCTGCCCACGACAGAATCCGGCTTACGGCCTGCTACGGAGAACCCCGCCTCGGCGGGGTTCTCTATTTGTGGGACCCGTCAGCCGGCCCGCAGGGCCGCCGCCGCGAGCAGGGCGGCCCCGCCCAGGCAGGCGGCGGTGCGCAGGTGGTTCCAGGCGGTCCATCGGCGCAGATAGCCGCGCCAGCGGTCGGGCGCCGCAGGGTCGGCCGGGTCCAGGGCGGCCAGCGCGTCGTTGAGCGGGACGTTGCGGGCGATCGTGACGCCGATCGCGCCCGCCAGGTACAGGGCCGCGCCGGCCACCACCGGGGACGTCGCGACCTCGCCGTCGTCGACGGCCGACCACACGACCACGCCGACGCAGGCCGCGCCCGTGCCGAACAGCGCCGCCATGAACGCGGGGGAGACGGCCGCGCGGTTGATCGACTGCATGGCCGCGACGCCCGCGGCGGCGGGCAGCCGCTCCAGCCCGCTCATGACGAAGCTGGAGAACGCGAAGAAGACCCCGCCCGCCAGGGCGCACCCGCCCGCCGTCACGATCGTCGCCACCTCGAGGCCCCGGCTCATCCGTGCTCCCTCCATCGCCATCGGACCGGTCCAGTCAATCGCCATCCGATGAGACGTTCCATGGCCAGAACGCGCAATGACATACGCCGGCGTCTAAGATCGGCCGATGGACGAGGTGGCGGCGCTCCTGGACGGCCCGCGCGCCCGCGGCGCGTTCCTGCTGCGCTCGGTGATGGACCCGCCCTGGTCGCTGCGGATCCGCGACGAGGCGCCGCTGACGCTGGTGGCGGTGGTGCGCGGCGGCGCCTGGATCGTCCCCGCGGACGGCGAGCCGGTCGGGCCTGCGCCGCGGCGACGCGGCGATCGTGCGGGGTCCGGGCCATTACACGGTGGCCGACGACCCGGCGACGGCGCCGCAGGTGATCATCCATCCGGGGCAGCGCTGCACCGCCCCCGACGGGACGGATCTGGGGCCGATGCGGGACCTGGGGGTCCGCACCTGGGGCAACCGGCCCGACGGGGCCACGGTCCTGCTGACGGGCACCTACGCCGTGGACGGCGACGTCAGCCGCCGGCTGCTGCGCGCCCTCCCTCCGCTGCTGGCGCTGCCGGGCGAGCGCCTCGACTCGCCGCTGGTCGGCCTGCTGGCCGACGAGATCGTGAAGGACGCCCCGGGCCAGGAGGCGGTGCTGGACCGGCTGCTCGACCTGCTGCTGATCGCGGTGCTGCGCGCCTGGTTCGCGCGGCCGGAGGCCGCGGCGCCCGGCTGGTACCGGGCCCACGGCGATCCGGTCGTCGGCCCCGCGCTGCGCGCCCTGCAGGACCGCCCCGAGCACCGCTGGACCCTCGCCGAGCTGGCGGCCGTGGCCGGCGTCTCGCGCGCCACCCTCGCCCGGCGCTTCACCGGGCTGGTGGGCGAGCCGCCGATGGCGTTCCTCACCGGCTGGCGGATCGCCCTCGCCGCCGACCTGCTCCTGGAGCCGGGCGCGACCGTGGCCTCGGTGGCCCCGCGCGTGGGCTACCGCGGCCCCTACGCGCTGAGCGCGGCCTTCACGCGCCTGCGCGGGATCAGTCCGCGCCAGCACCGCCGGCGCGCCATGCCGGCGGCCTGAGGGTCAGGCGCCCTCGGGGGAGGCCGGCGAGGGCGCCGCGCCCGCGCGCAGCGCCTGCGCCTGCTCGAAGCCCCGGGCCACCGCCGCCTGGGCGTGGTCGATGACGGCGTAGAGCGCGGGGATCGCCGCCGCCTCCAGCTCGACGCCCTCGATGCGCGCGTTCTCGGCCTCCACCACCACGGCCGCCGCGATCCGCGTGTGGTCGAGCAGCACGCGCGCGCCGGCCTGGCCCTGGAGGCCGCCCCTCAGCCCGGCCAGCTCGGCCCGGCCGGCCTGGGCCGCGGGGCGCCCGGAGTCGAGGCCGCTGGCGAGGATGCGCAGGAAGCGGACGGCCAGGCGCCGCATCGCCGGCCCGCTGGGGGCGGTGAGCGGCGTCGGCACGGTGGGGTGGTAGCCGGCCAGCACCCGGGCCACGATCGCCTCGGTGCGCGCGTTGAGCTCGCGCGCGAGGAGCGGGCACGGGGGGATCTCCTGGGGGGACAGGCGCAGCCTCCCGGCCGCGGGGGGCGCGGCGCCGCGGTCGGCGAGCCACGCCCGCAGCTCGTCGAGCTCGAAGCGCCGGTGGTTGCCGACCGTGCGGTGCGACGGGAGGCTGCCCTGATCGGCCCAGCCGCGGATCGTCGCCACGCTGACGCCGATCAGCGCCGCCGCCTCGCTCGCGGTGAGCGAGCGCGGGCCGCGGTCGCCCTCCGCCCGGGTGCCGCGCGTGCGCGGCCAGCCGTCGTCTGACATCGAAGTTCCCACCCCGGGCACGTCGCCTTTCCAGGACCGCCGCCGGATCTGGGGCGGCGGGGGGGATTTCGCCCACGCGGGGCGAAGCCCTCCCACACGATGCGCATCGACACCCGCCCCCGCCGCCCCTGGCGCGCGGCGCTCGCCGCGTTCGCGGTCACGGCGCTGACGCTGGGCGTCGTGGCGACCGCCGTGCTCGTCCTGGCCTCGAACGCCGAGCTGGATCGCGCCGCCGCCCCGCTGACGCGCTCCGCCGACGCGGCCGCGGGCGCCGTCACCACCGCCTCCGTGCCCAGGGCCCGTGCCGCCCTGCGCCGGGTGGGCGCCCCGGCGCGCCTGGTGGCGCCGGACGGCACCGTCATCGCGCAGACGGGGGCGGGCAACCCGCTCTGGTCGGCGGGCGGCCCGGGCTGGTTCGGGCGGCTGGCGGCCATCGGGGCGAGCGGCTGGACCCTTCACGACGGCGCCCTGGAGGCCACCGCGACGACCCCGACGGGGGCCACGCTCGTCGCGCGGGCGCCGCTCGCGGCGGGTGCCGCCTCGCCGGCCCCGGTCAGGACGCCGGTGCTGATCCTCGTCCTGGCGCTGAGCCTGATCGCCGCGGTGCTGGTCTGGATCGTCGCGGACCGCCGCGCCCGCCGCCTGCGCGACCTGTCGCTGGCCGCCGAGGCGATCGCGGTCGGGCGGCCGTCGGCCGTGGCGCTCGAGGGCCGGGGCGAGATGCGCCGCCTGTCCGAGGCGATGGCCTCCGCGGCCGCGCGCGCGTCGACCCTGCAGGTGGCCGCCGAGTCGCGGATGGAGGCCCTCGGCGCGGCCCTCGCCCCGCTGCCCATGCCCGTGGCCGCCCGCACGCCCTCGGGCGGCCTGGTGCGCAACGAGGCCCTCGACCGCCTGGTCGGCGGCCTGCCCCCCGCCGACGCCGTCCTGGTGGAGGACGCGGTGCGGGGCGGCCTGACGTCCGCGGGCGCCGTGTCGCGCCGCCTGTCGCTGTCGGACGGACGCGCCCTCGAGGTCGAGGCCTGGGCCGTGCCGGGCGGGCGCATGGTCGGCGTGGGCGAGCGGACCGAGCAGGCCCGGATGGAGGCGGTCCGGCGGCAGGTGACCGGCTCCGCCGCGCGCCACCTCCAGACGCCCATCGCGGAGATCCGCTCGCTCAGCTCGGAGCTGGTCGGGCAGGTCCCCTCGCCCGTCGTGCCGACGGTGCGGCGCATCCAGTCGGCCGGCGACCGCCTGGACCGGCTGGTGTCCCAGCTCCTGCGCGGCACCGCCAACGACCCCCGCTCCGAGGCGCCCCGCCTGCGGCCCGTCGGCGCGGCCGGGCTCGCCTACGGCCTGGGCGCGACCTTCGACCGGCGCCTGCGCGACCGCGGGCTGCGCCTGGAGACCGACCTGCCGCGCGACCTGCCCCCGCTGCGCACCGACCCGGCGCTCGTCACCGAGATCCTGTCGGAGCTGATCGGCAACTCGGCCATGTTCACGCCCCGGGGGGGCACCATCACGCTCGCGGGGCGGCCCCGCGCGGGCGGGATGGTCGAGCTGTCGGTCGCCGACACCGGTCCGGGCGTCCCCAGCGAGGAGCTCGACCTGGTCACCGAGCGCTTCGGGCGCGGCTCGGGCGCCAACGGCTTCCCCGGCGCCGGCCTCGGCCTGGGCGTCGCGACGGCGCTCGCGGAGCGGCTGGGAGGGAGCCTGACCCTGGAGGCCGGCCCGGCGGGGCGGGCGCGGCTGGAGCTGCCCGCCGCCCCCTCGACGCCCGCCGCGCCGCTCGAGGACGAGGACCGGGACGGGGCGGCGGACCCCCTGGTCAGCGCGGCTCCAGCGTCCGCTCCATGAGCACGGCTCCGGGGGCGCGGAACAGCAGCCGCCCCACCAGCCAGCGCCGCCGCCGGGTCTCGCGGAAGCCCGCGGCGGCGTAGAGGGGCAGGGCGGCCGCGTTGGTCGTGGTCACCCACAGGGTCAGGCGGGTGCGTCCGGCGCGGCGTGCCTCCCGCTCGCAGGCGGCCAGCAGCGCCCGCGCCACGCCCCGGCGGCGGGCCCACGGGGCGACCGCGAGCTCCTCGACGTAGGCCTCGTCGGGTCCCAGCCGGCTGTGGGCCAGCAGGCTCAGCACGAGCGTGGCCCGCACCGCGCGCGGCCAGCCCACCGCGCCGGCCAGGGCCCGGGTGAAGCCGTCCACGCCGTCGGGGCCGATCGCCAGGTGCACGACCCCCGCCACGCGGCCCTCGACCTCGGCGACCCAGTGGCGCGAGCTGGGGACGTCGGCGATCTCCCAGCGGGTGAGCGCCGCGATCCCCCGCAGGGCGTCGTCCCCCAGGGCGGGGGCGTACTTGTCGCGCAGGGCGTCATGCACGATCGCCGCCACGGCCTCGGCGTCGTCCACGACGGCCGGCCGGATCGTGATGGGGGAGGGCGGAGGATCCACGACGGCGGCGATGCTAGCCGCCGCCCGACCGGGCCGGCTCGATAGCCTGCGGGTCGTCCAGCTCACGGAGGTCCACAGATGGCGCGACTCGAGGCCGGCCGGCCGGCCCCCGATTTCTCACTGCAGGCGGACGACGGCTCCACGGTCAGCCTGGCGGATCTGCGCGGCACGACCGTCGCGCTGTACTTCTACCCCAAGGACGACACCACCGGCTGCACGACCCAGGCCTGCGAGTTCCGCGACGCCCGCGCCGACTACGACGCGGCGGGCGTGCGCGTGATCGGGGTCAGCCCCGACCCGCTCACCAGCCACGAGAAGTTCCGGGACAAGTACGACCTGCCCTTCACGCTGCTGAGCGACCCCGAGCACACGGCCGCCGAGGCCTACGGCGTGTGGGTCCAGAAGTCGATGTACGGGCGCACCTACATGGGCATCGAGCGCAGCACCTTCGTGATCGGGCCGGACGGCGTGCTGACCGCCGCCCTCTACAAGGTCAAGCCCAAGGGCCACGCCGCGTCCGTGCTCGATCTCGTGGCGTGAGCTGAGCTGACGCCCCGTCCCGGTGCCGTGCCGGTCGCGCAGCGGCCGGTCGCGATCATGGCCTACGGCTCGTTGCTGTACGAGCCGGGGGCGGGGCTCGCGATGGTGATCGTGGGGGAGCGGCCCTGCCGCACCCCCTTTCCGGTGGAGTACGGCCGGGCCTCGCGCCGCTGGGGCGGCGGCCCGGTGCTCGTGCCCCACGAGCGCGGCGCCCCGGTGGACGGGGCCCTGCTGCTGCTGGCGGACGACGTCGACCTGGGCACCGCGGTGGAGCTGCTGGCCGACCGCGAGGGCCTGGACGGCTCGCGCGGGGTGATCGCGGTCGACATGCCCGGCGACCGCCTGGTGATCACCGCCTGCCTGCCGCGCAACCTCCCCGCACCCGACATGGACCCCGACGCCCTCGCGCGCCGCGCGGTCACCAGCGCGCGCCACGGCCCCCGCAACGGGGTCGCCTACCTCAACGGCGCCCTGCGCGCCGGGGTGGTGACGCCGGTCAGCCAGGCCTACGCGCGGGGGGTGCTGGAGCGCGTCGGGGCGCAGTCCCTGGACGAGGCCGAGCGGCTGCTAGCTTTCGCGCGTTCCACGACCCGGGAGGGCTGATGGCTTGGGATGACGTTTCACGCTGGCAGCCGGCCGACCTCGCCGTGGCCTTCAAGATGGGCGACGCCGTCCAGCCGGTGGACGTCCGCGATCTGGGCTACCGCGAGTCGGACGTCCAGGTGAAGGGCGCGCTGCGCGTCGATCCGATGGAGTTCGAGTCCCAGGTCCCCGAGCTGCCCGCCGGCGGCGAGCTGGTGTTCTACTGCGACCGCCCGGGCGAGGCGACCAGCCTCAAGATCGCCATGTGGGCCTTCGACAACGGGCGCTCCCGGGTCGGCGTCCTGGTCGGCGGATGGTCCGCCTGGCAGGACGCCGGTTACCCGGTGGAGGACAAGCCGAGCTAGCTCTCGGAGCTGCCCCGCGGGCGCAGGCCGTAGGTGGTCTCGAGCCACTCGGGCAGGACGGCGGCGATGCCGCGGCACAGCAGCTCGCGCTCGGAGATGGCCACGCGCGCCGCGACCTCGAGGGCCAGACGGGCGTCGTCGTTGCGGATCCCGCTCACGCCCTCGACGGTCTTGTCGGCCTCGGAGCGGTTGTAGACCATGGCCCGCGCCGCCATGTTCCAGTGCTCCTTCGTCCACTCGATCAGAGCGGTCTCCAGGGTGGTGGCGTCGTACTCCAGGAGAGCCTTCTGGAGCGAGTTGGGCGTCGGATCGTCGTCTCGGAGCATGCTCACCTCGAAGTGAATGGCCGGCTGGCGGAGTGTAGCCCCCTCCCGCGGCGGGGGCCGTCGGGTGCGACCCGGCGCCCGGGGGGCGTATCATCGGGCGCGATGCGGACCTTCCTGCTGCTGTCGTCGCTGAGCCCCCAGGGGCTCCAGACCCTCGCCACGACGCCCGAGCGGCTCTTCGAGGTCAACCGCGAGATCGAGGCGATCGGCGGCCGCGTGGTGAAGCAGTGGGCCCTGCTGGGCGCCTACGACTTCCTGAGCGTGGTCGAGGCCCCGGACGAGCGGACCATCATGGACCTCACGTTCGAGCTCTCCGCGCGCGGCAGCGCGAGCTTCGAGACCCTGGTCGCCATCCCCGCCGAGGACCTGATCAGCTCACTGGAGCCGACCGACCCGGTCTAGCGCACCTGGCGCCAGCTCTCCGAGCCGCAGAGCGGGCAGATCGGCAGCACCAGGATCCCGTCGTTCTCGCGCGGCGAGGTGATGTGGAGGTCGCACTCGGCGCATCGGAACGATCCGGTCACCTCGTCGCCGACCATGAACTGCTCTTCCTTCTCCGTGCTCGACATGGTCGAGGACCTCCATGGGGTGGTGGACCCGAGCAGCGCGCTCGCGGTGCGATGGTGGGCGCGACGACCCTGTCGCGGGGCCGGGCTCAGGTGGCGACGGCGGCGATGATGCTCGCCGCGGCGACCAGCGTGAACAGCGTCAGCCCGATGACCAGCAGCAGCCGCTCGGACACGCCGGCGAACCGCCTCGGCTGACCCTCGGCGGCACCGCCCCGGCGCTTGGAGAGCAGGCGCGGGAGCCCGCCCTCGTCCAGCCAGCGCTCGCAGTACGGGCAGAACTGCGCCTCCGCGAGGAGCGGAAGGCCGCAACGGTGACAGGCGGGGGCCTCGGACCGGTGGTGTCCCTGAAGATCGGACTCGGCTCTCACGCCGGAAACTCCCCCTGCACTACGTGACCTCGAACGCCCGGCGAGCCTCCGCCCGGCGTCTGACGAGCATACACCCAGACCCCCGCCGGACAACGCGGCGGACCCGACGTGACGGTCCCGTTACGTGAGATTTCTGGAAGCCTCAGTCCTTGGGTGGCGACGGTCCGAAGAAGCGCTCCGCGGCCTCCCAGCCGGGGCCGGGCCCCGGGGCCGGGGCGGGCCCGTCGACCATCGGGAAGGCGGCGCGCGAGGGGTCGGTCTCGGCCGCCTCGGGGGTGGTCTCGGCCGGCGTCTCGCCCTCCTCGCCCTCCTCCTCGGTGCGCAGCGACTCGACCTCGGCCACCTTGGCCTCGATCTCGATCAGCTTCGACTCGACCGCGGCGATCTCGGCCGAGATCGGGCCCTCGGGAAGGGCTCCGGCGCGGACCTGCTCGTAGGTGCGCTCGCCCAGATCCTCGAGGGCGGCCCGGTGCTGGCGCTGCAGCAGACGCCGCTCGCCCTCGACGCGGGCGCGCTTGAGCGACAACTGGACGTCGGTCGCAAGGCGGTTGGCCTGCCTCGCGATGGTGTCCAACACCTGCATCGTCGCCTCCCTTCGAGGGGCCCCGTCGGTGATGTCGCCCGACCGATTGTAGCCGGGCGTCCGGCGCATGGTGGTGCCGATTCCGCGGCGATCGGGTGCAGAGGCGTCGGACCGGCCGCCCCTAGCGTCGCCCCCCATGCGTGCGGGGCGCCACAGCGGACAGGCGGCGGTGGAGGGCATCGGGGTCACGGTGCTCGTCGCGCTGCTGGTCGGGGCGACCGCGCTGTGGCTCGTCGGCCACGCCCGCCCGCCCGCCGGACCGCCGGCGGTGATCGACCGGGCGGCCCGGCCGCTGGGGGGTCCCTACGACCCGGGCCTCTGGGCCGGCGCCCCCGGCGACGCCTATCGCGGGCTCACCGCCCACGTGCGCGGCGACCGGCCCATCGGCCGCGCGCTGCGGGCGGTGGGCCGGGGGGTGCTGGCGGCGGTCGCCCTCGAGCAGGACGCCGAGTCGGCGTTCCACGCCGGCGCCCGCGCGCGGCTGCGCGAGCGGCTGGCCGCGTGGATCGACGATCCGGTCGGCGGCCTGACCACGCTTCCCGATCCGGCCGACCTGTCGCCCACGGCGATCGCCCTGCGGCCGATCGGCAGCGCGCGCGAGCTGTGGGACTACGCGCGCCGCGTTCGGGACATGCCGCCGCGCGAGGCGATGCGGATGGTCTCGCGCGACGCCGGCGCGGAGGGCACCGACATCCTGGTTGACCTCGTCGAGGCCTTCGTGCGCCGGCGCGTCGCGGGCGCGGCGGCGCGGCGGCTGCCGCAGGCGCCCCCACCCGGTTCGCCACGGACGCCGTGACGGTTCGGGCGTCCCGCCGGCACAGTCGCGCCGCGCGGCTCCCGCGCGTGGCCCCCCAGGATCGACCGACGGTCATGACGGACGGGAGGCGGGACATGAGCTATGCGATCGCGGCCTGGCTGCACGCGGCGGCGGTGACGATGGTCCAGCGCGCCAGGGAGGATCAGCGCGGCCAGGGGACGGTGGAGTACGTGGGCGTCGTCGTGATGGTGACCCTGCTGATCGCCGCGGTCGCCGTGGCGGCCAAGGGCTGGGCGCCCACGGTGGGCGACGGCCTGAAGAAGGCGATCGGCGACGCCATCAAGAAGGCGTCCGACGGTTTGTAGACCTGTCTCACGATGAAGGTCCGCGACCACCGGCTCGCTGCGAACTCTCGCGACTCTTCGTCCTCGGTCGGGGCAATGCCTCTCAGGCATTGCACCCTCCCTGCGTCCTAGATTCGCTCGGTTCTCGCGGCCGGATGGCCGCGTCTCATCGTGAGGCAGATTCTTGCCTTCAGGCGGCCGCCTGGCCGGCGACGCGCAGCGCGGGGATCCTGCCGCGCTCGCGCGCGTCGGCGTCCAGGAGGGCGCCCGTGTGGTCCGCGCCGGTGAGGTCGCAGCCGCGCAGCTCGGCGCCCGTCAGGTCGGCCTCGCGCAGCACCGCGGCCAGCAGGCGCGCCCCGGCCAGGTGCGCGCCGGTCAGGTCGGCGCGGGTCAGGTCGGCCCCGGCGATCACCGCCCCCTCCAGGTGCGCGCCGGCCAGCCGTGCGCCGCGCAGGTTGGCGCGGGTCAGGTCGGCCCGGCGCAGGTCGGCGCCGCGCAGGTCGAAGCCCGCCAGGTTGGCGGTCCGCAGGCCGGCGCCGCGCAGGTCGGGGGCCGCGCCGAAGCTCGTGGGGGCGTGCGTGTCGCCGCGGTTGAAGCCGACCAGCTGGGCCCGCTCGAGCAGCGCCCCGGTCAGGTCGTCGAAGGCGACCGCGCGCATGTCGGCGCCCGCGAGGACCGCGCCGGTCGGGTCGGCCCCGGAGAGGTCGGCCTGCGTCAGGTCGGCGTGGCTCAGGTCGGCGTCCGTGAGGTCGGCGGCGCGCAGGCCCGCCCCGCCCAGCTGGGCCCCCGTCAGGCGCGCGCGGAAGAGGCAGGCGCCCCGCAGGTCGGTCCCGCGCAGGTCCGCCCCGGCGAGGTCCGCGTCGGTCAGGTCCGCGCCGGCCAGGGCGAAGCCGGCGAGGTCGGCGCCGCGCAGCGCGGCGCCCGCCAGCCGGTGCGCGCCGCCGGGCGCGCGCACCCCGGGGTGCGTCGCGCCCCCGGTCCACTCGGTGCTTGCCAGGTTCGCGCCGCACATGTCGGCGCCGTCCAGCGCGGCCCCGCCCATGCGCGAGCCGGTCAGGTCGGTGTCGCGCAGGCAGGCGCCCAGGAGCGCCGCCTCCTCGAGGCGGGCGTCGCGCACGCTGGCCCCGTCCAGGCGGGCCCCGCCCAGTCCGGCGCGCGAGAGGTTGGCGCGGTCCAGGCGGGCGCCGCGCAGGTCGGCGCCGCGCAGGCTCGCCCGGCTCAGGTCGGCGCCGCTCAGGTCGGCCCCCCGCAGGTCGTGCCCGTCCAGATCCGCCCGGGTGAGGTCCGCGTCCGCCAGCACGGCGCCGGCGAGCGCGGTGGCGTCGGTGCCGAGGCGGCGGGCGTTGACGCGGGCGCCCGCGAGCCAGCGCTCGTGCAGGCGCAGCGCGCGGGTGATCTCGACATGGGCGGGACGAGGCGATCGGCGAGAGGACATGGCGGCCTTCCGTGGCGTGGCATCCCCGGCGCAGTGCGTGGGCTTCCCTTCCTTCATCGGCGGCGGCGCCCGGATCCACCAGCCCCCTATCCTCGTGGGCGTGAGCGCGACCTCCGGCAACGGCGAGCCCGACCTCGACATCGTGGCCGCGCCGCGCGCGCCGATCGCCTCGGGCGACGTCAGCCGCCGGTGGGCGCTCGCCGCGTCCGACGGCGTCCCGCGCTTCGCGGGGGTCACGCGCCCCGAGGGGCAGGCGGCCGCGGCCGGTGATCGCGGGCATCGACCCGGCCCGCTGGGACCGGCTGCTGGTGCGGGTGACGCTGGCGGTGGTGCTCAGCGACGGCGCCGGCCCGTACCTCCTGGACGCCCAGGGGCGGCTGGCGCTGGTGCTCGGGCCGCACCGGGGCATCCTGAGCGCGCACGTGACGATGGGGGACGCCATGCCCCTGCAGGCGATCGGCCTCACCCGGCGGCTCGACGACGGCCCGGTGTGGGAGTGGATCGCCCGCGCCGACGTGGCGCCGTCCGACGCGGTCGGGGCGCTGGACGCCCTCGACGAGCTGATCGACTCCCGGGGGGCGCGGGAGTGGGAGCGCCGGCGGGGGTAGGCTGTGCGGCGTGTCCGCCTATCGCGTCCGGTTCCGCGCGACCTCCGGTGAGGCCCTCGGGCCCGACGCGTCGGCGCGCCTGGAGGCGGCGCTGGCGGCGATGCCCGGGATCGAGGGGGTCGAGGGCACCCACCAGGACGACGACGGCCTGGACGTGAGCGCCGGGTTCTGGATCGACGTCCGCCTGGGCATGGCCGACGCCGCCCGCGACGGCAGCCGGCTGGCGCGCGAGGGCCTGAAGGTGGCCGGGCTGCAGCCGGCGCAGCTCGTCGAGCTGTCGGTGGCGATCCCGGACCACGGCGCCCCGGACGGGGGTCGACCCGCCCCGGGGTAGCGTCCGCGGGTGGTTGTCTACACTCGTGCGACCGGTGGACCGATGGGGGAGGAGTGGTCCCCCCGTGGGAGGCGACGGCATTTCACGCGAGAAGACGGTCGATGCGACGGCATCCGTCGGAGGCAGCGCACTCCCCGGCGGGGTGATGATGCGCACCCGCTCGCGGGTGGGCATCGCCGTGCGCCGCGAGGAGGACGGGGCCATCGTCACCGAGGCCTTCGACGTCGAGCCGCCCAAGGGGCGCTGGGCCCGCTGGCCGCTGATGCGCGGCGTGGTGTCGATCCGCTCGGCCGTCACGACCGGGCAGAAGGCGATGTCGATCAGCGAGCGGCTGCGCTGGGAGGAGGTCCGCCCCGAGGGCGAGGAGGCCTCGGAGGAGGACGATCAGACGATCGGCTTCTGGGGCAAGGTGGCCATCGGCGTCGGCGCCGTGGCCGGCGCCGCCATCCAGATCCTGGCCTTCCGCGTGGGCCCGGTGGTGATCGCGAAGGAGGCCGGCCTGACCGGGGCCGCCTTCATCGTCGCCGACGCCGCGATCCGGCTGGCGCTGCTGCTCGGGACGCTGATGTTCCTGAGCCTCCTGCGGCCGTTCCGCAAGATCCTCAAGTACCACGGAGCCGAGCACAAGGCGATCGCGACGCACGAGGCGGGCCATCAGCTCACCGCCGCGGCGGCCGCCGGGTTCAGCCGCTTCCATCCCCGGTGCGGGACCTCGTTCCTGGTGGTCTCGGCGTTCGTGTCGATCGCGGTGTACGGCGCGGTGCTCGCGATCACCGGCTGGTTCAACTACTTCGCCCTGATCGCCACCCGGATCGTGCTGGCGCCGGTGGTCACGGCCATCGCCTTCGAGATCCAGCGCCAGGCCTCGCTGCGCGCGCACGGCCGGCTGGAGTTCCTCTCGTGGCCGGGCATGTGGGCGCAGCGGCTCACGACCCGCGATCCCGAGGAGGAGCAGCTGGAGGTGGCCTGCGCCGCCCTCGCCGTCGCCCTCGAGGAGCCGGACGCGGTGCCCGCGGGCGTCCACGGCGAGGTCGTCCACCCGGCGCGCGACGCCGTGTCGGTGGCGCCCGCACGGGCGCGGCCCGAGCTCTCCTAGGCGGGGATCCGCACCTCGATCGCCTCCGGGCCGCGCACCAGGGCGACGACGGCGGGGCCCTCTCCCTCCGCGGCGACGGGCGCGTGAGAGGTCGGCGAGGGCGCGCACCGCGCGTCCGTCGATCGCGGTCAGGACGTCGCCGGGGGTGATCCCGGCGCGCGCGGCCGCCGATCCACGGTCCACGCGTCGCACCAGCAGCCCGGGACACGGCGGCAGCCCCACCGCCTGGCGCATCGCGGCCGTGGTGTGAGCCGGGGCGAGGGTGAGCCCCAGGCGCGCGCGCGGGGGCGTCGGCGGATGCGCCGTCGCCCTCGAGGTCGATCAGCAGCCGTCGCAGCAGGGAGGCGAGCGCCCGCTGCTCCTCGGGTGAGAGGGCCGCGAGCAGCAGCCGCTCGTTGGCCAGGTGGACCGGGGCGGCGCTCTCGAAGGCCTCCCGCCCCGCCGCGGTGAGGGTGATGCGCGTGCCCCGGCGGTCGTCGGGATCGGGGTGGCGCTCCGCCAGCCCGTCCGCCACGAGACGGTCGATGCGGACGCTGATCGTCCCCGAGGTCAGGCGCAGCTCCTGCATGAGCCGTGCCTGGGTGACCCCGTCCGCGCCGGCCAGGCGGGAGATGGCCGCCAGCGCGGAGAAGCCGGCCGACGTCAGGCCGCGTTCGGCCAGGACCGCCTCGACCCGCTGCTCCACGATCGCGCGCAGGCGCGTGAGGCGGGCGATCACCTCGAGCGGGGAGACGTCCAGGTCGTCGCGGACGGCGCGCCAGCCCTCCACGATCGCGTCGACCGAGTCGCGGGGCTCCGTCGTCATGGCGGCAAACCTAGATAACGATGCTCTTGACAACAACTTGAGTTCAAGCAATGTTGCCGAACGAAAGCGTCCGAGCCTCCGGAGAGCCGCATGTCCGCATCGATCGACGTCCTGCACCCCGAGTCGCCCAAGCGCGTGCTCATGGTGGTCTCGAACCCGGCCACCTCCACCACGACCGGATGGCCGGTCGGCTTCTGGTGGGGCGAGCTGACCCATCCCTTCTGGGAGTTCGTCGGGCACGGGTACCGGGTCGAGATCGCCAGCCCGGCCGGCGGTCCGGTCGCCGGCGACGGCTTCAGCGACCCCGAGGATCCCTCCGGGTACTCCGCCGACGACCTGATCAGCCTCGGCTTCAAGCACAGTCCGGCGCACGCCGCGCTGCTCGCCGACACGCCCGCGCTCGCGGACGTGGCGGTGGCCGATCACGACGCGGTGTTCCTGGTCGGCGGGCAGGGTCCGATGTACACGTTCGCCGAGGACCCGGAGGTGCACCGGCTGATCGCCGCCTTCTACGAGGCCGGCAAGCCCACCGCGGTGGTCTGCCACGCGACCTGCGCCCTGCTGCGCGCCACGACCGCGGACGGCACGCTCGTCGTCGCGGGGAGGACGTGGACCGGATTCGCCAACAGCGAGGAGCAGTTCGCCGACGACGTCGTCGGCCGGCCGCTCCAGCCCTTCCGGATCGAGGACCGGGCCCGCGCCCTCGCCGGCACCAACTTCATCGTGCAGGGGGCCTTCAAGGCCCACGCCGTCCGCGACGGCAACCTGATCACCGGTCAGCAGCAGTACTCCGGGGCCGCGGCCGCGCGCCTCGTCATCGACGCCCTCGGCGTCTGAGGCGCGCCGTGGAGATCGCCGTCATCGGAGTCGGCCGGGTGGGCGCCCCGCTGGCCGACCACCTGCAGCGGGCCGGCCACCGGGTGCGCGTGGCCGCGTCCGACCCGCGCGCCGCCAGCGCCCGGGCGGTCCTCGACCGCAACCCGGCGCTGGTCCTCGCGACCGCCCGCGAGGCGGTGGAGGGCGCCGAGGTGGTCGTGCTGGCGACGCCCTTCGCCACCACCACCGACATCCTCGCCGAGCTCGGCGAGGCCCTGGCCGGCACCGTCCTGATCGACGCCACCAACCCCGTCGGCCCGGACCTCTCCCACGGCCTCGGCGGGACGCGCTCGGGTGCCGAGATGGTCCAGGCGCTGGCCCCGGGCGCCCGGGTCGTCAAGGCGTTCTCCATCTACGGGTTCGAGAACCTGGAGGATCCGGCCTACCCGGGCTACGGCGTGCGGCCCGCGATGCTCATCTGCGGCGACGACGCCGCGGCCAAGGAGGTGGTCGCGCGGCTGGCCGACCGGCTGGGCTGGGAGCCCGTGGACGTGGGAGGCCTCCCGCAGGCGCTGCACCTGGAGCACATGACCCTCATGTGGGTGCGCATGGTCCGCGCCGGCGGCGGCTCGCCGGACCTGGTCTGGGCGGCCCTGCGGCGCTGACCGCGGGCCGATGCGCCGGACCCGGGGTTTGAGACACTGCCCCGGGGGGGCAACCAGCACGCTCGGAGGTGGAGATGCCTGGTGCCCGCGTCGGGGTGGAGTCGGCCATGTCGTGGACCGCGGACGGTCCCGGCAGCGCGCTGCTGCTGGTGCGCGCGGCCGGAGCCGCCGACCAGTCGGTGCTGGACGAGGACCTGAGCGTGTCCGGGGCGCGGGTGGAGGAGGGACCCTCCGATCCCCTCGGCACGCGGCCGCTGCGGGTCCACGCCGACGGCGGGACGGTGCGCGTCCGCTACCGGGCCACGGTCTCGGTGGAGGGCGCGGAGCGCGCGTGCCCGCGCGACGACGCCCCCCTGCCGGAGGCCTCGGACCTCGCCTTCGAGCTGCTGCCCTGGATCCTGCCGAGCCGGTACGCGACCTCCGACGCGCTCGCGCCCACCGCGGCGGCCGCGTTCGGCGAGGCGCCCCGCACGCGGGCCCTGATCCCGTCGGTGGCCGACTGGATCCGGGAGCGCGTGGCCTACCGGCCCGGCGCGAGCGACGCGCTGACCACCGCCGACGAGACGCTGCTCGCGCGCGAGGGGGTCTGCCGCGACATGGCCCATCTCGGCGTCAGCTTCCTGCGGGCGCTCGAGATCCCCGCGCGCGTGGTCGCGGCGTACGCGCCCTTCCTCGAGCCGCCCGACTTCCACGCCCTCCTGGAGGCCCACGACGGGGTCGCCTGGCGGATCGTGGACGTCACCGGCCTCGCGCCCGTGGAGACGCTGGTCCGCATCGCCACCGGTCGCGACGCCGCCGAGGTGGCGTGGGCGTCGGCCAACGGCGAGCTCCGGCTGGACGACGTCGAGGTCGCGGCGGTCGTGCGCCCCTCCTAGTACCCGCAGGCGCGATCCGGGTCCTCGCGGACGTGGCCGCCCGGCCGCGCGGCCTACCGTCGGGTCAGGTCGGACACGAGGAGGAGACATGCTGACCGACATCATCCGGTGGGACCCCTTCGGGGGCGCCGGATCCCTGCGCTCGGAGATCGACCGGCTCATGAGCGAGGCCGGCCAGGCGGGCGGGCTGCCCCGCCGGTGGTCGCCCTCCAGCGACGTCGTCGAGCTCGAGGACGCGATCGTGATCACGGCCGAGCTGCCGGGGGTCAAGGACGAGGACATCCACATCACGGTCCAGAACGGCGTCCTGCGCATCTCGGGCGAGCGGCGGCTGGAGGAGGAGATCCACGAGCAGCGCTTCCACCGCCTCGAGCGCACCTACGGCGGCTTCGAGCGGCGCTTCATGCTTCCGCCCGGCGTGCGCGAGGACGACATCCACGCGGGGGTGGCCTACGGCGTCCTCAAGATCACGATCCCCAAGGAGACGGCCCCGGAGCCGCGCGTCGTGGCGGTCGCCCCCGGCGACTGAACGCCGACGGCCCCCGCCGCGACGCCGGCGGCGGGGGCGCGGCGGGGCTCAGGCGGGGTCGGCCTCCCAGCGGGCCAGGGCATCGGCGGCGGCGGCGTCGGCGGTGGCGCCCGTGCCGATCACGCGCCGGCGCTCCGAGGAGACGATGCAGCGCTCGACGCCGCCGCTCTCGCGTTCCAGCGTGACCGCGTGGCCCATGTCGGCCAGCGCGCGCAGGCGTTCGGCGCGATCCGCGCTCACCCCCGGGAAGCTCAGCACGGCGCCCCCCTCATCGCGCCAGGTCCTCGAGGATCTCGTCCTCGCGCTCGACGACCCCCGCCTCCTCCAGGGCGGCGAGGCGCTCCGCGCTGGCGGCGAAGCCCTCCGCCGCCGGGCGCGAGGGGAAGTCGATGAGGGCGACGACGCGCAGCGGGTCCTCGGGGGACGCCAGCAGCCGGTGGCCGGTCGATCCGTGCGCGCCGCGGGTGGCCTCGAAGCCGTCGAAGACGGCGCGGAAGCGATCCAGTTCGCGCACCCGGTAGCGAGCCATGAGCAGGCTCATGTGATCCTCCGATCTCGGGACCCGATCGTCCGCCGGTCGCGGGCCCGGCGTATCGGCGTGGCACCGGAACGGCGGCGCGGCATGTCCGCACCGCCCGTCCGGTGCGCCCCGGTGGCGTCCGGCGCCGACGCGGGGGAGATTGGGCGGTATGGACGATGCGGCCCAGGCGCCGGACCGCAGTGGCGTGGCCGCGCCGGCGCCGGCCGAGGGCCACCTGATCAGGCTCGAGGGGGTCGCGCGGCGCTATCGCGTGGGCGAGTCCACGGTGAGCGCCCTCGAGGGCGTGGACCTGACGGTCGACGGGGGCGAGTTCGTCGTGGTGCTGGGCCCCTCGGGCAGCGGCAAGACGACGCTGCTCAACCTCATCGGCGCCCTCGACTCGCCCACCGAGGGCCGGATCGTGGTCGGGGGCCAGGACATCACCGGCGCGTCCCGCGCGGCGCTGTCGGCCTTCCGCCGGCGCGGCGTCAGCTTCATCTTCCAGACCTTCAACCTGTTCCCCGGGCTGTCGGCGCTGGAGAACGTCCAGTTCGGCGCCGACGTCGCGGGCCGCGGCGGGGATCCGGGGGTCGCGGAGCGGATGCTGCGGCGCGTCGGGCTCGGGACCCGCATCGCCCACTTCCCCCACGAGCTGTCGGGCGGCGAGCAGCAGCGGGTGGCGATCGCCCGCGCGCTCGCGACGGGCAACCCGGTGATGCTGGCCGACGAGCCCACCGGCGAGCTGGACTTCCGCACGGGGGTGCAGATCCTCGAGCTGCTGCACGAGCAGACGCTCACCGCCGGGACCGCGGTGCTCGTGGTGACGCACAACCGCGAGATCTCGCGCGTGGCCGACCGGGTGATCGAGCTCTCGAGCGGCCGGGTCGTGCGCGACGGGCCGCCGCCCGGCGGCCGCGCGGCGATCTCCGATCTGAGGTGGTGAGGGGGTGCCCGGCCCCGCCCTGTGGCTGAGGTGGTCCGGGCGCGACCTGCGGGCGCGCTGGATGCTGGTGGTCGCCCTGGCGCTGGTGATCGCCCTGGCCACCGGGATGGCCGCGGGCCTCGGCAGCGTCCAGATCTGGCGCGACGGGTCGGCCGACGCCAGCTTCGGGCGCCTGGGCTTCCACGACCTGCGGCTGGCCCTCACCGAGGGGAGCACGGTGCCGGCCGGCTCGCTCGAGCGGCTCGCGGCCGCGATCCCGCAGGCCGAGGAGGTCTCCGCCGCGCAGGAGCGCCTGGTGGTCCCGGCCCAGGTCGACGCCTCGCGGGACGGATCCACGGTGCTCGTGCCCGGGCGGCTGGTCGGGGCCCCCCTCGGCGGGCCGCCGGTCGACGCGACGGCGATCACGCGGGGCCGGGGCCTGGAGCCCCGGGACGCGGGGCGTCCGGTCGCGGTGCTCGAGGCCAACTTCGCCGAGCACTACGGGCTCCCGGCCCGGGGCGTGGTGCGCATCTCGGGCGGGCGCGCGGTGCGCTACGTGGGCCAGGGCCGCCAGCCCGAGTACTTCGTGGTCACGACGCCGGGCGCGGGCTTCGGCGCCGAGGCCAACTTCGCCGTCCTCTTCATGCCCCTGTCGAGCGTGCAGGCCCTGTCCGGCATGAGGGGCCGGGTCAACGAGCTGGTGCTCCGGCTCGCGCCGGGCGCCGACGCCGCGGCGGTCGGGCGCAGCCTCCAGGCGGCCCGCGCGCGGATGCTGCCGGGGGTCGGGTCCACGGTCACGCGCGGATCGCAGGAGGCCGCCCACCGCCTCACCTACACCGACGCGAAGAACGACCAGCGCTTCATCAACGTCTTCGCCTGGCTCCTGCTGGGGGGCGCCGCGCTGGCGGCGTTCAACCTGATCAGCCGGGTCGTCGAGTCGCAGCGCCGGGAGATCGGCGTCGGCATGGCGCTCGGGGTCCCGCCGCGCACCCTCGCCGTGCGCCCCCTGCTGTTCGGCGTGGAGGTGGCCCTCCTGGGCGTGGCCCTGGGCGTGCTCGTGGGCCTGGGCGTCGCCATGCTGCTGCGCCCGGTGATCGAGAGCCTGGCCCCGCTGCCGATCCTGAACACGCCCTTCCAGCCCGCGGTGTTCGCGCGCGGCGCGGCCCTGGGCCTGGTCATCCCCCTGCTCGCCAGCATCTACCCGGTGTGGCGGGGGGTGCGCGTCACCCCGGTCGAGGCCATCCGGGTCGGTCCCCGCGCCGCGGCCGGCAGCGGCCTGGCGCGCCTCGTGCGCCGGCTGCCCCTGCCCGGCGGGAGCATCGGCCGGATGCCCGTGCGCAACGTCGTGCGCACGCCCCGCCGCACCCTCATGAGCGTCCTCGCCATCGGCGCCGTGATCTCGGTGGTCGTGGCGCTCGGCGGGGTGTTCGACTCGTTCGGCGTGTCGCTGGACCAGACGCGCGAGGAGGCGCTGGCCGGCAGCCCGGACCGGATGACCGCCGTGCTGCAGGCGCCCGTGCCGGTGAGCGCGCTGAGCCTGGCCGCGCCCGCGGCCGGGTCGCCCATCGCCAAGGCGGATCCGGCGCTGCGGCTGGCGTCGTCGGTCGCCCACGGCGGCCGCCGGTTCGACGTCCAGCTGGACCTGGTGGACCCGGACGGGGCGGTCTGGCAGCCCCGCGTGAGCGAGGGGCGGTTCCCGGCCGGGCGGCCCGGGATCGTCCTGTCGTGGGTGGCCGCCCGCGACCTGGGCGTCGGGATCGGCGACCGGGTGGACCTGACCCACCCGGTCCGCACGGGCCCCGAGACCTTCGGCACCCGGACGACGCCGGTGGTCGTGGCCGCCATCAACCCGAGCCCCTACCGCTTCACCGCCTACATGGACCTGGGGCAGGCCTCGCTGATGGGGCTGGCGGGCACGGCGAACGCCCTCGAGATCCAGCCCGCGGCCGGGGCGGATCCGGCGGACGTGCAGCGGGCGCTCTTCGGCCGCCCCGGCGTCGTCTCGGTGCAGCCCGCCGCCGCCGGGGCCGACGCGGCGGCCGAGCGGCTGGAGGAGTTCCTCGACATCCTGCGCTTCGCCCAGGCGGTGGTGCTGGCGATCACCCTGCTGATCGCCTTCAACACGACCACGATCAGCGGCGAGGAGCGCGCCCGCGAGCAGGCGACGATGCTCGCCTTCGGGGTCCCCGCCCGGCGCGTGCTGGGCCAGTCGGTGATCGAGAGCGCGATCGTCGGGGTGCTCGCGACGGCCGTCGGCATCGCCGCCGGGATCGGGGTGCTGAGCTGGGTGCTCGGCACGCTCTCGCGCGAGGTGTTCCCCGAGCTCGGGGTGGGGATCACGATCTCCACGGGAACGCTGGTCACCGCGATCCTGGTGGGGGTGGTCGCGGTGGCCGCCGCGCCGCTGCTGGGCGCGCGGCGGCTGCGGCGCATGGACATCCCCTCGACGCTGCGGGTGGTGGAGTAGGGAGCCGGCCCGGCGTCAGGCCACCCGTCGCCGCCGCCGCACCGCGCGGCGCAGCTCGTCGGCACCCCAGACGATGAACGGGAACGGCAGCAGCAGGGCGATGCTCCAGGCCGGGCGAGGGGCGGTGCCGAACACCGGCTGGAGCAGGGGGATGCACACGAGGGCCGCCGAGAACGCCAGCTCGAAGGCGATCCCCCACAGCAGCAGCGGGTTGCTGAACACGCCGACCTGGCGCAGCGAGGCCCCCTCGGTGCGGGCCGCGACCGCGGTGCCCACCTGGCAGGCGACGATGCCGAGGAAGGTGATCGTCGTCGCCTGCATGTACGCGCCGTTGAGCGGCGCGCCCGCGCTCACGTCGTCGCCCGGGCTCCACCCCGCCTCCAGCAGCACGGCGAAGAAGCCGCCCGAGCACGAGCACGGTCGACAGCAGCCCCATCCACACCCACGCCCGCATCAGCAGCTCGCGGTCCACCACCCCGTGGCTGCGCGGCCGCGGCGGGCGGTTCATGGTGCCCGGCTCCACCGGCTCGCAGCCCAGCGCGAGCGCGGGAAGCGTCTCGGTGCCCAGGTCGATCGCCAGGATCTGCATGACCGTGAGGGGCAGGGGGACCGTGCCCCCCGAGAGCGCGAAGACGAGGAACGGGATCACCTCGGGCGTCGCGTGGGCGAAGATGTAGAGGACGAACTTGCGGACGTTGTCGAAGACGCGCCGCCCCTCCTCGACGGCGGCGACGATCGTCGAGAAGTCGTCGTCGGTGAGCACCATCGTGGCCGCCTCGCGCGCGACCTCGGTGCCCGAGAGGCCCATGGCGACGCCGATGTCCGCGCGCCGCAGGGCCGGTGCGTCGTTGACCCCGTCGCCGGTCATGGCCACCACGTGGCCCTCCGCGCGCAGGGCGTCGGCCACCCGCAGCTTGGCCTCGGGCGAGGTGCGGGCGAAGATCAGCTCCGGCTCGGTGCGGATGATCCGGTCCAGCTCGACGTCGCCCAGCGCGTCCAGCTCGGCGCCCGTGACGATGCGCGGCTCGCCGCGCAGGATCCCCACGCCGCGCGCCACCGCCCGCGCCGTGCGCCCGTTGTCGCCGGTGACCACGATGATCGGGATCCCGGCCCGGTGGCACAGGTCCACCGCGCGGGGGACGTCGGGGCGCGGCGGGTCCTCCAGGGCGATCAGCCCGGCCAGGGCGAGATCGCGCTCGGCCTCCTCGCGGCGCGCGGGGACCACGCCGTCCGCCAGCGGGCGCTCGGCCACGGCCAGCACGCGCAGGCCCCGCTCCGCGAAGGCGTCCGCGGCGGCGAGCGCCGCCGCCCGGTCCGCCGCCGTGACCGTCGTGCAGCGCGCCAGCACGTCCTCGGGGGCGCCCTTGACCGTGACGGCGAGCGCCGCCGCCCCGGTCGTCGACCGTGCTCATGAGCCGCAGCGCGGGGTCGAAGTGGAACAGCGCGCGCCGGCCCGCGTCGCGGCGCGCCGGCGCGGCGGAGGGGTCGTCGGCCAGCGCGGCCTGGACCAGGGCGATCTCGGTGGGGTCGCCCGCGAGGCCGCCGTCGTCGTCGGGCGCGACGGTGGTGCAGCGGGCCGCCAGCGCCCGCACGCGGCGCCCGTCGGCGCCCGCGGGGTCCCAGGTGTCGGCCACGGCCATCCGGTTCTGGGTGAGCGTGCCGGTCTTGTCGGTGCAGATGACGGTGGTGCAGCCCAGGGTCTCCACCGCGCTCAGGCGCTTGACCACCGCGCCGCGGCGGCTGAGGCACGCGCACGCCCACCGCCAGCGCGAGGGTGATCGTGGGCAGCAGCCCCTCGGGCACGTTCGCCACCAGCAGGCCGATGGCGAACTCGACGGCGTCGGCGAGCGGCAGGTGGGCGGCCAGGACGCCCAGCGCCAGGAACACCAGCCCGGCCGAGACGGCCACCAGGGCGATCAGCCAGGCCACGCGGCGCACCTGGCGCTCGAGCGGGCTCTCCTCCCGGCCGTGACGCTGGGCCAGGGCGGCGATGCGGCCGAGCTCGGTGCGCATGCCGGTGGCCAGCACGAGCGCCCGGGCCTCGCCGCCCAGGCAGCCGGTGCCCGAGAAGATCAGGTCGGGCGCGTCCAGCGCGCGCACGGTCGCCGGAGGGCCGCCGGCGCGGCGCTCGACCGGCGCCGACTCGCCGGTGAGCGTCGACATGTCGAGCTCCAGGGCGCCCGCCACGATGCGGGCGTCCGCGCAGATGCGATCGCCCTCGCCGACCAGCATCAGGTCGCCCTCGACCAGCGTGCTCGCGTCGATCTGGCGCGGCTCGCCGTCGCGCACCGCCGTGACCGTCGTGGGGATGAAGTGGCGCAGCGCCTCGACCGCGCGCTCGGCGTGGCGCTCCTGCAGGAACGCCACGAGGGCGTTGAGCACCACGACGGCGACGATCGCGACCGCCAGGACCGTGGTCCCGGCCACCAGGGCCAGCGCGGCGGCGGCCCACAGCAGCAGCGCCAGGGGGTGCGCGAGCTGGCGGGCGATCTCCACGGCGGCGCCCGGCCCGCGCTGGCGCAGGAGCTCGTTGGGCCCGTGGGCGAGCAGGCGGCGCTCGGCCTCGCGGGTGCTCAGTCCCTCCTGTGCGCGCGCCGTCGCTCGTGGCAGCCGTCCCCTCTCGGTCTCCCCCTCGCTCAGGCGCCCAGGTCGCGCCGGTCCACCGCCACGAGCGCCGCCGCCGAGGCCACGGCGATCACCAGGGCGAGCGCGCCGAGGTGCGGCCAGGAGACGCCGTCGCGCAGCGGATCGGGGGCGGTGTAGTGGTAGAAGGGCGTGACGCGCTGGATCGGCTCCAGCTGGGTGACCAGCCCCGCCAGCGAGTTGACGAGGTAGGAGGCGACGGCCAGGGCGGCCGCGACGCCCACCGCCGACGCTGCGGCTGCCGCTCGCCGCCCCCGCGAGCAGCGCGATCGCCCCGAAGCCGATCGCCAGCAGCCCCGCCCCGGCCACCGCCGCGGCCAGGTGGGACAGCGGGACGGTCATGTCGACCGCCCGCACCCCGATCCACAGCGCGACCAGCAGCACCAGCCCGAGGGCGATCACCTCGAGGGCCATGGCCGCCAGCTTCTCGGCGGTCACCCGCCGGCGCGTGACGGGAAGCGACATCAGCAGGTCGATGGTGCCCCGCTCCTCCTCGCCGGCGATCGCCCGCGCGCCGGTGGCGACGGCCGCGATGATCAGCAGCAGGGGGATGATCAGCGAGAAGAGCTCGGTGCCCAGGTAGCCGGCGGACGACGTGAAGTCGAACCCGGCGCCGCCGAACGAGAACAGCTTCTTGAAGACCTCCGGGTAGTTCTCGGTGAGCTCCGAGAAGCCGCTGTCGTCGCGCACGGTCGGGTACACGGAGATCTCGAGCGCGACCATGCCCACCAGGCCGAGCGACCACCAGGCCAGGCTGCGGCGCAGCTCCATCAGGGACGCGGTCGAGGACGCTACGCCGCACGGGCGGCCTCCGGGCCGTAGAGGCCCAGGAACACGTCCTCGAGGTCGGCCTCGTGGCTGTCGATGGCCAGCACCTCGAAGCCGGCGAGGCGCTTGACCAGCGGATCGGCCGATCCCTCGAGCGCCATCAGGACCACGGCGCCGTGGCGCTCCAGCTCGCGCACGCCGGCGAGCCCCGCGAAGGCGCCCGCGGGAGGGGGCGCGGCGAAGGTCACCTCGACGCGCTGCGCCGCGCGGGCGCGGAGCGCCTCGACCGTGTCGACCAGCTCCAGCCGCCCCTCGCGGACGACGCCCACCCGATCGGCCATGTGCTGCACCTCCGAGAGCACGTGGGAGCTGAGGAACACGGTGCCGCCCCGCCCGGCGGTCTCGCGGACGAGGGCGGCGAAGGCCTGCTGCACGATGGGATCCAGGCCGCTGGTGGGCTCGTCCAGCACCAGCACCTCCGGCCGGTGCATGAACGCCTGCACCAGGCCCACCTTCTGGCGGTTGCCCCGCGAGAGGTCCTGCAGCGGCCGGTCCAGGTCCAGGTCCAGCCGCCGCGGCGAGCGGCTCGGCGTCGCCGGTGCCGGGCATGCGGCGCAGGTGGGCGAAGTACCCCACCAGCTCGCGCCCGGTCATGCGCGGGTACAGCCGCAGGTCGCCCGGCATGTAGCCCATGCGCGCGCGGATCTCGGCGCCGTCGCGGCGCGCGTCGCGCCCCAGGATGGTGAGCCGCCCCGAGGTGGGGCGGATCAGGTCCAGCATCATGCGGATGGTCGTCGACTTGCCCGCGCCGTTGGGGCCCAGGAAGCCGAACACCTCGCCGGCCCGAGATCCGGAAGGTCAGGTCCTCGACGCCGCGGGCGCCGCCGCGATAGATCTTGGTGAGGGCCTCGGCCTCGATCGCGACGGCGTCGGCCACCTCAGCTCTCGTCGGGGACCGGGTACTCGGCGCCGCACCACTCGCAGTGCGTCACCTCCTGGTTGGCCTCCTCGGCGGCCTCGCGCTCCGCGCCGCACTTGTTGCACCGCACGGCGTCCTGACCCTGCGTGCTCGTCCCGCTGTTCGTGCCGGCCATCGTTCCTCCCTCGTCGCGGTGACCCATGCTCGGCCGTGTGCGGACAGCGTCGCATCCGGGGCGCTCCGAGGGGGGCTTCGGGGTATCCGTAGCGCCACGGCTCAGGCGCGGGTGCGGTAGAGGCGCGTGGTGAGCGGGGCGAAGACCAGCGTGAGGACCACCGCCTCCGCCAGCACCAGGCCGATCTCGCCGGCCGACGCGGTGCCGTCCATCAGGCCGCGCGCGGCGGTGATCACGTGGGAGATCGGGTTGAGGTCGACCACCGTCTCGAGGGGGGCCGGGAGCGTGTCGGGCTCGACGAAGCCGTTGCTCACGAACACGAGCGGGAACAGCGCCATGAAGCCGGTGTTCATGACGGCGTTGGGCGCGCGCATCAGCAGGCCGACGGTCGTGAACACCCACGACAGGCCGAACGCGAACGCGACGACGACCAGCATCGCCTCCACCACGCCCGCGGGCCCGGCGTCCGGGCGGTAGCCCAGCACGAGGCCCACGATCACCACGACCGTCGCCGGCGACCAGGTAGCGCAGCACGTCGCCGAGCACCGCGCCCACCAGCGGCGCCGGACGCCAGGTGGGCAGCGAGCGGAAGCGGTCGACGACCCCCTTGGTGATGTCGGTGTTGAGCGCCACGCCGGAGTAGACCGTCGTGAACAGGATGGACATGACGAGCACGCCGGGGAGGATGAACTGGAGGTACTCCTCGGTGGAGCCGGAGATCGCGCCGCCGTACATGTAGGTGAACAGCAGGGTGAACAGGACCGGCGTCAGCGTGACGTCGATCAGCTGCTCCGGGACGTGCCGGATCTTCAGCATCCCCCGCCAGCCGAAGGTGAGGACGGCGGAGGCGGCGCTCGGCGGGGCCGGGCGCGGGGAGTCCGACAGCGCCGTCGCCAGCGCGGCGTCCTGCAGCGCCGGCTCGCCGGGCGCCTGCGGTGGTCTGGGCGTCGCTCATGCGGCCTCGGCCCTCCTCTCGGTCTCGTCGTCGTCGGCCGGGTGGCCGGTGAGCGCCAGGAACACCTCGTCGAGGCTGGGCTGCCCCAGCGAGAAGTCGGCGATGCCGATGCCCTGGCGCGACAGCTCGGCCAGCGTCGCCGCGGCCCGGTCGGCGTCGGAGCACGGCGCCGACAGGGCGGTCGGATCGGGCTCGTGGTGGGCCTCGTCCAGGGCGGCCGCCAGCACCGCCTCGGCCCGCGGGCGGTCGTCCGGGTCCAGCAGGCGCACGTGCAGCGTCCCGCCCCCGACCGACCGCTTGAGCTGCCCCGGGGTGCCCTCGGCGATGACCGTGCCGTGGTCGATGACCGCGATGCGGTCGGCCAGCTGGTCGGCCTCGTCGAGGTACTGGGTGCAGAGCAGGATCGTGGTGCCCGCGGCCGCGAGGGCCCGGACGATGTCCCACACCTGGTTGCGCGAGCGCGGGTCGAGGCCCGTGGTGGGCTCGTCGAGGAACATCAGCCGCGGGGTCACGACGATGCTCGCCGCGATGTCCAGGCGGCGGCGCATGCCCCCCGAGTACGTCTTCACCAGCCGGCTCGGCCGCCTCGTCCAGGCCGAACGCGCCGATCAGCTCGGCGGAGCGGGTGCGGGCGTCGGGCCGGCGCAGGCCCAGCAGCCGGGCGATCATCACCAGGTTCTCGCGCCCGGTGAGGTCCTCGTCCACCGACGCCAGCTGGCCGGTGAGGCTCACCGAGGCGCGCACGGCGTCGGCCTCGGTGACGATGTCGTGGCCCAGCACCCGGGCCGAGCCCGCGTCGGGGCGCAGCAGGGTGGCCAGCATCCGGATGGTGGTGGTCTTGCCCGCGCCGTTGGGCCCCAGCACGCCGTAGACCGACCCGCTGCGCACGGCGAGGTCGACCCCGTCCACGGCCCGCGTCTGGCCGAACGCCTTCACGAGGCCGGAGGCCTCGATCGCGAGGTTGTCGCGTGTCACGTCTCTCCTCTCCAAAAGTAAACGTGTGCTCGCACCCTATGACCCCGGCCGGCGGTGGAACTCATCTGCCCGGTCGGCGTTCTCAGGAACCCCTCAGGCGTCTGTGCGGCGCCTCCGAGCCCGGGGGCCGATGGTTGAGCGGAGCCCGTCCACCCCCCAGGAGGCCCGCCGATGTCAACCACCGCCCGCCCCCCGCTGCCCTCCGCGGGCACCCTGCGCGAGCGGCTGGGCGGACTCGCGCGCACGGTGCGCCGTCCGCATCCCGAGCTGATCGCCCTGGTCGGGCTCTCGCTGCTGCTGTACCTGTGGGCCCTCTCGCGCAACGGCTGGGCCAACACGTACTACTCGGCGGCCGTGCGCTCGATGAGCACGAGCTGGCACGACTTCATCTACGGCTCGTTCGACTCCGGCGGCGTGATGACGGTCGACAAGCCGCCGCTGGCCCTGTGGGTGCAGGCCCTGTCGGTGAGGATCTTCGGCTTCGACTCGCTGAGCATCCTGGTGCCCCAGGCGCTGATGGGCGTCGTGAGCGTGGTGCTGGTGTACGACCTCACGCGCCGGCGGTGGGGCCGGTGGGCCGGCGCCGTCGCGGGGCTCGTGATGGCGACCACCCCGGTCGCGGTCGCGATCTTCCGCCACAACAACCCCGACGCCCTGCTCATCCTGTGCTGCACGGCCGCGCTCTGGTTCACCCTGCGCGCCCTGGAGGACGGGCGCACCCGGTGGCTGGTGTGGGCCGGGGTGTGCGTGGGCCTGGGCTTCGAGGCCAAGATGGCGGCCGCGCTGCTGGTGCTGCCGGGCCTGCTGGCGGCCTGGATGTGGGTGGCGCCGCGCGGCCGGATGGCCGCCCTGCGCGCGGCGCTGTGGGCGGGCGCGGCCATGGTGGCCGTCGCCGGCGCGTGGCCGCTGCTGATGGCCCTGACGCCCGCCGCCGACCGCCCGTGGATCTCCGGCACCTCCGACAACAGCATCTGGTCGCTGATCTGGGGCTACAACGGCCTGGGCCGCATCGACGGCCAGGCCGGCGCGCCCACCGGCGGCGGCGGGGGAGGGGGCGGCTTCTTCGGCGGCGACACCGGACCGCTGCGGCTGCTCAACTCCAGCCTGGGCGGCCAGGCGGGCTGGCTCATCGGCATGGCCGTGGTGGGCGGCGTCGGGATCGCCGTGGTCAGCCGCCTGCGCCGCGCCGACCCGCGCACGGGGTGGATCATCGCCGTGGGCGGCGCCTTCGTGGTGCCCGCCATCGCCTTCAGCATGGCGAGCGGCATCTTCCACCCGTACTACGTGTCGCTGCTGGCGCCCTTCGTGGCCGCCCTCGTCGGCGGCACGGTCGGCCAGGTGCTGGAGGACCGCCGCCTGCTGCGCCCCCTCGGGGCGGCCGCGATCGCGGGCGGCGTGGCCAGCACCCTGATCGTGCTCCACAACACCGCGGGCCAGCCCGGCTGGATCGCGCCCGCCGTGCTGCTGGGCGGCACCCTCGCCATCGTCGGGCTCGCCCTGGGCGAGACCGACCGCATCCGCCACGCGGGCCTCGTGCTCGGGATCAGCGTGCTGATGATCGTGCCGGTGAGCTGGTCCTTCCAGACGCTCGGCCACGCCACCAGCGGCACCTTCCCGGCCGGCGGCCCCGAGACGGCCGCGATGGGCGGCGGTCCGGGCGGCGGCGGCTTCGGCGGCGCGGGGCGCGGCGCCGGCGCCTCCGGCCAGGCGGCGCCCACCGGGCCCATGGGCGCCGGCGGCACCGCTCCCTCGGGCACCGCGCCCGGCGGCGGCTTCGGCGGCATGGGCGGGGGCTTCGGCGGGGGCGGCTCGGACGTCACGACGGCGGCCGCGTACGCGGCGGCCAACGGCGGCGGCACGCTCGTGACCGCCAGCCAGTCGGGCGCCGCGAGCGCGATCATCGCCTCGGGCGACGACGTCGCCGGCCTCGGCGGCTTCTCGGGCAGCGAGAGCGAGGTGACGGTCGATTGGCTGGCCGACGCGGTCGCCCAGGGCCGGATCCGCTGGGTCCTGGCGAGCTCGTCGATGGGCGGCGGTTTCAACGACGGCCGCACCGGGGCCACGACCGCCATGAACGCGGTCCAGAGCGCCTGCGTCGATCAGTCCACGGTCGACTCCAGCGCGCCCTCGGGCCTCTACGACTGCCAGGGCGCCTCCGCCGCCCTGGCCGCCCTCGCGACCGCCGCCGACTGAGCCGGCGGCGGTCGTGGCCCCGGCACGGCCCGCGCGGGCCGTGCCGGGTGGTGGGGCTCAGCCCCCCGGGAAGGTGATCACCTGGTTGTCGAGCGGCAGCTCGTTGACGTGGCCGCCCACCAGCGCGCCCTCGTTCATCGGCGCCATCTGCCCGGCGAAGACCGGGCCGAGGTCGGTGACGACCCCCTGGCCGGTGAACGACGTGAACACGAACGGCAGCCCGTCCGACGCGAGCGGCGACGGGCCGTCCATCACGTGGAAGTGCAGGTGGGGAGCGTCGGTGTTGCCCGTGTTGCCCAGCAGCCCGATGATCTGGCCGCGGGTGACGCGGTCGCCGACCTTGACGCGCAGGCTGCCCGGCTGCAGGTGGGCGTAGAAGGCGTACCGGCCCGGGGCGATGCGCACCACGATGTAGTTGCCGCCGGCGGTCTGCACGGTGGCGCCGGCCGGCAGGGCGCCGGGCGTCTGCTCGGGCAGGCCGTCCTGGATGCGCACCACGACGCCGTCGGCCACCGAGTGGATCGGGTCGCCGAAGTAGGGGTAGCTGGTCAGCAGGTCCACCGGGCCGATGTAGAGCCGGTGCGCCTGGTCGAGGCGCACGAAGTCGATCGCGAAGCGCTCCGCGATGTACGTGGTGCCGTCGATCGTGTTGGCCGTCCCCCGGTGGGCGTTGATCGGGAAGCAGCAGCCGTTGCCCACCAGCCAGCCCTGGCCCTGAAGCGGCGCGGCGATGCGGATCGCGCGCTGGGTGCTCACCGTGGTGCCCGCGCCGGTGAAGGTGATCGTGCGGGGCGTGGTGCTGCCCTTGGGGACCGGGACGCCGCGGTGGTCGTCCTTGGGGCTCCTGCGCACGAGGTTGGTGGTGGCGAAGCGGTGGCGCAGCGCGCGGGGGAGCTTCGCCGTGCGCGGGAAGGTCACGTCCATGAAGACGACCGCCGAGTGCGAGGGCGGGATCGTGGTTCCGCTCTCGCCGCCGTTGAGCAGGAGGCTGTTGGCCAGCCGCGCCCCGCGCACGCGCTGGACGACCCTGCCCCCGCTCGTCCCGGTCAGCACGGTGATCGAGTCGACGCGCACCAGCAGCGGGCTCCGGTTGACCACGTTGATCTCGTACGCCACGTGCTGGCGTCCGTCGGCGCCCAGCACCGGGTGGGGCACCGACTGGACCCGGGTCTCCAGGGCGGTCGCGGTCTCCGGCGCCGCCGCGGCCGGCCCCGCGGCGAGCGCCACGACCCCGATCGCCCCCACCAGCAGCGCCACCAGGCGCCGCGCGCTGCACGCTGGCATGTGTCGTCTCCCCCGTCGGTGTGCGCGCCGGGTCCGGCGCCGCGCGCAATCGTCCCACCCGGCCGGCGAGCCGTCAACGGCAGCTGCGACGTCAATCGACCCAGGTCGCCTTCTCGATCTTGGCCGGGATCATCGTCGCCACCCACGTGGAGCCGGGTCATACTCCCCGGCGCGGGCGTGTAGCTCAGCTGGTTAGAGCAGGGGACTCATAATCCCTGGGTCGCAGGTTCGAGTCCTGCCGCGCCCACTTCCCAGACCCCGCCTCCTTCCGCAGTGCTCCGCCCGGTCAGGGCACCGAGCGTCGCGTCGGTCAGGGCCTCGGCATACCCCGCATCGGGGCGGTCATCGGCAGCTGCCCACCCGGCGGCCGGGCGCCCGGCGGGGCCGGTATCGGCGTCATGCCGCCCGGCCCGCTCCTGTCGAGCGTGATGGGGGTCGTGAGCGGCGCCGAGTAGATGCGCGGGGATTCCTCGCCGCACTCCGGGCACGGGGACGGTCGCCGGGGCGGTGCCGAGCGGCAGGGTCAGCTCGAACACGCCGTCGGTCTCGCATCGGTAGTCGTAGGCGGCCATGGACACACCCTACCTGCCCGTCGCGCCGCCCGCCGATGGGCCCTCCGCCGGGCGGCCGAACCCGGGGATCGGCCGGTTCGAGCGTTGGGGAGGGGCGTCTGCGGGTAAGGAGGGCCGTGATGGAGGAGCCGACCACAGCGCAGAGACCCGCGCCCTCGGCCCGGACCCTGGCCGAGATGGTCGAACCGGGCGCCCTCGCGCGAGGTGCTCGTGCACCCGCGCACCCTGCTGGTCGTCGCGGCGACGGCCCTCGGAGTCGCCCTGGCCGTGTGGGTACTGCTGGAGGCCGCGCAGGTCATCACCTGGATCGTGATCGCGATCGTGCTGGCCATCGCGCTGATGCCGGCGGTCGATGTCCTCGAGCGCCGGGGGGTGCCGAACGGGGCCGCGGTGGGGACCGTGTGCTTCGGGGCCCTCGTGGTCGTCGGGCTGATCGCATGGGCCGTCGTGCCGCCTCTCGTGCGGCAGACGACCGAGTTCATCCAGAGTCTCCCGGACACCATCGACGACATCACCAACGGACGCGGGCCGCTCGGGTTCCTGCAGACCGAGTACGGACTCGCCGACCGGGCGCGCGAGTCCCTCGACGGGCGCACGGGTGACGGCGCGCTCGGGTTCACGTCGCCCGCCCTCGGCGTGCTGCGCGGCGTCCTCACCGTCGTCGCCGCCACGATCACCATCTTCTTCCTCGTGTTCTTCCTCCTGCGCGAGGGGCGCCGGTGGGTCGAGGCCGGGCTCGACCTGCTCCCGCCCGCGAGCCGGCCGCGCTGGGAGCGGGTGCTGGGGGGCGTCACCCGCACCATCCGCGGCTACGTCACCGGCAACCTCCTCATCAGCCTGATCGCGGGCGTCGTGGCGTTCGCGACCCTCATGCTGCTCGGCGTCTCCTACGCGCTGCCGGTGGCGGTGCTGGTCGCCGTCCTCGACCTCGTCCCGCTGATCGGCGCCACCCTCGGCACCGTGGTCGCCGCCGGCGTGGCGGGGACCGAGGGCCTCGTGCCCCTCGTCATCGTCGTCGTCGTCTTCGTCGTCTATCAGCAGCTGGAGAACCATCTCCTGCAGCCCCTGATCTACGGCCGCACGGTGCAGCTGTCGCCGCTCGTGGTCCTGATCGCGGTGCTGGTGGGAGGCCAGATCGCCGGCATCATCGGCGCCCTGCTGGCGATACCGATCGCCGGATCGATGCAGGTCGTCCTCGCCGAGTTGCTGCGAGCGCGCCGCGACCGGGCCGGAGAGCGCTGGGAGCAGGGCGCGGCCTCACGGGCGGGGAGCGCCGGAATCGCCGGGCCGGGGTTTGACGGCCGCGATCCCCGGGCAGCCGGGCAGCAGTCGCCCGCCGAGGAGCGCAGATGACGACGGGCACGATCGCCAAAGAAGCCGAGGCCCAGACCCGCCGTCCCTGGTTCCGCACGATGGCGCGCGCCGGGATGGCCGCGCGGGGGATCATCTTCCTGATCATCGGCCTGCTCGCCATCGCGGTCGCCACCGACAGCGGCGGCACCACCACCGACCAGCGCGGCGCGCTCGCGGTCGTCGCCGACCGCCCCTTCGGCAACGCGTTGCTCGTGGCGCTCGCCGTGGGCCTCGCCTGCTACTCGCTCTGGCGCATCGCGCAGGGCCTCTTCGACACGGACGACAAGGGCGACGACGAGAAGGGCTGGGCGGTCCGCGCCTCCAAGGTCGGCAGCGGGATCGCCTACGGAATCCTCTTCTTCTCCGCCCTCGGCATCCTGATGGGCAGCGGCGGCGGCGGGTCGGGCTCGGGGCCCAGGCAGACGACAGGCGGCGTGCTCGCGTGGCCCGGGGGCCAGGCGCTCGTCATCGCGGCGGCCGCCGTGATCGTGGGCGTCGCCGTCTGGAACGTCTACCGCGGGCTCTCCTCGTCGTTCATGAAGCGTCTGCACCCGCCGCCGCGCATGACGACGGCCGTCGAGTCGGTCGGACGCGTCGGCATGTGCGCGCGCGGCGTCGTCTTCGGCGTGATCGCGTGGTTCCTGGCCAAGGCGGCCCTCGAGTACGACCCGAAGGAGGCCGTCGGCCTCGACGGCGCGCTGGCGCGCCTCGCGGCCCAGCCGTACGGAGCGGCGCTGCTCGGGATCGTCGCGGCCGGCCTGGTCGCGTTCGCGCTGTACTGCTTCGCCGAGGCGCGCTATCGGGAGGTCTGACGGGCGTCACCCGGTGGAGCGCGCGCCCGCGGCTGCTCGGCGCCGCGGGCGCGTGCCTGCTGGCGTACGTCGCGCTCGCGGTCTGGATCGGGCTCGCTGACGGGCCGCCGGCCATCGACGGCGCGACGGCCCGCTGGGTGCACGCGAACCGGATCGACTCGCTCGCGACCACCTGGCGGACGATCGCCCTCGTCGGCGGCTCGATCACGCTGGGCGTGGTGATGCTGGCCAGCTGCGTCGTGGCCTGGAGGCGGGCGGGAGGCCGCTGGCTCACCTTCCTCGTCATGTCCTACGCGGGCGTGGAGCTGCTGTTCTGGAGCATGAAGGCATGGGTCGACCGCCCCCGCCCCCCGGTCTCCCTCCATCTCGCGACCGTCGGCAGCGCGAGCTTCCCGAGCGGGCACACGGCCGTTGCGACGGCGGTCGGCGCGTCGCTGCTGGTCGCCGCCTCCCGCACGCGGCGGCTGCGGCTGCGCCGGGCCGCGGTGGTCGGGCTGGTGGCCCTCCCGATCGTCGTCGGCGCCAGCCGTCTGGCCCTGGGCGTCCACTGGCTGACCGACGTCGTGGGCGGGGCGCTGCTCGGGCTCGGGTGGGTGCTGGCGCTGGCGGCCTTCCTGATCCCCGCCCGGGACGCGGGCGCCGGGACCGACGGCCCTGCCGTTCCGGCGAGGTGAACGCCGGATGGCCGGCGCCCCGTTCGCGGCCGGCGGCGCCCGATCTCGCTGGCGTCGGGTCGGCGGTCAGGTGGCGGCCGAGGCGGCGGCGATCTGCTCGCAGCATGGCGCCGAAGAGGTGGTCGTGAATCGGCCAGACCGAGTACCAGTAGGCGAGGCCGGCGACTCCCACCGGATCGAAGATGGTCGTCTGCCTGATCGTCGATCCACCCGTGCCGTCGGGCTCGACCTCGAACTGGAGCCACGCCCGGCCGGGCACCTTCATCTCCGCCGCGAGACGCAGCAGCCGGTCCTGCTCGAAGCTCTCGACCCGCCAGAAGTCGATCTCGTCGCCGACCCGGATGTCGACCGGGTCGCGGCGTCCGCGCCGCAGGCCCGGCCCGCCGACGAGCACGTCGAGCGCGCCACGCACCTGCCAAAGCTGGTCGCCGACGTACCAACCGGTGTCGCCGCCGATTCGTTGAATCGGCGCAAACGCGGCGGCCGGCGGGCACGCCACCCCGACGCTGCGCGAGTCGACGAGCCGCGAGCCACGACGGAAACCCCCGTAGCCTCGGCTCTGCGGCGAGCGAGGGGTCCGTCCAGTGGGTCTCCGCGATCTCGCTGTCCTCGTCGGCGAGCGCCCGGGCGACCGCCTCGGCCGAGCTCAGCGGCCGCACGGGGAAGACCTCGAGTGCCCGTGGGTCGCGGACGACCGTCTCGGTGCGCAGGCTGTCGACGAGCTCACGCCCGATGCCCGCGTGCACCGGGGTGACGAGATGAAGCCAGAGGCTCGAGAGGCGCGGCGTCAGCACCGGTACGGGGACCATGTGCCTGCGGAGGCCACGGCGGTCGGCGTACGCGTGCATCAGGTCGAGGTACGAGCAGACATCCGCGCCGCCGATCTCGAAGACCTCACCGCCGTCGGGCTCGTGGTCGAGCGCCGCGAGGAGGTAGGCGAGCACGTCCTCGACCGCGATCGGCTGGGTGCGCGTGCCCACCCAGCGCGGCGTGACCATCACCGGCAGGCGCTCGACCAGGGCGCGGAGCATCTCGAACGAGGCGCTCCCCGGGCCGATCACGATCGAGGCGCGGAACTCGATGGTCGGGACCCCCGATTCGCGCAGGATGCGGCCGACCTCCTGGCGTGAGGCGAGGTGCTCGGAGAGGTCGCCCTCGCCGAGGCCACCGAGGTAGACGATCCTGCGCACGCCCATGGCGTGCGCAGCGCGTCCGAACGCCACAGCCGCCCTGCGATCGATCGCGGAGAAGGAGCCGCCCGACCCCATCGAGTGGACGAGGTAGTAGGCCGTCTCGACACCCTCGAGCGCCGTCAGCAGCTCCGTCGGGGACAGGACGTCTCCGGGCACGACCTCGGTGCCGGGCCCGACGCGTGACGCGAGGTCCTCCGGTCGGCGCGACAGGCAGCGGACGCGTGCGCCACGGGCTTCGAGGGCCTGCAGAAGTCGGCCGCCGATGTAGCCCGTGGCACCCGTCAGTGCGATCAGCCCTGCCACGCCCTCAGGCTAGCTCGTCCCACTCACCGAGGGATGGAGCCAACTCGCCGGGACGATGCCTGACGGCCGGGGTCAGAGCTCCCGGCGGAGGATCCGCGCCACGGTCTCGCGCAGGCGCTCGCGTCGCGGCCGCGACTCCCACTCCTCCAGGACCACCTCCTTGGAGACCTCGAGATCGCTCTCGAAGACTTCGGTCAGGCGCTCCGCAAACGTCGTGTCCTGGACCGAGAGCACCGCCTCGTCGTTGAGCTGGAACGAGCGGTTGTCGAAGTTGGCCGAGCCGATCGTCGACCAGACGCCGTCCACGACCAGGCCCTTGGCGTGCAGCATCGTGGGGCCGTACTCGAAGACGCGCACGCCCCCCCGCAGCAGCTCGCCGTAGGCGGCGCGCCCGGCGCGGCGCACCACGTCCTTGTCGATGTGACGGCCCGGCACCAGCACGCGCACCCTCACGCCGCGCCGGGCGGCGTCCGCCAGCGCACGGAGGAAGGCCGGGCGGGGCGCGAAGTAGGCCGACGTGAGGTCGATGCTGGTCCGTGCCGCGGCGATCGCGAGGTAGTAGAGGGTCTCGACGTTCGTGTCGCCGACCCCCGCGCTCGAGCGGATGACCTGCATCGCCGCGCCGTCGGGGCGGCCGTCCTTCTCTCCGGGGACCGGGTCCAGCGGGGGCAGGTCGTCGTCGCCGGCCAGCACCTGCCCGGTGGCCTCGAGCCAGTTCTCCGCGAAGGCGCCCTGCAGGCCCCGCACCACGGGCCCCCGCACGCGCACATGGGTGTCGCGCCAGTGGTCGGGATCCTCGGCGTCGCCGGTCCACTCGTCGGCGATGCCGACGCCCCCCGTCATGCCCACGCGGCCGTCCACCACCAGGACCTTGCGGTGGGTGCGGTTGTTGATGCGTCGCACCGCGTAGGGCTTCGGGGGACGGAAGCGGCACACGGTGACCCCGCACTCCTCCATGCGCTCGATCAGGGCGCCGTCC
This sequence comes from uncultured Thermoleophilia bacterium, assembly GCA_963736635.1. Lineage (GTDB taxonomy): Bacteria > Actinomycetota > Thermoleophilia > Miltoncostaeales > Miltoncostaeaceae > Miltoncostaea. Next base: position 1,979,045 of record CAVTPK010000011.1, read on the forward strand.
ATCTTCGCCGCGCCGACGGCATCGAGCAGCACCCGGCAGGACACGCCGGCCGCCGCCCGCTCGCAGACGGCGTCGGCGACGCGCTCGGCGACCTCGCCGGTCCAGTACACGTAGGTCAGCAGGTTCACCGTGGCGGTCGCCGACGCGATCGTCTCGATGAACACCGGGAAGATGCGGTCCCCGTTCACGAGGATCTCGGCGCTGTTGCCACGGGTGACGGGGGCCTGCGTGAGGGCCTCGGCCGCCCGCAGAAAGCCCTTGCCCGAGGGGTCGGGCGTGTCCTCCAGCGTGTATCCGCGCCCGCCCTCGCGGCGGTGGCGCAGCGAGTCGCTCGCGTACCACGCGGCGGCGCCGGCGAGGATCGCGGCCGGCCAGCGCCAGTTCACGACGTCACCGGCCGGGAGCCGGCCCGAGACGCGCGTCGGCGACACCCCCGCCAAACGGTTTGCCGTTGCACCGCGGTGGAGCATCGCACGCCGGCAGACCCGTGCACCGTGGTCCGTCGCGTGTTGCCGCCGGCGTCGTAACGTTGACGGCATGCCGACGCCGGAGACCCACCACTTCGCGGACGCCGGGGGCATCCCCAACTCGCGGCTGCCGGTGCTCGTGTACCACGGGGTCGCGGAGGCCCGGGCGGCGCAGGACTGCGCGGAGCTGTTCGCGCGCAACGGCTGGCGCGGGGCCTGGGTGAACGGGATCTACCCCTTCCACCACTTCCACTCGACGGCGCACGAGGTGCTGGGCGTCGTGGCCGGCTCGGCGTCCGTGATCCTCGGCGGGCCGGACGGGCGCCGCTTCGAGGTGGTGCCGGGCGACGTCCTGGTGCTGCCGGCGGGGACCGGCCACTTCAACGCGGGCGCGAGCGCCGACCTGCGGGTGGTCGGGGCCTACCCGGGCGGCATGTCGTGGGACCTGCGGCGCGGCGATCCGGCAGAGCGCGACGAGGTGCTCGCCAACATCGCCGCGGTGCCGCTGCCCGACAGCGACCCGGTCGGCGGGGCGGCCGGGTCGCTGTCGCAGCTGTGGTCCGCGGGGGCTCGTATGAGTGGCGAGCCGGGAGCCTGCTTCACATGGACGCCAAGCAGCTCACCCGCTTTGAGCGCCGGGCCATTTCGCCACGGCGATCGCTCAGAGATCCACCGCAGCCGCAGCGCCGGCGTCGAGTACGCCACTGCGTGGTCGATGACCGCAGCCGCCTGGCCTATGTCGAGGTGCACCGCCACGACCGGGCCGAGGTGGCCGCGGCGGTGCTCGAGCGGGCGCTCGCCTGGTTCGGTGCCAGGGCTGTGGCCCGACCCACGCCGTGATGACCGACAACGCCCTCGTCTACATCCGCGGCAACGCCTTTGCGGGCGTGCTCGAGGCCCATGGCGCGCGCCACATCCGCACACCGCCGCGCACCCCGCGCTGGAACGGCAAGGTGGAGCGCTTCATCCGCACCCTCGATGAGGAGTGGGCTCACGCCCGGACCTGGCCGGCATCTGCGGCCAGGAACCGGGCCCTCTCCTCGTGGATGCTGTACTACAACCGCACTAGCCCCGTCCCGTCAGACGGCCTGGAGGGCCTCCTTCGGGTCGATCATCCCCAGGCTCTCGACGATGCGGAAGCGGCCCCCGGTCGCCTGGGCGATGTACATGTTCATCCGCACGTGGTGCTGGCCGGGCACCATCTCGCGCCGGGCCGCCCGGGCCCTCGTCGATGCGCGCGTGGTCGAGCGCGGCGACGACGTCGTCCTGCGACGAGCGAGCCGGCCTCCCGCACGGCGGCCTCCCAGAGCTTGAGGCCGCGGTAGAGGCCCGAGCAGGCGCTGCCGGCGGTGAACATGGCGCGCGCCCGGGATAGCGCTCGTCGTAGCGCGCGAGGAGCTCCTGGCTGAACGGGTCGTCGATGTCGCTGGTAGTAGTCGAGGCAGCTGTAGAGGCCCTCGACGTGCGCGGCGGGCACGAGGTTGAGGAAGTTCTCGTCGAAGTACGTGCACACGATCGAGCCGCCCCGCGCGCGTGAAGCCGGCGTCGTGCAGCAGCTCCGAGGAACGGCGTCAGCGCCCGGCGGCACGATCGTGTTGAACACGACCTCCGCGCCGCTCGCGATGATCCGCTCGACGGTCTCCTCGTAGTCGGTGTGGTCGAGCGGGAAGTACTCCTCGCCGACGATCGTCGCCGCCCTGCGCCGTGACCACCTCCCGCACCCGCTCGTTCATGACGCGCGGCCAGATGTAGTCGGCCGAGGGCAGGTAGAACGTCGCGCGCGCCGGTCGCGCTCCATCAGCCACGGGATGAGCGGCTCGACCTGCTGCGCGGGCACCGGCCCGGTGCAGAAGATGAGCGGGTCGTACTCCTGCCCCTCGTACTGCTCCGGGTAGATGTAGAGCGTGCGCGCCCTCCGACCACGGCGGGGCCCTTGATGGCCTGCCGGGTGGAGCTGTAGATGCCGCCGAGGATCACGTCGACCCGGTCCTCGCTGCACGAGCTTGGCGGCCTTGGCCTCGGCCACGCCGTCGTCGGTGGCGCTGTCCTCGAGGAGGAGCTCGAGCGGGCCGGCCGAGCAGGCCGCCCGCGGCGTTGATGTCGTCGATGACCATCTCGGCCACGTTCGCGTTGGCGATGCCCATGAAGGAGAGGGCGCCGCTGAGGTCGGTGATGACGCCGACCCTGATGGGGTCACCCTGCGCCGGTGAGGCGGTCATGGCATTCCTCCGATCGTCGGTTCGCGGGCCTAGGCGTCCAGGGTCGAGCTGAGCTCGGCCCCCTGGGGCTTTCCGTTGTGACCGGCCGACTTCATGATCGGCGGGACCGTCGGGTCGGAGACGAACTCCGTCCAGCCCGCCTCGTCCCAGTCGAAGATCACCCAGACGCGGTCGTCCTCGTTGGGGTCGCGGAAGACGAGCGCACCCTTCGAGCCGTGCTCGCGCCGCTTGTCGGCACCCGTGGTCGAGAAGACCTCAATGAAGCGGTCGTAGTCCTCGAACGTCGTCGTCTTCAGGATCATCGTCGGCTCCTCGTCGTTCTCCGCGCCGCCGTCGGCGCGATGGTGCGCCCAGCATGCGTCGCGGCGGGGGCCCGTCGCATCGGGCGAACTCCCTATCCGCGGCGAGCGGGCGGCCCGGGGTGTGGTGTAATCGGCGCGGGCCGGAAGGGGGCTCGTCTGCCGCCGGCACCCGGGAGGTCGGAATGTCGCCATCGCCGCCGCCGCTTCGCATGGGCGAGCTCGTCGCCACGCTCGCGCTGGCCCAGGACAACGCCTTCGGGCAGCCGCTCGAGTCGCAGCTGCGCTCGTGCCTGCTCGCCGTGTGGATGTGCGAGGAGGCCGGGTTCGAGCGCCGAGCTGCGCGAGACCGTCTACTGGGTCGCGCTGCTGCGCTACATCGGCTGCACGGGCCACGCGCACGAGGTCGCCACGCGTGTTCGGCGACGAGATCGCGATCCGCGCGCAGACGCTGGTGCACGACGCCGCGAATCCGGCCGAGGTGATGCACGACGTGATCGCGTTCGCGACCGCGGGCCGCCCGCCGGACGAGCGCGAGCAGATCGTCGCAGATGATCCAGGAGGGCGCCCACGACGTGGGCGGTCCACAACTTCACCTCGGGCTGCGAGGTGGGCGACATGCTGGCGGAGCGGCTCGACTTCGGCGCCGGCGTGCGGGACGCGCTGCGCTTCACCTTCGAGCGCTGGAACGGCAACGGCTATCCCGACCACGCCAGCGGCGAGGCGATCCCGCTGGCGATGCGCGTCGTCCACCTCAGCCACGACATGGAGGCGCATCGGCCGGCTCTTCTCGCCCGACGAGGCGCTCGAGGCCGCGCGCGATCGCCGCGACCGGACCTACGACCCGGCGCTCGCCGACCTCTTCGTCGAGCACGGGCGCGGACTGGTTCGAGCGCCTGGCGAGGATCGAGCCGTGGGACGCGGTGCTCGCGCTCGAGCCCGAGCCCGCACCGCACCCTGGAGGGCGACGAGCTCGACGACGGCGCTCGACGGTGGCCGCCGACTTCATCGACCTCAAGTCGCCCGTACATGGCCGGGCACAGCCGCCGGTGCGCCGAGCTCGCGTGCGACGCGGCGCGGATCGCTCGGGCTCGACGACGAGGCGGTCCCGGCGCTCCGCCGCGCCGCGCTCGTGCACGACTTCGGCACGACCGTCGTGCCCAACTCGATCTGGGACAAGCCCGGCCCGCTCACGCGCGCCGAGTTCGACCGCGTCGAGCTGCACCCGATGCTCACCGAGCAGATGCTGCGCCGCTCGCCGGCGCTCGGCGCGCCTGAACCCGGTGGCGGCCGCGCACCACGAGAAGGCCGACGGGTCGGGCTACCACAAGGCGTCTGCGGACCGGCGCCGGCGACACGGCGGCCCGTGCGTGCTGGCCGCGACCGACGTCTACGTCGGGCTCACCACCGACCGCGCCGACCGGCCCGCGCTACGCGGCCGAGGACGCCGCCGCGCGAGCTGCGCCGGCTCGTCGGCGAGGGCGTGCTCGACCCGGCGGCGACCGACGCGGTGCTCGCCGCCGCCGGCCACGGCGCCGCCCGACCCGCCGCGCGGCCGCCGCGCCCAGCACCCGGGCGGGCTCACGCGCCGCGAGGTCGAGGTGCTGCGCCTCGCCGCCCGCGGGCTCACGACGCGCGCAGATCGCCGAGCGGCTCTTCATCTCCCCCAAGACGGCCGACCACCACATCCAGCACGTCTACACGAAGATCGGCGTCTCCACGCGCGCCGCCGCCGCCCTCTGGGCGATGCAGAACGCGATCGTGGCCTGAGGTCCTGCGCGGCGGCGGCTATCCGTCGCCGAGCTCGCGCAGGAGGCGCTTCGCCGTCGCGGGCGCCGGGGGCTCGGGCCGGAGCTCGGAGGGGAGCGGGCGCTCCGTGAGCCACGCCTCCACCATGCGCACGTGCAGCTCGGGGGCCCGGGCGATCCAGCCGTGGCGCAGCCCGGGGGCGAACCGGGCGACCGCGTGCGGCATGAGGGACGCCAGGGCCGCGTTGGCCGGCCTCACCACCGTCTCCTTCTCCCCGGCGACGAGCAGGGTGGGCGAGGGGGCGTCGATCTCGGCCCGCGACACCCCGGACCGGAAGCCCTCCACGAACGCGCGCCGGAAGGCGCGGGGCGACGCGGCGCGCAGGTCGGCCCGCCCCTCGTCGTCCATCCCGATCATGCCGCCGAACAGGGCCGTCACCGGCCGCGTGTGGAGGACGGGCGAGAGGAGGGCGACCGGCACCAGGATAAGGCCGCCGCCCCACCACGTGAGCACACCGGCGCCGTCGATCACGGCCCGGTCGACGCGGCCGGGATGGCGGTCGAGGAGCGTGTGGGCGATCCCGCCGCCCCACGAGAGGCCGACCACGTGCGCCCGCCCCGCGGCGGGCGTGCGCCGCGATCAGCTCGGCCACCAGGTCCGCCGTCACGGTGCGCGAGAGGAACGGCCGCCGGTTGCTGGCGCCGAACCCCGGCAGGTCGGGGGCCAGGCAGTGGAAGCCGGTCAGCGCGGCCATGTGCCGGCGCCACATGCCGCCGCTGGCGCCCGCGCCGTGCAGGAACACCACGGCCGGGGCGTCCGGGGCGCCGCTCGCGCGCACGTGCATCCCGGCGTGCGTCAGGGATCGCATCGCATCGACCGCGGGCGCGCTCATGCCGGTGCCTCCTGGTCGGGGACCGCGCTCGGACGGCCCCATCGTGCCCGCGCCGGCGGTCGCGGCCATCGGGTCCCGGCGCGGTGCGGCGTGGGTACTTCACCGCACCCGGTCGTCGGTGCGGCGCGGATGGCCGCCGCCCCGGCGCGGGGGCATGCTCGCCCCACGGTGCGGCGGGCCGCCCGCCGCCGTCGATCAGGAGGACCTCGTCATGAGCGCACCCGGTTCCACCGAGCACCCGCCCGGGCACCGGGCGTGGGGCCGGGACCGCGGCGACGCGGCCGGCGTGCTGGACCTGGGGCGCCTGCTGATCGGCGCCGTCGTCATCGGGGTCGGCGCGCTGTTCCTGCTCGACGCGGCCGGCGTGCTGGACGCGGGCGAGGTGATCGGCGACTGGTGGCCGCTGCCGATCGTGGTCGCCGGCCTCCTGACCCTGGCCGAGCGGCCGCCCGCGGTCGTGCGCGGCGTGGTCCTGACCTGCGTCGGCGCCCTCGCGCTGCTGTTCACCACGGGCGTGCTGGAGGGCAACGCCTGGGACTACATCTGGCCGGCGCTCATCATCGTCGCCGGTCTCGCGATCGCCCTGCGGTGGCACGGCCGCGCGATTCCGAAGGGGGCGAGCGAGGAGGACGTCGTGCGCTCGACCGCGGTCTTCGGCGGGCCGGAGCTGGTCTGCGGCTCGCAGCGCTTCCGCGGGGCGTGGCTGACCGCCGTCTTCGGGGGCATCTCACTCGACCTGCGCAACGCCCGCCCCGCTCCCGGGGGCGCCTCGATCAACGCGACCGCGGCGTTCGGCGGGATCGACGTGCTCGTGCCCAAGGGCTGGGCGCTCAGCGTCCGCAGCATGCCGATCTTCGGCGGGGTGGCCGACGAGACCGACCACGCCGCCTCCGCGGAGCCGGACGCGCCGGTGCTGCACATCGACGCGGTGACGTTCTTCGGCGGGGTCTCGGTCAAGCACGAGAAGTAGGGCCGTGCCGGGCCGCCCGTCCGGGCGTCAGGCGGGCAGGACCACCGGCGCGGTGTGGCGGAACGTGCGCCACTCGGGCCGGCGGCCCCGCCAGTGCCCGCGCAGGACGCCCAGGCCCCAGGCCCGCACCACGACCGCCGTCCCCAGCACCTCGCACCCTCGGACCGCCGCCGCGCGCAGCGACGGGCCGTTGACGGCGTCGATGGTCGACAGCATCCGGACGATGCCGCGGGCCTCCAGGTCGTGCGCCACGCCTACCGCCAGGCGGGGGTAGATGCGCTCCCCCCGCCGCGCCTCCGCGACCACGCCGTCGAACACCCACGCCTCGTCGGGGCCCAGCCGGAACAGGACCCCGCCCTCGTCGTAGACGCCGCCGGCGTGGATCCAGAGCTGTGCGACCGGGCCCGTCGCGTCGGTCACGATCGCCGCCTCGCTGCCGGCCTCCAGCCGGCGGCGGATCAGCTCGGGGCTGCGGTCGAACGCCGTCAGCACCGCGGGGTCGGCTCCGCCGTCCCCGACCCAGGTGGGGACGAGCGGCGCGAAGCCGGGGACCGCGGCGGTCTCCGGACGCTGCTCCAGCACGCGGATCCACTCGAGACGGATGCCCACCGTGCGCAGGATCCGTCGCACGACCAGGAACGCGACGCCCCCGACGCCGGTGTGCTCGCGCACCTGGCGCGCGGCGCGGGCGTGCTTCCTGAACTGCAGGGTCACATGGGCCGCGCGCGAGTGGACACCGGCATCGCGGGGAACGTACACACCCCGCCATCGACGGGGGCCGGCGGGGACCTGAGCGCCCGGCCTCAGGCCGCGGGCGGGTTGGCGGCCCTCCATTCGGCGACGGCGTCGGCGACCCGCAGGAAGCGCGCACCCCGGCCGGCGGCGTGGGCGATGAGGGCCTCCAGCAGCAGCAGCCGGGCGCCCCGCCCGATCGTCTGCGGATGGAAGGTCATGGTGAAGACCCCCTCGGGCACCCGGTCGGCCATGAAGTCGAGATCGGCCGTCCAGGAGGCCAGGAGCGCCGCCGGCTGGCCGGCGGCGGGCAGCAGGAAGCCCGCGGCGGGGACGAACTCCAGGTGCGGGAAGTCGTCGAGCGACCACGACACCGGCACCTCGACCAGGTCCACCTCGTGGCCGAACTCGAAGGCCCGGTCGGGGTGCAGCACGTCCCCCTCGCGCACGCGGTAGGGCTCCAGGTCCTGCGCCATCATGCTCGAGTCGTAGGCGAACCCCATCTCCCGCAGCAGCGGCACCGAGCGGGGCGACAGGTCCCACGACGGCGAGCGGTAGCCGGCCGGGCGCACGCCGAGCACCCGCTCGATCGACGCGGTGCCGCGCTCCAGCACGGCGCGCTCGGCGGCCGGGTCGAGCGACAGCGGGCTCTCGTGCATCCAGCCGTGGTGGCCCACCTCGTGGCCGTCCTCGACGATCCGCCGGCAGACGGCGGGGAACGTCTCGACCGTGTGGCCCGGGATGAAGAAGGTGGCCGTCACGCCCTCCCGGCGCAGCACGTCGAGGATGCGCGGCACGGCGACGCGGGCGCCGAACTCGCCGCGCGACAGGGCCGTCGGGGTGGCCAGGCCGAAGGACGCCGGCCAGATCGAGATCGCGTCGAAGTCGAAGGTCAGGCAGACGCGGGGCCCCTCAGCGGGCATCGGCCACGTCCCGCGTGCGGTCCGCCCAGCGGGCGTGGAGCCCGGCGCGCCGGCGCCGGTTGACGTGCGTCGTGGCGGCGCCGTCGCGGCGGTTGGCGTGCAGGGCGCCCAGGTCGAGCTCGGCCGCCGCGATCCCCTCGCCGACCGGGCACTCGGCCAGCACGCCGCGGGCCGGCCACGGCGCGTCGCACGGCGCGAGCACGGCGCCCCGGCCGGTGCCGCCGGTGTGGGGCCCGATGGGCGGGCCCCCGAGGCACGAGTGCACCGCGTACACCTGGTTCTCGATGGCCCGCGCGTGCAGGCAGTGGCGCACGCGCCAGAACCCGGCCTTCGTGTTGGTGAGCGACGGGCACAGGATCACGTCGGCGCCGAGGGCGGCGAGGGCCGTCGTGTACTCGGGGATCTCGGCCTCGTAACAGGTCGCGATCCCGACGACCGCCGGGCCCACCCGCGCCACCGCGATCTCGTCGCCCTCGCCGGTGCCGACGGCCCGTTCCATCGGGAACAGGTGGGTCTTCTCGTGGGCCAGCAGCAGGCCCTCGGGGCCGGCCAGCCACGCGACGTTGCGCAGGCCGGCCGGCGTCTGCACGAGGTGCGTGCCGGCCAGCAGGTGGATGCCGCGGGCGGCGGCCTCGGCGAGCGCGAACTCCCGCAGCGCGGAGGCGTGGCGGGCGAGCGCGGCGACCGCCGGGACGTCCGCGTCCCGCCAGCCGGGCTCCAGGCTGAAGAGCTCGAGCGAGCACATCTCCGGGAGCACCACCAGGTCGGCGCCGTCGGCCGCGTCGAGCAACCGGCGCAGGTGGCGCAGGTGCTCGTCGAAGGAGGCGACCGGGCGGGCCACCAGCGTCGTCGCGGCCACGCGCAGGGTCCCGGAGTCGGCCATGCGGCCACGCTAGGCCGCGGGGCCGCGGCGGGCCATCCGCCCCCGGGGTGAGGTCCGGGACGCCGCCCGGGGGCGCTCAGGCGGTGCCGGCGCCCCCGATGGCGGCCGGGGCGGAGGTCAGCACCCGCACGCGCCACGCCAGGGTTCCGGCCAGCAGCAGCACCGAGAGCGCGGCCAGCCAGGGCTGCAGGGGCGCGAACCAGGTCAGCGCGCCGGAGGTGCCGAGGACGAGCAGCACCAGCTTGTTGCAGACCGGGCAGCCGATGGCGAGCCAGGCGAGCACGCCGCCGGCCGTTCCGGCCGTGCGGCCGGTGCGCACCGGGCATGACGCGGCGTTGACCCCGAGCCACGTCGCCACCAGCAGCCCCCCGAGCACCGCGCTCGCCGCCAGCACCGGAACGGCGTAGGCCTCGACCGGGGTCATGCGGCCGAACCACGGGTTGGCGATGACGTCCGTGGGCAGGCCCAGGAGGAGGGCGGTCACGATCGCCCCGGCCGCGAACGCGAGGGCGAATCGCGGCCAGTTGATCCGGGCACCGCTGGCGGTCGTCGTCACGCCTCCATCGTAAGCCCGTACCCCGGTCCGGAGGTCAAGGGGGTCCTCGGCCGAGGTGGGTCCACGTTGCGGCCGGCCGGGGCGCAGGGCGCGGGTCTCGGGATCGATCGTGTGCCAGCACGTGGCGTCGCTGTCGACGACGCGGCGCAGCCGCTCCGCGACCGCGGCGAAGTACCGCTCGCGCGACAGGCCGCGGCCGCCGAGCACCGCGAGCTCGTCGGCCAGCCAGTTGACCTGCCACGGCGCCGCGTCCATGGCGCGAGTATCCCCCAGATCGCGCGCCGGAGGGATCCGGTGACCGAAAACATCCCCGCGCGCCAGGGATCGACGCGCGCGCGGCCCCCCAGCAGGCTGGATGGCGACCGCTGAACGGATCCAGGAGGATCGACCCATGACCGCCACCACGCCGCCCGCGTCCACCGCGCCCGTCGCCCCGATCGCGCTCGGGCCGGATGAGGGCGAGGCCCTGTGGGCCTTCGGCGCCCTCATCACGATCAAGGCCTCGGCACAGACCACCGGCGGAGCCGTCGCCGTGCTCGAGCACCGGGCCGGCCGCGGCGCGGGTTCCCCTCTGCACGTCCACCGTCGCGAGGACGAGGTGAAGGTCGCCCCGAGGTGGGAGCCGGCCCCGTCCGGCCGCCTTCCGGATTCCCCCCGGCCGCCCGCCCGGGCATCATGGGCCCATGGGCGCGGACCTGGTGGTGCGGCCGATGAGCCGGGTGGAGCTGGACGTGCTGGTCGGGTGGGCCGCCGACGAGGGCTGGAATCCGGGCCTGAACGACGCGGAGATCTTCTGGGCGACCGACCCCGAGGGGTTCGTGGCCGCGGAGGTGGGCGGGCGGCTGGTGGGCGGCGGCTCGATCGTCTCCTACGGCGGCCGCTTCGGGTTCATGGGCTTCTTCATCGTCGCGCCCTCCCACCGCGGCCGGGGGCTGGGCGCGCGCCTGTGGGCCCATCGCCGCCGGGCCCTGCTCGATCGCCTGGCGGCCGGGGCGCCGATCGGGATGGACGGCGTGTTCGCGATGCAGCCCTTCTACGCGAAGGGGCGGCTTCGTCCTCGCCGGGCGCGACCTGCGCTTCGAGGGGGTGGGCGCGGCCGCGGCGCTGGCGCCGGCCCTCGTGAACGCGCGCGCGGTCCCCTTCGACGCGCTCGTGGCGTACGACGGCGCGCACTTCCCGGCGCCGCGGCCGGACTTCCTCGCGCGCTGGATCGCGCAGCCGGGCGCCCGGGCGCTCGCGGCGCTCGAGGACGGCGAGGTGCGCGGGTACGGGGTGGCGCGCCCGTGCCGGCGGGGCTTCAAGGTCGGCCCCCTGTTCGCCGCCGACGCCGCGATCGCCGACGACCTCCTGCGCGGTCTCGGGGACCACGCGCGGGACGCCCCCTGATCCTCGACGTCCCCGAGGCCAACGCGGCGGCGATGGCCCTGGTCCGCGCGCACGGGATGCGCGAGGTGTTCGGCTGCGCCCGCATGTACCTCGGCCCGCCGCCCGATCTGCCCGGCGCGGAGATCTTCGGCGTGACGACCTTCGAGCTCGGGTGAGGGAGGGGGTGCCGTGAACGACTGGTACCCGCGCGACCTGCGTGGTCACGGCCGCCACCGGCCCCACCCGCGCTGGCCGGGCGACGCCCGGCTGGCGCTGAGCTTCGTGCTGAACGTGGAGGAGGGCGGTGAGCGCTCGCCGCGCGACGGGGACCGCACGCACGAGACCTACCTCCACGACCTGGCCGGGGCGGCGCCGCGGCCCGGGCGGCACACCGGCGTCGAGAGCCTGTTCGACTACGGGGCCCGCGCGGGCCTCTGGCGGCTGCTGCGGCTGTTCGAGGGGCACCGGCTGCCGTTGACCGCCTTCGCGGTGGGCCGGGCGCTGGAGCGCAACCCCGAGGCGGGCGCGGCGCTGGCCGAGCTCGGCCACGAGGTGGCCGGGCACGGCTACCGGTGGATCGACTACCGCGACGTGCCCGAGGAGGTGGAGCGCGACCACATCCGGCGGACGGTCGCGGCGATCGTGGACGCCACCGGCCGCCGTCCGGTGGGCTGGTACACGGGCCGGGTGAGCGCCCACACCCGCCGCCTGCTGGTGGAGGAGGGCGGCTTCACCTACGACTCCGACTCGTACGCGGACGACCTGCCCTTCTGGGTGCGGGTGGGGCCGGCGGCGCACCTGGTGGTGCCGTACTCCCTGGTCACCAACGACATGCGGTACGTCACGGCTCCGGGGATCGCCACCGGCGACGACCTCTTCGCGCTCCTGCGCGACGCCTTCGACCTGCTGTGGGAGGAGGGGGCCCGCGCGCCGGCGATGATGAGCGTGGGCCTGCACCCGCGGATCTGCGGCCATCCCGCCCGGGCCGCGGGCCTCGCGCGGTTCCTGGAGCACGTCGCCGCGCGCGACCGGGTCTGGGTGTGCCGGCGCGCCGAGATCGCCGCGCACTGGATCGCCACGCGGGGAGACCCCGGGGGCGGCGCCGCCGGCGCCTGAGGGCTCCGGCGGAGTCCGTACTTTGCCCCGGGCAAGAACCGGGGCACGCCGCTGTGCGGCCGGCGCGCCGCCGGTACGGTGGCCATCATGCGCGGACCACGAGACGGAGGGGTGGCGATGGCTGCGGGCGAGCAGGGGCTGGCGGAGATGAAGGCGCGGATCCACCGTGACGGCTATCGCCTCGGGGAGGCGTTCCGGCAGGACGACGGCACGTACCGCGTGGAGGCGTGGAGGGAGGGCCTGGCCTTCCAGCTCACCCCCGCGGTGGGTGTGGGCAAGACCAAGCGCGAGGCGATCGCCGACCTCCTGCGCACCCTGGACGCCGGCCGGTAGGCGGCCCCGGGCGGCGTGCCCTCAGCCGGCGATGCGGTAGTGCAGGTGCACCACCCCGCCGGCGAAGCGGCGCGCGCCGGCCAGCTCCAGCCCCGGGCCGACGCCGGGGGGAAGCGCGCGCAGCCCGCCCCCCACGGTGACCGGCACCAGGAACAGGTGGCAGTCGTCCACCAGCCCGGCGGCGAGCGCCTGGGCGGCCAGCGTGGGGCCGCCCACCGAGAGGTCGCGGCCGGCGGTCTCCTTCATGCGCCGGACCTCGCCGGGGTCGAAGGCCGGCGCGAGCCGGGTCCGGGGGGTCGCGACCTCCCGCAGCGTCGTGGAGTACACGACCTTGTCCGCGCTCCGCCAGATGTCCGCATAGTCGCGCACGGCCGGTGAGGCCTCCGCCGCGGGCATGTCCTGCCAGGCGGCCATCACGTCGTACATGCGGCGCCCGTAGAGGTACGTGCCCACCGCCCGCTCGAGGTAGTTGACGGCGGCGTGCACCTCGGCGTCCGGCGCGGCCCAGTCGAAGCGGCCGCCGGCGTCCGCGACGTAGCCGTCGAGCGAGGTGATCGCCGAGTAGCTCAGGCGGACCATGACGCGATCCTTTCACCTCGCCCCAGGCGTGGCCCCTGACGTGTCGCGCCGAGCCCGGCGACGGCCGCGCCCTCCAGGAAGTCGCGCCGCCTCGTGCCGCCGATGACGGGGAGCGCGGGGTCGTGATCCGGTGCCCGGGAGCGATGACTGGTTACGAACGTCACGCTCTCTGGCGGGGGCTCGCTTCAATGGTTTTCCGGCCGCCGGGCGCAACAGTAGGCGGGGCGTGAACGCGCATGATCCCCCGGCTGTAACGCACCCGGGTTCGGCGCGAACCGCGCTGGCCGCACGCGCTCCCGCGCGGGCCTAGGTTGGACGCACCGTGACCGGCGATCACAGGACTCCAGTGGCGCTCGACGGGGTGGCCGAGACCACGCTCTGGACGCTCCACCACCGCGCCCTCGAGGCGCGGCGGCCGGACGCGGTGCTCGCCGATCCGATGGCGGTCGCGCTGGTCGAGCGGATCGACCACCCGTTCGCGGAGCGGTACGGCGGCGAGTTCGCCCAGTGGCAGGGGCTGCGGGCGCGGGCCTTCGACGAGGAGGTGCGGCGCTTCGCGGCGCGGCACCCGGGCGGCACCGTGGTCGCGCTGGGGGAGGGCCTGGAGACCCAGTTCTGGCGGGTGGACGACGGGCGGATGAGGTGGCTGAGCGTGGACCTCCCGGAGGTGGTGGCCCTGCGCGAGGAGCTGCTGCCCGCGTCGTCGCGGCTGCGCGGCCGGGCGCTCTCGGCGCTCGACCCGCGCTGGATCGATGAGGTGGACTCGTCCCGGGGCGTGCTGGTGACGGCCCAGGGCCTTCTCATGTACCTGCCCCTGTCCGAGGTGGCGCGCCTGATCGTGACCTGCGCGCGCCGCCTGCCCGGGCAGGGGATGGTGTTCGACGTCGCGCCCCGGTGGCTCAGCGAGCGCAGCCGGCGCGGGTCCCTGGTGAACGACGCCGGCTACCGCGCGCCGCCGTGGCCGTGGGGGATGGGCGGCAAGGAGGAGCGCCGGATCGCCGCCCTGCCCGGCGTGGCGTCGCTGCGCCCGGTGGGCCTGCCCCGCGGGCGCGGCCCGCTGCACGGCCTGGTGCTGCCGGCGGCTGACCCGGGCGCCGCTCGTGCGCCGGCTGCTGCCGGCGACCTACCGCCTCGGCTTCAGGCGGTGACCGGGGAGGCGGCCCCCGGCGCCATCGCCACGGTCCCCGGATGCAGGATGGCGGCGAGCAGCTCGGCGCCCTCGACGATGCGCGGTCCCGGGCGCGAGAGGTAGGCGTTGGCGTCGATCGCCCAGACGCGGCCGTCGCGCAGCGCCGGGGTGCCGGCCAGCCACCCCGCCACCCTCTCCGGGGTGGCCTCGGCCCGCGTGCGGGCCAGGTCGTAGCCGCAGGGGGCGATGACGACGACCTCGGGGGCGAGGTCGCGGATGCGGTCCCAGGTGGTGCGGAACGAGGGCTCCGCGGCCGCGCCGAGCAGCTCCCGGCCGCCCGCGATGGCGGCCAGCTCGGGCACCCAGTGGCCGGCGGCGTACGGGGGGTCGGTCCACTCCACCACGACCACGCCGGGACGCGGGCGCCCGGCGACCGCGTCCGCGACGGCGGCGAGTCGCCGCCGGGCGTCGTCCACCACGGCCCGCGCCGTCTCGGCCGCGCCCAGCAGCTCGCCCAGGGTCACGATCGAGTCGAGCACGCCGTTGACGCCCTCGGGCTCCAGCTCCACGACGTCGGCCTCCAGCGCGCGCGCCCGCAGCGCGGAGCGCACGCCGTCGCCCTCGACGGCGCAGACGCGGCACAGCGTCTGGGTGATGACCACGTCGGGGGCCAGCGCGGCCAGCTCGTCGGCCTCGATGCCGTAGAGCTGCTCGCCGGCGCCCACGGCGGCGGCGACCGCCGCGTCCACCTGCGCCGCGTCCAGCCGCGCGCCGTCGATGCGCGCCGTGGAGACGGCCGGCAGGCGCTCGACCCCGGCCGGGAAGTCGCACTCGTGGCTGCGGCCCACCAGCCGTTGCCCCAGCCCGATCGCGCACACGATCTCCGTGGCGGAGGGCAGCAGCGAGACCACCCGCTGTGGGGGTGCGCCGGGCACCCCCACAGCGTAGGCGCTCAGGGGGTCGTCGTCGCGCAGATGGCGTGCGCGGTGAACGTGATCGTCCCCGCGCTGCCGTTGTAGACCAGTCCCTGCCAGCGGGTGGGGACGGCGCCCGAGGTCTGGGGCTCGGGGCGGCTGGCCAGGATCTCGATGCCCGGCGCCGGGGCGCTGGTGATGCCCGCGCCGCCCGCGATGAGGGTCTCGCCCGGGTTGCAGGCGGCCTGGGCGTCGCCCAGCGCGCCGCTCGCCACGCCCTGGATGGCGGAGGTCCGCACGACCACCTGGGGCGCACGGGCCGCGGCCTGGAGGTCGTCGCGCGTCACCGAGTTGTTGGCGATGGCCAGGCTGCCCACCGCGCCCGGGGCGATCTTGGAGCTGGTCACCGCGCGGGTGCTCAGCTTGGAGACCGAGACGGCGCCGGTCTGGAGGTCGCGCCGCTGCACGCCGAAGTCCCGCAGCTGCGCCGTGCCGACGGACTGGTTCTTGAGCTTGGCGCTGGTGATGCTCTTGTTGACGATCTGGCTGCCGTTGATCTGCGTCGCGGCGTACGTGGTGCCGCCGAGGGCCACGAAGAGGGCCAGGGTGGCGACGGCGAGCGCGGGGCTCGGGCGCCAGCGCCCACGGGACGGTTCGGACATCTCTCCACTCCTGCGTCGGATGCGGTCGGGCGCGATGGCCCTCCCTCAGGCCGTTCGCGCTCGACGGGAGCGTTCCCCGCCCCGGCGCGCGAAAAGCCCGCACGTACCGCGCGGGCGCGCCCGGGAGGGGCGCGCCCGCGGTGCGGGTCAGGGCAGGAACTGCTCGAACCAGGACAGGAGCGGGCCGCTCGAGACGTCGGAGTAGTAGTCGGTGCCGCGCCGGCTGCACTGGCCGCCGAAGAGCCAGTCGAACCAGCCGCCGCCGTGGGTGATGTGGCTCGCGACGCCGATCTGGATGAGGTGGCCGTCGCTGGCGGGCACCAGCAGCGGTCCGCCGCTGTCGCCGGGGCAGCCGCCGGTCTTGGTGGTCCAGAAGGTCTTCTTCATCCCCTGGTTGTAGATCGTCGCGCCCGACTGGATCAGCCGGTGGGAGGTGGCGTCGCCGGTGTCGGGGGTGCGACCCCAGCCGACGGCCGTGCCGACCTTGATGGGGCAGGCGAAGGGGTTGACGATGAACGGCCGCACCGCCGCCGACATCATCATCGTGGTCCGGCAGGTGGTGAGCGCCTTCTTGAGGTAGCTCGGGACGCCGAAGTAGACGACCTGGGCGGGGTCGGGCGTGGTCAGGTGGATCATGGCCACGTCGTTCTTGTCGCCGCTGTCGCCGCCCCACTTGGGGTGGATCTCCAGGCGGTCGGCGCGGTGGACGCGGGCCGGGTCGCTGCCGTCGTCGATGTCGGTCTCGCCCACCACGACCTGGATCTCCGAGGCCGTCCGGCCCTCGTCCAGGCAGTGGGCGGCCGTGAGCACCCACTGCGGGTTGACCAGGGTGCCGGTGCAGAAGAACTCGCCGCCGGGCGCGCCGAGCATGCGGATGCCGGCGACGAAGTCGTACTTCCCCGGGGCGGCCGGCGTGCCGCCGGCGTAGGGGTTGGGACCACCGGGCGCCGCCTGGGCCGACGACGCGAGGACCAGCGCGCCGGCCAGGGCGAGGGCGGCCAGCAGGGGCCACATGATGATGGGGCGCAGCAGGGTCATGGCGGTGTCTCCTTGCGGTGGGGGATCCGTCCCCACCGATGCTGCGCCCCGGGCCCCCGCCGCTCGCGCGCGGCCGCGACGCCCGCTGTGTCACGCCCGCGACACGGGCCGGCGGGCGCGCTCAGCCCAGGGCGGCCGCGCGCTCCAGCAGCAGCTCGCGCTCGCGCGCGTTGTGCGTCATGCGCGGCCGCCCGCTCGAACTCGGCGCGCGCCTCGGCGGCGCGGCCCAGCTTGGCGAGCAGGTCGCCGCGCACGGCCGGCAGCAGGTGGTAGGCGGCGAGGGCCGGCTCGGACGGCCAGGGCGTCCGCCAGCTCGAGGCCCGTCGGCGGGGCCGAAGGCCATGCCCACCGCGACCGCCCGGTTGAGCTCGACGACGGGCGAGGGGGTCAGCTGGGCGAGCGCGTCGTAGAGGGCGGCGATGCGCTCCCAGTCGGTCTCCTCGGGGGTGAGCGCCCGCGCGTGGCAGGCCGCGATCGCCGCCTGGAGCGCGTAAGGGCCCCAGCGGCGCCCCGAGCTCCTCGGCGCGGCTCAGCGCGGCGAGGCCGCGGCGCGATCAGCAGCCGGTCCCAGCGGGCGCGGTCCTGGTCGAGCAGCAGGATCGGCCGGCCGTCGCGGCCCACGCGCGCGCCGAAGCGCGACGCCTGGATCTCCATCAGCGCGACCAGGCCGTGCACCTCGGGCTCGCCCGGGGCCAGCTCGGCCAGGATGCGTCCCAGCCGCAGGGCCTCCTCGCACAGCGCCGGGCGGATGAGGTCGTCGCCGGCGGTGGCCGAGTACCCCTCGTTGAAGATCAGGTACACGACGCCGAGCACGGCGCCGAGCCGCTCCTCCAGCTCGTCCCGCGCGGGGACCTCGAACGGCACGCGGGCCTCCGCGAGCGTGCGCTTGGCCCGCACGATGCGCTGGGCCACCGTCGGCTCGGGCACCAGGAACGCCCGGGCGATCTCCGCGGTGGTGAGCCCGCCCAGCAGGCGCAGCGTGAGCGCCACCCGGGCCTCGGTCGACAGCACCGGGTGGCAGGTCATGAACACGAGCCGCAGCAGGTCGTCGTCGACCTCCTCCTGCGCGATCACGGCCTCGAGCTCCGGGTCGCCGGCGCGCTGGTCCTCCTCCAGCGCGCGCCCCAGCTCCGCGTACTTGCGCTCCAGGTTGGCGCCGCGCCGCAGGCGGTCGATGGCCCGGCGCCTGGCGGTGGCCATGAGCCACGCGCCCGGGTTGTCCGGGATGCCCGTCGCGCGGCCACTGCTCCAGCGCGGCGACCAGGGCGTCCTGGGCGAGGTCCTCGGCCAGGCCGACGTCTCGCACGAACCGCACGAGCCCGGCGATGAGGCGCGCCGACTCGATCCTCCAGATCGCGTCGATCGAGCGGTGCACATCGCCGGGCTCCGCCGCCATCCCTACTCCTTGGAGGCGAGCTGCTCGCGGATGCGCTCGTCCGCGGCCCGCGCCTCGGGCGTGACCGCCTCGCCGAAGTCCTCGGGCTCGAACGATCGGGCGGATCTCGATGACCGAATCCTCCAGCATGGGGTTGGGGCAGCGCTTGACCCACTCGATGGCCTCGTCCAGGGAGCCCACCTGCCACAGCCAGAAGCCCGCGACGAGCTCCTTGGTCTCGGCGAAGGGCCCGTCCACCACGGTGCGCTTGTCGCCCGAGAACACCACCCGGGCGCCCTTCGAGCTGGGCTGCAGGCCGTCGCCGGCCAGGAGCACGCCGGCCTTCATGAGCTCCTCGTTGTACGTGCCCATCTCGGTGATGAGCTGCTCGCTGGGCATGACGCCGGCCTCGCTGTCGGCGGTGGCCTTGACGATGATCATGAACCGCATGTCGTGCCTCCTCGGGGAGTCGCTTTCACCCATGCGTCGAACGGCGGCGGCCGATATCGACATGGCGCCGCGAAAGTCGTCTCTCCCATGGTGCCCGCCCGGGGCGACGCCCGGTCGTGAGGCGGCTCAGGCCCCCGTGCGCAGCAGGGCCGCGTCGGCGTAGAAGGCGTCGCCGGTCACCGCGCTGCCGTGGCTGACACGCAGGCCCAGGTTGCCGCCGGCGGTGACCACGGTGCGGGTGAGGGTCAGCTTCTGCCACGAGTTGGTGAGGGCCACGTTCGCCGAGCCCACGTCGGCCACCACCGTGCCCGAGGCGGTGCGCTCGCGCAGCTTGATCTGGATCGGCTTGCCCACCGACGAGGCCGAGGCCGCCTTCACCCACACCTCGGCGGTGTAGGTGGTGCCGGCCACCAGGCTCGGCACCGCCCGCGCGCCGTCGTCGATCGTGAACGAGGTGCCGCTCGAGCGGGTCACCTTGGCGACATAGCCGCCGGCGGGCGCGCCCGCCTGGGCCTCGCGCAGGAGGGTGGCCTGGTAGCCGCTCCAGCCGGCGAGGTTGGTCTCGAACGAGGGGTTGGCCAGCAGGTTGCTCGCCGGCGGCGGGGCGGCCGCCACCACCACCGAGCGGCTCGCGATCGCCGGGGCCCCGTCGTCGTCGGTCACCTGCAGGCGCACCGTGTAGGTGCCCGCCGCCGCGAAGCTGCGTCTGGGCACTCGCGCCGGTGCCGTCGTCGAAGGCGCCGTCGTTGTCGAGATCCCAGGCGCGCGCGGCGATCGTGCCGTCGGCGTCGGTCGAGGTGTCGGCGAAGCTCACCTGCTGGCCGGCCACCGGCGAGGCCGGGGTCTGGGAGAAGGAGGCCGCCGGGGCCTGGTTGGCCGGGGCCGGGCTCACCACCACCTGGCGGGTGGCGATCGCCGGCGCCCCGTCGTCGTCGGTCACCTGCAGGCGCACGGTGTAGGTGCCCGCCGCCGCGAAGGTGCGCTGGGCGCTCGCGCCGGTGCCGTCGTCGAAGGCACCGTCGTTGTCGAGGTCCCAGGCCCGTGCGGCGATCGTGCCGTCGGGGTCGGTGGAGGTGTCGCCGAAGCTCACCTGCTGGCCCGCCACCGGGGCCGCCGGGGTCTGCGAGAAGGCGGCCGCCGGCGCCTGGTTGGGCGGCGGGGCGTCGCCGATCACGATCTGGCGCGTGGCGACGGCCGGGGCCCCGTCGTCGTCGGTCACCTGCAGGCGCACCGTGTAGGTGCCCGCCGCCGCGAAGCTGGTCTGGGCCGCGGCGCCGGTGCCGTCGTCGAAGGCCCCGTCGTTGTCGAGGTCCCAGGCCCGCGACGCGATCGTGCCGTCCGAGTCCGTGGAGGTGTCGGTGAGCTGGATCGTCTGGCCGGGGATGGGCGCGGCCGGCGTCGCGCTGAAGGACGCCGTGGGCGCCTGGTTGGGCGGCGGGCCCGTGCCCTGGGCGCCCAGCAGCGCCGCGTCGGCGTAGAAGGCGTCGCCGGCCACCGCGCCGCCCTGGCTGACGCGCAGGCCCAGGTTGCCGCCGGCGGTGACCACGGTGCGGGTGAGGGTCAGCTTCTGCCACGAGTTGGTGAGGGCCACGTTGGGCGAGCCGACGTCGGCCACCACCGTGCCCGAGGCGGTGCGCTCGCGCAGCTTGATCTGGATCGGCTTGCCCACCGAGGAGGCCGACGCCGCCTTGACCCACACCTCGGCGTTGTAGGTGGTGCCGGCGACGAGGTTCGGGACGGCCCGGGCGGCGTCGTCGATGGT
This sequence comes from uncultured Thermoleophilia bacterium, assembly GCA_963736635.1. GTDB lineage: Bacteria > Actinomycetota > Thermoleophilia > Miltoncostaeales > Miltoncostaeaceae > Miltoncostaea. Next base: position 1,999,458 of record CAVTPK010000011.1, read on the forward strand.
GAAGGAGGTGCCGGTCGAGCGCGTCACCTTGGCGACGAAGCCGCCCTGGGGGGCGCCGGCCTGGGCCTCGCGCGCCAGGGTGGCCTGGTAGCCGTTCCAGCCCGACAGGTTGGTCTCGAAGGATGGGTTGGAGAGCAGGTTGCTGGTCGGCGGCGTGACCGCGCCCACCACGATCTGGCGCGTGGCGACGGCCGGCGCCCCGTCGTCGTCGGTCACCTGCAGGCGCACCGTGTACGTGCCCGCGGTGGGGAAGGTGACCTGGGCGCCCGCCCCGCTCGCGTCGTCGAACTGGCCGTCGTTGTCGAGGTCCCAGGCGCGGGCGACGATCGTGCCGTCCCCGTCGGTGGAGGTGTCGGTGAGCTGGATCTGCTGGCCCGCCGCCGGCGAGGCCGGGTTGACGCCGAAGGACGCCGACGGCGCCTGGTTGACCGGGGGCGCCACCGGCCCGAAGGGGTTGGCCACCCGCCGGACGCGGTAGTTGGACGCGGTGGTGTTCACCAGCCCGGGGCCGGTGATGTAGAGGTCGCCGGCCGGCGAGACGTTAACGCCGTGGGGCTCGCCGATGCGCGCCAGGTTGGCCGCCCCGCCGTCGCCGCTCGCCCCGAGGACGCCGGTGCCGGCGACGGTGGTGATCGTGCCGTCGGCCTTCACCCAGCGCACCCGGTTGTTGGCGCTGTCGGCGATGACGTAGCCGCCGCCGGGCGCCACGGCGACGTCGCGCGGGGTGTTGAGGCGGGCGGCCGTCGCCGCGGCGCCGTCGCCGGCGAAGCCGGCGGTGCCGGTGCCCGCGACGGTGGTGATGACGCCCGCGGCGCTCACCCGGCGGATGCGGTGGTTGAGCGAGTCGGCGATCAGGAAGCCGCCGTCGGGCAGGGCGGCGACGCCGCGCGGGTTGTTGAGCCGGGCCGCGGTGGCCTGGCCGCCGTCGCCGGTGTAGCCGTTGGTGCCGGTGCCGGCGACGGTCGTGAGCACGTCGTCGGTGGTCGCCATCTGGCCGTCGGCGCCCTTGGAGATCTTCTGGACGAGGCCGCAGAGCTCGTCGACCAGCAGGTAGCCGCCGTCGGCCGTCGCCGACAGCGCGCGCGGCCAGCCCAGGTTGGCGGTCGCGGCAGGCTCGTTCTGCACCTCGCACGACTCCACGCCGGTGCCGGCGACGGTGCGGATGATCCCGTCGGTGCCGATCACGCGGATGCGGTTGTTGAACTCGTCGGCGATCGCCAGGCGGCCGTCGGGCGTGCCCATGATGTCGGTGGGGCCGTTCAGCGCCGCGGCGCTGGCCGGGCCGTTGTCGCCGGAGAAGCCGAGCAGGCCGGTGCCGGCGAGGGTGCTGATCGTGCCGTTGGAGGCCACGCGGCGGACGCGGCCGCCGTACTCCTCGTCGCCCGAGAACTCCACGATCGCCGTGGCCCCGCCCGGCAGGAACTCCACCCGGCGCGGCTTGACGAGCTCGGCCGCGGTCGCCTGGCCCCCGTCGCCGCCGGAGCCGCCGCCCGCGAACGTGGCGATGTCCCCGTCGGCCCCGAGGGCCGCGGGCGCCTCCAGCGCGAGCATCAAACCCACCGCGGCGGTCGCCAGAAGCAGTCTCCGCCGGGAGCGGAGGAAGCGACGGGTCGCGGGCATCGGGTGGGAGCTTCTCTCAGCTTCCCGCGCGCGCGACACCCCCAAAAGTCCAGTCCGGCTCACACGCCGAGGCTCAGGGCGAGCCACAGCGCGCCCACCGCCAGGGCCAGCGCGGCCGGCACGGTGAGCGCTCCGGTGCGCAGCAGCTCGAGCGGCGGCGCGTCCACGTCGTGGCGCAGCAGGACGCGTCGCCACAGCAGGTTGGCCAGCGAGCCGACGTAGGTCAGGTTGGGCCCGATGTTGACGCCGATCAGGGCCGCGAGCACGGGGCCGGCGCCCTGCGGCGCGAGGGCCGGCAGCAGCAGGAGGATCGCGGGCAGGTTGTTGACCAGGTTCGCCACCACGGCCGCGAGGACGGCGATGCACAGCAGCGCCGCCAGCGAGTCGCCGCCGGGCACCAGCGCGTCCACCAGGGTTCCCAGGCCGTGGTGCTCCGCGGCGCCCACGATGACGGCCAGGGCCGCCACGAACACCAGGAACGCCGGGTCGGCCGCCCGCGCGATGCCGAGCGGGGTGATGCGCCGGCGCGCCAGCGCGGGGACGGCCAGCAGCACCACCCCGGCGGCGGCGACCACGGCGGCGTCGATCGCCAGCCAGGAGCTGGCGAGGAAGCCGGCGAGCGTGAGCGCGAGCACCGAGGCCGTGTAGGCCACCGGGATGCGGCGTCCCTGCGCCGGGGCGCCGCCGTCCACCGGCAGCGCCAGCTCCCGCGCGAACCGCCGCCGCAGCCCCAGCCACTCCACGGCGACGGCCGCGCTCCAGGGCAGGGCCATCAGCGCCCCGAAGCGGGCGAACGACAGGCCGGTGGCGTGGAAGGCCAGCAGGTTGGTCAGGTTGGACACGGGCAGCAGCAGCGAGGCCGAGTTGGCCAGGTGGAGGGTCGCGAAGGCGTGGGGCCGGGCGCGGGCGCCGAGCGCGGCCGCGGTCGCGAACACCACGGGCGTCACGAAGACCACCGTCGCGTCGAGGCTCAGCACCGCCGTGACCGCGGCGCACAGCAGGATCACCAGGCCCAGCAGGGTGGCCGGGCGCCCGCGCGAGCCATCGGCCAGCCAGCGCCCCGCGGCCGCGAACAGGCCGGCGCGGGCGCACAGCTCCCCCAGCACCAGCACCGCCGCGAGGAACGCGACCGTGGCGCCGACGTCGTCCAGGGAGTCCCGCGCCTGCCCCGGCGACACCACGCCCGCCGCCAGCAGCAGGAGGGCCACGGGCGCGGCCACCACCACCTCCGGCAGCCCGCGGGGGCGGGCCACGGCGAAGGCCAGGGTGCCGGCGAGGCAGAGGAGTGCGAGGGCTTCGGCCACGCCCGGGTGGTTACCCGCTCAGCCCTCCGCCGTCTCGGATGCCTCCAGCCAGGCGGTCTCGGCCCGCTCCCGCTCGGCCGTCAGCTCCTCGAGCTGGACGGTCAGGTCGCGCAGGCGCTCGTGGTCGGTGGCGTGGACGGCCATCTGTTCGTGCAGGGCCGCCTCGCGGCCCGAGAGTCGCTCCAGCTCGCGCTCCAGGCGCTGCGCCTCCTTGCGGGCCGCGCGCCTCACCGCCCCCGAGGGCGGGGCCTGGTCGCGCCGCGGTGGTGGCGGCGCGGGCGCGGCCGTCGCGGCGCGCAGGGCGATGTACTGGTCGATGCCGCCGGGCAGGTGGCGGATGCCGCCGTCGCCCATCAGGGCGTACACGTCGTCGCACACGCGCTCGACGAAGTACCGGTCGTGGCTCACCACCACGAGGGTGCCGGGCCAGGCGTCGAGCAGGTCCTCCAGCGCGGTCAGGGTGTCGACGTCGAGGTCGTTGGTCGGCTCGTCCAGCAGCAGGACGTTGGGCTCCTCCATGAGCAGGCGCATCAGCTGCAGCCGCCGCCGCTCGCCGCCCGACAGGTCGCGCACCAGCGTCCGCCCCCGGGCGCCGCGGAAGCCGAAGCGGTCGCACAGCATCGCCGCCGTGAGCTCGGTGCCGTCGCTGAGGGTGGTGCGCAGGCGCACCCGCTCCAGCGACTCGAGCACGCGCAGGTGCTCCGGGATCTCGGCCGTGTCCTGGGACAGGTGCGCCAGGCGCACGGTCACCCCCCGCCGCACCTCCCCGGCGTCCGGGGCGCGCTCGCCGGCGAGCAGGTCGACGAGCGTCGTCTTGCCCGAGCCGTTGACGCCCACCAGCGCCGACGCGGTCGCCCGGGCCCAGGCGCCAGGTGAGGTCGCGCAGGACCCGCCGCCCGTCGAAGGCCACCGAGACGTCGATCGCGTCCAGCACGTTGTCGCCCAGGCGGGCGGTGGCGAACCGCAGGAGCTCGGCGCGGTCGCGCACCTCGGGCTCGTCGGCGATCAGCGCGTTGGCCGCGTCGATGCGAAAGCGGGGCTTGGAGGTGCGGGCCGGGCGGGCCCCGGCGCAGCCACGCGAGCTCCTTGCGCAGCAGCCGCTGCCGGGCGGCGTCGCGGGCGGCCTCCAGGCGCTCGCGCTCGGCGCGCGCGAGCACGTACGCGGCGTAGCCGCCCTCGTGGCGGTGCACGCGCCCGTCGGCCACCTCCCAGGTCGCGGTGCACACGGCGTCCAGGAACCAGCGGTCGTGGGTCACCACCACCAGCGCGCCGCGGCGCTGCGCCAGGTGGCGCGCGAGCCAGTCGACCCCCTCCACGTCGAGGTGGTTGGTCGGCTCGTCCAGCAGCAGCAGCTCGGGCGGGTCCAGCAGCAGGCGCGCCAGCGCGACCCGGCGCCGCTCGCCGCCCGACAGCGGGCCGATGGGCGTGTCGAGGCCGGCCGGGAACCGGCGCAGGTTCACGCCCCCCAGGAGGCCGTCGAGGACGGCGCGGAACGTGGCGTCGGCCGCCCACTCGTGATCGGCCCGCCCGCCCACCAGCTCGTCGCGGACGGTCAGCGCGGGATCGAGGTCGTCGCCCTGGGCGATCAGGGCCACGTCGAGCCCGCCGACGCGGGTGACGCGCCCGGCGTCCGGCGGCTCGAGGCCGCCGATGAGCCGCAGCAGCGTCAACTTGCCGTCGCCGTTGCGCCCCACCACGCCGATCCGCTCGCCCTCGTCGACGCCGAGCGAGACGCCCCGCAGCACCTCGCGGCTGCCGTAGCCCTTGTCGACCGCGTGCAGGTTGACCAGGTTGCGGGGGGTCAGGCGAGCGCCCTCAGCGCGTCCAGGGTCGGGCCCTGCGGAACGAACTCCAGTCCCACCCGGCCGCGGTAGCCCACGGCGTCGAGGCGCTCCAGGAGGGCCCACAGGTCGATCGTGCCGGTGCCGGGCGCGCCGCGGCCGGGCGCGTCGGCGTACTGGACGTGCCCGATCAGGGGCGCCACCGGGCCGACCTCGGCCAGGGGGTCCAGGCCGGCGCGGGCCGCGTGGTACGCGTCGAAGAGCAGGTGCACGCAGGGGTGGCCCACCGCGGTCACGAAGGCGGCGGCCGCGGCCGGGGTGGGCAGCAGGGGGCGCTCGACATCGACCGGGTTGAGGTGCTCGATCACGATGCGGGCCCCGAGCAGCGCCGCCTCGTCGCCCGCCGCCCGCACCACCGCCACCGCCAGGTCGTGCTGGCTCTGGGCGTCGCGGCCGGGATCGATCCGGCCCACCAGCAGGTTGACCAGCTCGCCGTCGCAGGCGCGCACCACCCGCGCGGCGTCGCAGACCGCGCGCAGCACGTCGTCCTCGCGGCCGGGGACGTTGCAGTAGCCGCGCTCGCCCGCCGCCAGGTCGCCGCCGTCGGCGTTGACCAGCTCGGCGCGCACGCCCGCGTCGCGCACGGCGGCGATCCACGCGTCCGGATCGGGCGCCGGCGGCCACCAGGCCTCCACGGCGTCGAAGCCGGCGTCGCGGGCCGCCGCGGGGCGGGCCAGCGGGTCCAGCTCGCCGAACAGGGTCCCCAGGTGCGCGGTGAAGCGCCTCACGCCCCCAGGTCCCTGCGCCGCGCCGCGATCTCGCGCCCCATGGCCAGCGCCTGGGCGCGCAGCGCGGCGACCGCCTCGCCGCCACCGGCCGTCCAGGGCGCGAACGGCCGCCCCTCGGCCGCCCGCTCGGCGAGCTCGGCGGGGGCGGCGTGGCCGTCGGCGAGGTGGGGGAAGAGCTGGCCGGAGATCGTCGCGAAGACGGCCAGCCCGCCCAGGTCGGCGGTGGCCAGCGGCCCGGCCGCCATCCAGCGCGGCGCCAGCCCGTCCGACACGGCGGCGTCGATGTCGGCGGCGTCGGCCACCCCGGCCTCCAGCATGTGCAGGCACTCCCGCAGGACCGCGAACTGGATCCGGTTCCAGATGAAGCCGGGCACGTCGGCGCGCACCACGAGGGGGGTCTTGCCCATGGCCTCGGCCCGGCCCTCCAGCGCCGTCACGACCGCCGGGTCCGTCTGCGGGCCGGGCACCACCTCCACCACCGCGGTCAGGTGGCCCGGCTTGAGGAAGTGCAGGCCGGCGAAGCGGCCGGGGCGGACGAGCGCCGCCGCGATGTCGGCGATGCGCAGGCTGGAGGTGTTGGTGGCGAGGATCGCCTCCGGCGGCGACCAGGCCTCGATGCGCGCCAGCAGCTCGCGCTTGAGCGCGAGGTCCTCGGCGACCGTCTCCACCACCAGCCCGGCGCCGGCGAAGGCGCGCTCGTCCAGGGCCAGGGCCGTGATCCCGCCCCCGCCCGCCAGCGCCGTGGCGCGGCGCGCGGCCGCGTCGGCGCGCTCGCGCGAGCGCCCGCACACCACCACCGGGCCGCCGGCCAGGGCCAGCGCGGCCGCGATCTCGGGGGCCATCGAGCCCGTTCCCAGCACCACCGCGTGCATGGGCGCAAGGCTAGCGCCCCGCCCCTGCGGGACTCGTCACGGCTGGATAAGCTGCGCCGTGACGACACCGGAAAGCGAGGCACCATCTCCACCAACAGCACCTCCTCACTCCACGGCACCCTGCTGGACGCCGTCTTCCCGCAGTCCAAGGACCGCGCCCAGGCGATCACGCGCGACGCGATCCTGATCGGGTGCGCGGTCGTCCTGATGACCATCGCGTCGCAGATCAGCATCCCGTGGCACCCCGTGCCGCTCACCGGCGGCACCTTCGGCGCGCTCCTCGTGGGAGGCCTGCTCGGTCTTCGCCGGGCGGCCATCGCCCTCGTCATCTACCTCGCCATCGGCGCCCTCGGCGCCGGCGTCTTCGCCGACTGGAACGGCGGCTGGGACTACTTCACCGGCTCCACCGGCGGCTACCTGGTCGGGTATCTGGTCGCCGCCCTCTTCGTCGGCTTCTTCGCCGACCGCGGCGCCACCCAGCACGTGATGACGATGGTGGGCGTGCTGCTCATCGCCAACGCCCTCATCTACGCCTTCGGCGTGCCGTGGCTGGCCAACTGGACGCCGCCGGGCGCCGACGAGCCGCTCGGCTGGAACGCGGCGTACGAGTTCGGCGTCCAGCCCTTCGTGCCGGGCGACATCGTCAAGCTGTTCCTGGCGGCCTGCCTGCTGCCGGGCGGCTGGGCGCTGCTGCGGCTGTTCGGCGACCGGGCCCGCGGCGCCGGGGACCCGTCGCAGTAGGGCTCCGGGTCGGCGGCGCGCCGGGTCTCCGGCCGCGCCGCCGACCGCGCGCCCGCGGTGGGGTAGGGTTGCGCCCGTGACCGTGGTCGTCGGCTATGACGGATCGGATGGCTCCGAGCGCGCCCTGGCGCGCGCGGCGGACCTGGCGCGCGAGCACCAGGAGCGCCTCGTCGTGCTCGCGGTGTTCGAGCTTCCGCTGGACCCGCGCGACCCCCGCAACTTCGGCACCCCGGCCAACGAGCCGCGCGACGGCCCGCTGCACGCGCCGCCCGAGGTGGTCGAGGCGCTGGACGCGGCCGAGCAGCGGCTGGCCGGCGCGGGCGTGACCGTCGACTACATCTGGGCGCCCGGCGAGCCGGCGAACCTGATCGTCAACACCGCGCGCGAGCGCAAGGCCCGGCTGATCGTGGTGGGCGCGCACCACCACGGCTTCCTCAGCCGAGTATTCGGCGCCGACGTGGCGGGCGACGTGCGCCGCGAGGCCGACTGCGAGGTCCTGGTCGTCGAATAGGCCGGGCGGCCCCGCCCACCGGGCGGATCCGCATGAGCATCGCGGTCGTGACGTCAGTCACGTTGTTGGGCGATGTCACATCGCGCGTAGACTGCAGGGTGAAATCGAGCCACAAGGGGACTTGGTATGGGGGCTATTGCAATCGCGGACGAGATCCAGGAACTCCAGGAGTGGATGGATAGCGACCGCTTCAAGGACACGGTCCGCGTCTACCCGGCCCGCCTGGTGGCCGACCAGCGGGGCACCGTGCCGCAGGACTACACCATCGCGCGCAACGCGGCGGAGCAGTTCTACGCACGACTGCGGGAGCTGTTCGCCGAGGGCAAGTCCATCACCAGCTTCGGGCCGTACTCGCCCGGCCAGGTGGTGCAGATGAAGCGCTCCGGCATCGAGGGCATCTACCTCGGTGGCTGGGCGACCTCGGCCAAGGGCTCCACCAACGAGGATCCGGGCCCGGACCTCGCGAGCTACCCGCTCAGCCAGGTGCCGGACGAGGCCGAGGGTCTCGTGCGCGCGCTGCTGACCGCGGACAAGAACCAGCGCTTACCTGCGATCCCGGATGACCGAGGCCGAGCGCGAGGCCACCCCCGAGGTCGACTTCCGCCCGTTCATCATCGCCGACGCCGACACCGGCCACGGTGGCGACGCCCACGTGCGCAACCTGGTCCGCCGCTTCGTCGAGGCGGGCGTCCCCGGCTACCACATCGAGGACCAGAAGCCCGGCGCCAAGAAGTGCGGCCACCAGGGCGGCAAGGTGCTCGTGCCCTCCGACGAGCAGATCAAGCGCCTGAGCGCCGCGCGCTTCCAGCTGGACCTCATGGGCGTGCCGGGCATCATCGTGGCCCGCACCGACGCCGAGGCGGCCAACCTCCTCGACAGCGCGGGCGACGAGCGCGACCAGCCGTTCATCCTGGGCGTCACCAACACCTCGGTGCCGTCCTACAAGGCCGCGCTTCCTCGCCCTGATCAAGCGGCCTCAACGCCGCCGGCATCGACGAGCTCAACGGCCACCAGATCTACGCCGTGCCCGACGAGCGAGTACGCCGAGGCCGACGCGTGGCTCGAGAAGACCGGCGCTCGTCCAACGTCATCGCCGACGCGGCGAAGGCGTACGAGGCCGGCGAGATCCGGACCTCCGAGGACGCCCTCGACACGGTCGCCGACGCCTTCCTCGAGGTGTGGCAGGCCGAGGCCGGCCTCACCACCCTGGGCCAGGCCGTCGCCGACCTGATCGCCTTCCGCGGCGACGAGGACTCGGCGCCGGACATCACCGTCGAGGAGTGGAACGCCTTCGCGTCCCGCGCCTCCTGGTACGAGATCCGCAAGAAGGCCCGCGAGCTGGGCGTCGACGTCGTGTGGGACGCCGAGCTGGCCCAGACCCCCGAGGGCTACTACCAGATCCAGGGCGGCATCCCGTACGCCGTCGCCAAGTCGCTCGCGGCCGCGCCGTTCGCCGACCTGCTCTGGATGGAGACCAAGACCGCGGACCTCGACGGACGCGAAGGAGTTCGCGGACGCGATCCACGCGGTCTTCCCGGAGAAGATGCTCGCCTACAACCTGTCGCCGTCCTTCAACTGGGACACGACCGGCATGAGCGACGACGAGATGCGCAACTTCCCGATCGAGCTGGGGAAGATGGGCTTCGTCTTCAACTTCATGACCTACGGCGGCCACCAGATCGACGGCCTCGCGGCGGAGGAGTTCACCACCGCGCTCCGCGAGGACGGCATGCTCGCCCTGGCGCGCCTGCAGCGCAAGTTCCGCCTGCTGGAGTCGCCCTACCGCACGCCCCAGACCCTGGTCGGCGGTCCGCGCGCCGACGCCGCGCTCAGCGCGGTGTCCGGCCACACGGCCACCACCAAGGCCATGGGCGAGGGCTCCACGCAGAGCCAGCACCTGGTGCAGACCGAGGTCCCGCCGAAGGTCCTGGCGGGCTGGCTGGCCGAGTGGGCCGACGTACAACGGCATCACGAAGCCGCTCAGGGTGTCGCTGCGGCCGCACACGGCCGGGCAGGACCTGCTCGAGCTGAGCGTGACCGACGACGGCGGCGAGAAGCTGGCCAACATCGTGTTCGGCACGCTCCAGGACCGGCGCGGCCGGGTGGTGCTGTCGGTGCGCGACCAGAACACGTTCGACACGTCGCTGCGCCGCAAGCGCCTGATGACGCTGCTGCACCTGTTCCTGATCCACCGCTACAAGGCGGCCAGCATCCACTACCTGACCCCGACCGAGGACAACCACGGCGCGGCGGCCAGCATGAAGAAGCGCGGCATCTTCGAGAACACCTACGACGAGGTCGGCGAGATCATCGTGGCCGACGTCGACGGCGCGGTCGTCGCGGGCCTCGTGCTCCCCGACAGCCCGTCGCGCAAGGAGCTCATCACCACCTCCGGCCAGGGGTAGCACCCGGAGGCGGTTCACGGCTGGACACGGAGGCCCCGCAGCGCGGGGCCTCCGTCGTCCTGCGTCCGCTCAGGTCCGGGCGATGATCCGGTCGAGCCCCTCGAGGATCGCCTCGAGCCCGAAGTCGAACAGCTCCTGGTCCGAGCCGCCGGCGAGCGAGCGCATGAGCTCACCCACCAGGGGCTGGTCGGCGTTGAGCGCCTCCAGCTCCTGCGCCGTGGCGGTGGCGGGCGCGTCGTCGGCCGCCTGGTCGACCAGGCTGAAGCCGAGCACGAAGCGCACGATCGTGCGCTGGGCCAGGATGGCCGTGCGCCGGTCCAGGCCCGACTCGATCAGGCGCTCCAGGCCGGCCTCGGCGATCGCGCGCCCGGCGACGTAGGCGCGCTCCGGTCCCCGGGCGAGCAGCCCGAAGGCCTCGGGGTGCGCCAGGCCCAGGGCGCGGTAGGCGTTGGCGAAGCGGCCGAGGTGGGCGCGCCAGCCCAGGTCGTCGTCGTCGAGCGCGAGGGTGGCCGCGAACTCGGCCAGCAGCAGCTCGCGCACGCCGTCGAGGATCGCCTCCTTGCCCGGCACGTGCTTGTAGAGCGACATCGCCTCGACCCCGAGGTCGGCCCCGAGGCGGCGCATGGTGAGCTGGTCCAGGCCGCGCTCGTCGATCAGGCGCAGGGCCGCGCGGACGATGCGGTCACGGGTGAGCGGCGCCCGATCGCGGCGTGCTGCAGAGACCTCGGCCATCCCACCCCATCCTTGACAGCGTCCGGCGTGCGATCGTAGGTTACATCTGGATTACGTTGTAAGCCAACGATGCGGACACGGGGTGAGCGATGGGCGAGACACAGGCGGTTCCGTCGGCGGACCAGGTACCCGACGTCCCGATCCTCAAGGCGCTCGGCGACCGGCGCAGCATCCGCTACTTCGACGCCGACCGCGAGGTGGAGGCCTGGAAGATCGAGGCCATGCTCCAGGCGGCCCGCTTCGCCTCGTGCCAGGGCAACATCAACGCCACCGAGGCGATCGTCATCCGCAAGGACACCTGCGAGCTGTGGGACGAGCTCGAGGAGTGCGTCTCCGGCTTCAACGTCCAGATCATCAACCAGGCCTCGCACCTGATCCTCTGGCTGACCAACCTCAACGCCTGGTACGGGCGGGCGGTCGACGGGATCTCGAGCGTCGCGATCTCGGGGGCGATGTCGAAGTACCACGGCTGGAACTACGACTTCTCGATGACCCAGACGATCCCGCGCCTGATGAGCTTCCCCACCGAGCGCACCGAGATCCTGCTGCGCTTCGAGAGCGGCCAGGCCGCGGCCAACGCGATCGCGGCCGGGGTCGGCCTGGGCGTGGGCAACATCCTGATCGCGTTCGGGCGCAAGCCCGGCGGCATCGAGAAGGCGTTCGGCCTGCCGCCCCACTACCGCTTCACCTGGGGGCACGCGGTGGGCTACCCGCTCGAGAGCGCCGACGCCGGCGGCCAGCGCCCGCGCCTGAAGTTCGAGAAGCTCTTCCACGACAACGCCTTCGGCGTCCCCTACGCATCGGATCCGGCGACGGTCGAGCTGCTGAGGGAGAAGGGGCTCATCCAGGAGCAGGCGCCGCTGCCGGGCCGCATCGAGGAGGTCGTGGCCATCGCCGAGCGCCACGGCCGCGACCCCGGGATGATGTACTTCCCGGCCCGCGAGATCCGGCGCCTGATGGACGACGAGGACTGGGACTTCGGCCCCAACTGGCGGGCGCACGCCGAGCACGTGCTGGCCACCGAGACCGACCTCCCCGACTACCCGGACGAGATGCGCGACACCTTCCGGCGCCTGATGGAGGAGCACGGCATCGACGCGCGCAAGTTCCTGCCCGACGAGGACTGAGGATCGTGGCCTTCGAGGACATCCTCTACGAGGTGGCCGGCGGCCGGGCCACCATCACGATCAACCGCCCGGAGCGGCTCAACGCCTTCCGCGGCCAGACCATGGTCGAGCTCTGCGAGGCCTTCGAGGCCGCCGCCGACGACGAGAGCGTGGGCGTGATCGTCTTCACCGGGGCGGGCGAGCGCGCCTTCTGCGTGGGGGGCGACGTGCGCGAGCCCACGCGCACGATGCGCGAGAAGCGCGTCGGCCACATCATCGGCCCGCGCCTGGCGAGCGCCATCCGCAACAACGGCAAGCCGGTCCTGTGCCGGGTGCGCGGCTACTGCATCGGCGGCGGCAACGAGCTCAACATGATCTCCGACCTCACGATCACCGACAGCACCGGCCGCTTCGGCCAGGCCGGTCCCAAGATCGGCTCCGCCCCGCTGTGGTGGGGGTGCCAGCTCATCCCGGCGGTGGTGGGCGAGAAGAAGGCGCGCGAGGTGCTCTTCCTCACCCGCCAGTACTCGGCCGAGGAGGCCCTGCAGATGGGCCTGGTCAACGCGGTCGTCGCGCCCGAGGATCTGGACGACGAGGTCGACCGCTGGTGCACGGAGATCCTGAGGCGCTCGCCCCAGGGCCTGCGCCTGGCCAAGATCGCGCTCAACGCGGCCACCGACGCGCTCTACTCATCCACCAACCACGGGATGGAGCTGATGGCCCTCAACCACGTCTACGGACCCGAGCCGCAGGAGGGCATCGCCAGCTTCCAGCAGAAGCGGCCCGCCGACTGGCGCGTGTTCCGCGAGGGACAGGGCCCCGAGCCGGAGGCGGCGTGATGGAGTGGAGCGACTGGTACGCCCGCGAGGACCCGACCGCCTGGGTGCTGCCGCAGATCCTGCGCGCGGCCGCCGAGCGCCACCCCGACCGCGAGTACCTGCGGTACGGCGACGGTCCCTGGGTCGGGTACGGCGAGGTCAACGCGCGCGCCAACCGGGTCGCCAACGGGCTGCTGGCCCGCGGCGTCGGGCGCGGCGCGTCGGTGAGCGTGCTGCTGCCCAACTGCGAGGAGTTCGTCCCGGTCTGGTACGGCATCCTCAAGGCCGGCGCGGTCATGAGCCCGATCAACACCGCGTACAAGGGCGACTTCCTCAGCTGGACGATCAACCTGGTCGAGTCGCGTCTCCTGTTCATCGCCGACACCCACCTCGACCGGCTGGCGCTGGTCGCGTCCGAGCTGCCCCTGCTGGAGCGCGTGGTCGTGCTGCGCACGGGCGGCGACCCCGGCCCCGCGCCGTCGCTGCCCTGGGAGACCCTGGACGAGCTGATGGCGGCCCCCGACGCCGAGCCCGACGGCATCGCGTACTCCTGGACCGACGACGCCCGGATCATGTTCACCTCGGGCACCACCGGGCGCTCCAAGGGCGTCATCAAGCAGAACGCGGCCGACTACTTCTCGGCGCGCAGCGCGGTCGAGGCGATGGCCGTCGGGCGCGGGTGCGCCCCCGCCGACCTGGCCGGCGAGACCTACTTCTCGTGCCTGCCCCTGTTCCACTCCAACCCCCAGGTGCTGTGCGCCTACCCGGCGCTGCTCGTGGGCGCGCGGGTGGCCTTCGTCGAGCGCTTCTCGGGCACCCGGTTCTGGCAGCAGGCGATCGACGCCGGCGCCACGACCTTCAACGGCATCGGCGCGATCCTCTACTTCCTCTGGAACCAGCCGCCCTCGCCGCTCGACCGCGCGCACGCGGTGCACACGATCTCCGCCGCGCCGGCCCCCAAGGACATCTACCACGCGTTCGAGGAGCGCTTCGGCGTGCGGCTGACCGAGGGGTACGGCCTCACCGAGACCGGCGTGGCCACGATGATGGACCCCACCCGGCCGCCGCGGCTGGGCAGCTGCGGAACGGCCAACCCGGGCTACGAGGTCACGATCGTGGAGCCGGGCACCGACCGGCCCGCTGCCCCCGGACACCCCGGGCGAGATCGTCGTGGACATGAAGATCCCGAACATCGTGATGCGCGCCTACTACGGCATGCCCGAGAAGACCGCCGAGGACTTCCGCAACCTGAAGCTCCACACCGGCGACCTGGGGCGGATGGACGACGACGGCTACGTCTACTTCATGGACCGGGTGAAGGACTACATCCGGCGCCGGGGCGAGAACGTCTCCTCGATGGAGGTGGAGAAGCAGGTCTGCGACCACCCCTCCATCCGGGAGTGCGCCGCCGTGGGCGTCAAGGCGGGCGAGGGGGCCTCGTCGGAGGACGAGATCCTGATCGTGGTGGTCGCCGAGGGCGAGGCCCCCGATCCGGTCGCGCTCACCCACTGGCTCGCCGAGCGCATCCCGTACTTCATGGTGCCGCGCTACATCCGCTTCGTGGACACGCTGCCCAAGACCCCCACCGAGCGCGTCCAGAAGGTCACGCTGCGCGAGCAGGGCATCACCCCCGACACGTTCGACCGCGAGGCCGCCGGCATCACCATCGCGCGGTAGGCGACCGGCTTGCCCGCCGCGGCGGGGCGGTGGGATGCTCGGCCCGTGCCGGCCGTCCGGCCGGCGGGTCAGGGGGTGATGAGCATGCTCGTGCGCGAGGCCATGGAATCGAGGGTGCACGCGATCGCGCCCGGGCAGAGCATCGCCGAGGCGGCCCGGACGATGCGCGACGCCGGCACCGGCTTCCTGCCGGTGGTCGACGGCGGGCGCCTGGTGGGGGTCGTCACCGACCGCGACATCGTGGTGCGCTTCGTCGCCGAGGGCGCCGACGACGCCCGCTCCATGCCGGTCTCCGAGATCATGACCTCGACCGTCACCGTGGTCGGGCCCGACGACGACCTCTCCGCCGCCGGCGAGCTGATGCACCGGGCCGGCGTGCGCCGCCTGGCGGTGTCGGACGGCGGACGGGTGGTGGGCGTGCTGAGCCACGGCGTCCTGGTGCAGGCCACCGAGTGCGAGGGCGCCGGGCGGATCGCCACCCTGGGGGTCACCGCCGGGGCGTGACGCGGGCCGGAGCCGCCCGTCCGATCCGATGCCGCCGCCGGCCGCGCGGCGCTAACCTGTCCGGGCGCGTCCGGAAAGGGTCGAACGGGGGCCACGCATGAGGCACATCCGGCTGGTCGCCGCGTCGGCGGTCGCGTTCGTCGTGGCGCTGGCCCTGGCGGGCTCCGCGACGGCGCTGGTGGACCTCGCGCCGGTCGCGGCGTCGGACGTCGCGGTGGAGAACGGCGCCGGCGTGTCGAGCGCGGACCGCGCGAAGCTCACCTCCGCCGCCGCCGCCCTCGCGGCCGCCGGCACGCCCACCAAGTTCGTGGTGCTGAGCGCCAAGCCCGCCGACGCGCAGGCCTACGCCCGCTCGCTGCGCGAGCGGCTGAGCTACCCCGGCAGCATCCTGGTGCTGTCCCCGAGCAACCTCGCGATCGCCTCACCGCTGCGCTCGAGCGCGGTGCAGCAGGCCTTCGACGCCGAGCGCGGCGCCCTGCGCGCCGACCCCGTCGCCGGGACGATCGCGGTGGCCAACCGGCTCTCGGCGGCGGTCTCCTCCGGCACGGCGCCGGCGGCCGGCGGCGACGCGACCCCGTCCGACGAGGGCGGCGGCGGGTCCGGGGGCAACGTCCTGCTGTGGATCCTCGCGCTGGGGGCGGGCGTGGTGCTGGTGGCCGTGCTCGTCTCGCGCCGCGGCGCCAAGCGCCGCGCCGCCCAGAGCCTGGCGGCCCGGCGCGAGTCGCTGGAGCCCCTGGTCAACGCCCTCGCCGCCCAGATCAGCGACCTCGACGACGACATGCAGGTCGCCGACGACCGCACGGCGGCCGCGAAGCCGCATCACGAGGTGGCCGTGCTCTCGTACGGCGAGGCCCGCGACATCCTCGAGGCCCCGGGCCCCCAGACCGCGCAGGGCCTGGACGCGGCCGCCGCCTCCCTCGAGAAGGGCCTGCGGGCCGCCCGCCGCACGCACGCGGTGCTCGAGGGGCGCCCGCCCGAGGCCGCCGACGAGGAGCCGCTGCTGGAGGGCATGTGCGCCTTCGACCCCAAGCACGGCCGGGCGACCACGACGGCGACGGTGTCCACCCCGAGCGGCGACACGGCCAAGCTCCCCGTGTGCGCGCGCTGCGCCAAGGACCTGGAGGAGGGCCAGCAGCCCCGCTTCCGGGAGGTGACCGAGCGCGGCGAGACGATGCCCTACTGGCAGTCGCGCGGCCTGGGCGGCGGCATGGGGCCGCTGGTGGGCGGCGCGCTGGCCGGCGTCATCCTGGGCGGGATGTTCGGCGGCGACACCGGGATGGGAGCCCCCTCGTCGGGTGACGGCGGCGGGGGCGGCGACGCGGGGAGCGGCGGCGGCGACTTCGGCGGCGGGGGTGACTTCGGAGGGGGCTTCGGCGGCGGCGGCGACTTCGGCGGCGGCGGCGGCGGGCGACTTCTAGTCCTCCTCACGCGTCGAGCCGGCCTCTTGCGGGCCGGCTGGGACGCGGCAAATGGGCCCTGGCCGGGCCCATTTGCATACGGTCGCCGCCCGTCCGCGGCGACCTCGTACACCACGGGCCGGGGAAACCCGGCCCGTGGTGTCTCGTCCTTCGCGACTCGGGGCCGGGCCCGCCCTGCCGGGCGCCGCGCCCGTGCTATCCGGGAATCAGTCCCTCGCCGCTGCCGCCGTCGATCGCCACGGCCTCCTCGAAGGAGATGTCGCGGTCGGGGACGATGATGTCCGAGGCCACGAACTCGCTGTCGGGAACGGCCTCGCCGACGCTCTCGATGGTGTCGATCAGATCGCGGATCGCCGTGCGGAAGGCGGCGTGGTCGCGGCTCGCGATGGCGGCCTCCACCGCGTCGTCGGCCGCCTCGATGACGGCCATGGCGCCGTCGTCCAGGCGGAACTGCCCGATGCCCAGCACGCGGACGATCACTTCTCGCCCTCCGTGATCTGGCCGCTCGGGGCGGCGCCCGCGCCCAGCTCGCCCTTCAGGCGCGCCAGGTCGGCCTCCACCGCGCCCTGCGACGCGATCTGCGCCAGCTCGCGGTCGACGACGTCGCCGCTCACGGTCAGGTCGTCCAGCGCGCCCGAGGCCAGCAGCTCGTCGATGGCGCCGGCCCGCGCCCGCATGGTCTCCACCTTGCCCTCGGCGCGGTCCATCGCCATGCCGACGTCGGCCATGTCCTCGGAGATGCCGCTGAACGCCTCGCCGATCTTGGTCTGGGCCTCGGCGGCGGTGTACTGGGCCTTGATCGTCTCCTTGCGCACCCGGAAGGCCTCGATCTTGGTCGTGAGCTGCTGCTCGGCGGCCACCAGCTTGTCCTGCTCGGCCTGCAGCTGGTCGCGCTGGGCGGTGATGTCGGCCAGCTGCGCCTGCACGCCCGCCTTGCGCTCGAGGGCGACCCGGGCCAGGTCCTCGCGGTTGGCCTGGAGGGCCTGGGTGGCCTGCGCCTCCAGCGTGCCGATGCTCGCCTGGAGCTTCTCGGCCTGGAGCTCGAGCCGCTTCTTGCTGGTGGCGACGTCGGCGACGCCGCGGCGGACCTTGGTGAGCAGCTCGGTCTGCTTCTCGTACGAGTAGTCGAGCATCTCGTTCGGGTTCTCCGCCGCGTCCAGGGCCTTGTTGGCCTTGGCGCCGAAGATCGCCTTCAGGCGACTGAAGAAGGACACGCCCCGCCTCCCGGTCTCATGTCGTGGAGGATCGACGGTATCCCGAACGCCCGCGCGGGCAAAGGGGAGGCGCGCTACCCCCGCCGCTGCGCGGCGTCGGGGGAGGCCTCCCAGAAGTCGTCGACCTTGGTGGCGTCGCCGTGGTCGATGCGGCGCGAGATCGCCCACATCTCCACCGGCTCGTCGCCCTCGTTGCGGTGCGAGCGCACCGTCCGCGGCGCCACCCGCACCGCGGTGCCCGCCTCCACCCGGCGCACCTCGTCGCCGAAGCGCATCGTGAGGGTGCCGCGCGTGACGAGGTACAGCTCCTCGAGCTCCTCGTGGTGGTGCCCGGTGCCCTGCTCGAAGTCGGAGTGCGGCGGCACGCGTATCAGCGTGACCGCCAGCTGCTCCGCCTCGAGCGCCCGCGTCAGCGGGCGGAACTCGCCGGGGACGTCCGATCCGGCGTAGACGTCGGCGACGTCGTCCGCGCGGATGATCGTGAAGTCGCCCACCGGCGGGACCGGCTAGGCCGCCGGGATCCGGCTGCCGCGCTTGACCCGGTTGGCCCGCGGCGCCGCGGGCTGGCCGCCGGTGGGCCGGGGGCGCGCCGGGCGGGCGGGCGAGAAGGCCGAGCCGCGGCGGCGCGAGCCGTACACGACGCGCGGGGCGGCCAGGCCGTAGCCGGTCTTCTCCCAGTTGTCGGTGAGGCCCAGGTTGACGGCCAGGCGCGAGAGCTGGTCGGCGCTCTCGGGCATCACCAGCGTCACGGCGCGGCCGGAGCGGCCGGCGCGGGCGGTGCGCCCGACGCGGTGGGTGTAGGCGTCCTGGTCCTCGGGCGGGTCGTAGTTGATGACCAGGCCGATGTCGTCGAGGTCGATCCCCCGCGCGGCGACGTCCGTGGCGACCAGCACGCGCACCGTGCCCTGGGTGAAGCGCCGCAGCGCCTTCTCGCGCTGGGCCTGGGTGAGGTCGCCGTGCATCGAGGTGGCGGCCAGGCCCTGGCGGTCCAGCCGCTCGGCGAGCCGGCCGGCGCCGCGGCGGGTGCGGCAGAAGACGAGCACCAGGTCCTCCTCGCCGCCGATGAGCTTCAGCAGCTCGTCGGTGCGGGTGGAGGGGGTGCAGGCGACGAACTCCTGCGAGAGCCGCTCGGAGAGCGTCTCGCCGGTGTCGCTGCGCGCCTCGCGCATGCGCAGCCGCTCGGCGTCGCGGGTGAAGTCCTCCGCGATCGTGCCCACGGCCCCGTCGAGGGTGGCCGAGAAGAACATGGTGTGGCGCTCGCGCGGCACCTGCTTCACGATCGCCTGCACCTGGGGCAGGAAGCCCATGTCCAGCATGCGGTCCGCCTCGTCCAGGACGAGGGTGGTGATGCCGGAGAGGCTCAGCCGCTTCTGGCGGGCGAGGTCCAGCAGGCGGCCGGGGGTCGCGACGAGGATGTCGGCCCGCGCGGCGCGCTTGGCCTGCTGCTCGAAGCCGACGCCGCCGTAACAGACCGCGATCTTCAGGGAGCGGGCGGCGGCGAGGGGGGCGAGCTCCTCCTCGATCTGCGCGGCCAGCTCACGCGTGGGCGCCAGGATCAGCGCCGAGGGGTGCGCGCCGCCGCGGGTGAGCCGCTCGACGAGCGGCAGGCCGAAGGCGAGGGTCTTGCCCGAGCCGGTCGGCGAGCTGACGAGCACGTCGCGGCCGGTGCGGGCCACCGGGAGCACGAGCTCCTGGACCGGGAAGGGGGAGACGATGCCGCGCTCGGAGAGGACGGCACGCACGTCGTCGCTCACGCCGAGGTCGGCGAAGGTGGTGGATGACAATCTGAGCTCCTTGCGGCATCGGGCCGCGAATCGGACGGGAGACCTGACTCGACCGTCCAACCGGGATGCTCGAAGGGTTGAGACGCTCTCCCACGGACGACCGGATTGTCGTCCTGATTTCGACGATGTTCGCCGACTGATCCGGGAGAGCATACTCGCACTTGCCCGAGATTCCACATCCGGAGCGGCTTCCGGGTGCACGGGCGCGACCCCTGCCTGCTTAGTAGCCTGCCCTCGTGGACAGCGTGCAGCAGAGCGAGTTCCGAGACTCACTGGCCCGATGGCCGAGCGGGGTGACCGTGGTGACCGCGCTCCACGAGGGCGAGCCGGTCGGCATGACCGCCGCCTCGTTCTCGTCGCTGTCGCTCGATCCGCCCCTCGTGCTGGTGTGCATCGCCGACTCGGCCCACTCGCACGACGGCCTGGTGGGAGCGCCGGGCTTCGCCGTCCACGTCCTCGGCGCGGAGCAGGCGGAGATGTCCGCGGCCTTCGCGCGGCCCGGCTCCGAGAAGTTCGGCGCGTACCCCTACGAGCCGGGGCCGTTCGACGCGCCGCTGTTGCCGTTCGGCGTCGCGCGCATGGTGTGCGCCCACCACGCCGCGCTGCCCGGAGGCGACCACACGATCCTGGTGGGGCGGGTGGTCTCCACCGAGCTCGCGGGCACGGACCCGCTGCTCTACTGCAACCGCGGCTACGGGCGGCTCAACGCCGCCACTTGATGGTGCAGCCCACGGGGGCGGTCTCGGTCACGGCCGGGGCGCGTCCGTCGAGGGCGGCGTCCAGCGCGTCGCGCAGCCACGACGCGGTGACGCCCTCGGGCTCGGTCGAGTCGTCGATCGCGCCGTGGTACGTGACCCGCCCCTCGCCGTCGAGCACGAACACGTCCGGCGTGCGCTGGGCGCCGTAGGCACCGGCGACCTCCTGCGACTCGTCGTGCGCGTAGGCGAAGGCGTAGCGGGCCTCGGCGGCCCGCACCACCATGTTCTCGAAGGAGTCGCCGGGGTGGCTGACCGCGTCGTTGGAGCAGATCGCCACCGTGGTCACGCCGCGGTCGGCGTACTCGCGCGCGATGTCGTTGAAGCGCTCCTCCCACGCGCGCACGTAGGGGCAGTGGTTGCACCAGAACGCGACGACCGCCGGCGCGCCGGCCAGCTCGCCCAGCGACACCTCCCCGCCGTCGGTCGTGGGGAGCCGGAAGTCCGGTGCGCGGTCGCCGATCGCGGTGCTCATGCGGCGCTCCTGTTCGCGGCGGCGCGCAGGGCGGCCGCCAGGTCGTCGTGGCCGGGCAGGGGCCCGCTGCGGCCGCCGGAGCGGTGGTACAGGCGGCAGGCGTCGAAGCGGAAGGCGTGCGCCGGGCCGTCGTCGGGGAGCAGGTCGCCGTCCCGGCCGCGGTAGGTCGGCGAGCCGGTGAACCCGAGGCGCTCGGCCTGGGCGTCGTCGCGCACCTCGACCGCCGTCACCTCCAGCGCGACCCCCGCGGCGGCCGCGGCGGCGTCCAGCAGCCGCCGGCCCTCCTCGTGGGACGGGCACTCCCGGCTGAACAGGTACGTCACGGGGAGCCGGTCGGGGTGCGACATCACGGTTATCGTAGCCGGGTGCCGTCCGTTCCCGACCGCTCGAGAGGCCTGGTGGTGTGCCCGTAGACCGCCGCCTGGTGAGCCTCACGGCCGATGACGGCGAGGTTCACGACGCCCTGTTCGAGATCGACGAGCGCGCCGCCCGCGCCCGGACGCGGGCCAGCGGCCGGCGCACGGCGCTGGTGCACATCCACGGGATCATGGGCAACTTCCTGGTGGGCACGCTGCGCTTCTACCCGGCGCCGATCGCCCGCGCCGGCTATCCGATGCTGGTGCTGGAGACGCGCATGGGCAACGTGGGCCAGCTCTTCGGCCAGGCGATCTTCCACGACGCGATCCGCGACGTGGAGGCCGCCGTGCGCTGGCTGCGCTCCGAGGGCTACGACTCGATCGTGCTCTCGGGCTACTCCTCCGGCGCGGCGCTGGCCACCCGCTTCGCCGCCACCCACCACGTCCCCGACCTGCGCGGCCTGGTGTGCCTGGGCAACCCATGGGGCCTGCCCCAGTCGATGCAGCAGCGGGCCGACCGCTACGGGGCGACGCCGGACTACGCCGAGCTCACCGAGACCGTGCGCCGGGCGATCGGCGCCAACCCGGACGCGCCCGAGGACGACCGCCTGTTCCTGGTGGAGCAGAGCCGCGGGCCGACGCGCCGTCCGTCCGACGCCGAGGTCTACACCTACCGCACCTGGTGGCACTCGCGCGGGCCGGCCGCGACCTCGGCGATGACGCTTCCGCCAGATCGGCCAGGTGTGGGCGCCGATCCTCCTGGTGCAGGGGAGCGCCGACGAGGTCGTGCGCTTCGAGGAGGCCGTCGCGCTGGCCGGGGTGGCGCGGGCGGCGGGCAATCGCGACGTGACCGTCGTCCGCATCGACGGATGCGGGCACTCGTTCAAGGGGCACGAGATCGCGACGCTGAAGGCCGTGACCTCCTGGCTCAGGGAGCGCGTGTAGTGCCGCTGATCCCCGGGAGGGGCCGCCGCCTCCCGCTCTTCGGCGAGGACGACCGCAACCTGGCGATCGACCTGGTCGTCACCTCCACCGAGGACGGGCAGAGCTGGGACGGCATGATCTTCCGCCCGCGCGGCGACTCGCGGAGGAGGCGCCTCGCCGTGCTCGTGGTCCACGGCTCGGTGGGGAACTACCTCTCGGGGGTCCCCCGCCGGGTGGCATTCGGGCTCGCCAGCGCCGGCTTCACCGCCCTCTCGGTCAACACGCGGATGGCGAACTACGGCGTCATCTTCGGAGGCGGCCTCATGCACAAGACCCCCCTCGACCTCGATGCGGCCCTCCACGTGCTGCGTCGCAGGGGGTTCACGCGCATCGTGCTGCTCGGCTTCAGCCTGGGCGCGACGGTCGTGACGCACTACCAGGCGCTGCGCCGGCCGCCCGACGTGGTCGGCGTCTGCACCCTCGCGCACCCGGCGTCCCTGCCCGCGGCCATGCGGCTGCGCTGGGACCACTTCGGCGCCGACCCGGGCTACGAAGAGGTGGTCGAGCGGATCGAGCAGCAGCTCGGCCCCGACTTCGAGTCGCCCGACCGGGACCGGATCTTCCTCGTGCGCCGGGCCCGCGGGTTCGGCGAGCGGCCGATCGACGGCGAGGTCTACACCTACCGCACCTGGTGGTTCTCGCGCGGCCCGCGGGCCCCCCACGCCGAGTCGCGCCTGCGAATCGGGCACGTCACCGTTCCGCTGGCGATCATCCAGGCCGGCGAGGACGAGCTGGTGCGCGAGGACGAGGGATTCCAGCTCGAGACGCTGGCGCGCCAGGGCGACTGCCCCAGCGTGCTGCGCGAGACGATCCCCGACGCCGATCACGGGTTCACGGGCTGCGAGGCGGATCTCCTCGAGGCGATCGTCGGCTGGCTCGACGCCCGCACCGACCGCCTGTAGGGCGCGCGGGGCCCGCCGGGTTCTACGGTGCGCGTGGTCCACCACAGGGGGATCCGTGACCGCTTCCATTCGCGCGACGCTCCACACCGACCCGGGATGCCCCTGGGCGTACTCCGCCCTGCCGGCCCTGCGCGTCCTGGACTGGCGCTACGGCGCGCAGCTCGAGTGGCGGCTCGTGGTGATCGGCCTCGCCGAGAGCGCGTCCGTCTATCGCGAGCGCGGCTACACGCCCGGCCTCGTGCTCGGCGGCCATGCGGACTTCCGCGACCGGTTCGGCATGCCGTTCGCGCTGCACCTCAAGGAGCGGGTGCCGGGCACGGCGCGCGCCTGCCGCGCGATCGTGGCGGCGCGGATCGAACGGCCCGGCAGCGAGTGGGAGGCGCTGCGCGCCCTGCAGCTGGCGAGCTTCGCCGGCACCCTGCTGCTCGACGACGACGACCAGCTGCGCGGGGCGCTCGCGGGCGTCCCGGGCATCGACGCCGACGCCGTGGTGGCCCGCCTGGACGACCCCGAGGTGAGCGCCGCCTACGAGCGCGACCGGGCCGAGGCGCGCACGGCCGCGGGGTCGGCCGCGCAGCTGCAGGGCAAGACGGCGCACAGCGACGGCCCCGAGCGCTTCACGGCGCCCTCCCTGGTGGTGGAGCGCGGCGGCCTGCGCCTGGTGGCCGGCGGGTGGCAGACCATCGAGGCCTACGACGTGCTGGTGGCGAACCTCGACCCGGGCCTGCGGCGCGAGCCGCCGCCCGAGGACGCCGAGACGGCGCTGCGGCGCTACCCCGGGGGGCTGGTGACCCAGGAGGTCGCCGCGCTGATGACGCGGGGCAACGACGCGCCCGACCGCCGGGCGGCGGAGGCGCAGCTGCTGGAGCTGGTGGGGCGGGGCCGCGCCACGCGCGCCCCGCTCGGCGACGACGCCCTCTGGCGCGCGGCCTGAGGAGGGCCTAGCGGGCCAGCCCGAAGAGGTCCCGCGCGGCCTCGATGACCTCGAAGGCCTGCTCGTCCGCCCGGGCCCGCTCGTCGGCGCCGACGGCGAGGGGGGTGTCGCCCGACAGGGCCGGGGTGAAGTCCACGCCGGCGCGCTCGCGCGCCATCGCCAGCCAGTCGGCCGGGATCCGGTCGGGCAGGTCCACCTCGACCATCGCGGCGAGCAGGTACGCCCAGAGCCGCGCCAGCAGGTCGATGTTGTAGCCGCCCCCGGTCACCACCAGCCAGCGGCCGCCGGCGGCGTCGAAGGCCAGGTCGCGCAGCATCGCGTTGAGGCGCGGGAAGGCGGAGGTGGTCACCTGGAGGTGGGCCATCGGGTCGGTGTGGTGCGGGTCAACCCCGGTCATGGTCACCACCACCTCCGGGCGGAAGCGGCGCACCGCCGGGGCGACCACGTCCTGCACGGCGCGCAGGTAGCCGGCGTCGCCGGCGTACGGGGGCAGCGGCACGTTGATCGAGGTGCCCTCGGCGTCGTGGGATCCGCGCTCGCCCAGGCCGCCGGTGCCCGGGTACAGGTAGCGCCCGCTCTCGTGCACCGAGCAGGTCAGCACCCGCGGGTCCTCGTAGAAGATCCACTGGCAGCCGTTGCCGTGGTGCGCGTCCACGTCGATGTACGCGATGCGCTCGGCGCCCCGGTCGAGCAGGGCCTGGATCGCGACCGCGGCGTCGTTGTAGATGCACATCCCGGAGGCGCGGTTGGCCATGGCGTGGTGCAGGCCGGTGGGCGCCGGGCAGAAGGCCTGGACCGCGCGCCCCTCCCAGATCTCCAGCGCCCCGGTCAGCGCCGCCCCGCACACGGCCGCCGCCGCCTGGTGCATCCCCGGCCGCGCCCGGGTGTCGCCGTCCTGGAAGCCCCACACCTTGCCCTCGGGCTCGTCCGCGAGGGCGGGGTCGTCGCTGTAGCGCCGGACGGCGCCCACGTAGGCCGGGTCGTGCACGCGCTGGATCTCGGCGTCGGTCGCCGGGCGCGGGTCGATGCAGGTCACGTCGGGGTGGTCGAGCAGGCCGTAGGCGCGCAGCAGCTCGATGCCGAGCTCGCGCCGCAGCACCCGCTCGGTGTCGTCGCTGGGGTTGTACGCCTGCAGGTGCGGCCCGTAGACGAACGCGGTGGGGGTGGCCATCGGCGCGTCCCTCAGGCGATCGCCCGCAGCACGCCGCCGTCCACCCGCAGGGCGGCGCCGGTGGTGGCGGAGGCCTGCTCGGAGGCCACGTAGACGACCATGTTCGCCACCTCCTCGGGGGTCGCCAGGCGTTCCAGCAGCGAGGTCGGCCGCTCGTCGGCGATGAACTCGCCGGCCGGCCCGGCGCACCGCCTCCTCGTCGGCGGTCTCGCCGTGCCCGAGCATCTCGCGCACGCCCTCCGTGAGGGTGGGGCCGGGCAGGACGCTGTTGATCGTGACCCCGGTGCCGGGCACCGACTCGGCCATGCCGCGCGCCACCGCGAGCTGGGCGGTCTTGGTCATGCCGTACTGCACCATCTCCGCCGGGATCTGGATCGCCGACTCGCTGGAGATGAAGATCACCCGTCCCCAGCCGCGCTCCACCATGCGCGGGACGTGGTGGCGCGACAGGCGCACGCCCGACATCACGTTCACCTCGAAGGCGTGCAGCCACTCCTCGTCGGGGATCTCGAAGACCGGCTGCGGCGTGAACACGCCCGCGTTGTTGACCAGCACGTCAACGTCGGGCGCGGCCGCGAGCAGGGCGTCGCAGCCCTGCGCCGTGCCGACGTCGGCGGCCGCCGGGCGCACCCGCTCCGGGGCCCCGGCCGCCTCGCCGATGGCCGCCGCCGCGGCGCGCGTGCGCTCCGGCGAGCGCCCGTTGACGACCACCTCCGCGCCGGCGCGCGCCAGCCCCAGGGCGATGGCCGCGCCGATGCCGGCGGTCGAGCCGGTGACCAGGGCGCGGCGGCCGGTGAGGTCGATGTTCACGCCCCGAGCACCGCGAGGGTCTGCGTCATCTCGACGCCCGCGCGGCCGTGCAGGCGCACGTGGGCGCGGTCGTCGTAGGGCGTCTCGCTCTCGGTGAGGATGGCGAGGGTGCCGCCGTTGTCGAGCACCACGCCGGGCAGCTGGCTGACCGGCGCCACCAGCAGCGAGGTGCCGATCACCAGCATCAGGTCGGCGCGCTCGGCGTGCGCGTAGGCGGCCTCGATGGCCTCGGCCGGCAGGGCCTCGCCGAACAGGACGACGCCGCTCTTCATGTGGAAGCCGCAGGCCGTGCACAGCGGCACGCCGTTCTCCGCCGCGTCGGCCCGCGCCACCAGCTCGTCGATGCTGACGCGGGCGCCGCAGCGCAGGCACACGCCCCGGTCGAGGGACCCGTGCACCTCGATCAGCTCGCGCGTGCCGGCCTTGGCGTGCAGGCGGTCGATGTTCTGGGTGATGACCGCGCGGACCACCCCGCGCCGCTCCAGCTCGGCGACGGCGAGGTGGGCCGGGTTGGGCTCCACGCCGGAGAGCATGTCGATGCGCGGCCGGTGGAAGCGCCAGAAGCGCTCGGGCGTGGTGAGGAAGGTCGACATGGAGGCGACCTCCATGGGGTCGAACTCCTCCCACACGCCGCCGGCCGACCGGAAGTCGGGGATGCCGCTCTCGGTGGAGATCCCGGCGCCGGTCAGCACCACCGCGTACTCGGACGCGGCGAGCAGCGCCGCCAGCTCCTGCGGGCCATCGGGCATCCGGGCCAGACTACTAAGGTGTGGGGAATGCGAGCCGACGGCCGACGCCCCGACCAGCTGCGCCCGGTGGAGATCCAGCCCGGGTTCGTGGAGACCGCCCACGGCAGCGCGCTGATCTCGGTCGGCGGGACCCGGGTGATCTGCACCGCGTCGGTGGACGAGAACGTCCCGGCCTGGATGCGCGGCCGCGGCCGCGGCTGGGTGACGGCCGAGTACGGGATGCTCCCGGCCTCCACGGGCGAGCGCAAGGCGCGCGACGTCGCCAAGGGGCGCCCGGACGGGCGGACCACCGAGATCCAGCGGCTGATCGGCCGCTCGCTGCGCGCGGTGGTCAACATGGAGGCGCTGGGCGAGCGGACCGTGTGGCTGGACTGCGACGTGCTGCAGGCCGACGGGGGCACGCGCTGCGCCAGCATCTGCGGCGCCTGGGTCGCCCTCAACCGCGCGCTGGCCGCCCTGGTCGCCCGCGGCGACCTGCCGCGGATGCCGCTCACCGACTCGATCGCCGCGGTCAGCGTGGGGATGGTCGACGGCGCGCCCCTGCTCGACCTGGCCTACGTGGAGGACTCGCGGGCCGAGTCGGACATGAACGTGGTCCTCACGGGCGCCGGCCGCCTGGTGGAGGTGCAGGCGACCGCCGAGGGGCAGACCTTCTCCCGCGGCGAGCTGGACACCCTGCTCGACCTGGCCGAGGCCGGCATCCGCGAGCTGACCGCCGCGCAGCTGGTGGCCGTGGCGTGAGGGTCGTCCTGGCCACCGGGAACCAGGACAAGGTGAGCGAGCTGGTGCCGCTGCTCCCCGGCGCCGAGGTCTCCGGCGCGCCCGAGGGCTTCGACGTGGAGGAGACCGGGGTCACGCTGCTCCAGAACGCCTGGATCAAGGCCGCCGCGCTGCGCGGCCAGGTGGCCGACGACGCGCTGGTGCTCGCCGACGACTCGGGCCTGGTGGTCCACGCCCTGGGCGGCCGGCCGGGCGTCTTCAGCTCGCCGCTACGCCGGTCCCGACGCCACCTACGCCGACAACTGCCGGCGCCTGCTGGAGGAGCTCGACGGCGTGGACGACCGGGGGGCGGCGTTCGTGACCGTGCTCGTGGGCCTCGGCCCGGGCGAGCGGGTCCTGGTGTCGTGCGGGACGTGCCCCGGCGTGATCGCCCCGGCGATGCGCGGCTCCGGCGGCTTCGGCTACGACCCGGTGTTCGTGCCCGAGGGCGAGCAGCGCTCGATGGCGGAGATGAGCCGCGAGGAGAAGGCGGCGATCTCCCACCGCGGCCGGGCCGCGCGGCGGATGGCCGCGCTCCTGTCGCTGTCGTGACCTCCGCGCTCGCGGGGCGCCGGGCGCTGGTCACCGGCGGGGCCGTGCGCGTGGGGCGCGCGCTGGCGCTGGAGCTGGCCGCCATGGGCCTGGACGTGGCCGTGCACCACCGCTCGTCGGCCGAGGCGGCCGCCGCCACCGCCGAGGAGTGCCGCGGCCGGGGCGTGCGCGCGGTCGTCGTGCGGGGCGACCTGTCCACCGCGGCCGGGGCGCGCGCGGCGGTGGCCGACGCGTCCGCCGCGCTCGGCGGGATCGACGTCCTCGTCAACAGCGCCGCCAACTTCGTGGCGGCGCCCTTCGAGGAGACCACCGAGGAGCAGGTGGACCTGAGCCTCGCGGTCAACCTCAAGGCGCCGTTCTTCTGCGCCCAGGCGGCCGCGCCCGCGATGACCGCCGCCGGGTTCGGGCGCATCGTCAACATCGCCGACGTCGCGGGGCTCGAGCCCTGGCCGCGCTTCACCGCCCACTCGGTGGCCAAGGCCGGCGTCGTGATGCTCACGCGCAGCCTCGCCCAGACCCTCGCGCCCGCCATCACCGTCAACGCCATCGCCCCCGGAACGGTGCTCATGCCCGACGGGGCGTCCGAGGGCGCCACGCGACGCTCCATCGAGAAGACGGTGCTCCAGCGGGTAGGGTCACCGGATGATGTGGCGGGGGCACTCCGATACCTCCTGGAGGCGGACTACGTGACGGGGCACACCCTGGTGGTGGACGGCGGACGGCTGGTGCGTCCGTGAGCGCGGAGCTGTCGCAGCGGCCGCCGCTGCCGCGCCTGCTGGGCTGGCTGGTCGCCTGCGCGCTCGTCGGCTGGCTGGTCGTCTACAACGTCATGCGCATCGACGGGTCGAGCCCGGCCTCGGCCGCGGCCCCGGCGCTCGTCATCGGCGTGATCGCGGGCGCGGTCGTGTTCGGGGCGGGCCTGCTGGTGCTGCGCCACCTGAGCCGGTCGGGCCGCGTGCTGCGCCCCGAGATCGCCGAGATCCCCTCGCCCGCCGAGATGGACGACGACGCAGCGCCGCTCCCTCGTGCTGGCCTGGCCCGCGCTGGGCGCGCTGGCGGTCGTGGCGCTGGCGGTGGGCGCCTACCTGGCGGTCGACTGGTTCTCGTCGGACGCCCGCCCCCTGACCACGCTCATCCTGGCGGCGTGGAACATCCTGGTCGGCCTCTGGATCGGCGACGAGGCGCTGCGCCTGCGCCGCGACGAGGCCGAGGGCATCGAGTCGCTGCCGCTGGGCTGCGGGCTCACCGCCATCCTGGCCGCGGTGGGCCTCTCGCGCGACCTCGTGTCCGGCGGGCAGCTGGTGCTGATCGTGCTGGCCGGCGTCGCCGGCGTCCTGGCCGGGCTCGCGATCTGGCGCCTGCAGGGCGCGCGCGGGCTGCCGGTCAGCGCCATCGGCACCGGCCTGGTGGCGGTGCTGGCGCTGGTCCTGCCGTTCGTCTTCTGACGGTGGTACGCCTGGTGTGCCCGCTGTGCGCGACGGTGGTGGTCGAGGGCGCCGAGCCCGCGCCGGGGACGTGCCCCGGCTGCGGCGCCGCGTTCGCCGGCGGGGGGGAGAGCCCGCCCGCCGCGGTGGCGGCCGCGCTGGCCCACTGGGGCGTCGCGGGGGTCGCGGCCGACGCGCTCGCCCTGCGCCTGTTCGAGACCGACCCGCCGCCCGCCCCGGCCCCGGCGGCCGCCATCACCTCGGACCACCGCGACGGCTTCTACCGGTGGTGGGTCTTCGTGCGCCCGGGCGGCTCCGACATCGCGACCGTCCTGGGATCGCCCGCCTGACGCTGGCGGCCCGCGCGGGTTATCGGTATCGTCCTCCTGGCACTCTTATCCCGTGAGTGCCAAACGCGCCCCGGCCGCGGTTTCAGATCGCCGCGGTCCGCGCGCTCTGGGAGTGCCACCATTTCAACCCGGGAGTACCGATGAGTCTGAAGCCCCTGGGCGATCGCGTGATCGTCAAGGCCGTGGAGCAGGACGAGGTCACCGCGAGCGGCATTCTGCTGCCGGACACGGCCAAGGAGAAGCCCCAGCGGGGCGTCGTCCTCGCCGTGGGTGATGGTCGCTGGGCGGACGGCGAGCGGCTTCCGCTCGAGGTGTCCGAGGGCGACGAGGTCATCTACTCGAAGTACGGCGGCACCGAGGTCAAGCTCGACGGTGAGGACGTCCTCATCCTGAGCGAGCACGACATCCTGGCCCGCGTGGCCCCCGCCGCCAAGGCGCCCGCCAAGCGGAAGACCGCCGCCAAGAAGAAGTAGTCCGCGGGGCGTCCGCGCCCCGCCCGCCGACATTCGGACGACGAAGGAGACACGCCAGAGATGGCAAAGCTGATCAAGTTCGACGAGGACGCCCGCCGCTCGCTCGAGCGCGGTGTGAACACCCTGGCCGACGCGGTCAAGGTGACCCTCGGCCCCAAGGGGCGCTACGTGGTGCTCGACAAGAAGTTCGGCGCACCGACCATCACCAACGACGGCGTCACGATCGCGCGTGAGATCGAGGTCGAGGACGTCTTCGAGAACCAGGGCGCCCAGCTGGTGCGCGAGGTGGCCACGGCCACCAACGATGTTGCCGGCGACGGCACCACCACCGCCACCGTGCTGGCCCAGGCGATCGTGCGCGAGGGCCTCAAGAACGTGGCCGCCGGCGCCAACCCGATGGGCCTCAAGCGCGGCATCGAGGCCGCCGTCGAGGTCGTCGTGGGCGAGATCGCCAAGCAGGCCAAGGCCGTCTCGGGCAAGGAGGACATCGCCCGGGTCGCCGCCATCTCCTCCCGCGACCGCGCCATCGGCGATGTCATCTCGGACGCGATCGAGAAGGTGGGCAAGGACGGCGTGGTCAACGTCGAGGAGGGCCAGACCTTCGGCATGGACCTCGAGTTCACCGAGGGCATGCAGTTCGACCGCGGCTACATGAGCCCCTACATGGTCACCGACCAGGACCGCATGGAGGCGGTGCTCGATGACCCGTTCCTGCTCATCCACGGCGGCAAGATCTCGAGCGTGCAGGACATCCTGCCGCTGCTCGAGCAGGTGATCGGCCAGGGCCGGCCGCTGCTCATCATCGCCGAGGACGTCGAGGGCGAGGCCCTTGCGACCCTGATCGTCAACAAGCTGCGCGGCACCTTCACCGGCATCGCCGTCAAGGCCCCGGGCTTTGGCGACCGGCGCAAGCGCATGCTCGAGGACATCGCCATCCTCACCGGCGGCGAGGTGGTCGCCGAGGAGATGGGCCTCAAGCTGGCCAACACCCAGATCTCCCAGCTCGGTCGCGCCCGCAAGGTCGTGATCGCCAAGGACGCCACCACCATCATCGACGGTGCCGGCGACACCGAGGAGATCAAGGGCCGCATCAAGCAGATCAAGGCCGAGATCGACACCACCGACTCGGACTTCGACCGCGAGAAGCTCCAGGAGCGCCTGGCCAAGCTCGCCGGCGGCGTGGCCGTGGTGAAGGTCGGCGCGGCCACCGAGACCGAGCTCAAGGAGCGCAAGCACCGCGTCGAGGACGCCCTGCAGGCGACCCGGGCCGCCCTCGAGGAGGGCATCGTCCCCGGTGGGGGCGTCGTCCTTGTCAACTCGATCAAGGCCCTCGATGGCCTCAAGCTCACCGGCGACGAGGCCACCGGCGCCAACATCGTGCGCCGCGCCCTCGAGGAGCCGCTTCGCCAGCTGGCCGAGAACGCCGGCCTTGAGGGCTCGGTGGTCGTGGGCGAGGTCAAGTCCAAGAAGGCCGGCATCGGCCTCAACGTGGACACCGGCGAGTACGTCAACCTGGTCAAGGCCGGCATCATCGACCCGGCCATGGTGACCCGTTCGGCTCTCCAGAACGCGGCCTCCATCGCCAAGAACATCATCACCACCGAGTGCGTCGTCTGCGACAAGCCCGAGGAGGGCGGCGGCGGCATGGGCGGCGGTGCCATGAGCCCGAACATGGGCGGCATGGGCATGGGCGGCGGCATGATGTAGCAGTGCCCCGCCGGCGATGCTGCCGGCGGACCGCGGTACGCGAGGGGGGCCCGCCGGGCCCCCCTCGTCGTTCCCGGGCCCGGTCCCGCCCGGGCCTACAGGGAGAGCAGGTGCTCGCCCAGCAGGTGCAGCCGCTCCGAGAGCGCGCGCGAGATGGTGAGCAGCAGGGTGGTGCGGGTGCGGACCGCGCCCTCGTCGCAGAGCCGGTCGAGGTCCGCGCGCCGCAGGCGGTGGACGACCATGTCCGTCTGCGCGATCACGGAGATCGAGCGGGGCCGGGCGTCGATGAGGCCGCCCTCGCCGATGAAGGTTCCCGCCGTGAGCGTCAGGAGGTGCAGCGGCCGCCCGTCGGGCAGCACCGATCCGGCGGCCGCGCGGCCGGCGGTGATGAGCACCAGGTGGTCGGAGGGGTCGCCCTGGCGGTACACGGCCTCGCCCGCGGGGATCTCCTCGCGCACCAGCACGGCGGCGAGGTCGGCCACCTCTGCGGCGCTCATGCCGACGCACAGCTCCGTGTCGGCCAGGTCCACGGGGCCCTCGTCCCGGGCGGGGACGCCCAGGCGGATGAGCAGCTCGTCCTCGCACCACTCGAGGGCGAGCTGGAGGTCGTCCCAGGCGTGCGCGGCCTCGCCCGCGCCCTCGTGCGCGAGCGCCTCGGCCAGCTCGGGGTGGCGTGCGGCTCCCGGCATCAGCAGCAGCGTGCCGCGGGCCTCCAGCGGGCCGCGCAGCCCGGCCAGCAGGGCGGCGGCGGGCCGGTTGACGTGGCGCACCCGCGTGACGTCAACGATCGCGAAGCCGTCGGCGGGCGCCCGGTCGAGGATGCCGGTCGCCGCGGTGGCCGCGGTGGTGAAGGTGAGGTCGCCCTGGAGGAGGTCGGCCCGGATGCGCCCGCCCTCGGCCGCCAGCGCCGCCAGCGCGTCGGGCCCGCGGTGGCGGCGCGAGCGCAGCGTGCGGCACGACGAGCTGCTGCGCAGGGCGCTGGCGGCCTGGCGCGGCGGGTCGAACAGGTGCAGGGCGAAGCCGCTCGACAGCTCGTGGCACACCCGGATGCCGCGCGCGCTGTTGCCGAAGGCGTCGAGGGGCGGGGAGTAGGTGCCGATGCCCAGCTGGCCCGGCAGCACCGCCAGGATGCCGCCCGCCACGCCGCTCTTGGCCGGCAGGCCGACGTCGAAGAGCCACTGGCCGGCGAAGTCGTACATCCCGCAGGTGGCCATGACGCTCAGGACGCTCGCCACGTGGCGCTGGTCCAGCGCCCGCACGCCGGTGGCCGGGTTGACGCCCTTGTTGGCCAGCGTCGCGCCCATCATGGCCAGGTCGCGGCAGGTGACCTCGATGGCGCACTGGTGGAAGTACAGGTCCAGCACCGCCTCGGGGTCGTCGCCGATCACCGAGAAGTTGCGCAGCAGGTGCGCGATGGCCCGGTTGCGGTGCCCGGTGTCGCGCTCGGAGCGGTACACCTCCTCGTCGACGCGCAGCTCGCGGCCGGCGTAGCGCCCGAAGGTCTCCAGGATGCGCGCCAGCTTGGCGGCGGTGTCGGGCCCGCGCAGCAGGCCCGTGGTCGCGATCGCCCCGGCGTTGACCATCGGGTTGAACGGGTTGCCCGAGCCGTCCTGCAGCCGGATCGAGTTGAAGGCCTCGCCGGTGGGCTCCACCCCGACCTTGGCCAGCACGCCGTCGGGCCCGTTGTCCTCCAGGGCCATGCCGTAGAGCAGCGCCTTCGAGATCGACTGGATCGTGAAGGGGACCTCGGTGTCGCCGACCACGTGGGTCTCGCCCTCGGCGGTGGTGATCGCGATCCCGAACGCCGCCGGGTCCGCCCGCGCGAGCTCGGGGATGTAGGCGGCCACCTCGCCGCCGGTCTCCTCGCGCGCCACCCGGGCGTGGACGCCGGCCAGGAACTCGTGGACCGGCGAGAGGTCGGCGCTCACCGGGACGGCCGGGTCAGTGGGAGCCGAGGGCCCGGTTCAGGTCCCAGGCGGCGGAGATCAGGCCCAGGTGGGTGAAGGCCTGGGGGTAGTTGCCCAGGGCCTCGCCGGTGTCGCCCACCTCCTCGGCGAAGAGGCCGAGGTGGTTGGCGTAGGTGAGCATCTTCTCGAAGACGAGGCGCGCCTCCTCGGTGCGGCCGGCGCGCGTCAGGCACTCGACCAGCCAGAAGGAGCAGAGGGAGAAGGAGCCCTCCTCCGAGCCGGCCAGGCCGTCGTCGGAGGCCTTCTCGGGGTCGTAGCGGTACACCAGGCTGTCCGACACCAGGTCGCGCTCGATCGCCTCGAGGGTCGCCAGCATGCGCGGGTCGCGCGGGCCGATGAACTTGACGAGCGGCATCAGCAGGTTGCTGGCGTCGAGCACGTCGCCGCCGTAGTACTGCACGAAGGCGCGGCGCTCCGGGCTCCAGCCCTTGGACATGATCTCCTCGTAGATCTCGTCCCGCACCGCGCGCCACTTGGTGGTGTTGCCCGGCAGGCCGCGCTGGCTCTGCATCCGCATCGCCCGCTCGAAGGCCACCCAGCACATCAGCCGCGAGTAGACGAAGTGGCGCCGGCCGCCGCGCACCTCCCAGATGCCCTCGTCCGGCCGCTGCCAGTTGTCGGCCAGCCAGTCCAGCAGGCGCCGCAGGCTGCTCCACAGCTCGCAGCTGATCGGCTCCTGCTTGTTGGAGAGGTAGACCGCGTCCATCAGCTCGCCGTAGATGTCCAGCTGGAGCTGGTCGTAGGCGCCGTTGCCGATGCGCACCGGGCGCGAGCCGCGGTAGCCCTCCAGGTGGGGCAGCTCGCGCTCGGTCAGGTCGCGCCCGCCGTCGATGCCGTAGACGATCTGCAGCTCGGGATCGTCGGGGTCGGTCTCGCGGCAGCGCTCCTCCAGCCAGTTGGCGAAGTGCTGGGCCTCCTCGTAGAAGCCGAGCCGCAGGAAGGCGAAGACCGTGAAGGCCGAGTCGCGCAGCCAGGCGTAGCGGTAGTCCCAGTTGCGCGCGCCGCCGAAGCCCTCGGGCAGGCTGCAGGTGGGCGCCGCCACCATGGCGCCGGTGGGGGCGTAGGTGCAGAGCTTGAGCGTGATGACCGAGCGCTGGACCATCTCGCGCCACCGGCCGTCGTAGTTGCGAGTGCGACAGCCAGCCGCGCCAGAAGTCGCGGGTGGCGGCCAGGCTGTGCTGGACCGTCTCGCCCTCCCAGCGCGGCCCGCAGCCCGAGGGCTGGAGCACGAACCACTCGCCCTGGCCCTGCTCCAGGCGGAACCGGGCGCAGGCGGCGGGGCCGTCGGTGCTCAGGTCGATGCTGGACGCCAGCTCGGTGGTGCGCCCGTCCTCGGCGATGAACTGCGCGATGCGCGGGTTGTCGACCGTCACCCGGTGCGACGAGCGCGCGTAGTCGAAGCCCGGACGGCACTCCATCCGGAACTCCACCGAGCCGCGCACCACGTCCACGCGCCGCACGATGGCGCAGGG
This sequence comes from uncultured Thermoleophilia bacterium, assembly GCA_963736635.1. Lineage (GTDB taxonomy): Bacteria > Actinomycetota > Thermoleophilia > Miltoncostaeales > Miltoncostaeaceae > Miltoncostaea. The sequence continues at coordinate 2,034,573 of CAVTPK010000011.1, forward strand.
GTCGAGGCCCACGGGCATGAAGTCGGTCACCTCGGCGACGCCGGTCGGGCTGAAGAAGCGCGTCAGCAGGATCGCGGTGTCGGGCAGGTACAGCTGCTTGCTGGAGCACGGGATGGCCGGCGCGATCCGGAAGCTGCCGCCGATGTCCGCGTCGAGCACCGCCGCGAACAGGCTGGGGGCGTCGAAGCGGCGCGGGCAGAACCAGTCGATGCTCCCGTCGCGGCCCACCAGCGCCGCCGTGCGCAGGTCGCCGATGAGCCCGTAGCTCTCGATCGGGCGGTACCGCGGCTCGTCGGGCTCACCCCACCCGGGCTCGTGGACGACCGCGGGACCTTCGGCCCGGGGGGCGAGGATGGGGTCGTCCGCAGGCAACGTGACGGACTCTACCGGCTTCCCCCCATCAAGCCCGAGGGCCCTCCGGCCGATAAGGGGCCTGCCTTCCCTTTACTGTCGGCCCTGGACCGGCTCGACGGGATCGCGTCAACGCACGGAATGAGAGGAAGAGCCGCGTGACCTCACGGACGAGAGCGCGACAGGCCGGTTTCTCCTATATCGAGATCCTCGTCGGGATCCTCATCCTGGCCATCGTCGCGGGCGGCATCGCCCAGGGCCTCGCCACCACCAGCGCCTCCCTGGGCACCTCCAAGGTTGACCAGACGGCCGTCAAGCTGGCGACGTCCGAGCTCGACCGCGCCCACCGCATGGACTACGAGGACGTGGGCATCTCGGGCGGCAGCCCGCCCGGCATCTTCGCGGCCACCAGCACGACCACCGTGGGCACGACCGCGTACAAGATCGACCGCGACGTCGTCTACGTGGACGACCCCGCCCTGGGCCAGCCGCAGACCTACGTCAACTACAAGAAGGTCACCGTCACGGTGACCCCGCAGGTGCAGCGGTCGCACCCGTACACCTCGTCCACGCTCGTGGCCCCGCCGGCGATCGGCGCGATCGCGGGCAAGTCCACGATCATCGTGACGGTCATCGACGCCCTCACCGACCAGCCGGTCGCGGGCGCGCCGGTCACCGCCGACCTGAGCACCTCGCCCACCCAGACGCGCACGACCGGGGCGGACGGCAAGGTCGTGTTCGCCGGACTCGAGCCGAGCGCGATCTCGGCGAGCGATCCCAAGTACAAGTACCGCCTCACGGTGGGCCTCACCGACCCCTGGGTGACCCACCCCGACAGCGTCCCGGCGCTCGCCCAGCAGCACCTCACGGCCTCCCAGACCTGGACCACCACCCTCAAGGTCTTCAAGCGGGCCACCGTCAAGGTCAACCTGCGCGACGCGGCCACCGGCCAGCTCATCACCGAGCGCTCCGAGGTGGACGTCACGACGCCGGGCCCCGACGTCATCTCGGACGAGCAGGACGGATACACGGGGACGTACACCTTCGCGACCCTGCTCTCCAAGCCGATCCTGCCCAGCGCCTCGAACTTCACGGTCGCGGCCCAGGCGGACTGCTACGCCTCGCAGTCGATCCAGCGGCCGGTGCCGACGGGCTACCCGTCCAACACGACCGAGGTCTTCGACTTCGCGATGAACCGGGTGCCCAGCGGGTACCTCGACGTCACGGTGCGCAGCACCGCCGCCGGCAACCCGGTCATCCCGGGCGCCCAGATCCAGGTCTCGGGCGGCCAGGCCAACCTCGCGCCGCGCGTGCGCACCGCCGACGCGGCCGGCTTCGCCCGCTTCTGCCTGGACCCGTCGGGCAGCGCCAACTACGTGGTCTCGGCCGCCCAGCCGGGCTACGGCGCCGGCTCGATCCTGGCGGCGGTCCTCCAGAACCAGACCACCCCGCTCACGATGTACCTGGTGCCGTCCTCCAACACCGGGACCATCCGCCTCAACGCCGGCGCCTCCAACAAGCTGGTCCGCCTGCAGGCCCTCTCGGGCACCTACGACGCCTCGCAGAACACCAACGCGCAGGGCCGGGCCGACTTCACCGGCCTCGCCGCCGGCAACTACATGGCCTACATCGCCACCGGCTTCTCGGGCGGCAACCCGACCTGGAGCGCGGGCAAGGTGGTCCAGGCGGTCGGCGGGCAGCTGCGGACCTACAACGTGCCATGAGGAGGCTCCTCGCCAACGCGCGCGCCCGGCTCGGTCAGCGGGGTGACCAGCGCGGGTTCACGCTCATCGAGCTGCTCATGGGGATCATCCTCGCCTCGGTCTTCGCCGTGGCCCTCTACGGCTTCTTCTTCGCGGGGCTCGACGCCTTCCGCACCCACGAGTCGCAGGCCCGGGCGCAGTCCAACGGGCGCACGGCCCTCAACCAGATCGAGCGCGACCTGCGCCAGTCGGTGAGCCCCGACGACGGGCTGACGGCGCCGGTGATCTCGCTGAGCCCGACCAACCTCGAGCTGTACGTCGACCCGCAGCGCTCGCCCACGGTCACCACCCCGCGGCCCCAGAAGGTGCGCTACGCGATCGTCTCCAACCAGCTCATCCGGGAGTCCGCGGACCCGGTCGGCGTCTCGGCGCCCTTCAGCTACGGGTCGTACATCCGCCGCGAGGTCCTCATCGACAAGGTCCAGAACGGCGCCATCGCCGCGTTCGCCGCCATCACCAACCAGGGGGCGGCGCTCCCCGCGACCCCCGCGAGCACCCAGCTGCGGGACATCGCCCAGGTCACCGTCCGGCTGATCGCCAGCCAGCGGACCGGGAACACCGCAACCACCCTGGAGCTGAGATCCGATGTGGCACTCCGCAATGCGAATCGCATCTAGGCTGCGCCGCCGCCGCCGCGGCGGTCCCCAGTCCGGATCCGGCCTGATCGCCACGATCGCGCTCACCGGCATCCTCGGCGCTGCTGGTGATCGCGAGCCTCTCCTACGCGCGCAGCACCACCACCCAGACCGCGCGCGAGGGGCGGGGCGACATCGCCCTCGAGGCCGCGGACGCCGGGATCAACCGCTACATCTCGCGCCTGGTCGAGGACCCCCGCTACTACGACCACTGGATCGACACGGCCGAGGACCCGCGCATCGACCCCTCCGGCGTCGTCCACCAGCCGGGCACGGCGTGGACGGCCGGCGTCCCGTGGACCTACGCGTCCGGCCCCTCCCAGACCTGGGTCAACCTCCAGGAGTCGCGCTTCGGCACCGCCGCCTACTCGCTGCGCGTCCAGCCGCCGCCCAGCGGGTCGGACCTGGTGACCGTGCAGTCGACCGCCCAGTCCGGGCGCGAGCAGCCCAAGCCGGTGATCCGCTCGATCCAGAGCCAGATCCACCCGACCTCGATCGCCGACTTCCAGATGATCTCCAACGCGACGATCAAGTACGGCGGCTCCGCGACCACCACCGGCAAGCTCTACTCGGCGGTCGACATCAACCACCAGGGCGTCGCCAAGGCCCCGGTCTACGCCCAGCACTGGGCCTGCTCGAGCAACAACTTCGACTGCCCCAGCTCGTCCACGCCGTCCTCGGTGTTCCAGGGCGGCGCCTACGACGCCACGACCACCCCGTCCTTCCGCGACAAGTTCCCGACCCCGATCGACTTCAGCCACTTCACCCAGTCGCGCCTCGACATCAAGGACGCGGCGACGGCGGGCGGCACCGCCTGGAACGACCCCACGGCCAACGCCTGGATGGTCCAGTTCCTGGCCGACGGGCGGGCGCGGGTGTGGAAGATCACCGCCACCTCCGACATCGGCCGCCAGCTGGGCACGATCGGCTGCCCCCAGACGGTCAACGTGCCGGCCAACGGGGCCATGTACTTCGAGCAGTCGGTGATCGTGTCCGACGCGAGCGGCAAGACCGACTCGTGCAACGCCACCTCGGGCGCCCGCCCCTCGACGGTCAACGGCCGCGTCACCATCGCGACCAAGGCCAACGTCTACATCGGCGGCAACATCACCTACGCCGCCCCGGGCGACGACGTGCTCGGCCTGATCGCCGCCAACGAGCTGATCATCGCCAAGTACACGCCCACCAACCTCACCTGGCGGGCGGCCTCGCTGGCCCAGTCCGGGCAGTGGCGCACCTACGAGGGCAACAACGACGGGCACAACTCGATGCTCTACATCGGCTCGCAGACCACGGCCGACGGCGGGTACGCCTCGATGTTCAGCACCCGCGAGTACCAGTACGACGAGACCCTGCAGCGCCTGCGGCCGCCGTTCTACCCGATCCTCGAGGGCTCCTGGGACACCTTCTACTGGAGGCAGGTCCAGCCGCCCTCCTGATCGGTCCGGGCCACGGTCGCGCGCTGGTACGCTCGCGGCCGTGAGTCCCGGGATCCGGCCCTGACCGAGACCGCCTTCGGGGCCCTGCTGATCATCGCCGTCGGGCTCTTCGCCCGCCGCGCGGGGATCATCCGCCGGGATGACGGCCCGCTGCTGGTGCGGATCATCGTCAACCTGACGCTGCCCGCCCTGATCTTCCTGATCCTGGAGGGCGCGACGCTGGACGCGTCGCTGCTGCTGGTGCCGGTGGCGGGCTTCGCCATCCACTTCCTGCTCCTGGGCCTGGGCTGGGTGGCCACCCGCGTCTGGGGGATGGAGCGCCCCCGCGCCGGCGCGCTCATGGTGGCGACCGCGGTGGGCAACACCGGCTTCTTCGGCCTGCCGCTGATCGCGGCCTCGGGCTCGGGCTTCTCCCTGCCGGCCGCGGTGATGTACGACGCCTTCGCCACCGGCCTCATCACCTGGACCTCGACCGTCGCGGTGGCCACCGCCTACGGCCGCCCCGACGGCCACCCGCGCCTGCGCGTCGGCGAGGTGGCCCGCCACCTGGCCAACGCGCCCAACGCCGCGCTGATCGCCGGCGTCGCCGTCAACCTGCTGGGCGTCGGCGACCTGCCCGACCTGATCTCCCGCCCCTTCGAGATCCTCGGCGCCGCCACCCTGCCCCTGACCATGCTCTACGCAGGGGTCATGATCGAGGTGCGCGGGCTCAACCGCCTGTGGGGCGAGATGACCTACGCCGTCGTGGTCCGCCTGGGGCTGTCGGCGCTGCTCGGGGTCGCCATCGCGAGCCTGTTCCGTTTCTCCGGGGACGTCTTCAATACGATCGTCATCATGGCCGCCATGCCCACCGCCATGATGTCCCTCGTCATCGGGGCCCGCTCGGGCCTGCGCTCGGACGTGCTGGCCGGCGCGGTGGTCGTCACCACGGTGCTCGCCACGATCACGCTGCCGCTCTGGCGGGCGGCGCTGCTGTGAGCGGCTGGGGGGAGCGCCTCTCGGCGGCGCGGTGGCGGCGCGCTCGAGCCAGGTGGTGCTGGGCCTGGACCCCGATCCCGCCCGCGTCCCGGGCGGCGCCGAGGGCGCCCGGGCGTTCTGCCGCCGGGCGATCGCCGGGGCCGGGCAGGCGTGCGTCGCGGTCAAGATCCAGCTGGCGACCTTCGAGCGCTTCGGCACCGCCGGCTGGGAGGCCTTCGAGCGGGTGGCCGCCGCCGCCGCGGAGGCCGACCTGCTGGTGATCGCCGACGCCAAGCGCGGCGACGTGGACGTGACCAGCCGGGCCTACGCCGCGGCCTTCCTGCGCGCGCCGATCGACGCGCTCACCATCAACCCCTCGCTGGGCGGCGACGCCGTGGCCCCCTTCATCGAGGCCGCGGCCCCGGCCGGCCGCGGGCTGTTCGCCCTGGTGCGCACCTCCAACCCGGGCGCGGCCGAGCTGCAGGACCTGCCCCTGGCGCGCGGCGGGCTGTGGCACGAGGAGGTCGCGCGGCGGGTGGCCGAGTGGGGGGCGCCCAGCGTCAACGGCTCGGGCCTCTCGGCCCTGGGCGCGGTGGTGGGGGCCACCGTCCCGGAGCGCATGGCGGCGCTGCGCGCGCTGATGCCCCACCAGGTCTTCCTGATCCCGGGGGTGGGGGCGCAGGGCGGGCGCGCCGAGGACCTCGGGCCGGCCTTCGGCGGACGCGCGGCCGGCGCGCTGGTGGCCGCGAGCCGCTCGATCATCTTCGCGGAGAGCCCGCGCCGGGCCGCGGAGGAGCTGCGCGAGACCCTGTGGAGCGCGTTCGACGCCGCCGGCTGACCCGGCGCGGGCGGTAATCCGCACGCCGCGCGGATACGATCGCCGCGTGTTCCGCCGCCTCGCGGTCCTCGCCGCCCTGGTCCTCGTGCCCGCGTCGCTCGCGCGGGCGGCCGCACCCTCGGTCGACGCCGCCGCGTACGCGGTCGTCAACCCGGCGACGGGCGAGACCCTCGCCGCCAAGGCGCCGGACCGGCGCCTGGCGATGGCCAGCACCACCAAGATCATGACGGCGCTCGTGACGCTCGAGAACGCCTCGCTCACGGACCGCTTCACGGTGCCGGCGGCGGCCGACGCGATCGAGGGCTCGACGGGATCGCTGAAGGCGGGGGAGACGCTCACCGTGCGCCAGCTCCTGACCGCGCTGATGGTGCCGAGCGGCAACGACGCCGCCGTGACGCTGGCCCAGGGGGTCGCGGGCTCGCAGGCGGGCTTCGTGGCGCTCATGAACCAGACCGCCGAGCGGCTGGGCCTCACCGAGACCCACTACTCCAACCCCCACGGCCTCGACGGCCCGGACCACCACTCCAGCGTGAGCGACATGGTCGCGCTGAGCGAGGAGGCGATGCGCAACCCGGTGTTTCGTGCGATCGTCTCCTCGCGGCGCGCCGCGATCCCCGGGCCCGGGGGGGTCGGCATCCGTCGCTACCTGTCCGAGAACGAGCTGCTCGACATCGATCCGGAGGCCGACGGCATCAAGACCGGCATGACCGACGGGGCGGGATACGCGCTGGTGGGGCACGCCCGGCGCGCGTCGCTGGGCGTCGAGCTGTACGTGGCCCTCATCGGGGCCCCGAGCTCCTACGCCCGGGCGCAGGGCGCCAAGCGCCTGCTCGACTACGGCTTCTCGCAGTACGCGAGCGCCGACCTGGTCGCGGCCGGGACGGTGTTCGGCCGCGTCCCGGTGGCCGGCCGCGCCGGGCCGCGAGGTGCCGTACCGCGCGGCTCGCGGACGCTGCGCGCGCCCATCCGCATCGGCCAGCCCGTCACCGAGACCATCGCCGCCCCCACCCAGGTGAGCGCCCCGGTGGACCAGGGCGAGGCCATCGGCACGGTCACCCTGCGCCAGGGGGCGCACGTGCTCGGCACCCGCGAGCTGGTGGCGGCCGAGTCGGCCGGCGGGCCCGGGATCTGGGACCGCGTCCGCTCCGGCCTGGGGGCCCTCGTCCCGTGATCGTCACCGTCACCCTCAACGCCGCCCTCGACCGGACGGTCCGGGTCCCCAACTTCCAGCTCGGGGCCCGGCACCGGGCCGACGCCTCGCTGCGCCAGCCGGGCGGCAAGGGCGTCAACGTCGCCCGGGCGCTCAAGCGCCTGGGCCAGCCGGTCATCGCCACCGGCCTCGCCGGCGGGCGCGTGGGCACGTACATCATCGAGGAGCTGACCGCCGAGGGGATCCTCAACGACTTCGTCCGCATCGCCGACGAGTCGCGCACCAGCACCGCGGTGATCGATCCCACCAACAGCCAGCAGACCGAGATCAACGAGTACGGCCCCTCGGTCCAGCCGGCCGAGCTCGAGGTGCTGTTCGACAAGATCCGCTACCTCTCCAAGGGCGCCGACGTGTTCGTGCTCGCCGGCTCCCTGCCCCGCGACGTGCCCTCTGACCTCTACGAGCGGCTGCTGCGCTCGCTGCGCCGCGACGGCATGATCACCGCGGTGGACGCGTCGGGCCCGGCCCTGCGCGCGGCCCTCACCGCCGAGCCGAGCGTCGTGAGCCCCAACGTCCGCGAGGCCGAGGAGATCGTCGGCCACGAGTTCGGCGACGAGGACGACATGGTGGCGGCGGCCGAGACGCTCACCCACATGGGCGCCGGGGTGGCGATCATCCACCACGAGGACGGCTGCGTCGCGCACGCGCGCAACGAGGGCAAGGGCGGCCGCACCTACCGGGCGCGGCTGCCGCGGCGCACCGACATCGTCTCCACGGTCGGCTCCGGCGACGCGCTCCTGGCGGGCTACCTGTCGGCCCGCTACGGCCACCAGCCGCACCGAGCACGCGCTGGCGCTGGCGGTCGCCTGCGGCGCCGCCAACACCCAGCGCTTCGGCGCCGGCGTCTTCGACCCGGCCGACGTCGAGTCGCTGATGAGAAGGGTCGAGATCGTCGCCGACGAATAACCGGTGTTTCGGGGGAGGCCACCGGCCGAGCCCGGCGCTACACTCGTCCGATCATTTCTTGTGAGCACCGAACCATTCCAGACGCAGTGACCGACCCAGGTTCCGGCAGCCGCCGGCCTGGGTCTTTTCGTCTGCGGATGGGCTCGGACGGACGTGGCGGGGGGCGCTGAGTGGAGATCGAGATCGGGCGTGGCAAGAAGGGGCGGCGGGCGTACGGGCTGGACGAGATCGCGATCGTGCCGAGCAGGCGGACGCGCGATCCCGAGGATGTGGACCTGACGTGGAAGCTCGACGGGCATTCGTTCGAGCTGCCGCTGCTGGCGTCGGCGATGGACGGCGTGGTCGACACGCGCACCGCCGGGATCATCGGCAAGATCGGCGGGCTCGGGGTGCTCAACCTCGAGGGCATCCAGACCCGGTACGAGGAGGCCGACGCCGAGCTGGAGCGCATCGCGCAGATGCCCCCGCACGAGGCGACGCGGGGCCTGCAGGAGGTCTACCAGGAGCCGATCAAGCCCGAGCTGATCGCCCAGCGCATCAAGGAGATCAAGGCCCAGGGCGTCACGGTCGCCGGGTCGCTCACCCCCCAGCGCGTCACCGACTACATCGACGTGGTGCTGGACGCGGGCCTGGACATCCTCGTCATCCAGGGGACGGTGGTCTCGGCCGAGCACGTGTCCTCGGTGGCCGAGCCCCTCAACCTCAAGCGCTTCATCGCCGAGCTGCCGGTGCCGGTCATCGTGGGCGGCTGCGCCTCGTACCACGCGGCCCTGCACCTCATGCGCACCGGCGCGGTCGGCGTCCTCGTCGGCGTCGGTCCCGGCGCGGCCTGTACCACCCGCCAGGTGATCGGCGTGGGCGTGCCGCAGGCGACGGCGATCGCCGACGCCGCCGGCGCGCGGATGCAGCACCTGCTCGAGACCGGCCAGTACGTCAACGTGATCGCCGACGGCGGCATGGCCTACGCCGGCGACCTCGCCAAGGCGATCGCCTGCGGCGCGGACGCCTGCATGATCGGCTCCCCGTTCGCGAAGGCGGCCGAGGCCCCCGGGCGCGGCTACCACTGGGGGATGGCCACCTTCCACCCGCAGCTGCCCCGCGGCACCCGGGTCAAGACCCAGACCATCGGGACCCTCGAGGAGATCCTCACCGGGCCGGCGCACGAGAACGACGGCACCCTCAACCTGGTGGGCGGCCTGCGCAGCGCCATGGCCACCTGCGGCTACGACTCCATCCAGAGCTTCCAGAAGTGCGAGGTCATGGTGGCGCCCGCGCTCAAGAGCGAGGGCAAGAAGCTGCAGCAGGCGCAGCACGTGGGGATGGGGTAGCCCTGGCCACCGCGGAGCACGCCGCGCTGGACCCCGCCCTCGCCGCCGCGGCGCCGGGCGGGGTCCTGGTCGTCGATTTCGGCGCGCAGTACAGCCAGCTGATCGCGCGCCGCATCCGGGAGTGCCGGGTGTTCTCGGCCGTCGTCGCCCACGACACGCCCCCGGAGGAGATCCTGGCCCTCCACCCGGCCGGCCTGGTGCTGTCGGGGGGGCCGGCCTCGGTCTACGAGCCGGGGGCGCCGGCCCTCGACGCGCGGCTGCTCGAGCTGGGCATCCCGGTGCTCGGCATCTGTTACGGCATGCAGTCGATGGCCCAGGCCCTCGGCGGCGAGGTGGCCCGCACCGGCGCCGGCGAGTTCGGCAAGACGCCGATCACCGTCCGCTCCCGGGCCGGGATGTTCTCGGCCCTGCCCGCCGAGCAGTGCTGGATGAGCCACCGCGACGCGGTCGTGCGCGCCCCCGAGGGCTTCACCGTCACGGCCGAGACCAGCGCCGCCCCGGTGGCGGCCATGGAGAGCCACGCGCGCGGGATGTACGGGGTGCAGTTCCACCCCGAGGTGGTGCACACGCCCTTCGGCACCGACCTGCTCAAGTGGTTCCTGTTCGAGGCCTGCGACTGCGCGCCCACCTGGACCGCCACCCACGTCATCGAGGAGCAGGTGGAGCGGGTGCGCGCCCAGGTGGGCGACGCCCGGGCCATCTGCGGCCTGTCGGGCGGCGTCGACAGCGCCGTCGCGGCGCTGATCGTGCACCGGGCGATCGGCGACCGCCTGACCTGCGTCTTCGTCGACCACGGCCTGCTGCGGCTCAACGAGGGCGAGCAGGTGGAGGCGGCCTTCGGCAAGCACTTCGGCGTGCCGCTGGTGCACGTCCGCGCCCAGGACCACTTCATCTCCGCGCTCGCCGGCATCACCGAGCCCGAGGAGAAGCGCAAGACGATCGGCCGCGAGTTCATCCGCATCTTCGAGGCCGAGGCGGCCAAGCTCTCGGACGCCCGCTTCCTGGTGCAGGGCACGCTCTACTCGGACGTCATCGAGTCGGGCTCGCGCACCGCGGCCAAGATCAAGAGCCACCACAACGTGGGCGGCCTGCCCGACGACATGACCGTCGAGCTCATCGAGCCGCTGCGCCAGCTCTTCAAGGACGAGGTGCGCGTGGTGGGCGAGGAGCTGGGGCTGCCCGAGAACATGGTCTGGCGCCAGCCCTTCCCGGGTCCCGGCCTGGCCATCCGCATCATCGGCGAGGTCACCAAGGAGCGGCTCGACATCCTCCGCCAGGCCGACTTCGTCCTGCAGGAGGAGGTCCGCCGGGCGGGCCTCTACCGCGACCTGTGGCAGAGCTTCGCGGTGCTGCCGGCGGTCAAGAGCGTGGGCGTGCAGGGCGACGAGCGCACCTACGCCTACCCGATCGTCATCCGCGCGGTCACCTCGGACGACGCGATGACGGCCGACTGGGCGCGCCTGCCCTACGACCTGCTGGAGCGGATCTCCAACCGCATCATCAACGAGGTCAACGGGGTCAACCGCGTCGCCCTGGACCTGACGAGCAAGCCCCCGGGCACCATCGAATGGGAATGAGCCGAGCGGATCGGCACTAGCGCCCGTGGGGGGCATCGCGACGCCCCCTGGAGGAAAATGACGCCATGACCGACGGCGGGCATCGGGTCGTGATCGTGGGCGGGGGCTTCGGGGGCCTCCAGGCCGCCGAGAAGCTGCGCGGCGCGTCGGCGCAGGTGACCCTGATCGACCGGCGCAACTTCCACCTGTTCCAGCCGCTGCTCTACCAGGTGGCCACGGGCGCGCTGTCGCCGGGCGAGATCGCCGCGCCCCTGCGCGGCGTGCTCAAGCGCCACCGCGACGTGACCGTCGTGCTGGGCGAGGTCACCGACATCGACCTCGCCGGGCGCCGGGTGGCGATGCACCAGGGGGGCGACCGCTCCACCGACCTCGAGTACGACACCCTGGTCGTCGCGGCGGGCGCGCAGCACTCCTACTTCGGCAACGACCAGTGGGCGCCGATCGCGCCCGGCCTCAAGTCGCTGGAGGACGCCCTCGAGCTGCGGCGGCGCATCCTGAGCGCGTTCGAGGCGGCCGAGATCGAGCCCGACCACGACCTGCAGCGCGCCCTGCTCACCTTCGTGGTGGTGGGGGCGGGCCCCACCGGCGTGGAGCTCGCCGGCCAGATCGCCGAGATCGCCCGCGACACCGTGCGCCACGACTTCCGCCACATCGACCCGACGACCGCGGCGATCATCCTGGTGGAGGGCGCCGACCGGGTCCTGACCGCCTTCCCCGAGAGCCTCTCGCGCAAGGCCGAGCGCCAGCTGGCCAAGCTCGGCGTGACGGTCCGCGAGCGGCGCCTGGTGATCGACGTCGACCCGGAGGGCGTCACCGTCCAGCTGGCCGACGGCTCCCACGAGCGCATCCCCTCGCGCACGGTCGTCTGGGCCGCGGGCGTCTCCGCGTCCCCGCTGGCCGCCGCCCTGGCCACGGCCAGCGGCGCCGCGCTCGACCGGGCGGGGCGGATCACGGTCGAACCCGACCTCACCCTTCCCGGACACCCCGAGGTGTTCGCCCTGGGCGACATGGTGCGCGTCTCCGACGGCGCCGGCGGGCAGATCCCGCTGCCGGGCGTCGCCCCCGCCGCCATGCAGCAGGGCCGCTACGCCGCGCGGGTCATCCGCGCGCGCCTGGCCGGGAAGCCCGCGCCCGCGCCCTTCCGCTACGTCGACAAGGGCAACCTGGCGACCATCGGCCGGATGAAGGCGGTGGGCGAGATCAAGGGCCTGCGCCTGAGCGGCACCATCGCCTGGCTCGGCTGGCTCTTCATCCACCTCTTCTACCTGACCGGCCTCCAGAACCGCTTCCTGGTGTTCACGCGCTGGACGGTCAGCTTCTTCACGCACGGCAGGGGCGCGCGGCTCATCACCGGCGGCGACGACGAGCCGGAGCGCCCTCCCGGCTAGCCCTTCCTGCGCGCCCCCGCGGTCGCGTGGGCGGCCGCGAGGTCCAGCGCCACCACGAGGAGCAGGGTGCCCGCCCAGCCGTTGACCGGGTCGAAGACCAGGGGCTCCGGGCCCCCGATGATGTTGCAGATGAACCAGACGACGAACCAGATCAGCGTCACGGCGGCCCTCCGGGCATCGCGGGGGATGAGGCGCCAGTGTCCCCTCCGGAGGGCCGGGTGCAATCCGTAGTCGCCCTCGATGGGGTGGGGGTTTTCGCGTTTCGGGGCTTCCTCTGAGGGCCTACTCGTCCGTTGACAGCGCCGGCTCCTCACGCGTGCGAGGCCGGGCTCTTGCGGCCCGGCCTGGCCGCGGCAAATCGGCCCTCAGCCGGGCCGATTTGCATTCGGTGCCCGCCTTTGGCGGGGACCTTGTACGGCCGGCGACGCCGGCCGTCTCGTCCCTACGCGACTCGGACCAAAGCCTGATCTACCGGGCCGAGCCCCCGGCTCACGGCGCCTGGCCCCGATGTCGCGAAGCGACGAGACACAGAAGGCCCGGGAAACCGGGCCTTCTGTGTACAAGCTCGCCGCCGCAGGCGGCCTGCGTCTGCAAATGGGCCCGGCCAGGGACCATTTGCCGCGCCTGGGCCGGCCCGCAAGAGGCCGGCCCTCGCCGCGTAAGGAGCAGGCGCCTCCGCAGACGAACCCCGCCCTCAGAGGAAGCGTTCAGAGCTCAGCAAACCCCGAACCAGGAAGCGTTCAGAGCTCAGCAAACCCGCCGAAGCTCAGAGCTCAGCAAGCCCCGAACCGCAGAGCTCAGGAGACCCCGAGAAGCCCCGCCTCACCTCCTCCCACTCCACGGCCGTCTGGCGGCCGGCGTCGAACTGCTCCATCAGGGCCGCGTGGACGCGCAGCAGCTCCGGGTCGTCCTTGGGCAGCTCGCGGCCGGTGTGCTGGCGGATGAGGAACACCAGGCCGGCCAGGCCCGAGTCGCGCGTGAGGCTCACCTCCAGCGGGCGGCCGATCAGGGTCGGCACGTCGAAGGGGGCGTACATCCACCAGAACTTGTTGAGCCCGTCGGCGTGGATGCCCGCCCGGGTGCGGTGGGCGTCGCGCCCGTACAGGGGGTACGTGGGGGGCACGGGACGCCCCAGCTCCGCGTAGAGGTCCGTCAGGGCGTTGAGGGCGCGGAAGTCCGGCAGGGGCTCCGAGATGAGGCCCATGCCGATCGCGTGCAGCACGACCGCCTCGAGGGGGGCGTTGCCGGTGCGCTCGCCGGTGCCCAGCAGGGTGCCGTTGATCACCGAGCAGCCGGCCTGGATGGCCGCGAGGCAGTTGGCCACCACGAGGTGGGTGTCGTTGTGGGGGTGGAACTCCAGGTCCTCCGAGGCGACGCCGAGCTCGCGCAGGCGCCGGATGTGGCGGGGCACCGAGCGCGGCGCGGCGACGCCCTCCAGGGGCAGCCCGAGGCCCATCGTGTCGCACACCCGGAACTTGGGGCGCACGTCGCGCTCGTCGCACAGGGCGATGACCGCCTCGGCGAACGGCAGCAGGAACTCCTCCGGCGCGCGCGTGGCGTCCTCCAGGTGCAGGCGCGGGCGCAGCCCGGCGTCGAGCACCGCGCGCACGGCGTCCAGGTACACCTCGGCCGCCTGGCGCCGTCCGCCGGGCCGGAACTTGTGGAACGTGTGGTAGTCGCTGGCCGACGCGAGCATGCCGGTCTCGCGCACGCCGAGGTCGCCCACCAGCTCGGCGTCGCGCCGGCTGGCGCGGATCCAGGTGGTGGGCTCGACGGGGGCGCCGTCGCGGTACCGGGCGATGGCGGCCTCCAGCATCGCCCGGTCGGCCGGGCGGTAGACGAAGAACTCGGCCTGGCGCACGGCGCCGCTGTCGCCGGTGAAGGCGCACATCAGGTCGTAGATGCGCACGCCGGCCTCGACGGTCAGGGGCAGGCCGCCCTGCTGGCCGTCGCGGTGCGTGGTCTCGGTGGTCCAGGCGGCGGCCGGCAGCTCGGGCGGCCGCTCGGTCCACTGCCAGCGCGGGAAGCCCTCGCGCGGGAAGGCGCCCTCGAAGAGCTCGGGGGCGGGGGGATCGGTGATGAGCGTGTGAGTGTCCATGCACCGGACGGTAGGGAGGCGGCCTGGCGCTCGTCAATATTGATCCATATAATCAATCAATGGACGCGACATCCCTGACGGCGGGCGAGGCCGCGGCCCTGCTGGGCGTCTCCCGCGAGACGCTCTACGCCTACGTGAGCCGCGGCCTCGTGACCTCCGAGCCCGGTCCGGGGCCCAGCCGCGCCCGCCGCTACCCCCGGGCGCCGCTCGAGGCGCTGCGCGACCGCCGCGAGCGGGCGCGCGACCGCGACATGGCGGCCCACGGCGCCCTCAGCTGGGGGCTGCCGGTGCTCGACTCGGCCCTGACCCTGATCCGCGACGGCCGGTGCTACTACCGCGGCCACGACGCGGTCGCGCTGGCGGCGTCGGAGAGCCCCGAGCGGGTGGCCGCCCTCCTGTGGGCGGGCGACCCCGACCTGGCCGGCGAGATCTTCGCCGGCGTGGGGGAGGGGAGCCGGAGGCCCGCCGCCGCCCCGCCGTCGGCCGCCGCGCTGGCGCGGCACCTGGTGGACGCCTCCGAGACCTCGCTCATCACCCTGGCCGCCCCCGACGCCGTCGTCTGGCGCGGCGGCGCCCGGGTGGTCGCGGGGCTCTTCGCGGCGGCCGGCGCGGTGGGCGGCGGCCCCCTCGCGCAGCGGCTGGCGCGCGGATGGGGCACCGACGCCGCGCCTGCGCTGGCCGCGGCGCTGGTCCTGTGCGCCGACCACGAGCTCAACGTCAGCGCCTTCACCGCCCGCTGCGTCGCGTCGGCCGACGCGAGCCTGGAGGGCGTCGTGCTGGCGGCGCTCTGCGCGCTGCGCGGCCGCCGCCACGGCGGGCTCACCGAGCGGGTCGAGGCCCTGGTGGAGGACGCCGCCCGCGACGGCGCCGCCCGCGCCGCCGATCGCGCCCTGGGGGGCGAGGGCGACCTTCCCGGCTTCGGCCATCCCCTGTACCCGCGGGGGGACCCGCGCGCGGCCGCCCTGCTGGCCCTGGCCGAGGGTGCGCGCCCGGATCCGCCCGGTCGCCGCGCTGCGGGCGCTCGCCGCCGACCAGCTCGGCGTCGCGCCCACCCTCGACTTCGGGCTGGTCGCGCTGGCGCGCGCCCTGGAGCTGCCGCGCGGCGCGGCGGTGTGCCTGTTCGCGCTCGGCCGCTCCGTCGGCTGGATCGCGCACGCCCTGGAGACCCGCGGGGAGGGCCTCATCCGGCCGCGCGCCCGCTACACCGGCCCGGAGCCGCGCGTGGGATCATCCGGCCCATGAGCGAGGAGCGGGTCCGGATCGACAAGTGGCTGTGGGCGGCGCGCTTCTTCAAGACGCGCTCGCTGGCCACCGAGGCCGTCCAGGGCGGACGGGTCCAGATCGAGGGCGCCCGGGTGAAGCCCGCGCGGGACGTGCGGGTGGGCGAGAGCGTCGCGATCGTCCTCGGGCAGACCACGATGACCGTCGTGGTGCGCGCGCTGGCCGACCGGCGCGGCTCGGCCGCGGCCGCGGCGGTGCTGTACGACGAGACCCCCGAGAGCCGCGAGCGCCGGGAGCGCGAGCGCGAGCAGCGCCGCCTGGCGCCGCCGCCGGGCGCCGACCTGGCGGGCCGGCCCAGCAAGCGCGATCGCCGCCGCATCGAGGCCCAGCGCGACCGCCGGCCGCGGCGCCGTTAGGCGGAGCGCCTCCGGGCGGCCGGGTCGCCGAGGCTGCGCTCGCCGATGAGCCCGCCCTCGGTGGAGCGCATGATCACGTACGAGCCGTCGGCGCCGCCCTCGAGGAAGTTGAGCAGGTCCTCGACGCCCCGCGGTCCGAGCAGCTCGGCCAGGCGCTGGGCGGCCAGGTCGAGCGGGGTGGCCTTCTCGACCGCCCTCGGGCGGCGCGGCGAGGCCGTCGGCCACCGTCTCGTCGGCCGGGGAGGCGGCGCGTCCGGCGACCGTGCTGCCGGTGGCCATCGGCCTGCTCGGCGCCCAGATCTTGCGGCTCTGGGTGTGGTGCCAGCAGTACGGGCTCCCTCGGAAGGGACTCTGCTGACATCTCTTGCCGTGCGCCGCGATCGCGACGCAGCGGCTGACCGAACGGGTCTCCATGATCGCTATCCGCCCTGCGGAGGTCGACTCCTCGTCAACCTGTTATCCGGTTCACCAGTTTTAGACGTCCCGTAACGTGAAGTAAAGGCGCGCGCGCCCGGCTCCTTGCGGGTGTCCGTGCATTTTCCTAGACTCTGCGGTCGTTCTCGCGGCAGTCGTCGTGCCGCGCCGTCATGCAGTGCAGTGGAGGTAGAGACCGGCCCGTGAGCACCCTCAGCGCAAAGCCCGGAACCGTCGACCGCAGGTGGTACATCGTCGACGCGGAGGGTCAGAACCTCGGCCGCCTCGCTTCGGTGATCGCCGAGACCCTCGCGGGCAAGCGGTCTCCCTGGTACACCCGCCACACCGACACCGGCGACTTCGTGGTCGTCGTCAACGCGGAGAAGGTCGCGGTCACCGGCAACAAGCTGCGTGACAAGCGCTACTGGCGCCACTCGGGCTACCCGGGCGGCATCCGCAGCCGGACCCTGGGCGAGCAGCTCGAGCGCCGCCCCGAGGAGGTCCTGCGCAAGGCCGTCCGCGGGATGCTCCCCAAGAACAAGCTGGGCCGCGCCCAGCTGATGAAGCTCAAGATCTACGCCGGGCCCGAGCACCCGCACAACGCCCAGGCGCCCGAGCCGCTGCGCCTCACCCGAGTCGCGGAGGTCACCGCGTGAGCACCGACATCGCCAGCCCCACCCGTTACCGGGCCACGGGCAAGCGCAAGAACGCGGTCGCCCGCGTGATCCTGGTCCCCGGCACCGGCACGATCACGTGCAACGGCCGTCCGGTCGACGAGTTCTTCGGCAACAAGGTCCTCGTGACCCAGGCCCGCAAGCCCTTCGAGGCGACCGGCACCGAGGGGCGCTTCGACGTCGTGGCGCTGCTGCACGGCGGCGGCGTCTCGGGCCAGGCCGGCGCCCTGCGGCACGGCATCGCCCGCGCCCTCACGGTCGCCGACGAGAACCTGCGCCCCGACCTCAAGCGCGAGGGCTTCCTCACGCGGGACGCGCGCATCAAGGAGCGCAAGAAGGCCGGCCTCAAGGGCGCCCGCAAGCGTCCGCAGTTCTCGAAGAGGTAGCCGGCTCACGCCCGGTACCGCCCCTGCGGCGTCGCGGAAGCTGTTCGGTACGGACGGCGTCCGCGGTGTCGCCAATCGTGAGCTGACGCCCGAGCTGGCCCTGGCGATCGGGCGCGCGCTGGGCGGCCGGCTCGCGCCCGGGGCGCGGGTGATGATCGGGCGCGACACCCGTCGCAGCGGGCCGATGCTCGAGGCCGCCCTGGCCGCCGGCCTGTCCAGCGCGGGCGCGGACGTCGTGCTGCTGGGCGTGATCCCCACGCCGGCCGTCGCCGAGCTGGTGGCCGGCTCCGACGCCGCCGCCGGCGCGGTCATCAGCGCGTCGCACAACCCGTTCGCCGACAACGGCATCAAGCTGTTCGGCGCCGACGGCTTCAAGCTGGCCGACGCCGACGAGGCCGCGGTCGAGGCCGCCCTCGAGGACGCCGGCGAGCGGCCCGAGGCCGAGCGGCTGGGCGCCATCGCGTCCTGGGACGAGGGGCGCGCCGCCTACGTCGACTCGCTGATCGCCCGCAGCGACGTCGACCTGAGCGGCCTGACGCTCGTCGTCGACTGCGCCAACGGCGCCACCACGGTCACGGCGCCCGAGGTGCTCGCGCGCCTGGGCGCCCGGGTGCAGACGATCGGGGCGCGCCCCGACGGCATCAACATCAACGCGGGCTGCGGCTCCACCGACCTCGGGCTGCTGTCCGAGACGGTCGTCGCCTCCGGGGCCGACCTGGGGCTGGCCTTCGACGGCGACGGCGACCGGGCCCTGGCCGTGGACGCGACCGGCGCCACGGTGGACGGCGACCAGATCCTGGCCATCTGCGCGCTGGACCTGCGCGCGCGCGGCGAGCTGCCCGGGGACGCGGTCGTGACCACCACGATGACCAACCTGGGCTTCCGGCGCGCCATGGCGGCGGCCGGGATCGAGGTGCGCTGGACCGACGTCGGCGACCGCTACGTGCTGGAGGAGATGCGCCGGGGCGGCTACGTCCTGGGCGGCGAGCAGAGCGGGCACCTGATCAACCTCGCCCACGGTCCGTCCGGCGACGGCCTGGCGGCCGCGCTGCACCTGCTGCGGGCGCTCACGGCCCGCGGGGAGGACCTGGCCACGGCCGGCCGCGTGATGGAGCGGCTGCCCCAGCGGCTGGTCAACGTTCGCGTGGAGCGAAAGTCCGACCTGCCGGATGCCGATGGTGTCTGGGAGGCGGTCCGGGAGGCCGAGACCGTGCTGGGCGATGACGGGCGGGTGGTCGTGCGTGCCTCGGGCACGGAGCCGCTGGTCCGTGTGATGGTGGAGGCCCCCACGGCCGACGATTGCGAGCGGTGGTGCGGGGCGATCGTCGAGGTCGTGGAGCGGGAGCTGGGCGGCGCTCGCCGCTGACCCTCACGCGTCAATGACGTCGTAGGCAAGGGAGGCGCGCGATGTGCGGAATCATCGGCTACGTGGGGGGACGACCCTGCCGCGAGCTCATCCTCACCGGTCTCGAGCGGCTCGAGTACCGCGGCTACGACTCGGCCGGGTTCGCCCTGATGAACGACGACCAGGGCGTCGCCGAGGCGGTGCGCGCCGTGGGCAACCTCTCCAAGCTGCGCGACGCGGCCGGGCTCAACGGCACCTCCACCGCGACCGCCGGGCTCGGGCACACGCGGTGGGCCACCCACGGCCGCGTCACGACCGCCAACGCCCACCCGCACACCAGCTCCGACGGCAAGGTGATCGTCGTCATGAACGGCATCATCGAGAACTACATCGAGCTGCGCACCGACCTGCAGAACCTGGGCGTCGTGTTCAACTCGGACACCGACACCGAGGTCATCCCCCAGCTCCTGGCCCGCGAGTACATGGGCGACCTGGCCACCACGGTGCGCGAGGTGCTGCCGCGCCTGGGCGGCCACTTCGCCTTCGTGGCCGCGCACGTCGACGAGCCCGGCCGCCTCGTGGCCTCCCGCCGCGAGTGCCCGCTGGTGATCGGCGTCGGCGAGGGTGAGCGCTTCGTCGCCTCCGCCATCCCGGCGTTCCTGCGCGAGACGCGCGAGGTCGTGCTGATCGAGGACGACGAGGTCGTGGTGCTCGAGGCCGGCGGCCACACCGTCTTCAGCGGCGACGTCGAGGTGGGCGAGCGCGCCGCCGAGCGCGTGGACTGGGACGAGGACGCCGCCGAGAAGGGCGGCTACGACACCTTCATGCTCAAGGAGATCCACGAGCAGCCGGCCGCCCTCTGGGACACGATCGGCGACCGCCTGCGCCCCGACGGCGCGGTCGACCTCTTCGGCCTGGGCCTGGACGACGCGGCCCTGGCGCGGGTGGAGCGCATCCACGTGGTCGCCTGCGGCACCTCGTACCACGCCGGGCTGGTGGGGCGGTACCTGATCGAGGACTGGGCCCGCATCCCGGTCCACGTCGAGGTGGCCTCCGAGTACCGCTACCGCACCTGCCTGGCGGGCCCCGGCGACCTGGTCATCGGCATCACCCAGAGCGGCGAGACGGCCGACACGCTGGCCGCGATGCGCGTGGCGCGCGAGCGCGGCGCCCACGTCGTGGCCCTCACCAACATCATGGGCTCGCAGGCGACCCGCGACGCCGACGGCGTGCTCTACACGCGCGCCGGCCTCGAGATCGGCGTCGCCGCCACCAAGACCCACACCGCCCAGGTCATGGCGCTCTCGCTGCTGGCCCTCAAGCTCGGGCGGCTCAAGTGGGCGCTCACGGCCGCCGGCGCGCTGGACCTGGCCGAGGAGCTGCGGCGGGTGCCGGCCGTCGCTCGAGGAGTACCTGGCCTCATCGGGCCCCGACGCGGTGGTGCGCGCGGCCGAGAAGTACGCGGACCGCTCGTTCTTCCTGTACCTGGGCCGTCACGTGGGCGTGCCGGTGTGCTTCGAGGGCGCGCTCAAGCTCAAGGAGATCAGCTACATCCCGACCGAGGCCTACCCGGCCGGCGAGATGAAGCACGGCCCGATCGCGCTGCTGGAGGAGGGCTCGCCGGTCGTGGTGGTGGCCACCGACGGGCACGTCTTCGACAAGGTCGTCTCCAACATCCAGGAGGTCCGCGCCCGCGGCGCCCGGGTGATCGCCGTCGCGACCGAGGGCAACGAGGAGATCGAGCAGCACGCCGACGACGTCCTGTGGGCGCCCCGCACCCCGGCGCTGCTGTCGCCGATCGCGGCCGTCATCCCGCTGCAGATCTTCGCGTACGGCCTGGCCCGGGCGCGCGGCCTGAACGTGGACCAGCCGCGCAACCTGGCCAAGACCGTCACCGTCGAGTAGAGGTCGAGGGTTGAGCACGCCGTCGTCGGTGGCGGGCGTCGGCGTCGACGTGATGGAGATCGACCGCTTCGCCGCCTCGCTCGCGCGGCGTCCGCGCCTCGCCGAGCGCTGCTTCACGCCCGCCGAGGCGGCGTACTGCTCCTCCAAGCCGTACCCGCCCCAGCACTTCGCCGCCCGCTTCGCCGCCAAGGAGGCGGTGGGCAAGGCCCTCGGCATCGGCATGACGCGCTGGCGCGAGGTGGAGGTGGTGCGCGGGCGGGGGGCGCCCACGATCGCCCTGCACGGCCTCTACGCGCGCCGGGCGGCCTCGCTCGGCGTGGAGCGCATCCACATCTCGCTCACCCACGGGCGCGACTCGGCCATCGCCTTCGCGATCGCGGAGCGCGGTAGCTGAGGCGGGGCTCGGGGGCGGCATCTGCGAGGATTCGGGCCGTCGTGGCCCTCGCCGCCCCTCCATCCCCCGCGCCCCTCCCCGGCCTGACGCCGCTGTTCGACGCGGCCGCGATGCGCGAGGCCGACCGCCGGGCCACCGAGGAGCACGCGATCCCCTCCATCCTCCTGATGGAGCGGGCGGGCCTGGCCGCCGCCCGGGAGATCCTCGCGGCGCGGTGGCCCGAGCGCGCGGCGCTGGTGCTGGTGGGCTCCGGCAACAACGGCGGCGACGGCATGGTGGTGGCCCGCCACCTCGCCGAGGCCGGCTGGGAGGTGCGCGTGCGCGCGCCCGGCGGCGCGCCCCCGGCCACCCCGGACGGGGCGACCATGTCCGCGATCGCGGCCGGGATCGGCATCGGGGTCGCCGACTTCGATCCCCGGGAGGCCGCCGGCAGCGGCGTCCTGGTGGTCGACGCGCTGCTGGGCACCGGCGCCCGCGGGGCGCCGCGCGGCCCGCTGGGGGCGGCGGTGGAGTGGATCGGCGCGCACGAGGGGCCGGTGGTGGCCCTGGACGTGCCCTCCGGGGTCGACGCCGACACCGGCCGCTGCGAGGGCGCCGCCGTGCGCGCCGGCCTGACGGTCACCTTCCACGGCGACATGGCGGGGCTGCACGTGGAGCCCGGGCGCGCGCACGCGGGGCGGGTCGTGGCCGTGGACATCGGCACCCCGTCGGCGGTGCGGGTGGCGCCGGTCGCGTGGCTCGCCGACCGCGGGGTGGTGGCCGCGGTGCCGCCCAAGGGCGCGGCCGCCGACAAGTACGCCTCGGGATCGGTGCTGGTGGTGGCCGGCTCGCCCGGGCTCACCGGCGCGGCCTGCCTGGCCGCCCGCGCGACCCTGCGGGCGGGCGCGGGGCTCACCGTGGTGGCCACCCCGGCGGGGGCGGCCCCGGCCGTCGCGGCGCAGCTGCTGGAGGTGATGTGCGCGGCGCTGCCCGACCGCGACGGGCACCTGGCGCCCGAGTCGGTCGACCGCGTGCTGGCGGAGGCCGGGCGGGCCTCGGCGGTGGCCGTCGGCCCGGGGCTGGGCCGCGCCGAGGCGACGACCGCGGCGGTGCACGCAGCTCATCGACCGGGTCGCCCTGCCCCTGGTGCTCGACGCCGACGGCCTGTGGCACCTGGGGGCCGACCCGGAGCGCCTGCGGGGCCGCGCCCATCCCACGGTCATCACGCCCCACTCCGGCGAGGCGGCGCGCCTGCTGGGCCGCGAGCGCGCGGCGGTGGAGGGCGACCGGCTGGCCTGCGCCCGCGAGCTCGCCGAGCGCTCCGGCGCGGTGGTGGTGCTGAAGGGGGCGGGGACGATCACGGCCGCGCCCGGCGCGGCGCCCGTGGTCAACGCCGGCGGATCGGCCGCCCTGGCCACGGCCGGCACGGGGGACGTGCTGACCGGCACCGTCGCCGCCTTCCTCTCCAAGGGCATGGAGCCCCGCGCGGCGGCCGCGGCGGCCGTGGCCGCCCACGCCCGGGCGGGGGAGCTGGTGGACCGGGGCGACGGGACCATCGCGTCCGACGTGCTGGAGGCCCTCCCGCGGGCGCTGCGCGAGAGCCGCGGGTGAGCGCCGCGCGCGCGGTGGCGCGGATCGACCTGGCGGCCGTGCGCCACAACGCCGCCGCGCTGGCGGCCGCGGCGGGCCGGGCGCGCCTGATGGCGGTGGTCAAGGCCGAGGGCTACGGCCACGGCGCCGCGGCGGTGGCGCGGGCGGCGCTGGACGGGGGCGCGGGCGCGCTCGCCGTGGCCACGGTCGGGGAGGCCGAGCAGCTGCGGGCGGCGGGCCTGGACGGGCCGCTGCTGGTGATGGGCCCCCTGCGCGAGGGGGAGTGGGCGCGCGCGGCCGCCGTCGCGGCGGAGGTCGCGGCCTGGACCCCCCAGGCCGTGGAGAGCGCCCGGGTGGCGTTCGCCGCGGCCGGCCGCCGGCCCCGCCTGCACCTCAAGCTCGACACCGGCATGGGGCGCCTGGGGGCGCGGCCCGAGGACGTCGCGGCCCTGGCCGAGGCGGCGGCCGCGGCCGGCGACGCCGTCGTCGTGGCGGGCCTGATGACCCACTTCGCGGCCGCCGACGAGCGCGAGGGCGAGAACGCCGGCTTCATGAACGAGCAGCTCGTGCGCTTCCGGGCGGCCCTGGCCGACCTGCGCCCGCGCTTCCCGGAGGCCGTGGCCCACGCCGCCAACTCGGCGGCCACCCTGCGCGAGCCGCGGGCGGCCCTCGACATGGTCCGCTGCGGCATCGCGCTGTACGGCTGCTCGCCCTTCCAGGGCGATCCCGCCGCCGACGGCCTGCGGCCGGTGATGTCGCTGGCCTCGTACCTGGCGTCGGTCAAGACCGTGCGGTCGCGCGAGAGCGTCGGCTACGGGCGGCGCTGGCACGCGGCGCGGGGCACCCGGATCGGCCTGGTGCCGGTCGGGTACGCCGACGGCTACGCGCGCGGCCTCGACGGCCGGGCCGACGTGCTGGTGGGCGGCCGGCGGGTGCCCGTGGTCGGCACGATCTCGATGGACCAGCTCACCGTGGACCTCGGCCCCGAGGGCCGCGAGGAGGTGGGGGAGGAGGTGGTCCTGATCGGCGCCCAGGGCGACGAGCGGATCCTGGTGGAGGACGTCGCCGGCTGGCGGGGCACGATCAACTACGAGGTGACCTGCGCGGTCAGCCCGCGCGTGCCCCGGGTCACGGCCGGATGAGCGCGCTCGGCGCGCTGGTGGCGCCGCTCGCCCCGCTCGAGGGCGAGGCGTGGGCGGTGGGCGGCGGCGTGCGGGACGCGCTGCTGGGCCGCCCGGTGGCCGACCTCGACGTGGCCGTGGCCGGTGACGCGGCGGCCGCCGCGGCCGCCCTGTGCCGGGCCCACGGCGGCACGCGCTTTCGCCTCTCGCGCGCCTTCGGCGCGTGGCGCGTCCAGGGCGGCGACCTCCCCTTCCAGGTCGACATCACCCCCCTCCAGGGCGCCGACCTGGCGGAGGACCTCGGCCGCCGCGACCTGACGGTCAACGCGCTGGCCCTGCCCGTGGGCGGCGAGGTCGCGATCATCGACCGCCACGGCGGCATCGCCGACCTCGAGGCCCGCCGCCTGCGGCTGGTGAGCCAGAGCGCCCTTGCCGACGACCCGGTGCGCCTGCTGCGCCTGGCGCGCCTGTCGGTCCAGATCGGCTTCGCGATCGAGGCGGGCTCGGCCGCCCGCGCCCGCGCCGACGCCCCGCGCATCTGGGACACGGCCGGCGAGCGGCTGGCCGACGAGCTGGGGCGGATCGTGTCGCTCGAGCGCCCCGACCTGGCCTTCGAGCGGCTCGACGAGATCGGCGCCCTCGGGGCCCTGGTGCCCGAGCTGGAGGAGTCGCGCGGCCTGGACCAGAGCGCGTATCACCACAAGGACGTCCTGGGGCACACGCTGGAGGTCGTCCAGCACACCGTGGAGATCGCCGCGGACCCCGAGCCGGTGTTCCGCGGCCGCGCCGCGCGCGTGCGCGAGGTGCTGGCGCGCCCGCTGGCCGACGAGCTCGACGCGCGCAGCGCGCTGATGCTGGGCGCCCTGCTCCACGACATGGCCAAGCCCGCCACGCGCGCGGTGACGGCCGAGGGGCGGGTGACGTTCATGGGCCACGATCGCCTGGGCGCGGAGATGGCCGACGCGCTGATGCGGCGGCTGCACACCTCGGCCCGCCTGCGCGAGTTCGTCGTGCGCTGCGTGCGCTGGCACCTGCCGCTCGGCTTCATGGTGCACCGCACGCCGCTCTCGCTGCGGCAGATCGACCGCTACCTGCGGGCGACCGCGCCCTCGGAGGTCGAGATCATCGTGCTGTCGGCCGCCGACCGCCTGGCGACGCGCGGCCCGCGCACCTCGCAGTCGGCCATCGACCGCCACCTCGTGCTGGCCCGCGAGGTCATGGACGCGCACTTCCGGCTGGTCGATCGCGGGCCCCAGCCCCCGCTGATCGCCGGCGACGAGCTGGCCGCCGCCCTCGGGCGGGAGCCCGGCCCCTGGCTGGCGCCGCTCCTGGACGCGGTGCGCGAGGGGCAGGTGGTGGGCGTGCTGCGCACCCGCGACCAGGCGCTGCGCTTCGCCCGCGCCTGGCGCGGATAGCTCACACGGCCCTTACAAAGTCGTTTCTGAGAAAAACGCAACCTATTCGTCGTGCGTGCCTTGTCACCTCCCGGTGCCATCCGTAGGGTCGCCCCTCGTGCCTGAGGGACCGTCCCGTTTCCGGACCGGAGGACGATGGATGCAGGGAAGTCGCATCGCAGCGCTCGGCGCCGTCGCGGCCGGCCTGGTGGCCGCCGCCCTCCCCTCGCTCGGGGCCGCCGCGCCCGCATGCACGCCCTCCCTGTCCCCCGGCGCCGAGGCCCGCCTCTCCAAGATGATCAACGCCGAGCGCCGCGCCGTGCCGGTGGCCGCCGTCACCCGCCTCGCGGAGCTGCGGCGCGCCGGGCGCGCCAAGAGCCTGAAGATGGCCGGCGGCGGCGCCTTCTCGCACTCCGACGCCCTGACCTGGGCCGAGGGCCGGGCCGGCGGGCAGAACATCGCGATGGCGCCCTCGGCGGCGATCGCCTTCCGCACGATGCTCAACAGCCCGCCGCACCGCCGCAACATGCTCGCCTCGGCGTGGCGCTTCGGCGGCGTGGGCGCGGCCCGCGGCTGCGACGGCCAGATCTACTTCACGGTCAACTTCCTCGCACCGTAGGGCTCGGGTGAGCGCCGCGGGGCCGGGCGTATAGTCCGTCCGTGGTCCGCCTCACCCGCATCTACACCCGCCTCGGGGACGACGGCGACACCCACCTGGGGGACATGAGCCGCGTGCGCAAGGACAGCGCGCGGGTGGTGGCCTACGGGGACGTCGACGAGCTCAACGCCGCGATCGGGGTGGCGCGCACCCACCCCCTGGCACCCGCGGCGGACGCGTGGCTCGAGGTGATCCAGAACGACCTCTTCGACCTGGGGGCCGACCTGTGCGTGCCCCCGGGCGAGGGCGAGCGCGGGCGCCTGCGCGTCTCGCCGGCCCAGGTCGAGCGCCTGGAGCGCTGGTGCGACGAGGCCAACGCCGACCTCCCGGACCTCGCCAGCTTCGTCCTGCCCGGGGGCAGCCCGGGCGCCGCGGCCCTGCACCACGCGCGCACGGTGTGCCGCCGCGCCGAGCGCGCGACGGTGCACCTGGCCGACCGCGAGACGATCACGCCCGAGGCGCTGGCGTACCTCAACCGGCTGTCGGACCTGCTCTTCATCCTGGCCCGCGCCGAGAACCGCGACGCCGGCGGCGACGTCCTGTGGGTGCCCGGCGAGGGCCGGGGGCCCTAGGTCGCGGGCGATGCAATCGTGTCCGCGGCACGGGGTGGGTCGTCTGGGCTAGTTTCTCCGGCGTGACCCGGGTGGACGAACAGCTCTGCTTTGCCCTCTACGCGGCCTCCCGGGCGATGACCTCGTTCTACCGCGGGCTCCTCGACGAGCTGAAGATCACCTACCCGCAGTACCTGGTGCTGCTGTGCCTGTGGGAACGCGACGGGGTGACGGTGCGCGAGGTCGGCGACGCGCTGCGCCTGGACTACGGCACCCTCTCGCCGCTGCTGAAGCGCATGGAGTCCTCCGGGCTGGTGCGGCGCGAGCGCAGCACCGACGACGAGCGGGCGGTGCGGGTCTCGCTGACGCCCGTCGGGCGGGAGATGGAGGCGCGCGCGGCCCAGTTCCCCTCGATCGTCATCGGCGCCACCGGCATGCCCGACGACGAGATCGTCGCGCTGCGGGACGCCCTGCGCCGGCTCGCGGCCGCCGTCGGCACCGCCGAGTGGCCCCCGCCGGCGGCGGTCACCCCCTAGGCGCTCCGCCCTCGCGTCGGCGCGGGCGAAGCGCACGCGCCCGCCGTCGCCGTTGACGGCCGCGAGGCGGACCGTGAGGCTCTCTCCCGGCGCGGCGTCGCCCTCGAGCGGCGCCACGATGGCGGGCTCCGCGATCTGGACCGTGGCCCGGTCGTCGCGGACATCCACCACGACGGCGGCGAAGGTCTCGCCCAGGCGCCCCGCCAGCAGCGCCGCCTCCACCCGGTCCACCGCCGCCCGTTCGGCCTTCCGCTCGCGCCCGCCCGCCTCGGCCATGATCGCCGGCAGGGCGTCGAGCCCCGCCGCCACCCAGTCCGGGGGCCGCACGCCGGCGCAGTGCGCGAGCACGATCTCGTTGGCGTAGCGGTCCACCAGGCGCCGCAGGGGGGCCGTGACGTGCGCGTAGCGGGCGGCGATGGCGGCGTGGACGGGGGGTTCGCCGTCGCCGGCCCGCCACACGGCGTAGCCGGCGCCGTGGAAGAGCCGCGTGGCGCGGACGGCGAAGGCCAGGTGGGCCGGGCGGCGTCCGTCGAGGCCGCGCACCACGTCGCCGTAGCCGGCGTCCGCCGGCCAGGCCACGCCGAGGGCCAGGGCGCTGCGCCGCAGGGACTCCAGGTCGCGGGCCTCCGCCGGGGCGAGCACGCGGAACACCCCCAGGCCGGCCTCGGTCATGAGCGTGGCCGCCGCGATCCCGGTGAGCAGCGAGATCTGGGCGTTCCAGTCCTCCACCGGGAGGGTGCGCTCGTACCGCAGGTCGTAGCCGCCCGCGTCGCGCACCACCTCCTGCACCGGCACGGTCAGGCTGACGCCCCCGCGGGCGGCCTCGCGGGCGAGGCGCAGCAGGCCCACCTCGCGCAGCAGCGGCAGGCTCGGGTCGCCGGTGCCGGCGTCGATCGCCGCCTGCGCCTCCGCGTAGCTCAGCGCCCGGCGGCTGCGCACGGTCGCCCGCTCCAGGTGCACCGCGGCCGGCTCGCCGGCGCGGTCCAGGTCGATGGTCCACAGCAGCGCCGGGCGGTCGACGCCGGGCAGCAGGCTGGCCGCGTCCTCGCCGAGGGCCGGGGGGTGCAGGGGCGCGCGCCGGTCGGGCATGTAGATCGTGACCCCGCGCTCGTGGGCCGCGCGGTCCACCGCGCCCCCGGGGTCCACGAACGCGGCGACGTCCGCGATCGCGTACCGCACGCGGTGGCCGCCCTCGATCGCCGAGATCGCCAGCGCCTGGTCCAGGTCGCGGGAGCCGGCCGGGTCGATCGTGATCAGGGGGAGGTCGCGCCGGTCGGCGCGCGGCCCCTCCGGGGGGCGGGCGGCCGCCGCCCGCGCCTCGGCCTCGGCCTCGGGCGGGAAGGCCTCGGGGATGCCCAGCTCGGCGCGGATGCGGTCGAAGCCGGGGGCCAGGTCGGCCGCCGACGGGCGCAGCTGGAGCGGCAGCGACGGCACCGGGCGGCGCTAGCGGCCGTTGGGGGAGAAGTGCTGGTAGTCCCGGGTGCCCGCCCAGCGGCCGCCCCAGCCCCACCCGCGGGCGTCGAAGGCCGCGACGAGGGTCCGGCCCTCGACGGCCATGCCGGGGCGCACGCGCGACCGGTCGAGGTAGGTGACGCTCGCGCGGTGCGAGGTGCGCCCGCCGGACACGTACGGGTTCTCGATCGGGTTGATGTCGATCGCCAGGCCGTAGGCGTGGTTGGACCACCGGCTCGAGCCGGTCGCGGCGCGGCAGTTGAACGCCGAGGTGTTGTCCGCCTCGATGCTCGCGAAGTCGTCACCGCCGTAGCGCTCGATCGGCTCCATGCGCCGGATCGGGAACCCGGCGCGGTACAGCGCGCGGAAGGCGGCCGACGACGTCGGCGGCGGCCGTCGCGTTGACCACCAGGGCGCCCCGCCGGGGGCGGCCGGAGAAGTCGACGTAGGGGAGGCTCACGCGCCGCAGCTGCGACAGGCTCACCGGGCACCCCGGCCGCCACACCTCCGGGGTCATCGCCGCGCGCTCCGCCGGCGTCAGGGAGCGCACCACCGCCCGGAAGGGGGGCCGCTCGGCGGTGGCGGCGACGGCCGGGGCGCCGCTCACGAGGAGGGCGCAGGCGGCGACGAGGGCGAGGCGCAGCGGGGCGGGCACGCCGGCCAGGGTAGCCCAGACTGTCGCGACCGGTCCCAGTAGCGGCGCGCCCCGGCGTAGGCCTGTGCGTACTCGGGCTCGTAGAGCGAGGAGGTCGTCACCACGCCGCCGTCGGCCGGCGCGTGCACGAACTGGCCCCCGCCGACGTAGATGCCCTCGTGCACGATGGTGCCGTCGGGATCCGAGAAGAAGATGGCGTCGCCCACCTCGAGGTCGGCCGCCTTCACCGCGGCCCCGGCGCGCGACTGGGCGTCGGCCGCGCGGGGGAGGGTCACCTGGTGCTCGCCGTACGCCCAGCGCACCAGGCCGCTCGCGTCGAAGCCGGTGGACGGCTCGCTGCCGCGCGCGACGGCCCGGTTGCCCAGCTGCCCGAGGGCCTCCTGCGCGGCCTCGGAGCCCCTGCCGGAGCTGCCGAGCACCGGGGTGGGGGTGCGCACGGCGACCGGCCCGGTCACCACCGGCAGGCCGGCGTCCGGCGCCGCCGGCGCCCCGGCGATCACGTTGCCCGTGAAGACGGCCCCCTGGGGGTCGCCGCCCTGCTCGGCGTAGTAGATGCCGACGTTGCGGGTCCAGTTGCTGTTGAGGTTCGAGGGGTCGTTGCTGGCGCCGTGGGGGGCCCAGCGCGCCTGGATGGCGGGGATCGTCAGCAGGCCGGAGCCGGCGTACAGGCGCCCGCCGAGGTTCTGCGCGGCGGCGCGGATGCCGTCGGACCACGACGCGTAGACGATGTGCGGCCCCATGCCGAACGGGTTGTGGATCGTCTGCGAGGGCCCGTAGGTGCCGAAGCTGGTCTCCGAGCCGGCGATGGCGACCAGGAAGCGCGGGTCCAGCCCGACGGCCTCGCTCTCGGCCACGAACACCGCGCCCAGCCCGGTCAGCGGGCTGGCCTTGGAGGCCAGGTAGCCGTCGATCTGCCGCGCGCAGCACCGCCGAGTCGCCGGTGACGGCGGGGGAGCGCTCGTTCGCGCGGGCCACCCCGGGGGTCGCGACCACCGTGGGATCGGCCGACGCGTCGGCCGGGGGGTCCGACAGCACGACCACGGGGCCGCCGTCATCGCCCTCCTCGGGCGCCGCGGGCGTGTCCTGGCGCGGCGGCGTCCTCGGCCGCCTGCTCCTGGGCGTCGCGGGCCTCCAGGCCCGACTCCAGGCGCAGCAGCTGCTCCTTCTGGGCCTGCAGGCGCCGCTCGAGGCGCTCCAGGTCGCCGCGCTCGTCGAAGCCCAGGCGCTCGGCGGCCGTGCGGGCGCGGGCGAGCTCGGCCGAGGTCCGGTCGATCTTGGCGCGCGCCCGGTCGAGCTCGACCGAGGTCACCGCGCCCGCGGGCGCGGCCGCGAGGGCCAGGGCGGCGAGGCCGGTGGCGATGCAGGGTCCCGGCGAACAGGCGCCCGCGGGGCATGGGGAGACGACGAGCCATCCCCTTCTGTGTCGGCCTGCCGATCGACGCCCCTTGAGGCGGCGGCCGGCGGGGACCGCTAAGGGCGGACGGCTCCGACGTAGCCGGAGTACGTCGCGAGGCTGCTCACCTTGACGACGTCGCCGGTGTGCGGGGCGTGCACGAACTGGCCGCCGCCGATGTAGATCCCCATGTGCCCGAGGCCGTGGAAGAAGACCATGTCGCCGGGCTGGAGCTGATCCGACGGCACCTTGGGGAAGGCGGCCCAGATGGCGCCCGTGTAGTGGGGAACGCTCTTGCCGATCTGCGCGTAGGCGTAGGACGCCAGGCCGCTGCAGTCGAAGCCGCTCGGGCGACGCGCCGCCCCAGACGTAGGGCACGCCCAGGTACTGCATGGCGATGCTCGCGGCGGCGGCGTTGCCGCTGCCGCTGGGCAGCGGGGTGGAGGGGGTGACGGCGCCGGCGACCGGGGCCTCGCCGGGGGTGTTGCCGCTCACGGTGGCGTTGGCCGTCGCGGCCTGGCGCTGGCGGGCCAGGGCCGCCGCGGCGGCCGCCTCGCGCCGCTCGCGCTCCTTCTCGGCCGCGATCATCTGCTTGAGCTCGGTGCTCGCGTTGTCCAGCACCTCCTGGCGCTGGGCGAGGAGGTTCTCGACCCGCTCCTTCTGCGCCTCGCGCTGGGTCACGGCCCGCGTGGCCGTCGCCTTGTCCTCCTCGAGCTGCTTGCGCAGCTCCACGAGGCGGGCCTTGTGCTCGCGCAGGCCGCCCACGACGCTCGCGTCCTGCCGCCCCACGCGGTCCAGCAGGCTCATCTCGTCGGCCGCGGCGCTGATGCTGCCGCTCGTGATGAGCACCTCCGCCAGGCTCGGCTCGGGCGTGGCGTAGAGGTTGCGCAGGCGCTGGGCGAGGATCGCCCGGCTGGCCTTGAGGTCCTTCTCGGTCTGGCGCGTCACGCGCGTGTTCTCGTCGATCCGGTCGGTGACCTGACCGAGCTGGTACCGGGCGCCGTTGTACGCCTCGGCGGCGGCCTCCACCTGGGTGTTGATGCCGTCCAGCTCCCCCTGGATGCGGGCGAGCTCGGCACGCTTCGCCTCGATCGCCGCGGGCTCCGTGGTCGCGATGCCGGCTCCGAACGCCAGGAGCGCGGTGATTGCGAGGCCCAGGAAGCCGAGGGCGATGAGGTGACGCGGGCGTCTCAGAAGGCGGTTCTCCTGCGCGCTGGACAGTGACGGGGGAAGGGCACTCGACCCCGTGCGACGCGGGGACGCTACCACCCTTACGTTGAAAGGCACAACCATTTCCCCGTTTCCGCCGTCACCGCGTAACCTCCGCCGGGCACCGTTGATGCCGTCCGTCCGGACCGCAACAATGGCCCGGTGAGGCTCCTTCGCACGTGCGCGGCCGTCGGCTTGCTGGGGGTCCTTACCCTTTTGGTATCGGCCGCAAGCGCCCAGACAGGAGCCGCCCCCACGGCCAAGGCGGTGGGCTACGCCGCGCTTCTGCCCGCCGGCAGCCAGGGCGCCGCCAGCGCCTCGACGGCCGGCGCGGGCGAGCGGTCGGTCCAGGTCGGCGGCCTGCGGCCCACCGGCGGCGGGAGCGTCTCGGCCGTCAGCGTGAGCGTCTCGGCCGCCGCCTCGGGCCTCACCGGCCGCGCCCGCGGCACCGTCGTCGCCAGCGGCCTGACGCTCCTGGACGGCCGCGTCTCGATATCCGAGATCCGCTTCTCGGCGACCGGTGGAGCGGGACCCGACGCCCCCGCGGCGGCCGTGGAGGGGGCGGCGGTGAGCGGCGTGGTGGTGGACGGCCAGGCGGTCTCGGCCTCGCCCGGCGGCCGGGTGGACGTGCCCGGCATCGGCACGCTCGTGTTCGTCGAGCAGGCGCCCGACGGCGCCGGGGGCATCAGCGTCAACGGGCTGCGGGTCGAGGTGACCGATCCCGCCGCGGCCCAGACCATCGGGCAGCCGTTCGTGATCGGCCACCTCGAGCTCTCGGCCACCGCCGGCACGGCCCCCGCGGTCACCGCGCCGCCGCGCACCACGGCCCCGGGGACGACGGCGCCGGCCACCACCGCCCCGGTGGAGCCCGGGGGCCTGACGACCGCCCCGTCCACGACGACCGCCCCCGAGGACCACCCCGGCGCCCCTGGGGCTGCCGCGGCGGATCGCCCCGCCCGTGACCATCGACGGGGACGCGGCGTACATCTTCCCGGTGGTCGGCCGCGTCGAGCTTCTCCGACGACTACGGCGCCCCCCGCGCGGGCACCGGGTGGCACCACGGCAACGACATCTTCGCCGACCGCGGCACCCCGGTCGTGGCCGTGGCCGACGGCCGCCTCTCGCGCGTGGGGGTCAACACGCTGGGCGGCAACCGCCTGTGGCTCACGGACGACGCCGGCAACGCCTTCTACTACGCGCACCTGTCGGCCTACGCGCCCGCCGCCCTGGAGGGGGCCCGGGTGACGCGCGGCCAGGTGATCGCCTTCGTGGGCAACACCGGCCAGGCCATCACCACGCCGCCCCACCTGCACTTCGAGGTGCACCCCGGCGGCGAGGAGAACGAGAGCGTCAACCCCTACCCGTACCTCCTGGCCTGGCAGCGCGGCAGCGACATCCCCAAGGCCTTCGCCCAGGCGGTCACCTCGACCTCGCCGGCGCCGGCGAGCGGGGCGGTGCTGGTGGACGGCTCCCCCGAGAGCGACGAGCCCGCCCCCGCCGACCGGGGCGACGGGCTGGCGACCCCCGCGACCTAGTCCATGCCGGTGAGGTGTCGCGCCGCCAGGGCGATGCCCGCGGCGATCGCGGACCCGGTGGACGCCCCCAGGCGCCGCAGGTCGGCCAGCGCGGCCTCGCGGTCGCCCGCCGGCGCCAGCAGGCGGCGCACGGGCTCGGGCGCCGCCCCCACGGCGGCGAGCCGCAGCAGCGTGGCCGACAGGGCGGTGGTCCGCGTCCCGGCGTCGGGCGGGCAGAGGCGCGGAGGCCAGCGCGTCCACGGCGTCCGCGTCCAGGCCGGCGGCCGGCCCCAGCGCGCGCACGCCGACCGCGGCGCCGGCGAGGAGGTCGTCGCCCTCGGGGGTGAGCCCGGGCCCCCGCCCGAGCAGCCGCGCGGGCGCCGCCGCGAGGTCCAGGTCGGGGGGCGCAGTCCGCGCGGCCAGCCAGCCGGCCAGCTCGCGGAGCTCCGCCCGGCCCGCCTCCAGGGGCGGGACGCGGGGATCCCACAGCGGGCGCCCGGAGCGGGTCCCAGCCCACCCGCGCCGGCGCGCGCGCCACGTCGACGGCGATGCCGTTGGGCATGAGGGGCACCCCGGGGCCGGTCAGCGTCACCACGAAGCCGTCCAGGTCGAGGTGCACCGCCCCGCGGCCGCGGCCGCGGACCCGCAGCGCCCGGGGCCCGGTGAGCCGGCGCGCGACCTCGGTCGAGAGGGCCTGAGCGTGGACGTCTGGCTGGTGCCGGAGCCCGGCGCGCGCGTGCGCCAGATCGTCGTCGTGGGACCCTTCGTGGTCCAGTACCGCGAGGATCTGGGTCTCGGGGCGTGCCGGCTGACCCGCCACCGGGGGGCCGTGACCACCTCCTTCGAGGTGCTCGGCTACTCCCAGCGCTCGGAGATCGGCCTGCCCTGCCATGTGGTGCACCTCCGCGACGAGGCCGACGACCGGGAGTACGTCCTGGACACCGGCCTGTGCGGGCCCGGCTTCCCGGCGGACGCGTTCATCCTGCTCGGTCCTCGGTCCTCCACTTCTTGACCCCGGAGGTCACGCCCACCATGCGCCGCTTGAGCCCCCAGGGCAGCCGCGTGTAGCCGGGCGCGAAGACCGCGCGCCAGAACCAGCCGGCCGCGCCGTGGGGCGCGGGGGCGCCCACCGCCGGGCCGAGCTTGCGCTGGGACGACTCGAAGAGCGCGCGCTCGCCGGCGGCGCGCATGCGCTGGGGCAGCTTGGGCGCCGCCGCCAGCGCGGCGGGGCGGTCGCCCGGGCGGCGGCCGGGCGTGCCGACCTTGGCCAGCGCGTCGGCGCGGGCGGTCTCGCCGGCCTTGCGGGCGGTGGACCCGGGGGGCGCGGGCGGAGCGGCGGGCAGCCCGCCGCGGCCGTGGAAGGCCACCTTGTCGTGGCCGAAGTACTCCCTCAGGTGCTCGGGGATGCGGGGGTCGTCGTCGCTCACAGCTTCGCCAGCCCGTTCTGGGCCGCCACCGACAGCGGCTCGTACAGCGCGCCGATCGGCGGCGAGTAGACGTTCTCCATCCAGGCGAGGTCCTCGAGGGTCGCGCCGCGCTTGAGGGCGAACGCGAGGAAGTCCGCGCGCTCCTTGATGCCCTCCCCGCCCACGAACTGGCCGCCGATGAGCTTGCCGGTGCCGGGCTCGGCCAGCA
Source organism: uncultured Thermoleophilia bacterium (assembly GCA_963736635.1). GTDB lineage: Bacteria > Actinomycetota > Thermoleophilia > Miltoncostaeales > Miltoncostaeaceae > Miltoncostaea. Next base: position 2,069,505 of record CAVTPK010000011.1, read on the forward strand.
GCTTGACGCGCACCTGCTGCACGCCGGGGAAGTAGCGGGCGCGGCTGATGCCGTTGGCGCTGCCGACGATGTGGGGGATGCCCAGGGAGGTCGCGACGCTCTCGCCGAAGCTCGCGCCGCCGATCTGGATCTGCCCGCCCACCATGCCCCAGGGGATGTTGACCGGGTCGTAGCGGCGGTCGCCGCCGCCGGCGTTGGCGCCGGCCACCCGGCCCTGCTGCATGGCGTGCGAGCCGGTGAGGCCCTGGACCGCGATGCCGGTCAGGTTCTGCGGCACCTCCACGACGTCCCCGGCGGCGTAGACGTCGCGCATCGGGGTCTGCATCCGCTCGTCCACGACGACGGCGCCGGTGGAGCCCAGCGGCAGGCCCATCGCGCCGCGCGAGCGTGGTCTCGGGCTCCTTGTGGGTGGCCACGACGACCATGTCGCAGTCGATCAGCCCCTCGGTGGTCTCGACGCCGGTCACCTTGCCGCCCGAGCCGACGAAGGCCTTCAGGCCGACGCCGAAGTGCAGCTTGCAGCCCAGCTCCTCCAGGCTCGTCTGCACCGGCTCGGCGATGTCGGGGTCGGCGACCTGGGCCAGCAGCCAGGCGTTCTCGTCGACGAGGTGGGTCTCGATGCCGCGGTGGGCGAGCGCCGTCAGCATCTCCACCCCGAGCGGGCCCGCCTCGAGCACCACGGCCTTCTTCACGCTGTTGAGCGTCTCGTTGAGCTCGATGCCCCGGCGGATGTTCTTGACGAAGGTGATGCCCTCGAGGTCGTTGCCCGGCACGTCCGGCAGCAGGTAGTTCCAGCCGGTGCAGACGATCGAGGCGGTCCCAGGGCAGCACCTCGCCGTTGGCCGTCATGGTGCGCGCGACGACGTCGACGTCGCTCACCACGGTCTCGCGGCGCAGGTCGATGCCGGCCTCCGCGTAGTTCTCCGGGCCGGCCAGGAACAGCCGCTCGAAGTCGGGGATCTCGCGCCCCAGCACGTAGGGGATGCCGCACGGGGAGTAGGCGACGTCCTCGAACTCGGTGCAGACCACGACGGTGGCGTCGGGGTTGGTGCGCTTGGCCATCGAACCCGCGCTGATCCCGGCGGCACCGCCGCCGATCACATTGATCCGGTGGGGTTCACCCATGCTCGTGGACCTCGCTGTCGTCGCGCGCTCGCCGGGAAGAGCCCGGACGCTACCCCATGGGCGGCGCCGAGGTGGTAGCGCAGCTGCGGGGGCGTCGTGATGGTGTTCGTGACCCAGCAGTAGCGCTTGGCGAGGTCGATGGCCGGGCCCAGGTCGGCGGCCGGCGTGGACGACTCCACCCACACGTCGTAGGCGCCGTGGCGGGGCTCGCCCTCCGCCCGCTCCGCGCGCACGTGCACCTTCAGGTCGTCCAGCGTCACCCGCCGCTTGCGCGCGGCCCAGGCCACCGCGAGGCAGAAGCAGGAGGCGATGGACGCGACCATCAGCTCGGTGGGCATGGGCCCGGTGTCCTCGCCGCCGAACTCGGGCGGCTCGTCCACGCGCAGGTGGTGGTCCCGCCCGCCGACCTCGGCGGCGAGGCCGCCCGCCCACTCGGCGGTCCAGACCGCGTACCGGTAGGGCTCGTCGCCGCTCACGGGGCCCCCGCGATCCGCAGGTAGAGCTCCTCGTGGGCGGCCGCCGCCGCCTGCCAGGTGAAGCGGCCCGCCGTCGCCCGCCCGCCGGCGGTGATCCGCTCCCGCAGCGCCCCGTCCTCCAGGGTGGTCACCAGGGCGCCGGCGAGCGGCCTCGGCGTCGCCGACCGGGACCATCACGCAGTCCTCGCCGTCGCGCAGGAACTCGTGCAGCACCGGCAGGTCGCTGGCGACCACCGGCAGGCCCGCGGCCTGGGCCTCCAGCACCACCAGGCCGAAGCCCTCCCGCTCGGAGGGGAACGCGAACAGGTCGGCCGCGCGGAACAGCGCCGGCATGTCGTCGTCGGGGATCGGGCCGAGCACCGCCACGTCCGCGTCCGGCGGGGGCGCCGGGCCGCGGTGCACGGCCAGGCCCAGGTCCGCCGCGTCGCGCTCCCAGGCGTCGCGGTAGTCGGCGTAGTCGAACAGCGTCTCGCCCCCGGCGACCGCCAGCAGCGCCCCCGGGCCGATCCGCCCGCGCGCCCGCGCGAAGGCCGCCAGCAGGGTGCGGCTGCCCTTGCGCGGCTCGATGCCGCCCACGGCCAGCACCGTCGGCCGCCCGGCCCACCCCATCGCGCGCCCGGCCGCCGCGCGGTCCAGCGGGCAGTCCGCGAAGCGCGCCCCGTCCACCCCGTTGGGGATCACCGTCGCGGCGACGCCGTGGTCGCGGTCGAGGACCCCGGCCCAGTAGTCGCTCACGCAGACGCGGTGGTCGACGTCCTCGATCGAGGCCCGCTGGCACTCGGCCAGCACCGGGCTCGCGAAGTCGTCCACGTGGTGGATCGTCCGGACCACCGACGGCACCACCCCCTCGGCGCGCAGCGCCAGCAGCGACCGCGCCGACAGGCAGTCCTCGGAGTGGTGGACGTCCGCCGGGCCGGCCGCGCGCATGCCGTCGGCCAGCGTGGCCGCGTAGCGCAGGATGCGCGGCTCCACGTCCTCGCCCGGGCGCCGGTCCACCGGCACCAGGCGCACGGGCACCCGCGGCTCGCGGAAGAAGCCCGCGCCGTCGGCCGACAGCGCCCACAGCTCGACCTCGTGGCCGCGCGCGCCCAGGGCCTCGGCCAGGCTGCAGCGCGTGCACCACGCCGCCCCGCGGCTTGGTGGAGTAGGTGACCAGCCGGATCCTCACCCGGCGAGGGCGGCGGCGAGGCGCGCGGCGGCGGCGTTGGTGGGGGCCAGGCGCACGCCGGCGTCGCGCAGCGTCGCCTCCTGGCGGGTGCGCGACTGCGGGTCGGCGTCCGTGCCCAGCACGTAGCCGACCACGGCCAGCCCGGGGCGCGCCGCCAGCGCCGCGCGGACCGCGGGCGCGATGACCCCGGCCGGGTCCGGGTGGCTCGCGTAGCCCAGCACCACGTCGATCAGCAGCACGCCCACCGCCGGATCGGCGGCCTCGATCGCGAACCGCTCCGCGCGCGCGCCGGGGTCGATCATCGGGTGGGGCCGCCCGCGGGTGAACTCCTCCTCGCCCAGGTCGAGGCAGGCGTGCCCCGTGGGCTCGCCCTCCAGCCGGCGTGGCCGATCCGGCGGGCGCGTTGGTCTGCACCGCGCCCAGCCGCTCGGCGAGGATCGCCGCGGCCTCGCTGCAGAGCGTGCCGCCCGAGAAGAGTCCCCGCACGACGCCGCTCGCCGCCGGTCCGGCCGGCGGGTCGGCGGGCGCCCGGCCGGCCGCGCCGGCGAGGCGGGCCGCGGCGAAGGCGGCCTCCTCCAGGGTGGGGGCCAGGAGCGACCCCCTCGACCGGCTCCACGCCGCCGCCGACCATGCAGGCGACCGCCGGGGTCCCGCAGCCGGCGAGCGCCCGCAGCACCCGCTCGGCGACCGCCGGGCGAGGGCGGCTTGGAGACGCACAGGATCACGTCGGTGTCGTCGTCGGCGGCCAGGCGGGCGATGGCGTCGAGCGCGGTGATCGCGCCCACCTCGTCCTTGAGGTCGCGGCCGCCGGTGCCGTAGCAGCGGCTCACGCCCGCGCCCGCGCGGTCGACCAGCACCGTGACCTCCTGGGCGCCGGTGCCCGCCGCGGCGACCACGCCCACCGTGCCCGGGCGGACGACGTTGGCGAACCCGAGCGCGACCCCGTCGATGATCGCGGTGCCCGCGCCCGGGCCCATCACCAGCAGCCCCGCGCTCGTGGGCGCGGCGCTTGAGCGCCAGCCTCGTCCTCGATCGCGACGCCGTCGCTGAAGAGCAGGACGTCCATGCCGGCCCCGAGCGCCTTGTGGGCCTCGAGGGCCGCGTACTCGCCGGGCACCGAGATCACCGCCACGTCGGCCGCGGACCCGGTCCAGGGAGCGGGGCGCCCGCGCCGCCGCCCCGCCGGCGCGGCGCGCCGGAGGAGCCCGCGTCGAGCACCGCCTCCGCCGCCGCGACGCCCGCCTCGCGCGTCGTCACCCTGGACGGCGATCACCAGGTCGTCGGGCCCGGCGCCGTCGATCTCGGCGGACGGAGAGCCCCAGGCCGGCGGCCTCCTCGCGGTTGGCCGGCGTGCCCATGAAGCAGAACGCGCGCTCCACCCCGTCGAGCGCCTCGGCCGCGCGCGCCGCGGCCATCATCTTCGCGCTGTCCGCCCAGCGGCCGGCGCGGACGCGGGCGGCGATCACGATGCCGAGACCACGCGGCCCTCGGGGCCCGCCAGCAGCGGCTCGGCCTGCGCGCCCAGGGCCTCGTCGTCGGTCTCGCGCGCGCGCAGCAGCACCGCGTGGCGCCCCTCGACCATGACGGCGCCGGGGCGCAGGTGGATGAAGGGCGAGGCCTGGGCCATCGCGTACGCCCCGGTCTGGCCGATCCACACCAGGTCGCCCACCCGCAGCGGCGGCAGCGGCACCTCGCGGGCGATGGCGTCGTGCTGCAGGCACAGCGGGCCGTAGAGGTCGGTCGGGCGCTCGTCGCCCTCGCGGGGCGCGACGGCGTGCACCGGCGAGCGCTTCCACTGGACGCACGGGACCTGGGTGATGCCCACGTCCACGACCACCTTGCCGGGCCCGCGGCGGGCCACCACGCGGGCCAGCAGCCATCCGGCGTCGCGGATCAGGCCGCGCCCCGGCTCCAGGATCAGCGGCGGGTGGCCGGGGCCCAGGGCCTCGCGGGCCGCGTCCAGGTGCCCGGCCAGGCCGGCCGCCGCGGGCCACCCGCCCCCCAGGTCGATCCACTCGATGCCGCCCACCCGGGCCGCGACGTCGCGGACGTGGGCCGCCGCGGCGACGAAGCGCTCCACGGGCACCGGGTACTGCACGGTGACGCCGTGGATGGGCGGTCCGGTGGGCGGCAGCGGGCCCAGCTGGTAGGCGCCCAGGTGGATGTGCAGGCCGGTGAGGGGCAGGCCGGCCCGGCCCAGGATCGCGGCGGCGGCGGGCGCCAGGCGGGCGGGGACGCCGAAGCGGTCGCGGCCCACCCGGTCGGGCGGCACCAGGCGCAGGCCCACGCGCGCCTCGGGCGCGGCGAGCGGCGCCAGGCGGGCGATCTCGCGCACCTGCTCGACGCCGTCGGCGATGATCGTGGCGCCCTCGCGCAGCGCCCGCCGCAGCTCGTCGGACGTCTTGAGGGGGCCGTTGAAGACGATCCGGGAGCCGGGCACGCCGGCCCGCCGGGCCGTGCGGTACTCGAAGCCGGACGCCACCTCGGCCCAGCAGCCCGCGCGATGCAGCCGCGCCACCAGGCCCATCAGCGTGTTGGCCTTCAGCGAGTAGGCCACGGTCACGTCCGGCCCCGCGGCCTCCTGGAAGGCCCGGGCCTCGGCCTCGATGCGCGCGCCCTCGAAGACGTAGAGCGGGGTCCCGAAGCGCTCCGCCAGCTCCTGGGCGCCCGCGGGGGGGCGCGGTTCGCCGGCCCTCACGACGTTGGACACCCGGCGCCGGGGCGGGGCGGGCGGGGCGGCGACCGCCCCGGCGCCGGTGACGCGGGGCCAGACCTCGGTGCCCACGCGGCCGACCTCCTCGAGGTGCGGGTACCCGGAGGCGATCACCAGGTCGACGCCCGCCGCGCGGTAGTCGCGCAGCATGCGGGCGACGTCCTGGTAGGAGCCCACCAGCGCCGTGCCGGCGCCGCCGCGCACCGCGCGGATGCCGGCCCACAGGCCGGGGGCGACCCACCCCTCGTCGTCGGCCGGGATCGCGTTCATGCGGGCCTGGCCGACGCTGTCGAAGCGCGCGTACTCCGCCGCCCGGTCGCCCGCGACCTCGGCGCGCGACAGCAGCTCGCGCGCGGCCTCGCGGGCCTCGCGCTCCTGGGGGCGGGCGATGATGTGGATGCGCAGGCCCATGCGCATCGGGCGGCCCGCCCGTGCGCGCATGGCGGCGACGCGCTCGGCGATCCGCTCGGGGGGCTCGCCCCACATGAGGTAGGTCTCGGCGACGTCGGCGGCCAGCTCCTGGGCCGCCTCGCTGGCGCCGCCCAGGTAGAAGGGCCCCGCGAAGCGGCCGCGCACCACGTCCGCGAACGCGCGCAGCCGCGCGTAGCGGGCGGCGTGGTCGAGCTGCGGGGTGCCGTACGGCCCCTCGGGCCCGCCGCCGGCGACCAGGTTGACGGCCACCCGCCCGGGCGCGACGCGCTCGAGGGTCTCCAGCTGGTGCGCCGCCAGCTCCGGCGCGAGCCCGGCCGGGTTGATGGCCACGATCACCCGGATCGACCGGGTCAGGGCGGCCACCGCCGTCGCCGCGGTCCAGCTCTCCATGAAGGGCGCCTCGGGCGAGAACGAGTCGTTGACGACGCCGGTGGGCACCAGGATCTCGGCGGCGCCCGCCCGCTCGGCGGCCCGCGCCACGCGGGCCAGGTACTCGGGGTCCGGGGCGCGCTCCGGCCGGTGGGTGCCCAGCCACCGCCCGTCGCCCTCGGAGGGGCAGTACCAGCCGAGATCCATCACCCGGCCCATGCTAGTCGCCCCCGCCCGCCCGGTCACCCGGCCCGGCGGCGACGATCGCGGCGATGCGGCGGCCGCGCGCCGTCCCGTACGACAGGAACAGGTCGCGGACCGCGTCCCGGTACACGCCGCTCGCCGCCTCGGCGATCGCCTCCGGCAGCGCCGCCCCGAACCGCTCCAGGGCGACCGGGTCGGGGTCGCTCAGGTTGAGCCGCAGGGTGGTGGTGGCGCCGACGTCCCCGAGGCCGTCGCCCGGGTACACGGCCACGCGCCGGGCGCAGAGCGCCACGGTGAGCTCCTGGGCGCTCGCGCCGCAGCCGGCGACGTCGACGACGCACGAGAAGCCGTACCGGGGCGCGACGACCGGCGTGGCGATGGCCCGCAGCGCCGCCAGGTTGCGCCGGATGACCTCCTCGCCGCGCGCGGTCCAGGCGGTGTCGCGCAGCGCGGCGGCGGCGCCCACCTGGGCGAGGCGGTTGGTGTTGAGCCGCACCGTGGCGATCTTCACCTGCAGGCAGGCGCGCACCAGGGCGGGATCGCCCCCCAGGGCGCCGATGCGGGCGCCCGCCATGCCGTAGCCGTGGGCCAGGCCGCTCGACACCAGCAGCGTCGCGTCCGGGTGCTCGGCCGCCACGGCGGCGATCGGGTGGTGGACGGCGGCCGGGTCCACGCGGTGGGCCGAGTGGGTCGTGTCGGCCAGGATCACCACGCCGTGGGCCGCCGACAGCTCCAGCAGGGCCGCGAGCTCCTCGCGGCGCTGGACCGTCCCGAACGGGTTGATCGGGTCGCAGACCACGATCATCTTCGTGCGCGGGGTGAGGGCCGCCGCGACCTCGTCCGGGTCCAGGCGCCAGCCGTTGCCGGGGCCCAGGCGCACCCACACCGGCACCCCTCCGGCGAGGCGCAGGGCGGGGACGAAGTGGAAGTAGCCCGGGTCGGTGACGATCACCTCGTCGCCGGGATCCAGGCAGGTGAGCGCGGCGTAGCCCACCCCCGCCTGCGCGCCCTCGGTCCCGATCACGTCGAAGCCCTCGTCGCGCGCCCGGCCCAGCAGGGCGGTGGCCATCAGGTCGCGCAGGCCCGCGTCGAGGTCCGGCGAGTAGGGACCCACGTGCTCCGCGTCAACGGCCGCCCGCATCGCGTCCAGCGCGGCGGGCGAGGGCCCGATGTGGTTGGCCATCCATCCCAGGTCGGCCCAGTCGGCGCGGTCCAGGGCGATCGCCCCGTCGCGGTAGACCGTGCCGGGATCCCATCCGAGGATGCGGTAGGCGTCGCGGTAGGTCATGTAGTTGCCGAAGCCCTGGGGGTCCTCGAGCAGCGCGCGCGCCCGGGCCGAGGCCGCGGGCACCGCGGCGGGCGCGGGCGGCCGCCAGGTGAGGACCGAGCGCCGGGTGCTCACGGGGTGATGCGGGTCCCGGACGCGCCGGCCAGCGCGTCGACCACCCGGTCGAGCGACGTGACGGTCGCGGTGCCCCCGGTCTCCTGCACGAACTGGGCGGCGGCCTCGATCTTGGGGCCCATGCTGCCGGGGGGGAACTGGCCCTCGGCCAGGTGCGCGCGCGCCTGCGCCACCGTCATGCTCGCGACCGCGCGCTGCGTGGGCGTGCCGAAGTCGAGCAGCACCTGGTCGACGCCCGTGACCAGCAGCAGCGAGGTCGCCCCCACCAGGCGCCCCACGAGCGAGGCGGCGAAGTCCTTGTCGATGACGGCGTCCACGCCGACCAGCTCGTCGCCCTCGCGCGCCACCGGCACGCCGCCCCCGCCGCAGGCGATCACCACCTCGCCGCCGTCCAGCAGCCGCCGGATCTCGGCGGCCTCCACCACCTCCTGGGGGATGGGGGAGGGGACCACGCGCCTCCAGCCGCGGCCGGAGTCCTCGGTCACGGACCACCCGCGGGCGTCGGCGATGCGCCGGGCGCGCCCCTCCGAGAAGAAGGGCCCGATCGGCTTGGTGGGGTTGCCGAAGGCGGGGTCCTCGCGGTCCACCACCACCTGGGTCACGACCGCGGCGACCGCGCGGGCGTCCGGTCGGCGGCCACGAGGGCGTCGCCGACGGCCTGGGCGATGAGGTAGCCCAGCTGGCCCTGGGTCATCGCCCCCAGCACGAAGAGCGGCTGCGGCGGGATCTCGCGGGCCACGGCCTCCTGGGCCATGGCGAGCGCCCCCACCTGGGGGCCGTTGCCGTGCACGATCAGGAGCCGGTTGCCCTCGGCGACGATCCGGACCGCGGTCCGGGCCACCGAGCGGGCGCGCTCCTCCTGGTCGGCGAAGTCACCCAGGCCGGCAGGCGCGAGCGCGTTTCCGCCGATCGCCAGGATGACCGTCTCGGGCAGGGCCGCCTCCCTTCCCCGGGCCGCGGGGCACGTCGAATCACGCTTGTGACACAGGACACTTGCACGGGAACCGGCGCGGGGGTTAGATCGTACCTTCCCCAGAGCGGTGCGGGTCGGCAGGCAATCGCTCCGACCCCCACGGCTCTCCATATTCCGGGAGGAGCAGGCGTGGCGAAGATCGAGGGAATGAAGCCCGAGGCCGGCCAGGAGCTCTACGACGTCTCCGAGAAGGTCTTCCCCGACCTCAAGGCGGAGCCGGGCGAAGAGGCATGGATCTTCATGCACACGGTCCCGTACGAGGGATCGGTAGGACTCGTCAACCTCCTCACCGCCACGCGGCTCGGGCGCAAGGGCTTCAAGGTGAGCCTCGTGCTCTACGGGCCGGGCGTGCTGATGGCGTCGGGCACCCGCGGATATCCCGGCGGTGGGCCAGGAGGCCTTCCCGGGCCACATGGCCATCAACAACCAGCTCAAGACCCTGATGGACGAGGGCGCCACGATCTACGCCTGTCGCTTCGCGATGGGGGCCCTCTACGGCTTCCGCGAGGACGACCTGATCCCGGGCGTCACGGCCTTCAACCCGCTCGACGTGCTCGACTCGGCCCTCACGGCCTGGCGGAACAAGGCCTTCCAGCTCAACACCTGGACGGTCTGAGCCACGACACGCCGGACGACGCCGCGCCGGTGAGCGACCGCGACGACGCGCTGCGGCGGTGGCGACAGGGGGAGGAGCGCCTCTACCCGGTCGCCACCGTCCGGCCGGACCTCTACGAGTCGGTCATCGGCGTGGTGCGCGCCCTGGCGGACCACCTCGGGCGCGTGCCCGATCTCGACGCGCTGGTGGTGACCTTCAACACCGCCGACCGCGACGTCGAGCTGGAGCAGGCCGGCGTGTCGCGCCGCGACCTGCCTCCCGAGATCGACCTCGACCTGGTGCGCGACGCCGCGTACCAGATGCGCTCGCGCGAGCTGACCATGCGCGCGGCCACCGAGCGCACCGACCTGGCCATCCGCCGGGCGCGCGCGTCCGGCGAGGCCACGGCCGTCATCTGGAGCGAGGGCGAGCGCGAGCTGTGGCCGCCCTACCGGCGCGTGGAGATGTCCCTCGGCACGCGGCCGCGCGGTGGCCGTGTCCACCGAGATGGACCCCGACACCATGATGCCGCGGCACGTCGGTCGAGGCCTTCCAGCTCGATCCCGAGACCGGCGAGGCCACGTCGGACGACGCCCTCGTGGCGCGGCGCGAGTTCGCCGACGCCGACGAGTGGCGCGCCGCCATCGACGAGCTGCGGCGCAGCATCCTGACCAACTGAACGACGGGAGAGTCGTGTCCCTGCCGGATGGAATCAAGCGGAACGTCATCGACGGGCACAGCCACATCGGCGAGATCGAGGCCTGGCCGTTCTACGGCATCGACCACCCGGTCAAGCCGATCGTCTACGACTTCCCGCGCGCCAGGCGACTACATCAAGTACATGGACCAGTACGGCATCGAGCGCAGCCTCGTGATGTCGAACTACGGGATCCCGAAGCCCGAGCAGCCCTTCTCCCTCAACCCGATCGTGATGGAGGCGGCGACCACCACCGACCGCATCCGCGGCCTGCTGTGGGTCTCGTTCCTGCCGCGCGACACGGAGAACACCCTCGCCGCCGCTCAAGCACTGCGGCGAGGCCGGGCATCGTCGGCCTCAAGACCACCTTCCTGCTGGGCGGCAACCCCAACCCCGAGGAGTGGGACGAGGAGACCAAGGAGATCGCCGACCTGTGCTTCGACGCCTGCGAGAAGCACGACTACGTCTTCCACTTCCACACGTCGGCGGGCGGCAACAGCGACATCAACAACTTCATCCCGATGGTCGAGGCCTACGGGAAGCGCTGCAAGATCCACCTGGTGCACTTCGGCGGCGGCGTCAGCGGGCACATCAAGCTGGTGCCGAAGTTCCTGCAGTGGGTGAAGGACGGCTACAAGGTCTACACCGACACCTCGTGGGCGATCGGCTTCGGCGCCCGCTGGCTGCTGGTGGAGATCGAGAAGCAGGGCATCGGCGGCGACCGCGTGCTCTTCGGCTCGGACGAGCCGTGGTCGGACTTCATGAGCGAGTACTGGAAGATCGAGGGGGCGCCCGGTCTCCGAGGAGCTCAAGCGGATGGTCTGGTGGAGAACTGCGGAAGCTGCACGAGAAGCACTGGTGAGCACGCGCCGCCGGTCGCCCGACCTCCAGACGCTGGCCGTCGAGCTGCAGTCGCTCGGCGTGCGCACGCGCGTGCCCGAGGGCCCCGGCGCCAGCGCGCCGGGCGGCGCCGGCCCGTCGGACGCCGGCTTCGTCTGGATGCGACGGCGCGCCGCTGACCGTGCCGGTGCACGGCGACTACGTGGCCTCCTCGCCCTACGAGCTGGTCATGACGGGGTCGGGCCGCGCGGGCACGCTGCTGCGCGACGGCGTGGAGATCGGCCCGGTGCGCCTGCACCCGCGCCCGAAGATCTACGACCTCGAGACGGCCGACGGCGTGCCCGTACTGGAAGATCGCCCTGATGCACCTGGACAGCCTCGCGTCCACGGTCTTCCAGCGGTGCGTCTACTGGGGCACCGACGAGCAGTGCCACTTCTGCGCCATCGGCACCTCGCTCTCCAACGGCCGCACGATCCCGGTCAAGACGCCGGCCCTGCTGGCCGAGGTGGCCGCGGCGGCGGCGCGCCTCGACGGCGCGAAGGACGTGACGCTCACCACCGGCTCGCCCAACCGCGACGACCGCGGGGCGCCCTACATGGCCCGCTGCGCCGAGGCGATCCGGGAGGCGAGCGGCCTGCCGGTGCAGGTGCAGATCGAGCCGCCGGTCGACTTCGGCTGGTTCGCCCGAGCTCAAGGACAGCGGCGTGGAGGCGCTCGGCCTGCACCTGGAGGTGTGGGACCCCGAGGTGCTCGCGGTGGTCGCGCCGGGCAAGCACGCCCAGGGGCGCGACCACTACGTCGCCGCCTGGGAGGCGGCCGTCGAGGTCTTCGGCCCCGGCCAGGTCTCCACCTACTTCATCCTCGGGCTGGGCGAGAGCCCGGAGTCGGTCATGGAGGGCTGCCGCGCGGCCATCGACCGGGGCGTCTACCCGTTCGTGGTGCCCCTGCGCCCCTCGCCCGGGAGCATCGTCGCCGACAAGGTCCCGCCCTCGGCCGAGTACGTGCGCGAGGTCTACGAGCTGGTGGCGCCGCTCCTGGCCGAGGCCGGGATGATGAGCCAGAACGCCCGCGCCGGCTGCGTCCGCTGCCAGGCCTGCTCGGCCCTCAGCACCTTCGAGCGCGCCTTCGGGGGAGGGCGCGACGGGGAGCCCGCCCCGGCGGCGATCGCCTGATGGAGCTCTGCGGCCGGACCTTCGTGCGCGTCCGGCTCGCGCGCAGCGACGCCGAGGTGGCCGCCCACCACGCGATCCGGCACGAGGTCTTCGTGACGGAGCAGGGGATCTTCGCCGACACCGACCACGACGAGTGGGACGCGACCGCCCTCAAGGTGATCGCGACGATCGACGAGCGCGTGGTGGGCGCGGTGCGCCTGTACCCGCTCGACGAGGCCGGCCTCTGGAAGGGCGACCGCCTGGCGGTGCTGGCCGACGCCCGCACCCTGGGCGTGGGCGCGCCGCTGGTGCGCTTCGCCGTCGCCACCGCGGGCGAGCACGGCGGCGCCCGCATGATCGCGCTCATCCAGACGCCCAACGTGGCCTTCTTCCGGCGGCTGGGGTGGAGCCGCCTGGGCGCCCGGACCTCCTACCGGGGCGCGACCCACCAGGAGATGACCATCCCGCTGGCGGGCGCCCAGCCCGAGTTCGCCCCCGCGGGCTACACCTGGGCCCTCGGGGCCTAGGCCCCGAGACCGGTCAGCGGCTCCGCCGTCAGGTCCCAGACGAGCTCCTCCGCGCCGCCGGCCCGCAGCCGCAGGCGCCCGCCGCCGTCGAGGGTCCCGATGCGCGCGCAGGTGAGCCCGGCGGCGGCGGCGCGCGCGGCGAGCGCCGCCGGGTCGCCCACCAGCAGGAAGCCGTACGAGGGGAACGCGAGGATCCACTCCTCCAGCGCGACGCCGGCCGGCACCGGCAGGGCGTCGAGGTCGAGGGCGCAGCCCAGGCCGCCGGCGCTCTCGCACAGCTGCAGCAGCGAGCCCGCGACCCCCGGCATCGAGACGTCGCGGGCGGCCCAGGCCTCGCCCGCCTCGGCGGCGCGGCGCGAGCAGCTCCAGGTCCGCGCGCGCGCGCGGCCGGCGCGGCCCGCGCAGGTGGCTGAAGAACGCGCCCTCCGCGCCGGGGAGCATCTCGCCCTCCAGGCACGCGAGCAGGCTCACGGCGTCGCCGGCGCGGGCGTTGGCGGCCCGCAGGGGCGCCGCGGGCCCGGCCCACCGCGAAGGTCGACAGGGACGGGGCGCGCCGGCGTCGACCGTGGCGTGGCCGCCGACCACCGGCACGCCGTACAGCTCCGCCCCGGTGCGCAGGCCCGCGAGCAGCTCCTCGGCCAGCGCGGCGTCGCCCGCCACCAGGCAGTCGAGCAGCGCGACCGGCCGGGCGCCGGTGGCGGCCAGGTCGTTGAGCACGGTCACCACGCCCGCCACGCCGGCCGCGCGCGGCTGCGCGGCGACGAACGGCGGCCAGATGGCCTCGGCGGCCATCACCAGGTGGCCCTCGCCGTCGGCGATGACGGCCGCGTCGTCGCCGTCGCCGCCCAGCGTCCGCGCGACCGCCGCCAGGTCGCGCTTGCCGCGCAGGCCGGGGTGCCGCGTTCACGGCGCGGGCGAGGGCGGATAGATTCACGACGTGAGCAGCCTACGGATCGCCACCGTCGGCCTCGACCTGATGGCCGACGCGCTGCACGAGCAGGGCGCCGACGTCACCACGGTCGACTGGCGGCCGCCCGCCGGCGGGCGACCCCGCGCTGGTCGCCGCCCTGACCGCCGCCCACGCCGACCCGCGCGTCGACGCCGCCAACGCCCGCGCGCTGCAGCGCCTGCGTCGAGGCGCGGCCGATGATCGTGGGCGCCGGGCCGGCGGGCGAGCTGATCCCGGGGCTCGAGGGGCGCCTGGTGCTCCACGCCGGCCCGCCGATCGCGTGGGAGGAGATGTGCGCCCCCCAGCGCAACGCCGTGTGCGGCGCGGTCGTGTTCGAGGGCTGGGCCTCCGACGCCGCGGACGCCGCCGCGCTGGTGGCGCGCGGGCTCCGTGCGGCTGGCGCCGGCCCACTCGCTGGACGCCGCCGGGGCGATGTGCGGGATCATCTCGCCGTCGATGGCCTGCTGGGCGGCGCGCGACGAGGTCGGCGGGGGGGTGGGCTACAGCCCCATGAACGACGGCTCGGGCGACGCCTTCTGGCTGGGGGTCGGCTCGCCGGCCGCGATCGAGCGCCAGCGCCTGATGGCCGACGCGGTGGCGCCGGCCTTCGCGGCGGCGCTCCGGGCCGAGGGCCCGATCGACGCCTTCGCCCTCGACGCCCAGGGCATCGCGATGGGCGACGACTGCCACATGCGCCACCAGGCGACGACGATGCTGCTGCTGCGCCAGACCCTGCCGGCCATCGCCGAGCACGCGCCCGAGACGGTGCTGCCCACCGCGCGCCTGCTGTGCGCCAACGGCCACTTCGCCCTCACCGTCACCATCGCCGCCGCCCGCGCGGCGCTGATGGGCATCCAGGGCACGCCGGGATCGAGCCTCGTCGTCTTCATCAGCCGCAACGGGGTCGACGCGGCGGTGCAGATCGCGGGCCTGCCCGGGCGCTGGTTCACGTTCCCGGCCCCGCTGGTGGGCGACCCGCTCTACCGGCCGGGCTTCTCCGACGCCGACGCCCTGCCGGACATCGGCGACTCGGCGCTGGTCGAGTGCTGCGGCCTGGGCGCCGCCGCCAGCGCGGCGAGCCCGGGGGTGGCGGCGTTCCTCGGCGGCGGCATGGCCGACGCGGTGGAGCGCACCCGCCAGATGGGCGACATCTGCGTGGGCGCGCAGCGAGCGGCTGCGCATCCCCACCCTCGACGGCGAGGGCACGCCCCTCGGGGTGGACGCCCGCGCCTGCGTCGACCTCGGCTCCACGCCCCTCATCAACACCGGCATCCTGCACCTGAGCGACGGCGGCCAGATCGGCGCCGGCATCGCCCGCACGCCGGTCGAGCCGATCCGCGACGCCCTGCTCGCGCTGGTCGAGGACCTTCGCGAGCGCTAGGGGCGGCGGTCAGGCCCCGAAGCTGTCCCCGCAGGAGCAGGTGGAGGTGGCGTTGGGGTTGTTGATGCGAAAGCCCCGCCGCAGCAGGCCCTGCTCGTAGTCGATCACCGAGCCGGTGACGTGGATCGCGCTCTTGAGGTCCATGAGCATGGTCACGCCGTTGGAGACCACCTCGCGGTCGCCCTCGACGGCCCGCTCGCCGGGCTCCAGGAGGTCGAGCTTGTACTCCAGGCCCGAGCACCCGCCGGCCAGGATGCGCAGGCGCACGCCCTCGGGGCGCCCCTGCTCGCGCGCGGCCGCGCGGATGTAGTCCGCCGCGCCGGGCGAGATGGTCACGAACGCCTCGCCGCCGGCCTCGGCCTGGCGGGCGGCCTTGGCCCGGGCCCGGGCGGCGGCCTTCTTCTCCTCCAGCGTCATGGGCGCCGCGACGGCCTCAGCCATAGCCCATCACCTTCATCAGGAAGCGGCCCTCGTCGGTCATCGCGTCGGGCGACCACGGCGGGTCCCACACCCAGTTGACGTCGACGCTGGCCACGCCCTCGAGCGGCTCCAGGGCCGCGCGCGAGTCGCCCAGGATCTTCTCGGTCAGGGGGCAGCCCATCGACGTGAGCGTCATGTCCAGGATCACGTTGCCCTCGTCGTCGATGTTGACGCCGTAGAGCAGTCCCAGGTCGACGATGTTGACCCCCAGCTCGGGGTCCTCGACCTGCTTCATCGCGCTGCGGATCTCATCCTCGGTCGCCATGCAGCCCGACCTCCTCGCCGTCGCGTTGGTACGTCTGGATCGCGTCCTTGGCGGCCATCCACCCGAGCAGGGCGCACTTGACCCGCACCGGGTACTTGGCCACCCCCTCGAGGGCGATCGCGTCGCCCAGCCGGTCCTCGTCGCCCGCCACGTCCCCGTGCATCACCAGGCGGAAGTGCTCCACCGTGTCCAGGGCCTCCGCGAGCGTCTTGCCGCTGAGCGCCTCGGTCATCATCGACACCGACGCCTGCGAGATGGAGCAGCCCTGCGCCGGTGTGGGCCACCTCGGTCACGCGCCCGTCCTCGATCAGCAGCTCCAGGTGGACCTCGTCGCCGCAGAGCGGGTTGTGCTGGTCCACGGCCACGGACGGGTGCTCCAGCGACCCCTCGCCGCGCTTGCGGCGGTAGTGGTCCAGGATCAGCTCCTGATACAGGTCGTCGAGGCCGCCCACCGTGCTCCCTAGGCCAGTGCCGCGCGCGCCTCGCCCAGCGCGCGCACGAGCACGTCGATCTCGTCGGGGGAATTGTAGAGATAGGTGCTCGCGCGGGCCGTGGCGCCCACGCCCAGCACGCGCATCAGCGGCTTGGCGCAGTGGTGGCCCGCCCGCACGCACACGCCCTGGCGGTCGACCAGCTGGGCGATGTCGTGGGGGTGGATGTCGGGCAGGCTGAACGAGACCGCGCCGCCGCGCACCGCCAGGTCGCGCGGGCCGTAGATCGTGATGCCCTCGACGGTGTCCAGCGCCTCGAGCAGGTGGGCGGTGAGCTCCCGCTCGTGGGCCCGCACCGCCTCCAGGCCCACGGCCATCAGGTAGTCGGCGGCCGCGCCGAGCCCGATCGCCTCGGCGATCGGCGGCGTCCCGGCCTCGAACTTCCACGGCAGGTCGGCCCAGGTGGAGCCGTCCGTGGTGACGTTGGAGATCATCTCGCCGCCGCCCAGGAAGGGCTCCATCGCGTCGAGCAGCGCCGGCGCGCCCCACCAGCACGCCGATGCCCGTGGGGCCCAGCATCTTGTGCCCGGTGAAGGCGAAGAAGTCGCAGCCGATCGCCGGGACGTCGACCGGCATGTGGGGGACCGCCTGCGAGCCGTCCACCAGCACGATCGCGCCGTGCTCGTGGGCGAGGCGCGTCACCTCGGCCACCGGGTTGATGGTGCCGAGCACGTTGCTGACGTGGGTCACGCCCACGACCCGCGTGCGCTCGCCGAGCAGGTCGCGGAACGCGTCCAGGTCCAGCTCGCCCTGGGCGGTGACGGGCGCGAAGCGCACCGTCGCGCCGGTCATGCCGGCCACGATCTGCCACGGGACGATGTTGGAGTGGTGCTCCATCTCCGTGATCAGGATCTCGTCGCCGGCGGCGCAGGTTGCGGACCCCCCAGGCCCAGGCGACCAGGTTGATCGCCTCGCTGGCGTTCTTGGTGAAGACCACGGTCTCGCGGGGGGCGCCCGACGAGCCGCGCCACCGCGTCCCGGCCCGCCTCGTAGCGGGCGGTCGCCTCGGCCGCGAGCGTGTAGACGCCGCGGTGCACGTTGGCGTTGGTCTCGCGGTAGTACGCGTCCATCGCGTCCAGCACCGCGGCGGGCTTCTGCGAGGTGGCGGCCGAGTCGAGGTAGACCAGGGGCGCACCGTTGACCGTCCGCGACAGGATCGGGAAGTCCGCCCGCAGGGCCGCGACGTCGAGGACGGCCGCGGTGCTCATGAGGTCACGACCCCGCCGGCGCCGCGGCCTCCTCGGCGGCGCCGAACTCCACGTAGCCGTGCTCCTCGAGGTAGTCCGCCAGCTCGGGCCCGCCGGTGCGGGCGATGCGGCCCTCGAACATCACGTGCACCACGTCCGGGCGGATGTAGCGCAGGATGCGCGTGTAGTGGGTGATGATCAGGACGCCCAGGTCGGGGCCGCGCATCGTGTTGACGCCCTCGGAGACCACCTTCAGGGCGTCCACGTCGAGGCCGGAGTCGGTCTCGTCGAGCACGGCGAACTTCGGCTCGATCATCGCCATCTGCAGGATCTCGTGGCGCTTCTTCTCGCCGCCCGAGAAGCCCGGTGTTGAGGTAGCGGTCGGCGAACGAGCGGTCGAAGCCCAGCAGCTCCGACTTCTGCGTCGAAGAGCTTGATGAAGTCGCGCGGGGAGATCTCCTCGCCGCGGATCGCGTTGAGCGACGTGCGCAGGAAGTTCATCACCGAGACGCCGGGCACCTCGACGGGGTACTGCATCGCCAGGAACAGGCCCAGGCGGGCGCGCTCGTCGGCCTCCATCTCGGCGATGTCCTGCCCGTCGAAGAGCACGGTGCCGCCGGTGATCTCGTAGCGCGGGTGGCCCGCCAGCGCGTAGGCCAGCGTGCTCTTGCCGGAGCCGTTGGGCCCCATCAGCGCGTGCACCTCGCCCTGGGGCACCGTCAGGTCGACGCCCTTCAGGATCGGCGTGCCGTCGACGGCGACCTCGAGGCCGCTGATCTGCAGGATGGGTTCAGCCACGGGACTCCTCAGCGAATCAATGGGTGTTCACGGCTCGGCGTCGGGTCGACCAGGACGCGACCGTCCTGGACCTCGACGGCGAAGGTCGGCAGCGCCCGCGAGGCGGGCGGGGTGAGCGCCTCGCCGGTGCGCAGCGAGAACAGCGCGCCGTGGCGGGGGCACTCGATGCGGTCGCCCTCGACCCAGCCGGCCGAGAGCGAGGCGAGGGCGTGCGTGCAGACGTCGTGGACGGCCAGCACCTCGCCGTCGACGTTGACCAGGCACACGGGCGTGCCCTCCACGTCGACGAGGCGCGGCTCGCCCGGGGCGAGGTCGTCGATGGCGATGACGTCGACACGGGCGCTCAGGAGAGCTTCTCCTGCACCGCCAGCTCGAGCTCGGAGCGCAGCTCCTCGAGGCTCACCATCTCCAGGACCTCCTGGAGGAAGCCCATCACGATCAGGCGCTTGGCCTCGGCCCGCGGCACGCCGCGGGACAGGAGGTAGAAGAGGTGCTCGTCGTCCACCCGGCCCACCGCGCCGGCGTGCGAGCACTTCACCTCGGCCGTCTCGATCTCGAGGAACGGGATCGTGTCGGCGCGGGCGCCCTCGTTGAGCACCAGGTTGCGGTTGGTCTGGTAGGCGTCGGTGCCCGGGGCGCCCGGGGGCACCACCAGGTTGCCGTAGAAGATCGTGTGCGCCCGGTCCTGGATCGCGCCCTTGTAGAGCAGGTTGGAGTAGGCGTTGGGCGCCTCGTGGCGCGACACCACCCGGTGCTCGAAGTGCTGGTCGCCGCCGGCGAAGTACAGGCCCAGAGCGCGGGCGTCGGCGCCCGGGCCGGCGCAGACCACGGTGGGCTCCACGCGGACGACGTCGCCGCCCAGGGTCACGACCACCGAGCGCACCTTGGCGTCGCGGTCCACCCGGGCGCGCAGCAGCGCGTGGTGGCGCACGCCGGCGCCCCAGTCGATCACCGAGACGTGCTCCAGCTCCGCGCCCTGGCCGACGTAGAGCTCGACCACGGACGAGGCGCTGACCGGGCCGGCCAGATCGCCCGAGGCGTAGCGCTCGATCACCGGTCGCCTTGGCGCCCTCCTCGACCACGACCAGGGAGCGGCCGAAGACCGCGGCCGGAGGCGCCGGTGGCCGACGAGCAGGGCCTCGACCGGCAGCGCCACCTCGACGCCGCGGGGGACGTAGACGAACAGGCCGCCGTCCCAGCGGCGCCGCGTTGAGCGCCCCGGGGCGCTCGTCGAAGCCGATCAGGCCGTAGAGCCGCTCGCGGACCAGGGCCTCGTGCTCGCCCGAGCGCCGCGCCCAGCTCGGCCACGATGACGCCGGCGGGCAGGTCGCCGAGGACCGGCGCGGAGGGCGCGCCGTCCACCAGCTCGCAGCCGCGCGGCGCGCTCGCCGCGCGGGATCCCGGGCAGCGTCGAGGTGCCGGGCGCGGCCGGGCTCGGAGCCCACCAGGCCGAGGTCGGTCGGCGGGGTGAAGCGCCAGGCCTCCTCCTCGCCGGTCAGCTCCGGCAGGGAGGAGAGGGATGCGGCCGCGGCCTCGCGGACCTCCGTCGCCCAGCTCGGCTGCTCAGCCAATCGAGCCCTCCATCTGCAGCTCGATCAGCCGGTTGAGCTCGACGGCGTACTCCATCGGCAGCTCCTTGGCGATCGGCTCGATGAAGCCGCGCACGATCATCGCCATGGCCTCCTCCTCGGAGAGCCCGCGGCTCATGAGGTAGAAGATCTGGTCGTCGGCGATCTTGGACACCGTGGCCTCGTGGCCGATGGAGGCGTCCTCCTCCTGGATGTCCATGTACGGGTAGGTGTCCGAGCGGCTGTCCTCGTCGAGCAGCAGCGCGTCGCACACCACCGACGCCTTGGAGCGCTTGGCGCCCGGCTGCACCTGGACCAGGCCGCGGTAGCTGGTGCGCCCGCCGCCGCGCGAGATCGACTTGGAGACGATCGTCGAGGACGTGTCGGGGGCGACGTGGACCATCTTGGCGCCGGCGTCCTGGTGCATGCCCTCGCTGGCCATGGCCACCGACAGCACCTCGCCGTGCGCGCCGCGGCCGGTGAGCCACACCGCCGGGTACTTCATGGTCAGCTTGGAGCCGAGGTTGCCGTCCACCCACTCCATCGTCGCGTTCTCCTGGGCGACCGCGCGCTTGGTGACCAGGTTGAAGACGTTGGTCGACCAGTTCTGGATGGTGGTGTAGCGGCAGCGCGCGCCCGGCTTGACGATGATCTCGACCACGGCCGAGTGCAGCGAGTCGCTGGTGTAGACCGGCGCGGTGCAGCCCTCGACGTAGTGCACGAACGAGCCCGGCTCGCAGATGATCAGCGTGCGCTCGAACTGGCCCATGTTCTCCGCGTTGATGCGGAAGTAGGCCTGCAGCGGGATCTCCACCTGCACGCCCGGCGGCACCCAGATGAACGAGCCGCCGGACCAGACGGCCGAGTTGAGGGCGGCGAGCTTGTTGTCGCCGGGCGGGATCACGGTGGCCCAGTGCTCGCGGAACAGGTCCTCGTGCTCGCGCAGGGCGGTGTCCGTGTCGCAGAAGATGACGCCCTTGCTCTCGAGGTCCTCGCGCAGCGAGTGGTAGACGACCTCGCTCTCGTACTGGGCGCTCACGCCCGGAGAGGTACTTCTGCTCGGCCTCGGGGATGCCCAGGCGGTCGAACGTGTTCTTGATGTCCGCCGGGACGTCGTTCCAGTCGGTGCTCTGCTTCTCCGACGAGCGGATGAAGTAGAAGATGTTCTGGAAGTCGATCTCGTCCAGGTCGCCGCCCCAGGTGGGCAGGGGCTTGCGCTCGAAGATCTCGAGGGCGCGCAGGCGGAACTTCAGCATCCACTCGGGCTCGCCCTTGAGGAACGAGATCTCGCGCACCACGTCCGCGTTCAGGCCGCGCTTGGGCTCGAACACGTAGTTGGCCGGATCGTGCCAGCCGAACTTGTACTGGCCGAGATCGATGTCGGGCGGCTTGATTGTGGACACGGGCCCTCCCCGGTCGCGGTGACTCACGTCGGTCTTTCTAAAGGATACGCGCATTGCCGGAACGACGTGGACGTCGCCCGGCGACGATCGTCCCCGGCGGTGGCAGCCGGCCGTGCGCGTCCACCAGCCTAGCCGGTGCCGCCCGTCCGGGACGTGAGGGAGGGCGGCGCCGTGGTGCGCTCCACGACCGGCGTTCCCCGGACGACCCGCGTCCAGAGGACGATCGCGGAGCCGGGCGGGTCCATGGCCACGGCGGGGGTGGCGGTGGAGGGCACGCCGCGTCCCGAGATCGCCGCGCCCGGGGTGACGGCGCCGTCCAGCCCGCGCGCGGACGCCACCACGCGCCCGTCGCTCACCCACGCCATGATCCCCCGGCGCGCGTCGCCGACGGCGACCCGCGTCGCCGTGGCGGGATCCGCGACGGCGACGAGAGGCTGGCGGGGGCGCTCACGCCGAGCCCGGAGGCGATCGGAGGCCGCGCGGGCCCGGTCGATGCGGTCGATCCAGGCCGAGAGCGCGTCCCCGGTCCCGTTGATCGCGACCGCGGGCCCGCCGGCCCGCGGGTCGACCCGCTCGCTGGAGCCCAGGGCCGGCAGCCCGCTCAGCGCCAGCACGGTGCCCACGTCGCCGCGCCACCAGTCGAGCGTGCCGCCGCTGCCCACGCTGACGGCGACCGCCCGGCCGCTGGCGGACACGGCGAGATCGGCCGAGACCTTGCCGCAGGTCCGGAACGGCAGCTCGCGCTCCGCGCCGAACGTCTCGCCCGGGCCGCGGCTGACGCTGACCGCCGTGCTGCGGCCGCCGCCGAGGTCGCAGCGCCACCAGATGACCGCGTGCCCGCGCGCGCCCATCGCCACCGCCGGGTCGTCGCACCGACCGGCACAGGGACGACGTGGACAGGCGCCGCGCGATCGTCCACGAGCCGTCCTGCATGCGCTCGGACATCTGGACCTGGCCGACGTAGCCGCGCTGGGCGGGCGGGGTGCCGGTGCCCCAGTGCCAGCTCGCGACCGCGTCGCCGTCCTCGTCGATGCCGACCACGGGCCGTCCCACCTTCTGGCGGTCGCTCGAGAGCATCGTGACCGGGCCCCACAGGACGTCGTTCACCCGCTTGTCGCGCGCGCGCACCACGTAGACGGCCTGGCGGCGCGGGACGCCGCGCACGCGCACCGTGCGGGTGCGGACGGCCTGGCGCCACACCACCACGATGCGGCCCGAGCCGTCCACCACCACCTGGGGGTCGATGGCCCGGCGCCCGCTGCCGGAGATCGATCTGCGGTGCGCTCCAGGCGCCGCCGGCCGGCCGCACGCTCACCGCGATGCGCTCGCGCAGGCGCGCTCCGGTCACCCACGTGGCCACGGCGTCGCCGGTCGCGTTGACCGCGACATCGGGGGAGTGGGCCGGCTCCGGGCCGCGCGAGGCCCGCTCCGGCGCGCCCCAGGCGCCGAGCGCCGGGGCAGCGCTCGCCAGGGCGATCAGCCCGGCGATGCCGATGACGCGCGTCGACCGCATGGGGAGACGGTACAACGGAGGGGTGTAATCTGGAGGCCGGCCAGCCAAGGGGGTCGTTGGCGTGCAGGACATGGTCGAGAACGACGGCGCTGATCGGGACATCAGCCGGTTGGTGGCCGCTCTGGGGGATCCGACCCGGCGCCGGGTCTTCTTCGACGTGCGCTCGGCGGGCACCCACCGCACCAAGGACGAGGTCGCCGCGGCCGTCGGCATCGACCGCCGCCTCGCCGGCTTCCACCTGGACAAGCTGGTCCAGCACGGCTTCCTGACCGCGGACTTCCGCCGCGCCGAGGGGCGCTCGGGCCCGGGCGCGGGCCGGCCGGCCAAGCGCTACTCGCTGGCCGACGCCGAGGTGCTGGTGGCCCTCCCCGAGCGCCACTACGACCTGCTCGCCTCCCTGCTCCTGCAGGCCTCGCGCGACCGCACCACCGCGGATCCGCAGGAGGTGCTGGAGAAGGTGGGGCACGACTTCGGCTTCGAGGTCGGGCTGGCCGAGGTGGCCGCCGGGCGCGCCACCCCCGGCGCGCCGCTGACCCAGGCCGTCGAGGGCGTGGTGCGCCTGCTGTCGCGCTACGGGTTCGCCGCCCGCCTGGAGGGCGAGGGCAGCCTGCGCGCGTGCGCGTGCCCGTTCGAGGAGCTGGCCTTCCACGATCCGGAGCGCATCTGCGGCCTGGACCGGGCGATCTGGCGCGGGATGCTCGCCGCGCTGGCCCCCGAGGGCGACCTGCGGGTCTCCACCACCCGGGCCCACGGCGACGATGCCTGCGTGGCCACCGTCGAGGCGGGGGACGAGCCGGGCTAGTCCTTGATGCGGGTCGTGGCGAAGAGGTAGGTCATGATGAAGAAGACCACCGTCATGATCCCCGCCGCGATCGGATCCGCGCCGCGCTGCTCGATGGTCGCCTGGACCGTCTCGACCGCCAGCGCGATCCCGATGAGGCCGAAGAGCCAGAAGCCGAGCCAGTTGGCCCAGCCCACGGGCAGGTACTTGCGGGTGCCCACCTGGTCCGGCGCGGGGGCGTAGTTCGCCCGCCGTCCGCCCTTGCGCTCCGCGCTCTTCTTCCTGCCGGGGATGCTCGCCACGCCCGGCAGGGTAACAGCCCCGCCCGCTAGCCTTTGCCGCCCATGGCGCCCTCCGAGGACCACCCCGCCGACTGGCGGCGGACGCTGCTGGTGTGGGGGGCGCTGGAGAGCGGTCTGCTCGCCGGGTTCGCCGATCCCTCCACGCCGGAGCAGGCCGCCCGGGCCGCGGGGCTCGACCCGCGGGCGTCCGCCATCGCGGCCCGGGCGCTGGTGGACGCGGGCTGCCTGGAGGACGCCGGCGGGGGCGCGCTGCGCCTGGCCGGGTGGGGGGAGACGCTGGTGAGCGCGCCCGAGGGCGAGGACCTGGCCGGCGCCCTCGCGCTGGAGGCGCGGGCCATGCGGAGCCACCTCGCGCTGGCGCAGACGCTGCGCACGGGCCGCCCCCAGGACGACGTCTCCGGCGGCGACCGGGCGACCCGCGAGCGCTTCATGCGCGCCATGCGCGAGGTGGCGGCCCCGCGCGCGCCGGCGACGGTGGAGGCCCTGGGCGCCCCCGCCCCGGGCGCCCGGCTGCTCGACATCGGCGGGGCGCCCGGCACCTACGCGCGCGCCTTCGCCGCCGCCGGCTGGGACGTGACCGTGCTCGACCTGCCCGGCACGCTGGAGATCGGGGCTCCCGCGCTGCACGCCGCCGGCGTGGCCACCGTGGCCGGCGACGCCACGAGGGCGCTCCCGGACGGGCCCTGGGACGTGGTCTACATCGGCAACGTCCTCCACCTGCTGGGGCCCGGGCAGGCGGCGGAGCTGGTGGCCCGCGCCGCGCGGGCGCTGACGCCCTCGGGGCGCCTCGCGATCCAGGAGGTGCTCGGCGACCTGAGCCCGCAGGGGCCCGGATTCGGGGTGATGATGCTCCTGTTCGACCGAGGGCGGCGACGCCCATCCGCGCGCCGCCTACGCGGAGTGGATGGAGGCCGCCGGGCGCCCGCTGGAGCGGGTCGTGTCCCTGGAGGAGGGCTGGCACCACCTGCTCCTGGGCGGGCCGGCGCGGTGAGGGAGACGACGGCCGACGCGGGGCCCACCGACCGGGTGCCGCCCTTTCGCTTCAGCGCCCGCGCGCGGGTGGACATCGCCGAGACCGATCTCGGCGCGGTGCTCTACTACGCGCGCTATCCCCACCACGTCGACCGGGCCGTCCTGGCGTACCGGCGCCACCTGGGGGTGCCCCTGCTGGGCCCGGCCGGCCACCTGTTCGTGGTCCGGTCCCTGGAGCTCGACTACCGCTCGTCGGCGGGCTTCGACGAGGAGCTCGAGGTGTTCGTGCGCGTGAGCGAGCTGGGACGCACCAGCCACGTGGTGCAGGCGCGGCTGGAGCGGACCGGCGGCGACGGGCCGGCGCACGTGGCCGACGCGCGCCTGGTGGTCGTGGGCCTGGCCGCGTACGGCGGGCGCCCCTCGCGCATGCCGGCCGACATGCGCGAGGCGATCGCGGACTTCGAGGGTCTGGCGTGAGGCTGTGGGGCGAGGACGCCGCGCTGCTGGAGCGCGCCGGCGCCGACCTGGTGGCGCTGGGCCGGCTGGAGGGCGCGCTGGAGGACGCGCTGGCGGGGCTTCCCCGCGGCGGCGTGGTGGACGCCCACGTCCACCTCGGAGCCGACGCCGACGGCCACCGCCTGGAGACGGCCGCCCTGCTCGACGACCTCGACCGCTGGCGGATCGACGCGGCGGTGTGCTTCCCCGCCAACGCCCCCGGCGACGACGGCCGCTTCACGGCCGCCAACGCGGCGGTGGCCGAGGCGGCGCGGGCGTCCCAGGGGCGCATCGTGCCCTTCTGCCGGGCCGACCCGCTCGCCGGCGACGTCGCGGCCGTCCTGGAGCGGGCCGCGGCCGGCGGCGCCCGCGGCCTCAAGCTGCACCCGGTGGCGCAGCGGCTGCGCCCCGAGGCCCCCGAGGTCGTGGCCGCCGTGGCCGACGCCACCGAGCGCGGGCTGGCCCGTGACCATCCACGCCGGCTTCGGCGCCCGCCCGCTGGCGGAGCCCATCGGCGCGCTGGTGCGGGCGGTGCCGGGCGCGCGGCTGATCCTGGCCCACGGGGGGCGGGGCGACGCGCGCGCGCTGGCGGCGTCCCTGGAGGCCTGGCCGGACGTGATGCTCGACACCTCGCTCGCCGTCCTCGCCGACCTGGTCGTCCTGCCGCCGGAGCGGCTCGTGTTCGGCTCGGACCGGCCCTACGGCGAGCACGCCACCGCGCTGCGCCTGGTCGCCCTGGCCGCGGAGATCGCCGGTTGGGATGCGGTCCAGGTGGCGGGCGTCATGGGGGGCAACCTGCGGCGGTGGCTGGCGTGACGGGCGACGAGGCCGTGCGCCTGTCGGCCGCGCTGGCCCAGTGCGAGATCGCGCTGGTGCGCCGCGACGCGGTGGCCTCGGCGCTGCTCGCCCAGGCGGCGCGGCACGCGGACGGGCTCGCCGTGGGCGAGCTGGTCGGCACGGCCGCCCGCATGGCCCGGGCGCTGGACCCGGCCGGCGGCACGCCGGACCAGGACGCGGCCCGCAAGGTGGTCCAGGCGCTCTGCCGGGCGGCGGTGTGCGAGGTTGACGCCGTGCTGCTGCGGAAAGGATGAGGGGATGAGCGAGGTGATCCGCGAGCAGGTGCTCGCCGCCAACCGCGGGTTCTACGACGCGCTGGAGGCGCTCGACATGGCGGCCATGGAGGCGTGCTGGGCCTCGGGCACCGAGGTCGCGTGCCTGCACCCGGGCGGATCCTGGCACCGGGGCTGGGCCGAGGTGGGCGCGGGCCTCGAGGGCATCATGGCCAACACCGGGTACATCGAGTTCGAGATCGCCGACGTGGAGGTGACCCTGCTGGACCCGCTGGCCTGGGTCACGTGCGTCGAGCGGATCACCTCGGCCGCCGGGGAGGGACGCCACGCGGTCGCGGAGGTCGCCGCCACCAACCTGTTCGTCCTCGACGGCACCGGCTGGCGCCTGGCCCTGCACCACGCCTCGCCGATCATCCGCATGGCCGGCGACGAATGAGCGGCCCCCGGGAGCCCCTGGAGCGGGCGGCGGGGATCGGCGTGGACATGGTGCGCCGCCGCGCGGCCTTCTACGCCGGCGTGATCACGGCCGGGCTCGTGGGCTTCCTCGCGCTGCTCGTGGTCGGCGTGCTGGCGCTCGCCGGGCACGGGCCGAGCCCCCTGGTGGGGCTCGCCATCGTGCTCGTCGCGGCCGGCGTGGGCGGCATCGCCGCACGCGCCGTGGTCCTGCGGATATCGCTGATGGCCGCGCTCGCGCTGGCCGTCCGCTATGTCACGCGCCGCCTCGGCAAGGGCCGAGGCTGACTCGGCTCAGGCCTTGCTCGCGAGGTAGGCGGCGACCATCTTCTCGCCGGCCTCGTGCCCGTCCTCGAAGTAGACCTTGTTGATCTCCTTGAAGACCTCCCAATTGTCCGGGACGTCGTCCTCGGACATGGTCGCGTCCACGGGGCACGCCTCGACGCACGCGTCGCAGTCGATGCACTCGGCCGGGTCGATGTAGAGCATCGTGGCCTCGTCGTGGTTCTCCTCACCCGCCGACGGGTGGATGCAGTCCACGGGACAGACGTCGGCGCACGAGGTGTCCTTCGTGCCGATGCAGGGCTCCGTGATGATGTAGGTCATTCAACGAACCTCGGGGCGTCGTGGACAACGGTGCCCGCCGTGGGCGGCAGGACCCCGCGAAGCGGCGATCTTACCAGCGGCGCGCGGCGCTCAGGAAGCGGCCACGACGGGCCGCGGAACCGCCGCGGCGACGGCCCGCGCGGCGTCCAGGAGGGCCCGGGCGGCCGCGCTGTCGGGGTGCGCGGCGACGACGGGCAGGCCGGCGTCGCCCGCCTGGGCCACCGCCGGCTCCAGCGGGATGCGCCCGAGCAGCGGCACGCCCAGCTCGGAGGCCAGCATCGCGCCGCCGCCGCCGGAGAAGACCTCGTAGCGGGTGCCCGTGTCGGGCGCGACGAACCAGCTCATGTTCTCGATCACGCCGGCCACCGGCAGGTTGACCCGGGCCGCCATCGCGGCGGCCCGGCGGGCGACGCGCTGGGCGGCGAGCTGCGGGCGTCGTGACGATGACGAACGACGCCGTGGGCAGCAGCTGCGCGAGCGACAGGGCGACGTCGCCGGTGCCCGGCGGCAGGTCGACCAGCAGGTAGTCGGGGTCGTCCCACCACACCTCGGTGACGAAGCTCGTGAGCGCCTTGTGCAGCATCGGGCCGCGCCAGATCACCGGGCTGTCCTCCTCGGTGAGGAAGCCGATCGACATCATGCGCACGCCGTGGGCCTCGATCGGCATCATCAGGTCGTCGACCGCGACGGCCGGGCGCTGTGACGCCCATCATGCGCGGGATCGAGTAGCCGTAGACGTCGGCGTCCAGCAGGCCGACGCGTGGCGCCCTCGCGGGCGAGCGCGCAGGGCGAGGTTCGCGGTGATGCTCGACTTGCCGACGCCGCCCTTGCCCGACGCGATGCCGATGACGGTGGTGCGGCTGCCCGGCTGGAAGGGCGAGGGGCGGTCCGAGCCGCCCGTGAGCCCGGAGCGCAGGGCGTGGCGCTCCTCGTCGGTCATGGCGTCCATCGTGACCTGCACCACCTCGACGCCGGGCAGCGCCGACAGCGCGTCGGTCACGCGGCGCTGGATCTCGGCCTTGAGGGGGCAGCCGGCGATGGTGAGCCGGATCGCGACGGTGACGCGGCCGCCGCTGCACCTCCACGTCGCCGACCATCCCGAGGTCGACGATGCTGCGGTGCAGCTCGGGGTCGTGGACCGTCGCGCAGGGCGTCGAGCGCCGCGTCGCGGGTGGCGGCGCGACTCACATGAACATCCGCGCGAACGGCTCGGCCTCGCCGAGGGTGACGCCCCAGGGGCCGTGGCCGGGGTAGATGCGGGTGTCGCCGGGGATCTCGGCGAAGATCGCGCTCCAGGCTGCGCAGCATGGCGCGCGGGTCGCTGCGCGGGAAGTCGGTGCGGCCGATGCCCTGCGCGAAGATCAGGTCGCCGACCAGCGCCTCGCCGTGCGTCTCCTCCAGCGGCGACCATGCAGCCGGGCGAGTGCCCGGGCGTCGCGAGCGACGCGGAAGCGCAGCGTCGCCCAGCTCCAGCACGTCGCCGTCGGCGAGGATGCGGGCCGGCGTGACGCCCGGGGTGGGCGGCGGGTTGCCGAACAGGGCGGGGTTGAACGGCGCCGGCGCCGCCACCCAGTCCGCGTCGCTCCGCCGCGACCCACACCGGCAGGCCCTCGGCGTCCCAGACGTGGTTCTCGACGACGTGGTCCCAGTGGCCGTGCGTGTCGAGCACGCGCGAGCGGCGTCGCCTCGAGCCGCGCCGAGCGTCTCGCGCACCCAGGCGCTCGCTGCCCGCCGCCGGATCGACGATCCAGGCCGAGCCGCCGTGCTCGTCGGCGACGACGTACGTGTTGGTGGCCACCGGGCCGAAGGTCCCTCCGCGGATGATCATGCGTGCGAGATTAGCGGGGAGGCGAACGAGGAGGACGCGCGCATGAGGATCGCGGTCGGATCGGACGAGGCGGCGCCCCTGACCGACGCGCTGGTCGCGGCGCTGCGCGCGGCCGGCCACGAGGTGGACGCTGCACGGGCCGCTGGCGGGCGGGGACGGAGGAGTGGGTCGAGGCCAGCGCCGCGGCGGCGCGCGCGGTCGCGGAGGGCGCGCGCCGAGCGCGGGGTCGTCTGCTGCTGGTCGGGGACCGGCGCCTCGATCGCGGCCAACAAGGTGCCCGGGGTCCGCGCGGCGCTCTGCGCCGACCCCGAGACCGCCCGGATGGCCCGCCGCTACAACCACGCCAACGTGCTCGCGCTGTCGCTGCGCGCCACCGAGCCCCCGATGGGGGCGAGATCCTCGAGGCCTTCCTCGACGAGCCCGACGGCTCCGACGACTTCGACATCCGCAACGTGGAGCGGCTGCGGCGGATGGACGCGCGCCGGCGAGCTAGCCGCCGGATCAGGCCGCCGAGGCTCGTCGAGGTCGAGCTCCGGCGGGCGTCGCGCGGGGCCGTGATGTCCACCGGCTCGTCGAAGGCCGACAGGTTAACGGTCAGGTCGAGGTCGATGTCGCCCAGCGCCCTGCTGGCAGCGCCGGCGCCGTCGGCCGCCAGGACCACGTGCACGCGGCG
Source organism: uncultured Thermoleophilia bacterium (assembly GCA_963736635.1). GTDB lineage: Bacteria > Actinomycetota > Thermoleophilia > Miltoncostaeales > Miltoncostaeaceae > Miltoncostaea. The sequence continues at coordinate 2,099,393 of CAVTPK010000011.1, forward strand.
GGGCAGCAGGTCCTCGGTGCCGATCCAGGCCTCGAAGCGCCCGGTCCGCAGCGCCGCGGCCGCGCTTGGCCGGGCGTCACGCCGGCTGACGCTCCAGGGCGCGGGCCGAGGTCGGCGAGCGCGGCGGCGGCGTCGAGGTCGGCGGTCGACCTTCACGGTGGAGGTGCCGTCGATCTCCTCGCGTCCGCCGCGGCCACGGGGTTCTTGGCCCAGTCCACCAGGGTGGGGTAGAGGGAGCCCAGGTCGCAGCAGCGCCGACCTGCTCGGGCGGCAGGTCGACCTGGAAGTCCTGGCCGAGGAAGCCGACGTAGACCTCGTCGCCCACGCGCGTGAGGTTGCCCTGCAGCGGGAGGCCGGCCAGGCCGAGCTTGACGTCGATCGAGGCCTTGTCCGGCGGCTGCACGGGACCCTCGCCGGAGATGTCCAGGGGCCCCTGCACGAGGCTCGCCGATGCCACCACCCCCGGCGCTCGCCGGCAGGTCGATCTGCCCGGTCGCCGCCAGGTCGACGCGGAAGGACGTCGAGCGCCTCGGCCGCGGTGGAGCTCTGGGCGAGCAGCTGCGCGGGCGTGAGGCCCTCGGCCTTGTTCTCGCCGCCCCCGCCGCCGCCGCCGCCACCGCCGCACGCCGCGAGCCCCACGGCGAGGAGCGCCACCAGCGCGATGCCGGTCAGCAGACGGACGAGTCGGGCCATCCAGGCGGTATAGCATGGCCGCCGATGCGCGGGCGATCTGCAGGAACGTGAGCGAACCCCGCCTCGAGCTGGTGCCGGTCGGGCGTCGGCAGCGCGTTGCCGGCGCCCGGTGAGGCCCAGAGCGCGTACCTGGTGCGCGCGGGGGCGAAGGCCGTCGTGATGGACCTGGGCTCGGGCACGTTGAGCCTCCTGCAGACCCACATCGCCCCCGAGGACGTCGACGTCCTGTTCATCACGCACCTGCACCCCGACCACTGCGTCGATCTCATGACGCTGCGCGTCTACATGATGTGGGGTCCCGGAGCCGGGCGCCGCATGCGGGTGCATCGGCCCGCCCGGGCTGCGCGAGCGGCTCGCGGCCTTCACCGGGTCCGACGCGTGGGACGTGGCCTTCGCCTTCGAGGACTTCGCGCCCGGCGGGGGCGAGTACGACCTCGGCGGCGGGCTCATCGTGCGCCACCGCGAGGTGCCGCACCTGCCGCCCACCAACGCGCTGCGCCTGGAGCGCGGCGGGGCGTCGCTGTGCTTCGGCGCCGACTGCGCGCCGGGCCCGGAGCCTGCCCGAGCTGGCGGCCGGCTGCGACGTGCTGGTGGCCGAGTGCACCTTCGGCGCCGGGGACCCGATGCCCGGGGGTGCCCCACCTGACGGCGCGCGAGGCCGGTGAGATCGCCGCGCGCGCGGGCGTCGGCCGCCTGCTGCTGGTGCACTGCTCGCCCGAGCACGACCGCGACGCTCGCCCTGGCCGCCGCGCGCGAGGCGTTCGACGGCCCGGTCGACTGGGCCCGTCCGGGCGAGCCGGTCACGGTTGTGAGCGGGCTGCGCACGCCGCCGGCACCCCACCGGGCGCCGGGCGATGATCATCGCCGTCCTCCTGAGCCTGCTGCTGCCGGGGCTCGGGCACGCCTACGCCATGCGCTTCCCGCGGGCCCTGATCTGGTTCGGCGGGACGATCGCGATCGGCCTGGTGCTGGGCGGCGGCGAGGAGAATCGCAACCTCGCGCTGACGATGGGCGGCATCATCGCCGTGCTCGCCGCGGCCGACGTCGCCCTGCTGATGTGGCTCGAGTCGCGCTCGGGCGGCGGGCGCAGCCGAGGATGATCCGGCGCCGTTCATTAGACTCGGCCGCGATGACGCCGCCGCCGATGTCACGCCCGCGATGACCTGGGACGCCTTCAACCGGGGCGGAGCCGGGGCCGCGCAGGGCGAGGAGGAGCTCCGCATGCTCTGGCGGCGGTACAAGGATCACAACGATCCCGCCGCCCGCGACCGGCTCATCCTGACCTTCGCGCCGCTCGTGAAGTACGTGGCCGGGCGCATGAACAGCCACCTGCCGGCGCACGTCGAGGAGACCGACCTCATCTCCTACGGGCTGCTCGGCCTGATCGGCGCCGTCGAGCGCTTCGACCCCGGCCGCCAGGTCAAGTTCGAGACCTACGCGGTCGCGCGCATCAAGGGCTCGATCATCGACGAGCTGCGCTCGCTCGACTGGGTGCCGCGCTCCGTGCGCGCCCGCTCGCGCGAGATCGAGCGCAAGGCGACCGAGCTGGAGCACCGCCTCCAGCGCGCGCCCACCGACGAGGAGCTGGCCGCGGCCCTCGGCATGGACGCTCGAGGAGTTCCAGGCCGCCATCACCCAGATCTCCAACTCGTCGATCGTCGCGCTCGACGAGACCTGGAGCGTCTCCTCGGGCGGCGAGCCGCTGTCGCTGATCGACACGATCGGCGACTCGCGCCTGACCAACCCGGCCGACCTGCTGGACGTCGACCGAGCTGCGCGACACGCTGGCCGACGCGATCGCCCGCCTGCCCGAGCGCGAGAAGATCGTCGTCGCCCTCTACTACTACGACGGCCTCACGCTCCGCGAGATCGGCGAGGTGCTCGGGCGTCACCGAGAGCCGCGTCAGCCAGCTGCACACCAAGGCGATCCTGCGCCTGAAGGGCCGCCTGCAGGGCGACGGGGAGGTTGACCAGGGCTAGCGGCTGGTCGAGACTGCGTCTCCCGGCCTTGTGATGGAAAGGCACAAGCTGATGGCGCATCCCGACCCTGCTCAGCTTCGGAACGTCGCGGTGCTCGGACATCGCGGCAGCGGCAAGACCAGCCTCGTCGAGGCGATGCTCTTCGCCGCAGGCAGCACCACGCGCCTCGGGCGCGTCGCCGACGGCACCACCGTCTGCGACTTCGACGAGGACGAGCAGCGCCGCGGGATGAGCATCTCCGCCGCGCTCTGCCACCTCGCACTGGAACGGCGTGAAGGTCAACCTGCTGGACACGCCCGGCGAGCCCTCCTTCCAGGGCGACACCCTCGCCGCCCTGCGCGCCGTGCGACGCCGCGCTGATGGTGGTCAACGCCACCGCCGGCGTCGAGGTGCAGACCGAGCGCCTCTGGAGCCGCGCCGACGACCTCGGGCTGCCGCGCGCCGTCGTCGTCAACATGCTCGACCGCGAGCGCGCCGACTTCGACGCCGTCGCTGGCGCGCCGTCTGCGAGCTGGCGCCCGGGCGCCGTGCGCGATCCAGATCCCGATCGGCGCGGAGGCGGGCTTCCGCGGCGTCGTCAACCTGGTCGTCGATGACCGCGACGACCTACGACGGCGGCGCCGGCCGTGGCGACCACGCGGGCCGATCCCGGACGAGCTCGCCGAGCGCGGCCCAGGCGGCCCGCGAGCACCTCATCGACATGGTCGCCGAGGCGCGACGACGCCCTGATCGAGAAGTACCTCGAGGGCGAGGAGATCACCACCGACGAGCTGATCGCCGCGATCCTGGTCGGGGTCGCCGAGGGGCGGATCTTCCCGTCGTGTGCGCCGCCGGCGACTCGGGCATCGGCGTCGACCGGACGCTCGACCTGATCACCGAGGGCCTGCCCTCGCCCGCCGCAGGCCGGCGGGGCCGCGAGGACGGTCCGGCGGTCGCGCTGTGCTTCAAGACCCTCGCCGACCAGTTCAGCGGCCGCATCAGCCTGCTGCGGGTGTTCTCCGGGGTGCTGCCCAGCGACAGCCACGCCGAGCCGCGCGCCGACGCACAAGGAGCGCGTGGGCCAGCTGTTCACGCTGCAGGGCAAGGAGCACGTCCCGCTCACCGAGATCGGCCCCGGCGACATCGGCGCCGTCGCGAAGCTCAAGGAGGTGGGGACCGGGGACGTGCTGACGACCGGACCGACCGAGATCGCCTTCGATCCGATCACGTTCCCGCCGGCGCTGATGAGCTTCTCGGTGACCGCGCACGACGCCTCCGACGAGGACCGCTGCACACCGCGCTGCGCCGCATGCGCGACGAGGATCCGACGCTGGACGTGCACCACGACGAGCAGACCGGCGACCTGATCGTCGGCGGCCTCTCGCAGATGCACGTGGAGGTGGTGGCCGGCCGCATCGAGAAGCGCTTCGGCGTCGCGATGGACCTCGCCCCGCCGCACGTGCCCTACCGCGAGACCATCACCCGCTCGGCCGAGGCCGAGGGCAAGCACAAGAAGCAGAGCGGCGGCCGCGGGCAGTACGCCGACTGCTGGATCCGCATCGAGCCGCTCCCGCGCGGCGGCGGGCTTCGAGTTCGTCGACAAGGTCGTGGGCGGCGCGATCCCGCGGGCGTTCATCCCGGCGGTCGAGAAGGGCGTCGTCGAGGCGCATGCGCGCCGGCGAGCTGGCGGGCGCGCCGGTCGTGGACCTGCGCGTGACCCTCTACGACGGCAAGCACCACCCGGTGGACTCGTCGGAGATGGCCTTCAAGATCGCCGGGTCGGCCTGGCGCTGCGGGCGGCCGTCGCGGCGGCGGGGCCGGTGCTGCTGGAGCCGGTGATGCTGGTCGAGATCACCGTGCCCGCCGACGCACGTGGGCGACGTGATGGGCGACCTCAGCGGCCGGCGCGGCCATCCCGCTGGGGATGGAGGCCCGCGGGCACGACGAGATCGTGCGCGCGGAGGTGCCGATGGCCGAGATGCTCGGCTACGCCGCCGACCTGCGCTCCATGACCGGCGGCCGGGGCGACTACGCGATGGAGCTCGACCACTACGCCCAGGTGCCGGCCCACCTCGCCGAGAAGGCGGCGCTGGCCGCGGCGGTCTGAGGGGCGGCCGCCGCCACTAGAGTGGGGCGATGCTCGTCGCCCAGCTGCTCGCCGCGGTCGAACGGCTCGCGCCCACCTCGCTCGCCGAGGACTGGGACAACGTGGGCCTGCTGGTGGGCCGCTCCAACCAGCCCGTGCGGCGGGTGCTGGTGGCGCTCGAGCTGCGCGACGAGGTGCTCGGCGAGGCGCGGGAGCACGGCTGCGACGCGGTGGTCACCCACCACCCGCCGATCTTCCCGGCTCTCAGCGCCCTGACCGACGACGGCACGGCCGCCGAGCTGGTGCTGCGCGCGGCCGAGTCGCGGGTGGCCGTGCTGGCCGCCCACACCAACCTCGACTCGGCCGCCGGCGGGCTCAACGACCTGATGGCCGAGGTGCTGGGCATCGGGCCCGCCGCGCCGCTGCGGCCCGACCCGGCCGATCCCGGCGGTGGGCCTCGGGCGCATCGGCCCGGTGCGTCCCACCAACCTGGCGGGCCTCGTGCAGCGCGTCACCGCCGGCTTCGGCAGCGGCCTGGTCACGTACGCCGGCGACCCCTGGGCGCGGCTCGAGCGCGTCGCCTGCTGCACCGGCTCGGGCGGCTCGATGATCGACGACGCCCGCGCCGCCGGGGCCGACGCCCTGGTGACCAGCGACCTCAAGTACCACGACGCCGACCGCGCCGAGGGCCTGCCGCTGGTCTGCCTGCCCCACGCCCGCGCCGAGCGCACCGTGCTCAAGCGCTGGACCAAGACCCTGGAGCGCACCCTGGCCCCCGAGGGCGTCGAGGTCCGCTTCGCCGAGGCCGACACCGACCCCTGGCAGAGCGCCTGAGGGGCCGTCCGAGATTGAGGCTCCCGCGCTCGGCCGGTACACTCCCCCGGCTTCGCGGATGTAGCTCAGTTGGCTAGAGCGTCTGCTTGCCATGCAGAAGGTCGTGGGTTCGAGTCCCATCATCCGCTCTCTGCGAAGGCCCCCGGAATCCGGGGGCCTTCGTCGTTCTACCGGCCTGATCGTCATCTGCCAGTGTGCGGTGGCGCGGCGGGTAGTTGCACCGTGACGCGGAGCCCGCCGGCGGCCCGGGGGGTGAGGGTGAGGGTTCCGTCGTGTGCCTGGGTGATGCTCTTGACGATTGCCAGGCCGAGGCCGACACCCGCGTGGTCGGTGCGTATGCGTTCGGTGCCGCGCTGAAACGGCTCGGCAAGCGTGGAGACCAGCTGTGGGGTGAGCTTCTCGCCGGTGTTCTCGACGGTGAGCACCACACTCTCGGGGTGAGCGCTGGTCGTGACCCACACGGTGCCCTGTTCGGGCAGGTTGTGGACGATCGCGTTGTGCACGAGGTTCGTGCGTCATCTGCAGCAGGAGCGCGTGCGAGCCGATGGTGGGGGTCATGTCGCCGGAGGTCTCGATGGTGACGCCGCGCTTCTCTGCGAGGGGGAGGAGCGTTTCGGTGGCTTCTTCCGCGATGAGGGACAGGTCGACGTGTTCTCGGGTGAAGGACCGCTGGTCGGCGCGGCTGAGCAGGAGCAGTGCTTCGGTGAGGTCGATCGCTCGGGTGTTGACGGCGTGGAGGCGGTCGACGAGCTCGCCGGTGTCGCGGTTCGGATCGTTGCGGGCGACGTCGAGAAGTGTCTGCGTGATCGCCAGCGGGGTGCGCAGTTCGTGGGAGGCGTTGGCGGCGAATCTCTGCTGTTCGGCGACGTGCGCTTCGAGCCGCGCGAGCATGGCGTCGAAGGCGTCGGCGAGCTCGCGGAACTCGTCGCTGCGGCCCTCCAGCTCGATCCGGTGGGAGAGCGATCCGCTCGCGGCCATGCGTGTGGCGTCTGTGATGCGCGTCAGGGGGGCGAGCATGCGGCCGGCGAGAAGCCACCCTCCCAGCGAGACCGAACACCAGCAGGAACGCCAGCACGATGGCCGCGGTCGGAGCGAAGGCGCGCAGGAGGTCGGAGCGGTCGGGGACGAACGCCACCGATCGGTGCTGGATCGCACCGGTCGGGCACGTAGCGCAGCAGGAACACCCACACGACCGCGAGCAGCACGGCACCGGCGAGCATGAGGAAGCCGGCGTAGCTGAGGGTGAGCTTGAGGCGAACGCTCAAGCCAGGGCGCTCTATCCACGCTCGCCTCCCTCACGCCCGGTGTCTGGTTGCGTGTCGATGCGGTAGCCGACGCCGGGCACGGTGGCGATGATCCAGGGTTCGCCGAGGCGTTTGCGCAGTGCCGAGACCGTGATGCGCACGGCGTTGGTGAACGGGTCTGCGTTCTCGTCCCACGCCCGCTCCAGGAGCTCTTCGGCGCTGACGACACCGCCTTCGGCGGCGACGAGGACTTCGAGCACGGCGAACTGCTTCCGGGTCAGCGCGACGTAGCGGCCGTCGCGGTAGACCTCGCGGCGGAACGGATCCAGCCGCAGGCCTGCGATCTCTCGCACGGGCGGCCTGTTGTGGGCGCGCCTGCGGTCGAGCGCTCTGAGCCGGAGCACGAGCTCTCGGAGCTCGAACGGCTTGGTGAGGTAGTCGTCGGCGCCGAGCTCGAACCCGGAGGCCTTGTCGTCGAGCCGGTCGGCAGCGGTGAGCATGAGGATCGGCATGCCGCTGCCGGAGGCGACGATGCGTTTGGCGATCTCGTCACCGGAGGGCCCGGGGATGTCGCGGTCGAGGACGGCGATGTCGTAGGCGTTGACGCTCAGCAGCTCCAGAGCGGTGTCGCCGTCACCGGCGATGTCGGCCGCGATCGCTTCCAGGCGTAGGCCGTCGCGGATGGCTTCTGCCATGTAGGGCTCGTCCTCGACGATCAACACACGCATGCTCCGATGCTACGAGCCGGCGCATATCGTCGGCATATCGAAAACCGCATACGTGCTGGCAACACCACGCTGCCTTGACTGGAGGCGTGACCTACAGCGAACCGAGCACGAACAACGACCCGTCGGATTCGGATTCGCAGGATCCGTGTCGCCGGCCTGCTCGTCGTCATCGCGGCGATCGCCGCAGCCCTCGGCTACCAGTTGCTGGCGTCCTCGTCCTCGACGGCCGCATCACCCGTCGACGTCGCTCGCCGAGTCGACGCCGCTCGCACGAGTCCGGCTCGCAGTGAGCACCGTGGTGCGCTCGGCGAGGCCGACGGTGCCGTCCCCGACGGCACGACGGTCTTCGACGACGAGATTCCGGGTGTGGCCAACCTCGATCCGGCTCTCCTCGGTGCCCTGCGCCGGGCCGCAACCGATGCCGCGGACGACGGGGTCGAGTTCTTCGTCGACAGCGGCTGGCGTTCCCCGGAGTACCAGGAGCAACTACTCCGCGAGGCGGTCTCGAAGTACGGCTCGAGAGAGGAAGCCGCCCGATGGGTGGCCACCCCCGACACGTCTGCTCACGTGTCGGGGGACGCGGTCGACATCGGGCCCTCCGATGCCACGGCGTGGCTGTCCGAGCACGGCGCCGAGTACGGGCTGTGCCAGATCTACGGCAACGAGCCCTGGCACTACGAACTGCGCCCCGAAGCCATCGATCACGGCTGCCCTCCCATGTACGCCGACCCGACGCACGATCCGAGGATGCAGCGGTGACCGGGCTCAGCCGGCCCTGGCCCACCCGAGGAACCCGGCGGCGTTCTCGCTGTAGAGCCGGCAGTGCTCGACGTTGGTCCCGCTGGCGGTGGGCTCCGGGACGATCCGCAGGTAGGGCTTGCCGCGGTCGTCCTCGACGGTCATGTCGGCCGGGCGCGCCGACATGACGATGTAGCCGGTGGTGTAGAGGCCGCCGCTCAGGCGGGCGAGGTCGGCGGGCGGCTCGGGGTCGCGGCCCAGGTGGACCATGTGGGTGATCATGTACCGCCGCGACCAGAGCGCCCGGGTCGCGATGACGAGGCGCGTGTCGGTCAGGACCGCGTGCGAGCGGTGGCGGCGGGCGAACGACATCACCTTCGCCTGGCCCAGCCGGGGGACGACGTAGAAGTCGGCCGCCGCGGTCCTCCAGCAGCCGGCGCTCGTCCGGCGCCGGGCTCCACGCGTCGAGGTAGTGGGCGCGGCCGCCGCGCACCCGGCTGACCACGATCGCGGCCAGCACGATCGCGACGAGGGCTCCGACGAAGGCCAGGACCGCGATCATGCCGCGCAGCCAACAGCGCCGGCCGGCCGCGCGCAAGCGTCACCGCGGCGGCTCGCGGCCCTCCCGCGTCGTAGACTCGGCCCATGTCCTCCAACTGGCCGACCCTTCCGCCCTTCGCGTCGTGGCAGGAGACCTGCGACACGCTCCACGGGCACACGCAGACGCTGGGCAAGCTGGCGGTGGCGCTGGCTCCGCCCGAGCCCCAGCTCCAGCACGCGGCCCTGCGCCTGACCGCGCGCGGCTGGGAGACGACCCCGCTGCCGGCGCCCGACGGCTCGGGCGTGTTCGTGGCGGCGCTGGACCTGCGGGCCCACGAGGCGGTCATCGAGCACAGCGACGGGGGCGAGCGCCGGGTCGGCCTGACCCACGACCGCTCGGTGGGCGAGGTCACCCGGGCGGTGCTCGGGGCGGTCGCGGACCTGGCCGGGCCCGTCGAGGGCTTCAACGCGACGCCCCAGGAGGTGTCGTGGACCGTGCCCCTGGACGAGGACGAGGAGCACGCGCGCTACGACGCCGGCGCGGTGGCCACGTACTTCGCCGCCGCGACACGGGCCGCCCAGGTGCTGACCGCGTTCCGGGCGCCCTACCGGGGCCGCTCGACGCCGGTCAACGCCTGGTGGGGATCGTTCGACCTGGCGGTGAGCCTCTTCTCCGGCGCGTCCGCCGACCCGCCCTCGGACGACTTCATCATGCGCAACGCGATGGACTCCCAGGAGGTCGCCGTCGGGTGGTGGCCGGGCGACGCCCGCTACGGGACGGCCGCCTTCTACGCGTACGCGCACCCCGCGCCCGCGGGGTTCGACTCGGGCACGCTGGCGCCCGCCGCGGCCCACTGGGACGGCGCGCTGGGCGAGTACATCCTCGACTGGGACGACGCCCGGGCGACCGGCGACCCCCACGCGGCCGCGCTGGCCTTCGCGCGGTCCGCCTTCCGCCACGCGTGCGACGTGTGCGGCTGGGACCCGGCGCTGCCGGCCAGCGCGGAGGGAACGCCGCCCCCCATCGTCTGAGGAGCGGCGCTCGCCCCGGAGAGCCTCAGCGGTGTCTCAGCCGCCGGCCTTCTCGAGCTGCTCGGCCACCCGCGACCAGTTGACGACGTTCCAGAAGGCGTCGATGTAGTCGGGGCGGCGGTTCTGGTAGTTCAGGTAGTAGGCGTGCTCCCACACGTCGATGCCGAGCAGGGGCGTGTGGTCGTCCATCAGGGGCGTGTCCTGGTTCGGCGTCGAGACCACGACCAGGCCGGTGCCGTCGTGGGCGAGCCACGACCAGCCGCTGCCGAAGCGCTTGAGGCCGGCGTCCTTCATCTGGGCCTTGAGCGCGTCGAGGCTGTCGAAGGTGTCCTCGATCGCCTTCTTCAGCGCGCCCGTGGGCTCGCCGCCGCCGTCGGGGCTCATGGTCTCCCAGTAGAGCGTGTGGTTGGCGTGGCCGCCGCCGTTGTTGCGGACGGCGGTGCGCTTGGCCTCGGGGATGAGCTCCAGGTCGGCCAGCACCTGCTCGAGCGGCTTGCCGTCCCACTCGGTTCCCTCGAGGGCGGCGTTGAGGTTGTCCACGTACGTCTTGTGGTGCTTGTCGTGATGAAGCTTCATCGTCGCTTCATCGATGTGGGGCTCGAGCGCGTCGTAGGCGTAGGGCAGCGCGGGCAGCTCGTAGGGCATCGTGTTTCTCCGTTTTCGTCGATTCCGGGGACCGGGGCCTCGCGGACGGTGGTCCCCACCTTGGCAGCGTCTCATGCCTCGGCGCCCGGTGGCGGATGAGGATTGACACGCGCGGGAGCGCCGGTGTCGACTGAGCCCCCGACCCCTCCGGCGAGGTCCGCGCGATGGCACCCCGAACGATCCACCGCACGGTCCTCGCGGCGCTCGCGCTGCTGATGCTCGCGGTCGTCCTGCCCGCCTCCGCGCTCGGCGCGGTGCGCTTCGACCGCCAGTGGGCCGTGAACGGGAACGGCGTCGAGAGCGCGGGCGTGGCTCTCGACCGCACGGGATCGACCGTCTACATCGCCGATCCGTACCTCGGCGGATCGGGCCGGATCACCGCATACGACCGCAACGGCACCGTCCTGCGCGTGTTCGAGCGGGCGACCGGCGTCGACGTCGAGCGGCCGCTCGGGCTGGCGGTGGATTCGAGCGGCAACCTGAGCGTGTTCGAGGGGGACCGCAACCGGGTGCTGGTGCTGAGTCCCACGGGGGCGGTGGTGCGGGCCGTGGCGCCGACCGGCACCGCGGCCTTCGACGACCTCGCCTCGGGCATCGCGATCGACGCCGGGGACAACCTGTACGTCGCCGACACCCGCAACAGCAGGGTCGAGGTGTTCGACGCCGCGGGCGCCCTCGTCCGGACCATCGCCCTGGGCGGGGGCTTCGTGACCGACCTCGCCGTCGACGCCGCCGGCAACGTCTACGCGATCACCATCTTCGGCACCGCCGGATGCGAGGCGGCGGTGCAGAAGCACGCGCCCGACGGGACGCTCCTGGCGCGGTGGATGGTCACCCAGGGCTCGGTCTTCATCTGCGCGCGCTTCGGCATCGGGATCGATCCGCGCACCAACGAGGTGCTGGTGTCGAGCCAGGGCGGGTCCGCCCCCGGGGTGCGCCGCTACTCCTCCACCGGCGCGCCGGTCGGGGCGCCGCTGCTCGGCAACGGCACCGCCCGCGACACGCTGAAGGCGCTCGGGCTGGCCGTGGACGCCACGGGCACCATCTACGTGCGCGACGGCGCGGCGGCGCGCGTGCTGCGCTTCGCCGACCTGCCGCCCGCGCCCGACCTGCAGTCCACGATCCCGAGCCCGCGCACCATCACCGTCGGCCCGGCCACCCTGGTGGTGCCCGGCAAGCTCTCGCTGGGCTCGCTCAAGCGCTCGAAGTGCGTGCGCACGCTGGTGATCAGCACCAAGCCGGCGCGCGTCAACGTGCGCATCTTCAGCGGCATCCGCAGCCTGCGCCTGTTCGGCGCGAAGCTGGTGGTGTTCCGCGCGGCCGGCAAGCGGGTGGCGTGCATCCCGGTGCCGCTGCGGGCGCACACCTTCGACGCCCGCACCAAGCTGCGCATCGCGGTCGGCGTCGCCCTGAACAGCGTGGAGGGCCCGCCCAGGCCCGTCACGCGCCCGATCGGGCTGGTGCCCTAGGCGCCGCTCAGGCCCAGGGCTCGCCGCCCAGGATCTCGTCGGTGTGCTCGCCCAGCCGCGGCGCCGGCCGGCGGGTGGCGGCCGGGGTGCGGGAGAGGCGCAGCGGCGGGCCGGTGATCGTCTCGGTGCCGCTGGTGGGGTCGTCCATCTCGAGCACCAGGCCCAGCGCCCGCGCGTCGGGGTGGTCCAGCAGCGACAGGGGCGCTTCGGCCACGGCGCCGTGGGGCAGTCCGGCCGCGTCCAGCAGCGCGTGCCAGGCCGCCGTGGTGTCGGTCGCGAGGAGCGCCCGCAGCTGCGCATCGAGGGCGTCGCCGTTGCGCGATCGCGAGGCCACGTCGGCGAAGCGGGGGTCGTCCAGCAGGTGTCCCAGGCCGATCGTGCGCAGCAGCGGCTCCTGCAGCCGGGGCGCGTAGCAGGCGATCGCGATCGTGCCGTCGCGGGTGGGGTAGGTGCGGTACAGGGCGCCGACGAAGCGGTTGAACAGCGGCTCGCCCGAGTCGTCGCGGATCAGGCGGTGCACCGACAGCGCGCCGGCGGCCTCCAGCAGCGAGGTCTCGACCACCTGGCCGCGGCCGCTGCGCTCGCGCTCGAACAGGGCGGCCAGGATGCCCGACACCATGATCCAGGGCACCAGCGTGTCGTGCACCGGCACCGGCACGATGCGGCCCTCGTTGGCGGCGATCAGGCCCGACTCGGCCTGCACCGCGATGTCGCTGCCGCGGCCCCGGTGGGGCCCGAAGGCCGACAGCGCGCAGTACACCAGGCGCGGGTGGCGCGCGGTGACCTCCGCGGCGCCGACGCCGAGGCGCTCGGCCACGCCGGGCGCGAGGCTGTGCACCAGCACGTCGGCGCCCTCCAGCAGCCGCGCCAGCTCGGCGCCGCCCTCCGGCGTCTTCAGGTCCAGCACGATGCCGCGCTTGTCGCGGTTGACCGAGTGGAACAGGCGGCTCTCGCCGCCCACCTCGTCCACCGCGCGCCACTCGTCGCCGCCCGGCTGCTCGACCTTGATCACGTCGGCGCCCAGCTGGCCGAGCGTCATCGTGGCCAGCGGGCCGCCCAGGTGGTGGGTCAGGTCGACCACCCGGATGCCCTCGAGGGGGGCGCTCATGTCCGCTCCGGCGCCGTCATGCGCCCAACGTAGAGGCGCCGGCGCGGGGCGGTCAATCGGGGGCGGGCCGCCTTCGCCCGCCACCGGGCCGGCCGGCCGGCCGATCACTAGCCTTGCGCGCATGGGCGAGGCGCCGGAACAGCTGTCGGTCGAGGTCCGCGACCTGCCGGGCGAGAAGCGCTACGAGGCGCTGGTGGGCGGCGAGCTGGCCGGCGTCGCCTACTACGAGCCGGGCGACGGGGCGGTGACCTTCACGCACACCATCGTGCTGCCCGACTGGGAGGGCAAGGGCGTCGGCTCCCAGCTGGCGCGCGGGGCGCTGGACGACCTGCGCGCGCGCGGCCTGGCGGCGGTGCCCGCCTGTCCGTACATCGCGGTCTGGATCCGCCGCCACCCCGAGTACGCCGACCTGGTGCCCGAGGGCGAGCGCCACCGGCTGGAGCGCCGCTAGAGGTCCAGGTCGCGGACGGCCGTGATGAAGGCCTCCGAGAAGGTGGGGAACTGGGCGATCGTGTCGCGCAGCGTGTCCACCGGGATCTCCGCCTTCACCGCCAGCACCGCCAGGTGGATCCACTCGGAGGCCAGCGGACCCACCGCGTGCGCGCCCACCAGCACCCCGCGCTCGGCGTCCGCCAGGACCGCCGCGACCCCGCCCACGTCGGCGCCGTAGGTGAGGCTGCGCTCCACGCCGGCCAGGTCGACGCGCGCCGCGACGGTCGTCAGCCCCGCCTGGGCGGCGGCGGCCGCGGTCATGCCGACCGCGGCGACCTCCGGGTCGCAGAACACGACGCGAGGGACGGCGCGGTAGTCGGCGTGCACGGCGGCGCCCTGGATGTCGCCGCAGACGATGCGCGCCTGGTACGCGGCGACGTGGGTGAACTGGCCCGCGCCGGTCACGTCGCCGACCGCCCACACGCCCTCGGCGGCGCGGCAGCGGTCGTCCACCGGGATGCCCGTGTCGCCGGCGGTGATCCCGACCGTCTCGAGGCCGATGCCCTCGGTGCGGGGGCGCCGGCCGGTGGCCACGATCACGCGGGCGGCCTGCACCCGTCCGCCGTCGGCCAGGTGCAGGACGGCGCCGGCCCCGTCCGGCGCGGCCCGCGTCACCTCGGCGCCCACGCGGACGTCGATGCCCTCGGCGGCGAGGGCCGCGGCGATCATCTCGCCCACCTCGGGCTCCTCGCGGGCCAGCAGCCGCGGGCCGGCCTCGATCAGGTGCACCCGGGCGCCGTAGCGCGACAGCATCTGGCCGATCTCGATGCCCACCGGGCCGCCGCCGAGGATCGCGGCGCTCTCGGGCACCGCGGTCAGCGCCATCGCCTCGCGGTTGGTCCAGGCGTCGATCGCGTCCAGGCCCTCGACGGGCGGGAACGCGGTGGCGCTGCCGGTGGCGATGACGATGCGCGGGCTGCGGTGAGGCGTGCCGTCCACCTCCACCACGCCCGGGCCGGCCAGGCGCCCGTGGCCGCGCAGGATCGTGACGCCCCGCTCGCGGAACTGGGCGGCCTTGCGCGCGTCGTCGCCGCCGGCGGTGATGCGGTCCCGGAACGCGAGCACCTCGTCCCACCGGTCGATGCGGGCGGCGACCCCGGGGACGCCGTTGGCGGCCGCCACCGCCTCGGCCGGGCGCAGGAGCGTCTTGGCGGGCATGCACGCCCAGTAGGGGCACTCGCCCCCCACCAGCTCGGACTCCACCATCGCCACCGACATGCCGGCCGCCGCGAGGCGCTTCGCCACGCCGCGTCCGCCCGACCCCGAGCCGATCACGATCGCGTCGAAGGCGGAGCTCAGGGGCCCGTCCCCACCGGGTCGCCCAGGCCGACCTGCCCGGCGACCTCGGCGACGATCTCGAAGGAGCGCACCCGCGCCGCGTGGTCGTGGATGGCCGAGACCACGATCAGCTCGTCGGCGCCGGTCAGCGCGGCGAACTCCTCGAGGCCCGCGCGCACGGTCTCGGGGGCGCCCACCACCGAGTGGCGCAGCATCCGCGAGACGTGGTCGCGCTCGGGCGGCGACCAGTACGCGTCGATGTCGTCGAGCGGCGGCCGGAAGGGCCCGGGGGTGCCGCGCAGCACGTCGGTGAACGCGCGCTGGACCGACGTGAACAGGCGGCGCGCCTCGTCGTCGGTGTCGGCCGCGAAGACGTTGACCGCCGCCATCGCGTGCGGGGCCTCCAGGCGCCCCACCGGCTCGAAGCGCGTGCGGTAGATCTGGAGGGCGTCGAGCAGGTGCGTCGGGCGCGAAGTGGGAGGCGAACGCGTAGGGCAGGCCCAGCATCGCGGCCAGCTGGGCGCCGTACGTGCTCGACCCCAGGATCCAGAGGGGCACCTCCAGGCCGCCGCCGGGCACCGCCTGCACGGCCTGTCCCGGCGCCACCGGGCCCAGCAGCGCCTGGAGCTCCAGCACGTCCTGGGGGAAGTCGTCGGCGGCGCTCGTGGTTGCGGCGCAGGGCGCGGGTGGTGAGCTGGTCGGTGCCGGGGGCGCGGCCCAGGCCCAGGTCGATGCGGCCCGGATAGAGGGACTCCAGCGTGCCGAACTGCTCGGCGATCACCATCGGGGAGTGGTTGGGCAGCATGATGCCGCCGGCGCCCAGGCGGATCGTGGTCGTCGCCTCCCCCAGGTACCCCAGCACGACCGAGGTGGCGGCCGAGGCGATGCCGGTCATGTTGTGGTGCTCGGCCACCCAGTAGCGGTGGTAGCCGAGCCGTTCGGCGTGCCGCACCAGGTCGCGGCTGCGGTGGAGGGCGTCCCGGGGGGTCGCGCCCTCCGTCACCGGCACGAGGTCGAGGACGGAGAGCCGAGGGAGCGGCGGGTGGGGGTCGGCCATCGGTCCCCGAGGCTAGGCGATCGGGGCGCCCTCGCGCCCGCCCGCGTGACGATCACGGCACCGGCCACGCCCGCCCCCATCACCAGGCCGCCCGCGACCGCGTCCAGGACGAAGTGGTTGGCGGTGGCCACGATCGTCAGGAAGACGAGGGCGGGGTAGAGGGGCGCGGCCAGCCGCACCAGGGGGTTCCGCGCCAGGGCGGCGACCGCGACCCCCACCAGCAGGGCGTAGCCGAAGTGCATCGACGGCACCGCCGCGTACGGGTTGAACAGGCCCGACAGCGGGCCCCCGTGCAGGTCCACGCCGCTCGCCTGGCGCAGCGTGTCCACCAGCCCGTCGGCCCCGGCCAGACGCGGCGGGGCGACGGGGAAGGCGACGAAGACGGCCAGCGCGAGCGCGTTGGCGGCCAGGAAGCCGTTGCGCACCACCCGGTAGCGATCGCGGTGCGACCGCCACAGCCACACGAAGAACACGGCCGTGACCGGCAGGTGCGCGAACAGGTAGACGGCGTTGAGGGCCTGGACGAGATCGGGGTGCTGGGTCGCCCAGTCCTGGATCGCCGGCTCCCAGAAGATCCCGGCGGCGCGCTCCAGGTCGATGATGTGCCACGCGTGGCGCACGGCGCTCGCCGCGTCGCCGATGACGACGGCGCGCGAGGCCTGGTACGCCAGCAGGGCCAGGCCGAAGAGGGCCAGCTCGCGCGCCCCCGCGGGCAGCCGCCACGCCCGCGCGCCCGCGCGCCGCCCCGTCCCGGTGTCGTGATCGCGATTCATCGGCGCCGACGCTATGCGGGGCGGTCCCCGGGCGAATCGGTGACGTCCCTCGTCGCGACCCTGGTCGCGATGCCCCCCGTTCCCCCGTCACCCATGGCCGCCTCCCGGCTCGCGTTTCGTCGTCGCTCGCCACATGCTCCAACTTCAAGCACACTTGAAGTCAAGGGCCGCACGTGATCACATGGGGGAGTGGACGACGAGCTGCTCAGCATCGGGGAGATCGCCGAGCGCAGCGGGGTCGCGGCCTCGGCGCTGCGCTTCTACGAGGAGCGCGGCCTGATCGTGGCCGAGCGGGCCCCCTCCGGCCACCGCCGCTACCCGCGCTCGGTGCTGCGCCGGGTGGCCTTCGTGGTGTTCGCGCAGCGCGTGGGGCTGACCCTGGAGGAGATCCGCGCCGAGCTGGACCGCCTGCCCGAGGGGCGCGTGCCCAACCGGCGCGACTGGTCGCGCCTGTCGCGCTCCTGGAGCGCCCGGATCGACGCCCGCATCGCCGAGCTCGAGCGCCTGCGCGCCGGCCTGGCCGAGTGCATCGGGTGCGGCTGCCTCTCGCTCGACCGCTGCGCCTACGCCAACCCGGGCGACCGCGCCGGCGCGGCGGGCCCGGGCCCGCGCTACTGGATCGGAGACCTGCGCGCGCCGATCTGACGGGCGGCCGCCGCTGCTACCCTCCGGACCTGCGGCGACGTGGCGAAGTGGCTAACGCGGCGGTCTGCAAAACCGTTATTCATGGGTTCGACTCCCATCGTCGCCTCTCTCTGAGAACACCGTTGGTCAAGGTGTTCACCCACCTCCGAATCCTGGGCGGAGGGTGGGAGCCCCCGTCGGCCGGTTCCCGGTCCACGTCCGAACGGGCGCTCTCGGGAGCGGCGCCGATCGGCGGTCGTTCGTCCCGGATGCGGCGATGATCGTGATGATTCTTGCGAGTGGGTTGGGCCGAGGATACGATCCTGCGGGTCGCTCACGGGGCACGTCGCTCGTATGCGGCCGTCAGCAGGGGAACGTCAAAGGGCAGTCCGAGCGGGCCTTCGGCTTGCGCCGGGTGCGCGATCAGGAGGCGAGATTTGCCCCGCAAGAGCGTCGTGATCAGGCTTGCCGGCGAGTCCGGTGAGGGAGTCATCTCATCCGGGGACATCCTCACGCAGGCCGCGGCGCGGGGCGGGTACTGGACCCAGACGTTCCGCACCTACCCGGCCGAGATCAAGGGCGGCCCGTGCATGTACCAGGTGCGCATGGGCGAGGAGCGGATCTACAGCCACGGCAAGTACGTGGACCTGCTGGTCTGCTTCAACCAGGAGGCCTGGGAGCTGCACTGGGACTCCCTCGGGCCGGACGGCGTCATCCTCTACGACGAGACCGCGGTCGAGATCCCGGAGGAGTTCGCGGCGCGCGCGCGGCCGGTGCGCATGGAGAAGCTCGCCAAGGAGATCGGCGGGTCGCTCCGCGCCAAGAACATGGTCGCCGTCGGCGCCGTCGCGGGCGTCATCTCCTTCGACACGACGCCCATCGAGGAGCTGGTGCTGCGGCGCTACGCCCACAAGCAGGGCGTGGCCGACGCCAACATCGCCGCCCTGCGGGCCGGCGGGGAGGAGAGCGGCGACCTCCAGGGGTCGCTCGAGATCACCAGGGCGGTGGAGGTCGAGGAGGACCGCATCCTCCTGTCGGGCAACCAGGCGATCGCCGTCGGCGCGATCGCCGCCGGCCTCGACTTCTTCGCCGGGTACCCCATCACGCCGGCGTCGGACATCCTGGAGTGGCTCTCCGCGAAGCTGCCCCAGGTCGGCGGCATCACCATCCAGTGCGAGGACGAGATCGCCTCCATCTGCGCGGTCCTCGGCGCGTCGTACGCCGGGGCGAAGGCGATGAGCGCCACCTCGGGCCCGGGGCTCTCCCTCATGACCGAGGTGCTCGGGTACGCCGGGACCGCCGAGATCCCCTGCGTCGTCGTCGACGCCCAGCGCGGCGGCCCGTCGACCGGCCTGCCGACCAAGACCGAGCAGTCCGACCTCCAGCACGCGCTCTACGCCGGCCACGGCGAGGCGCCGCGGGTGGTGATCGCGCCGATCACCGTCGAGGACTGCTTCTGGGCCACGATCGACGCCTTCAACTACTCCGAGCGCTACCAGGTGCCGGTGATCCTGCTCACGGACCAGGGCCTGGCGACCCGGATGGAGGTCATCAGCAAACCGGACACCGGCGACGTGGAGCTCTGGGAGCGCACGACGGCCGCCGAGGTGGAGGGCGAGTACCGGCGCTACGAGCTCACCGAGGACTCGCGTGTCGCCGATGGGGATCCCCGGAGAGCTGAACGGGCGCTACGTCTCGACCGGCATCGAGCACGACGAGTACGGGCACCCGTGCTACACGCCCGAGAACCACGTGGCGATGCAGACCAAGCGGTGGGCGAAGCTCGATCCGCTGAAGAACGGCGCCGCCCGCCACGAGCTCTACGGAGACCCGCAGCCGGAGATCGCCCTCATCGGGTTCGGCTCGACGTACGGCGCGGTGCGCGAGGCGGTCGACCTCGCCCGTGCCGAGGGCCTCTCGGTCGGCGCCTTCTACCCCAGGGTGCTCGGGCCGTTCCCCGCCGACCAGGTCGAGCGCTTCGCCGCCAATGCCCGGCGGGTCGTCGTGGTCGAGGTCAACTTCACCGGCCAGCTCGCGCGCCTCGTGCGCGGCGAGTGCGACCTCACGGTCGAGAGCCACGCCAAATGCGACGGTCTGCCGTTCGCCGCCGACGACGTGTTCGACGTCATCATGGAAAGGGTCGCCACGTGAGCACCACCCCCCAAGCGCAAGCCCACGGACTACAAGTCGGACCTGAAGCCGATCTGGTGTCCGGGATGCGGTGACTTCGGCGTCCTCGCTTCGCTCTACCGGGCGTTCGCGCAGCTCGACCTCGATCCGGCGAACACCGTGGTCGTCTCGGGGATCGGCTGCTCGAGCCGGCTGCCGGGCTTCGTGTCGACGTACGGCTTCCACAGCCTTCACGGGCGCCCGCTGCCGGTGGCGATGGGCGTGAAGCTCGCGAACCCCGACCTCAACGTCATCGCGGTCGGTGGCGACGGCGACGGCTTCGCCATCGGCGCCGGGCACTTCCCGCACGCCGCGCGGCGCAACGTGGACATCACCTACCTCGTGATGGACAACGAGATCTACGGCCTCACCAAGGGCCAGGTCGTCGCCGACGTCGCTCACCGACCAGAAGGCCCCCTCCACCCCCTGGGGCAACCTCGAGACGCCGCTCAACACGCTGGCGTTCGCCATCGCCTCCGGAGCCACGTTCGTGGCCCGCGGCGCCTCCTTCAACACCAAGGTGCTCACCGAGCTGATCGTGGAGGCGATGGAGCACCGCGGGTTCTCCTACATCGACGCCATGTCCCCGTGCGTCGTGTTCAACAACCACCAGGACGAGTGGAAAGAGCTGGTCACGGACGTGTCGCCCGATCACGACGCCTCCGACAAGTCCGCGGCGTTCAACCTCGCCCTGCAGGGCGGGTTCAAGCTCGGCATCGTCTACCGCGAGCAGCGCGCCACGCTCAACGAGCAGTACGCGGGGCTCCTGGAGGCCTCGAAGGAGAGCAGCGTGGAGCAGATGCTCGAGGGCTTCAACGCCCGCAAGGGGGCGGCGATCGGCAAGCCCAGCGTCTGAGGGCGGCGCCCCGGCTCCAAGAGGTGGCGGAGACGCGCTGAGGGGCCACCCGCCGGCCCCATGACGGGAGCCGTCGTCCTGCGCCGCACCGACGGCGTGTGAGTGCCGTCGGTCGAGGGATCTCGGGACCATGCGCCCGCTCCGGCGCCCCGGCATGGGGAGTACGCTCGGGATGGCCTGGACGGCGTGTCCGAGACGCTCGTGCCGCCCGTCGAGGTGAGACCGACAGCGACGGGGGGACACGATGGGCACGCGACGGTTCGACGACGACGAGCAGATCGACGCGCTGGTGGACCGCCTGGCGCGGGACGCCGACTCGGACGAGTACGTCAGCCCGGAGATGGCCCCGGTGATCGAGGCCGGCGGCGGTGTGGCCGAGGGCTTCGAGCTCTCCGAGGAGGAGCTGATCGAGCACGTGACCGACGCGCCGCTCGATGCCACCGACCGCATCCTCGAGGACGCGCCCGAGGTCGAGCCCGATCCCGACCGGGCCGTCTACGGCGAGGCCGATCACGAGCACTCGTCCGAGGCCGAGGAGGACTGAGGGTCGGGAGGCGCCGCCGCGGGGACGGCCCCGCCGGCTCAGCCCTCCGCGGCGACCGGCCGCTCGCCGGGGGTCACCAGGCCGGCCTCGTAGGCGAACACCACCGCCTGTGTGCGGTCGCGCAGCCCGAGCTTCATCAGGATGCTGGCCACGTGGTTCTTGACCGTGCTGGTGCTCACCACCAGCCGGCCGGCGATCTCGGCGTTGGCGAGGCCCTTGGCGATGAGCGCCAGCACCTCGCGCTCGCGCGCGGTGAGCTCCGCGAGGCGTGCGCGGTCGGCGGCCTGGGGAGGGTCGGGGGTCGCGAATCGCTCGATCACCCGGCGGGTGACCGCCGGGTCGAGCAGGGCCTCGCCGCGCGCGACCACCCGGACGGCGTTGACCAGCTCCTCGGGGGAGGCGTTCTTCAGCAGGAAGCCGCTCGCGCCGATCCTCAGGGCCTCGTAGACGTGCTCGTCGAGGTCGAAGGTGGTGAGGATCAGGACCCTCACGGCATCGTGCTCGGCCAGGATCTCCCGCGCCGCGGCCAGCCCGTCCATGCGGGGCATGCGGATGTCCATCAGCACGACGTCCGGTGCGAACCGCCGCGCGGACGCCACCGCCTGCTCTCCGTCGCCCGCCTCGGCGACGACCTGCAGGTCGGCCTCCGAGTCCACGATCATCCGCAGGCCGCGCCGCACCATCGCCTGGTCGTCCACCACCATCACCCGGGTCGCCATCAGCGCTCCACGGTGGTGAGCCCCGCCGCGCGCGCCGGCTCCACGGGCAGCGCGGCGCGCACGACGAAGCGTCCGGCCTCGACGCCCGCGGAGAACGTGCCGTCGTAGAGGGCCGCCCGCTCGCCCATGCCCACGATCCCGTGGCCGGGCTCGGGCGGGGCCGTCGTCCCCGGCGGCAGGGCGTTCGAGACCTCGATCTCGAGGCGGCCGCCGTGCGGTCCACCCGCACCCGCGCCTGCGCCCCCGGGGCGTGGCGGCGCACGTTGGTCAGCGACTCCTGGACGATCCGGTACGCGACGAGGTCGACGCCCGGCGACAGGACGCCGATCCCGTCGTCGATCTCCAGGGCCACCGGCACGCCGGCCGCACGCGTCCGCGCGACCAGCTCGTCGAGCGCGGCGATCCCCGGCTGCGGCGCCCGCTCGCCCTCTCCCGCGGTGCCCTCGCGCATCACCCCGAGCAGGCGCCGCATCTCGTCCAGCGTGTCGCGCCCGGCCCCCTCGATGGAGCGCAGCATCGCCTCGACGTCGTCGAGCCCCGCGGGCAGCACCTTGCGCGCCGCGCCGGCCTGCACGCCCATCAGGCTGACGCTGTGGGAGATGACGTCGTGGAGCTCGCGCGCGATCCGCAGCCGCTCGTCGGCGACCGCCTGCGCGCGGGCGGCCTCGCGCTCCCGCACCGCGCGGTCGGCACGCAGCGCCTGGCGCTCGGAGTCCGTGCGGCTGGCGCCGACGGCCCGGCCGAAGAGGTAGGGCACCACGGCGAAGGCGGCCACGAAGAGGAAGTCGCCGCCCCCGAGCCCCTCCTGGTAGATGCCCGCCGCCGCGGTCAGCGCCACGGCTCCCGCCACCGTGAGGTACCCCCAGACGCGGCGCGACGCGGTCGCGCTGCGCCCAGAGCCGATACCGCGGGCGCAGATCTTCGGCACCGCGCGCGTCGTCGTCGCCCGCGCGGTATCCGGGACGCGGCGCACGACCACGCCCATCTCCGCCGGCGCCTGTCGGGGTCGGCCACCGACTTCGGCAGCAACCGCGCCACCATCCGACTCATCCGCGTCACCTGAGGCGGGGGTCCGGGAGGGATCGGCGGGGACCGGTGCTGTCCCCCGGGCCATGGTGCCCCGGGGCTCATCCCCCGTAGAATGGCGGCCGATCGATAGGGAACCGCCGCACATTGGGAGTGACGTCATGAGCGTTCTCGCATGAGCCCCGATGAGTTCCTCTGGCCGACGCGGATCGAGCTGACCAGCCTGCTGCTGGCGGAGAGCGCCCAGGTGAGCGACGGCAAGCTGTTCGTGATGGGCGGGGGCTTCGACTGCCTGCGCGGCCGCCTGCCGACCGGGCTCGACGCGAGCGTGGCGATGATCCTGTCGGTGCCCTGGCCGATGCTCGAGCGGCCCTACCGCCTCCAGCTGGAGCTGGCCGACGCGGACGGGGCGGTGGCCGGCGGCTTCCGGCTGCGCGCCGAGCTGGAGAGCACGCCGCCCTCGGGGTGGCGCGAGGGCACCCCGCTCACCGTGCCGCTGGTCTTTCCTGTCCGGGCCGAGCTCGGCGCCCCCGGGCGCTACGCGGTGCGCTGCCTGATCGAGGACGAGGAGCGCGGCCGGGTGGCCTTCGAGGTCGAGCAGGCGGCCTGAGCGGCGCCGCGCCGCCCGCGCTAGCGTGCGGCACCCCACCGAGAGGCTCGACATGGCGCTGAGTTCGGTCACCCACGCGGGCGCGCACCGCTTCGCCCTGCTCTGCGACGTCTGCGAGAAGCCGATCACCGACGCCGCCCAGGGCAACACGGTCTGGGCGGAGGGGGAGGGCGCGACGCCCGCCCACACCGTCCACAAGGGCGACTGCCAGCGGGCCATGGCCGCGACGCTGGGGGTCGAGGCGAACGCCCTCGGGGTCGACGAGCTCGCCTACCTTCCCACGCGCCTCGAGACCGTCATGGACGTCGACCATGAGAAGGCCCGCGCCGGCGCGGCGTTCCTGGACCGCCTGCGGGCGATCCCGAGCGGAGGGCGCTAGGCCGTCCCCCGCCGCCGATGGCGGGGGACGCCGCGCTCGCGCCGCCGACGGCGGCTCAGTGCATGTGGTCGATGCAGATCCAGTTCCCCGCCGGGTCCTTGAACCAGGCGGCCTCGCCCATCTCGGGGATGTGCATGATCCCGTCGGCGTCGGTGCCCTCGAGCTGCTCCATCCGCACCCCCTGCGCGGCCAGCTCGTCGACCGCGGCCTTGACGTCGTCCACCTCGACGCCGAGCACGGTGGAGTCCCACGGCCGGTGATCGGCCTTGTGGTAGACGACGATGTGCGTCCCTCCGCCGTCCAGGAGGAGGGCGTTCTCGTCCTCCTTCTCGAGGCCGAACCCGAGCGTGTCCACGTAGAAGGCCCTGGCGACGGCCAGGTCGTCCACGCTGAAGTTGGCGTGGGCCCGGTGCTGTCCCAACATGGCGGTTCCCCCGTTCCGAGGATGAACGTGCACCTGAGGTGAGCCGAGCCTATGGCGGCGCGCCGTGCCGGGGCAACGCCCGCGCCGCCGGGCCGGGCGGCGACGTAAGCCTTCGGCAAGGCCCGCGAAAGCCCACGGCAAGGACCGGGCCGTATCCCTCTGGGCGCAGG
This sequence comes from uncultured Thermoleophilia bacterium, assembly GCA_963736635.1. Lineage (GTDB taxonomy): Bacteria > Actinomycetota > Thermoleophilia > Miltoncostaeales > Miltoncostaeaceae > Miltoncostaea. Next base: position 2,123,590 of record CAVTPK010000011.1, read on the forward strand.
CCGCCGAGGGGCGCGGCCCTTCCAGGGGGAGACCCGATGAGGATCAGGAAGCTCTACGCGGCCGCGCTCGTGCCGCTCGCCGCCGCGGCGATCGCGGCCGGATGCGGCTCGGACGGCGGCGGCGACGCCGCGTCCACGCCGACGGCCACCACGGCGGGTGCCGGCGACGCCACCCTGCTGCTCTCGAGCGCGAGCGCGCTGGACACCGCCGCGGGCTCGGTCACCCTGCCGCTCCTGCGGGGCCGGGGTCCGGGCGGGACGGACGTCTGGTACGTCGTGACCGACTCGTCCGACAAGGAGGACGCGGCCGCGCGCGGCGTCAACTACGCGCCCAAGCTCGCCAACGCCCTCGGCACCAAGGCGGTGCAGAAGGCGAGCCTCGACGGCGACACCGTCGTGTTCCCCGGCACGGTCGACTTCGCGCCGACGCGGGCGGTCACGCCGAGCGCCGACGGCTTCCCGCCCACGGCCGTCACCCCCGGCTCGCGCGGCGACGCCCTCTACAGCCCGCTCATCACCACCGACGGCGCCGTCGTCCTCAACGCCTCTCAGCTGATGAACGACACCGGGACCCACGACGGCGTGATCGACATCGACACCGCCGGGGGCACCGTCACCCTCAAGACGCTGAGCGGCTTCTTCAACGGGTCCGAGGTGGCCTACCTGCGTCTCGACGCGAGCGTGGACGTCGTCTCCAGCCTGGAGGAGAGCACCTACGCGCCCAACCTCGGGCTGGCGCCGGGCGAGGGCTCGAACGCGGCGAGCTCGTCGCGCTCGGGCATCGTGCCGATCGTGAACGGCGCGCGCTCGGGCCCCGATCGCCAGGGCCTCCAGGCGGCGGTGCTCGGCGGGGGCTCGCCGCGCAACATCACCGAGTCGCTGCCCGGCGCCGCCGACTACAGCCCGGCCTGGGACGTGACCCCGGCGGCCTGGAGCGAGGAGGCGATCGCGGCCGGCGACCGCGTGCTGGTCACCGGCAACGCCCAGATCGCCGCGGCGGTGAAGGCCGGTGACCTGACGAGCGTCGGCACCGGTCCCGCCAACGCGGCCCTCGGGGGACTGAAGGCGCTCGGGGCGGTCTCCAACTGCCCGACCGTGGCGGTCCTCGCGGGCTAGGTCCGCGGGTGCGCGGCCTCGCCACCGCCCCGAGGGCGGCGTGGCGGGGCCGCGCACCCGGGCGCTCTCGTCGACCGGCCGGGGCGGCCGTAACATCCCCGCAAGCTCCGGGCGCGATGCTCCGGGCGTGATCGTCTCCCAAGAGAGCCACGTGGCCTCACCCGTCAACAGCGAGATCACGGTGCTGGTCGTCGACGACGAGCCGATCGTGCGCGAGGTGGTGGCGCGCTACCTGCGCCGCGAGGGCTATCGGGCCCTCGAGGCCGCCGACGGGCCGGCGGCGCGCGATCTCATCGAGCGCCACCCGCCGTCGCTGGTCGTGCTGGACGTGATGCTCCCGGGCATCGACGGCCTGGAGCTCTGCCGCTGGATCCGCGGGAACTCGGCCACGCCGATCATCATGCTCACCGCGCGCGGCGGGGAGGCCGATCGCATCGTGGGCCTCGACCTGGGCGCCGACGACTACGTGACCAAGCCGTTCTCGCCGCGGGAGCTGATGGCCCGGGTGCGGACCGTGCTGCGCAGGATGTCGGTCCCGGCTCCCGAGCGGCGCATCGAGGCGGGCGGGCTCGTCATGGACGCGGGCACCCGCGAGGTCACCCGGGACGGCGCGCCGGTCCGGCTCACCGCCAAGGAGTTCGACCTGCTCTGGTTCCTGGCCGGCCATCCGCGCCTGGTCTTCTCGCGCGACCAGCTGATGGACCGCGTCTGGGGCTACGACGCCGCCTTCGACACCGGCACGGTGACCGTCCACGTGCGCCGGCTGCGGGAGAAGATCGAGCGCGATCCCTCGCGGCCCGACCACGTGCAGACGGTCTGGGGCGTCGGCTACCGCTTCGTGCCGTGATCGGTCCCGCGCTCCTCGTCGCGCTCTACACGCTGGTCGTCGGCCTGGCGGGGGCCGTCGTCGCCGGCCGCCTGCCCACCCTGCGCCTGCGCCTGGTCGCGCTCGCGCTGGTCGCCGTGATGCTCCCGCTGGGGGCGGTCCTCCTGTCGGGGGTGCTCATGTACGACTCCGGGCACGACCTGACCGTGCTGGCGGTGGCGGCCGCGTCGGGGATCGTCGCCCTGGTGGGCGCGCTGCTGGTGGCGCGCTCGGCGATGCGGCCGCTCGACCAGGTCCGCGCGGCCAGCGACGCGCTGGCCGGCGGCGACCTGGGCGCCCGCGCCCCGGAGGACGGTCCGGCGGAGCTCGCCGCGCTGGGCGTCGCCTTCAACCGGATGGCAGGCCAGCTGGAGCGGCTCTTCGACGCGCGCCGCGAGCTGGTGGTCCACGCGAGCCACGACCTGCGCACGCCGCTCGCGTCGCTGCAGGCGATGCTGGAGGCGGTCGACGACGGCCTCGTCGCCCCCGAGACCTACCTGCCCGCGATGCACCAGCAGGTGCGGCACCTGAGCGGCCTGGTGGACGACCTCTTCGAGGTGGCGCGCATCGACGCCGGGGCGCTCACGCTGGAGCTGCGCGAGGTGCGCCTGGACGGGCTCGTGGAGGGCTGCGTCCGCGGCGTCGAGGCCAGCGCCGAGGCACGCGGCGTGCGCGTGGAGTCGCGCGTGGCGCCCGCCGTGCCGCCCGTGCGCTGCGCCCCCGACCAGATGGAGCGCGTGCTGCTCAACCTGCTCACCAACGCACTGCGCCACACGCCCTCCGACGGCTCGGTGGCCGTCGTGCTGCGCGAGCAGGCGGGCGAGGTGCTGGTGAGCGTGGAGGACACCGGCGAGGGCATCGCGCCGGAGGACCTGGAGCGCGCCTTCGAGACCTTCTGGCGGGCGGACTCGGCGCGCGGCGGCGACGGCGGGGCCGGGCTCGGCCTGGCGATCGCGCGGGGGCTCGTCGAGGCGCAGGGCGGACGGATCTGGGCGGAGGCGCGGCCCGAGGGCGGCGCCCGGGTCTCGCTGGCGCTCCCGGCGGCCCGCTGACGGGTCGCCCGGCTAGCCGGTGACGTCCCGCGGCGGGCTCCCCGCGCGGCTCGGCGATCTCCGGGGCCAGGTGGAGCTCCAGCCCGCGCCGCGAGGCCGGCACGGCGATCTGCGCCGTCGCCTCGCGCATGCCGTCGCGGTGGCCCGTCACGTAGACCTCCGCCGCCAGCGCCAGCACCTCGTCCACCGTCGGCGACGGCGCGTCCAGCTCGTCCAGGGTGCGCCGGAGCGCCAGGAGGAAGGGCTCCAGGGAGCGGAGGGCGATGTCTGCGAAGGCGTCGTGCCGATCGGTCACGTCGGGTCTCCTGCTCGGGGGGCTGGGCGTGGAGTACCCCTCCGGGGCCCGGGTGCGAAACCACCCCGGTTCCCCCGGACCCGCGGACGCTCCTAGAGGAGGATCTCGCCGGCCGGCGCGGCGATCACCTGCGCCAGCGGGGCCTCCATCCACGGCCGCGGGGGCGGCGGCGGGACGCGCAGGATGAAGGCCTGCCCCGGCTCGAGGCCCTCCACGCTCCAGGCGACGTCGCCCACCGCGCGCACGATGTCCTCGTCGCGGACCACGTAGCCCAGGGGCCGCCACCACGAGTCGGCGCGGATGACGCCGGCCGCGCCCCAGCCGGCGAACGGCCCGAAGTGCAGGGTCACGCCGATCGTCAGCCCGGGCAGCCCCGGCCGGCCCCCCGGGCGCCGGCCGGCCGGCTCCCAGCGCTCGCCGGTCAGCTCGAGCGTGGTCATCCGCCGCTCCGGGAGAGCAGGGGCAGCAGGTGATCGGCGATCGTCGCCGGATCCGGCGGGCAGCCGGGGATCCTGACGTCCACCGGCAGCACGTCCTCCAGGCGCCCCACGACGTCGGCCGAGGACGACAGCAGGCCGCAGCCGACGGCGCAGTCGCCGAGGGCCGCGACCCGGCGCGGCTCGGACATCGCCTCGTAGGCCCGCTCCAGGGCGACGGCCATCCGCGTGGTCACCGGGCCGGTGACCAGCAGCACGTCCGCGTGCCGGGGCGAGGCGGTGATCGACAGGCCGAAGCGCGCGAGGTCGTGGAACGGGTTCGCGGTCGCCTGCAGCTCGTGCTCGCAGGCGTTGCAGGAGCCGGCGTCCACGTGCCGCAGCTGCAGCGCGCCGGCGCCCCCCGCGGGGCGCCGGAGCCCCGCCGCGCGACGGTCCCGCCGCAGCCCGCGCAGCAGCACGAACATCAGCGGTCCACGCAGGCGTAGCAGAGCTCGAAGCTCTTGTTGATGAGCGGGAAGTCGGGAAGGATCGCGCCGGTCGCGGCGTGCGCCACCGCCGGCCAGTTGGCGTACGAGGCGGTGCGCAGGTGCACGCGGCGCACGCGCTCCCCCTCGGCCTCCACCACGCACAGGCTCTCGCCCCGGGGCCCCTCCACGCGCCCGACGCCGTGGCGGCCTCCGGCGTCCGCGACGGCGACGGCGCCGGGCTCGATGGGCCCGTCGAGCAGCGCGTCGAGCATGGCCGCCGTGGCCTCCAGCTCACGCGCGCGGATCTCCAGCCGGGCCGCCACGTCGCCCTCGCCGCCGCAGGCGGCCGGGCGGAAGCCCTCGTAGGCCAGCCGGGGCGACCGGGTGCGCACGTCGTCCGGGCGGCCGCTCGCGCGGGCCGCGGGGCCGCGCACGCCCAGCCGCGCCGCGTCGGCTCCGGTGAGGATGCCGGTGCCCCGCGCGCGGTCGCGCAGCGAGGGGTCCAGCGACAGGTCGCGCCACGCCGCGCGCGCGTCCGCCGCGAGCTCCCGCAGCCGCTGGCGCGCGATCCGCGCCTCCGCCCGGGTGGCCGCGAGGTCGCTGCGCCCCACCGCGACGGTGCCGAAGAGGAAGCGGTGGCCGGTGAGGGCGTGGTTGATCCGCTGCGCCCGCTCCTTGAGCGCCGCGAAGGCCATGGCCCCGGGGGCCAGCCCGACCCCGGCGCAGATCTGGCCGATGTCGTTGAGGTGGTTGTAGAGCCGCTCCAGCTCCAGCAGCAGCGTCCGCACCCGCGCCAGCGCGGGGCTCGGCCACAGGCCCGCCGCCTGCTCGGCCGCCTGCGCCGCCGCCACGCAGTTGGCCACCGCGCACGCCCCGCAGGCGTGGCGCAGCACCTCGATCATGTCGGCGAGGGTGCGCCCCTCGGCCAGGCGCTCCAGGTCGCGGTGCTTGTGGAAGAGGCGCGCGTCGAGATGGACGACCCGCTCGCCCACCGCGTGGAAGCGGAAGTGCCCGGACTCGATGATCGCCGGCGTGCACCGGCCCGACGGCGACCTGGTGGACGTCCTCGCCCGCCACGGGCGTCGTCCACTCCTCGAGCGCGCGCGGGTGGTGCACCAGGGGCCGCAGGGGCTCGTGGCCGGCGAAGCCGACGCCGTAGAGGTCGTGCGCCTCGCGCTCGTCCCAGGCCAGGTGGGGCAGGCGGTCGACGAGCGTCGGGACCACGCCGTCTTCGGCGGCGCAGCGGCAGGATCAGATCGCCCGCGCCGGTGGCGCAGACGTAGCGCACCTCGCGCGCGCCCAGCGGCCCGGCGGCGAAGGCGGCGTCGACCGTGCCGTCCTCGCGCAGCAGCCGCGTCGACCGCCGCCCGCAGGTCCCCGGGCGCGATCGCGCGCTCGGCCACGGTCACGAGGACGCCCCGAACAGGCTCAGCACCAGCGCGGAGTCGGGCAGGCGGTGCGCGAGCGCGGTGAGGGCCAGGAGCATGGCGACCGAGATGCAGGTGAGCGCGAGCACGAGCCGGGTGCCCCGCGCGCTGCTGGGGCGCCGGCCGGACGGGCGTCCGCCGAGGCCCTCCACCAGGGCGTGCCCCATGCCGAGGAAGCCGAGGGCCAGCAGCAGCGCCGCGATCACCGCCACCCAGGTCAGGCCCGCCTGCGCGGCGCCCCAGAGGACGAGGATCTCGGAGATGAACAGCGGGGAGGGCGGCAGGCCCGCGAGCGCGGCCGAGGCTCACGCTGACCGCCCCCGCGAGGCGGCCGGCTGAGCTGACCCAGGCCCCGCGCGGGGCGGCGGCCGGCGGCGGGCTGGTAGCGCAGCAGGGGCACCGCGGCGGCGAAGCCCAGCGCCTTGGCCACGCCGTGCCCGGCCACGTGGATCAGCGCGCCGGCGGTGGCGACGCGGTTGTCGATGCCGATCGCCAGCACCAGGACGCCCATGTGCTCGAGGCTCGAGTAGGCGAGCAGGCGCTTCCACGGCAGCGGCTTCCAGAGGAACGGCACCGCCACCGCGAGCGAGGCGAGCCCGAACGCGACGAACAGGCCGCGCACGGTGTCGGCGCCCACGGCGGGGGAGAGGGCCGCGCCCAGCCGCCAGGCCACCAGCACGACGGTGGGCAGGAGGGCCGCCGACAGCAGGGCGCTCACCGGCGGCGGCGCCTCGCTGTGGGCGTCGGGCAGCCAGTTGTGCACCGGCGCCCAGCCGCCCTTGGTGGCGAGGCCCGCGAGCATGAGGACGTAGGCGGCCACGATCGCGGCGCCCGACAGGCCCGGCGCGGCGGCCGCGATGCGGTCCCAGCCGAGGTCGGCGGCGCCGTCGGGTCCCGCGGCCATCTGCACGCAGAGCATCACGATGCCGAAGAGGGTGAACGCGAGCCCCAGGCTGGTCAGCACCAGGTACTTCCACCCGGCCTCCACCGCGCTCGCCTTGCCGCTGAACGCGATGAGCAGCGCCGAGGCCGCGGTCGACGCCTCCAGCAGGATCCAGGCGAGGCCGAGGTTGTCGGCGAGCGGCACCGCGATGAGGACGGCCCAGAAGGCCAGCATCACCGACCAGTACAGGCGGCGCGACGCGAGCGACCCCGCGCGCGAGGTGGGCGTCCCCCGCAGGAACGGCGGCGAGACCGCGCAGGCGATCGCGCCGACCACCGCGGTGGTGGCGAGGAAGACCGCGCCCCGTCCGTGGACGCGCCACCAGAGCCCGGTGAGGTCCGGCTCGCCGGCCCGCGCCAGGGCCACGCCCGCCAGCGCGAGGGCCGGCAGCGCCGCGGCGATCCCGCCGACGCGGCCGACGCGGTCGATCCACGGCGCCGACCGGCCCATCAGGGTGGCCAGCGCCCACCAGCAGCGGGAGCGCGACCGCGAGGGGCACCAGGATGTCCGCCGCCTCAGTCACGGACGCTCCGCAGGGCCGCGGTGTCGGTGGTGCCGAACGCGCGCAGGATCCGGCCCTGGAACACCGCGGCCACCGCGATCAGCAGCACCAGGTCGAAGGCCACGCCCAGCTCCACCGCGAGCGGCAGCGCGCCCGGCGCGGCCACGGCGGCGACCGCGATCCCGTTGTCGAACACCAGGAACGCCAGCACCGCGAAGGCGGCCGCGCGCCGCAGCAGCACCAGGGCCAGGGCGAGCGCGACGAGCGCCGACGCGGTGCGGCCGGCGGTCTCGCTCTCGAGGCCGAAGGGCGGCACCAGCGCGGTCACCGCCAGCAGGAGGGCGAGCGCCCAGGACAGGCGCACCAGGGGCCCGTGCACGTCGTCGTGGGGCCGGTTCTCGCGCACGCGCGCCACCACCACGAGCGCGATGGCGCTGACGGCCACGGCCCGGGCCATCAGCAGCAGGGCGGCCACCAGGAACTCGCCCGAGCGTCCGGAGGTCGCACCCAGGGCGCCCGCGCCGACCAGCAGCGTCTGCCCCGCGATCACGATCACGGCGGCGGCGGGCCGGCGCACCGTGAGCGCGGCCAGCCCCAGCGCCACCAGGGCGATCAGGATCACGTTGCTCACAGCTGCGCCCCCGCCGCGGCGGCCACCACGCCGACCAGCGCCACCGCGATCCCGGCCAGGGTCGTCGCGGGGACGCGCAGCAGGCGCATCTTGGCCTGCAGCGTCTCGACCACGGCGAGCGCGAGGCTCAGCGCGGCCACCCAGGCCGCGACGGCGGCGAGCCCGGGCACGAGGGCGTCGGGGTGGGGCAGGAAGAGCCCGGCCGCCAGCACCAGCACCACCCAGTGGCGCGCCGCCGCCGACCAGGTGAGGAGCGCCAGGTCGCGCCCCGCGTACTCGAGCAGCGGGCCCTCGTGGATCATGGTCAGCTCGAGGTGTGTGTCGGGGTTGTCGATCGGCTGGCGCCCGGTCTCCAGCAGCACCACCAGCGCCATCGCGACCAGGCCGCACCAGTGCGCCGGCTCGCCCCAGACGGCGGTCCCGGACGCCGCCGACCACATCGCGCCCAGCCCGGTGCCGCCCGCCGGCACGGCCGCCAGCAGCACCACGAGCACGGCGAGGGCCTCGCCCAGGATCGCGAAGGTCAGGTCGCGGGCGGCGCCCATCAGGCCGAAGCCGCCCCCCACGTCCCACGCCGACAGGGCGATGGCCACCCGCGCCAGCGCCAGCAGGCCCACCAGCACGAGCGCGTCGCCACCCGCCCAGCCGTCCTGCTGCGACGACACCGGCGTGATCAGCACGCAGGCGGCGAGCGCCGCCGCCACCGCGACCGGGGCCCAGCGGTACAGCGGGCCGGAGCCGGCCGGGTCGATGGCGCCCCGGTGCCACAGCCGGCGCAGCTCCCGGTACGGCTGGAGCACGCCCGGCCCGCGCCGACCCTGCAGGCGCGCCTTGGCCGCCTGCACCGCGCCGGGAATGAGCGGCGCCAGCGCCAGGCCGGCCACCGCCACCGCGGCCGCCAGGAGGGCCGCTCCGCTCATCCGAGGACCCCCACGCGGACGAGGGCCAGCAGCACCAGGACCAGGGCGACGAGCGACGCGACGTACTGGCGCAGGTTGCCCGACTGCAGGCGGCGGGCCACGAGGGCTCCCGCCAGCGCGCCCCTCACCACCGGCGCGTACACGCGCGCGTCGAACAGGTGCGGCACCCCGCCGCGGTGGCGGACCCCGGTCACGACGCCCTCGGGCGCGGTGACCGAGACCTCGCGCTCGGGCCGCAGCACCGTCTGGAAGGCGAGGTTGGCGGGCTTGGAGAACGCCGCCGCCGTCCACTCGAGCGCCGGCTCGGTCTCCTGCCCGCAGTTCCACACCGGCACGCCGCGCGCCGCGCGCCGGCCCCGGGCCGCCGCGAGCGCCGCGGCGATCGCGGCCAGCCCGAGGGCGAGGGCGAGGGGCCCGAAGGACGCCCCCGGGACGGACAGGCCGGCGCCCACCGCGACGCCCGGCGCGCCCGGGGCGAGCCGCGCGAGCGCCGGCACCAGCAGCCCGCCGAGCAGGCCCACCAGCGCGCAGACGCCGGCCAGCGCGACCACCGGCGCGCGCATCCCCGGCGCCACCTCGCGCGCCTGCCGGTAGCCCTCGGTGCGCGGACGTCCGAGCAGGGCCAGCCCGATGACGGCCACGAACGCGTAGGCGGCGAGCGCGACCGTCGCGCCGAGCGCGGCGGTCGCCAGGCCGCCCGCGATCGCCGTGACCGGGTCGCCGTCGCGGCCCAGCCGCAGCAGGGACTGGAACGTCAGCCACTCGGAGGCGAAGAGACCGAGCAGCGGCACGCCGGCCATGGTCAGCGCCCCGACCAGCACGGCCGGGCCGGTCCACGGCATACGTCCGAGGACGCCCCCCATGCGGTCCAGGCCCAGGCCGCCGCCGGCGCGGTCCATCGACCCCGCCCCCAGGAACAGCAGCGCCTTCGCGGCCGCGTGACCGAGCGCCTGCAGCAGGGCCGCCCCGAGGGCCACGCCGGCCCAGCGCGCCTCGTCCTGTGCGGCGAAGACCGCCGCGGCGCCGAGCGCCATCGCGATGACGCCCACGTTCTCGATCGTCGAGAAGGCGAGCAGGCGCTTCAGGTCGCGCTGGAAGAGCGCGTAGGCCACGCCGGCCAGGGCCGACGCGGCCCCCAGGCCCAGCAGCGCCAGGCCCATCCACACCTCGGGCCCGCCCACCCACTCCAGCAGGAGGCGCGCCAGCCCGTAGAGGCCCACGTTCACCATCGCCCCGGACATCAGGGCCGAGACGTGGGGCGGCGCGAGCGGGTGCGCGCGGGGCAGCCACGCGTGGAACGGCACCAGGCCGGCCTTGGTGCCGAAGCCGATGATCCCGGCGACGGCCACGGTCGCGACCGTGGCGGCGCCGGCCCCCGCCAGCCCCGCCGGGTCGCCGATCGCGCCGTTGGCCGCCAGCACGATCAGCGCCACCCACACGCCGGCCCCGCCGATGTGCGTGATCGCGAGGTACTCGAAGACCGCCCGGCGGCCGTTCGCGGTGTCGCGCGCCACCAGGATGGCGGCGGCGGGCACCAGGGTCATCAGCTCCCAGCAGGCCAGGAACGTGGTGACGTCGCGGGCGCAGAGCACCCCCAGCAGCACGATCTGGAAGAGGCCGGTCAGCACGGCGAGCGCGCGGGCGCCGGCCGCGCCGCGCAGGTGGGCCGCCGCATAGAGGGCCGACGGAACCGCCACCACCGCGACGATGGCGAGGAACGCGCCCGAGAGCGGGTCGACGCCCAGGGCCGGCTCGAGGCCCGAGGTGAAGCCGGCCCCCGCGCTGCGCTCGCCGAACAGGCACACCGCGCCGCACAGGCCGACCAGCGCGGTGCCGCCGGCCTGGAGGGCGAGCGCCGGGGCGGGCCGGGTCAGCGTCGCGAGGAGGGTCCCGGCGGCCAGCAGCGCGATCCCGGCGACGAGCGTGGCGTCGAGTGGGCTCAGCGTGGTGCGGTCGCGCCGGCGTCCAACGCGCCGGCTATGTCATCGATAAGCTTCAAAGATTATGAGATTTAGGTTGGTAAGATCGCACACACGTGACCGGCCGACAAGAGCCCACGCGAGGAGCACCCGGTGCCCACTGATCGCCAGGACCCCACGGCCGGCGAGCGGTCGCCGGAGCCGATCTACGTGGTGAAGGCCGAGTTCTTCCGGGTGCTCGGCCACCCGGCGCGAGTGCGCATCCTGGAGCTCCTGCGCGACGGGGAGATGAGCGTCGGCAAGCTCCAGACCGCGCTCCAGCTCGACTCCAGCGGCACCTCGCAGCACCTGGGGGTCCTGCGGCGCCAGGGGATCCTGGAGAGCCGCAAGGAGGGCACCAGCGTCTTCTACCGCGCCCGCGACCCGCGCATCTTCCAGCTGCTGGAGGTGGCGCGCCAGATCCTGACCTCGTCGCTCGAGGCGACGCAGGCCCTGCTCACCGAGCTCGCGGCCCCGCCGCCGCCGGACGCCCCGGCCCGCGGGGAGCGCCGGCCCTAGCGCGGGCGCCCGCCGGGCGCCTCAGCAGCAGCCGGGGCGCGCCTCCCCGGCACCCGCCGCCGCGAGGATGCTCGGTGTGTCGGCCGGCTTCACCGCCGACACGATCGCGCCGTGCATGCCGTCGTTCACCTCGTGGGTGAAGGCGACCTCCACCGACCCGAAGCCGGCCCGGGCGAGGAGGGTCTCGTACTCGCCCACCGACAGCGCGCCGGCGATGCACCCGGCCCAGTCGCCCCGCTCGGTGCGCTCGGCGGCGCTCAGGCGGTCCTCGGCGACCACGTCGCTGATGCCCAGGCGCCCGCCCGGCCGCAGCACGCGGAACGCCTCGGCGAGGACGGCCTCCTTGTCCGGCGACAGGTTCACGACGCAGTTGGAGATGACCACGTCCACCGTCTCGGCGGGCAGGGGGATCTCCTCGATGCGGCCCTTCAGGAACTCGACGTTGGTCGCCCCCGCCTCGGCGGCGTTGCGGCGGGCCAGCGCGAGCATCTCCTCGGTCATGTCCAGGCCGTAGGCGCGCCCGGTCGGGCCCACGCGGCGCGCCGAGAGCAGCACGTCGATGCCGCCGCCCGAGCCCAGGTCGAGCACGACCTCGCCCTCGCGAAGCTCGGCGACGGCGGTGGGGTTGCCGCACCCCAGGCTGGCGAGCACGGCCGTCTCGGGCAGCCCGCCGCGGTCGGCCTCCGCGTAGAGATCGCCGCCGAAGACGGCCTCGGAGGGCGCGCAGCAGCCGCCCTCGCCGCAGCCGCCGACGATGCCCGGCTGGGTGCCGGCCGAGGCCTCGCGGGCGGCCGCCGCGTAGCGCTCGCGCACGATCTCGTGGATGTCGTCGCTCATCGGGAGGCTCCTCAGGGGTTCCGTGCGGACCCGGTCACCCAGGCGCCGAACTCGGCGAGGGCCTCGGGCAGGACGTAGTAGTAGGCCCACAGCCCGCGGCGCTCGGAATCGACCAGCCCGGCCTCCCGCAGCACCTTGAGGTGGTGCGAGACGGTGGGCTGGCTGACGTCGAACAGCGGGGTGAGCTCGCAGACGCAGACCTTCCCCGCGTGCTTGCGCAGCACGTCGATCAGCTGGAGGCGGATCGGATCGCCCAGTGCCTTCGCGACCCGGGCCATGCGCTCGGCCGTCTCGCGCTCGACGTCCGGGTACACCACCGGCACGCAGCACGGCTCCCCGGCGGGGCGCTTCTGCTTGGGGGAGAGCTGGAGATCGACAGCCATCGATTTACAATTATCGATTGAAGCGACGTCTGTCAATGGATTAGCGTCCGCGGTGATGAAGATCGCGGTTCTGACGGACGTCCACGGCAACCTGCCCGCGCTCGAGGCGGCGCTCGCGGGCGAGCGAGAGCGATCGGCGTCGACGCCGTCTACTGCGGCGGCGACCTCGTCGGCTACGGGCCGCACCCGAACGAGGTCTGCGCGCTCATCGAGGAGCGCGGGATCCCGACGATCTACGGCAACTACGACCACGCGATCGCCCGGGACCTCGAGGATTGCGGCTGCGCCTACGTGACGCCGCACGACCGCGAGCTCGGGCAGCGGTCGGTCAACTGGACGCTCGCCCACACCGACGCGCGCTCCAAGGCCTTCATGCGCCGGCCTGCCGTTCGACCTGCGGTTCGACCTGGGCCCGCACCGGGTGCGCCTGGTGCACGGCTCGCCGCGCAAGGTCAACGAGTACCTGTTCGAGGACAAGCCGGCCTCGCTGTACGAGCGCCTCGCCGGTCAGGCGGACTGCGACGTGCTCGTGTTCGGTCACACCCACAAGCCGTGGGTGCGCGAGTACGGAGGGGTCCTCTTCGTCAACTGCGGCTCCGTCGGCAAGCCCAAGGACGGCGACCCGCGCGCCGCGTTCGCCGTGCTCGAGGACGCGGACGGACGGCTCGCGGTCACGATCGAGCGCGTCCCCTACGACGCCGCGGCGGTCGCCCGCGAGATCGAGGCCGTCGGCCTTCCGGCCGAGTTCGCCGCCAAGCTGGTGGCCGCGGCGTGAGCGCCCGCCCGAACCTCACGCGGCGGCTGGTCGCCGAGGCGCTCGGGACCTACTGCCTGGTCTTCGCCGGCACCGGCGCGGTCGTCGTGAACGCCGTGGCCGGCAACCCGCTCGGCCACGGCGGGGTGGCGGCGGCCTTCGGCCTCGTCGTCGCCGTGATGATCTTCGCCGTCGGCCACCTCTCCGGGGCGCACCTGAACCCCGCCGTCACGCTCGGCTTCGCCACCGGCCGCCACTTCCCGCGTGCGGAGGTCGGCCCGTACGTGGTCGCGCAGGTGGCCGGCGCGATCCTGGCGTCGCTCACCCTGCGCGGGCTGTTCGGAGACGCGGGCGGCCTCGGCGCGACGCATCCGAGCCATGTCGGCGACATCGGCGCGATGATCCTCGAGGCGGGGCTGACCGCGGTGCTCATGGTCGTGATCCTGGCCGTGGCCACCGACACCCGCGCGGCGGGATCCCTGGCGGCGATCGCGATCGGCGCGACGATCGGCCTCGAGGCCCTCGTCATGGGGCCCATCACCGGAGCCTCGATGAACCCGGCCCGCTCGCTGGCGCCCGCCCTGGTCTCGGCGGATCTCACGGGCCTCTGGATCTACCTGATCGGCCCGTTGGCCGGAGCCCTCGCCGGGGTGGCCGCGTACGGGTACCTGCGAACCTCGGGCCCGACCGCCGAACGCGCGGCGGCGTCCATCGACCCTCAGGAGGTGGTCGGATGACCCCCGTGGAGATCGACCTCACCGCCCAGCTCGCGCGCACCACGGACCGGCTCACCGCCGAGTTCGACGGGATGTTCAGCCGCGAGACCGTCGACCGCTTCACGCACGAGTCGTTCGAGAAGCTCCTCGCGACGGCCCAGGTGACCGCCTACCTGCCGCTGCTGGCCGACCGCTTCACGCGCGACCGGCTGCGGGCCCTGGCCCAGGCCGAGAAGCTCGTGCCGAAGGACCTGCCGGAGGTGCTGTTCGTCTGCGTCCACAACGCCGGCCGCTCGCAGATGGCCGCCCTGCTCACGGCGCACCTGAGCGGGGGCCGGGTCCATGTCCGGTCGGCCGGCTCGGATCCGGCGGACCGGGTCAATCCGCTCGTGGTCGAGGCGATGTCGGAGCTCGGGCTGGACATGTCGCAGGAGTTCCCGAAGCCGCTCACCGACGAGGTCGTGCGCGCGGCGGACGCCGTCATCACCATGGGATGCGGCGACTCGTGCCCGATCTATCCCGGCAAGCGCTACGAGGACTGGACGCTGTCCGACCCGGCCGATGCCGGTTCGGTCGCGGCGGTGCGGGTGATCCGCGACGAGATCCGCGGGCGGGTGGCGCGGCTCCTCGAGGAGCTCGGGGTCCCCCTGGAGCCGGGCGCCGCCTGATCGGGGCCGCGCGCGCGGCTCAGAGGCGCACGTGGCCGCGCCGGCGGGTGGCGAGGAAGAAGCGCTCGAACGCCACCTTCGCCCAGTGGGCCTGGGGCCCGGCCATCAGGTGCGGGTGGGCGGCGTCGCCGAGCACCCGGTCGGTCTTCAGGATGATCCCGGTGTCGCCGCCGTCCAGGATGCAGATCGCCCCGAGCTCGTCGATCGGCACCTTCCGGCCCTCGCCGCGGCCGAGGTCCGCCGCGATGTTCTGGGCGGCCACCTTCGCCATCTGCTCGCTCATGTAGCCGGTCTTGGGCACGCCGGCCGGCACCATCGTGGCCTGGGGAGGCGCGATCGCGATGTCCACCCCCGCCGCGAACACCTCCTCGCGCTCGGGGTGGCGGAACTCGTCGTTCACCGGGATGAACCCCGCCTCGTTGGCCAGCCCGGGGGTGGCCGAGACGACCTCCACGCCGCCGAAGGGCGGGACGATCATCGCGTAGGCGAACGGCAGCCTGCGTCCGCCCGCCAGCTCCATCTCGCCCTCGCGGACGGCGGCGATGGAGGTGTTGGGCAGGCCCTCGACGCCGAGGTCGGCGAAGGTGCGCTCCACCATCCGCTCGGAGTCGCCGACCCCGCCGAGGCCGAAGTGGCCGAGGAACGGCTCGGCGGTCACGAAGGTCACCGGCGCGACCGCCGACAGGCCGGCCTTCTCGATGCGATGGCGCACGTTGAGCGCGAACTCGTACGAGGCGCCGAAGCAGGAGCCGCCCTGCGCGGTGCCGATCACGACGGGGCCGGGATCGGCCAGGAACCGCTCCCAGGCGTCGCGGGCCATCAGCGCGTGGTCCAGCGTGCACACCGACTGGGTGTGTCCCGAGAGGGGGCCGAGCCCCGGGATCCGGTCGAAGGCGAGGCGCGGCCCGGTGGCGACCACGAGGCGGTCGTAGGGGTGCTCGCCCGACCGGCTCGTGACGACGCCGCGGTCGAGGTCGATCCCCTCGGCGGCCTCGGCCAGGAAGGTGATGCCCCTCTTCGCGTAGAGCGGGGCGAGGGGGAAGGTGATGTCGCCCGGCTCGCGCAGGCCGAAGGGGACCCAGATCAGGGATGGGATGAACGTGAAGTCCGGACGCGGATCGAGGACGGTCACGTGGGCGTCGTCTCCGAGGCGGCGTCGCGCCTCGAGGGCGGCCGTGAGGCCCGCGAAGGACGAGCCGATCACCACGACACGGGGGCCGCTCATGACCGGCTCACGTTCTCGAGCACCCGCGCGAGGCGCTCGCCGGCCTCGCGGGCGACGGGCTCCAGGGCCGGGTTGCCGACCATCCCGAGCATCCGCTCGGCCGACACGGCGCTCACGTGGGTCACGCCGCCGTCGGTGAAGACCACCACGTTGCAGGGAAGCAGCGCGCCCAGCTGCGCCTCGGCCTCCAGGGCACGGTGGGCGAGGGGCGGGTTGCAGGCGCCGAGGATGACGTAGGGCTCCCGCTCGACGCCGAGCTTCTCCCTCATGGTGGCCTGCACGTCGATCTCCGTCAGCACGCCGAACCCCTCCTGGGCGAGCGCGGCCCGGGTCCGCGCGAGGACCTCGTCGAAGGTGCCCCGCGCCTCGACGCGGTCGGCGTATGCGGTGTCGGTGAGCGTCATCTGATCCTCCTCGGATCCTCAGTCGTCGAGCGGCGGTGGCTGGTCGCCGCCGGCGGCCATCACCCGGTTCCAGGCGTTGATGCCGGCGATCACCACGACCAGCTGGCTGCGCTCGTCCTCCGCGAAGTGCTCCGCGACCTCCGAGACCACGGCCTCGGGGAGGACGACCCCCGGGTCCATGCGGGTGAGCGCCTCGGTGAGCTCCAGGGCGGCCCGCTCGCGGTCGCTGAAGAACGGCGACTCCCGCCAGGTCGCCAGGGCGTGGAGGCGCCGCTGGTGCTCGCCGGCCTTCAGGGCGATGCCCGACGTGGAGGTCCACGCAGTAGGCGCACCCGTTGATCTGCGACGCCCGCACCTTCATCAGCTCGGCCAGCCCGTGATCCAGCGCGCTCGCCCGGGTGAGGGCGGCCAGGGCCCGGTAGGCGTCGGGCGCCTCGCGCCGGAAGTCCAGCCCGAGGCCCCCTTTGTGTTCGGTGCCGCCCGCGCTCATCGGGACCTCCGTCGTCGTCGTCGTGTGAGTCGCCATCAGTGGCCGAACCGGACCTCGGGGAGCACCCGGTGGAGCCACGCCGGGCGCCACCAGGCCCAGCGGCCGGCCAGCCGCAGGGCGACGGGCACCAGGAGCAGCCGCACCAGCAGCGCGTCCAGCAGGACCGCCACGCCCAGGATCACGCCCATCTCCTTCGGGGGCAGCGGTCCCGACAGGGCGAAGGTGAAGAACACCGCCACCATCACCGCGGCGGCCGCCAGGATGACCCGGCCCGAGTGGGCCAGGCCCCCGACCGCGGCCTCCTTGGGGTCGTGCGAGCGGTCCCAGTGCTCCTTGGCCGAGGAGAGCAGGAACACGGTGTAGTCCATCGAGATCGCGAAGATCATCGCGAAGAAGAAGACCGGGCCCCAGGCGTCCAGGAAGCCCTGCGACTCGAAGCCCAGCAGGCCCGACAGGTGGCCGTCCTGGAAGATCAGGCGGGCGACGCCGAACGCCGCGCCGGTGGCCAGCAGGCTCGTGAGCACCCCGATGGCGGCGACGACCGGCGCCTGCAGGGCAACGATCAGCAGGACGAAGCCGAGCAGCAGCACGATGCCGATCACGATCGGCGTGTAGGTCTCGAGGACGGCCGCCAGGTCGTGGTTCTCGGCGGCCGCACCGCCGACCAGGACGCCCGCGGGCAGGTCGGAGCGCAGGCGGTCGATCGTGGCGCCGGTGGCCGTCTCGGACGGCCCCGTCGTCGGCACGGCCTGGATCATGGCGAGGCCCCCGCCGCCCGGTTGCGGCGGGCGTGACGCGGGCGATGCCGGGATCGGCGGCGGCCACGGCGGCGGCCGTCGTCATGTCCGCCGCGGGTCCGACCAGCTGAAGGGTGCCGGGCGCCCCGGGGCCGAAGGCGGCCGCGACCTGCTCGTAGCCCTGGCGCGAGGAGTCGCCCGAGGGGACGACCTTGATCGAGGGCATGCCGGTCGTCAGGCCCAGCACCGGGACGGCGAGCGCGACGAGGACGATCAGCGCCGGCAGCCCGTAGAGCACCGGACGGCGCCACAGCCGCTCGCCCCACGCCGCGAAGCGCGGGGAGCGGTGCTCGCCGCTGTGCACCCACGGCAGGGCGAACCGGTTGACCTTGGGTCCGAGCTTCGCCAGCACGGCGGGCAGCAGGGTGAGGGTCGCCGCGAGGATGAACGCGACCGAGATCATGATGCCGAGGGCCATCGAGCGGAACGCCGGGCTCGGCACCAGCATCACCGCCGAGAGGGAGATCAGGACGGTGATCCCGGAGAAGAGCACCGCCTTGCCCGCGGTGTCCATCGTCTCGCCGACCGCGTCCACCGGCGGGCGCTTGGAGCCGAACAGCGACGCGCGGAAGCGCACGACGATGAACAGCGCGTAGTCGATGCCCAGCGCGAGGGCGAACATGAGGGCGAAGTTCATCGCCCAGATCGAGACCTCGAACACCTGCGAGGCCAGGAACAGCGCCCCGGCCGACGACGCCAGACCGAGGATGGTCAGCAGCAGCGGCAGGCCGGCCGCGACCAGGGCGCCGAAGGCCAGCACCAGGATCGCCAGCGTCACCGGCCAGCTGATCAGCTCGGAGCGCATCATCGCGTCGCGGTTCGCGGCGTTGAAGTCGGACCACATGCCCGACGCCCCGGTGAGCTCCACGCTCACCTGGCCGGTGGACGCCTCGCCCAGCGGCCCCTTGAGCTCGTCGGCGGCCTGGACCATCCGCATCGGGTCCGCGGCCGAGCCGGCCATCACGATCGCCGTGTGACCGTCGGCCGAGATCGTCTGACCCGGCCGGGGCGGGGTCACCGACGCGACGCGCGCGTCGTCGCGCAGCAGCGCCTGCGTGCGGGTGACGACCGCGGCGAAGGCGGGGTCGGAGACGGTCAGGTCGGGGGAGTGGACGACGACCATCAGCGCCGCGGCGTCGTTGCCCGCGAAGTTGCGCTGGATGAGGTCACGGGCCTGGACCGACTGCGAGCCCGAGTCCTCCCAGCCGGCGCCCGACAGGGCGGTCTCGACGCGGGGCGCCAGCACGCCGAGGGCGATCACGACGATCGCCCACGCGACGACGACCAGCCGCACGTGGGTCGCCGACCAGCGCCCGAGGCGCCCGATCGGAC
The DNA here is from genome assembly GCA_963736635.1 of uncultured Thermoleophilia bacterium. GTDB lineage: Bacteria > Actinomycetota > Thermoleophilia > Miltoncostaeales > Miltoncostaeaceae > Miltoncostaea. The sequence goes on from CAVTPK010000011.1 coordinate 2,142,328, forward strand.
CGAGCGCGCTCATCGTCCGCACCCCTTCAACGTGGTGAACCGCTGCAGGACCAGCGAGGCCGGGCACGCGCCGGTGGCGACGTACGCCCACTGGCTGAGGCCCACGAAGGCCGTCAGCAGCAGGAACCACGGGCTGACGGTCACCGCCAGCACGACGCTCGCCAGCGTCACCGTCCCGGCCATCGCGAAGAGCACGCGCTCCAGGCTCCAGGTCCGCGTGGCATCGGCTCCGCCCATTTGACTCCCCCGTTTCCGTCGTCGTTCGGATGACTCGGGCCGACCATACTCCACAACTACACAGTTGACAAGATGTACACCTGGCGAGGTATCCTGACCACAACTGATCCACCCATCGGTTGTGCTGCGCGCCGTTCCCGGTCGTGAGAGGAGTCCGCTGTGGAGATGCCCCACCCGCTTCCCGAGCCGCTCGTCGATGCCATCGCCGAGCGCTTTCGCGTGCTCGGTGAGCCGATGAGGATCCGCGTCCTCGACCGGCTGCGCGAGGACGACGCCACGGTGGGGGAGCTGGCCGAGGCCCTCGGCACGAGCCAGCAGAACGTCTCCAAGCACGTCGGCGTGCTGGCCCGGGCGGGGCTGGTGGCGCGGGCGAAGGACGGCAACAGCGTCCGCTGCCGCATCGCCGACGAGTCGGTGCTCGAGCTCTGCGAGCAGGTGTGCGGCGGCCTGCAGCGCCAGGTCACCGAGCTGCAGTCGCTCTTCGTCCCCGGGGGCGCCGGCCCGCGCCGTTGAGGACTGCTCCGCCGGGGTGGCGCACGGCGGCGCAAAGGCATACGGTCGCAGGGGCAAACGCAGCCATCCGGCCGGGGGAGATGTGCCGGAGACGCGGACGATCAGCGACATCGTCTCGGCCGCCGCCGAGCGTGACTTCGTCGGGCGGCGGGACGAGCTCGCGCTGATTCGGGAGGCGGCCGCCGCCGGTGCCCCGCGCCTGCTGGTGGTCTTCGTCACCGGTCCCGGAGGCATCGGCAAGTCGCGGCTGGTGCGCGCCGCGCTCGATCGGGCGCCCGGCGTGGAGGCGCGCTCGCTCGACTGCGGCGCGATCGAGCCCACCCCGGCCGGGTTCCTGGGGGCGCTGGGGCAGAGCCTCGGCGGTCCCCCGACGGAGGCCGGGATCGCGCTCGCGGCGGAGGACATCGCATCGCGCGGCCGCCATCCCGTGCTCGCGCTCGACAACTACGAGCGCTTCACCCTCCTCGACACCTGGCTGCGGCAGGTGTTCCTGCCGGGCATGCCGGAGTCCCTCCTGACCGTCATCGCCGGCCGTGACACCCCCGGTCCGGCCTGGCTCGCCGCCCCGGGGTGGGCGGGCCTCGTCCACGAGCTGCGCCTGGGTCCGCTGAGCCAGTCGGAGTCGATCGAGCTGCTGCGCCGTCGCGGGGTCACGGAACTGGACGCGGCGCGCATCAACGCCTTCGCCCGCGGCCACCCGCTCGCGCTGGAGCTGGCGGCGTCGGCGCTCATGACCGAGCCGACGCTCGAGATCGGACGGGGCCCTCCTCCCGCCGTGATCCGCGAGCTCCTGGACGCCCTGCTCGCCGGCCTTCCCCCGGACACCCTCGAGACCCTCGAGGCCGTCTCCACGTCGCGCCGGGTGACCGAGCCGGTGCTGCGGTCGCTGCTCGCCCGCTCGTCCGTGCGGCGCGAGTTCGACGCGCTGCGGCGACTGCCGTTCGTCGAGGAGGCCCCCGAGGGGCTCGTGCTGCACGACGTCGTCCGCGAGACGATCGCCGCCGACCTGCGCGAGCGCGACCCGGAGCTGCACGCCCGCTACCGGCGGCGGTCGTGGTCGTACTTCGAGGCCCGCGCGCGCACGCCCGCGCCCGGGCGCCTGTGGGCGGTCACCGCGGATCTCATCTATCTCATCGAGAATCCGGTCCTGCGCGCCGCCTGCTTCCCGGCGGGGTCCATGGAGCACGCCGTCGAGCCGGCGATCGGCGCCGACGACGCGGCGGTCCGGGAGATCCTCGCGGCGCACGAGGGGCCGGGCCCCGCGGCGCTGCTCGCCCGCTGGTGGGAGCGCCAGCCCGAGTGCTTCTACGTGGCCCGCGGCCCGGACGGGCTGCCGGGCGCGATCCTGCACCTCTCGGAGATGGACGATCTCGACCCCGAGCTCGTCGCGTCCGACGCCGTCGCCCGGGCCTGGCGCGCGCACCTCGCGGCCAACCCTCCGCGCCCCGGCGACCGCGTGCTGACCATGCGGCGCTGGCTGGGCCGCGAGACGGGGGAGATGCTCTCGCCCGCGGTCGGCGCCTGCTGGCTGGACGTCAAGCGCGCCTACATGGAGCTGCGCCCCCACCTGTCGCGCCTGTACTCGGTGATGGCCGACCCCGAGGCGCTCGCGCCGATCTTCGTGCCGCTGGGCTTCGCCCCGGCCGGGGAGCCGGTCGACGTCGGCGGGGCGGTTCAGCAGCCGGTGTGGCTCGACTTCGGCGAGGGCAGCGTGGACGGGTGGCTGCGGCGGCTGGTGGGGGCCGAGATCGACGCCGAGGAGGCGGCCCTCGCGCCGTCGCCCGACGTGTCGGGCAGCGGCCTGACCGCCCGGGAGCTGCAGGTGCTGGTCCTGCTGGCGGAGGGGCTCTCCAACCGCGGGATCGGCGAGCGGCTGGTGATCAGCGAGAAGACCGCCGGCCGCCACGTCTCGAACATCTACTGCAAGCTCGGGGTCCACAGCCGGGCGCAGGCGGTCGGGGTCGCCGCGTCGCGGGGCATCGTCGGCTGAGCGACTACAGCGGGGCGGCGGTCAGATGAGGCGTTCGCCCGATGCCCGGGCGCGGCCCCGCTCGTAGCGTCTCGGGCCAACGGACGGATCCCCCGTCCGCCGCTCGGAGGTGACCACCATGTCCCGGTCCGACGTCGAGGCCGACATCCGCGAGACGCTCGGCCTGGTGCCGAGCTTCTGGGCCGCGCTCCCGGACTACCTGATCGAGAGCGAGTGGACCAGCTTCAAGGCCATCGAGCTCGCCGAGACCGCCATCCCCAACAAGTACAAGGAGCTCATCGGGCTCGGCGTCTCGGGCGCCACCCGCTGCCGCTACTGCGCCTACTTCCACGCCGAGGCCGCCCGCCTGTTCGGGGCGACCGAGGAGGAGATCGCCGAGGCGTCCCTCATGGCCAAGCACACCATGGGCTGGAGCACGTACCTCAACGCGATGGCGTTCGACTACGACGAGTTCGTGGCGGAGTTCGAGCAGATCGCCGCCTACGTCCGCGCCCAGACCGCCGCCGCCGTCTAGGGGTCCGCCGTGCGCGTCTCCCGCACCCGTCCCGGTCGCGTCACGATCGACGCGACCGAGCAGGAGCTCTCGGCGCTGGCGGCCGGGGCGCGCATGGCCCTCTCGCTCATGCGCGCCGACCCGCACGCCCCGATCGAGGCACGCGAGCACCTCGCCCGCGTGCTCGACGACTACGACCGCGGCATCGTCCGCGCGTCCCAAGGAGGGCACTGATGCACGTCCAGATCATCACGTTCCGTCTCGTCGACATGGACGAGGACGGCTACCGCGCCGCCTGCGCCGAGATGGCACCCGCCTTCGCGGCGCTGCCCGGCCTGATCGCCAAGGTCTGGCTCAACGATCCGGCGACCGGCACCCACGGCGGGGTCTACCTCTTCCGCGACCGGCGGGCGATGGAGGGCTATGCCGCGTCGGAGCTGTTCGCCACCGTCGCCGCGTTCCCGCACTTCGGCGACATCGTCGCCCGCGACTTCGCGGTCTACGACGATCTGACCCGGCTCACCCAGCCCGGCGCGGAGGTGGTCGGGGAGGCCGTCGCCGCGACCACCTGACCGCGCCGGCGGGCGGCCCGCCCGACAGCGATGACTCCCGACCGCGGGCGCCGTCATAGAGGGTGAGGAGACGAGACGGCGACCACAGGAGTCAGCCATGCCCCGCATCACGCCCAACCTCTGGTTCGACCTCGAGAGCGAGGAGGCGGCGGCGTTCTACGTCGGCATCTTCCCCAACTCGAAGATCACCAACATCAGCCACTACACCGAGGCCGGCCCGCGGGCCGCCGGCACGGTGCTGACCGTGGACTTCGTGCTCGACGGCCAGAGGTTCACGGCGATCAACGGCGGTCCCGGGTTCACCTTCAACGAGGCCGTGTCGCTGATGGTCAACTGCGCCGACCAGGCCGAGGTCGACTACTACTGGGAGCGCCTCGGCGAGGGCGGTGAGGAGGGGCCCTGCGGCTGGCTCAAGGACCGGTACGGGCTGTCCTGGCAGGTGGCCCCGGAGGGCATCGTCGAGCTCTTCCAGGACCCCGACCCGGCGCGGGCCGAGCGGGCGATGGCGGCCATGTTGAAGATGAGGAAGCTCGACATCGCGGCGCTCCAGGCGGCCGCCGACGGAGGCTGACGGCGGTCGGCCCGCGCCGGTGTGCGGGCCTCAGCTCTCGGCCAACTCGGCAAGCAGGGCGGCGGTGCCCGCGGGGTCGGCCAGCATCATGTCGTGGCCGGTGTCGATGGTGCGGTGGGCGAAGCCGTCGGCGAGGGCCGTCTCCAGCGAGGGCGCCAGGGAGGCGAGGGGCGGCGCGGTGTGCTCGATGTAGGTGCGCGGCAGGGCCGCGAGGGGCGCGGGGTCGTAGTCGACGGCGTCGGTCATCGCCCGCAGCGGGAAGTCCACCAGGCGCGGGCCGACGAACGCCCGCAGCTGCGGGATCGGTGACGGCCCACTGGGTGAGGAAGGCGTCGGTCGCCGGCACGCGCCAGCCGTCGCCCTCATCGGCCGCCAGCGCCAGGTAGCGGGCGGCGGTCTCGGGCGGCTCCACGTCGAGCAGCGACTGCCCGGGGCGCGCGTGGAAGCCCCCGGCGAGCACCACCGCGCCGATGCGGTCCGGGCGGCGCGCGACCAGCGGCCCGGCCAGGACGCCGGCGTAGGAGTGGAGCACCAGCATCACGTCGCGCAGGTCCTCGCAGTCGAGGAGCGCCGTGAGGTCGGTGAGGTGGGTCTCCACGCCGGTCTCGCGGGTGAGCAGGTGGGCGCGGTCGCCCTGGCCGGTGAGGGTGGGGGTGTACATCTCGTGGCCCTCGGCCGCGAGCAGCCGCCGCACGGGCGACCACGCCCAGCCCCCGTGCATCGCTCCGTGGACGGCCACGATCGTCGCCATGGCGCCTAAGGTACCGGCGCCCCCCTCTCCCCGCCGGCGCCAGGAGGCCACATGCCCGACACGACCGCGATCACGACGGCCCTCGCGACGCTGCGCGGCGCGGTTGCGGGACCGGTGCTCACGCCCGGCGACCCGGGCTACGCCGACGAGGTCGCGGTCTTCGACCTGGCGCAGGCGCACACGCCGCCGATCGCGGTGGGCGCCGCGAGCGCCGAGGACGTGGCCGCCACGGTGCGTGCCGCGGCGGCCGCCGGGCTGCCGCTGGCGGTGGTCGGGTCCGGCCACGGCGACATCCCCGAGATCACCGAGGGCATCCTGCTCGTCCTCCGCCGCCTCGACACCGTCGAGGTGGACGCGACGGCGCGGACCGCGGTCGTGGGGGTGGGGGCGACGTGGCACGACGTCCTGGCCAAGAGCACGCCGCACGGCCTGGCGGGGCTGTGCGGCTCGGCGCCGGCCGTGGCCGTGGGCGGCTTCCTGCTCGGCGGCGGGCTGGGGCCGATCGGGCGCACCTTCGGGTTCAGCTCCGACCACGTCCGCGCGTTCGACGTGGTCGGCGCCGACGGGGTGCTGCGGACGGTCGCGGCCGACCGGGACCCGGATCTCTTCTGGGCCCTGCGCGGCGGCAAGGGCGGGCTCGGCATCGTGACCGCGGCGACGATCGACCTGCTCGACCTGCCCACGATCTACGGGGGCGGCCAGTACTACGCCGCGGAGGATGTTCCGGGACTGCTGCGCGCCTACGGGTCCTTCGTCGCCGCGAAGGTGCCCGAGGCGCTCACCACCTCGCTGGCGATCCTGCGGATGCCGGACGTCCCGGCGCTGCCCCCGCCGCTGCGCGGCGAGACCGTGGCGCAGCTGCGGGTGGGGTACGTCGGCGGCGGCGATCGGCGCGCCCGCCGAGGCCGAGCGCCTGCTGGCGCCGCTGCGCGCGGCCGCCGGGGAGCCGGTGTTCGGGGCGGTCGGGGTGCTGCCCTATGCCGACATCGGGACCATCCACAACGACCCGACGGCGCCGTCGGGCCACTCCACCGCGGGGATGCTGCTCCGCGAGCTCGCGCCCGAGACCGTCGAGGCCCTTCTGGCCGCGGCCGGGCCCGGGGTGGAGTGCCCTCTGGCCCTGGTGGAGATCCGCCATCTGGGGGGAGCCTTCGCGCGGGTCGGCTCCCCGCCCGACGCGGTGAGCGGCCGCGACGCCCCCCTCGCCATGTGGGTGTCGAGCCCACCGCTGCCCGCGCCGGTGGACGGGGCGGCCCTGGCGGCCGGTGCGGCCGCCGTGCGGGCCGTCCTCGACGCCGTGGCGCCGTGGTCCCTCGGCCGGACCCAGATCAACTTCTGCGGCTCGGCCAACACCTTCGCCGAGGCGGCGGCCGCCTGGCCGCCCGAGATCGCGGAGCGGCTCGCCGGGATCCGGCGCCGGTACGACCCGGACGGCCTGTTCGCCTACGTGCCCGGCGCCGTGCGCGGGGCCGCCGGTTGACGCTCGCCTATCCGAGCACGCCCTCCTCGATCTGCTCCAGGTAGGTGAACGTGGGCGCCCGCACGCCGGCGCGCTCGCGCAGCTCCACGAGCTCCGGCGACTCGAAGAAGGCCCGCGCCGCGTCCGCGGACGTCCACTCCGAGAAGTGGACGATCCGGCGGGGCGCGTCGTCGTACCGCAGCACCCGGTAGGCGCGCTCGCCGGCCGCGTGCCGCATGGCCGCGGCTCCGTCGAAGACGGCCTTCCAGGCCGGGTAGTCGTCCACCTCATGGATGATCAGCACGTGGGCCACCGGCTCCGCTCCTCTCGCGTCGGGGCGCGGCAAGCCTAGGCGCCCGCGCCGTGTCAGGCCGCGGCGTCCTCGCCCGGCAGGCCGCGCCCGGCCACGGCCCGCTCGTAGTTGAGGCGGATCATGGCGATCACGTCGCGGACGTCGTCCTCGCCGTCGATCCGGCGCGCGCCGTAGCCGGGCGTGTCGGGGAACACGGGGTGGTGGTCGATCCGGCCGGCGTCGTGGAGCTCGTGCCACACGGCCTTGGGGAAGCCGGCGTGGAAGATCCGGTCGCCGTGCAGGTGGCCGAGCTCGCGTCGGCCGAGGCGGAAGCCGTACTCGCCCCGCCGTCCCGGGCCGGCGGTCACGCCGGGCCACGAGGTCACCTCCGCCGCGATCCGCTGCGCGGCCGTCTGGGTCTCTGGCATGGTCGTCCTCCCCTCTCGGAACCGGTCGAGAGGGGAGGGTAGAACCTCAAGTGAACTTGAGGTCAAGCGCCGGGAGCGTCCAGCTTGGAGGCGCCGGTCTCGAGCAGCAGCTTGAGGTCGTCCAGCACGCCGGGCCATCCGCCGCCGGCCTGCGGGTCCTGGCCGGTGACGACCGCGGCGTGCACGGGGGCGCCCGCCAGATCGTGCGTGATCGTGAGGGTGCAGACGCCGTCGGCGCCCTCCTCGATCTCCCAGGTGAGACGCGTGAGCGCCTCGGCGGTCAGCTCCGGGCTGAAGAGCATCCGCCAGGTCTGCACCAGGCGATGCGGTGGATCGACCTCCAGCACCTCGCCCTCGACCGACCACGTCGGGAGCGCCGTACTCCTTCATCCCCGGGGTGGCGAGGGAGCGGTAGGCGCCGCCGGGGCGCAGGTCGTAGTGGGCGGGCGCGCCGTAGCCGTAGCGGGCGGTCCACTCGGGGGTCGTGATGGCGTCCCAGATCGCCTGGGCGCTGGCGCGGATGGACACCCGGTACACCTGGATCGTGCCGTCGATGGTCGCCTCGGTGGTCATGCCGTCTCCTCCAGTTCGGCTCTTGAGCTCCGCGAGCGCCGACACCTGGCGCTCGGTGTACTTGTCGATCCACCGGTCGTGGATCAGCCGGATCGGGACGGGGTTCAGGAAGTGCAGCTTCTGCCGTCCCGAGCGCCGCGACGACCACGAGCCCCGCGTCCTCCAGGACGCGCAGGTGCTTCATGACGCCGAAGCGGGTCATCTCCAGCTCGGACTCGAGCTCGGTCAGCGTGCGGCCGTCGCGGGTGAACAGCCGGTCGAGCAGGAACCGGCGGGTGGGGTCGGCCAGGGCCTTGAACACGAGGTCGTCGTCCGTCATGCGGCGACGATAGGTGACTATTTAGTCACATGTCAAGCCGTGGGGGAGAATGCCCGGCGAGGGCGGCAAACGCGAGCGCGAGGTGAACGGTGAGCCTGCGGGTGATGAAGGACGAGCTGATGGACGCCCAGGTCCTGCGGGCGATGGGCTGTGCGCCCTTCGGCGGCGCCGACGTGGGGGAGTGCCTGGCGACCGCGCGCCGGGTGGAGGGCACGGACCTCGACAGCTGGTACGACGAGTGGGTGGCGACCGCGCGCGAGGTCGCCGGCCTGGCCGAGACCGCGGAGGCGCAGGGCCGGCGCGAGACCGCCCGGCTCGCCCACCTGCGGGCCTCCGCCTACTACCGCACCGCCGGCGTGATGCTGATGGGCGCGCCCACCGACCCGCGCCTGGTCGCCTGCAACGCCCGCCAGACCGAGACCTTCCGCCGGGCCGGCGCCCTGATGGCGCGGCCGCCGGAGGTGCTGGAGATCCCCTACGAGGGCACCACCCTGCCGGGCTACTTCTTCCGCGCCGCCGACGACGACCGGCCGCGCGCGACGGTCATCCTCACCGGGGGCTACGACGGCACCGTGGAGGAGCTCTACTTCTTCAACGGCGCCGCCGCGCTGGCGCGCGGGTACAACGTGCTCGCCTTCGACGGCCCCGGTCAGGGCGCGGCGCTGCTCCAGCAGGGCATCGTGCTGCGCCCCGACTGGGAGAACGTGGTGACGCCGGTGGTCGACCACGCCGTGGCCCGTCCGGACGTCGACCCGGAGCGGATCGCCCTGATCGGGCTGAGCCTGGGCGCCCACCTGGCGCCCGCGCGCGGCCAGCGGCGAGCACCGCCTGGCGGCCTGCGTCGCCGACTGCGGGGCCTACGACATGTACGCCGCCTTCCTGGAGCGGCTCCCCGGTCCGGTCGCGACGCGCTTCGCCGAGGGCGAGCGGGCCGCCGTCGCGGGCGTGGGGAAGCTGCTCGAGGTCATGGCCGGCAAGCCGACCGCGGGCTGGGCCCTGCGCCGCGGCCTGCAGGTGCACGGCGCCCCCGACGTGCTGTCGCTCGTCGAGATGTGGAAGGACTACTCGCTGGCGGGACGCGCGGAGCACATCACCTGCCCCACCTGGGTGTGCAACGCCGAGGGCGACGACATCAGCGCGTCCGCGCCGCAGCTGGTCGAGGCGCTCACCTGCGAGAAGGAGTTCGTCACGTTCACGGCCGCCGAGGGCGCCGGCGACCACTGCGAGGCCGGCGCGCGCCACCTGTACCACGCCCGCTCGTTCGGCTGGCTCGACGCGCGCCTGCGCCCGGAGGTGGTCGCCGGGTGATCGCGGTGGACGAGGTGGCGGCGGCGGTCGACGCGGCGGGGCCGCGGGTGGCCGCGCTGCTCGCGCCCACCCCGCTGCAGCACAGCCCCGCGCTGTCGGAGCTCGCGGGCGCCCCCGTGCACCTCAAGTGCGAGCACGTCCAGCCCACCGGCTCCTTCAAGGTGCGCGGCGCGGCCAACGCGCTCACCCTGCTGCGCGAGGCGGGCCACGCGCGGGTGGTCGCCGCCTCCACCGGCAACCACGGGATGGCGGTGGCGCACGTCGGCGGCCTGCTGGGGATCGGGGTGGAGGTCCACGTCCCCGAGGCGACCGCGCCGGTCAAGCTGCGCGGCCTGGAGGCGCTGGGCGCCGCGGTGCACCGGGTGCCGGGCGACGCCACCGCGGCCGAGGCCCACGCGCGCCGGCGCGCCGCGTCGGCCGGACTGCCGTACCTGTCGCCCTACAACGACCTGGCGGTCATCGCGGGGCAGGGCACGATGGCGGTGGAGATCGCCGCCCAGCTGCCCGAGGTGGCCACGGTGTACGTGGCGGCGGGCGGCGGCGGGATGCTGTCGGGGACCGGAGCGGTCCTGGGGCGGCGCACCCCCCGGGCCGAGGTGGTGGGGTGCTGGCCGGAGGCGGCGCCGACCCTGCTGCGGTGCATCGAGGCGGGTGAGCAGGTCGAGGTGGCCGAGCGTCCCACCGTCTCCGACGGCACCGCGGGCGGGCTGGAGCCGGGCGCGATCACGCCCGCCCTGGCGGGGCGGGTGATGGACCGCGGCCTGGAGGTCTCCGAGGCGGCGATCGAGGAGGCCATGCGCACGCTGCTGGCCGCCGACCGCTGGCTGGTGGAGGGCGCCGCCGGGGTGGCCCTGGCCGCAGCGCTGGCCGATCCGGCCCCGCGCCGCGGACCGCTCGTGGTGGTGCTGTGCGGCCGCAACGTGGACCCGGAGGTCGCGGCGCGCGCGCTCGCGTCCGGCTGAGGCGCGCCGGGCCGCCCGGCGGCGGGTGTCGCCCCGCGCCGGGGCCATTCGTCACACCCGCACGACCCTGGCGCCGGGCGCGCTCGGGTAGCTTCCGGAGCGTCTCGGCAACGACGAACAGCGGGGTGGCGAAATCTCCCGGATGAGCAATTCATGCATCGCTGGGAGGTGACCCTCCTGCACCGCGTGGCCGCCGGACGGCGCCCGCGGGTGGCCGGGCGCGTCACGCTGACCGCACGGGACGTGGACCGGGCCCAGGAGATGGCCGAGGACGCGCTGCGCGAGCGCTCCGACGGGGACGCCCTGTGGTCGCTGGGCGTGCTGCGGCCGCTGACGCCGCTGGCCCCGGGGACCCAGCGGTACCGGGTCACGTTCGCCGAGTGGTTCGACGAGGACGACGCCTACGTGCGCCGCGACGTGCACGTGATGCACGTGTGGGCGATCGACGCGTCGGGCGCGCGCCGGCTGGCGCAGGAGGACGTGCAGCGCGTCCCCAACTACCGCGCCCCGTGGCGCATCCGCGAGGTGGTGAGGGTGCCGCCTCCGGTCTAGCTAGGTGCGGGGCGTCTCCCGCCCGCACGACGGGCAGCGCCAGGTGTTGACCACCTTGTCCTGCGGGACGGCCTGGCCGGTGGTGATGTCGTGCGTGCGCATGTCGCGCCGCGACGGGAACGTCCGGGTCCCGCAGCGCTCGCACGGGGGCGGGGTGGCGGGGGCTGTCTCGGTCTCGGTCATGCCCAGACCCTAGCCGACGCGCCCGCTCACAGGACCAGGCGGGCGACCAGGTGCGCGAGGGTGCGCCCGGGGTCGTCGCACAGCCCGGTGTGGACCTCGGACGGCTGCACCACGGTGCTCGACGGGGCCACGAGCCAGTGGAACCGCTGGGGGCGCGTGAGGCGCGCGATGGGGCCCGCGGAGGGGTCGCCCTCGCCGATCCGGGCCAGGCCGCGCAGCTGGGCCGCGATCGGAGCCGGGTCCACGTCGGGCGCCAGGCAGCGCAGGCGCTCCTCGTCCAGGGCGACGGTGACGCCGAGGAAGTCGAGGGTGCGCGCGAACAGCACCACCCCGGCGTTGAGGCACTCCCCGCGCTCGATGCGCGGCACCACCCGCAGCATCGCGTACTGGAAGGGGCTACGCGGCACGCCGGGCCTCCTCCGCCTCGGCCGCGAACGCCCGCGGCGCCTCGAGCCGGCGCAGGAGGTGGCTCAGGTAGGCCTCCCGGCGGGCGTCCGGGGTCGCCGTCTCCTCGTCGTCGAGCCAGGCGTCCGGCACGGCCGCGACGATGGGCGCGACGACGCCGGCGTCGAGGCGCGCTCCCAGCCGCTCGTCGGCCTCGGCGATCGACCCCGCGGCGGGCAGCAGCACGTGGTCGGCGATCATCGGGAACGGGCGCTCCCAGGCGTCGGCCAGGCGCCAGTCGCCGTGGTGCGCGTACAGGGCGGCGCCGTGGTCGATGAGCCACAGGCGTTCGTGCCACACGAGCAGGTTGGGGTTGGGCGGGCGCCGGTCCACGTTGGTCACCAGGGCGTCGAACCACACCACGTCGGCCGCCAGGGCGGGGTTGACCGCGCGGCCCGCCGCGGGATCGAAGTTGAGGGAGCCCGGCAGGTAGTCGATGCCCAGGTTGATCCCCGGGCTGGCGCGCAGCAGGTCCTGGATCTCCTCGTCGGGCTCGGCCATGGCCAGCTCGGGGTCGATGCGCACCCGGCGCATCTCGGGCACCGGCAGCCCCAGCGCGCGCCCGAGCTCGCCGGCCACCCACTCGGCCACCAGCGACTTGGGCGCCTGACCGGCGCCGCGGAACTTGACCACCCACAGCCCGTCGTCGTCGCCCTCGACGAGCCCGGGCAGCGAGCCGCCCTCCCGCAGGGGCGCGACGTAGCGGGTCGCCAGGACCTCGTCGGCTGTGATCGGCAGTGGCGCGCTCACCCGGCCGCATCCTACGTCGCGTCGCGGGGGTGGGCACCGGGCGCCGCGGGGTAGGGTCGGGGGCATGGCGGACACGGTCATCGTGGGCGGCGGGATGGTGGGGCTCACCCTGGCGCGCCTGCTGCGCGCCCGGGGGCACGATCCCGTCGTGCTCGAGCGCGCGGCGCCCGGCGAGCACCTGACCCGCCCCTTCATGCTCGGCTTCCAGGGCTTCGACACGCTCGCCGAGCTGGGCCTGCTGGAGCGGGTGCGCGCCGAGGGCTGGGACATCGCCCCCGGGGCCGACGGGATGCCGGTGGCCGTCTGCATCGAGGTCGGCATCCTGCTGGACGCCCTGGCCGAGGGCGTGCCGGTGCGCCACGGGCACACGGTGACCGGCCTCGTGCGCGAGGGGGACCGGGTCGCCGGCGTCACCGTCGAGGGCCCCGAGGGGGCGGGCTCCCTGGAGGCCGGCCTGGTGGTGGCCTGCGACGGGGTGCGCTCGCCCGTGCGGGCGATGGCGGGCCTGGAGGCCGAGGTCTCGGCGCTGGCCGACGCCACGCTCACCTTCATGAGCCCGGCGGTCATCGACCGCTCCTTCTCGATGCGCTACCTCTCGGACGGCGGTCAGATGGGCCTGCTCGGCTGGCCCCAGGGGTCGGCCGGCTGGAGGACGATCGACCGCGTCGGGCCGCGAGGCCGCGCTCGCCCCGGGCGTCGCGGCCTTCCGCAGCGCGTTCGCGCGCCTCATGCCCGAGGCCGCGCCCGCCCTGGAGGGCGTCACGTCCCTCGACCAGCTGCTGTACCAGGAGCCCGCCGTGCTGCGGGCCGCGCGCTGGTGGACGCCCGGCGTGGTCCTGATCGGCGACGCGGCGCATTTCTTCGGCCCCGAGACCGGCGTGGGCGCGGCCCTGGGCCTGGGCGACGCCCAGGCGCTGGCCACCGCCATCGACCGCTTCCCCGGCGACCCGGACGCCGCCTGCGCGGCCTACGAGTCGTGGCGGGCGCCGGTGGTGCGTCCGTACGAGGCCAGCGACCCGGCCGCCGGCCGCATCGCCCTGCCCAACGTGGAGCGGCCGCCCGAGGAGCGCTGGCCGCCCGCCTAGGCCGGCGGGTCCACCTTCGGCGGGTCGTCCTCGTGGTCCTTGCCGGTGATCCCGTCCTTGAACTCCCGGATCCCGCTGCCCACGCCGCGGGCGATCTCGGGCAGCTTCTTGGAGCCGAACACGAGCAGCACGACGATCAGCAGGATGACGATGTGCCAGGGGGCGAGCTCGCCCATCGAGAGGTTCCTCCGGTTCGATCCAGACCGAGCGTCCTCTCCGCCGCCCAGGCTACTCCTACCGCGTGCGCACCCTCGCGTCGGCGGTGCGCGCCGCCTCGGCCATCTCGGCCCGCGCGCGCCGCGATGCGGTGGGCCAGCTCGGGATCCGAGAGGGCCAGGATCTGCGCCGCCAGCAGGCCGGCGTTGCGCCCGCCGTCGATCGCGACCGTGGCCACCGGCACGCCGCGGGGCATCTGCACGATGGACAGCAGCGAGTCCATGCCGTCCAGCGCCGAGCTGCGCACCGGGATGCCGATCACCGGCAGGGTCGTGACCGCCGCCAGCATGCCCGGCAGGTGCGCCGCGCCGCCCGCCCCGGCGACGATCACGCGCAGTCCGCGGTCGGCCGCCTCGCCGCCGTAGGCGATCATGTCGTGGGGGGTGCGGTGGGCCGAGACGACCCGCACCTCGTGGGGCACCCCCAGCTCGTGCAGGACCTCGGCGGCGCCCCCGACCACGGGCAGGTCGCTGTCGCTGCCCATCACGACCCCGACCAGGGGATCGGCCCCGCTCACAGGCCCACCGCCGCCGCGGCGCGGCGCGCGCGCTCCAGGGCGACCTCCGTCGTGGGTCCGAGTGCCGTCACGTGACCCATCTTACGGCCCGGGCGCACCTCCGCCTTGTCGTAGAGATGCAGGTGGGCCCCCTCGACCGCCAGGGCCGCGGGGACATCCGGCCGCGAGGGGCCGGTGCGGGAGCCGAGCAGGTTGACCATCGCGGCGGCCGGCGCGCGCATGCCCACGTCGCCGAGCGGCAGGTCCAGCACGCCGCGCAGGTGGTTCTCGAACTGCGAGGTCTCGCAGGCCTCGATGGTGTAGTGGCCCGAGTTGTGCGGGCGCGGGGCCAGCTCGTTGACCAGCACGCGGCCGCCCGCCACCAGGAACATCTCCACGCCGGTCACGCCGAGGCCCTGGGCCGCCGCGGCCGCCGCCAGGGCCACCTCGGCGGCCCGGTCGCGGGCCTCGGCGACGATCGGGGCGGGGGCGATCACCTCGTGGCACACGTGGTTGCGCTGCACGGTCTCGACCACCGGGTAGGCCGCGCGCCCGCCGCCGGGCGCGCGCGCCACCATCACCGCCAGCTCGCGCTCGAAGGCCACGAAGCCCTCGGCCAGCACCCCCTCGCCGGCGTCGAGGCGGGCGAACGCCGCGCGCGCCTCGTCCTCGTCGCGGCAGGTCGCGTTGCCGTAGCCGTCGTAGCCCAGGCGCCGGGCCTTGAGCATCAGCGGCCAGCCCAGCTCGCGACCCGCGGCCGCCACGTCGCGCGCGGTGTCCAGCACCACCGACGGCGCCGTCGGCAGGCCGGCGCCGCGCACCAGCTCCTTCTGGAGGGCCTTGTCCTGCACCCGGGCGAGCGCGTCCGCGCCGGGCCGCACCGGGGTGCCGGCCGCCTGCACCGACGCGAGCGCGCCCGCGTCCACGAACTCGTTCTCCAGGGTCACCACGCGCGCGGCGGCGCCCAGCGCGCGGACCGCGTCGGCGTCGTGCCAGTCGCCCTCGACCACGCCCGCGGCCATGGGCGCGGCGGGCTCGTCGCGGGCGCCGAGCACGGCGACGCGGATGCCGAGTGGCCAGGCGGCGAGGCAGGTCATGCGGGCCAGCTGGCCGGCGCCCGCGATGCCGACGTCGAAGCGGCCGTCCCCGCGCGGGTCCGCGGGGCCGGGGGCGCCGAGGGGCGGGGAGGCGGGCATCGGGCCACGGTACACGCGGCCGGAGGCCGCTCGCAATTCCCGTACATCCCGCTCACGGAGGGCTCACGAGTGCCCGGAAATGCGCCGATAGGGTCGCTGACGTGTTGCCCGCGATGGTCGCCCACCCACCGCTCGCCGCCACCGCCCCGCCCGCGCGGGTGCTCGTGTTCGCGGACGAGTTCCGCTTCGCGTTCAGCCGCCGCTCCTTCCCCGCCGGGCGCCTGCGCCTGCAGGTGAAGAACATCGGGGAGGACGACCACGACCTGCGGATCATCGGCCCCAAGGGGGCGGTGCGCGGGGAGACCGGCGTCGTGCGGCTCGGACGACCTGGGCGAGATCCGGGTCAGGCTGCCGCGCGGCCGCTACACCTTCTACTGCTCGCTCGGCGACCACGCGGCGCGCGGGATGACGGGCGCGTTCACCGTGCTGCCGCCCAGGCGGCGGCCCTCCTGATGGCGGTGCGGGCGGCGGACCGGGCCCGCGCCGACCGGCTGCTGTGGCGGGCCGGGTTCGGCCCCCGTCCGGGCGAGGCCGAGCGCGCGGCCCGCGCCGGCATCCCGGCCAGCGTCGACGCGCTGCTCGCGCCGCGCGGCCGCGCCCTCAGCGGCCGGCCGGCCCGCGTCGACGGCGCCCCGCTCGACCCGATCAACGCCTACGGCCACGACGTGCTCTGGTGGCTCGACCGCGCGGTGCGCACGCGCCAGCCCGCTGCTGGAGCGCATGACCCTCAACTGGCACGACCACTTCGCCACCTCCAACGACGGGGTGGGGGACACGCGGCTGATGCTGGCCCAGTACTGGACCCTGCGCCGGGGGGCGCTGGGCCGGTTCCGCAGCCTGGCCAAGGCGATCACCCGCGACCGCGCGATGCAGCTCTTCCTGAGCCTGGCCAACTCGGAGAAGGGCGCGCCCAACGAGAACTTCGCGCGCGAGCTGCTGGAGCTCTTCACGCTCGGGGTCAACAACGGCTACACCGAGCGCGACGTGCGCGAGGCGGCCCGCGCGCTGACCGGCTTCACGTTCGACTACGAGACCAAGCGCTTCGGCTACGACCCCGAGCGCCACGACGACGGGGTCAAGCGGATCATGGGACGGGTGGGGCGCTTCACGACCCCTCGACGTGGTCGACATCGCCGTGGACCACCGGGCCCACGCCGAGTTCATCTGCGACAAGCTCTGGGGCTACTTCAGCCCGCGGCCCTGCCCGCCCGGGCTGCGGCGCCAGCTGGCCCGCACCTACCGCCGCGCCGACACCGACGTGCGCCCGGTCCTGCGGCAGATCCTCACCAACAAGCTCTTCTACGCGAGCCTGGCCGACCCGGACATGGTCAAGCCGCCGTTCGTCTACGTGGCCGGGATGCTGCGCGCCACCCGGGGCCGGGTGGACGACGAGGGCTGGATCGGGCGCCTCGACCAGATGGGCCAGGTGCCCTTCCACCCGCCCAACGTGAGCGGCTGGGAGGGGGGCACCGCCTGGCTGTCGACGAGCTCCATCCGGGCGCGCTTCGACGCCGCGACGGCGGTCCTCTACGAGACGATCAAGGACGGCTCGGTGTCGGCGCGCGAGACGCCCGACCAGGCGATCGCGAAGGCCGTCGCGGCCACCGGCGCCCCGCGCGTCGGCCGGCGCACCGCCAACGCCATGCGGCGCTACGCCGTGCAGTCGGTGGCGGGACGCACCGACCCCTGGGAGGTCAAGCACTACTTCCCCGAGCGCCAGCGCGTGCTGCGGCACCTGCTGCTGGCCGGCCCCGACGCGCAGGTGTGCTGAGTGAGCCGCCCACGCCCCCCACGCCCCCCGCCCGCGGGTGCCGCGACTGGCACTCCAGCCGCCGGGCCCTGCTGGGCCGCGCGACCGAGGTCGTCCCGATCCCGGCCGACGCCCTGGACGGGCTGGCCGAGTTCGAGCGCTCGGGCGGCATGACCCGCCGCAACCTGCTGGAGCGGGGCGTCGGCCTGTGGATCGGCGCCGGGGTCCTCGGCGGGCTGTCCACCCGCAGCGCGCTGGAGGCCGCGTCGGCCCAGGCCGCCGCCGCGCCCGACGCGACCATCCTGGTGTCGCTGTACCTGGACGGGGGCAACGACGGCCTCAACACGCTCGTCCCCCTGGCCGACCCGCTGTACCCGACCCTGCGCAGCCGCCTGGGGATCGCGCCCGAGACGACCCTCGCCCTCCCGGACACGACGGCCTTCGGCTGGCACCCGTCCCTCGCCGGGCTCAAGGCGCTGTACGACCAGGGCAAGGTGGCGGTGCTGCCCTCGGTCGACTTCGCGGACGCGGACCAGTCGCACTTCAACTCGGCCGCCTACTGGCGCCGCGGCATCGTGGGCCAGTCGTTCGAGACCACCGGGTGGCTGGGCCGGACGCTCGACGCCGTCGGGACGGCGGACAACCCGCTCCAGGGGATCAGCGCGTCGTGGACGCCCGACCCCGTGCTCACCGCCCGCCGCGCCGCGACGGCGACGGTCTACGACCCGAGCAGCTTCAACTTCTACATCGAGGGCGTCTGGGGGCGCGAGTTCGCCGGCGCCTATCGCGACGCGAGCGCGGGGCGCACCTCGTCCGGCGCCCTGGCGGCGGCGCGGCGCACCTACGCCAACGCCTTCAAGGTGCAGGACCAGCTGGTGCCGCTGCGCGTGGACGACCAGCACCCCCTGCCGCCGGTGCCGGTGCCGTATCCGGACAGCAACCTCGGCACGAGCCTGGCGAACCTCGCCCGGATGCTGGGCGCGGGCTTCGGCACGCGGGTGGCGGCCCTCTCGGTGGGCGGCTTCGACACCCACGACGACCAGCCCACCGAGCACGCCGACCTGCTCAAGGACCTGGGCGACGGCCTGCTCGCCTGGCAGGCCGACCTCGCCGCGCGCGGGCTCGCGCACCGCGTGCTGACGCTGGTGTGGAGCGAGTTCGGCCGGCGGCCCCAGGACAACGACTCGCGGGGCACCGACCACGGCGCCGGCGGCCTGGTGCTGGTGGTGGGCGACCGGGCCAACGGCGGCATCCGCAGCGAGTTCCCCGGGCTCGCCCGCCTGGACGAGGACAGCAACCTGCTGGTCACGACCGAGTTCCGCACGGTCTACGCCACGCTGCTGGAGAGCTGGCTGGGCGTCGAGGCGGCCCGCGTGCTGCCCAAGATCGACGCCGCCCGCCTGCCCCTGGTGCGCTAGGAGCCCGCCGCCGGACGGCTGCTATGGTCCCGGACCGCGGGGCGTTTAGCTCAGTTGGGAGAGCACCAGCTCGACAAGCTGGGGGTCACTGGTTCGAGCCCAGTAACGCCCATCCCCCGAAAGCCCTGCTCATGTGGGGCTTTTCGCGTTCCTGGGGCGGATTACGGGAGGTCCGAGATGAGCCCGAGCGTGCGCGTCGCGGTGGTGCAGGCGACCCCGGTGGTCCTCGACGCCGAGGCGTCCGTCGCCAAGGCGTGCGACCTCATCGGCGAGGCCGGCGCGGGCGGCGCGCGCATCATCGCGCTGCCCGAGGTGTTCGTCGCGCTCTATCCGAGCTCGCGCTGGGCGCACGCCTGCGCGGGCTTCGGTTCGGCCCCGGCCGAGCTGCACCGCCGGCTCTGGGCCAACTCGGTCGACGTGCCCGGGCCGCTCACCGAGCGGCTCGGCGCGGCCGCCCGGCGCGCCCGCGCCTGGGTGGCGATCGGCGTCAACGAGCGCGACTCCAAGCGGCCCGGCACGCTCTGGAACACGCTGGTCTGGCTCGCTCCGGACGGCACCCTGGCCCGCCGGCACCGCAAGCTGATGCCGACGCTGCACGAGCGGGTCTTCTGGGGGCAGGGGGACGGCGACGACCTCGACGCGATCCCGAGCGAACACGGTCGCCTGGGCGGGCTCATCTGCTGGGAGAACTTCATGCCCGAGGCCCGCCGGCACCTGCACCGCGAGGGCGTCGACTTCTACATCGCGCCGACCGCCGACGACCGCGACATCTGGGTGGCGGCCATGCGCACGTACGCGTTCGAGGCCGGAGCGTTCGTGCTCTCGCCGGTGCAGTACCTGCGCCGCGACCACTTCCCCGACGACTTCCCGCTGGCCGAGGAGCTCGCCTCCTGTCCGGACGAGCTGCTCTCCGGCGCCAGCCTGATCGCGGACCCGTGGGGCAATCTCCTGGCCGGGCCGGTGTCGGGGCGGGAGGAGATCCTCTACGCGGACTGTGATCTCGGGCAGATCATCGCGGCCCGCCGGGTGTTCGACACCGCCGGCCACTACCGCCGTCCGGACGTCGAGCGCGCGTGGGAGGGACCGCCGGCCACCCCCTGAGCCACGGGCGCCCGTCGGGAACCCCGCAGCCGGGATGAGCGCCCGCCCGGTGTCGGCGCCCGGGCGTCGGCGACATCCTCGATCGCGGGCGTCGTGCCCAGGTTGACGGGGAGCGCGGTCGGTTGTCCATGGTCAACCCGGTGCTGGCGGTGATCGCGGTCGCCGCCGTGGTCGTGGTGGCGGTGCGGACGGTGCGGGCGACCCGGCCGCTGGGCCCGGCCGCGCCGGACGCGCCCGAGCGGGTGCCCCTGGGCCTGCTGCCGCGGTCGACGCCGGGCCGGTGGTCGGTGGGGCTGACGGTCGCCTTCGTGGCGGTGCTGCTGGCGCTGCAGTCGCGGCCGGCCACCGACCCGTTCGGGTCGGAGCTCGAACCGGCCCTCGCCGCCCTCGGCAGGCTCGCCCTGGGCGCGACCGCCGCCGCGGCCCTCATCACCGGCCTCGTCGCCGTGAGCAACCGCCGGGACCGCGCGGTGCTCGTCTACCTGGGCATGGCGGTGGCCGTCTGGATCGGCCTCGTCCCCGCCATCGGCTCCCTCTTCTTCGAGTAGGACGGCCCGCGGCCGGCGGCGGAGGGGGAGGCCCGCACCCCCGCGATCGGCGCACCGACTAGCCGTCCGGGTGATGGTCCGGGGGCGCCGGACGGGCCTACGTTCGCCACGAGAAGCGAACGGGGGTGACCGTGCGGCGCGTGGCGGGACCCATCCTGGTGATGGCGATGACGGTGGCGCTGGCGTGGCTGGCGGCCGGCCCCGCGCCCTCGTGGGCCGCGCCGACCCCCTCGGTGGCGCTCGAGCGGCTCGCGACCGGACCGACGTCGCCCCAGGCCCTGCGGGCGGAGGCCCGCCTGCGCCGGCTCGAGAACCGGATGCTCGGTCCCAGCCACGCCGCCGAGCACGCCAAGGTGCGCGCCAAGATCCGCCGCGTGAAGACGGCGCGGCGGCGGGCCGGCCTCAGGCCCGTGCTGCCCCGCTCATCCCGGCGTCCCGGCCAGCGCGCCCAGGCCATCGGCGACCCCGCCCAGGTGGGCCGCTGGGGCCCGACGACCAGCGTCCCCACCGTCGCGGTGCACGCGATCCTGCTGCCGACCGGCAAGCTCATGTTCGTGCAGCAGGACGCCAACGGCGGCGTGGCGTACATCTGGGACCCGGCCACGAACCAGGGGCACCGCGCCGATCCGCCGGCCAACATCTGGTGCGGGGGGCAGGTCTTCCTGGCGGACGGGCGCCTGCTGTTCATCGGCGGGACGCTGTCGTTCAACGGCGGCCAGAACTACTCCGGGCTCAACCAGCTCTACATCTTCGATCCCGTCCACCGAGACCTGGACCCGCCAGGTTGACATGCGGCACGGGCGCTGGTACCCGACCGGCACGAGGCTGCCGGACGGGCGCGTGCTCATCACCAGCGGCTGGGACGAGAGCGGCACGATGACGATGAACGGCGACGTCGAGATCTTCACGCCCAGCGGGACCACGGGCAGCCTCCAGCTCGTCGGGAACCGCCAGACGCAGTTCTATCCGCACTGGCAGGTGCTCCCCGACGGGCGCGCCTTCCTCGGCGGGCCCGGCCGCTCCAACTCGGCGTTCCTCGACCTGTCGACCTACTCCTTCGCCGACCAGGCGCCCCTGCCCGAGTCGCGGGTCGGATACGGCGGCGGCGTGCTGCTCCCCGGCCCGCCCTCGGGATCGCGGATCATGTTTGTCGCGGGCGGCGGAAGCACGCCCAACACCCACCGCTTCGACGTCCTCGACCCCGTCCGCCGGATGGAGCAACGCCGCCCCGCTGCCCCAGACGCGGCGCAACCTGAACACGGTGCTGCTCCCGGACGGCACGCTCCTGGCCGTCGGCGGCAACGGGAGCGGCACCGAGGGCCTGCCCCAGCGCGAGACGCTCCTGTACCGGCCCGACGCCGACACCTGGACGCCGCTCGCCGACCAGAGCGAGCAGCGCGCCTACCACTCCACCGCGCTCCTGCTCCCGGACGGGCGCGTCTGGTCGGGCGGCGACAACACGGCGTCGGGCGGCGGCAACGACGGCGACATCGTCGAGATCTTCGAGCCGCCGTACCTGTTCCGCGGTCCGCGCCCGTCGATCCTCTCGGCGCCCTCGCAGCAGACGTACGGCACGGCCTTTTCGATCCAGACCGAGGGCGCCCCCACGCGCGCCGTGCTGATGAGCCCGGGTGCCACCACCCACGGCAACGACATGAACCAGCGCCACGTCGAGCTGGCCGTGACGCCGACCGCGGGCGGCCTGACGGCGGTCGCCCCGGCCAACGCGAACCTCGCGCCGCCGGGTGACTACATGCTGTTCGTGCTGAACGCCGACGGCGTTCCGTCGGTCGCGCGCTGGGTGCGCCTGGGCGGTGGCGTGGCCCCGCCGCCCCCGCCGCCTCCCCCCAACCAGGCCCCCACGGCCGCCTTCACGGTCGCGCCGGCCGCGCCCCAGACCGGCCAGCAGGCCACCTTCACCGACACCTCCACCGACACCGACGGCACGATCGCCGCCCGTGCCTGGGACCTCGACAACGACGGCGCCTTCGACGACGGCACCGGCGCCACCGCCACCCGCACCTTCGCCGCGGCCGGCACCTACACCGTGCGCCTGCAGGTGACCGACGACGACGGCGCCCCGGCGGTCGCCTCGGGCCAGGTGAGCGTCTCCGACGCGCCCCCGCCTCCGCCGCCGCCGCCCCCGCCGGGCAACCTGGTCGCCAACCCCTCCTTCGAGACCGGCACGGTCGGCTGGAGCGGCTACCAGGGAACGCTGGTGCGCGAGGCCCAGGCCGGCGCGCCCCACGGCGCCTACGTGGCCCGCGTGACCCGCTCCAGCGGCACCTACTTCACGATCGACGGCGGCAACAACGTCAGCCCGACCCTCGCGACCACCTACACCGCCACCGCCTGGGTCAGGGCGGCCTCGGCCTCCTCGGTGGGCAAGCCGATCCAGATCAAGCTGCGCGAGCGCACCGCCTCGGGCGCCGCGGTCGCCGACGTCGGCTCGGCCAACGTGCTGCTCACCAACGCCTGGCAGCAGCTGACCGTCACCCGCACCACCGCCGCCGGCAACCAGCTCGGCGTGCGCCTCAGCCACGGCTCGGCCACCACCGGCGACGCCTTCTTCGCGGACGCGTTCGCGCTCTCCACGGGCACGGCCCCGCCGCCTCCCCCAACCAGGCCCCCACGGCCGCCTTCACGGTCGCGCCGGCCGCGCCCCAGACCGGCCAGCAGGCCACCTTCACCGACACCTCCACCGACACCGACGGCACGATCGCCGCCCGTGCCTGGGACCTCGACAACGACGGCGCCTTCGACGACGGCACCGGCGCCACCGCCACCGCGCACCTTCGCCGCGGCCGGCACCTACACCGTGCGCCTGCAGGTGACCGACGACGACGGCGCCCCGGCGGTCGCCTCGGGCCAGGTGAGCGTCTCCGACGCGCCCCCGCCTCCGCCGCCGCCGCCCCCGCCGGGCAACCTGGTCGCCAACCCCTCCTTCGAGACCGGCACGGTCGGCTGGAGCGGCTACCAGGGGACGCTGGTGCGCGAGGCCCAGGCCGGCGCCCCCCACGGCGCCTACGTGGCCCGCGTGACCCGCTCCAGCGGCACCTACTTCACGATCGACGGCGGCAACAACGTCAGCCCGACCCTCGCGACCACCTACACCGCCACCGCCTGGGTCAGGGCGGCCTCGGCCTCCTCGGTGGGCAAGCCGATCCAGATCAAGCTGCGCGAGCGCACCGCCTCGGGCGCCGCGGTCGCCGACGTCGGCTCGGCCAACGTGCTGCTCACCAACGCCTGGCAGCAGCTGACCGTCACCCGCACCACCGCCGCCGGCAACCAGCTCGGCGTGCGCCTCAGCCACGGCTCGGCCGTGACGGGCAACGCCTTCTTCGCGGACGCGTTCGCCATCACCCGGGGCTGAGCGGCGGGTCGCGGTGCCCCCGTGTGCGCGGCGGGATGTGGCCACCGTCTGGCGGAATCTGTAGCTTCGTCGGCCTATCGGCGCCCATCGCGCGAAGTCGAAGCCGATGGGGAGGGGGCGATCTCCACCTTGTGCGTCATCGAGACGGCGGCGCCTCCCGTCCGGTCCGGTGCACGGTCCCCACGCCGTCGTCGCCCTTCCGCGACCGGTCGCTGAGCCCACGTGCGGAGCGCAGCTCCTCCTGAGAATGCGGGGTCCCGCCGGACGGCGACGCTGAGCCGTCGTGTGCCCGGTGTCGCGGCCCTCCGCTCATACGAGAGGGGGTGGCTTCGGTTCGACCTGGTCGCCGGGGTGGTGCTTGCGGCCATCCTGATCCCCCAGGGAATGGCCTACGCGGAGCTGGCCGGCCTCCCGGCCGTGACCGGGCTGTACACCACGATCGCCTGCCTCGTCGGCTACGCGCTCATGGGCCCGTCGCGGGTGCTGGTGCTCGGCCCGGATTCATCGGTCTCGCCGTTGATCTTCGCGGCCATCGTGCCGCTGGTCGTCGCCGACGACCCGGAGACCGCCATCGCGCTCGCCGGGATGATGGCCGTGCTGGTGGGCCTGATCCTCATCGGCCTCGGCGCCGGCAAGCTCGGCTTCGTCGCCGACCTGCTCTCCAAGGAGGTTCAGGTCGGGTACATGAACGGTCTGGCGATCACCATCGTGGTCGGGCAGCTCCCCAAGCTGAGCGGGTTCTCGACCGACGCCAGCGGCTTCGTTGACGAGCTGCGGGCGTTCATCGAGGGCTTCGACGAACGCGACACGACGACGCTCCTGCTCGGGCTCGCCACGCTCGCCGTCATGCTCCTGCTCCCCCGCCTCACCCGTACGTTGCCCGCGGTGCTGGTCGCCGTCGTCGGCGCCACCGCCGTGACCGCGCTGCTCGGACTCGACATCGCGACGGTCGGCGTGCTCCCCGAGGGCCTTCCCCGCCCCGCGGTGCCGTGGACCGACGTGAGCGACGTGGGACCGATGCTCATCGCGGCGGTGGGCATCACCCTGGTTTCGCTCACCGACACGATCGCCACCTCGACCGCGTTCGCCACGCGCCGCGGCGAGGAGGTGGATCCGAATCAGGAGATGGTCGGCGTCGGCACGGCGAACATCGCGGCCGGGTTCTTCCAGGGTTTCGCGGTGTCCACCAGCAGCTCGCGCACGGCCGTCGCCGAGCAGACCGGCGCGAAGAGCCAGCTGACCGGCCTGGTCGGGGCGTCGGTCGTCGCCCTGCTGCTGCTCTTCTTCAACGGGCTCCTCGCCGACCTCCCCCAGGCCGCGCTGGCGGCGGTCGTGATCGCCGCCGCGCTGTCGCTCGCCGACCTCGCCACGCTTCGCCGCTACCAGCAGGTCCGGCGGAGCTCGCTGGTGCTCTCGCTGGTCGCCACTGCCGGGGTGGTCTTCTTCGGCGTCCTGGAGGGCATCCTCGTCGCCGTCGTCCTGTCGATCCTGCTGTTCTTCAGGCGCAGCTGGTGGCCGCACGGCGAGCTGCTGGGCCGCGCGCCCGCCGACGGACAGTGGCACAGCGTCAGGGCGATGCCGGCGGCGGAGCCGCGCCCCGACGTGCTCGTGTACCGCTGGGAGGCGCCGCTGTTCTTCGCCAACGCCGGCATGTTCCGCGACCAGGTCCGCCACCACGTCCGGCAGCAGCGGCCCCGCTGGGTCGTGCTGCAATGCGAGGCCATCACCGACATCGACGTCACCGCGGCCGGCATGCTCGAACGGCTCGACATCGAGCTGAACGCACAGGGGGTGAACATCGCCTTCGTCGAGCTGCGCGACCGGCTGAAGGACCTCGTGTATCGCTACGGGCTGTTCGCCACCCTCGATCGCGACCACTTCTTCGCCTCGATGGAGGATGCGTTCGCCGAGATCGACGCCGCGGCGGACGACGATGGGGCCGCTCCGGCGCGGACCTGACCGTCGAGGCGCGCGGAGCCGGCATTCGACGATCGCACCGGCGCTAGAGTCCCATCAGCCGCGGCCGCGAGGGGGAACCGACATGGCGGACGACGCACTGCACCCGGAGCTCGAGGCGCTGATGGCCGCCGGCGAGGCGCAGGGCTGCCTCAACCTGGCCCAGGTCAGCGAGACGCTCGCCGAGCTGGACGTCGATGACGAGGGCGTCGCCGCCCTGTGGGAGCGCGCCCGCGAGCGCGGGCTCGACGTCAACGACGACTGCGGCCGCGTCGAGGTGCCGGCCACCCGGGTCTCGCACGCCGCGGTCGCCGAGAGCACCACCGACGCCATGCGCCTGTTCCTGAACGAGGTGGCGCGCCACCCGCTGCTGACGAGGGACGAGGAGCGCGAGCTGGCCCAGCGGGTGGAGGAGGGCGACGCGGCCGCCAAGGAGCGCATGATCCTCTCCAACCTGCGCCTGGTCGTCTCGATCGCGAAGCGCTACCAGGGGCAGGGGGAGCTGACGCTGCTCGACATGATCCAGGAGGGCGTCCTGGGGCTGACCCGCGCCGTCGAGAAGTTCGACTGGCGGCGCGGCTTCAAGTTCTCGACCTACGCGACGCTCTGGATCCAGCAGGCGATCCAGCGCGCGCTGGCCAACCAGTCGCGGACGATCCGCCTCCCCGTCCACGTGGTGGAGCGCCAGCAGCGCGTCTCGCGGGCCGAGCGCACGCTCACGACCAAGCTGGGCCGGGACCCCACGGACGAGGAGATCGCCATCGAGAGCCGGCTGCCGGCCGAGCGCGTGGCGGAGGTGCGCGAGCTGCCGCGCACCATCACCAGCCTGGACCGCCCGGTCGGCGAGGACGGCGACACGGCCTTCGGCGACCTCATCCCCGCGGAGCCGGACGAGCCGTTCGCCGACATCGAGGTCAGCCTGCGCGACGAGGTGCTCGGCCGCATCCTCGACGAGCTGCCCGAGCGGGACCGCGAGGTGATCACCGCGCGCTACGGCATCGGCGACCAGGAGCCCCAGACCCTCGACCAGATCGGCCGGCGCATCGGCGTCAGCCGCGAGCGGGTGCGCCAGATCGAGCGCTCCGCCCTGGAGCGGCTCGCGCGGGCGCGCGAGAGCGAGACCCTCCGCGACCTGGCGGCCTGAGCCGCCGGCTCAGACGTCCAGGTCGTAGACGACGCCCTCCGGCGGGGTCGGGCCCGGCCGGTCGGGGAACCAGCGCAGCTCGCCCTCGCGCCACAGCTCGGCCATCGCCAGGTGGTAGGCCTGCTGGGGGTCCACCGGGCCGGCCTCCCCGTGGCGGGCGCGCACGATCTCGGCCAGGCGCGGGTAGAGCTCGGGGCCGTACAGGGCGCGCACCAGGGCGTCGCGGTCGTCCGCCCGGGCGTCGCGCTCACGGCGCAGGCGGTCGATCTCGCCGAGCAGGGCGAGGGCGTCCAGGATCAGGTCCCGCACCGGGTCGGACGCGCTGCGCGGGATCGCGGAGGGCAGGCCCGTGACGCTGCGGATCCGGTCCCGGATGGGGCCCAGGTCGAGGTCGGCGTCGGCGCACATGGGCGCGAGCCTAGAGGCGTCTAGCGCGGGCCTTCGATGGGGCCGAGACCCCATCTTCGCCACCGGCGGCTACTGCAGCAGGCCGAACCAGACGCGCGCCCACGCGGCGTGACCGAACTCGCCGCGCAGGTAGCGCTCGGCGAACTCGGCCGAGCCCATCCGGGCGTGGTGCTCGAAGCGGGCGATCGCCGCGGTCACGGCCAGGTCGCCCGCGCGGGCCGGGCCGGGCGCGGGGGCCGGCGCGGCCACCGCCCGGACGCCGGCGGCGTCGAGCGGGGGGAGCGCCCGCCGGCGCTCGCCGGGCAGGAGCGTGGCGAGCGGGGCCGAGACGCTGCGGAACATGACCCGGCGGGCGGGTCCCAGCCCGGGGAGGCGCGGCCGCCCGGGCCCGTCCCTACGGAGCATCCGGGCCCTCTCCGGTCGGCGAAGGGCCGGCTCCCGCCGCCGGTGCGGGCGCCCGCCGCTCGGCCAGGGCGAGCACCGCGGCGGCGTTGCGCTGCATCTCGCCACGGCCGGTCAGCTCGAGGCGCAGGGAGAGGCGGGCGATGTGCGTCTTGACGGTGCTCTGGGCGATCACCAGCCGCTGGGCGATCTCGCGGGTGGAGCGCCCCTCGGCCATCAGGCGCAGCACGTCGCGCTGGCGGCCGGTGAGGTGGGGGACGGCCGGCGGCCCCTGCGCCACCAGCCGCAGGGCGGCGGCGCTCATCACCGAGCGCCCGGCCACCAGCTCGCGGACGGCGCGCACCAGCTCGGCGCGCGACGCGCCGGCCGCGATGGCGCCGGTGGCACCCGCCCGCAGGAGGGCCGCCTCGTAGGCGGGATCGGCGCGCTCGCAGAGCGCGAGGACGGGGACCGAGGGGGCCACGTCGCGGATCGCGAAGACCAGCGACTCCCCGCCCGCCGCGATGGTCGCCACCACCAGCGCCAGGTCGGGTCGCAGCGCGCCCGCCAGTCCCGCCGGCCCCGGCACGACCACGCGCACCGCCCAGTCGGGCTCGGCGGTGGTCAGCCAGCCCTCCAGCCCGGCCCCGAGGGCGGCGTTGGCCGCCGCGATCAGGATCGGCACCCGCTCGGGGCGGGGGTGGGGATCCGGCGGGTGCGCGGGCGCGACGCGCAGGCGCGGACGCCCCGCGACCACCCGCGGCCCGGCCGGCCCGAGGGGCCTCTCGTCGGTCTCCATGCCCCGTATGGGCGCGGCGCCCCGGGTTTCCTTGCACGAGCCACGGCCGCGCCGCCGCTGGGACGGCGCGGCCGGGTCGTGGCCCCTAGCTCGCGCTCAGGGGATCGACCGTGACGGTGGCCCCGTCCGCGGTCGCGTAGGTGAGTCGCGGCAGCGGCTCACCCGCATCGGCGTAGATGCTGAACACGTTGCCGGCGACCCGGACGACCTTCTCGCCCGCGGTCACGGAGACGACGCCGTCGGGCACGAGCCCGAAGTAGACCGCCGGCGCGCCCGGTTCCCCGCCCTTGACCGGCTGGCGGATGATCAGCTTGCCGGTGCCCACCGCCGCGGCCGGGCCGCACCACAGCCCCACCGCCGAGCCGGTGGCGGCGACGCAGATGCGGTCGGGGCCCTTGAGCGAGTCGAGGGCGTACAGCGCCTGGTCGCGCGCGGCGCCCAGGATGCGGGTGGTGGCGAGGTCGGCCTCGCCGGTCTCCTCGGCCAGGATGCGCAGACCCTGGGGCGGCGCCGCCACCGGCGCCGTGGCGAGGGCCGCGACCGGCGCGCGGTCGCCGAGGGGGTGGGCGGCCGTCGCGTCTCCCGCCGCGCCCATGACGTGCGGCAGCGACACGGCCGCGACGGCGGCGAGCGCCATGCCCGCGGTGGCGATCCGCAGGTTCCTGTGCCTTCTGGAGGTGCCTGGAGCAGCCATCGGTTCCTCTCCCATCGGCTAGCGGTAGTGCCCGGTGCAGGAGCCGCTCCGGGTGTTCGAGCTCTGGCACCAGTCCTTCGTGTTGGTGCTGTCGTTGCACGCGCCGTCGAAGCACGAGGCGAAACTCGACTGTCCGTACAGGAAGAACGTCGAGTCAAAGATGTATCCGTAGCCGCTCTTATATGACCAGATGCGTGCGGCGCCGATGTTCTGTGTATCGAGGTTCGTGATCTGATTCCCGAACCATGTACGTTGCACCGAGTTGTATTGCGTTCCCGCGACCAATGTGCCGGTGCGGTAGTGACTTTGGATGCCAACCGCCATACTGCTGAACACGATGGCGCAGATGCCCACAACCGCGCAGAGGGCCACCACGGCCCGCTTCCGCGCCCGCGTGGCCGCGCCACTCCGAGATCGCATATCGTCCTCCGGACCCGGCGAGTTATGCCGAAGACGACACGCGGGTCCGCGGCTTTCAAATCCCCGACTACTCGCTGTTTGTTGTTTCTGACCGGCGCATATTCCGTGACGCGTTGGCGCTTTCACAGTCGTCTCGGGAATGAACTTCATGTCGTCGCCGGACGACACCTGTGTCGTCGGCGCCACGGCGGTCGGTCTGACAAGCTATTCGGCGAATTCGCGATTTCGGGTCCCGCCTCCGACGTCGTCGCGCGCCCGGGGCGGCCCGCCGACCTCAAGGGGGACAGAACGGACAGCGACGCGCCGCACGCGCAGGGGGACCCCCGCCTCGTCCGGCTGGTGGCGCTGGCGCGCTCCGGAGACGAGCGGGCGCGCGAGGCGCTCGTGCGGAGGGCCCTTGCCCTGTCGCTGCGCACGGCCGGCGCGACCGTGGGCCGGCGCGACGCCGCGGCCGACATCGCCCAGGACGTGGGCGTGGACGTGCTGCGCGGGCTGGGGAGGCTGCGCGACCCCGCGAGCTTCGACGCGTGGGTGCACCGCATCACGGCGCGCCGGGCCATCCGGGCCGCGCGGGCGAGCCGCCTGCGGCTCCGGCGCGAGCCGCCCCTCGAGAGCCTCGGCGACGACCACCACCTGCTGTCGGTGGAGGACCAGCCGTCGCCGTCGTTCGACCCCGCGCTGCGGCGGGCGCTCCTGGCCCTGCCGCCGCGCCAGCGGCTGGCCGTGGTGCTGCGCTACGTGCACGACCTGACCGAGGAGGGCGTGGCCGACGCGCTCGGCTGCGCGCCCGGGACCGCCGCCTCGCTGCTGTCGCGCGCGCGCGCCGAGCTGCGCCGCACCCCCGAGCTCGCCCACCTGTTCGCGGACGTCGACGAGACATCGAGGGCGACATGACGCGCCCGGCCGACGACGCCCGCCTGCGCGAGGCCCTCCACGCGGTGCCGCCGGCCGACCCGACCGACGCGCAGGTGGCCGAGGTGCTGCGGCGGGCGCGGGCGCGCCGGGGAACCGGTGACCGGCGCGTGGCGATCGTGGTCGCGCTCCTGCTGGTGGCGCTGGCGGCGCTCGCGCTGCCGCCGGGCCGGTCGGCCGTGGCGTCGGCCGTCGGCGGCCTGCAGGACTTCTTCCGGGGCGGGGCGACCCCCGGCGACGGGCGGCCGCCGATCGACATCGACGTCATCCTGGACGACGTCGATCCGGGCAGCTCGCAGGTGCTGGCGAGCCGTGGAGACCTGCGGGTGATCGCCTATCGGCAGACCGGCACCGGCTGGCCCTGCGTGGGCCTCGGCTCGGCGGTCACCGATTGCGCGGCCGGCGACCGCTGGGCGACGCGGACCGCCGGGCATGCGGTGGTCCCCCTCGGCACGACGGCGGTCGGGCGGGCGCCCGGCATCGTCAGTCTGGGGGCTCGCCGAGGACGGCGTCGCGACCGTGGACATCACCGATGTGAGAGGTCAGACGGCGCGCGCGACCCTCGGGACCAACGCCTTCCTCGTCGTCCTTCCCGCCGGGGGCACCCCGCGCGTGCTGATCGCGCGCGACCACACCGGGCTCCTGCTCGAGCGGGTGGATCTCACGACGTTGCGCCCCGGGGCGTGCGTCCCGGGCGGCCCCTGTCCATCGGGGTAGTCCGCCGACGATGACCCCGTGGCGTCCGCGCCGGTGATGGTGGTCTGATTGACGATCACGCGCCGGAGCCGGCCGGCGCGACCACCAGGGGGCGGACATGGCCGAGCTGAACGAGATGCAGGAGCGCCACTGCGCGGAGTCGCGCTGGGACTTCTCCGACCTGCGGGCGCTGTTCATCAACTGCACGCTGAAGCGCTCGCCCGAGGTCTCGCACACGCAGGGGCTGGCCGACATCGCGATCGCGATCATGGAGCGCAACGGCGTGAGCGTGGAGACGGTCCGGGCGGTGGACCTGGAGATCGCCACGGGCGTGTATCCGGACATGACCGAGCACGGCTGGGCGCGCGACGACTGGCCCGCGCTG
Organism: uncultured Thermoleophilia bacterium; assembly: GCA_963736635.1. GTDB lineage: Bacteria > Actinomycetota > Thermoleophilia > Miltoncostaeales > Miltoncostaeaceae > Miltoncostaea. The sequence goes on from CAVTPK010000011.1 coordinate 2,173,703, forward strand.
GCGCGGCGGGTGCTGGACGCCGACATCCTCGTGCTGACCACGCCCATCTGGCTGGGCGAGAAGTCGTCGATCTGCACCCGCGTCATCGAGCGCCTCTACGGCGACAGCCACCTGCTGAACGCGGCCGGCCAGTACGCCTTCTACGGCAGGGTGGGCGGCTGCATCATCACCGGCAACGAGGACGGCGCCAAGCACTGCGCGATGAACATCCTCTACTCGCTGCAGCACCTGGGCTACGTCATCCCGCCCCAGGCCGACTCGGCGTGGCTGGGGGAGGCCGGCCCGGGGCCCAGCTACCTCGACCCGGGCTCGGGCGGCCCCGAGAACGACTTCACCAACCGCAACACGACGTTCCTCACCTGGAACCTGATGCACCTGGCGCGGATGCTGCGCGACGCGGGCGGCATCCCGGCGCACGGCAACCAGCGCGCGGAGTGGGACGCGGGCTGCCGCTCCGACTTCCCCAACCCGGACTACCGCTGAGGGTCGAGATCCCCCGTCTCGCCGGCGACCGCGCCCAGCAGGCTCAGCCCCGCCCGGTGGCCGTCGCGCCAGTGCTCGATGGCGACGGCGTCGGCGCCCTCGTCCAGGAGGAAGAGACCGACGATCTCGGCCGTGCGCGGGTCGATGAAGTAGAGCGAGCCGACCCTCTCGGTCGCCAGCTCGATCGTCCTCCACCACTCGCCGGGGGGTATCTCGTCGTGCGTCAGGATCGCCTCCACGCGGAAGAAGTCCCGAGCAATCTTCCAGAGTAAGGGAGGCGGTGCGCCCTCCGAAGGTCGAGGTCGCACGCGCCGCTCGCACGGCTCTGGGCTAGGGCAGCATCAGGCAACTGACGCGGCCCTAGGGCAGCGAGACCGCCGGTCGCGCGGCCAGTTGCGCGATGGGGGCCGGATCGCGTCGCGTGGGGCCGGGACGATCCAGGTACGCGAGGAACGCGTCGAGCACGCGCTCGTCGAACTGGGTGCCGCGGCCGCCCTCCAGCTCGCGCCGGGCGGCCTGGGGGTCCAGGCTGCGCCGGTAGGGGCGGTCGGCGGTCATGGCCTCGTAGGCGTCCGCGACGCCCAGGATGAGGGCCTCCAGGTGGATCTGGTCGCCCCGCAGCCCGAAGGGGTAGCCCTGGCCGTCGGGGCGCTCGTGGTGCTGCAGCACCCACCCGCGCACCTCCGCGACGCCCGGGTGCACGAGCAGCTTGGCCCCGATCTCGGGGTGCCGGCGCATCTCGGCGCTCTCGGGGTCGGTGAGCCGGCCGGGCTTGTGCAGGACGGCGTCCGACACCCCGACCTTGCCGATGTCGTGCAGCAGCCCCGCGATCCGGATCTCCTCCACCCGGTCGCCGTCCAGGCCCAGGCGGGTCGCGATCTCGGCGGCGTAGAGGGCGACCGTGGTGGAGTGGGCGTGGGTGCTGGGGTCGCGGGCGTCCATCGCCGCGGCGAGGGCGAGCACGGAGCCCAGGTAGCCCTCGTTGCTCGCCTGGGCGCGGCGGGTGTTCTCGGTGCGCGCCCGCGCCTGGGCGGGGTTGAAGAGGACGCTGCGGTTGCGCCCGATCGCCTTGGCCGAGTACATCGCCGTGTCGGCCGCGCGCACGAGCGCGGTCGCGCTCTGGGCGTGCAGCGGGTAGCTCGCCACGCCGAAGCTCGCGCTGAGCTCCACCCCGGCCGCCGTGGGGATCTCGGCGATGCGCGCCCTCAGCCGCTCGGCCACCAGCCAGGCGCCCTTGGCGCCGGTCGATGGCAGCACGACCAGGAACTCCTCGCCGCCCACGCGGCCGGCGCGGTCGCCCGGCCGCAGGGAGGTCGCGATGGTGCGGCCGACCGCCCGCAGGCAGTCGTCGCCGATGGCGTGACCGTGGCGGTCGTTGATCTCCTTGAACTCGTCGAGGTCGAACACCAGCACCGAGAGGGCCTCGTGACGCTCGCCGGCGCGCTCGGTGAGGGTCTGGAGGTGCTCCTCCACGACCCGCCGGTTGCTGAGGCCGGTGAGCTCGTCGGTGCCGGCCTGGTGCTCGGCGGCGTGCAGGCTGCGCAGGGTCTGGGCGTGCAGGCGCGCGTTGGCGAGCGCGAGGGTCGCGAGGTTGGCCAGGCCGCTCGCGATGGAGCGCTCCTCGGTGGAGATGCGCCGCGGCTGCCGGTAGGTCACGAACAGCGTGCCCAGGAGGGTGCGGCCGGGGCTGTCCTGCACCGAGCCGTGCTCCAGCAGCACCCCCAGGAACGCGCCGCTGCCGAGCCCCGTGCGCAGGCCGCCCGGGATCGCCGTCGAGCGGCCGACGTCCTCGACCACGAAGATCGGATCGGGCTGCTCCAGCTGGGCCCGCCAGATGGGCAGGTCGCGCTGGCCCTTGCCGACGCTGGCCTCGACGAAGGCCCGCCGCCGGGGGTCGGTCTCGGTCGTGTAGACGCCCGAGACGACCTGGCCCTCGATCTCGTTGACGTAACACGTGGCCCGGTCGGCGGCGAGCGCGCGCTTGGCCGAGTCCGCGATGGCGCGCATCGTCTCCTCCACGTCCAGGGAGGCGCAGATGCGCGCGGCGGCCTCGCGGACGATGCGGTCGGGGTTCTGCCCGTGGATCACCGCGGCGCCCGCGCTATTCGTACCGTCTTCATCACAAAAGGCATCGGCCGATGGCGGGGCGATCTGAAGCGCGCGGGGCGCCGCATCAGGCTCTACGGTTAGCGCCGTTCAGATGCCCGATCCCCACGAGACCGCGCCCCGGCGCGCCCGCATCGCGACGGCCGGCCGCCTGGGGCTGATGCTCGGTGCGCTCGGGGTCGTGTTCGGCGACATCGGCACCAGCCCGCTGTACGCGCTGCAGACCGTCTTCTCGCTGGACGGCGGGGTCGGTGACGCCCACCGAGACCGACGTCTACGGCGTGATCTCGCTGGTCTTCTGGTCGATCACGCTGATCGTGACCGTGAAGTACGTCACCTTCATCCTGCGCGCCGACAACGACGGCGAGGGCGGCATCATGGCCCTCACCGCCCTGGTGCAGCGGGCGCGCCCCCGGGTGGGGTGGCTGGTGCTGCTCGGCATCTTCGGCGCCGCGCTCTTCTACGGCGACGGCGTGATCACCCCGGCGATCTCCGTGCTGTCGGCGGTGGAGGGGATGGAGGTCGTCTCGCCGAGCCTGGCCGACCTGGTCGTGCCCATCACGCTGGCCGTCCTCGTCGTCCTCTTCGCCGTCCAGCGGTTCGGCACCCGCGCCGTGGGCCGGTTCTTCGGCCCGGTGATGGTGCTCTGGTTCGTGGCGATCGGCGGTCGCCGGGCTGCGCGAGGTCGTGAGCGACCCGGAGATCATCCGGGGGCTGTCGCCGACCTACGCCGTCGCCTTCATCGTGGACGACCCGTTCCTGGCCTTCATCGCCGGCGGCGCGGTCGTGCTGGCCATCACCGGCGCCGAGGCGCTCTACGCCGACATGGGCCACTTCGGCCCGTCGCCCATCCGGCGCGCCTGGTTCCTGCTCGTGTTCCCGGCCCTGACCCTGAACTACCTCGGCCAGGGCGCGCTGATCCTGCGCGACCCCTCGGCCATCGACAGCCCGTTCTTCCTGCTGCTGCCCCACTGGGCGCGCATCCCGATGGTCGTGCTCGCCACGGTGGCCACCGTCATCGCCTCGCAGTCCGTCATCTCCGGCGCGTTCTCGGTGACCCGCCAGGCGGTGAGCCTCGGCTTCCTGCCCCGCGTCACGATCCGCCACACCTCCGCGCGCGAGATCGGGCAGGTCTACGTGCCGGTGGTCAACTGGATCCTGTTCGCGGCGGTGGTCGGGCTGGTGCTGGCCTTCCGGTCGTCGGAGCGGCTGGCGTCCGCCTACGGCATCGCCGTCACCGGCACCTTCATCGTCAACACGATCCTGTTCCTGGCCGTCACGCACTGGCTCTGGAAGTGGCGCCCCTGGCGCTCGGTGGTGTTCGGGGCGCTCTTCCTCGGCATCGAGGTGACCCTGTTCGCCGCCAACGTCACCAAGATCCCCCACGGCGGCTGGATCGCCCTGCTGATCGCGGCCGCCGTCGCGACGCTGCTGGCCACCTGGCGACGGGGGCGCGTGGTGATCACGCAGCGCCGCGACGCCGTGGAGGGCCCGCTGACCGACTTCGTGGCCGAGATCGACGCGGCCTCGCCGCCGATCCCGCGCGTCCCCGGGACGGCGGTCTTCCTGCACCCGTCCTTCGAGACGACGCCGCTCGCCCTGAGGGCGAACTTCCGCCACAACCACGTCCTCCACCGGAGCATCGTCATCCTGACGGTGCAAGTCGGTGAACGTGCCGCACGTCTCGGGCGGCGAGCGCATCCGGATCGACCCCCTGGGGGACCCGGCGGACGGGATCACCCACGTCACCGCGCGCATCGGCTTCATGGACCGCCCGGCGGTGCCGCAGGCGCTGCGGCTGGCGCGCGCCCAGGGGCTCGAGTGCGACGCGGACATCTCCCACGCCACCTACTTCCTGTCGCACATCGACATCCAGCCCACGCGCGGCCCGGGCATGGCCCTGTGGCGCAAGCGGCTGTTCGCCGCCGTCGCGCGCAACGCCGCGAGCCCGGTGGAGTACTTCGGGCTGCCGCCCGAGCGGACCGTCCAGATCGGGTCCGAGATCCCGCTCTGACCCGACGCCGTCCTGGCGGGACGGTCAGAGCGGTAGCGGTCCGCCCAGCACGCCGACCGCCGCTCCGACGAGCCCTGCGGCGACCAGGGTGAGGACCACGCCGCGGCGCGCGGCGAACAGCAGCACCGCGGCGCCGGCCAGCACGGCCCCTTGCCACGGCTCCTCGAGCGCCAGCGCCAGGGGGATCGCGGAGCCCAGGATGGCCCCGACCGCGGCCGGGCCCGCCCCGTCGAGGAAGGCCCGCGCGGTGCGGTTGACGAGCAGGCGATCGAAGCGCTCCGCGCCGATGAGGACGAACGAGAAGGACGGCGCGAAGGCGACGACCGCCGCGAGCACGCCGCCCGGCAGTCCTCCCGCCGCGTATCCGACCACCGCGACCGTGTGCACGACGGGCCCGGGGGTCACCTGCCCGAGGGCCACGGCGTTGAGGAACTGCCCGTCGGTCATCCAGTGGTACCGGTCGACGGCGTCCGCCTGCATCAGGGGGATGATCACGAAGCCCCCGCCGTACGAGAGCGCCCCGACCTTGAAGGCCGTCCAGGCGAGCGCGGCCATGCCGCCGGTGGCCACGGCGGCACCCGTGGCCAGCAGCAGGGCCGACGGATCCAGGACGGCGCGCAGGCGGGCGACCCGCGGCGGCGTCGCCCGCCTCCACAGCACCTCGGCCGCGCCGCAGGCGAGCAGCAGGAGGACCAGCCACGGACCGACCGTGGCCGCCGCCGCGCCTCCCAGCACGACGTACACCAGCAGGCGCGCCCGGGCGCCGCCGCCGGTGCGCCGCCATGCGGGGACGGCCAGGCGCGCCCCCGCGTCGACGGCCACGGCCGCCACGGCCGCCCCCGCGCCGGCGCCCGCGCCCCTCAGCCACGCCGGCGGGTCGCCCTCCAGGAACAGGGCGGCCAGCGCCAGGATGAGGACGAGCCCGGGGACGATGAAGCAGAGCCCGCCGATCAGCGCCCCCGCCGCGCCGCGCAGGCGCCACGCGCACAGGATCGCCAGCTGGGTGGAGGCCGGGCCGGGGAGCAGGTTGGTCGCGGCGATCCCGTCCTCGAAGCGGCGGGGCGAGATCCACCCGCGCCGCTCGACGCACAGCTCTCGAAGCAGGGCGATGTGGGCCGGGGGGCCGCCGAAGCCGAGCGCGCCGATGCGGCCCCACTCCCGCGCGATCTCCCCGAGCCGCGGGGGGCGCGCCGCGGGGGCGTCGTCGATGGCGGCGCCGTCGGGACCCACGGGCCCAGCGTACGTGCGGCGCCCGGGGCGCGTCCGTGCCCGCGTGTAACGTCGCGGTCCGTGACGGCCGGGGACTCACGCGACGCGCACGGGGGCGTGGCCCCGCGCTGCCCCCTGTGCGGCGGCCCGCTCGTCAACATCCGCGCCAAGGCGGTCTGCGCCGCGTGCGGACGCATCGCCGAGGGCTGCTGCGAGGGCGCCCCGGGGGCCTGCCGCCCCGCCTGAGGCCGCCGCCCGCACAAGGGGCCGCGCGCGCGGGAGCCAATACGTCGGATGCGGTACCGCATTCATCGACGCAAAGGAGTCCGCCGTGGCGGTCGATTCGGCCACCAAACGCGACAACGACCCCTCCGACTGGGCGCTCGGCGGCGTGATCTTCGCCGCGGCCGTGATGGTCCTGGTCGGCCTCTTCCAGTTCGGCGCCGGCCTCGTCGCCGTCTTCAACGACGAGTTCTTCGTCGTGGCGCCCAACTACACCTACGACATCGACCTGACGGCGTGGGGCTGGATCCACCTGGCGATTGGCGTCGTCGTCTTCCTGGGCGGCATCGGCCTGTTCTCGCGCAAGCCCTGGGCCGGGATGCTGGCGATCTTCCTGGCGCTCCTGAGCGCCTTCGCCAACTTCTTCTTCATCCCGTACTACCCGTTCTGGGCCCTGGTCATCATCGCCCTGGACGTCTGGGTGATCTGGTCCATCACGCGCCCCGGCGCCCTCGCCTGGGAGGACTGAGCGCGTCGCGCCGGGCGGCGTGCGGCGGGGCGATCCCCGGACGCCGCCCGCGTGGCGGTGCCACCTCCGGGTCGGGTACGCTGCCGACCTCTCTCATAAACAGAATCGATCGGTGCGGGTGCCGTCGGCGCGCCGGACCGGTCCCCTGGGGGTCACATGACGCGTCTTCGTCTCGTCCTCGCCGCCCTGCTGGTGGCGGCCCTGGCGTTCACCCTCGCCGCCTGCGGAGACGACGACTCCGCCGACTCGGCCGCGGCCGACACCACGGCCTCCAGCGAGGTGGCCTGCACCAAGGATCAGCTGTCCACGCTGACCGCCGGCACGCTGACCGTCGGCACCGACAAGCCGGCCTTCCCGCCCTACGTCGATCGACGACGACCCCTCCAACGGCAAGGGCTTCGAGAGCGCCGTCGCGTACGCGGTCGCCGATCAGCTCGGCTTCACCAAGGACGAGGTCACCTGGACCGTCGTGCCCTTCAACTCGAGCTACGCGCCCGGCGCGAAGAAGTTCGACTTCGACATCAACCAGGTCTCGATCAACCCCTCCCGCGCCAAGGCCGTCGACTTCTCGGTCCCCTACTACACGACCCCCCAGGGCGTGCTCGTGCCCAAGGACTCCCCCTACGCCACCGCCACCTCGGTCGCCGACCTCAAGGACGCGCGCATCGGCGTGCAGGTCGGCACCACCAGCCTCGACGCGGTCAACGAGGTGATCGCCCCGTCCACCCAGCCGCGCGTCTACAACGACTCCAACGACGTCGTCCGCGCCCTCAAGTCCGAATCAGGTCGACGCGATCGTGGTCGACCTCCCCACGGCCATCTACCTGCGCGACGCCGAGGTGGAGGGCTCGTCCATCGTCGGGCAGTTCGAGGCGCCGGGCGGCGACGACTGGGGCCTGGTGCTGGCCAAGGACTCGCCGCTCACCGTCTGCGTGGACCGCGCCCTCGACCGCGCTCAAGGACTCGGGCGAGCTGGCGTCCATCACCGAGCAGTGGATCGGCGCCGAGGCGCCGGTGCTCGCCCTGAAGTGATCGCGGGCGCCGGTCACCCCGGCACCGTGACATGACCACGGCGACGGACCGCCGGATCGCCCGCGAGGCGGTCCGGCGGCAGCGCGCCCGGCGCGGCACGCGATCGCCGCGCTGTCGAGCGTCGATCGTGCTCGGCGGGCTGGCGCTGTTCATCGTCACCCGGCCCGGCTGGCCGGACGTCCAGGAGACCTTCTTCTCGTGGGACGTCTTCTGGAGTCGTTCCCGGACGTGCTGCGAGGGCTTCTGGCTCGACGTGAAGCTCTTCGTGGTCGTCGAGATCGTGGTGCTGGTGCTCGGCCTGGTGGTCGCGATCCTGCGCACCACCCGGGCGCCGGCGCTGTTCCCGATCCGCCTGCTGGCGACCGTCTTCACCGACGTCTTCCGCGGCGTGCCGGTGATCCTGCTCGTCTACCTGATCGGCTTCGGCATCCCGGCGCTGGGCGTGTCCGGGGTCTTCGCCGACCCGGTCTTCCTCGGCGGCTTCGCGCTGACCCTCTGCTACAGGGCCTACGTCGCCGAGGTCTACCGCGCCGGCCTCGACTCGGTCCACCCCAGCCAGCGCTCGGCCGCCCTCGCGGTCGGGCTCACCGAGGGCCAGGCGATGCGGCACGTGATCGCGCCCCAGGCGGTGCGCCGGGTGGTGCCCCCGCTGCTCAACGACTTCATCTCGCTGCAGAAGGACGTCGCCCTGGTCTCGATCCTCGGCCCCCAGGAGGCGTTCCGGGTGGCCCAGATCGACGCCGCGTCGGACTTCAACTACACGCCGTTCATCGCCGCGGCGCTGCTCTACCTGGCGGTCACGGTCCCGCTCGCGCGCATCGTCGACCACCAGCAGGCCAAGGCCCGCCACCGCCAGGGGCAGGCGGCGGCCCAGTGAGCGAGGTCCCGGTCATCGAGGTGCGCGGCGTCACCAAGGCCTACGGGGAGCGCCAGGTGCTGCGCGGCATCGACCTCACGGTGGGCGAGCACGAGGCGGTGGCCCTGATCGGCGCCTCCGGCTCGGGCAAGTCGACGCTGCTGCGCTGCATCGACCTGCTGGAGGACATCGACGACGGCGACGTCTTCCTCGACGGCGAGGTCATCACCGACCCGTCGACCCCGGTGGTGGCCGCCCGCCGCCGCCTCGGCATCGTGTTCCAGGCGTTCAACCTGTTCCCGCACCTGTCCGTGCTCCAGAACGTGGTCCTGGCGCCGGTCCGCGCGCACGGCGTGCCGCGCGCCCAGGCCGAGGCGTCGGCGCGCGAGCTGCTGGCCCGCTTCGGGCTGGCCGGGCGCGAGCAGGACTACCCGGACCGCCTCTCCGGCGGCCAGCAGCAGCGGGTGGCGATCGTGCGCGCCCTGGCCACCCAGCCGCGGGCGCTGCTGCTGGACGAGGTCACGAGCGCGCTCGACCCCGAGCTGGTCGGGGAGGTGCTGGCCCTGGTGCGGGAGCTCAAGCGGGAGGGGATGACGATGGTGATCGCCACCCACGAGATGGGCTTCGCCCGCGAGGTCGCCGACGAGGTGTGCTTCCTCCACGAGGGGCGCATCCTGGAGCGGGGCGACCCCGAGCGCATCTTCCGCGAGCCCGAGCAGCCCGAGACCCAGCGCTTCCTGCGGCGCGTGCTGGAGGCCGGCCGGATCTGACCGTGATGTTCGTGACTACCGAACATCTTCGGTACGGGTCACCTACTATCACGGGCATGGCCGCGCCCGACCCGCCCACGCCCGATCTCGGGCGCTTCACGGCGCTCGGAACGCGCCTGGACGCGCGCTGGCGCCGGCCCGGGGAGCCGCCGCCCCGCGGCACCGGATGGGTGAGCGCCGCGACGCGTGCGCGCCCGCGGCGGTCGACGGGATGCTCGCGCGGGTCGCGGAGTCGGTGGGGGGCGGCCCGGTGGCGGCCCATGCGACCTGGCTGGTGGAGAGTCACGCGTGGGTGGTCGCCTCGGCGGCGGTCCTGGGGCTCCTGGCGACCGGAACGGCGCCGGATCTGGCCGACCTGAGGTTCGACCTGAGGGTGAGTGAGGGCGGCCTGGCGGCGGGCGTGGTCCTGGGGCCGGAACGCCTTCACCATGAGGATCCGGACCAGCTGGCGGCCTGCTCGGCCGCGGACTCGAGGCGTGCCTCGCGCCGCTCGTCACCGCGCTCGCGGATCGTCGCGCGCGCCGCCCCGCTCCGCTCTGGCGCGCGGCCGGTGACCGGGTGGCGCAGGGCGCGCTGTGGGCCGGCGCCGCCGTGGGCCGCTGGGAGGACGGCGTGCGCACCGCCCGGCGCCTGGTCGCCCCGCCCGCCCCCTTCTGCGTGGCCGTGGGGGCGGCCGACGCCCCGGGCACCCCGCTGCGCCGCCGCTCCGGGTGCTGCCTGGCGTTCCGCGTGCCCGGCTACGGGCGGTGCGGCGACTGCCCCGTGGATCAGCCGGCGGCCACGATCGGCGGGTCGCCCTCGTCGTCGTAGTGGACGTGACGCAGCACCAGGAACGCGACGACGGCGGCCACCGCCAGCGCCGCGCCGCCGATGTAGAGCGCCGCGCTGATCCCGTCGGTGACCGAGTCCTGGACGTCCGCCACGATCGCCGCCCGCTCGGCGGCCGGCACCTGGGCCAGCGCGTCCTGCTGCCCGTCGGCCCCCTTCGAGAGCACGTTCTCCACCTGCGAGATGGCCGACTGGGGCAGGCCGAGGGCCGAGAGGCTCGACTCCAGGCGTGAGTCCTCGACCTGGGTCACGACCACGCCCATGATCGCCAGCCCGATGGTGGCGCCCACCTGGCGCATGGTCTGGATGACGCCCTGGGCCTGGGCGCGGAACTCGGCCGCCGCCGCGCTCATGGCGTCGGTGTTGGAGGGCCCCATGACCAGGCCGATGCCGGCGCCGATGAGGATGTAGCCGGGGATCATCCACGGGTAGCTGTCCTTGTCGAGCACGGCGGCGGTCCAGATCATCCCGGCGGCGCCCGGCGGCGCAGCCCCCGGCGACGAGCCCGCGCGGGCCGATCTTGTCGTAGATGCCGCCGGCGAGCGGGCGCCAGCACCAGCAGCGGCAGGGTGACCGCCATCATCGACAGGCCGGCCTCGATGCTGCTGAACCCGAGGATGTCCTGCACGAAGATCGCGCCGAACACGGTCATGCCGACCAGCGCGAACTGCACCAGGAACAGGACGGCGTTGTTGCCCGCGAAGTTGCGGCCCAGGAACAGGCGCAGCTCCACGAGGGGCTCGCGCACGCGCGGCTCGATGAACAGGAAGGCCACGATCAGCACCGCCGCGAGCGCCAGCAGGCCGATCGTCAGCGGCGAGCTCCAGCCCCAGTCGGAGCCCTGCTGGAGCGCCAGCACCAGCGCCACCAGGCCCGGGACCAGCGTGGCCGCGCCCCACCAGTCGAAGCGCCCGCCGGCCGCCACCGCCTGCGGCTTCGCGACGATCGTCAGCAGGATGGTCACGATCGCCACCGGGACGTTGACCCAGAACACCAGCCGCCAGTCGATCTCGGTCAGCACGCCGCCGATGAGGGGCCCCAGCGACAGGAACACCATCGAGACGCCGGCGTAGATGCCCATCGCCCTGCCGCGCTCGTCCTGGGGGAAGGTGTTGATGACCAGCGAGCCCGAGGGCGGGATCATCAGGGCCGCGCCCACGCCCTGGAGGGCCCGGGACGACGATGATCGACGTCTCGCCGTCGGCCAGGCCGGTGGCGGCCGAGCCCACGGCGAACACGATCACGCCGAGCTGGAACATGCGCACGGCGTTGAACTTCGTCGACAGGCGCCCGCCCACCGCGACCAGGGAGGCGATCGCCAGCAGGTAGGCGTTGACGACCCACTGGACCTCGGTCTGGGTCAGGTCGAGGTCGCGCTGGATGGAGGGCAGCGCGACGCTGACGATCGTCTGGTCGAGCAGGATCATCGACAGCGACCCGGTCATCGCGACCAGGATCCACCAGCGCCGGTTGGCCTCGGTGATCAGCGCCATGCCCGCCTCTTCGTCGTCGTGGCCGCCCCGGGGGGAACGCTATCGGCCGCCTCGGCGGCCACAACCGCGGATCAGGAGGCGGCGCGGGCCCCCGGTGCGGCCGGCGGCGCGGGGTGCTCGGCGGGAGGGGTCGCCGCCAGCCAGCGCGGCGCCCACCAGTTGGCGCGCCCGGCCAGGCGCATCGTGGCCGGCAGCAGCACCATCCGGGTGATCGTGGCGTCCACCAGGACGGCCACGGCCAGGCCCAGGCCCACCATCTTCACGACCGGGTTGTCCACCAGGATGAAGGCCAGGAACACGGAGACCATGATCGCGGCGGCCGCCGTCACCAGGCGGGCGGTGCGGGCCAGGCCGAGGGCCACCGCCTCGGTCGTGTCGCCGGTGCGCATGTACTCCTCGCGGATGCGCGACAGGATGAAGACCTCGTAGTCCATCGACAGCCCGAAGAGGATCGCGAACATCATCAGGGGGACGAAGGCGACGATCGGCATCGTCTGGTCGATGCCGACCAGCGACGCGCCCCAGCCCCACTGGAACACCGCCACCAGCACGCCGTAGGACGCGCCGATCGACAGCAGGTTGAGCACGGCCGCCTTGGCGGCCAGGAACGGCGAGCGGAAGACGAGCATCAGCAGGATGAAGGCGATGCCCACCACGCAGAGGATGAACGGGGCCATGCGCTCGCCGACCCGGTTGTCCAGGTCGACCCACGCGGCGCCCACGCCGCCCACCTCCACCACCAGGCCGCTGTCCTCCACGATGGGGGGGACGACGCGCTCGCGCAGGTCCTTGACCAGCGCGGGCGTGGCCGGGGCGTCGGGGCCGGAGCGGGGGATGACCGTGGCCATGGCCGCGCGGCCGGTCTTGGCGATGCGGGGCGGTCCCACGAACGCGACGTCCGGCGCCGCGCGCAGGCCCTCGAACAGCCGCGCCGCGCGCTCGGCGGTGATGGCGCTGACGCCGCGGGGCGCCTCGGCGATGACGAACAGGGGGTCGTTGGCGCCCACGCCGAAGCCCTCGGAGATCAGGTCGTAGGCCTCGCGCGTCGTCGAGCCGCGCGGGTCCGAGCCGGCGTCCTGGGGGCCCAGGCGCATGGCCAGCAGCGGCGAGGCGAGCAGCAGCAGCAGGCAGATCCCGGCCGGCAGGTACCAGGCCGCGCGGCGGGTCACGTGGCGCGCCCAGCGCTCGGAGGGGGTCGGCCCGCCGCCGGTGCGCTCGCGGGCGCCGAGGTGCGGGACGTGCAGCGAGTTGACGCGGTGGCCCAGCGCGCCGAGCAGCGCCGGCATCAGCGTCAGGGCGGCGATCATCATCACCAGCACGGCGAGGCCCGAGGTGAGGGCGATGGCCGACACCAGCGGGATCTGGACCAGCAGCAGGCCGAGCAGGGCGACGATCACGGTGCATCCGGCCACGAGCACGGCGTGCCCGGCCGTCGAGAGGCTGCGGCCGACGGCCTCCACCGGGTCGTGCCCCTGCGAGAGGAACTCCATCTGGCGGCTGAGCACGAACACCGAGTAGTCGATGCCGACGCCCAGCCCGATCATGGTGGCCACCTGGGGCGCGCTCACCGGGATGTCCAGCAGCAGCGTCATCAGGGCGACGAGCGAGCTGCCCACGGCGACCCCGACCAGGGCGACGACGAGGGGGAGCCCCATCGCGACGATGGTGCCGAGGGCGATCAGCAGGATGACGACGGCCGCCGCGAGGCCGATGCCCACGGAGTGGTCGCTGCCGCCCGACTGGGTGGACTCGATCAGCGTGCCGGTGAAGGCCACCCGCAGGCCGTCGCCGTCGGCGGCGCGCAGCGCGTCCTCGAGCCGCTCGGCGACCGGCGCGCCCAGGTCTCCCACCGGGCGCGTGTAGGTCACGGTGACCATGGCGGTGCGTCCGTCGGGGGCGAGGGAGCCCAGCGCGAAGGGGTCGCTCACGGAGGCGACGTCGGGCAGCGTCCGGGCGCGGTCCACGAGCCGGGTCACGCGGGCGCGCTCGGCGGGGGCGGTGAGGGTGCCCTCGTCGGCGCGGATCACGACCGTCGCCGTGGCCCCGGCGCTGTCGGCGAACTCGCGGCTCAGGATGTCGGACGCCTTCTGGGTGGGCGTGCCGGGGATCGTGAAGGAGTTGTTGAAGTGGCCGCCGACCGCGAAGGCGAGCCACACGATGCCCACCAGGGCGACGACCCAGGCTCCGAGCACGGTCCAGCGGTGGCGCGCGCAGCCGCGCCCGAGGCGGTACAGCAGCCCGTCGAGGCCCGTGTGGCGCTCCGCACTCACCCCGTCTAGGTCGGCGCGAAGGGCTCCCGACCTGAGCGCGCGTGCGCCGCTACGCCGTCCGGGCCGGGGAGGGGGGCACGACCACCGGCCCGCGGCTCAGCGACAGGCACGCGCCGACGACCGCGATGGCCGCACCCACGCCCATGGCCATCCGGTAGCCGTCGAGGTAGGCCGACGCGTGGCCGACGCCCTCCGTCGCGCCGAACAGCACGCCGGCGCCGGCCGCGCCCAGCGGCGCCGCGGCCAGGGTGCCCAGGATCGCGAGCGACAGGGTCTGGCCCAGCGTGCGCGTCATCGCCAGGACCGCGGCCGCCACCCCCAGCCGGTCGCGCTCCACCGCCCCCATCACGGCCGAGGTGTTGGGCGAGCTGAAGGCCGCCATCCCCAGGCCGCTCACCGCCAGGCCGATGACGATGTGCCACAGGGGCAGGTCGCTCGGCGTCATGGCCAGGATCATCAGGCCGCCGGCCAGGATCAGCATCCCGCCGCTGGCCAGCGCGCGCGAGCCGAGCGTGTCGGACAGGTGCCCCGCCACGGGCGACAGCGCCACCATCACCAGGGGCTGGGCCATCATCACCAGGCCGGTCTGGGTCGGCGAGTACCCGCCCACCACCTCCAGCAGCACGGCGGTCAGCGCGATGGCGCCGAACATCGCGGTGTAGTTGAGCAGCGACGCGGCGCTGCCCAGCGCCACGATGCGGCTGCGCCGGAACATGTCCAGGTCGATGAGCGGGGCGCTCGCGCGCGCCTCCACCACCACGAACGCCGCCAGCAGCACCACCCCGGCGGCGATCAGGCCCACCACGCGGCCGGAGTCCCATCCCCAGATCGGCCCGAACGTGAGCCCCACCATGACGCTGCACAGCGCGGCGCCCAGCGTGAGCGTGCCGACCGGGTCCAGGCGCACGCGCCCGTGGGCGGTGCGGCCCTCGTGCAGCGGCAGCCCCAGCAGCAGGCTGGCCGCGGCCACCGGCAGCGAGGCCAGGAAGATCCAGCGCCAGCCGGCGTTGTCCACCAGCAGGCCGCCGATCAGGGGACCGGTGGACAGCCCCAGGTACAGCACCATGATGTTGAGGCCCAGCGCGCGGCCGCGCTCGTTGGGGGGGAAGGCCGCGGTCACGAGCGCGGTCGAGGTGGCCGCCAGCATCGCCCCGCCCGCCCCCTGCACGGCCCGCCACCCGAGCATCCACTCGATGTTGGGGCTCACCGCGGCCATCAGGGAGGTGACCGCGAACACCACCATCCCGATCCGGAACACGCGCAGCCGGCCCCACTGGTCGGCGATGCGCCCGGCCGGGATCAGGACCAGCGCGTAGGGCAGCAGGTAGCCGGCCTGGATCCAGATGGCGCCCGAGAAGGTGAGGTCCAGGTCGCGCCCGATGGCCGGCAGGGCGACGGCGGCCACGCTGACGTCGAAGGGGCCGAGGAAGGCGCCCATGCCGGTCACGGCCAGCAGCCGCCACCGGCGCCGGCGCAGCGTCGCCATGGGGTCGGGCGGTCCGGGGGTGGTGGCCATCCGCCCGATGCTAGAGCCCGGCGCCGCGGCCGTGCCCGGGCGGCCGTGATATAGTTGCCACATGGCAAGCAACTATTTGGAACGGGGACGCGTGGACGAGGAGTCGGTCAACCGCCTCAGGAACGCGGTCATGCGCACCGCCCGGCGCCTGCGCACCACCGCCTCCGACGAGGGGCTGACCGCGACCCAGTCCGGCGTGCTGGCGACCCTGGTGCGCGAGGGGCCGCGGGGCGCCGGCGAGCTCGCGGCCGCCGAGGCCGTCAACCCGACCATGCTCTCGCGCGTGCTGGCCCACCTGGAGGGGGAGGGGCTGGTGGAGCGCGCCCCGGCGCCGGGCGACGCCCGCTGCACGCAGGTGCGCGCGACGGCCGCGGGCAGGCGCCTGATCGGCCGCCTGCGCGCGCGCCGCGCGTCGCTGCTGGTGGACTGGCTCGAGCGCCTGCCCGAGGACGAGGTCGCGGCCCTGCTGGCCGCCCTGCCCGCCCTCGAGGCCCTGGCGCTGATGGACGAGGAGCGATGATCCGGCGCTGGGCGGACGACACCTTCGCGGCGCTGCGGGTCCCCAACTACCGCCGCTACTTCGCCGGCCAGGCCGTGAGCCTGGTGGGCACCTGGATGCAGACGATCGCCCAGGGGTGGCTGGTGCTGGAGCTGACCGGGTCGGGCACCGCCCTGGGCCTGATGGCCGCCGCGCAGTTCCTGCCCATCCTCCTGCTGGCGCCCTACGGGGGCGTGCTCGCCGACCGCCTGGACAAGCGGCGCCTGCTGATCGCGACCCAGGTCGGGCTCGGCGCCATCGCGCTGGCCCTCGGGGTGCTCGTGGTCACGGGCCTCGTGCAGCTGTGGATGGTCCTCGTGCTGGCCCTGATGCTCGGGCTGCTGACGGCGGTGGACAACCCGGCCCGCCAGGCGTTCGCCCAGGAGATGGTCACGCCCGCGCGGCTGCGCAACGCCGTCAGCCTCAACAGCGTGCTGGTCAACACGGCCCGCGCGGTGGGCCCGGCGATGGCGGGCATCCTCATCGCCACCACCGGCACCGGCATCTGCTTCCTGATCAACGCCGCCAGCTACGCCGCCGTGGTGTTCGCCCTGGCGAGCATGGACACCGGGGAGCTGCACCCCACCGACTCGGCCGGCCGCGCGCCGGGCCAGGTGCGCCAGGGGCTCACCTACGTGGCCCACACCTCCGAGCTGCTGGTGCCGCTGATGATGCTCGCGCTGATCGGGACGCTGGCGTACGAGTTCCAGGTGGTGCTGCCGCTGCTGGCCCGCGGACCGCTGGAGGGCGGCCCGGGGACCTACGGGCTGCTGACCTCCGCCATGGGCGCGGGCGCGATCGTGGGCGGCCTGGTCGTGGCCGGGCACGGGCGCACCGGGCTGCGGCCCCTCACCGTGGCCGCGGCGCTCTTCGGGGCCGCCATCCTCGCGACGGCCGCCGCGCCGTCGGTGGCCGTCGCCCTGGTCGCCCTCACGGTGGTCGGCGCCACCAGCGTCACCTTCCTGGCCGTGGGCAACACCACGCTCCAGCTCACGTCGGACCCGCGCTTCCGCGGGCGGGTGATGGCGCTCTGGACCGTGGCGTTCCTCGGCAGCACGCCCATCGGCGCCCCGATCATCGGCTGGGTGTCCGAGCAGATCAGCCCCCGCGGGGGGCTGGTCGTGGGCGGGGTGGCCTGCCTCGTGGCCGCCGGCGTCGGCGCGATCGCGCTGGCGCGCGAGCACGGCGGCGGCGTCCACCACCAGGCCGCCTGAGCCGCCCCGCGCGGCGCCGGCGCGCCGGGCGACGGGCCCGCCGCCGAGTTGTTCGAGAATCGTGATTTTTCGGTGGGTCCGGCGGTTTGGGCCGTACCGAAAACGCTGATTTCCGCAAGTCGGCGCGGTGCGGGACTTTACTCCCGCACCTCCGCATGGTCCCGTGATCGGCGGCCCCGGCGGGGTCGTCCGCGCCCACGCAACGAGGAGGATCGATGGCCGTCACGACCACCACGCGGGTTCGACTGCGGCGCCTGGGCGCGCTCACCGCCATCGGAGTGCTCGGCTCCGCCGTCGCGGGCACGGCCCTGGCCGCGAGCCCCCATCAGTCGGGCGTCGGCATCACGTGCGAGGGGGTCCTCGCGACCCAGGTCGGCACGGACGGCCCGGACACGCTGACGGGCACGCCGGGCCGCGACGTGATCGTCGGGCTGGGCGGCGACGACACGGTCACCAGCCTGGGCGGCGACGACATCATCTGCCTGGGCCTGGGCAACGACTCGGCCAACGCGGGTGACGGCGCCGACCACGTCTACGGCGAGGACGGCGACGACAGCATCAACGGCGCCGCCGACAACGACTTCATCGACGCGGGCACCGGCAACGACCGCATCATCGGCGGCACGGGCGACGACATCGGCATGGGTCGCGCCGGCGACGACCGCCTGGAGATGGGCGCCGGCAGCGACGTCGGCGACGGCGGCCTCGACAACGACACCGTCCTCGGCGAGGACGGCAACGACAAGCGCCTCAAGGGCGGCGACGGCCTGGACACGGTCAACGGCGGCCGCGGCCGCGACAACATCTTCGGCGGCAGCGCGAAGGACGTCCTGAGCGGCGGCGACGAGAAGGACGTCATCATCGGCCAGCAGGGCCCCGACCAGATCGACGGCGGCGCCGGCGACGACCGCCTCGACGGCGGCCCCGGGCGCGACGCGATCCGCGGCGGCGGGGGCGCGGACCTGATCCGCGGCGCGGCCGGCCCGGACATCCTGAAGGGCGAGGGCGGCCGGGACAGCCTGTCCGGCCAGGGGGGCAACGACGCCCTCGACGGCGGCGCGGGCCGCGACTGGGGCAACGGCGGCCCCGGCGTCGACAGCGGCGTCAACCTCGCGATCGCGATCTCGATCGAGAGCTGATCGGTCCGGACGCGCCACCGGCGCCGCGGATGCGGCGCCGGTGGGTCGTGCCTGAGCTGCCGCCGGCGGATCTACTCGTAGCGCAGCGCCCGCAGCACGTTGAGGCGGCTGGCCCGGCGGGCCGGCAGCACGGCGGCCACCACGCCGACCACGATGGCGACGACGGTGAAGCCCGCCAGCATCCCGACCGGGATCGAGAGCTGGACGCCCCACTCCGACAGCGCGCGGGTGGTGAGGGCGGCCAGGCCGATGCCGACGGGGATGCCCAGCGCGGCCCCGATGAGGGCGGTGATGATGCTCTCGCCCCGCACCATGGCCCGCGCCTGGCGGCGCGTCATGCCGACCGCGCGCAGCATCCCCAGCTCGCGGGTGCGCTCGTGGACGGCCAGCGCCAGGGTGTTGACCATGCCGAACAGGCTCACGATCACCGACAGGGCCAGGAGCACGTAGAGCAGGTTGAGGATGATCGTGACGTCCTCGACCTGGCTCGAGACGAACTCCGGGACCGTGTTGACCGACGTGTCCGGGAACCCGGCCAGCGACGCCTCCAGGGAGGCGGCGGTGGCGGCCGAGGGGCCGGCGCCGGTGCCGACGAACGCGTAGAGGTCCTTGGCGTGCTCGAAGACGCTGTCGAACCCGCTCTGTGACACCACCACCGCGCCGAGCAGCGGGCTGAGCCGCGGCTGGGCGACGATGCCGGTCACGGTGCGCGTCATGGTGTCCCCGGAGGGGCTGGTGATCTCCACGCGGTCGCCCATCGCCAGGTCGTGGTCGTCGGCGAAGCTGCGGTCGACGATCGCGCCGTCGGCGTCGAGGGTGGCGAGCGCGGCCTCCGAGCCCTCGCTCCAGGTGAAGTGGTACACCGCGGCGATCGTCGCCGGGTCCACGCCGCTGACGTCCTCGGCCGAGCCGTTGACCCGCGCGCGGTCCTGGCGGACGCCCGAGACGACGGAGCCGGGCGAGTCGCGCGGCGATCGCGCGCGCCACGCCGGGGGAGATGGTCTCCCACCCGCTGGACGAGGTGACCACGTAGTCCGCCGCTGACCTGCTCGCGGATGTCCGAGCGGGCGGTGCCGACCAGGCCGGTGCCGAGCACCGAGACGAAGGTGACCAGCGCCAGCCCGATCATCAGGGCGGCCGCCGTCGCGGCGGTGCGCGAGGGGTTGCGGACGGCGTTCTCGCGGGCGAGCTCGCCCGACGCGCCGCGCAGGCGGGCGATCGGCCAGCCGACGACGGCCGCGATGGGCCGCACCAGCGCGGACGAGATCATCGCGACGCCGACGAACAGCGCCAGGGTGCCGACGCCGAGGCTCATGAGGCGGTCGGCGGTGTCGAGCCCGTCCACCAGCAGCCCGCGCACCAGCAGGGCGCCGGCGATGGCGATGGTGGCCAGCGCGGCGACCGGCGTGACGCGGGCGAACCGGCCCGCGGGGGGCCTGCGCGCCCTCGCGGACGGCGGTGACCGGCGCCACGCGGGTGGCGCGGATGGCCGGGACGACGCCGGCGAGCAGGGTGACGAGCGTGCCCACCAGCAGCGAGACGACGACGGTGCGCAGGGCGAAGACCGTGTCGCCCTGGGGCATCTCGAGGCCCATGGCCGCCGAACAGGGCGCTCAGGCCCTTGGCCAGGCCGTAGCCGGCGACCAGGCCGACGAGCGGACGCGGCCAGGCCGATGATGGCGGCCTCGGCGATGACCGAGCGCAGCACCTGGCGGCGCGACGCGCCGAGCGTGCGCAGCGTCGCCAGCTCGCGCGAGCGCTGGGCGACGGTCATCGAGAGGGTGTTGAAGATGACGAACGCGCCCACGAAGAGGGCGATCCCGCCGAAGGACAGCAGGAAGCCGCGGATGAACGTGATCGCCTCGGAGATGGTCGCCTTGTCGCGGGCGCTCTGCTCGGCCGACGTCGAGACGTCGACGCCCGAGGGCAGCAGCGGCGCGATCTCGCGCGCCAGCTGGTCCTCGCTCACGCCCGGGGCGGCCGCCACCTGGATGGCGTCGAAGCCGGTCTTGTCCAGCACGGTGCGGGCGGTGGGGATGTCGAAGACGGCGATGGTGGCGCCGCCCAGCGAGTCCACGCCGCCGAAGCGCGCGAGGCCGGTGACGGTGAAGGTCCGCACGGGACCCTCGGCGGCGACGCCGACGCGGTCGCCGATGGCGAAGCCGTGTGCGTCCGCGGTGCCGACGTCGAGGACGACCTGGTCCGGGCCGGTGGCCCAGTGGCCGGAGGCCAGGGTCATGGGGTTGAAGCGCGGCTGCGCGGGGTCGACGCCGAAGCCGAAGGTGGGCATGTTGCCCTGGATGACCTTGCCGTCGGCGCCGACGAGCTTGGCCTGTGGAGCCCGAGCCCGAGAGGTCGGTCAGGGTGCCGCCGGCGGCGGCGACGCCGGGGACCTCGCGGATCTGGGTGAGGAGCTCGGCGGGCACCGTGGGGGCGCCGGCGAACGAGTCGGAGACCACCGGGGTGCTGCGCACCACCAGGTCGGTCTGCGTGTAGGAGCTGCTGAAGATGTTGGTGAAGGCACGATCGATGGTGTCGGTCAGGATGAGGCTGCCGGCGATCATCGCCACGCCCAGCACGATGGCCAGCGCGGTGAGGGCGGCGCGCATGCGCCGCTCGGAGAGGCTCTTGAGGGCGACCCAGGTCATCGCGTCACCTCCGAGAGGGCCTCGAGGACCTCGGCCGCGGTGGACGGGCCCTGCGTGCGGACGATCCGGCCGTCCGCGAGGAAGACGATGCGGTCGGCGATCGTCGCCGCGACGGCGTCGTGCGTGACCATGATCGTGGTCTGGCCCATGCTCCTCGACGGAGCGCCGCAGCAGCTCGAGGATCTCGCCGCCGGAGCGGGAGTCGAGGTTGCCGGTGGGCTCGTCGGCGAACATGACGGTCGGGCGCGCCGACGATCGCCCGGGCGATGGCGACCCGCTGCTGCTGGCCGCCCGACATCTCGGCGGGCCGGTGGCGCCGCCGCTCCTGGAGGCCCGACCGAGGCGATGACCTCGTCGAGCCACGCGGGAGGGGACGCGGGTGCCGGCGATCCGCGACGGGAGGGTGATGTTCTCCTCCGCCGTCAGGGTCGGCAGGAGGTTGAAGAACTGGAAGACGAACCCGATGTGGCGACGACGGAGCTTGGTGAGGGCGGTGTCGCCCATCGCCGTGATCTCCGCGTCGCCGATCCAGGCGGATCCCGCCGTGGGCCGGTCGAGGCCGGCCAGGATGTGCATGAGGGTCGACTTGCCGGAGCCCGAGGGCCCCATCACGGCGACGAGCTCGCCGGGCGCGACCGAGAGGGAGACGCCCCGCAGGGCGTCCACGGTGGCGTCGCCCTCGCCGTAGCGGCGGGTGAGGTCGCGCGCCATCACGACCGGGCGCTGCTCGTCCCGGTCGGCCGGGACGAGCGTGGCGGTGTGGGGTGAAGGGTGGGTCATGTCGGTGCCTCCAGGTGGGTCGGGGGGTGATGGGGCGACGCTATGAGGGCCCGCCCGCCGCCGCCATCGCCCGCTGCTCCGATCCGCCACCCGCCCCGGGGATGGTTCGGTCTCATCCCCGCCTCGCCCGCGCGGCCCGCCGGGTCATCCCCAGGGATGACGGGGACCGCCCGCGCGGACGACGCCGCCGCCGGACGCCGGTAGTACCGTCAGCCGCATGCGATCGCTCCTCCGCCTCGGGCGCGACTACTGGCCGGACGCCGTCCTCGTCCTGCTGATCGTGTCGGTCGGCCTGCTCGAGGTGTGGCTGTCGGACGAGGTCGAGGGCCCCCTCGTCGGCCTGACGCTGATCACCCTGGCGTGGGGCGCCGCCCTCCTGCTGCCGCCGGCGTCAACCCGTACGCCGCCTCCCTCGCCGCGCTCGCGATGCATCCTCGTCGGAGGCGCTCATCTGGCCGCGCTCGGTCACCCAACTCGGCGGCGACCTTCTTCGCGCGGCATGATCGCGATCGGGATCATCGGGGCGCTCGGTCCCGGGCGCCGGCGCGTGATCGGCGGCGCGCTCGGGCTGGCCGTCGTCACGGTCGTGACCCTGCGCGACCCCATGGGCAGCGCGACCGACCTCCTCAGCGTGGTTCCCGTGGCCTGGCTTCGTCCTGGGTGATCGGCTACGTCTACGACGAACCACCGCCGCCGGACGGCCGAGCTGGTGGAGCGCGCCGCCCGGCTGGAGCGCGAGCAGGCCACCGAGGCGCGCGCGGCGGTGGCCGAGGAGCGCGCGCGCATCGCCCGCGAGATGCACGACGTGGTGGCGCACAGCCTGAGCGTGATGGTGGTGCAGGCCGAGGCGGCCGAGGCCATGCTGGAGGTCGATCCCGAGCGCGCCCACCGCCCCCTGTCGGCGGTCCAGGACACGGGCCGCGCCGCCCTCACCGACCTGCGCCGCATGCTCGGCGCGCTGCGCGAGTCCGACGACGGCCTCGCGATGGCCCCGCAGCCGGGGCTCGCGGGCCTCGACGCGCTGGCCGAGCACGTGCGCGACGCCGGCCTGCCGGTGGACGTGCGCATCGAGGGCGAGCCCCGGCCCCTGCCGCCCGGGATCGACCTGTCGGCCTACCGGATCGTGCAGGAGGGGCTGACCAACGTGCTCAAGCACGCCGGCCCCGCCCGCGCCGAGGTGGTCGTGACCTACGGCCCGGACGAGATCGCGCCTGCGCGTCAGCGACGACGGCATCGGCGCCCAGCGGGACCGCCAGAACGGCGGCCACGGGCTGGTGGGCATGCGCGAGCGCGTGGCCGTGTACGGCGGCGAGCTGCGGGCCGGGCCCCGTCCGGCGCCCGAGCGCGGCTTCGCCCTGGCGGCGCGGCTGCCCCTGGACCCCGGGGCCGGCGCGTGATCCGCGTCCTGATCGCCGACGACCAGGCGCTGGTGCGCGACGGCTTCGGGATGATCCTGGACGCCCAGCCCGACATCGAGGTGGTGGGGGAGGCCGCCGACGGGCGCGAGGCGGTGGAGCTGCTCGCGGCAGCTGCAGCCCGACGTCGTGCTGATGGACATCCGCATGCCCGAGGTGGACGGCGTCGAGGCGACCCGCCGCCTGATGGCCGACCCGGAGTCGGCCCGCGGATCCTGATGCTCACCACCTTCGACCAGAACGAGTACGTCTACGACGCGCTGAAGGCCGGCGCCAGCGGCTTCCTGCTCAAGGACGTGCGCCGGGACGAGCTGGTCAACGCGGTGCGCGTCGGTGGCCGCCGGCGACGCGCTGCTGGCCTCCTCGCTCACGCGCCGCCTCATCGAGGACTTCGTGCGCCGCCCGCCGCCGGGCGCCGCGCCCGCCGGCGCCCTGGCCGAGCTGACCGACCGCGAGGCCGAGGTGGTGCGCCTGGTGGCGCGCGGCCTCTCCAACGCGGAGATCGCCGAGCGTATGGTGGTGAGCGAGGCCACCGTCAAGACCCACGTCGCGCGGATACTCTCCAAGCTCGGCCTGCGCGACCGGACCCAGGTGGTCGTGATGGCGTACGAGACGGGCTTCGTCCAACCGGGAGACGGCGAGTGAGGCGGATCACCAAGGAGGACCTCACGATCGTGGACGCGACCGGCGAGGAGTACCCGCCCAAGCGCGTCTTCAAGGGCCTGGTCGCCACGATCCTGCTGACCCTCCTGCTGATCGCGATCCTCTACGGCATCGCCCTCCTGTGGGCGATCTTCCACTGAGGTCCCGGGCCGGCCCCCGCGGTGGGCGACGTCGTCGCCCTGGAGGTGCTGGGGCTGGGACGGGTGGACGCGACGGTCGAGGCGCGTGACCGAGCTGGTGCAGGAGGGCGTGCGCGGACTGGCCTGGCGCGTCGTCTTCGCGCTGCCCGACGGCACCCGCGCCGAGGGCATCCAGCGGGGCAACGCGCGCATCGCGTTCCTCGACCCGCGCCACCGCGTGGCCTGAGAGGGAGCACCATGAGGGCGATCGTCCAGGACCGCTACGGCTCCTCCGACGTGCTGGAGCTCCGCGACATCCCGACCCCGGCGCCGGGGGCGGGCGAGGCGCTCGTGGCCGTGCGCGCGGCCGGGCTCGATCAGGGCGTGTGGCACCTGATGGAGGGCGTGCCCTACCCCGTGCGCCTCGCGGGCTACGGGCTGCGCGCGCCGAAGAACCCCGTGCCGGGCTCCGACCTGGCGGGGGTGGTGGAGGCGGTCGGCCCCGGGGTCACCCGCCTTCGGCCCGGCGACGAGGTGTTCGGGATCGGCATGGGCACCTTCGCCGAGTTCGCACGCGCCCGCGAGGACCGGCTCGTGCCCCGTCCGGCCCGGCTCACCTTCGTGCAGGCCGCCGCGGTCGCGGTCTCCGGCACGGCCGCCCTCCAGGCGGTGCGCGACCACGCCCGGGTGCGGCCCGGCCAGAGGGTGCTGGTGGTCGGCGCGTCGGGGGGCGTCGGCACCTACGCCGTGCAGCTCGCGAGGGCGTTCGGCGCGGAGGTGACCGGCGTGTGCCGGACGGAGAAGGTGGACCTGGTCCGGTCCCTGGGGGCCGATCGCGTCATCGACTACACGCGCGAGGACTTCGCCGCGGCGACCCCGCCCCACGACGTCATCCTGGATGTCGGCGGCAACGCCTCGCTGTCGCGTCTTCGCCGCGCCCTCACCCGGCGGGGAACCCTCGTCATCGTGGGCGGCGAGACCGGCGGCCGCTGGCTCGGTGGCACCGACCGTCAGGTCCGGGCGCGGCTCTGGTCGCCGTTCGTGCGCCAGAGGCTGACCACGTTCATCGCGCGGGAGAACCGGGAGGACCTGGTCGTCCTCGCGGACCTGATCGCGACCGGCGCCGTCACGCCGGCGATCGACCGGACCTACCCGCTCGACGCGGTGCCCGACGCCATCCGCCACCTGCGAGGGGGGCACGCCCGCGGCAAGGTCGTCATCACGCCGTGACGCCTCAGTCCGGGGGCGGCCGGATCCCCGCCTCGTCGCGCTGGTCCGAGCCCGGGCGGCGCATCCAGTGGTACCAGCGGCCGTAGGGGCCCGCGAGCGCGAAGCAGCCCACGCAGGTGGCGGCCAGGATCGCGACGATCACCAGCTGGTCGCGCAGGGCCTGCGCCCCGCCGCCGAGCGCCCACGCCAGGCCGGCCACCGCGAACGAGCCGCCCACCGCCAGCAGGTAGTCCAGCGGCAGCCGGCCGACCCAGCGTCCGGGGTACCACCACACCTCGCCGCGGCGGAAGCGGGCGATCCCCCAGTAGGGGTTGAGCACGAACCACAGGTAGTCCCACGCGATGATCCACGCCAGGAACACGGCGATCGTCGAGGCCTCCGCCGCGAGGCTCCAGTCGGCCCCCGCGACGTAGGGGTAGTGCAGCATCAGCAGCGGGATCGGGAACATCATCAGGTGGTAGCCGGTCAGCGGCCGGGTGCCGCCGATCAGGCGATAGGTCCGCGCGGCCGGGCCGCGGGTGCGGTACCAGGTGGGCAGCCGCTCGGCCCAGCCGTGGCGCCCCTCGATCTCGATCTCCAGCAGGGCCATCAGCAGCGCCCAGGCGGCCAGGACCACCCCCTGGGCGACGGCCATCACGCCCCCGCGCCCCCGGCGGTGACGCGGACGAGGGCCTCCTCGAGGGCCGTGACCGCGCCGTCGGGATCGTCGGGGGGCCGCGCCTCCAGGGCGGCCGCGAAGGCGGGCAGGCCCGCGAGGAAGTCGTCGACCGCCCCGGCGGTGAGGGTGTCGCGCGCGAGGCCGTACCCCATCCGCTCCAGGTAGCGGGCGTTCATCACCTGCTCGAACTGTCCGCCGACCGGCACCGACAGCACCGGGCGCCGCAGGCCGACACACTCGCTCATGAGCGTGAAGCCGCCCCCGGTCACGACGCCGCGGGCGGTGCGCAGGTCCTCGATGAAGCCGTCCTCGGAGAAGGGGCGGTAGCGCAGGTTGCCCTCCACCTGCTCGGCGGTGATGGAGCGCCGCACGCCGTAGACGCGGCACTCGATGCCCGAGGGGCCCAGCGCGGCGGCCAGGTCGGGGCCGCCCTCGGCCGTGCTGTACACCAGCAGGTGCCCGGCGGGCGCGGGGCGGGCGGCCCAGATCTGCGGACGCAGGATCGGCGGCACCAGGGTGGTGCCGGGCCGGCGCGCCGGCGCCGTGAAGAAGGACGTGATCAGGTACTCGGCGCAGCCGGGCACCTTCATCCGCACGATCGACTGGGCCACCCGGAAGTCGGCCTGGTGGCCCGCCAGGATCTCGGGCGGGTGCGCGAGCCGGTCGATGGCCTGGATGTTGTCCAGGCTGACCACCGGCAGGCCGTGCAGGCGGGCGTAGAGGTGGCTCAGGCTCTCGAAGTCGGTCACCACGACCTCGGGGGCGAACTCCTCGGCCGTGCGCAGGCAGGCGCGCACGTTGCGCGGCCACCCGCTCATCGCCCCGCTCAGGTTCTGGGCGACGGTCGCCCAGCGGCGCACCGCGTTGTCGTCGTAGGCGAGGGTCAGGCCCCACACGTCGCGCACCGCGACGGTGTCGGCCAGGTAGGCCCGGGCCCGGCCCGAGGCCATCACCTCCACCTCGTGCCGCTCCACCAGGCGCTCGATGATCGCGCGCGAGCGGGTCGCGTGCCCCATGCCCTCGCCCACCACGCCGTACAGGATCCGCACGCGCCACCCCTCCGTATCGCGGCCGGGCCCACGATACGCGCGGGGCCAGGACGGATCAGCCGGAGGCGGCCACCTCGGAGGTCCGCTCCGGGACCGGGGCGGGGCGGCTGCGGCGCGGGCTCCAGAAGAAGGCGACCAGCACCGGGATCAGGTACCCGAAGTACACGACCACCTGCTCGATGCTCGGACGCGGGTCCCAGCCCAGGATGCCGGCCAGCACCTTGCCCGACTCGGTGTCGATCGTCAGCCAGCTGGCGCCGGTGACGTCGTAGGCGGCGTTGTTGACCGTGCCCAGGTCGCCGGCGGCCTGGAAGAACTGCACCGACCGCGAGAGCAGGCCGGCGGCGAACAGGATGATGAGGACGCCGGTCACCTGGAAGAAGAGCCGCATGGGGATGACGCGGCTGCCGTGGTAGACGCCCACCCCGAGGGCGATCGCGATCGCCAGCCCGATCAGCCCGCCGATCAGCACCTCCTGCCCGTTGGCGGCCGAGGTGGTGGACACCAGGAACAGGGCCGTCTCCAGGCCCTCGCGCGCCACCGAGACGAAGGCGACCAGCGCGAGCGCGATCACGGACTCGTTCATGGCCCGCTGCACCTGGCCCTCCAGCTCGCCCTTCAGCGAGCGGGCGTGGCCGCGCATCCAGAAGATCATCCAGGTCAGCAGCGCGGCGGCGGCCAGGCAGATGATCGCGAAGGTGCGCAGCCGGGGGACGCCGGTCAGGTCCTCGATGGTCATGTGCAGCGCGACCCCGACGGCGATCGCCAGCAGCACCGCGACCCCGGTGCCGACCCAGATCCAGCGCGCCAGGCCGGGACGGTCGCTGCGCCGCACCGCGGCGAACAGGATCGCCACGATGAGGGAGGCCTCGAAGCCTTCGCGCAGCGTGATTAGGAGCGCCTCACCCACGGTGTTCAGGCTAGCGAAGGTCGATCAGGGGAGGCTGTGGACGGCCCGACCGTTCAGGTCTCGGTCAGGTCCGCGCCCCGCGACCGCGGTCAGGCCTCGCGGCTCCGCGGGGTGCGCTGGCGGCTGATCATGTGGTCGATGTGGACCGCCGTGTCAACCGCCTCGGCCTTCACCTCGCCGCCGACCCGGTCCGCGACGTTCCAGGCCTCGCGCTGGAGGTAGGCGAGGCGGGCGCCCGCGTCGGGCATCTCCTTCACCCGCTCGGCCTCCGACTCCAGGTAGGCCAGGATCTCGCGGGTCTCCTCGTCGCTCCACCTGACCGGCCGGCCGGGCCACTCCTTGTTGCGCATGATGAACCACCACAGCAGCACGACCAGCGGGAACTTGAGCATGAACACCGAGAAGATCACCCACAGGGTCTGGAAGCCCTCGTGGCCGCTCAGCACCGGGGTCAGGGCGAGCAGGAAGCTCCCGAAGAGGGCCAGCGGGATCACGGTGGCGAAGACGGCGATCATCCGCCGGGGGCGCGCCTTGCCGTGCTCGTCATAGAGGAAGCGCGCGAGCATCTGAGGATCATCCTCCCGGGGACTCGTGCGCGGCAAGCCGGTCGGAGCCGCCGCGACCACCGTTGGTAGCATCCGCCCGGATGACCGTGACACTTCCCGACGGCAGCCGCCTCGAGTTGCCCGAGGGGGCGACCGGCCACGACGCCGCCGCCGCCATCGGCCCGGGCCTCGCGAAGGCCGCCGTCGCCGTCCGCGTGGGCGACGAGATCCGCGACCTGGCCCGGCCGCTCGACGAGGGCGACGAGATCCAGATCGTCACGCCCAAGAGCGGCGACGACTACCTCTACGTGATGCGCCACTCGGCCGCGCACGTGATGGCCGAGGCGGTCCAGAGCGTGGTGCCCGGGGCCAAGCTCGGCTTCGGCCCGCCGATCGAGGACGGCTTCTACTACGACTTCGACCTGCCGCGGCCGATCACCGAGGACGACTTCCCGGCGATCGAGGCCGAGATCGCCCGCATCATCGCCGCCAAGGCCCCGTTCCAGCGCAGCGTCATGACCATCCCCGACGCGCACGAGTACTTCGCCGAGCGCGGCGACACGTACAAGGTGGACCAGGTCGACCAGCTGGCGAGCCAGGGCGAGACGACCGTCTCCCTGTACCGCGACCGCGACTTCGTCGACCTCTGCCGCGGCCCGCACCTGCACGACACCGGCCGGGTGGGCAAGGTCAAGCTGCTCTCGGTGGCCGGCGCCTACTGGCGCGGCAGCGAGAAGAACCCGCAGCTCACGCGCATCTACGCCACCGCCTTCCCCAACCAGACCGAGCTCGACGCCTACCTGGAGCGCCTCGAGCAGGCCCGCGCCCGCGACCACCGCCGCGTCGGGCGCGACCTGGGCCTCTTCTACTTCGACGAGCACGGCCCCGGGTTCCCGTTCTTCCTGCCCAAGGGGATGGTGATCGTCAACGGCATCAAGGGGGCGGTGCGCGAGGAGCTCGCGCACATGGACTACTCCGAGATCCAGACCCCCACGATGCTCTCCGACGAGCTGTGGAAGATCAGCGGCCACTGGGACCACTACCGCGAGAACATGTACTTCTCGGAGGTGGAGGGCCAGAACTTCGCGATCAAGCCGATGAACTGCCCCGGCGCCTGCCTGGTCTACCGCAGCCGCCGCCACAGCTACCGCGAGCTGCCGATCCGCTACGCCGAGTTCGGCCACGTGCACCGCCACGAGCTGTCGGGGGTGCTGCACGGCCTGTTCCGCGTCCGCGCCTTCACCCAGGACGACGCCCACGTGTTCTGCCGGCTCGACCAGGTGCAGGACGAGGTGCGCGCGGTGCTCGACCTCACCGACCGCTTCTACGGCCGCTTCGGCTTCGACCGGGTGGACCTGTTCCTGTCCACCCGTCCCGAGAAGGCGGTCGGGACGGTGGAGATGTGGGACCAGGCCGAGGCGGCCCTGCGCGACGCCCTGGGCGACCGCGCGTACGGCATCAAGGAGGGCGACGGCGCCTTCTACGGCCCCAAGATCGACTTCCAGGTGACCGACGTGATGGGCCGCTCGTGGCAGCTGGGCACCTGCCAGCTCGACTTCAACTTCCCCGAGCGCTTCGACCTCACCTACACCTCGGCGGACGACACCGAGGAGCGCCCGGTGATGATCCACCGGGCCATCACCGGCTCCATCGAGCGGTTCCTCGGGATCCTGATCGAGAACACGGGCGGCGACTTCCCGCTGTGGCTCGCGCCCGAGCAGGCGCGGGTGCTGCCCGTGGCCGACCGCCACGCGCCCTACGCCGAGTCGGTGCGCGCCCGCCTGCGCCGCGAGGGGCTGCGCGTCGAGGTGGACGCGCGCAGCGAGTCGGTGGGCCGGCGCATCCGCGACGGGGAGCTGGCCAAGGTGCCCTACCTGCTCATCGTCGGCGACAAGGAGGAGCAGGCCGGCACGGTCTCGGCCCGCGCCCGCCACGCCGGCGACCTCGGCGCGACGCCCCTCGACGAGCTGTCGGCCCGCCTGGCGACCGAGGCCGGGGGCTGACGGTGCGCATCAACTGGGTCGGCGTCAGGAACTTCCTGATCATCGCGGCCATCGCCGGCCTGGTCTTCGTCTCGCAGGAGGGCTTCGGCGCCACGGCGGTCTCGGCCGAGCTGATCCTGCAGGTGCTCTTCGTCGCCGCCCTGATCGCCTTCGGCTACAACTACTTCCGCCAGAACGAGCTCGCCTGGCTCGTGCTGAAGCCCTGGCAGCGCTACGTGATCATCGCCTGCGGCATCGGCATCGCCTTCCTGCTGATCGGGGGCTTCCCCCTGCTGGGCGACCGCCTCACGCCGCTCGGGGTGATCGCGCTGATCGCCGTCCTGGTGCTGGTCATCGTCTGGGTCGTGCGGGAGAGCCGCCGCTTCCGCTAGCGGGTCGACACCGGTCGGGGCGGATCGGTGACAGGGGGCGGGCCTAGCGTCGCGTCATGTCGCGAGGGCGGGCCCAGGACGGACAGTCGGCGGTGGAGCTGGTGGCCCTCGTGCCGGCGCTCCTGCTGCTGGCGCTGGTGGCCTGGCAGCTCGCGGTCGCCGCCCACTCCTGGACCCTCGCCCAGGGCTCGGCGCGGGCCGCGGGCCGGGCGCACGAGGTGGGGGCGCCGGTCTCGGCCGCCGCCCGCGCGGTGCTGCCCGCCGGCCACGCCCGCCGGGCCCGGGTCGGACACCCCCGGCGGCGACCGGGTGCGGGTGCGGCTGGCGGTGCCGCGGGTGGTGCCGTTCGGCCCGGCGCCCGGCGAGGTCACCGCCACGGTCCGCTTCGGCGCGGGGGCCCCGTGACTCGCCGCGCCGACCGCGGCCAGGCGTCGCTGGAGCTGCTCGCGATGGTGCCCCTGGTGCTGCTCGCCGGCCTGCTGGCGTGGCAGCTGGTGGCGGTGCTGGCGGCCGGGTTCCAGGCCCAGGAGGAGGTCCGCGCGCGGGCCCTGGGCGCCGGCGCCGGCCCCGGCGCCACGACCACCGTCACCGCGACCGTGGCGGTGCCGCCCGTCCTGCCCGGCGTGCGCGGCCTGCGGTTCACCGCGCGCGCGGCCGTGCGCACGCCGTGACGCGCACCCGCGGCCGCCCAGCGCGGCCAGGCCGCCCCCCTCGCGCTGGCCGTGGGCGCGCTGCTGGTGTTCGGCGCCGTGGCGCTGTTCACCCTCGGGCGGGTGCAGCTGGCGGCCGCGCAGGCGCAGACCGCCGCCGACCTGGCGGCCGTCTCGGCCGGGCGGGAGCTGAGCGCCAACCTGGGCCGGATCGCGCTCGACGGGCCCGCCCGGGCGCCCGCGTGGCGGGCGCGCCTGGGCACGGTGGCCGCCGCGCGCCGCCCGGCCCGGCCGGGCGCGCGGCTCGAGGCCCTGCGCATCCCCGGCGGGGCCTGGCCGCCGACGGCGGTCGAGGTGGTCGTCTCCCAGCCCGGCCCCCACGGATCGCGGGTGCGCGCCGTGGCGCGGGCCGGGGTCGTGGCCGCCGCCCCCGGCGCGGCCGGGCCCGCCACCGGCTGGGCGCGCGGCGGCGGCTACTCGGGCCCTCTGGTGCACCGCGACGGCAAGCCGATGTGCCCGGCCGTCGGCGCGGCCTTCGACCTGATGGACGCCGCCGCCCACCGCGACGGCGTGGACCTCGTGGTCAACAGCGGCTTTCGCAGCGACGCCGAGCAGGCGGTGCTGTTCGCCCGCCACCCCGACCCGAAGTGGGTCGCGCCGCCCGGGCGCAGCCGCCACCGCGACGCCACCGAGCTCGACCTCAACATGGGCGCGCGGCGGCGCGGCGCACGCATGGCTCGCGCGCAACGCGACCCGCTTCGGGTTCGTCCAGCGCTACTCCTGGGAGCCCTGGCACTACGGCTACACGCCCGGTTGCGGCGCCGGCGGGTCGCCGGCCGCTGCGGGCCCCGCCCCGGCCGCGGCGCTGCCGGCGTGGGTGCCGGCCCACCTGCGCGCGCCGATCGCCGCCGCGGCGACGGCCAACGGCCTCACCCCGGCGGTGCTGGCGGCGCTGCTGCGCTCCGAGTCGGGCTTCGATCCCGCGGGCCGTCAGCCCGGCCGGGGCCCAGGGCATCGCCCAGTTCATGCCGGCCACCGCCCGCGGCATCGGCCTGCGCGACCCCTTCGACCCCGCCCAGGCGATCCCGGCGGCCGCCCGCCTGCTGGGCGGCCACGTGCGCGAGTTCGGCTCCCTGCCGCTGGCCCTGGCCGCCTACAACGCCGGCGCCGGGGCCGTGCGCCGCTACGGCGGCATCCCGCCCTACCGCGAGACCCAGGCCTACGTGGCGCGCATCCTGGCGCTGGCGGGCGGGGCGGCCGCGGCCGGGTCGGGCGCGCCCGGGGTGGGCGGGGTGGTGCTGATCCGGGTGGAGGGGCGGCTGGTGTGAGGACGGGCTCGCGGGGGACTACGGAGGGGCGCGCCGGCGGGCACGGATGCGCGGTCGGTTCGGGGGCGGAAGGCTGGTCCCCGAACCGCAACCGACGACCGGAGAGAGGGGCCTCGCATGAGCCAGAAGTGGGAGTACGTGGTCGTGCCGCTGCACGAGGCCGGACGCATCAAGAAGGACTCGGGCGGCGCGAGCCCGGACCGCCTCAACGAGCTGGGCGCACAGGGCTGGGAGGCGGTCGGCGTCACGCTCAAGAGCGGCGACCTGGTGGCGTGGCCGGTGGTGCTGCTCAAGCGCCCGTTCGACTGACGCCGCGAGGGGGGCCGCCCGGGGCGGCGCCGCCGGTCGGGGGGCGTGACACCCCTGCCATACTCGATGCCGAGTGCCGGATTCCGCCCCCCTTCGCGAGCAGCTCGCGGGACTGCCGACGGGCCCGGGCGTCTACATCTACCGAGACGCCGCCGACCGCGTCCTGTACGTGGGCAAGGCCAAGTCGATCCGCAGGCGCGTGCTCTCCTACTTCCAGGCCCCCCTGCGCCCCGGCGAGGCGGCGTCCACGCGCGGGATGGCGCCGCGCGCCGGGATGCACCCCAAGACCGACGAGCTGGTGGGGCGGATCGCGCGGGTGGAGGTGTTCGTCACCGGCAGCGAGAGCGAGGCCCTCATCCTGGAGGCGAACCTCGTCCGCACCCACCGGCCGCCGTTCAACGTGCGGCTGCGCGACGACAAGAGCTACCCCTACATCGCGATCAGCCTGGACGAGGACTATCCGCGGGTCTACTTCACGCGCGAGAGCCACCGCCGCGACCGGCTCTACTTCGGCCCCTTCTCCAACGCCTACAAGGTGCGCGAGACCCTCAAGGCGATCAACAAGATCTTCCCGAGCCGGCCGTGCGAGGGGCGCGAGCCGGGCCGGCCCTCGGGCGTGCCGTGCCTCGATTACCACATCAAGCGCTGCCTGGCGCCGTGCGTCGGCTACATCTCGAAGGAGGACTACCGGGCGCTGATCGACCAGATCATCGCCTTCCTGTCGGGGCGCTACCGGGGGCTCGAGCGCGAGCTGGAGGAGCAGATGCGCGCGGCGGCGGCCGCCCAGGAGTTCGAGCGGGCGGCGGGGATCCGCAACCGGCTGGCCGCGGTGCAGCACCTGATGGAGCGCCAGTTCGCCACCGCCGGCTCGGTGGGCACGGCGGACGTGCTGGGCATCGCGATCGAGGGCGACTCGGCCAACGTGCAGGTGCTGCAGGTGCGCGACGGCGTGCTGCAGGACCGCCAGTCGTTCTTCCTCGACACCGCCGGCGCCGATGACGAGGCGACCGTGCTGATGCAGTTCGCCTACGAGTTCTACGCCATGGCCCTCGCCATCCCGGCGCTGGTGGTGGTGGCCCGCGACAGCCTGGCCGCGCCCGACCTGGAGTCGATGCTCACCGAGCGGCGCGGGCACCGGGTGGAGGTGCGGGCCGCCGCGCGGGGCGACAAGCGCAAGCTGGCCGAGCTGGCCGAGCGCAACGCCCGCTTCGCCCTGGACCAGGACCGCCAGCGCCACGAGCAGGCGCGCGGGCGGCGGCGCGACGCGCTGTCGGACCTGCAGGCGCGCCTGGATCTGCCCGCCCCGCCGGTGCGGATCGAGTGCTACGACATCTCCAACCTGGGGGAGACCTACGCGGTGGCCTCGATGGTGGTGTTCGAGGCCGGGGCCCCGGCCAAGGCCCACTACCGCTCGTTCAACATGCGCTACGAGGGCGGCCCGGACGACTTCACGCGCATGCGCGAGGCGCTGCGGCGGCGCTTCGCGCGCCTGGAGAACCCCGAGGACGACCCCTCGTTCGCCGCGCGGCCGGGGCTGGTGGTGATCGACGGCGGCAAGGGCCAGCTGGCGGCGGCGATGGAGGGGATGGAGGAGGCCGGCGTGGACGGCGTGCCGGTGGTGAGCCTGGCCAAGAAGCGGGAGGAGATCTTCCTGCCCGGCCGGCCGGACCCGCTGCTGCTGGACGAGGGCTCGCCGGCGCTGCTGGTGCTGCGGCACATCCGCGACGAGGCCCACCGCTTCGGGCTGCGCCACCACCGCGGCCGGCGCGGCAAGGGCATGACCGAGAGCGTGCTGGACGCCCTGCCCGGGGTGGGCCCGGCGCGCAAGGCGGCCATCCTGCGCCACTTCGGCTCGGCCGACCGATTCCTGGCCGCGACGCGCGAGGAGGTGGAGGCGGTGCCGGGGGTGCCGTCGAAGGTCGCACGTGACATCTACGACCGCCTGCACAAGACGGCGGGCCCCGGCGGGGCCGCGGCGCCGGTCGGAGCGGGTGGGGAGGGCGCGTGGAGCTGACGATCATCACCGGCATGAGCGGTGCCGGGAAGAGCACGGCCATGGGCACCTTCGAGGACGCGGGCTGGTTCTGCGTCGACAACCTGCCCCCCGGGCTGCTGCCGGCCTTCGCCGACCTGGTGCTGCTGGAGGGCTCGCGCGTGGAGCGGGCCGCCGTGGTGTGCGACGTGCGCGGCGGGGTCTGGTTCAAGGAGCTGGAGCCGGTGCTGCGCCGGGTGGAGGAGGCGCGCGGGGTGCGCCCGCGGGTGGTGTTCCTGGAGGCCAGCGACGAGGCGATCATCAACCGCTTCCGCGAGACCCGCCGGCCGCACCCGCTGTCGGGCGACGGCACGGTGCTGGACGGCATCGGCCGCGAGCGCGCCGAGCTGGCCGAGGTGCGCGCCCGCGCCGAGGTGGTCATCGACACCACCGGGCTGTCGATCTGGGACCTGCGCCGCCGGGTGGCCGAGGCTCTGATGGCGCCGGGCAGCCGGCCGCGCCTGCACGTCCAGTTCGTATCGTTCGGCTACAAGCACGGCGTGCCGCGCGACGCGGACCTCCTGTTCGACGTCCGCTTCCTGCAGAACCCGCACTACGTGCCGTCGCTCAACCCCCTCACCGGGCCTCGACCCGGCGGTCGCCGAGTTCGTGGCCGCGGCGCCCGGGATGGACGAGTTCCGCGCGCGCCTGGAGTCGCTGCTCGACTTCCTGCTGCCCGCCTACGCCGACGAGGGCAAGGCCAGCGTGGTGATCGGCATCGGCTGCACCGGGGGCCGCCACCGCAGCGTGGCCATCGCCGAGATGCTCGCCCGCCGCTACTCGCGCGAGTTCGACGTGAGCACGTCCCACCGCCACATCACGCGCTCCACCGGCGCCCCCACCGAGCCCGCGTGATGATGAGCCGCCAGCCGCGCATCGCGGCCCTGGGGGGCGGGACCGGCCTCGCCTCGCTGCTGCGCGGCCTGAAGCGCTCGCCGCTCGACATCACCGCGATCGTGACCGTGGCCGACGACGGCGGCTCGTCCGGGCGCCTGCGCCGCGAGCTGGGCGTGCTGCCCCCCGGCGACATCCGCAACTGCCTGGTCGCGCTGGCCGACGACGAGTCGCTCATGGGGCGCCTCTTCCAGCACCGCTTCGCCGACGGCGACCTGTCCGGGCACCCCTTCGGCAACCTCTTCCTGGCGGCGCTCGCCGAGGTCACCGGCAACTTCGACCTCGCCATCGAGGAGTGCAGCCGGGTGCTCAAGATCCGCGGCCGCGTGCTGCCCTCGACCCTGCAGAGCATCCGCCTGTGGGCCGAGCGCGAGAACGGCGAGCTGGTGAGCGGCGAGACCAACATCGCGGCCGGCGCGGGGCCCTGCCGGCGGGTGTGGCTGGAGCCCCAGCCGATGGTGCACCCGCCCGCGATCACCGCGATCAACGAGGCGGACCTGCTGCTGCTGGGCCCCGGGAGCCTGTTCACCAGCGTGCTGCCGCACCTGTCGGTGCCCCGCCTGGCCCGGGCGGTCATCGGCTGCTCGGCCCAGCGCGTCTACATCTGCAACGTCATGACCCAGCCGGGCGAGACCGACGGCTTCACCGCCGCCGACCACCTGGAGAAGGTGCTGGACGCCGCCCCGGGCGGGGTGGACGTGATCGTGGTCCACGAGGGACCCCTCGACCCGGTGGCCACCGCCGCCTACGCGGCCCAGGGCCAGGAGCCGGTGCGCGTGGACCACGAGCGCCTGGAGGCGATGGGGGTGCGCGTGGTGGGCGCCGACCTCGCCGAGGAGGGGCGGGTGGTGCGGCACTCGCCCGAGGCGCTCGCGCGCGTCCTGATGGAGCTCGTGCGGGGCCTCGTGGAGCGCTAAGCCTGAATCCGTCGATCTCGGGCGCGGATGAACGAGATCGCTCACGTGATGCGCGATTCGGGGCACCCGAGGGGTCACCCTGCGGGTGCGGCCCCGTATCCGCACCGCGCTCTCGTCCCCGCATCCACGATCTGCGGACGGACTCAGGCTGATCCCGCAACACGCGCGCAACGAGGAAAAGAGGGCATGCAACGGTTGCCACGAACACGTGGGCAACCGTAGACTGGCCGCGCAGATTTCGGGGTCGGCCCGACTGCGGCTACGCCGTCACCTCTTTCCATCTTCACCGGCGGCGTGTCTCCCGTACTTCTCCTAAAGGAGCAAACGCTCAATGAGCGCTCGCGCAAAAGCGATTCTGCCTTTGGCGGTCGTGATCGGGGTCCTCTCCTTCCTCTGGACGGAGCTGTCCCTCAACTTCACGTTCCACTGGGTGACGGTCCAGGACGGCGCGGACGGCGCCCTCGGCATTCCTGAGAAGTTCCACCTGATCCTTCCTGTGGCCTTCATCTCGTGGGGCCTGTTCTTCGCCGCGGGTGGCGACAACGCCGCGTTCGGCAAGATCTTCATCGCCTGCGTCTTCGGTACCGTGGCGGCGCTCGTCACGATGCCGCTGGCGTTCAAGACCGCTGACGCTCCCGACTTCTGGGGCATCGCCCTCTGGGTCGGCATCTTCGCGTTCATCCTCGTCGCCATCCTGATCGCCGGCGACTGGTACTACGTGGCAGGAACATTCCCCGCATTCGCGGCAGTGTTCCTCTGGTGGATCGCGACCGGCCTCGACGGCTGGGTCCCGAACGGCGGCGGCGTCGGCGACAAGGCGGCGGCCCTCGCGGCTGCCGACGGCTCGGCCGGCATCGGCGCGGGTGGCGGTCTCCTCTCGACCCCGTGGCCGTGGGTGTGGTTCTCCGTGTTCGTCACCCTGGTCTGCGGCGTCATCCTCGGCATCCTCTCCGCCAAGATCACGGCGGCGATCACGCCGAAGCCCAAGGCGGCTGCCGAGGCGGCCTAGCCACCTCGCACCACCTGCATCACGCACGACGACGGGGGGCCTTCGGGCCCCCCGTCTGCATTTCACGACCGCGACGGGTCAGAAACGGCGCGGCGGTGCCGATGTCTTGGGGTACACGCTCACCATCCGCCAAGGAGCGGCTCCGTGGACCTCAAGCACCTCTACACCAGCATCGACGGCCGGATCGGTCGTCAGCAGTTCTGGTTCGGCGTCATCCCGCTGATCATCGTGGGGGCCCTCGCCTCCATCATCAATCCCGTCGCCGGCTTCGTCGTGGCGATCGCCCTCATCTACTTCCACGTCTGTGTTCAGGGCAAGCGCTGGCACGACCGTGGCAAGTCGGCCTGGTGGGTCCTGATCGGGTTCATCCCGCTCGTGGGCCCGATCTGGGTCATCGTGGAGTGCGGCTGCCTGGCCGGCAGCCCCGAGCCGAACCAGTACGGCCCGGCTCCGACGGGTGGCGTGGTCGCCACCCCGTCCACCACCGCGTAGGGCCGCTCAGCCGCCTCGGCGGCAGGCACTCCAGAGTCCGCGGCGCGCCTGGCGCGCCGCGGACTCCGCTCGTTTCAGGGCCGGCAGGAGCCGCGCCCGGCCGTCGCCGCGGAACACCTCCGCGAAGCCGCCGGCGACCAGATCCTCGTTGACCGTCGTGGCCCGGCCGTCCACCGTGACCTCGGCCAGCAGGCGGCCGAAGCGGTCGCGCGCGCCCTGGGTCGGGTCGGCCACGAGCTCCACCGGGGCGCCCTGCGGGCATCCGCCGGCGGGCCTCGCGCGCGGCCTCGGGCCCGAAGCACTCCACCGGCCGGTCGGGCGTGACGCTCTCGGGCGCGTCGACCCCCAGCAGGCGCACCCGCTCGTCGCGGCCCGCGACCCGGGCGATCAGGGTGTCGCCGTCCACCACGCGCACGACGGTGGCCGTCGTCGCCCGGTCCGCGGAGGGCCGGGGGGCGGCGTCGTCCCCCGTGGCGCACCCGCCCGCGGCCGCGGCGAGCAGGGCGGCGGCGATGAGCAGGGCCGGGCGCACGCGGGGATCCTGACATCCGGCCCGGACCGGGCTGGTAGATTGGCCATCCTTTTTTCCCATGGGGGAGGCCGGATGAGCGTACGAGTGGGTATCAACGGATTTGGCCGGATCGGTCGCAACGTCTTCCGCGCCGCGGCGCTCGGGGATTCGGATGTGGAGATCGTCGCGGTCAACGACATCACCGACTCGGCCACGCTGGCGCACCTGCTCGACTACGACTCGGTGTTCGGCCGCTACCCCGGTCATGTGCACGCCCACGACGACCACCTTCACGTGGACGATCGTCACATCCAGGTGTTCGCCGAGCGCGACCCGGCCAAGCTCCCCTGGGGCGACCTGGGCGTCGACGTGGTCATCGAGAGCACCGGCTTCTTCACCGACCGCGACAAGGCGGCCGCGCACCTCGAGGGCGGCGCCAAGAAGGTCGTGATCTCGGCTCCGGCCAAGAACCCGGACATCACGATCTGCCTGGGCGTCAACGACGACGAGTACGACCCCGCCTCGCACCACGTGGTCTCCAACGCG
This sequence comes from uncultured Thermoleophilia bacterium, assembly GCA_963736635.1. Taxonomy (GTDB): domain Bacteria; phylum Actinomycetota; class Thermoleophilia; order Miltoncostaeales; family Miltoncostaeaceae; genus Miltoncostaea. Next base: position 2,213,001 of record CAVTPK010000011.1, read on the forward strand.
TCCTGCACCACCAACTGCCTGGCGCCCATCGCCAAGGTGCTCTCGGACGAGTTCGGCCTCGAGCAGGGCTACATGACCACCTGCCACTCGTACACCGGCGACCAGCGCCTGCTGGACGCGCCCCACAGCGACCTGCGCCGCGCCCGCTCGGCGGCCCTCTCGATCATCCCCACCTCGACCGGCGCCGCGCGCGCCATCGGCGAGGTGCTGCCCCACCTCAAGGGCAAGCTGGACGGCATCGCCCTGCGCGTGCCCACGCCCGACGGCTCGGTGGTGGACCTCGTGGCCACGGTCGGCCGCGAGACCACCAAGGAGGAGGTCAACGCGGCGTTCCTGAAGGCGGCCGAGTCCGGTCCGCTGGAGGGGATCCTGGGCTACACCGAGGACCCGATCGTCTCGCGGGACATCGTCGGCGACCCGCGCTCGTCGCTGCTCGACGCCAGCCTGACCATGGTCCGCGGGACGACCGTCAAGGTCATCTCCTGGTACGACAACGAGTGGGGCTACTCGTGCCGGGTCGTGGAGCTCGCCGCTCGGCTGCTCCCGTAGTGGCCCGCCTCCTCGGGATCGACGATCCCGGCGTTGACTGGTCCGGCGCGCGCGTGCTGGTGCGCGCCGACCTCAACGCCCCCCTCGAGGGCGGGCGCGTCACCGACGACGCCCGGATCTCCGCCTCCGTCCCCACCCTCGAGCGCCTGCTCGCGGCCGGGGCGGGGGTGGCGGTGTGCTCGCACCTGGGCCGCCCCAAGGGGACGCGGGTCGATGAGCTCAGCCTCGCCCCCGTGGCCGAGCGCCTGGGCAGCCTGATGGGGCGCACGGTGGAGCTGCTGCCCGACTGCGTCGGGCCCGAGGTGCGCGCCCGCGCCGCAGGCGCTGGCCCCGGGCGAGCTGGTGATGCTGGAGAACCTGCGCTTCCACCCCGAGGAGGAGGCCAACGATCCGGCCTTCGCGCAGCAGCTGGCGGCCGGCTTCACGCACTACGTCAACGACGCCTTCGGCGCCGCGCACCGCGCGCACGCCTCCACCGAGGGCGTCGCGCACGTCCTGCCGGCGCGCGCCGGACTGCTGCTCTCGCGCGAGGTCGAGGTGCTGGAGGGGCTGCTGGAGAACCCCGCCCACCCGTTCGTCGCCGTGCTGGGCGGCTCCAAGGTCAGCGACAAGCTGCCGCTCATCACCAGCCTGCTCGAGCGCTGCGACCGGGTGCTGGTGGGCGGGGCGATGTGCTTCACCTTCCTGGCCGCGATGGGGGAGGGCGTGGGCGCCTCGCTGCACGAGGGCCCCGAGGGGCAGGCCCAGGCCCAGGAGCTGATGGAGCTCGCGGTCAAGCTCAACTGCTCGCTGCAGCTGCCGGTGGACGTGCTGGTGGCGGACAAGTTCGCCGCCGACGCCGACCTCGAGGTGGTCCCCACCGACGACATCGGCGACGGCTGGATGGGCGTGGACATCGGCCCGCGGACGTCGGCCTCCTATCGCGAGGCCATCGGCGACGCCGGCACGGTGTTCTGGAACGGCCCGATGGGGGCCTTCGAGATCGCGCCCTTCGCCGACGGCACCCGCGCGGTGGCCGAGGCGATGGCGCACGCGTCGGGCGCCACGATCGCCGGCGGGGGCGACTCGGGCGCGGCGCTGGCCGCGTTCGGCCTGGTGGACCAGCTGACGCACGTATCGACCGGGGGCGGCGCCGCGCTGGAGCTGCTCGAGGGCAAGACCCTGCCGGGCGTCGCCGCCCTGCCGACCGCATGAGCGCGGCCCGGAGGCCCCTCGTGGCCGGCAACTGGAAGATGAACAAGACCGGGGTGGAGGCCCGCGAGTACGTCGCGCGCCTGGTGGCCCACCTGGACCACGGCGAGCTGGCGGTCGACGTGGCCGTGTGCCCGCCGTTCACCGCGCTCGAGGCCACCGCCCGCGCCGCCTCGGGGAGCCCGCTGCGCGTGCTCGCCCAGGCCGTGCACGAGGCCGCCTCGGGCGCGCACACCGGCGAGGTGTCCGCGCCGATGATCGTGGCCGCGGGGGCCGACGGCACCCTGGTGGGCCACTCGGAGCGCCGCGCCGCGGGCGAGACCGACGCCCAGGTCGCGGCCCGCGTGCGCGCCGGGCTCGACGCCGGGCTGCTGGTGGTGCTGTGCGTGGGCGAGTCGCTGGAACAGCGCGAGGCGGGCGACACCGAGTCCTGGCTCACCGGCCAGGTGAAGGCCGCCCTCGCCGGCGTGCACCCCGACGAGGTCGCGTCGCTGGCGATCGCCTACGAGCCGATCTGGGCGATCGGCACCGGCCGCACCGCCACGCCCGAGATCGCCCAGGAGGCCTGCGCCCACGTGCGGCGCGTGGCCGCCGAGCACATCGACGGCGCGGCCCTGCGCGTGCTCTACGGCGGCAGCGTCACCCCCGAGACGGCCCCGGCCCTGATGGCCGAGCCCGACATCGACGGCGCGCTGGTGGGCGGCGCGAGCCTGGACCCGGACGCCTTCGCCGCCATCGTGCGCGCGGCGTGAGGGCGCGCCGGTGAGCGCCACGCCCCGCGGGCCGCTGGTCCTGATCGTGATCGACGGCTTCGGGATCGCGCCGCCGGGGCCCGGCAACGCGGTCTCGCTGGCGCGGACGCCGGTGCTGGACGCCCTGGCGGCCGAGGGGTCGGGCACCCGCATCGAGGCCTCCGGCCTGCCCGTGGGGCTGCCCGCCGGCCAGCAGGGCAACAGCGAGGTGGGCCACCTCAACCTGGGCGCGGGGCGCCGCGTGCCCCAGATGCTCGTGCGGGTGGACGAGGCGATCGCCGACCGGTCGATCCTGGGCATCCCCGCCATGCAGGACGTGCTGGAGGCCGGACGCCGCACCACCCTCCACCTGGTCGGGCTGGCGGGCGAGGGCGGGGTGCACGCCAGCCAGCGGCACGCGCTCGCGCTGATCCGGATGGCGCAGGAGCACGGCGTCGAGCGGATCGTCGTGCACGCGCTCACCGACGGGCGCGACACGCGCCCCGACGCGGCGCTGGAGGCCGTGACCGAGCTCGAGGCCACCGGGGCCCGCGTGGCCACCGTGTGCGGCCGGTACTGGGCCATGGACCGGGATCGCCGCTGGGACCGCACCAAGCGCGCCTACGACGCCATGGTGCACGGCTTCGGCGAGCGGCGCGCGACCGGGCGCGAGGCGGTGCAGACCTCCTACGACCTGGGCGTCACCGACGAGTTCATCGAGCCGGCGGTCATCGGCGACCCGGCGCAGCACCGGATCCGCCCCGGCGACGCGGTGCTCTACTGGAACTTCCGTCCCGACCGCGCCCGCCAGCTCACGATGGCGCTGGCCGAGCCCGAGTTCGACGGCTTCGACCGCGACGTCCCGGGCCTGCCGCTGCTGACCACGATGACCCGCTACAAGGCCGAGTTCCACGCGCCCGTGCTCTTCGAGGCGCAGGACGTGCGCCAGGGCCTGGCCGAGACGGTGTCGGGCGCGGGGCGCCGCCAGCTGCACGTGGCCGAGACCGAGAAGTACGCCCACGTCACCTTCTTCTTCAACGGCGGGCGCGAGGAGCCGTTCGAGGGCGAGCGGCGGGTGCTGGTGCCCTCGCCCCAGCACGTCCCCACCTACGACCACGCCCCCGAGATGAGCGCCGCCGGCGTGCGCGACGCGGTGGTGCAGGCGCTGGCCGAGGGCGCCGACCAGCTGCTGGTGGTCAACTTCGCCAACGCCGACATGGTCGGCCACACCGGCGTGGTCGAGGCCGCGGTGCGCGGCATCGAGACGGTGGACGCCTGCATGGGCGCCATCCGCCCGGCCGTGGCCGCGGCCGGGGGCCTGCTGTGCGTCACCGCCGACCACGGCAACAGCGAGCACATGATCGAGCCCGACGGCAGCCCCAACACGGCCCACACCAGCAACCCGGTGCCCCTGTGGATCGACCGCCCCGGCCTGCCGCTGCGCGAGGGCGGCGCCCTGGGCGACGTGGCCCCGACCCTCTGCGGGCTGATGGGCTGGGACCCCGGTCCGGCGATGGTTGGCACGCCGCTGCTCGCTGGGTAGAATCGCCCGCGTTCGGGACCACACCCGACGCGAGGGAGGGCCACGCCGCATGGACAGAGCGCTGACCGCCCGGACGGCGATGCCGTTCGGAGCCGCCGTGTCCGTCTCGGGCGCCTCCATCCCGCCTCCCGCCTAACCGGGAGCGCGTTCCGCGGGGCGCCCCTTCCTCGAAGGGAACCCCGAAGTGAATGCAGCAGACAGCGGCGCCCGCCTGGCGCCGATCGGATGGGACGACGCCCGCGCCCGTGAGCTCGAGGCGCTCGTGGCGGCCCGCCGCCGTGCCGGCGCGCGTGGTCCGCGTCGACCGCGGGGCCGCCGTCGCCCTGGGCGCGGCCGGCCCGGTGCGCGTGGCCGGGTCGGGCCTCGCGGCCGGCGACTGGGTGGCGCTGGAGGACGGGGCGATCGCCGCGGTCCTTTCGCGCCGGACGGTGCTCGCCCGCCGCGCGGCCGGACGCGCCGACGCCGAGCAGGTGATCGCCAGCAACGTCGACCTGGTGGTGGCCGTACAGGGCCTCGACCGGCCCCTGCGCGAGAGGCGCCTTCACCGCGTGGCGGCGCTCGCCTGGGAGGCCGGCGCCACCCCGCTCGTCGCCCTGACCAAGGTCGACCTGCCCCAGCGCGAGGCCGTGGAGGCGCGCATCGCCCTCGCGCTGCCCGGCGTGGACGTCGTGTGCACCAGCGCCCGCACCGGGGAGGGCCTCGACCAGCTGCAGGCGCGGGCGCTGCCCGACCGGACGCTCGTGCTGGTGGGGGAGTCCGGCTCGGGCAAGTCGAGCCTCACCAACGCGCTGCTCGGATCCGAGCAGCTGGCGGTGCGCGAGGTGCGCGCGGGCGACGCCAAGGGGCGCCACACCACCACCGCGCGCCACCTGGTGCCGCTGCCGGGCGGGGGCGCGCTCATCGACACGCCGGGCACCCGCGAGATGGGCCTGTGGGGCGGGGAGGAGGGAGTGTCCGCGGCGTTCGCCGACATCGACGAGCTGGCCGGAGACTGCCGCTTCGGCGACTGCCGGCACGCGGACGAGCCCGGGTGCGCGGTGCGCGCCGCGGTCGCGGACGGCCGGCTCGACCCGGCCCGCCTCGAGAGCTTCCACGGCCTGGCCCGGGAGGTCCGCGCGCTGGAGCTGCGCGCCGACGAGCGCGCCCACCGCGCGCACGGGCGCCGGGGGTCGCGGGCCGCGCGCGAGGTCCTGCGTCACAAGCGGGGCGGGAGAGGGGGGTGACGCGGCGAAGACGACCTCTGCGTGGACCGGAAGCCGAACATCGCCGAGCGCCTCGACGAGGCGCTCTTCGACGAGCACTCGCCCCACCTCGACCGCTTCGGCCTGCTGCTGCTGACGATCGTGGTCGCGCTGGTCGTGCTGTCGCTGGTGGACATCGCCCCCGAGGACGCGGACGTCCGGTCCGGGCCTGGCGGGGATCGTGATCGCCTTCTCGGTGAGCGCCACGCTGGCGCTGGCGGTGCGGGCGTCCGGGGTGCGGCGCCGCTGGCGGCGGGTGGCCGACGTGATCGCGATCGTGGCGGTGCTCGCCAGCCTGCTGGTGCTGGCGGGCGACGTCGCCGGGTGGCGTCTGGGCGATTCCGGAGAGACGACCCCGCTGCCGTCGCCCCTCTGGGTGGTGCTGTCCCTGTTCCTGCCGGTGATCGTCGTCCGTCGCATCGTCCGCCACCAGCAGGTGGCGCGGTCCACGCTGCTGGGCGCGGTGTGCGCCTACCTGCTGATCGCGTTCACGTTCACCTTCATGTTCCTGACCGTGAACGTCCTCGACTCCGACCGCTTCTTCGGCGAGGAGCGGCCGACCACCGACTTCATGTACTTCAGCCTGACCAGCCTGACCACGCTCGGCACCAGCGGCGATCTCCAGGCGTCGTCCGATCTCGGGCGCCTGCTCTCCGTGACCGAGACCGTGATCGGGCAGATCTTCCTGGTGACGCTGGTGGCCGCCCTCGTCGGGCTCTACGCGGCCCGCCGCGGCGCCAAAGCCTAAGGCTCTACAGGAGGCTGAGCTGAGCGGATTCGGGCTCCTGCGGCGCGGTCGCCGGAGCCCGTCGGCGCGAGAAGCGGCCCGGCGCGACCGGCCGCAGCCCCCCGTGCGCGGCGACCATCCGGCGCACCATGCCCGCCAGGTCGCGCCGCTCGTCGGCGGGCCCGTAGGCGCCCGCGTAGCGCCGGTCGGTGGCCTCGGCCAGCGCGGGCCGGGTGGCGCCCAGCCACTCCAGGTAGTGCTCGCGCACCCCGGGCCGCAGGTGGAGCATGATCGGGGTGATCGAGGTGGCCCCGGCCGCGACCGCCGCCTTCACCACCGCCTCGATCTGATCCGGGTCGTCGGAGATGCCGGGCAGGACCGGCGCGATCATCACGCCGCAGGGCACGCCGGCCGCGTTGAGCCGCGCCACGGTCTCCATCCGCCGCAGCGGGTGGGGCGTGTGGGGCTCGGCCTGCCGCCACACGTCCTCGTCCAGGCAGCCGATCGAGAGCGCCGTGTGCACCTCCAGCCGCGCCGCGCGGCGTCGGCCAGCAGGTCGACGTCGCGGCCGATCAGGGTCGACTTGGTGAGGATCGAGAACGGGTTGCCGGCGTCCACCAGCGTCTCGACGATCCCCTGGGTCAGGCGGTAGCGGCCCTCCACCGGCTGGTACGGGTCGGTGTTGGTGCCCATCGCGATCGCCTCGCCCGCGCCAGCTCGCGCGCCGCAGCTCGACCCGCAGCCGCTCGACCGCGTTGATCTTGATGACGATGCGCCGGTCGAAGTCCTCGCCGATGCCGAACCCGAGGTACTCGTGCGTGGGCCGCGCGAAGCAGTAGACGCAGGCGTGGCTGCAGCCCCGGTAGGCGTTGATCGTCCAGTTGAACGGCAGCTGCGACACCTTGGGCGCGCGGTTGATGATGCTCTTGGCGCGCACGTGCAGCAGCTCGAGGCCGGCCAGCTCGTCCCGGCCCGCGCGCCGCTCCACCTCGCCCAGCAGCGCCGGCTGCCCGCCGTCGTCATCGGCCAGGCGCCAGCGGATCTGCTCGCGTCCGCCTGCGGGTGCCGGGCGTCCCATCGGCGCAGCATAGCGAACATGTGTTCGTAGCTGATCGCGCGATCCGGATGGGCGCGCGCGCTTGCTGGTCACGCAACCTGTCTGGGCGCAGGGGCGTCGACCCATGCGAGGCTGAATACCCGACCAAGGAGAGCGGCCATGGCGACAGCGGGCAGCGTGGAGGAGTACCTGGCCGGGGTCCCGGCGGCGGAGCGCGCCGCGCTCGAGGAGCTGCGGGCCACCATCCGGGCCGCCGCGCCCGACGCGATCGAGACGATCAGCTACCAGATGCCGACCTTCAAGCACCGGGGGCGGGCGCTGGTGGGCTTCGCCGCGTTCACCAACCACTGCAGCCTGTTCCCCTACAGCAAGGGGGTCCTGGTGACGCTGGCGGACGAGCTGCGGCCCTACGACACCTCGGGCAAGGGCGGCACCGTCCGCTTCACGGTCGAGGCGCCCCTGCCCGCGGGCCTGGTGCGGCGGATCGTGGCGACGCGGATCGAGGAGATCGACGCGCACCTCGCCGCCAAGGGGTCGCGCTAGACCTCGCGGATCACCCGGGCGGGGTTGCCCACCGCCACGACCCCGCCGGGGAGGTCGCGCGTCACCACCGCGCCCGCCCCCACGACGGTGTTCTCGCCGATGCTGACCCCCGGCAGCACGATCACGCCGCCGCCCAGCCAGACGCCGTCGGCGATCGCGATGGGCGCCGACCCCTCCCAGCCCTCGCGGCGCGGGCCGGGGGCGATGGGGTGGGTGGGGGTGAGCAGCTGGACGTTGGGGCCGATGTTGACCTCCGCGCCGATGTCGATGCGCGCCACGTCCAGCGCCACCAGGCCGAAGTTGACGAACGTGCGCGGCCCGATGCGGATCTGGAAGCCCATGTCGCAGAAGAAGGGCGGCCGGATCTCGGTGCCCTCGCCGACCGAGCCCAGCAGCTCGGCCAGGAGGCGCCGGCGCTCGTCGGAATCCGTGACCGCGGTGCGGTTGTAGCGCTCGCACAGCGTGATGGCGCGGTGGCTGTCGCGGACGATCGCGGGCTCGCTCGCGATGTAGTCGTCGCCCGCGAGCATCCGCTCGCGCTGGCTCCGCGTGTCGGCCTCGGCCATCTGCCCACCTCGTCGTCGCTCGCCGGTCCCCCATGATGCCCGGGCGTGCGGGCACCCGAACGGCTCGCCACGGGTCCCCGCGCGGCCGTATGGTCGCCCGCGTGAGGCGCCTCATCCCGATCGCGCTCGTCCTGATGGCGGTGGCCGCACCGCAGGCGTGGGCCGCCACGGCGCCGCCCACGCTGCCGGGCTGGCCCCGCGCGGCGCCGGCCGGGCCGCTGATGCAGGGCCCCCAGGGGGGCGTGGTGGTGGTCGCCCAGGACGGATCGGCCTTCACGGCCGCCGCCTACCGGCGCGACGGGCGGCGCCAGTGGGCCTACCGGCGCGTGGCGGGTTGCGGCAACTGCGACGACGGGCCCCAGCCGGTCGCCCTCCAGCCCGACGGCACCTACGGTCCGATCGGCTTCGAGGGCGACGACGTCTGGGCCGTCGACGCGCGCGGGCGGCGTGTGACCGGCTGCGCGGGCGCCGTGCTGCCCGACTCGACGTGCATCGTGGGCACGGACGTCTTCGAGCCGCCGGCGTACGCCGGTCACTTCCCGGCGCTCGTCGCGCGGGGGCCCGCCGGGTGGTGGAGCGTCGTCGACCGGCGGTACCTGTGGCAGGACGAGTTCAACGTGGCGCAGATGACGGTCCGCGACGGCGCGGGCCTGATCTACGCCGCCTTCGCCGGGCCCCGCGACGTCGTCGTCGGCGGCACGCTCCCCGGCGTGCTGCTGATCGTCGACCCGGTCGCCCGCGCCATCATCGGCACGCGCGTCGGGCCCACCCAGGCCCTCGCCGCCCTCCCCTCGGGCGTGCTGGTGGCCGAGGGCGGCCGCATCGCGGCGCTCGGCCCGGACGGCAGCGAGCGGTGGTCGCGGCCGTTCACCACCCGGCCGTCGCAGGTGCTGGTCGATCCCGCCCGCGACCGGGTGTACGTCGGCCCGGCGTTGGGCGGGGTTCCCGTCGTGCGGGCCCTGTCGCTGAGCACCGGCGCCACGGTGTGGCGCACCGCCACCGCCGATCGCGCCCGGCTGATGTCGGTCGGCCGCGGCGGCCGGGTGTACCTGGCCATCGACGCGCCCGGCCGCCGGGCGGCGCGCGGCGTGCGCCTGGCCAACGGGTCCACGGTGTGGCAGCACCGCACCGGACAGCCCGTGCTCGGGGTGCGCGAGCTGGTCAACGGGACCGTCGCGATCTCGGCCGGCAGCGCCTACGCCGGCTCGTCGGGCGGCCGGATGGCCATCATCGACCCGCGCTGACCGGCGCTCAGCGGGGAGGGGCGGGCTCCGCGGTGTGGTCCGAGTCGAGGTCGCAGGCCGCGACCAGGCGGGTGGTGTGGACGTAGGTGCCGGGGGTGCGGCCGGGCTTGATCCGCTCGCCGCAGATGGCGCACACCAGCATGCCGGGGTCCGGGATGGTGGGGTCGATGCTCATCCGCCGGCCCCCTCCAGGGGCGCGCGGCGCGGCAGCAGGCGCGTGGCCAGGAGCCGCCAGCCCACCAGCAGCAGGGCGAGCGTGAGCAGGGCCACCGCGATGAACGTGGGGGCGATGCCGCGGTCGAACACCAGGCTGCGCAGCGCCATCCCGACCACGATCGTCACGATCCAGATCACGACCCCGGTCGCCGGCGCGAGCGGCGAGCGCCAGGCCCGGGCGACCAGCCAGCCCACCGCCATGGCGATCAGGAACGGCGCCGCCACCTCGAGGACGCCCGTGAGGCTGGAGCCCTCGTCGTGGCTGCGCCGGCCGAGGGCCGCGAAGCCCACGATCAGGACCGCGTCGATGGCGAAGGCGGGGGCGGCGCGCACGCCCCCAGGGTAGCGCCCGCGCCTCAGGACACCCGTACCCGGCCGATGTAGGCCGGGCCGTCCGGGCGCAGCTCCAGCAGGGTGTTCCCCGAGGTGTGGCACCACGCCGGCAGGTCGATCTCGATCAGGGGGTCGTCGGCCAGCAGCTCGAGGACGTCCCCCGCGGCGGCGCGCCGGGCGGCCCGGTCGATGAGGTGGATGGGCACCGGGCACCACGTGCCCAGGGCGTCCACGATCCGCTCGCTCACGGCGCGAGGGGGCTCATCGCGCGCAGGGCGGCGACCGACTCGGCGAAGGCCGCGACGCCGCGCTCCACCTCGTCGGGGGTGGTCGAGGCGCGCAGGGTGAAGAGCACCGCCGAGTGGGTCCAGGGCGGCTCCAGGCCGATGGCCTCCAGGGCCGGCGCCGCCTTGCCCGCGTGGGCGGTGCAGGCCGACCCGGGCGAGACGGCGACGCCGCGCGCGGCGAGGGCCAGGCACAGGCTCTCGCCCTCGACCCAGCCGGCCGACACCTGCACGTGCCCCGGGATGCGCGCGTCGGGATCGCCGTTGAGGCGCACGTCGTCCACGGCCAGCAGGCCCTGGGTGAGCCGCCGGGCCAGCGGCGCCACGGCGGCCGCCCGCTCGGCCATCTCGGCGCGGGCGATCTGCGGCCGCCACCCCCAGGCCCACGATCCCGGGCAGGTCCTCGGCCCCCGCGCGCTTGCCGTGCTCCTGCAGGCCGCCCTCGATGAGCGGGTGCAGGCGCGCGCCCGGGCGCACCACCAGGGCGCCGGTCCAGCGCGGGCCGCCGATCGGCCCCCCGCCCAGCACGACGGCGTCGGCGCCGAGCGCGCCGGCGTCGAGCGGCACCAGGCCCGCCGTCTCGCCGGCGTCCACCACGACGCGCGCCTCGGGCCGGCGCGCCCGCGCCGCCGCGATCAGCGGGGGCAGGTCCTGGAGCGTGCCGATGTCGGGCTGGCCGTGCACCAGGTGGACCAGCGCGGTGTCGTCGCGCATCGCCGCCGCCAGCGCGGCCGGGTCGATGCGGCCGCGGCCGTCGACCCCCACCAGGGTCAGCGCGCCGCCGTCGCGGGCGGCGCTGCGGCACGCCGCCAGGGCCGCCGGGTGCTCCACGGCGCTCGCCACCACGTGGCGCCCCAGCGCCCGGTTGCCCGCCAGCAGGCCCTTCACCGCCAGGTTGCGCGCCTCGGTGGCGCCCGCGGTGAAGATCACCCACTCGGGGTCGCAGGCCACCAGCGCGGCGACCCGCGCGCGGGCCTCCTCCAGCGCCTCGGCGGGCCGGCGCCCCCACTCGTGGAGGCTCGCCGGGCTGCCGAAGTCCTCGCCCAGGAACGGGGCCATCGCCGCGCGCACGCGCGCGTCGAGCGGCGATGCGGCCGCGTGGTCGAGGTAGGCGCCGGGCCCGCTCACCGGCCCTCGGCCAGGCGGTGCGCCAGCAGCGAGGGCAGCCCGGCCTCCAGGATCGCGTTCTGGGCGCCGGCCACGTCGTAGGGGGTGCGGCGGAACTCGATGGTCCCCGCCTCCGGGTCGTACAGCGCCCACGCGGCGCGCGCGTCGCGGTCGCGCGGCTGCCCCACCGAGCCCGGGTTCACCAGCCAGCGTCCCGGCGCCAGCTCCAGCAGGCCCCCCTCGGGCACGCCGGGGCTCTCCATGGCCCCGTCGGGCGTCAGCCGCCAGGCGAACGGGATGTGGGTGTGGCCCACCAGCACCAGCGGCACCCGCTGATGCTCCAGCGCCGCGCGCGCCTGCTCCACCGAGACGATGTACTCCCACACCGGGTCGCGCGGGCTGCCGTGGTACAGGGGCACGCCGTCGGCGGAGTCCTCCGGGCGCAGCTTCTGCAGCTTGGCCCGCCCCACGGGGCCGAGGGTCTCGCGGGTCCAGATGACGGCCTCGTGGGCGAGGTCGGCGAACATGTCCAGCGAGACCGCGCCGGTCACGCCCAGGTCGTGGTTGCCCGCGATGCACCGCTCGGCGCCGCTGACCGTGGTGGCCAGGCAGTGCACGGGGTCGGCCCCGTAGCCCACCAGGTCGCCCAGGCACCACCACGACCGGGCGCCCGACTCGCGCACCGCGCGCAGGGTGGCGTCCAGCGCCTGGCGGTTGCCGTGGATGTCGCTGAGGATCGCGATCGGGGGCGTGGCGGGACCTTTCGGGCGGCGGCGGGCCGAGGGCTACGATAGACCGGTGCGCCGACCGCGGCTGAGGCCTACCCGATGGCTGCCCACCGAGCCCCGCCGCCGGTCCGCCGCCCTGGCCGCGGTGGCCGCCCTCGGGGCCGGCGGCGCGGTCGCCCTGATGCGGTGGCGGCTGTGGAGCGCGGGCGTCCCGAGCGTGGACCCGGCCCCGCTCACCGACTGGTTCGATCCGGCCGAGCTGACGCGCAACCGCGAGTACCGCCGGGGCCTCTGGACCATGGCCGCGGTGGGGGTGCCCCTGGCGGCGCTCACCGCGATCGCCGTGGCCATGCTGGGCGGGCGCTGGCGCCCGGGCGTGGTGCGGCTGGCCCACGGGCGGCCCTGGGCCGCCGGGATCATCTTCGGGGTGGGCCTGTCGCTGGTCACGTTCCTGGTTGCCCTACCCCTGGCGATCGGGCGCTACTCATGGGGCCGCGAGTACGGGATCGTGACGCAGGGCTTCGGGGCGTGGCTGGCGGACGCCGCCAAGGGCCTCGGCATCCAGGCGGTGATCGCCGCGATCCTGGGCGCGGGCGCGGCGGTCCTGATCGCCCGCGCGCCGCGGCTGTGGTGGCTGGCGATGGCCGGCGTGCGTGGCCGCCTTCATCTACCTGTCGTCGCTGCTGTCGCCCGTGCTCATCGAGCCGCTGTTCCAGCGCACCGAGCCGCTGCGCGACCCGGCGCTGTCGGCCCAGATCCTGGACCTGGCCCACCGCGCCGGCGTGGAGGCCGACGACGTGAAGGTCAACGACGCCAGCGCGCGCACCACGGCGGCCAACGCCTACGTGTCGGGCCTGGGCGACAGCCGCCACATCGTCCTGTTCGACACGCTGCTGCGCGACTTCCCGCCCGACCAGGTGCGGATGGTGGTGGCCCACGAGCTGGCGCACGTCGAGCGCCGTCACGTGCTGAAGGGCAGCACCTGGGGCGCCGTGCTCGCCCTGCCCGGGCTGCTGCTGGTGTTCGCGGTGGTGGGCTGGCGCACCGGCTACGCCAAGGCGGGCCCCGGCGCGGCGGGCTGCGACCTGGTGCTGCGCCGCCTGGCCGTGGCCGCCGCCGCGGCGGCCGTGATCGGCACCCTCAGCGCCCCGCTGGCCAACTGGGTGAGCCGGGCCTACGAGCGCGAGGCCGACTGGCGCGGCCTGCAGCTGTCGCGCGATCCGGACGCCGACATCGCCCTGCACCAGGGCCTGGTGGAGCGCGGCCTGGGCGTGCCCGACCCGCCGGCCGCCGTGCGCTTCTGGTTCGGCACCCACCCGAGCGCCCTCGAGCGCATCGCGCTGGCGCTGCGCTACCGCGACGAGACGGAGCGCTGAGCTGGGACGGCGGACGCCGCGGCTGCAGATCGCCTGCGTGGGAAGGCTGCGCCCGCCCCACGACGCCCCCGGGCGGCTGTACGAGGAGCGGGTCGACCGGCTGGCCGGGCTGCGCGTGGACGAGGTGGCCGCCGAGCCGCTCCAGCGCGGCGAGGAGCGCGCCCGGGCGGCCGAGGCCGAGCGCCTGCGGGCCAAGCTCCTGCCGCGCGCCGCGACCGTCGCGCTGGACCCCGCCGGCCGCGCCCCGGCCTCCAGCGAGGCCTTCGCCGCCTGGCTGGAGCGGCTCATGCGCGACCGGCCGGTGGCCTTCGTGATCGGCGGCGCCGTCGGCATCGCGCCCGAGCTGGTGGACGGCCTGCGACGCAGCGCCTGTCGCTGGGCCCGCTCGACGATGCCCCACCAGCTGGCGCGGGTGGTGCTCACCGAGCAGCTCTACCGGGCGCTGTGCATCACCTCGGGGCATCCCTACCCGCACTAGCGGAGCGCCGCGGGGCCGGCACGACGCCGTAGTAGGCCGCAGCGCGGCTCCGGGTCCGCGCCAATGACCGCGCCCGCCCGTCGCTGATGTGGTCGCGCAGAGCGCCGGGCCCGTCCGGCGGCTCCCACGGCGAAGGAGGGCTGACGCGTGAGAGTGCTCGTCGTCTATGCGCACCCGAACCCGGCCTCGTTCTGCGGCGCGGTGAGGGACCGGGTCACCCGCGGGCTGAGGGACGCGGGCCACAGCTTCGAGGTGATCGACCTGCACGCGATGGGGTTCGATCCGGTGTTCCGCAACCGGGACTACAACCAGTTCATGCACGCGTCGCTGCCCGCCGAGGTGATCGACAGCCCCGATCTGCCGGAGGCCGTCGTCGCCCGCGCCGGCGGACCGCTGCGCCGCCGCGTCGTGAGGCGCTGGCTGCGCGGCAAGACCAACCGCGAGATCGTGGAGGCGGTCGGCAGGCGCACGCCCCGCGACGTGCGCCGGCACCAGCAGAAGGTCGCGCGCGCCCAGGGGCTGATCTTCGTCGCGCCGGTCTACTGGATGGGCCTGCCGGCCATCCTGAAGGGCTGGTTCGAGCGGGTCTTCGCCTACGGCTTCGCGTACACGCTCGACGAGCAGGGCTGGAAGGGCGACCTCGAGGGCAGGGTCCCGCTGCTGACGCAGGCCCGGGGCCTCTTCATCACCCCGACCTTCTTCACCGAGGAGGAGTACGCGAAGGGCTGGCGGCAGGCGATGGACACGATCATCTGCGACTGGGGGCTCACGATGGCCGGCGTGGAGAACGCCGAGCACGTCTACCTCTACGCCGTGGGGGCGGTGGACGACGCCACCCGCGCCGCCTACCTCGACCGGGCGTACCGGCTCGGCCGGGACTTCGCGGTGACCTGACGGGAGGAGCGCTAGCCCTTCAGCGCGTCCGACAGCAGGTCGTAGCGGGCGATCTGGCAGCCGTCGGTGCGCGTCACCTCGGCGCTGTACGGCTCGCCGTCGAGGGTGCCCTCCACCACCATCCGCTCGGGCCCGCCGTAGATCTCGGTGCAGACCTCGTCCGGCTCGGGCCGCAGGCGCGGCAGCACCGCGACCACGCGCGCGCAGGCCCCGTCGGCGGAGTCGCAGTCGGTGAGCGGGACCGTGCGCACCAGGCGGTCGCCGTCGAAGCGGCGCACCACGAGCTCGGTGTCGGAGCCCGGGGCCTCGCCGCCGGAGCCGCCCGAGCAGCCGGCCAGCGCCAGTCCCATGAGGACGAGTGCCGCCGGCTCGGTAAGCTCCCCGTCCGTGGCGGACGCCCCCCTTCTCGCAACGATCCGGACCGCCGTGGCCACCGCCGCGGCCGAGGCGATCGGTTCCGACCCGCCGGGCGTGCCCCTCGCCGCCCCGGCCCAGCCCGAGATGGGCGACCTGGCGACCCCGATCGCCATGGCGCTCGCCAAGCAGGCGCCGCCGCCCGCCGCGCGAGATCGCCGAGGCCATCGCGGCCGGTCTGCGCGCCGACCCGGGCGCCGCCGCGTGGCTCGAGGGCGTGGAGGTGGCCGGCCCCGGCTTCCTCAACATGACCCTGGCGCCCGCCTGGTTCGCGGCGGCGGCGGCCGAGGTCGCCGGCGGTGGGGCTCGGCTACGGCGCCGGCGGCGCCGAGCGGCCGCTGCGCATCCTGCTGGAGTTCGTCTCGGCCAACCCCACCGGCCCGCCCCACGTGGGCCACGCGCGCCAGGCCGCCTACGGCGACTCGCTGGGGCGCATCCTGGCCTTCGCCGGCCACACGGTCACCCGCGAGTACTACGTCAACGACCACGGGCGCCAGATGCGCCTGTTCGGCGAGTCGGTGGCCGCGCGCTACGCGCAGCTGTGCGGACGCCCCGCGGAGGTGCCCGAGGGGGGCTACCACGGCGACTACGTGACCCGCATCGCCGAGGCGGTGCGCGCGGAGATCGGCGACCGTCACGCCGACGACGCCCTCACCTCCGACGCCGCCCTCGACATGTTCACGGCGCGCGGCGAGGAGCTGATGCTGGCGGCCATCCGCGGCGACCTGGACCGCTTCCGGGTGCGCTTCGACAGCTTCTTCTCCGAGCGCACCCTGCACGCCGCCGGCACGGTCGCCGCGCGGGGTGGCGGCGCTGGAGAAGGCCGGCGACGCCTACACCTCCGAGGGCGCGGTCTGGTTCCGCACCACCGACTACGGCGACACCAAGGACCGCGTGCTGGTGCGCGGCGACGGCGACACCACCTACCTGGCCGCCGACGTCGCCTACCACCTGAACAAGGCCGGCCGGGGCGACGACCTGCTCATCAACGTGCTCGGCGCCGACCACCACGGCTACGTCGCCCGGCTGCGGGCCGTGCTCGCCGCGGGGGGCTACGACCCCGACATGCTCGAGGTGCCCGATCATCCAGCTGGTGAGCCTGCTGGAGCGGGGCGAGGCCAAGAAGATGAGCAAGCGCGCCGGGACGGTCGTGACCCTGGGCGACCTGCTGGATGACATCGGCGTCGACGCCGCCCGCTTCTTCCTGGTCCAGCGCAGCCACGAAACCCCCCTCGACCTCGACCTGGACCTCGCCCGCGAGCAGAGCCAGGAGAACCCGGTCTACTACGTCCAGTACGCCCACGCGCGCGTGCACAGCATTCTGGCGCAGGTGACGGACCGCCCGGGCGACGCCCCGCCCGCGGCCGCGCCCGCCGAGCTGGACCCCGCCGAGCGCGCCCTGGTGATGCGCATCGCCGAGTGGCCGGTCGCCGTGGGCGAGGCCGAGGAGCGGCGCGCCCCGCACCGGGTGGTCGCCTACCTGATCGAGCTGGCGCGCGAGTTCCACGCCTTCTACCACCGCTGCCGCGTGGTGGGCGAGCCGCCCGAGATCGAGGCCTTCCGGCTGGACGTGTGCCGCGCCACCGCCGCCACCATCCGCACCGGGCTCGACCTGCTGGGGGTCGAGGCGCCGGAGCGGATGTAGGACGCGGCTCAGGCGGGGGTGACCACCACCGTCTGCAGGTAGTCGTAGTCCACCAGCAGCCCGCCGCTGCGCGAGGGCGCCATCGCGCCGAAGAACTCGCCCAGCGCCGCCAGCATCGGATCCCAGGCGCCGGACTCCTCGAGGGCCGGCCGCGCCATCACCATCGGGCCGAAGCTGGTCGCGTAGGTCGTCACGGCGTCGTCGGGGGACTCGAAGACGACGGTCACCCGCTCGGTGGTCGCGCTCACGCGCGCCCCGGGCGCCGCCGACTCGAACAGCCCGCGCACGTAGGCCTCGTCCCCCCACGCCATCGGGTTGCCCGCCGACGCGGGCGGCGGGGGCATGAACGACCCCACCACCTGCAGGAACCGCCCGGCGTCGCCGCCGGGCGTCCAGCCGGTGAACCCGATCCGCCCTCCGGGACGCACCGCCCGCACCAGCTCGGCCGCCACCCGCGCGTGGTCGGGCGCGAACATGCACCCGAACGTCGACAGCGCCACGTCGAAGGCGTCGTCGGGGAGGGGGAGGG
Organism: uncultured Thermoleophilia bacterium; assembly: GCA_963736635.1. Classification (GTDB taxonomy): domain Bacteria; phylum Actinomycetota; class Thermoleophilia; order Miltoncostaeales; family Miltoncostaeaceae; genus Miltoncostaea. The sequence goes on from CAVTPK010000011.1 coordinate 2,230,397, forward strand.
CCTGCGCGTCGCCCTCCAGGAAGGTGCACGCGGTCGTGCCCTCGCGCGCCGCCGCCGCGCGGGCGCCCTCCAGCATCCGGGGCGTGAGGTCCACGCCGACCACCTCCGCCCCCGCCCGCGCGGCGGCGAGCGAGGTGTTGCCGGTCCCGCAGCCGACGTCCAGCACCCGCTCGCCCGGCGCCACCCCGGCGGCCTCCACCAGCCGCCCCGAGGAGGGCAGCAGCATCTCCCCGAACGGCACGTAGTCGCCCGCGCCCCACATCGCCCGCTGGCCCGCGGTGACCTGCGACAGCTCGTCCATCTCACCCCCCTCGTTGGACCCGTCCGCAGGCTCCCCCAGCGGCCGGATCGGGTCAACCGCCGTGGTACGGTTGGGGCCGTTCGCGGATGTAGCTCAGTTGGTAGAGCGTCGGCTTCCCAAGCCGAAGGTCGCGGGTTCGAACCCCGTCGTCCGCTTCTCTCGAAGGCCCATCGAGAAGTCGCCTCGGCCCCTCAGGTGTCTCCATTCACCGAGGGGCCGAAGGCGTTCACGGGAGGTTCTCGCCCCCTGGCGGAGGCGCCCGTCGGTCCGCCTTAGGCGGTCTGGCGGTGCGGCAGCTTCCAGCCGGGCCGGGGGAAGTGGCAGGTGTAGCCGTTGGGGTAGTGCTGCAGGTAGTCCTGGTGCTCGGGCTCGGCCTCCCAGAAGGTCACCGCCGGGCTGATCTTGGTGACCGCCTTGCCGGGCCACAGGCCCGACGCGTTGACGTCGGCGATCGTGTCCTCGGCGACCTGGCGCTGCTCGTCGCTGGTGTAGAAGATCTCGGAGCGGTAGCTGGAGCCGACGTCGTTGCCCTGGCGGTCGAGCGTCGTCGGGTCGTGGATCTGGAAGAAGAACTCCAGGATGTCCCGGTAGGAGATGCGCTCGGGGTCGAAGACGATCTCGACGGCCTCGGCGTGGCCCGGGTGGTTGCGGTAGGTCGGGTGGTCGTTGGTCCCGCCGGTGTAGCCCACCCGGGTCCGGATGACTCCGTCGCGGTGGCGCAGCAGCTCCTGGACACCCCAGAAGCAGCCCCCCGCGAGGATGGCGGTCTCGGTGTTGTCGTTCATCGCACGCTCCCTGGCGTTCTGCGTCGTCGTTCTGGGTCTCAGGGATATTGAAGCGCAGCTGTCACCCCCCTCATGGGTGATCGGGAGGGTGCGGCACGCGCGCCGGCTTGACGCATACCGATATCGGCATATGATGGTCGCCATGGCACGAGCGGCGACGACCTCGGACGTCTTCAACGCGATCGCCGAGCCGCAGCGCCGGGAGATCCTGGTGCTGCTGCGTGCGGGTGAGCGGCCGGTGACCGAGCTGGCCCAGGAGCTGGGCATGACCCAGCCGGGGGCGTCCAAGCACCTGCGGGTGCTCCGGGAGGTCGGACTGGTGCGGGACCGCCGGGCGGGCACGGCAGCGCCTGTACGGCCTCGACGCCCGCGGGCTGCGGCCGGTTCACGAGTGGGCCGGCGGGTTCGAGCGGTTCTGGAACGAGAGCTTCGACCGGCTGGACGCGTACGTGCAGGACCTCGCGCGGGGACGACAGGAGGACTAGCGATGGGCGAGACGGCCGACCGCGAGATCGTCATCTCGCGGGTGATCGACGCTCCGCGCGAGCTGGTGTTCGAGGCGTTCACCGAGGTGCGGCACCTGTCGCGGTGGTGGGGACCGGAGGGGTTCACCACCACCACGCGGGCGTTCGAGTTCCGCGTCGGCGCGGAGTGGGACTTCGTGATGCACGGACCGGACGGGACGGACTACCAGGAGTGGATCTCCTGGACCGAGATCGCCCCGCCGGAGCGGATCGCGCTGCTGCACGGCGAGTCGCGCGGCGATCCGAACGCCTTCGCGTCGGTCGTGACGTTCGCGGCCGACGGCGCGGCGACCCGGATCGAGATGCGCACGGTGTTCCCCACCAGGGAGCTCCGCGACGAGGCGGTCGAGAGGTACCACGCGATCGAGGGCGGCCGGCAGACCCTGGGCAACCTGGCCGCCTACGTCACCGAGAGCGTTGGGAAGGGGGCCGAGGACTGATGGCCGGGACGGTGTTCTTCAGCGTGACGATGTCGCTGGACGGGTTCATCGCCCCCGAGGAGCGCGCGGACGACCCGGATCGGCGGCGCTGGATGGCGCAGTGGATGGAGCTGCAGCGGTGGATATTCCCGCTGCGGTTCTTCCAGGAGAACCTGAAGCTCGGCGAGGGCGGCGAGGAGGGGCGCGACAACGACATCGCGCGGGAGACGTTCGCGCGCACCGGCGCGAGCGTGATGGGCAAGCGCATGTTCGACCTCGGCGAGCGGGCGTGGCCGGAGGAGGCGCCGTTCCACACGCCGGTCTTCGTCGTGACGCACGAGAGGCGCGACCCCTGGGAGCGGCCGGGCGGGACCACCTTCCACTTCGTGAACGACGGCATCGAGGCCGCGCTCGACCGGGCCCGCGCGGCCGCCGGCGACCGGGACGTCCGCATCGCGGGCGGCGGCGCGACGATCCTGGAGTACGTGAACGCCGGCCTGATCGACGAGTTCACGATCGCGCTCTCACCCGTGCTGTTCGGCTCCGGGATCCGCCTGTTCGAGGGCGTGGACGCGGACCGCGTGGCCCTGGAGCCGGTGCGCGCGGAGCCGACGCAGCGCGTGACCCACCTGACCTACGCCGTCCGGGAGCGGTGACCGCCTCGACCTCGAGCGGGCCCGCACCGTCGCACGGGAACCGACCGTCAACCGATCGCGCGTCTTGACGCGGACTCCTTCGGCAACCAAACGACCGACGGGAGAGATCGATCGTGAGACGGTTCCTGTTCCTGACCCTGGCCGCGCTGCTCGTCGCGGCGCTGGCATTCGGACTCGCCGCCTGCGGCGACGACGGTGACGATGCCGCCGACACCGCCACCACCACCGCGGCGGCCACGCTGACGCTGACCGGCGAGGGCACCACCCTGGCCCTCGACGCCGGCACCGCCCAGGTCCTCACCGACAACTCGATCGCGGTCGCCCCCATCGAGCCGGCGACGGCGGGCGATGACGGCATCACCTTCCCGATCACGGGCGGCTCGGTCGAGGCGGAGAGCCTGGCCGGCACCATCGAGCACAGCGGCGGCCTGCGGTTCTCCGCCGGCGGGACCGATCTGGACCTGACCGACTTCGTCATCGACACCTCGGCCGGGACCCTGACCGCCACCGCGGGCGGCGCGCAGGTCCCCATCCTCGACGTCGATCTGACCGGCCTCGAGCGCAGCGACGACATGGGCACGATCGTCCTCGAGGGCATCACGGTCTCGCTGAGCGCCGAGGGCGCCGCCGCGCTCAACGAGACGTTCGGCGTGACCCTCTTCACCGAGGGGCTCGCCATCGGCGACGTGACGGTGCGCGCCACCGCATGACCCCGGCGATCGGCCCGCCGGTCATCCGGCGGGCCGATCCGGTGGGCCGGCACGAGATGCCCCCTCGACGGGTCCTGAGGGGCGGCCAGGGGCCCGTCGAGCCAGTCCGGGCGCCGTAGAGCGCGATCTCGGGATGCGAGCGTCGCCAGGCGGGCGAACCCCGGCTCGGCCCCGGCGGACGTCAGGGCGCGGCCCGCCGGGGCGCCACGTGCTGGGATACGGGCTCGGTCGCTGGCGCCTCGGCCTCGTGACCCGCGATCAGCGAGGGCGGTGGCTGGCGAGACCACCCGGTGGCCGTCACCCAGATGCCGCTCGCCGCCGTGAGCACGGCGACGAGGGCGATCGCGGCGCGCTGCCGAGCGCATCGGCGACGAGGCCGGCGAGGAGGGCGCCGACGACGAAGCCCGAGTCGCGCCAGAAGCGGTAGACGCCGACGACCGGGGCGCGCTCGCTGGGGCTGGACCGCGTCGGAGACGGCGGCGATCAGCGTCGGGTAGACCAGCGCGGTCCCGACGCCCAGGAGCATCGCCGCGACGACCGCCGGCGCGAAGGCGCCGCCGCCGGCCGCCAGCAGGCCGAGCGCGGCGGCCTGGACGAGCATGCCCGCGACGATCAGCGGCTTGCGGCCGACGTGGTCGGAGAGCCAGCCGGTCGCGATCTGGCCGACGCCCCAGACCGCCGGGTAGACGGCGGCGACGACCCCGATCTCGCCGGCGCTCGCGCCGTTGGCGGCGAGGTAGAGCGGCACCAGGCCCCAGGCGAGCGCGTCGTTGAGGTTGTTGACCAGGCCCGCCTGGGAGCAGGCGCGCAGCACCGGGGAGCGCACGGTGGCCTCCGCGAAGGCGCGGCGCAAGGGCAGGTGGCGTCGGTCGGGCCGTGGTCGCGCTGCTCGAGGGCGACGTGCGCGGCCGTGTCGCGCACGAAGAGCACCGAGATCGCGAGGCCGGCCGCGGCGATGATCGCCGCGCCGACCCAGACGACGTCCCGCGGGGCGATGCTCGCCGCGAGCGCGCCGGTGACGAGGGCCGTGACGGCCACGCCGAGGTAGCCGGCGGACTCGTTCAGCCCGAGCGCGAGACCGCGGCGGCGCGGGCCGACGAGGTCGATCTTCATCACGACGGTCATCGACCAGGCGAGCCCCTGGTTGACGCCGAGGAAGAGGTTGGCGGCGACGATCCAGCCCCAGCTCGGGGCGAGGGCGATCAGCAGCGGCACCGGCAGCGCGACCAGCCAGCCGGCGATCAGCAGCCGCCGGCGCCCGGCCCGCTCGGCGAGCGCGCCGGCGGCGAGGTTGGTGAGCGCCTTGGCCGCGCCGAAGGCGACGACGAAGGAGAGCACCGCCGCCTTCGAGGCGAGGCCGAAGTCCTGCTCGACCGACCAGCGGCAGAACGCTGCGCTCGAGGCCGACCATCGCGCCGACGAACGCGTTGAGCCCGACGAGCAGCGCGAACTGGCCCGCGTTCTCGCGCAGGCCGAGCCGGACCGGGCCGCTCATGCGTCGTGCGGCGACGTCGCCCGGAGCGGTTGGCGGCGACGATCGCCGCCTGGCCCTCCGGCGGCGGGCGGCACGTCCCGGAGGAGCGCCGCGGCGAAGGCGTCCGACGTCGTCGTGCCGCGAGGGCCGGGTTGTGGCGGCGCTCGAAGCCGATCGTCGAGAACGGGTTGCCCGAGAGGCCGCGTCCGCAGACCGAGCCGCCGAAGTGGCTCGGGTAGACCGACACGTGGTCGGGCAGCTCCAGCAGCCGCTCGCAGCGAGCGCGTGCAGCACGCGCGCCATGGCGGCGGGATCGCCCTCGGCGTGCAGGTCGGGGCGCCCGACGTCGCCGACCAGCAGCGAGTCGCCGGTGAAGACGATCCAGGGCTCCTCGCGTGCCGCGGCGCCGGTCGGCGACCAGGTACGCGGCATGCGCGGGCGCGTGGCCGGGCGTCGCGATCGCCGTGACCACCGTGTTGCCGAGGTCGACGACGCTCGCCGTCGGCGAGCGGGTGGTGGTCGAAGTCGACCCCCGCGCCCGCCGGCAGGTAGGCCGTCGCGCCGGTCGCGCTCGACGAGCGCGGGCAGGCCCGAGACGTGGTCGGCCTGCACGTGGGTCTCGAGCACGGCGACGATCGGCGCCCCGATCCGCTCGGCCTCGGCCAGGTAGTCGTCGACGAGTTCGACGTGCGGGTCGACGACCGCGAGGCGCCCCTTGCCGGTGCAGCCGAACAGGTAGCTCGCGCAGGCGGTCGGCGTCGTAGAGGAAGGGGCGCAGGATCATGCCGTCGTCTCCTTCGGCGACGCCCCGTCGGGCACGTCGGATTCGTGGGGAAGGTCCGCCAGGCGCCACTCGGGCCAGCCGTCCTCGAGGCGCCAGGCCCGCCGGCCGGCCGCGCGCAGGCGCCGGACCGCCTCGTGGGCGTAGACGCAGTAGGGGCCGCGGCAGTACGCGACCACCTCGGCGTCCTCCGGAAGCTCGGCGAGGCGGGCCTCCAGTTCGTCGAGGGGCATCGAGCGCGCACCCTGGATGTGGCCCGCGGCGAACTCGATCCGAGGGCGGACGTCGAGGACCAGGATCTCCCCCGCACCGAGTCGGGAGACGAGCTCCTCCCGTCCGATCGCCTCGACCTCGTCACCGAGGTAGTCGCGGGCGGCGCGTTCGACCTCACCGACCCGTGCCGCGGCGACGGCCCGCAGTGAGAGCCAGAGCTCGAGGACGTCGTCACCGGCGGGGCGGTAGTGGACGCGCGGCCCTTCGCGCCGGGTCGTCACCAGGCCGGCGCGGCGCAGGATCTGCAGATGGCGGGAGGTGTTGGCGACCGACAGGCCCGCAGCGCCGGCCAGCTGCTCGACCGACCGCTCGCCCTGGGCCAGCAGGTCCATGAGGGCCAGACGCGGTCCGCTGCCGAGCGCCCGGGCGACCTCGGACACGGCGTCGAACAGGTCCTTCTTCAGACGACGGGAGTCGGACGGCATGGCGGGAGTCAATCATTCAATCAAGTACTTGACAATGACCTCGCCGCCATAGGTAGATGCAGCATCGGCGACGTGGCACGAGTGACCGCGCCGCCCTGGATGAAGAGGAAGGGCGATGAGAGAGCTCACGAGCGACGAACAGGCGGAGATCAGCCGCGACGCGGCCCTGCCCCAACTGGATGCACGCGACCTGATCGACGAGGACCATCTCGAGCGGGCGATCAAGGAGATGTACACCGAGGTCGCGCTCCGGCCCGATGGCGACTTCCACTTCCTCACCGGACGCCCTCTGGCGGAGGCGCTCGGTTACGACTCCGTCCTCCTCGACCGGGTCCCGGACGCGGCGGCCGCGTCGTTCGCCGGGGTCGGGCACTACTTCGATCTCGCCGGCCTCGAGCAGGGCGAGTGCGTCGTCGACCTCGGCAGCGGATCGGGCACCGACCTGTTCTGCGCCGCCGTCCAGGTCGGGCCCGCCGGCCGCGCGATCGGGATCGACATGACCCCGGCGCAGCTCGACAAGTCGCGCCGCCTGGCCGATGACCACGGCTTCGCCCACGTCGAGATCCTCGAGGGCCGCATCGAAGCCGTGCCGCTGGAGGATGGGATCGCCGACTGCGTGGTCTCCAACGGCGTCATCAACCTGGCGCCGGACAAGGCCGCCGTGTTCCGTGAGGCCGCCCGGCTCCTGCGGCCCGGGGGCCGCCTCGCGCTCGCCGACATCGTCAGCGGACGCCCCCTCGTGGGGCGCACCCGGCGCAACACGGACCTCTGGGCCGCGTGCATCGGCGGCGCCATACCCCTCGATAGCTACCTGGCGGCGATCGAGGAGGCCGGGCTCGCGGTGGAGGAGGTGCGCGAGAACACGTACGAGTTCCTGACAGAGCACGCGCTGGAGGCGTGCGACAAGTACGGCGTCGTCAGCGTGTCCCTGCTCGCCCGTGGGTAGGGAGGGCGCGCGTCGTGTTCGTGGTTCAGACCCGGACGTGGGGCCGGCGACGCCTCAGCCGAAGCCGAGCCGGTCCGGTTCGGCGCTCACCCCGTGGAAGGGGGCGGGGATCGCGTCCTCGAACGTCACCAGGGTCCGCCGGCGGAGCTCGCGGATGACCTCTCGTCGGGGGCCCTCGGTGAGGCCCTCCAGCACGTTGTAGGCCGCCAGCAGGCGGCGGCAGACCTGCGGAGAGCCGGCGCCGTAGAGCGCGATCTCGGTGTACGCGAGCGTCGCCAGGCGGGCGAACCCCGGCTCGGGCGCCTGCACGCGCACGACGCCGTCCTCGCCGAGGAAGTACCCGCTCGGATCGGGCCGCTCGGCCAGCGTGGCCATGAGGCTGGTGATGCGATCGAGCGCCTGGACGGCGGTCGTGGGGTCGTTGATCGCCGGCGAGAGGGCGCGGCAGCCGATGTCGACGAGCTGGCGGAGCCCGAAGCCGGGGTCCTGGATGAGCGTGCGCTCGCCGCCCAGCAGGAAGCAGGCGATCACGCCGGGGTCCGCGGACGGTGGGGCCGCCGGAGCGTGGACGCGCGCCACCGGCGTGCCGATGCCCAGGTACTCGCCCGGCTGCACCAGCAGCTCGATCCAGCCGCCGGCCGCGGCGCCCACCTCGGTGAGGCCGCGCATGTCGATGGACATGAGCACGCCCGTCGCGCGGCCGTTGCGGATGAGCAGCGGCGCGTCGGCCGGCGTCGGCGCCGGGGCGTCGCGGTACGCGTCGGCCGTCGGCACGAAGCGCTCGATGGCCTCCTGGGCGTGGACCGCCACGGTCCGCAGGAGGTACTGCACGCGCAGCAGCCGCACGATGCCGTGGCAGAAGGTGATGAAGGCCGCGAGGGTGGCGACCACCATCACGTAGAGCGCCAGGATCGTGAACGTCGGCACGCGGGCCGCGTTGCCGTCGCGCGTCTCGACCAGGGTGTTGAGGGCGAAGACGAAGGTCGCCAGGAAGATCCCGAGCGTGACGTGGGTGAGGGTGGAGCGGACGAACACGCGCACGACCCGCGGCGAGTACTGGCCGCCGGCGAGCTGGATCGCGACCAGGGTGGTGGAGAAGACCACCCCGGTGAAGGTCAGCATGCCGGCGGCGATGGTGGCCGACAGGCTCTCCGCCGCCCCGGGGACGGAGGCGGGCAGCCAGTTCTCCCGGCACCGCGGTGTTCCGGTCGGCCCACAGGATCAGGAAGGAGAGGCCGAACGCTCCGAGCACGAAGAGCCCGGGCACGAACCACATCGACAGCACCACCTGCTCGCGCAGGTTGAGCCAGCGGATCGGCACGCGCCGCGCGGGCAGGCGCCCGGACCTGCGGGGTGGGGTCGCGCTGGTCGGAGGGTGGAGCGGGCGGCATCTCGGGCTCACCGGTCGGCGGGGAGCCGGACCATAACCGGCGCGCCGTTGCGCCGGTTCGGATCCGCCGCCGCGGCGCGGAGCAGCCCCTGAGGTGAGGGTCTCCGGCGTCGCGGGTATTGACAGGGCCTCCCACCCCGCGCGCGTGGAGGGGTACCGTCGAGGGCACCATCCGCACGGGATGCGCGCGCTCCTCGCCTCGCGGCGCGCCACACACCGACACGAGGAGCGACCCTTGCGCGCAACCGTCTTCCACGGCGCCCGCGACGTCCGCGTCGAGGAGGTCCCCGACGCCACGCTGCACGCGCCCACCGACGCCCTGGTGCGCGTGACCCAGGCCTGCATCTGCGGCAGCGACCTCTGGCCCTATCGCGGCGAGCTGCTCATCTACGGCGAGAACGGCCGGATGGGGCACGAGTTCATGGGCGTGGTGGAGGCCGTCGGCGCCGAGGTGCGGACGGTGAAGCCCGGCGACCGGGTGATCGCCCCCTTCGCCTTCTCCGACGGGGTCTGCGAGTACTGCAGCGCCGGCCTCCACACGTCCTGCGTGCAGGGCGGGTACTGGGGGGCGGCCAACGACGGCGGCCAGGGCGAGGCGGTGCGCGCGCCGCTCGCCGACGGCACGCTGGTGAAGCTGCCCGACGAGGTCGATCTCTCCGACACCCGCCTCGCCACGGCGGTCGCGACGCTCACCGACGTCTGCGGCACCGGCCACCACGCCGCGGTGAGCTCGGGCATCGGGCCGGGCGGCACCGCGGTGGTCGTGGGCGACGGCGCCGTCGGCCTGTGCGGGGTGCTGGCCGCGTCCCGGCTGGGCGCCGAGCGCATCATCGTGATGGGCCGCCACGACGACCGGCTCGAGGTCGCCCGCCGCTTCGGCGCCACCGACGAGGTGCGCGAGCGCGGCGCGGAGGGGATCGCCCGCGTGCGCGAGCTGACCGGCGGCGGCGCGCCGCACGTGCTGGAGTGCGTCGGCACCGCGCAGGCCACCGAGACGGCCATCGCCGTCTGCCGGCCCCGCGGCACCGTCGGCCACGTCGGCGTGCCCGCCGAGGCCGTCACCCTGATGGACGTCTACAACCGCAACATCACGCTGCGGGGCGGCGTCGCGCCCGTGCGGGCGTACATCCCCGAGCTGCTCGAGGACGTGCTGGCGGGGCGGATCGATCCCTCGCCCGTGCTCGACATGACCGTCTCGCTCGACCAGGTGCCCGAGGGGTACGCCGCCATGGACGAGCGGCGCGCGATCAAGACCCTCGTGACCGTGTCCTGAGGAGGGCCCCCGCCGGGCGCCGCTAGAGTGGCGGCGCCGTCGAGCCGAGGGGTCGCGCAGTCCATGTCGTCGCACATCCACACCAGCCACGAGTCGGTCGCGGGCGGGTTCACCGAGACCGCGTCGGACTACGAGGACGCCGTCCGCTTCAACATCGAGGGCGCGCAGCGCCTGGTGCTCTCCATCCCGCCCGGCGTGTACGACGACGTGCTGGACGTGGGCTGCGGCACCGGGTGGGCGACCCAGGCCCTGATCGACCGCTTCCATCCGGCGCGGATCACGGGCGTCGATCCGGCGGAGGGGATGCTGGAGAAGTTCCAGGCCAAGCTCGGTGGCATCGAGGGCATCGAGATCACGCTCGCGCAGGCGGACGTGGAGAACATGCCGGTCGCCGAGGGCTCCTTCGACCTGGTGATCTGCTCGATGGCCTACCACTGGTTCCCGCACAAGTGGGAGGCGGCGAAGGCGATGGCGCGGGCGCTGAAGCCGGGCGGCGTGGTCGCGATCCTGATGTCGGGGCGGGGCGGCGAGCAGGCCTACCGCGACGTGATCTCCAACATCGAGCCCATCAACTACCGGTGGGTGGGCGCCTTCGACGGCAACCTGCGCAGCGTGCCCGAGATGGAGGACTACCTCGTCCAGGCCGGGCTGGAGCCCGTCGACATCTGGATGGAGACGCGGGTGCGCCACACCACGGTCGAGGCGTACATGGAGCGCATGCGCGTCGTGGCCGGCCACATGATCGGCGACCAGTCCGAGGCCGAGGTGGCCGAGTACGTGGCCAAGATCGAAGCGGAGCTGCGCCGGCGCTCCGGCGATCGCGGCTGGCGCTACGAGTTCGCCAAGCTCTTCGCGATCGCGCGCAAGCCCGCCTGATCCCCGGGCGGCGCCGCCCGCCCGCCGGGGCCCTCCGGGCTCCGGTGACATGGCGTCCGGCGCAATGAATACGTGCAGGTCGTGCGTCTTCCGCCATGCCCCCTTCCCGCCGTACGGTCGTCGCGGGTCCGCTCCACGGACCGACTCCACACGACGACATCCCCAGCGGGGGAACGGAGGTTGAGATGCGCACCCAAGAGCAGGCCGCCCCCCGGAGGACCGCGTTCGTCGCCGGGGTGCTCTTCCTGATCACCTTCATCACGTCCATCCCGGCGTTGGCCCTCTTTCAGCCGGTCCTCGACGACCCCGCCGGCTACATCGCCGGCGGCGGCGACGACAACGGGATCCTCCTGGGGGTGACGCTGGAGATGATCCTGGTCGTCGCCAACATCGCGACCGCCGTGGTGCTGTTCCCGGTCCTCAGGCGCACCAGCGAGATGCTGTCGCTCGCCTACGTGACCGCGCGGATCGTCGAGTGCGTCTTCATCGCGGCGGGGATCCTCTGCGTCCTCGGGATCGTCTCGCTGGCGCAGGACGACCCGGGCGCCGGCTCGCTCGCCGTCTCCCTGGCCGCCATCAAGGACTGGACGTTCCTGCTCGGGCCCGGCGTCATCGTGGGGATCGGCAACGGCCTGATCCTCGGCTACCTGATGTACCGCTCCGAGCTGGTGCCGCGGCGGATGGCGATGCTGGGGATCGTCGCGGGCCCGGTGCTGCTGGCCGCGGGGATCGCCGTGCTGTTCGGCGTGATCGAGCCGGGCGGCACGGTGCAGAGCCTCGCGACGGTCCCCGAGTTCATCTGGGAGCTCTCGCTGGGCATCTACCTGACCGTCAAGGGCTTCCGGGGGGCGCCGGTCGCCCGCGCCGCCCGCGGTCCGGTGGCGCAGCCGCAGCCGGCCGCCTGAGGCCCCCTCACCCCCGACGCCGGCCGGGCGCGCTCAGCGCCCGGCCGCGCAGGCGGCCCGCAGCACCCCGCGCAGCCAGCGGTGCGCGGGGTCGGCGTCGAGCCGGGGGTGCCAGAGCAGCGACACGGTGAACTCGGGGGTCTCGACCGGCAGCGGGAAGCTGTGCATGCCCTCGCGCAGGTTCGCCGTGTGCCGCTCGGGGACGCTGGCGACGAGGTCCGAGGCGCGGGCCAGGCCGATCGCGGTCGCGAAGCCCCCGACCACCGTGACGACCTCGCGCGTCAGGCCGAGCGCCTCGAGGGCGTCGTCGATCGGCCACTGCGCGAGCCCCCCGCGCGAGACGGAGATGTGCCGGCCCTTCAGGTAGCGCGCGCGGGTCACCTTCGCCCGTCCGAGCGGATGGCCCGCGCGCACGACGCCCACCAGGCGGTCGCGAAAGAGCGCCTGGGCGCGCAGCTCGGGCCCGGTCGTCGGCTCGACGACCCCGGTCTCGAGGTCGACGGTCCCCTCGCGCAGCGGGGCCGCCTCCTTGTCGGGCTTGGGCACGAAGCGCAGCCGCACGTGGGGCGCCTCGGCGCCGACGCGCGCGATCAGCTCCGGGCCGAAGTTCTCCACGAAGCCCTCGCTCGTGCGCAGGGTGAAGGTGCGGCGCAGCGACGAGAGGTCGGGCGCCTCGGCGGGGCGCAGGATCGCCTCGGCGTCCTGCACGAGCCGGGGCACCCGCTCGCGCAGCTCCAGCGCCCGCGGCGTCGGCACCAGGCCGCGCCCGGCCCGCACCAGCAGCGGGTCGCCGGTCGTCTCGCGCAGCCGCGCCAGCGCGCGGCTCATGGCGGACGGGCTCAGGCCCAGCCGGCGGGCCGCGCCCGCCACGCTGCCCTCGTCGAGCAGGACGTCGAGGGTCGCGAGCAGGTTGAAGTCGGGGCGGGCGATGGCGCCGACCCTGCCACCGACATGGCGTCTGACGCAACGACTACGTGCAACTCATGCGTCTTCCGCCATGCCCGGAGGCGGCCTAGCGTCGTTCCCATGTCCGCCGCGACGATGCAGCCGAGGGACTCCGGGCCGGAGGTGGCCGCGCCCGGCGCGCGTGGGATGGGCGCTCGCCGCCCTCTCGCTGGCGATGCTGCTGGCGTCGCTCGGCACCAGCGTCGCCAACGTGGCCCTGCCGACCCTCGAGGAGGACTTCGGCGCGTCGTTCGGCCAGGTGCAGTGGGTCGTCCTGGCCTACCTGCTCGCGCTCACCACCCTGGTCGTGAGCGCCGGCCGGCTCGGCGACCTCGTCGGCCGCCGCCGGCTGCTGCTGGCCGGCCTCGCGGTCTTCACCGCCGCCTCGGCCCTGTGCGCGGCCGCGCCGAGCCTGACGCTCCTGATCGCCGCCCGCGCCGCGCAGGGCGCGGGGGCGGCGCTCATGATGGCGCTCACCCTGGCGTTCGTCGGCCGAGACCGTCCCCGCGGCCCGCACCGGCACCGCCATGGGGCTGCTCGGGCACGACGTCGGCGATCGGCACCGCGCTCGGGCCCTCGCTGGGCGGCGTGCTGATCGCCGGCCCCGGCTGGCGGGCGATCTTCCTCGTCAACGTGCCGCTGGGGCTGCTCGCGCTGGTCCTGGCGCGGCGCCACCTGCCGGGCGAGCGGCGCCGCGCCGACGCCGCGCGGCCCCGCTTCGACGTGGTCGGCACCGTGCTGCTGGCCATCACGCTCGGGGCCTACTCCCTGGCGATGACGATCGATCGCGGCCGCCTCGGGCCCGCGAGCGTGGCCCTGCTCGGGATCGCGGTCGCCGGGGCGGCCGCGTTCGCCGTCTCCCAGGCGCGCGCCAGCGCGCCGCTCGTGCGGCCGGCGATGCTGCGCGACCCCGTCCTGCGCGCCGGGCTCGCGACGAGCGCGCTGGTCTCGACGGTGATGATGGCGACCCTCGTCGTCGGGCCCTTCTACCTCTCCCGGGCCCTCGGCCTGGACGCGGCGCTCGTGGGCCTGGTGATGTCGGTCGGGCCGGCCGTGGTCGTCCTGGCCGGCGTGCCCGCGGGCCGCCTCGCGGACCGCCTGGGCGCCGGGCGCCTGGGCGTCGCCGGGCTGGGCGCGATGGCGGCGGGCGCGCTGGCTGCTGGCGGTGGTGCCGGCCCGGCTCGGGGTCCCCGGCTACGTCGTCCCGATCGTCGTCCTGACGCTCGGCTACGCGCTCTTCCAGACGGCCAACAACACCGCCGTGATGTCCGGCGCGCCCGCGGAGCAGCGCGGCGTCACCTCCGGGCTGCTGAACCTGTCGCGCAACCTCGGGCTGATCACCGGCGCCTCGGTGATGGGGGCGGTCTTCACCCTGGGGGCGGGCACGGCGCGCCTGTCGAGCGCCCCGCCCCCGGCGGTCGCCGCCGGCATGCACCTGACCTTCGCGCTCTCGGCGATCCTGGTCGGCGCCGCGCTGGCGATCGCCCTCGGGGGCCGTCGCCGCGCCCCCGGGCGACGCGATCCGGAGGTGACGGCCGTCGACGCCGCCGCATAGGTTCCGGTCAGGTGATCTGGATCACCCGCAGGACGTCGGTGGCCCGTGAGCGTCCGTCGATTCCCGACAGCACCACCACGATGTCGCCCAGCGCCACGTGGCCCAGTTCGCGAGCGGTGTGGAGCGCCTCGCGCACCATCTCCTCGTTGTCGGCGAAGCCGGGTGAGGGGGAGGGGCGTGGCGCCCCAGCTGACCGACAGCTGATTGCGCACCCGCTCGTCGGGCGCGAATCCCAGGATCGGCGCGCGTGGCCGGTAGCGGGCGATGGCCCGCACCGTCACGCCGGAGCGGGTCAGGCAGAGGATGGCGGTGGCGTCGAGCTCCTGGGCCACCCGCCACGCGGCGTCGGTCATCGTGTCGGTGACGTGGCGGTAGGGACCGTCGGGGCGGGCCGGATCGTTCACGCGCAGCCGGCCCACCAGGCGCGTCCAGCCCTCGGTGTCGAAGTTGGCGTCGGCGCGGGCGCACAGGCGGGCCATGGTGGCGACGACGTTGACCGGATCGCGCCCGGTGGCCGTCTCGCCCGACAGCATCACCGCCGACGAGCCGTCGAACACGGCGTTGGCGACGTCCGAGGCCTCGGCGCGCGTCGGGGTCGCGGCGGTGGTCATCGACTCCAGCATCTGCGTCGCGGTGATCGCCGGACGGCCCTGGGCGATGCACTCGCGGATGATCCGCTTCTGCAGGTGCGGCAGGTCCTCGAGCGGGCACTCGATGCCCAGGTCGCCGCGCGCGATCATGATCGCGCCGGCGGCGTCGAGGATGCCGGCCAGGTTGTCGATCGCGCTCGCGGTCTCGATCTTGGCCACCACGAGGGGGCCCTCGGGGGCCGCCACGGTGCCGAGCCGCCGGACGTCGTGGGCCGAGCGCACGAACGAGATCGGCGACCATGTCAACGCCCTCCTCGACGAACGCGTCGAGGATCCGCAGGTCCTCCGGCGTCGGCGTGCTCACCGTCAGGCGCTCCGACGGGATGTGCACCCCGGGCCGGCCGGTGAGCCGGCCGCCGTGGCTGCACCACCGCCTCCAGCCCGTCGCCGCCCGCGTCGACCACCTCCACGTCGATCGCGCCGTCGCCGAAGCTGATGCGGTCGCCGGGCTCGATGCCGTCGAGGAGGCCGTCGTAGTCGACCTCGACGACCTCGGCGGTGGAGCGGTCGCGCGCCGGGCACCAGGCGCAGGCGGTGCCCGACGGGCAGCTCGACGCCCTCGCGGCGGGAAGCTCGCGGCGCGCAGCTTCGGACCGGGCAGGTCCACCAGCGTCCCCACCGGGCGTGCCCATCTCGGCCGCCAGGGCGCGGACGCGGCGATGGACGCTCGAGCGCCTCCTCCACGGTCCCGTGGGAGAGGTTGAGGCGCACGGCGTCCATGCCGGCCTGGATCATCCCGCGGAGGGTCGTCCTCGGATCCGACGCCGGGCCGATGGTCGCGAGGATCTTGGTGCGGCGTCTGGAGAGCGTCACTCCTGGCGATGATAGGGCTGCCGGTGGCGGGCGATGGGGAAGCTGCGTTGACGGCGCCACGACCGCCGGGCGATTCTGTGCCGATGGCGACACCCAGCGAGCCCGCGAGCCGGACGGGCGTCGGGCACCCAGAGCGCCTCGGCGCCGTCGCCGTTCCCGCCGATCGCCGACTACGCGTTCCTGTCCGACTGCCACACCGGCGCGCTCGTCGCGCCGGACGGCACGATCGACTGGCTCTGCGTGCCGCGCTTCGACTCGCCGAGCGTGTTCGGCGCGCTGCTCGACCGCGGCGCGGGCGGCTTCCGCTTCGCGCCCGTTCGGCATCAACGTCCCGGCGGCGCGGATCTACGAGCCCGGGCACGAACTCGCTGGTCACGACCTGGAAGACGCCCACCGGCTGGGTCGTGGTGCGCGACGCGCTGACGATGGGCCCGCGGCGAGGCGAGGACACGGTCACCCCGCACACCCGGCCGCCGGCCGACGACGACGCCGACCACGTGCTGGTGCGCACGGTCGCAGTGCCTCGACGGGCCAGGTCGAGATCGAGCTCGTCTGCGAGCCGGTGTTCGACTACGGCCGCGACGCCGGCGAGTGGACGCTGGTCGACGATCGGCCGCCACGCCGCCGACGCGAGCGGCGCCGGCCAGACGATCCGCCTGCACGACCGACATGCGCGCTCGGCATCGAGGGCGAGCCGCGTCCGCGCCCGGCACGTCCTCGCAGGCGGGCGAGCGCGCGTTCTGCGCGCTGTCGTGGGCCGAGGACCTCGCCGCGCCCGCCGACGTCGACGAGGCCGACGGCGCGGCTCGACGCCACCACGCGCGTTCTGGCGCGACTGGCTGGCGCGGGCGCGCGATCCCCGACCACCGCTGGCGCGACCCGATCCAGCGCTCGGCGCTGGCGATCAAGGGCCTGACCTACATGCCGACCGGCGCGACCGTCGCGGCGCTCACCACCTCGCTGCCCGAGACGCCCGGGCGGCGAGCGCAACTGGGACTACCGCTACACCTGGATGCGCGACTCGACCTTCACGCTGCAGGCGCTGCACTGCCTCGACCTCGACTGGGAGGCCGACGAGTTCATGCAGTTCGTCGCCGACCTCGAGCCGCAACGAGGACGGCGCGCTGCAGATCATGTACGGGATCGACGGCCGACGCGACCTGACCGAGTCGACGCGCGACGACCTGTCCGGCTACGCCGGCGCGCGCCCGGTGCGGATCGGCAACGGCGCCTTCGACCAGCGCCAGAACGACGTCTACGGCGCGGTGCTCGACTCGATCCTGCTGCACACGCGCCGCAGCCAGCGCCTGCCGCGGCGGCTGTGGCCGATCGTCGCAGGCGCAGGCCGAGTGCGCGACGCAGGTCTGGCGCGAGCCCGACCAGGGCATCTGGGAGGCGCGCGGCAAGCCGCAGCACTACGTCTCCTCGAAGCTGATGTGCTGGGTCGCGCTCGACCGCGCGGCCGAAGCTCGCCGAGCATCCGCGGCGACGCCGAGCTCGCCGGCGACCTGGCGCGCGACCGCCGAGGAGATCCAGCGCCGACATCCTCGAGCACGGCGTCGACGAGCGCGGCGTGCTGCGCCAGCACTACGACACCGACGCGCTCGACGCCTCGACGCTGCTGGCGGCGATCTTCGGCTTCCTGCCGCGGCGACGACGAGCGCCTGCGCGCGACCGTGCTCGCGATCGCCGACGAGCTGACCGAGGACGGCTTCGTCCTGCGCTACCGCACCGACGAGACCGACGACGGCCTGTCGGGCAAGGAGGGCACGCTTCCTGATCTGCTCGTTCTGGCTGGTCTCGGCGCTGGCGATCGTCGGCGAGCACGCAGCGCGCCCGCGACCTGATGGAGCGCCTCCTGCGCGTCGCCTCGCCGCTCGGCCTCTACGCCGAGGAGTTCGACGCCGACGACCGGCCGCCACCTCGGCAACTTCCCGCAGGCCTTCTCCCACCTCGCGCTGATCGAGGCGGCCGCGCGGATCATCCTCGCCGAGCGGCTCGCCGAGCTCACGTGAGCCCGAGCGCCGCCGCCAGCGCGTCCAGGGCCGGGACCTGACCCTTCACCAGCCGCGCCCGGGCGCGCTCGGGCGACATCCACTCGGCGCGGTCGACCTCGGGGAAGCTCGCCATCCGCCCCGAGCGCGGCGGCCACTCCATCTCGAACAGGTTGCCGCTCACGTCGGAGGCGTCGAGGTCGGCCTCGCGCGCGAAGACCGTGACGCGCTTGCCGTTCGACTGGCGGAACTCGCCCAGCTCGACGGTCGGCCCCTCGGGGGCCGGTCGGCCGATCTCCTCGGCGAACTCGCGCAGCGCCGCCGCGAGCGGCTCCTCGCCCTCGTCGAACTCGCCCTTCGGGATCGACCAGGCGCCCTCGTCCTTCGCGGCCCAGAAGGGGCCGCCCATGTGGGCGATGAGCACCTCCAGGCCGTCCGGGCCGCCGCGGTGCAGGAGCAGGCCCGGCGCTGCGCGCGGGCATCAGCGCAGGCTCGTGAGCGGCGCGGGCGCGGTGGAGGGCGACGGCCTCCCAGCAGTAGCGGGCGGCGACGCTGCGGTAGGGGCGGAAGCGGTCGCCCAGCGGGCCCAGGCGGCGCGCCGGCGGGGGAGGGTCGATCCCCCAGGCCAGGCCGTAGCCCTGGCGCACCCCGAGGTCGTCGACCGGCCACACGTCCAGCCGGCGCAGCTCGAACATCAGGTACATCTCGGCCGTCCAGCGCCCGATGCCGCGCACGGCGGTGAGCCGGGCGATGATCTCCTCGTCGTCGCGCTCCGCGGACGTCGTCGAGGATCACGGTGCCGTCGATCACCTTGGCCGAGAGGTCGCGCAGCGAGGCGAGCTTGTTGGCGGACAGGCCGGCCGCGCGCAGGTCGGCGTCCGGGACCGCGGCCAGGGAGCGGGCGTCCAGGGGGCCGTCGATCAGGGCGCGCATCCGGCCGTGGATGGCCGCCGCCGCCGCCCCGGCGAGCTGCTGGTAGACGATGGAGCGCACCAGCGCGCCGAAGTGGCCGTCCGGGTTGCGCGGGCGGTGGGTGATCGGCCCCACGCGGGCGACCAGCGCGTCCATCACCGGGTCGGCGGCGGCGACGGCGGCGATCGCGCCGGGCAACGACGGGCGCCGGGGCGCCGCGCCGCCCGTCGCGGGCGGGGAGGGCGGGTAGCGGGCCTGCGCCAGGTCCACGCGCGCGCCGCGCATGGGCACGCGCTCGGCGCGCAGCAGCTCGGCCTGGCGCTCGCCCATGGGGACGCTGCCGTCGGCGCGCACCACCCGGTGCCACGGCACGTCGGCGCCGGTGGTGGCGAGGATGCGCCCCACCAGGCGCGGCGCCGCCGGATCCACGTCCGAGTACGCGCGCACGAACCCGCGCGGGATGGCGCGCACCCCGTCCAGAACGCGCTGGGTGCGGTCGTCCGCGCTCATCCGTGCGGCGCGGTCACTGCCCGGACGAGGGGCCCGGCGGGCGCCGGCCGCGGCCGAAGTAGAGCAGCGGGCCGATGAAGTTCACGCAGATCGCGAGCGCCCAGAGCGGCTTCCTGCCGTTGACCTGCTCCGCGGGACGGCGGGCGAGGTCGGCCCACGCCGCCAGCGCGAGCGACACCTGCACCACCGCCAGGAGCACGACGAGCAGCCGCTGCGTCCCCGAGAGGTCGTCCCACCGCCGTGCGCCCATCCGCGTCTCCCTTCGCCCGCAGGAGACCAAGTATGCACGGGTTTCCCGGGGGCCACTCGCGGTTTTGCCCGACGACACGACCCTCCGGACGAACGAGGCTCGACGCACACGACCGCGACCCGAAACGGGGGATCCGATGGCCACCTGGGAGTCTCTTTCGCGTCACCTGAAGTCCGGCTACCGGGTCGTCGCCACCGACGAGCTCGACCTGCTCTCGCTGCGGATCCCGCTCGAGGACGGCCACACCCAGCAGGTGGCCGTGCGCAAGATGAACCTCGAGGGCGCGGATTGGGCCGAGATCTCGGCCGTCGTCGCCGAGGTCTCGCAGGTGGATCCGCGCCACTGCCTGGAGCGCAACGCGAGCCTGCTCGGCGGCGGCCTGGCGTTCTCCGACGACCTCGTCATCGTGCGCCGCTCGCTGCCTCTGGCGGACCTCGTCGAGAGCGACTTCGATCCCCCCATGCGGGTGGTGGTGGAGCTCGGGCACCGGCTGGCGGGGGAGCTCACCGGCCACGCCGCCGCGTGATCGCGCCGGCCACCTGAGCGTCTGGCCGGGGAGCATGGCGCCGCAACGCCGCGTCACCACCTTGCCACGGCGTTGCAACGGGAGCGGCCGGACCCACCCCTACACTCCCCGGCCGTGGCCTTTCGGCTGGAATCGTACGGTGGTCCGGCCGAAGGAGGGGGCATGCGCCCCGCCGCGGCTCTTCGACGCGACCTCCACTCTCGGCGGATCACCCTCGGCCAGGGGGTGGAGACCACCGTGCACGTGGCCGTGTATCCGCGCGCCCACGTGGTGCCGGCGGTCGTGGCGCTGCCGGCGCCCGAGCCGCTTCCGGCCTGGTGCGTGCGCGCCGGCGTCCAGGACGCGCTGGTGGGCGGCTTCTTCGTCACGCCCGGCGGCCCGGCGCTCGGTGAGGTGTGGGTGGAGGGCCGGCGGGTGGAGACGGCACCGTTCGACGCGCGCTTCGCCGAGGCGCGCTCCTGCCTGCACATCGAGGGCGAGCGGATCACGATCGCGCCGCGCGCCGCGCTGCCGCCCGACCCCGTCGGGGACCTGCTCCAGGCGGGCCCGGCCCTGGTCAGCGACGGCCGGGCGGTGGTGCGCGAGGGCGAGGACCGCGAGGGGTTCGCGGCCGGCAACGCGCAGTTCGACTCCGACATCACCGACGGCCGCCACCCGCGGGCGGCGATCGGGCTGGACGATACCCGGCTGATCGCGGTGGCCAGCGAGGGGCGCGTCGCGGCGGAGGCCGGGCTGACGCTGGCCGAGCTGGCCGAGCTGATGACGGGGCTCGGGGCCCGGGAGGCGATCAACCTCGACGGCGGCGGCTCGACCTCGCTGGTGGTCGACGGCCGCCTGGTCAACCGCCCCTGCGAGGCGGAGGGCGTCGCGATCCCGGGCGGCCGCCCGCTGCTCACCGCCCTGGCGTTCGTGCCCCGCTCTCAGCGCTCCAGGGCCGCCGCGTAGACGTCG
Source organism: uncultured Thermoleophilia bacterium (assembly GCA_963736635.1). Taxonomy (GTDB): domain Bacteria; phylum Actinomycetota; class Thermoleophilia; order Miltoncostaeales; family Miltoncostaeaceae; genus Miltoncostaea. The sequence goes on from CAVTPK010000011.1 coordinate 2,251,241, forward strand.
GCCACCGCGCCGGCCACCCGATCCCAGCCGAAGCGCTCGCGGGCGCGCCGGCGCCCGTTGGCCCCCCGGATCTCCCGCTCGGCGGGATCCGACGCGGCGGCCACCAGGGCCTGTGCCAGCGCCACCTCGTCGTCGGGCGGCACCAGCCAGCCGCAGCGGTCGGGCGAGGCCGGGTCGTCGTCGATGTAGGTGGGCGGCGCCGCGACCCGGCAGGCGATGACCGGCACGTCCATCGCCATCGCCTCCACGTAGACCTGTCCGAACCGCTCGGCCACCGAGGGGACGGCCATCACGTCCACGCAGGCGAGCACCCGGGCCAGCTCGGCGTGCGAGCGCCAGCCGGCGAAGAAGACCTCGTGCCCCCAGGGTGAGCGCGCCGCCGCGTCGGCGGGGTGCTCGCCCTCCCACTCGCCCGGCGCGCCGCCCGCGAACAGCAGCGGCAGCGGGCGGCCCAGCTCCTGCCGCGCACGGGCGTGCGCGCGCACCAGCAGGGCCGCGCGCTTGACCGCGGTGAAGCGGCCGACGTACAGCACCACGACGGCCTCGGGATCGGTGAGCGGCGCGATCTGGCGCTCCGTGTAGCGCAGCCCGCCGGCCCGCGGGTGCGCGGGCGACCACCCGCGCGGCGCCTCGCACAGCCACTCGCGAAAGAGCGCGGCGCGCCCCGGGGGCGCCGCCCGCGGCCCGGTGAAGAGCGCGAGGTCCACGCCGTTGGGGACGACGGTGACCCGCTCGGGGTCGAGGTCCAGCAGGCGCTGCGCGTCCGTCCGCGACGGCTCCGACGAGACGATGACGCCCGCCGACTCCTGGGCCCAGCGGCGCATGCGCGCCCGCCACTCCCGCTCGTGCGGCCAGGCGGCCCCCCGGTCGGCCTCGTCCAGCATCAGCAGCTCGGTGCCGTGGAGGTGGGTGACGACCGGCAGGTCCGGGCGCAGGCGCGCCAGCGCCGCGTGGATGGGGGTGAGGTGATGCAGGTGGGCCAGCTCCACCTCGTCCAGCACGCCCGGCGCGTCCAGGATGCGCATCCACTCGTCCTCGAGGTGGCGGGCCACCGCGTCGTCCAGCCCCGCGATGATGCGATCGGGGGCGCCGGGCCGGTCCTCGTAGGAGGGGTGCATGGGCGGCGAGGCCAGCAGGGGGTCGGGCGCGCCCACGGCCTCGTCGTAGGGGACCGGCACCAGGTCGATCCCCGGGCCGAAGAAGGCGGCCGCGTTGCCGGGCTCGTCGGGCCCTCCGAGCGAGCCCGCCACGACGCGCGTGCTCCACCCCCGGCCGACCAGGGCGCGGGAGAGGTAGCGGACCACCTGCGCGGATCCTCCGCGCGGAAAGAAGATCAACGCCTGCAGGGATTTTTTCACGGCCAACGACCCTACCCTGATCGCGGGCCCGATGCGGTGTCGCTATCCGCTCGCCGGGCGCGGCCGGCGCGGGGCGCCGGCCGCGGCGGTCGGGGACCGCTCCGGCGCTACCAGAGCCCCTGGACGGCCGTTCCGCGGTGGAGCGTCGCCACCGTGCCCTTGGCGCTCCACTCCACGAGGGCGCCGACGTCCTCCCAGTTGGCGAGGGCGTCCTCCCAGTGCCGGGTCACGCCCGCCGGCGTCTCGTAGAACTCGTCGAGCACGAAGATCGTCCTGCCGGTCGGGTCCGAGTTCGGGTCCAGCGGGTTCGAGAGCTCGGGGCCCTTGGAGATGCTGTACGACAGCAGCGCCGCATCGCCCTCGCGCGGGTGTCCCTTCATCCACACGCCGTGGCTGGCGAAGAGGCGGTCGCCCTCGGCCACCTCGTCGGGTCCCATCGTCCACATGATGATGATGTGGGTCTTTCCGAGATTGGACACGTCGATGTCCCTTCGTCGTTCGGGCGGACGGTCGGGGGCCTTCCGCGCGCTGGCCGGGACCCCCGTCCTCGGGTTGACTAACCCGTCGGCCCCGTGTCGGCGTCAATCCCCGTCTCGTCTGACGACACTCATCGCCGCCGGACGCCCGGGGGCCGACGAGGGGGCGGGCACGGCCGCCTCGCGCCGCGCGGACCCGGGCCAGCGGCCGGCGTCGCCGAAGATGACGATCAGCGCGGGAACGAGCACCGACCGCACCAGGAAGGCGTCGATCAGGATGCCCACGCCCATGACGAAGGCGAACTGGTGGAGGGCCTGCAGCGGGATGAGCGCCAGCAGGGCGAAGCTGGCGGCCAGCACGATCCCGGCCACCGCGATCGTGCCTCCGGCGCGGCCCCCGGCGCGCCGCACGGCCTCCGCCATCCCTCCGGGGGCGGCCTCGTCCCACACCTGGCCCACGAGGAAGATGTTGTAGTCGGATCCGAGGGCGAGCAGCAGGACCGCGGTGGCGAACGGGATGTAGTAGACGAGCTGGCCCTCGCCCAGCAGGTCCTGGAAGACGTAGGTCGCGAGGCCCAGCGAGGCGGCCACGCTGAGCATGCTGGCCGCGAGCAGGTAGAGCGGGGCGACCAGGGCGCGCAGGAAGATGCCGAGCAGCAGTAGGTTGACCAGCGCGGCCACCACGCCGACCCGCAGCAGCTCGCCGCTGGTGGCGTCTACCGTGGCGGTGGCGAGGGCCGAGTCACCCGCGAGCGACGCGGTGGCGCCCGCCAGGCCGGCGTCGTCCAGAAGCCCGGGCAGGCGCTCCTGCAGGCGGCGGATGGTGCGCGATGGCGTCGTGCTCGGTGGGGTCGTCGCGCAGCACGACGAGCATCCGCGCGGCGCCGCCGTCGGGGGTCTGGAGCACCCGGGCGAGCGGCGTCTCCTGGACGGGCGTGCCCGGGCCCACCACGCCCGCGACCCCCCGCTGGGAGCGCAGGGCCGTCTCCAGCCGCGCGAGCGCGGCCGGGTCCGCGGTCACCCCCGACCCCTCCAGCAGCAGCTCGGTGGGCCCGCGCACGCCGGGGGGAAAGCCCGCGTCGATCGCGTCGGCGGCGACGCGCGCGCCCGCGTCGTGGGGCAGGCCGCTCGTGAGGCCCGACCCCAGGGTCGTCTCCCGCAGCCCGCTCGCGGCGGCGAGGAGCACGGCGATGGTGAGCACGGCCGCGACGACCGCCACCGGGGTCCGGGTGAGCAGGCGCAGGGACCGCGGCGTCCGCTCGGCATCGGCGGCGGCGCGGCGCGGCCGGCCCACCCGCCCCCCGGCGATCGACAGCAGGGCGGGGACCAGCGTGATCGCGACGACCATCCCCACGAGGGCGGTCAGGGCCAGCCCGGGGCCGAAGGAGCGGAAGAAGTCGATCCCGCCGACCAGCAGCGACGCCGTCCCCGCGGCGACGGTCACGCCCGCCGTGACCACGATCGGCGTGTAGCGCGCGGCGGCCCAGCGGGCCGCGTCGCGGGGGTCGTCGCCCGCCTCGCGCCGGCTGCGGACGCCGAACAGGTAGAAGAGCGAGTAGTCGGTGACGATGCCGAGCAGCAGGGCGGCGACGACCGGCTCGAGGTCGGCCGAGGCCGAGATGCCGGTCTGCTCGGCCACCCAGCCGATCACCCTCAGGTTGACGAGGTAGGCCACCGCGGCGGCCGCCAGCGTCACCAGCGGCGCCACCAGCGACCGGAAGACCAGCCACACGATCAGGAAGATCACCGCGAGGGTGGCGAGCACCACCCAGCCGATGCGGTCCTGGATCACGGCGAACTGCTGGTTGCGGGCGGGGCCCGCGCCGGTCACCCCGACGGTCGTCCGGGGGTCGCCGCGCACCGAGGCGGCGAAGCGTCCCGCCACCGTCTCGGCGCGGGCGGGGGTGATGTCCGGGCGGAAGAAGAGGTAGGTGACCGAGGTGGTGCCCTCCTGGCCGGGCGCGGCGGCCAGCCCCACGTCGTCCACCAGGGGCACGGCGGCGGCGATGTCGGCCAGGGAGGGGGCACCGCCGCGGTTGACGTCCACGACCCGCTGCACCAGGGCGGCGCGGTCGGCCGGCGACAGGCCCGCCGCGTCGCGCTGCACGACCAGCGTGCGGGTGATGAGCGGGTAGCCGAACAGGTCGGCGGAGCGCGCCTCCGCGCGCAGGGCCGGGGCGTCGTCGGGGACGGGGATGCCGAGATCGCCGCCGCCGCCGAGGGTCGGCAGGTACGCCGTCGCCAGGGCGGCGAGCGCGATCCACGCGATGACCACCGGGTAGCGCAGGCGCCCGGCGACCAGCGCCGCAAGGCGTCCGAGCACGGGGCGCGAGGCGTCCGCGCGGGGTGCGGGAGGGGCCGCGCCGGGGGGCGGGTGGTCCGGGGATGCGGGCATGCGCAGGGGGGATACCCCCTCGGCGGGCGACCGACCCGCCCGCGTCAGCGCCCGCGCGCCCTCGCGGCCCTCATCGCCGCGACGCTCGCGACGCAGAAGTTGCTCACCCCGAGCGGCGTGCCGGTGAACCGCTTGCCCCGCCAGGGCCACACGCGCCAGACGTAGCAGGTGCGGGGCAGGAGCGTGTGACGCGGCACCCGGAAGTGGCGGCTGCGCGGGAACGCCGACAGGACCTCGCTCACCGACGTGAACCGTCCGCCGGGGTCGCGCGTGAGCCGGAAGATCTGGACGTTGTAGAGGCGCGTGCCGCGCGGCCCCTTCTCCCATCGCAGCAGCGGCCGGAGCGTCGGGATCGTGCGGCCGGCGCGCGGGCGAAGGCGCCGGTCGTGCAGGCGCAGCAGCGGGATGCGGGTGCGGGTGGCGCCGGCCGCGCCCCCGATCACCACGGTCGTCGCCTCCGCGCCCGAGGGGCGCGTGACCAGCGCCGAGCTGACCTCGCGCGTGAGCCCGGCGTTGTCGCTGGCCACGAGGGAGAACCGGATGGTCTCGCCCGGAGCCGCGTAGGCGGCCAGGTCCAGGTCGCGCGTCGGGTCTCCGGTGGCCCAGGAGGCCACCGTCGGGCCGTCCGGGCCGCGCGCCCGCAGCGTCCAGTCGCGCACGCCGCTGGTGGGATCGGCCACGTTGGCCGTCACGCGCACCCGGCCCGCCTGCAGCCCCACGACGCCCACGCTCGCCGACGGGGGCGAGCGGTCGATGCGCAGCGGCGCCTCCTGGGTGGGGGCCCCGGCGGTGCCGTCGCCGTCCACGTCGAGGCGCAGGGTCTGCACCCCGTCGGGCACCGAGGAGAGGTCGAGCAGGGCGATGTGGGCCCCCTCGCCCGGGGATGCCCCGTAGAGCGTGCGCCCGGCCGCCGTGATGCGCTGCTGGCCGATCCCGTCCGAGCCCACGTTGTCGCCGGCCTGCCACGCGACCTGGGCCTGGGAGCCGGTGACCCAGCCCGTCGGCACGCTGGTCCAGCGCGCCGACGGCGCCTCGATGTCGCGCACGAAGATCGTGGGGTAGAGGAAGGTCCACACCCGGTTGGGCTGCAGGCGGGTCTCGGTCTGGTAGAGCCGCAGCGAGGCGGTGAAGGCCCGCATGCCCAGCTGATACGCCTGAGGCGAGGCGGGGCTCACCGGGATGTCGGCCTCGGGGCCCTGCCAGGCGAGGTTGCCGTCGGCGAGCACCTGCTGGGCGATGGACGTCGCCGTCTGGTGGTACCGGACGGCGCTCCAGCGGAACGCCTCGATGACCGTGCCGGGGAGCGGCGTGCGCAGGTCGATCTGCCACTTGGTGCCGGCCTGCGAGGTCTGCGGCGGGCAGATCACGCCCAGGCTCGCCCCGGTCTGCTGCACCGAGCACTGGCCGCCGGGCGCGGACTGGGCGACCATCGCCTCGACCCCGAAGGGGTAGAGGCTGCCGTCGGTCGCGAGCGCGGGTCCCGCGCCCAGCGCGCCCGCCGCCATGGCCGCCACGCCGGCCGCCACCGCGAGGGGCGCGCGAGGGCTCATCGGCCGCGGCCCCGACGTACGTCCCGCTGCGTGGGCGCCATCAACGTCGCTTGCCTCCATCGTCGGAGACGGAGCGCACCCGCACGTAGAAGATCATCCCTGCAAAACGCGTGCAAGTCACGCACTCAGCGGAACCTGCCGTCAGGCCGTGCGCGGGTCCCGCGGACGGAGGGAGTTACGTCGTCTGGATGGCGTCCAGCACCTCGAGGCGCGTCGAACGGCGCGCCGGGATGAGCGACGCGAGCAGGCCCAGCCCGATCCCGGCGACCAGGACGATCGCGAGCATCCCGAACGGCAGGCTGGTGCCCACGCTGGCGTCGGTGGTGCGGTTGATCGCCCCGATCAGGCCCCAGCCGACGAACGCGCCCAGGACGATGCCGGTCACCGTCCCCAGCCCGGCGATGAGGACCGACTCGAGGCGGATCATCCGCTGCACCTTGCGGTCGGTCATCCCGACCACGCGCAGCAGGCCCGAGCTCGCGCCGGCGCTCGAGGATGGACAGGGAGAGGGTGTTGATGATCCCGATGAGGGCGATCACGACGCTCATCAGCAGCAGGCCGTTGACCGCCTTGATGAGGAAGTCGAAGACCGAGCCGATCAGCCGGCCCAGGGCGTTGCCCTCGGTGACGGTGATGTCCGGGCGGCGGGAGGTCTGCTCGTCGATGGCGTCCTTGGTGTCGGTCTGCTCCCCCGCGGCGGCGTCGATGAACGCCACCGTCGGCGCCGTGTCGCCGACGAGCTCGTCGAAGGTGCCCGGGCTCACCAGGCTGCCCACCTGGGACGAGTCGTGGAGAGCTTGAGCGTGGCGACCACCGTGAGGTCGGCCGAGCGCCCCGAGCTGCCGGTCAGCGTGACCGTGTCTCCCACCTTCTTCCCCTTCACGACGCCGTCGGCGTCGCCGATCAGCGCGATCGTGCCGTCCTTCAGGCCGACGAGGGACCCCGTCGCGACCTGGATGTCGGCGATGTCCACCAGCGCGGTGGTGTCGGCCGTCGACATCAGCGAGGCCGCGCCGTCGAGGGTGACGGGCTCGCGCCGGAAGGCGCTCACCTGCTCCACGCCGTCGATCGCCTCGAGCCGGTGACGAAGGCGTCGTCGAGGGTGCCGCCGTTGCTGACACGATCAGGTAGTCGGCGCTCTCGAGCTTCTTGAGCTCGCTCACGACGAAGTCCTTGGCGCTGGTGCCGGCGACGGTGACCAGCGTGACCAGGAAGACCCCGATCAGCAGGGCGTTGGCGGTCGTCGCCGTGCGCTTGGGGTTGCGCGCCGTGTTGTCGACGGCCAGACGCCCCTCCAGGCCGAGCCGCGACATGACCGGCGTCACCAGGCGCGTTCCGCCGAGCGGGCGATGAAGGGGCCGGCGACGATCACGCCCACGAACAGGAGCAGGGCGCCGAGCCCGATGACCGCGGGCGCCGTCCCCAGCAGGAGCCCGAGCGACGCCCAGCGACCAGCATCACGGCCGTCGTGATGATCCTCGCCGCGCGAGACCGAGACGGTCTCGACCGCGGCGTCGCGCAGGGCCTCGATCGGCTCGGTCGCGCGACGCCCGGCGCGCCGGGATCATCACCGACGCGACCGTGATGACGGTGCCGATCAGCAGGCCCAGGATCGACCCGGCCGGGGGTGATCTTGATGCCCCCGCCCGGCAGCGGCACACCCCGACCGCCTCGAGCACGACGATGACGAGGAAGGCGAGCACGATGCCGGCGAGCACGCCCGAGCGCGGAGCCGAGCAGGCCGATGACCACGCCCTCCCAGCGCAGGGAGCGGCTTGATCTGCTTGGGGGTCGCGCCGATGGCGGACAGCACCGCGATCTCGCGCAGCCGCTGGGCCACGATGACGCTGAAGGTGTTGTAGATGACGAACGCGCCCACCAGCAGGGCGAGGACCGCGAAGCCCTGAGCACGTTGCCGAGCACCTTGCCGAACGCGCCGATCGCGCTCGCGCTGGTCGGCGCGGAAGTCGTCGCCGGTCTGCGCCTCGAAGCCGCTCGGGCACGAGCGGGGTCGACCGTCGCCGTCAGGTCGGACTGGCTCCCGGAGCCGCGCAGGTAGAGCGCCTCGTACTCGACGCGGCCCGAGCTGAGCCAGTCGAAGGCGGTCGGCGCGGGGCACCGAGACCGTCCCGCCCGAGTCGAGCGCGTCCGCGTCGCCGAACTCGGTGATCCCGACGATCGTCGCGGGGAACTGGCCCGCCAGGGTGAGGACCGTCACGCGTCTGGCCGACCGCGAGGTCGTGCCGGCGGCGAGGCCCTCGTCGACGGCGATCTCGCCGGCCGCCGTGGGCGCGCGCCCCTCGGTCACGGTCGAGCGGGTTGAGCTCCTCGTCCTCGACCCAGAGCCGCCCGGTCGCGTCCTTCGCCGAACGGCTCGCCGTCGTCGCCGAGGAACGCGACGGAGCCGGTCAGGATGCCGGCCCCGGCCTCGACGCCCGTCGGCCGCCAGCGATCCTGTCGGCGGCGGTGCCGGGGATGCGCGGCCTGCTGCGGCCAGGTCGGCCGCCCGTCGCCGGAGTCGTCGATCGGCGACGACGGCGACGTCGACGGCGCCGTACTCGCGGTTGACGTCGCCCTCGAGCGAGTCGATCACGCGGTCCGACGATGAAGCCGGTGGCGGTGAAGAACGCGACGCCGGTCAGGATCGCGACGAGGGTGGCGATGTAGCGGCCCCGGTTGTGGCGCACGCCGCGCCAGGCGAGCTTCAGCACCGGCTCGTCAGGCCTCGAACCGCTTCATGCGGTCGAGCACGCGGTCGGTGGTCGGCTCGGGCATCTCGTCGATGATCTGGCCGTCGGCGAGGAAGAGGACGTTGTCGGCGTAGGAGGCGGCGTGCGGGTCGTGGGTGACCATCACGATCGTCTGGCCGACGTCGTCGACCGCGCGCCGCATGAAGGTGAGGATCTCGATGCCGGTGCGCGAGTCGAGGGCGCCGGTGGGCTCGTCGGCGAAGACGATCTCGGGGCGGGGCACCAGGGCGCGGGCCACGGCCACGCGCTGCTGCTGGCCGCCCGACAGCTGGCTGGGCAGGTTGTCGAGCCGGTTGCCGAGGCCCACGGTCTTCGACGACCTCGTCGAACCAGGCCTGGTCGGCCTCGTGCGCCCGCGAGGGTGAGCGGCAGCACGATGTTCTCGCGGGCGGTCAGCGACGGGACCAGGTTGTACTGCTGGAAGATGAAGCCGAGGCGGTCGCGGCGCAGCAGGGTCAGCTCGTTCTTGTCGACAGCCCCGACAGGTCGGTCTCGCCGATGTAGGCCGACCCCGAGGTCAGGCGGTCCAGGCCGGCGACGCACTGCATGAGCGTGCTCTTGCCGGAGCCCGACGGGCCCATGATCGCGGTGAAGCGCGCCCGCGGGAAGGTGACGGTCACCCCGGCGAGCGCGTTGATCGCGGTCTCGCCCGACCCGTAGGTCTTGACGGCGTCGACCGCCCGTGCGGCGCCGATGTCGGTGGCCACAGCGCTCACACCCACCCCCCCCTGGCGGAAACCCGGGCCACCCTACAGACGGTCCGGGGCGAATCCATCACCATCCGCCCGGCAATCACCCGGGTGGCCGGGGGCGGCTCAGGCGGTGGACGGCTGCGGCACCCCCGGAGAGCGGTCGCCCTCGCCGGTCGAGGCGATCACGACGACGCCCAGGAGGGCGATCGTCAGACCCGCGACCCCGAGCACGGCGCTCCAGGGGGGGTCGGTGTCGAGCCGCTCCTGCAGGACGATGGCGCCCAGCGCGACGGCGACGATCGGGTTGGCGACCGAGACGGTGGCGACCGAGGCCACCAGCTTGCCGGTGGCCAGGGACATCTGCTGGATGGCGAACCCGGCCAGGCCGCCGACGGTCATCATCCAGAACTCCCAGGTCTCCATGGTGGCCGCGACGCCGTCGGCGTGGAGGGTCTCGACGACCGGCTTCATCAGCGTGGCCGAGAGGCCGTACAGGATGCCCGCCGTCGTGCCGAGCGTCGCCGCCCGCCCGGTCGCCCCGAGCCGGCGCGCGAGCAGGAACAGCGCGACGGCGGCGCCGACGATGATCAGGATCGGCACGATCCAGTCCTCGACGGGCGCGTTGTCGACGCCCCCGGCGGGATCGCCGAACGAGGCGAACACCGCCAGCCCCGCGACCACGATGATCGCGCCCGTGACCATCCGCGCGGTGATCCGCTGGCCGGTCAGGAAGTAGCCCAGCGGCAGGGCCCAGATCACCGCCGTGACCAGCAGCGGCTGGATGATCGAGACCCGGCCCCGGTCGAGCGCGGCCGCCTGCAGCACGATGCCGACGCCCTGGGCGGCCAGGCCCAGCAGCCAGATCGGATCGGCCAGCACCGCCAGGATCGAGCGCGGGTGGCGCACGGAGACGCCCTCCATGCCCAGCTGGGCCTTCTGCCAGAGGGTGGCCGCCAGCGCGAAGGAGACCGCCGCGAGGATCGCCAGGATGTCGGCGATGTCACCCACGATCCGGGGCTCCTCGCGGTGATGGTGCGGGTCGCCGGCGCATCGGCGCAAGGCTCGCACATGCGCACGACGGCACGCGTGTGAGCCGAGGGGCCTAGCCGGCGGGAGGCAGCCCGAGGGCGCTGCGCAGCACGGCCGCGCGCCCGCTCATCTGGAACAGCGCCGCCGTCCAGGTCTGCGCCGTCGCGGGCGGCAGCGAGCCGGCCCTGGCGGCGGCGATCAGCGCATCAAGCGCCCCCTGCTGGGCCACCGCGGACGCCAGCAGGTCGTCCACCTGGCGCTGGACCGAGGCGGGGACCGCGATCGTCCGCAGGCCGGTGGTGAAGGTGCGGGTCACCGCCGACAGGCGCTCGAGGGGCGCCACGACCGCCGACACGTCATCGGTCGCCTTGGCCGCGGCGATGTCGGCGTTGATCTGCCGCACCTGCGCGTTGAGCGGCGTGACGAGCGCGGTGAACTCGGCGGCCGCGTCCGCGAGGGCGGCCCCGGTCGTGGCCGTCACGGCCGTCGTGGTCGCGCTGGTGGTCGCGGCCTGCGGGTCGCCGGATCCGCCGCAGGCCGCGGCGGCCAGGGCCAGCGCGGCGAGCGGAATCGCGAGGGCGGCGCGGGGGATGGAGGGCATGAGATCCCTGTCGGCGGCGCGGGGGCGGATGTGAGCGGTGGCGTCCTTCAGTCGGGGACCGGCGAGAGCCCCCGCGGCAGGCGGTCGGCGAGCCAGCGCAGCAGCTGCCGGCGCTGCTCGTCGGTGAGCCAGTTGGTCACGGCCAGCTCCAGGCGGTCGATGGCGGGCCGGTCGCCGGCCATCGCCTGGTTGCGGCCCGTGCGCCACGCGATCCAGCCCACCAGGCGCTCCGCGTCGCCCTCGGAGACGTACAGGCGGGCCAGGTTGAGGAGGTCGGTGACGGTGCGGTCGGGGGCCATGGGGGGCGACACGATAACCGAACATGTGTTCGGTCTGAAGGGTGACGAGAACGTGACGCGACGAACCCGGGGTGTTCACGCCCCTGACACCTGTCGGGCCCGGCCGCTGTGGGAGAAGGGGGCCATCCGTTCACGCCGTCACAGGAGCACGATGTCCGCCCGATCCGCGATCGCCGCCGCCGCCCTCTGCTCGCTGGCCGTCGCCGCCCCGGCCCTCGCCGCGGGCCGGCGCCGAGCTCCAGCACCACCTATCCGCTCACGTCGCCGGCGTCGCTGCTCGCCGGCACGCCGATCATCGAGGGCGGCTTCTCCGGCCTCACGCCCGCGCCCCCGGGGGGCGGCTCTTCTGGACCGTCACCGACCGCGGGCCCAACGGCCAGCCGACGCTGCCGGCCCCGCTCGGCCAGGTGAGGACCTTCCCCGTGCCGGCCTTCACGCCCGCCATCCGCCTGGTGGCCACGGGCCCGAAGGGCCTCGTGCCGCTGGCGACCATCCCGCTCAGGCTGCGCGCGGGCGCCGTCGACGCGACGCGCGTCGCGATGGGCCTCGGCGGCGATCCCCGCCAGATCACCGGCTTCCCCAACCTGCCGGCGACCGGTGCGATCACCGACGAGCTCGGAGCGCTCGCCGACGGCTCGCCGCTCGACGCGGCCGGCAAGCCGGTCGGCATCCTCGACCCGTACGGCCTCGACACCGAGGGCATCGCGGTCGGCCGCGACGGCTTCTGGATCAGCGACGAGTACCGGCCCAGCCTGGTCCACGTCTCCTTCTCGGGCGTGATCCTGGAGCGCCTGGTGCCGTCCAACACGCCGACCCTGGGCGACGAGACGGTGGTGCCCGTGCGCCGCGTGCTTCCGGCGATCTACTCCAAGCGCAGGGCGAACCGCGGCATCGAGGGCGTGGCCCTCAGCGACGACGGGCGCCACCTGTACGCGCTGATGCAGAACGCGCTCGACACGAAGCCCGCGACGACCTCGGCCGGCGTCGCGATCCCGAGCGGCACCACTCCCAGGCTGCACCGCTCGCTGCCGCCTGGTGGACGAGCAACCGCGCGCTAAGGCCGGCCTGCGCGAGCGCGAGCTCTCGCGATCGACGGACGCCGACGGCGCCGGGCAGCGCCGACGCCGCCTTCGACCTCGCTGGTCGCGCTCGTTCGGGCTCATGACTGCTACGACGCGAACGCCGCGATGGGGGAGATGGACCGCGGGTCGTCTGCGCGACCCGGCGGCCGACCTGCACCTGGTGGCGTGCGGCAGGGCGCCGGAGGTGCGGTGGGTGCCGGTGATCGAGCTCACGCCGAGACGCGCGCCGAGTACTACGGCCAGGCCGATCTGGCCGCTGATGTTCTTCTACGGGCTGCCGGGCGTGCTGGCGCCGGATGGACGCGCGAGGCCGGGTCTGGAGCTCGCGGCCCGTACCACGGACCCGTGCCGACCGGATCCGGATGCCGCTTCCGTGCGGCCGACGAGGCCGTCGCGGCCGCGATCCGGGACGGCGCGGGCCGCTCGCGCGGCTCACTCTTCGTGCGGGATGTCCCCCCGGGCCGACCCCGCCGATGAGGCGTGTGGGCGCGAGCCCACGGATGCGCGATCGCCTCCCGGCCCCCGCCAGGGCCCCTGCGCGGCGCCAGATGGTGGTGGCCGTGGGCCGCGCCCCAGCCTGAGCGGGAGGCCTCCTCAGGCGGCGTACTCCACGTCGTCGCGGTAGAGCTCCCAGGCGGCGGTGTACTCCATGACCCGCGCCACCTCGTCGATCGAGCGCGTCGTCGTAGCCGGCGCGGCGCAGCAGGTGGAAGCCCATCTCCATCCCCGACGCGATGCCGCCGGCGGTGACGATGCGCCCGGCGTCCACGACGCGGGCGCGGCTGATGCGTGCACGCCGGCGCGATCTCGGCCAGGCGGTCGATCGGCACCTTGCCGGCGGGGCCCGCCTCGACGCGGTCGGGCTCCTTGCGGTTGGTCGCGGGCACCCCGTCGAGCAGGCCCATCACGCCGTAGATCCACGAGCCCGTGCACACGCTCGTGAGCAGGGTCGACTCGGGGAGCTGCGCGGGATGAACTCGTGCAGGCGCCGGTTGTGCATCTCCTGGCGGGTGCCGAAGCCGCCCGGGATGAGGAATGCGTCCATGGCGGGGCGGTCGGCGAAGCTGTAGTTGGGCAGCACCGTGAAGCCGGCCTGGGCCTGCACCGGGCGCGCGGCGTCGGCGACGAGGAACGCGTCGAGCTCGGGATCGAAGCGGCGCGCCACCGAGAAGACGCCGTGGGGCGCCGCGAAGTCGACGATCTCGGCGTCCTTGAAGACGTAGATGCCGAGGCGGAAGCCGGCGGTTCGCGAACTCATGGGTCCTCCGGGATGAGGGGCGGATGGGTTCGGACGGGCCGGGACACAGCCGGGGCCGCCCGCCGGTACCTGCGACGGACGGCCCCTCGTCCTCGGTTCGCCTTCGGCGGCCGGCGCATGTGCGGATCGATGAGGACCGCCGGCGCCGCCCGCCTGGTTCGTGGGGGTTCGCGGACGCCCCCGCCCGCCGTTCAGTGGGCGAGACCGTCCTGCATCGCGGCATCCATAGGCGTTACCTCCTTGCGACCCGCGTGCCCCGCGGGGCATCGCGCTCTCGGCCGCGTGGACGTTGACGACCTGTCGGTTGCGCCGCTGCTCGGCGCGCGTTGGGAGTCCGGTGCGCTGTCGCCGCGTCGGACCATGCCCGCGCGGTGACCGCCCTCCGTGAGCCGTGAGACGGCTCGGCCTCTCTGCCCGGGCGAGACGCCCATCGAGAGACGGTGTCTGCGTGGCGGTTCCGTTGAGGCTGGTGCGTCACGATCGCGCTCGATTCCCACGGTTCGAGCGTGCAAGCGCCGGATGAAGACGGTGCCCCGGGGCTCACGCCCGTTACCCGGGACCTTGGCCCCCGGCCGCCGATCCGTCAAGGGGGCGTCGGCGGATCTGCCGGCCTTCCGGGCGCACGGTGCGCCCGCGGCTCACTTGCGGCGCGGGTCCGCCGGCGTGCAGTTGGCGCGGCGCGTCACGGTGCGGCTGCGCGCCGTCAGCACCTCGGCCTCGTTGGTCACGGTGAGGGTGAGGACGTAGGTGCCGCAGACCGGCCGCGCGCGCGGCACCAGCGACGCGCGCAGCGGCCGGCCGGGACGGAAGCTGCCGCCCCCCGAGTACGTCACCCGCCCGCCGGCGCTCTCCACGAGCAGGTCGAACAGCAGCTGGTTGGAGGCCGCGTCACGCGCGCTCCAGGTCACGTCCATGCAGCGGAAGTCGCTCTCGGAGCAGGGCGCGAGGCGGGCCGAGAAGGACGGTGATGACCGGCGCCGGAAAGCCGCCGCCGGCCGCCCCCGCGGTGGCCGCGGCGGTCCCCAGGATCGCGGCCGCGGCGCCGGCCGCGGCGAGGCGGGCGATGCGCGAGGCGGTGCGCGAGCGGGTCATGGGCCGAACATAGGAGCGCCGGTCGCGGGCGCCCCACTCCGAACGGCGTGCCCGGCCCGCCCCGATCGGCTAGTCCCGCTCCAGCTCCGCGAGCAGCTCCTCCAGCGACGCCGCGATGAGGCCGCCCGAGTGCACGATGAACGACTGGACCTGCAGGTTCACGATCGCGCCGCGCTCGCCGGTCTCGCGCAGGTCGGTGCGCAGGCCCAGGCAGCGGATGCCCAGCGCGGCCGCGTAGCCCACCTCCGCCGCGGTGCCCGAATCGACGTCGGGGCCGTCGAGGCAGGCCACCAGCAGCGCGCAGCCGCGGATGGCCTCGGCGTTGCGCCGGCCGACCTCCAGGACCAGCGTCGCCAGCGTCCCCTCCTCGGCCGCCCGGACGAACTCGTCGGCCCCGCTGATCGCCCACGGGTCGACCACCTCCACCGCCTCGGAGAGCGCCGGCACCAGCGTCCCGTAGTAGTAGGCGCGGCCGGCCTCGCTGAAGCCGAAGGGCGAGGCCAGGTAGCAGCGCGGCAGGTCCACGCGGGAAGGCTAGTGGCCGGACCGGGACGGCGAGTGGGCGAAACGAGCGCCCCGTCGGCATCGTTCGGCGTGCGGGTCTGGTGGGGCCCGTACGCCGGAAGCGGTCTCGCACAGACGGGCTCCCGGCCACGCTCACATCGCGACGCCGCCGTTGACCGAGAGCACCTGGCCGGTGACGAAGGAGGCGGCCGGCGAGGCGAGGAACGCGATCGCCTCGGCGACCTCCTCGGGGCGCGCCGCCCGGCGCATCGGGGTCGCCCGGATGGCGCCCTCCACGATCTTGGCGCCCACGGGATCGGCGCGCAGGCGCTCCTCGAAGGCGGTCGCCGTGACGGCGGGGGAGACGCAGTTGACCCGGATCCCGTCGCGGGCCACCTCGCGGGCGAGGGACTTGGAGAACGCGACCACGCCGGCCTTGGCGCCGGCGTAGACCGCCTCGCCCCAGCCGCCCACCCGGGCGGTGTCGGAGCTGACCGAGACGATGGCGCCGCCGCCGGGCGCGGTGCGCAGGCCCGGGAGGGCGGCGCGGCAGCCCGCCAGCACGCCGACGTAGTTGATGCGCACCAGCTCGAGCCAGCGCTCGGGGTCCGAGTCGGCGAACAGGCCCGGCCGGTCCCAGCCGGCGCCGTTCACCCAGATGTCCAGGCGCCCGTGCTGGGCCAGCACCGCGTCGGCGACCGTGGCGGCGGCGTCCGGGTCGGTGACGTCGTGCTCCATCGCCGACGCCGCCGACCCGATCGCCCGCGCCACCTCCTCCACCCGCCGATCGAGGTCGGTGAGCACCACGCGCGCGCCGCGCGCGGCCAGCAGGGCCCCGGTGGCGTGGCCGATCCCCCCGGCCCCGCCGGTGACGACGGCCACGCGGCCGTCGAGACGGGTTGCGTCGCTCACGTGCTCTCCTCCATCGGGAACGCCTGGAAGGTGCCCTGCGCGCAGGCCACCATGCCCCCGTCGGGAGCGTGGGCCTCCGCGGCGGCCACCAGGATGCGGCGCCCCTGGTGCAGCACCCGTCCGGTCGCGGTGAGCGATCCGACGAGCGCCGGGGCGACGTAGTTGACCTTCATCTCGACGGTCGCGCAGCCGCGGTCGCGGGGCAGGCGGCCCAGCACCGCGAGGCCCATGGCCGCGTCCAGCAGCCCGGCGAGGATGCCGCCGTGGGCGGTCCCGTAGGCCTGCAGGTGGGCGTCGGTCACCTCGATCTCGAACGCGCTCGCCTCGCGGTCGGCGCGCGTCACCGTCATCCCCACCAGGCCGTAGTAGCCGCAGGCGTTCCAGGTGGCCAGCAGGTCGGCATCGGTGCTCATGTCACGCCTCCGGCGGTCGTGGGGCGGGGGAGGGCGTCGGTCACGAGCGCGGCGATCGCCGCCCGGTCGGGCTTGCCCGACGCGAGGGCCGGCACCTCGTCCAGCAGGACGAGCGCCCGGGGCACCTCGTGAGCCGCCAGCCGCTGGCCCAGCCGCTCGCGCAGCCGCGCCAGCACGCCCTCGGGCGCGTCCGGGGCCGCGGTCACCGCGGCCCCCAGCCGCAGGAGCCCCTCGGCGTCCTCCACCGGGAGGACGACCGCGTAGGTGATCTCCGGGTCGTGCAGCAGCTCGGCCTGGACCTGGGCCGGCGTCACCCAGAAGCCCCCGACCTTGACCCGGTCGCCGATCCGTCCCAGGTAGGTGTAGCTGGCGTCCTCCTCGCGGCGGACGAGGTCGCCCGTGTGGAGCCAGCCGCCCTCGAGGGTGCGGGCGCTTGCGGCGGCGTCGCCGAGGTAGCCGGACATGACCGACGCGCCACGCACCAGCAGCTCCCCCTCGCCCGCCGCCCCGCCGGAGGGCGCCACGCGCAGCGTGTAGCCGGGCACCGGCCAGCCCACCGTGCCGGCGCGGGGCGCGCCCGGGCGGTCCGAGAGGTAGAGGTTCGTCGCCTCCGACGATCCGAGGCTGTTGACCAGGCGCAGGCCGAGGGTCTGCCGGACCTCGCGCCACACGCGCGCCGGCAGGTGCTCTCCCGCCGAGACGGCCAGGCGCACGCCCGCGAGGAGCGAGGCGTCGAAGCGGCCCTCGGCGGCGTGGCGCACGACCCGCGCCCACCAGGTGGGCACGCCGAAGACCACGTTGACGCCGCCGTCCCGCAGGGCGCGCGCGAGCCCCTGGGGCGAGCGGTCGCCGTCGAGCCACGCGCAGGCGCCCGCCCCCAGCGGGAAGTAGCAGCAGTTGCCGAAGCCGTAGCTGGTGGCCAGCGCGGCCACCGACCAGGTCACGTCCCCCGGACGCAGCCGCAGGACGCGGGCGCCGTAGGTCGCCAGGCAGGTGGCGATGTCGCCGTGGCGGTGGACCACCCACTTCGGCGGGCCCGTCGAGCCCGAGGTCATCAGCAGGTAGCAGGCGTCGCCGGACCGCGTGCTCGCCGGGCCGGGATCGGGCCGCCCGGCGCCCAGGCGCGCGAGCAGCTCGGGCGACAGGTGCGGCACGGCGGGCAGCGCCAGCACCTGCGATCCCACCACCACGCGCGGGTCGGCCCGCCGCAGGGCGACGCCGACCCGCTCGGGCGGGGTGGTGGGGCTGACCAGCGCGCTGACCGCGCCCAGGCGCGCGGCTCCGAGCACGACCGCCGGCCAGTCGGGGCCGTCGGCCAGCGTGACCGCGACGACGTCACCGCGGCCGACGCCCGCCGCCTCCAGCCCGGCCGCCATCTCCCGGGTCCGCCCGGCGAGCGCGGCGAGCGTCCACTCGCCGCGCGGACCGCGCAGTGCCGGCCGCTCCCCGTGGCGGGCCAGGCGTTCGTCCAGGAGGAGGGCCGACAGGTTCACCGCGCGCGTCCCCGGGTCACGTCACCGTGAAGTCGGCGTACATGCCGCCGGCGAAGTGGCCGGGAAGGTTGCACAGGAGCACGTACTTGCCGGCGGGCAGCGTGACCGTGAGCCGGCCGTTGGCGCCGGCCGCGAGATCGGCCACCTCGCCGGGGCTGCCGGCCTCGCTGGCCGTTCCGTCCGGCTCCTTGAGGGCCGCCGCGCCGTCGGGGGCGGGGACCACCACCATCTCGTGCATCATCGCGCCCTGGTTGGTGACGACGAAGGTCACCTTGCCCGCCGGCACGGAGGTGCGGGCCGGCACCAGGGAGAACTCGTTGGGCTTGCCGAGCACCACCGGCACGACGGTCGTCTTGGAGGGTGTCGTCGTCGTGGCCGGCGCGGTCGTCGTGCCGGCGGTCGTCTCGGTGGCCGCCGCCGCGGCGGTGGTCGTGGCATCGGCGCTGTCGCTCGAGCCGCCGCACGCGGCGAGCGTGACGGCGACGGCCGCGACGGCGATGGCGGCGCCGACGATGGTGGCGCGGTTGCGGATCATGAGGGCTCCTCGGTGGTTGGTCGGAACGTGCTCGAGGTTCGGGAACGCCCGCTGCCGAGACCCTGCTGGGGCGGCGACGGGCTCACATCGGGGCGCGGGCGGGGTCGATTGCGGGATTTCCGCACTCGCGCGCGCGCTCCGGGGGCTGGTCAGGCGGACGGCGCGGGTGTAGGCAGGGGGTGGAGAGACGCGCGCCGCGCGGCTCCGCCTCCGGCGCGCGTGTCCGGTCCGAATCCCGGATGGAGGCCAGGATGCGTACGTATCTGACGTTCTTCACGTACTCGCGGGAGACGTGGAGGGCGATGGTCCAGAGCCCCGAGGACCGCTCCGAGGCGGCCCGCAAGGTGATCGAGGCCGCCGGAGGTCACCTCGTCGCCTTCTACTGGATGCTGGGCGAGCACGACGGCCTGGCGATCTTCCAGGCGCCCGGCCCCGAGGACGCCGCCGCCGTGTCGGCGGCCATCTCGGCCAGCGGCCGCATCGCCGCGATGCAGACCCACCAGCTGCTCACCAGCGACGAGGCGTCGCGGGTGCTGCAGCTGGCGCAGGTGGTGACCAGCTCCTACGAGCCCCCGGGCGGGGCCAGGGACTGGCGGGCCGGCTACGACCAGCTGGGCTGAGCGTGGGCTCAGTCGTGGTCGGCGACGCCCGGCCCGGCGGCCGAGACCTCGCTCCAGGTCGCCTTGGCGCCCATGTGGCCGGTCCGGACCACCCACACCGTCGTGAGGACCGCGGTGGCCAGGAGCACGATGCTCAGGGCCACCGCGACCCCGCGCGGGGCCAGCAGCGGGCGCAGCCGCTCGCCGCCGGGCAGGCGGTCGCGCCACTCCCGGGCGACGAACCCCACGGCGGCGAGGAACATCAGGATCGCCAGGGTCCTGGTGCCCTCTCCGAGCTCGGCGTGCTCGTGCACGACCGACGTGTCACGGACCTGCTCCTCCAGCCAGTCGCCGGTCATGACCGCGACCTGGGCGCCGAGCATGCTCGCCGTGGCGCCGATCAGGACGACCAGGCTCAGCACCCTCCGCCCACCGGGCCACGCGACCGCGAGGATCGCCAGCAGCAGCGTGAGCGGGATGAGCACCACGGGCAGGTGGACGACGAGCGGATGCGCGGGCAGGCCCTGGATCTGGTCGATCATCGGATGAGCATCCTCCGGAGTGGCGTCGGTGACGCGTGGATGCTGCGCCGTGAGCGGTAAGGGCTCCACCCGACACGGGTAAGGGATCGTCCAAGATCCCCGCGGGTCAGCGGGTGGCGCTCACCGCGGGCGAGGGCAGCGTCACCACCGCCCGCAGGCCTCCGCCGGGCGCCTCGTGCAGCGCCACCGTGCCGCCGTCGGCCTCGACCAGGCGGCGCACGATGGCCAGCCCGAGGCCGGAGCCGGGGTGGTCCTCGCGGCCGCGCCAGAAGCGGTCGAAGGCGTGCTCGCGCTCCGCCGGGCCCATCCCCGGGCCCTCGTCCACCACCTCGAGGCGCACGCCGCCGTCGGCCTCGCGCGGCCGCGGTCACCCGCACCGCGCGTCCCCGGCGGCGCCACCTCCAGGGCGTTGGCGATGAGGTTGTCGAGCACCTGCTCCAGGGCGCCCGGCGACAGGAGCGCGCGCATCCCGGGGGCGGCGTCCACCTCGATCGCGACGTCGCGCTCGGCGCCCAGCGGCCTGCCAGGCCTCGCCGCGCTCGTGGGCGATCGGGCCGACCTCCAGCTCGGCGCGCTCGGGCGCGCGCCGGTCGGCCCGCGCCAGCGCCAGCAGGCCGTTCACCAGGCGCGAGAGCCGGTCGACCTCGTCGATCGCGCTGCCCAGCTCGTCCTGCACCTCGGGGCCGACCTCGTGCTCCAGGTTCTCGATGCGCAGCCGCAGGGCCGTGAGCGGGCTGCGCAGCTGATGCGAGGCGTCGGCCACGAACTGCTCCTGGGTGCCGATCAGCAGGTCGAGCCGCGAGACCATGTCGTTGAACGCGTGGGCCAGCTCGCGCACCTCCTCCGGGCCCTCGGAGGCGTCGGCGCGCACGCCCAGGTCGCCGGCCTCGGCGCGCCGGGCCGCGTCGCGCAGGTCGGTGATGGGGCGGGTCACCCACAGGGCCAGCCAGCGGCCGGCGATGGCGACCGTGGCCAGCACCACCAGGGCCACGCCGCCCAGGATGAGCCAGTAGCGCATGATCTGGCTGTCCACGCGGGAGGTGGGGACGCTGGTGCGCACCGCCCCGTGCAGGACGCCCCCGGAGGTGACCGGGACCGCGACGTAGAGCAGGTTGGTGTCGAGGGTCTCCGAGCGCCGGGTGCCCGTGGCCACCACCCCCTCCAGGGCCGAGGCGATCTCGGGTCGCGTGGAGAAGTCGCGCGACAGGGCGCGCGCGTCGTCGGAGTCGGCCAGCAGCCGGCCGCGTCGGCCCCACCACGACCACGCGGGCCCCGGTCGACGCCGCGTAGCGCCCCACGATGCGCCGCAGGGTCGGGTCGCCCGGCTGCGCCCCCTCCTGGAGGGTGTCCTCCACCAGGGCGCCCAGCGCCACCGCGTCGCGCTCGACGCGCGTCTGCAGGTCGTCGCGCTGGCTGCGCGCGTGCACGATGCCCAGCGGCACCTCCAGCGCGACGAGCACCACCGCGGCGAGGATCAGGTAGGTGGCGACCAGCCGCCGGGTCATGGCGCGCGCAGGCGGAAGCCGACCCCGCGGACCGTCTCGATCCACCCCGGGTCGCCCAGCTTGCGCCGCAGCGACGAGATGTGGACGTCGATGGTCTTGGTGGGGCCGTACCAGCGCGTTCCCCAGACCTCCTCCAGGATGCTCGTGCGGTCGACGGCCGCCCCCGGGATCGGCGGCCAGCAGGCTCAGCAGGTCGAACTCCTTGGGCGTCAGCGCCACGTCCTCGCCGGCCAGGCGCACCTGGTGCTGGCGGCGGTCGATCTCCAGATCGCCGACCACGACCACCGGGTCGGGCTCGGGCACCTCGGCCACGCGCCGCATGACCGCCTTGATCCGCGCGACCAGCTCGCGCAGCCCGAACGGCTTGACCACGTAGTCGTCGGCCCCCAGCTCCAGGCCGATCACGCGGTCCACCTCCTCGCCCTTGGCCGTGACCATGATGATCGGCACGCGCGACCGGGACCGCAGCTCGCGCGCGACGGCGTACCCGTCGATGTCGGGCAGGCGCAGGTCCAGCAGCACCAGGTCCGGCTCGGGCGCGGCGAGGGCGGCGGCGCCGGTGGCGACCCGCTCCACCTCGAAGCCCTCGCGGCGCAGGCCGGTCACCAGCGGTGCGGCGATGCCGTCGTCGTCCTCCACCACGAGAAGCCTCATGGGGCGATCATGCCGTCCTCCCCGCCGGGCCGGTAGCGACCTTCCGTTCCTTTACCAATCGCCGGAGCAATCCGTACGGCGGCTGACCCCTCCCGCAACGCCCGGCTCCTACGGTCTTTCCAGGCCACACGACTGGGGAGGCGCAGAGATGAACGGGTTGATGGTGGCGGGTGTCGCGGGCCTTGCCGGGCTGGCGGGCGCGGTGGGGCTCACGGCCGTGACGACGCAGGATTCGGCAGCGCCGGCGACGACGACCGCGCTGACCGCCCCGGCTCCGGCCGTGGCGCCGGAGACGCTCGCCCAGCGGCTGGCGCGGGTGCGCGAGGCCGAGCGGGCCGCCGACGCCGCCCTGGCGCGGGCGGAGGCGGCGGCCACGATCCCGGTGGCGGTGCCCGTGGCGGCCCCCGCCGCGGCGCCCGCGGCGTCGGTCGGCGCGTCCTACGACGACCACGGCGACGACCGCTACGACGATGACCGCTACGACGACGACCACTACGACGACCACGGCGGGGAGGACGACTGATGGAGCCCCGCAGGCTGCGGCGCGGCGTGACCCTGGGCGTCATCGCCGCCACGGCCGTCACCGCGGTGGCGATCGCGGCCGACCCGCTCCCCGACGCCGCCCCCGCCCCGCTGCCCGACACCGCCCGGGCCGACACGGCGCGGGCCGACGCGGCGGCCCTCGCCGCCCTCTCCGCCCGCGAGGCGCGCGCCGCGGCGCGGCTGCAGCAGGCCGAGCGCCGCCTGAACGCGATCGCCGCCGACCGGGCCGTCCCGGCCACCCCGGCCGCCGCGCCCGCGGCCCCCGTGGTGTCGGTGGCGCCGCCCGCGCAGGCGCCGGTCACGCGGAGCGCCAGCTCATGATCCGGGAGCGCTTCCGTGCCATGGGCACCTCGATGGAGATCCTGCTCGAGGCGCCCGACACGCCCCTCGCGCGCGCCGCGGTCGCCGCCGGTCGCCAGGAGATCGCCCGCCTCGAGGCGCTGCTGTCGCGCTTTCGGCCCGACTCGGAGCTGAGCCGGCTCAACGCCCGCCGCCGCGGACGGGTGGGAGGCGATCTGCTGCGGGTGCTGGGGACGGCGCTGGACCTGCGCCGCCGCACCGGGGGGCGCTTCGACCCCACGGTCGGCCGCGCCGTGGCCGCCGCCGGCTACGACCGCGACTTCGCGGCCGTCCGCGACGACACCCGCCCGCCCGCGCCGGCCGCGCCGGCCGGGGGCGTGGTGGTGCTGGACCGCCCGGGCGGGTGGGTGATGCTGGGCCCGGGCATCGACGTCGACCTGGGGGCCATCGCCAAGGGCGATGCCGCCGACCGGGCCTGCGCGCTCGTGGCCGCCGCCGGCCCCTGCCTGGTCAACGCGGGCGGCGACATCGTGGTGAGCGGGCCGCGCGAGACCGGCCCGTGGCCGGTCGCGATCGCCACGCACGGCGGCGAGCTGGTGCTGGACCTGGCCGGCGGGGCCCTCGCCACCTCGGGCGTCGACCGCCGCCGCTGGACCCGCGCCGGCCGCACCGTGCACCACGCCATCGACCCGCGCACCGGCGCCAGCGCGCCGACCGACCTGGTGCGCGCCACCGCGGTGGCGTCCACCGGGGCCGAGGCCGACGCCATCGCCACGGCGCTGCTGGTGGCCGGGGGCGAGGACGCGCGGCGGCTGGCCGACGCCTGGTCCGTCCCGGCGGCCCTGGTCGGCGCGGACGGCGGCACGACGCTCGCGGGGGGACTGCGATGACGGTCGAGATGCTGCCCTGGGTGATCGCCCGCAGCACGGGCTTCGCCGCCTTCGGCCTGCTGACCTGCGCGATGATCGCCGGCCTGCTGGTGCGCACCCGGACCCCGGTCGGGTCGGTCAAGGGCAGCGGGATGGTGGACCTGCACCGGCACTTCTCGCTGCTCGCGCTGGTCGCGATCGCGGTCCACGGCACCGCCCTCCTGTTCGACGGCACCATCGACGTCAGCCCGCTGGCGCTCGTGGTGCCCGGCCTGGTGCCCTACCGGCCGCTCTGGACCGGCCTGGGGGTGCTGGCCGCCGAGGTCGCGCTGCTGGTGCACCTGTCGTTCCGCTTTCGCAAGCGCATCGGCGTGCCCATGTGGCGGCGCATCCACTGGCTGACCTATGCCGCCTTCATCGGCGCCGCCGTGCACGGCATCGCCAGCGGCACCGACACCGGAACCACCTGGGCGACGGCGTTCTACGGCGCCGCGATCGCCGCGGTGGCGGCGCTCACCGGCTGGAGGGCGTCCACCGCGCGGCGCCCGGCGCCCGGCCGGCGTGCGCGTCCGGCGCCGGGCGGTCAGAATCGGCCGATGCGCGACGGAGCGGACGAGACCACCCGGAGGCTGCCGGCGTGAGCGCGCCGGGCGTCGCGGCGCCGCTGGCTCCGGCCGGCGCTGGTGGGCGTCGCGGTCGTCGCGGTGGCGGTGGCGGCGGCCTTCGCCAACGTCGCCCTGCTGGGCGCGGTGGGCGAGGACCGCATCGGCCGCCTGAGGCCGGTGGACCCGACCCTCTCGGCGGTGGCGCGTGAGACCACGGCCCCCGCCCCGGCGACCGTGGCACCCACGACGACCGACGAGGACGACCACTCGGGCCGCGGCCGCGGCCGCGGGCGCTCGGACGACTCGGACGACGACTGAGCCGCCGCCCGCCCGGTCAGGCGGCGGGCGCCTCCTTGCGGGGCAGGATCGCGATGATGATGATCGCGATGATCGGGAAGAGGAAGCCGAGGATGGTCCACAGGACCGGACCGCGCCCCTTGCTCACGGCGATCTTGTGGCAGAAGTAGGCGAACACGATCGCGATGAGCAGCGAGATGACGCCGGAGATGACGATTTCCACCGGTGAACCTCCACGAGGGACGGGGCGGCCGGGCGGCCGCGCGGCGGGGAGCCTAGTGCGGCGCGCTCCCCGCCGCCATCGCCGCCCTACGCCCGGCGGCGCCGGTGCTCAGCCCACGGACCCGTCCGCGGCGGGGGCCAGGTCGCCGGCGCCGGCCAGGATGGCCGCGTAGTGGCCGCCCAGCGTGACCAGGTCGTCGTGCGATCCGCGCTCGATGATCCGGCCCGCGTCCAGCAGCACGATCTGGTCGGCGTCGCGGATCGTGGAGAGGCGGTGGGCGATGGCGATCACGGTGCGTCCCTCGGCCAGCGCGTCGAGCGCCTCCTGCACCGCGCGCTCGGTCTCGGTGTCGAGGGCGCTGGTGGCCTCGTCCAGCACCAGGACCGGGGGGTTGCGCAGCACGGTGCGCGCGATGGCGATGCGCTGGCGCTCGCCGCCGGAGAAGCGGTGGCCGCGCTCGCCGACCACGGTGTCGTAGCCCTCGGGCAGGGCGGCGATGACGTGGTGCACCTGGGCCGCGCGGGCCGCCTCCTCCACCTCCTCGTCGGTCGCGTCGGGGCGGGCGAAGCGGATGTTCTCGCGCACGCTGGCGTGCATCAGGTAGGTCTCCTGCGAGACCACCCCGACGGTGTCGGCCAGCGAGCCGAACGACACGTCGCGCACGTCGACGCCGTCGATGCTGAGGCTGCCCGAGCCCACGTCGTAGAGGCGCGCCACCAGGTAGCCCAGCGTGGTCTTGCCCGACCCGGTCTCGCCGATCACGGCGGTGGTGGAGCCGGCGGGCACCACCAGCGACACGTGGTCGAGGATGCGGCGCTCGGGCCCGTAGGAGAACGAGACGTCGTCGAAGACCACGTCGCCGCGCAGGGTCGCGCGGTCCAGCACCACCGGGTCGGGGCGCTCGCGGATGTCCACCGGCTGGTCCAGGTACTCGAAGATCCGGTCGAACAGCGCCAGCGAGGTCTGCACGTCGATCTGGACGCTGAGCAGCGACATGATCGGGCGGAACAGGCGCACCTGGAGCGTGGTGAACGCCACGACCGTGCCGATCGACACGGCGGGCCCGAGCCAGGACTGGCCGGCGAACCAGAACACCGCGGCCGGCATCAGCGCGAAGCTGATCTGGATCGTGGCCATCACCCACCGGCCGGCCATGCGCTGGCGCACCTCGAGGTCGGCCAGCCGCTCCGACTCGCCGTGGAAGCGCTCGGCCAGGGCGTCGGAGCGCCCCATGGTCTTGCCGAGCAGGATCCCCGAGACCGACAGGGACTCCTGGACGATGCTCGACATGTCGGCGATCGTCTCCTGGCGGCGGGTCGTGATCTGACGGCGCTGGGCGCCCACCCGCCGGGTGAGCAGCACGAACAGCGGCAGCAGGCCCAGCGAGAGCAGGGCCAGGCGCCAGTCCAGGATGAACATGGCGATCACGCTGGCGACCACCGTGGTGACGTTGGAGACGATGGAGGTCGCCGTGGAGGTGACGACGCTCTGGACGCCGCCGATGTCGCTCGCGATGCGGCTCTGCACCTCGCCCGTGCGGGTGCGCGTGAAGAACGCCAGCGAGAGCCGCTGCAGGTGGCGGTACACCGCCGAGCGCAGGTCGTGCATCACGCGCTGGCCCACCTGGTTGGACAGCAGCGTCTGGTACACGCCCAGGATGCCGGTGGCGATCGCGATCCCCACCATCCCCAGCACGAGCATGGTCAGCAGGGCGTTGTCGCGCTCGGGCAGGGCGGTGTCCAGGACCGCCTTCAGCAGGAAGGGCGAGATCATGTCCAGGCCCGCCGAGAGGGCGATCAGCGCCAGCACCGCCGCCAGCCGCAGGCGGTAGGGGCGGAACAGGGCGACCACGCGGCGCAGGTTGGCCGTGCGCACGGCGGGGTCGGCCGGGCGCTCCGGCGCCCGGTCCTGCTCCTGCATCCCCCTGCCTCCGGCCCACGAGCCCATGCCACCCCCTTCGGCGCCCTGAGAGGGGATACCACAGGCGCGCGCGCCGCCGCCGCCGACCGCCTCGGCGGCGGGGGCCGGGCGCTAACGTGGAATCGTGAACGGCATGCTCACCCTGGGGGCCCGCTCCCGCGCCGCGGGGTACGCGATCGGCCTGGCCGGGGTGGTGCTCCTGACCTGGCTGGTCCACCTCGCGCGCGGCCAGGTGAACGTGCTGTCGATGGCCGTGTGCTTCCAGCTGCTGGTGCTGGTGGTGAGCGGCCTCTACGGGATCGGCCCGGGCCTGCTGACCAGCGTGGTCTCGGCGCTGGCCTTCAACTGGTTCTTCGTGCCGCCGGTCTACACGCTCGAGATCGGCGACTCGCGCAACTGGATCAGCCTCGCCGTCTTCGCGGCCACCGCGGTCATCACCAGCCACCTCGCGGCCGGCTTCCGGCGCCAGCGCAGCGAGGCCGAGGAGCGGCGCCGCGACGCGGAGCTGCTCGCGGAGCTGGCCCAGACGGTCCTCGGCCAGGTCGCGGCGGGCCCGCCGGGCGACGAGGTGGCCCGCGCGGCCGCCCGGGCGCTGGGGGTCGCGCGCTGCGCCCTGCTCCTGGACGCGCCCCCGCCCGGGGACGGGGGGCCGGGCCGCCCGACCGCGCTGACGCCCTCCCCGGAGGGCTTCATGGTCCCGATGGTCGGCAGCGAGGGCGTGCTCGGCCTGCTGGAGGTGGGCCCGGCCCTGCCCGACGCCGAGCCCCGCTGGGCCACGCCGGGCTTCGCCACGGCGGTCGCCGGGCTCGCGGCGGTGGCCGTGGAGCGCGGCCGCCTGATCGAGGCGGCCCTGGAGGCCGAGGGGCTGCGGCGCAGCGACGAGCTCAAGACGGCGCTGCTCCACGGCGTCTCGCACGAGTTCCGCACCCCGCTCACCGCGATCCGCACGGCGGCGCACGCCCTCTCGTCGGGCGACGCCACCTCGCCCGAGGACGCCGCCGCCCTGCTCGCGGTGATGGAGCAGGAGACCGGCCGGCTGGATCGCCTGGTGGGCAACCTGCTGGACCTCTCGCGCCTGGAGGCCGGCGCGCTGGTGGCCCGCCTGGACTGGTGCGCCCCCGCGGAGATCGTCGCGGGGGCCATCGACGCGGCCGGCCCGTTGCTGGACGGGATCGCCGTCACCACCCGGGCGCCCTCCGACCTGCCCCTGGTGCGCGCCGACGCCGTGCTGTGCGAGCGGATCCTGGTGAACCTGCTGCACAACGCGATCCGCCACGGGGCGCCCCCGGTCGAGGTGGAGGCGCGCGTCGTGGGGGACGCCCTGGAGATCGCGGTGGCCGACTCCGGCGCCGGGATCGCCCCGGCGCTGGCCGGCCGGGTGTTCGAGCCGTTCGTCTCGGCCGACGCCACGGGCACCGGCGTGGGACTGGCCCTGTCGCGGGGCCTGGCCGAGGCCCAGGGGGCGACGCTGCGGGCCGAGCCCGGGCCCGGCGGCGCCCGCTTCGTGCTGGCCTTCGCGCTGACCGCCGTCCCCCAGGTCGCCTGATGGGGGCCGCGGCGCGCATCCTGGTGGTCGACGACGAGCCGCAGGTGCTGCGCAGCCTGTCGGCCGCGCTGAGGGCGGCCGGCTACGAGGTCAGCGGGGCCGCCACGGCCGCCGAGGCGCTGGAGACGGCCGCCCTGCACCCGCCCGACGCGGTCGTGCTGGACCTGCTGCTGCCCGACGGCACCGGCGAGGAGGTGCAGCCGGCGCCTGCGCGAGTGGACCCAGGTGCCGATCGTCGTGGTGTCGGCCGTCGACGAGGAGGAGCAGAAGATCGCCGCCCTCGACGCGGGCGCCGACGACTACGTGACCAAGCCCTACGCCGTGGGCGAGCTGCTGGCGCGCGTGCGGGCGGCCATGCGGAGGGCCGCGGCCCCCGCCGGCGAGGCGCCCACGGTCGCCTTCGGCCGCGTCCGGGTGGACCTGGCGCTCCGCGAGGTGCGCGTGGACGGCGAGGTGGTCCACCTCACCCCCCACGAGTACGGCCTGCTGGCCGAGCTCGCGCGCAGCCCCGGCCGGGTGATCACCCACCGCGCGCTGCTGTCGGCGGTCTGGGGGCCCGAGTACGCCGACGAGACCCACTACCTGCGGGTCTACATGGGCAACCTGCGGCGCAAGCTGGAGGACGACCCGTCGCGCCCCGCGCACCTGGTCACCGAGACCGGCGTGGGCTACCGGCTCCGCGTGGACGCGTGATCTTGACGACATCTTGAGGTGACGCCCGCGCGATCTTGAGGCGGCCTTGAGACGGCCGGTCGTAGCGTCCGGTCCGTGGGTGACATCTACTCGATCCTGATCGCCGCCGCGTGCTTCGCGGTCCTCTTCGCGTCGCTGTGGGCGATCGGCAGGGTGCGCTGATGGGCATCGCCGACTGGGCGGCCCTGATCACCGCCGTCGCCGTGTTCGTGTACCTCTGCTACGCGCTCTTCTTCGCGGAGCGGTTCTAGATGTCCGCCAACGGCATCGCGCAGATCGTCTTCTACCTGGCGGTCCTGACCGCGCTCACCCCGCCCCTCGGGGCCTACATGGCGCGCGTCTTCGAGGGCCGCCGCGTCCCGGGGCTCACCCGGGTGCTCGGTCCGGTGGAGCGCGGCACCTACCGCCTGCTGCGTATCGACCCGGCCCGTGAGCAGGCCTGGAAGGCCTACGCCACGGCGGTGCTGGCGTTCAGCATCGCCAGCTTCGCGGTGCTCTACGCGATCCTGCGCCTGCAGGGTCACCTCCCGCTCAACCCCAACGACTACCCGGGGATGAGCTGGAACGTCGCCTTCAACACCGCGGCGAGCTTCGTCACCAACACCAACTGGCAGTTCTACGGCGGCGAGGCGACGCTCTCGTACCTGAGCCAGACGGTCGGCCTGACCGTCCAGAACTTCGTCTCGGCCGCGGTCGGCATGGCCGTCCTCGCGGCCGTCATCCGGGGCTTCGCGCGGCGCGGCACCGGCGCGCTCGGCAACTTCTGGGCCGACCTGGTCCGCATCACCCTCTACATCCTGCTGCCGCTGGCGATCGTGGTGACGCTGCTGCTGGGGTCGCAGGGCGTGATCCAGACGTTCTCGGACCCGGTCAGCTACCAGACGCTCGAGGCGCGCACGCTGGGCGTCACCGACGAGGCCGGCCAGCCCGCGACCCAGTCCATCTACCGCGGGGCCGTCGCCTCGCAGGTCGCCATCAAGCAGCTGGGCACCAACGGCGGCGGCTACTACAACGCCAACTCGTCGGTGCCCTTCGAGAACCCGACCGGCCTGACGAACTTCGTCGAGCTCCTGCTGATCCTGCTCATCCCCGCCGCGCTGACCTACACCTTCGGCGTGATGGTCGGATCGCGCGGCCAGGGATGGACCCTGTTCGCGACCATGATGACCCTGCTCGTGATCGGCCTCGCCGTGGCGCTGCCCTTCGAGCAGCAGGGCTCCCAGGTGCTCAAGCAGACCGGCGTCGAGCTGTCGGCCACGGCCGACTCGAGCGGCGGCAACATGAGCGACAAGGAGACCCGCTTCGGCGTCGCCAACTCCGTCCTGTGGGGCTCGGCGACGACCGCGGCGTCCAACGGATCGGTCAACAGCGGGCACGACGCCTGGACCGGCGGCGCCGCGGTGGTGCCCCTGACCCTGATGGGCATGGGCGAGGTGGTCTTCGGCGGCGTCGGGTCCGGCATGTACGGGATGCTGCTGTACGTCCTCGTCGCGGTCTTCGTCGCCGGGCTGATGGTGGGCCGCACCCCCGAGTACCTCGGCCGCAAGATCGAGGGCCGGGAGGTGAAGCTCGCCATGGCCGGCCTCCTGGTGATGCCGGTGGGCGTGCTGGTGATGCTGGCGGCGGCGATCGTGACCCAGGCGGGCCTGGCCTCGGTCTTCAACGCGGGCCCGCAGGGCTTCGCCGAGGCCTTCTACGCCTACAACTCCCAGTTCAACAACAACGGCAGCGCCTTCGCGGGCTACGGCGCGACCGAGTTCTCCACGACCCTCGGCGGCGTGGCGATGGTGTTCGGCCGCTTCGTCCCGATCCTGGCCATCCTGGCCATCGCCGGCGCCCTCTCGACCAAGAAGGTCGCGCCCGTGACCGCGGGCACCCTGCGGACGACCACGCCCACCTTCGTGGTGATGCTCCTCTTCGTGATCATCCTGGTCGCCGCGCTGACCTTCGTCCCGGCGCTGGTGCTCGGCCCCGTCGCCACCCAGCTCTCGGGGGTCGGCTTCTGATGGGACGTCGTCTGCTGCACCTGTCGGGCGTCGCGCTGGGGATGGTCATCGTCATGACCGTCATCACCGGGATCCTCTATCCGCTGGTGATGACCGGCGCCGCCCAGACGCTCTTCCCGTCCCAGGCGGACGGCAGCCTCGTGACGCTCGACGGCACGGTCGTCGGATCGGAGCTGGCGGGCCAGGAGTTCACCTCCCCGGCCTACTTCCACACCCGTCCGTCGGCGACCACGCCGGCCGACAACCCGTCGGCCACGACCTTCGCGAACCTCGGCCCCAACACCCTCGCCCTCAAGGAGGCGGTGGACGGCTACATCGCCGACGCGCTCGCGCTCGAGCGTCCCTACAACCCCGGTCTGCGTCAAAAGGACCTTCCCGTAGACATGATCACGACCTCCGCCTCGGGGATCGACCCCGCCATCTCGGTCGCCAACGCCGGCCTGCAGGCCCGCCGGATCGCCGCGGTCCGCAGGGTTCCGCTCTCCGCCGTGCAGGACCTCATCGAGAAGAACACCGACGGCCGCTTCGCCGGGTTCCTCGGCGAGCCCGGCGTCAACGTCCTGCTGCTCAACCTCGACCTGGACCGGCTGGCCGGTCCGCCCCCGCGCGCATGAGCACCGAGGCCGAACGCCGCAAGCTCTTCACGGCGGACATCGTCGTCCCGGCGCTGTGGGCGTCGCTGCGCAAGCTCGACCCCCGGTCCAGATCCACAACCCGGTGATGTTCGTGGTCTGGCTCGGCAGCGCCATCACGACGGGGATCTTCCTGGTCGACCTCGTGCAGGGCGAGACCGGCAGCCTGGCCTTCACCGGGGTCGTCTCCCTGTGGCTGTGGCTCACGGTGATCTTCGCGAACCTGGCCGAGGCCATCGCCGAGGGGCGGGGCAAGGCCCAGGCGAGCGCCCTGCGCGCCACGCGCAGCGAGATGATGGCGCGGCGCCTGTACGAGGGGGATGCCGAGGAGCTGTGGCCGCGGCGGACCTGCGCCCGGGCGACCTGGTGGTGTGCGAGGCGGGCGACCTGATCCCGGGCGACGGCGACGTCGTGGACGGGGTGGCCTCGGTGGACGAGTCGGCGATCACCGGCGAGTCGGCCCCGGTCATCCGCGAGTCGGGCGGCGACCGCAGCGCGGTCACCGGCGGCACGCGCGTGCTGTCGGACCGGATCGTCGTGCGCATCACCCAGGAGCCGGGCGCCAGCTTCCTCGACCGCATGATCGCCCTCGTCGAGGGCACCGAGCGGCGCAAGACGCCCAACGAGATCGCTCTCAACATCCTGATCGCCGGCCTGTCCGTGGTGTTCCTCGCCGTGGCCGCCAGCCTGCGTCCGCTGGCGACCTACGCGGGCACCGAGGTCTCGATCACGGTGATCATCGCCCTGCTGGTCGCCCTGATCCCCACCACCATCGGGGCCCTGCTGTCGGCGATCGGCATCGCCGGGATGGACCGCCTGGTGCAGCGCAACGTGCTGGCCATGAGCGGGCGCGCCGTCGAGGCCGCCGGCGACGTGGACACGCTGCTGCTCGACAAGACCGGCACCATCACGCTCGGCAACCGGCAGGCGTCGGAGTTCATCCCGGCCGAGGGGGTCAGCGAGCGCGAGCTGGCCGAGGCGGCGCAGCTGTCGTCGCTGGCCGACGAGACGCCCGAGGGGCGCTCGATCGTCGTCCTCGCCAAGGAGCGCTTCGGCCTGCGCGAGCGCGACGAGCTCTCGGACCTGGAGTTCGTGCCCTTCAGCGCGGAGACCCGCATGAGCGGGGTCCACACCAACGGCTCGGACATCCGCAAGGGCGCCGCCGACTCCATCGCGACCTGGGTGGCGGCGCGCAACGGGTCGGTGCCCGCGACCCTCACGGCCGACGTCGAGCGCGTCGCCCGCTCGGGCGGCACCCCGCTGGTGGTGGCCCGCGACGCGACCGCCCTCGGCGTGATCCACCTCAAGGACGTCGTCAAGGAGGGGATGATCCAGCGCTTCGCCGAGCTGCGGCGCATGGGCATCCGCACGGTGATGATCACCGGCGACAACCGCCTCACCGCCGCCGCCATCGCCTCCGAGGCCGGCGTGGACGACTTCCTCGCCCAGGCGACCCCCGAGGACAAGATGGCCCTGATCCGCGAGGAGCAGGCCAACGGGCACATGGTGGCGATGACCGGCGACGGCACCAACGACGCGCCCGCGCTCGCCCAGGCGGACGTCGGCGTGGCCATGAACACCGGCACCTCGGCCGCCAAGGAGGCCGGGAACATGGTCGACCTCGACTCCAACCCCACCAAGCTCATCGAGATCGTCGAGGTCGGAAAGCAGCTGCTCATCACCCGCGGCGCCCTGACCACGTTCTCCATCGCCAACGACATCGCGAAGTACTTCGCGATCCTGCCGCGATCTTCGCGGCCAGCTACGCGGCGTCCGGCGAGAGCACGGGCCCGCTCGACTCCCTCAACGTCATGAACCTGGGCAGCCCCGAGAGCGCCATCATCTCGGCGGTCATCTTCAACGCCCTGGTCATCCCCGCGCTCGTGCCCCTGGCCCTGCGCGGGGTGAAGTACCGTGCGATCGGGGCGACGCGCCTGCTGCGCCGCAACCTCCTGATCTACGGTCTGGGTGGTGTGATCGTGCCGTTCGTCGGCATCAAGCTCATCGACCTCATCGTGCACAACGTGTTCGGCGCGTAGGGCGATGGGCGGGACGCTGACGGTCTACGTCGGCATGGCGGCCGGGGTGGGCAAGACGTACGCGATGCTGGAGGAGGGGGCCGACCGTCAGGCCGCCGGCGAGGACGTCGTGATCGGGTGGCTCGAGCCCCACGGCCGCCCGGAGACGACCGCGATGGCGGCCGGGCTGGAGGTGGTCCCGCCCCTCGTCGTGGACCACCGCGGCGTCCCGCTGCGGGAGATGGACACCGATGCGGTGCTCGCCCGCGCGCCGCATCTGGCGCTCGTCGACGAGCTGGCGCACACCAACGTGCCCGGCATGGAGCGCGCCAAGCGCTACGAGGACGTCGCCGTCCTGCTGGACGCAGGCATCAACGTCATGTCGACGGTGAACGTCCAGCACCTCGAGAGCCTCAACGACCGGGTCTACGAGATGACCGGGGTCCGGGTGCGCGAGACGATCCCCGACCAGGTGCTCCTGGACGCGGACGAGGTGATCCTGGTCGACCTCACGCCCGAGGCGCTCCAGGCGCGCCTGCGCGCGGGCAAGATCTACCCCGCCGAGCGCGTCGAGTCGGCGCTGCTCAACTTCTTCACCACCCCGAACCTCGGGGCGCTGCGCGAGGTGGCCCTGCGCGAGGTGGCGGGGGCGGTCGACGACCAGAACCAGCGCTCCGCTCCGCCCGGGCGCGGCGCTCCCCCCATCGAGGAGCGGGTGATGGTGGTCGCCCGCCCGGCGCTCGGGGCCCAGCGCCTGGTGCGGGCGGCGTGGCGGGCGGCCCGCCGCGTGGGGGCGGAGCTGGACGTGGTGGTGCCCGAGGGCCGCCTCGACGACGAGGCGGCGCGCCAGCGCGACCTGGTGCGCGACCTGGCCGTCATCCTCGGGGCCCACTTCATCGCCGTGCCCGAGGACGAGCTCGCCGCGACCGTCGTGCGCCTGGCCGGCGAGCGCGGGGTCACCCGGCTGGCGATGGCGGCCCCCCGGGGCCGCGGCGTGATGTCGCGCCTGCGCCCGGACCTGCTCACCACGCTGCTGTCCGAGCTGGAGGGCGTGGACGTGCTATTGATCGCGGATCGTCCCCGGCGAGAGGAGGCGGACCACCGGTGAGCCGTCCCCGCATCCTGGTCGCGACCGATCTGAGCTACCCCGAGGCCGCCCTCGACGCGGCCCTGCGCCTGGCGGGCCCCGCGGGCGAGGTGGTGCTCGCGTCCGTGGTGGTCGTGCCGCACGCCCAGCCCCTGGACGCGACCCTCGACCGGGCGGTGGCGGAGGCCTGCTTCGTGCTGGACACGGGCGAGCGCGCGGCGCGCGGCGCGGCGGTGTTCGACACGCGGCTCCTGCGCGCGCGGTCGTTCGCGGAGGGCGTGCTCGGAGCGCTCCAGGCGGAGCCGTTCGACATGGTCGTGGTGAAGATCAGCCGCGAGCCGAACGACAACATGCGCGCCCAGGTGGAGGCGCTGCTCGAGCGCGCCGCCCCGCCGGTCGTGCTGGTGCGCGCCGCCGCCCGCCCTACTGCTTGAGGCAGGGCGCCCGCGTGTAGGTCACCAGCGCGTCCCACATGATCCACTCGTCGACGCCCTCGGCCTTCGCCGCGTCCACCTGGGCGCAGACCTCCTTGGGCCCGTAGTGGACCGCCAGCGAGAAGTCCTGGAGCCACGGGACCACGCGGGCGCCGCTGCCCTTGACCAGGTGGTTGAAGCGGATCAGCGACTCCTCGATGATCTTGCGCGGCTCGCGCTCGGGCTCGGCCACCCCGTAGACGCCGGGGCCCCAGTGGGACGGGTAGATCAGCGGCGCCACGTAGTCGACGTTGCGCGCGATCTGCGGCACGTTCTGGGCGACCTCCTCGGGCCGGTCGGCGGCGATGCCGAACAGCGACGCGCCCAGGAACGTCCCGGTCGGGTCGAGCGCGGTGCGGGCCTCGCCCAGGAAGCTGACGATCGCGGCCTGGGCCCCGCCCTTGAGGCCCGGGAAGACCATCGTCTCGAGCGGGCCGTCCGGGCGGCGCACGTAGTCGTAGAGGATGTCGTCCACGCCGGCGCGCGCGGCCTCGGTGGCGACGTCGATGTTGTACTGGCGCACGACCGGGTCGGCGAAGTTGGTGAAGCCGCCGTAGCCCTGGTAGGCGCTGCCGCCGGGGGCCTGGATCACCTGCTCGCGGTCGCCGTTGTCCCAGGCGTAGCGGGCGAGGATCGGGTCGCGGAAGGCGACGATGCGGCCGATCACCCGGCCGCCCAGGTCGTGGATCTGCTTGACGGCGTCCTTGATCTCGTACTCGGGCTTGACCGCGCCGATCTTGTTGGCCAGCGGGACCTTGGAGTCGTAGCCGACCACCCCCGACTCGTCCTTGAGGTCGAGCTCGATGGTGTTGATCTGGCCCGCGCGGAGCATCGCGAGCACCGGCTCGCGCAGCTCGTCCACCCGCCACGAGATGGCGGTCATGTGGACCGCGCGCGTGGGCACGATGGGCTCGCGCGGCGCGATCGGGATCTCGGTGCGCACGCCGCGCACGTTGCCGGCGCGGTCGGTGGCGCGCACCGCCACGGCCTTCGCCGGCGGCGTCGGGAAGGTGACCGAGAAGGTCCCGTCCTGGGCGACCGGCACCTCGGAGTCGTCCACGGTCACCCGGGAGGGCTCGTCGACCCGCCCGGACAGGGTCACCGGGGCCCCCCGCACGGCCGGCGTGGTGGGGCCGGTGATCGTGATGTCGGGCCGGTCCGTGTCCACCGTGAACGTCCAGCTGCGCCGGACGGGCCACGGGACGTAGGGCTGGTCGAGCGTGAAGTTCAGCGTGTGGGTGCCCTCGGAGAGGTCGCGCGGCCGGTAGGTGAGCTCGCCGTTGCCGATGTGTGCCTGGTCGAGGACGTCGCCGTCGTCGTAGTCGAGCGTCGCCGTGTCCATGAGGCTCGGCAGGTCCGAGGAGATGCGGAACAGCAGGTCGTCGCGCGCCTGTGCGCCCAGGAACGCGTCCTGCGGCGGCCCGGTGGTCGCGATCTGGGGTCCCGACCCGCGCAGGGCGAAGCCCGACAGGAAGCCGAACACCACCGCGCCGAGGGCGATGGCGGCCAGCTTCGGCCAGCGCCGCCGCGGCGCCGCAGGGACCCCCGGGAGCGGCCGGATCGTCCCGGTGCGGGGGTGCCTCATCTGTCCCGGAGGCGCGCGACACGCTCCGGCGGACGGTGGGTCGCCATCCCGGGGAGGCTACCCGAGCCCCGCTAATCCGAACAATCGGGACGTCGTCCGGGGCGGGGGAGGGCCCCTCCTAGAACTTCTCGCGGTCGGGCGGCGGCAGCTCCGCGGCGTAGTCGAAGGCCTCCATCTGGACCTCCTGCTGGGCGTCCACGCTGCTGGTGCTCCACAGGCCGTCGACCAGCCGCCAGCAGGCCGTCAGCACCACGTCCCCGAGGGCCACCGGCGCCCGCACGAAGATCGAGTACACCGCCCACCAGAAGGGGCCGAACTCGCGGGGGCGCACCTGCGCTCGCCGCGGCGCCTCGACGCCGCGCTCGTCGACCAGGGCGAACGTGCTGAGGGGCGGCACGCCCGCGCGCCCACGCGCGACCCGAGCGCAGGCTGAACAGGACGGCCAGGATCACCGCGACGAACCACCACCAGCCGATCAGCAGGATGCCGCCGAGCGTCGCGATGGCCAGCAGCACGACGAACGTCGCCACACCCATGAGAAACGAGGCCCACCGCCACAGCGGGTCTTTGAAGTCCGGTCCGAAGGGGATCGGCCTCGCTCGAATCACGGCCGCCCGGTGGAGATGGTGACGGTCTCGGTCTTGTCCATCTTGACGCCGCCGCCGCCGTCGGAACGCACGCAGCCCACGCCCTGGACGCACAGCCCGCCCGCGAGTCCACCGCTCGAGAAGAGGATCCCGAAGATCACGACGACGCCGATGATGATGAAAACGGTCTTCATGTGGGTCGCCACTTCGCCCTGCGAGGCGTGGTTCCTTCGCCGGGACGCTGAAACGGTGACCGGGCGACCGCCTCCGCGGTAGGTTCGCGGCGGGAACCGCCCCGCACTCTTTCGAGGAGGCGTCATGCCGCTGCGCGTCGCGGTCATCGGGTACGGCCTCGCCGGCCGGGTGTTCCACGCGCCCCTGGTCGCCGCGGAGCCGGACATGGAGGTCGCCGTCGTCGTGACCGGCGATCCCGGGCGGGCGGCCCAGGCGGAGCGGGACCATCCCGGCGCGCGCGTCGTGGCCGACGCCGAGGCCCTGTGGGCCGACCCCGGGGCGATCGACCTGGCCGTGGTGGCGGCGCCCAACCGGGCCCACGTGCCGCTGGCGCGCGCGGCCGTCGCCGCCGGGGTGCCGGTGGTCATCGACAAGCCGCTCGCACCCGACGCGGCGGCGGGCGCGGCGCTGGTGCGCGAGGCGGCCGCGGCGGGCGTGCCGCTGTCGGTGTTCCAGAACCGGCGGTGGGACGGTGACTTCCTCACGGTCCGCCGCCTGCTGGCCGAGGGCGCGGTGGGCCGGGTCGTGCGCTTCACCTCCCGCTTCGACCGCTGGCGGCCCGTGGTCAACCGCGACGCGTGGCGCGAGCGCCCGGGCGCCGAGGACGCCGGCGGCCTGCTGGCCGACCTCGGCAGCCACCTGATCGACCAGGCGATCCTGCTGTTCGGCCCTCCCGTGACGGTGTACGCCGAGCTCGCCGCCGCGCGCGAGGGGGCCCGGGTGGACGACGACGTGCTCGTGGCGCTCACCCATCCCGGCGGCGAGCGCAGCCACCTCGGCGCCAGCATGCTGGCGGCCGCGCCGGCGCCGCGGATGAGCCTGGTGGGCACGGCGGCGACCTACGAGAAGCACGGGCTGGACGGCCAGGAGGACGCGCTGCGCGACGGCGGCCGCCCCTCCGACCCGGGCTGGGGCGTCGCGCCGCGGGCGTCGTGGGGGCGCCTGTACGCCGGCGGGGAGCCCCGCGAGGTGCCCACCGAGAACGGCGCCTACACCGCCTTCTACGCCGGCGTGGCGCGGATGCTGCGCGAGGGCGCGCCGCCGCCCGTCGACCCCGCGGACGCCGTCGGCGTGCTGCGGGTGATCGAGGCCGCGCGGCTCAGCGCGGGGGAGGGCCGGGTCGTCGCGCTGGACTGATCCCGGGCGCGCGGGGCGAGGGGGGTGACATTGTTACGAACGTTGCATAGTGTGGCCCGAAATGGGGGCCGCTCAGCAGCCCGTCGGATCAATGCCAGGCCTCGTCCGGGGCCGAGATCAAGGGGGAGTTCGTGTCACGCAAGGCAATGGGGCGCGCGGTCGTCGCCGTCCTCGCCGCCGGGGCGCTCGCGCTCGGGTTGGCGGCATGCGGCGACGACGACAGCAGCAGCAGCTCGGACACCACGGCCGCGGCCGGCGGCGGGGGCAAGATCGCCCTGCTGCTGCCGGAGACCAAGACCGCGCGCTACGAGACCCAGGACCGGCCGCTCTTCGAGGCCAAGGTCAAGGAGCTCTGCCCGGACTGCAAGGTCATCTACACAACGCCGACCAGGACGCCGCCAAGCAGCAGCAGCAGGCCGAGGCCGCGATCACCAAGGGCGCCCAGGTCCTCGTGCTCGACCCGGTCGACGCGGCGTCCGCC
Source organism: uncultured Thermoleophilia bacterium (assembly GCA_963736635.1). Classification (GTDB taxonomy): domain Bacteria; phylum Actinomycetota; class Thermoleophilia; order Miltoncostaeales; family Miltoncostaeaceae; genus Miltoncostaea. The sequence goes on from CAVTPK010000011.1 coordinate 2,290,216, forward strand.
GCGGCCGATCGTGAACCAGGCCAAGGCGCAAGGACATCCCGGTCATCAGCTACGACCGGCTGATCACGCGACGCCGACCTCGACTACTACATCTCGTTCGACAACGAGAAGGTCGGCAAGCTGCAGGCCACCTCGCTCGTGGACAAGATGACCGCCGACGGCAACGCGACCGGCACGATCGTGATGATCAACGGCGCGCCGACGGACAACAACGCCAAGCTCTTCAAGCAGGGCGCCCACTCGGTCTTCGACGAGAGCACGCTGAAGATCGGCACCGAGTACGACACGCCCGACTGGAGCCCGGACAAGGCCCAGAGCGAGATGGAGCAGGCGATCACCGCGCTCGGCAAGAACGGCTTCGAGGGCGTCTACGCCGCCAACGACGGCACCGCCGGCGGCGCGATCGCCGCCATGAAGGCGGCGGGCATCGACCCGTCCGACCGGCCCGACCACCGGCCAGGACGCCGAGCTGGCCGCGATCCAGCGGATCATCGCCGGCGAGCAGTACATGACGATCTACAAGGCGATCAAGCCGGAGGCCGAGAGATCGCCGCGCAGCTCGCCGTCGCACCTCGCCAAGGCGAGACGCCCGACGCAGGACTGACCACGACGGTCAACAACGGCACCGGAGGACGTGCCCAGTCGATGATCCTCGACCCGGTCGCGGTGACCAAGGAGAACGTCAACGACACGATCGTCACGGACGGGTTCTGGACCGCGGCGCAGATCTGCACGCCCGCCTACGAGGCCGCCTGCAAGGCGGCCGGCATCCAGTAGCAGCAGCGACCGACGCCGCGAGCCGGGCGGGGCGCGAGCCCCGTCCGGCCGCCGGCTGAAAGGACCCACATCGACATGAGCGTTCCCGTCCTCGAGCTGCGGGGCGTCAGCAAGCGCTTCGGCGCGGTGCAGGCGCTGACCGACGTCGACTTCGAGGTCGACGCCGGCGAGGTGGTCGCGCTCGTCGGCGACAACGGCGCCGGCAAGTCGACGCTGGTCAAGGCGATCTCGGGCGTCAACCTGGCCGACGCGGGCGAGTTCCTCTTCGAGGGCAAGCCCGCCAGCATCAGCACGCCCGCAGGACGCCACCGGCGCTCGGCATCGCGACCGTCTACCAGGACCTCGCGCTGTGCGACAACCTCGACGTGGTCGCCAACCTGTTCCTCGGTCGCGAGGAGCTGCTGCCCGGCGGCCTGAGGCACCTCCAGATGCTCGACGACCTCGACATGGAGCAGCACTCGAACGAGCTGCTCCGCTCGCTCTCGTCGCGGATCCCGTCCGTCACGACGCCGGTGGCCTCGCTCTCGGGCGGCCAGCGCCAGCAGGTCGCGATCGCGCGCTCGCTGCTGGGCGAGCCGAAGCTCGTGATGCTCGACGAGCCGACCGCCGCCCTCGGCGTCGCCCAGACGCGCCAGGTGCTGGACCTGATCCAGCGGCTGAAGGAGCGCGGCCTCGCCGTGGTCGTGATCAGCCACAACCTCGGCGACGTCTTCGAGGTCGCCGACCGCATCGTCGTGCTCTGCCTCGGCCGCAACGCCGGGGACTTCAAGGTGTCCGAGACGACCCGCGAGGAGGTCGTCGGCGCCATCACCAGCGGCCCGACCGTCGGGGCGGCCAACGGCGGGAACGGGGTGACCCAATGAGCACGACGGCACCGCGCGATCCACGGCTCCAGGTGGACGGGGAGGGGATCTCCGGCCTCTGGGGACGGTTCACCCGGCGGGCCCGCGAGGGCGAGCTCGGCTCCCTGCCGGTCGTCATCGGCCTCGATCGTCATCTGGGTGTTCTTCTCCTTCAAGGAGGAGAACTTCCTGACCGCGGGCAACCTCACCAACCTCATGCTCCAGATGACCGGCTTCGGCATCATCGCGATCGGCGTCGTCCTCGTGCTGCTGCTCGGCGAGATCGACCTGTCGGTCGGCATCGTCAGCGGCCTGGCGGCCTCCGTCATGGCCGTGCTGAGCGTCAAGCACGGGTGGAACGCCTACGCGGCGATCGTCGCCGCCCTGGTGGTCGGGGCGCTCTGCGGCCTGTTCCAGGGCTTCTTCATCACCTTCCTGCAGGTGCCCTCGTTCGTGGTCACCCTGGCCGGCCTCCTGGGATTCCAGGGCCTGCTGCTGTGGGTGCTCGGCGACACCGGCACGCTCAACCTCAACGACACCAAGATCACCGACCTGGCGAACACCTTCTTCAGCCCGGCCGTGGGCTGGATCTTCGCCCTGATCCTGATCGTGCCCTACGCCGTCTTCACGCTGGTGGGCTATCGCCGGCGGGTGGCGTCGGGCCTCGAGGTCGTCCCGGTCGTCCTGGTGGCGCTGCGCCTGATCATCGTCTGCGGCGGCACGATCGTCGCCGTCCTGGTCTTCAACGCCGACCGCGGCGTGCCGCTCGCGACGCTGATCCTGCTGGGCATCGTCATCGCCGTGGACTTCCTCACGCGCCGCACCACCTTCGGCCGGCACGTCTACGCCGTCGGCGGCAACGCCGAGGCCGCCCGCCGCGCGGGCATCTCGCTCACCCGCATCCGGCTGATCATCTTCGTGATGTGCTCGACCCTCGCCGCCGCGGGGGGCATCATGCTCGCCGCGCGGCTGTTCGCGGTGAACCAGAGCGCCGGCGGCAGCGACCTGCTCCTGAACTCGATCGCCGCCGCGGTCATCGGCGGCACCAGCCTGTTCGGCGGGCGCGGCACCGTCTGGTCGGCGCTCCTCGGCGCGCTGGTCATCGGCTCGATCTCGAACGGCATGGACCTGATGGCGCTCGGGTCCGACGTCAAGTTCATGATCACCGGCGCCGTGCTGCTCCTCGCGGTCACGGTCGACGCCACCGCGCGTCGTGGCCGCCGCTCGTCGGGGCGCGCCTAGCCACACCGGCCCGCGTCGCACCTTCGCCCCATCCGGGGCGGGGGTGCCCGCGGCCGCGCGCTAGCGGCCGGCCGCCACCCGCTCGAGCGCCCGCACCCCGCGCACGAGGCCGTCGCGCTCGGAGGGGTCCATCCGTGCCAGGGCGGCCTCGAGCGCGGCGGCGTCGGGGGCCGTGGGGGACTCGTCGCAGACGCGCCGGCCCCGCTCGGTGAGCGCGATGCGCACCCGGCGCCGGTCGGCCTCGTCGCGCTCGCGGCGGGCGAGGCCCATCGACTCCAGCCGGGCCGAGAGGTCGGCCACGACCGGACGCGACACGTCCAGCCGGCGGGCCTGCTCGGTCACGCTCAGGGGCGTCTCGGCCAGGGCGCGCATCAGCGCCAGCATCCTGGGCGTGACGCCGCTGCGATCGGAGACGCGGGTCAGGGGCAGCAGTCCCTCCAGCAGGGGGGCCAGCTCCGCGACGGCCCGCGACTGATCGCGGACGTCGGCCGGCGGGTCCGCGATCTGCGCGGCCTCGAACGGCTCCGGCGCGATCGGCGCGACGGGGGCGGGCGGAGGCGGCGCGATCTCCGGGAGGGGGTCCGCCCACTCGGCGATGAGGGGCGCGGGCTCCGCGGCGGGCTCCGGGACCGCCGCCAGGACGGGCTCGGGCTGGGGCTCGGGCTGGGGCTCGGGCGCGACCGGCGCCTGGGCCGGGGCGTCCAGGTTCCAGACCACGGGGGCCGGCGGCGAGGGTCTCGTCGGCCGGCTCGGCGATCTGCGGCTCGGCGGCCGGCGGCTCGTCGGCGGGCCACGCGGGCGCGGGGGGCGGCGTCCAGACGGGCGTGTCCATCTCGGCGACCGGCGGGTCCCAGGTCGTCGCGGCGGTCTCCGCGACCACCGGCTCGGCGGCGCGGGAGGCGAACGCGAACTCGGGCTCCGGCTGCGGCGCGGCGAGGTCCACGGGGGCGGGCTCCTCGGCGGGCGCCGGCCAGGAGGCCGCCGGCGACTCGGGCATCAGCCACTCGTCGGGGCTCTCCACGGGCGAATCGACGGGCGTCACCGGCAGCGGCTCGGTGCCGTCCAGCACGGCGGCCGCGGCGGGGGCGGTGTCGCGTACGGCGGCGACGGCCCCGGTGTCGGTGGTCACCGGCGACCAGTTGCCGGCGATCTCGCCGGGAAGGGGCCAGCCGGGCTCGACGATCGTCTCCTCGGGGATCCAGTTGGAGGGCGGCGGGGGCTGGTGGACCGCGGCCGAGCCGGTCTCGTTGCGCAGCGCCGCGGGGCGGGGCAGGGGCGTCGGGGGCGCGGGCGCCGCCGCGGGGGCCGGGGCCGGGATGGGCGCCGCCAGCGTCGTGTCGCCGGCATCGGACGCCGAGCGCTTGCGGCGGTTGTACACCAGCACGCCGACCAGCAGCACGATCAGGCCGATGATGAGGTACATGTTCATCCCGCCGCGGATCTCCTTGCGCCACAGGCCGAGTGCCGCCCGTATCGGTCCTCTCCCGTCGATCTTGACTTCCGCGCACACTCCCCCCGGGGGCGTGCCCGGCCGGGGCCATGGCTATCCTGGGAAACCGATCCGGCCACCGGCGGCGACGGGGGAGGGGAGTGGCGGTCCAGCACGGCCTTCGCGGCGAGAGCGTCTACCGGCGCATGCGGGCGGACCTGCTGCGGGGGCGCATCCGCCCCGGCGACCGCGTCACCGAGCACTGGGCGGCCGAGAACTACAACGTCAGCCGCACGCCGGTCCGCGAGGCCTGCCGCCGCCTCGCCGAGGAGGGCCTGCTGGCCCACCGCCCGCGCCACGGCTACAGCGCCCCGGTCATCGACCCGATCGAGATCGAGGAGTTCTACGAGGTGCGCCGCGCCATCGAGACGGTGACGGTGCGCCGGGCGGCCGAGGCCGGCGGGCCCCGGCCGATCCTCGCCTCGCTGCGACGCGCCTGGTCGGGCGACATGCCCGAGCCGGGGGTCGAGATCGTCTACCGCGACGAGGCCTTCCACCTCGCCCTCGCCCGCATCAGCAACGCCCGCGTCGCCCTGCAGATGCTGGAGAGCATCAACGCCCGCATCCGCCTGGTGCGCGTGCACGACTTCCTCGACCAGGACCGCATCCGCGCGACGGTCGACCAGCACCTCGCCATCATCGGAGCGATCGAGGCCCGCGACACGGACGCCGCCGCCGCGCTCATCGACAGCCACATCACCGAGTCCGCCCAGGTCGTCCAGGAGGCCGCCGGACGGGCCCTGGCCGAGCTCTGGGCCGGCGCCCGGAGCGTCGAGGTGTCCTGAGGTTTCTGGGCTCTGAGGTTTTCTCGCTCTGGGGTTTCGCTCTGGGGTTTCTCGCTCTGGGGTTTGCTGGGCTCTGGGGTCTCCGAGCTTCGAGGCCCCGGAGCTCTGAACGCTTCCTCTGAGGGCCTTTTCGTCGGGAGGCGCCTGCTCCTCACGCGTCGAGCCGCTCTTGCGGCGGGCTGGGCGCGGCAAACGGCCCTGGCCGGGCCATTTGCACGCAGGCCGCCTGCGGCGGCGAGCTTGTACGGCCGGCCGGCCCGGCCGTCTCGTCGCTCACGCGACATCGGAGCCAGCGCCTGATCAGGACTCCGCCCGGTCACGGGCTTGGTCCGATGTCGCGCAGGCGACGAGACGGCCGGGCCGCCTGCCGTACAAGCTCGCCGCCAAGGCGGCCTGCGATGCAAATGGGCCCGGCTAGGGCCGATTTGCCGCGCCAGGCCGGGCCGCAAGAGCCGGCCTCGAACGCGTAGGAGCCAGCGCTTCAACAGACGAACAGGCCCTCAGTGGAGACGTCCAGCGCCAGAATGGCGAAAGGTTGCGGCCGAAGTTTGGCCATCGTGGCGGTCCCACTTTGGTACACAAGGTTGTATACAACTCATGTGTCGCGACCGGTCCAGACCCTGATGGCTCCCCCGATCCACTGGGAGGAGGTGGGGGACGGCCCGCCGGTGGTTCTGATCCATGGGGTGGCCTTCGGCCCGGCGGCGTTCCGAGCCGTGGCGGAGGCCCTCGCCGACGACCACCGCGTCATCTCGGTCCACCGGCGCGGCTACGGCCTGAGCCCGCGGCTCACCCCGATGCCCTCCACGCGCGAGCACGCCGAGGACATCCGCGTGCTGCTGGACGGTCTGGGCATCGAGCGGGCCTCGGCGATCGGGGTCAGCGGCGGCGCCACGGTGCTCACCGCGCTCGCGATGGCCCACCCCGACCGCCTGGAGCGGGCGGTGCTGCACGAGCCCGCGCTCGGCCCCCTGGCCCCCGGGGTGCACGCCCTCATCACCGGCCTCGCGCACGCGTCGGGCGCGGCCGCGTCCGACGCCGCGGGCGTCAACCTGATCGCCTCGACCCTGGCCGGGCCCGCCACCTGGGGAGCCCTGGGGACGGCCGGACGGATGGAGGCCCGCCTGCACGCCGAGGTCGCCTGCGCCGAGGTGCCGCGCTTCGCCGCGTTCGCCCCCTCGCGGGCCGAGCTGGCCCGCCTGCGCGAGGTGCCCTCGGTCGTGGCGTCGGTGGGGGCGCGCAGCGGCCCCGAGCGGCGCGAGGCGGCGGGCCTGCTCGTGCGCGTGGGCGGCGCCGTGGCCGCCCTGGTGCCGGACGCCGGCAACCTCGCCCACCTCGACAACCCGGTCGCCCTGGCCGACCTCGTGCGCCCCGCGAAGGAGGAGCGATGACGTTCGGATGCCTGGCCGCGAACCCCTACGACTGGCCGTACGACGGCGCCATCGACCCGGCGCGCACGGCGCTGGTCCTGATCGACTGGCAGGTCGATTTCTGCGGCCCCGGCGGCTACGTCGACCGGATGGGCTACGACCTGACGCTGACGCGCGCCCCGCTGACGCCGACCGTGCGCGTGCTGGCGGCCATGCGCGAGCGCGGCTTCACGATCATCCACACGCGGGAGGGGCACTCGCCGGACCTCAGCGACCTTCCCGCCAACAAGCGCTGGCGCTCGCGGCGGATCGGCGCCGAGATCGGCGACCCCGGGCCGGCCGGGAGGATCCTGGTCAAGGGCGAGCCCGGCTGGCAGATCGTGCCCGAGGTGGCCCCGCTCGAGGGCGAGCCGGTCATCGACAAGCCCGGCAAGGGCGCCTTCTACGCCACCGACCTCGACCTGATCCTGCGGGTGAGGGGCATCACGCACCTGGTCTTCACGGGCATCACCACCGACGTGTGCGTGCACACCACGATGCGCGACGCCAACGACCGCGGCTTCGAGTGCCTGCTGCTGGAGGACTGCACGGGGGCCACGGACCACGGCAACCACCTGGCCGCGCTGAAGATGGTGACCATGCAGGGCGGGGTGTTCGGCGCGGTCGCGCCCTCGTCGGCGCTGCTCGCCGCGCTGGAGGCCGAGTGAGGCCCGCCGGCAGCCGGGCGGCCGAGGCCTTCGCGGACGCCCACGCGCTGCTCGCCGATTTCCACCCCGGCGCGACCCGCCGGCCGGCGCTCGACGCGGCCGCCGCGCTGCCCTCGCGGGGGCCGGCGCCGCGCGTCGCGCCCCCGGCGGCGCCGGAGACCGTCACGGTGCACGGGGCGCTGGCCGCCCAGCGCACCGGCGAGGCCACGGCCGTGTCGCTGGCCACGGCGGCGCTCGAGGCGGCCGAGGCCAACGCGGCCCTCGGCGGGATGGTCCACCTGGACCCCGAGCGCACCCTGCTCGAGGCCGGCGCCCGCGACGCGGAGCGGGAGGTCGGGGGCGCGCTGGGCCCGCTGCACGGCATCCCGGTGACGGTCAAGGACATCATCGACGTGGCCCACATGCCCACGCGGTGCGGCTCGGCCGCCTACGACGTGCTGCCCGGCGCCGACGCGGCGGGCGTGGCCCGCCTGCGGGCGGCCGGCGCCGTGATCGTGGGCAAGGCCGCGACCCACGAGTTCGCGCTGGGGGTCACCACCCCCCAGGCGCGCAATCCCCACGACCTCACCCGCATCCCCGGCGGCTCCAGCGGCGGGTCGGCCATCGCCGTGGCCACCGGCATCGGCCTGGCGTCGCTGGGCACCGACACGCGGGCCTCGATCAGGGTGCCCCCGGCGCTGTGCGGGGTGGTGGGACTCAAGGGCTCGTACGGGCTGGTGCCGGTGGACGGCGTCGTGACCCTCTCCTGGACGATGGACCACGTGGCCCCGATCGCCGCCACGGTGGCCGACGCGGCGCTCGTGCTGGAGGCCCTGGCCCCCGGCGTCGCCGGGCTGTCGCGGTGGGCCCACGCGCCCGTCGAGGGCTGGCGCGTCGGGGTGCCCGAGGCGGCCTTCGCGGGGGCGGACCCCGAGGTCGCCGCCGCCGTGCGCGCGGCGATCGAGGCCCTCTCCCAGGCGGGCGTCCACTCCGAGCCGGCGTCGCGCCCGGACGCGCTGGACCTGGACCGGGCCAACGGCGCGGGCCTGGTGATCAGCCGCGCCGAGGCCGCCGTGGTGCACCGCGACCTCGGGCTCGACCGCACCCTGTACTGGGACGAGACCGCCGATCAGCTGGCCGCCGCCGAGCGCCTGACCGCCATGGACTACCTGACCGCGCAGCGCATCCGCGCCGAGCTCGCCGACGCGCTCCTGGACGCGCTCTCGGGCCTCGACGCGCTGGTCATGCCCACGACGCCGGTGACCGCGCCGCCCGTCGAGCGCTTCGCGGACTTCCTGACGATCCTCTCCCGCAACGCCATCCCGTGGAGCCTGGTCGGCTTCCCGGCGATCTCCGTGCCCTGCGGCGTGACGGCCGACGGGCTGCCGGTGGGGCTCCAGATCGTCGGGCCGCCCCGCCGCGAGGACGCCGTCGTCGCGCTCGCCGCCGCGGTGGAGCGCACCTCGCCGGTGACCCTCCGGGCGGCCGCCGGCCCGCCCGTGCCGGCCGGCTAGGCGCCCGCCGGCCGCGGGCGGCCGGGAGGGGAGGGGGCCCGCCGGGCGAATCCCCTGGGACGTATGTCGCACCGGCGAGACACGTCCCCGCTCTCCGACGAGCAACTCGGCCGGCGCGCCCTGGACGGCGACCACGAGGCGTTCGCGGCGCTCTTCGGGCGCTACGAGGACGGCCTCTACAACGTGACGCTGCGGCTGACGGGCAGCCGCGAGGACGCCGCCGACATCACCCAGGAGGCCTTCCTGCGCGTGTTCGCGCGCCTGGAGGACCTCCAGGACGCGCGGGATCGCGCTGGGGCCGTACCTGCACCGCACCGCGCGCAACCTGGTGAACGACCAGGGCGCGCGACGCGCCCGCGAGGTCCCCAGCCCCGCCGTCGAGCGGCAGGCCGGCCCCGACCCCGCGCTCGATGCCGACCCCGAGCGCCACGCCCTGTTCGCCTCCCAGGGCGCCGACGTGCGCGCCGCCAACGCGCGGCTGCCCGAGCGCCACCGCCTGGTGCTGGCGCTGCGCGAGCTGGAGGGCATGAGCTACGCCGACATCGGGCGGGTGCTGGACATCAGCGAGGGCGCCGTGGCGCAGCTGCTCGTGCGGGCCCGCCTCGGCCTGCGCCGCGAGCTGCGGCTGCAGCAGGTGGACGTGGAGCGGATGGATCCGGCGTGTCGCGCGCGGCTGGGATACATCGGGGGGCTCATCGACGGCGAGCTGCCGGCCGAGCGCGCGCACGACCTGTCCGAGCACGTGCGCCTGTGCCCCACGTGCCGCGCCAGCAGGGCCGCGTTCGAGGACGCCCGGGTCCGCTACCGGGCCTGGCTGCCGGTGCCCGTCGTGGGCCTCGGCCTGGCGGCCGAGGCGGCGCGGGCGGCCGACGCGGTCGAGCCGCGCGCCCTCGACGACGCCGAGCTGGGGCCCGACGCCGGCGCGACGATCGCCGCCCCGGTCGTGCCGCCGGTGCGCGGCGGGCGCGTCGCCCTGCTCGTGGCCGGCGCCACCCTGCTGGCGCTCCTGGTGGGCGGGGCCGTCCTCGTCGGGATGCGCTCGGGCTCGGATCCGGCGCCGCCCGCCGCGACGCCCAACGTGGCCGAGGCCCCCGCCGCGACCGTCAGGATCCCCACCGGCCCCGGCCGCCGCGCGCGGACGACGACCACGCAGACCACGACCACGTCCACGACCACGACCGGGACCACCACCGGCGCGGCGCCGTCGCCCGCCGCGCCGTCGGGCGGCTCCTCGCCGCCCGCGGCGGCGCCCGGCACGACCGTGGTCAGCGGCGTGGTGCGCATCACCCCCGCGCCCACCACGCGGCGCGGCGCCACGACCGCCCCGGGCGCCACGACCGCCCCGGGCGGCGTCGCCGGCGGCGCGTCCCCGGCGCCGGGCGCTCCGGCGACCGGCGGCGGCCCGGAGGAGCCCGCCCCGCCGGCCACCACCGCGCCGACCACCGAGGCGCCGCCGACGACCGAGGCGCCCCCGACCACCGCAGGATCCGCCGCCCACCGAGACCGCGCCGCCCACCGACACCGCGCCGGGCTTCTGATGGTGTGGCTGCGCGCCACCGCGACGCTGCGTCCGCGTCCGCGGGGCGTGCACCTGATCACGCGGGAGGTGGTGGACGCGCTCCCCGAGCTGGGGCGCGTGAGGGTGGGCGTGGCCCACCTCTTCATCCGGCACACCTCCGCGTCGCTGGCGCTCAACGAGAACGCCAGCCCGGACGTGCGCTCCGATCTCGAGACCTGGCTCACGCACGCCGTGCCGGACGGATGGCCCGCGTTCGGTCACACCCTCGAGGGACCCGACGACATGCCGGCCCACGTGAAGGCGGTGCTCGTGGGGGAGTCCCTCACGCTGCCGGTGGAGGACGGCCGCCTCGCGCTGGGCACCTGGCAGGGCGTCTACCTGTGCGAGCACCGCGATCACGGCGGCGCGCGGTCGCTCACGCTCACGGTGTGGGGCGACGACTGACGGGCGCGCCCCCGGGGTAGGATCGGGCCGATGGCCTGCGCCCCACCCAGACCGCCGCGCACGCCGCTCGAGGGGCCGGTGAGCGTCCACGCCTGACGAGCCCGCGAGCGTCACCGCCGACGACCTGCGCCGCTCCCGGGAGCTGCTCGACACGATCATCGCGTGCGCCCCGCTGGGCTTCGCGCTCTTCGATCGCGAGATGCGCTACGTCAGGGTCAACCAGGCCCTGGCCGAGATGCACGGCCTGCCCGAGGACGACCACGTCGGTCTGCGCCCCACCGAGCTCGTGCCCGCCCTCGCCGAGCAGGTGCTCGGCGTGTTCCGGCGCGTGCTCGACGCCGAGGAGTCGGTCGAGCACGTCGAGGTCAGCGGCCAGATCCCCTCGGATCCGGGCGTCGAGCACCACCTGCTCCTCACCTGGTACCCGGTGCGCGACGAGGGGGAGGTGGTCGGCGTGGGCGTCTTCGTGGCCGACATCACCGACCGCGTCCGCGCCGAGCGGGGCCTCAAGCTGCTGGCGGACGTGGGCGAGGCGCTCGACACCGCGCTCGGGGTGGAAGAGCGCCTCGAACGCCTCGCCGAGCTGGTCGTACCCACCCTGGCCGATTTCTGCACCATCGACGTCGTCACGCCCGACGGAGGCACCCGGCGGGTCGCCGGCGCGCGGGTCGAGGCCGGGGGCGCGGCCGACCCGACGGACCTCGTCGAGGCGCCCCTCGTGGCGCGCGGGCGCATGCTGGGCACCCTCACCCTGGGCAACGGCGTCTCGGGGCGGCGCTACGACGACCGCGACGCCACCCTGATCCGCCAGCTCAGCTGGCGGGTCGGCCTGGCGGTCGACAACGCGCGCCTGTACGACGTCCAGCGCCACATCGCCGCGACGCTCCAGCGCAGCATCCTGCCCCCCAGCCTGCCCGAGATCCCCGGGGTGGAGGCGGCCGCCCGCTTCTCGCCCATGGGCGACGGCCTCGAGGTGGGGGGCGACTTCTACGACCTCTTCCCGGTCGGCGACGCCTGGGTGGCCGTGATGGGGGACGTGTGCGGCAAGGGCGTCGAGGCCGCCGCCCTCACGTCGCTGGCGCGGCACGGCATCCGGGCCATCAGCCGCGGCGGCCCCCCGCCGAGCGCGGTGCTGAGGGAGCTCAACGAGGTGATCGTGCAGGACCGCGGGATCGACTCCCGCTTCTCCACGGTCGCCTACGTCCGCCTGGTGATGGGGGCCGGGGCGATCGTGGCCACGGTGGCGAGCGCCGGCCACCCGTTGCCCCTGGTGGTGCGCGCGCGCGGCGCCGTCGAGACGCTCGGCGAGCCCGGTATGCTGCTGGGCCCGTTCGCCGAGATCCGGGTCACCGACCGCTCGGGCGAGCTGCGCCCGGGCGACGCGCTGGTGCTCTTCACCGACGGCGTCACCGAGGCGCGCCGGGACGGGGAGATGTTCGGCGAGGCGCGCCTGCGCGAGCTGCTCGCCCGGCGGGCCGGGCGCTCGGCCGAGGAGATCGCCGAGGCGCTCGAGAGCGCGGTCGTCGCGTTCCACGGCGGGCCCCTCGACGACGACCTCGCGGTCATGGTGCTGAGAGTCCTGGACCGTCCTCTGCGATGATGCACCCGTGACCGACACGCCCACCCGGCCCCGCGCCCGCCGCGACCCCGCCTGGCTCTACTACGCCGTGGCGGTCGTCGTGCTGGCGGTGGTGGGGATCCTCGACCTCGTGGGTCTGTTCGACAGCCTCGGTCCGTAGTCCGCGTGGCCGAGCCCGCGATGCGGCTGCTGGTGGTGCACGACGACGACCTCGGCATGCGCTTCGGGGGCGACCATCCCACCGACCGGCGCCGTCATCAGCTCGCCGTCGCCCTGTGCCGCGAGGCCGGGCTGCTCGACGCCCCCGGAGTCGCCCGGCGCGACGCCCCCGGCCCCCTCGACGACGAGGCGCTCGCGCGGGTCTTCGCTCCGGCGTTCATCCGCGCCGTGCAGCGGTACAGCGCCGAGCCGATCCTGGCCGCCGCGCCCGAGGCCGCGCAGTGGGGGATCGGCGGCGACAACAACGCCTACCCGGGGATGCACGAGGACTCGGCCCGGGCCTGTGCCGCCTGCGCCACGGCGGCGCTCGCGGTGGCGCGCGGCGAGGCGCGGTGCGCCCTGGTGCCCTCGGGCGGCGCCCACCACGGGCTGGCCAACCGCGCCTCGGGCTTCGGCATCTACAACGAGACCGCGATCGCGATCCAGGCCCTGCGCGACGCCGGCCTGCCGCGGATCGCGTACATCGACCTCGACGTGCACCACGGCAACGGCACCCAGTGGATCTTCTACGACGACCCCGAGGTGCTGACCGTCTCGGTCCACGAGAGCGGGCGCCACCTGTTCCCCGGGTCGGGCTTCCCCGCCGAGACGGGGGGCGCGGACGCGCCGGGGTCGAGCGTCAACGTGGCGCTGCCGCCCTTCGCCGGCGACGACGCCTACCGGGCCGCCATGGCGCGGGTCGTGGTCCCCGTCGTGACGGCCTTCGCGCCCGACGCGATCGTGGCCCAGTGCGGCGTGGACCACCATCACGCCGACCCGCTCAGCCACATGCTGACCACGATGCCGCTGTACCCGGACCTGTGGGACGCGCTGGTCGGCCTGGCCGACGCCGTCTGCGACGGCCGCCTGGTGGCGCTCGGCGGAGGGGGCTACGACCCGTGCACGGCCCCGCCCCGGGCGTGGGCGGCCCTGGCGGCGCGCATGGCGGGGGTGGCGGTCGGCGCCGAGCCGGTGCCCGAGAGCTGGCGGCGGATCGCCCTCGACGCCGGCTGCCCCGAGCCCGCCCACGGCTGGTTCGAGGACCGCGGGCCGGAGCCCGACCCCGAGCGCGACGCCCACGCGGCCGCCGGGAGCGAGGCCGCCATCCAGCAGACCCTGGTGGCCCACGCCCGGTTCTGGCCCCTTCTCGCCTCCTGAGCTTCGAGGCCCCGGAGCTCTGGGGTTTTCCGAGCTTCGAGGCCCCGGAGCTCTGAACGTCTCCTCTGAGGGCCTTTTCGTCTGTCGACAGCGCCGGCTCCTCACGCGTGCGAGGCCGGGCTCTTGCGGCCCGGCCTGGCCGCGGCAAATCGGCCCTCAGCCGGGCCGATTTGCATTCGGTGCCCGCCTTTGGCGGGGACCTTGTACGGCCGGGCATAGCCCGGCCGTCTCGTCGCCCCGTACCGGGGCGACATCGGAGCCAATCCCGTCCTACCGGGCGGCGCCCCGGCTCACGGCGCCTGGCCCCGATGTCGCGCGAGCGACGAGACAGGGCTGGCCCGGGAAACCGGGCCAGCCCTGTACAGCTCGCCGCCGTAAGGCGGCCTGCGTCTGCAAATGGGCCCGGCCAGGGACCATTTGCCGCGCCTGGGCCGGCCCGCAAGAGGCCGGCCCTCGCCGCGTAAGGAGCAGGCGCTGTCGACCGACGAACCCGCCCTCAGAGGAAGCGTTCAGAGCTCAGCAAACCCCGAACCAGGAAGCGTTCAGAGCTCAGCAAACCCCGAAGCGCAACACCTCGACCCGGCCGAAGCTCAGAGCCTCGGAGACCTATCTCTCGACCGGGACCCCCACCAGGCTGCCGTACTCGGTCCATGAGCCGTCGTAGTTGCGGACCTTCTCGTAGCCGAGCAGCTCGTGGAGGACGAACCAGGAGTGGCTCGAGCGCTCGCCGATGCGGCAGTAGGCGATGACGTCGGTGTCGCGGGTCACGCCGACGTTGTCGTAGAGGGCGGTCAGCTCCTCGTCGCTCTTGAAGGAGCCGTCGTCGCGGGCCGTGCTGGCCCAGGGGACGTTGGCCGCGCCCGGGATGTGGCCGGGCACCTGGGCCTGCTCCTGGGGAAGGTGCGGCGGGGCCAGCACCTCGCCCGAGAACTCGGCCGGGCTGCGGACGTCCACGAACGTGTTGCCCGCGCCGCCCAGGTGGGCCAGCACGTCGTCGCGGTAGGCGCGCAGGTCCTCGCGCACCGGGGCGAGCGGGCCCGGGTCGGCGGCGGCCGGGGTGGGGACCTCCGTCACCAGTTCGCGCTCCTCCAGCTCCCACTTCTTGCGGCCCCCGTCCAGCAGCCGCACGCGGTCGAAGCCCTTGTAGCGCAGCACCCAGTATGCGTAGGTCGCGAACCAGTTGTTGTTGCCGCCGTAGAGGACGACCGTGGTGTCGGGGCCCACGCCCGAGCGGCCCAGCAGCGCCACGAGGGCGTCCTGGTCGAGGAACTCGCGCCGCAGGCCGTCGTGCAGGTCGTCCTTCCAGTGCCAGGCGATCGCGTTGCGGATGTGACCGCCCGCGTAGGCGGCCGTGTCCTCGTCGACCTCCACCAGCCGGAAGGCCGGGTCGTCCAGGTGGGAGGCCACCCAGTCGGTGTCGACCAGGACCTCTTCGCGTTGGCTCATCGCTGCTCCCCTTCGTCGTTCCGTCAGCCGTTCCACACCGCTGCGCGGAGTATACGACGAAAAACCTCCGGATTTACCGCCTATTGCCGGGACGACCGCGCGCGGTTCCGGGGATGTTCGTCCCGGGTGCGCCGGGCGAGGGGGGTGTTAGCATCGTGGCCGATGCGCTCCCGACTGAGGTTCGTTGTCGCGATCGGCCTTGCCGTCGTCCTTGGCGGATGGCTGGCGTACACGAGTCTCGGCGGCTCGATGGAGACCTACGCGGCGCCCGGCGAGCTCTCCACGGCGAAGACCTACCGGCTCAACGGCAAGGTCGCCGGTGGCTCGCCCAAGGACGCGGCCGCCCTCGCGCAGAGCGACGCGGGCCTCAGCTTCACCGTGGTCGGCAAGGACGACCCCTCGCAGCGGGTCAAGGTGCTCTACCGCGGCTCGGTGCCGGATCAGTTCAAGGACGGCCGCGAGGTCGTGGTGACCGGCAAGCTGGAGAACGGGACCTTCGTGGCCAAGACCGACTCGCTGGTCACGCTGTGCCCGTCGAAGTTCACCGACAAATCGGACCAGCCGACGTCCACCTGATCCGGTGAGCATCCTCGGGCGCGCCGCGCTGTTTCTCGCGTTGGTCGCCGCGCTCTACGTGGTCGTCGTCGCGCTGGCCTCGCGACGCCCCGGCCGCCGCGCCTGGGAGCAGAGCGCCGAGCGCGGGGTCTACGCCACCTTCGCCTTCACCAGCCTCGCGATCGGGACGATGTGGGTCGCGCTGCTCACGGACGACTTCGCGCTGCGCAACGTGGCCGAGTACACGTCGAGCACCCTGCGGTCCGAGTACAAGATGACCGCGCTGTGGGGCAGCCAGGCCGGCTCGCTGCTCCTGTGGGCGTGGATCCTGACCGGCGTCTCGGCGATCGTCGTGTGGACCAACCGGGCGCGCAACCGCCAGCTCATGCCGGTCGTGATGGCCGTGCTGATGGGGATCGGCGTCTTCTTCCTGGGGCTGCTGACCTTCGTCACGAGCCCGTTCGAGACGCTGGCCACGGTGCCGGCCGAGGGCCGCGGCCTCAACCCGCTGCTCCAGAACTTCTACATGCAGATCCACCCGCCGCTGCTCTACCTGGGCTACGTGGGCCTGTCGGTGCCGTTCGCCTTCGCGATGGCGGCGCTGGTCACCGGCAAGCTCGACACGGCGTGGATCACCAGCGTCCGCCGCTGGACGATCGTCTCGTGGATCTTCCTCGGCGCCGGGCATCCTGCTGGGCGGCAAGTGGGCCTACGAGACGCTCGGCTGGGGCGGCTACTGGGCCTGGGACCCGGTGGAGAACGCGGCGTTCATGCCCTGGCTGGTGGCCACCGCCTTCCTGCACTCGGTGATGGTGCAGGAGCGCCGCGGCATGCTGAAGGTCTGGAACATGGTCCTGGTGATCCTCACCTTCAGCCTGTGCCTGTTCGGCACGTTCCTGACCCGCTCGGGGATCATCGCGTCGGTCCACGCCTTCGGCGAGTCCACCCTCGGCCCGTTCTTCCTGGCCTTCATCGCGCTCGTCCTGATCGGGGCCTTCGCCCTGCTCATCTCCCGCCTGCCGCTGCTGCGCTCCCAGCACTCGCTGGAGAGCTACCTGTCGCGCGAGGCGATCTTCCTGTTCAACAACCTGCTGCTGGTGGGGCTGGCCTTCGCGGTCTTCTGGGGCACCATGTTCCCGGTCCTCTCCGAGGCCGCGCGCGGCGAGCGCATCACGGTGGGGCAGGGCTACTACGAGCAGGTGGCCGTGCCGATCGGCATCGCCCTGCTGATCCTCACCGGGGTCGGCCCGCTGATCGCGTGGCGCAAGGCCTCGGTGGCCCAGCTGCGCCGGCGCTTCGTGGTGCCGGTGGCCGTGGCCCTGGTGTCGATCGTGCCCATCGCGCTGTTCACCGACATCGGCTCCAACTGGGTGGCGGCGGCCACCGTCGTGGCGGGCGTGTTCGTGACGGCCTGCATCGCCGGCGAGTTCTGGCGCGGCATGAAGGTGCGCCACGCCCTCGGCGGGGTCTCGTGGCCCGGGTCGCTGTTCTCGATGATCGCGCGCAACCGGCGCCGCTACGGCGGCTACATCGTGCACCTGGGCATCGTCGTCCTGTTCATCGGCATCGCGGGCTCCAAGGGCTTCGTCACCGAGGCCGACATCGCGCTGCGCGAGGGCCAGCGCGCCACGGTGGACGGCCACACCCTGGTCAACGAGGGCGCGAGCCGGGTCGAGAGCGCGCACAAGACCACCACCAGCGTGCGCCTGGGCGTGTACGACGGCACCACCCGCATCGCGACCCTCACCCCGGGCATCGACCAGTTCGCGGTCGACGACACCCGCGCGTCCGACGTCGCCATCGACTCCCGGCCCAGCCGCGACCTCTACGTGGTGCTCGTGCAGCTGGAGGACGGCGGCCTCGCCCGCCTGTCGGTGTTCGTCAATCCCCTGGTCCTGTGGGTGTGGATCGCCGGGATCATGATCGTGGCGGGCGGGACGATCGCGGCCTGGCCGGGCTCGCCGTCGGCGCGCCGGGCCCGCGCGGCCGCTCCGGCGCCCGACGGGCGCGCCCGGGCGTGATCGCCGGGGCGATCGTCCTCGCCGCGGCGACGCTGGCGATCGTCGTCGCGGTCGCCTGGCCGCTGCTCGTCCGGCGCGCCGACGACCCCCCGCCCGACCCGGCCGCGGGCGCCCGCGCGGCGATCGACGAGGACCTGCAGCGCTCGCTGGAGGCCATCCGGGAGATCGAGATGGACCACCGGGCGGGCAACCTCTCCGATGACGACTTCGCCCAGCTCGACGCCGCGGAGCGGGCGCGGGCGGTCGAGCTGATGCACCGGGCGGACGAGATCGACACGACGTGATCCGCCGGCTCGCCCTGGTCGCCGCGCTGGCGGCGGTCGCCCTCCTGCTGGTGGGCTGCCGGGCGACCGTGGAGGTCAACGTGGACGTGAACCGCGACGGTCGCGGCAGCGTGACCCTGCGGCTGGCGCTGGACGCGGCCGCGCAGCAGGCCATGGGCCTGTCGCCGAGCGAGGATCCCGACGTGGCGGCCCAGCGCTTCCTGCCCCTGCTGGCGGACGGCGGCTGGAGCGGCGGCGACGGCCAGATCGCGGCGACGCGCGACGACGAGACCGGCGAGCTGGTGCTCGAGACGCGGCACCAGATCGAGTCCACCGACCAGCTCGACGACGTGCTGTCGTACCCGCGCCGGCTGACGGGCCTCGCGCCGGACGCGGCGACGCTGGTCGCGCTCACCGACCTGCCCGCCGCCGCGCCCCTGCTCAACGCCTTCGACTTCCGGCTGGGCGAGGGCAGCGGCGACAACCCGGGCTTCGACCTGTTCGCGCGCGGCGGCGTCGGTGAGATCGGCCAGGAGACGTGCGCCGGCGACGACATCGTGGGCGTCGGCAAGACCATGCGCGACTCGCTGGAGATCGACTACCGCTTCCGGCTGCCGGGCGGCCCGGGGAGCACCAACGCCGACGAGACGCCGGCCGGCCGCAATCTGTGGATCGCCCGCTACGGCGACTGTCCCCCGCTGCGGGCGTCGTCCGGCGGCGGCAGCTCCAGCACCCTCGTCAACGGGGTCATCCTGGCCGTCCTGGCGGGCTTCCTGGCGCTGGTCTTCGGCCTCCGGGCCCTGCGGCGCAGGCGCCATCGGAGGGCTCCTTCCTAACGCCGGATTTTCCCGGGAATTCGGGGCATGGGGGGCCGGGACACCCGTCACCCGAGCCCGGAGGAGGGTTGACCCGCCCCGCGAAGTGCCCTTAGAGTGCCGCGCGTTCCCTAGCTGTCTCCCCGCACACCTGTGCAGAGGTGCCCCTCTGCGGTGGGTGTCAGCCCCGGATTCCGTCCGTGGCGGAAAGGAGCCGAAGGATCAGAGCCCGACCGCGTTCCCCGTTCGGTCCCGGCAACCCCCGTCGTCTCGTGGCGACCGTGGTGGCTGCCGTCGCGACGCTTTGCGTCGCCGCCCCCGCCCTGGCCCAGGACGTCGAGGTGCCCACTGCGACGTCCTCGACGCCGGCCGCCGGCGCCGCGCCCGCGCCCGCTGCGGCGGCTCCCGCGCCCGCCGCGGCGGTAGCCCCGGCCGCGGCCGCCCCGGCCGCGGCCACCCTGTCGGCCCCGGTGACCCTCAAGATCGGGGCCCGCGGCCAGCTGGTGAAGGACCTGCAGCGCGAGCTGCGCCGCAGGGGGATGAGGGTGACGGTGGACGGCGCCTACGGGCCGGCGACCCGGGCGGCGGTCAGGACGCTCCAGAAGCGGATGCGCCTGCGTCCGACGGGGACCGTCAACGCGGCCCTCCTCAAGCGCCTCAAGATCAAGGTCCGCGCGGCCGCGGCGGTCACCGCCCCGCCCGTGCGCACGATCGCCCCGGGCGCCTCGCCCTACCTCAAGGTCTTCCCGGTCTCCGGTGACTACAGCTACTCGGACGACTTCGGCGCCGCGCGCCACCAGGGCGCCCACGAGGGCGTCGACATCATGGCCGACCGCGACACGCCGCTCGTCGCCGTGGACGACGTCACGGTCAAGCGCCTGACGCGCACCGAGACCGGTCTCGGCGGCATCTGGGTCTGGCTCGTGCGCGCCGACGGGACCGAGTACTACTACGCCCACATGGCGAGCATCGCGCCCGGGATCGACGTCGGCACCAAGCTGACCGCCGGCCAGGTCGTCGGCGGCGTCGGCAACACCGGGGACGCCCGCTACGGCGCCGCGCACCTGCATTTCGAGGTGCACCCGGGAGGAGGCGCGGCGACGGACCCGTATCCACACCTTGTGGCCGTGGACCCGACAGCGCGCACCTAGCTCGCCCCGGCTCGGAACGAACGCGGGGCTCCTCGCCCTCGCGGTGGGCGTCATCGGCGCGCTCGGCCTGGCCGGCGCGGCGGTGGGCGCGCCCGCCGACGAGAAGGCGCCGCGTGGACGAGCGCCTCGAGCGCGCCCAGCAGCGGCTGCAGCGCGAGCGCGCCCGCGAGCAGGTCCTGACCCAGGACGTCGCCTCGTACAGCCAACGGATCCGGGCGCTCGAGGCGCGCCTGGCCCCGCTGCGCGAGCGCTCGGCGCGCCTGGAGGCCGAGCTCGCGACGCTGCGCGACCGCCTGGCGGCGCTCACCGCGCGGCTCGCCGTGGAGCGGGCCCGCCTCAAGGAGGCCGAGGCCACCCTGCGCCGCCGCCAGGAGCTGCTGGGCCGCCGCCTGCGCGACCTGTACGTGCGCGGCGAGCCCGATCCGGTGCTGGTGCTGGTGCGAGTCGGGCAGCCTGGCCGCCGCCGTCGAGGCCAACGACCTCGTGCAGTCGATCGCGACCCGCGACGGCGCCCTGGCGCGCTCGGTGCTCGACGTACGCCGACCGGACGCGCGCCACGCGCGACGCGATCGCCGACGTGCGCGCGGACGTCGCCGCCTCCGAGGCCCGGGCCCAGGTGGCCGCCGAGGAGGCGATCGCGGCCAAGGCCGAGCTCGAGACCCGCCGCGCGAGCCAGGCCAAGCTGCTGGCGGGCCGGCGCGCCCTGCTGTCGCGCGTGGCCGGCGACCGCGAGGACGTCGAGGCCGAGGCGAAGGGGCTGGCCGAGCGCTCGGCCGAGCTCGGCAACCGGATCCGCGCCGCCCAGGGGCTGCCGGCCGCGCCCAGCGGCTCGGTCGCGACGGGCGCCCCGTCGGCGTCGGGGATGGTGTGGCCGGTCAACGGCACGCTCACCTCGGGCTTCGGGCCGCGCTGGGGCCGCATGCACGAGGGCATCGACATCGCCGGCGGCAGCGGCACCCCGATCGCCGCCGCGGCGGCGGGCACCGTGATCGTGGCCGGCTGGAACGGCGGCTACGGCAACATGGTCGTGGTGGACCACGGCGGGGGCATCAGCACCGCGTACGCCCACATGTCGAGCATCAGCGTCTCGGTGGGGCAGAGCGTCGGCCAGGGGACCGTGGTGGGGGGCATGGGCACCACCGGCCACTCGACCGGCGTCCACCTGCACTTCGAGGTGCGCGTCAACGGCGCGGCCACCAACCCGCTGGCCTACCTCTAGGGCCAGCCCCGCGACGGCGCGGCAGCGCGCCAGCACCGCGTCCATCATGTCGGCGGTCAGGCGGCCGGTGAACACGTTCTGCTGGCTGGGGTGGTAGCAGCCGATCAGGCGGAGGCGGCCGAGGGACGCCTCGGCGCCGTGGCCGAAGCGCGGCCACGGGCGCGGCGGCTCCAGGGTGCGCAGGATCGCGTCCCAGCCGATCGCGCCCAGCGCCAGCAGCACCCGGGCGCGGCCGCACAGCGCCAGCTCGCGCTGGAGGAAGGGCCGGCAGCGCGCCCGCTCGTCGGGCGTCGGGCCGGTTGGCGGGGGGCGCGCAGCGCACCGCCGCGGTCACGCGGCAGCCGGTCAGCCGCAGCCCGTCGCCGGCGTGCGTGGAGGTGGGCTGGGAGGCGAGGCCGGCCCGGTGGAGGGCGGCGAACAGGAAGTCGCCGCTGCGGTCGCCGGTGAACACCCGGCCCGTGCGGTTGGCGCCGTGCGCCGCGGGCGCCAGGCCCACGACCACGATGGCCGGATCGGGGTCGCCGAAGCCCGGGCACGGGGCGGGCCCAGTAGTCCTGGTCGGCGAACGCGCGCCGCCGGACCCGGCCCACCTCCTCCCGCCAGGCCACCAGCCGCGGGCAGGCCCGGCAGGCGACGATCTCCTCGGCCAGCGCCGCCTGGGCGCCGGCGCTCATCGGACGCTCAGGTGCTCGGCCAGGAAGGCGACGGTCTCGTCGATCACCGCCGGGTCGTGCTGCAGGCTGCCGTGGTCGCCGCCGGGGGCGATGCGCAGGCGCACCGGGTCGGCCGTGAGCCCGGCCAGCGCGAAGGTCGAGCTCCACGGCACGCGCTCGTCGCCGATCGCGTGCCAGTAGCCGCGCGCCACGCCGTCGGCGCGTCTGGACCACGCCCTCGGGGTCGAACTCGAAGGGCCAGGGGTCGTCGACCATCCGGGCCAGGCCGTCGGGCCGGGCGGGGCAGATGGCGACCACCGCGCGCACGCGCGGGTCCCGGTCGCGGCGGCGTGCAGGGCCAGCATCCCGCCCATGGAGGATCCGCGCACGCCCAGGCGCGGCGTGGCCGCGGGCGGCCAGCGCGCTCGAGGCCCGCCGAGCACGTCGTCCATCACGCCCGCGTCCAGCTCTCCGCCGCTGTCGCCGTGGCCGCGCAGGTCGAGCGCCAGGGCGCCGATCCCGGCGCGCCGCCAGCGCCTCGCCGAAGTCGAGGTGGTTCTCCTTGCGGCTGGACAGGCCGGGCACGATCAGCACCCCCGGCGCGCCGGGCGGCGCCGCCCAGGCCAGCGCGGCGAGCGGCGGGCCCCCGGGGGCGTTGAGCGTGAGCGTCTCCGGGCCGGCCATCGGAGGAGGATAGCCAGGGCGATCTGGTACCGTCCCGCGCGCTGATGATGCCGCTCGAACAGGTGCTGCCCCCCTCCGCAGCGGTCACTGCCGAGGGCCACCTGTCGATCGGCGGGTGCGACCTCGTGGAGCTGGCCGCGGAGCACGGCACGCCCCTCGTGATCTACGACGAAGGCGCCCTGCGCGCGATGGCCCGCGCCTACCGCGCCGCGTTCGCCGCCCTCGCCCCCGACACGGACGTCATCTACGCGAGCAAGGCCTACTTCGGCCAGGCGATGCTGCGCCTGGCCTGCGAGGAGGGCCTGTGCGTGGACGTCGCCTCCGGCGGGGAGCTGTTCGCGGCCCTGCACGCGGGCTTCCCGCCCGAGCGCATCTACATGCACGGCAACAACAAGGACGCCCGCGAGATCGGCGAGGCCCTGGACGCCGGGGTCGGCACGATGATCGTGGACAACCTCGACGAGATCGCGCTGCTCGAGCGCGAGGCCGCGGCGCGCGGGGTGCGCCAGCGCGTGCTGGTGCGCGTCACGCCCGGGCGTCAAGCCGTCCACCCACTCCTACATCTCCACCGGCCAGCTCGACTCGAAGTTCGGCTTCTCCATCGAGGGCGGGCCGGCGGCCGAGGCCGTCGCGGCCGTGCGCGCGGCGCCCTCCCTGGAGCTGGTGGGGCTGCACTGCCACATCGGCTCCCAGCTGTTCGACCTGTCGAGCTACCCCGCCGCGGCGGCGATCGTGGCCGACTTCGTCGCCTCGGTCGGCGGCGACGGACATGAGCGTGATGGACATGGGCGGCGGCCTGGGCATCGCCTACAGGCGCGACGACCGCCCGGCCGCGGTCGAGGACTACGCCGAGGCCGTCGTCGAGGCCGTGCGCGGGCGAGTGGGGCCGGATCGGCCTGCCGATGCCGCGCCTGCTGGTCGAGCCCGGGCGCAGCATCGTGGGCCGCGCGGGCGTGACCCTCTACCGGGTCGGCTCCACCAAGGTGGTCCCGGGCGTGCGCACCTACGCGGCGGTGGACGGCGGCATGAGCGACCTGCTGCGCCCGATGCTCTACGGCGCCGTCTACGAGCCGCTGCTGGCCAACCGCGCCGACGCCGAGCCCACCCAGACGCTGCGCCTGGTGGGCAAGCACTGCGAGAGCGGGGACGTCCTGGTGGGCGAGGCGTCCCTACCTCCCGTCGGCCCCGGCGATCTGGTGTGCCTGCCGGCCACGGGGGCATACGGTGTGTCCATGGCCTCGAACTACAACGGCGTCACGCGTCCGGCGGTGGTGTTCGTGGACGGCGGGCGCGCGCGCCTGGTGACCCGGCGGGAGACCTACGACGATCTGATCGCCCGGGACCTGTAGATGGCCGTCCGCGTGCCCGACGGCGGCGCCGTCAAGGTGGGGCTCCTGGGCTGCGGGACGGTCGGCCAGGCCGTCGTGCGCTCGATCAACGAGGGCGGCGAGCACCATCGAGCGGGCCTCCGGGCATCGCCTGGTGGTGGGTCCGATCCTGGTGCGCGACCCGGCCAAGCCCCGCCCGGGCGTCGACCCGTCCCTCATCACCACCGACCCCGCGCGCGTGCTCGACGACCCGTCGGTGGCCATCGTGATCGAGGTCATGGGCGGCCTCGACCCGACCCTCGGCTACCTGCGGCGCGCGCTGGACCGGGGGGCCTCGGTGGTGACGGCCAACAAGCAGCTGCTGGCCCGCCACGGCCCCGAGCTGCTCGCGGCGGCCGAGCAGTCGGGCGCCGAGCTGCGCTTCGAGGCCTCGGCCTGCGCCGCGATCCCGGTCATCAAGGTGCTGCGCGAGTCGCTGCTGGCCGCCGAGATCACCGCCGTCACGGGCATCGTCAACGGCACCACCAACTTCATCCTCACCGAGATGTCGCGCAGCGGCCTGACCTACGCCGACGCCCTCGCGCGCGCCCAGGAGCTGGGCTACGCCGAGGCCGACCCCACCGAGGACGTCAACGGCGCCGACGCGGCCGCCAAGATGGCGATCCTGGCGTCGATCGCCTTCCACTCGCGCGTGCGCATCGACGACGTGCCCCACGAGGGCATCGACCGCCTCGACGCCGAGGACATCGAGCACGCCCGCAGCCTGGGCTTCGTGGTCAAGCTGCTGGGCGTCGCCCGGCTGGTGGACGGCTCGGTCAGCGCGCGCGTGTACCCGGCCCTCGTGCCGCGCGGGCCACCGGCTCGCCGCGATCGGGGGCCCCGACAACGCGGTGCTGCTGGAGTCGCGCAGCACGGGCGAGATCATGCTGGTCGGGCCCGGGCGCCGGCGGCGCCGAGACGGCCTCGGCCGTGGTGGCCGACATCCTCTCGATCCTCGGCACCCACCAGGGCTCGTTCCTGCACAACGCCCTGGCGGACGCCGGGCGGCGGCATCGCGCCCCCCGGCGCGGGTCTCGTCGGCGTTCTACCTGCGGATGTTCGTCGCCGACCGCCCCGGGGTACTGGCCCGCATCGCCTCGGTTTTCGGCGAGGAGGGGCTGTCCATCCGCTCGGTGGTGCAGAGCGGCTCGGGCGACGAGGCCCGCCTGGTCCTGATCATCCATGCCGGCCGGGAGGACCGCATGCACGCCGCCGTGGAGCGGCTGGGCGCGCTGGACGACGTGCGCGGGGCGCCGGTGGTGCTGCGCGTGCTGGGCGACGGGGAGGGCGGATGACCGCGCTCATCGAGCGCTACCGCGAGTTCCTGCCCGTGAGCGCGAGCACCCCGATCGTGACGCTGGGCGAGGGCGGCACGCCGCTGGTGCCGCTGCAGCACCTGTCCGACCGCTTCGACCTGGAGATCTTCGCCAAGATCGAGGGGATGAACCCGACGGGCAGCTTCAAGGACCGCGGCATGACGATGGCCGTGTCCAAGGCCGTCGAGGAGGGCGCGACGGCGGTCATCTGCGCCTCCACGGGCAACACCTCGGCGTCGGCGGCCGCCTACGCCGCGCGCGCCGGCCTGACCGCCGCGGTGGTCATCCCCGAGGGCAAGATCGCCGCCGGCAAGCTGGCCCAGGCCCTGGCGCACGGGGCCCGCGTGCTGGCCCTGGACGGCAGCTTCGACGACGCCCTGATCGTGGTGCGCCAGCTGGTGGAGCGCCACAACATCGCCCTGGTCAACTCGCTCAACGAGTACCGCATCGACGGCCAGCGCACCGGCGCCTTCGAGGTCTGCGACGACCTGGGCGACGCCCCCGACGCGCTGTGCATCCCGGTGGGCAACGCCGGCAACATCAGCGCCTACTGGCTCGGCTTCCAGGCCTACCGCGAGGCCGAGCGCTCCAAGAGCCTGCCGCGCCTGTACGGCTTCCAGGCCGCCGGCGCGGCGCCCCTGGTGGACGGCGCCCCGGTGGCCCGTCCCGAGACGGTGGCCACGGCGATCCGCATCGGCAACCCGGCCCGCGGCGACCAGGCGCTCGACGCCATGGCGACCTCGGGCGGCGCGGTGGCGGCGGTCACCGACTCCCAGATCCTGGAGGCCTACGCGCTGCTGGCCAGCCAGGAGGGCGTGTTCTGCGAGCCGGCCTCGGCGGCGTCGGTGGCGGGCCTCATCCAGCGCGCCGAGGCGGGCGACTTCCGCCGCGGCGAGACGCGTCGTGTGCGTGCTCACCGGCCACGGCCTCAAGGACCCCGACACGGCGATCGTCAACGCCGAGCCGGTGCGGCGCCTGCCGGCCGACTTCGCGGCGGTGGAGGAGGCGGTCTTTGGCTGAGCTGCGAGAGCGCTCACCGTCAGCGCCCCGGCCACCTCGGCCAACCTCGGCCCGGGCTTCGACTGCCTGGCCGTGGCGCTGGACCTGGGCAACGCGGTGGTCATCACCCGGCGCCCCGGCCCGCTCGAGGTGACCGTGACCGGCGAGGGCGCCGGCGAGGTGCCCGAGGACGCGACCAACCTGGTCTGCCGGGCGCTCGAGAGCGGGCCTCGGCTCGCTCGACGGCCTCGCGATCGAGTGCCGCAACCGCATCCCGCTCGGCCGCGGCCTCGGCTCGTCGGCCGCCGCGGTCTGCTCGGGCCTGATCGCGGCCAACGCCCTCGGCGGCCTGCGCTGGACGCCCGACGACCTGCTGGCCCGCGCCACCGAGATCGAGGGCCACTCCGACAACGCCGCCGCCTGCCTGCAACGGCGGCCTGGTGGCCGTGGTGCCGGGCCCGGTCGCCCAGCAGGTGCCGCTGCCCGAGGGCCTCGCGTTCCTCGTGGTGATCCCCGAGGCCCGCACCAGCACCGACGAGGCCCGCGGGTCGATGCCCGCGCAGGTGGCCCTGGCCGACGCGACCGCCACCCTGTCGCGCGCCGTGGGGCTCACCCTGGCGCTGTGCGAGGGGCGCCTGGACGACCTGCCGGCGCTGCTGGAGGACCGGCTGCACGAGCCCCACCGCGCCCCGCTGGTGCCGGGCATCGACGCGATCCGCGGCCTGGTGGACGGCCGCGCCTGCCTGGGCGCGACCATCTCGGGCTCCGGCCCCTCGATGCTGCTGTGGGCGCGCGAGGACGCACGCCGCGGACGTGGCCGTCGGCGGCCGAGGCCGCCCTGGCGGCGGCCGGCGTCACGGCGCGGGTGCGCCCCTCGCAAGTGCGCGCCGGTCGGCTGCCGCGCCCGCTGGACCGGCGGCTCCGACCTGCGCCTGGCGCGCGCGGTGGGGTGAGCCGGGACGGACCTGGTGTGGACGCACGCGGCCGGCGCGATCGACTGCGCGCGCGGCCGCCTGGTGGGGATCGTCAACGCGAACCCCGACTCCTTCAGCGACGGCGGCATCAGCGCGGGCACCGAGCGGGCGGTGGCGCACGGCCTGCGCCTGGCCGCGGCCGGCGCCGACGTGGTGGAGGTGGGCGGAGAGTCGCTGCGCTTCTCGGAGCACACGCCGGTGGAGGTGGAGATCGGCCGCGTGGTGCCGGTCATCGAGCGCCTGCGCGGCCTCACGGACACCCCGATCGCCATCGACACCTTCAAGCCGCCGGTCGCCGCGGCGGCGATCGCCGCCGGGGCGGCGATCCTCAACGACCCCACGGGGCTGCGCGAGCCCGAGATGGCGCGCGTGGCCGCCGCCGGGGGCGTGGGGGTGGTGCTGACCCACTTCTTCGGCGAGCCCAAGGTGCGCCCGGTGTCGTTCCCGGACGTGGACGTCCCGGCGACGGTGTGCGCCTGGGCCCGCGAGCGCCTGGCCGCGGCGGCGGCCGCGGGCATCCCGGCGCGAGCGCATCGTCATCGACCCCGGCGTCGGGCTCGGCAAGTCGCCGGCCCAGGACCTCGACCTGCTGCACCGCATCGACGAGGTCACGGCCCTCGGGCGCCCGGTGCTGGTGCCGATATCCAACAAGAAGGTGCTCGGCGCCATCACCGGCCACGCGGCCGCGGAGCGGCTGGCGGACACCACGGCGGGGATGGTGTGGTGCCGCACGCGCGGCGCGACCGTCTTCCGCGTGCACGACGTGGAGTTCCTGCGCCCCGCGCTGCAGGTGTGCGAGGCCCTGATGGAGGGAAGTCCCGAGACGTGGCACGACGTAGTGAAGTGATCAGGGGCGGTGGTAGCCTCGCGACGGGGCACGACACAGGCAGAGAGGGAGCGTGGATCGCATGAAGCTCTTCGTGGACACGGCCGAGCTGGCCGACATCGAGACGATCGCGGGGTGGGGGGTCCTGGCGGGCGTCACCACCAACCCGACCCTCCTGTCGAAGGTCGACGGTGAGCCCGACGACATCTACCGCCGCGTCTGCGAGCTGGTGGACGGCCCGATCTCGGCCGAGGTGGTCGCCGACTCGCGCGGCGACATGGTCGAGCGAGGGGCGCCGGCTGTCGGCGATCCACCCGAACATCGTGGTCAAGCTGCCGATGTCCTCGGAGGGCCTGGCGGCGACGTCGGAGCTCGCCGCGGACGACATCCGGGTGAACATGACCCTGGTGTTCACGGCCGCCCAGGCGCTGCTCGCCTCGGCCTCGGGCGCCGCCTTCGTGTCGCCCTTCGTCGGCCGCTTCGACGACATCGGCCACGACGGCATCGGCTGCCTGCGCGACATCGTCGAGGCGCTCGCCAGCTCCCTCTACGACACCGAGGTGCTCGCCGCCTCGATCCGCTCGCCCGCTCCACGTGATCGCCGCCGCCCAGCTGGGCGCCGACATCGCCACCATCCCCCCGAAGGTCTTCTACCAGATGCTCCAGCACCCCCTCACGACCGCCGGGATCGCCTCCTTCAACGCCGACGCCGCGGCCCGCCTCGCGCGTCAGACCAAGGCCTGATGCAGGACGTGGAGGGGACTCAGAGCGGCACCAAGGCCGCCGTCGCGGCGGTCGATTTCCTGAAGGTCACCGAGCACGCCGCCATCGAGTCGGCGCGCTGGCTGGGCCGGGGCGACAACCACTCGGCCGACCAGGCCGCCGTCGACGCGATGCGCGCCGAGCTGGGCGAGATGCCCATCACCGGCACCGTCGTGATCGGGGAGGGCCAGAAGGACGAGGCGCCGGAGCTCTACGTGGGCGAGGTGCTGGGCCAGGGCGGCATGGAGTGCGAGATCGCGGTCGACCCGCTCGAGGGCACCGACCTCGTGGCGCGCGGCGACAGCGGGGCCGTGGCCATCTGCGCCATCGGCGAGCCCGGCGGGCTCATGCCGGCGCCCGACATCTACATGCAGAAGCTGGTCGTGGGCGCCACCGCGCGCGGCCGGGTGAGCATCGACGCGCCCATCGCCGAGACGCTCGACGTGGTGGCCCGCTGCTACGGGCGCGCCCTGCGCGACACCACCGCCATCGTGCTCGACCGCCCGCGCCACCAGGAGCTGATCGAGGAGATCCGCGCCGCCGGCGCGCGCATCCGCCTGATCCCGGACGGCGACATCACCGCCAGCCTGTCGGTGGCCGTGCGCGGCACCGGCGACCACCTGTACGTGGGCATGGGCGGCTCCACCGAGGGCGTCATCACGGCGGCCGCGCTGGAGTGCCTGGGGGCCGAGATCCAGGCCAAGATGTGGCCGCGCCACGACGCCGACCTGGCCAAGATGGCCGAGTTCGGCATGGAGGGCCCGGCCGACCGCGTGTTCCACACCCGCGACCTGGCGCCCGCCCCGCTCTACGTCATCGCCACCGGCGTGACCGACGGAAACCTCCTGCAGGGGGTCCGCTATTTCGCCGACGGGGCGCGAACCCACTCGATCGTGATGGACTTGGTGGGCAACACGGTGCGCTTCATCGACACGGTGCACCTGTTCAGCTCGACCATCATCCGCGAGATCCGGCTCTAGACAGGGCAGGAGGGACGCAATCGTGAGCGACGAACCGGAGTTCCCCTTCAACTTCGCCTTCGGCGAGGGGGCGGGGGAGGAGTTCAAGGAGCGCCTCAAGGAGCTGATGCGGGCTCAGAAGGAGGCGTTCGAGGAGATGCAGTCCGAGTCGGGCGGTCAGGCGACCCCCGTGGACCGCTGGCAGGTCATCCAGCAGGCGGTGGTGCTGACCACCGGCGCGCTGGCCACCCTCCAGCCCCAGCCCGGCCCCGACGAGGCGGCCGACGCGATGGGCCTGCTCTTCGCCCGCTCGATGACCGCCCTGCAGGGCGCGCTGCACCCCTCCGACTAGCGGCCGTCCGCCCGCCGGGCGACGGTGATGCCGGCGCGCCATCCCGGGGCGCGCCCGCCGTTGGGCGGACGCACGGTCTCGGCCTCGAGCTCGGCCCGCTTGAGCAGCCACGAGATCACCGAGTTCGAGTTCCACATCTCGCCCACGCCGCGCTCGTCGCGGCCCCAGGTGAGCCGCGGCACCTGCGGCGCCAGGGCGATGATGCGGCGCGCGACCTCGGCGTCGTGGCTCAGCCGGACGGGATCGCCCACCGCCTCGTCCAGGTCGCCGATCACCCCGCCGCGCCAGCAGCGGATCTCGTAGCGCAGGGCGCGCAGCCCGGCGACGCCCGGCACGCCGACCGGCCCCTCCACCACCACCCCCCGCGGGCCGGGCGGGGCGCCGGTGCTCGGCCCCATCTCGATCACGGTGGGGCCTCCGTCGCAGTGCAGCGTCAGCGCCGAGTGGTAGAGGTCCTTGGGCTCGCGTCCGGTGACGCGCGCGGCGAGCGACTCGTACACGCGGCCGTTCGTGCGGACGAACGACCCGCCCGCCCCCAGGGGCAGCCAGTGCAGCTCCACCCCGTCCACCCGGCTCAGGCGGGCTCCGACCCCGTCCCGTTGGCCACGCGGGGCGCCAGCTGAAGCTCCAGCCGCGCACCGCGCAGGCCCGCGGTGGCCTCCTCGGCAAAGGTCCGCAGCCCGGCGACCTCGCCCGCCAGGGCCGCGATCTGGCGGTGGGTTGACTCCCAGCTGCTGCCGATCAGGTCCACCAGCCGCTCCATGTCCTCCACGATCTGCTGGCGCTCGCGGGCCGCGTCGGCGGCGATGCCCGCGCGCAGGTCCCGCAGGTCGCGCTCGCGCTCGCGCGCCCGGGCGCGGATCGCCTCGAGATCGGCCTCCAGCCGCCGGACGGCCTCCAGCACCTCCTGGGGGCTCTGGGCGCCGCCGCTCACGCCGGGCTCCGGTAGGCGATCGGGGTCCAGTCGGGCAGCGGGGGAGGGTCGGCGGCCGGCTCGCCGGTGGCGGCGTCGCGGAAGCGGAAGCCGGTGCGCTCGTCGAACTCGGGCGCCAGCTGGCCGTCGGCCACCTGCTGGTCGATCCAGGCGCCGCGGAACACCAGGCGCCGCAGCCAGTGCACCAGGTCGGCCCCGCCCGCCAGCAGGTCGGCGCGGTGCCGATCGACGTGCGCCGCCAGCGGGCTCCGCGGCCGGGCGATGCGCCCGTGGGCGGTCAGCGCCACCAGGTCGGCCACCTCGCCGGCCGACAGGTCCTCGCGCCCCACCAGGCCCAGCTGGACGGCCGCCGCGCGCACGCGCGAGGCGAAGTCCGCGCTGCTGAAGCGAAAGCGCACCCCCTCGACCTCGACGGCGAAGTCGCGGCCGCTTGAGTAGCAGGGAGAGAGCGGTCCTTGACCCACGCCGATCAGCCTAGCAACGCCCCTCGGACGCTCTCCCGGCGTATCACGCGCGGCCCGCGCGTGCTCTGATGTGACGGGCACGGCACGCGCGAGACGACGGGGGTGTCCCATGTCCAAGAGGCTCGTGGTCTGCTGCGACGGTACCTGGAACACGCCCGACCAGGCGTCGCCGACCAACGTCAGCAAGCTCTACAACGCCATCGACCAGACCCGGGGCGCCGCGGTCGAGCAGCTGGCCACCTACGAGCGGGGCGTGGGGACCAAGCCCTGGGAGAGGAACATCGGCGGCATGTTCGGCTTCGGCCTGTCGGCCAACGTCAAGGCCGGCTACCGCTTCCTGATCGACCACTTCTCGCCCGCGGCCGACAACCCCGACGGCAAAGACGACGAGATCTTCCTGTTCGGCTTCAGCCGCGGCGCCTTCACGGCGCGCAGCCTGGGCGGCCTGATCCGCAACGCGGGGATGCTGCGCCGCGCGAACATCGAGCGCATCGACGAGGCCTACGAGCTCTACCGCAGCCGCTCCGAGACGACGCACCCGACCTCCGAGCTGGCCGAGCGCTTCCGGGCCGCCTACTCGTACGAGACCCGCATCCGCTTCATCGGGGTGTGGGACACGGTCGGCGCCCTCGGCATCCCCGCCGACCGCTTCAAGCTGCTGCGGATCGTCAACCGCCGCTGGGAGTTCCACGACACCCAGCTCAGCCGCGCCGTGGACAACGGCTACCACGCGGTCTCCATCGACGAGCGCCGCAGCCCCTTCCGCCCCACGATGTGGGTGCAGAACGACGAGCCCGGCGACCAGGTCGTCGAGCAGGTGTGGTTCGCGGGCGTCCACTCGGACGTCGGCGGCGGGGAGCGGGACCCGTCGCTGTCGGAGCTCGCCCTGCACTGGATGGCCGGCCGCGCCGCCGCCTGCGGCCTGGTGCTCTCGCCGTCGTACCTCCAGCTCAAGGAGCCGCCCCAGGCCGCCACCTCGCCCGCCCGGCGCCGGGGCGAGTGGATCGCCCCCGACCCGCTCGGGCCGATCCACGAGTCGTACACCGGCGTGTGGAGGGCCCTGGGCGCCTACGCGCGCCACCCGGGCACCGAGGAGGGGCGGGCCGACGACGGCACCAGCAGCGTCGGGGCCCGGCAGTCGCTGGCCTCCAGCGCCGACGAACGGGCCCGCCGCGAGGCCGGCTACGCCTCACCGGAGCTGCGCGAATACCGCTCCACGTCGCCGCCGGTCACCGACTGGTGAGCATGTCGACCGCGGTGGGCCCCCTCGCGTGACCTGAGCCGGGCCAGCCTGGCGCGGTGGGCCGTCTGCGCATCGACCGCATCACCGGACCGCCCGCGGCGCTCGTCGGCGCCGACGGGGCCGTGATCGCGGCCCGCTGCCACCGCGCCGCGTCGCGCACGGCCCGGCTGGTCGGGCTGCTGGCCACGCCCGACCTGGCCGACGAGGAGGCGCTGTGGCTCGCGCCCTGCGCGAGCGTCCACACCCTCGGGCTGAGGGCGCCGATCGGCTGCGCCTTCCTCGACGGCGCGGGCCGCGTGCTGCGGGTGGTCGACCCGCTGCCCGCCGGGCGCCTCGCCGCCGTGCGGGGCGCCCGGGCGGTGGTGGAGTGCCGGGCTGGGCGCCTGGCGACGGTCGTCGACCGGGCGACGTGCTGAGGCTGGGCGAGGCCCCCGGCCCGCTAGCGCAGGAGCGTCCTCAGCCCGCGCAGCACCAGGAACGCGGCCACGCCGCCCGCGACGATCGCGATCGGGGGCACCGGGAAGCCGATCGGCGTGTACCGGGCGGTCCCGCCCGAGATCTGGATGTAGCCCACCGGCGCGGCCATGGCGCCGCCGCCGCCGCCCGAGCCCTGGCCCTCGGGCTGTCCGCCCCGGCCGCCCTCGCCGCCGCCGCCGCCGAAGCCCCAGCGCACGCGCCCCACCGGGATCACCGTCACGCCGTCGCGCTCCACCGGCTCGCCGAACACGGCCTGCACGCCGGCGCGCCCGCCCACCCGCTCGGCGAGCGTCGCGGCGACCTGGTCCGCGCGGTTCGTCGACCTCTCCGCCGCCTCGATCGTGTCGTGTGGCTCGTCCATCACGCGCCTCCCTCGTCGTCCGCCGTCCGTCGACACTGACCCCGCGCGCACGCGATCGCAACGGGCGGTGTCCGGCCCGCGACGCCGACCGGTGGGCCACCGCCGGGGGCGAAAAGCCCGCTCCGAGCGCACATCGTGTGACGCGGCGGGGGGCGATTCCGGCACGCCCGGCGCCTCGAGTCGGTGCGGATCGGGGTGCCAACGGGGCTCCCGGGCGCGCGGATGGGAGGTCGTCATGTCGCTGGGGCTCGGGCGGGCGGTGCCCTCGGTCCTCCTCGTGGAGGACGACGCGCCCACGCGCGCGTTCCTCACGGAGAACCTGATCGCGGACCGGTTCGCGCCGGTGTCGGCGACCTCGGCGGAGGAGGCGGTCGACGTGCTCTCCACCGCGCGGCCGGACGTGGCGGTGGTCGATGTCGGCCTGCCGGGGATGAGCGGGCTGGATCTGGTCACCCGGATCCGCGACGGCGGGCCGGAGGTGCCGTGGGACACCGGCATGCCGATCCTCCTGATCTCCGGCGAGGCGAGCCCGCTCGCCGCCGTCCGGGGGATCGACCGCGGAGCCGACGACTACGTCGCCAAGCCGTTCCACTACCCCGAGGTGCTGGCACGCCTCTCGTCGCTCATCCGGCGCGCGCGCGGGGCGACGCTCAGCGAGGAGATCCGGGTCGGCACGCTCACGGTCGACCGGCACGGCCGGCGCGCGACCATCGGCGGCAGGACGCTCGACCTCTCGGCGAAGGAGTTCGCCCTGCTGACGGCCCTGGCGAAGGATCCGTCGCGGGTGTTCACCAAGGCCGAGCTGCTGCGCGACGTCTGGGGCTACCGGGCCGCGGCCCGCACGCGCACGGTCGACAGCCACGCGAGCCGGCTGCGGCGCAAGCTCGCCGCCCAGGGCGGCGGCGAGGGGCTGGTGGTCAACGTCTGGGGCATCGGCTACCGGCTGCTCCCCGAGGAGGCCTGAGATGCCCGGCGTGCCCGCCTCCGCGACCGGCGCCGTGCCGGCCGTGGAGGCCATCGTCCACGACCTCCACGCGCCGCTCACGATCATCCGGGGCCTCTGCGTCGTCCTGGCCCGCGACGACCCGCGTTTCGACCGCCGTCGCATCGTCGCGATGCTCGACGCCGAGACGCTCCGTCTGGCCGACGGCCTGCGCTCGCTCAGCGACGCCTCCGGGGGCGCGGGCGGGGCGCTCCCGGCGACCGACCTCGCCGACGTGGCCGGCGCCGCGGCCGAGCGCTTCGCGCCCGCCGCCGCCGTGCGCGACGTGGCGATCGCGCTGCGCGGCGCGCGCCGCCCGTCCTGGGTCGTCGGGGAGCGGGCGCACATCGAGCGCGCCCTGGACAACCTGATCCAGAACGCCCTGCGTCACGCGCCCGAGGGCGGAACGGTCCTGCTCGGGGTCTCGCGACGCGGGGGCGTGGCGACCCTGCGCGTCCGCGACGACGGTCCCGGGGTCGCCCCGGCCGATCGCGAGGTGATCTTCCGCCGCGGCGAGCGCGGCTCCCGCCCGTCGGGCGGCGGGAGGGGCCTCGGCCTGGCCATCGCGCGCGAGCTGGTGGAGGCCAGCGGCGGACGTCTCACCCTGGATCCGGTCGGCACGGGCGCGTGCTTCCGCCTCGCCCTGCCGCTGGCGGCGACGCCCCCCGAGGGATCCCGGGCGGCGTGACCACCGTCGTCACCGAGGAGCGGATCGCCCACGGCACCCCGGACGACGCGATCGGCCGCCTCGTCGTGATCCCCCGCGGCCGCCGCCGGGGGTCGTGGCGGGCGCTCGATGCGGACCTGGTGGTGGCGACCCTCGCCGCGCTGGACGCCGGCGCCCTGGTCGCCGCGCGCCCCTCCGACGCCGATCCCGGGGCGGCGCCGCTGGCGGCGATCGCGACGATCATGGGCCTGGCCGTCGTGCGCCTGCCGGCCGACGAGGCGGCGGCGATCGCGACGGTCGCCGTCGCGTCCCGGCCGGGCTTCGCCGCGTCGGACACGCGTCGCGCCCTGGAGGTCGTCGCGGTGCTGGCGGCCGACGGGGTGGCGCTCCCGGCGCTGCGTCCCGCCGTGCTGGCGCGGTGGGCGGCGCGCGCCTGGCGGCCCTGCGGCGACTGCCTCCGCGGCGGTCCGGGGGGCCGCCGCTGCGGCTGCTGCGGGGCACCTCTCGCCGGGGGGCCGGCGTGAGGCGGCCGCGCCTGGCCATCCGGGGCCGGCGGGGCTCGGCCTGGCTCGCGCTCGCCGCCGTGGCCGCCCTGGTGGCCGCCGGGCTCACCCTGCGCGCCGCCGCCCGGCCGGACGCGGAGGGGACCGTGCTGGTGGCCACGGCCAACCTCCCCGCCGGGCTGCTCCTGGACGGCCAGACGGCGTCGACGGCGCTCGCGGTGGCCGCCGTGCCCTCCTCCCTCGAGCTCCCCGGCCTGCTGCGCGCCCCCGCGGAGGCCGTCGGCCGACGCGTGGCCGCGCCGGTCGCGGCGGGCGAGCCGATCACCGAGGCCGCCCTCGGGGGCGCGCCGGGGGTCGGTCCGGAGCCCCTGGCGGTGGGGGAGCGGGCCGTCGCGGTCCCCCTGTCGGCCGCCGGCGGGGCCGCCGCGGGCATCGGCGCCGGGGCACGGGTGGACGTCGTCGCGTCGACCGGCGAGGGGCCCGCCGGCCGGACGGCCATCGTGGTCGGCGACGCCGAGGTGCTGGCCGTGGCGCAGGCCCCGGCCGTGGAGGGGGGCGTGGCGACGGGCGGCGAGGTGCTGCTGCGCGTGTCCGCCGCGCAGGCCCTGCGCATCACGGCGGCGCTCAACTTCGCCCGCGAGGTGCGACTGCTGGTGCGGCCCCAGGACGAGGTCGGCCAGAGCGGGCCGGACGCGGTGGCGGCTCCGTGACGGCGGACGACGAGCGCCGCGTCGCCGTCGTCGTGGGCGCCTCGGGGGGCAGCGGGGCGAGCCTGCTGGCGGGGGCGCTCGCCCTGAGCGCGGCCCGCGCGGGCGCTCCGGCCTGGCTGATCGAGCTCGATCTCGAGCGCGGGGACCTCGGCGGGGCGTGGGATCTCCCCGTGGCGCGCTCGCTGGCGGACCTGGCCGCCGTCATCGACGAGCTCGAGGGCGCGCACCTGCGGCGCGCCGCCCACGAGCACCCGTCGGGGGTCCGGCTCGTGCTGGCGCCGGCGATCGTGGGCCCGGCCGGCGCGTGGGACGTGCCGGCGGTGACGCGGCTGATCGACGCGGCCCGCGCCGAGGGCGGCGCGCGCGGCCGGGTGGTGGTCGACGCCGGGGCGGGCTGGGCGACGGCCGTCGGCATCGCCGGCGCCCGGCGGGTGAGCATCCTGGTGGTCTGCGCGCCCACGCTCTCGGGCGCCCGGCGCGCAGGCCGGCTGGTCGGCGCCCTGGCCGCGTCCGGCGCGGAGGCCCGGTGCGCGCTCGTGGTCGGCGAGGGGCCCGGCCGCGGCGAGCTCGGCCCACGGGCCCTCGCCCGCGCCGTCGGCGCGCCGGTGGTCGCCGAGCTGCCCTGGAGGCCTCGGGAGGCCGCCGAGCTGGGCGCCGGGCGATGGCCGCGCGGGGGACGGGCCCGCCTGGCCGCCGCCGTCGAGGGCGTGGCGGAGGCGCTCGGCTGATGGCTCCGGATCCCGCCCTGGTCGAGCACCTGCGCGCGCGCGTCGCGCGCGACGCGCGCGCCGGCGGCGGGATGGATCGTGAGGAGCTGGCGGAGATCCTCGAGGACATGCTCGACGAGGAGCGCCGGATCCTCACCGGGGCCGATCGCGACGCCCTCGTGGAGGCCGTGCTCGACGAGGCCCTCGGCCTCGGGCCCCTCGAGGCGCTCCTGCGCGACCCGGCCATCACCGAGGTGATGATCTGCGGGCCGTCGCACGTGTTCGTCGAGCGGGCCGGGCGCATCGCCCCGGCGCAGGCCCGCTTCCAGGACGACGCCCACCTGCTGCACGTGATCGACCGCATCCTCGCCCC
This sequence comes from uncultured Thermoleophilia bacterium, assembly GCA_963736635.1. Taxonomy (GTDB): domain Bacteria; phylum Actinomycetota; class Thermoleophilia; order Miltoncostaeales; family Miltoncostaeaceae; genus Miltoncostaea. The sequence goes on from CAVTPK010000011.1 coordinate 2,327,602, forward strand.
GCTCGGGCGGCGGGTGGACGAGGCCAGCCCGATGGTCGACGCCCGGCTGCCCGACGGATCGCGCGTCAACGTGGTGATCCCGCCGCTGTCGCTCGACGGCCCCGCCCTGACGATCCGCCGCTTCTCGGGCCGGCCTCTGACGGGCGAGGACCTGGTGGCGCTCGGGACCATCGACCGGCGCATGCTCGAGCTCCTGCGGCGGGCCGTGCGGGCGCGGCGCAACCTGCTGGTGACCGGCGGCACCGGCAGCGGCAAGACCACGACGCTCGCGGCGCTGGCGGCCTTCGTCCCGCCGGCCGAGCGCGTGATCACCATCGAGGACGCCGCCGAGCTGCGGATCCCGCTCCCCCACGTGGTGCGGCTGGAGAGCCGCCCGCCCTCGCTCGAGGGCGCCGGCGCGGTCCCCATCCGCGCCCTGGTGCGCAACGCCCTCCGGATGCGTCCGGACCGGATCGTGGTCGGAGAGGTCAGGGGCGGGGAGGCGCTGGACATGCTCACGGCGATGACGACCGGTCACGAGGGCTCGCTCTCGACGCTCCACGCCTCGTCGCCCGGCGACGCGATCCGCCGCGTCCAGACGCTGGCCCTGATGGGAGACCTCGACCTGCCCTACCGGGCGGTCGCCGACCAGGTGGCCAGCGCCCTGGACGTGGTCGTCCACCAGGCCCGCCATCCCGACGGGGTGCGCCGCGTGGTGGAGATCGCCGCGGTCGCGCCGTCCGCCGACGGGCCGGTGCTCGAGACCCTCGTGCGCTGGCGCGGGCGCGGCGCCGGCGGGGCGCCGCTTCGCCTGGAGCGCGGACGCCGACCGGTGGCTGCAGGGGCTCGCCGACGCGTCGGGGGCGGAGGAGGGCACATGAGCGCCGGGCTGGCCGCCGCCGTCGCCGCGACGTCGGCCGTCTGCGCGGTGGTCGGCGTCGCGCGCCTCGCCGGCGATCCACGCCCGCGCGGTCCCCGGCCCGCACGCCGTTCGCGCGGGGGGCCGCTGGCGCGGCGTCCGGCGGGCCGGCGGCTGGCGGCCCGCCTCGACCGGGGAGGGCTGCGGATCGGCCCCGACCTCTTCGTCGCCCTCACGGCCGTGGCGGCCGTCGCCGCCGCGGGTCTGGCCTACGCCGCCCTGCGGCTGCCGCTCGCCGCGCCGGCGGCGGCCGGCGCCGCCGTGGCGGCGGCCGTGAGCCTGGTGCGGTCGGCAGACCGGCGCCACCTGGCGCGCATCGAGGAGCAGCTGCCGGGGGTGGCCCAGCAGATCGCCGCGGCGCTCGCGGCGGGGCTGTCACTGCGTCAGTCGCTCACGCGCGCGGCGCGGGACGCCCCCGAGCCGGCGCGCGCCGAGCTGGTCCGCGCCGTGGCCGAGCTCGAGCTCGGGACGCGTCTGGAGGACGCGCTCGAGGGGCTGTCGGAGCGCGTGCCGGCCCACGACCTGCGGATCATGGTCACGGCGATCCTGGTGCAGCGTCGCACCGGGGGGAACCTCGCGCGCGCCCTCGCGGCCCTGTCGGACCGGCTGGAGGAGCGGGCACGGCTCGCGCGGGAGCTGCGCGGCGCGACCGCGCAGGCGCGCATGACCGCGTGGCTGGTCGCGGCCCTGCCGCTGGCGGGCGCCGTCATGACCGAGGTGGCCGCGCCCGGAACGCTCGCCCGGACCCTCGGCCAGGGGGTGGGACCGCTGCTGCTGGCCGGGTCGGCCGGGCTCTACGCGCTCGGCGTCCTCGGCATCCGGCGCATCGGACGCGTCGAGCCCTGAGCCTGCTGACCAACCCGCTCGCGATGTGGGTCGTCGCCACCCTCTGCGCGGCGATGGGCCTGCGCGAGGCAGCCGGCCGACGGGGGCCGTCGTCGCCCGCCGCGCCCCGGGTGCGTCCCCCGGGGTGGCTGCGGGCGGCGGCCCGCGTGCCCGCGCCGCCGGCGCTGGCGGGGGCGCTGGCGCGCCCGGGCGACGGTGCGGCGCTGGAGCGGGCCGGGGTGGCCGCCCAGCTGGCCCCCGCCGGGCTCGCGCGCGCCCGCTCCGGCTGCGCGCTCGCCGGCGCGCTGACGGTCGTGCCCCTGGCTCTGGGGCGGCCGTGGGCGGCCATGCTCGTGCCGTTGGCGGCGGGGGCGGGGGCATGCGCGCCGGGGCGCTGGATGGGCTCGCGCCAGCGCGACCGGCGGCGGGCCATCGTGAGGGAGCTGCCCGACCTGCTGGACCTGCTGGGGATCTGCGTCGAGGCCGGCATGGCGCTGGATCCGGCCCTCGGGCTGGCCGGCGAGCGCCTCGGGGGGACGCTGGGCGCCGAGGTCGGGCGCGTCCTGCACGACCTGTCGCTGGGCACGCCGCGACGGACGGCCTACCGCGATCTGGTCGAGCGGGTCGGATCCCCCGAGCTGGCGCGGACGGTGGGCGCCCTGCTGCAGGCCGAGGAGCTCGGCGCCCCGCTCTCGCGCGCGCTCCAGGGCCAGGCGGAGGCCCTGCGCGCCGGCCGGCGCCAGGCGGCGCGCGAGCGGGCCGCCACGGCGGCGCCCAAGATCCAGCTGGTGGTGGCGATGGTGATGGTGCCCGCGGTGCTGATCCTGGTGCTGGGCGTCCTGGTGATCGAGCTGGCGCGCCAGGTGGGGGCGGTGGTCGGGTGAGCGCGCGCGTGGACGCGCGGGGGTCGGCGACCGTCGAGTACCTGGGCGTCCTGGTCGCGGTGGGCGTCCTGATGCTGGCGCTGGTGGCGGTGCGCGAGCACCGGCCCGCGCGCCGCCCGCCGGTCGACCCGGTGGCGCATGTGCGCGCGCTGGTGGCGCCGGTGACGGTGCCGCGCGTCCGTCGCCCGGCGACCGGCGCGGTGCGGCGGCCCCGGCCGGCGACGCCGCGCCCGCCGCGACCGACGGTGCGGGCGCCGGTGTGGGCGGTCGGGCTGGTGAGAACAGAGCTTGTGTATGCAGGCTATTAGGTCAATATCGGCGATAAAGCATGGAAAGACAATCCCACTCTCCTCTCCACCTGGTGGTATTCTCGGCATGGATAGTCATGCAATAAGCGCCAATATCGACTTAACAACTGAGAATCCATGCCTTTCGAGCAGATCACCGATGAGGCCGTTGTTCGCGAGCTCGGTCGCCGCGTGGCGGTGCACCGGGTGGCGCGGAACCTGACGCAGGGGGAGTTCGCCGAGCTGGCGGGGGTGGGGCGGTCGACCGTCCAGCGGATCGAGGGGGGCGAGTCGATCCAGCTGACGTCGTTCGTCAAGCTGCTGCGCGCGCTGGAGCGGCTGGACGCGCTGGACGCGGTGCTGGCGGCCGAGATCCGCAGCCCGCTGGCCGAGCTGGAGCGCGAGCGCCGGCGGCGGCGGCGGGTCCGGCACGGGCGCAGGGACGAGGTGCGCGCGGCGGAGGCCGAGGGCGCCGCCTGGACCTGGGGCGACGAGGCGGTCGCGGGCGGCGAGGGGTGACCGTCGCGGCGGTGCGGCTGTGGGGCCGCGAGATCGGCGCGGTGTCGGTGGACGGCCCCGCGGGCGTGCCGGCCTTCCAGTACACGCCCGAGTTCGCGCGCAGCGGCATCCAGCTGGCGCCGATCCGGATGCCGCTGCGCACCGAGCCCTACGAGTTCCCCGCCCTGGTGCGGGCCGCGTCGTTCCGGGGGCTGCCGGGCCTGCTGGCCGACGCGCTGCCCGACCGCTGGGGGGAGGCCCTGGTCGGGGCGTGGCTGCGCTCGCAGGGGCGCCGGGAGGACAGCTTCGACGTGGTGGAGCGCCTCTGCTACACCGGCACGCGCGGCATGGGCGCCCTGGAGTTCGAGCCCGCGCTGGAGCAGGACGCCGTCGACGCCGACCTGCGGGTGGACCTGCTGGTGGGCCTGGCCAACGAGCTGCTGTCGCGGCGCGAGGAGTTCGTGGCCGAGCTGTCGCGCAACCCGACCGAGGCGGCGATGCGCGCGATCCTCGCGATCGGCACCTCCGCGGGCGGCGCGCGCCCCAAGGCGGTGATCGCCTTCGACGAGCGCACCGGCCGGGTGCGCTCGGGCCAGGTGAGCGTGGGGGAGGGCTTCACGCACTGGATCCTGAAGTTCGACGGGGTGGAGCGCGGCGGCGACCACGGCCTGCGCGATCCCCGGGGCTGGGGCGCCGTGGAGTACGCCTACTGGCGTTTGGCGCGGGCGGCCGGGATCGAGATGACCGAGGCCCGCCTGCTGGAGGAGAACGGCCGGCGCCACTTCATGACCCGGCGCTTCGACCGGCCCGAGGGCGGCGGCAAGCTGCACATGCAGACCCTCGCCGCGCTGGAGCACGTGGACTACGACGAGCCGGGGATCTACGGCTACGAGCAGGCGCTGGCCCTGGTGCGCGCGCTGGGCCTGGGCACGCCCGACGCCGAGCAGCTGTACCGCCGCATGGTGTTCAACGTCGTGGCGCGCAACCAGGACGACCACGTCAAGAACATCGCGTTCCTGATGGGGCGCGACGGGGCGTGGCGGCTGGCGCCCGCCTACGACCTGACCTGGGCCTGCAAACCCGGCAACCGGTGGCTCGAGGCCCACCAGATGACCATCAACGGCCGGCGCGACGACCTCACCCGGGACGACCTGCGGGCCGTCGCGCGCTTCGCCGGGCTCAAGCGCGGGCGCGGCGACGTGATCCTGCGCGAGGTCACCGAGGTCGTCGCCGAGTGGCCCCGGATCGCCGACGAGGTGGGGGTGGAGCCGCAGACGCGGGACGCCGCCCGCGCGACCCACCGCCTGGCGCTGCCTACCTCCTGACCGTGAAGGCGGCCCGCATCCCGGCCTGGTAGTGCCCCGGGACGTTGCAGATGATCACGTACCTGCCCGCGGCCAGGGTGAGGGTGAGCGCCTTGCGCGTGCCGCCGGCGACCTTCTTGATCGCGCCGACCCGGCCCTTCTCGCTGGCCCTGCTGTCCTTCACCGGCAGCCGGTCGTAGCGGGTGGCGGTCCTGATGATGACCGCCTCGTGGGTCATGGACCCCCTGTTGACCAGCGTGAAGCGGATCGCGCCCGCCTTCGCGGAGGCGGGGGAGACCGAGGTCTGGAAGTCGCCGCCCTTGCCCATGGTGATCGTGACCGGCGCGGGCGCGGCCAGCGCCGCCGGCGCCGCGGCCAGGGCGGCGGCGACCGCGAGGGCGCCCAGGACCCGCCGGGGGCGGCGACGGGGGGACGACGGGCTCATGGGCGGCCTCCGGCGGGGTGGGCGGGGTGTGGCGCACGGCGCGCGCCGCGGCCATGATCGTGCCAACGAGGAGCACGGCCGTGAAAGGGGGTCGCCGCATGACCGACCGCGAGTGGATCGCCGGTTTCGCCGAGCGCCTGGGGGTGGAGCCGCCGGGCGACGAGGACATCGAGCGCATCCTGCGCCTGGCCGCCGAGGCGGCGCACGCCAGCGAGCGCACCGCCGCCCCGGTGGCGTGCTGGCTGGCCGCGTGGGCCGGGGTCACGCTGGACGCGGCGCTCGCCCAGGCGAGCCAGGTGGCCTGAGGGCGCCGCGGGGCTAGTGCTGGCGCACCAGCGCCAGCTTCTCCGGCACCCGCTCCAGGTGGGCGGAGATGCCGGAGCGGCGGGCCTCGATCCAGGCCCAGCGCGGGCGGCGGTCGCCCTTGTGGGCCTCGCCGACGCTGCCGGGGTTGACGAAGACGCAGCCGCCGACGTTGCGCACGAGGGGCTCGTGGGTGTGGCCGTTGACGATGCAGTCCGGGTTGCCCATGCGGGCCACCAGGCGGGCCAGCTCGCGCTCGGGGGTGTGGGCGTCCAGGGCCGCCCGGGGGTCGTCCGGGCCCCCGTGCATGAGCACCACGGTGAGCGACTTGAGCTTGATCCGGACGGTCATCGGCAGGCCGGCCAGGTAGGCCAGGCTCTTGGGGCTGAGCTGGTTGAGGGTCCAGGCGCGCGAGCCGACCGCCTCGGCCTTGGGGTGGTCGGGGTCGGGATCGCGGCCGCTGGGAGACCTTGAGGTCGGTGTTGCCCATCACGCACGGCCAGTCGCGCCTGCGCAGCTCGGTCACGCAGGCCTCGGGCTCGTCGCCGCGCATCACCAGGTCGCCGGTGCAGGCGGCCTGCGTGATGCCCGCGTCCGCGATGGCGCCCAGCACGGCGCGCGCAGCGCGCGCATGTTGCCGTGGACGTCGCCGAACAGCGCCAGGCGCTCAGCCACGGCGCTCGATCCCGAGGGCGGCCTCGAGGCTGTCGCGGAAGCCCTCGTCGGCCATGGCGCTGCCACTGGGCGATGAAGCGGGCGTAGAGGTCGTTGCGCTCGCGCCGCCGCCGGCCGATGAGCGCGTGCACGCCCAGGCGCTCGGCGCCCCGCCGGCCCACCTCGAGCCGGTGCTGGAAGGCCCGGAACTCCTCCTCGGTGGGCGGGGCGCCCGCCACCCGGCCCGCGCTCTCGGCCACCAGCCGCCGCGCCGCGCCGGCCTCGCGCTCGGCGAGCCAGGCCAGGTGGTCCTCGAGCATCGGCACCTGCACGTCGCAGTCGTGGATGTCGCCCAGCAGGTCCTGCAGCAGCTTGATCTGCTCGAGCCACGGCTCCAGGTCGGCGGTGAAGGCGATGCCGAAGATCTCGAGCACGTAGCGCAGGCGCTTGGAGGCGATGCGCATGTCGTGCAGGTCGGTGACGTTGGCCGGATCGCGGACCGGCCTGGTCGTACGCGTACATCTCGTCGATGCGCACGGCCAGCACCTTGCGCGCGTTGGGCTGCAGGCGGGCGTCCGGATCGAGGCCCTTCACCGGGCGGGGCTTGGCCATCCTCAGTCCTCCGGCGGCCGCGGCTTGAGCTTCGCCAGCTTCACGCCGGTGTGCTTGGCCATGTAGGCGGCCAGGCGCCCCTCGAAGTCGTCCTCCTCGATGCGCCGCATGACCGCGGCGATCTTGGGGTCCTCGGCGGCGCGCTCCTCGCGGTAGCGGGCGATGAGGCCCTCGATGCCCGGGCGCTCGTCCTCGCGCAGCTCGGGCAGGACCCCCAGCAGCCGCTCCACCGCCACGTCCAGGTCGCGCGCGTCGCCCAGCACGTCGGTGATCTCCTTGACCTGGCGCAGCAGGGGCCGGAACGACTCGCGGGGGAACGCGCCCTCGAAGGCGTCCATGGCGGCGCGCAGGCGCCGCGAGGAGACCCGCATCGCGTGCAGCTCCTCGATGTCCTCGCCCGCCAGCGTGCCGTCGCGGTAGCTCATCATCTCCCGCCAGCGGGTCAGGATGACCCTCCCGGCGGCGTCGCGGAAGCGCGATCCCCCGGTCAGCCCCGGGACGTCCCAGGCGTGCGCCAACCCGTTCCTACTCGGCCGCGGGCCGGCGGCGCACCATGACCGACTCGCGCACCGCCTGTGCGCAGCTCGCCGCCCTTGGCCACGGCCGGCCAGTCGATCTCGAGCTCGGTGCCCAGGTCGACCAGCGCGCGCAGGATCGCGCCCTCGTCGACGGCCGCGCCCGGACCGGGCGACGGCGTCCTTCAGCCAGCGGCGCTGCGCCTTGGACAGCTCCACCGTGATCTCGTGCCGGGCGGCCTTGCGGCGGGTGGAGATCGCCTCGTCGCCCAGCCGCACGTACACCGCCGCCGCGCTCCGGGCCGGAGGCGCCCAGGACGGCCTGGTAGCTCACGCGCCTCACGTCGCGACCTCCTCGTCGGGCAGCGCGGCCCGCAGGCTCGCGCGGTGGTCCTCGGCCAGGTCGCGGATGACGTCCTCGCCCACCTGCGCGTCGCCGCGGCTCGCCCGCCACGAAGAGGGCGTTGGCCAGCAGCAGGTTCACCAGCCGCGGCACGCCCTCGGTCTCCTCGTAGACGGCCTTCGACGCCTTCTTGGAGATGATCCGCTTGGACGCCGCCCGCGACGCGGGTGCGGTGGAGCGCGTAGGCGTCCACCTCGTCGGCGCCCATGTTGCCCAGGTGGTAGCGCACCACCACGCGCTGGGCCACCTGGGGGTGGCGCTCGATGTGGACGGTCAGCTCCGGCTGGCCCAGCAGGACCACCGGCGCTCCCGGGCCGTCGGCACCCGGGTTGGTGAGCAGCCGCACCTCGTCCAGGGCGCGCGGATCGAGGCGCTGCGCCTCGTCGATGGCGATCACCACGCGGCGCCCCTCGGCCTCGGACTCCTCCAGGCGCTGCGCGGATGAGCCCCGAGATGCGGGCGGTCGAGCCCCCGGCCCGGTCGGCGCCCATCGCGGGCAGCATGGCCGACAGCAGCGCGGCGGGGGTGCGCGGCGGGTTGGGCACCTGGGCCACGCGGAAGCCCTCGCCGTCGAGGGTCTGGCGCAGGGTCTGCGAGAGCAGGGTCTTGCCCGAGCCGATCTCGCCCGTGATCACCACCAGCCCGCCGAGCTGCGTGATGCCGAACAGGAGCCGGGCCAGGCCCTCGCGGTGGTCGGCCCGCTCGTACGCGAAGCGCGGGTCGGGCTCCAGCCGGAACGGGCCCTCGGCCAGGCCGAAGTGCGTCAGGTAGGGGGTGAGGGTGCTCACCCGGCCAGCTCCAGCACCAGGCCCTCGCGCAGCCCGGCCTGGCTGACGTGCAGGGCCTCGACGCCGAACGAGCGCCGCACCGCCTCCAGCACGGCGGCGCCCGCCAGGCACAGCCGCACGCGCGCGGGATCGAGCCCGGTCTCCTCGGCCAGGTCGGCGGCCGGCACGGCCACCAGGCGGTCGACCGCCCGCTCCAGGGCGTCGCGGTCCAGCACGGTGTCGCCGGCGAGCGTCGCGAGGGCGGCGGCCGAGCCGCCGGTCGCGACGGCCTCGGCGACCTGCACCGGCAGCTCGACGGCGTCCACCATGGAGCGCACCTCGGCGATCATCGGCTCCAGCACGTCGATGTCCGGGGGGTCGTTGACCACGAAGCGACTCGGTGAGGGCGCGCACGCCGACCGGGATCGAGGTGGCCCAGGTGAGGCGGCCGCCCACGCCGACCATCGCCTCCATGCTGCCGCCGCCGGGGTCGACCGCCACCAGGGGGTCGGGCGCGTCGGCCGACATCAGCCCGCGGAACGAGAGCTCGGCCTCCTCGGCGCCCGAGAGCACGCGGGGCACCACCCCCGCGGCGGCCTGGAGGCGCTCCAGCAGCTCGGGGCGTGTTGGCGGCCATGCGGCAGGGCGCGGTGCAGGCCACCACCACGCGCTCGGCGCCCAGCGCGCGCGCCTCGGTCGCCATCTGGTGCACGGTGAGCGCCACCAGGTCCAGCTTGTCGGCGGGGATCGTGCCCCCGGGACGCAGGCCGGCGGCGAGGGCCGTCATCGCCGTGCCGGTCGCGACGGCCGAGATCTGCCCCCGATCCGCGCGCGCCACCAGCAGCCGCGTCGTGTTGGAGCCGACGTCGATGGCGGCGATTGGCGCGGTCGTGACGCCGTTCTCAGAAGCGTCGCTGCTCACGTGGGTCCGTGCACGGTGGACGAGAGTCTACCCCCGGCGCACCGCCGCCCCGCGTGGTGTTACAGCGGCGGCCGGCGCGTGCCGCGGGCGGCCGCGCGCCGCGCGACGGCCCGGGCGCGCACCAGCGCGAGGACGCACACCGTGCCCGCGACCAGGGCGAGCTGGAGCTGGACCGACACGACCCACGCGCCACCCGGCGCCGAGGCGAGCGCCGCGAGCAGGAAGCCGGCGCAGAGCCCCATCGCGTACAGGGCCACGGCGGCCGCGCGCGGGGCGCGCCGGCGGGCGGGGTCGGGCACGGCGCGCAGGTGCGGGCGCCGCGGGGCGGAAAGGGTGGCCGGGGCCGGGTGGGTGGAGCGGGCGAGTGCGTGCATGGGGGGAACTGTAGTTCGCCCCTCGGACGGGAACAAGTGTTCGGCAACGGTCGCTGCACGACCGCCGTGCAACGCCGCGTGCAGGCATTACGGGTGCTGCGCGACGTTGCGGCGGGGGGTGTGGGGGGAGAATCCCCTCGCTGTGGGGGAAGAATGGATTGTCATGTGGGGTTATGTGGGGTAGCGTGGGGAAATGCAACGGCGGCTGCTGAGCGGGACGTATGAGTGCAGCCTCGACAACCGTTTCCGGTTGGCTATTCCGGCACGCCTTCGCGAGCCCTTTGCCGCCGGAGCGACAGTGGGCTGGTGGATCGATGAATGCCTCATCGTGGTTCCGTCGCTCGAGTGGGCCCCACTGGTGGAGCGGACCTTCGGGACGATGAGCCTGTTCGACGACGACGCCCGCGACATGAGCCGCTTCCTGATCGGCAGCGCGCAGCACCACGACCTCGATCGCCAGGGCCGCATCCCGCTGAGCGCGGAGGTGCGGGAGCACGCGGGCATCGGCGACGGCAAGGTCAAGCTCGTCGGGGTGGGCGAGTACCTCGAGGCGTGGGACCCCGAGCGTCTCGCCGAGCGGTTCGCCAAGTTGCGTCGAGAGGGGGTGTCTCTCCATGCCAAGCGCCTTGCCAATCGAGTCGCGTAGACCCGCGCGCGGGCATCAGCCCGTGCTCGCGGACGAGGTGGTGCGGATGCTCGCGCCCGCGCCGCGGGGAGACCATCGTCGACTGCACCTTCGGCGCCGGCGGCCACGCCCGCCGCCTGGCCCCCGCGCTGGGCGAGTCGGGGCGCTACGTGGCCATCGACCAGGACCCCGAGGCCGACTCCTGGTTCACCGACCTGGCCGACGACGTGGTGTGCGAGACCCGCTTCATCCGGGCCAACTTCGCCGACGCCCTGCCGCGGCTGGTGGATCAGGGGCTGCGCGCGGACGCGGTCCTGATGGACCTGGGCATCTCCTCGATGCAGGTCGACCAGACCGAGCGCGGCTTCTCCTACTCGCGCCAGGCGCCGCTCGACATGCGGATGGACCCGTCGCAGGCCCGAGTCGGCCGCCGACCTCGTGGCCACCGCCTCCGAGAAGCGAGCTGGCCGACATCATGTGGACGTACGGGGAGGAGCGCTACGCGCGCCAGATCGCGCGCGCCATCGTGCGCCGCCGCGCCGCCGCTCCCATCACGACCACCGCGGACCTCGTGGACGTGGTGCGGTCGGCCGTGCCGACACCGGCCCTCTTCGCCGGCGGGCACCCGGCGAAGAGGGTCTTCCAGGCCCTGCGCATCGCGGTCAACGACGAGATGGGCAGCCTCGAGCGCGGGCTGGAGGCGGCCTTCGCCCTGCTGGCGCCGGGCGGCCGCCTGGCCGTGATCTCGTTCCACTCGCTCGAGGACCGCATGGTCAAGCGCTTCATGCGCGCCCGCAGCCAGGGCTGCATCTGCCCGCCCGAGATGCCGGTGTGCGGCTGCGGCCGCACGGCGGAGGGGGCGCTGCTGGCGTCCAAGGCGCAGCGGCCCAAGCAGGCCGAGCTCGACCGCAACCCCCGCGCCCGTTCGGCGCTGCTGCGCGGCATCCGGAAGGTCGACGCGTGAGCACCCGCGCCGCACCGAGCCCCCGGCACCAGCCGGCGACCGCGCCGCGGCCCCGGCCGCAGACCCGTCCGCGCCCGGTCCCGCGCCGCGAGCCGCGCGTGCGGATGGCGTACGTGGTCATCCCGCTGATCGCCCTGGTCCTCGGCGGCATCGTGCTGGTGAACGTGGCCAAGCTGTCGCTCACCAACCGCACCGGCCAGGTCATCGAGCGCGCCCGCAGCGTCGAGGCCGAGACGGCCCGCCTCAAGAGCAGCCTGGAGCGGCGTGACGCCTCGGTGATGCGCGACGCGCAGCGGCGGCTGGGCATGGTGGCGCCCCCCAGCGACGGCGTGACGTACCTCGACCCGGCGGCGGCCCCGTAGCGATGCCCCCGCAGGACCGCCGCCCGCGCCGCCCTCCGCCTCGCCGACCTGCCCCGCGGAGAGCCCCGGCGGCACCCCGCGTGACGCGCCGCGACCGCTCGCGCCGCATCCGCGTGCTCGTGGGCGTCGCCGTGCTGCTGCTCAGCCTGCTGGGCGCTGCGCGCCGCCTTCCTCGGCACGGTCGAGGCGGGCGAGCTGTCGTCCCGGGCGGTCAGCCAGAACCGGGTGGAGACCAAGGTGCTCGCCGAGCGCGGCTCGATCCTCGCCGCGCGACGGCACCGACCTGGCCACCGACCGGCTGGCGGTGGACGTGACGGCCTCGCCCAACCTGATCACCGACCCCGGCGGGGTGGCCGCGCGGCTGGCGCCGATCATCCACCGCGACCCCAACACCCTGGCCAACACGCTCTCCAAGCCCGGCCTCTACGCGATGCTCGCCCGCAACGTGGCGCCGGCCGACGCCGACGCCGCGCGCGCCCTCAAGATCCCGGGCATCTACTTCTCGGACACGTACCAGCGCTTCCTGCCGGGCAACTTCCTGGCGTCGCAGCTGATCGGCCTGACCGGCGACACCCACGAGGGGCTGACCGGGATCGAGCTGGAGCGCAACGGCGCGCTGACGGGCACGCCGGGCCGGCGGGTGGAGGTGCGCGACGTCTTCGGCCGGCCGATCCAGGTGCTGGCCGACGAGGAGGCGAGCCCCGGGACCGACGTGAAGCTCACGATCGACCCGGCGATCCAGGCGCAGACCGAGAGCGTCCTGGCCTCCACGCGGGAGAAGTTCGGCGCCAAGAGCGCCATGGCGATCGTGATGGACCCGCGCGACGGGTCGGTGCTGGCGATGGCCACGGTCCCGCGCTTCAACCCCAACAAGCGCGCGACCATCAACCAGGAGCTGATCAACAACCGCCCCGTGACCGACACCTTCGAGCCGGGCTCCACCTTCAAGATCGTGACGATGGCCGGGGCGCTGGAGGACGGGCGGGTGAGCCCCGGGACGGCGTTCAACCTGCCCGTCGAGTACAAGCTCTACGACCGGACGCTCAAGGACTCGCACCGCGAGGAGCCGGTGACCTACACCGCCTCGGAGATCCTGGAGCAGTCGAGCAACATCGGCACCGTCAAGATCGCCCAGCGCCTCACCCAGTCGCGGCTGCAGGCCTGGATCACGCGCTTCGGGTTCGGCTCGCCCACCGGCATCGACTACCCCGGAGAGGTCAAGGGGCTGGTGCTGCCGCGCGACAAGTGGTCCGGCACCTCGATCCTCAACATCCCGATCGGCCAGGGCGTGGGCGTCACCCTGACCCAGCTCACCCGCGCCTACGCGGCCATCGCCAACGGCGGCCGCCTGGTGACCCCGCACGTGATCGACGCGGTGGGGGGCACGCCGCAGGAGCACCCGGCGGGACGCCGCATCATGAGCGCCCAGACCGCGCGCCAAGGTCGACAAGATGCTGCGCAAGGTGGTGTCCGACAACGGCACCGGCACCGCCGCGAAGATCAGCGGCTACCGGGTGGCGGGCAAGACCGGCACCGCCGCAGAAGATCGACCCGACGACCGGCGAGTACAGCGACACCCTCTACGACGCGTCGTTCGTGGGCTACGCGCCCGCCGAGAACCCCCAGCTGCTGGTGGCGGTGGTCGTGGACGAGCCCACCACCGGCTCCTACTACGGCGGCGACGTGGCCGCCCCGGCGTTCGAGGACATCGCCGAGTTTTCCCTGCGCTCGCTGAGAATCGCCCCCTGAGTCGTGGCCGAGGGCTCTGTTAGCATCCCCGCCCGCATGACCCTCCAGGAGCTCATCGGGAGCGGGTCGCTGGGTCGCGCGGCCGGCGTCCCGGGCCTCGGGGACGCGGTGATCGCCTCGGTGGTGCACCGGGCCCAGGACGCCACGCCCGGCTCCCTCTTCTGCGCCGTCCGCGGCGCGCGCGCCGACGGCCACGACCACGCCGCCGAGGCGGTGGCCCGCGGCGCGGTGGCGCTGATCGTCGAGCGCGAGCTGGACCTGCCGGTCCCCCAGATCGTGTCCGAGGACGTGCGCCTGTCGATGGCCCTGGCCGCCGCCGCCGTCGCCGGCGACCCGTCGGCCTCCCTCGCGGTGGTCGGCGTGACCGGCACCAACGGCAAGACCACCTCGGCCTTCCTCATCCGCGCGGTGCTCGAGGCGGCCGGCCGCCCCTGCGGGCTCATCGGGACCATCGAGGCGCGCGTGGGCGGGCGCCTCGAGCCGGTGACCCACACCACCCCCGGCGCGGTGGAGCTCCAGGCGCTGTTCGCGCGCATGCGCTTCGCGGGCGACGTGGCCTGCGCCATGGAGGTGTCCTCGCACGCGCTCACCCAGCGGCGGGTGGCCGGCACCCACTTCGCCGCGGCGCTCTTCACCAACCTCACCCGCGACCACCTCGACTACCACGCGGACCTCGAGAGCTACTTCGCCGCCAAGCGGGGCCTGTTCGTCCGGCCGGAGGGGGAGGGGGGCGACCCGCCCGGGGCGGCCAACCTCGACGACGAGTTCGGCCGGCGCCTGGCCGCCGAGACCGGCGCGCTCGGCTACGGCGTCACCACGCCCGGCCGAGGTGCGTCCCGCCGAGGTCCGGGGCCTGGACACGGGGATCGCGGCCCGCATCGTGACGCCCCGCGGCCCGGTGGACGTCGAGACGCGCCTGCGCGGCGGCTTCAACCTGTCCAACCTGCTCGGGGTGGCCGCCGTGGCCGAGCTCCTGGAGCTGCCCCACGACGCCCTCGCGCGCGGGGTCGGCGCCCTGGAGGGCGTGCCCGGGCGCTTCGAGGCCGTGGACCGCGGCCAGCCCTTCCCGGTGATCATCGACTACGCGCACACGCCCGACTCCCTCGACAACGTCCTGCGGGCGGCCCGCGAGCTGGTGGACGGCGGGCGGCTGCTGGTCGTGTTCGGCTGCGGCGGCGACCGCGACCGCGGCAAGCGTCCCCAGATGGGGGCGGTGGCGCGCGGCCTGGCGGACGTGGCGGTGGTGACCTCCGACAACCCGCGCAGCGAGGACCCGGACGCGGATCATCGCCGAGATCGTGGCGGGTGCCGGGGCAGGGCGCCGGCGGAGCTGGTGGTGGAGGCCGACCGGCGCGCGGCGATCGGGTGGGCCATCGAGCGGGCGCAACGGGGGGACGTCGTGGTGATCGCGGGCAAGGGGCACGAGCAGGGGCAGGAGCGCGACGGCGTGGTGACGCCGTTCGACGACCGCCGGGTGGCGCGCGAGATCCTGGGGGAGCGGGCATGAGGCTCACGGTCAACGAGCTGCTGAAGGCCGTGCCGGGCGCGCGGATCCCGGTCGGCAAGCCCGACGTGGAGTTCGAGGGCGCCTACGTCGACTCGCGCACGCCCCTGGCGGGGGGCCTGTTCGTGGGCATCCGCGGCGAGTTCGCCGACGGCGGCCAGCACGCGCCCGACGCCCTGCGCGACGGCGCCGCCGCCGCGGTGGTGGGGGAGTCGGCCTGGCGCTGGATCGAGGGCGACGTGCAGGCCATGCGCCGGCCGGTGGTGGTGGTCAAGGACCCGGTCGCCGCCCTGCAGGCCGCCGGGCGGCTCGCCCTGGAGCGCAGCGGCGCCCGGGTGGTGGGCGTGACCGGGGCCACCGGCAAGACCACGACCAAGGACATCCTGGTCGCCATGCTGCGCGCCGCCGGCGTCGCCGCCCAGGGGAGCCTCGGCAACCGCAACACCGACGTCGGCGTGCCCATGTCCCTGCTCGACCTGGACGAGGGCTGCGAGGTCGCGGTGATCGAGATGGGGATGCGCGGCCTGGGCCAGATCGCCGAGCTGGCCGCGCTCGCGCCGCCGGACGTCGCCTGCATCACCAGCATCGGGCCGGTGCACCTGGAGCTGCTGGGCACGGTCGAGGCGGTCGCCCAGGCCAAGGCGGAGATCCTGGCCGCCCTGCGCCCGGGCGGGACGGCGGTGGTGCCCGACGACGAGCCGCTGCTCGAGCCCTACCTGGCCGCCCTCGACCCGGGCGTGAACGTCGTGCGGTTCGGCGACGTCCCCGACCTCAGTCTCGACCTGAGCCTGAGCAAGGCCTGGGAGCTGCGCAACGCGGCCGCCGCCCTGGCCTGCTGCCGGGCGCTGGGCACCGCGCCCCCCGAGGGGGCGCGCGTCGAGGTCGAGATCTCGGGCCTGCGCGGGCAGGAGCGCGCGATCCCGGGCGGCGGGCTGCTGATCGAGGACTGCTACAACGCCAACCCGATCGCGATGCGGGCGGCCCTGGCCGACCTGGCCGGGCGCTCCGGGCGGCGGGTGGCGGTGCTCGCCGACATGATGGAGCTCGGCCCCGAGGAGGAGCGCTTCCACCGCGAGGTGGGCGAGGTGGCCGCCGCCGAGGGCATCGACCTGCTGATCGGCGTGGGCGAGCGGGCGGCCGCGTACGTGGCCGGCGCCGACGGGCTCGAGGCGATCCACGTGCCCACGGTGGACGACGCCCTGGACCGGGTGCCCCCGCTGCTGGCCCCCGGCGACGTCGTGCTGCTCAAGGGGTCCCGGTCCATGCGCCTGGAGCGCCTCGGCGCGGTCATCGCGCCCGCGTGAGGGACCGCTAGACGTTGCCCCGCGTCCTGATCGCCGCCATCTCGGCGGCCACCCTCCTCATGTTCCTGGGGCCCAAGTTCATCGCCTGGCTGCGCGCCAACGAGGTGGGCCAGTTCGTGCGCCCGCCCGGGCTCATCCCGGACAGCCACGCCGAGAAGCAGGGCACGCCCACCATGGGCGGCCTGCTGATCCTGGTCGCCACCGCGCTGCCGTTCGTGATCCTGTCGAGCCGCAGCACCGAGGCGATGCTGGTGCTGTTCACGACCCTCGCCTGCGGGGCGATCGGCTTCCTCGACGACTTCATGAAGATCGTCAAGAAGCGCTCCCTGGGCCTGTCCGGGCGCTGGCGGATGGTGGGCCTGCTGGCGATCTCGGCCGTGCTGGTCTCGGTGGCGGTGAGCGTGGTGGGGCTGCCCACGACGCTGACGGTCCCGGTCCTGGACGAGGCCTTCGAGATCGGCGTCGTCGCGTTCTTCGTGATCGTGTTCCTGGTGGTGGCCGGGGCGGCCAACGCGGTCAACCTGACCGACGGCCTGGACGGCCTGGCGGCCGGCATCTCGGCCGCGGTGCTGCTCTGCTACACCGGCATCGCCTTCGTCTCCAACCAGCGCGACCTGGCGATCTTCGGCGCGACCCTGGTCGGGGCGTGCCTGGGCTTCCTGTGGTTCAACTCGTTCCCGGCGGCCGTCTTCATGGGCGACACCGGCTCCTACGCGCTGGGCGGGGCGATCGCGGCGATGGCCGTCATGACCAAGACCGAGATCCTGCTGGTCGTGATCGGCGCGGTCTTCGTGGCCGAGGCGCTGTCGGTCATCATCCAGGTCATCGTGTTCAAGCGCTTCCACCGCCGGGTGTTCCTGATGACGCCGGTCCACCACCACTTCGAGATGGCCGCCTGGAGCGAGACCAAGATCATCGTGCGCTTCTGGCTGATCGCCGCGATCTTCGCCGCGGTGGGCTTCACGCTCTACTTCCGCGACTTCCAGAACCTGCCCGGGTGAGCGCGGCCGTGAGCGCGTCGGCCACGACGTTCGCGCCGCGCAGCGTGGGCGCCTTCCGCTTCACCGGCTGGAGCGCGGACTGGGACGCGGGCGTCGTCGACCTCCGCTACGCCCTGGACGACGACCATCACTTCACCGAGTCGTACCGCTTCCCGGTGTTCGCCGAGCGGCGCCTGGGCGACGCCCGCCGCGCCGCCCTCGACCGGGCCGCCCGGCTGCTGCACCTGGTGGCCGGGGTCAGCTACTTCAAGGCGGCGGCGCCGCCGCGCATCGAGATCGAGGGGGCGCCGCCCAGCGCCGAGACGGCCCGCTTCCTCGGCCGCCTCTACACCCAGGGGCTGGGCGAGTTCGCCTGGACCAACCGGCTGCCGGAGATCGGTCGCGGCGTGGTCTTCCCGTCCGGGCAGGACGCCGCGGAGCCGCCGGCGCCGGCCGGCCTGACGCCGCGCTCGCTGGTGCCGGTGGGCGGCGGCAAGGACTCGGTGGTGAGCCTGGCCGCCCTGGCCGCCGCCGGCGAGGAGGTGGTGGCCCTCTCGGTGGGGCGCAAGCCGTCGGCCGACGCGGCCGCCGCCGCCGAGGGCGTGCCGATGCTGCACGTCGAGCGCCACATCAGCCCCGGGCTGTTCGCCCTCAACGCCGCCGGGGCCTACAACGGCCACGTCCCGATCACCGCGATCGTCTCGTGCGTCGCGCTGGTGGCGGCGCTGCTCGAGGGCTGCGACGCGGTGGTGATGTCCAACGAGCGCTCGGCGAGCTCGGGCAACTTCGACTGGCCGGCCTTCGGGGAGACGATCAACCACCAGTACTCCAAGGGCTGGGAGGCCGAGCGCGGCCTGGCCGCGGTGGTGCGCCGCGAGGTGGCGCCCGACCTGGCCTACTTCTCCCTGCTGCGCCCGTACTCGGAGCTGGCGATCAGCCGCGCCTTCGCCGGGCTGCCCGCCCACCACGCCACCTTCATGAGCTGCAACACGGGCTTTCGCATCCACGAGCCCGCCGTCGCCGGCTGGTGCCGCGACTGCCCCAAGTGCCGGTTCGTCTTCCTCGCGCTGGCCCCGTTCATGCCGCGGGCCGACCTGGTGGCGGCGATGGGGGGCGACATGCTGGACGACGCCGGCCAGATCGAGGGCTACCGCGCCATCCTGGGCATCGAGGCCGAGAAGCCGTTCGAGTGCGTGGGCGAGACCGACGAGGCCCGCGCCGCGCTGCGGGCCCTGGCGGCGTCGCCGGAGTGGGCGGGCGACGCCGTGGTCGCCGCGCTCGCGCCCCGGATCGGGGGCGCCGACGCCTCCGCCGTCGCGGCGTGGCTGACCCCGCGCGGCGACCACGGCATCCCGGAGCGCCACCGCCGGGCCATCGGTGCGTTTCTCGGAGCTTGAGGGCCGGCGGGTCGGCGTCTGGGGCCTCGGGCGCGAGGGCCGCAGCGTCGCCCGGGCGGTCGCCGCGCGCCTGCCCGGCACGCCCCTGCTGCTGGTGGACGAGAGCCGGGGGCCCGGTGCGGAGGGCGCGTGGGAGGGGCTGCCCGTGGTGGGCGACCCCGCCGCGCTGGCGGCCTGCGACGTGGTGGTGCGCTCGCCCGGCGTGAGCATCCACCGCCCCGAGGTGGCGGCCCTGCGGGAGGCGGGGGTGGCCTTCACCTCCGGCACCCGGATCTGGTTCGCCGAGCACCCGGACGCCCGCGCCATCGGGGTCACCGGCACCAAGGGCAAGAGCACGACCAGCGCCCTGATCGCCCACCTGGCGGCCGCCCGCGGGCTGCGCGTGGAGCTGGCGGGCAACATCGGCCGCCCGCTGGCCGACCTGCTGGCCGGGCCGCAGCCGGCGCGGGCCGACCTGTGGGTGCTCGAGCTGTCCAGCTTCCAGACCGCCGACCTCGACGCCTCGCCGAGCGTGGGGGTGCTGCTCAACCTGTACCGCGAGCACACCGACTGGCACCTGACCGAGCGCACCTACTGGGACGACAAGCTCAACCTGTTCGCCCACCGCCCGGACATGGTCTCGGTGCTCAACCGGCGCCGACCCGCGGGTGCGCGAGCGGGGGGCCGCGCTGCCCAACCCGCGCTGGTTCCGCGCGCCGGAGGGCTTCGACGTGGACGCGGGGGGCATCACCCGCGCCGGGCGGCCCTACGCCCCGCGGGAGGCCGTCGCGCTGCCCGGCGAGCACAACCTCGACAACGTCTGCGCCGCGCTGACGGCCCTCGCGGCGGTGGGCGTGGAGGGCGACGACCTGGTGGACGCGCTGCGGGGCTTCCGGCCGCTCGCCCACCGCCTGGAGCCGGTGGGCGAGCGCGACGGGGTGCTGTTCGTCAACGACAGCATCGCCACGATCCCCGAGGCCTCGGTGGCGGCCGCGCGCGCGCTGGCGCCGCGCCCCACCGTGCTGCTGGTGGGAGGCCGCGACCGCCGCCAGGACTACGCGCCGCTGGCCGACTACCTCGCGGGGCCGAGCGCGGTGGTGGGCGTGGTGGGCCTGCCGGGCAACGGCCCGGCCATCCTGGACCGGATCGCGCAGGCCGCGCCGGGGATGCCGAGCGCCGCCGCGGACGACCTCGGCGACGCGGTGCGGCGCGCCCTGCGGATGCTCCCGGGCGGGGGCGTCGTGCTGCTGTCCCCCGGGGCGCCCTCGGGGCCGGACTTCGGCGATTTCGAGGCGCGCGGGGAGGCCTTCCGGGCGGCGGTCGCCGGGGACTGATTCCGGGCGCGCGGGGGAGGGGAGCCCGCGCCCGGCGGCGAAGACCCATGGGTCGTGGCCACCTCTCGATCCGCAGCGCGAAACGCCCGCCCGGCGTCGCGCCCGACCTCCCGCAGCGGCGGGAGCCCGGTGAGGCCCGACGTGCTGCCTCAGCGCGACCGTGCTGGCGCTCGTGTGCTTCGGCCTGGTGATGGTGTTCTCCACCTCCAGCACGACGGCCCTGCTCAACGACGGCGACCCCCTGGGCCTGGTGATCCGCCAGTGCCTGTACGCCCTCGCCGGCCTGGCCGCGTTCGTCGTTCTTCACGCGCATGAACCCCGAGGCGATGCGCCGGATCGGCCCCCCGGCGCTGATCATCTCGGGCTTCCTGCTGCTGGTGGTGCTGATCCCGTCGGTCGGCATGACCGTCAACGGCTCGCGCCGCTGGATCTCGCTGGGCGGCCTCGGCCAGCTCCAGCCCTCCGAGCTCGCCAAGCTGGCACTGGCGCTCTGGATCGCCCAGGCGGTCGTCCGGGCGCCGCTGCCCATCACCACCTGGAAGGGCCTGGCGCCCTTCCTGCTCGTCACGGGCGGCCTCGGCTTCCTGATCCTGATCGAGCCCGACATGGGCACCGCCGTCAGCTTCTGCGCGGTCGCCTTCGCCATGCTGATCGTGGCCGGGGCCCGGCTGCGCCACCTGGGCGGGCTGGTCGCGACCGGCATCGTGCTGGCGGGCTTCGCGATCATGCTCGAGCCGTACCGCCGGGAGCGCCTGTTCACGTTCCTCGACCCCTGGAGCGATCCCAACGGCGCCGGCTTCCAGAGCGTCCAGGCCCAGGTGGCCATCGGCGCGGGCGGCCTGCACGGGGTGGGGCTCGGCGGCGGCGTCCAGAAGGCGTTCTATCTCCCCGAAGCCCACACGGATATGATCCTCGCGACGGTGGGGGAGGAGCTCGGCCTCATCGGCGTGATGGCGGTGCTCGCGGCGTTCGCTCTGTTCGCCATCGCCGGCTACCGCATCGCGCTGGGTGCCCGGGACCTCCACCAGCAGGTGCTCGCCGCCGGTCTGACGACCCTGGTCGTGATGCAGGCGGCGATCAACATCGGCGCCGTCGTGGGTGTGCTCCCCGTCACCGGCGTCCCGCTGCCGTTCGTCTCGTTCGGGGGCAGCAGCCTCATCATCCTCCTGGCCAGCACGGGAATCCTTGTCAACATCGGCCGACGCTCCCACGCCCACAGCAGCCGGCTCGTCGCCGTCACGCCCGGTGAGGGTGATGATCGCGGCGGGCGGGACGGGCGGGCACGTGATGCCGGCGCTGGCGGTGGCCGACGCGCTGCGCGCGCGGGGGGCTGAGGTCGGCTTCATCGGGGTGCGGGGGACGGGGGCCTCGGGCCGCGTGCGCGACGCCGGCTACCGCGAGGACCAGATCCCCCTGCGCGGGCTGGCGCGGCGTTTCTCGCTGCGCAACGTCTGGACCGTGGTGCTGGCGGTCGCGGCCACGCCGCGGGCGGCCTCCCTGCTCGTGCGCCGCCACGCCGACGTGGTGGTGGGCGGCGGCGGCTACGTCGCGGCCCCGGTCGCGCTGGCGGGCTGGCTCACCCGCCGGCCCGTGCTGCTCACCGAGGCCGACT
The DNA here is from genome assembly GCA_963736635.1 of uncultured Thermoleophilia bacterium. Classification (GTDB taxonomy): domain Bacteria; phylum Actinomycetota; class Thermoleophilia; order Miltoncostaeales; family Miltoncostaeaceae; genus Miltoncostaea. The sequence continues at coordinate 2,349,103 of CAVTPK010000011.1, forward strand.
CCCACCTGGGGATGGCCAACCGCCTCGCCGCCCCGCTTCGCCCGCCGGGTGACGCTGGCCTATCCGCTGCGCCGGCCGCTCCGGCGACAAGTACCTGGTCACCGGGCGCCCGGTGGGGCACGCCGTGACCCAGGCCACCCGCACGGCCGGGCGACGCGCCTTCGGCATCCCTCCCGAGGCGACGGTGGTGCTGGTGGTGGGCGGCAGCCAGGGGGCGCGCACGCTCAACACCGCCGCGGTCGAGGCCTTCGGCGACGAGGCCCCGGTCGACGTGATCCACGTCGCCGGGCCGGGCCAGCTGGACGAGACCCGCCGCCTGCTGGAGGGCCACCGGGCCGGGCCCGCGGTACCGCCTGGTGGGCTGGCTCGACAACCTGCCCGAGGCGATCGCCGCCGCCGACCTGGTGGTCTCCCGGTCGGGGGGCTCGGTGTTCGAGCTCGCGGCGATCGGGCGGCCGTCGATCCTGGTGCCGTACCCCCACGCCACCGCGGACCACCAGGCCAAGAACGCGCAGTGGCTCGCCGAGGCCGGCGGCGCGGTGGTGCTGCCCGACGCCGACTGCACCGGCGAGCGCCTGCGCGGCCTGGTGGGCGCGCTGCTGGCCGACCGCCGCCGCCTGGAGGCGATGGCCGACGCCGCGCGCGCGGTGGGGCGCCCCGACGCCGCCGACCGCGTGGCGCAGGAGATCCTGGCGATCGCCCGCGGACCCCGGCGGCGCCGGTGGCGGCGCCTGCGCCCGTGGCGGCGCGGGTGAGCGGACCGCGGCCCATCCACATGGTGGGCGTCGGCGGAGCGGGGATGAGCGGTCTGGCCCTGCTGGCCCAGGCGGCCGGCTACCGCGTGTCCGGAACCGATCGCGAGGACTCCGCGACCCTGCGCGCCCTGCGCGCCGCCGGGGTCGACGCGCGGGCCGGACACGGCTCCGAGGCGATGCCCGCCGACGCCGCCGCCCTGGTCGTCTCGACCGCCATCGCCGCCGACAACCCCGAGCTCGTCGCGGCGCGCGCGCGGCGGCCTGCCGGTGCTGCACCGCTCCCAGCTGCTGGCCGAGCTGATGGCCGGCCGGCGGGGGCTGGCCGTGGCCGGCGCGCACGGCAAGTCCACCACCAGCGCGATGCTGCACGCCGCCCTCGGCGACGCCTCGGCCTGCATCGGGCGCCACCATCGCGGGCGGGCGCCGGCACCGGCGCGGTCTGGGGCGGCGGGCCGTGGTTCGTCGCCGAGGCCGACGAGAGCGACCGCTCGCTGCTCAACCTCGCCCCCGAGGCGCGCGATCCTGCTCAACGTCGACCACGACCACCACGCCACCTTCGCCACCATCGAGGACGTGCGCGAGGTGTTCCGGCGCTTCGTCGCCCGGCTGCCCGGCCGACGGCGTGCTGGTGGTGGGCCCGGACGCCGAGGCGCGCGCCTGCGCCGCGGCCGCGCCCTGCGCGGTGCGGCTGGTGGGCGACGTCCCCGGAGCCTTCTGCCGCGTGGAGCGCACCCCCGGCGTCCCCGGGTTCACGCTGGTGATGGCCGACGGCCGCCGGGTGCGCCGTGCCCCTGGCGGCGGGCGGGCGCCACAACGCCGAGAACGCGGCCTGCGCCCTGGCGCTGGCCGACTGGTGCGGCGTGCCCCTCGAGGCGGCCGCGCCGCGGCTGGCCGGCTTCACCGGCGTGGGGCGGCGCATGGAGCCGCGCGGCGCGGCGGGGGGCGTCGAGGTGGTGGACGACTACGCCCACCACCCGGCCGAGATCCGCGCCACCCTCGCCGCCGCCCGCGAGCGCGGCGCCGGGCGCGTGGTGGTGGTGTTCCAGCCCCACCTGCCCTCGCGCACCCGCGCGCTGGGCCCCGAGCTGGCCGAGGCCCTGGGCGCGGCCGACGAGGTCGTCGTCACCGAGGTCTACCTGGCCCGCGAGCCGGCCGACCCGGCGGTCACCGGGCGGGCGGTGGCCGACCGGTCCCGCCCCCCGCGCGGGCCACCTTCGCCCCGACGCTCGCCGAGGCGGCCGACGCGGTGGTCGCGCTGGCCCGTCCCGGCGACCTGGTGCTGACGATGGGCGCCGGCGATATCACCGGATTGGGGCAGGAGTTGGTGGCTCGCCTGGAAAGACAACTCGGCGATGGGAACGATCACGAGCGCACCGCCCCTGCCTGACCTCGAGCCCGACGCACCGCTCGCCCCGCTCACCACCATCCGGGTCGGCGGGACCGCCGACTGGCTCTGCCGGGCGGCGTCGTTCCGCGACGTGGTGGCGGCGCTGGCGTGGGCGCGCGAGGCCGGCGCGCCGGTCGCGGTGGTGGGCCGCGGCTCCAACCTGCTGGTCTCCGACGAGGGCTTCCGCGGCCTGGTGCTGCGCCTGGTCGGGCGGCTGACCGCGATCTCGGTCCGGGGCGACGGACCTCTGGTGCGGCGGCGGCGCCTCGCTGCCCCGCGCGGTCCAGCGCGCCGCGACGCCACGGCCTCGAGGGCCTGGAGTGGGGCGCCAGCATCCCCGGCACCGTGGGGGGCGCCGTGGCGATGAACGCCGGCGCCCACGCGGGCGAGCTGGCGCAGGCGCTCACCTGGGCCGTCATCTGCGGCCCCGACGGGCGCCGCCGCGTCGGAGCGCGACGACCTGGAGCTGGGCTACCGGCGCTCCTCGGTCGCCCCCGGCGAGGTGGTGGCCGCGGCGGGCTTCCGGCTGCGCCCCGGCGACGCGGCCGCCATCGCGGCCCGGCTGGCCGAGTTCCGCGCCCACCGGCGGGCCACCCAGCCCCAGGGCGTGCGCACCTTCGGCAGCGTCTTCACCAACCCGCCCGGCGACTCGGCCGGCCGCCTGCTGGAGGCCGCCGGCTGCAAGGGCCTGGCGGTGGGCGGCGCCCGCTTCTCGCCGGTCCACGCCAACTTCATCGAGGCCGGGCCGGGCTGCCGCTCGGCGGACGTGCTGGCGCTGATGGCCGAGGGGCGCGGCCGCGTGATCGCCGGGGGCGGCCCGGTGCTCACGCCCGAGGTGCGCTACCTGGATCCCGAGCGCGGCATCGTGCACGCCCCCCTGCCCGCGGCATGAGCGGCTCGACGCCCGTACCCGGCTCCCCCGCCCGTCCGCACCCGGCGCTGCAGCAGCGGCGCCGCTCCGTGGTGCGGGCGCGCGGCCGCCGCCGCCGGTCGTGGGTGCTCATCGCGCTCGGGATCGCCGCCGGCGCTGGTGGCGCTCTACTGGCTGGCCACCGGCCCGCTGCTCGCGGTGCACCAGGTGGACGTGAGCGGCTACGAGCGCGACGACAGCGCCGACCTGGTGCGGGCGCTGGAGGACGCCGCGGCCGACGGGCACCGTCATCGTCCCGGCCACGGCCCAGATGCACCGCGTGGCCGAGCGCTTCCCCTGGGTCGAGTCGATCTCGGTCCGGCGGACCTGGCCGCGGGGGCTCAGGGTGGACGTGGTCGAGGCCCGCCCGGTGGCGGTCGTCTCGTTCGGCGCCCAGGCCGCGCTGGTGTCGGCGTCGGGCCGCGTGCTGGGCCCGGTGGCCGGCGGCGAGCGCCTCGGCGCCGTGCGCCTCGGCGCGGCGGCGCCCGAGGCGGGGGGGACGCTGCCCGAGGCCGAGCGCGCGGTGCTGCCCCTGCTGGCGACCGCTTCCGCCCAAGCTGCGCGGCGCGCGTCGGGGACCTGCAGGTGGACCGCTCGGGGATCGTGACCGCCGCGCTGGCCGACGGGCCGCCCCTGCGCCTCGGGCGGGCCGAGCGGATGGCCGCCAAGGCGCGGGCGCTGAAGCTGATGCTGGCCGACGTCCCGGCGCGGGAGCTGGCCGCCGCCACCTACATCGACCTGAGCGTCCCGGAGAACCCGGCGCTGGGCGTGGGATCGGCCGTTCAGTAACCCTCAACTGTGGGTCGAGCGTACGGACGCGGGGCTCCACAAAGTCTCGACTTACACATGAGATTTGCTTGACACCCCGTGACGGGGGCTCTAGCTTCCAGGCTGGTGGAGCCGTGCCTACGCCAGGTGGATACTCGGCGTGGCGAGCGGTTTCGCAGCCTCGATCATTGATTGAGGCTTTCCTGAATCACCGCATGAGCAGTGCCGATCGGGGGAGTCCGGTGGAGCAGAGCAACTACTTGGCGGTCATCAAGGTCGTCGGCGTCGGCGGCGGTGGCACCAACGCCGTCAACCGCATGGTCGACGCGGGCGTCCGCGGCGTCGAGTTCATCGCCGTCAACACCGACGCCCAGGCGCTGTCGATGTGCGACGCCGACGTCAAGCTCCACATCGGCGGCACCATCACCAAGGGCCTCGGCGCCGGCGCCGACCCGCGAGGTCGGGCGCGACGCCGCCGACGAGAGCCGCGACGAGATCAAGGAGGCCGTCCGAGGGCGCGGACATGGTCTTCGTCACCGCCGGCGAGGGCGGCGGCACCGGCACCGGCGCGGCGCCGGTCATCGCCGAGATCGCCACGCGAGCAGGGCGCGCTGACCGTCGGCGTCGTCACCCGCCCGTTCGAGTTCGAGGGCACCCAGCGCACCCGCGCGCGCCGAGGAGGGCATCGAGGAGCTGCGCAAGCAGGTCGACACGCTGATCGTCATCCCGAACGAGCGGCTGCTCGCAGGTGGTCGAGCGCCGCACCTCGATCCTCGACGCCTTCCGCAAGGCCGACGACGTGCTGCGCCAGGGCGTGCAGGGCATCACCGACCTGATCACGATCCCCGGCCTGATCAACCTCGACTTCGCCGACGTGCGCACGATCATGCAGGACGCCGGCTCGTCGCTGATGGGCATCGGCACCGCCTCCGGCGAGAACCGCGCCGCCGAGGCCGCGCAAGGCCGCGATCTCGTCGCCCGCTGCTCGAGGACGACGATCGACGGCGCCACCGGCGTGCTGCTCAACATCACCGGCGGCGCCGACCTCGGCCTGTTCGAGGTCAACGAGGCCGCCGAGCATCATCCGCCAGGCCGCCCACGACGACTGCAACATCATCTTCGGCGCCGTCATCGACGAGACGATGCGGCGACGAGGTCCGGGTCACCGTGATCGCCACCGGCTTCGACGGCCCGAGACGCGCCCGCGCCGCTCGCCCGGCAGCCGCGAGCCGCGCTTCGGCCGCCGCGAGCGCGAGCGCGAGCCCGCGCCGACGGCCCCGGCGCGCCGCGCCCCGGCGGAGCCCGGCGCGTCAGTCGACTGAGCCTCGACCGTCCGAGCGCAAGGGCTTCGAGATCCCGGACGACGCGCTGGAGATCCCCGACTTCCTGAAGTACCGCCGCGCGGGTCGGCTGACGGCCGGACCCCGCGTGGTACCGTCAGCGCCGGATGGCAGACCTGCCGGCGCACACCTCCCTGCACGACCGCCACGTCGGCACTCGGGCGCGAAGCTGGTGCCGTTCGCCGGGCTGGGAGATGCCGGTCCAGTACTCGACGGCATCGCGCGGAGCACGCGGCGGTCCGCGGAGCGCGCGCGGGGTCTTCGACGTCTCCCACATGGGCGAGATCGAGGTCGAGCGGGCCCGGCGCGCGCGCCGGCCTCGCAGCGGCTCCTCTCCAACGACGTCGGCGATCGTCCCGGCGGCAGCGGCCAGTACACGCTGCTGCTGCAGGACGACGGCGGCGTCCTCGACGACCTCTTCACCTACCGCCCTGGCGCGACCGCTTCCTGCTGGTCGCCAACGCCTCCAACATCGCGGCCTGCCACGCCCGCCTGGCCGACCGGCTGCCGCGGCCGACGCCACGCTGACCGACCGCTCGCCCGCGACCGCGATGCTCGCCGTCCAGGGGCCCGCGCTGGGCCGAGGTGCTGCGCCCGCTCTGCGCCCGCGGCGACGCGCTTCGCGCTCGACTACTTCGCCATCGGCGAGGACGTGGTGGCGGGCGTGCCCTGCCTGATCGCCCGCACCGGCTACACCGGCGAGGACGGCGTCGAGCTGCTGTGCGCCCCGGGACGGCGCGCCCGCCGATCTGGGACGCGCTGGTCTCGGCGCGCGGCGCCGCCCCCGCGGGCCTCGGCGCCCGCGACACGCTGCGCCTCGAGGTCTGCTTCCACCTCTACGGCAACGACCTCTCGCGCGAGCGCACGCCGATCGAGGCCGGGCTCGGCTGGGCCTGCGACATCGAGGGCGACCGGCTTCATCGGCGCCGAGCGCGCTGCGCCGCGCAGGTCGCCGAGGGCACCGCCGAGCGCCTGGCGCCGTTCCGCCTGACCGAGGCCGGGCATCCCCCGCGCCGGGCAACCCGGTGCTGGTCGGCGGCGAGCCGGCCGGCGCCGTCACCAGCGGGACGCTCTCGCCGTCGCTCGACGTCGGCATCGGCATGGCCTACGTGCCGGCCGACCGTCGCCGAGCCCGGACCACGACCTGGTCGATCGACGTGCGCGGCAAGCCGAAGGCCGCCCGCACCGCCCGCCGCCCGCTCGTGGCGACATCCCCGAAGGAGTGAAGGAGACCGCCGTGGCCGCGACGCGAGCTACCCCGACGACCTGCTCTACCACCCCGAGCACGACTGGGCCCGGATCGAGGGCGACGAGGCCACCTTCGGCATCACCTGGTACGCCCAGGACGCGCTCGGCGAGGTCGTCTTCTTCGACCCGCCCGCGGTCGGCGCCGACCGTCAGCAAGGACGAGCCCTACGCCGAGGTCGAGTCGGTCAAGGCGGTCTCCGACGTGATCGCGCCGCTGTCCGGCGAGGTCGTCGAGGTCAACGACGCGCCTGGCCGACGCGCCCGAGGCGATCAACGAGGACCCCTACGGCGACGGGCTGGCTGGTCAAGGTCCGGCTGTCCGACCCGTCCGAGCTGGACGCGCCTGCTGGACGCGGCCGCCTACAGCGACGCTCTGACCTGGACCGAGGAGCCTGTGAGCCGCTACACCTCCGCCACCGACGACGACCGCGCGCAGATGCTCGCCGCGATCGGCGTCGGCTCGATCGACGAGCTCTTCGACCGACGATCCCCGACGGCGTGCGCCTGCGCCGCGCCGCTCGACCTGCCCGCCGGGCATGACGCGAGCAGGAGGTCTACGCGCACCTGCGCGCGCTCGCCGCGCGCAACACCCGCGCCGAGGACGAGATCACGCTTCCTCGGCGCCGGGATGTACGACCACTACGTGCCGGCGATCGTCGACGCGATCACTCAGCGCTCGGAGTTCCTGACGCCGTACACGCCGTACCAGCCGGAGATCTCCCAGGGCGGCCTGCAGGTGATGTTCGAGTTCCAGACCGCGATCTCGAGCTGACCGGGCTGCCGGTCTCCAACGCCGTCGCGTCTACGAGGGCCCGTCGCGCGGTCGCCGCGGCCGCCTACCTGGCGAAGCTCGGCCAACGGCCGCGCGACGCTTCGTCGTCTCGCGCGGCGTCCACCCGCACAGCCGCGAGACGCTCGCGCACCTACGCGCACGGCTACGGCGCCGAGGTCGTCGAGGTCGCCGCTGCGCGACGGCGTCACCGACGCCGGCCGCGCTGGCCGCGGCGATCGACGACGACACCGCCGCCGTCTTCCTCCAGCAGCCCGAACTTCCTCGGCGCGGTCGAGGACCTCGAGCGCGCTCGGCGCCGCCGCCAAGGCCGCACGGCGCGCTGGTCGTCGTGCGCCGTGCGACCCGCTCCCGCTCGGCGATCCTGCGGCCGCCCGGCGAGCTGCGGCGTCGACGTCGCCGTCGGCGAGGGCCAGACGCTCGGCAACCGGCTCGACTTCGGCGGCCCGTCGTTCGGCTTCTTCGCGCGCCACCGAGGAGCTACATCCGCCGCATGCCCGGCCGGATCGCCGGCGAGACCGACCGACGTCGACGGCCGCCGCGGCTTCGTGCTCACGCTGCAGACCCGCGAGCAGCACATCCGCCGCGAGAAGGCGACCCGCAACATCTGCACCGCCCAGGCGCTGAACGCGCTCGCCGGCGTCGATCTACCTGTCCTGGCTCGGCACGCGCGGGCTTCGTCGAGCTCGGCGAGCTGCTGCTGCAGCGCACCGCCTACGCCCGCGAGCGCGCTGGCCGCGGTCGACGGCGTCGAGCTGCTGCACGACGCAGCCGGTCGTCCGCGAGTTCGCCGTGCGCGCTCGACGCGCCGGTCGACGCCGTGCTCGACCGCTGCGCGGCGGACGGCGTCAACGCCGGCTACCCGCTCGGCCGCGACTACCCCGAGTACGAGGACGGCCTGCTGGTCGCGATCACCGAGCGGCGCACGCGGGCGCGACATCGACCGCCTCGCCGACGTGCTCGGCGCGGCGCGTCGCCGCCGAGCGCGCCGAGGCGCCGACGCGCGAGGAGGTCGAACGCATGACGCCGCCGGCGCGCCGACCGAGACGCCGCTGCAGCGCGACGCGGCGGTGACGATCTTCGAGAAGTCGCGCCCGGGCCGCCGCGCCGTCCGTGCTGCCCGCCGCCGGCGTGCCCGAGCGCGCCGCTCGACGAGCTGATCCCGGCGGCGCTGCTGCGCGCCGAGCCGCGCGCGGCTGCCCGAGGTCTCCGAGCCGGAGATCGTCCGCCACTACAACCGGCTCTCGCGCGCGCAACTTCGACCTCGACACCGGCTTCTACCCGCTCGGCTCGTGCACGATGAAGCACAACCCGCGCCTGAACGAGCGCGTCGCGGCGCTGCCCGGGCCACGCCCGCCTGCACCCGCTGCAGGACCCGCGCGCGCGCCCAGGGCGCGCTCGAGCTGATGTGGCACCTCGAGCGCGCGCTGGCCGAGATCTGCCGGCCTGCCGCACGTCTCGCCTGCAGCCCTCGCGCCGGCTCGCACGGCGAGCTCGCCGGCCTGCTGCTGACCCGCGCCTACCACGCCGACCGCGGCGAGACGCGCACCAAGGTGCTCACGCCCGACACCGCGCACGGCACCAACCCGGCGACGGTGACGATGGCCGGCTACGAGGTGGTGAAGGTCGCCACCAACGCGCGACGGCGGCGTCGACCTCGACGACCTGCGCGCGAAGGCCGACGACGACGTCGCCTGCCTGATGCTCACCAACCCGAACACGCTCGGCCTCTTCGACGCGAACATCGAGGAGATCGCCGCGCATCGTCCACGACGCGGGCGCGACGCTCTACTACGACGGCGCCAACCTGAACGCGGTCATGGGCATCTCGCGGCCCGGGCGACATGGGCTTCGACATCGTCCACGTCAACCTGCACAAGTCGTTCACCCAGCCGCACGGCGGCGGCGGCCCGGGCGCCGGGCCGATCGCGGTCTCCGACCGGATCGAGCCCTTCCTGCCGCGGCCGCAGGTGGTGCGCGCGCGAGGCCGAGAACGGCGGCGGCCCGCGCTTCGACCTCGACTGACGACCGGCCCGAAGTCGATCGGCCGGCTGCGCGGCTTCCAGGGCAACTTCGGCGTCTTCGTGCGCTCCTACGCCTACATCTGCTCGCCTCGGCGCCGACGGGCTGCAGCGAGGCCTCCGAGACCGCGGTGCTGAACGCCAACTACCTGCTGGCGCGGCTGCGCGAGGCCGGCGTCGGCGACGTACCTGCCGCTCGCCTTCGACCGCGCGCTGCATGCACGAGTTCGTCCTCTCCGGCGCGCCGATGAAGCGCGAGCTCGGCATCAAGACGCTCGACCTCGCCAAGCGCCTGCTCGACTACGGCTTCCACCCGCCGACGGTCTACTTCCCGCTGCTGGTCGACGAGGCGCTGATGGTCGAGCCGACCGAGACCGAGACGCGGGAGACGCTCGACGCCTTCGCCGACGCGGTCGCCGCGATCCTGCGCGAGGCGGCCGAGGACCCCGAGATCGCCCGCAACGCGCCGTACACGACGCCGGTGCGCCGCCTCGACGAGGCCGCCGCCGCCCGCAACCCGGTGGTCCGCCAGCCCGTCGCCGGCTAGGGCACCGCGATCCGCGGCGTCCCGGGGCGCCGCGGGCGTCGCGTGTTGACCGCAAGGGGGTATCGGGGTGAGCCCGCTGTGGGTGTGCCTGCGGCGCTCCTAGGGTGATCGCGGACGTTCGTCCGCGAGAGGGGGCTCACGATGGGCGAGGGAAGCGAACGCGACCCCGGCGGCCCGCCCGGCGATGCCGGTGGGCGTGACGATCCGAGCGGGTCGGACACCGAGCTCGAGCGCCGTCTCCACGCCGACGAGCAGCGCATCATCGGCGACGAGATCCGGCTGGCGCGCGACGAGGAGCGGATCGCGCAGGACGAGCGGTGGATTCGCCGCAACTGGCGCCTCGCGCTCGCGCTGAGCGCGCTGCTCGCCCTGACCATCGTGGCCCTCGTCATCAGCATCATGGCGCTCAACCGCGACATCGACGCGGCGGCCGCCGCCGCTCCCAAGGACGCGAGCGTCGGCACCGCCGCCCTGCGCGACGGTGCCGTCACGCGGGCCAAGATCGCGCCCGCCGCCGTCGGCGGCTCGGTCGTCGCCGACGGCGGCCTGACGGCGCGCATGGTGGCGGCGAACACCCTCACCGGGGCGCAGATCCAGGAGTCCACCCTCGGCACCGTGCCGCGGGCGACCCGGGCCGATGCCGCGACCACGGCCGGCGACGCGTCTCGTCTCGGCGATGTCGCGGCCGCTCAGTACCTTCGCGGGCTGACGGTGGCCCGGGCCGAGTCCCAGACCAGCACGCTCGCCGTCAAGGGCCCCGTCACCGCGAGCTGTCCCGCGGGCACGACGGTCATCGCCGGCGGCGTCGCGATCGACGGCGCCGCCCAGGTGGCGATCACCACCAGCGCCCCGGACGGGACCGCCGGCTGGATCGGCGAGGCCGCGGCGCTCGGGACAGGGTCCTCGCCGTGGAAGATCAGCGTCACGGCCATCTGCGCGAGCGGCGGCTGATGCGCGCGCCGCGCGCGGACGAGCGGCGCCGCGGCGGCCGCCGAGGGCCTCTGACCTGCGTCGTCGCGGCCGGGCTCGCGCTCGCCGCCGCCGGCACGGCGTCGGCCGCCGATCCCATCCTCCCGCTGGCCGAGGTGCGTCCCGGAATGGTCGGCGAGGCCCGCACGGTGGTGAGCGGCGCGGAGATCGTCACCTTCCCGGTGACGGTCATCGATGTGCTCCGGTTCGCGGATGGCCCGGGCGGAACGCTGATCATGGTGCGGGCGTCGGGCCCGGTGATGGACCGGACGGGAGGGGTCGCGGACGGCATGAGCGGGAGCCCGGTCTACGTGACCGGCTCCGACGGGGTGGCACGGGTGATGGGGGCGGTGGCCTACGGGAGCGGCGACCAGGCCAACGTGATCGCCGGGGTGACGCCCATCGAGCAGATGATCGACTCCAACTCGGGGCTGCGCGCCAACGAGCGCGGAGCCGCCCGGGCGTCCACGGGGCCCGCGCGCCGGGTCGCCCTCGTCCGCGACCGGGCGACCGCCCGGGCGCTCGAGGTGCGACGGCCCGCCGGCATCGGGGTGTTCCCGCTCACCCGGTGGAAGGTGGCGGGCATCTCGCCGTCGCTGGTCGGCCCGCTCGCCCGGAGGCTCTCCCGTGTGGGCATCCGACTCGCCTCGATCGCGCCGCGCACGCCGCGGCCCCCCGTCCCGCTGGTGCCGGGGGCCTCGCTCTCGGCCCTGCTGGTGGGCGGCGACGTGTCGGTGGGGGCGATCGGAACGGTGACCTACGTCGATGGCTCCACGATCGTGGGGTTCGGTCACTCGCTGCTCGGCGCGGGCCGTTCGCGCTTCCTCATGGGCGACGCCCACGTCTACGAGACGATTCCCGCCCCGATGTCCAACTGGAGCTACAAGGTGGCCGAACCCGGGGCGCTGCAGGGGATGATCGTGGGCGACCGCAGCGACGGGATCACCGGCGTCGCCGGCCCGGTCCAGGCGATCGCCGGCGTCGCCACCGCGACCAACGTGGGGCGCGGCACCCAGAGCACGGTGCGGGCCTCGATCGCCCCCGACGAGCGCACGGCGCCCGAGATGAGCGGCGTCCTGCAGGACGAGCCGGTGCTGCGCGTCACCGACGGCGCGGCGGCCGGGACGCTGACGCTCAGGGTCTCCATCACGAGCCCCGACCTCGCGCGCCCGTTCGTCTATCGCAACGTCTACCCGTCCACGGAGTACCTGCCCTGGGCGGCGAGCGGCCAGGTCCCGGCCCTGGTGTACTACCTGCTCAGGAACAACCTCCGGCCGGTTCCGATCTCGGCGATCGAGGTCACCGAGCGCCTCGAGCCCTCCGTGCGCGCGGCCACCCTCGTCGCCGCGGGGGTGCGCGGCGCGACCCGTCCCGGCGGCCGGGCGACCCTCATCCTGAGGGTGCGGCCATGGCGGGCATCGACGGTGCTGGTGCGCGTGCCCATCAGGCTCCCCGCCGGGGTCGACCCTTCCTCGCCCGAGCTGCGCGTCGTCCCCAAGGTGCCCGACGCGTTCCTCCAGCCCTTCGGGGACGAATCCGACGAGGGCGGCGACTCGGCCCGCCCGACCGCCCTGCGGCAGAACCCGCTGGTGCGGCGGGCGAAGCGGCTGCGACCGCTCACCACCAGCGTCCGCCTCCAGCAGGTCATGGCCGACCTGGAGGTGGCCACGGACGACCGGCACGACGCGGTGCGCCTGCTGGCCGCGGAGGACGACGCCGACGACCCGTCCGCCGGCGTGACGGTGGCGGTGCCCTACGTCGCCTACGGCACGGGCGTGACGACCCGGGTGACCTTTCGCTGAGGGTGGCCCCGCGCGTTCGCCGCGCCTGTACGCCGGGTGAGGTCCGGACCGTCCGTCGGTGGGGTTGCCGCGCGCGTGTGAGGGACCCTAGGGTCGCCAGAACTTGGCGACGACGACCTCACTCCGCAGGACCGATCTGAGCGCCGCGCTGGAGTTCATCCGCGAGGCGGGTGAGGCGCCGGGCTCGGAGTCGTTCCGGCAGCACGTGCTGCAGGGCCTGCCGCGCCTGGTCAACTCGACGCTCACCTCCTACAACGACATCTCGGCCGACGGCGATCCGCTGCTGCTGATCGACCCCCCGGACGCCTGGAGCGCCACGCGCGCGGAGGACTTCCTGCGGCTGGTCGGCGAGCACCCCCTGATCGCCCACTACGCCCGCACCCACGACCCCCGCACGCTCAAGATCTCCGACCTCATGGACCGGCGCACCTTCCGGCGCACCGAGCTGTACCGGGACGTGTACGGGCCGATGGGCGTCGAGTACCAGATGGCCGTGACCCTGCCCGGCCCGCCGGGCTCGGTCATCGGGATCGCCCTCAACCGGGACCGGCGCGACTTCGGCGAGCGCGACCGGGAGATGCTCGACCTGCTGCGCCCGCACCTGAGCCGGCTGCGCCGCGACGCCGCGCTGCGCGACGCCGAGCGGCTGCTGTCGTCGCTCGTCAACCGCACCCTGATCGACCGCGGCCGCGCCGCCCTCGCCGTCGAGCGCGGCGCCGTGATCGCCTTCGCGAGCGCCGGCGCGCTGGCGCTGGTGGCGACCTACCTGCCCCCGCCCGCGCGCCCCGGCCTCCTGCCCGAGGCGCTCGCCGCCTGGTGCCGCCGCGAGCGGTCGCGGGGACTGGAGCCCTCCCGCGACCTGGTGGTCGACGGTCCCGGCGGGCGCCTGGTCGCCCACCTGCTGCCCTCGGCGGAGCCGGCGGGGCACGACGTGATCCTGCTCGAGGAGCACGCGGTGGGGCGCGAGCGGCGGGCGCTGATGGACCTGGGCCTGAGCAGCCGCCAGGCCGAGGTCCTGTCGCTGCTGGCGCGCGGGCGCAGCAACGCCGAGATCGCCCAGGCCCTGCACGTGAGCCCCCACACCGTGAAGAAGCACCTGGAGCACGTCTACGACCGGCTCGGGGTGCGTTCGCGCTCGGCGGCCGTCGCGCGGGCCCTGGCGGCGACCGGCGCCGGTCCCGGCTGATGGCCGATACGCCGAACGCCGTATGGACACCGGGCGGGGTCCTCGGCAGGCTCGTCCCCGGCTCACGACCGGAGAGGCGCGCATGCCGCTGAGCACATCCCCACCCGCCAGACCGGGCGCACGCCGCCGCGGCGCGGCGCTCGCCGCCGCCGCGGTCACGGCCCTGTGCCTCTCCGCGGCGGGCACCGGCGCGGCGGCCCCCGTCGCCGCCTCCGGCATCACCGTGACGCCGGCCTACGGGGAGAGCGTGCCCGGCGAGCTGATCGTGCGCTTCCGGCCCGGGACGACCACGGCGGAACGCGCCCAGGCGGTGAGCGCCGAGGGCGGCCGCGTGCTCCAGGGCCTGGGGACGCCGGGCGTCAACCTGCTGCGGGTCGCCCCGGGTGACGCCGCCGAGGCGGCCGCGTCGCTCGCGGACCGCGACGCGGTCCTCTGGGTGGAGCCCAACCGCACCGGGCGGTACGACGCGGTGCCCAACGACGCCCTGTTCGCGCGCCAGTGGGCGCTCAACAACACCGGCCAGCCGGTCACCGACTCGGACGGCCCCGACCAGCGCGAGGTGGCCGGCGTCGCCGACGCCGACATCGACGCCGCCGAGGCCTGGGACCGCACGACCGGCAGCCCCGGGGTGGTCGTGGCGATCGCCGACAGCGGGGTGGCCCACGACCATCCCGACCTGGCGCCCAACATCTGGCACAACCCCGGCGAGAGCGGCGGCGGTCGCGAGGCGAACGGCATCGACGACGACGGCAACGGCTTCGTGGACGACATCATCGGCTGGGACTTCGCCCAGAACGACAACGACCCCCGCGACGTCGTGGGCCACGGCACCGGCGTCGCCGGGGTGGTCGGCGCCCGCGGCGGCAACGGCGCGGGCGTGACCGGCATCAACCACCAGGTGCAGCTGATGCCGCTGGTCTCGGGCGGCGACGTGCCCGACACCGCGGCCCTGGCGGCGGCGTTCACCTACGCGGCCCGCAACGGCGCGAAGGTGGTCAACGCGAGCCTCACGGTCCCTCCCTCGCAGGCCGTCTCGGACGCCATCGCGGCGGCGCCCAACGTCCTCTTCGTGGTGGCCTCGGGCAACCAGGGCCAGGACGTGGAGGGCGCGACCGCGTTCTTCCCCTGCACGGTGCCGACCGACAACCTGATCTGCGTCGCCTCCACGGACTCGAAGGACGCCCTCGCGCCCTCGTCCAACCGGGGCGTCCGGTCGGTGGATCTCGGCGCCCCCGGCGTCAACATCTGGACCACCGCCGTGAGCCGCAGCCAGCCCTTCTTCGACGGCTTCAGCGCCGGCGACCCGTTCGCCTGGAGCACCAACGGGGCGTGGGCGCGGAACCTGGCCGGCGACGGCTCGACCGTCGTCAGCGACTCCCCGGGGCGCAACTACTTCAACAACAGCGACACCGCGTGGGCGACCAACGTGGGCTTCAGCACCCGCGGCCAGTTCGGCTGCAAGCTCAAGACCACGATGTTCCTCGACGTCCCGGCGCCCGACGTCGTCGCGGTCGAGGCCGCGGCGGCGGGCACGCCCTTCCGGCGCCTGTCGGTCCTCTCCGGACGCAGCACGGGCTTCGAGGAGGTCACGACGGCGCTGACCGGCCTGGACAACACGGACCAGGTGTTCCTGCGCTACCGCCTGATCAGCGACGGGGCGGTGACCGGCGACGGGGCGGCCCTCAAGTTCGTGATCGTCAACTGCGCCTCCACCACCTACCGGGGCAGCGAGTACTCGGCCGTGAGCGGCACGTCGTTCGCCTCGCCGCTGACCGCCGGCACCGCCGCCCTCGCGTGGGCCGCGGCGCCCACGGCGACCGCGGCCCAGATCCGCGCCGCGCTCCTGGGCGGGGTGGACCCGATCCCCGCTCTGGCCGGAGTCACCGTCACGGGCGGGCGCCTCAACGCGGCGCGCGCGGTGGCCAACGCCGCGGCCGCGGTGCAGCCGGTCGCGAAGGCCGCGCCCACCGCCCGCCCGCGCGTGCGGCTGCTGGCCGCCCGCCTCGGGGCGAACCGGCGGGTGTCGCTGCGGATGACCTGCCCCAAGACCGTGGCCCGCGGCTGTCGCGGCAGCCTGGCCGTGGCGACGGTGGCGCAGAAGGCCCGCAAGGGAAAGAAGGCCATCCGGTCGAAGGTGCTCGCGCGGACGCGCTTCAGCGTCGCCGCCGGGCGCACCCGGTGGGTCGGCGTGAAGCTCTCCAAGGCCTCACTGGCAACCCTGCGCGCCCGCGGGCGCCGGGTGGTGGTGGTCGTCAACACGCGCGCGGCGGACGGTACGCCCATCGTCGTGCGGTCACGGATCCGGGTCGGAGGCGCCAAATGAGCACGCAACCACGAGGAGGGGCCGTGAGGCGACGATTGGTGCTGCTGGCGTGCCTGGCGGGCGCGGCCCTCGTCGCGGGCGGCGGCGCCTCGGCGTCGGTGGGGGCGACCGCGCACGCCGCCAAGACCGTCACCGTGAGTCACGCGCCCACCGGCTTCAGCGCGAAGGTGCCGCCCGGCTACAAGCTCAAGGTCGTCGGCGGGGCCTACCGCATCACCGGCGGCGGCCTGACCGTGACCGTCCGGGTGGTCGCCACCGCCAAGGGCGCCCGCGCGTACGGGCTCACCCAGCGCCGCAAGGGCGACACGACCGTCGCGAGCTCCGGCAACAAGAACCGCTTCCGGCTCGCCAGCAACGGCAAGGGCCAGCGCCGGGTGGTGCTCGTGGTGCGCCGCGGGGCCAACCTGGTCGTCTCCACCAGCCTGAGGCCCATCGGCCGTCCCGGTCTCGGACCGGTCGCCGACCGCATCGCGGCCTCGGTGCGCGGGGGCACGCCGCGCGCGGTCGCCACCCCGGGCGCGGGCGGACCCGCCACCCCCGGCAGCCCGGCGGGCCGGCTGATGCCGCTCACGCCGTTCCGCGCCCCGGACGGAGGAGCCACGGCCTGGGTGCCCTCGGACCCCGACTGGACCATCTCCAGCAGCCAGGGCGCGCTCGAGGGCTCCAGCCCCCGGGGCAACTTCCTGTTCGGGCAGACGTTCAGCATCGTGCTTCCCGGCGCCGCCCCGGGCCCCCTGCCGTCCACGAGCGTGGTCGCCCCGTTCATGAGCGCCGCCCAGGCCCTGCAGACCGTGTGGCCCCTGATCAACCAGGGCGCCGGCATCCCCATGACCAACGTGCGCATCCGCTCGGTGCTGGCGGACGCGACCCTGCCGACGTTCCGGTCGTCCGGGATGATGCTCTTCGACTACACGATCAACGGGCGCCCCTACGCGGGCGTCGCCAACGTGGGCGTCGAGGACCGCCTCAGCTCCTACTCGAACTTCTTCTGGCAGATGTACATCTCGGTGATCGGCGTCCCCGCGGACGGCGACCCCACCGTGGGGGCGGCGCTGCGCCTGGTGTGGCGCAGCTGGAATCCGAGCGGGGCCATCGCCCAGCGCAACACCCAGGCGCGTCAGATCCTCAACGAGATCAACGACATCTGGAAGGGCGTCGCCGAGTTCCGCTCGCGCACCGCCGACCAGCAGAGCCGCGACGTCAGCTGCCTGCTGCGGACGGGGCCGTTCATCGACGACAACGCCCGCGCCCTGGGCCTGCCGCCGCTGCTGGACTGCGACAGCACCTACGTCCGCACCTCGTGAGACCCCCGGCGGGGCCCCTCACTAGGTGAGGGGCGTCCCGCTGGCGAGCTTCATGGCGGCGTCGATCTGGTAGTCGGACGAGCCGCCGGTCTTCTGGGTGATCGTCCAGGCGACCGGGAGCGAGTGCTTGGGCGACCAGCTGATGGTGTCGGTGCGGGTGCCCGGCGTGTCGCCGGTGAAGGTGCTCTTGGTCTGGATGACGTAGACGGGGACCGCGGCGCCGTCGATCTGGACGGTGTCCTTGCCGGTCACGGTGCCGGTGTAGGTCGTCTTGAGGTCGCCCATCATGTACGTGCCGCCCCAGGTGGCGCCGACCTTCAGCGTCGCCGGGTGGTCGAGCGAGGGGGGGTCGACCGGCGTGCGGTCGTCCTCGCCGATGCCGAGGAAGGTGATCTTGGTGCGCCGCCAGGTGGCGTACGAGCCCTTGGGCTCCACCCGGAAGCGCGCCTCCTCGACGTGCTCCTCGGACAGGCGCAGGTCCTCGTGGTAGCCGCCCGCGATCGGGGTGATCATGTAGACCGCCTCGGGGGGCAGGGAGCGCTCGGCGGTGAGCGGCCCGGTGCCGGCGCTCTCGGAGCCGGTCACCTGGTAGCGGTAGACGCCCGCGGCGGGGACGCCCGCGCGGGGGGCGGTGTCGGCGATGCCCTTGGCGCGGAACTCGGCGAGCGCGCCGCCCTCGTTGGCGGCGGTGCTGGTCTGGGCGTTGTTCCACATGATGTAGGCGCCGACGGCGACGGCCGCCACGACGACGACCGCGATGATCGCGACGAGGCGCCGGGGGCGAGACGTGATGGAGGTCACCGGAGTCCTGACGATCGGGGAGAGGGAAGCATCTGGTGCTTCCATCGGCGGCGCGCCGGCGAACTTTCGCGGCGGGGCCGTCCCTAGTAGGTCGAGTCGGAGAGCTCCATGAGCGCGCTGCTCCACGGGGCCGGCGTCGGCTGGCGGTGCGGCCGCGCCAGAAGGTAGCCCTGTCCCAGCGGCACGCCGAGCTGGCGCAGGGCGCGCAGCTCGTCCGACGTCTCGATGCCCTCGGCGACGACCCGCGACTTGAGCTTGTCCTCGAGGCTGACCATCGAGCGACGACGATCGCCTGCTTGGCCGCGTCCAGGTGGATGTCGTGGATCAGCGAGCGGTCGATCTTGATGTAGTCGGGGTTGAGCTGGGTCACGTGGCGCATCGACGCGTGTCCGGCGCCGGCGTCGTCGATCGCGACCTTGGCGCCCCGGCCGCGGTAGTCGGCGAGCCGGGCCGACAGGCGGGCGTAGTCGCCCACCGCGTCGTGCTCGGTGATCTCGATGACCAGGCCCTCGAGGCTCTCGGGGCCCAGCGCGAGCTCCATCTCGGGCGCCAGGATGGCGTCCGGGCTCATGTTGACCGACAGGTAGGCGTCGCCCGGGATGGTGTGGCGCAGGGCCATGGCGCGCCGCACGCACTCCACCTCGATCTCCAGGCCCAGGCCCACGGCGTGCGCCTCGGCGATCCACTTGTCCGGCGGGCGCTGGGGCTCGGCGCGGAAGCGGGAGAGCGACTCGAAGCCCATCGTGCAGCCGTCCTCCAGCGACACGATCGGCTGGAAGACGGTCTGGATCGTCGCGGGGTCGCTGAGGACGGTCGGTGATCTTGTCGCGGCGCTTCTGCAGCGAGGCCGTGTAGCCCGGAGTTGTAGTCGACCCCGTCCAGCCGCCCGCGGTCGAAGGCGACGACCGGCAGGCCGCCGGTCTTGGCGGCCGCCAGGCCCTCCTCGGCGGCGGCCATGGCGTTGACGGCGTTCTCCGCGTCGTCGGGCAGGATCACGAAGGTGGCGCGCGCCTTGAGGCCGCCCAGGTTCTGGCAGGCGATGCTCTGCACCAGCTCGGCCAGGTGGCGCCCGGACTCGGCGTCGTGGCCGATCCCGATCCAGGCGAAGCGGTCCGCGTGCAGGCGGCTCCAGACGCCGCCGACCAGGCCGGACCCCTCCAGCTTGTGGCCCAGGTCGGTCAGCAGGGCGTCGCCCTTGCCGAAGCCGTTCTGGCCGTTCCACAGGCCGAAGCCGTCCAGGTCCACCGCGACCAGCAGCGCGCGGCGGCCCGACGAGGCGGCCTGCAGCACGCCGCCCACGTGGCGGGCGAAGGCGCGGGGCTCGAGGAAGCCGGTGAGCTGGTCGGTGTCGGACTGGCCGTGCATGCGCAGCAGGGCGCAGAGCCTCCAGAAGAGGGCGGCCGCCACCAGCCACACCAGCGGGCGCAGGGCGGTGGGGGCGAGCACGCTCGCGGGGCCGCTCAGCACGAGGCCGATGGCGGCGAGCAGGGTCTTGGAGGGGCCGAGCACCGCCTGGGCCTCGGTCACCCGGATCGGGCGGCCGGCCGCGATCGCGAGCAGGGCCATGGCGACCATGTAGCCGACCATCGTCGGGCCGATGACCGCGGCGTCGTGGCCGCGGGTCACCAGGAACGTCACCAGGCAGTCGGTCAGGGCGAGGGCGATGAACGCGAAGGCGAACCAGATGAAGGCCGTCTTGCGGCTCAGCGAGGAGCGCCGGATCGCGTTGTAGAGGGCGGCCAGCAGGAGCAGGTCCAGCACGACCGGCACCAGGAGGGCGATGTTCTCGACCGCCGGCAGGGACGACTCCCAGATGGTCCCGACCACGATGATGAAGAGCATCCCGAGCACCGACAGCTCGATGCCCCAGCCCTCCCAGCGCTCGCGCCGCGACTCGTCGAGGGCCGGCTGGCGCATGATCCACAGGGCCCGGTACCAGAAGGGGTAGGCCAGCAGGAAGCCCAGCTGCGACCAGGCGGCCGGCGAGCTGACGTCACCGCCGGTGGCCAGGAAGAGGATGTAGGGGACGCAGCCCAGGCTCCAGCTGGCGAGGCCGATCGCGAAGAGCCGCCAGACGCGCCGCTCGATGCCGGTCTTCGGGGACTTGCGCTCGGCCCGCCGCGCGGCGACGAAGCCGAGGGCGGCGACCGCGCTGATCAGCAGGACGCCCGCGGCGGCGGCGACCGAGGTGCTCACCCGCCCGGACTGGGCGAACGGCACCAGCACGAGCATGAAGGTCGCCGCGCAGACCAGCGCGACGACGATCGTGCGGTCGTGGATCTTCTCCGCGCTGGCGAAATACCGGCGATTCAGGGTCACGCCATGCGTATCGGCACTGCCCCGTAATGCCCTGAGAAGCGGGGCATCCGGGCCTTCGGAGGCTCTAGGCGGCGGCCTTGGTCCTCGCCGCGGAGAGGATGCGCGCGAGCGCGTCGGGGTAGCGCTCGGCCAGCAGGCGGACCTGCGCCGCCAGGGCGTCGGTGACCCCCTGCTCGTCCAGGAGGGCGCCGAGCCACTCGGACGGCAGCGGCAGCCGCGAGCGGTGGTCCGTGAACCAGGCCGGGTCGCGCTCGGTCAGCAGGGCGTCCATGGCCCGCTGGGTGGGCGTGGTCCGCTGGGCGCAGTGGGCCGCCAGCGCGGTCGCCCCGGTCTGGAGCAGCACCGCGGGGGCGCCGTAGAGGGGGCGGGGGCCGGCGATGTCGAGGGCGCCGGCCATCGCCGCGTAGAAGCGCCGGTTCTCGGGCGTCACGGCCAGCGGCACGGGGGCCTCGGGGAACTCGACCAGGGCCACCCGCGTCATGGCCGCGAACAGGCGCATCACGATCCGGCGGGTGCTGCGGCGGTACTCGGCGCGCACGGCCAGCGAGCCGGCCTCGTAGATCGGGCCCGCGACGGAGGCCCGCAGGGCGTCGTTCTCCTCCGCGAAGGCGCGGTCGGAGGGCAGCCCGAAGGGACCGTCGGCGATCAGGGCGCAGGTGCCGACCGTCTCGCCGTCGATCCGGGCCACGAAGAAGATCGTGCCGGGGTTGAGGTACGACGCGTGCATGCGGCGGCCCGAGGGCATGGGGGTGAGGTAGCCGGCCTCGACGAAGCCCTCGTGCACCACCATCAGCGCCTCGTCGATGTCCTCGACGCGGTCGGAGGCGGTGACGTCGATCTCCTCGACCGAGGGCATCGCGTCCACGCGGTGGGGGGCGGTCGTCGTCACGCGGTGGGCCTCTCGATGTAGGCGGTCTTGTGCTGGAAGTCCCCGGCCTCGTGGTACGGGTACTCGCGGTACCCGTGCACCTCGACGCGGGCCGGGACCCCGGCGGCGACGGTCACCATGTGGACCAGCGCCGTCTCGATCCCGGGGCCCGGCAGCGCGCCGTTGCGCAGCTGCACGTGGAGGACCGGCTGCCCGTCCTCGCTCTCGATGCGGAAGCGGCCGGTCAGGGCGCCCGCGTGCGCCGACGTCGTGAAGAGGCCCTCCTTGACGATCTCCGGGCGCAGCGTCCACCCGTCGCCGCGGATGGTCCCGCCCCGGCGGCCCCAGACGGCCACCGCCGGACGCTCCAGGCGCAGCTCGCTGCCCAGCTCCGCGAGGACCGCGTTGGCGGCGGCGGGGCTCACCAGCTCGGCCTCGTCGTCGAGGTCGTAGCGCACCAGCGGCAGCATGCGACGCGTCAGGGTGGTGAGCACGAGGGTCCGCACGCCGTCCTCGTGGAGGCGCTCCTCCACGAAGAGGCGGTTGGTGTCCCAGGTGAACAGGCTCGGCGAGTACCCCGGGTCGCGGCCGAACAGGCCCAGGCGGGCGCCGGGGGTGTCGAGCGTCTGGCGGGCCAGGCGCAGCTCGGGCGTCTCGTGCAGGGCGTGCAGGCCCACCTCGGCCGCGCCCATCGAGACCATCAGCCCGAGCCGCCGGGAGGGCTCGTCGGTGAACCCGAAGAGCTCGGAGACGTAGCGCCGCCAGCTCTCGGCCACCCACTCGCCGCCCACGAAGCACGCCACGACGCCGTCGGCGAAGGACGGGCCGCGCTCGCGCAGGGCCGTCTCGCCCATCTCCTTCAGGAAGGTCGGCTCGGCGGCGATGATCACGCGGTCGAAGCTCGGTCCGGTGCGCGCCAGCAGCTCGAGCGCCATCTCCATGTGCACCGAGGGGGTCGCGACGGTCGCGAGCCGGGTGGGGATCGAGATCCCCATCGGCAGGCAGTTGAGCAGGAGGGTGGTCGAGTCCTCGCCGCCCCCGAGCGCGCGCAGGGTCTGGTCGAACGTGCGCTCCTGGGCGCGCCGCTCCGAGCGCGAGGTGACGCCCACCGAGAACAGCCCGGTCTGGCCGCTCGAGGTGAGCAGCTCGGCGGCCTCGGACACGCGTCCGCCGTCGAGCCAGAAGTCGATGTGGTCGCCGAAGACCGAGCGCTTGTCCGTGTAGGGCACCTGCGAGATGCGCGTCACCGTGCGGTGGTCGATCCCCAGGTGCTCCAGGTGGGCCCGGTACCCCCGCGAGGTGAGGGCCGTCCGCCGGAAGCTGCGCAGGGCGGCCCGCTCGTTCGCGTTGAGCGGGGCGCCGGCCCCGCTCACGGAACGCGCCTCCGGTGTCGATAGCTCCATGGTCCGCCTTGTCGGGGGTCCGTCGTGACGGGCCGCACGCTATCGGCAGGGGTACGTAGTAATCATGGTCAGAATTGACCATCGCCCGGTTGTTACCGGGGGTCCTGAAGATTCCAAAATCGCCGAACGAAGCGGCGACGGGATCACTCTCCGGGGGTGACACCCTCCGCGGGTGACAGCAGACCGCGCTGGCGTGCCTCGTGGACCGCCGCGGTGCGGGTCGAAACGCCCAGCTTCGCGTTGATCTGCACCAGATGGCGCGCGACGGTGCGCTCGCTGATGAACAGGCGCTCGCCGATGTCCCGGTTGCGCAGTCCGAGGGCCAGCTGGGCCAGCACCTCGTGCTCGCGCGCGGACAGCCCGGCGCCCGGCTCCACCGGTTGCCGGGCGCGCGTCGGGATGCGCCGGCCGATGGCGCGCAGCCGCGCCTCGGCGCGGCGGCGCCAGCCCTCGGCGCCCATCTCGCGGAAGGCGGCGCGCGCCTCCAGCAGGTCGGAGGCGGCGGCGTCCGAGGTGCCGTCGGCGAGCCCGGCGCCGAAGCGCGCGCGGGTCGCCCACCAGCGCAGCCCGAGGCCCTCGAACCGCGTGGCCGCCGCGCGCAGGTGCATCGCCGCCTCGGGGTCCCCGCGCCGCCGCGCCAGGCTGCCGGTGCCGTAGGAGCGCGCCGCCGCCGCCAGCGAGCGCCCGTCGGCGGCCATCTCCTCGAGGGCGGCCACGCACTCGTCGCCCTCCGGCCCGGTGAGCACCTCCGGCGCGGCCGCCAGCAGCAGCACGGAGGTGAGCCGGTCGTCGGTGCGGGACCAGGCGCCCAGGGCCGACAGCAGCACCCGGGTGGCCTCGCCGTCCTCGCCCGCGGCCGCGGCCGCCAGCGCGTGCCCGGCCGCGACCGGCGCGATCTGCTCGAACAGCAGCGGCTCCCCGCCGGGCAGGGGGGACAGGTCCCGGTAGCGGGTCAGGGCGGCCTCGATGTTGCCCTCCGCGAACAGCAGCCAGGCGAGCCCGGGGTCGGCCGGCGACAGCGCGTCGCGCTCCAGCTCGCCCCAGCCGGCCGCGGCGCGCTCCAGCTCCGCGCGCGCCTCGCCGAGCTCGCCCGCCGCCGCCAGCGCCTCGCCCAGGTTCCCCGACAGCACCAGCTCGTGCGCCGTCAGCCCCAGCTCGCGCGCCCGCGCGATCCCGCGCCGGGCCCGGGCGGCCGCGTCGTCGGGGCGGCCCAGGGCCAGCAGCACGTGGCTCTCGTGGATCATCGCCAGCGTCGCGTTGCGCCGCGCCGAGCCGCTCGCCTCCTCGCCCTCGCGGCGGGCGCGCGCCAGGTGCACCAGCCCGCCGTCCCCGCCGCGTCCGCTCTCGGCCATGCCCATGAAGATCAGCGCCCGGGTGCCGATCTCCTGCGCCTCGGCCGCGCGCGCCTCCTCGCGCGCCTCGGCCGCGAGCGTCACCGCCTCGACGAAGCGCGAGGTCTGGACGGCCATCCCGGCGGCCTGGGTGAGCGCCTCCGCGCGCGCCGCGGAGGGGGGCTGCAGCGGGTCGCGGCTGCGGGCGAGGTGGTCCTGCAGCTCCGCCAGCGCCACGTCGTGCTGCCCCAGGGCCCAGCGGGCGCTCGAGGCCGCGGAGATGCTCGCCAGGGCCGCGTCGCCCTCGCCCAGGGCGCGCTGGCCCTCCGCCGCCGACTCGAGCTGCTCGGCGGCCTCCTGCCAGGCCGAGGAGTCGAGCAGGGCCATGCCGCGCTCGTGCACGGCCGCCAGCCGGGCCGACTCGCCGATCTCGGGATCCCACCACGCGAGCGCGCTCGTCGCGTGCGCCAGGGCGGCCTCGGGGTCGCCGGCCTCGCGCGCGGCGGCGGCGGCGCGGGTCCCGTAGGCGACGATGGCGGGCGGGTCGGCCGCGCCCAGGGCGTGCCGCAGCAGCCGGGCCGGGGGCGCTCCGGCGGAGCGCCCGGCCACCAGGGCGGCGGCGTGGCGCAGGCGGCGGGTGGGACCGCCCAGGTCCTCCAGCACGACGGCGCGCACCAGCCGGTCGCGGAACGCCCAGCGGGTCGCGGGCGGCCCCGGCAGCTCCACCAGCACCCCGGCCTCCACCAGCGCGCTCAGCCCGCCCTCGATGCGCGGCGGGTGCAGGTGGCACACGCGGGCCAGCGCGGCGGGGGTGGTGGGCTCGTCCACCACGGCGACCCAGCCGGCGAGATCCGCGAGCCAGCCGTCCAGCCCGGCCAGCGCCCCGCGGGCGAGCGCGGCGAGCTCGGGCGGGACCGGGAGGGGGACGTCGCCGCCCGGCCAGCGCCGGGCGGCGTGGGCCAGGGGCACGATCCGCCCCGGCAGCCCGTCGCCGAGCTCGGCGACCGCCCGGGCCGCGGGCCCGCTCAGGTTGGGGGTCACGCGCCGGGCGAGCGTCGCGCCGTCCTCCGCCGAGAGCCGGTCCAGGACGAGCGTCGGGGCGTCGCCCGAGGGGGCCGTCGGCCGTCATCAGCACCAGGGCGCGCGATCCCGCCAGGCGGCGCGCGAGGGCCCCCGCCAGCTCGGGCTCGCCGGAGCAGTCGCCCAGCAGGACGACGATCGGGCGCAGCCGGGCGGCCCGGGCGGGGTCGGGGTGGTGCCCGGCCTCGGTGAGCCTGGCCTCGAGGCGCTCCAGCGCCGGCCCCGGGCCCTCGGCGGCGACCACCACGGCACCGTCCAGGGCGAGGCGTCCGGCCGTCTCCCGCGCCATGCGGGCGCGGCCGACCCCCGCCTCACCGGCGATCACGATCACCCCCGGGCGGGTCGCGGCGAGCGCGACCACCTCCTGGAGGGCGTCGCCGCGGCCGATCAGCCGCGGCGCCGAGGTGATGTGGGCCGGCGCGTCGGACACGGGGGGATCGTAGGGTGCCCGGCGGCCGTCCCGAAATCGCGTCGCGCGAACTGGCAGGATCCGGCTGGTGCTCTACGGGCTTCACGCACCGGATGGTCGATGTCGGGGATGCGAGCATCGCCCTGTCCACGGCGGGCGAGGGCCCCCCGCTGCTGCTGCTGCACGGCTACCCGCAGACCCGCTCCTGCTGGCACCGCGTGGCCCCCGGCCTGGCGCGGCGCTTCACCGTCGTCGCGGCCGACCTGCGCGGGTACGGCCAGAGCTCCAAGCCCCCCGGCGGACCCGACCACGCCGCCTACGCGAAGCGCGCGATGGCCGACGACATGGTGGCGGCGATGGAGGCCCTGGGCCACCCGCGGTTCGCGGTGGCGGGGCACGACCGCGGCGGACGGGTCGTGCACCGCATGGCGCTGGACCACCCGGACCGCGTCACCCGCGCCGCCGTGCTGGACATCGTGCCCACCCGGACCCTGTTCGCGGGCACCGACCAGGCGTTCGCGACGGCCTACTACCACTGGTTCTTCCTGATCCAGCCCGACGGCCTGCCGGAGACCCTGATCGGGCGCGACCCGGAGTGGTTCCTGCGCGAGACCGTGCGCCGGTGGAGCGGGCGGGCCGAGCCGGTCACCGAGGACGCGCTGCGCGAGTACGCCCGGTGGTTCGCCGACCCGGCCGCCATCCACGGCGTCGTGCGAGGACTACCGCGCGGCCGCCGGCATCGACCTGGTGCACGACGCGCAGGACGGCGACGCCCGGATCGCCTGCCCGCTGCTGGTCCTGTGGGGCGAGCACGGGGCCATGCACCGCCTCTACGACGTGCTCGACACCTGGCGGCCGCTGGCCGGCGACGTGCGCGGCCGCCCGCTGCCCGCCGGGCACTTCCTGCCCGAGGAGTGCCCCGCGCAGACCCTGGCCGCGCTGGAGGAGTTCTTCTCGGACTGACGGCCCCGGGCCCCTGCAGCCGGGGCGCCCACCGGCCGATACCGATGGGGATGGGGGAGACCTGGACACGCGCGGTGGAGCCGGCGGTCGCCGACCTGCACTGCGTCGCGGCGCGGGCGACCCTGTGCTTCGCCGACGACGACCTCGATCCCGACGAGGTCACGCGCCGCCTGGGCCTCGCGCCCACCAGCGCGTTCCGCCGCGGGGACAGGGGGCAGCGGTCGGGCACGGACCGGCCCGCCGTCACCGGCGTCTGGCTGCTGGGGACCGACGAGGCCGCGATCGCGCCGGCCCTGGACGCGCACCTGCGGGCGCTGCTCGAGGTCGTCGAGCCGGTGGCCGAGGAGGTCCGCGGCATCGCCGCCCGCGTGGAGCGCGCCGAGGTGTTCTGCCTCTGGATGACCGACTACGACGCCGGCGCGGGGCCGGTGGTGCCGCCCCGGACGCTCGCGCGCGTCGGGCGGCTGGGCCTGGCGCTGGGCTTCGACTTCTTCCAGGCCGCGGGCCGGCCGGCGGCCTGAGCCGCCGGGGTCAGGGAGGGGGCGCGGCGGAGCCCCCGGACACGGTGGTGGCGCCCGTGCGCGCGGGGGTGGGCGCGGAGGGGCTCTCCGGCGCCGTGGTCTCGCCGCCGGGCGCGGTCGTCGTGCCGCCCGGGGCGGTCGACGTGGACGGCTTGGCCGGCGGCCCGACCTCGACGTAGGCGTTCTGGGGGTCGTAGGTCCACGTGAAGGTCTGGTCGCTGCGCAGCGTGTCCCCGGCCCAGACCTTGCGCGTGTAGCTCACGGTGAACCCGGCGCCGCCCATCTCCTGCTCCACGACCCGCTCGCCCGGCTCGAGGTCCGGGTTGACCGTCTCCTTGACCGTGGGCTCCACCACGTCGCGGTCCTCGCCGGTCTCGGTCTCCACGCGGCGGCCGAGCGGTGACGAGAAGAACCGGATCGTGATCCCGTTCGAGCCCGCGTAGGCGTTGATCAGGATGGCCGCGTCCCAGTCGTTCGTGAACACCAGCTCGGGCCCGCCGAAGGACACGGTGGCCTCGCGTCCCTTGGGGTAGCGCGAGATCCAGAACTGGTGCGGCGTGTGGGAGTCCAGCTGCAGCCCGGCGAAGAACGCCGCGTTGTAGAGCGTGGTGGCCACCTGGGAGATGCCGCCGCCCACGGCGTCCTCGAGCATGCCCGCGGCGATCTGGGGGGCCTCGACGAAGCCCCGGTCGGTGGTGCGCGGCCCCAGGGCGTCGTTGAGGGAGAAGGTGTGGCCCGCGGGGATGATCGTGCCGTTCAGGATCTCCGCGGCCCGCTGGATGTTGGTGACGCGCGGCTCGCAGCAGTTGTACGGGGTGGTGAACTCCGAGACGAGGCCGGTGACCTTGAGCGCCTTGACCTCGGCGGTCGTGGTGGTGGGGGTGGTCACCTTGAAGCGGGCGCGCACCGCCGTGGCGTCGGGGTTCGCGACGATCGCCGCCGCGATCGCGTCCATGTTCAGGCTGCGGCCGTTGCGCGAGGACACCACCCGGACCGTCGATCCCACCACCTTGAGGGACGCGTTGCGGACCGGCTGCTCGCGGGTCGCGTAGGCCGATGAGATCCGCTCGTAGAGGGTCTTCGGGTCCAGCGTCACGGCCAGGTCGGAGCCCCGCGGCGCGAAGCGCAGCGCCGAGCGCAGGACCTCCGGCTCGATCGGCACGCCGCGCCCGTCGAGGGTGACCTCCACCGGGTGGCTCACGATCCGCATGGCCAGCAGGCGCGCCCGCTCGGCCGCCGGCTCGCTGACCGGCGGCGGCAGGGTGCCGGGCCGCAGCACGATCCGGGAGGGCAGCCGCGCGATCTCGGCGCGCAGGTCGTCCGGATCCACGCCGAATCCGGACTCGCCGGGCACCACGGTGATGGCGGTGTCCGTCACCTCGACCGCCGCGGCGCGCGGGTCGGTGTTGACGCGGTCGGTGACCCTGTCCGCCAGCGCGTCGACGCGCGCGTCCGAGACGGTGAAGGTGATCGGCACCTCGCGGGTCGGCGCCAGGCCCACGGTCGACAGCGCCCGCCCGCCCAGGCTGCGGGGCTCCAGGGCGCCCTCGACGGCCGCCGCGATGCGCGGGCTGGCGCCCAGCGCGCGACGGGTGATCGCGATGCGGAACGACGGGTCGTCGGCGCGCGTGATCACCACGCTTTCGCGCAGCAGCGCGCGGGCCCGCCGGCGGGCCACGGCGGCGATGCCCGCGGCGTCCTTGCCGCTCACGTCGGCGCCCGCGACCTCCACGGATGCCGGCGCCCGGCCCTCGTCGCCGCCGCCCAGCGCGACGGCCATGCCCAGGCCGCCCACGACCAGGACCACCACGGCCGCCCCGATCACCAGGGGCCGGCGCACCAGCGCGCGCCACCCGGAAGGGCGCGGGGCCGTCCCGCGCCCCCGCCCCGGGCGACCCTCGCCCTGGGGTCGGTTGCGCGGTCGGTCAGCCATTTACGGACGATCCTAGAGAGAATCGCGGCAGGCGCGGCCCCCCGCGGGCACCGGGCGCTACGTTTCGGCGGCCGCGCTGGATCACCCGCCGATCGCCCTGTGTGACGGACCCCACGGTGTGAGAAATATCACGCGGCGATCGCGCGGCGATGGGGAATGCTCGTCACGTGGCCGATCGCGGAACCCTTCTCGCCGAGCGGCTCGCCGCGACCCGCCAGCGGACCCTGGATCTCTACGCGCCCCTGGCGCACGAGCACCTCGTGGGCCAGCCCGCCGCGTTCCTCAGCCCGCCGCTCTGGGACCTCGGGCACATCGGCGCGTACGAGGAGCTGTGGCTGGCGCGGCGCGTCGGGGGCCATCCGGCGCTCCACCCCGAGCTCGACGACGTGTACGACGCCTTCGAGACGCCCCGCGCGCGCCGCGGGGACGTCGAGATCCTCGACGAGGCCGCGGCGCACCGCTACCTGGCGACCGTGCGCGAGCGCGCGCTGGAGGCCCTCGAGGCCAGCGACCTCGACGACCCCGGCCGGCCCCTGCTGGCGGGGGGCTTCGTCTTCGAGATGGTCGCCGAGCACGAGGCGCAGCACACCGAGACGGTGCTCCAGGCGCTGCAGGTGCTCCCCGCCGGCGCGTACCGGCCGCCGGCGCGGCGCGCCGACCCCGGCGGCCGCGCCCTCCGACGGTCCCGAGTGGTGCGAGCTGCCCGCCGGGCCCTTCGCCATGGGCGCGCCGGACGAGGG
Source organism: uncultured Thermoleophilia bacterium (assembly GCA_963736635.1). GTDB lineage: Bacteria > Actinomycetota > Thermoleophilia > Miltoncostaeales > Miltoncostaeaceae > Miltoncostaea. Next base: position 2,378,821 of record CAVTPK010000011.1, read on the forward strand.
CTTCGCCTACGACTGCGAGCGGCCGCGGCACACCCGCGCGCTGGAGGCCTTCGCGATCGCCCGCGACCCGGTCAGCGCGGGGGAGTGGCTCGCCTTCATGCGCCGACGGCGGCTACCGGCGCCCCGAGCTGTGGAGCGCGGCGGGCTGGGCGTGGCGCGCCGCGGAGGACGCGCAGGCGCCGCTCCACTGGCGAGCGCGACGGGGAGGGCGGCTGGCTGGTGCGCTACTTCGACGAGATCGCGCCGGTCGCCCCGGACCGCCCGTGTGCCACGTGAGCGCCCACGAGGCCGACGCCTTCGCGCGCTGGGCCGGCTGCCGCCTGCCCACCGAGGCCGAGTGGGAGCGGGCCGCGGCGGGCGCCTCCGCGACGGCCGAGGCGGCCAACCTCGACCAGCTCGCGTTCGGGACCGCGCCGCGGGGCGCCTACCCGGCGCTGGCGAGCGGCTGCCGGCAGATGATCGGGGACGTGTGGGAGTGGACCTCCACGACGTTCGCGGGCTACCCGGGCTTTCGCGCCTTCCCGTACCGCGAGTACGCCGAGGTGTTCTTCGGGGACGGCTACCGGGTGCTGCGCGGCGGCTCGTGGGCGACCCAGCCGATCGCCGCGCGGGCGACCTTCCGCAACTGGGACCTGCCCGAGCGCCGCCAGATCTTCAGCGGCCTGCGCCTGGCGAGGGACGCGCGATGAGCGTCGGCCTGCGCGCCGTACCGCCTCGACGTGCACCCGGGCCTCGACGCCGGCGCCGGCCTGCGCGAGGACGCCCTCGCCGGCCTCACGGCGCCGTTCAAGTCGCTGCCGCCGAAGCACTTCTACGACGAGCGCGGGTCCGACCTGTTCGAGCACATCACCCGGCTGCCCGAGTACTACCAGACCCGCACGGAGCTGCGGATCCTCACGGCCGATCGCCGCCGGCGTCGTGCGCCGCCACCGCGTCGCCGACCTCGTCGAGCTCGGGTCGGGATCGTCGCGCAAGACCGCGGTGCTGCTCGACGCGATGCGCGAGGCGCGCACGCTGCGGCCGCTACGTGCCCTTCGACGTCTGCCCGGAGGCGATCCTCGCCGCGGCGGGGCGGCTGCGGGGCGAGTACCCCGGCGCTCGACGTGCACGGCGTCGCCGGGGACTTCGACCACCACCTCGGCGGGGTGCCCGGCCCGGACGGCGCAGCGGCCGCCGCCTGGTGGCCTTCCTGGGCGGCACCATCGGCAACCTCGAGCCCGAGGCCCGCGTGCCGTTCCTGCGCGTCGGTGGCGGACCTGCTCGGCCCCGAGCGACATCCTGCTCGTGGGGACCGATCTCGCGGGCGATCCCGCCCGCATCCGCAGCCGCCTACGACGACGCCGAGGGCGTCACGGCGCGAGTTCAACCTCAACGTGCTGCGGGTGCTCAACCGCGAGCTGGACGCCGACTTCGACCTCGACGCCTTCGCGCACGTGGCGCTCTACGACCCGGGCCCGCCCTGGATCGAGATGCGGCTGCGCTCCCAGCGCGACCAGGCCGTGCGCCTGGCGGCCATCGACCTCGAGGTCGTCCTTCGCGCGCGGGCGAGGAGATGCGCACCGAGATCTCGTGCAAGTTCACCCGCGCGATGGTCGAGGCCATGTACGCGGACGCGGGGCTCGCGCTGGCCGAGTGGCACGAGGATCCACGGGGCTGGTTCGCGGTCTCGGTGGCGCGCCCGGCGGGCTGACCTCCGCTGTCGCGCGTGATGGCGCGCCCGCGCGCGGGTGCCGATCCACAGCGGCATGAGACCCCTCGCTCCCGCCGTGCTTCGAGCTGCGCGTCGCGGGCGGCGCGCTGCTCGTCGCGGCCGCGCTGCTGGCCACCACGGCCGGGCGCGGCGGCGACGACCTGCGCGCGGGCGCGGCCGGCCTCGCCGGCGTCGCGTCCTCGTGCTGTGGTGCCTGTGGGGGCGGCGCGCGGTGCGCCGGGCGATCCGCCTCGCCCTTCCGGTGCGGCCGCGCTGGGAGCTCGAGGCCACCGGGAGGACCGTCGCGCGCGTGCTCGCCGCCCAGGTGCTGCCCGTCGTCGCGGTGGTGGTGGCCGGGGCGATCCTCGCCGAGGACCGCGCCGCGGGGGCCTGGGCGGCCGCGGCCGGCGTCGCCGCGGGGGCGGGGGCCTCCGCCCTGCTGGCGGCCCGCCGGGCGCGGCAGGCCGACCTGCGCCCGCGGCCGCCGGCTGCTGCACGAGCCGCGCCTGGGGCCGCCCCTGGGCCGCCGCGCCTTCCACCTGGAGCCGCGGTCCCTGTCGGACGCCCCGGGGGAGCGACGGCCAACCCGTGGCCGGCGCACCGGCCGCCGGCGCGCGCCCAGCGCGCCGTGGTCGAGCTGGACCCCGCGAACGGGTCCGCCCGCCACGCGGTCGGCGTGCGCGGCGTGCCCCGGGTCCCGCGGCGCGAGCCGCCCCCGGACCCGCCGCGGCGGTCGTCCTAGCCGGGCTCCTCGTCGCGCGGCGGGCGGATGATCAGGTCGCGGCGGCGCACCTCGATCTCGCCGGCCTCGGCGAGGCGCCCGAGCGCGATCGTGACCGACTCGCGCACCGCGCCGACCATGTTGGCCAGCTCCTGGTGGGTCAGGCGCAGGTCGAGCCGGATGCCGTCGGGCGTGACGCGCCCCCATCGCTCGGCCAGCTGGCGCAGCTTCAGCAGCAGGCGCCGCTCGACGCGGGGCTCGAGGGCGATCGCGACCGCCAGCTCGCGGTCGGCGATCTGCGCGCTCAGCACCCGCACCAGGTTGGCGGCGAGGGCCGGGTCGCGACAGCCACGCCTCCATGCGCTCGCGGTCGACCAGGTGCAGCTCGCGAGTCCTCGATCGCGAAGCAGCGCACCCGGGGATCGGGCGCGATCAGCGCCGTCGAGGGGGCGCACCACCACGTCGCCGCTCTCCAGCATCCCGATCGTGCGCTCGCCCTGCTCGCCCAGGACCACCGACAGGGCGAGCCGGCCGCCGCCGACCACGCAGCAGACGGCGCGCGCGTCGTCGACGTCGAGAACTCGTCGCGCGGGGCCATCGTGACGGCCTCCAGGCCCGCGACCGCCGCCTCGCGAGGGCGGCGTCGTCGAGGTCGGCGAAGAGGTCGATCGCACGGAAGTCGTCGGGTCGGTCACGAGCATGCGACCAGCGCGATCGCCGCGATCATGTTGACCGTGGCGTGGGCGCTGACGGACGCCCCAGTAGCCCCGCTCGCCGGTAGATCCACGCCAGGACGACGCCGGTCCCGATCAGCGCGATCGCGCGCGGCCACAGCACGTAGGCGTCGGCGTGCGCCGCGGCGAAGAGGACCGAGCTGATGAGGGCCGCCGGCCAGAAGGGCATCCGCCGGACCAGCCCGCGCAGGAGCAGACCGCGGAAGAGCAGCTCCTCGCCGAGGGGCGCGAGGACCACCAGCGCGATCACCATCAGCACCAGCTGCCAGGGCGCGCTGCCGATGCTCCTCGACCTCGTCCAGGCGCCGCTCGACGCCGGGTCGATCGCCGAGCCGGCGAGCAGGATGATCGCGGCGCCGATGACGATGACGAGGCCCATGCCGATGCCCGGCCGCGATCGCCCGGGACCAGGGCGGCCGACCGCCACCGCCGCCCGCCGGTTGGCGGGGCAGCCGCGCGCCACAGCAGGACCGCGAACGACCAGCAGCAGCAGGCTGGTGCCGAAGACGAGGATCGCCTCGAGGGCGTCGTCGGAGAGGTCCGTACAGGCTCAGGGCCCCGGCACCCACGATCAGGAGCGACGAAGGCCAGCGAGGACCGCCCCGATCGGCGAGAGCACGCGCCACCAGAAGCCCGGCACCGCGTCGGAGGGACGCCCGCGCCGGCTGTTCGAGGGTGACCACGCGACGAAGTGTAGGGCGGCCCCGTCGCGGAGGGTCGCGCCGCTGGGCTAGGCGATGCCGATCGCGTCGCGCACCGACGCGAGCAGCGCCGTGGGCGCGCTCGCGGGCGCGCTCGGCCCCGGCGGCGAGGATCGCGTCCGAGCTCGCCCCGGTCGGCCATCAGGGCGTCGTAGCGCTCGCGCGGGCCCGCGAGCTGCGCGTCCAGCGCCTCGAAGACGATGTCCTTCATCTCGCCCCAGCCCATGCCGCCGGCGAGCCAGGCGGGCGCGGATCCGCTCCTGGTCGTCGGCGGAGGCGAACTGGCGGTAGATCGCGAACACGGCCGACGCGTCGGCGTCCTTGGGCTCCTCCACCGGCGTGCTGTCGGTCGTGATGCGGCGCACCAGCTTGCGCAGCGTCTTCGGGTCGGCGAAGAGCGGGATGGTGTTGTCGTACGACTTGCTCATCTTGCGCCCGTCGAGGCCCGGCCATCGTGTTCTCGTCGCGGTCGTCGGAGGTCACGTGCTCGGGGAGCGGTCAGCGCGAAGCGCTCGCCGTAGGCCTGGTTGAAGCGCTCGGCGATGTCGCGGGCGTACTCGACGTGCTGCACCTGGTCGCGTCCCACCGGGACCACGTCGGCGCTCATCATCAGGATGTCGGCGGCCATCAGCACCGGGTAGTTGAACAGGCCCATGTCGATGCCGGCGTCGAGGTCCGTCGACCCCGGCGTCGCGGTTGCGGTCGCGCGCCGCCTTGTAGGCGTGCGCCCGGTTCATCAGCCCCTTGGGCGTGAGGCACGACAGCACCCAGGTGAGCTCGAAGGTCTCGGGCACGTCGGACTGGCGGTAGAGCGTCACCGTGGCGGGGTCGAGCCCGCACGCCAGCCAGGTCGCGGCCACCGAGCGCGAGTAGTCGGCGAGCAGCGCCGGGTCGCGCACGGTCGTCAGCGCGTGGTAGTCGGCGATGAAGTAGAAGGCGTCGTAGCTCGCCGGCCAGCTCGATGGCCGGGCGGATGGCCCCGACGTAGTTGCCGAGGTGGGGGATCGCCGGTGGGCTTGATCCCGGTGAGCGAGATGCGGCGGGCGGGTGGCGGCATTCCCCCAATGCTACGGGGCGGGCCGTGCCGACGGGCGGCACGGCGGTACGACTGCCCGGGCACCCGGATGCGCGCACGCCGACGCCCTTCAGCAGCCGATGGAGCTCGACCTCTTCGAGGGGCCGTTCGACCTGCTCCTGACCCTGGTGCTGCGCGACGAGGTCGAGCTGCTCGAGCTGCCGCTCATGGAGGTCGTCACGGCGGCGCTCGGCGAGAACGCGCGCGAGCGCTGGGACACGGACACCGCCGGCGAGCTCATCGTGCTGCTGGCCGCGATGGCCGAGCTCAAGGCGCGGCGGCTGCTCGGGGAGCCGGGCGAGGAGGAGCCCGACCCGGACACCCTCGAGGCCCGCGAGGCGCTGGCGGCGCGGCTGGTCGCCTACGCGCCCTTCCAGCGCGCCGCCGGCTGGCTGGCCGAGCGGCTGCGCGCCAGCGCCGGCCCGCGCTACCGCCGGGTGCCCCTGGCCGGGGCCCCGCCGCCTCCGCCGCCGGCCGAGGACCCCGCCCAGCTGCGCGCCGCGATGCTGCCGCTGCTCGCCGCGCCGCCGGCGCCGTCGCTGGCGCACCTCACCAGCCGCCGCGTGAGCCTCCAGGCCGCGCTCGCCCGCCTGCAGTCCGCGCTGGCGACCGCCCGCTCGGTCAGCTTCGACGCCATCGCCGCGGGCCTCGAGCCGCTCGAGGAGGCGATCGCGCTGATGGCGGCCCTGGAGCTGGTGCGCCGCGGCGAGGTCACGCTCTCCCAGGCCGAGCCGTTCGGCGACATCGCGATCACGGGCGCGGGCCGGTGAGCGAGCTGACCCGCCAGGTCGAGGCCCTGCTGTTCCTGTCGCCCGAGCCGCTGCCGGTGGTGACGCTGTGCGAGGTCACCGAGGAGGCGCCGGGGCCGGTGCAGCGGGCGCTGGCCGAGCTGGCCGAGCGCCACGGGCCCGACGGCGGGGCTCGAGGTCGCCGAGATCGCGGGCGGGTACACGCTGCGCACGCGCGCCGACCTGGCCGGCGTCGTGCGACCGGCTGCGGGAGCGCCCGGCCGACGACCGGGTGTCGCCGGCCGCGCTGGAGACGCTGGCCGTGGTCGCATACCTGGAGCCGATCAGCCGCCCCCAGATCAGCCGCCTGCGCGGCGTCTCGGTCGACTCCACCGTCGTGTCGCTGGTCGATCGCGGCCTGCTGGAGGAGGCGGGGCGGCCGGCCGACGGCGGGGCGATGCGCTACCGCACCACCCGCCTCTTCCAGGAGCGCTTCGGCCTGCGCGGGGCCGGCGACCTGCCCCCGCTCGAGGGCTTCGAGCTGAGCGGGCCCGAGGCCGAGCGCGTGCGCCGGCAGCTGGTCGAGGCCGGGCACCTGCCCGAGGAGGCGGGGCCCGGTGACGCGTGAGCCCGAGCAGGGCCGCATGCGCGTCCACCGCGCCCTCGCGCTGGCGGGGGTGGCCAGCCGCCGCGCCGCCGAGACCCTGGTGGCCGAGGGGCGGGTCACGGTCAACGGCCGGCTCGCGACGGTCGGCCAGCTGGTCGGCCCGGAGGACGCCCTGGTGGTGGACGGCGACAGCGTCCGCGGCGCCGAGCCCCGCCGGGCCTACCTGCTCAACAAGGCCGCCGGCGTGGTCTCGACGGCCAGCGACCCGCAGGGGCGCCCCACCGTCCTCGACGACCTGCCCGAGGGCATCCGCCTGTACCCGGTGGGCCGCCTGGACATCGACACGACCGGCGCGCTCCTGGTCACCAACGACGGCGAGCTGGCCGCCAAGCTCATGCACCCCGCGTCGAAGGCGCCCAAGACCTACGAGGTGCTCTTCCGCGGCCAGGTGTCGGCCAAGACGCTGCGGGCGCTGCGCGACGGCGTGATGCTGGAGGACGGCATGACCGCCCCGGCCAGGGTCGAGATGATGGAGCGCCGCGCGCCCGGCGGCACCTGGATCAAGCTGGAGCTGACCGAGGGGCGCAACCGCCAGGTGCGCCGCATGGGCGAGGCCGTGGGGCACCGGGTGATGCGCCTGCACCGCTCCCGCTACGCCGGCATCGGCGTCAGCAAGCTGGCCGCCGGGCGATGGCGCCCGCTCACGCGGGCCGAGTGGACCAAGCTGGGCGCGATGGTGGGGCTGGAGCGCTGAGCGCGCCGGTGGTCAGGGCGATCCGGGGGGCCATCTCGGTCTCCGAGAACACCTCCGAGGCGATCCTCGAGTCGACCACCGAGCTGCTCGCCGAGGTGATCGGCCGCAACGGCCTGGTCACCGACGACCTGATCTCCATCATCTTCACCGCGACCCCCGACCTGACGGCCGAGTTCCCGGCCGTCGCGGCGCGCGAGGCGGGTCTCACCAGCGATCCCGCTCCTGTGCGCCAGCGAGATCCCCGTGCCGGGGTCGCTGGGGATGTGCATCCGCGTGATGCTGCACTGCACCGCCCCGCCGGGAGCGCGAGATCCATCACGTGTACCTGCGCGAGGCCCGCACGCTGCGCCCCGACCTGGGCAGACGCCCAGTAGGGCTAGTCGCTCCGCGGGGGCGAAGTCGATGTCGAGGCCCAGGTCGAGGGCCGGGGCGGAGTGGGTGAGGGCACCGACCGAGACGGCGTCCACCCCGGTGGCGGCCGCCGCCGCGGCGCCCTCCAGGGTCATGCCCCCCGACGCCTCCAGGCGGGCCCGCCCCGCCGTGAGGGCGACGGCCTCGCGCAGCGTCGCCGGGTCCATGTTGTCCAGCAGGATCCAGTCGGCCCCGGCCTCCAGCGCGTGGCGCACGCCGTCCAGGTCGTCGGCCTCCACCTCCACCAGGACCTCGGGCATCTCGCGGCGGGCGCGGGCGACGGCGTCGACCAGCCCCGCGCCCGCCAGCGCGAGGTGGTTGTCCTTCACCAGCACCCGGTCGTAGAGGCCCATCCGGTGGTTGACCCCCCCGCCGGCGCGCACGGCGTCCTTCTCCAGGGCGCGCAGCCCGGGGGTGGTCTTGCGGGTGTCGAGCACCTCGGCCGGCGCGCAGGCGGCCACGTAGGCGGCCGTCAGGGTGGCCACCCCTGACAGGTGGCACAGCAGGTTGAGCAGGGTGCGCTCGGCCGTCAGCACCGCCCGGGCGGGGCCGGAGATCTCGCCGACCACCGTCCCGGGCTCCAGCCGGTCGCCGTCGCGCGCGCTCCAGCGCGCCTCGACGCCGGTCTGGCGGCAGCACCTCCTCGGCCGCGGCGCGTCCGGCCAGCACGCCGGGCCGCCGGGCGACGACGCGGGCGCTCGCGCGGGCCTCGGCGGGCACCAGCAGCGCCGACGTGATGTCGCCCCGCCCGCCCAGGTCCTCGGCCAGCGCGAGCGCGACGACGTGCTCGGGGCTCACGCCAGGGCCAGCATCCGGTCGAGGGCCAGGCGGCCCTGCCGGCGCATCTCCTCGTCGACCGCCACCACGTTGACGATCTCGCCGGCCGCCAGCGACTCCAGGCACCACGTCAGCTTGGGCAGGTCGATGCGGTTCATCGTCACGCACGGGCAGATGTCCTCGCGCAGGCACGAGATGCTCTTGTCCGGGTGCCGCAGGCGCAGGCGGTTGACCAGGTTCCAGTCGGTCCCGATCACGATGTGCGACCCGGCCGGCAGCTCCTCGCAGCGGCGGATGATGTACTCGGTGCTGCCGTCCTCGTCGGCCGCCTCCACCACCGGCCGCGGGCACTCCGGGTGCACGATCACCCGCACGTCCGGGTCGGCCTCGCGCTCGGCGACGATCTGGCGGGACCGTGAAGCCCGTGTGGACGTTGCAGAAGCCCTTCCACAGGATCACCCGGGCGTCGGCGAGGTCGTCGCCCGCGATGCCGCCCAGCTCGGCCAGGCGGGGGTTCCACACCAGCGGGTCGGTGGGCGCCATGCCCAGCCGGCAGGCGGTGTTGCGCCCCAGGTGCTCGTCGGGGAAGAAGAACACCGCGTCGCCCTCCGAGAGCGCCCAGCGGAACGCCTTCTCGGCGTTGCCCGAGGTGCACACCGCGCCGCCGTGCTCGCCCACGAAGGCCTTCAGGTCGGCGCCCGAGTTCATGTAGGTCAGCGGGATCACCCGCCGTGCCCGGGAAGCGCGGCGGTCATCTGGCTCCAGGCGTCGCGCACGGTGTAGATGTCGGCGCACTCGGCGAGGTGGCAGCCGGCGCCCAGGTCGGGGAGCACCACGGTCTGGTGCGGCGCGCGCAGCACGTCGGCCGCCTCCGCCATGAAGTAGACGCCGAGGAAGACCACCAGCTCGGCCTCGGTGGCGGCCGCGCCGCGCCGGGCGAGCAGGAACGAGTCGCCGGTCACGTCGGCGAACGCGATCACCTCGTCGCGCTGGTAGTGGTGGCCCAGCACGACCGCGCGGGAGCCGAGCGCCCGCCGTGCGGCCCAGGCGCGCTCCCAGAGCTCCTCCTGGCCGGCCGCCGTGGCGCTGTCGGGCAGCGCGCAGGCGGGGGTGATCGCGGTGGTGGTCATGCGGCCTCCATGGCGAGCGAGGGGGTGGGCTCGGCGACGGTCGGGGTGAGGACGAACGGGCGCCCGCCGACCCAGGCGATGCGCCGGGCCCACGCGGGATCGGTGGCCGGGTGGTCGCGGCGGAAGTGGGCGCCGCGGCTCTCGGTGCGGATCGTGGCGGCCTCGGCCGCCAGGCGCGCCACCAGGAGCAGGTTGTCGGTCTCCGCGCCGGCGCCGCGGGCGGACGGCCGCGAGCGCCTCGGCCGCGGCGGCGAGGCCCTGGGCGTCGCGCTCCACGCCGACGCCGCGCCACATGGCGGCCTGCAGGGCGGCGCGCGCGCCGGGGTCGCCGGCGCCCTCGGCGGGCGGGGCGAGGGCCGCGGCCACGGGACCCTCGGGCCAGTCGGAGAGGTCGCCCGCGAGGGCGTCCGCGGCCCCCGAGGCCAGGACCGCCGCCTCGAGCAGGCCGTTGGAGGCGAGCCGGTTGGCGCCGTGGGCGCCGGTCGCGGCGCACTCGCCGATCGCGAACAGGCCCGGCAGCGTGCTGCGGCCGGCCATGTCGGTCAGGACGCCGCCCACCGCGTAGTGGGCCGCGGGCGTCACCGGGATCGGGTCGGTGGCCAGGTCGAGCCCGTGGCGCGCGCACAGCTCGGCCACGGTGGGGAAGCGCCGGCGCACCGTCTCGGGGTCCAGGTGGCGCATGTCCAGGGTCACGTCGGCGCCGGTGGCGGCCGCCCGGCGCGCGATGGCGCGCGCCACCACGTCGCGCGGGCCCAGCTCGGCCATCGGGTGCTCGTCGCGCATGAAGCGCACGCCGTCCACGTCGCGCAGCAGGCCGCCCTCGCCCCGCACCGCCTCGCTCACCAGCGCCAGCGGGCCGTCGCCGAGGGCCAGGGCGGTGGGGTGGAACTGGGTGATCTCCAGGTCGGCCAGGGCGGCCCCGGCCCGGGCGGCGAGGGCGGGACCGTCGGCCGTCGCCCCCAGCGGGTTGGTGGTGTACGGGTACAGCTGGCCCATGCCGCCCGCCGCGAGGGCCACCGCGCGCGCCGCCCGTACTCGCTCGCGGCCGTCGGCGCCGACGCTGCGCAGGCCCACCACGCGCCCGTCGCGCACCAGGATCTCGCGCGCCCGCTCGCCCTCGGCGAGCTCGATGGCCGGGTCCGCCCGCAGCGCGGCGGTCAGCGCGGTCACGATGTGCGCGCCGGTCGCGTCGCCGCCCGCGTGGACCACCCGGGCCGCCGAGTGGGCGCCCTCGCGGGCCAGGCGCAGGTGACCCTCGGTCCGGTCGAAGCGCACGCCGCGGGCCAGCAGGGTCGCCACCTGGGCGGGCCCCTCGCGGCAGATGTGCGCGGCCGCGGAGACGTCGCACAGGCCGGCCCCGGCGGCCAGCGTGTCGGCCAGGTGGGCCTCCACCGAGTCGTGGCCGTCCACCGCCGCGGCGATGCCGCCCTGAGCCCGCACCGTGCTGCCCTCGCCCAGGACGTCCTTCGTCACGACGACCACCGGCCCGCTCTCGGCCGCGGCGAGGGCGAGCAGGGCGCCGGCGATCCCGCTGCCGACGACGATCACGGGGTCCGAATGGGGAGTGAGGGGCATTTAGTGTCCTATCGACGTAAACGCCGAGACGAATTGATGTCAAGCGGACAATAGCGAGCGCGCGGCGGTTGGCAAAGGGGTCCCTACAATGGTCGGCGTGAGCATCCGCGTCTCCCCACGCCTCCAGGCGATCCCGCGCTACGAGCCGGGCCTGACGACGGCCGAGGTCCTCGCCCGCTACGGCATGGAGAGCGCGGTCAAGCTGGCCTCCAACGAGAGCCCGTTCCCGCCGCTGCCGGAGGTCGTCGAGGCGGTGGCCGCGGGCATGGCGAGCCTCAACCGGTACCCCGACGGCCCCGCGCGGGCCCTGCGGCGCGCGCTGGCCGAGCGCCACGGGGTCGGCCCGGACGAGGTGGTGGTCGGCAACGGCTCCTGCGAGATCATCCTCCTCGCCGGCCAGGCGCTGCTCGACCCCGGCACCACGATCGTGCAGGCCACGCCCTCGTTCTCGCTCTACGGCCACCTGGCCGCGACGGCGGGGGCCGACACGGTGGCGGTCCCGCTCGCCGACGACGACGGCCACGACCTCGACGCCATGGCGGCGGCGGTGGACGAGCGCACCCGCCTGGTGATCGTCTGCAACCCCAACAACCCCACCGGGGTCTACCGGTCGGCCGACGCCATCGAGCGCTTCGTGGACTCCCTCCCGGAGGACCTCGCGATCCTGATCGACGAGGCCTACTACGACTTCGTCAACCGCCCCGACGTGGGGCGCACGCTCTCGCTGGCGCGCGAGCGGCCCAACCTGCTGGTGACGCGCACCTTCAGCAAGGCCCACGGCCTGTGCGGCCTGCGGGTGGGCTACGGCATCGGCGGATCCGGCTGGATCGACGCCCTCGACAAGGTGCGCCAGCCCTTCAACACCAACGCCCTCGCGCAGGTCGCGGCGCTGGAGAGCCTGCGGCACCCGTTCCCGCTCGAGCGGCGCGTCCGCGAGGTCATGGGCGAGCGCGCGCGGGTGCAGGCGGCGCTCGCCGAGACGACGTGGGCCTTTACCCCCAGCCAGGCCAACTTTATCCTGGTGCGGCCGGATTCCGATCCGGCCGCCGGATCCTCCGGTGTCCACGAGCAGCTCCTGCGCCTGGGCGTCATCGTCCGCGACGGCGCGTCGCTGGGGTGCCCGGGGCGCTTGCGGGTCTCCATCGGGACCCCGGACGAGAACGCGGCATTCCTCTCCGCGCGGGCGCAGGTCGCCGGAGCGGCTCCTCGGAAGACCCAACCAGGACGGACGCAGACATGATGATCGTGATGCAGCAGGGCGCCACCGAGGAGCAGGTGCGCCATGTGGTCGAGCGGATCCAGCAGGCGGGGGCCCGGGCGCACCCGTCGCGGGGCGAGTTCGTCACGGTCATCGGCGCGATCGGCGACGACCGCCAGATCGTGGCCTCGCTGCAGCTCGAGGGCGAGCCGGGCGTCGAGAAGGTCGTCCCGATCCTCAAGCCCTACAAGCTCGTCTCCAGCGACTTCCGCGGCCACGACGCCGTGGTGGAGGTCGCCGGCCGCCCGATCGGCGGCGGCGCCTTCGGCCTGATCGCCGGGCCGTGCGCGGTGGAGTCGCGCGAGCAGACCCTGGCCTCCGCGCGCGCCTGCAAGGCGGCGGGGGCGACCCTCCTGCGCGGCGGCGCCTACAAGCCCCGCACCTCGCCCTACGCCTTCTCGGGACTGGGCAAGGCCGGCCTCGAGATCCTGGCCGAGGCGCGTGAGGAGACCGGCCTGCCGATCGTGACCGAGGTCATGGACCCGCGCCAGCTCGAGGACGTCCTCGAGGTCGCGGACATGATCCAGCTCGGCGCGCGCAACATGCAGAACTTCGACCTGCTGCGCGAGGTGGGCCGCACCTCCACGCCGGTCCTGCTCAAGCGGGGGATGGCGAGCACCGTCGAGGAGTGGCTGCTGTCGGCCGAGTACATCGCGCGCGAGGGCAACGGCGAGATCGTGCTCTGCGAGCGCGGCATCCGCACCTTCGAGACGGCCACGCGCTCGACGCTCGACATCTCGTCGGTGCCGGTCGCCAAGTCCCTGTCGAGCCTGCCGGTGATCGTCAACCCGTCGCACGCCGCCGGCAAGCGCGAGCTCATCCTGCCGATGGCGCGCGCGGCGGTCGTGGCGGGCGCGGACGGCCTGATCGTCGAGGTCCACCCGGCCCCGGAGACCGCCCTCTGCGACGGGCCCCAGGCCCTCCACGCGGACACGTTCGGCGCCTGGGTCGCGGACGTGCGCCGCTGCATCGACCTCATGGGCAAGGTGCTCTCGGGCTCCGCTCCGGTGGCCGTCGCCGCCTCGTGACCACACGGTGAGCCCGGTCGCCATCGTCGGCGTCGGGCTCATGGGCGGCTCGCTCGGGCTGGCCCTGCGCGCCCACGCCGACACCCGCGTGATCGGCGTCGACACCGACGCCGAGGCGCTGCGGGTCGCGCTGGCCGTGGGCGCGATCTCGGAGGCCGCCGCCTCGCTGGAGGAGGCGGCCGCCGAGGCGCGGGCCGTGGTGCTGGCGGCCCCGGTGCCGCGCATCCCCGCGCTGGCCCGGCGCGCGCTGGACCACTCGGCGCCGGACTGCGTGGTGACGGACCTCGGCTCCACCAAGGCCGGCGTGATGGCCGCCCTGGCGCCGGGCGACCGGGAGCGCTTCATCGGCGGCCACCCGGTGTGCGGGGGGGAGCGCACGGGGGTGGCGTTCGCCCGCCAGGAGCTCTTTCGCGGCGCCACCTGGTTCCTGACCCCCGGCCCCGAGGCCCGCTCGGACCTGTTCCAGCGCCTGCACGGCCTGGTGTCCTCCGTGGGCGCCCGCCCGGTGGCGATCGACGCCGACGTCCACGACCGGCTGATGGCGCTGGTGTCGCACCTGCCGCACGTGCTGGCGGGGGCCCTGGTCAACCAGGCCGCCGACACCGCCCCGGCGGGACGCGAGGCGCTGCGCTCGGCCGGCCCCTCCTTCGTCGACCTGACCCGCGTCGCCGGGTCCAACCCGCCCCTGTGGGCCGACATCCTCCTCGCCAACCGGACCGCCGTGCTGCGCGAGCTGCGCGCCTACTCGGCCCGCCTGGCCGACGTCGAGGCGGCCCTCGCGCGCGGCGACCGGGACTGGCTGCTGGGCTTCGTGGCCGACGCGGGCGAGGCCCGCGGGCGCCTGCGCCGCGCCGAGGACCGCGAGCCGGCGGACGCCACCCGGGTCATCGTGGGCGTGCCCAACCGTCCCGGCGCGATCTCCGAGATCGCCACCGCCCTCGGCCACGCCCACATCAACATCGAGGACCTGAGCCTGCGCCCCGGGCCGCCCGACGGGGAGGGCGAGCTGGTGCTGCTGGTCGAGAGCCCGGCCGCCGCCCAGGAGGCCGTGCGGCTGGTGGGCGAGCGCGGCTACCGCGCCCGGGAGGCCCGGGGCTGACCGCCGGCGGATTGGCCGGCCGGGCGGCCGGGTAGCCCCCCGTGACGCACGGTTCCACGGAGAGGAGGCCCGATGCGCCACCGCCGCCAGGGAGCGAGGGGGGCCGGCACGTGACCCCCCAGGTCGTGATCGCGGTGATCGCGATCCTCATCGTCGGCGCGATCGCCCTCCGGGAGTTCGGCCGCTAGCTAGCTGCGCACCACCTGCACGGCGCTCATCATCCCGTGGTCCTCGTGGAACAGCACGTGGCAGTGGATGACGAACTTGCCCGTGAAGTCGGTGAAGCGGGTGCGCATGGTGACCGACCCGCCGTACGGCCCCACCACGACGTTGTCGTCCCACGTGATGCCCTTCACCGGCTTCCCGTCGATCTTCGTCACCTGGTACGGGTTGATGTGGATGTGGAAGGTGTGCCACTCGTCGGTGGTGTTGACGATGGTCCACTCCTCGACCGTGTTGAGGCGCATCGTCTGATCGACGCGCGCCGGGTCGAACTCCTTGCCGTTGATGTAGAAGTTCGGCGAGGTCTTCGACTCGCCGAACACGATCTTCCGGCGCCGGTCCACGTGCGCCCCGCGCAGGTCCTTGACCGGCAGCAGCTTGGCGGGGATGGGCCGCGGGGTGACCGCCGCGCCCCGGACCCGCATCGTCGCGATGACGCGGGTCGGCGAGCTGTAGCTGGGTTGCGCCCGGACGGGCACGAAGAACATGGACTCCAGCTTGAAGTCGCCGGTCTTCTCGCCGGCCTTCACCAGGAACTCGCGCCGCTCGCCGGGGCCGATGAACTGGGTCGTCACCCGCTCGGGCTTCGCGCGCGGGTTGCCGTCGTCGGCGATGACGTACATGCGGTGGCCCTGCAGGCGCAGCACCAGGAACTTGTCCGAGCTGGCGTTGAGCAGGCGCCAGCGCTGGGTCTCGCCCGGGCGGATGTCGATGGTCGGCTCGAGCTGGCCGTTGATCAGCTGCAGTTGCTTGGCCGGGTCCGAGTCGGACGGGGTGCGGATCGGCCGCCCGCCCGAGTCGAACTGCACCGCCTGGAAGACCAGGAGCCGGTCGCGCAGGTCGCCGACGCCCGGGAGGTCGTCGAGCCCGCCGCGCACCTCGATCGCCCCGGCCTGGCCGGCGAACACCTGGGTCTGCGTGTACTCGTGCCGGTGCGGGTGGTACCAGAGCAGCCCGGGGACGTGGTCCTCGGGGACGTTGTACCGGTACGAGTGCTCGCCGTTGGTCGGGAGGTTCAGGAAGACGTTGTCGCCCGGGTTC
This sequence comes from uncultured Thermoleophilia bacterium, assembly GCA_963736635.1. GTDB lineage: Bacteria > Actinomycetota > Thermoleophilia > Miltoncostaeales > Miltoncostaeaceae > Miltoncostaea. Next base: position 2,394,372 of record CAVTPK010000011.1, read on the forward strand.
TTGGGGTCGACGTGCATCCCGTGCGTGTGGAGGTTGGTGGGCTCGTGGTACTGGCCGCCGTTCTCCAGGTTGATCTCCAGGCGGTCGCCCGGATCGATCTGGACCGTCGGGGCCGGGAAGAGGCTGTTGTAGACGTTCGAGATCGCCTTGGAGCCGGCGATCCGCGTGAGGGTCGTCTTGGAGGTCAGGTCCAGCTTCACGACGCCGTTGCGCGGCTTCACCACGGGCGGCTCCACCAGCGGCTGGCCGCGGACGATCGAGACCTTCAGCGCGTCCTCCGCCGAGAGCGTCGCCGCGTCGCCGTCCACCGCGACGCCCGCCGTGGCGAGCGCACCGGCGCCCACGGCCGCAAGGCCCAACGAGATGCCGGCCGCGGCGACGAGGCGCCGTCGCGTCCGGGGGGTGCCGGGGGTCATCCTCGTCCTCACTGGTCGCCGGGTCTCAGGTCTTCGCCCGGGACCCTATGTCCTGGCTCGGACGCCGGGAAAGCCCCCGCAGGCGCACCCTCCCGGGCAACCGGACGGCGAGCACCAGCAGGCCGGCCGCGGTCACCAGGGCTCCCACGACGAGGACGCCCCGGATCGCGGCGTCGGTCGCCCGCCCGGTGGTCGACAGCTGCTCGATCAGCATCCCGCAGGCCGTGATGGCGACGGCGGCGGTCATGATCAGCGCCGTCATCGTCACGCCCTGCGCGGCCCCCGCGTCGCCGGCCGGGGCGGCCTCGGCGGTCGCGAAGATGGCGGTGCTGTACGCGATCCCGACGCCCATGCCCGTGACGGCGAGCGCCACCAGGAAGGTCCCGGTGGCGGGGAGCATGGCGAGCCAGCCGAGCCCGGCGGTGCTCAGGGCGAGCCCCAGCGCCATGGTCGGGCCGATCGAGAAGCGGCGCGCGAGCCGGCCCGACAGCGGACCGCCCACGGCCGTGCCCGCCGACAGCGCCAGGAAGACGGTCCCGGTCTCCATCGGCGACAGGTCGCGCACCACCTGGAGGAGGAGCGTGACGGCGAAGACGCACGCCGCCCAGCCGTAGTTGTCCAGGCAGCCGGCTCCGACGGCGCGCGCCAGGCCGGGCCTGCGCAGCAGCGCCCGGTCGAGGATCGGGACCGGCGCGCGCCTCTCGACCGTCAGGAAGGCGGCCGTGAAGCCCACCGCCACGACCACGGTCAGGGCCACGGAGGGCGGCGGCCACTCGGCGGCGCGGTCGATGGCGACGGTCACCGCCAGCAGGGCGCCGGCCAGCAGCGCGGCGCCGGTCCAGTCGAGGGGGGCCCGCGCGTCGGGATCGCGGCTCTCGTCCAGGGCGACCAGGGCCATCACGACGGCGGCGATCATCACCGGCACGTTGATGAAGAACACCGACCGCCAGCCCAGGGTCCCCGCGAGCGCCCCGCCGACGAAGGGCCCGACGGCCGTGCCCACGCTGGTCACGCCCACCACGATCCCCACGGCCCAGCCGCGCCGGTCGCGGGGGAACGCCCCCACCAGCGCGGCCATGCTGGCCGGGACGATCAGGGCCGCGCCCACCCCCTGGACGACGCGGAAGGCGACGAGCAGGGGGATCCACGGCGCCAGGCCGCAGAGGGCGGAGGCCACCCCGAAGGTGGCGACCCCGGTGATCAGCATGCGGCGCCGCCCATAGCGGTCGGCCAGGCGGCCGCCCAGCACCAGCAGCGAGGCGAAGCCGAGCAGGTAGGCGGTGAGCACCCAGTGCAGGTCCGTGGGGCGCACCCCGTAGTCCTCGGCCATCTGCGGCAGGGCGACGTTGAGGGCGTAGTAGTCGAGGACCGTGGTGATCTGGGCCAGCGACACCGCCACGAGCACCGCGACCGCGCCCCGGCGGCCGACGCGGGCGCCGCTCATGCCGCGGGGGGGACGACGTTGAAGCGCGCGCGCACCGCGGCGAGGGGCTGGTCGGCCAGCGCGAAGTGGTCCACGCCGCCCAGGACGTCGACGCCGCACAGGGTGCCCCGCCGGACGGCCTCGGCGAAGCGCTGCGGCGCGCCCGGCGCCTCCATCGCGTCCACGCCGCCCACCGGGATCCGGCGGCCGAACATGTGACGCACGGACCCGTTCTGGAAGATCCCCAGCGCGACCACCAGCAGCACGAACCCCTGCGGGTCGGGCATGGCCGCGGCGATGAACGCGAAGACGTCGATCTCGCCCTCGGGGGTGGTCCCGTAGTCGGTGAGGACGTGCACCCAGTCGTGCTTGGCGCCCACCTCGTAGATCCCGTGCCGCTCGCCGGGGAACGGGAACCCGTTGGCCCGGTAGAACCGGTGCACCCCCCGTCCCCAGGTCCCCTCGGGCAGGTCGCCCAGGGCGCGCCAGCGCCGGGCGATCCGCTCGTCGCGCGCGGCGGCGTAGTAGGAGAGCTTGGAGCCCAGCAGCTCGAACAGGTGCCCGTTGCGGATGCCGCGCCGGGTCTCGGCCGGGTACCAGCTGTTGCGCTGGATGCACATGTACATCAGGGCGGCCTGCTCGTGCGCCAGCAGCCGGGCCGCCCGCACGGTCGGCTCGCGCACCCCCAGGGCCGCCGCGTACGCGCGCACCTGATCCGCGACGTCGCGGGGCAGCGGGTGCAGCAGCAGCTCCAGCGTCACCATCAGCTGGACCAGCCGGCGCCGCGCCCCGGGGTCGGTCACGCGGGCCGCCAGCTCCTGCGCGGAGATCCCGGCGAGGCCGGACGGGTCCACGTCGTGGCCCCACAGCTCCGACACCACCGCGTAGAGCGTGTCGTGCTGCACCCGGGTGAGGGGGCGCCCGCCGGGGCACAGCGCGCCGATCACCCCACGCAGGCAGGCATCGGCCGTCGCGGCGTCGGCCGGGGCGACATCGAGGCTCACCGGAGGCAGGGTACGGGGGTCGGAGGACGGACCGGGGCGCCCGAGGGGCGGCGTAGACTGCCGCGCGATCCAGGCGGCCCCAGGAAGGCGCGATGAGCGAGGTCGGCTTCAGCGACGATCCGGGTTTCGACTTCGCGATCCGCTGCGCGCTCAACGGGGTGGCGTACCGGATGGCGGAGGTCGGCGAGGTCCTCGCGACCGGCGCCGGGGTGGCGGCGGGGGACATCGACGGCTGGTTCGATGCCTGGACCGGCCGGGCGCGCGCCCTGCGCGCGGTCGCCGAGGCCTGCGAGCGCGCCGGACGCCGCGCGAGCGCGGCCGGCGCCTGGCTGCGCTCGGCCAACTACGCCTTCGCCGGCTTCTGGTACGTCCTCGGCACCTCGGCTCCGGAGCGCGCCGCCGCCGCCTGGGAGGACCACCGCACCGCCTTCGAGGCCGCCGCGCGCCTGTGGCACACGCCCATCGAGCGCCTCGCGGTCCCCTTCGAGGGGGCCGCGCTGGAGGGCTACCTGTTCACGCCCGCCGGGTCCGCGGCGCGCCCGCGTCCGCTGGTGGTGATCGTCAACGGGCTGGACACGCCGGTGTCGGACGCGCTCATGATCGGGGCCGAGGACGCGGTCGCCCGGGGCTATGCGGCGGTGACGGTGGACGGCCCCGGCCAGGGCGCGGCCCTCTACCGGGGCGGTCTCGCCGCCCGCGCCGACTACGAGGCCGTCCTGGCGGCCCTGCTCGACCACGTCCTGGCGCGGCCGGAGATCGACGCGGACCGGGTCGCGCTGATCGGGGTCAGCCATGGTGGCTACCTCGGCGCGCGCGGCGCCGCTTGTGAGCCGCGGGTCGGCGCCCTGGTGCTCGACCCGGCGGTGACCCGCGTCGTGGACGCCACGCTCGGGCAGTTCCCCGACGCGGTGGTCGCCGCCTTCCGCGCCGGCGACCGCGAGGGCGTGGCGGCGGCCCTGGCGGCGGCGGGGCCCGGGGAGGTGGCCTTCGCGGCCGCCAAGGCCTGCGAGCCGTTCGGTCCCGCGGCGACGCCGTTCGACGCCCTGACGGGCCTCGCGGCGATGGATCTGGGCGCGCTGGCCGGCCGCATCGCGATCCCGGTGATGGTGTGCGATCCGGAGCAGCAGGAGGCCTGGAGCGGGCAGGCGCCCGAGGTGGTCGCCGCCCTCGCGGGGCCGGTGCACGTGGAGCGCTTCGCGGCGGCCGACGGCGCCGGCCTGGACTGCGAGATCATGGCGCCCCAGGTCCGCAACCAGCGGGTCTTCGACTGGATCGACGCCGCCCTCGACATGCCCGCCACGACCCCGGAGGCAACCGGATGAGCGCTGACGACGTGACCCCCGTGGGATGGTGCCGCGCCCTGGTGTTCGAGGCCGAGGACCTGGAACGGGCGGCGCGGTTCTGGCAGGCGCTCCTCGGGGTCGGCGCGGTCGACGTGCGGCCGGACTGGATCCAGCTCGAGCGCGACCGGGGCGGCCTCTACCTGGGCTTCCTGCCCGCGAGCGGCGAGCGGCCCTCGGCGATCCGCGCGCGCCCCGACATCGAGGTGGCCGACCTCGACGCGGCCCAGGCCCGCATCGAGGAGCTCGGCGGCCGCCTGCTGCAGATCGACCGCGATCCCGAGGGCGAGCACCGGGTGATGGCGGACACCGAGGGCAACGAGTTCACGATCCTCGGTCCGCTGCCCATCGACGAGGCCCGCCGCATCGGCCTCGCGTAGGCGGTCCTAGCCGGCCGCCTCGAGGGCGGCCAGGATCTCCTTCGACAGCGCGCCGCCGCGCCAGGCGAGCGGGGACTGCCCCGGCTCCTCGACGACCAGGCGGGCGCCCGGGATGAGGCGCGCGTACTCCTCGGCGACCCCGAGCGGGTGGTCCGGGTCGGTGTCGTCGCGGCTCCCGACGACCAGCGTCGGCACCGTCAGCCGCGCGAGCGCCTCCATCCCGTCGAAGGCCGCCGAGCGCGGGATCCAGCGCAGCGCGTCGGCCACCGCCTCCGGGTGCTCGTGGCGGGACATGCGCTGCAGGATCACCGTGCTCACCACCTCGCGCCAGCGCTCGTCCACCCCGGACAGCCCCATGGCGGCCAGGAAGCCCTCGGGCCCGCCCTCCTCCAGGCCGTCGGCCAGCCGGTCCCAGTAGTCGAGGTTGGGGCTGGGCCGGCCGCGGTGGGCCGGGGTGACGATCGTGAGGTGGCGGACGCGCTCCGGATGGGCCAGGGCCACGGCCACGGCGGTCGCCGAGCCCATCGACTGGCCGGCCAGCGCCGCGCTCTCGATCCCGAGGCGGTCCATGACCGCGACGGCGTCCCGGGCGAGGACCTCGTAGCGATAGGTCTCGGGCGCGTCGGCGGGGGAGGAGGCGCCGTGGGCGCGGGCGTCGTAGGCCACCACGCGGTGGCCGGCGCGCTCCAGGGCCCGCGAGCCGTGCACCACGTAGCGCCGGGTCGCCGTCAGGCCGTGGAGCAGCAGGATCGCCGGCCCCTCGCCCGCGACCTCCCCGCGGAGCGTCGCGCCCTCGGTGTCGAGGGCGAAGGCCTCCGCGGTCCCCTGCGGGCTCACGCGGTCAGGCGGCGATGCCGAGCGGGGCGGCGCACTCCGGGCAGTACGGCTCGCCGGAGTCCTCGTCCGGGCGGCCGTCGTCCGGCGCGCGCCACAGCTCGAGCCCCTCGGGCAGCGGCGTGCGGCAGTCGTGGCACAGGATCGTGGTCATGCCGGCCAGGATGACGCCGGGGCCGGACGGATAGAATCGCCGGACCCCGGGCGAACCGAGGATCACCTGTCCGCAGATCGATCGATCGCCGAGGCCGCGCTGGGCCACCCGGTGCCGCACCTGCTGGCCGCCGCGGACGCTCCCCTCCTCGTGGCCGCCTCGGTCACCGGCGACCCGCCCCGCGTGCGGGTGGCGTGGGTCGCGCGCGACGGCGGCGACGTGGTCGCGCGGATCGCGTGCCCGCCGGGCCGTCCCAGCCGCTGGCGCCCGGTGGTCGCCGCGGTCGTCACGCTCGACATGGGGCCGGTCGCCGAGGACCGGGTGCTCGTCGCCCGCGCCGCGGGCGAGGCCACGGCGGTCGTGCCGATCCTGGCCGCCGAGACGCCCGCCCGCGCCGGTCGCCGTCGGCCCGGAGGGGCTCGTGCTCGTGCGGCTGCCGCCCGAGGTGGCGGTCCTCGGGGTGGACGCCCTCGACGCCGGGGGCGAGCCGATCGGGCGCCTGGAGCGCGCCGGGGTCGCCGAGCTGAGGTTCGACGGCTCCACGCTCAGCGGGCGCCTGGGGGCGACGCACGGCATGGGCGCCGGCATCGGCGCGGGCAGCTGGGCGGCGGGCCTGGCCGACGCGGCCTTCGAGGTGGGCTACGACCCGTGGCTGCCGGCCTGGCTGCCGCCCGGCCTGCGCCGCGGCCGCCCGCGGGTGGAGCCCGACGTGTCGTATCCCGCGGCCCCGCCGGCGCTCGTCCTGGCGTGGTCCGGCACCGACGGCGCCCGCATCCTGCTGCGCCAGGCGCCGGCCCCCCTCGCGAGCCCGGACACCGGCGGCGGCGGCGCCCGGGCGGTCGAGGTGGGGGAGTGGCCGGGCATCCTGCGCGGGCGCCGGCTCGTGACGCTGGTCTGGGAGACCGATGAGCGCGCCTTCGGCCTCCAGGTGCGCGGGATGGCCGACGCGGAGGAGGTCGCCATGCGCGTGGCCGCATCCGTCTCGCCGCGCACCCTCTCCTGAGCCGGGATCGTCCGCCGCCGCCGGTCCCCCGGCGGGCCCACTAGGGTTAGCGCGATGGCGGCAGTCCGCGTTGCGCCGGTCCCCCTGCTCCGCGGCACCCTTCAGGTGCCGTCGGACAAGTCGCTGACCCATCGCGCGCTCATGCTCGCGGCCGTCTCGGACCGGCCGGTGCGCATCGGGCGGCCGCTCGACTCGGAGGACACCGGCGCCACCCTCGCCGCCGTCGAGGCCTGCGGCGCGGCCGTCGACGGGCCACCTCGGCGACGCGCTGACCGTGGAGGGGAGGGGCCTGCGCGGGCTGCGCCCGCCCCCCGGCATCGACTGCGCGAACGCCGGCACCCTGATGCGCCTGATCGCCGGCCTCCTGGTGGGGCAGCCGGTCGACCACGTCGTGCTGGACGGCGACGCCTCCCTGCGCCTGCGCCCCATGACCCGCATCGCCCGCCCGCTGCGCGCGATGGGCGCCGAGGTCTTCACCGCCCCGGGCGGGACCCCGCCGGTGGTGGTCAGCGGGCGGGCCGCGCTGCGCGGGATCGAGCACCGCCTGGAGGTCGCGAGCGCCCAGGTCAAGAGCTGCATCCTGCTCGCCGGGCTCTTCGCCGAGGGCACGACCTGGGTGTCCGAGCCGGCCCCCTCGCGGGACCACACCGAGCGGATGCTCGAGGCGGCCGGCGTCCCCCTGCTGCGCGAGGGCGGCGCCGTCGGCCTGGTGGGCCCGGTCGCCGGGCTCGCGCTGCCCGACGTCGAGGTGCCGGGCGACTTCTCGTCGGCGGCGGCCCACCTCGTGGCGGGCGCCCTGCTGGGCGACCCCGAGGTGCGGCTCGAGCGGCGTCAACCTCAACCCCGGCCGCACCGGCCTGCTGGGCGTGATGCGGCGCATGGGCGTGGACGTGCGCGAGGAGCCGGGCCCGCCCGTCGCCGGCGAGCCCTGCGGGGCGCTGGTCGTGTCGCGCACCGAGGGCCTGCGGGCGACCGAGGTGGCGCCCGAGGAGGTGCCCGCGATGATCGACGAGCTCCCCCTGGTGGGCCTGCTGGGCGCGATGGCCGCGGGCACGACGGTGGTGCGCGGCGCCGCCGAGCTGCGGGTCAAGGAGAGCGACCGCATCGCGTCGGTCGTGCGCGCCCTGCGCGCCCTCGGCGTGGACGCGCGCGAGCGCGAGGACGGCTTCGAGGTGCGCGGCGGCGCCGGGATCGCCGGCGGCGCGATGGAGTCGGTGGGCGACCACCGCCTCGCGATGCTCGGCGCGGTGGCGGGGCTGGTGAGCCGCGAGGGGGTGAGCGTGGGGGGCTTCGAGGCCGTCGGCGTCTCCTACCCCGGCTTCGCGCGCGACCTCGCCTCGCTGGGGGGCGTGCCCGCGTGATCGTCGCCATCGACGGCCCCGCCGGCGCCGGCAAGAGCACGGTGGCGCGCATCGTCGCGCGCCGGCTGGGCGTGGCCTACCTCGACACCGGCGCGATGTACCGGGCCATCACGTGGCTGGCGCGCCAGCACGACGTGCCCCCCTCGGACGCCGAGGCGCTGGCGGCCCTCGCGCGGGCGCACCCGATCGAGATCGAGCCGACCGACGACGGCGACCGCGTGCGCGTCGCCGGCACCGACGTCACCGCACGCGATCCGCGCGCCCGAGATCGCCGCCGAGGTCTCCGAGGTGTCCGCCCACCCGGGCGTGCGCGCCGAGGTGGTCGCGACCCAGCGCGCGCTCCTGGCGCAGGGCTCGTGGGTCTCCGACGGGCGCGACGTGGGCAGCGTCGTGTGCCCGGACGCCGACCTCAAGGTCTTCCTCACGGCCTCGCTCGAGGAGCGCGCCCGCCGGCGCCGCAACGACCTGCTGGCCCGCGGCGTGGACCACTCGCCCGAGCGCGTCACCGAGGACGTGCGCCGCCGGGACCACCTCGACAGCACGCGCTCCGCCAGCCCCCTGCGCGTCGCCGACGGGGCGGTGGTGGTCGACTCGTCCGAGATGGACATCGAGCAGGTCGCCGACCTGGTGGTGCAGCTCGTGGAGGACATCCGCTCCGGCGTGGAGAGCCCCCGGCCGTGAAGGACATCGATCTCGAGGTCGCGCCCACCGTCGGGCGGGGCTGGTGGGTGGCCGGGCACATCCTGATCGTGCCGCCGGTCCGCTGGGGGCTGCGGCTGAAGGTCACCGGCCGGGAGCACCTGCCCGCCGAGGGCCCGGTGCTGCTGGTGAGCAACCACATCTCGCAGGCCGACCCGCCGATCATGGGCGTCGCCGCCCTGCCGCGCCGGATCCACTACATGGCCAAGGCCGAGCTCTTTCGATTCCCGGTGCTGCGCCGGATCGTCTACCGGCTGGGCGCGTTCCCGGTGGAGCGGGGCGGCGCCGACCGGCGCGCGCTGCGGCTGGCCAAGGACGTGCTCGCGCGCGGTGACGTGCTGCTGATGTTCCCCGAGGGGACCCGCCACGTGGACGGGCGCCTGCGTCCCGGGATGCCCGGGGCGGGGTCGCTGGGGCTCGACCCCGAGGTCACCGTGGTGCCGGTCGCCATCTGGGGCAGCAACCGGCCGCTGCGGCGCGTGACGGTGGCGTTCGGACCCCCCGTCAACCTGTCGTCGCTGCCCGACGGGTCCCGCAGCCGGCGCTCGCGGGAGGCGGTCGACCGTATGATGGCGGCGATCGCGGCCCTGATCCCCCAGGCGGGTGGGCCGCGCACCGAGCCCCCGGGGCATGTCGATGGCTGAGAAACGCGCCGAGCGCGCACGCTGGAAGCCGCGGCAGGCGGCCGCGAGCACCCTCGCGACGGACCAACCGGTCGTCGCGATCGTCGGCTACCCGAACGTCGGCAAGTCGACGCTCTTCAACCGGCTCGCCGGCCGGCGCGACGCGGTCGTCGACGCGCAGCCGGGCGTCACCCGCGACCGGCGCCAGTCCGGCGCCGAGTGGAACGGCCGCGCCTTCCAGCTCATCGACACCGGCGGCATCGACGACGCCGATCCCAGCGTGGTCGGCCGCCAGATCGCCGCCCAGGCCATCCGCGGGATCGACGAGGCCGACCTGATCATGTTCGTGGTCGACGTCCACACCGCGCCGACCGCCGGCGACCTGGAGGTCGCCGACCGGCTGCGGCGCTCGGGCCGTCCGATCATGCTGGTGGCCAACAAGTGCGACGACTGGGCGCCCGAGGCGGCCGCGCAGAACCTCGCCGGGCTCGGCTTCGGCGACGTCCACGCCGTGTCGGCCCAGCACGGCCGGGGGGTGGGGGACCTCCTCGACGCCGTCGTGGAGCGCCTGCCCGAGGCCCCGCGCGTCCCCGCCGTCGAGGCGGAGCGGCTGCCGGCGCTCTGCATCATGGGGCGGCCGAACGTGGGCAAGAGCTCCATCCTCAACGCCCTGCTGGGCGAGGACCGCGTGATGGTGCACGACGCGCCGGGCACCACCCGGGACCCGATCGACACCCTGATCGAGGTCGACGGGCGGCGGGTGGTCCTGATCGACACCGCCGGGCTGCGCAAGCGCGGCCAGATGCGCGAGGGGGTCGAGCACTACAGCCAGATCCGCGCCCTGCAGGCGGCCGAGCGCAGCGACGTGGCGCTGGTGGTGGCGGACGCCGTCGAGGGCCTCACCGAGTCGGACCTCTCGGCGGTGGACCGGGCGGCCCGCGCGCACTGCGCGACCCTGCTCGTGCTCAACAAGTGGGACCTGGCCCAGCCGGACCTCGAGCACATCCGGGGCCGCCTGCGCTCCAAGTCGCGCCAGCGGCCGCCGATCGAGGTGTGCTCGGCGGCCACGGGCGAGGGGCTCCACCGCCTGCTGCCGGCCGCGCTGCGCCTGGAGGAGCGCTTCCGGGCGCGCATCTCCACGCGCGAGCTCAACGAGGCGCTGCGGGAGCTCGCCGCGGAGCGGCCCGGCCCGCGCCGCGGGCCGCGGCGCCTGTCGCTGCGCTACCTGGTCCAGACCTCCGAGGCGCCGCCCACCTTCCGGCTGGAGGTCAACGACCGCTCGCTCATGACCCGCGACTACGGCTTCTGGCTGGAGAACCGGCTGCGCCAGCGCTTCGACCTGGACGGGGTGCCCCTGGTGATCGAGGTGCGCGGGCGCAGCTGAGGCGCCGCGGCTCATGCCGCGCCTCCTCGCGGCCGACGGTAGGGACGACGGGCCGTCCGGCCATCTGAACCGTCCCTTTACTCCGGTCCCCCGGGCATGCGGAGGGGCCGCGCTACTGTCGGACGACCGCGCCGCTCCCCGACCCGGAGGTTTCCCCGGATGGCCGTCCAGATCATCGACAGCCTGCGCCGACGCAGGTCGATCGTGCTCGTGAGCACCGCGCTCGCCGGCGCGGCCCTCGGGGTCGCCGGGTGCGGGGGCGACTCCGAGACCGGCGCGAGCCCGAGCGAGACGGCCTCGTACGTCCCCGCCGGGAGCCCGTTCTACCTCGAGGCGACGACCGACTTCGACGGGCCCCAGTGGACCCAGGTCGACTCCCTCGCCAAGCTCTTCCCGGCGTACCCGGAGCTGCGCTCCGAGCTGGACGCCGCCCTCCGCTCGGACGACGTGAACTTCGAGAGCGACGTCAAGCCGCTGCTCGGCGAGCGCGCGGCGATCGCCGGCCTCGCGATCCCGGACGCGGCGCTCAACGGCTCCATCACCTCCCCCGACGCGGCGGGCGCCGCCGCGGCCGCCGGCGACACCGAGGTCGTGGCCGTCGTGGAGCTGGCCGACGGCAAGTCGGCCGACATGGAGGCCCTGCTGGTCAAGTCGGGCGCCAAGAAGACCGGTGAGCACGCCGGCGCCGGCGTCTACACGGCCGACGACGACACCGTCGCCGCGGTCACCGACGACGCCCTGGTGGTGTCGGACACCCAGAAGCAGGTGTACGCGGCGCTCGACGCCCACGCGGGCGGCGGCGACAAGACCCTGGCCGGCACCGAGCGCTTCTCCGACGCGATCGGCAAGCTGCCCGCGGACGTGTTCGGGCAGGCCTACTTCGACGTCGGCGGCGCGGTGCAGCAGGCCGGCGCGTCCTCGCCCCAGCTGGGCCAGCTCGGCCTGTCCGAGTACCAGGACGCCGTGGTCGCCGCGTCCGTCGCGGCCGAGCCCGACGGCGTCCGCGTCAAGGGCGTCGCTGACCGGCGCCCCGGACCCGGGTGCGAGCGAGTTCTCCCCGACCCTCACCGAGAAGGCGCCCGCCGACGCGATCGCCTACGTCGGCTTCGACGACATCTCGACCACGCTCACCAACGCCCTCGCCCAGGCGCAGGCGTCGCAGACCGCGGAGGCGCGCGAGCAGTTCGAGGCGATCGGCGGGCAGCTCCCGCAGCTGCTGGGCGTGTCGCTCGACGACCTGGCCGCCCTCGGCTCGGGCGAGCAGTCCGTGGTCGTGACCTCGGGCGCCAAGGACATCGGCGTCGCGCTGTCGAGCCAGGTGGCCGACGGCGCCAAGGCGACCCAGACGCTCGACTCCCTGCGGGCCGGCCTGCCGGCGCTGCTCGGCACGTTCAGCCCGGGCGCCCAGGCGCCGAAGGCGACGCAGGTCCCGCTGGCGGCCGGCGTCACCGGCTGGCGCATCCCGCTCGACGGCCGGCAGGGCGTGGTCTACGGCGTGGACGGCGACCTCGTGATCGTCGGCAACAGCGTCCCGGCCGTGGTCTCCGTCCAGCGTCCCACGACCCCGCTCTCCTCCTCGGCGGCGTTCCAGGCCGGCACCAACGGCATGCCGAGCGAGGTGACGGGCCTCATGTGGGTGAACGTCGAGGAGGCCGTCACGGCGGCCCGCAAGTCCGGGGCCCTCGAGGGGGCCGACGCCAAGGACCTCGCCCAGCTGCGTCCGGTCAAGAGCGTCAGCGGGTGGACCACCGGTGGCGACACGCCCACCTTCGAGGTGTTCGTGCGCGTCGCCGGATAGGCGCCGCGACATGCCGTTACGACCGGGGGTCTCGCGTTCCGCGCGGGGCCCCCGCGCCGTTCCCGGGGGCCGTCGGACCCCCTGTTATGCTCGTCGCCGCCTCCATCCGCCAAGGAGTTAACACCGCATGGGACAGCACCTCTTCACCTCGGAATCCGTCACCGAGGGACACCCCGACAAGATCGCCGACCAGATCTCGGACGGGGTCCTCGACGCGGTCCTGACCGACGATCCGATGGGGCGGGTGGCGTGCGAGACCCTCATCACCACCGGGCAGGTCATGGTCGCGGGTGAGATCTCCACCTCGACCTACGTGGACATCCCCGCCATCGTCCGCTCCACGGTCCGGCGGATCGGCTACACCCGCGCCAAGTACGGCTTCGACGCCGAGACCTGCGGCGTCTCGGTGGCCCTCGACGAGCAGAGCCCCGACATCGCCCAGGGCGTCAACACGGCCTACGAGACCCGGGCGGGCGCGGGCGGCGACCGGTACGACCTGCAGGGCGCCGGCGACCAGGGCCTGATGTTCGGCTACGCCAGCGACGAGACCCCGGAGCTGATGCCGCTGCCGATCACCCTCGCGCACCGGATCTGCCAGACGCTGGCCGAGGCCCGGCGCGGCGAGCTGGGCTACCTGCGCCCGGACGGCAAGTCGCAGGTCACGGTCCGCTACGTGGACGGGGTCCCGACCGAGGTGGTGTCGGTGGTGCTGTCCACCCAGCACGCGCCCGAGATCGGGTACGACGAGCTGCGCAACGACGCCATCACGAAGGTGATCCGGCCCGTGCTCGAGGGCTTCGGCATGTGGAACGACGACATCACCTTCTTCATCAACCCCACGGGCATCTTCGTGGTGGGCGGCCCCCTCGGCGACGCCGGCCTGACGGGCCGCAAGATCATCGTCGACACCTACGGCGGCATGGCCCGCCACGGGGGCGGGGCGTTCAGCGGCAAGGACCCCTCGAAGGTCGACCGCTCGGCCGCCTACGCGGCCCGCTGGGTCGCCAAGAACGTGGTCGCGGCCGGGCTGGCGAAGCGGGCCGAGGTGCAGGTGGCCTACGCCATCGGCGTCGCCCGGCCGGTGTCGGTGAGCCTCGAGACCTACGGCACCGAGACGCGCGACCCGGACCAGATCGCGGCCTGGATCAACGAGAACTTCGACCTGCGGCCCGCCGCGATCGTCGAGCGGCTCGACCTGCGCCGGCCGATCTACCAGAAGACGGCGGCCTACGGCCACTTCGGCCGCAACGACCCCGACTTCACGTGGGAGAGCACCGCCGTCGGCCTCGAGGCCGGCGGAAAGCTCGCCTCCACGGCCTGACAGCCGTGAGGTGAGCGCCGCCGCCCAGGTCTTCCCCCTGGTGGCGGCGCGCGGGCTCGACCGCATCCTGGACTACGCGGTCCCCGGGGGGCTCGACGGGGCCGCGCAGCCGGGCGCCCTGGTCGTGTGCCCCCTCGGGCCGCGGCGGGTGCTCGGCGTGGTCGTGGACCGCGCCGCCCCGACCCACGCCGGGCGCCTGGTGCCCCTGGCCGGCGTCGTCGACGTCCCCGCGGTGCCGCCCGAGCTCCTCGAGCTGGCGGGGTGGATGGCCCGGTACTACCTGGCCCCGGTCGCGGCCTGCCTGAGGCTGGTGCTGCCGCCGGGGGGCGGCGGGGCGCTGCGGCGCGCCGACGACGGCGGCTGGGTGCTGGCCCCCCCGCCGGGGCGCGGCGCGGAGCGCCTGGTCGCCGAGCGCACCGGCTCGGCGCTCGAGGGGCTCACCCCGCGCCGGCGCGAGGTGGCCGCGGTCCTCGAGCGGGCCGGCGGGCGCCTGCCCGCGGCGCGGCTGTGCGCCGACGCGAGCACCACCATGCCGACCCTGCGGGCGATGGCCGACGCCGGCGCGATCGCGCTGGTCCGGGAGCGCACCGGTCCGGGCGACGCCCTCACCGCGGCGGGCGGCGCGGCGCCGCGCCCGGACGCCCCGCCGTCGCTCACCGGCCCCCAGGCCGCGGTCGTGGCCGAGCTCGAGCGGCGGATGGACGGGGAGGGCGGGCCCCTGCTGGTGCACGGGGTGACCGGCTCGGGGAAGACCGAGGTGTACCTGCACGCCATCGAGGCGGCCCGGGCGCGCGGCCGCGGGAGCATCGTGCTGGTCCCCGAGATCGCGCTCACCCCGCAGCTGCTCGGGCGCCTGCGCGCCCGCCTCGGCGAGGACATCGCGATCTGGCACTCGGCCCTGACGCCGGCCCAGCGGGCGGCCGAGCACCGGCGCGTGCGCGAGGGCCGCGCGGACGTGGTGCTGGGCGCGCGCAGCGCGATCTTCGCGCCCGTGCAGAACCTCGGCCTGGTCGTGGTCGACGAGGAGCACGACGGCTCGTACAAGCAGGACTCCTCGCCGCGCTACGACGCCCGCCAGGTGGCGGCCCGCCGCGCCCGGGCGGCCGGGGCGGCGGTCGTCTACGGCAGCGCCACGCCGCGCCCCGAGGCCTGGAACGCCCTCCCGCGCCTCAGCCTGCCCGAGCGCGCCGACGGCTCGCCGCTGCCGGCCGTCGAGGTCGTGGACATGCGCACGCAGGGCGCCGGGCCGGTGTCGCGGCCGCTGGCGTCGGCGCTCCACGAGGCCGCCCTGCGCGGCGAGAAGGCGATCGTGCTGGCCAGCCGGCGGGGGTTCTCCCTCATGGCGCTCTGCCGCAGCTGCGGCTGGATCGCGCGCTGCCCCGACTGCGACGTGGCCCTGGTCCAGCACGAGGCGCCGCGCCGCCTGGCCTGCCACCACTGCGGCCACGAGGAGCCGGTGCCGGGGGTCTGTCCCCGCTGTCACGGGGCCGACATCGCGCGTCAGGGGATGGGCTCGCAGGGGGTGGAGGCGGCGCTGGCCCGGCTGGTGCCCTCGGCCCGGCTGGTGCGCATGGACGGCTCCAGCGCCTCGGGCAGGGGCGCGGTCGCGCGCCTCCTGGCCGAGTTCGCGCGCCCCGGCGCCGGCCATCCTGCTCGGCACCCAGATGGTGGCCAAGGGCCACGACCTGCCCGACGTCACCGTGGCCGGGGTGATCGACGCCGACGCGCCCCTCCAGTTCGCCGGCTTCCGCTCCGAGGAGCGGGCCTTCGCCCTGATCGTCCAGCTCGCCGGGCGCGCGGGCCGGCGGGGCGAGCGCGCCCGGGTGATCGTCCAGGCCTACGAGCCGGCCGCCCGGGCGGTCCAGCTCGGGGCCCGCCACGCGGTCGAGGAGTTCCTGGAGGGCGAGATCGCGCGCCGCCGCGCGCACGACCTGCCCCCGTTCGCGCACCTCGTGCGCCTGGTGGTCGAGGGCGACCGGCCCGAGGCCGTGAACCGCGGCGCGGTGGCGGTGGCCGACGCCGTGCGCGTCGCCGCGCCCGCGGTGGGGGTGCTGGGCCCCTCGCCGCTGCACCGCCTGCGGGGGCGCACGCGCCGGGCCGTGCTCCTGCGCGCGCCGACGGCCTCGGAGATCACCCGGCCCCTGCGCGGCGTGCTGGAGGTCCACGCGCCGGCCCTCGCGCGCGCCGGCGTGCGGGTGGCGGTCGACGTCGACCCCCAGGAGGGGTGAGCCCGGGCGGCGGGTTTCACCTGCCGCGAAATCCGGGGACGGGCCGATGCTTTCGCTACGCTTGCCGGCGGACCAATCCCCGTCAAGGAGCTTCCTCACATGCCGGTTCCCCGTCTGTTCGAGGCGTCGAACGACCCTCGCGAGCAGTGGGTCCACGTCCTCGCGACCCTCCTGACCCTGGGCGGCCCCGAGACGAGGACGGCGCTGGTGGAGGAGATCTCCGGCGAGGCCCTGCCGGGCGCCGACGCGCTCCTGGTGTTCGAGCAGCGGCCGCTGCGCGGGGGCCCCGAGGGGCTGCTGGCCGACATCATCGCCCGCGGCGCCGGCTGGACCATCGCCATCCAGGCGACGCTGGCCTTCGACGCCGACGAGGAGGCCCGCCTGGCCGCGACGCACGACGCGCTCTCGGAGGTCTACGACAAGGTGATCCTGGTCGCGATCACCCCCGACCGCAAGCCGTCGCCCGCCGTCGAGCGCGCCGCCGCCGGCGACCGCGACGTCCGCCACCGCAGCTGGCTGCGCGTGCGCGACTGGGTCCAGGAGCGCCCCGAGCGCGGCAAGGCGGAGGGGACCGACCTGGTGCTGCTGCGGGAGGCCGAGTACTTCTTCACCCCCCGCGTGGCCGAGCTGTACCGCCTCGAGGGCCTCATGCCCATGGTCGAGCAGTCGCTGCGGCCCAGCCTGGCGGGCATCTTCTTCGACCTGAACGAGCTCGCCCCCGCGCCCCTGATCCAGAACGAGGACGGCGCCGCGCGCGTCGCCTTCCCGCGCACGGGCGACCCCCAGGCCGAGATCGCCCTGGGCAAGGAGGGCATGGTCGTCAACATCGCCAGCGCGGACGCCGGTCCCGGCTACGCCGACGCGGGCGAGGGCTGGAAGCGCCTCAAGGTGGGCGCCGCCGGCGACTACCTGGCCGCGCGCGCCTGGACCCAGTCGACGGCCAAGAGCCTGCTTCCGGCGCGCCGGTGACCGCGTGACCGTCGTCGCCGAGGCGAGGGTCGTCGGCGACTGGCTCCTCGAGGAGCGCATCGGCGGCGGCGGGCAGGCGGTCGTCTACCGGGCCCGGCACAACGGGCCCGGCGGCGTGGCCGCGGTCAAGGTCTTCCACCGCTCGGTGTGGGCCGACGCGGCCTTCCGCACCCGCTTCCGGCGCGAGTGCGAGGCGCTCTCGGCCCTGCACCACGCCAACATCGTCCCGATCCGCGACCGCGGCGAGGACGGCGGCAGGGGCTTCCTGGCGATGCGGCTGGCCCGCGGTGGCACGCTGGGGCAGCGCCTGGCCGCCGGCCCGCTGCCGCCCGACGAGGCCCTCGCCCTGCTGGCGGGGATCGCCGACGGGCTGGACGCCGCCCACCGCGCCGGCCTGGTGCACCGCGACGTCACCCCGAGCAACATCCTGCTCGACCCGGCGGGCCCCTGGCTGGCCGACTTCGGCAT
Organism: uncultured Thermoleophilia bacterium; assembly: GCA_963736635.1. Taxonomy (GTDB): domain Bacteria; phylum Actinomycetota; class Thermoleophilia; order Miltoncostaeales; family Miltoncostaeaceae; genus Miltoncostaea. Next base: position 2,411,777 of record CAVTPK010000011.1, read on the forward strand.
CGCGCGGCGCATCGACACCACCACCATCACGGCCGCCGGCCTGCTGGTGGGCACGGCGGCCTACCTCGCGCCCGAGGTGATCGGGGGCGAGCCGGCCACGCCCGCGTCCGACCGCTACGGGCTGGCCGCGGTGGCGTTCCAGGCCCTCGCCGGGCGCCCGCCCTTCGAGGCCGAGGCGCTCGCCGGCGTGCTGTACGCGCAGGTCAACCGCGCCGCCCCGACGCTGTCGAGCCTGCGACCGGGGCTGCCGCGCGCCCTCGACGCGGTGATGGCGCGCGCCCTGGCGAAGGACCCCCGCGAGCGCCCGCGCACCGCCGCCGAGCTGGTGGAGGGGCTGGAGCGGGCCCTGCGCGGCGACGCCGCCGAGCCCACGCGGGTGATGGCCCGGCCGCGGCGGCCCCGGCGCCGCCGCCTGCGGGCCGGGACGGTGGCCCTGGTGCTGGTGGCCGTGGTGGGGGCGGGCGGCGCCGCGGTCGCGGTGACCTCGTCCCTGGTCGGCGGCACGCCCGCCCCGGCGGCCGCGCCGGCCCCGACGCCGCCGCCCCTCACGGTGCCCGGTCCCGACGGAGAGCTGCGCGCCCGCGCCGCCGACGCGTCGGACCTGCCGGGCATGGCCGTGGGCGCGCGGGCGGCCTCCGCGGTGGTGGGCGACGTGACGGTCTCGTCGGTCCCGGGGGGCTGGACGCAGCTCGAGGGGGCGGTGGACGACCTGAAGGGCAGCTTCCACGGCACCGAGCGCCTGGAGGTCGACGGCGAGACGGTGGGCCTGGTCGCGCGCATCCCGACCGATCTGGCCGGCCTGGCCGACCGCTGGGTGCTGATGGCGCTGGACGGCCCCGACGGCCCGCGGGCCGTCGTGCTCCACGGCCCGGGGGCGACCGCCGAGGACTACGGCCGCGCGCTCGCCGCGCGCCCGGACCAGCGCGCGGTCCCCGTTCCCGAGGGGCTTCTGCCGAGCTTCTGGGGCTGAGCCGGCCCGTCGCCGCCGGCCGGCGGCATGGGGCGCGCTGCTAGAGTCGAGGGGTGTCCTCTCGCGCCCTCGACGACCCCGTCCTCGAGCGCCGGCGACTCGCCGCGCTCGAGAGCATCCGCCAGCTCGGCGATCCCGTGCTGCGCTCGCCCGCGCTCACGATCACGGACTTCGACCAGGCCCTGAAGGACGAGGCCGACCGGATGATCCAGATCATGATCGACGCCCGCGGCGTCGGTCTGGCCGCCCCCCAGGTCGGGATCCTGCGGCGCCTCGCGGTGGTCTTCGCGGGCGAGGACGAGCCGCCCCTCGTGCTCTGCAACCCCGAGATCATCTGGCGCTCCGAGGAGACCGAGACCGACACCGAGGGCTGCCTGTCCATCGGCGAGATCTCGGTCGAGGTGCCCCGGTCCGTGGCGGTCCACGTGCGCGCCCAGGACGTCGAGGGCCGGCCCCTCGAGCTGGCCCCCGAGGGCTTCGCGGCGCGCGTGATCCAGCACGAGCTGGACCACCTCGACGGTGTCCTCATCCTCGACCGCACGGCGCCAGAGCAGCGCCGGGAGGCACTCAAGGCGCTGCGCGACGGAGGCTGAGGCAGCGTGCGTGTCGCCTTCGCGGGCAGCCCGGAGGCGGCGGTGGAGCCGCTGCGGGCCCTGGCCGCCTCCCGTCACGAGGTCCCGCTGGTCGTCACCCAGCCCGACCGCGCCCGCGGGCGCTCCCGCCGCGCCTCGCCGACCCCGGTCGCCCTGGCGGCCGAGGACCTCGGGATCGACGTCGTCCGCCCGGCCACGATCAACGCCCCGGAGGTCATCGAGCGCATCGAGCAGACCGGCGCCCAGGCGCTGGCGGTGGTCGCGTTCGGCCAGATCCTGCGCGACGGGATCCTCTCGCGCTGGCCGTGCATCAACGTCCACTTCTCCCTGCTGCCCGCCTACCGGGGCGCCGCGCCGGTGGAGCGGGCGATCATGGACGGGGTCGAGGAGACGGGCGTGACGATCATGCAGATGGACGCCGGGCTGGACACCGGGCCGATGCTGGCCACCGAGTCCGTGCGCGTGGGCCCCGACGAGGACGGCGGCGCGCTGGTCGCGCGCCTCTCCGAGTCTGGGCGGCCCGCTGCTGGTGTCGGTGCTCGACGGGCTGGACGAGGGCCGGCTGAGCCCCACGCCCCAGCCGGCCGAGGGCGTCTCGCTGGCGCCCAAGATCACCGCCGAGGACCGGGTCCTGGATCTGTCGCGGCCCGCGGTCGCGCTGGAGCGCCGGGTGCGCGCCCTGTCGCCCCACATCGGGGCCACCTGCCGGATCGGCGGCGAGCCGTTCAAGGTGTGGAGCGTGCGCGCGCGGGCCGAGGCCGCGCCGCCGGGCCTGACGGTCCAGGACGGCCGGCTGATCGCCGGCTGCGGCGAGGGCTCGCTCGAGGTGCGGGAGCTGCAGCCGCCCGGCCGCGGGCGCATGGACGCGGGCGCCTTCCTGCGCGGATGGCGCGGGGGGCTCGAGTGGGGGGGAGAGGCGTGAGCGAGACGACGACCGACGAGGGGGTCTCGCGCGGGCGCGGCGTGGCGCTGCGCGTCCTCGGCGGGTCGATGACGGCGCCTACGCCGACCGCGCCCTGGCCGCCGAGGCGCGGCGCGCCGACCTCGACCCGCGCTCCCGGGCCCAGGCGACGCGGCTGGCCTACGGCGCCGTGCAGCGCCGGCGCACGCTCGACTGGCTGATCGACGGGGCGCTCGACCGGCCGGCGGCCCTCGAGCCGGCCGTGCGCGACATCCTGCGCATCGGCGCGTACGAGATCGCCTTCTCCGACGGGGTGCCCGATCACGCGGTGGTCGACCAGGCGGTGCGCCAGGCCCGCGCGCTGCGCGGCCCCAAGGCGCGCGTGTCGGCCCGGGCGGGCGTGGTCAACGCGGTCATGCGCCGCATCGCCAGCGACGCCGACGGCCGCCTGGCCGAGCTCGAGCGGGGCGGCGCCGAGACCGCGGCGCTGCGCTACTCCATGCCGGACTGGATCGCCGAGCAGCTGGTGGCGTCGCTGGGCTCGGAGGAGGCGATCCGCGTGATGGAGGCCGCCGACGAGCCCGCGGAGTCGGCGCTGCGCTGGAACCGGCTGCGCGGCCCCCGGGCCGGGCTCGAGGCCGAGCTGCCCCATGGCTGGCGGCGCGACCCGCTGCTGCCCGAGGCCTACGTGGTCCCCGGCGGGTTCGCGCTCGAGGACTCGGCCGCGTGGGCGAAGGGGCTCGCGATGGGCCAGAGCCGGGCGTCGCAGCTCGTCGCCCACGTCGTCGACCCCCGGCCGAACGAGCGGATCCTCGACCTGTGCGCCGCGCCGGGGGCGAAGGCGACGCACCTGGCGGCCCTCGCGGGCGGCGCGGCCCGCATCACCGCCGTGGAGCTGCGGCCGGCCCGGGCCGACGCGCTGCGCGCGCTCGCGCGCCGGATGGCGGCGCCGATGGAGGTGGTGGTGGGCGACGCGCTCGCGGTCGATCTGCCGGAGGGCGGCTTCGACGCGGTGCTGGTCGACCCGCCCTGCACCGGGCTGGGGGTGCTGTCGTCGCGGCCCGACGCCCGCTGGCGCCGGCGCGAGGAGGCCCTCGCGCCGCTCACCCGGCTCCAGGCCGACCTGCTCGGCCGCGCCCTCACGCTGGTGCGCCCCGGCGGGCGGGTCGTCTACTCGACGTGCACGCTCATCAGCCCCGAGAACGAGGACGTGGTCGACGCGGCCGGCGCCCCGCGCGACGACCTGGCCGCGCTCTACCCCGGGTACGCCCACCCGCGGGTGCCGGGGGCGCTGCTCACGCTGCCGCACCGCCACGGCACGGACGGCTTCTTCATCGCGCGCCTGCGCCGCCCGGAGGCCGGGGCGTGAGCGCCGCCCTCACCCACGCGCCGCTGGTGCTCCCCTCGGTGATGTCGGCCGACATGCTGCGCCTGGGGGCCCAGCTCGACGGCCTGATCGCCGCCGGGGTGCGCTCGGCGCACGTCGACGTGATGGACGGCCACTTCGTGCCCAACCTCACCGTGGGCCCGGACTTCGCCCGCGCCGTCGCCGAGCCGATCCACGCGGCGGGCGGCCTGGTGGACGTGCACCTGATGGTGTCGCGGCCGGCCGAGATCGTGGGTCTCTTCGCGCCGATCGCCGACGCGATCACCTTCCACGTCGAGGCCGAGCCGCACGCCCACCGGCTCCTGGGCGCCATCCGCGACGCGGGGTGCCGCGCGGGCCTCGCGATCAACCCCGGGACCCCGGTCGAGCACGTCGCCGAGCTGGCGGGCGCAGCTGGACTACGTCAACGTCCTGGCCGTGAACCCCGGCTTCGCCGGCCAGTCCTTCATCGGCACCACCCCGGACCGGATCGCCCGCCTGCGGGCCCTGCTGCCCGCGGAGGTCGTCATCGAGGTGGACGGGGGGATCGGCGTCGCCACGCTCCCCGCCGCCCGCGCGGCGGGCGCGACGATGTTCGTCTCGGCCTCGTCCATCTTCGGGGCGCCCGACCCCGTCGCCGCCTACCGCGAGCTGGCCGGGCTGGCGTCGGGGTGACCGTGGCCGCCGCGCCGGTGTCCGGCCTGGAGCGCGCGGCCCTGTCGCGCGCCCTGGGGCTCGCCCTCAACGGCCGCGGCCGCGTGAGCCCCAACCCGCTCGTCGGGGCCGTGATCCTGCGCGACGGGGAGATCGTGGCGGAGGGCTGGCACGAGGGCCCGGGGCTGCCGCACGCCGAGGCCATGGCCCTCGCGGCGGCCGGCGACGCCGCGCGCGGGGCGACGGTGGTCTGCACGCTGGAGCCCTGCTCGCACACCGGGCGCACGCCGCCCTGCGCCGACGCCCTGGTCGCCGCCGGCGTCGCCCGGGTGGTGATCGGCCTGCTCGACCCCCTCGAGCGCGACCGGGCCCAGGGGCGCGAGGTGCTGCGCGCGGCCGGCATCGAGGTCGTCGTCGCCGACGGGGCCGAGGCGGACGCGTGCGCCGAGCTCAACGCCGCCTTCCTGACCGCGGCCGTCACCGGCCGGCCGCACGTGACGCTCAAGCTGGCGACCAGCCTCGACGGCAAGATCGCGACGGCCTCGGGGGAGAGCCGCTGGATCTCGGGCGCCGCCTCGCGCGGCCTGGTGCACCGCTGGCGCGCCGACAGCGACGCCGTCGCGGTGGGCCTCGGCACCGCCCTGGCGGACGATCCCCTGCTCACCGCCCGCGACGTGGCGGGCCCCGTGCGCCAGCCGGCGCGCGTGGTGTTCGACTCCGGCGCCCGCCTGCCGCTCGACGCGGCGCTCGTGCGCGACCTGGCGACGGCCCCGGTGATCGTGGTCGCGGCGGCCGACGCCGACCCCGGTCGCGTGGAGGCCCTGCGGGCGGAGGGGGTGGAGGTGCTGCGCGGTGCCGGGCGACGCGCCCGACCGCCTGGGCCGGGGCCTGGAGGCGCTGGGGGAGCGCGGCATCCAGTCGCTGTTCGTCGAGGGCGGCGCCGGGCTGGCGGGCGCGATGGTCGCCGCCGCCGCGGTCGACCGGGTCGCGTGGTTCCTCGCGCCGATGCTGATCGGCGGCCGCGAGGCCCCCTCGGCCCTCGGCGGCGACGGGATCGCCGTCCTCGCCGCCGCCCCCCGGCTGCGGGGCGTCGAGACCGAGCGGGTGGGCGACGACATCCTGGTCACCGGGCGGCTGCGGCCGCTCGCGGGAACGGCGGGCTGAGGCGTGTTCACGGGCCTGGTCGAGGAGGGCGGGCGGATCCGCGACGTGCGGCCGGCGCAGGGCGGCGCCCGCCTGTCCATCGGGGCGCGGCGGGTGCTGGAGGACCTCGCGCTGGGCGACTCGGTGGCGGTCAACGGCGCCTGCCTGACGGCGGTGGAGATCGACGCCGGGGGCTTCGCCGTGGACTGCGTGGCCGAGACCCTGCGCCGCACCACGCTCGGCGGGCTCGGCCCCGGGCGACGCCGTCAACCTGGAGCGCCCGATGCGGCTGGGCGACCGGCTGGACGGCCACCTGGTCCAGGGGCACGTGGACGGCGTGGGCCACGTCCGGGCGGTGCGCCCGGAGGGGGAGAGCGCCGTCCTGGAGGTGGCCGCGCCGGCGGCGCTGCTGCGCTACGTCGTCGAGAAGGGCAGCATCACCGTCGACGGCGTTAGCCTGACGGTGGCCGCGCGCCTTCCGGACGCGTTCACGGTGGCGCTGATCCCCCACACGATGGCGGTCACGACGCTCGGCCCGCAGGCGCTGGGGCGGCCCGTCAACCTCGAGGTTGACGTGGTGGCAAAATACGTCGAATCGTTGGCGGCGCCCTACGCGCCGGAAGGGACGGGGGGATGACCAGCACGGCGGCCGAGTTCGCGACCATCGCCGAGGCACTCGAGGAGATCCGCGCCGGGCGGATGGTCGTGATCCTGGACTCGGAGGATCGCGAGAACGAGGGCGACCTCGTGATGGCGGCGCAGTTCGCGACCCCCGAGGCGATCAACTTCATGGCCACGCACGGGCGCGGGCTGGTCTGCCTGGCCCTCACCGAGGCGCGCTGCGACCAGCTCGGGCTGCAAGCAGGTGGTCAAGCGCAACGAGGCGCCCTACGCGACGGCCTTCACGGAGCCCATCGAGGCCCGTCACGGCATCACCACCGGCATCTCCGCGCCGGACCGCTCCCGCACGATCATGGTGGCGATCGATCCCGACGCCGGCCCCGACGACCTGGTCAAGCCCGGCCACGTCTTCCCGCTGCGCGCCCAGGCGGGCGGCGTGCTGCGAGCGCGCCGGCCACACCGAGGCGGCGGTCGACCTGGCCCGCCTGGCCGGGCTCATCCCGGCGGGGGTCATCTGCGAGATCAGCAACCCCGACGGCACGATGGCCCGCGTGCCGGAGCTGATCCCGTACGCGGCCCGGCACGGGCTCAAGATGATCACGATCGCCCAGCTCATCGAGCACCGGCGCCGCACCGAGCGCCTCATCGAGCGCGGGACCGCCGCCCGGCTGCCGACCGAGTACGGCGAGTGGAGCGCGGTGGGCTTCCGCTCGATCCTCGACGGCAAGCACCATCTCGCTCTGGTCAAGGGCGAGGTCGACGGCAGGCCGGACGTGCTGGTGCGGGTGCACTCGGAGTGCCTCACGGGCGACGTCTTCGGCTCCCAGCGCTGCGACTGCGGCGAGCAGCTGCGCGCCGCGATGCGCATGATCGCCGAGGAGGGCACGGGCGTCCTGCTGTACATCGCGCAGGAGGGGCGCGGCATCGGCCTGCTCAACAAGCTGCGCGCCTACGAGCTCCAGGACCACGGCCTGGACACCGTCGAGGCCAACGTCGAGCTCGGCTTCCCGCCCGACCTGCGCGACTACGGCATCGGCGCCCAGATCCTGGCCGACCTCGGCCTCACGTCGATCCGGCTGCTGACCAACAACCCCAAGAAGATCGTCGGGCTCGAGGGCTACGGCCTCTCGGTCATCGACCGCGTGCCGATAGAGATGTCACCGGGCGACGACAACGTCGACTACCTTCGGGTGAAGCGGGACAAGATGGGCCACATCCTCCACCACCAGGATCTGCGCTTCGACGAGGACTCGTCCAACGGCGCGGGCCCCGCGCCGGGCGACGTGGACGCCTGATGGCCCGCTCCGGCCCCCCGCCGCCGGCCCCCCGCCTGGAGCACCCGGGCATCCGGATGGCGGCCGTGGTCGCGGGCTTCCACCGCGAGCTCGGCGAGCGCCTGCTCCACGGGGCGCAGCTGCGCCTGGCCGAGGCCGGGCTGCCGGCGGGGCACCTGGAGGACCACTGGGTGCCGGGGGCGTTCGAGCTGCCCCTGGCCGCCAAGTCGCTGGCGATGCACCGGCGCTACGCCGCGATCATCGCCCTCGGGGTGGTCATCCGGGGTGAGACCGCGCACTTCGACCACATCTGCAACGCCGCCGCCAGCGGGCTCACCGCGGTGGGGCTGGAGACCGGCGTGCCCGTGCGCCTTCGGCGTGCTCACCTGCGAGACCCAGGAGCAGGCCGAGGCCCGCTCGGGCGGCGACAAGGGGAACGCCGGCTCCGACGCCGCGGACGCGGCGATCGTGATGACCAACATGCTCGCGGACGGCCGCTGACCCACGCGGCGCCCGGGGGTCAGCCGGCCTTGCGGACCTTCCCGGCCTTGAGGCAGCGCGTGCACACGTAGGCGCGCACCGGCGTGTTGCCGTTCAGGATGCGGACCTTCTGGACGTTCACGTTGAAGCGACGCGGCGTGGCGCGCATGGAGTGGCTGCGGTTGTTCCCGAACTTCGGGGCCTTGGCGCAGACACTGCAGACCTTTGACATCTCCGCGCTCTCGCTTCCGTCGCTGTCGGTGGGGACGCGGCAGGCGTCCGAGCGGCCCCGGATTATGCTCGTTCAATGCCCCCGAGCGCAACCGCGGCGGATCTGACGGCCGTCCCGACCCCGCCGCTGGGCCTCGGCCGCGGGGCGCCGTGGCCCGCGCCGCCCCCGCCGCGCCGTCCCGGACCGGGCTGGTGGGACGCGCCGATCACCGACCTTCCGGGGGTCGGGGCCACCACCGCGCGGCGCGCGGCCGCCCTCGGGATCGACGTGATCGGCCGACCTGCTGGAGCACCTCCCGATGCGGTACGAGGCCTTCGACCAGGACGTGCGCCCCCTCGCCGAGCTGCGGGCGGGGAGGAGGTGACGGTGCGCGTCCGGCTCGACGACATCACCGTCCGCCCCACCCGGCGCCGCGGCCTGCGGCTGGTGCGCGCCCGCGTCCGCGACGCGACCGGCGCCGCCACGGCGACGTGGTTCAACCAGGAGCACCTCGCCCGCGTCCTGCAGCCGGGCGACGAGCTGCTCCTGCGCGGCAAGGTCGGCGCCGAGGGGCGGCGCGAGATCACGGTGCGCACGCACGAGGTCATCGGGGGTCCGGGGTCCGAGGGCCTCCACACCCGCGGGCTGGTGCCCGTGTACCCGGCCACCGAGCAGATGCCGGTGCGCCGCATCCGCGAGCTGGTCGACCTGGCGCGGCCCCTCGCGCGCGCCGCCCCCGAGCGGCTGCCGGCGTGGGTGCGCGAGCGCCTGGCGCTGCCGGGGGCCGCCGACGCGCTCGTGGCCGTCCACTTCCCGCGCTCGCGCCGCGAGAGCCTCCTGGGCCGCCGCCGCCTGGTCGTCGAGGAGCTGATGATCCTCCAGCTGGGCCTGGAGGCCGTGCGCCGGCGCCAGGACCACGCGGGCGCGGCGCCCGTGCTGGCGGCGACCGGGGAGCGCTCGCGGCCGCTGCTGGACGCCCTGCCGTTCACCCTGACCCCCGCGCAGCGCCGCGCGGCCGGCCAGATCGGCCGCGACCTGACGCGGCCGCGGCCGATGCGGCGCCTGCTGCAGGGCGAGGTGGGCTCCGGCAAGACGCTCGTGGCCGTCCTCGCCATGTGCCAGGCGGTGGAGGCCGGCACGCAGGCGGCCATCCTCGTGCCCACGGAGACCCTGGCCGAGCAGCACCTGCGCACGCTCGACTCCCTGCTCGCGCCGGCCGGGCTCGCCCCGGTGCTCCTGACCGGCCGGGTGCCCCGGGCCGAGCGCGAGCGCCGCCTGATGGCCCTGCGGTCCGGCACGGCGCCGGTCGTCGTGGGCACCCAGGCGCTGCTGTCCGAGGGGGTGGAGTTCGCACCGCCTGGGGCTGGTGGTGGTGGACGAGCAGCACCGCTTCGGCGTGGAGCAGCGCCAGGCGCTGGCCGAGCGGACGGCGGGCGGCCAGGGCGCCGCCCACATCCTCTACATGACGGCCACGCCGATCCCGCGCACGCTGGCCCTGACGGCCTACGGCGACCTGACCGTCTCGACGATCCGCACCCGTCCGCCGGGCCGCTCGCCGGTGGAGACCGTGTGGGTGCGCGAGGAGGATCGCGAGCGGGCCTACGAGCGCGTGCGCGCCGAGCTGCGCGCCGGCCGCCAGGCCTACGTCATCTGCGCGCTGGTCGAGGAGGGCGCGGCGGCGGAGGCGCGGGCGGCCACGACCGAGGCCGAGCGGCTGCGCTCGGGCCCGTTCGCCGCCTTCTCGGTGGGGCTCGTGCACGGCGCCCAGGCCACCGACGAGAAGCGGGCGGCGATGCTCGACTTCGCCGAGGGGCGCACGGACCTGCTGGTGGCGACCACCGTCGTGGAGGTCGGCATCGACGTCGCCAACGCGACGATGATCCTGATCGAGGACGCCGACCGCTTCGGCATGGCCCAGCTCCACCAGCTGCGGGGCCGCGTGGGGCGGGGCGAGCATCCCGGGCTGTGCATGCTCTTCTCCGAGCCGGTCACGGAGGACGGCGCGCGCCGCCTCGAGGCGCTCACCCAGACCACCGACGGGTTCCGGCTGGCCGAGCTCGACCTGGAGATCCGCGGGGAGGGGCAGCATCCTGGGCCTGCGCCAGGCGGGGCCCACCGACCTGCGCTTCGCCCGGCTCTCGCGCGACCGCCGCGAGCTCGCCGAGGCCCGGCACGTGGCGCGGCGCACCCTGGCGGCCGACCCGCACCTGTCGCGCCCGGAGAACCTGCTGCTGCGCGCGGCCGTCCTGCAGCGGTTCGACGCCCTGCCGCGGCTGCTCGACGCGTGAGGATCGTCGCCGGCACCCACCGGGGGCGGCGCATCGCCGCGCCGCCCGGCGCGCAGACCCGCCCGACGTCCGACCGGGTGCGCGAGGCGCTCTTCTCGATCCTCGGCCCGGTGGAGGGGCTGGACGTCATCGACCTCTTCGCCGGCTCCGGGGCGCTGGGGCTCGAGGCGCTGTCGCGGGGCGCGCGGTCGGCCACGCTGGTGGAGCGCTCGCCGCGGGCCCTCGCGAGCATCCGGGCCAACGTCGCCGCCCTCGGCGAGGAGGGGCGGGCGAGGGTGGTCGGCAGGGACTGGCGGGCGGCCCTCGCGGCCGAGCGGGCGGCCGGCCGGGCCTTCGGGTTGTGCCTCTGTGACCCGCCCTATAGCCTCACCAACCGGGTCGTCGCGGCAATCGGCGCCGCCCTCGCGCCGGTCATGGCGCCCCCCGGGATCGTGGTGATCGAGCACTCCGCCGCGCTGCCCCCACCGGAGCCGAGCGGATTGGAGATCGCCTCGCGAATCGATCGGACCTACGGTGACACGGCGCTCAGCGTGCTGCGCCTGGAGCTCGGATGAGCGCCTCGGCCCGCATCGCCGTGTGCCCCGGGCACCTACGACCCCGTGACGTTCGGTCACATCGACATCATCGCCCGCGCCGCGCACATCTTCGACGAGGTCGTGGTGTCGGTCACCACCGGCTCGTTCAAGAAGCTGCCGATGTTCGACGCCGAGCGAGCGCATCGCCTTCGTGGAGGCGAGCGTGGCGCATCTCGACAACGTCCGGGTGGTCGGCTTCAACTCGCTGATCACGGAACACGCTCGCGCGATCGGCGCGTCGGTCATGGTAAAAGGACTGCGCGCGATCTCGGACTTCGATTACGAGTTCCAGATGGCGCAGCTGAACAGGCATCTGGCGGCGGAGATCGAAACCGTCTATCTGCCGGCATCGCCGCAGTACAGCTTCGTGAGCTCGAGCGGCGTGCGGGAGGTGGCGGCATGGGGGGGTTCGGTCGACGACTGGGTCCCCGCGCTCGTCGCGGATGCGTTGCGTGCACGACGCCCCCGAGGCGTTGACTCGATCCCTTGAGGAGGGTTCGTTGGACGTTCTGGAACTGATCGACAAACTGGACGACCTGATCCACAACGCCCGGGCGGTCCCCCTGACCGACCAGGTGCGGATCGATCGCGAGGCGATCTACGACCTCCTGGACCAGATGCGGTCGACGATCCCCGAGGAGGTCAAGCAGGCGCGCTGGATCGTCAAGGAGCGCCAGGAGATGCTCGCCGAGGCCAAGCGCGAGGCCGAGCGCCTCGTGGCCGACGCCCGCGACAAGGCCGCGCAGGAGGCCTCCGAGCAGGAGGTCGTCAAGCGGGCCGAGCGCGAGGCCGCGGACATCCTCGAGGAGGCGCGTCAGCGTGAGCGCGAGGTGCGGCTGGGGGCCGAGGACTACGCCGACGAGGTGCTCGGCACGCTCGAGGTGAACCTCGGCAAGTTCCTCCAGGCCGTCCAGCGCGGTCGCGAGCGCCTGCAGGGCCGCACCGACGAGGGCGATAGCGGGGAGCCGCTCTCCCCCGACTCGCCGCTGTAGCCGCCGTGGCGCAGGAGGTCGCCATCGTCGACCTCCGGGCGCTCGACCTCGCGCCGGGCGCCGCCGCCCGCCTGCGGCTGACGGTGCCGCCGGTCGAGCTGCGCCTGGGCGGTCAGGACTACCGCACCGACCCCGCCGCCCCCGAGGTGGAGCTGGAGGTCACCCGCGCGCTGACGGGCCTCGCCCTGCGGCTGCGCACGACGGTGCATCTCGTGGGGCCGTGCATGCGCTGCATGGAGCCGGCGCGCCTGCGCCTGGAGGTGGACGCGTCCGAGTACGCCGCCGACGACGCGCCCGCCGACGACTCCGCGTTCGACGAGGACGTCGCGTCCGTCTACGTGGAGGACGACCAGCTGGACCTGGCCCTCTGGACGCGGGACTCGATCGCCGAGCTCGTCCCGGTCACCATCCTGTGCCGCGAGGATTGCGCCGGCCTGTGCCCGACCTGCGGGGCCAACCGCAACCTGGCGCCCTGCGACTGCGTCGTGGAGGTCGCCGACTCGCGCTGGGAGGCGCTGAGGGAGCTCGCCGAGCGCCTGGCGAAGGAGCCCGGCACGGGCTGATGGAAAGCGTGCTTGACACGTCGCTGTGTCAAGCGTACTTTCCATTCATGAAGAACGACGTGCGCGCGCTGCGCACCGGGCGCAACCTGACCCAGGGGCAGCTCGGGCAGGCGCTGGGTGTCTCGCGGCAGACGATCAACGCCATCGAGACCGAGCGCTACACGCCCTCGCTGCCGCTCGCGATCGCGCTCGCGCGCCTGTTCGGACGTCCCGTCGAGGAGGTCTTCCATGGAGACGACGATGCGTAGCGGCCGGGAGGCGATGAGGTCGCGATGGACCCTGCCGGGCGTCGCCCTGTTCCTCGGCGTCGTGTTCCTGGTCGCCCAGTGGATCGGCGGCGATCCCCAGGGCGGGCTGATCTCGTTCGCGATCATGGCCGCGGTGGGCGCCGTCTTCCTGCTGGGCGGGCGCTGGGACCCGGTCCGCCAGCTGCGGGGCGACACCCAGGACGAGCGCGGCGCCGCCATCGACCTGCGGGCCACCGCCGTCGCCGGCACGGTGGTCATCCTCGTGGTGATCCTCGGCTTCGTCGTGAAGGTCGCCCAGGGCGAGGACCCCAGCCCCTACGCCGAGATCGGGGCGGCCGGCGGGGTGGCCTACATCGCCGCCCTCGCCTGGCTGCGCCGCCGGCTCTAGGGCGCCCGCGACCCGAGGGCCCTTCCTGCGGGGCCCTCGGACCGCTACCCTTCCGCGAGTTCTCCGACCGGTGGTGATCACGTGGCAGTTCCGAAGCGAAAGACCTCCAAGCAGCGCCGCGACACGCGCCGTGCCACGCACGCGATCGAGGCGACCCGCCTCGGGCGCTGCCCCCGGTGCGCGAGCCCGGTGAGGCCGCACCACGTCTGTGGCGTCTGCGGCTACTACCGCGGTCGTCCGGTCGTCGAGATCGAGGGGTAGGACGGCCGAGCCGACGGTCGCCCTCGACGGCATGGGGGGCGACAACGCGCCGGTCGCCCCGGTCGAAGGGGCCATCGACGCAGCCCGGGACGGGATCCACGTCCTGCTGGTGGGGGACGAGCGCGCGCTGTCCGACGAGCTGACCCGCCAGGGAGCCGCGTCCGACGGCCGCATCGAGGTGGTCCACGCCCCCGACGTGGTGTCCTCGCACGAGGAGGGCGCCCGGGCCGTGCGGGCCAAGCCCGAGTCCTCGATCGCCACGGCGAGCCGGCTGGTGGGGGAGGGGCGCGCCAGCGCGGCGGTCTCGGCGGGCAACACCGGCGCCATGCTGGCGGCGGCGACCCTCTACATGCGCCGCGTCCCCGGGGTCATCCGCCCGGCGATCGCGGTCGTGCTGCCGAGCTCGCGGGGCCCCGTGGTGCTGCTCGACGCCGGCGCGAGCGCCGACGCGCGCCCGGAGCACTTCGCCCAGTTCGCGATGATGGGGCGCCTCTTCTCCCGCGACGTCCTCGGCATCCCCATGCCGCGGGTCGGCCTGCTGTCGATCGGCGAGGAGGAGGGCAAGGGCAGCGACCTGGTGCTGACCGCCCACGGGCTCCTGCGGGACACGCCGGGCTTCATCGGCAACGTCGAGGGGCGCGACATCTCCGCCGGCGCGGCCGACGTCGTCGTGACCGACGGGTTCACGGGCAACGTGGTGCTCAAGACGATGGAGGGCGTGGCGACGTTCCTCCTGGGCGAGGTGAGCACGGCGGTGCGCTCGACCCTGCTGGGCCGCATCGGCGGCCTGCTGGTGCGGCCGCCCCTGCGCCGGATGCGCGACCGCATCGATCCCGAGACCTACGGGGGCGCCGTCCTGCTGGGCGTCCGCGGCCTGGCCGTGATCGGCCACGGCAACTCGAGCGGCCGGGGCGTGGCCAACGCGGTGCGCGTGGCGGCGCGGGGCACGCGCGGCAAGCTCGTCGAGCAGTTCGGCGCCGCGCTCGCCCTCGAGGGCGCCGAACGCGCGCGCGCCACGTAGGATTCCCGCGTCCGCCGCGACGCCGGCGGTTCGTCCGAGACCGTGTGTAGGTTGACCCGCCAGAGAGCCGAGCGACCGCTGGCCAGGCGATGAACCAGAGGGGGACTGTGTTGGACCGAGAGAAGGCTGTCGAGGAGGTCCGCGCCATCCTGGTGGAGCAGCTCGGCGTCGACCCGGCGGAGGTCACGGTGGAGTCCTCGTTCCAGGAGGACCTCAACGCTGACTCGCTGGACCTGGTCGAGCTCATCATGGAGATGGAGGACCGGTTCAAGATCAAGATCCCGGACGAGGAGGCGGAGAAGATCTCGACGGTCGGGCAGGCGGTCGATTTCGTGCTCGCCAACAGCGCCTGAGCGACGGTGGCGCCGCCGGTCCCGGCCTCTCCCGGCTGGTGTCGGGCCTTCCGGCCGGGCGGCGGCGCCAGGTCTTCACCCACAGCTCGTGGGCCCCGCGCCGCGAGGCCTCCTACGAGCGCCTCGAGTTCCTCGGTGACAGCGTTCTGGAGGTCGTCGTGAGCGAGGAGCTCATGCGCCGGCACCCATCGGTGGACGAAGGCGACCTCTCCTGGATGCGCCAGGTCGTCGTCGCCCGCGACTCCTGCTCCGCCGCGGCCGAGGCGGCCGGCCTGCCGGCGCTCCTGGTCGAGGCCGCGCCGCCGGCCCGGCGCGACGCGGCCGCGGAGCTGGCCGCGCGGCCGACGGTCCGCGCCGCCCTCGCCGAGGCCGTGATCGGCGCCGGCTGGCTCGACCTGGGGGCCGAGCCCACGCGGGCGGCCGTCCTGGAGGCGTTCGCCCCGGCGCTGGACGCGGCGACCCCCGGCTCCCGGGACGCGAAGACCGCCCTCCAGGAGCTGGTGGCCCGCCGCGGCCGCGCCGCCGTGGCGTACGAGGTCACCGCCACCACCGGGCCGCCCCAGGACCCCCGCTTCACGAGCCGGGTGCGCGTGGGCGGCGAGGTGATGGGGGAGGGCACCGGCCGCTCCAAGCAGGCGTCCGAGCAGGCGGCCGCCGCGCAGGCCCTCGCGCGGCTGACGGCCGGCGCCTGATGCTGAGCCGCCTCACCCTGCGCGGGTTCAAGTCGTTCGCCGACGCCACGTCGCTCGAGCTCGGGCCGGGAGTCAACGTGGTCGTCGGCCCCAACGGGTCCGGCAAGAGCAACCTGGCCGAGGCGGTGGTCTGGGCCCTGGGCGAGCAGCGGGCGGGCCGCCTGCGCGCCGGCGGCATGGCCGACGTCCTGTACTCCGGCGGGGAGCGGCGGCCGGCGGCGCAGTTCGCCGAGGTCGGCCTGGTGCTGTCCGACGAGGACGGCGACCGCGACGGCCCCGCCGAGGTGGAGGCCAGCCGCCGCCTGACCCGCGCGGGCGACGCCCACTACCGCCTCAACTCGGCGTCGTGCCGCCTGCTGGACGTGCAGGAGGCCCTCGCCTCGCGCGGCGTGGGCCCCGACGCCCTGGCGGTGATCCGGCAGGGGCAGGTCGAGGCGCTGTGCACCAGCACGCCCCTCGAGCGGCGGGCGATGGTCGACGCGGCCGCGGGCGTGGCGGTCGCCAAGCGCCGCCGCCGCCGCGCCGAGCAGAAGCTGGCGCGCGTGGGGGACCGGCTCGACCGGGCCCGCGACCTCGCCGGAGAGGTCCGCTCGCGCGCCCGCGCGCTGGACCGCCAGGCCCGCGCCGCCGAGCGCGCCGAGGCGCTGGACGCCGAGATCGCCGCGGCGCGGCGCGCCGTGGCGTCGGCGCGCGCCCGCGAGGCCGATCGCGCGCTGCGCGCGGCCCGCGCCGAGCACGAGCGGCTCCAGGCCATCGCCGGCGAGGCGTCGCGCGTGCTGGAGGCGGCCCGGGCCGAGCGCTCGGCGGCCGCCCAGGCGCGCGCGGTGGCCGCCCAGGAGGCCTCCCGCGCCCAGGAGCTGGCGGCCACGCTGCGCACCGCCGCCGATCGCAGCGCCGGCCGCGCCGAGCTGGCCTCCGAGCGCGTCGCGGCCGCCGAGGCCGAGCGCGGCGAGGCGGCCCGGCGCCGGGCCGCCGCCGCCGAGCGCCTGGGATCGCTCGAGCGGGCCGCGCAGGAGGCCTCCGCCGCGGTGGTCGCGGCGCGCGAGACGGCCGAGCGGGCCGAGCAGGAGGCCGCCGCCGCCGAGGCCGCCGACGCCGCGGCCCGCGGCGAGCACCGCCGCCTGGAGGACGCCGCGGCCGTCGAGTCGGCCGGGCTGCTCGCGGCCGAGCGCGAGGGCGCCGAGGCCGCCCGCCGGGTCCAGGAGGCGCAGGGCGCGCTCGAGGCGGCCCGGGCGCGTCTGGCGCAGCTCGAGGGCGACGCCATCGAGGCGGGCGCGCTGGCCCGGGCCGAGCGGCGCGACGAGGTGGCCACCGGCCGCGCCGGGCGGTGGGCGGAGCGGCTGCAGGGGGCCGAGCGGGCCGCGGCCGACGCCGACGCCGGGCGGGACGTCGCCGACGTGCGCCTGCGCGAGGCGCGGGTGGCCGCCCGGGCGCTGGCGCCGGTCGACGACGGGCATCCCGCGGCGGGGCGGTCGCTGGGCGACGGGCTCGAGGTGGAGCCGGGCACCGAGCACGCGGTCGCGGCGGCCCTCGGGGCCCTGGCCGAGGCCGTGCCGGCGGCGACCATCGACGACGCCCGCCAGACCCTCGAGGCCGGCGCGGACTGGGTCGTGCTGCCCGCCCCCGGCCGCGCGGCCGACCGTCCGCCACCGGGCGGCCGGCCGGTGATCGACCTGGTGGTGCGGTGCTCGGACGCGGCGCGCCCCCACCTGGAGCGCGTCCTGGCGGGCACGTGGCTGGTCGACGACCTGGCGTCCGTCCCGCCGGAGACGGCGGGCACCGTCGTCACCGTGGAGGGCCTGGCCCTGCGGCCCTCGGAGGGGGTCATCTGCCGCGCCGCCGGCAGCTGGGCGCGCCGCGCCCTGCACGGCCGCGCCCAGGAGGCCGAGGAGCGCGCCCGCCGCGCCGCCGAGGAGGCCGAGGCGGCCGCCCGCGAGGCCTCCCGGGAGCTGGAGGCCGTGCGCCGCCGCCGCCGCGCCGCCGAGCGCGCCGCCACCCGCGCCGGCGAGGCCCTCGCCCGGATCCGCGCCCAGGTGGGCGGACGCGCCACCCGCGCCGCGGAGGCGGCCGAGGCGGTGGCCCGGCTGGAGGGCGACCTGGGTGGCCTGCGCGCCGCCGCCGAGGCCGCGGGCCCGCGGGCCGAGCGGGCGCGCGCCGCCGCCACGCAGGCCTCGCAGGCCGCGGTCGCCGCCCGCGGCGTGGCCCAGCAGGCCACGGCCGCCCTGCGCACGGCGAGCGCCGCGTCCGCCGACGCGCGCACCGAGCTCGCCGCCGCGCGCGCCCACGAGGCCGAGGCGGCGGCCCGCGTCGAGGCCACGCGGGCGCTGGCCCGGGAGCCCGAGGGCGGGCCGGATCTCGGCGCCGGCGCACCGGGCCGCCGCCGCCCTGGACGCCGCCGCGCGGGCGCTGGCGCCGGCCGCGGCCCAGGCCGCGGGCCTGCACGAGCGGGCGGCCGAGCGCGCGCGCGAGCTGGACGCGGGCGTCGCCGCCGCCGACCGCGCGGCCGAGGCCGCCGAGCGGGGCGCGACCGCCGCCGCGACCGAGGCCCACTCCGCCGAGGTGCGCGCCGCCGTGGCCGCGGAGCGCGCCGCCGAGGCCGGTCCGCCCCCCGCCGAGGACGAGGTTGACGAGGACCCGGAGCAGGCGGCGGCGCGGCTCGAGGAGCTGGAGCGCCGCCGGGGCATGATCGGGGCGGTCAACCCGCTGGCGGCCGCCGAGCGGGAGGAGCTCGACGAGCGCGAGTCGGAGATGGTGGCGCAGATCGCCGACCTCGAGGCGACGGCGGAGTCGCTGCGCGCCCACCTCTCCGAGCTGGACGCGGCGGTCGCCGAGGGCTTCGACTCCCTGTTCGGCGCCTTCCGCGAGCGCTTCACCGAGGTCTGCGGCCTGCTGTTCCCCGGGGGCGAGGGGCGCCTGCGGGCGGTGGTCGACGAGGACGGCGAGGCGGGGATCGAGGTGGAGGTCGTGCCGGCCGGCAAGCGCCCGCGCTCCCTGGCGCTGCTGTCGGGCGGCGAGCGCTCGCTGGTCGCGCTGGGCTTCTGCCTGGCGCTCGCGATGGCCCGTCCGGCGCCGTTCTACCTGCTCGACGAGGTGGAGGCCGCCCTCGACGACGTCAACCTGCGCCGCTTCCTCGGTGTGGTGCGGCGCCTCTCCGAGACCACCCAGTTCCTGCTGATCACCCACCAGCAGCCCACCGTCGAGATCGCCGACACCATCTTCGGCGTCACGATGGGCGCCGAGGGCGTCTCCCAGGTGGTGGCGCGGCGGCTGCGCCGCGACGTCGAGGGTCCGGCGCGCCCGTACGTGCGCCGCGCGCTGCACGCCATCCCCGGCGGCCGCGGATGAGCGAGGCCGCGGCCGACGGCGACCGCGAGGCCTGGGCCGAGCTGCTGGGCCTCGCACCCCCCGAGGCCGAGGCGGAGGAGACCCCGCGCCGGCGCGGCCTGATGGCCCGCCTGCGCGAGAACCTGACCAAGCCGCGGCAGACGATCTCGCCCCAGCTGGCGGGGATCTTCGCGCCGAGCCTCGTGAGCGCGGAGACCTGGGACGAGCTGGAGGAGGCCCTGATCGCGGCCGACTGCGGCATGGACGCCACCATGGCGCTGGTGGACGAGCTGCGCGGCGAGTGGGAGCAGGGCCGGATCCTGAGCGGCGCCGACCTGTCGCGGGCCCTGTGGCGGGCGGTCGCCGCCCAGATGGCGCCGGAGCCGGCCCGCATCCCCCTCACGGCCACGCCGACCGTGATCCTGATCGTGGGCGTCAACGGCAGCGGCAAGACCACCACGGTGGGCAAGCTCGCCCACCGCCTGGGCGAGCTGGGCCAGACGGTGGTCATCGGGGCCGCCGACACCTTCCGCGCGGCCGCGATCGACCAGCTCGGCGTGTGGGCCGAGCGCTCGGGCGCGCAGCTCGTGCGCCAGGCCCAGGGCGCCGATCCCGGCGCGGTCGCCTACGACGCGGTCGCGGCCGCGACGGCCCGCAAGGCGGACGTCGCCCTGATCGACACCGCCGGCCGGCTCCAGACCCAGCACAACCTGATGGAGGAGCTGCGCAAGGTGCGCGCGGTGGTGGGCAAGATCGACCCCGAGGCGCCGCACGAGATCCTGCTGGTGCTCGACGCGACCACCGGCCAGAACGGCCTCAGCCAGGCCCGCCTCTTCCACGAGGCGGTGGGCGTGACCGGGGTGGTCCTGACCAAGGTCGACGGCACCGCGCGGGGCGGCATCGCGGTCGCCATCCGCCGCGAGCTGGGCATCCCGGTGAAGCTCGTGGGCTCGGGCGAGAAGCTCGAGGACCTGCAGCCCTTCGACGCCACGGCGTTCGCGCGCGCGATCTTCTCTCCCGAGGAGTAGGCCCGTCCTCTAGAGTGAGCGGTTGCCGATGTTCGATGCGCTCACAGACAAGCTGCAGGGGGTCTTCTCCGGCCTGAAGGGCCGGGGCAAGCTCACCGACTCCGACATCGACCAGGCGATGCGCGCCATCCGCCTGTCGCTGCTGGAGGCGGACGTCAGCCTGCCCGTGGTCAAGCAGCTCACGACCGCCATCGCCGCGCGCGCCAAGGGCGCCGAGGTGATGGACTCGCTGACCCCGGACCAGCAGGTCGTGAAGATCGTCAGCGAGGAGCTGACGACGCTGATGGGCGAGTCCAACGTCGCCCTGCCGCTCGCGTCCAAGCCGCCCACGATCGTGCTGATGGCCGGCCTGCAGGGCTCGGGCAAGACCACCTGCTCCGCCAAGCTGGCGCGGTACTTCCGCGCCCAGGGGCGCGCCCCGATGCTCGTGGCCTGCGACGTCCACCGCCCGGCGGCCGCCGAGCAGCTGGCCGTGCTGGGCGAGCAGATCGACGTCCCCGTGCACCGCGAGTCGGGCAGCGACGCGGTCGCCATCGCGCGCAACGGCATCGAGGCGGCCCGCAAGACCGGCCGCGACCTGGTGATCGTGGACACCGCCGGCCGCCTGACCATCGACGCGGAGATGATGGACGAGCTGGTCCGCATCAAGGCCGCCGTGCAGCCCACCAGCGTCGTGCTGGTGGTCGACGCCATGACCGGCCAGACGGCCGTCGACGTGGCCAAGGCCTTCGGCGAGGCGGTCGACTTCGACGGCGTCGCGCTCACCAAGCTCGACGGCGACGCCCGCGGCGGCGCCGCGCTGTCGGTGCGGGCGGTCAGCGGCAAGCCGATCCTCTTCATCGGCACCGGCGAGAAGCTGGAGGCGCTCGAGCCCTTCCACCCCGACCGGATGGCGTCGCGCATCCTGGGCATGGGCGACGTCCTCAGCCTGATCGAGAAGGCCCAGACGACCGTCGATGTGGGCGACGCCAAGAAGCTCGAGGAGAAGATCCGCGGCGGCTCCCTGACCCTCGAGGACTTCCTGGAGCAGATGCACCAGGTGCGGCGCATGGGGCCGATGTCGCAGGTGCTCGGCATGATCCCCGGCTTCCGCAACGCCACCAAGGGCAAGGACCTCAACCTGGACGATCGCCAGATCGACCGCGTGGAGGCCATCATCAAGAGCATGACGCTGCAGGAGCGGCGCCATCCGGAGATCATCAACGGCAGCCGCCGTCGCCGGATCGCGTCGGGAAGCGGCACCAGCGTGCAGGAGGTCAACCAACTCCTGTCACAGTTCAAGCAGATGCGAAAGCTGATGAAGCAGATGGGCCGCGGAGGCCTGCCCGCCCTCTTCGGCACCTGATCGAGACACCGAGCAAAGGGAGCACAGTGGTCAAGATTCGCCTCGCCCGTGTGGGCGGAAAGAAGAACGCCATCTACCGCGTCGTCGTGGCGGACGTGCGCTCGCCCCGCGACGGGCGCAACATCGAGACGATCGGGCGCTACAACCCGCAGACGGACCCCTCGATCGTCGAGATCGACGTCGCCAAGGCCGACGCCTGGATCTCCAACGGCGCGCAGCCGACGCCGGCGGTCAAGAAGCTGATCAAGATCGCGCGGGCCGCGGCCTGAGCGCGCAGGAGCCCAGCCCGCTGGCGGGCATGGTGGGCGCGCTGGCGCGCGGCCTGGTGGACCACCCCGAGCGGGTCGAGGTCAAGGAGGAGGGCGACGCCGATGGGCGCGTCATCTCCCTCTACGTCGCCGACGAGGACCTGGGTCAGGTCATCGGCCGCGGTGGCCGGATCGCCCGCGCGCTGCGGGTCATCCTGCGCTCGGCGTCCACGGCCCGGGGCGAGCGGGCGACCCTCGAGATCGTCGACTAGCTCCCGGGCCGGCCGGTGAGCGCCGCCACGGTCGTCATCGGCCGCATCGGGCGGCCCCACGGCATCCACGGGGCGGTGCACGCGCGGGCCTCGGGGCCCACGCTCGCCACGATCGGGCCCGGCGAGACGGTCGAGGTGCGCGCCCGCGACGGCGGAGCCGCGCGCCGGCTGGTGCTGGCCTCGCGCGCCGGGCTCCCGGACCAGCCGATCCTCGCCTTCGAAGGGCTCGCCTCGCGCGACGAGGCCGCCGCCCTGGCGGGGGCCGAGATCGCGGTCGACGGCGAGCGGGTCGCGCGCCCGGACGACCCGGACACGTTCTTCGTCCACGAGCTGGTGGGCTGCCGGGTGCTGCTCGGCGAGCGCCCGCTGGGCACGGTCAGGGAGGTGCTCGCCGCCCCGGCCAACGACATCCTCGAGGTCGCGACCGAGGCCGAGGTGCTCCTGGTGCCCTTCACCGCGGACGCCGTGACCGGCCTCGACGTCCCGGGCCGCAGCATCGTGCTGCGCGCCGACCTCTTCGGGGACGGGTAGGCCGGTGCGGATCGACGTCTTCACGCTCTTTCCCGAGTGGTTCGACTGGATGCGCCGGCCGCGCCACCTGGCCAACGCGGCCCTCTCGGCGGGCCTCGAGCTGCGCTGCTTCTCGCCGCGCGACACCACCCCCCTGGGGCACGGCCAGGTGGACGACTCGCCCTACGGGGGCGGGCCGGGGATGGTGATCCGCGTCGACGTGATGGCCGCCGCCCTGGAGGCCGTCTACGGGGAGCCGGCCGGGCGGGTGCGCGACGGCCGGCGCGTGATCGTCCTGACCCCCCGCGGGCGGCCCTTCACCGACGCCGTGGCCCGGGAGCTCGCCCGCGAGCCCGAGATCGCGCTCCTGTGCGGACGCTACGAGGGCTTCGACGAGCGCGTCCACGAGGTGCTGGCCAACGACGAGATCTGCCTCGGGCCCTTCGTGCTGGCCGGGGGGGAGGTGGCGGCGATGGCCGTCATCGACGCCGTCGCCCGGCGCCTGGAGGGCGCCCTCGGCAACGCCGAGAGCCTGGTGGCGGAGTCGTTCTCGGAGGGCCTGGGGGGGCGGATCGAGCACCCCCACTACACGCGCCCGGCCCGCTTCGGCGACCACGCGGTCCCCGAGGTGCTGCTGTCGGGCGACCACGGCGCCATCGCCCGCTGGCGCGACGAGCGCACGGTGGCGCCCCGCACCGCGTAGCGATCCGCCCGCCGCTCGGACTCGGGGCGATCCCTTGCTATGCTCCCGGTCGTTTTGCCGGGTCCCCGGCCCGGGCACGCCGATCGAGGAGCACGCGCCATGAGCGTCATCGAGAGCCTTGAGCGCGAGCAGCTGCGCACCGATGTCCCGGACTTCAAGGCCGGCGACACGGTCAAGGTCCACTTCCGCGTCATCGAGGGCACGCGCCAGCGGGTGCAGGTCTTCGAGGGCACGGTCATCAAGCGCCAGGGCTCGACCAGCCGCGAGACCTTCACGGTCCGCAAGCAGAGCTTCGGGGTGGGCGTGGAGCGCACCTTCCCGGTGCACTCGCCCAAGATCGAGCGCATCGAGCGCGTGATGGAGGGCGACGTCAGCCGCGCCAAGCTCTACTACCTGCGCGGCAAGGTCGGCAAGAAGGCCCGCATCCGCGAGAAGCAGCGCTCCTAGCCCCTCTTTCGCGGGCGATGGGCACACGACGCCGGCCCGGGGCGCACCGGCCCTCGGCCCGGCTGTTCGCCCACGACCGCGCGCTCGGGGTGCGGCGGGTCGCGGGGGCGGACGAGGCCGGGCGGGGGTGCCTCGCCGGGCCGCTGGTCGTGGCGGCGGTGTGCCTCGACATCGAGGCGCATGGCGCCCCGCGCCCGCCGCGCGCTGGGCGACCTGGACGACTCCAAGCGGCTCGCGCCGCCGGTGAGGGAGCGCCTGGCGCAGGCGATCATGCGCCACGCCGAGCAGGTGGTGGTCGTCTCCGCCGCGCCGGCGACCATCGACCGCGACGGCCTCCACCGCACCAACCTGCGGCTCCTGGCCCGGGCGCTGGCGGCCATCGACCCGTGCCCGTCGGTCTGCCTGGTGGACGGGTTCGCGCTCGGCGAGGCCGCGCCCGCGCACCGGGCGGTGGTGGGCGGCGACCGCACCAGCGCCTGCATCGCGGCCGCGTCGGTGGTGGCCAAGGTCACGCGCGACCGCCTGATGCGCGGTCCGATGGCCCGCGCATACCCCGGCTTCGGGTTCGAGCGCCACATGGGCTACGCGACCCCGGACCACCACGCCGCGCTCGCGGCCGAGGGCATGTCGCCGATTCACCGCCGCTCGTTCAGATCGGCGGCGTACCCGGCGTGATGCCGCACCCGGGTGCGCCAGCGCCCGGCGTGCACCGTGATCAGGTCCACCCGCAGGCGCCGCTCGCCCAGCTGCGGATGGGCGGCGACGTAGGCCGCGGCGGCCCGGGCGATCCGCGCCCGCTGGGCGGCCGTCAGCGGCTCGGCGAGCGCCTCCGCGCTGCCGCGCGTCTTGACCTCGCACATCGCGACCACGCGCCCGCGGGCCAGCACCAGGTCCAGCTCGCCGCCGGCCCCGCGCCAGCGGCGGGCGAGCACCGTCCAGCCGCGGCGCACCATGTGGCGCTCGGCGGCGCGCTCGCCGGCCCGTCCCCTCCTGCTGCGCGCGTCGGCCATCGCGCCACCCTGGACCCCGGTCGCGTCACGGATCCACCCGCGGGCGTCACTCGCCCCAGCGGAATCCGATCGGCCAGGCGCTGACCGGCAGCGGGCTCGCGGGCAGGACGTCCGGCGGCGTGGGCTCGTTGTAGCCGCGGGGCGCCACGTCGTTGGGCGTGTCGGGGTGGAAGAGGGAGGCCAGGTACTGGATGTGGCCGCGCCCCGGGCCGAGCTCGGTCTGCCCGCCGCCGTAGGCCCCGATGCCGGCGGCGGCCAGGTGGTCGTAGGTCGCGAACAGCTCGCGCAGCGGGCCGAAGCGCGAGGGCTTCATGTTGATCATCCGCGGCGGGTGGTCCAGGGCGAGGATGTCGGCCACCGAGTGGATCGGGGCGTCCCAGGTCAGCCGGTCCTCGTGCCCGGCCAGCGCGGCGACGATCTCCGGCGTGAGGCGCGGGTCCTCGATCCAGGCCCCGGGGAGTCCCTCCACCAGGCGCCGGTAGAGCGCCGGGGTCGTACGAGCCGTCCACGGGGGTGCCCGTGTAGCAGCCCTTGAGGTCGACCGTGCTCACGACGTCCAGCTCGCGCAGCTCGGCGATCAGGGCGTCCGTCCAGGTGTCGGTGGGGTCCAGCTTGAAGCGCAGGGAGGGCTCGCGCGCCAGCCAGCGCCGCACGCGGCCGGAGTCGGCCGGCTCGTCGAGGCGGGTGGAGACCACGAAGGTCACCGGCGAGGGGGTGATCCCGAGCGCGTCGGCCAGCGACGCGCCGGCCTGGCGCAGGGCCAGGTCGAGCGCGGCGCTCTCGAACGCCCAGCGCCGGTACTCGCGCGATCCCGGGTAGCCCGGCTCGGCCCCCATGAACAGGTCGAACGGCTCGAGGTGGCGCGAGAAGCCGTCGAGCGTGAACGCGCCCGCCACCGGCAGCCAGGGGCCGGCGGCCTCCTGGGCCTCGTGGTCGGCGGCCTCGTAGCAGACGTCCTCGCCCACGCCCTCCTCGCCGGCTCCGTGGAGGTGGATCACCGTCGTCAGGCGGCGGAACTCGGGCGCGAGCTCCAGGGAGAGGACCTCCAGCGAGTAGCCCTCGATCGTCACCGGCAGGCCCGCGATCCGGTCGTAGGTGCTCACTGGGGGCGGCAGCCCACCGTGCGGCCGCCCGCCAGGGCGCAGCGCTGGGTGGCGATCGCGGGGCCCACGGTCACGCGGGTGGCGGAGGGCACCAGACCCGGGCCACCCACCCGGATGAGGATCGTCGCGCCGTGCGGGAACAGGTAGGGGTGGCCGCGCCCGTCGGTGAACAGGGGCGCCAGGTCCAGCGCGACCCGGCGCGCCGAGCGCCGCACCGCGAGCGTCACGGAGCCGGCCGTCGCGCGGGAGCCGGTGCCCCAGAAGCCGCCGCGCGGCCCGGCGACGTGGCCCGCGCGCGCCGAGCGCCGGTCCAGCGTCACGACCTCGGCCAGGCGGCAGCCGGAGAGGCACGACACGGTGATCCGGGCCGAGCGCAGGGCCGCGCGGGCCCGGACGGTGCGGCCGGTGGTGGCGCTCTCGGCGCGCACCACGGTGCCCAGTCCGGTCAGCGACGTGCGGCCGGCGGTGCCGGGGCCGCGCTGGGGCGTGACGTCGGCCACGGCCCGGGTCCGGCGCGCCACGAACGTCATGACGCGGCCCTCGGCGCGTCCGCCGGCGCTCTCGACGATCACCCGGTAGTGGTAGCGCCGGTTGGGGGTGAGCCCGGTCAGGGCGGCCCGCACCGCCACGCGGTCGCCGGTGACCTTGCGGGCGGGGGTCCGCGACGACAGGGCCGTGGCCGAGGTGCCCCAGGCGAAGCGGACCGAGCCGGTGATGCCGCGCGTGCCCACCACCCCGGTCAGCAGCGCCGAGCGGGCCCCGGTCACGGTGGCGTCGGTGGTCTGCGCGGTGGGGACCGGCCCGGTCGTGGTGGCGACCTGATTGGGGCCGAAGGTCGTGCCGGCGGCGTTCGTGGCCACCACGCGGAAGTTGTAGGTGGTGCCGGGCTGCAGCCCGGTCACCGTGGCCGTGACGGGGACGGGCGTGCCCCCGGCGCCCGCGTCGCCGGTCGTCGTCTCCGAGCCGTAGGCGGCGGTGGTCCCGTACTGGAAGCGGAACGTCGTGGGCAGCCCCCGGGGGTCGACCGTGGCGCCCACGGTGAGGCTGGTCTCGGCCGCGGCGACGGTCGCCGCGGAGGGGGTGACGACCGGCGCCGTCGGCGTGGCCGGGATCGCGAGCGTGTACTGGGGCGGCCGGTCCGGCGCGTAGTCCCAGGTGCCCGCGGTCGAGTTGGCCCCCAGCACCAGCGAGAGCGTCGACCCGCGCGCCACGCCCGCGTCGCCGCGCGGCAGCTGCACCCCGACCACGCCGGCCAGCTCCGAGATGACCACCTCGGAGGAGGTCAGGTCGCGCACCACCTGGAAGGCGGTGCCGTTCCAGCGCGAGAGCTCGACGTCGGGGCCGCCGGTGGCCGCCCCGAAGAGCCCGACGCGGTACTCCGCGCCGATCGCGGAGAAGCCGGGCGCCGCCGGCGGGCCGCCGGTCGCGGCGTCGCCGTCCGTGTTGAGGTACCAGAGCACCACGTCCCCGGCGGTGAAGCGCGCACCCTGTCCCGCCCGGTCCAGCCGGGCCGTCAGCAGCAGCTGGTCGTCGTCGGCGGTCGCCGGGCTGTTCTCCACGTGGGTCGCCTGGCTGGACAGGAGGTCCACCTCCACGCCCGTCTCGCCGCGCGGGTCGGTGAAGACCGGCGTGGAGGTGTCCGCGGAGCCGGCGGCCGCCAGCGCCCCGGTGGCGCACAGCGCGGCCGCGAGCGCGACGACGGTGCGCCGGCGCGCGGGCGCGGGACGGGCGCTGCGTGTTGTCAGCCGCCGGGAGCGACATGGGGCCTGGTGCCTTCCTTGATGCGGTTCGGAGGGACCCGGAACGACCTCACGATGGTCGTCGTCTGGCGGGCGCCCACCACGCGGATCCGGAGACGGTACTGCCCGGGGCGCAGCGCACCCAGCGCAATCCGCCGGATTCCCGCGTTGAGACGGGTCGCCCGCACCCGCTTGGCGGTCACGTAGCGCGCCGGGCGCCCCCGGGAGGCCGCGGCGCGGCGCTGCAGCACCACGCTGGCGGTCGCCCGCTCGCCGAGGCGCAGGGTCACGAGCCAGCGCCCGGCGGACCGGGCGACCGAGGCCGCGGGCCGCGCCGTCCGCGTGTCCTTGACCTCGGGCACGGGCACCGGCGGCGGCCGGGGCGCCGCCGGACGAGGCCGCCGGGGGCACGTACGCCGGGGCGGGGGTGCCCACCGCGCCGCTCACGCTCAGGCGGCCGCCGGTGGCGACCTTGCCCGCGAGGGCGGGCAGCTGCTGGACGTGGTCGAGGATCGCCGCGCGCAGCTGCTGCGTGCTGAGGGAGGGGTCGCGCGCGAGCACCAGGGCGGCCGCGCCGGTCACGAAGGGCGCCGCGAACGACGTCCCGCTGAGCGGCGAGTAGCCCCCGGACTCGCCGGTGCTCAGGATGCCGACGCCCGGCGCCGCGAGGTCCACCGAGGCGTCGCCCCGGTTGGAGAACGACGCGAGCGTGTCGCTCGCGTTGGTGGCCGCGACGCAGATCACGTTCGGCAGGTCGAAGGCGCACGGGTAGAAGGGCGTCGCGTCGTTGTCGTCGCCCAGCCCGTCCTCGCCGCCGTTGCCCGCGGCCACCACGAACAGGGTGCCGGGGGCGGCCGCGATCGCGTCGCGGATGGACGTGGAGGGCGTGGGGCTGCCGAAGCTCGCGTTGACCACCCGGATTCCCAGGTCGGCCGCGTACGTCACGGCGGCGGCGGCGTCCGTGCTGCAGCCGGTGCCGCTCGACCCCAGCACCCTCAGGGGCACCAGCTGGGCCCGCCACGCGACGCCCGCGACCCCCAGGGCGTTGTTGCCCCGGGCGGCGATGATGCCGGCGACGTGGGTGCCGTGGCGCGAGGTCGTGGTGTCCTGGGGGTCGTTGTCGTCGTTGACGAAGTCCCAGCCGCGCCAGTCGTCGATCTTGCCGTTGCCGTCGTCGTCCACCCCGTTGTCCTCGCGCCCGCCTCCCATCTCGCCCGGGTTGCCGCCGAGGTTGGGCACCAGGTCGGGGTGCTCCTCCTCGACGCCCGAGTCGATCACGCCGACGCGCACCCCGGGCGCGCCGCCGGTGGTCACGTCCCAGGCGGGCGGGGCGCCGATGGTGGGCAGCCCCCACTGCTCCGCGTAGCGGGGGTCGTCGGGCAGGGCCCCCAGCGCGGCGGGCGCGGCGGCTCCGAGCGCGGTCACGGCCGTGGCGAGGAGGGTCAGGGAGCGCAGGGACGGCACGGGCGTCGGAGGTCCTCGTCGGGTCGGGAGCGGTCCGGGGCCGCGCAGACGTTACGACCCCGGGGGCGGTTCGTCACCTGGACGCGGGTTCAGTCGGCTCCGGAGTCCGGATACGTGATGATCTCGGTCGCCAGGGAACCCGGCCCCTGCAGGTAGATGCTCCGGGTGGCGTCGCGGTGGGTCGCGATCTCCACCCCGTTCTCGGCGGCCAGGCGCTCCAGCTCGGCGGCCCCGACGCGGAACGCCAGGTGGCTGGGGTGCTGGCCGGGCAGCACGAACGCCAGCTTCGCCCCGCCCGACTGGACCAGGGCCCAGGTGGGGTCCTGATGGAGCACGGTCGTGCCGGGGACGGTCCGCATCTGCCAGGCGACCGCCTCGGCGATGTCGGGGACCTCCTGGGCGACGTGGTCGAACCTCACGGCAACCTCCTTCGTCGTCGCAAGCCTAGGCCCTCCGCCGTGGCGATGGCGGCACACCCGGGTGCGGATCCGTGGCGCGGGCCCTGGGAGCCTGGCGTGGTGGTCGCCCGCCTCGTCAGCCCCGCCGTCCTCGGCCTGGAGACATCCACCGTCCAGGTCGAGGTCGACCTGCGGGCCGGCCTGCCCGCCTTCTCGGTGGTCGGCCTGGCGGACGTCGCGGTGCAGGAGGCCCGCGAGCGGGTCCGCTCGGGTCTCGTGAACCAGGCCTTCGCGGTGCCCGCGCGCCGGATCGTGGCCAACCTCGCCCCGGCCGACCTGCGCAAGGCGGGCCCCCAGTACGACCTGCCGCTGGCGTTGGCGATCCTGGTGGCGTCGGGCCAGCTGGCGCCGGACGCCGTGGCCGGGGTGGGGGCGGTGGGAGAGCTGGCGCTCGACGGCTCGCTGCGGCCGGTCCCCGGCGCCCTCGCCATGGCCGAGCACGCGGCCCGCGCCGGCTGGACGCGCATCCTGGTGCCGCGCGCCAACGCCGCCGAGGCCGCCCTCGTGCCCGGCGTGGAGGTGCTGGGGCCGTCCACCCTGCGCGCCGCCGTCGACCTGCTCGAGGGGAGGGCGGAGCCGAGCCTGGTGCCGCTCGATCCGGAGGCGCTCCTCGGGCGGACGGGCGGCGCGGAGGGGGCCGACATGTCCGAGGTCCGCGGCCAGGGGGTCGCCCGCCGGGCGCTGGAGATCGCGGCCGCCGGGGGCCACTCGATGCTCATGATCGGGCCCCCCGGGGGCGGCAAGACCATGCTCGCCCGCCGGATGCCGGGGATCCTGCCGCCGCTGCGCCTGGAGGAGGCCATCGAGGTCACGCGCATCCACTCGGTCGCCGGCCTGCTCGACCCCGGCTGCCCGCTGGTCGTGCGCCGCCCCTTCCGCGCGCCCCACCACACCATCTCGGCGGCGGGCCTGGTGGGAGGCGGGCCGGTTCCCGCGTCCGGGCGAGGTCAGCCTCGCCCACCATGGCGTCCTCTTCCTCGACGAGGTGTGCGCCTTCGCCCCCTCGGCCCTCGACGCGCTGCGCCAGCCCCTCGAGGAGGGCAGGATCGACGTCACCCGGGCGATGACCAGCGCGCGCTTCCCGGCCCGGCCGCTGCTGGTGTGCGCGGGCAATCCGTGCCCGTGCGGCTTCGACGGCGATCCCGGCCCGCCGCTGCGTCTGCCCGCCCGGCAGGGCCGAGGCCTACCGGGCGCGGCTCTCCGGCCCGGTGGCCGATCGCATCGACCTCCACGTCGCCGTGCCCCGGCTCGACCGGGAGGAGCTGATGGGGCGCTCCAGCGCCGAGGCCAGCGAGGCCGTGCGCGAGCGGGTCGCGCGGGCCCGGCGGCGGGCGGCCGACCGCGGGCAGCCGCGCCCCAACGCCGAGCTCGGGCCCGCCGAGGCGCGCGACGCCGCCGCGCTCGCCCCGGCGGCGCGCACCCTGCTCGGCGCGCGCGGTGGACCGTCTCGCGCTCTCTGCCCGCGCGCACGACCGGCTGCTGCGGGTGGCCCGCACGATCGCGGACCTCGACGGGGCGGACCGCGTGGCGGCCGACCACCTGGCCGAGGCCCTGGGCTACCGCGGGGCGGGCGCGGGCGACGGCGTGAGCGGGGAGGACTGGCCGCTCGGCCTCGCCCGCCTGGCGCAGGCCCTCGGCCGCGACCTCCAGCGCCCCGCGCGGGCGGCCGGCGGTCCCGAGCGCCTCTGGGCGGCGGGCCGGGCCGACCTGGGCCGCTGGATGCGGTGCGCCGGCGCGGAGCTCGACGGAGGTGCACCGCGCGCGGCGGGGGATCGACACGGCCGCCGACGCGCGCCGCCTCGCGGCCGGCGGGGTGGTCCACGTCGGCCGGCCCGCGCCGGCCTTTCCCGGCGGCCTGCGGCAGCTGCCCGACCCGCCGTTCGGGCTGTTCGCGCGCGGCGCCGTGACGGAGGCCCTGGCGCTCCTGGCGGAGGCGCCCGTGGTGGCCGTCGTCGGCAGCCGGCGCGCGACGGCTCAGGGCCTCGCCTTCGCGCGCGACCTGGCGGCCGAGCTGGCCGAGCGGGGGCGCCGTGGTGGTGAGCGGGCTGGCCCACGGCATCGACGCCGCCGCCCACGAGGGCGCCCTGCGCGCCGGCGGGACCACGGTGGCGGTGCTCGGCTGCGGCGTTGACGTGCCGTATCCGCGGCGCAACCGCGACCTCGCCGCCCGCATCCTGGAGCGCGGCGCCCTGGTGTCCGAGTTCTGGCCCGGGACCCCGCCCGCGCCGTGGCGCTTCCCGGCGCGCAACCGCATCGTGGCGGGCCTGGCCGGGGCGGTCGCGGTCGTGGAGGCCGGGCGGCGCTCGGGCGCGCTGATCACGGCCGACTTCGCGCTGGAGCTCGGCCGCCCGGTGCTGGCGGTGCCCGGGTGGCCGGGGGCGCTGGCGTCCGAGGGCTGCAACGCCCTCCTGCGCGCGGGCGCGGCGCTGCTGGAGGGGGCGGAGGATGTGCGCGCCGAGATGCCGGGCGCGCAGTGGCGCGCGGTCGCGCCGGCCCGGCCGCCGGAGCTGGACGGCCTGGCGGGGCGCATCCACGAGCGCCTCGCGCACGAGCCCATGGACGCGGAGCGCCTGGGCGCCGAGCTGGAGGAGGACCCGGCCGCGGTCGCCGGGGCCCTGGCGCTGCTGGAGGTGGAGGGCGTCGTCGTGCGCGGCGACGGCCAGCGCTACTGGGCGACGCCCTCGATGCGGGCCGCCGTGGCGGACGGGTGACGCGGTCGGGTCGCCCCGTCGCCGCGGCCATCTATCCTGGGGCGTCGTGGCCGGAATCGATCCCATCGTCGACCCGCGCGGCGCGCGGTGGGAGAAGCGCCTGCAGACGCCCGTGCTGGCGGCGGCCTGGCTGGCGATCCCGACGGTGCTGCTCTACTTCTCGTCCCTCGAGGGGTGGGTGGCGGTGCTGGCCGTCTCCATGGCCTGGGCGATCTGGCTGGTGTTCCTGACCGAGGCCGTGATCATGCTCAGCGTGGTCAAGGCCAAGGGGGCCTGGGCGCGCGGGCACCTGTTCGGCATCATCATCCTGCTCGCCACCTTCCCGCTGCTGACCAACATCCTCGAGGGCCTGCTGGCGGCGCGGGCGCTCTCGAGCCTTCAGGGCATGCGCCTGCTGCAGGTGCTGTACCTGGCCAAGGCGGCCAAGCTGATCAAGTCCGCGATGATCCTCCGCTCCACGGGGGCGGCGCCGCGGCACCCGATGCTGCTGAGCCTGGCCGCGCTGGTCGGTGCGGCCGCGCTGGTGGGGATCGGGGACCGCATCATCTCGGGCGACAAGCACGCGACGCCCTTCCACGGCACCTACGACGTGGTCTCGGAGATGCCCGCCTGGGCGGTCGTGATGACCGTCGCGGCCGTCGCGCTCGCGGTGGTCGCCGCGCGGGCGATGCGCCGCCGGGATCCCCCCTCGGGGGGGGCCGGCTAGCCCGAGACCCGGGCGGTGGTGCGGCGGTCGGCGCCGTAGACGGCCCAGGACCTCCTCGGCCAGCTCGGCGACGGTGCGCCGCAGGGCGACCGGCTCGAACAGGACGGCGTCGCCCTGGTACTTGAGCAGCTCCTTCACGAGCCAGTCCTCGCTCGCGTAGGGGATCTCGACCAGCACCGAGCCGTCGGCGAAGCGCTCGCGGGAGTGGTGCTTCTCCAGCATCCAGCGGGCCAGGGCCGGGTTGCACCACACCGAGGCGCTCTGGGCGACGGTCTCGCCCGGCTGGGGGTGGGCGCCCCAGGGCATGTAGGGCCCGGACATGGCGATCTCGGGGCGCCGGGTGAAGCGCTCCTCCAGCAGCACGGCGCTGCGGATCCGGTCGAGGCGGAAGGTGCGCTGGCCGTCGGCGCGGCGGCAGAAGGCCACCACGTACCAGGCGTCCTGGGCGTTGACGAGCAGGTGGGGCTCGATGGTGCGCTTGGTGATGGCGCCGCGCGACTCGGTCCAGTAGTCGATCTCCAGCAGCCGGTCCTCGCGGATGGCGTGGCTCACCGCCGCGGCGACCCCGGCGTTGGCCACCTGGGCGCGTCCGAGCTCGACCGTCGGCAGGCCCTCGCCGCCCATGGCGGCCTCCACCTTGGCGCGCACCGAGCTGAGCGAGCCGCCGGCCTCGATCGGCAGGCGGTCGCCGATGAAGTCGAGCGCCCACAGCAGCGCCTTGGCCTCGAGGGGGGAGAGGCGGGCGGGCCGGGCGAAGCGGTCGCCGTAGGTCTCCTTCTGGACCGCGACCGTGTCGCCCTCGATCTGGGCGTAGAGGGCGTAGCAGCCGCCGCCGAAGTTGATGAGGTTGAGCAGGCCGATGTCGTCCTCGAGCACCCGGCGGTCCAGGTTGAGGGACGCGCGCAGCTCGGCGATGGGGATGTGGGCCTCGGCCGAGTCGCCGCACGCCGCCAGCAGCCGGGTCATCAGGGCCAGCAGGCGCGCGAAGCGCTCGGCGGGCACCACGCGCTCCGGGGTGCCCTGGGCGGCCGCGGGCGCGGCGGCGGCGGTCGCGGGCGGGGCCGGGACGGGCTCGGCGCCGGCCGGGCCCGCGGCGGAGGCGGGGGCCAGGGGCGCGGGGGCGCCGCCACCCACCTGGTGGCGCTCGCCGACCAGCTCGAGGGCCTCCACCACGGCCTCGCGCAGCTCGGGCGGGCTCAGCACCTGGGCCTCGGCGCCCAGGCCGAGGATCCACGACACCAGCTCGCGCCGGTTGTTGAACGCGGTGGTGTAGACGCCCGCGCCGTCGGCCCCGATCTGCGGTCGTGCCGTAGGCGCCGAACATCTGCTCCACCCACCAGGCGATGGTGGGCGTCAGCGCGATCGTGGCCGTCTGCTCGGCCCCCTCCAGCTGCCAGGGCGCCCGGTCGCGGTAGCGCGACAGGTCGAAGTCCTGGGGCGCGGGGAAGTCGTGCTCGGCGCGCGTCTTGAAGGTGATGCGCCCCTCGATGCGCGACAGGCGGAAGATGCGCGTGGCGTTGCGCTCGTGGGAGAAGCCGACCACGTACCAGTTGCCGGCCGAGTACAGCAGGCTGTAGGGGTCCACCTCGCGGTCGGAGCGCTCGTCGCGGCCGATCGAGTAGTAGGTGAAGCGGATCGTCTTGCGCCGGCTGATGGCCGACTCGATCTTGGTGAGGTGGGCCGCGACCTCGGGCGAGTAGTCCCCGCCGAGCAGGTTGACCGACACGGTGCGGGCCGCGTGGTCGTCCAGCGGGCTCGGGCGCCCCAGGGTGAGGTGCTGGAGCGCCAGGCGCAGGGGCTCGGCGTAGGCGAACTGCCCCTCGAGCAGGTAGAGGCAGGTCTGCAGGGCCGACAGCTCGGCCTGGTCGAAGTCGAGCTCGGGCAGGTAGTAGTTCTCGGGCGGCAGCGCGTAGAGGTCGCCCTGGAACGGGTCGTCGCCCGGGCGCTCCACGGCCAGGCGCAGGCCCATCGCCTCGATCTCGGAGCGGTCGGCGTAGAACCGGCGCAGGAAGGCCTGCTCGGTCA
This sequence comes from uncultured Thermoleophilia bacterium, assembly GCA_963736635.1. Lineage (GTDB taxonomy): Bacteria > Actinomycetota > Thermoleophilia > Miltoncostaeales > Miltoncostaeaceae > Miltoncostaea. The sequence goes on from CAVTPK010000011.1 coordinate 2,446,464, forward strand.
TGCCGCCGTATCCCTCCACGGCCTCGTGGATCTCGTCCGCCGTCACCGGCCGCTGCTGCGACATCAGGAAGGCGAGCAGCGAGAGCTGGCGGACCAGCTTGTCGTCGTCTCTCATGGCCATGGGTGCGTGCGAAGAATCCGCTCTTCGGGGCGTCCGATGATAGCCCAGGCGGGCCCGCCAAGCCGGGCGGATGCGCGGCCGGATGTCGCTCGGAGCGGGGAGGCCGGAGGAATCCTCACGGGCGCGGTTCCGCCGGGCGCGGGCGGGCGCGGGCGGCCATCAGGTCGCGGTGGGCGGTCCCCGACAGCGCCAGCTCCACGGGCACCAGCACGACGGCCGCGACGAGGGCCCAGCCCATCTCGGGCGCGAGGGCGGTCGCCGTGGTCAGGCCGGCCCCCATGGCCAGCAGGATCACGCCCAGCTCGCAGCGGGTGACCGACGCGGGGTCCTCCGGGTCGACCACGAGGTGCAGCACGAGCGCCGCGGCGAAGCCGGCCGCCAGGATCGCGAAGCGCTCGTCCACGAGGGCGGTGAGGGCGATCGCCGCGGCCAGCGCGATGACCGCCCAGGCCACGGCGTAGCGGCGCCCGGAGGACCCGAGCAGGACGATCGTCGTGGTCTTGGGCGGGAACGCCCGGCTGTCCGGGACGCGGTCCAGGTAGTGGTGCATCATCAGCATCGCGACGCACGAGGCGGCGTAGGCGATGCCGGCCAGCGCGACCCCGCCCGACAGCTCGCCGCGCTGGAGCACGTAGGCCCCGGTCGTGCACCCCCAGATGCAGACGAAGGCGACGGCCTCGCCGCTGAAGGGGCGGTAGGCCGCCCGCACGGGCGGCAGCGTGTAGAGCACGGCTCCGGCCAGGCCGGCGGCCCCGTAGGCGAGGAGCACCCAGCCCCACAGCGCCGCGGCCACCAGCCCCAGCGCGGCGGCGACGACGGCCGCGACCACGCCGACGAGGGCGAGGTCACGCGGGCGCAGGAGCCCCGAGGCGATCACCTTGCTCCCCCCGCTGATGACGCGCGGGGAGGGGTCGCGGTCGGTGCCGGAGCGCCAGTCGGCGATCTCGTTGACCGAGTGGGCCACCAGCCCCTGCAGCAGCACGCCCACGGCCACCGCCGCGAGGTAGCCGGCGATGGTGATGCCGCCCCCGTCGTGCCAGGCGAGGGCCGTGCCCAGCGTGATCGCGGTGAACGACCAGAGCAGGACGGGGATGACCCGGATCTCCAGCCAGAGGCCCAGCAGGATGCGGCGGACGATCCCCATGGGTCATCGTAGTGCGCCGGCGGGCGCCGCTGATACCCTGCCGGTCGTGTCCGTCTACCAGCACGTCCACGACGTCCCCACGGAGGACGAGCTCGCCCAGCTCGTCGGGGCCGCCACCCCGCACTTCGCGTTCCAGATCCGGGACCGGGTGGCCCAGTACGCGGCGGCGCTGCCGCCCGACCACCCCCGTCAGGCCGAGCTGAGCCGGCACCTCGCGTACCTCGACCGGCTGGGCTACGACGGCGAGAGCGCCGGCGTCACCGGGACGGCGCTCGACCTGCCGCCTCGTCCGCCGGTGCGGGCCCCGCAGGGCTGAGGGCGCACCGCGTCACCCTGCTGAAGGTGCGCAGGATGCGCGCCGTCGCCCCCCAGACGTCCTCGCCCGCCAGCGGGTAGCGCAGCGCCAGCACCCCGGGCTCTCCGGGCATGGCGACGTCGGCGCGCAGCAGGTCGGCCATCGGCGCGTGCACCAGGCGCTCCACCTCGGCGTCGCTCGCCACGGCCGTCATGGGCCCCTCGAGCAGGGCGACGAACGGCCGGATGATGAAGCCCGTCACCATCGTGTCGACGTCGTCGAGCTCGCCGATCACCCGCAGGCCGGTCCGCGGCAGGCCGACCTCCTCCTCGGTCTCGCGCAGCGCCGCGTCCTGGGCGGACGCGTCCTCGGGGTCGATGGTGCCCCCGGGCAGGGAGATCTGCCCGGGGTGGGACGGCAGGTCGTGGCGGCGCTTGGTGAGCAGCAGGTGCGCCTCGCCGGCGATGTCGTAGAGCACGATCAGGACGGCGGCCCGCCGTCCGGGCGCGGCCAGCTCCACCGGCGCGCGTCCCCGCATGGCCGCCTCCAGGGCGGCGGCCAGCGGCGCGGCCGCCGGGATCCGCGGTGGGGGAGGAGGGGGGCAGGCGGCGGCCATGGCGGCGAGTGTAGCCCGGCCCGGGCGGCGCCCCGGGCCGGCGGTCTGCCACAGTTGGGCCCATGAACGCCCCACCCACGGAGGCCGCGGCGGTGCGCGATCTGGTCGGCCGCCTGGAGGCCGCCCGCGACGCCGCCGACCGCATCGCCGACCGCCCGTCCCTGGGGCTGCGGGCGGTCGAGGCCGCGCCCGGGCGCAGGAGCTACGTGGTCGCGTTCGAGGGCCCGGCGTTCCTCTGCCTGGCCGGCGACCTCTCCGCCGAGACCAGCGCGCGGCGGGCGCGCGAGGCGGCGTCCGCCAGCCTGCTGTGGGAGTACGCTGAGGCTCGGGTCGACGCTGAGGCTTTGCGCGCCCTGGTGCAGGCCATCGGGCGCCTGCTGGCCCTGGGCGGCGAGCCGGCCGAGGTGGCCGAGCCCCTCGAGGTGGTCGCCGCGCGCGCCCTGGAGCTGGCGGCGTGGCGCGACGATCCCCTGCGGGCCGTCGCCTCCCTGCCCGACCTGGACGTCGCGTCGCGGCTGCAGGAGCGGCTGGTGGGCGCCTACGCGCGGTTCGTGCGGGCCTCCGACCCGCTGGTGGAGCGCCAGGAGACGCTCGACCCCGAGCTGATCGCGGCGCTGCGGGCGGTCGAGGAGGCGGCCGGCGCGGCCGGGGCGGGCGAGCGCCTGGCCGAGCAGCTGGCGCGCGCCCTGGAGGGGTGCGACGAGGGCGCGGGGCAGATGGTGGCCGCCAACCTCGTGCGCCTGCGCGGCGAATGAGCGCGGGCTTCGGCACGGAGGTCTCGTTCCGCCTCGGTCCCGGGACGCTCGCGGAGGCCCGGCGGATCGCGCAGGCGCTGGCGGAGGCGGCGGCCGGCTGCCGGCGGCACGTGCTGTTCGCCGACGCCGAGGCGGGCGAGTACGGCTGCCTCGCCGAGTGGGACGCGCGCGCGGACGCCGAGGGCTTCGGCGCCCGTCCGGCGACGCGCGCGCAGCTCGCGGCGCTCGCCGAGCGCACGGGGCGGGAGCCCCGCGTGAGGCTCTACGCGATGGAGGAGTCTAAGCTGCGTCCGTGAGCGCGGAGCCGCAGTCGACCCTGGTCGTCATGGAGGGTGACCAGACCGGACAGGAGCTGCTCGAGGAGGCGCTGCGCGTCCTCGACCCGGAGGTCACCGGGCTCCCCATCGCGATCGAGCGGTACGACCTGTCGCTGGAGAACCGCCGCCGGACCCGCAACCAGGTGGTCTTCGAGGCGGCCGAGGCGACCACCCGGCACGGATTCGGGCTCAAGGCGGCCACGGTCACGCCCGAGGGCGCCGGCGACGTGGGCAGCCCCAACGCCCTGCTGCGCGAGGCGATCGGGGGCAAGGTCATCATCCGCACCGGCCGCCGCCTGTCGGGCGTGCGTCCCATCGGCGGCATCCACGCGCCCATCTCGATCGTGCGCATGGCGGTCGACGACGCCTACAACGCCCGCGAGTACCGGGAGACGGAGGGCGACGACGAGGTGGCCTGGCGGGTGGAGCGCATCTCGCGCCGCACCTGCCGCGCGGTGGCCGAGTTCTCGTTCCAGCAGGCGCGCCGCATGCGGGCGACGGTGTTCGGCGGGCCCAAGTGGACCGTCAGCCCGGTCTACGAGGGGATGCTCAAGGAGGAGCTGGACGCGGCCGCCGGGCGCCACCCGGACGTGCGCTACCGCCCGCTGCTCATCGACGCGCTCTACGCCGCCCTCATCAGCCACAGCGGGGACGCCCTCGTGGTGCCGGCGCTCAACCGGGACGGCGACTGCCTGTCGGACATGGTGCTCCAGCTGTTCGGCTCCATCGCCGGCGCCGAGTCCCAGCTGCTGGCCTTCGACGACGACTTCCGGGCCTCCGCGGTGATGGCCGAGGCGCCCCACGGGACCGCGCCGACCCTGCAGGGCAAGAACGTCGCCAACCCCCTCGCGATGATCCTGGCGGGCGCGTCGGTGCTGCCCTACATGAGCGGCGCCCGGGCGCCCGTGGCGTCGCGCGCCATCTACGAGGGCGCGCTGGAGGCCATCGCCGAGGACGTGCGCACGGCCGACCTGGGCGGGAGCGTGGGCACCACCGAGTTCACCGACGAGGTCATCAAGCGCGTCCGCACCAAGCTCGACGTCTGGTCGTCGCTGGGGGAGACCACCCTCCGCTACTGAGCCGCCCCGCGGGTCACTTGCGCCGGTTGCGCACCACGATCAGGACGATGATGAGGGTGAAGAGGGCGACGACCGTCACCACGGGCGCGAGCCCGGCGACGCTCACCCGTCCTCCTCGGAGGGGCCCTCGGAGAGGAACCGCAGCAGGTCCTCCACCGTGAACCGCCCGCTCTGCATCGAGGCGACCAGCCCGTAGACCGTCGCGGTGTGGGGGCGCTCCATCACGTAGGCGCGCATCGCCTCGTTGGCGTTCTGCTCGAGCGAGGCGGCGCGCTCGACGCCGGTCTGGGTCACCTCGACGCCGCTGCCCTGCACGCGGGCCAGATGCAGGTCCACCAGGCGGCTGCACAGGGGCGCGACCTCCTCCGGGTCGGCGTTCAGGCGGGCGGCCAGCCCGGTCACCGGGTTGGGCCCCGGGTGGGCCACCAGCTCGCGCAGCACCAGGTACGAGCCGGAGGTCAGGCCCGCCGCGCCGACGGTCTGGTCGAGGACCCCGCCGAGCTCGGCGAGCAGCTGCAGGTCGTCCTCGTCGCGGAGCACCGCGGGCGCCTAGGGGCCGTAGCGGTGGGGCGGGGCGGGCCGGGTGAGGGTGCGCGTGGCCCCCGCCCAGGTGCGGCCCGTGATGCTGCGGTCGTCCAGGATCCGCAGCGCCGAGCGCACCACCCCGGCGCGCGCGCCGTGCCCGTGGGTGTTGGCGACCGTGATCTCGAAGTCGTGGTCGGCGGCCTCGTACATGGGGCGGGCGTTGGCGCGGGCCAGCGACACGCGGGCCTCGGCCAGCTTGCGGGCGTCGTCGAGGGTCACGTAGACCTCGAAGAACGACCAGTCGGACGGCTGCTCGGCGAGCAGCTCGTCGAATGCATCGGTGTGGTTCATCCCGTCGCCTCCCGCGTCGTCGCCTCGAGCCGTTCCACGATCTCGCCCCGCGCCAGGTCCCGCCCCACGATCTCCGGCACGTCGTCGGGGGTGACGCCGACGTACCAGGCCCCGGTCGGGTAGCAGCACACCACCGGGCCGCTGCCGCACACCGGCGCCACGCAGCCGGTCTGCGTCTGGACCACGGCGCCGTCGAGGCCGGCCTCGTGCACCTGTGTCGCGAAGCGCGTGTAGACGGCGTGCGAGCCGCGCGAGGTGCAGTCCGGCCCCCGGCAGACGAGCAGGTGGGTCCGGCTCACGCGCCGACCCCGGCCGCCGCGAGGGCGGCCTCGACCCGGGCGGCGGCCGCGGCGAAGTCCTCGTCCGAGAGCGCGGGCACCAGCGCCGCGGGCGGGCCGATCGTCGCGGGCAGGTCCACCCAGCTCACGCACCCGCCGTGCTCGGGGCCCACCTCCAGGACCGGCGGCTCCGGGACGGTCCACACGCGCAGGACCGCCGCCCAGAGGGGGTGCTTGCGCCGCCAGCGCAGGCGCTCCTGGGCGTAGTCGGGCGTCAGGATGTGCAGGGGGTCGAGGGCGTCCAGCGCGTCCGGATCGGCGATCGGGTGCGAGGAGTGCAGCTCCGCGTAGGTGGCCAGCGGCAGCCGCTCCGGCTCGTCGCGCTGCGCCAGCGGGTCGGCGAACCGCGCCCGCCCCTCGGCCGAGACCAGCTCCGGGCGCTGGTGGAGGTAGGTGGGGAAGAGGTAGAAGCGCGGATGCGGCAGCTCGAAGCGCTTCTCGCCGATGCCGCCCTTGCGGACGATCAGCACCTGGTCGCCCGCGGCCAGGGCCGCGATCGTCACGGCCCACTCTTTGAGGGCATGCTCCGCCACGTCGGGGAGCCTAGCGCGGGACGGGTGTCCGATCATGCTGACGGTAGGCCCTGGTAACGTTGGGCCAGATGATCGACGCCATCCTCTCGCGCGCCGCAGACGGCGGGCGCATCAGCCCCGACGAAGCCGTCCTGCTCTACCGCGACGCGCCCCTCGAGGAGCTCGGCGCGGCCGCCGACGCCGTGGTGCAGGCGCGCTACGGCGACCGCATCACCTACAACGTCAACGCGCACCTCAACCCGACCAACATCTGCGTCGTCGGGTGCGGCTTCTGCGCGTTCGCGGTCTGGACCGAGAAGGACGAGCGCGCCTACGCCTACAGCGTCGACCAGCTGGTCGAGCGGGCCGAGCCAGCTCTCGGAGCAGGGCATCACCGAGCTGCACATCGTGGGCGGCATGACCAAGGAGTACGACCTCGCCTACTACGAGGAGCTCTTCACCGAGCTCAAGGCGACGCTGCCGCACGTCTCGCTCACGGCGCTGACCGCGGTCGAGGTCGACTTCGTCTCGCGGCTGTCCAAGGTCGATCACGCCGAGGCCATCCGGCGCCTGCGGGCGGCGGGTCACGACACCATGCCCGGCGGCGGCGCGGAGGTCTTCAGCCCGCGCGTGCGCAAGATCATCGCCGACCGCAAGGTGCCGGCCGAGGTCTGGCTCGAGGTCCACCGCGAGGCGCACGCCCAGGGCATGCGCACCAACGCGACCCTCCTGTTCGGGCACTTCGAGACGCCCGAGGAGCAGGTCGACCACATGCGCCAGCTGCGCGAGCTGCAGGACGAGACGGGCGGCTTCCAGGCCTTCATCCCGCTGCCCTTCCTGCCGGGCAACACCGACTTCGCCTACCTGCCCGGGCCGTCGCGCGAGGAGAAGCTGCGCACGATCGCCGTGGCGCGCCTGTTCCTCGACTCGTTCGCCCACATCAAGGGCCACTGGGTGATGCTGGGCGAGGAGATCACGTCCGAGGCGCTGCGCTACGGCCTGGACGACCTCTCGGGCACGCTCACCGAGGAGCGGATCGCGCACGCCACCACGGTCCAGACGCCCCTCGGCCTGTCCCAGGAGCGGATGGAGGGCCTCATCCGCGCCGGCGGCAAGGTGCCCGGGCGAGCGCAGCACGCTCTACGGCACCGTCGAGCGCGACGAGGTCGCCGCCTAGTTCAGCGGCTTGCGGCGCAGTCCGGCCGCGCAGAGCAGACCCAGCAGCACGCACCAGGCGAGGGTCCAGACGACGGTGTCCCACCCCGCGGCGGGGACCAGCACCGTGTTCTGGTTGATCTCGACGCGGGGCGCGGCCGGCCCGGCGGCGTCGCGCAGCTGCAGGTCGGCGATCATCGGCGAGGTGACGGTGCGCGGGGCGATGTAGTAGAGCAGGCTCACGCCCGTGTCGGCGGTCCCGATCAGCCCCTGGTTGGCCGCCGCCTTGAGGTTGACCGCGGCCTGGGCCAGCACGTAGACCCCGCCGCCGAAGAGCCCGGCCGCCGCCGGTCCGACCACCGAGCTGGCGGCGGCGCAGGCGATCATCGCCATCACCAGCCCCACGGCCACCGCCAGCGTGTGCACGGCGAGGGGGCCGTCGAATCCCAGGCGCAGCACCACGCTGCCCGCCTGGAGCACCACGGCCCAGGCCGCGAGGATCGCGACGAGGATGATGACCCGGGCGGTGACGGCGCCGGTCACCAGGCCCGGGCGCGACGCGCCGGACCCGAGCAGGAAGCCGAAGTGGCCGTTCTCCGCGTCGTGGTTGAGGGCCGCGCTGCCGAGGGCGATCGCCAGGGCCAGGCCCCCGAGCAGCAGGAGGGTCGCCGCCCCGCGACGCAGGCTGTCCTCCCGGGCGAGGTCCTGGTGGGTGGCCGCGACCGCGTGCACCACCAGGGCCAGCACGAGGCCGGCCACCGCGCCGGTGAGGATCCAGGTGCGCCGCCACAGGCGCCGGGTCTCAACCGCGATCAGGGCGGCGAGGGTCCTCACTGCGGCGCCCCGTCGGCGAGGATGAGGCGCCGGCCCAGGGCGGGGGCGAGGCCGGCGGGGCGCTCGGCGGCCACGAGGACGGCCGCGCCGCGTCCCCGCGCCGCGCGGATCTCGCGCAGCGTGTCCGCGAGCACCCAGGGGTCGTCCAGGACCACGAGGTCGGGGTCGCCGGCGATCGCGAGGGCCAGGCTCAGGCGGCGGAAGCCCTCGGCGTCGAGCCGGCCGGTGCGCCAGTCCCCGACGAACTGCAGGCCGGCGCGGGCGATGGCGTCGCTCGCCGCGGCGGCCGGATCGGCGAGGCCGCGGACGGCCGTGGCCGCGCGCACCGCCTCGGACACGCGCAGCTCGCCGGCGAAGCGCTCCCCCTGGGGCCCGTAGCCGATCCGGGTCCGCGTGGAGGGCGTGCCCACCGGCTGGCCGAACAGGTAGGCGATCGCCGCGATGGGCCACCAGGCCCAGCAGGCCGCGCAGGAGGCTGGTCTTGCCCGCCCCGGCGCGCCCGGAGACCATGAGGCCCTCGCCGGGGCCGAGGCGCATGCTCACGCGGCGCACGGCGGGCTCGGGGCCGCCGTGATAGCGCACCTCCAGGTCCTCGGCCTCCACCACGGCCTGCGGGTCCGGCGTCCGGGGGGCCGTCACCCGGAGAGGATCACCTCGAGCACCTCGTCGCGGCGGCGCTCCATGTCGGCCTCCGACACGAGCGACTCGAGGTTGAGGCGCAGCAGCGGCTCGGTGTTGGACGAGCGCACGTTGAAGTGCCAGTCGTCGTAGTCCACCGAGAGGCCGTCGATCTCGGCCTGGCGGCCGTCCGCGTACCGCTCGCGGATCCGCTGGATCGCGGCGGGGGCGTCGGCCACCGTGGAGTTGATCTCGCCCGAGATGTGGTACCGGTCGCGGAACGCCGCGACCCGCTGCGACATGGTGGTGTCGCCCGTGGCGATCATCTCCAGCACCAGGAGGGCCGGGATCAGGCCGGTGTCCGAGTACGAGAAGTCGCGGAAGTAGTAGTGGCCGCTCACCTCGCCGGCGAAGACCGCGTTGATCTCGCGCATCCGCCGCTTGATGAAGGCGTGGCCGACCCGGTACATGTCCGGCGTGCCGCCGGCCTCCAGGATCGTGTCCCGGACGGCCCACGAGGCGCGCAGGTCGTAGATGACGGCCTCGGGACCGGTGCGCGCCAGGATGTGGCGCGCGAGCAGGGCGGTCAGGAAGTCGCCGGCCACGAACTCGCCCGTGTCGTCGATGAAGAAGCAGCGGTCGGCGTCGCCGTCGAAGGCGATGCCGAGGTCGGCCCCGTCCTCGCGGACCCTGCCCATGATGAACTCGCGGTTCTCGGGCAGCAGCGGGTTGGGCTCGTGGTTCGGGAAGCGCCCGTCCGGGTCCAGGAAGTAGGGGACCGCGTCGATGTCCAGGCGCTCCAGGACCGGGGGCAGGTAGACGCCCGACATGCCGTTGGCGGAGTCGAACACGACCCGCAGGCCGCGGATCGCGTCCGGGTCGACGAAGCCCAGGCAGCGGGCCACGAAGCGGTCGAGCAGGCCCTCGTCGCGGCTCCGCGAGCCCGGCGACGACGCCCGCGGCGGGCCGGCGATCGCGATGCGCCCCACCTCGGAGATGCCGGTGTCGCCCGACAGCGGCACCGCGCCGGCGCTGACCATCTTGACGCCGGTGTACTGGGGCGGGTTGTGGCTGGCGGTGATGCAGGCCCCCGCGTCGTAGCCGCCCTCGGCGACCGCGAAGTACAGCATCTCGGTGGCGCACAGCCCCAGCTCCACCACGTCCGCGCCCGCCGCGAGGGCGCCCTCGGCGAAGGCGGCCGCGATGGAGGGCGACGACAGGCGCACGTCGTGGCCGACCGCGATCCGCCGCGCGCCGGTGACGGCGATGAACGCGGCGCCGACGCGCTCGGCGCCCTCCTCGTCCAGCTGCTCCGGGTAGAGCCCCCGGATGTCGTAGGCCTTGAAGGCGCCCTGGTCGATGGTCATGCGTCGAAGCCCCCGCGCAGGAGGGCGTAGGTCTCGTCCAGGTGCTGGGGCATCACGCGTACGTCTCCGAGGGCCGGCATGAAGTTGGTGTCGCCCACCCAGCGCGGCACCAGATGCATGTGGATGTGGTCGGCGATCCCCGCACCGCCCGCGCGACCCTGATTGATACCGAGGTTGAAGCCCTGCGGCCGCATGCGGTCCGTGAGGATCGCCTGCGATCGCTGGGCGAGGCCCATGAGCTCCGTCAGCGTGGGCTCGTCGAGCGCGGCGAGCGAGTCCACATGCGCGTACGGGACCATCATCAGGTGCCCGTTGTTGTACGGGTAGAGGTTCATGATCACGAACGCGCGGGCGCCACGGTACAGGATGTACGTGCGCTCATCGTCCCCCCGCGCCGGCAGGTCGCAGAACACGCACGCGCCCGGGGGCGGGTCGGGGTCGTGCTCGGCGTTGATGTAGGCCATCCGCCACGGCGACCACATGATGTCGGGGCCCTCGCCGGAGGCCAACTACAGCCACCGCTTGTGCCGGAACCACAGGATGAGCGACCCCGCGATGACCACCATCAGGGCGAGCGGGACGACCAGGGAGAGGGCGCCGTCGTTGCTGAACGGCAGCACCTCCACGTTCATCCCGTAGATGCTCGCGATCAGCGTCAGCGGCAGCAGCACGGTCGAGAGGATCGTCAGCAGCCGGATGATGTCGTTGAGCTTGTGCGTGATGACCGACTCGTTGGTGGCCTCCAGCGCCTCCGCGACCTCCTTGTAGTTCTCCAGGAGGTCCCAGATGCGCTCGCTCTTGTTGACGATGTCGTCGAAGTAGATCTCGAGGTCCTGGGGCGCGTAGCGCTGGTTGCTGCGCTCGAGCAGCCGCAGGGTGGCCCGCTGGGGCTTCACGATCTTGCGGTAGTTGATGATCTCCTGCTTGATGTTCGAGATGTCGCGCACCAGGTCGTCGCTCTCGCCCTCGAACAGCTCGTCCTCGATCGAGTCCAGCTTGAAGCCGATCTTGTCGAGGATCGGGAAGCAGTAGTCGTACATCGCGTTGACGATCTCGTAGAGCAGGTACCCCGAGCCCTTGCTCATGAGCTGCTCGCGGGAGGCCTCGGTGCGCTCGCAGCGGGACCACAGCGCGCTGAGCGGCTTGAGGGGCTCGTTGGGCAGCGTGATGACCAGGTCCTCGGCCACGAAGACGTTCAGCTCCGCCGCCTGCAGGCGGCCGGTGCGCTTGTCGAAGCGCGGGACGTGCAGGACGATGAACAGGTAGTCGGGGTACTCGTCGATCTTGGCGCGCTGGCGCCGGCGCGAGAGCACGTCCTCGAGGTCCAGCGGGTGGAACTCGTAGCGCTCGGCGAGCCAGGCGGTCTCGATCTCCGTCGGCGCCTCGATGTTCAGCCAGGTGACGCCATGGGCCTCGATGCGCTGCACATCGGGGCGCGCCCGCTCAGACTCGGAAGTGTTCGCGGGCCCCTGCCCGCGCCCTTGGCTTCGGCGGATCTTCGGAAGGTTCGCCATCGTCCGCCCGGGCGGGAAGAGGGGTCAGGGTGGGGGAGATCTCGGCCACCCGGGGATTCTGGCACACGCCGGGCGCGCCGGGCGCGGTCGGATGACCCCGCCGCCGCCGGTCGCGCGCGAGCGGGCACCGCTTTGGTCGCCCTCCTGCCTCGCCCCTCGGATGTCGCCGTCCCGTCCGCGGCCGTCGGGCCGGGGGGACGCGGGCCCTATTCGATCAGGCCGTTCCGGTAGGCGTAGCGGGTCGCCTCGGTGCGGTTGCCGACGCCGAGCTTGCGGTAGATGTTCGAGAGGTGGAACTTCACCGTCTGCTCGGTCACGTAGAGCTTGCTGGCGATGTCGAGGTTCGACAGCCCCTCGGCGACGAGGCGCAGGATCGACAGCTCGCGGTCGGTGAGGCCACCGGGGTGCCCGCTGCCGCTGCCGCCGGTGCTGGATCCGCCCTGCGGATCCGCTGCCGCGGGGGTGGTAGACCGTGCCCTCGACCACCTGGCGGATGGTGGACGGCAGGTCGAGCGGGTTGATCGACTTCACGACGTAGCCCGAGGCGCCCTGGTGCAGCGCCTGGTCGATGTGCTCGGAGTCCTCGAACATCGACAGGATGATGATCTTGAGGTCCGGGTAGTCCTTGCGCAGCGCGGCGAGGGTCGTGAGGCCGTCGCCCTTGGGCATGCGCAGGTCCAGGATGACCACGTCCGGGCGCACCCGGGGGACGAGGGTCAGCATCTCCTCGCCGCTCATGGCCTCGCCCACGACCTTGATGTCCGGGGCCGTCTCGAGCGCACGCTTGATGCCGTCGAGCATCAGCCGGTGGTCGTCGGCGATGGCGACCCGGAGGGGCGTCGTGGTCGATGGAGTCGGATTCGGCACGTTGGTGGTAGCCACGAGGGGTCTATCGGCGGCGGGCCAGGCCATCTTGAGAAAAGGGCGCCCCCACCCTAACGGCTCGGGCGGCCGATGCGACCCGGGCCCGGCCCGAGGGGGCGCCGGCGGGCGGGCGGTGAGAGGTTCAGGCGGTTCCGGGGACCGGGCCGTATCGCTTGATGGCGTCCACGATCTCGCGCGCGGGTCCGCCCTTGACCAGGTACTCGGCGGCGCCTCCGGCGAGCCCGGCCGCGATCTCCTGCTCCTTGTCGCCCACCGACAGCATCAGCACGGTGACATCGGGATGCTGCGCCTTGAGGGCGTAGGTGGCCTCCAGGCCGTCCAGGCCGGGCATCGACACGTCCATCAGGACCACGTCGGGGAGCAGCTCCGCTGCAGACTCGAGCGCCTCGGCTCCGTCCGCGGCCTCGGCGACGACGACGATCTCGGGGTCGCGCTCCAGCAGGCGCCGGAGCACCCCTCGGAATCGCGCGTTATCGTCCGCCAGGAGCACTCGAACCAACAGGTCGGACCCTCCTTCGGTCACCGGGACATCACGGAAACACGGCTTCCGCGGCAAAAATCCTACGCCCCGTACATCGTCAGGTCGCCTAGACGCCTTGGTAGTTCCGGGTATCAAGAGGTATAGGCCAGTGCGAGCGCCGGGGGCGCAGGTACCATTGGTGAATATGGCGTCCGCCGACCCACCGTCCCCGGCCGCGGTGGCGGCTCTCGTCGCGATCACCTCGGCCGATGCCGACCCCGCGCGCGGCGACGCCGCGGCGGCCGAGCTCGCCGACGTCATCCGCCGTTCCACCGACGCCACGCTGGCCGTGGTCTGGAGTCACGACCCCCGCGAGGCGGCGGGCCGGCTGGTGGCGGCCAGCGGGGTGGACGAGGCCTCCGCCATCGCGATCGCCGAGGCGATCGAGGGGGAGGGCCTGGAGGGCGAGGTCGAGATCACGCCCGGCGGCTCCGGCGCCCTGGCCGGCGCGCTCGCCGCCATGGGCACGCCGTGGGGGATCGCCGTGCCCGTGGCCCGCCGCTCGGGCGGCGTCGTGGTGATCGCGGGGCCGGCGCGCCTGTCCGATGACCCGCGTGGCCCGTCACGCGGTCCGCGTGGGGGCGTGGCGCATCGGCACGCTGATCGACATCGTGCGCATGCGCGACAACCTCGAGCGCGCGATGGCCCAGATCCTGGCGACCGACGAGCGGATGCTGGGCCGCATGGGCCTCGACATCCACGACGGGCCCACCCAGCAGCTGTCGGTGGCGATGCTCGAGGTGCAGCTCCTCGAGGCCGACCTCGCCGACGCCCAGGACGGCGGGCTGCCCACGCCGGAGTCGATCCGGCCGGCGGTGGCGAAGGATCTACGAGACGGTCGGCGGCGCCCTGCACGAGATGCGCGAGCTGATCGGGCACCTGCGCCCGGCGCAGTTCGAGGACCGCCGGCTCCTGGACATCCTCCAGGACGCCGTCACGGCCTTCCAGGCCCGCAGCGACGTGGAGACGACCACCGAGTGGGTCGGCGAGTTCCCGGTCAACGGTGTATCCATCACCCAGCGGATCACCCTCTACCGCATCCTCCAGGAGACGCTCACCAATGCCCAGCGCCACGGCCGTGCCACGAAGGTCCACGTGCGCGCGATCGACGGGGAGCCCGGCGTGACCCTCGAGGTGAGCGACGACGGCGCCGGGTTCGATCCGGACGAGGTGCAGCGCCGGCGCCCGGGGATGCCCCTGGCCCGCTTCGGCCTGTACGGCATGCGCGACCGCGCCCAGATCCTGGGCGGCTCGTTCGACATCACCAGCGCGGCGGGCGCCGGCACCACGGTGCGCGTGTTCCTGCCCCGCTGGACGGGGTCCGCGCCGGAGGTGTCGGTCGATGTTGCCTGAGGGCGGCCCGGTGGCGGTCAAGGTCTGCGGGCTCACCACCCCCGAGGACGCCGCGGCGTGCGCGCGCCACGGCCTCTGGGGGATCGGCGTGGTCTTCGCCGAGGGGAGCCCCCGCCGGGTCGACGCGGCCACCGCCGCGCGCGTGCTGGCGGCCGTGCCGGACGGCGTCGCGCGGGTGGGCGTGTTCGTGGGCGCCGCGCCCGGCGCACATGGCGGCGCTGGCGCGGGAGGTGGGCCTGACCCACCTGCAGGTGCACGGCGACTGCGATCCGGCCGAGGCGCGGCGCGCCTCGCGGCCTGCCGGTGATCCAGGGGATCGGCGTGCGCGACGCCGCGTCGCTCGCGGCCGCCCGCGCGAGCGCGGCCGACCTCGTGCTGCTGGACGCCGCCGTCGCCGGCCGCCACGGGGGCACCGGCACGACCTTCGACTGGTCGCTGGTGGGCGAGGGCGCCCTCGGGCAGGCCCTTCGGGCTCGCGGGCGGCCTGCGCCCCGAGAACGTCGCCGAGGCGGCCGGCCTGCTGCGGCCGGTGCTGGTGGACGTGTCGAGCGGCGTCGAGAGCGCCGCCCGGCCGCAAGGATCCCGAGCGCGTGCGCGCGTTCGTCGCCGCGGTCGCGAGCGTGGGGCGGGTGGCCGCGTGAGCGGGCGGGGCGCCTCCGACGGGGCGCTGGCGGCCCGCTTCGGCGCCTTCGGCGGGCGCTACGTCCCCGAGACGGTGATCGCGGCCCTCGACGAGCTGGAGGGCGCGTACCTGCGCTTCCGCGACGACGTCGCCTTCCGCGCCGAGCTGGAGGGGCTCCTCGACCGCTACGTGGGCCGGCCCACCCCGCTCTACCGGGCCCGCGGCCTGGAGCAGGCCTACGGGGTCGAGCGCCTCTACCTCAAGCGCGAGGACCTCTGCCACACCGGCGCCCACAAGATCAACAACGCCCTCGGGCCAGGTGCTGCTGGCGTCGCGGATGGGCAAGCGCCGCATCATCGCCGAGACCGGCGCCGGCCAGCACGGCGTCGCGACCGCGACGGCCGCCGCGCTGCTCGGGCTGGAGTGCTGCGTCTACATGGGCCGCGTCGACATGGCGCGCCAGCGCCTCAACGTGATCCGCATGCGGATGCTCGGCGCCGAGGTGCGGCCGGTGGACTCGGGCATCGGGACGCTCAAGGACGCCCTCAACGAGGCGATCCGCGACTGGGTCACGAACGTGGGCGAGACGCACTACGTCATCGGGACGGCGGCGGGCCCGGCCCCCTACCCGGAGATCGTGGCCGAGCTGCAGTCCGTGATCGGCGTCGAGGCGCGGGCGCAGATGCTGGCCGAGGAGGGGCGCCTGCCCGCGACGGTGGTCGCCTGCATCGGCGGCGGCTCGAACGCGATCGGGATCTTCCGGCCGTTCCTCGCCGACGACGAGGTGGCGCTGGTCGGCGTCGAGGCGGGCGGCGAGGGCATCGAGAGCGGGCGTCACGGCGCGTCGCTGGGCCACGGCCGGCCGGGCGTCCTCCACGGCACCTACTCCTACCTGCTCCAGGACGCCGACGGCCAGGTCGACCGAGCCGCACTCGATCTCCGCGGGGCTCGACTACCCGGGCGTCGGCCCCGAGCACAGCCACCTGCGCGACACCGGCCGCGTGCGGTACGTGAGCGCGACCGACGCCGAGGCCCTGGACGGCCTTCCAGGCCTGCTCGCGCGCGGAGGGCATCATCCCGGCGCTGGAGAGCTCGCACGCGCTCGCGCTGCTGGCGCGGGAGGGCGCGCACCCTCGGGGCCGCCGGCCCGGTGCTGGTGTGCCTGTCGGGGCGGGGCGACAAGGACGTGGACGCCGTCGGGGTCGCCCTGGGCATCGATGACTGAGGGCGGGGCGCGCATCCGCGCCGCCTTCGCGAAGGCCGGCCGCCCCGCGTTCATGCCCTACGTGATGGGCGGGTATCCCGACCTGGCCGCCAGCGCGGCCCACGCGGCCGCCGCCGCGCGCCACGCGGACCTGATCGAGCTGGGCATCCCGTTCTCCGACCCGCTCGCCGACGGGCCCACGATCCAGGCGGCCGGGCAGCGGGCGCTGGACGGCGGCACCCGGCCCCAGGACGTGATCGAGATCGCCGAGGGGCTGCGGGGCGGCCCCCCGGTGGTCCTGATGACCTACGTCAACATCATCCTGGCCGCGGGGCCGCGCGCCTTCATGGAGCGGGCCGCGCGCGCCGGGGTCGCGGGGGTCATCATCCCGGACCTGCCGATCGACGAGGGCGCCGACCTGCGCGAGCAGGCCCGCCGCGCCGGCGTGAGCGTGGTGCCCCTGGCCGCCCCCACCTCCGCGACCGCGCGCCTCGAGGCGATCGGGCGCGCGGCGGACGGGTTCGTCTACTGCGTCGCGGTCACCGGGGTGACCGGCGGCGAGGTGCAGGTGGACGACACGCTGAGGGGCTTCCTGGCGCGCGCCCGCGCCCACATCGACGTCCCGCTCGCGGTGGGCTTCGGCATCCGCACGCCCGCCCACGTGGCGGCGATCGGCGCGATCGCCGACGGGGTGATCGTGGCCAGCGAGCTCATCCGGCGCATCGACGAGGCGCCGGACCCGGCGGCCGCGGAGGCCGCCGTGGAGACGTTCTCGGCCGAGGCGATCGAGGCCCTGCGCGGGCTGGCCGCCGCGCGGTGATCGCCGCCCACGCCGCCCCGCCCGCGCCCGTCGTCTGGGTGCAGGCCGGCCACCAGGGCCCGCGCGAGCCCGGCTACACCGCGCAGACCGGCGCGGGCTCGGGACCCTTCGGCAGCGAGGTCGGCTTCACCACGCGGCTCGCGTCGAAGGTCGTCGCGCGCCTGCGCGCCGCGGGCGTCGACGCCCGCCGCACGCCGGGGCGGGTGACCCCCTACGGCGCGCGCGGCGCGGTGTTCATCAGCCTCCACCACGACTCCCCCGGCGGCCACGCGGCGATCGGCTACGCGATCAGCGGGGCGGGGGAGAACTGGTACCACGGCGAGGGCTTCGGCACCGCGAGCCCCGTGCCGTACGCCGACAGCGCCCCGCACCGTCCCGCGACCCGCGTGTCGCCGGCCGTCGAGCGCAACTCACGGGATCTGGCGGCGCGCCTGGGCGTGACCTTCGGCGCCATCCACACGCGTGCCAACGGCGCGCGCGGCGCCTTCACCGGCGTCGAGCCCCGCGGGGGCAACGTGCGCATGATGCGCTACTACGGCTACTACCGCACCCAGGCGGGCGCCCGGGTGCTGATCGAGGCCGGCGCCCCGGGCGTGGACGACGTCTTCATGCGCCGGCTGGACCCGATCGCGGCGGCCGTGAGCACCGCGATCACGCGCTATCTCGGCGCCCGCGGCCAGCTGGCCGCGGGCGCGCTCAGCAGGGCCCGCTGAGGACCGTTCCGCCGCTGACGGCGTAGCAGGTGCTGGCGTCCGGGTTGACCGGCTGCGAGCTGGAGATCCCGTCCGCGCCGACCTGGACGACGTACCAGCCCGCGCCCAGGCCCCCGAGGGCCGCGGCGCGGCCCTGGGCGACGCCCGCGCTGAGCCCCGCCGCGCGCCCCTCCTCGAGGCCGGCCTTCTTGCCCGCCGCGAAGCCGGTCTTGCGGCCCTGGGCGAGGCCCTCCTTCTTGCCGGCGATCCGCCCCTCCCGGGTGCCCTCGGCCGCGCCCGCGGCCTTGCCGGCCGTGACGCCGGCCGCGTAGCCCTCGGCCTTGGCGCCGGAGGCGTCGGCGCTCGACGCCCCCAGGATCCAGCCCCCCACCCCGGCCGTGAGCAGCAGGATCGCGGCGGCCACGCCGCCGGCGATCAGCGAGGTCGCGCTTGGTCGCGATGCCGCGCCGCCGGGCGGCGTCGCCGAACGCCTGGGTGAGCCGCTCGGGCACCGGCACGTAGCCGCCGGACCCGTTCGTGCTCCCGGGGGCGGCGGTGGCCGCCGACTCGTCGCCGAAGCGGGTGAGCGCCGCGTCCCAGGGGTCGCCGGCGCCGGCGCCCACCGCGACGGCCGCCGGACGCAGCACGGGCGCGCCGAGGGCGGCACGCAGCTCGGCCACCAGCTCGCCGGCGCTCTCGGGCCGCTCGCGCGGCTCCTTGGCGAGGCCGCGGGCGAGCACCTCGTCGACCGCCGCCGGGAGCCCGGGGGCGATGGCGGAGGCGTCGGGCACCGGGTCGCGGACGTGGGCCAGGAGCACGGCGCTCGGCTCGCGGCGCACGAAGGGGGGGCGCCCGGTGAGCGTCTCGAAGGCGACCACCGCGAGCGAGTAGAGGTCCGATCCGGGCGTGGCGGGCTCGCCCTCCACCTGCTCCGGGCTGACGTACTCGGCCGTCCCGAGCCAGTCCCCGCGGCGCGTGAGGCCCGGCATGTCGTCCAGCCGCACCAGGCCGAAGTCGCTCAGGTAGGAGGCGCCCTCCGGGTCGAGCAGGATGTTGGCCGTCTTGACGTCGCGGTGGACGGTGCCCCGGGCGTGGGCGAAGTCGATGGCCTCGCCGATGTCCGAGAGGACGGCGAGGGCCTCGTCGGGGGCAGGGGGCCGTTGCGGGCGATGCGCTCGGCCAGGCTGTCGCCCGGGATGAGCCGCATCGACATGAACGCCCGCCCCTCGGTCTCGCCCGCGTCGTACACCGGGACGATCCGCGGGTGCTCCAGCCGCCCGGCCGCGATCGCCTCGCGGCGGAAGCGCTCGAGCGCTCCCCCGCGGTTGAGGTATCCCTCGTCGAAGACCTTGAGGGCCACCTGGCGGTCGAGGTCGACCTGGGTCGCCCGATAGACGACCGCCTGCCCACCGCGGCCGATCTCGGCCTCGATGCGGTAGCGGCCGAACTCCTCGCCCGGAACGAGCCTCAGTGGGAACCCCTTTGCCGATCGTGTGCGCTCACCATCATGGGTTCGCGGCCGGGGCCCACCCTCCTACGGTGGTTCCTAGCGAACCACCAGAACCGACGCGTGGGACTTGTGGGCGACCCGCTCGCTCACGCTGCCCATGGCGCGCAGGCCGTGCAGGCCCCGGCTGCCGACCACCACCAGGTCCGCATCGGCGTCCGAGAGGGCGTGCACCGGGTTGTGGCGATCGTGGACGACCTCGTGCGCCGGCAGGCCGTCCGCGAGCGATCCGATCCCCTCCTTCGGCCCGCCCTTCGCGATGATCACGCGCAGCTCGGCTCCCCGCAGGGCGGCGATCGCGCCCGCCGCCTCGACGGCCGCGGTGGAGGTGGGGCCGCCGTCGTAGCCCACGGCGATCGCCCGCGGGAAGAGCTCGGGCCGGGAGGGGGCGCGGACGAGGAGCACCGGCTGGCTGGTCTCGTGCAGCAGCCAGGTGGCGGGCTCGCCGCCGATCATGCCGAGCGTCCGCCCCTCGTGAGGCGCCTCCAGGGCGAAGAGGACGTCGGGGTCGTCGCCCGCGGCATCCTGCATGGCGATCAGGAGCGGCCCCTCGACCACGGTGGTCGTGATGTCGGCGACGTCCGAGAGGGCGGCCCGGGCGGCCTCGACGTCGTCGCGGACGGCGCCGAGCAGCACCTCCGCGGCGGCGGTCGGGATCGGGGCGATCAGCTGGCCGGTGTCCATCTCGCCGGACATGGGCTGCATGGCGCGCTCGGCGGCCTCGAGATCGACCGTGCCGACCAGCGTCACCGGAACCCCCGGCGGGGCGAGGGCGGTCGCCTGCCGTGCGACGACGACACCCTGCGCCCCCGCCTCGATCGCGCACACCACTCGGCTGATCCTCACCGCGGTCCTCTCGTCGGGCGGCCGTGCGCGTAACCGTACCCGGCGCGCGCGGCGCGGGCATCCGTCCGGCGCGACTGCCACCCTGGACGGGTGACCACGGCGGCGGCGGCGACCAACGGCATCGACGGGGCGGAGCTGCCCCTGGGCGCGCTCGCCGAGCTGGCCCGCTGGGTGGAGGCGGGCGAGCTCGCGGGGGTCGAGCCGCCGGAGGCCCACGCGCGGATCGAGGCCGGCCTGTCCGAGCTGCGCGACGCGTGGCCGGACCTCGACCCCGACGCGCGCGGTGCTCGTGGGCGATCTCGTGACGGCGCTCGTCGCCCGCCGCGCGACCCCGGGACCCGGCCACGCGGAGCCCTCGCGGACCGGATCTGCCCGACGCCCTGGAGCGCCTGGGCGTGCGGCGCCTGCGTCCCGGCCAGGACCGGGCGATCGCGGCGGCCCTCGCGCGGACGCGACGCCCTGGTGGTCATGGCGACCGGCTCGGGCAAGTCGCTGTGCTACCAGGCGCCGGCCGCCACGCTCGGCGGCCTGACCGTCGTCGTCTCGCCGCTGATCGCCCTGATGACCGACCAGCTGGCGGGCCTCGAGCGGGCCGGGATACCGGCCGCCGCGCTGCACTCGGGCCTCGGCGAGGAGGAGCAGCGCGACGCCCTGGCGCGGGCGCGCGCGGGCGCCCTGGCGCTCCTCTACGTCGCGCCCGAGCGCTTCCACTCCGCGTCGTTCCGGCGCGCCGTGGCCGAGGCCCGCGTCGCGCTGCTCGTGATCGACGAGGCCCACTGCGTCTCGGAGTGGGGCCACGAGTTCCGGCCGGACTACCGGCGCGTCGGCCAGTTCCGGCGGGACCTGCGGCCGCGGGCGACGATGGCCCTCACCGCGACGGCCACCGAGCGGGTGCGGGTCGACATCGCGCGCCGCCTGGGCCTGGAGCGCCCGGTCGAGGTCGTCGGCGGCTTCGACCGTCCCAACCTCACCTTCGACGCCCTGTGGGTGGAGGGCCGGGGCTCGGTGGCGCGCAAGCGCCAGGCGATGCTCGCGGCGCTGGCGGGCGCCGACGGCGGCAAGGCGATCGTCTACTGCGGCACGCGCCGCGCCGCCGAGGACACGGCGGCGGCCGCGTCGGCCGCGGGCCACGCCGCGGTCGTCTACCACGCCGGCCGCTCCGACCGGAACGAGGCCCAGGAGGCCTTCTCGAGCGGCCGCGCGCGCGTGGTCGCGGCGACCAACGCCTTCGGGATGGGCGTCAACGTGCCCGACGTGCGCCTGGTCGTGCACACCGCGCTGCCCGACTCGCTCGAGCAGCTGTACCAGGAGGCCGGCCGGGCCGGGCGCGACGGCGAGCCCTCGCGGCACCTGATCGTCGCCGGGCCGGCCGACGAGATGGCCATCCGCCGGCGCATCGCCAACGCCCGCATCGACGTGGCCGAGATCGAGCAGCTGCTGGCGCGGCTCGCCGCGCGCGCCGACGCGCAGGGCGGCTTCGTCCTCGAGCGCCGCGAGGTGGACGACGAGACCGGCTTCCGGCTGGCGATGGCCGAGCGCGTCGGCGCCCTGGAGGTCGAGGGCGCCCCCGGCGGGGGGCGCCGCGGGCGGCTGGTCGCGCCCCGGCTCACCGCCGACCAGCGCGACGACCTGGAGGGGCAGGTCGCGGCCGAGCTGCGCCGCCGGCACCGCAGCCTGGACCAGGCCGCCGGCTACGTCCGCGCCGCCCGCTGCCGCCGCCAGGCCTTCCTCTCGCACTTCGGCGACCCGGCCGAGCCCGCGCCGGAGGAGCGCTGCTGCGACGTCTGCAGTCCGGCGGCCGACCTGGTGGCCGCTGAGCGCGGCGCCGGTCGAGGCGGCACCGTCCCGGGCGGCGGCGCCGGCGGAGGCCCTGTCGGTGGACGAGCGCGCGCATCTTCGACGCGCTGCGGGCCTGGCGCGGCGAGGTGGCCAAGGACCTGGGCTGGCCCGCGTTCCGGGTGGCCTCCAATCGCACGCTGTCGGCGATCGCCCAGGCCGCGCCCCGGGACGAGCGGGCGCTCTCGGCCGTCCGGGGCGTGGGGCCCTGGCTGATGGAGACCCACGCGCCCCGCATCCTCGAGATCGTCGCCGCGGCCGATGCCGGCTGACGAGGCCGCCGTGCCGGCGGAGCCCCCCGAGACCCGGATGTGCCAGTTCGTGTTCCCCGGGGACACGAACCACCTGGGCACGCTCTACGGCGGCACGCTCATGGCATGGATGGACTCGGCGGCGGCGGTGGCCGCGGTGCGGCGCGCCGGATCGGTCGCCGTCGTCACGGCGGCGGTGGAGGCCCTCACCTTCCGCGTGGTCATCCGCCAGGGCGAGCTGGTGGAGCTGGTGGCCCACGTCGAGTCGGTCGGGCGCACCAGCATGAGGGTGAGGGTCGAGGCCCATCGCGAGGACCCCGTGACCCACGTCCGGGAGCTGTGCACCGAGGGGACGTTCGCGATGGTGGCGGTGGACGAGGAGGGCCGCCCGACGCCCGTCCGTCCCTAGGCCTCCGCGCCCGGTCCCCGGGCCCCCAGGCCGCGGAGGGTGACGTCGGCGACGCGCTCCTCCCAGCCGGCGTCGAACGGGTCACCGGCCAGGTAGCGGGCGTAGTAGGCGCCGATCGCCGTCTCGATGGCGGTCTCGATGTCCGCCTCCGCGTCGATCTCGCCCCGCCGGCGCGCCGCCACGAACGCGTCGCGCAGGAGCTGGCGGCCCGGGATCAGGCTGCGGGAGCGCAGCTCGGCGATGAGGTCGGGAAGGTGCGGCTCCTCGGCCAGGCAGGTCCCGATCAGCGACATGCCGGTGCGCTCGTACACGTGGCGCAGGTGCCGCAGCTGGGCGACGAGGTCCTCGCGCAGCCGCCCGGTCAGCGCGGGCGCGCCGCCGATGCGCAGGTGCACGAGCACCGCCACCACCAGCTCCGACTTGGAGGCGTAGCGGAGGTAGAGGGTCGGCTTGCTCACCCCGGCCGCCGCCGCGACCCCCTCCATGGACATGCGGGCGAAGCCCAGCTCGCGCAGCAGGGCCGCGGCCGCGTCCAGGATCGCGCCGTCGTTCTCGGCCGACCGCGGGCGTCCGCGTCCGCGCGGGCGGGTCACGGTGACGGGCGGGGGTCGGGGGGCGCGGCGCGCATCTGATGACTTACTGTACGCTGCGTAAACTTCGATCGTGGACGACGCCCCGGGGGGTGATCGATGGCACCATCCGCGGCCGCCCGGGCGGCCTCCGACGCGGCCCGCCGCCGGCACACCGGCCGCATCCTGGTCGCCCTGACGTGCGCGTCGGGGAGCTTCGCGCTGATGCAGGCGGTCATCGTGCCGGCCCTGCCGATCGTGCAGCGGGACCTGGGCACGAGCACGGAGTGGGCGGCCTGGACGATCAGCATCTACCTCCTCAGCGCCTCCGTCGCGACGCCGCTGCTCGGTCGCCTGGGAGACCAGTTCGGCAAGGATCGCATGCTCCTGGTGACCCTGGGGCTGTTCACGCTCGGGTCGATTCTCTCCATCTTCGCCTGGAACATCTCGTCGCTGATCGTGTTCCGAGCCCTCCAGGGGGTGGGCGGGGCGGTGTATCCGCTCAGCTTCTCCATCATCCGGGACGAGGTGCCGCCCGCGCGAATGGGCGTGGCGATGGGCCTGATCTCGCTCGATGCTGGGCCTCGGCGGCGGGCTGGGGCTGGTGATGAGCGGCGTGATCGTCGACCACGGCTCCTGGCGCCTGCTGTTCGTCGTGGGCGCGGTCATCGGCCTCCTCGGCATCGTCCTCGTCGCGCGCTTCATCCCCTCGTCGCCGCAGCGCAGCGCCGCGACCCTCGACATCCCCGGGGCCCTGCTCCTGTCGGCGGGGCTCATCTGCATCCTGGTCGGCCTCACCGAGGGCCGCAGCTGGGGCTGGGACTCGGCCCGCTTCCTGGCCGCGATCGGCGGCGGCCTGGCGATCCTGCTCGTGTGGGGCTGGGTGGAGAGCCGCACCCGCCAGCCCATGGTCGACATGCGCATGCTGGCGCGCCGTCCGGTGCTGTTCACCAACCTGGCCGCGCTCTTCTGCGGCTTCACCATGTACGCGATCTTCACCGTGCTGCCGCTGTTCGCCCAGATGCCGAGCGGCCTGCCCCCGGACGTCGCGTCGCTGGTCACCTACGGGTTCGGCGCCAGCGTCACGGTGTCGGCGCTGTACCTGCTCCCCGGGGCGCTGGTCATGCTGCCCGCCGGGCCCTTCGGCGGCGTCCTGGGGCGCTGGGTGACCTTCCGCGTCGCGCTCGCGATCGGTCTGGTGATCACCGCCCTCGGCTCGGCGCTGCTCGCGGCCCTGCACGCCGAGCCCTGGCAGCTGATGCTGTTCTACGCGATCGGGGCGGGCGGGGTCGCCATCGCCTTCGGGGCCATGCCCAAGCTCATCGCCGACGCCGTGAGCCCCACCGAGACCGGCATCGCCACCGGCATGAACACGGTCGTGCGGACCGTCGGCAGCGTGATCGGCAGCCAGGTGGCCGTGACGCTCATCGCCAGCAAGACGATCGCGGGCACGTCGGTGCCGTCCGAGGCCGGGTTCACCGCCTCGCTGTGGCTGGGCGCCCTGGCCGCGCTGATCGGCGCCGGCCTCGCGCTGGCCATCGCGCCCCGGCGCCGCCGCCACGGGCGGGAGGCCGTCGCCGCCTCCCCGGGGTGAGCGGGGAGGCGGGCGGGGCCGTCGTCAGTTGGTGGACGGCTCCGGGTCGAGGTTGAGCGGCACCTCGCCCCGCTTCTCGGGGGGCGGGAGGCTGGGCTCGACCCGCAGGATCCGCGCGGCCCACACCGGCATCCACCAGTTCCACCGGCCGAGCACCGACACGAACGCGGGCAGCAGCATGCTGCGCACGATCGTCGCGTCCACCAGGATGCCGACGGCCAGCGCGGTCGCGAACACCTTGATGTCGGTCTCGGGTCCGGACGCCAGCGCGACGAAGGCCAGGAACAGGATCAGCGACCCGGCCGTGACCAGGCGCCCGGTGCGGGCCAGCCCGGCCACGACGGCGCGGTCGGTCGATCCGTCGCGGTCGTACTCCTCCCTCATGCGGCTGAGGATGAAGACCTCGTAGTCCATCGAGAGGCCGTAGAGGAAGGCGAACACCATCAGCGGGATCCAGACGGTGAGGGCGCCGGTGGGTTCGATGTCGAAGAGCGCGCCCGAGCCGTTGCCCTCCTGCCAGAAGAACACCATGAAGCCCCACACCGCGCCGATGGAGATGATGTTGAAGACGATCGCCTTCAGCGGCAGCAGCAGCGAGCGGAAGACGCGCGCCAGCAGGATGTAGGTCACCACCAGGATCACGAGCACGACCCAGATGAAGTTGCCGTAGACGGCCTCGTTGAAGTCGACCACCCCGGGCGTGCCGCCGCCCACCAGCACCTCGCCGTCGCCCGCGTGCGACCGCCTCGCGGACCGCCCGGACGTTGGAGGCGTCGTCCTCCTCGTCGGGGAAGACCTGGACGATCGCCGTGTCGCCGCGCCGCCAGGCCTCGCCGGCCGGGGCGATCGCGCCGCGCACGCCCTCCACGCCGGCGGCCGTCTGGGCCGTCGCGTCGGGGCTGCCGCCGATCACGACCACCTCGTAGGGGCTCAGCACCCCGGGCCCGATGCCCGAGCTCTGGAGCGTGTCGAGCCCCTCGCGGGCGGTGCCGCTGCCCGCCAGCGCGTCGGCGCGCGGCGAGCCGGTCGAGAAGTTCAGGACGGGCACGAAGAGGGCGGCCATGATGAGGAGCGCGACACCCGCCGACGATCCAGCGGTGCTTGACGACGAAACGGCCCCACGGGACCCACCCCTGGCCGGCGCTGGAGGTGCGGCGGCGGAAGCCGATGCGGTCGAGCCGTGGCCCGATCGTGGCGAGGATGACCGGTAGCAGCGTGATCGCCACCAGCACGCTGATCAGCGGGATCAGGAGGCCGCCGTAGCCGATGCTGCGCAGGAACGGCACCGGCAGCACCACCAGGGCCAGCAGGCCGATCGCCACCGCGATGCCGCTGAAGATCACCGCCGATCCGGCGTGCTGCATGGTCTGGAGCATCGCCTCCTCGGGATCGAGCCCGGCGGCGCGCTCCTCCCGCCAGCGCATCACGATCAGCAGGGAGTAGTCGATCGCCACGCCCAGCCCGATCAGCGCGATCAGGAACTGCACGACCACCGACACCTCGGTCACCTCCGCCAGCGGCCACAGCACCAGGAACGTGGTCGGGATGGCGATCGCGGCCATCAGCAGCGGCACGAACGCCATCATGGAGCCGAAGACGAAGGCCAGGACGATGAGCGCGCCCAGGCCTCCGATCAGGGTCTCGACGAGCACGCTGGGGCCGTCGGCGGCCTCGTCCCCGCTGATCAGGGCGTCGATGCCGGTGATCCGCACCGGCGCGCCGTCCACCCTGAGGCTCTCCGCGACCGTCCGGGCCTTGGCGAGCGAGGGGCCGGCGGCGTCGAAGGCGACGTCGGAGGGCGGGTACCAGATCACGCCGAAGGTGGTGCGTCCGTCCTTCGAGATGAAGAGGGGGTCGCCGGTGCTGGCGTAGTCGGCCGCCCGCGAGCCCGGGATCGCGGCGGCCACCTTCGCGAACGCCTCTCCCACCTGCTCGCGCACCCCGGGCGTCGACATCGTCGTGCCCTCGGGCAGCTCCACCACCGGGACCAGCGGACCCGAGACCCGGGGCCCGCCGTTGCCGTACTGCTCGTAGATGATCGCCGAGGCCTCCGAGCTCTCGCGCCCCGGAAGGTTGAACTCGGACGAGAGGGCGTCGGCCGATGCCGACGTCGACGCGAAGGCGACGACGGCGATGATGACCCACGCCACGAGTATCCACAGCTTGTGGTGCAGCACCCAGCGGGTGAACGACCTCATCGACCCTCCGATCGACGCGCACGGCCCTGGCTCCGCGCCACGTTAGCTGAGGTCCCCGCGGCGCCGACCACCCCTCCAGCGGTCACATCCGCACGGCGCGGTATGGTGCCGCACTCGCATGGCTCACACGATCCGACTCCGCCGCTGGCAGCGGTCCGCTCTCGAGGCCTTCCAGGCCCGTCCCGGCGCCGACTTCCTCGCGGTGGCCACGCCCGGGGCCGGCAAGACCACGTTCGCGCTCGCGGCCGCGCGCCAGCACCTGGGCGAGCATCCGCGCCGCCGGCTGCGTGGTGGTCGCGCCCACCCAGCACCTCAAGACGCAGTGGGCGGACGCCGCCGAGGCGCTCGACCTGCACCTGGAGCCGGCGTGGTCGGCCTCGGACGGGCGCCTGCCGCCGGACATGCACGGCATGGTCACGACCTACCAGCAGGTGGCCGCCGAGCACCGGCGGCCCTCGGCCGGCATCGCGCGCGACGCCTTCGTGGTGCTCGACGAGGCCCACCACTCCGGGGAGGAGCGCGCCTGGGGCGACGCCGTCCGGGCCGCGTTCGCGGCCTCGGCGGTGCGGCTCAGCCTCTCGGGCACGCCCTTCCGGTCGGACACGCGCGCGATCCCGTTCGTGCGCGTACGACGACGACGGCCTGGCGCAGGCGGACGTCGAGTACGGCTACGGCGACGCCCTCGCGGACGGCGGCGTGGTCCGCCCGGTGCGCTTCCCGCGCACCGACGGCCAGATGGAGTGGATCGGCAGCGACGGCACTCTACGCCACCGCCTGCTTCCAGGACGCCCTCGACCCGGTGGCCGCCGCCCAGCGCCTGCGCACGGCGCTGTCGGCGGACGGCGACTGGCTCCCCGAGGTGCTCGGGCGCGCCCACGAGCGCCTCCTGGAGGTGCGCCGCAGCCACCCCGGCGCGGGGGGGATGGTGATCGCCATCGACCAGGACCACGCGCGCGGCGGTCGCGGAGCTGATGCGGCGGCGGGTCGGCGTCGACGCCGACGCTGGTGATCTCGGAGGACGCCGGCTCGTCGGCGCGCATCGCGGCTTTCGCCCGGGGCGACGGACCCGTGGATCGTGGCGGTGCGGATGCTGTCGGAGGGGGTGGACATCCCGCGGCTGCGCGTCGGGCGTCTTCGCCACGACCACCACCACCGAGCTCTTCTTCCGGCAGGCGGTCGGGCGCCTGGTGCGCTGGACCCGCGGGCCTCGGGCCGCAGCCGAGCCACATGTTCATCCCCGACGATCCCCGGCTGCGCGCTCACGCCCTGGCGATCGCCCAGCAGCGGCGCCACAGCCTGCGCCGCGACGACGCCGGCCGCCGGGATCGAGGAGCTGGAGGAGCCGCTCGAGCGCGAGGCGCCCGAGCCGCCCGACGACCAGCTGTCGCTGTTCGCGGCGATCTCGGCCGTCCCCGTGGGCGGCGCCGACGGCGCACCCCGAGGACCTGCCCGCGGCCGCGCACGGCGCGCAGGGCGAGGGGGGAGAGGACGACCTGCTTCTGGAGCTCGCCCCCGCGCCGCTGCTCGCCCAGGCGCCCCCGCCGCCGGACGACCGACGACGGCGAGCCGCTGCGTCCCGCGCGAGCGGCGCCGCCGCCTGCGCGACGCCAACGCCGCGCTGGTCCGCCACATCTCGCGCATCACCGGCCTGTCCCACTCGCAGGTCAACGCCGAGCTCAACCGCCGCGTCGGCATCGAGCGGGTCGGCGAGGCGACGCTCGACCAGCTCGAGCGGCGCCGCGACCAGGCGGCCCGCTGGCTGGCCGCGGCCTAGCCCGCCGAGCCCTCCAGCACCGCGCGCAGGTTCTCCAGGCCGGACGTCATCACCCCGCTGAGGCGGGTCTCGATGTCGTAGCCCTCCACCTCCGAGGTGGCGGTCTGGCGCCAGCGCACCCGCGATCCGCCCGGCGCCTCGTCCACCCGGATGGTGGCCCGGTGGCTGGTGAGGCCGGGGATGCCCGACTCGACGACGTAGGAGTACTCCCGCCCGGCCTCGTCGCGGTCCACCAGCCGCTCCACCAGGGAGGCGCCGTTGCCCAGCGTCACCCGGCGCTCGTCGCCCTCCACCGTGCACTCGGCGGCCGCCGTGAACCACTCGGTCACGCGGGCGGGATCGCCCGCCAGCGCCCAGGTCGCGTCCGGCGGCGCCGCCACGTCGACGCCCACCTCGAAGTCGTTCGCCATGTGCCCTCCGGTCGTCGCGTTCGCCGCGGGATCATCCCACCCGGCGCGACGCCCCGCTCAGGCCGCGCGCCGCTCCATGATCTCGCGCACCCGGCGGGCCGCCGCGAGGGTGCGCTCGTAGCGCACGCGCAGGTCGCCGGCGTGGTCGGAGAGCCGGCCCAACCCGTCGCTGAGGTCCTCCTCGACCCGGCGGGCGCCCTCCAGCAGCACGTCGGCGTCGCCGCTCGACACCAGCACCAGCGAGGGCTCGGGATCGGTCTCCGTCCCGAGGGCGTGCACCACCCGGGCGTGGGCGAGGACGGTCTCGGGCTCCTGCGTCCCCGTCGCCGCCATCTCCTCCACGCTCAGGACGAGGGCCTCGTGCGCGCAGCGGCGAGCGGCGGCGAGGTCGTCCTCGTCGAGAGCCAGTCCGTGCACGACGTCCGTCACGCATTCTCCTCGGATCGGGTTGGGCACCGCACCGAGGGTAGCGTGGCCGGCGCCGGTCGGGCGAACGCCGGTTCGTAACGCGGGCGTCACACCTGCCGGTAGCGCGCCTCCGCGAAGCAGTACAGCGCAAAGGCCACCAGCCCGGCGGCGACGACCCCGAGCAGGGCCACTCCGCCGGGATGGGCGGCGAGCCGGGCGAGGGCGCCGTCGAGGCCGACCGCCTCGCGCGGGTCGTACTCCACGGCCGCCTTCGCGAGGAAGAAGGCGATGAGCCCGAACACCAGCCCGCGGGCGCAGAGTCCGGCGACGCCGATCACCTCGACGGCCCCTCTGGTCCGGGCCGGAGGGCGGAGGCGCTTCATGAACTTCCGCGCGAGGCCGCGGTAGACGTTCCATCCCGCGACGGCCAGCACGACCAGCGCGGCGAGGATGACCCACGCCTGCCCTCCGGGCCAGCCGAGCACCCCGGCGGTCGAGCTCTTGGGGTCGGCCGAACCCGACCCCCCGCCGCCCGAGCCGACGAGGATCCCGACCGCGGTCGCGCAGAGGATGCCGTAGGCCACGCCGCTGCCGAGCTTGCTTGCGCGGACCGCGAGGGCGGAGCCGTCGTCACCCTTGTCGTCGGTGTCGAGGATCGCCTGGGCGACCCGCCAGAGCGCGTATCCGGCGAGGCCCACGACGAGGAGCACGAGCACGACCCGGCCGAAGCGCTGCTGGGCCACGACCGCGAGCGCGCCCTTCTGGTCGGTGGTCCGACCCCCCGAATCCGTGGCGACCGCGATCGCGAGCACGCCGATGATGAGGAAGATCACCCCCCGCGCCGCCATCCCGGCCCGGGCCAGGGCACGGAACCACGGCCGGCGGGTCTCGGCGTCGGCGTGCTCGGCGATGGAATGCGTCGTCATGCGGGCTCCTCCGGACGGGTCGGGCTCCCTCCGCGTGCCCCAGGGCCACAGCTGCCAAACGTCGACCTGGCCGGATCCGGCGATTGCGCGACGGGTCCCCGTCGCGCCGGGACCGGGGCCGTTTGGCGCTCCCGAGTCCGGGGCAGCGGATCTCCACAACGGACGCCCCCGATGGCGTCAACACATGCGGAAGGTGGACGACCATGAGCACGAACCCGGATCAGTACGAACGCACCAACATCGGCCCCGAGAGCTACTCCGAGGGGACGCTGATGCCGCCGCTCGACGAGCTCGAGGGCATGGAGGTGCGCGACTCCTCCGGCGAGAAGATCGGCAAGGTGGACGACGTCTACACGGACACCGGCGGCAGCTACGTGCGCTACCTCGCCGTCAAGACCGGATGGTTCGGCACCAAGCGCCACATGATCCCGATCGACGACGCGCGGGTGGAGAGCGACGGCGAGGACACCTACCTCACCGTGCCCTACGCGAAGGACGACCTGCGCGAGGCGCCGACCCACGACCGCGACGAGGACTTCACCCACCGGCACGAGGAGGAGACCTACGGCCACTACGGCCGTCCCGGGTACTGGGACGCGGTGCGGGCCCGCCAGACCACGCCGGCCCCGACGCCCGAGATCGCCGAGGCCGAGGTGCAGGCCGCGATCGACAGGGGCGACGACCCCAACGGCGTGGCCGTGAAGCGCTGGGGCATCTGAGAACGCGCGGCCGGCCCGGGACGGCCCCTGCCGGTCAGGCCTCCCGGGCCGTCTCCACCCGCTGCGCCCACGGCTCCGAGAGCACGGGCCAGCGGGCCAGGATCTCGGCGTGGCGGATGTGCCGGTAGTTGCCGCCCTGGGCCGGGATGAACCGGCCCGGGTCGGCCGCGTCGTGGACCTGCGCCGCGCCGAGGCCCATGAATGCCCCGTCGCGCGACTGACCCGCCGTGGGACCGCCCATGGCGGGATGCTAGGGCACCCGCGACGGGGCGGTCTACTGCGCCGTCCAGCCCCCGTCGACCGGGATGGCCGTGCCGGTGACGAAGCCCGACTCCGGCGCGCACAGCCAGCCGACGGCGCTCGCCGACCTCCTCCGCGGTGCCCATGCGGCCGATCGGCTCGCCGGCCGCGAGCTGCGCCTCGACGCCCCTCGATCCGTGCGTGTAGCGGTCGATCATCGCGGTGTGGATGATGCCCGGGCAGACCGCGTTGACCCGGATCCCGCGGGCCGCGTACTCGAGCGCCGCGGTGCGGGTCAGGCCGACGACGCCGTGCTTGCTGGCGACGTAGGCGGCCGCGCCCGGGAAGCCCACCAGGCCCGCGATCGAGGCGCAGTTGACGATCGCCCCGCCGCCGGCCTCGAGCATGGCCGGGATCTCGTGGCGCATGCACAGCCAGACCCCGGTCAGGTTGATGGCCAGCACGCGCGCCCAGTCCTCCTCGGAGAGGTCGCCGGTCAGGGCGCTGGCGCCCTCGACGCCGGCGTTGTTGAAGGCCCAGTCCAGCCGGCCGAACTCGGACAGGGACGCCGCCACCAGGGCCTCGACATCGGATGCCCGCGACACGTCGGTGGCGACGAAGAGCGCGCGGTGGCCGTCGGCCCGGAGGGCCTGGGCGGCCTCCTCGCCCTCGCGCTCGTGGAGGTCGGCCAGGACGACCGCCGCGCCGCGCCGCGCCAGCTCGCCGGCCGCGGCCCGGCCGATGCCGGCCGCGCCCCCCGTGACGATCGCGACCGGATCCGCCTTCTGAGCTGCCACCGTGGTCTCCTCTGCTCGACCGGCCCAGGCTAGGCGCGCGCCGGGATCCGGAGCGTCCGCGACCACCCGGATCCCCCATGCGGGGATCCCGGGACCACCCGGCGCGATGCGGGTTTGCGGTCGTCGCGGATCCGTGTTGTTATCGGACGAAACCCGACGAGGATGGTTCTGTGTCGAAGCCCCCAACTGATGTGGTCGAGCTCGTGGACGCGGAGCTCGATCGGTTGACGGTCCTGACCGCCGAGGTGCGCGATCACATCCGCGCGTCGGCGCACCTGCTGTGGAACGACTCCGACGGTCTGGGCGCGACCGGCGAGGATGGCCTGCTGGTGCTGGCCAACACGCCCGAGCCGCTCGCGGGCGACCGCCAGATCGAGGCCCTGGTCAGCTTCCTGCTCGGGGAGCGCGCCACCCTCACCGGGCGCGACGCCGCCGCGCTCGACTGGTACTCGGACGCCGCGGACAAGGCGGAGCCCGAGACCGGCCTCGCCGCCCTCGCGACGGAGAGGGCCTCGGACGCGGAGGCCCGCGTGCGCGAGTTCGAGGCGCGCCGCGCCTCGCGCTGGCGCCGCGTTCCCCGGCCCAGCACGCCGATCGCCCTCGGCTCGGTGCTCGCGATCATCCTGGCGATCGGCCTGGTCGCGGCGCTCCTGTTCGCGCGGGGCGACGACTGAACGACGGCCGGGGGCGGCCCGCCCGCCCCCGGCGACGAAGGAGGACGGGATGACGAGGGTCCGCGCGCTCGTGGGAACGGCCAAGGGGGCCTTCGTCATCACGTCCGACGGCACTCGGCGCGAGTGGCGGGTCGAGGGCCCTCACTTCGGCGGGTGGCGGGTGATGCACGTCACCGGGTCCCCCGTGGAGCCGGACCGGCTCTACGCGTCCCAGTGGACCGACTGGCACGGGCAGGTCATCCAGCGCTCCGACGACGGCGGGCGCAGCTGGGCGCCGGTGGGGAACGGGTTCGCGTACGCGGGCGCCACCGGCACCCATCAGTGGTACGACGGCACGCCGCACCCCTGGGAGTTCAACCGCGTGTGGCACCTGGAGCCCGCCCCGGACGACCCCGACACGGTCTACGCGGGCACGGAGGACGCCGGCATCTTCCGCTCGACCGACGGCGGCGGGACCTGGGAGGAGCTCTCGGCGCTGCGCACCCACTCCACGGGCTCCGACTGGCAGCCGGGGGCCGGGGGCCTCTGCCTGCACACCATCATCATCGACCCGGGCGACCCGCGGCGGATGTTCGTCGCGATCTCGGCCGCGGGCGCCTTCCGCACCGAGGACGGCGGCGCGACCTGGGAGCTCGCCACCGGTGGGCTGCGCTCCGAGTTCCTCCCCGACCCCGAGGCCCCGGTGGGCCACTGCGTCCACAACCTGGCGATGCACCCCTCCCGGCCCGAGACCCTGTTCATGCAGAAGCACTGGGACGTCTGCCGCACCGACGACTCCGGGACGCACTGGACCGAGGTCAGCGGCGACCTGCCGAGCGACTTCGGCTTCCCGGTGGCCGTGCACGCCCACGAGCCCGACACGGTGTACGTGGTGCCCATCCTCAGCGACTCCGAGCACTACCCGCCCGGCGGACGGCTGCGCGTGGCCCGCAGCCGCACGGGGGGCGGCGAGTGGGAGCTGCTGGCCAACGGGCTCCCGCAGCGCGACTGCTACGTCAACGTCCTGCGCGACGCCATGGCCGTTGACGCGCTGGACGACTGCGGCGTCTACGTCGGGACGACCGGCGGCCAGGTCTACGCCTCGGCCGACTCCGGCGACACCTGGGCCCCGATCGCACGGCACCTGCCGGCGGTGCTGTCGGTCGAGGTGCAGACGCTGGCGTGAGCGCTGTCCGGGTCGCGCTGCCGTCGCACCTGCGGGCGCTCGCCGGGGTGGGCGCCGAGACGCAGGTCGATCTGGCGGGGGAACCGACGATCGCCGCGCTCCTCGACGCCCTGGAGGCGGCGCACCCGGCCCTGAAGGGGACGATCCGCGACCGGGGAACGGCGGCGCGACGCCCCTACATGCGGTTCTTCGCGGCGGGCGCGGACCTCTCGCACGAGGATCCCGGAGCCCGCCTGCCCGCCGGCGTCGCGGACGGCCGGGACGCCTTCCAGATCGTCGGGGCGATCGCCGGCGGGTGAGGGTCCGTCACGTCCTGCGGTCGACCGCCCGCTGCAGCTCCGCCTTGGACATCGTGGAGCGGCCGCGGACGTTGAGCCTCTTGGCCTCCGCGTAGAGCTGGTCCTTGGTCCGGCCCTTGGCCCGGCGGGTTCCGGAGCGCAGGCCGCCCCGCCGCCCCGACGAGATGTCGTCGGTCGAGGTCTTCGAGGCGGTGCGCGCCTCGCCGGAGCGGGCGCGCTCCTTGTTCACGGTCCGCGCGGCGATCTCCTCGGCCGTGTCCTTCGACTCGCCGCGCTCGCGCAGGCTGTCGCGGATGTGCTCGTACTGGCGCTCGCGCTTGGGACTACTTCCGCGTGGCATCGCGACCTCCCCCGGCGGGCGCCTTGTCGCCCTCCGGCTCGTGATCGGTGGGGCGGGCCGTGTAGCCGAGGCCGTCCGCCCCCTCGTCGTCGTGCTGCCCCTCCTCGGGCGGGGTCTCCTGCCGCCGGACGGCCGGCGGCCGCTTCGGGTCTTCGCTCATCGGATCCTCCCAGGGTGAGGCGTCACCCCCGCCGTACCCCGCGAGCCGCCGGATCTCACATCACGGCACCGTAAGATCCGCTCTCGGCGACGGCGAGGAGCAGCGCGTGGCGGAGGGGTCGCGATCCGGTCACGAGGTGGTGGGGCGGTCCGAGACGCCGGTGCAGCGCTCGGACCGGCAGTTCGGCGAGCTGCTCCAGGAGCTGCGCGTGGTGCTGCCCGGCGTGCAGGTGCTGTTCGCGTTCCTGCTCACGATGCCCTTCAGCTCGCGCTTCGACGAGACGACCGCCTTCCAGCAGGACCTCTACTTCGTCACCCTCCTGCTCACCACGGTCGCGACCGTGCTGCTGATGGCGCCGACGGCCCTCCACCGCCTGCGCTTCCGGCGCGGCCTGAAGGGCGACATCGTCACGGTCTCGCACCACCTGACCATCGGCGGCCTCGCCGCCCTCGGCCTGGCGATCACGTGCGCGGTCACCCTCGTGACCGACGTGCTCTTCGCGCTCTGGGCGGCGGTCGCGGTGGGCGGGGCGGTGCTGGCGCTGATCCTCGTCCTCTGGTTGCTGTTCCCGCTCTCGCTCACCGGCCATCCCCCGTCGGACGGCGACCCCGGGGCCGCGCGGACCCCCGGCGGGGACGGGCCCTCCTAGGCGGGCGGGGCGGCCGGCGCGCGCCGGCCGACGAAGAGCGTGCGCGGCGGCCGGTCGTCGCTCGTGACCTCCACGACCGGCTCCGGCGCGAAGCCGGCGTCGTCCAGCAGGGAGAGCCAGCGCTCGCGCGCGAACAGGCCCGTGATGTGGCTCTCGTGCACGACCCGGACGCCCCCGCCGGCGTCGCGCAGGACGAACGCGTAGTCGGTGCGGATGAGGGAGTCCGAGGGGTCCGGGTCCCAGGTCCAGTCCAGGAAGCGCACCCCGCGTCCGTCGGCCCCGTCCTCGCCGCCGAAGCCGGACCCGGCCACGAAGTCGTCGGCGACGTGATCCGGGACGAACACCGCCACGCCGCCGGGGCGGCAGTGCGCGAAGGCCGTCGCCATCGCCCGCGACAGGTCGGCCTCGTCGGTCATGTAGTCCACGGCGTCGTGCACGAAGACGGCGTCGAACTCGCGTCCCAGCCGGATCGTGCGCATGTCGCCCTGCACGTGGTCGCACTCGGGGTTGAGCCGCCGCGACACCTCGAGCATCGCGCCGGAGAGGTCCACGAGCGTCATCGTGAAGCGCCGCTTGAGGTGGAGCGCGTTGTGCCCGCCGCCGCTGCCCAGCTCCAGCACCTCGCCCACCGGGATCGCGGCCGAGGCCAGCAGGCCGGCGGCGAAGGCGGCCTCCTCGGCGTACTCGCCCGGCGGCGAGACCAGCGGCCACCACTCGGCGAGCTCGCCGTAGAAGCGGTACTCGGGGGGCCGCTCGGGCATGCGCCCGATCCTCCCTCATCCGGCCGCACGCGCGCCCGCCGGCCGGGTCGGCCCGGCGGCGGTTCACCCCCGGATTCACCCTCTCGGCTCCCTGTGCCGGTGCGACGCCCGTGGGATCGTCGGAGCACGTCCGACGAAAGGAAGCGCTGTGACAACCGACTACCGCACGCCGTCCTCGGCGACCAACTGGGTCATCTTCGCCGCGGCCGTGATGCTCACCATCGGGGCCCTGGACATCATCCAGGGGCTGGCCGCCCTGCTGAAGGATGAGACCTACGTCGTGACCGAGGCCGGTCTACTCGTCACGACCAACTTCACCGCCTGGGGATGGTCGCTGATCATCTGGGGCGTGGTCCTGATCCTCGCGGCGCTGTCGCTGTTCGCCGGCCGCAGCTGGGCGCGCTGGTTCGCCATCGTGGTGATCATCATCAACGGCATCGCCCAGATCGCGTGGTTCCCGGCCTACCCGCTGTGGAGCCTGCTCGCGATCGGCCTCGAGATCGCCGTCCTGTACGCGCTCACGGCGGGCTGGAAGGACGCCGCCGCCGACCTGCGCTCCTAGGACCCGACGGCCGGGCCGGCGCGCCCCGCGCGCCGGCCCGCCCGTCGCCGGCTCAGCCCGCGGCGGGCGGCGTGGGCGGGTGCACGAGCAGCACCGGGCAGGGCGCGTGGTAGGCGACATACGAGGCGAAGCCCCCCAGCATCGTCCGGTCCACGATGCCGCGGTGCGCGGCGGCGACGATCAGGTCGACCCCGGCCGCGGCGGCGTACTCGCAGGCGGCCTGGGGCGGGTAGCCCTTCAGCATCACCGGCTCCGCCCCCGGCACCCCGCCCGCCGTCGCCTCCAGCCAGCGGCCGGCCGCGGGCCCCACGTCCAGGACCGTCGGCGCCGGGCCGGCGAAGGGCGCCGACAGCAGCAGCGCGGGATCGGCGATGACGTGCACCACCTGCAGCACGCCCGTGGACTGGGCGCGCAGGGCGATGGCCTCGTCGAGGACCACCCGGCACGCCGGCCCGTCCTCGATGAAGCAGGCGATCGTCGCGTATGGAGCGGGCATCGGCTCCTCCTTCGCTCATGCCGTCGCTGCGACGGCTTCCCGGCGAGGGTCCCATCGGGCGCCGCCATCGCGTATCCGGGCCCTCACCTTGCCGCCGCCGGGTGTTCCACAGGCGCCCTGCGGCTTCTCCCGGGCCCCGTACGCCCCCCGGGCGGGCGGGCGCGCACCCCACCGCCGGGGGTGCCGGGCCCGGGCGCGGCCCGGATGCTGGCGCCATGGCTCACGAGACCCCCGCCTCGTCCGCGCCGGCCGCGGTCGCCGCGCTCGCCGCGGCCCTGCTGCGCACCGGTGCCTGGCTCTACGGGGGCCTGTGGGTCGTCGCGGCGGCCAGCAGCCCGTGGGGTCCGCCCGGTCCGGTGGCCGTGGCCCTCGTCGCGCCGCTGGCCCCGCTGGTGCTGCTCGCGACCCTGCGCACCGCGGCCCGCCGCCCCGCGGCCGCCCGCCGCGCGCGGGTCCGGCCCCGCTCACCCGGCCCGCGTCACGCCCTCCCAGTACGGGGCCCGCAGGCGGAACTTCTGGATCTTCCCCGTGGCGGTGCGCGGCAGCGCCTCGCGCAGCTCCACCGAGGTGGGGCACTTGAAGTGGGCCATCCGCTCGCGGGTGAAGGCGATCAGCGCGGCCTCGTCGACGTCGGCGCCCTCGCGCACCACCACCAGCGCCTTGACCGTCTCCCCCCAGCGCTCGGAGGGGACCCCGATCACGGCCACCTCGCGCACGTCGGGGTGCGAGTAGAGGCAATCCTCGACCTCGATCGACGAGATGTTCTCCCCGCCGGACAGGATCACGTCCTTCTTGCGATCCGTGATCGTCAGCAGGTTCTCCGGGTCCAGCACGCCGCCGTCGCCGGTGTGGAGCCAGCCGTCCTCGACGGCCGCCGCGGTGGCCTCGGGGTCGTCCCAGTAGCCCGCCATCACGTGGTTCGAGCGCGCCAGCACCTCCCCGTGATCGTCGACCCGCAGACGCACGCCGATCGCGGCCATGCCCTGGCGGGCCAGCCGCCGCGCGCGCCCGGGCAGGCCGGCCTCGGCCGGCGGCGGGCAGTTGACCGTCAGGACGGGAGCGCTCTCGGTGAGGCCGTAGCCGTGCATCAGCTCCCAGCCCAGCTCCGCCTCCGTGCGCCCGATCGTGGTGGTGGACGGCGGCGCGCCGCCCACGAACATCCGCATGGTCCCGTGGCCCGGGGCGGGCGCGCCGTCCGTCCGGGCCGCGTTGGCGGCGAGGACCGCGTCGAGCACGGCGGGCGCCCCGCACGTGAGGGTGACCCCATGGCGCTCCACGCGCCGGAGGATCTCCGCGCCGTTGACGGCGCGGAGGATCACCTGGCGGGCGCCCATGGCCGTCAGCCCGTAGGGCAACCCCCACCCGTTGCAGTGGAAGAGGGGCTGGCCCTGGAGGTAGACGTCCCCGGGCGCCACCCGCAGGTGCCAGCCGATGCTGACCGCGTGCAGCCAGAGCGTGCGGTGGGTGAGCTGGACCCCCTTCGGCCGCGCGGTGGTGCCGGAGGTGTAGTTGATCGAGGCGGTGGCGTCCTCGTCCGGCTCCCAGGCGGCCGGATCCTCGTCGGTGGGGGAGAAGAGCTCGGCGTCCTGCACCCCGTCGAGCAGCAGCCTGCGCGGGGCCTCGACGCCGGCGAGGGCCTCGTCGAGCGCGGGATCCACCAGCAGCACATCGGCGCCCGAGTGGCGCACGATGTAGCCGACCTCGGCGGCGTTCAGGCGGAAGTTGATCGGCACCAGCACCCGCCCGAAGGCGCTCACGCCGTAGAGCGCCACCACGAAGCGGGCCGAGTTGGGGCTGACGATGGCCACCCGCGCGCCGTGGGGCACCCCCATCCGGTCGAGCGCCCGGGCCATCCCGCGCGCGCGGCGCGCCACGTCCGCGTGCGTGAGCTCGCCCAGCGAGGCCGGCCCGTCCGGCTCGTCCACCACGGCGGTCCGCTCGCCGTGCAGCGCCCCGCGCTCCAGGAAGTTGACCAGGGTGAGGGGAACGCGCATCTCGAGCCTCCGGGTGTCGCCGGCGTCCGCCGAGTGCCGGGCATGCATCGCAGCGCCCTATCGGGCCTACATCTGCGCTCGTGCGTCAAGGGGTGGCGTGGGATCCCGGTGGACGCGGGAGGGGGAATGGCCCGGGGAGGATTCGAACCTCCGCCAACGCGGTGAGTGACCGCGCGCTCTCTCCGCTGAGCTACCGGGCCGAGCCGCAGCATCATTTCGCCCCGGCGCAGATAAGTCCTCGGGCGGGATGTCACTTACGTCATAACGTGAGCTCTGCACGTGCCCTCCCCTTGACACGGGCCGCGGAACCGTGGAGAGTTGACCAGTCAGTCAACGAGAGAGGGGCTGGGGTGGCACCGAGCAACGACACCCAGGAGCGGCTCATCGCGGCGGCGTCCGGCCTCTGGCACGCGCGCAGCTACGCGGACGTGGGCGTCAACGAGATCTGCGAGGTCGCCGACGTCCGCAAGGGCAGCTTCTACCACTTCTTCTCGTCCAAGCAGGAGCTCGCGGTGGCGGTCATCGACCGGCACTGGAGGCAGGACTACGAGACGGTCCTGCTGCCCGCCCTGGCGGCGGGGGAGACCCCGCTGGCGCAGCTTCACCAGCTCACGGTCGGCATCGCCCGCGAGGTGGGCCGGCTGACCGACGAGTTCGGGGTGATGCCCGGGTGCCCGTTCGGGAACCTCGCGGGCGAGCTCAGCACCATCGACGGCGCGGTCCGCGAGCGGCTGGAGCGCCTCTTCGAGAGCCAGCGCGCGGTGCTGCAGGACCTGCTCGACAGCGCGGTCGCGGCCGGTGAGCTCCCCGAGGCCACCGACACCGACGAGGCGGCGCGGGCGATGCTCGCCTACGTCGAGGGCGTGCTGCTCATGAGCAAGAACGCCAACGACGCGTCGATCGTCGAGCGGCTGCTCCCGCTGGCCCTGCGCCTGGCCGTGCCGGGCACTCCCGTCGAGACCGCCGCGGTCTGAACCGGACCGTGCGGTGCCCGGTGGGCCGGCCCTTTTCATTCCGTCCAGTAAACCGACCGGTCAACTACTTCACCAGAGAAAGGCATGAGAATGACCATCCGTGACACACCGGCGTCGACGAGAGCGGGGCTGATCCTCGCTCTCGTCTGCGCCGGCCAGTTCATGGTCGTCCTGGACGTGGCGATCGTGAACGTGGCGCTGCCGTCGATCCAACTCGACCTCGGCGTCAGCCAGAACGACCTGCAGTGGGCCGTGGTCGCCTACGGGATCTTCCTCGGGGGATTCCTGCTCCTCGGCGGACGCGCCGCCGACCTCCTCGGGCGCCGGAAGGTGTTCGTCACCGGGGTCATCGTCTTCGCGGGGTCCTCCCTGGTCGCCGGCCTGTCGACGACGCTGGGGGTCCTCGTCGCTGCTCGTGGCGCCCAGGGCTTCGGGGCGGCCCTCACCGCGTCGGCCGCGCTGTCGATCCTGACGGCGACCTTCCAGGAGGGCCCGGCGCGCACCAAGGCGCTCGGCATCTGGGGCGCGATCTCGGCCTCGGGAGCGACCGTCGGCGTGGTGATGTCCGGCCTGCTGACCGACGGCCCCGGGTGGCAGTGGATCTTCTTCATCAACGTCCCGGTCGGGATCGCCCTGGCGGCCGGAGCGTTCTGGTTCCTCGCCGAGACCTACGGCGAGCGCCAGCGGAGCTTCGACGTCCTCGGGGCGGTGACGATCACCGCGGGCCTCCTGCTCCTGGTGTTCGGCGTCAACCGCGGCGAGATCTGGGGGTGGACCGACCCCCGCACGATCGGCGTGCTCGCCGCATCCCTCGTGCTGCACCTGACGTTCCTCGTGGTCGAGACCCGCGTCAGCGAGCCGCTCGTTCCCCTGGGCCGGGTCGCGAACCGGACGGTCGGCCTCGCCAACGTGGTCGCCTTCCTGCTCCTGGCGGCCTTCTTCTCGCTGATCTTCATCGGGACCCTGTTCATGCAGCAGGTCCTGGGCTACAGCGCGCTCGAGGCCGGCTTCGCCTGGCTCACCGTCTCGGTGCCCGCCCTGGTGGCGGCGGCGACGACCGGCGCGGTGCTGGTCGAGCGGATCGGCGTGCGTCCCGATCCTGGTCACCGGGCTCACGATCCTGACGGTCGCGCTCCTCGGCCTGTCCCAGCTGGACGCCGGGTCGACCTTCGCGAGCGGGCTCCTGCCCTGGTTCATCCTCGCCGGCGTCGGGATCGGGCTGTGCTTCCCCGCCGCCCAGGTCGCGGCCTTCACCGGCTTCGACGAGAGCGACAGCGGGCTCGCGTCGGGGCTGGTGAACACGTCGCAGGAGGTCGGCGGCGCCGTCGGGGTGGCCGTGCTGGCCGCCATGGCGATCGCGGTCACCGACGACGCGGCCGCCACCGGCACCAGCCAGGCCGTCGCCCTCGCCGACGGGTTCACGCGGGCCTTCCTGGTCGGGGCGTTCATCGCGATCACCGGCGTCGTGATGGCGCTGCTGCTGCGCCGGCCGACCGCCGCGCAGGCGGCCGCCGAGCGCGCCGAGGCGGAGGCCCCGGTGACCGAGGCCGTGATCGCCGCCGAGGGCACGTCGGTGGCGTGACGCCTGACGCGAGACGGGCCCGGGTGGGCGGCGGCGGTCGTCGCCCGGGTCCGTCCCGCCACGGGCACGACGCGAACCCGCGGCGCCACGAGTGGGTTAGTGTCCGGCCAGGCGAGGCGAGGGGGGAGCGATGGCCGATGTGAGCCGGTACCACGCAGCCCAGCGGTCGTTTCAGGACCGCTTCGACTCGCGGCGGCTCGCGGACCGGCTGGCCGAGAGCACGAAGGCCGTCATCGGTCCCGAGCACAAGGCGTTCATCGAGCGGCGCGACATGTTCTTCCTCGCCACCGCCGATCCGGACGGCTGGCCTCAGTGCTCCTACAAGGGTGGGGAGCCCGGGTTCGTGCGCGTCCTCGACGAGACGACGCTCGCCTTCCCGAGCTACGACGGGAACGGGATGTATCTCTCGGCGGGCAACGTGCTCGTCAACCCGCCCGTCGGCCTCCTCTTCGTCGACTTCGAGGTCGGTACCCGTCTCCGTCTCAACGGCGTCGCGTCGACCGACGAGGACGACCCGCTCGTCGCGGCCTATCCGGGCGCGCAGTTCGTCGTGCGCGTGCGCGCGCACCAGGTCTTCGCGAACTGCCGGCGCTACGTCCACCGCTATCAGCTCGTCCGGCGCTCGCCCTTCGTGCCCTCCGGCGCGGAGGAGCCCCCCGTCCCGGACTGGAAGCGCGACGAGTGGTTCGCCGGAACGCTCCCCGCGGGCGACCCGGCACACGACCCGGGCCGGCCGAGCGGCCCCTCGATCCCGCAGTTCTGAGCAGCGTTCGGCGCGACCGCGCGACTGCGCCGACCCCTCAACGAGAAAGGCCCCGTTAGCGGGGCCTTTCTACCTACTCCTCGGGCAAGACTCGAACTTGCAACCCTCCGGTTAACAGCCGGATGCTCTACCATTGAGCTACCGAGGAACGCTCAATCGCCAGTCTATCGGACCTCGCCCGGGCGGACTCAAGCCGGCGGGGTCAGGCGGTGGAGGCGGATGAGGGGGCCCGCCTCGTCGGGGCGCCCGCCGTAGCGGACCTCCTCGGCCGCGTGCGACCAGCCCGCGGCCCTCAGCGGGTCGAGCAGCGCGTCGGCGTGGGGGCGGCGGGGATCGGCGATCAGCACCTCCCCGTCCGGCGCCACCAGGCGGGGGAGCAGGCCGGCCAGGGCCGGGCCGTTGCGCTCCTCGTAGAGGACGTCCGCTCCGATCACGAGGTCGGCGCGCGGCCCCTCCAGGAGCTCTCGGGGCGGCGCGTTCCAGTCCACGAGCATCGTCTCCAGGCGGGCGCCCGACGCATCCGCGTTCGCGCGGGTGAACGCCAGCGCGGGCGCGTACCAGTCGGTGGCGAGCGTCCGGGCCCCGAGGAGGGCCGCCACGACGGCCGGCACCCCGACGCCGCAGCCCAGCTCCACCACCCGCCGCCCGGCCAGGTCGTAGCCGGTGAGCCGCTCCGCGAGCACCAGCCCGCTCGGCCACAGCTCGGCCCAGTAGGGCAGGCGCTCGTCGCGCGCGTAGTCGTCCTCGTCGATCAGATCCTCGGCCGAGCGGGGCCGTGCGACGGCCAGGCGCAGGGGGCCGATCCGGACCTCGTCGTGGACCACGTCGAAGTCGGAGAGGGCGCCGTCCACGGCCGGAAATCTAGCCGCCGCGGGCGCAATATTCCCCCCTCCGGCCCTTCCGCGCCGCGCTCCTCATGCGTAGGCTCCCGGGTCCACATGGCCCTGCGTCCCCTGCCTGACCGGCGCCCGCCGCTCCCCGCGGCCAGCGACGAGCCCCTTGCCATCGCGTTGGCGGCCCTCATGGACCGCCGCGGCATCTCGGTGTCCGCATTGGGCAGCCTGCTGCGCGCCGAGGGGATCGCGATCAGCCGGACCCGGCTGCACCAGCTGTGCTCCGGCAGCGGCGCTCCGCCGACCGCCGAGCAGCTGGAGCGCCTGGCCAGCGTGCTGGGCGTCAGCCCGGGGTACTTCGCCGAGTACCGGCTGTGGCGCGTGCGCGCCCTGCTCGATCCGGCGGTGGTCGGTTTCGACCGCGCGATGGCCAACTTCGACCGCCTGCGCGGGCGCCGGGAGCTGCAGACCGAGTCGGAGGGCCAACCGGATTCCGCCTCGCGCTATCCTTCCCCGGTCAGACGTCAGTCGAAGGAGCGCGCATGAGCGAGACCGAGCAGACCGCCGAGGCGGTCGCCGAGGAGCCGGTGGCGGAGGAGACCGCCGCCGTGGCCGAGGCCGCCGAGGTCGCGCCGGCGCAGGACGAGCCGGCCGCCGAGGCGGATGCCGCGGTCGAGGAGCCGGTCGCCGACGAGCCCGTGGCCGAGGAGCCCGCCGCCGAGGCGGACGCGCCGGCCGAGGAGCCCGAGGTCGAGGAGGCCGTCGCCGACGCGCCGGTCGCCTTCGAGCCGCCCCCGGCGGTCGCCAGGCCAAGATCCTCCTCTGCGAGCGCGGGCACCGCACGGCCGCGATCTGGAGCGAGCCCACGGTCTGCCACGCGCGGCCCACGCGCAGCGGCCCGGAGTGCGGCCGCCAGCTGTACCCCATCGGGGAGCTGCCCGAGCAGGTCCAGAAGGCGCTCAACCCCCTCAAGGCCTCCAAGAAGGCCTCCAAGGGCTGATCCTGCGGCGCGCGCGCTCGGGCGCGCGCCGGTGTCGTCGGAACCGCCGGGGCGGGCGTCAGCCCGCCTCGGCGGCCTCCACCATCAGCTCCATCTCGCGGAAGCCCGGCTCCCACACGGCCGGGTCCTCGAGGTCCACGCCCAGGGCGCCGAGCAGCTCGGTCGGCGTCTTGGAGCCGCCGGCCGAGAGGAAGTCGATGTAGCCCTCCACGAACTCCGCGCCGGCCTCGCGGTACCGGGCGTAGAGCGCGAGCGTCGCCAGGTGCGCGAAGACGTACGCGTAGGTGTAGAAGCGCGTGTGGATGAAGTGGGGGATGTAGGACCACCCCAGCCGGTAGCGCTCGGGCAGCCCGACGCTGTCGCCGTAGTACTTCGCGTTCTCCTCGAACCAGATGTCCGAGAGCCGGTCGGAGGTCAGGGTGCCGCCCTCGCCGCGCAGCGCGTAGGCCCGCTGCTCGTAGCGGGTCAGCACCGTCTGGCGGAACACCGTGGCGAACGAGCCCTCGACGCGCTCCGAGATCAGGGCGCGACGGGTGACCGGATCCGTCTCGTTCTCGAGGAGGTAGTCGAACGCCAGCAGCTCCGCGAACGTGGACGGCACCTCGGCC
Organism: uncultured Thermoleophilia bacterium; assembly: GCA_963736635.1. GTDB lineage: Bacteria > Actinomycetota > Thermoleophilia > Miltoncostaeales > Miltoncostaeaceae > Miltoncostaea. The sequence continues at coordinate 2,491,445 of CAVTPK010000011.1, forward strand.
AGCGCGAGCCCGGTGCCCATCGAGAGCGCCGTCTGGCGCTCGGCGGAGAGCGTGAAGTGCATGCCGTGGCCCAGCTCGTGGGCGAGCGTCATCACGTCGTCCATGCGGTCGGTGAAGTTCATCAGCACGTAGGGCGAGGCGTCCTGGGCCACCGAGGCGCAGAAGGCGCCGCCGCGCTTGCCCGAGCGCGGCTCGGCGTCGATGCGGCGCTCGTCGAAGAAGCCGCCGGCGATGTCCGCGATGCGCGGCGAGAAGCGGCCGAACGACGCGCCGATCAGGCCCCGGGCCTCGGGGTAGTCGACCGAGCGGCCCTCGCCGATGGGCGCGTACTGGTCGTGCAGCTCCAGCCGGTCGAGGCCGAGGATCCCGGCCTTGACGCGGAACCAGCGGTGGGCGATGCCGTAGTGGCGCTCGACGGCGTCCAGCATCTGCTCGACCACCGGGCCGGGGAGCTCGTTGCGCAGGTGCGTGGCGTCCATCGGCCCGGCGTAGTCGCGCAGGCGGTCCATCGCCAGGCGGTCGCCCACCAGGGTGTCGTAGCAGTGGGCCAGCGTGTCGGTGTGCGGCGCGAGGGCGTCGTAGAGCGTCTCCAGCGCGCGCCGGCGCAGGTCGCGATCCGGGTTGCGGACGTGCGCGAGCAGGCGGTCGATGGTGTGCGGCTCGACGCCGTCGCCCTCGCCCGCGTCGAACGGCACCTCCAGGGTGGAGGTGATCTGGCCGAACAGGGTGTGCCAGGCGCTCACGGCCGCCGGGCTGCGCTCGGAGAGCATGCGCTCCTCGGGCTCCGAGAGCGTGTGGGGGGCGAAGCGGCGCAGCGCGAGCAGGTAGTGCCGGTCGCGGGCCACCTCGGGGGCGTCGTAGAGGGCGCGGGCGGTCTCCTCCGGCAGGGCGATCCACTCCAGGTCGAAGAAGCGCAGGTGCGTTGCCGGCCTCCACCAGGCCGCGGTCGACCGCCGCCGACAGGTCCTTGTTCTCCTTGCTGGTCACGTCCACCGACTCGCGCAGGTGGGCGTACGAGCTCACGCGCGACAGCTCGTTGTCGAGCACCGCCATCTCGGCCAGGGCCTCGGCCAGGCGCGGCGCCGTCCAGCTCGGGCAGCGTGCCGCGGTAGCGGTCCTCGAAGGCGCGGCAGCGCTCGAGCGACGCCGCGAGCAGGGCCCGGGCCGAGTCGGCGTCGGAGAGGAGGGGGGAGAGGTCCCAGTGGACCCCGGCCGCGCGGCGGCCGGCGGGGGCGGATTCGGTGGATGTCGTCATGGCCTCACGGTATCGGAGAGGAGGTGGTCGATGGCGTCGGGCGGCAGCGGCGGCCGGCCGGTGTCGCCGGGCCGCAGGGCGTCGCCGGGATGGTGGAAGTCGGACCCGCCCGTCGCCACCAGTCCGTTGGCGCGGGCGAGGCGGGCCAGCGCGGCGCGGCGCTCGGGCGTGTGCTCGGGGCGGTGCACCTCGATGCCGCGCAGGCCCCAGGCGGCGAGGCGCTGCACGAAGGCCCCCAGCTCGCGGGCCGGCATGCGCAGCGAGGCCGGGTGCGCGAGCACCGCCGCGCCGCCCGGAGGCGGCGCACCAGCGCGATGGCCTCGCGCGGGCTCCAGGCCCTCGTGCGGCACGCCAGGCCGGGCCCCCGTCGGCCAGGTAGCGGTCGAAGGCGTCCTGGCGGTCGCGCGCGTGGCCGGCCGCGACCAGCGCGTCGGCCACATGGGGCCTGCCGATGGCGCCCGCGGCGCGGGCGCTGACGTCGTCGAAGGACACCGGCGCCCCCAGCTCGTCGCAGGCGCGCGACGATGCGCCGGGCGCGCCGTTCGCGGCCGGCGCGCAGCTCCGCGAGGCGCTCGGCGAGGGGCGAGGGCGGCAGGCGGCCCGGGAAGTAGCCCAGCAGGTGCAGCGAGCCGGAGGGCGCCCGGGCGGACAGCTCCACGCCCGGCGATCACCCGGACGCCGTGGCGGTCGCCCGGCCGCCATGGCCTCGGCCACGCCGTCCATCGTGTCGTGGTCGGTCACGGCCAGGATGCCCACGCCGTGCTCCGCGGCCAGCTCGACCAGCGCCGCGGGCGCGAGCCGGCCGTCGGAGGCGACGGTGTGGGTGTGGAGGTCGGCTCGGGTGGTGGCGGCTACGCGGTGACCGCGCCGCCGATGAGGCCGCGCGCCTCGAGCTCGGCGATGACGAGCGCCGCGCTCTCCTCGGGCGTCTGGGACTCGGTGGTGATGTGGATCTCGGGGTTCTCGGGGGCCTCGTACGGGTCGCTCACGCCCGTGAACTCCTTGATCTCGCCCGAGAAGGCCTTGGCGTAGAGGCCCTTGACGTCGCGCTTGGCGCACTCATCGACGGAGGTGTCCACGAAGATCTCGATGAACGGGCCGAACTCCTCGACCATCTCCCGGGCCGCGGCGCGGGTGTCCGCGTAGGGCGAGATGGCCGACACCAGCGTCACGGCCCCGGCGCGCGTGAAGCGGCTGGCGACCCAGCCGATGCGGCCGATGTTGGTGTCGCGGTCCTCCTTGGAGAACCCGAGGCCCTTGGAGAGGTGCGTGCGGACGACGTCGCCGTCCAGGTACTCGACGAGCTGGCCGCGCCGCTCCAGCTCGGGGCCGACGATCCCGGCGATGGTCGTCTTGCCGGTGCCGGACAGGCCGGTGAACCACAGGGTCGCTCCGCGACGTTCACTCACTCTGATCCAACCCTTCTTCGGGGTGCGCCCCGATCGATGTCAGCGTTCGGAGGAGGGGGCCGCGGTGAGCGAGGGCATGTGCAGCCCGCACTCGGTCTTCTCCGCGTCCGCCCAGCGGCCGGCGCGGGAGTCCTCGCCCGGCCGGATCGCCCGCGTGCAATGGGTGCAGCCGATCGAGGGATAGCCCTGATCGTGGAGCGGGTTGTACGGGACGTCGTGGGCGAACAGATAGCCCTTCACGTCCTCGTCGCTCCAGCCCACCAGGGGCTGGACCTTGACCACGCCGCGCGGGTCCAGCTCCAGCACCTTCGCGTTCGCCCGGGTGACGCTCTGGGCGCGGCGGATGCCGGTGATCCAGGCGTCCATCCCCACCAGCGCGCGCTCGAGGGGCTCCACCTTGCGCAGGTGGCAGCAGCGGTCGGGATCGCGGCTCCAGAGCGCCGGGCCCTCGGTCTCGCTCCTGCTCCTCGACCGTCTGGGCGGGGTCCACACGCTCCAGCTGGAGGCCGTACCGCTCGACGAGCCGCTCGCGGGTGGCGTAGGTCTCGGGGAACAGGAGGCCGGTGTCGAGCTCGACGACGCGGATCTGGGCGCCCAGGCGCCACAGCATGTCGACCAGGATCGACGACTGGTGCTGCCACGAGCAGGTCAGGAGGATGCGGCCCTCGAACCGCTCGACGGCCCACGCGAGGACGTCCTGGGCCGAGCGCGTCTCGAACTCCGTCGCAAGCGCCTCGACATCGGCGCGCGAAAGCGAAAGTGTACTCACCGGGCGCAGGCTACCAGAGTAATTTGAATCGATGCCTGCAGAGAAGAGAATCGAATACACGGCTCGTCTACTCGTCCGAGGGCGGACGGCAGCGGGACGAGGCGCCGCGCGCGCCCTCCGCGCCCGCCGGCGACGGCGTCGTGCGCGTGAGCCGCACCTCGTCGGGGCGGCGGGGCAAGACCGTCACGCTGGTCAGCGGCCTGCCCGCCGCGGACGTCGCGGGCGTCGCCAAGGAGCTCAAGCGGCTGTGCGGGTCGGGCGGCTCGGCCAAGGACGGGGTGGTGGAGATCCAGGGCGACCAGCGGGCGAAGATCATCGCCCACCTGGAGGGGCGCTACCGCGTGAAGGCCGCCGGGGGCTAGCTCTCGACCGCGATCTCCAGCCGTCGTCCGAAGGCGTGCTGGAAGGCCGGCGTCTCGAGCGCCGCCGACCACAGCGCCACCGTCGGGTCGCCCTCGGCCCGCACGGTCAGCCGCACGGCCCCGTCGGGGGCCTCCATCCTCAGCGCGCGGACGCCCCCCGCGCGGCCGCGCTCGAGCTGCTCGGCCACCCGCAGGCAGCAGGCGAGCCGCCCCAGCCGGTCCTCCTCGTCCTCGCCCAGGATGCCCTCCAGGGGCGCGAGCGAGGGCAGCGCCTTGCGGTGGGCGCGCACGAGCAGGGCGATCATGGCCAGCTCCGGGTGCGCGGTAGCCCGGCAGCCCGGCGTTGAGCACCAGGTAGAAGCCGTGCTTGTGGTGGTCGTTGTAGTCCACCAGCACGCCCGCGTCGTGGAGCATCCCGGCCGCCCACAGCAGCTCGCGCTCGCGACGGTCCAGCGGCTGCAGGCCCAGGCGGGCGAGCTCGTCGTAGGCCGCCAGGGCCAGCTCGGTGACGCGCGTGGCGTGGGGGATGTCGCAGCGGTACGTCTCGACCAGGTTCATCACGCTCTGGCGCCGCACGTCGGCCACCAGGGGCGGGTCGGCGGGGGAGAGGAGCTGCTCGTAGAAGACGCCCTCGCGCAGGCCCTGGCCGCAGATCTCGATCCCCTCCACGCCCACCAGGTCGAGGATCGTCGAGATCACGACCGCGCCCGCGAGCGTGATGTCGGCGCGGTCGGGCTTGAGGCCGGCGAGGCGGCTGCGCTCGCTCGCCGGCAGCTCGGCCATGTCGGCGACCAGGTCCTCGATCCCGCGGCGGGTGAGGATGTACCCGTGCAGCTCGTCCAGCGGGTAGCGGGTGCGGCGCTGGTGCATGCTCGCCAGGGTGCGGATCGTGCCGCCCACGCCGACCATGCGGCCGCCGGCGCCGTCGAGCCACGGCACGTCGGCCAGGGAGCGCTCCACGTGGCGCCGCAGCGCCTTGATCTGGGCGCGCCCGGCCCGCTCGTCGGGGAGGAACGCCTCGGTCATGCGCACCGCGCCCAGGGGTCGCGACACCACCCGGTCCGAGGCTGCGCCCCAGCACCTGCGACACCTGCACGCTGCCGCCGCCCAGGTCCAGCACGTGCCCGTCGCCGAGGGTGGTGCTGTTGACCGCGCCGAGGTAGCCGTACCAGGCCTCCTCCTCGGCGCTGAGCACGCGCACCTCCAGCGCGCCCTCGGCCGAGAGGGCGGCGAGCGCCTCGTCGCGGTTGGCGGCGTCGCGGACCGCGCTGGTGGCCACCGCGGCCACCGTGTCGACCTCGGAGGCGGCGCAGAAGGCGGCGTAGAGCCGGGTGGTGTGGGCCGCGCGCTCGAGCGCCTCGGGGTGCAGGCCCTCGGGGCCGGCGCCGCCCGACAGGCGCACCGCGTCGCGGATCTCGTCCACCAGCTGGAACGGCCCGGCGGGCCGGTAGCGGAACACCACCAGCCGGAAGGTGTTGGAGCCCATGTCGATCACCGCCAGGCGGCGCTCGGTGCCCTCGGCGGGCGGCGCTAACCTAGGTGACATGGCAGGCACCCCGCTTCGTCCCCCGTCGGTCAGCGACGTGGGGGGTGGCGGGCCGTCGAGCGAGTCCGGGCAGGCCTGGCCGGGCACCTTCGACGCGGCGGCCACGGTGGAGCGCGTGTGGACCGACTTCGTGGCCGCGCTGCCGGACGCCGACGAGCGCATCGCGCTCCAGCAGGCGCTCGCCTTCGCCCGGGCCCGTCACGCCGGGCAGAACCGGCGCGGCAGCGACACGCCCTACTGGGTGCATCTCGTGCGGGTGGCGATGGAGCTCGCCCGCTGGGGCGAGCACTCCCCGGTCCTGCTGCAGGCCGCGCTGCTGCACGACACCGTCGAGGACACGCGCACCACGCTGGAGGAGATCCGCACCGGCTTCGGCCCCGAGGTGGCCGACCTGGTCGACTGGCTGACCGCGCCCGTGGACGCCGGAGTCGCTGCGCGCCTACTACGAGCGCCTGCGCACCAGCGCGCCCTTCGCGGCCCAGGTGCTCAAGCTCGCCGACCGGGTCGACAACCTGCGCAGCATCCAGGCGCTGGTGATGCGCACCGGCGACCGCTACCGCAGCTGGGCCGGCGCCTACCTGGGCCGCACCGTGTGGCAGGTGCTCCCCCTGGCGGCGGGGGCGCCCTCGGTGGCCCGGGTGGCGCTCGTCACGGCGATGGCCGACCTCGCGCCGCTGGTCGACGGCGGCGGCTTGGCCGAGCCCTAACGCACGCGCAACCGCGCTGACACGGACGACGGATTGGATGCCCCCGACACGCTGACCAACGAGTTCGGGAGATGACATGAAGGCAGAGATCACGTCCGCCGACACCGCCCGGATCGAGGCCCTGCTTTCACGCCTCGACCCCGAGCCGACGGTCGTCTGCACGGTCCCAGGGTGCCTCCACATGCACCGGTCCACGAGCACGGGGAACACCGCGCCGGCGCTCGCCGCGTAGCGGGTCCTCGGCGTCACCCTCACGGGCGGCGGGGCGTCACGGCCCGCCGCCCGTCGTGCGTCCGCCCCCGCGCGCGGGAGGCTCAGCTCGCGTCCTGGGCCGGGTGGGTGAGCAGCACGGCGCTCGGCGCGTGGTGGCTCAGGTGCCCCGCGAAGCTGCCGAGCAGGGTCCGCTCGACCCGGCCCGTGGTGGCGGGTCGCGATCATGATGTCGACCTCCGCCTCCTCGGCCCACTCGCAGGCCGTCTTGGCGGGGTTGCCCTCCAGCAGGACGGCCTCCGCGCCCTCGAGGTCGTGCACCAGCTCGTCGAGCCACATCTGGGCGGCGTCGTACTCCATCTGGTCGTCGTGGACGACCGCGCCGCCCACGCTGGCGGCCAGGGACATCAGGAAGGCCGGGCTCGGGATGATGTGCACCACGCTCAGGCGCCCGCCGCTGAGGTTGCGCAGGGCGACGCCGGCCTCGAGGGCGGCGTTGGACGCGCCGGAGTCGTCGACGAAGGCGGCGATGTGATCGAAATGGGTCGTCTGGGATGCCATGGGGTCGGGGCTCACTCTACTTTCGGGTTTGCGGCCGCGCTCCCCGGGAGCTCGACCAGGAAGGGGCGCTGGGCCGTCGACGCCGAGGGCGATTCGTCCCGCGGCGAGGTCCTCGAGGCCGGAGCCCGCGAGCTCGTGGCGCCAGCCGGAGCCGAGCGGCAGGCCGTCGGTCTCGCCGCGGATGGCCGCGACGAGGAACTGGGCGATCTCGTCGCGGGTCGCGAGCAGGCTGGGCGCCAGGTCGACGGCCGCGGCCCGCGCGGTCACCAGGACCGCACCGAGCGGTCCGAGGACGTCGAGCCGCTGCTGCATCTCGGGCGAGGGCGGCGGCGCCACCGGCGGGGGCGGGGTGGTCTCGCCGTCGCGGATGGCGGCCAGCAGGGCGTCGGCGTCGGCGCCGCGGATACGGTCGGGCAGGCCCCGCTCGTTCTCCAGGGCGGCCCGCGTGGACGGCCGGCGGTGGGCCATCTCGACCAGCGTGCGGTCCGGCACCACCCACGAGGCGGGCTTGTCGCGGCGGGCCGCCTCGCGCTCGCGCCACGCGGCCAGGGCGACCAGCACGCCCCGGTCCTTGCCGTTCAGGCGGCCGGCGCCCTTCACCTTGCGCCAGGCGCTGTCGGGGTCGGGCAGCAGGCGGGCGTCCGGGCCCGTAGCGGCGCAGGTGCTCCTCGCGCACCCACTCGGTGCGCCCGAGCGCCTCGGCCCGCCGGTTGAGCTCGTCGGAGAGCGCCAGCAGGTGGATGACGTCGCCCGCGGCGTACTCGAGCTGGGCCGCCGAGAGGGGGCGCCGGCTCCAGTCGGTGTAGCGCTCGCCCTTGTCCAGCTTGACGCCGAGCACCCGCTCGAGCAGGTTGCCCAGCCCCTGGCCCGCCCCCAGCCCGACGAAGCCCGCCGTGAGCTGCACGTCCGTGAAGGCCTGGGGCCGGACCCCGTAGGCCATGCCCAGGAGGGTCAGGTCGGCCGAGGGGGCGTGCATCACGACCTCGACCTCCGGATCGGAGACGAGCTCGGCGACCGGCCCCAGCGGGGCGCCCTCGATGGGGTCGACCAGGTGCACGCCCACGGGCGTCGCGAGCTGCGCGAGGCAGGCCACCGGGGCGTAGGTCCGCTCCCAGAGGAACTCCAGGTCGATCGCGACGCGTCCCTGCTCGCGGGCCTCGCGCACCACCTGGTCCACCCCGGCGGGGTCGGTGATGGTCTCCGGGCTCGACACGCCCGCTACCCTAGCCGGTCGTGCAGGCCATCCAGATCAGCAAGGCGTTCGGTGCCCGCGACGTCCTCCAGGACGTCAGCTTCCGCGTCGACCCCGGCGACCGCCTCGCGGTCGTGGGGCGCAACGGGGAGGGCAAGACCACGCTGCTGCGGATCCTCGCGGGACGGCTGGCCCCGGACGCGGGGCAGGTCAGCCTGCCGCGGGGGGCGACCGTCGCGCTGCACGACCAGCGCCCGCCGCTCGACGCGGGACTGACCCTGGAGCAGTACGTCGCGCAGGGGATGGAGGCGGCCCAGCGGGCCGAGGCCGAGCTCGCCGCCCTGGAGGCGCGCATGGCCGGCGGCGACGCCGGGCCGCAGGTGCTCGCCGCCTACGAGGAGGCCCAGGCGCGCCTCGAGCGCGCGGGCGGCTACGCGTGGCGGGCCTGGATGGAGCGCGTGCTGCGCGGCCTGGGCATCGACGACGAGCAGCTGCCCCGGCCCCTGGAGGGCTTCTCGGGCGGCGAGCTCACCCGGGCCTCGCTGGCGCGCTCGCTGGTGTCGCGCCCCGACGTGCTGCTGCTGGACGAGCCGACCAACCACCTCGACCTGACCGCCGTGGAGTGGCTCGAGCGGACGATCGCCGACCTCGGCGCGACGATCATCTTCGTGTCGCACGACCGCTGGTTCCTCGAGTCGGTCGCGACCGGCATCCTCGAGATCGACCGGGGCCGGGGCAAGCTGTGGCCGATGCGCTACTCGGCCTTCCGGCGCGAGCGGGCGCTGGCGATCGACCGGCAGGGGGCCGAGGCCGAGCGCCAGGCCGCCGAGATCGCCCGCCTGGAGCGCTTCGTGACCCGCTGGAGCGCCGGCACCAAGGCCCGCCAGGCGTCGTCGCGCAAGAAGAAGCTCGAGCGCATCGAGCGCATCGAGGCGCCGCGCAAGGCCGCCCACATGGCCTTCGGCTTCCCGAAGGCCGAGCGCAGCGGGCGCGTGGTGATGGAGGTCGACGGCCTGGACGTGGCCGTGCCGGGCCGTCGCCTGGTCTCGCGACGCCGGCTTCACCCTCGAGCGTGGCCAGCGCCTGGCGGTGGTCGGCCCCAACGGCACCGGCAAGACGACGCTCCTGGAGACCCTCCTCGGCAACCGCCCGCCGGCGGCGGGGCGGATCAGCGTCGGCCACCGGGTGGTGCCCGCCTACTTCTCCCAGCAGGGCGAGGAGCTGGACGGCTCCCGGACGGTGGTGGAGACCGTGCTGGCCGAGAGCGACCTCACGGCCACCCAGGCGCGCACGCTGCTCGGGGGCTTCCTCTTCGCCGGGGCGGCGGCGGAGAACCGGGTCGAGCGCCTGTCGGGCGGCGAGCGCCGGCGCCTGTCGCTGGTGGCCCTGATCGCGCGCGGGGGCAACCTGCTGGTGCTGGACGAGCCGACCAACCACCTCGACACCGAGAGCCGGGAGGCCCTGGAGGCCGCCCTGGAGGCGTTCGACGGCACCGTGCTGATGGTCTCGCACGACCGCGCCCTGATCGACGCGGTCGCGACCCACACCCTCTCCCTGGAGGGGGGCGGGGCGGTGCTGCGCTTCGGCGGCTACGCCGACCTGCTGCGCACGCGCGCGGAGGAGCAGGAGGCGGCCGCGCCGTCGCCGCCGCCGGCGCGCAGCGAGCCGCGCGGCCGCGGGCGGCGGGGCGGCCCGGACGCGCCCGAGCGGCGCCCGAAGCGCACGGGCGGCCACCAGCGCGAGGTGCGGCGTCTCGAGGGGGAGATCACCCGGGTGGAGTCCAGCATCGCCGAGGTCGAGGCGGCGCTGGCCGATCCCGCGACGCTGGCCGATCGCGACGCGGTCGCCTCGCGCGGGGAGGAGCACCGCAGCCTGCAGGAGGAGCTGGCGTGGCTCCTGCGGGAGTGGGAGCGGGCCGCGGAGCTCAGCGAGGGCTGACGCCGGGCTCCCGGGGCGGGCCGAGTGCGAGCGTGATCGCGCCGACGGCCGTGCAGGTGAGGGCGATGGCGGATCCGGTGAGGATCAGGCTCAGCCCGACCTCCATCTGGAAGTCGCCGAACAGGAAGGCGGCGGCGGTCCCGAACGTGAAGGTCGCGGCCGACAGCGCCGCCGCGCAGGTCGAGAAGTAGAGCGCGGCCCGGCGGTCGCCGGCGCGGGCGACGCCCAGCGCCAGGACCGAGGCGACCACGATCCCGAGGGACAGCACCACCAGCCATCCGCCCGCGCCGACCCGGTCGTCGAAGCCGCCGTACTCGGTGAAGTCGGAGGAGATCCAGTTGAGCGGGGCGGCGATGGTCACCACCAGGCCGCCGACGGCTCCGCCCGAGGCGACCAGCAGCACCGCGCCCGCCGACAGCGGCGCCGCGCCGCGCTCGCCCGCGATGCGCGCGACGCCCGCCACGGGCCCGACCACCAGGGCGACGCCGGTCAGCGCGAACACCAGCAGTCCGAACTCGCGGTCGGCCCCGCCCGTGTCGACGCCCGACAGGAACAGGGGCAGGCCCGCGACGAGCCCGCCCGCGACCGCCGCGACGACCGCGAGGGGCAGGCGGAGGGCGTCCAGATCCTCGAGCGTCGCCGCCCGCAGCCAGGCGCCCGCCGCCGCGGCGGCGAGGAGGGCCGCCAGCACCCCCTGGCCGCGCAGGCCGGCCAGGTCGAGGCTCCAGACGCTGTCGGTGCCCGCGGCGTTCCCCACGACCGGCACCCACACGCACAGGAGCGCGAGGCCCGACAGCGCCAGGCAGGCGATGGCGAGCAGCACCTCCGGGCGCGCGCGCACGGCCTCCTCCGCGGCGGCGGTCTCGGGTGCGGCGGCGGGCGCGGGCGCGGGCTCCGCGGCCGGCCGTGGAGCCGGCGCGGCTCGGCTCCGGCTCCGGCTCGGGTGCGAGGGCTCCCGTGGGGGTCCAGAGGACGGTGAGCTCGGTGGCGCCCACCACCACCCGGTCCCCCGCGGCGAGCGCCGTGGGGCCCGAGATCGTGACGCCGTTGACCGCCGTCCCGCCGCTCGAGCCGAGATCCTCCACGCTCAGCACGAGGCCCTCGACGCGCACGAGGGCGTGGCGGCGCGAGACCCGCGGGTCCGTGAGGACGATGTCCATCACCGGCCCGCGGCCGATGGTGGTCTGGGGACCGCGGAGCCCGAAGCGGGCCCCGTGGTCCTGACCTCCGGTGACGCCGAGGACGTCTGCCGGCGGCGCCGAGCGGATGCCCGCTACTCCGTGGAGATGTTCGGGTCGGCCTGCTGGGTGACCGGGTTGATCGACGAGGAAGTGCTCGCCCGGATCGTCGATGAGCGGCTGGAGGCCGTCGGCCGTCGCGTCCTGGCCGCCCTCGCGCAGCGCCTCCTGGTAGCGCCCCAGGAGGTCGACCACGTTCGCGACGTCCGAGTCCTCGAGGGCGGCCAGGCTCACCTTGGCGGCCTTCGAGAGGCGCCGCCGGACGGCCGCCGCGTCGAGGCCCCAGTCGGGGTTCTGGCGGACGTACACGACGCCGCCGGTCATCCCGCTGCAGAGCCACGGGCCCGGGTCGCCGAGCACGACCGCCCGGCCGCCGGTCATGTACTCGAACGCGAAGCCCTTGCAGTTGGCCCGCGCGGCGAGCGTGCCGAGGCGGTCGTCCAGCGGTCCGGCGGGCTCGCCGCCGAGGACGATGTCGGCGCCCGACAGGCGGATGCCCGCGCGGGCGTCCGCGTCGCCCTGGATGAGGAACAGGCCGCTCTGGGCGCCGTAGGCGAAGCTCTTGCCCACGTGGCCGCCGACCCAGCGCCCGGCGCTGTTGCGCGCCTTGAGCACCTGGATCTCGCCGCCCAGCGCGCACTTGCCCACGCCGTCCTGGGCGCCGCCGAACACGCGGATGCGCACGCCCTCGAGGGTGAACGCCGCCAGCCCGCTGCCCGCGGCCGCGCCCTTCGTGAAGGCGAGGTCCACGAGCGGCGGCAGGTGGCCGTGCCCGTTGCCGTTGCCGTGCATCGCCTTGCCGTTGCCGGCGGCGTCGCCCGTGCTGTTGCCGGAGGTGTCGCCGCCGTTGGTCGCGGTGCCGTCGGGGAGCGGGTCGTTGACCCACGCGTTGTTGACCCCGGTGCTGGCGCGCGCGATGAGGCCGGCGAGGTCGGTCCCGAGGCTGCGGTCGGCGGCCGTCGTGGCCTCCTCCTCCACCGCGAGGGCCGAGCCGGCGGCCAGCCGCTCGGCCGCGACCTCCGGCGCCCGGTGCGGCGGCGGCGGGTGGAAGGGCCGGAAGAAGCGGGGCGTGCCCGCCGGGGAGGTGATGACGCGCCGGTCGACCGGGGTCAGCAGGCCCTCCAGGTCGAGGCGGTCGTGGTGGGAGACCTGCACCAGGCGGTCGGCCTGGCCCACCAGCTCCTGCACCTCGCGGACGCCCATCTGGCCGGCGAGCTCGCGCAGCGCCTCGCCCATCTCGGTGAAGTAGCGCACCAGGCGCCTCGACCGAGGGCTCGTAGATGCGCGGCACGAAGCGCTTGAGGCCGCGCTCGCGGGCCTCCTCCTCGTCGATCTGGGTCGCGATGCCGACGTGGCAGGAGTCGAGCTGGCAGCCGCGGCAGATGGTGCAGCCGATGGCGACCATCGACGCGGTGCCGAAGCCCAGCCGGTTGGCGCCCATGCAGATCAGCTTGATGCAGTCCACGGCGCTGCGCAGGCCGCCGTCGGCCCAGATCTCCACCCGGTCGCGGATGCCCGCCTCGGTCAGCGCGTGGTGCGCGAGGACGGTGCCGATCTCACAGGGCAGCCCGGCGCGGCGCAGGGCGTGCTGGCGCGCGGCGCCGGTGCCCCCGTCGTAGCCCGAGAGCGTGATCACGTCCGCGCCCGCCTTGGCGATGCCGATGGCGATCGTGCCGATGCCCGGGACCACCGGGACCTTGACGATCACCTTGCCGTGCGGGTTGGACGTCTTGAGCTCGTCGATGAGCTGGGCCAGGTCCTCGATCGAGTAGAGGTCGTGGTTGTTCGAGGGGCTGATCAGGTCGCTGCCCACCTGGGCGTTGCGCGCCCGGGCGATCGCCTGGGTCACCTTGGACCCCGGCAGGTGGCCGCCCTCGCCGGGCTTGGCGCCCTGGCCGATCTTGATCTCCACCCACTCCGAGGAGTTGATGAGCAGGGCCGAGACGCCGAAGCGCCCGCTGGCGATCTGCTGGCCGCGGTGCTTGGGGTAGCGCCCGTACATGTCGTGGATCTCGCCGCCCTCGCCGTTCATCGAGAGCATGTCGGCGCGGGCGGCCGCCTCGGCGTACGAGCGGAAGGCCACCTCGCCCTGGCTGCCGAAGCTCATCGAGCTGATGAGGAAGGGGAGGGTGTGCTCGCCCACCCGCGAGCTGACCTCGGCGGCCGGCACGCGGTCCGTCTCCTCGGCCAGCTGCGGCTGCACCGCGTGCCGGATGGCCACCGGCTGCTCGGCCTCGAGGCGGTCCAGGGTCTCGGCGTACTCCTCGTAGCCCCGCTCGGAGGTGGCCACCCGCGCCAGGGCCTTCCAGACCTTGGGGTACATGCGCGGGAGCTTCACCTTGGAGGGGCTCTCCTCGCCGGCGCGGATCTGGCGTCCCTGCTCGGCGAGGGCGTCCACGGCGTCCAGGCCGAGGCCGCGTCCCTCCGAGGCGCAGAAGCCCGGGATCGCGAGGATGTCGAGGACCTCGGGGGAGACCCCGATGGCCGACACCAGGCGCCCGTAGCCGCGCAGCTCGTGGATGCCCAGCGTGGAGAGCACCTTCTCGATGCCCTTCTGGAGGGCGTCGAGGACGTTGCTGGCGACGGCGGAGGGCTCGGGCGAGCCGTCCATCGCCTTCTCCATCATCGCGTAGGGGCACAGCGCCTGGGCGCCGAAGCCGAGCGCGACCATCACGTCGTGGACGTTGCGGATGCCGGCGGCCTGCAGCACCAGGCTGGCGTCGCGGCGCCACGAGGAGCCGTCCTCCTTGCGGGCCTCGCGCAGCGCCTTGTCGACGGCCGCCACCGCGAGGTGGGGGTCGCAGACGCGCTCGCCCGGGCCGGCGTTGAGGTCGTGGAGCACGATCAGCTCGGCGCCCTCCTGCACGGCGGCCACGGCCGCCGCGGCGAGCTGGTCGAGGTGCTCGCGCACGCTCAGGTCCGTCGAGAAGCTCAGCGGCAGGCGGGTCGCCCGCCAGTCCCACGCGGCCAGCACGTCCTCCATGCAGGCCACGCCGTGCCCGACGGCGACGCGCCGCAGCTCGGGCAGCGAGAGGGTCTCCACCCCGGCGCGCATGCCGCCGAGGATGATCGGCATGCGCAGCTCGCAGCGCTGCGGCGGGTCGGGCTCGACTCCCTGGATCGGGGGCCTGCGGCCCAGCACCACGCGGGTGGAGAAGTGCTCCACCTCGCGCTCGCGGTCGATCGCCGGGTTGGTGACGACCGCGACGGTCTCCTGCAGGTAGTCCGACAGGGGCATCGGCACCGGCGTGAACGGGCCCAGCGGGCCGTCCCAGCCCAGCGAGCCGATCGGCTCGGCGCCGCGGTCGGCGTGGAACTGGAGCTGCTGCTTGTCGCTCTCGATCCAGCCGGCGGAGGCGAGCAGCAGGTCGAGCCCGAGATCGGGGGCGTCCGGCTCCTCGTCCGGGTACTCCTCCACCGCGACCGGGTCGAGGCCGCCGGCCAGACGGGCCCGGGCCTCGGCCGTGGGCAGCGCGCCCCGGCTCTTGGCGCGGGCGTACACCTCGCGCTGGAGCGCCGGGTAGTCCAGGACGCGCGGGGCGCCGTCGTCGCCCGTGACCAGGGCCACCTTCTCGCCGGGGGCGAGCGGGGCGGGGTCGATGGTGAGGTCGGCGACCGGGACCACGCCGGGCTCGGACGAGACGACGTAGAACTCCTCGGTCTCGACCCACCACAGGGGACGCAGGCCCATCGCGTCGACCGCGAACACCATCTCGTCGGCGGCGCGGCACGCCAGGCCCACGGGGCCCTGCGCGTACGGCCCGAGGGCCTCGCGGTAGTGGACGTAGAGGTCCTGCAGCTTGGCCGGCAGGCGGTGGACCTCGCCGAGGATCGGCGGCAGGGCGAACTCGACGGCCTCCAGGAGGGAGAGGCCCTTCTCGAAGATCAGCCCCTCGAGCAGGCGGTTGAGGTCCTGGCTGTCGGATCCGCCGCGGGTCGTCGGCAGGCCGAGCTGCTCGCTCTGCTCGCGCAGCTGGGCGATCGTGTTGATCTCGCCGTTGTGGCCCAGGATCGAGAAGGGCTGGACCCGGCTGAACGTGGGGTAGGTGTTCGTCGAGTACCGGTTGTGGGCGATGATCCGCGACGACGTGAACGACGGGTCGGCCATCTCGGGGTAGAAGCGCGGGATGACCTCGGGCTGCCCCTGGACCTTGTAGACGACGTCGTTGGCCGAGAACGAGGCGACGTGGCAGTCGAGCTCGCGCTCCAGCTGCACCATCGACCGGTAGCAGCTGTTGGAGGCCGGGATGCCCGGCTCGGAGGCCAGGCAGGCGATCTGCCAGAAGATGGGCGGCGTCTCGGAGGCGCGCGGGCCCAGGGCGCCGCGGTCGGTGACGCCCTCGGCGCTCCACAGCACCTCGAAGCCGTGCTCGACCAGGACGGCCTCCACCCGGGGGACCTGGCTCTGGGCGTGCTCGTCGTTGTCGAAGAAGATGTGGGCGACCGTGAAGCGCAGGTCGTCCGCCGCCGCCGGATCCAGGCCGTTCTCCGCCAGGCGGGTGCGCCAGGACTCTCGCGGCAGATCGACCAGCAGGCCGCTCCCGTCGCCCTCGCCGTCAACGCTGCCGGACCGGTGGACCATCATCTGGAGTGAGGTCAGGGCGAGCTCGACCATCGTCCTGCTGGGCCGGCCGTCGCGGGTCGCGAAGGCCGCCAGGGCGCAGGCGTCGTGCTCGATCAGATCCGGGAGGCCGCTGGGCGGCGTGGTGGCGAACGGGGGCGGTGCGGTCATGCGCGGGCCTCTCGGTCGGCGGTCCGGCGAACAGGGCGAGCACGCTGCCGCCGGCCCATGTGGGGACCGGAGGGCGAACCTGCAGTTAACCCACCTGCAGGGTGGTCGTCAACGTGAACGCCGCCACCCCTCAAGTTCCGGCACATGCTGCCGAGAAGCCCGACGAGATGGTCACGACCAAGATTAGCGATGACGAGCTCCTGATTGTCGCCCGGATCGCCCAGCGCGAGCGGTGGAACGATCTCGGGCGCCCGCCCGCCGACCACGCCCCGCGCTCGCTCGAGGAGGAGCTCGCGGTCGCTGCGCTTCGCGGACGCGATCCCGAGCCCGGTCAACGAGCGCGCGAAGCGCATCCGCATCCGGGTCGCGATGGTGGCGGGGGCCCTCGTGGTGCTCGGCGCCTGCTGGTGGGTGAGCCCGAGCCGCACCGCCATCGGGCTGATCGGCGCCGGCCTCTTCAGCCTCGTGGCCCTGCGCCGCTCGCGGCGCAAGGCGGCGCGGCAGCACACCCGCTAGGCGCGCCCGACCCCGCCGTCGGCCGCGGGGGTCCGCGCTACCATCAGCCGCCGATGGGGACGCCTCCCGAGATCAGCGCGCCCGACACGATGCGCTGCTACCGCCACCCCGGGCGCGAGACCCTCGTCTCCTGCTCGAACTGCGGGCGTCCCATCTGCACGGACTGCATGACCTCGGCGGCGGTCGGCTTCCGCTGCCCCGAGTGCGCCGGCGAGGGCTCGCGCACGGCCGCGGCCGTGCGGCGCCTGCCGGGCGTCCGCAGCGACGCGGCCGTCGCGACGACGGTGCTGGTGGGCCTCAACGTGCTGGTCTACCTGGTCGAGATGGCCCAGAGCGGCGGGGTGGGCGTCGGCAACGCCGCGATCATCTACGACTGGGGGCTGTTCGGCCCCGCGGTCGCGGACGGCGAGTGGTACCGCATCGTCACGTCCGGCTTCCTGCACGGCAGCCTGATCCACATCGGCTTCAACATGTACCTGCTGTGGATCCTGGGCGGGGCGCTCGAGCGCTACGCCGGGACCGCCAGGATGCTGGCCATCTACTTCTCGTCGCTGCTCTGGGGCTCGGCCCTGGTGCTGCTGATCACTCCCGACTCCCTCACCATCGGGGCGTCCGGGGCGGTGTTCGGGCTGATGGCGGCGATGCTCCTGCTGGAGCGCCAGCGCGGCATCGCCCTGCTGGGCTCGTCGGTGGGCGCGCTGCTGCTGATCAACCTGCTGCTCACCTTCACGATCTCGAACATCTCGATCGGCGGGCACATCGGCGGGCTGCTGGGCGGGGCCGCGGCCGGGTTCATCCTGTCGGGGTACGGCCGGGGGCACATGGCCTACGGGCGCCTGGGCGTGGCGGGCTGGTCGTCGGTCGGCGCGCTGATGGCCGCCGCCGTCGCGGTCTGCCTCGTGGCGGCCTAGACGGACGCCGGCTCCGCCCGAGCTCCCCGGCGCGCTCGATGAACGCGGCCACCAGGCGGATCGAGGCCTCGATGTCGTCCGGGTGGCAGGCCTCGACGCTGGAGTGCACGTAGCGGGTCGGGATCGAGACGCAGCCGGCGATCGCCCCCTCGCCCGACAGCTGCAGGCTGCCGGTGTCCGTGCCGCCGCGGTTGGCCACGTGGAACTGGTGGGGGATCTCGAGGTCGGTCGCGATCCGCGTCAGCAGGTCGACCAGGGCCGGGGCGCCGATCGCGCTGGCGTCCATGATCCGGATGGCCGTGCCCTCGCCCAGGCGGGTCGAGGGACCCGAGGGCGGCGCGCCGGGGCCGTCGTTGGCCGGGCAGGTGTCGATCGCGAGGGCGATGTCGGGCCGCACGCGCGCCGTGGCGACGCGGGCGCCCCGCAGGCCGACCTCCTCCTGCACCGTGGCGACGGCCACCACCTCGGCCGCCGAGGGGCCGGCGGCGCGCAGGGCCTCGAGCATCACGAACACGCCCACGCGATCGTCGAGGCTCTTGCCGGACACCAGCTCGCCCAGCGACCGCAGGGTGCGCGCCCGCGTCGCCACGTCGCCGGGGCGCACCAGCTCGCGCACGCGCTCGGCGGGCAGGCCCACGTCGATGGCGAGGTCGGTCACCTCGAGGGCCTTGGCGCGGTCCTTCTGGTCCAGCAGGTGGACCGGGGTCATCCCGACCACGCCGGCGAGGTCCTCCCGCCCGTGCACCACCACCCGCTGGCCGACCAGCGTGCGGGCGTCCCAGCCGCCGAGGGGGATCACGCGGATGAACCCGCGGTCCTCGATGTGGGTGGCCATCAGCCCGATCTCGTCCATGTGGGCGGCCAGCATCAGGCGGGCCCCGGTGCCGGCCCGCGTGCCGATCACGCTGCCGAGGGGATCGATCTCGACGCGGTCGCACAGGGCGGCGAGCTCGGGCTCGACGATCGCGCGCACCCGCTCCTCGCGCCCGGACGGGCCGGCCGCCTCGGCGAGGGCGGTGAGCAGGGGGAGGTTCACGGCGGCCCAGACTAGCCGGGCGCGGCCGGCGGCGTCGGCCCCCGGCCCGCGCGGGACCGGGGGCCGGGGGCCGGGCTCAGGCGATCGACAGCACCAGCTTGCCGAAGTGCTCGCCGGCCTCCTCGCGCGCGTGGGCGTCGGCCACCTCGGCCAGGGGCCGCACCGAGTCGATCACCGGCGCCCAGGACTGGTGCGCGACCGCGTTCAGGAGGCCGGCGAAGTCGCGCGGGCTGCCCATGGTGGTTCCCAGCAGGGAGACCTGACCGGCGGTCACGGGGCGCACCATCAGCTCCACCTTGCCGCCGCCGGTGCCGCCGAAGACGACCACCCGTCCGCCGGGCCGGACGCAGTTGATGCTGTCGGCCCAGGTGGAGCCCACCGAGTCGACGACCACGTCCACGCCGCCGCCCGACAGCTCCTTGACCGCGGAGACCCAGTCGCCCTCGCCGTAGTTGACGCCGGCCGTCGCGCCCAGCTCGCGGGCGCGGGCGATCTTCTCGTGGGAGGAGGAGGTGACCAGCACGCGGCAGCCGGCCGCCCGCGCGATGTGCAGCGCGACGGTGGCGACGCCGCCCCCGATGCCGATGATCAGGACGGTCTCGCCGGGCCGGATGCCGGCGCGGCTGACCAGCGCCCGGTAGGCGGTGAGCCCGGCCAGCGGCAGGGCGGCGGCCTCCTCGAACGACAGGCGCGGGGGCTTGGGGAAGACGTTCTCGGCGGGGATGCGGATGAGCTCGGCGTAGGTCCCGTCGTCCGGGCCGCCCAGGATGCGGAAGCCGGGGGCCGGCGCCGCCTCGCCGCCGCCCCAGCCGAGGGAGGGGAGGATGATGACCTCGTCGCCCTCGGACAGGCCCGAGACGCCCGCGCCGACCGCGCGGACCGTGCCCGCGCCGTCGGAGCCCGGGATCACCGGCAGGGGGCTGGGGGCGATGCCCTTGCGCAGGAACACGTCGCGCCGGTTGAGGGCGGCGGCCTTCAGGGCGACCACCACCTCGCCGGCGCCGGCGGCCGGGTCGGGTGCGGTGCTCAGGCGGAGGACCTCGGGGCCTCCGGTCTCGCTCAGAACGACGGCGTTCACATTCGCCCTTTCGTCGGGATCGGGGGCCGTGAGCGTACGGCCCCCGCGCGCCCCGTGCGCGCTAGGCGGAGGGGCGCGTCGCCCGGAGCAGCGGGTACGGGTTGACGCGCCGCTCGCCGCGCTCCCACGCGATCCGCACCCAGCCCGCCGAGGCGCCCAGGTGCTGCCCGGCGGCCACCGCCACGCCCTCGCCGATGCCCGGCGCGTAGGACGCCAGCGGGCCGTAGCCGAGGCGGTCGCCGGCGGGGGTGGTGATCCAGAAGGCGATGCCCTCCTCGCGATCGGCGGCGTCGCCCGCGGTCAGCGTGCCGGCGGCCATCGCGACCGCCGGGTCGCCGGCCGCGCTCTGGATCGTGAGGGCGCACTGGCGCCGCGCGCCCTCGCACTCCACGGTGCCCGGCTCCGCGAAGGCGTCGCGGTAGGTCGCGGTCGCCGACGGGGCCAGCGCGAGCGGGAAGACGAAGCCCTCGACGACGGCGGCGGCGCCGGTGGCGGGATCGGCCCCGCCGGCGGCGCGAGTCGCCCGTGAGCGCCGGCGCGGCGCCGCCCCACGCGACGACCACCGGGGGCCCGGCCGGCGCCGCGGCGGGGGCGGGCTCGGTCGTCGTCGTCGCGGCGGGAGCGCCCGCGCCCGAGCACGCGGGCGAGGCGTCCTGCGCCTGCAGCAGGATCGGCCGGCCCGGATCACCGCCCAGGGCGGCGTAGTAGGCGCCCACGCCCGCCGTCCAGTTGTCGTTGAGCCCGCCGGGGTCGTTGGAGGCGCCGACCGGCGCCCACTTGGCGCCGATCTCGGGGATGGCGGTGCGGCCCTCGGGGAGATACATCGAGGCGAGCGTGCCGGCGGCGCGGGCGATGGCGTCGGCCTCGGTCGCGAACGACCAGCCGGGCCCGAGGCCGAACGGGTTGCGGATCACCTGCGAGGGCCCGTACGTCTCGAGGATCGTCTCGTGGGCCGCGATCGCGACGAGCGCGCGCGGGTCGATCCCGGCGGCGGTGCCCTCGCGCACGAAGGTCGCGCCCTCGCCCGCCAGCGGGCTCCCGGCGCGCTCCAGCATGGCGTCGATGCCCGCGGCGTCGCCGGGGGCGACGCAGACCATGCTCTGGATGACGCCGGTCGCGGCCGTCGCGGGTCCGGCCCCCACGGCGATGGCGGCGCCGACGAGGGTCGCGATCAGGAGGGAGCGCACCGGGCGCAGTCTAGGGCAGCCCCCCGGCGGAAACGGTGAACGGCTGTCACACGCACTACGCTGCCGCCCGTGGAGCCGTCGCCCGCCGAAACCCGCCGCCGCCGGATCGGGCTCATCCTGATCGGCTGCGCGCTGG
The DNA here is from genome assembly GCA_963736635.1 of uncultured Thermoleophilia bacterium. Taxonomy (GTDB): domain Bacteria; phylum Actinomycetota; class Thermoleophilia; order Miltoncostaeales; family Miltoncostaeaceae; genus Miltoncostaea. Next base: position 2,512,228 of record CAVTPK010000011.1, read on the forward strand.
CGCTGTTCGTGGTCCAGATGGTGGCGCTCGCCTTGGGGTACCTGGAGGTGGCGGCGCTCATCTTCGTCGTCTACGTCATCGGCTGGTTCGCCCTGCGCTCGTACCAGCGGCGCACCGGGCGCATCCCCTAGGGCCTACCGCCGGGCGAGCCCCCGCAGGCCCGACAGCGCCCAGGCGCCGAGGAACCCGACCAGGATCGCGACCGCCGCGAAGCCCCTCCACAGCTCGTCCCATCCCAGGTAGCCGAGCTCGGCCGCCCGCGAGGCCTCCAGCAGGTAGGTCACCGGGTTGACGTTGGAGATGGCGTGCAGCCAGCCGGTGAGGGCCTCGCGCGGGGCGTACGCCACCGACATGAAGACGGAGAGGAAGATCACCACCTGCATCAGGGGGGCGGACTGGATGGTGCGCGCCCGCAGCGCGACCCCCATCGACCAGCAGGCCGTGGCCGCCGAGAAGCCGATGGCGAGCAGGTAGACGACGAGCGTCCCGCCGAGGCCCGGCAGGCCCACGCCGCCGATCAGGCCGGCCGTGAGGACGACCGTGGTGGTGAAGAGGGAGCGGACGCCCGCCGCCATCAGCGGCCCCAGGATCAGCGTGATGCGCGGGGCCGGGCTGGCGATGAGGCGGTCCACGAAGCCCCCCTCGATGTCGCGCGCCAGGGTCATCCCGGCGTTGATGCCCGCGAAGCCGGCGCCCATCACCGTCGCCAGCGGGATCGTGAACGCGAGGTACGAGGCGCCGTCGAACACCGGCAGCAGGGCGATGCCGCGAAAGGCGCCCGCCGTGGAGATCAGGATGAACAGGGGCATGATCAGCGACGGCAGGAACACCGAGGGCATGCGCCGCACCAGGATCAGGCTGCGGGAGGCCAGGCCCCAGCTGACGCGCAGGGTGTGGATCACAGCGGCCCCCGCAGCCGCCGGTGGAAGGCCGACCAGCACCCGGCGATCGCCAGGGCGGCCAGGCCGATGACCACGGCGAGGCCGATCAGCGTGGGCCGCGGGTCCACGCCCACGATCACCTGGTCGCGCATCGCCTCCACCAGGTACGAGATCGGGTTGAGGTCGGCCACGACCTTGAACCAGCCGTCCATGGTCTCGCGCGGGAAGAACGCCGACGAGAAGAAGAGCAGGGCGAAGAAGAGGGGGAAGGTGCCCTGGACGGCCTCGGCCGAGCCGGAGCGCAGGGCCAGGAACACCCCCAGCCCGCTGATCGCGACCGACAGCAGGCCCGCGAGCACCAGCAGCACCAGGACGCCGGCCAGGCCCCCCTCGACGCGCGCGCCGAAGGCGATCCCGATCGCCAGGAACAGGAGCGTCTGGGCCATCGCGATCACGACCCCTCCGGCGAGGCGGCCCACCAGGATCGCCGTGCGGGAGACCGGCGACGCCACCAGCCGGTCGAAGAACCCGCCCTCGATGTCCAGCGCGAAGGCGGAGCCGGCGGTGGTGCCGCCGATCAGGATGCCCTGGAGGATCGCCCCCGCCAGGGCGAAGTCGAGGAAGCTCCGCACCGGGGGGAAGCCCGGGATGGCCCCGGGCGCGCCCGCGAACGAGGCGGTGAAGATCGCCATCAGCACCAGGGGGAAGAACAGCCCGGGCACCAGCGCCTGCGGCGTGCGCAGGGTGCCGATGACCGCCCGGCGCGCGAGCGCGGCGGTCTGGACGACGGTCGTCCTCACCCGGCGGGCGGCGCGGCGGCGCCCTCCTCGGCGGTCTCGGCCTCGAGGCGCCGGCCGGTCTTGGCGACGAAGACGTCGTCCAGCGTCGGCTGGGCCAGGTCGAGGCTCGTCGCCGCGATGCCGGCCTCGTCCAGGGCCCGCACCACGCCGGCGACGGCCGAGGCCCCGCCCGGCAGGCGCACCGCGACGGCCGAGGGCCGGCTGGGCACGATCTCGCCGAAGGGCGCGAGCACGCCCTCGCCGCGGGCGTGGTCGGCCGGGTCGGCGATGCCGACGTGGAGGGTGGGATCGCCCACCTCGGCCTTGAGCGCGGCGGGCGTCCCCTCGGCCACGATCCTGCCGCCGTCGATGATCCCGACCCGGCCGGCCAGCTGGTCGGCCTCCTCCAGGTACTGGGTGGTCAGGAAGACCGTCGCGCCGTCCGCGTTGAGGCGGCGGACCTCGTCCCAGAGGGTCAGGCGCGAGATCGGGTCGAGGCCGGTCGTCGGCTCGTCCAGGAAGAGGACCTCCGGCTCGTGGACCAGGGCCAGGGCGAGGTCGAGCCGGCGCCGCATGCCGCCGGAGTAGGTGCCGACGCGGCGATCGGCCGCGGCGACCAGGTCCACGCGCTCGAGCAGCTCCACCGCGCGCCGCCGGCCCACCTCGCGGTCGAAGTCGTGCAGCACGGCCTGCAGGTGCAGCAGCTCGCGGCCGGTCATGTAGGGGTCGATCGCCGCGTCCTGGAGGGCCACGCCGATGCTGCGCCGGACCCCGTCCGGGTCGCCCACCAGGTCGTGGCCGGCGACCGACGCCCGCCCGCCGGTGGGCGTCAGCAGGGTGGCGAGCATGCGCACGGTGGTGCTCTTGCCCGCCCCGTTGGGGCCGAGGAAGCCGTAGACCTCCCCGCGGGCCACCGCGAGGTCCACCCCGTCAACGGCGCGGATGCCGCCCTTGAAGATCCGTTCGAGGCCCTCGGCCTCCACCGCCAGTCCATCCGCCACCCGACCACCCTCCGTCGCGACCGCCGCCCGCCACGCTACCGCCCGCCGGTCGGCCCCCGCCCGGCCGTCATCACCTCGCTACCATCGGTGCGATGCCCGACGAGACCACGCAGCGCGAGGCGCCCGAGGAGCGCCTCGAACGGCTCCGCCGCGAGGTGACGGCCGCGCTGGAGCGGCGCGACCTCGCGCGCGACGGCGAGGAGCGCGGCGACGCGCACCACCATCCCGCCGAGGCCGCGACCGACGCCGACCTGCGCGAGCGCGACCTGCGTGAGCAGCTGCGCTGGCGCGAGCGCGAGGAGCGGCTGCGCGCCGCGCTCGACGCGATCGACGCGGGGACCTACGGGATCTGCGTGGACTGCGGCTCGGAGATCCCCGAGGGGCGGCTGAGGGCGCTGCCGGACTCGGTGCGCTGCGTGCCCTGCCAGCGGGTGGCCTCCCGCCGCCCGTAGCCCGGCTCGGCCGCGCCGGCCAGCGCCGGGCGGGCGACGCCCCAGCACGCCGCCACGATCACGATCCACACGAGGGCGGCGGTCGCCACGTGCACCGCCACCACCTGCCACGGCAGGCCGTTGCGGTACTGGTACTCGCCGATCCCGATCTGGAGCAGCACCAGCGGGAGCGCCACGGCGGCGAGCCGGGTGGTGGCGCGGTCGGCCGTGCCCTCCCGCCACACCCACGCCACGAGCACGGCCGCCAGGAGCAGGAAGCCGACGGCCACGCGCACGTGCACCTGGAGCGGCCAGCAGCAGGTCGCCGAAGCGCTTGGTGACGTCGTCGTCGCCCGAGTGCGGCCCCGCGGCGGTCACCACGACGCCCGTCGAGAGCACGGCGGCGGCGCTGAGGGCGACCACGAGGGCCAGGGGGCCGCGGCGCCGGTCCCAGCCCCGCTCGCGGCCGGCGCGCCAGTCGAAGGCGCGCACGGCGAGCAGCGTGGCCACCACCAGGGCGATCATGGACAGCAGGAAGTGGGCGCCCACGGCCATCGGATGCAGCCCCGAGAGCACGGTGACCGCGCCCAGGGGCATCTGGGCGACGGTGCAGAGCGCCAGCAGGGCGGCCCACCGCTTCAGCGCGGCGGGCGCGCCGGGCGCCCACTGGGCGACGATCCAGGTGCCCAGGGCGACCGCCCCCACGACCCCCGACAGGATCCGGTTGGTGTACTCGATCCACGCGTGACCGGCGCTCTCCGGCACCACGCCGCCGTCGCAGAGGGGCCAGTCCGGGCAGCCGAGGCCCGACGCCGTCAGCCGCACGATGGCCCCGCTCGGCACGATCACCCACAGGCAGGCGAGGGCGACCAGCGACACGCGCGAGAACCCGACCGGGGTGCGCAGGGGGGCGAGGGCGCGTCGAAGGAGCCGCATGGCGGCCATCGTAGCCCCGGCTCCCCGTCCGGTCCGGTGTCAAGATCCCCCGATGGCCGCGTCCGACGACCCCGTTGCCGCACCGGTCCCCGAGCCGCGCGGGCGGATCGGCACCGCCCTCGGGATCGCCATCACGGTGGTGGCGATCGTGCTGGCGGTGTCCTTCGGGGTGGAGCGCGGCGACGACGAGGCGCGCGTGGCCAAGGAGGTCGTGGAACTGCACGAGCTGCCGCCGGAGGGGCCGGTGCCGACGGCGCCCGGGACGCCCGCCGACGGCCGTTTCGCCGCCAACGCGGCCGCGGCGGGCTGGGTGCCGATCGGGACGCGCGAGGACCGGCTGGAGGGGCGCGACATCCACACCACCTACTGGCAGAAGGCCGGAAGCCTGGTGGCGCAGACCACGGTGTCGGGGGCACCGGTGGCCATACCGCAGAGCGGCCTCCAGACCGGGCGGCGGGGCGTGCTGCTGCGCAGCTTCGACGAGGACGGCCGCACCGCGGTGGCGTGGACCGAGAACGGCCACACGGTGGTGGTCTCGGGCATCCGCATCTCCCGCGCCTCCCTCTACAACCTCGCCGGGGGCCCGGCCCGCCCGAGTCCACCGGGCGGCGGCTGACGGGTCACCTGGCCGAGGGATAAGGACCGGGGTCGCGGCTGCCGACACAGGAGGGGACATTCGTCTTCCACCCGCCGGAGTCACGGTGATCCTTCGAGACGCCCGGGTCGCAGCGGGGAGCTTCGTGCTGACGGCGCTCCTCATCGTGGCCATCCACCTGCTGACCAACTAGCCGCCCCCCCGCGCCCCGGCTGGTAGCGTCGCCCCGTGCGCGCTCGCCGGTGGCTCGTCGCGGTACTGGTCGCGATCGCCGTCGTGCCGGGGGTCGCGTCGGCCCACGCGACGCTGGTCTCGTCGGAGCCCGCCGCGGGCGCCCGGCTGGACGCCCCGCCCTCCTTCGTGCGCCTGGTGTTCTCGGCGCCCGTCGAGGAGGCCTTCCTCACCGTCCGGGTGCGCGACCCCGACGGCCGCGTCGTCTCCGGGCCGCCGCGGCGCGACCCGCGGGTCGCCCGCGCCGTCATCGTGCCCGGTCCGCGCCGTCGGGCGACGGGCGCGATGACGCGTCGAGTGGCGCGTGCTCTCGCAGGACGGCCATCCCTCCGGCGGCGCGTTCGCCTTCGGCGTCGGCGCCGGCCCCCGCCGGCCGTCGCCGGGCTCGCCGCGATGGCCCGCTCCGACCACGGCCCGCTCGGCCGTGCTGGCGCGCCTGCTGGCGCTGGCCGCGCCGCTCGGGATGCTCGGCCTCGTGACCCTCGGGGCGCTGGTCGTCGCGCCGGCCGTGCGCGCGGGCGGGATCGCCCCGCCCGGGGAGGCGGCGGAACGCGCCGAGGCGTTCCGCGAGCGGGCGGGCGCCGCCCTGGCGGGGGCCTCGGCCGGCTGGTGGCGGGCGTGGTGGATCCTCGCCGTGGCCGGGGCCGCCGGGCTGATCCTGTTGCCGGTCGCGCTGCTGCGCGGCCTGCGCGCCGGCCCGGGGGACCTGGGAGACCTGCTGCTGCACAGTCGCGCCGGGGCGGCGTGGTGGGTCCAGGTGGCCTGCCTCGCGGCTGGCCTGCGCGGGGGCGTGGGCGCTCGGCCGGCGCGACCGGCGCGATCCCGCGGGCGCTGGGGGCCGGGGGCGCCTGGCTGCTGGGCCTGCCGCCGGCGATCGCGCTGGTGGCGATCTCCTGGGCCGGCCACGCCTCCAGCGGCGGCGACCGGACCGCCAACATCGTCATCGACGCGCTGCACGGGGGCGCGACGGCGGTCTGGCTCGGGGGGCTGCTGGGGCTCGCGACCCTCGTGAGCCCCGCGGTCGTCCGCCTCGGGGACGCCGACCGCGTGCGGCTGGCGGCCGCCGTGGTCGTGCGCTTCTCCGCGGTGGCCCTGGTGGCCGTCGCGGTGCTCGTGGTGACGGGCGTCTACCGCGCGCTGGCCGAGGTCGCGCTCGGCGAGGTGCTCGACTCGGACTACGGGCGCGTGCTCGTGGTCAAGCTCGCGCTGTTCGCCGTCCTGCTGGCCGGCGGCGCCTACAACCGCATGGTCGTCCACCCCCGGCTGGAGCGCGCGGCGCTGGGCCTGGACCCCGACGACCGCGGCGCCACGGCCGCCCTGCGGGTGAGCGTGCGCGCCGAGCTCGTCCTGGCGGCGCGCGCTCCTGGTGAGCGTGGCGCTGCTGATCAGCCTGCCGCCGCCCGCCTGAGGAACTTCCCGGTACCATCCCCGCCGTGATCGACGACGCAACCGTCTGGCACGTCGCGCGCCTCGCGCGCCTCCATCTGGACCCCGACGAGGAGGCGCGCATGGGCGCCGAGCTGTCGGGCATCCTGGAGCACGTGGACAAGATCCAGGCGCTCGACCTGGACGACGTGCCGCCGACCACCCACGTGGTCTCGCTCCAGAACGTGATGCGGCAGGACGTCCCGCAGCCGAGCCTGTCCGTGGCGGACGCCCTGCGCGAGGCCCCCGACGTGGTGGAGGACCGCTTCGCGGTCGTGAAGTTCGACTCGTGACGCCGCTGCACGAGCTCACCGCGCACGAGTCCGTGCGCGCCCTGCACGCGGGCGAGGTCTCGTCGAGCGACCTGGTCGAGGCGTCCCTGGCGCGGGTGGCCGACGACCGCTGGGGCAGCTTCCTGGCCACGAACGCGGAGGCCGCGCGGGCCCGGGCCGCGCGAGATCGACGCGATGGACGAGCGGCCGCCGCTGGGGGGCATCCCGATCGCCATCAAGGACGCCCTGTCGACGCGCGACCTCACCACCACGGCCGCCTCGCGGATCCTGGAGGGCTTCCGCCCGCTGTACACCGCGACGTGCGTGGAGCGCCTCGAGCGCGCCGGCGCCGTCGTGGTGGGGAAGACCAACATGGACGAGTTCGCCATGGGCTCGAGCACGGAGAACTCGGCGTACCAGATCACCCGCAACCCCTGGGACGGCGAGCGCGTGCCCGGCGGCTCCAGCGGGGGGTCCGCCGCCGCGGTGGCCGCGTTCCAGGCGCCGTGGGCGCTCGGCAGCGACACCGGCGGCTCCATCCGCCAGCCGGCGGCCCTGTGCGGGATCGTGGGGATGAAGCCCACCTACGGGGCGGTCTCGCGGTACGGCCTGATCGCCTTCGCCTCGTCGCTGGACCAGGTGGGCCCCTTCGCGCGCACCGTGCGCGACAGCGCGCTGCTGCTGTCCCACATCGTCGGGCACGACCCGATGGACTCGACCTCGCTGGAGTGGCGCGAGCCGATCGCCGCTGCCGACGGCGACCGACCTGCGGGGCGTGCGCATCGGGGTGGTCGACGAGCTGATGGGCGACGGGGTGGACCCCGGCGTGCGCGACGCCGTCGACGCCGCCGTCGGCCACGTGGAGGCCCTCGGCGGCACGGCCGAGCGGATCAGCCTGCCCACCAGCGAGCACGGGGTGGCCACGTACTACCTGATCGCCCCGGCCGAGTGCTCGGCCAACCTCGCCCGCTTCGACGGCATCCGCTACGGCCCGCGCGTGGAGGGCGCCGAGGGGATCCTCGAGCACTACGAGAGCACCCGGGGGGCGCTCTTCGGCCCCGAGGTCAAGCGGCGCATCATGCTCGGCACCTTCGCGCTCGCGTCGGGCTACTACGACGCCTACTACCTGCGCGCGCTGAAGGTGCGGACCCTGATCCGGCGCGACTTCGAGCGGGCGTTCGAATCGGTCGACTTCGTGGTGTCGCCCACCTCGCCCTCGGTCGCCTTCCGGCTGGGCGAGCGGATCGACGACCCCCTGCAGATGTACCTGTCCGACATCTGCACGATCCCCGTCAGCCTCGCCGGCCTGCCCGCCATCTCGATCCCCTGCGGGCTGTCCGACGGGCTGCCGGTGGGGCTGCAGATCGCCGGGCCGGCGTTCAGCGAGAACCGCCTGTTCGAGGTGGCCCACGCCCTCGAGGCCGCGCTCGGCTTCGATCCCTCCCCGCCCGGGGTCGCATGAGCGCGCCGCGCTGGGAGCCGGTGATCGGGCTGGAGATCCACGTGCAGCTCGCCACGCGCACCAAGATGTTCTGCGGCTGCGAGCTGAGCTTCGGCGACCCGCCCAACAGCCACACCTGCCCGATCTGCCTCGCGCACCCGGGCGTCCTGCCGGTCGCTCAACGCCGAGGCGGTGCGGCTGGCGATCATCACGGGCCTCGCGCTGGGGTGCGAGATCGCCCCCAGCTCGCAGTTCCACCGCAAGAACTACTTCTATCCGGACCTCTCGAAGGCGTACCAGATCTCCCAGTACGACGAGCCCATCTGCGTGGGCGGGAGCGTCAGCGTGCTGCTCCCCGACGGTGAGTTCCCGGTGGGCATCACCCGGGCGCACCTCGAGGAGGACGCGGCCAAGCTCGTCCACTCCGGGGCGGGCGGCCGCCGCGCGGGCGCCGACACGTCGTCGGTGGACTTCAACCGGGGCGGGACGCCGCTCCTGGAGATCGTGACCGAGCCCGACCTGCGCACCTCGGCCCAGGCGGGCGCCTTCCTGCGCCAGCTCCGGGCCACGCTCCGGCGCCTCGAGGTGAGCGACTGCAACATGGAGGAGGGCTCGATGCGCGCCGACGCCAACGTCAGCGTGCGCCCCGCCGGATCCACCGAGCTGGGCACCAAGACCGAGCTCAAGAACATGAACAGCTTCCGCTTCCTCGAGCGGGGGGTCGACGCCGAGATCGCCCGCCAGATCGCCATCCTGGAGGGGGGCGGCCGGGTGGTGCAGGAGACGCTGCACTTCGCCCCCGAGACCGGCGAGCTGCACTCGCTGCGCAGCAAGGAGGAGGCGCACGACTACCGCTACCTGCCGGAGCCGGACCTGGTCCCGGTGGTCCCCGACCGCGCCTGGGTCGAGGAGCTGCGCGCCGGCCTGCCCGAGCTGCCCACGGACCTGCGCCGGCGCTGGGCCCGCGACCTCGGCATCAGCTTCGAGGACGCGGAGGTGCTCTCCGAGACCCCCGAGCTGGCCGCCTACTTCGAGGCGGTCGCGGCGCGGGTCGATCCGAAGGCGGCGGCCAACTGGGTGCGCGGCGAGCTGCGCGCCCAGCTGCGCGAGCTGGGGCAGGAGCCCTGGGAGAGCAACGTCACGCCCGAGCGCCTGGCCGAGATCATCGCGCTGATCGAGGACCGCACGCTGTCGGTGCCGCTGGCCAAGGAGGTGCTGGCCGAGGTCATCGCGACCGGCGCCGCGCCCGCCGAGGTCGTCGCCGAGAAGGGCCTCGGGCAGATCTCCGACGAGGGCGAGCTCGTCGCCCTGGTGGAGCGCCTGCTGGAGGACAACCCGGCGCAGGCGGCGCAGCTGCGCGACGGCAAGGAGAAGCTGGTGGGCTTCTTCGTCGGCCAGGCGATGAAGGCCACGGGCGGCCGGGCCGACCCCGCGCGGGTGGGCGAGCTGGTGCGGGAGCGCTCCGGGCTCTCATGAACGGGGGCGCCGAGCCCCTCCCGGGCGGGGCGCACTCGCGCCTGTGGTCGCTGCCCGGGCCGGACGGCGACGTGGTGGTCAAGCTGGGGCCCCCGGCGCTGATCGCCCACGAGGCGGCCGCGCTCCGGCGGGTCGCCGGCCTCGGCGTGGCACCGCCGGTCGTCGCCGTGGGGGAGGGGGTGCTGGTGACGCCGCGCCTTCCCGGCGCGGTCCACCGGCTCGCGGACCTCGACCCGGCCCGGCTCGCCGGCCTCGGCGCCCTGGTGCGCCGGGTGCACGACCTCGAGCACGCCGGCGAGGGCGCCCCGCCGGGCTGGGAGGCGGCGGTGACGACCCTCGCCGCCTACCGGGCCGGGCGCGCGCGGGACCTGCTGGCCGCCGCCGGGCCCCGGGCGGCGCTCGCCGCGCGGGTGGTGGCCGCCACGGTCGACCGGGATCCGCCGGCCGACCGGCCCTTCCGCCTGCTCCACGCCGACGTGTGGGGCGGCAACGTCGTCTGGGACGGCGCGCGGCCGGTGCTCGTGGACTGGGAGTACTCCCACCTGGGGGATCCGGCCCAGGAGCTGGCCTACACGGCCGCGCTGGACGACCTCGACGCGCCCCGGGTCGCCGCGCTGCTGGCGGGCTACGGCGCCCCGGACCTGACAGGCCGTGTCAGGGCCTGGCGGCCGCTGTGCGCGATCGAGGCGGCGGTCTGGTACGACGCGGTCGGCGACCGGGAACGGGCCGACGCCCTGGCCGCCCAGGCCGAGCGCCTCCTGGACGCCTAGGCCGCCGGCTCGACGCGGGGCAGGCGCACCTCGAAGCGGGCGCCCCCGCCCGCGGCCGCCGGCAGCAGGCGCAGGCTGCCGCCCCAGCGCTCGGCGGTGGCGCGGGCGATCGGCAGCCCCAGGCCCGCTCCCGGCTCGCCGCGCCGCTCCGGGGCGCGGTAGAAGCGGTCGAAGATCCGGTCGCGATCGGCCTCGGCCACCCCGGGCCCGTCGTCGCTCACCTCCACCACGGCCTCCCCGGGCTCGGAGCGCAGCGCCACGGTCACCCGGCCGCCGTGGCCGCGCCCGTTGTCGATCAGGTTGACCAGCATGCCCCGCAGGGCCGCGCGGTCGCCGCTGACCAGCACGTCGCGCTCCACCGCGCCGATCTCGTCGCGGGTCGCGATCTCGACGATCATCTCCCCGAGGTCCACCCGCTCCACCTCGCGGTCGTCGCCGTCCACGCGGGCCAGGCCCAGCAGTCCCTGGACGAGACGGTCCATGCGGTCCACCGAGGCCGCCATGTCCGAGAGCGCCAGCCTCCCGCTCGGCCGGGGGCAGGTCGTGGGCCCGCATGGTCTCGATGTCCCCGCGCAGGGCCGTCAGCGGGGTGCGCATCTCGTGGGAGGCGTCGGCGGCGAAGCGGCGCTGCTCGGACAGGGTGGCCCTGAGGCGCCCCTGCGCGTCCTCGAGCCGCCCGAGCATGCGGTTGATCGCGCGGGAGAGGAGACCCACCTCGTCGGGGCGCCCCTCCGGCACCCGCACCGAGGGGTCCTGGCTCGTCGCCACCGACTCGGCGGCCTGCTGGGTGCGGGTGAGGGGCGCCAGCGCCCGGCGCACGATGACGAGGGCGAGCCCGGTCGCCAGGAGGGCGGCGGCCAGCGCGGCCACCACGAGCCCGAGGGCCACCTCGTCGAGGGTCTGCTCCACGTCGGTCAGGGGGCGGGCGACGGCCACGGTGCGCCGGCTCCCGTCGGATCCGGTCGGCAGCGCCCGCACCAGCAGGCGGTAGCGCTCGCCCTGGAGGGTCACGGTGCGCGGCCCGCTCGGGGGCGTGCGCCCCAGGGGGTCCAGCTGGACCCGTGTGCCCGCCGGGTCGGCCCCGGCGCTGGGCGTGGGCTCGGCGGGGGTGCCCGCGCGTGGGCGGCTCGGCGAAGTCGCGGCCGCCCACGTCCGGTCCGGTGAGCTCCGCCGTGACCCGGTCGGCCGTGTCGCTGAGCGAGTCGTCCAGGCGGTCGTAGGCGCGCTCGGAGATCAGGTAGTAGGCGCCGGCGCCGAACAGGGCCACCGCGGCGAGCACCGCGGCCGCCGCCGACAGCGCGATCCGCGTCTGGAGCCTCACGCGCTCTCGCCCGAGCGTTCCTGGCGCAGCACGTAGCCGACCCCGCGCACCGTGTGGATCAGCCGCGGCTCCCCGGCCTCCTCCAGCTTGCGGCGCAGGTAGCCCACGTAGACGTCCACCGCGTTGGTCTCGACGTTCGAGGCGAACCCCCAGGCGTCGGTCAGCAGGCGCTCGCGCGGCATCACGGCGCCCGGGTTGTCCATCAGCAGGGCCAGCAGGTCGAACTCGCGCCGGGTCAGCGTCGAGGGGCCGGTCGCCGCGATGGACCTCGTGGGTCGAGGCGTCGAGCGTCAGGTCGGCGAAGCGCCGGCGCGGCCCCGCCGTCAGGTCGCGCGCCCGCCGCAGCAGCGCGCGCACCCGGGCCACCAGCTCCGCCGTCGAGAAGGGCTTGACCAGGTAGTCGTCGGCGCCGGCCTCCAGGCCCACGATGCGGTCGCGGACGGTGTCCCGGGCCGTGAGCATGAGGATCGGCACCTGCTCGCCGGCGGTGCGCAGGCGGCGGCACACCTCCACGCCGTCGTCGTCGGGCAGCAGCAGGTCCAGGAGCAGCAGGTCGGGCCGCGCGGCCCGGAAGCACGCCATGGCGGTCGCCGCGTCCGGGGCGGTCACGATCTCGAAACCCTCGTACCCGAGTGCGCGCGTGAGCATCGCCCGCACCTGCGGGTCGTCCTCCACCACGAGCAGACGGCCCTCCATGGCACAAGCGTAGAGGCTGCCGCGTGGCCGTCCGAGCGGAGGCGATCCGGTCGGGTATGCTGCCCCGTCGTGAAGCACACTCTCTCGGTCCTGGTCGAGAACAAGCCAGGGGTCCTCTCCCGCGTCGCCGGGCTCTTCACCCGCCGCGGGTACAACATCGACTCCCTCGCGGTGAGTCCCACCGAGGACCCCGACCTCTCGCGCATGACGATCGCGGTCGACGCGAGCCGCTTCCCCGTCGAGCAGATCACCAAGCAGCTCGACAAGCTCATCAACGTCATCAAGATCCGCGACCTGGACCCGGACAACATGGTGTCCCGCGAGCTGGCGCTGATGAAGGTGGCCGCCGACGCGCGCACGCGCAGCGAGGTCATCCAGCTCGTCGAGATCTTCGAGGCGCACATCATCGACGTCACACCCGAGTCCCTCACGATCCAGGTGACGGGAGAGACCGAGGAGCTCCTCAACTTCGAGCAGCTCCTGCGCCCCTTCGGGTTGATCGAGCTCGTGAAGACCGGTGTCGTCGCGCTCGGGCGCGGCTCGCACCACACCTGAGCCCTCCCGGGGCTCCCGTCCGCCACACCCCCGCACCCGGAGCGCACACCGTGCCGATGTACTACGACGACGACGCCGACCTCGAGCTGCTGACGGGCAAGACCGTCGCGGTGATCGGGTACGGCAGCCAGGGCCACGCCCACGCCCTCAACCTCCGCGACTCCGGCGTCTCCGTGGTGGTGGGCCTGCGTCCGTCCTCGTCGTCGGTGGCCGCGGCCCGGGAGGAGGGCCTCGAGGTGCTCTCGCCGGCCGACGCGGCCGCCAAGGGCGACCTGGTGATGATCCTGGCGCCCGACGAGTTCCAGGCGGCGCTCTTCCGCGACGAGATCGCGGCCGGGCTGACCGCCGGTGACACGCTGCTGTTCGCGCACGGCTTCGCCATCCACTTCGGCCAGGTCGTCGCGCCCGAGGGCGTGGACGTGGTCATGTGCGCCCCCAAGGGGCCCGGCCACCTGGTGCGCCGCACCTACGCCGAGGGGGCCGGCACGCCGGGCCTCGTGGCGGTGGCCCAGGACGCCTCCGGCAACGCCAAGGCGACCGCCCTCGCGTACGCCAAGGGCATCGGCTGCACGCGCGCCGGCGTCATCGAGACGACCTTCCGCGAGGAGACCGAGACCGACCTGTTCGGCGAGCAGGTGGTCCTGTGCGGCGGGCTGAGCGAGCTGGTGCGCGCCGGCTTCGACACCCTCACCGAGGCGGGCTACAACCCGGACCTCGCCTACTTCGAGTGCCTGCACGAGCTGAAGCTGATCGTGGACCTGATCTACGAGAAGGGCATCAGCGGCATGCGCTACTCGATCTCCAACACGGCCGAGTACGGCGACCTCACGCGCGGCCGGCGCATCATCACCGACGAGACCCGCGCGGAGATGAAGAAGATCCTGGCCGAGATCCAGAACGGCCAGTTCGCCAAGGAGTGGCTCACCGAGAACCTGGTCGGCCGCCCGCAGTTCAACGCCATCGCCCGCCGCGACGCCGAGCACCCCATCGAAGAGGTCGGCCAGCGCCTGCGCGGGATGATGAGCTGGATCGACACGGAGTTCTGAGCTGACCCCCTCCGGAACCCTGGCCCCCGCGGGGCTGCGCGTCCTCGTCTGCGAGAAGATCGCCGACGCCGGCGTCGCCCACCTCTCCGAGCTGTTCAGCGTCAACCTCGGCCTCGACTGGACCAAGGAGGAGCTGCTCGACCGGATCGCCGACTACGACGCGATCGTCGTGCGCAGCGCCACCAAGGTCACGGCCGAGCTGATCGCGCGCGCCGACCGCCTGAAGGTGGTCGGCCGGGCCGGCACCGGCGTCGACAACGTCAACGTGCCGGCGGCCACGCGGCGCGGCATCGTGGTCTGCAACGCGGCGGGCTCCAACTCGCTGTCGGCGGCCGAGCACGCCATCGCCCTGCTGGTCTCCCAGGCCCGCAACATCCCCCAGGCGCACGCCAGCCTGGTCCAGGGGAAGTGGGAGCGCTCCAAGTTCGGCGGCATCGAGGTCACCGGCAAGACGCTCGGCGTGGTCGGCTTCGGCCGCATCGGCCAGATGGTGGCCGAGCGCGCGAAGGGCCTCGGCATGAACGTGATCGCCTACGACCCGCTGGTGGGGGAGGGCCGCTACCGCGAGCTCGGCGTCGACAAGGCCGACACGCCCGAGGACCTGTACGCGGTCAGCGACTTCATCACCCTGCACCTGGCCTCGACGCCCGAGACGCGCGGCTTCGTGGACGCGGCCGCCTTCGCGGCGATGAAGCCGGGGGCGCGGCTCATCAACGCCGCCCGCGGCGACGTGGTCGACCAGGACGCCCTCGTCGCGGCGCTGACCTCCGGCCACCTCGGCGGCGCCGGCATCGACGTGTTCCCGCAGGAGCCGACCACCGAGAGCCCCCTCTTCGGGCTGCCCGGCGTCGTCGTGACCCCGCACCTGGGCGCCTCGACCGAGGAGGCCCAGGACCGCGCCGGCGTGGTCGTGGCCGAGCAGGTCGCCGCGGCGCTCACCGGCGGGGTGGTCACCTCGGCCGTCAACATCCCGTCCGTCGGCCCCGAGGCCCTGGCGGTGCTGGGCCCCTTCGTGCCGCTCGCCCGCCAGCTGGGTCAGCTGATCGTGGTCCTGAGCGGCGGCGGGCCGTCCCCGCTGGAGATCACCTACGAGGGCGAGCTCGCGAACCTGGACACCCGGCTGCTCACCTCGGCGGTCCTGGCGGGGATCCTCCAGGGGCACGTCGAGGAGGCCGTCAACATCGTCAACGCGCCCTCCCTCGCGTCGGAGCGCGGCATCCAGTGGACCGAGACCACGACGCCCCGCTCGCGGGACTACACCAACCGGATCTCCCTCCGGGCGGGCGACGTGAGCGTGGGCGGCACCACCGTGGGCACCACGTCGCGGCCGCGCCTGGTGGAGGTGTTCGGCGAGGACATCGACATCGAGCTCGCCCAGCACCTCGGCATCATCCGCAACCTGGACGTCCCCGGCCAGATCGGCCGCGTGGGCACGATCCTGGGCAAGGCCAACGTCAACATCGCCTCGATGGCGGTGTCGCGCTCGCGCAGCGAGGGGGGCGCGGTCATGGCCGTGACGGTCGACTCGCCGGTTCCGCCCGCCGCCGCCGAGGAGCTGGCGCAGGTCAACGGCTTCGAGCGCGTCTGGTTCGCCACGCTGGACCTGGAGTAGCCGGACCCCGCTAGGGCGTGGCGATCACCGGGGTCTGCACCAGGCACTCCAGCGCGCCGTCCTTCGCCGACGTCGACCAGGCCTCGAGCATCGCCGGCGCCGCGGGCCCGAGCGCGGCCGCGGTGGGGGTGAGGCGGCCGCTCCAGTGCCCCGGCGTCGCGTAGCCGGAGAAGTCGGGCCGGAACCTTCCCGCGACCGCGGTGACGGGCCTCTCGAAGACGGTCGTCGCGCCGGCGTTCGCCCGCCGCAGCGACAGCACCAGCCCGTGCTCGAACAGGGGCTCGCGCTCCAGGCCGGTGATCGTGGCCCCGCGGTGCCCGCTCCAGCGCGTCAGCCGCAGGCAGCCGTCGTCCAGGATCCGCGCGGCGGAGGAGGTGGTGGCGCGCCAGAGGCGGACCACCAGGTGCCGGTGCGAGCCGTCGACCGCGTACGAGACGAACTTGAAGGGGCCGGGCGGGGCGTCCAGCAGCACCAGGATGCTGCCGGGCCGCCGGGCCAGCCGCACGCGCACGCCCCCGCGGGTCGCCGAGACGGGCGCCGCGGTGATCCCGCGGCCGTTGACCCTCACCACGGCCCGGCCGTCGCCGATCGCGGGGTCCAGCGCGTCCACCTGGCGCGCGAGCCCCGACAGGGTGCCGCCGGAGAAGGTGACCACCACCTGCTCGTAGGCCGGCCGGCCGCCCAGCGACACGCCGGTCGCCGTCAGCGCGCCCAGGCCGGTGGCGGGCACGGCGAGACCGCTCGTCAGGGTCACGGCGGCCAGGGCGGCGAGGCGGCGGCGGGAACGGTTCCGGCTCACGGCCCGACCCTCGTCCAGACGGCCACCGCTGTCAACGCGGCCGGCCGTTTGCCGGTGGGGCCGGGCGCAGGTATCCTGCCCGGCATGCCCTCGGACGTCGCGCACATCTCACTGCGGTCGCGCGACCTCCTGGCGCTTCGTGGGCTCCTCCCCCGGTAGGGGGAGCTTGCCGACACCCATGCCCGGATGTGCCGGGCCCGATCGCCCCGAAGCCCCATTCGTGAGGAGCTCACCGCCGTGACCGCAGACGAGCAGCAGGTACCGCAGCAGGACCCCGCCCAGCGGGTCAAGATCTTCGACACCACCCTCCGCGACGGCGAGCAGTCGCCGGGGATCCACCTGAACACGCGCGAGAAGGTCGAGATCGGCCAGCAGCTCGCGCGCCTCGGGGTCGATGTCATCGAGGCCGGCTTCCCGATCTCCTCGCCGGGCGACATGGAGGGCACGCGCGCCGTGGCCGAGGAGGTCTCCGGCGTGACCGTGGCCGCCCTGGCCCGCGCCAACGAGCGCGACGTGACCGCCGCGGGCGAGGCCGTGCGCGACGCCGAGCGGCCCCGCATCCACACCTTCATCGCCACCAGCGACATCCACATGACGTACAAGCTGCGCATGGACCGCGACCAGGTGATGGCGGCCACGATCGACGCGGTGCGGCTCGCCCGCTCGCTGGTCGAGGACGTCGAGTTCTCGTGCGAGGACGCCACCCGCTCGGACCGCGGCTTCGTGGCGGACGTGATCGCGGCGGCCCTCGAGGAGGGCGCCACCACGATCAACATCCCGGACACCGTCGGCTACACGATGCCCACCGAGTTCCAGGGCTTCCTGCTCGAGCTCTACGAGCGCTGCCCGCAGCTGCGCGACGCCACCCTCTCGGTGCACTGCCACAACGACCTGGGCCTGGCGGTGGCCAACTCGCTGGCCGGCGTCCAGGTGGGGGCCCGGCAGGTGGAGGGCTGCATCAACGGGATCGGCGAGCGCGCCGGCAACGCCAGCGTCGAGGAGATCGCGATGATCCTGCGCACGCGCGCCGACGCCCTCGGCGGGCTGTGGTGCGGCGTCGTGACGCCCGAGATCACGCGCACCAGCCGCCTGGTCAGCCGCATGGTCGGGTACCCGGTGCAGCCCAACAAGGCGATCGTCGGGCGCAACGCCTTCGCCCACGAGGCGGGCATCCACCAGCACGGCATGCTCAGCAACCCGCTGACCTACGAGATCATGGACGTCGCCTCGGTGGGCCTGACCCAGAGCGAGATCGTGCTCGGCAAGCACTCGGGCCGGCACGCCCTGCGCAACGCCCTCGAGGAGCTGGGCTACGAGCTGGACCGCGCGGAGCTGGACCAGGCCTTCAACCGCTTCAAGGTGGTGGCCGACCGCAAGGGCCGCATCTCGGCCTCCGACCTCGAGGCGATCATGTCCGACGAGATGCGGGTCGAGGCCACCGGCGAGGGCTACCGGCTGGACGGCCTGCGCTTCTCGGGGGGCATCGGCGACGAGCCGCGTGCCACAGTGGTCGTGAGCGATCCCGAGGGGGGCGTCCACGAGGCCGAGGCCGTCGGCGACGGCCCGGTCGACGCGGTGATGAAGGCGATCGACGCCGCCGTCGGCAGCTCGGGGGTCCTGCTCGAGTACCAGGTCTCCGCGGTGACGAGCGGGAAGGACGCGCTGGGCGAGGCGCGCGTGGTGTGCGAGATCGGCGGCAGGCGCTTCGCCGGCCAGTCGGTCTCGACGGACGTGATGGAGGCGAGCGCCATCGCCTATGTGAGGGCAGTCAACGCAAGCCGCCACGCCGAGCACGGCGAGCGCGTCGCGGCGGGGGGTGTGTGAGATGGGCAAGACGCTGTACGAGAAGATCTGGGAGGCCCACGAGGTGGTCCCGGAGGGGCAGGGCCAGCAGGCCCTGCTCTACGTGGACCTGCACCTGGTCCACGAGGTCACCTCGCCGCAGGCCTTCGACGGCCTCCGCCTGGCGGGGCGCCGCGTGCGCCGCCCCGACCGCACGCTCGCCACGGTCGACCACAACGTGCCCACGATCGGGCGCGCGGCCGGCATCGCCGACCCGCTCTCGCGGGCGCAGGTCGAGGCCCTCGAGCGCAACGCCGCCGAGTTCGGCATCCCGCTCTTCTCGCTGCGCAGCCCGCGCCAGGGCATCGTGCACATCATCGGCCCGGAGCTGGGGCTGACCCAGCCGGGCATGACGATCGTGTGCGGTGACAGCCACACCTCCACCCACGGGGCGTTCGGCGCGCTGGCGTTCGGCATCGGCACCAGCGAGGTCGAGCACGTCCTCGCCACCCAGACCCTGCCCCAGGCCAAGGCCCGCACGATGCGGGTCAGCATCGAGGGCGAGCCCGGCGTCGGGGTCGGCGCCAAGGACCTGATCCTCGGGACCATCGGCGCCCTCGGCGTGTCGGGCGCGGCGGGCCACGTGGTCGAGTACGCCGGCTCGGCGATCCGCGCGCTCTCCATGGAGGGGCGCATGACCGTCTGCAACATGTCGATCGAGTGGGGCGCGCGCGCCGGCATGGTCGCCCCGGACGAGACCACCTTCGCGTGGTTCGCCGGGCGCCCCGGCGCCCCGGCCGACCTCGACGCGGCCGTCGAGCGCGTGGCGGGCGATGCCCAGCGACGCCGACGCGGTGTTCGACCGCGAGGTGGTCATCGACGCGGCGTCCCTGGCCCCGCAGGTCACGTGGGGCACGCACCCCGGCATGGTGGCCCCGATCACCGGGCGCGTCCCGACCCCCGACGAACAGCGACGAGCACGACCCCGAGTCGGTGCGCCGCGCGCTCGAGTACATGGGCCTGCGCGGGCGGAGAGGCGATCGAGGACATCGCCATCGACACGGTCTTCATCGGCTCGTGCACCAACGGGCGCCTGCCCGACCTGCGCGCGGCGGCCGTCGGTCGTCCGCGGCCGCCGGGTCGCCGACGGGCGTGCGCGCGATGGTGGTCCCCGGCTCGATGCAGGTGAAGGCGGAGGCCGAGGCCGAGGGCCTCGACGAGGTCTTCCGCGCGGCCGGCTTCGAGTGGCGCGACGCGGGCTGCTCGATGTGCCTGGCGATGAACGACGACGTCCTGCAGCCCGGCGAGCGCTGCGCCTCGACCAGCAACCGCAACTTCGAGGGGCGGCAGGGCAAGGGCGGGCGCACCCACCTCGTCAGCCCGCCGATGGCCGCCGCCGCGGCGATCGCCGGGCACCTGGTGGACGTCCGCTCCCTGGACACCGAGCTGGCGGAGGTGCGCTGATGGACCCCGTGACCCGCATCGAGGGCGTCGTGTGCCCGCTGGACCGGTCCGACGTCGACACGGACCAGATCATCCCCAAGCAGTTCCTCAAGCGCATCGAGCGCACCGGCTTCGGCGAGTTCCTGTTCTGGGACTGGCGCGGCGAGGAGGGCTTCCCGCTCGACCGTCCGGAGTACGCCGGGGCGCCGATCCTGGTGGCCGGCCGCAACTTCGGCTGCGGCTCGTCGCGCGAGCACGCGCCGTGGGCCCTCCAGGACCACGGCTTCCGGGCCGTCATCGCGCCGAGCTTCGCGGACATCTTCCGCACCAACTGCACCAAGATCGGGCTCCTGCCCGTGACCCTCACCGAGGACGAGGTCGCCGACCTCATCCACCTCGCGACGGCCACCCCGGGCGTCACGGCCGTCCGTGGACCTGGAGCTGCAGCTGGTGGTCACCTCCGAGGGCGTCGAGATGCCCTTCGCCATCGAGCCGGGGGTCCGGGAGCGCCTGCTCAACGGCTGGGACGACATCGCCCTCTCGCTCCTGCAGGAGGAGGCGATCTCCGCCTACGAGTCGGACCGGGAGCGCGACGGGCCGGTGACCACGCCCTTCGCCTGAACGCGCCTCGAGGGCGGGGTTCGTCTGCGGAGGCGCTGGTCAGCTTACGCGGCGAGGGCCGGCCTCTTGCGGGCCGGCCCAGGCGCGGCAAATCGAGCCCTGGCCGGGCGCATTTGCACGCGCAGGCCGCCTTGCGGCGGCGAGCTTGTACGCGGGAAGGCCCGGTCCCGGGCCATCCCTGGCTCGTCGCCTGCGCGACATCGGGCGCCAGGCACCGGAGGCCGGTGGCGCCGCCCGGTCCGATCGGCGCTGGCTCGGCGATGTCGCCCGGCACGCGGCGCCGAGGCGGCCGGCGTCGCCGGCGCGTACGAGCTCGCACCGCCATGGGCGGGCCTCGACGCATCGGCCCGGCCAGGGCCGACTTCGCCGCGCGCCGGCCGGCGCCGCAAGAGCCCGGACCGCGCCGAAGCGCGTGAACGCCGCGAAGCACGGAACGCCCAGAAGCACGGAACGCTCGAAGCTCGGAACGCCCGAAGCCGGAAGCTCAGCGCCCGAGCCCGCACGGCGTAGACCCCGCCGCGCCGGGGTACGTCGTCCACATGGCGGACTTCACCCATCTGAACCTGCGCCGGGATGTCGTGGACATGGCGGCGCGCCACGAGATGGAGGGCGTCGAGGGGCATTTCGCGACGCGGGATCTCGGCCTCGAGCGGTCGGGCGTGAGCTACCAGCGCCTGGACCCGGGCGTGCGCCAGGGCTTCGGCCACCGGCACACGAGCCAGGAGGAGCTCTACGTGGTCGTGGAGGGCTCCGGCCGCGCCGCGCTGGGGGACGAGGTCGTCGAGCTGGGGGCATGGGATGCGCTGCGCGTTCCGGGTCCCACGTGGCGCTGCTTCGAGGCCGGCCCGGACGGGATGGCCTTCCTCGCGCTGGGGGCGCCCCCGATGAAGGACCTGCAGGCGGAGTCCGAGATGCGCCCCGGCTGGTGGGCCGGAGACGGCGCCTGAGCCGGGTGCGCCCCTGTAGCCTCCCGACGCGTTCGACGTCGAGATGCAGGGGGTTCGCGTGCCGGAGGTGTCTGTAGCGCTGCTGCCGGGTGACGGCATCGGACCGGAGGTGGTCGCCGAGGCGGTCCGCGTCATCGACGCGATCGCGCCGGATCACGATCTGGTGATCGGCTGGCACGAGCACCTGATGGGCGGCATCTCCATCGACGCCCACGGCACGGCGCTCACGGACGAGGTGCTGGAGGCCTGCGCGGGCTCGGACGCGGTGCTGCTGGGCGCCGTCGGCGGCCCCAAGTGGGACACCACCGACCCCGACAAGCCGCGCCCCGAGCAGGGGCTCCTGGGCCTGCGCTCGGGCCTCGGCCTCTACGCCAACCTGCGCCCGGTGCGCCCCTTCCCGGCGCTCTACGACGCCAGCCCCCTGCGGCGCGAGCGCATCGAGGGCACCGACCTGCTGGTGGTGCGCGAGCTGACCGGCGGCCTCTACTTCGGAGAGCGCGGGCGCGAGCCCGAGCGGGCCTTCGACACCTGCGTCTACACCAAGGCCGAGGTGGCGCGGCTGGCCGAGTGGGGCTTCCGCGCGGCCGCCGGCCGCAGCGGCAAGGTGACCTCGGTCGACAAGGCCAACGTGCTCGAGACCTCGCGCCTGTGGCGCGAGCAGGTGATCGAGACCGCCGCGGGCCACCCCGACGTGGCCCTGGAGCACATGCTGGTCGACAATGCGGCCATGCAGCTGGTCAGCCGCCCGGCCGACTTCGACGTGATCATCACCGAGAACCTGTTCGGCGACATCCTCTCCGACGAGGCCGCGATGATCACCGGCTCCATCGGGATGCTGCCCTCGGCCAGCCTCGGGCCGGGCACGCTCGGCCTCTACGAGCCGGTGCACGGCTCGGCCCCCGACATCGCCGGTCAGGGCGTCGCCAACCCGATCGCCACGCTGCTGTCGGCGGCCATGATGCTGCGCTACTCGCTGGAGGCCCCCGAGGCGGCCGACCGCATCGACGCGGCCGTCGAGGGCGTCCTGGGTCAGGGGCACCGCACCCGCGACATCGGCGGCGACCTGGGGACCCGGGCGGTGGGCGACCTGATCCTGGAAGCGCTCTCGCGCTGATGGCCGAGGTCGCCGGCTGGGAGGGGCGCTTCTTCGAGGACTTCGCGGTCGGGCGACGTGTACGTCCACCGCCTCGGGCGCACGGTGCTGGACGTGGACAACTCCTGGTTCACGCTCCTCACCCAGAACACCGCCCCGATCCACTTCGACCGCCACTACGCGGCGGGCACCGAGTTCGGCCGCCCGCTGGTCGACTCCACGTTCACGCTGGCCCTCGTCACCGGGCAGAGCGTGGCCGACGTGCTCGCAGAACGTGCTGGCCAACCTCGGCTGGGACGAGGTGCGCCTGCCCGCGCCGGTGTTCGAGGGCGACACGATCTACTCCGAGAGCGAGGTGCTCGAGGCGCGCCCGTCGCGCTCGCGCCCGGAGGTCGGCATCGTCACCGTGCGGACCACCGGCCCAACCAGGACGGGGTGGTGGTCATCACCTTCCGGCGCACGATCATGGTCTACCGGCGCGGTCACGGCCCGGCCGGCGACCGCCCGCGCCCGGCCCTGCCACCCGCTGGACCCGCCCGGTAACCTAGATCCCCGTCGGGCCCGTCTCGGGCTGCCCACGCAAAGGAACGCCGAACATGCAGGAAGCCGAGAAGATCTGGATGAACGGCGCGCTGGTCGATTGGCCGGACGCCCAGGTGCACGTCCTCTCGCACGGCCTGCACTACGGCACCACGGTGTTCGAGGGCATCCGCTCGTACGACGCCGACAAGGGCACGGCCGTGTTCCGCCTGGACGACCACCTCGCGCGCCTCGAGCGCTCGGCGGCGATGTACCACATGCCGATCCCGTACTCGCGCGAGGAGCTGCGCGCGGCGGTCCACCAGGTCATCTCCTCCAACGATCTCGGCGGCTGCTACATCCGCCCGATCGTCGCTGCGCGGCTACGGCACCATGGGGCTGTTCCCGCTGGAGGCCCCGGTCGACGTGGCCATCGCCGCGTGGCGGTGGGGCGCCTACCTGGGCGAGGACGGCCTGCGCACCGGCATCCGCGCCAAGATCTCCAGCTGGCGCCGCATCGGGTCGACCACGATCCCCGCCACGGCCAAGGCCGGCGGCCAGTACCTCAACTCGATCCTCGCGAAGATCGAGAGCCACAAGGCCGGCTACCAGGAGGCCCTGCTGCTCAACGAGGCCGGCTACGTGGCCGACGGCTCGGGCGAGAACCTGTTCCTGGTGCGCGACGGGGTGCTCATCACGCCGCCGGTCCAGGCCTCGATCCTCGAGGGGATCACGCGCGCCAGCATCATCACGCTGGCCCACGACGAGGGCATCCCGGTGCTCGAGCGCGAGGTCGCGCGCGGCGAGCTCTACACGGCCGACGAGGTGTTCATCACGGGCACCGCGGCCGAGGTCTGCCCGATCAACGAGGTCGACGACCACGCCCTGGGCGAGCCCGGGCCCGATCACCAAGCGCCTGCAGTCGCGCTTCTTCGCCGCCACCGAGGGCCGCGACCCGCTTCTCGGACCAGTGGCTGGACTACGTGGGCGCCACGGCGCCCACGCTGTCACCGTGATCGGCGTGGGCGAGCGCGTCGCCATCTACGACACCACGCTGCGCGACGGGATGCAGCGCGAGGGGCTGAGCCTGTCCGTGGGCGAGCAGCTCGCCGTCGCCGTGCGCCTGGCCGAGTACGGGGTCGAGTACCTGGAGGCCGGCTTCCCCGCCAGCAACCCCAAGTACGGCGAGCTCTTCGGCCTGCTCGAGCGCGAGGACCTCGGCCGGACCCGCCTGGCCGCCTTCGGCATGACCCGCCGCCGCGGCGTCGCGGCGGCCGACGACCCGGCGATGCGCGGGCTGGCGGAGAGCTTCGCCCCCGTCATCACCATCGTGGGCAAGACCTGGGACCTCCACATCGAGAAGGTGACCCGGGTCAGCCGCGAGGAGAACCTGCGGATGATCGAGGAGTCGGTCGCGTTCCTGGTGGCGCAGGGCAAGGAGGTCGTCTACGACGCCGAGCACTTCTTCGACGCCTTCGCGGCCCACCCCGACTACGCCCTCGACTGCCTGCGCGCGGCGCGAGGCCGGCGGCGCGCACTGGATCACGCCCTGCGACACCAACGGGGCGACCCTGCCGACCCGGGTCGGCGCCACCGTGGCGCGCGGTGCGCGCCGCGCTGCCCGGGCGTCGCGCATCGGCATCCACACGCACAACGACGCCGAGTGCGCGGTGGCCAACAGCCTCGCCGCCGTCGAGGAGGGGGCCCGCATGGTGCAGGGCACCATCAACGGCTACGGCGAGCGCTGCGGCAACGCCAACCTGATCTCGATCATCCCGTCGCTCGCGCTCAAGATGGGCTACGACGTGCTCGACCCCGAGCGGCTCGCCGAGCTGACGGCGCTCAGCAACTTCGTGGCCGAGACGGCCAACCTGCAGCCCGACGCGTGGGCGCCCGTACGTCGGGCGCAACGCCTTCGCGCACAAGGGCGGCATGCACCAGCAGGGCGTCAACGCCGACGTGCGCAGCTACGAGCACGTCGACCCCGACGCCGGGTCGGCAACGACCGCCGGGTGCTCGTCTCGGAGCTGTCGGGCCGCGGGACGATCGTCGCGAAGGCCCGCGAGCTCGGCATCGACGTCGAGGACGACCCCGAGCGCGTCGCGGGCATCCTCGCGCGTCTCAAGGACCTGGAGCACCAGGGCTACCACTTCGAGGTGGCCGACGGCTCCTTCGAGCTGCTGCTGGAGCGCGAGATCGGGGTCTACGAGCCCCTGTTCACGCTCGAGAGCTTCCGGGTCATCACCGAGAAGCGGGCCGACGGCCGGGTGGAGACCGAGGCCACGCTGAAGATCCTCCACGAGGGCGAGCGGCTGGTGGCGACGGCCGAGGGCAACGGCCCGATCAACGCGCTCGACGCGCGCCCTGCGCGTGGCGCTCGGCGCGCGCGTGCCGGAGCTCGGCCGAGATCGAGCTGGTCAACTTCAAGGTCCGGATCCTCGACGAGACCAAGGGCACCGGCGGCGGTCACGCGGGTGCTGATCGACTCGAGCGACGGCCACGAGACCTGGGGCGCCATCGGCGTCAGCGAGAACGTCATCGAGGCCTCCTGGGAGGCGCTGCTCGACAGCATCGAGCACGGGACGCGCCGCGTCGCGCGCACCCGGGCGGCGGCCGCCGGTTGAGCGTCGACACGGAGCGCATCCCGCTCGCGAAGCCGGTCATCGGCGACCGCGAGCGCGAGCTGGTGGACGAGGTGCTGCGCTCCGGCCAGCTCTCGCTGGGCCCGATGGTGCCCCGGTTCGAGCGCGCCTGGGCCGAGCGCATCGGGGTCAAGCACGCGGTCGCCGTCTCCAGCGGCACCGCCGGCCTGCACCTGTGCCTGCACGCCCTCGGGCTCGGGCCCGGGCGACGAGGTCATCACCTCCTCGTTCTCGTTCGTGGCCTCGGCCAACGCGATCCTGTTCACGGGCGCGACGCCGGTGTTCGCGGAGGTCGACCCGCTCACGTTCAACATGGACCCGGCGGCGGTCGAGGCGGCCATCACGCCGCGCACCAAGGCGATCCTGATCGTGGACATCTTCGGCTACCCGGCCGAGGTGCCCGCCCTGGTCGAGATCGCCGAGCGCCACGGGCTCGCCCGGGTCGAGGACGCCTGCCAGTCGATCGACGGCTCCTACGACGGCCGCAAGCTCGGCACCTTCGGCCACCCGGCGGTCTACGGCTTCTACGCCAACAAGCAGCTCACCACGGCCGAGGGCGGCGTGGTGCTGACCGACGACGACGAGCTGGCCCGGGTGCTCTCGAGCCTGCGCAACCAGGGGCGCTCGGACGACGGCGCGTGGCTGGTGCACTCGCGCCTCGGGCTTCAACTACCGGCTCTCGGACGTCCACAGCGCGATCGGCGTCGCCCAGCTCGAGCGGCTCACCGACATGCTGGACGCGCCGCGCCCGCGTGGCCGGCTGGTACCAGGCGCGCACGGCCGAGATCGACGGCGTCACGCCGATGTACGAGGGCCCGCAGCGGCGCTCGTGGTTCGTCTACGCGCCGCGCCTCGACCCCGAGTTCGACCGCGACGAGGTGATCGGCGGGCTCGACGCGCTCGGCATCTCGGCCAAGCCCTACCTGCCGTGCATCCACCTCCAGCCCTACTACCAGGACGCCCACGGCCACGGCCCCGGCGAGTTCCCGGTCACCGAGGCGATCAGCGCGTCGACGATCGCGCTGCCCTTCTTCCCGGAGATGACCGAGGCCCAGGTCGACCGCGTCTGCGGCGCGCTCGCGACGCCGTCGCTGCGACGGTGAGCGAGGAGGTGCGCCTCTGGGGCGGCCGCTTCGGCGCCGGCCCGGCCGAGGCATTCGACCGGCTCAACGCGTCGCTGGCGGTCGACCGGCGCCTGTGGCCCCAGGACGTCGCCGCCTCGCGCGCCCACGCCCGCATGCTCGGCGCCCGCGGCATCATCCCCGCGGCCGACGCCGCGGCGATCGACGCGGGCCTCGCCCGGATCGCGCGAGGAGCTCGGATCGGGCGCGTTCGCCTTCCGCGAGGCCGACGAGGACATCCACACCGCCGTCGAGCGGCGCCTCACCGAGATCGCCGGCGACGCGGGCCGCCGGCTGCACACGGCGCGCAGCCGCAACGACCAGGTCATCACCGACACGCTGCTGTACCTGCGCGAGCACGCCATCGGGCAGGTCGCCGGCTCTGCGCGCGCTGGCCGAGGCGCTGCTCGCGCCAGGCCGAGGCCCACCTCGACACCCTGCTGCCCGGGTACACGCACAGCCAGCGCGCCCAGCCGGTGCGCCTGGCGCACCACCTGCTCGCCTACGTGTGGATGCTCGACCGCGACCGCACCCGGCTCGGGCACGCGATCGAGGCCACGCGCCGACTGCCCGCTCGGGTCGGGGGCGCTGTCGGGGGTCGGCTTCCCGATCGACCGCGAGCAGACGGCGGCGCGAGCTCGGCTTCGCCCGCCCGAGCCCCAACAGCCTGGACGCCGTCGGCAGCCGCGACGCGCTCGTCGACTACCTGCACTTCGCCGCGCAGCTCGGCGTGCACCTGTCGCGCCTGGGCGCCGAGATCGTGCACGTGGGCGGGCGACGAGACCGGCTTCGTCGAGCTGGACGACGCCTTCACCTCGGGCTCGTCGATGCTCCCGCAGAAGAAGAACCCCGACGCCGCCGAGCTGGCGCGCGCGAAGGCGCCGCGCCTGGCCGCCGACCTGGCGGGCCTGCTCGGGGCGATGTCCGGCCTGCCGCTGGCGTACAACAAGGATCTCCAGGAGGACAAGGAGTACCTGTTCGACGCCATCGACACGGTCGACCTGCTCCTGCCGGCGATGGCGGGGATGATCGCCACGGCGCCGCTTCCGCGACCGACCGGATGGCGGCGGCCGTCGCGGGCGGCTTCCTGGCGGCCACCGACCTGGCCGACCACCTGGTGCGCCAGGGCTGGCCCTTCCGGCGGGCGCACGAGGCCGTCGGGCGCCTGGTGCGCGCGCTGCGACGAGCGTGGCGTCGGCCTCGAGGACGCCGACCGGCGCGGACTTCGCGGCGGCGGGCCTCGAGGGCGTCGACCGTGCCGCCGCTGACGGCCGAGGCCTCGGTCGAGGCCAAGGCCGCGCCCGGCGGGACCGCGCGGGCGGCGGTCGAGGAGCAGCT
>CAVTPK010000011.1:2545000-3101628 GCA_963736635.1 uncultured Thermoleophilia bacterium
ACGTCGGTTGAAAACGGCGGGGATGACCTGTGGATCGGAGTGAAAGGCTAATCAAACTCGGTGATATCTGGTTCTCTCCGAAATATATTTTGGTATAGCCTCCTGCGTTCAGTCGTGGTTGTAAAGCACTGTTTGGCCTAGGGGCCCTACCAGGTTACCGAAGTCAGATAAACTCTGAATGCCATGACTTTAGAGCAGGGGAGTCAGACTGCGGGGGATAAGCTTCGTAGTCGAGAGGGAAACAGCCCAGACCACCAGCTAAGGGCCCAAAGCGCTGGCTAAGTGGAAAACGTTGTGCGAGTGCACAGACAACCAGGATGTTGGCTTAGAGGCAGCCATTCGTCTAAGGAGTGCGTAATAGCTCACTGGTCAAGTGCTCGTGCGCGGATAATGTAACGGGGCTCAAGCCAGCCCCCGAAGCTGTGGGCTTCGTCTTTGACGGAGCGGTAGGAGAGCGTTCCTCGTGCAGTGAAGCGGAAGCGGCAAGCTTCCGTGGAGCGCGGGGAAGTGAGAATGCAGGCATAAGTAACGAAAGAGGAGTGAGAAACTCCTCCACCGGATGCCCAAGGTTTCCTGAGTAAAGTTAATCTGCTCAGGGTTAGTCGGGACCTAAGCCGAGGCCGACAGGCGTAGGCGATGGATAACAGGTTGATATTCCTGTACTGCGTCTTCCGCGCTATTACCGATGGGGGGACGGGGAAGGGTAGGCGAACCGTGGCGCTGGTAGTCCACGGACAACCCGGTAGGAGGAACCCTAGGAAAATCCGGGGTTCACATACTCCGAGAGGGGATGTCGGTCAGCGTAAGCTGGCAAGTCGTCGAGCCCATGCCTCCGAGAAAAGCCTCTAGGGAGTGGGAACGCACCCGTACCAAAACCGACACAGGTGGGCAGGTAGAGCATACCGAGGTGATCGAGAGAACCTTCGTTAAGGAACTCGGCAAAATTGTCCCGTAACTTCGGGAGAAGGGACGCCCCGGTAGAGTGATCGGCCTTGCGCCAGGAGCTCGAGGGGGCCGCAGAGAATTGGCCCAACCGACTGTTTACCAAAAACACAGGTCTCTGCGAAGTCGTAAGACGACGTATAGGGGCTGACGCCTGCCCGGTGCCGGAAGGTCAAGTGGAGAGGTTAGCCCTTGAGGCGAAGCTTTGAAACCAAGCCCCGGTAAACGGCGGCCGTAACTATAACGGTCCTAAGGTAGCGAAATTCCTTGTCGGGTAAGTTCCGACCTGCACGAATGGCGTAACGAGTTGGGCGCTGTCTCAACGAAGGACTCGGTGAAATTGTAGTATCGGTGAAGATGCCGATTACTCGCCACAAGACGGAAAGACCCCGTGAACCTTTACTGCAGCTTGATATTGGTGTTTGGGACATCCTGTCCAGGATAGGTGGGAGGCTGTGAGACGGTGACGTCAGTTGCCGTGGAGCCAACCTTGGGATACCACCCTGGGTGTTCTGAGCTTCTAACGGGAGACCGTGATCCGGCTCTCGGACAGTGTCAGGTGGGCAGTTTGACTGGGGCGGTCGCCTCCCAAATTGTAACGGAGGCGCGCAAAGGTTCCCTCAGCACGGTTGGAAATCGTGCGTAGAGTGTAAAGGCATAAGGGAGCTTGACTGCGAGACTGACAGGTCGAGCAGGTACGAAAGTAGGCCTTAGTGATCCGGCGGTAGAGAGTGGAATTGCCGTCGCTCAACGGATAAAAGGTACTCCGGGGATAACAGGCTTATCCTCCCCAAGAGTCCACATCGACGGGAGGGTTTGGCACCTCGATGTCGGCTCGTCGCATCCTGGGGCTGGAGTTGGTCCCAAGGGTTGGGCTGTTCGCCCATTAAAGCGGTACGCGAGCTGGGTTCAGAACGTCGTGAGACAGTTCGGTCCCTATCTGTGGTGAGCGTTGGAGATTTGAGAGGAGTTGTCCCTAGTACGAGAGGACCGGGATGAACAGACCTCTGGTGTATCAGTTGTCGTGCCAACGGCACTGCTGACTAGCTACGTCTGGACGGGATAACCGCTGAAAGCATCTAAGCGGGAAGCCCACCTCGAGATGAGATCTCCCACCCCTTTAAGGGGGTAAGGCCCCAGGTAGACCACCTGGTTGATAGGCTGGATGTGTAAGCGCAGCAATGCGTTCAGCAGACCAGTACTAATCCGCCGAGGGCTTGACCAGTTCACACCTAGAGCACACCGTTTGCCGCTATGCAGTCTTGAGGGTACGCCTCAAGGGTTCCCGGTGGTTCTAGCGAGAGGGAAACACCTCTTCCCATTCCGAACAGAGTCGTTAAGCCTCTCCGCGCCGATGGTACTCCGAGTGAAGACTCGCGGGAGAGTAGGTCGCCGCCGGGATTGATGTAGTACGAAAGCCGTTGGGTACGCCCGGCGGCTTTCGTCGTCGACGGGTACGATCTGGCGCATGTCGGCGACCTCGGACACGGGCGCGGAGCTCGATTGCCTGGTGGTCGGGGGCGGTCTGGCCGGGTTGGGGTGCGCGCAGCGCCTCACGCGGGCGGGACGCAGCGTGCAGGTGCTGGAGGCGCAGGAGTCCCCCGGGGGCCGGGCGCGGACGGTGTGGCATCGCGGCCGGCCGGTGGACCTGGGCTTCCAGGTGATGTTCCGCGCCTACCCGCGCACGCGCGAGCTGGCGCGCGCGGTGGGCATCGCGAGCCGGGATCTGCGGCCGGTGGCCGGCGGCGCGGTGTTCGTGGACGACGGGCGCGCGGTGCGCCTGCGCGGCTCGCGGCTGGGGATCGCCCGCTTTCCGGGGTTGTCGCCGGCCGACCGGGGCCGGCTGGCGCGGCTGGGGGCGTCGGTGCTCGGCAAGTCGCCCGCCGCACTGCTGGAGATGGACGGGGACGTGGCGAGCGCGCTGGAGCTGCTGCGCGCGGCCGGCGTGTCCGAGGAGGCCATCGAGCGGGTGCTGCGGCCGCTGTTCGGGGTGATCACGCTGGACCGCACCCTGAGCGCGGATCCCGGCTACTTCCGCTTCCTGCTCTCGATGCTGGTGCGGGGACCGGCGGTGATCCCGAGCGACGGCCTGGGCATGCTCGCGGAGTGGACCTCTGCGGCCGTGCGCCAGGAGGGCGGCGCGGTGGAGCTGGGCGCGCGGGTGACGGGCCTCGAGACCGACGGCGAGGGGCGCCGGGTGGTGGGGGCGCGGCTGGAGGACGGCCGGCTGATCGGGGCGCGCCACGTGGTGCTGGCGGTCGAGGGTCCGGCGGCCCGGGACCTGCTGGAGCCGCTGGACCCGCTCAGCGCCGGCCGGCTGCCGCGCGAGTACGCGTCCGTGGTCAACGCGGCGTTCGCGCTGCGCCGGCCCCTGTACAGCGGCCGGTCGATCCTGCTGAACGCCGAGCCCGGGACGCCGGAGGTGCCCCGGGTCAACCTCCTGTGCCAGACGAGCAACATCACGCGGCCGGGCGTGCCGGAGGGGCCGCACATCCTGCTCGCCAGCTGCGTGACGACCGGCGGCGCGCCTCCCGAGGACCTGGTGGGGGAGGTCGGCGCCCTGGTGGCCCGCTGGGCCCCGCGGTACGACTGGGCCGGGTTGGCCGAGCCCTTGGGCGTGTACGCGCACCCGCATGCGCAGTTCCGCCCGCTCGCGGGCGTGCGCCGCGACCTGCCGGGCCCGCGGACGGCGGTCGAGAACCTGATCCTGGCCGGCGACGCGACCACGCACCCCTCGATCGAGGGCGCGGTGTCCAGCGGCGTCCGCGCCGCGGAGATCGTCGACGCGCTGACGCCGTGAAGGAGGTCGCCGGCCGGCGCGTGTTCAGCGTCGAGGACGTCAGCGCCCGGCTGGCCCAGATGTTCGAGGACCTGCGCTCCTTCTGGGTGGAGGCCGAGGTCCAGGATCTGCGCCCGGGCGGGGGGCAGACCTACTTCTCCCTGCGCAACGATCACGTCCTGCGGGCGTCGATGAACACGATCGTGTTCGAGCGCCTGGCCCACCGGCCGCGCAACGGCACGCTGGTGCAGGCGTACGGCCGCGTGCAGTTCTGGCGGGCCCGCGGCGAGATCTCGATGCGGGTGGAGCGCCTGGAGCTCGCGGGCGAGGGCCTGCTGCGCGCCCGCGTCGAGGAGCTGCGCCGGCGCCTGGAGGCGGAGGGCCTGCTGGATCCGGCGCGCAAGCGGACGCCGCCGCTGCTGCCGCGCCGCATCGGCCTGGTGACGAGCTCGGACGGCGCCGCGCGCGACGACGTGCTGACGACGCTGTGGGCGCGCTTTCCCGAGGCCGACGTGGTCCTGGTGAGCACGCCGGTCCAGGGCGAGGCCGCGCCGGGCCTGGTGGCCCGGGCCGTCCGGCACCTCGACGGGATGGCGGAGGTCGATGTGATCGTCGTCGCCCGGGGCGGGGGCTCGCTGGAGGACCTGATGGCGTTCAACAGCGAGGTGGTCTGCCGGGCCGTGTCCGGCGCGGCGACCCCGGTGGTGTCGGCGGTGGGACACGAGCGGGACGTGACGCTGTGCGACCTGGTCGCCGACGTGCGCGTGTCGACGCCGACGGCCGCCGCCGCCGCGGTCGTGCCCAGCCGCGAGGCGCTCGAGACGCGCCTGGGCGACGCCGCGGCGGCGATCGGCCGCGGCCTGGCGCGCACCAGCGCGGAGGCGCGCACGGCGCTCGGCCGGCGCGAGCGGGAGCTGGTGCGGGCGCTGCGCGCCGCGGGCTCGGTGGGCGCCGACCGGGTGGAGCGCCTGGCGCCGCGCCTGGCCGCGGCCCTCGGGAGGGCCGCGGCCCAGGCCCCCGCGCGTCTGGAGGAGCGCTCCACCGCCCTGCGCAGGGCGGTGGACGGGCACCGGGAGGCCGCGGCCGGGCGCGTGGAGCGGGCCGCGTCGCTGCTGGCGCTGCTGTCGCCCGAGCGGACCGTCGCCCGCGGCTACGCCATCGTGCGCGACGGCGCCGGCGGGCGCGGTGATCGCCTCGGCCGCGGCCGTCGCTCCCGGCCAGGACCTGCGCATCCGGCTGCGCGACGGCGTGGTGGCCGCGCGGGCCGAGGGGGAGGCCGCGTGAGCGAGCCCGAGGCCACGCCGCCGGTCACCTTCGAGGAGGCCCTGCGCCGCCTCGACGAGGTCGTGGCCCGGCTGGAGAGCGGGGAGGTGGGGCTGGAGGAGGCGGTGGCGCTGTTCGAGCAGGGCCAGGGCTACCTCGCGGCCTGCCGCGAGCGGCTGGGGGCCGCTCAGCGCCGCATCGAGGAGCTGACCGCCGAGGGGCTGCCGGCGTCCGAGGGGGCGGAGGGGCGGAGGCCTCCGAGCCGGGCCCGTTCTGAGCGCGCGGCGCTCGCGCCAGCGCTCCAGGCGCGTGATGTCGCGCTCGACGGTGCTGAGCGGCACCTGGCAGCCCGCGCTGGCGATGTTCGCGAAGGCCAGCAGCCGGTCCTCGTCGGCGCGCAGGGTCATCCACTTGGCCAGGACGTCGTCGCCGGCGGGAAGCAGGCTGCCGGCCCCGGGCGCTGAGCTGCGGTCGGGGAACTGCACGCAGTACTCGCGCACGGGGGCCATCGAGCGCGGCAGCAGGGCGACGACCGGCAGGTGGGGGTAGATGAGGTAGCGGTAGCGCGGGGGTCCGTCGGGCGCGCGCCCCGGGCGGCGTCCGGCGACGCAGATGAAGCCCAGGTCCCGGAACATGTCCCACTCCTCCCGGTTCACCACGGAGCGCAGCAGGTCGAGGGAGCGCTGCTCCGCCGCCTCCCGGCTGAGCGGGGCCTCCGAGACCCAGCGGGGCAGCGCCGGACCGGCGCGCCGCCGCCCGCGCGCCGCGCGCGCCGGCCGGGTCATGGCCATCGCCAGGCCGCCGAGGGCCATCACCAGGGCGATGACCCAGAGCCCGGCCACGTCGCCTCAGGCGGCTGCGGTGGGCGCGCCGCCGGCGGCGCGGGGCCAGAAGAGCACGCGCTCGGCATCCTCGGGGATGTCGCGGAAGTCGGTGACGAGCATCGCCTCGCGGCGGCCGGTGCCGGTCTCGGTGAGCGGGACGGCGGCCCACATGCCCTCGTCGAGCTGGGCGCGGAACTCGCGCAGCAGGGTCTCGCGCTGGTCGTCGAGGCGCGGGTCGCCCTCGCAGATCAGCGTCTCGCCGAAGCCCGGCATCATCCTCAGCAGCCTCATGGACCGCGGTTATACCGAGGCGGACGGGCCTCGCGCAACGGCCGACCGACAACGTGTCACGGTGCGCCGCGCGCGACGGGCTACGATCCCGGCCGTGCTCCCCGACATCGCCGCCGTGAGGGCGCAGCTTCCGTCCCTGGAGCCGGACGCCTTCCTCAACACCGGCGGCTGCGGGCCCCTCGCCACCGCCGCGGCGCAGGAGATCCTGCGCTGGACCGCGTCCCGCACCCGCACGCCCCGCGGGAGCGCCGCCGGATTCGAGCGCACGGCCGCCGACGCGGCGGACCTGCGCGCCGCCGTGGGGCGCACGATCGGCGCGCCCGCCGAGCAGATCGCCCTCACGGCCAACACGACGGGCGGCCTCAACGTGGCCGCGTGGGGCATCGACTGGCGCCCCGGCGACGAGATCGTGGTCGCCGGCCCTGGAGCACCCCGGGCTGTCGGTCCCGCTGGCCGCCATCGCGCGCCGCCACCGCCTGGAGCTGCGCCTGATCGACCCGGAGGGGGACGCGGCCGACCTGGAGGAGGCCGTGGGGCGGGCCAGCGGGCCGCGCACGCGCCTGGTGGCCCTGTCACACGTGTCGTGGGCCACCGGCGCGGTGCTCGACGTGGCGGGGGCGGCGCGCGCCGCGCGGGCGGTCGGCGCCCTGGTGCTCGTGGACGGCGCCCAGTCGGCCGGCGCCATCCCGGTGGACGTCGCCGCCCTGGACGTGGACGCCTACGCGCTCCCGGCGCACAAGTGGCTGCTGGGGCCCGAGGGCCTGGGGGCGCTCTGGATCGCCCCGCGGGCGATGGAGCGCATCGACCTGACCGCCTCGGGCTACGAGAGCGGCAGCGCGCACGCGATCGGGGGAGGCCTGGAGCTCGCACCCGGGGGCCCGCCGCCACGAGGTCTCGACCCTGCCCGGCCGCCCTGCTGCCGGCCTGGCGGGCCGCCATCGAGTGGCTGGAGTCGCCTGGGCTGGGACTGGATCCACGAGCGCGTGGCGCAGGCCGCAGGCGCAGGCCCGCGCCGGCCTGGAGGGGGTGCCGGGCGTCCGCATCCTGACGCCGCCCGGCCGCCAGGCCGGGCTGGTCACCTTCACGGTCGAGGGGGCCGACCCGGAGCGGGCCGCGGCGGCGCTCGCGCGGCGCGGCGTGATCGTGCGGTGGATCCCCCATCCGTACGCCCTGCGGGCGTCGCTGGGCTTCTTCTCGGACCGGTCGGATGTCACCCGCCTCGTCGACGGCGTCACCGCGGTCGGCGGCGGCTGCTAGCTTCCTGGGACGTGAGTCAGGACAGGCTGGTTATCCGGGGCGGCCGCGCGCTGTCCGGCACGATCGTGCCGAGCGGCAACAAGAATGCGGCTCTGCCGATCCTGGCCGCATGCCTGCTCACGGACGAGGAGGTCGTGCTCGAGAACGTGCCCGACATCCTCGACGTGCACGTGATGCTCGCCCTGCTCGACGACCTCGGGCGTGAGCGTGCGCGACGAGGGGCCCGAACAGCCTGGCGCTGCGCGCGGCCGACGTGCGCACGACCCACCTCGACCCCGACCTCTGCCGGCGCCTGCGGGCGTCGCTGCTGCTGGCCGGGCCGCTGCTGGCGCGCTGCGGCCAGGTGGAGCTGCCGCTCGCCGGGCGGGGACTTCATCGGCCGGCGGCGCGTGGACACCCACCTGCTCGCGTTCCGCGGCCTCGGCGCCGAGACTCGAGGTGACCCGCAGCTACAACATGAGCCACCGCGGGCTGTCGCGGCGCCGAGATCTTCCTCGACGAGGCGTCGGTGACGGCGACCGAGAACGCCCTGATGGCCGCCGTCACGGCGACCGGCCGCACGGTGATCCTGAACGCGGCCAGCGAGCCGCACGTGCAGGACCTGGCCCGCTTCCTCAACGGCCTCGGCGCCCGGATCGACGGCATCGGGACCAACCGGCTGATCGTCGACGGCGTCGAGCGCCTCCACGGGGGCCGCTTCCGGATCGGGCCGGACCACATCGAGATCGCCTCGTTCATCGGCCTCGGCGCCATCACCGGCTCGGATCTCACGATCAGCGACGTGCGCGCCGACGACCTGCGCATGATCAACCTCACCTTCGAGCGCCTGGGCATCCGCGTGGAGATGGACGGCGACAACCTGCGCGTGCCGCCCGACCAGGACCTGCGGGTGGTCTCGGACGAGGGCGACGCCATCCCCAAGGTCGACGACGGCATCTGGCCGGCCTTCCCCGCCGACCTCACGAGCATCGCGACGGCGGTGGCGACCCAGACCCACGGCACCGTGATGATCTTCGAGAAGATGTTCGAGAACCGGCTGTTCTTCGTGGACAAGCTGGTGGCCATGGGCGCGCGGATCGTGCTGTGCGACCCGCACCGCGCCGTGGTGAGCGGCCCGGCCCAGCTGTACGGCGAGCGCCTGGAGAGCCCGGACATCCGGGCCGGCATGGCCATGCTGATCGCCAGCCTGGCGGCCAAGGGCGAGAGCGTCATCGGCAACGTCGGCCAGATCGACCGCGGCTACGAGCGCATCGACGAGCGCCTGCAGGCGGTGGGTGCGGACATCGAGCGTGTCCGTGAGTGAGATGCAGACGGGTCGCGGCGTCCCGGCGCCCGCGGCCCTGCCCGCCGGCGCCAAGGACGTCCTGAGCGTCGAGGCGGCGGAGCTGCGCCAGGTGGAGGCGGCGCTGCGCGATGCCTTCGGCGCCTTCGGCTACCGCGAGGTGATGACCCCGGTGCTGGAGTTCGCGGAGGTCATCGACCGCGCCCAGGAGGGCGGCCTGCGCGACGCCTTCCGCCTGTTCGACGCCGAGGGCCGGGTGCTGGTGCTGCGTCCGGACATCACGATCCCGATCGCGCGGCTGGTGGCGACCCGCATGGCCGATCACCCCGGCCCGGTGCGCGTGTCCTACGTGGCCCGCGTGTTCCGCCCGCCGGCGCCGGGACGCCCGCGGGCGTCCGAGCAGCGCCAGGCCGGCGTCGAGCTGGTGGGGGAGGGCGGCCCCGGCGGCGACGCCGAGACGATCGCGCTGCTGGTGCAGAGCCTGCGCGCCACCGGCCTCGCCGGGCTGCGCGTGGGCGTCGGCGACGTCTCGCTGACGCGCGCCGTGCTGGACGGGATGGGGATCGCGCCCGGGGCCCGGGCCGGCCTCAACGGGGCGCTGGCGGCCCGCAACTTCGTCGAGTGGCGCCGCCTGGCGCGCGAGGCGCGCCCCGAGGGCCCGGGCGCGGAGCTGCTGCGCGAGCTGCCCTCGCTGCGCGGGGGCCGTGAGGTGCTGGAGCGCATCGCCGGCGAGGTGCCGCAGGCCGCGCCCGGCCTGCGAGCGGCTCGGCCGGGTGCTCGACCTGCTCGACGCCCACGGCGCCGGCGACGCCGTGATCCTCGACCTGGGCGTGCTGCGCGACTGGCCCTACTACTCCGGCGTGGTCGTCGAGGCCTACGCGCCCGGGGTCGGCGCTCCGATCGCCGTCGGGGGCCGCTACGACGAGCTGGCCGCGCGCTTCGGCCGGACCCGCCCCGCCGTGGGCTTCGCGATCACCCTCGACCTGCTGCACCAGGCGCTGATCGCCGCCGACGGGGCGCCCGCCCCGCCGCGCGCGGGGGTGGTGCTGGTGGGGGCGCTGGACGACGATCCCGGCGATGGCCGCGGACGCTGCGCGCCGCCGGGGTGCCGGTGGTCGCGCGTGGCCGGAGCGGGCGACGACCCGGAGGCGCTCGCGGCGGCCGACGGCTGGCGCTGGGTGGCCCGCCCGAGCGCGGAGGGGTACTCCGTCCTCGACCGGGCGACCGGCGAGACGGCGGCCCACGCCCGGCTCGAGGACGCGGTGGCGACGTGGACCTGAGGATCTGCGTGCCCCTGGGGGCCCTGTTCGAGGGCTCGGTGGAGATCCTCGCCGCCGCGGGGGTCAACGTCGCGCCCCTGCGCGACGCCGGCCGGCGGCTGATCATCGAGAGCCCCACCGGGACGACCTTCATCACCACCCGGCCGAGCGACGTGCCGACCTACGTCGAGGCCGGGGCGGCGGACATCGGGATCGTCGGCAAGGACGTGCTCACGCGAGCGCGGCCCGGACGTCTACGAGCTGCTCGACCTGCGCTTCGGCGGCTGCCGCATGGTGTACGCGACCCAGGCGGGCGAGGACCCCACGCCCGGCGCGCTCGAGCACCTGGGCGTGGTGCGCGTGGCGACCAAGTACCCGGTCTCGGCGACCCGGCACTTCACGGCCACCGGCCGGCAGGCCGAGGTGGTCAAGGTGAACGGCTCGGTCGAGCTGGCCCCGCTGGTGGGCCTCGCCCACGGCATCGTGGACCTCGTGGCCACGGGGCGCACCCTGCGCGAGAACGGCCTGGTCGAGCGCGAGCAGATCTTCGACTCGTCGGCGCGCCTGATCGCCAACCGCGTCAGCCAGACGCTGCGCGCCGAGGAGCTGGACGGACTGGTGCAGCGGATGGCGGAGGCGCGCCCGTGAGCGCCGCGCCGCGCCGCGCGCGGCTGCGGGCCGGCGGCGTCCCAGGCGCTCGCGCACACGCTGCGCCCCGATGCCGACGTGGCCGGCGTGGCCGAGGGGGTGGCGCAGACCCTGGAGGCGGTGCGCACGCGGGGCGACGACGCCCTCGTGGAGGGCGTCCGGCGCTTCGACCAGCCCGACTTCACCCACGACCGCATCCGCGTCCCCCGGGTGGCGGTGGAGCGGGCGCTCGAGACCGTCGGCGAGGAGCTGCGGGCGGCCATCGTGACGGCGGCCGCCCAGGTGCGGGTGGTGGCCGAGGCGCTGCTGCCCGACGACCGGCAGGTGACGCTGCCCTTCGGCCAGCGGGTCCAGGTGCGCCAGGTCCCGGTGGACGCCGCCGGCGTCTACGTGCCGGGCGGCCGGGCCGCGTACCCCTCGAGCCTCATCATGGGCGTGGTGCCCGCCCAGGTCGCCGGCGTGGAGCGCATCGCGGTGGTCAGCCCGCCCGGCCCCGACGGGCGTCCGTCGCCCGTCGATCCTCGCCACCGCGGCGATCCTCGGGGTGCGACGAGGTCTACGCGGCCGGGGGCGCCGCCGCGATCGCCGCCCTCGCGTACGGCACGGCGACGATCGCCCCCGTCGCCGTGATCGTGGGCCCGGGCAGCCCCTGGGTGCAGGAGGCCAAGCGCCAGGTGGTCGGCACGGTGGGCATCGACGGCGTCGCCGGGCCCAGCGAGGTGATGATCATCGCCGACGCGTCGGCCGACCCCGAGGCGCTCGCGCTGGACCTGCTCGCGCAGGCCGAGCACGGGGCGGACTCCCCGGCGGTGCTGGCCACCGACGACCCCGAGGTGATCGACGCGGTGGCCGGGGCGCTCGCGGCCTTGCCCGAGGGCGCCGGACCCATCACCCTTGTCGAGTGTGCCAGCATGCCCCTGGCGATCGAGCTCGCGGAGGCGTTCGCCCCCGAGCACCTGGAGATCTCCACCCGTGAACCCGAGGCGATCGCCGCGCGGATCACACGCTCGGGAGCCGTCTTCATCGGCCCCAACTGCGCGACCGCTTTCGGC
This sequence comes from uncultured Thermoleophilia bacterium, assembly GCA_963736635.1. Classification (GTDB taxonomy): domain Bacteria; phylum Actinomycetota; class Thermoleophilia; order Miltoncostaeales; family Miltoncostaeaceae; genus Miltoncostaea. The sequence goes on from CAVTPK010000011.1 coordinate 2,556,598, forward strand.
GACTACGTCGCCGGTTCGAACCACGTACTGCCCACCGGGGGCGCCGCCCGCCACGCGTCGGCCCTCGGCCCCACAACCTTCCTGCGGAGGATGTCCGTGGTCGAGATGACCGACGAGGCCGTCGAGGCGCTCACGCCCCACCTGGCCGCGCTGGCCGACGCGGAGGGCTTCACCATGCACCGCCGCTCCGCCGAGGTCCGGAGGAAGGGACGATGAGCCGCACCGCCGAGGCCCGGCGCACCACCGGCGAGACCGACGTGCGCGTGCGGGTCGACCTGGACGGGGCCGGCGACCGCGCTGATCACCACCGGGGTCGGCTTCTTCGACCACATGCTCACGCTGCTCGCGCGCCACTCCCTGATCGACATCGAGGTCGAGGCCCGCGGCGACCTGGAGACCGGCAGCCACCACACGGTGGAGGACGTCGGCATCACGCTCGGCCAGGCGCTCGGCAGCGCGCTGGGCGACCGCGCCGGCATCGAGCGCTACGGGTCGGCGATCATCCCGATGGACGAGTGCCTGGTGCAGGCCGCCGTCGACCTCTCCGGCCGGCCCGTTCACGGCCCTCGACGTGCCCCTGCCCGCTCTGGTGATCGGCGGCTTCGAGACCGAGCTGCTCGGCGAGTTCATGCGCGGCCTGGCCAACCACGCCGGGCTGACCCTGCACCTGCGCACGCTGGTCCCGGGCAACGCCCACCACGCCATCGAGGGCTGCTTCAAGGCGCTCGCGCGGGCGCTGGCGAGCGCCGTCGCCGCCAACCCGCGGGTCGTCGGGCGTGCCGTCCACCAAGGGGAGTCTGTGACGCCCGCGCGTGGCGGTGCTCGACTACGAGATGAGCAACCTGCGCAGCGCGACCAAGGCCCTCGAGCTGCTGGGGGCCGACGTGCAGCGTGGTCCGGGCGCCGGAGGCGGTCGGCGGGCGCGGACGCCGTGGTGCTGCCGGGCGTCGGCAACTTCGGCGAGGCGATGCGCCGCATCCGGCGAGCACCGGCTGGACGTCGCCGTGGCCGACGCCGTGGAGCGCGGCGTGCCCGTGCTCGGCATCTGCCTGGGCCTCCAGCTGCTGTTCGACGAGAGCGAGGAGAGCCCCGGCGCGCGCGGCCTGGGCGTGCTGCCGGGCGCCGTCCGGCGCCTGCGGACCGCCCTCAAGCTGCCGCACATCGGGTGGAGCCGCGTGACGTGGAACCCCGACACGGTCCTGGCGTCCCGGGCCGGACGACGAGGGCGGGTCCACCTACTACTTCGTGCACACCTACGGCTGCGAGCCCGAGGACCCGGCGCTGGTGCTGGGGCGGGCCGACCACGGCGTGACCTTCTGCGCGGCCGCCGGGCGGCCCGGCGTCGCCGGGCGTCCAGTTCCACCCCGAGAAGTCGAGCGCCGCCGGCCTCGGGCTGCTGAAGCGCTGGCTGGCCGCCGTGCCGACGCCCCACGCTGTCGTGATCACCCTCTATCCCGCGATCGACCTGCAGGGCGGGCGGGCCGTCCGCCTGCGCCAGGGCGACTTCGCGCAGTCGACGGTGTTCAGCGACAGACCCGGTCGACCAGGCGCGCGAGTTCGCCGAGAGCGGCGCCACGTCGCTGCACGTGGTCGACCTGGACGGCGCCCGCGCGGGCGAGCCGGTCCACGCGGCCCTGGTGGCGAGCATCGCGGCGGCCTTCCCGGGGACCGTGCACCTGGGCGGCGGCCTGCGCTCGCGCGCGGCCATCGAGACGGCGCTGGCGACCGGCGTCGACCGGGTCGTCGTCGGCACCGCCGTCGTGGACGACCGCGAGCTGCTGACCTGGGCGATCGACCGCCTCGGCGACGGCCTGGTGGTGGCCCTCGACGCCCGCCAGGGCAAGGTCGCGACCCACGGCTGGACGCAGGTCTCCGACCGCGACGCGGTGGAGGTGGCGACCGGGCTGGTGAGCCTGGGCGTCCGGCGGCTGGCCTACACCGACATCAATCGCGACGGCACCCTCGGGGGGCCCAACCTCAACGCGATGCGCCGCCTGGCCGAGGCCGCGCCGCCCCTGCGCCTGATCGCCTCGGGCGGGATCTCGTCCCTGGACGACCTGCGCCGCCTGCGCGACCTGGGGCTGCCCACCCTCGACGGGGTGATCGTGGGGCGGGCCCTCTACGAGGGGCGCTTCTCGGTGACCGAGGCCCTCGACGTGCTCGGGGCCGGGAGCCGGACGTGATCCGCGTCATCCCCTGCCTGGACGTCAACGCCGGGCGGGTGGTGAAGGGGGTCAACTTCGTCGGCCTGCGCGACGCCGGCGACCCGGTGGAGCTGGCCGCCCGCTACGACCGCGAGGGCGCCGACGAGCTGGTGTTCCTGGACATCACCGCCAGCCACGAGGAGCGCGGGACGATCGTCGAGCTGGCGCGGCGCACCGCGGAGGAGGTGTTCATCCCCTTCACGATCGGCGGCGGCCTGCGCTCGGAGGAGGACATCCGCGCGGTCCTGGCCGCCGGCGCCGACAAGGTGTCGCTCAACTCGGCCGCCGTGCGCGACCCGGCCCTCATCGAGCGCGCGTCGGCGCGCTTCGGCGCGCAGTGCATCGTGGTCGCGATCGACGCCAAGCGCCGCGACGACGGCAGCGGCTGGGAGGTGTTCCTCAACGGGGGGCGCCTGCCCACCGGCCGCGAGGCGGTCGCGTGGGCGGCCGAGGCCGCCGAGCGGGGCGCCGGCGAGCTGCTGGTGACGAGCATGGACCGCGACGGCACCCACGACGGCTTCGACGTCGAGCTGCTCGCCGCCGTGGCCGAGGCGGCCCCGGTGCCGGTGATCGCGTCGGGCGGCGCCGGCCGCCTGGAGCACTTCGGCGACGCGGTGACGCGCGGGCACGCCGACGCCGTCCTGGCGGCCTCGGTGTTCCACGACGGCGTGTACTCGATCGCCGAGGTCAAGCGGGCCATGGCGACCGCGGGCGTGCCCGTCCGCCAGTAGGCTTGGGCGCGTGAGGCTGATCCGCACGGAGTCCGCGCCCGCGCCCGTCGCCGGCGCCCCCTACAGCCAGGCCGTGGCGGCCGGCCCGGGCGAGCTGGTGTTCGTGTCCGGCCAGCTGCCGATCGACCCGGCCACCGGCGCGCTGGTGGAGGGCGACGTGGGCGAGCAGACGCGCGTGGCCCTCGCGCCACGTGGCCGCGATCCTGGCCGCGGCCGGCGCCGGCCTCGCCGACGTGGCGCGCACCACCGTGTACCTGCAGGATCTCGCGGCCGACTTCCCCGCGATGAACGCGGCCTACGCGGCGGCCTTCGCCGGGCACGCTCCGGCCCGTGCCACGGTGGGCGTCGCCGCCCTGCCGCTGGGCGCCCGGGTCGAGATCGACGCCGTGGCCGTCATCGCCCGCTGAGCGGGAGCGCGCGCGTGCCCGGAGCTACTCGGCCCAGGTCCGCCGCTCGAGCAGGCTGTCGAGGGCGATGCGGTCCAGGTAGTCCGGGGCCTGCGAGATCGGGCGGCCCTCGTTGACCGGGTCGCGCACCCACTCCTGGAAGCGCCGGTCGGCCTGCGCGAACTGCTCCCGGAGCTCGAGGAGGGTCAGGCTCTCGTACCGCTCGAACACCTCGATCAGCTCGGGCGCCACGGGCGCCACGCCGGCGAGCTTGCGGGAGACGGGATCGTAGGCCACGACGACGATCCTAGTGCCCGTGCGGCGCTCGTGGGCGAGCACCCGCTCGTCCGGGTCGTCCGTCCCCACCTGCGCGGGGACGTGAGCGCGGTGGGGGGCGCGGTGCGCGACGCCATGCTGCGCCGGCCGCCGGGGCCGGAGCTCGACCTGGTGGTGGAGGGCGACGCGATCGCGCTCGCGCGCCACCTCGGCGGGATCCTCGCCGCGCGCGTGGTGGCCCACCCGCGCTTCCGCACGGCCGAGGTGCGCCTGGAGGGCGGCCGGCACGTGGACCTGGTCTCCGCCCGCACCGAGACGTACGCGACCCCGGGAGCCCTCCCCACGGTGGCCGACGGGACGCTCGCCGACGACCTCGCCCGGCGCGACTTCACGATCAACGCCATGGCGGTGGGGCTGAGCGGCGCGCGCGCCGGGGAGCTGGTCGACCCCCTGGGGGGCGCCGCCGACCTCGACGCCGGCCTCGTGCGGGCGCTGCGCCCGGACGCGTTCACCGAGGACCCCAGCCGCATCGTGCGCGCCGCCCGGTACGCCGGGCGCCTGGGCTTCGCGCTCGCCGCCGAGACCGAGGCGGCGGCGCGCCGGGACGCCGACGCCCTCGATCCGGCCTCGTCGCGCGTGATGGAGGAGCTGCGGCGCCTGCTGGACGAGCCGGCCGCCGCCGCGGGGGTCGCGATCCTGGCGGACCTCGGCGTCCCCTGGATCGTGCCGGGGGCGCCGGCGGCGATCGCGCGCATCGACGCCGCCCGCGCACGCGCGGGTGCGCCCGACCTGCCGCACTGGGCGCTGCGCCTGGGCGCGGCGGTGGCGCCCGAGGCGCTGGAGCGCGCCGCCGTGCCGGGCGGGGCGCGCGCGATGGCCCTCGCGACCGGCCGCGCCGCCGAGCTCGCCGGCCGCGTTGGCGGGCGCCGGCGCGGCCTCGGACGTCGATCGCCTGCTGGCGGCCGCCGATCCGGCCACGGCCGTGGCCGCCCTGGCGGAGGGCGCCGAGGCCGTCGCCGGCTGGTGGACCGGCCACCGGGACCACCAGATCGCCGTCACCGGAGCCGATCTGGTGGGGGAGGGGATCGCGCCCGGACCGGCGATCGGACGCGCGCTGTCGCAGGTGCGCGCCGCGATGCTCGACGGGCGGGTGTCGGGCCGCGACGAGCAGCTCGCGCTGGCGCTGCGGGTGGCGCGCGGGGAGGGGACGTGAGCGGCGCCGGAGGTGATCGTCATCGCGACGGACGCGCCCGCCGGCGCGGCCTTCACCACGCGGCGCGGCGGGACCAGCGCGGGGGCGTTCGCGTCGCTCAACCTGGGCGTCGAGCGGGGCGACGCCCCCGAGGCCGTGCGCGCCAACCGCGCCCTGGTGTGCGATGCCCTCGCCGTGGACGCGGTCGAGGTCCGGATGCTCCACCAGGTGCACGGGGCGGAGGTGCGGCGGGCCGACGCCGCCGACGACCGGGGCCGCTTCCTGGGCGAGCTGCGCGGCTGGCCCGAGGCGGACGCCCTGGTGAGCGAGACGCCGGGGCAGGCCCTCGCGGTGCTGGGCGCCGACTGCCTGCCGGTGCTGCTGTGGCGCCGCGACCGGCCGGCGGTCGCCGCCGCGCACGCCGGTTGGCGGGGCCTGGTGGCGGGCGTCGTCGAGCGGGCGGTCGCGGCCCTCGGCGAACCCGGCCGCGTGGGCGCCGCGGTGGGCCCGGGCATCGGCCCCTGCTGCTATCCGGTGTCGGCCGAGGTGCGCGAGCGCTTCGGGGCCCGCTTCGGCGCGGGCGCGGTCGCCGCGCCCGCGGTCGACCTGGCCGCCGCCGCCCGCGCGGCGCTGGCCGCGGCGGGCGTGCCCGCGTCCGCGGTCCAGACCGTCGAGGCGTGCACGTTCTGCGAGCCCGAGCGCTTCTTCTCGTACCGGCGCGACGGCGAGGCCTCCGGGCGCCAGGCCGGGATCGTCTGGGCGACCGCGGCGGCGGAGGAGGGCCCGTGATCGACGCCGACGCGCTGCGCGCGGTGCTGGCCGAGACGCGCGAGCGCCTGGACGAGGCGGCCGCCCGCTCCGGCCGCCCGCCCGGGTCGGTGGAGCTGGTGCTGGCGGGCAAGTACGTGCCGCCGGAGGACACCGCCGCGCTGATCGCCGCGGGGGTGGAGGTGGTGGGGGAGAACCGGCTCCAGGATCTCCAGGCGAAGATGGCGGTCGCGCAGGGGCGCCTGACCTTCGACTTCATCGGCCACCTGCAGCGGCGCAAGGTGCGCGAGGTGCTGGCCGCGACGCGGCTCATCCACTCGGTCGACTCGGTGCGCCTGGCCGCCGAGATCGCCGCCCGGGCGGAAGGTCCGACGCGGGTTCTCGTCGAAGTGAACGTCGCCGAGGAGCCAACCAAAGGTGGTATCGTGCCGCCCCAACTTCGGGCATTCGTGGATGACGTGTCGGTTCACCCCGACCTCGTGATCGGTGGTCTGATGGCCATGCCCCCGCACCACAGCGACGCGCAGATGAGCCGGCCCCACTTCGCCGCAGTCCGGCGCCTGGCCGACGACCTCGCGGCGCGAGTGGAGCGGGCGTCACGACTTCCGCGATCTCTCGATGGGCACGAGTCAGGACTTTCTGGTGGCCGCCGAGGAGGGCGCAACCATGGTCCGCGTGGGGCGGGGACTCCTCGAGCGCGTACAGACAACCACCCAGGGACTTGCGTAGATGGCCGTCACCGACCTCTGGCACCGCACCCTCGTCTACTTCGGCATGGCCGACGAGCCGGACGACTACGCCGACGACTACGAGGACGATCGCGATCAGCGCGCCTACGAGCGCGACCGCGATCGCGAGAACCGCTCGTCGGCGCAGCGACGACCTGGAGCGCACCTACCGGGAGCGGCCCAACGTGCGCCGCCTCGGCCCGCGCCGCCGCGACGCCGACTTCGACGACATCTTCGCCGACGACACGCGCACCAGCAGCCGCCCGGTCATGCGCTCGGTGGAGACCGCGCCCGCAGCCGGCCGAGGTGCTACCTCGTCGTCCCCAAGAGCTTCAACGACGCCCAGCAGATCGCGGACAAGTTCAAGGGGACGATCCCGGTCATCCTCAACCTCCAGAGCGCCGAGACCGATCTCGCGAAGCGGCTCATCGACTTCTCCAGCGGGCTCACCTACGCCCTCGACGGCGGCATGCAGCGTGTGGCCGACAAGGTCTTCATGCTGACGCCGCGCAACGTCGAGGTGTCGGCGGAGGAGAGGGCCCGTCTCCTGGAGAAGGGCTTCTTCAACCAATACTGACCGTGGAGGGCTGGCCGGCCAGTATCGGGCTCGTCGGGGCGGGCGCCATGGGGCGCGCCCTGGTGGCGGGCCTCGTCCGCGGCCGGCCCGACGTGGCCGGGACGCTCGCGATCGCCGACGCGGTCCCGGCGGCGGTCGAGGCCGCGGTGGCCGACGCCGGCGGGCGGCCGGCGACCCTCGCGGAGGCGGCGGCCGCGGACCTGGTCGTGCGTCGCGGTCAAGCCCAAGGACGCGCCGCGACGCGCTGGCCGCGGTGGCCGCCGGCCTGCGCCCCGGGGCGGTGATCCTGTCGGTGGTCGCGGGGTGGGACCTCGACCGGCTGGCGGCCGCGGCCCCGGGGGCGGCGCTCGTGCGGACCATGCCCAACCTCGCCGTGCGCCACGGCGCCGGCATCGTGGCGGTGGCGAGCCGCGGCCTCGACGAGCGCCGGCGACGCCGACGTGCGCGCCCTGCTGGCGCCCCTCGGCGCCGTGGTGCCACCTTCCCGAGAGCCTGTTCGCGGCCGCGACCGCCCTGGCGGGCAGCGGGCCCGGCCTCGTGGCCGTCGTCGCCGAGGGCCTGGAGGAGGGCGCCGTCGCCGCGGGGCTCAGCCGCGCCCAGGCGCGGGAGATGGTGGCGGCGGTGCTCGGCGGCACGGCCGCCCTGCTCGCCGACGGCACCGACCCGGCGGTCCTGCGCCAGCGCGTCAGCTCCCCGGCGGGCACCACGATCGCCGGGGTGGCCGTGCTGGAGCGCGGCGCCGTGCGCGCCCACGTCGCCGACGCCGTCCGGCCGCGGCCCGCCGCGCGGCGGAGCTGTAGCCGCCCGTGGACGCCCTCCAGACCTATGTGTCGGCGCTCTTCACCGTCTTCATCATCATCATCTTCGTCCGCATCCTGCTGTCGTTCGTGCCGATGGCCCCGGGGTCGCGCTGGGCGCGGGCGTTCTTCGACTTCGTCTTCCAGAGCACGGAGTGGTTCCTGGGCGTTCTTCCGGCGCCTGATCCCGCCCCTGGGGATGTTCGATCTTTCGCCGATCGTCGGCATCATCGTGCTGTACATCCTCCGGGACCTGGTCCTGACGCTCCTGGACGTCTTCTGATCGATCCGCCCACATGGCTCACCCGGCGCGGTGACGGCGTGACCGTCGCGGTCAAGGCCGTGCCGCGGTCGCGCAGCACGCGCGCGGTGGGCGTGCAGGACGGGGCGCTCCGCGTCCAGATCGCGGCCCCGCCCCACCAGGGCCAGTCCAACGCGGCGCTCTGCGGCTACCTGGCCGACGCCGCCGGCGTGCGCCCCTCCGCGGTGCGCGTGCGCCGCGGCTCCTCCGGGGCGCGCAAGCTGATCGAGGTCGACGGCGATCCGGGGGCCATCGAGGCCCGGCTGGTCGCGCGTCTGGGCGCCGTCGGCGCGACCCCATGACCGCCGGGGGGCCGAGCACGCGCGACGCGGTCGTCAACGCGACCGCCCGCCGGCACCGCCGCCAGATCAAGGCGCGCTGGTGGCGGTTCGCGTTCATCGCGCTGGCGGTGGTCGTGGTCGACCAGATCAGCAAGCTGATCATCCGGGGCCAGCTCGCGCCGCGCGAGGTCATCGAGGTGGTCCCCGGGTTCTCGATCTCGCGGGTGGCCAACGAGGGCATCGCCTTCGGCCTCTTCCCGGGGCGCCAGGCGATCGTCGCCGTCCTGACGGTGGTCGCGCTGTCGGCGATCGCGATCGCGCTCGCCGGGCTGGTCGCGCGCAACGCGCTGGTCGCGGTCGGGGCCGGCCTGCTGGTGGGCGGCAGCCTCGGCAACCTGATCGACCGCCTCGTCCACGGGGCGGTGACGGACTTCCTCGACCTCGACCGCTGGCCGGCCTTCAACCTCGCCGACTGCGGGATCACCGTCGGCGCCGTCCTGATCGTGCTCGGCCTCCTGAAGGACGCCGACGAGGACGACGACGGCTAGCGACCCGCCGCCCGTGCGGCTGGTGGCCGGGCCGGCGGAGGCCGGCAGGCGCCTGGACGCCGTCGTCGGCTCGCTGGAGGAGGTCGGCAGCCGCGCCGAGGCGCAGCGGCTGATCGACGCCGGGCGGGTGACGGTCGATCGCGAGGCGCGCCCCAAGCGCCACCTGCTGGCGGTCGGCCAGGTGCTCGAGGTGCGCCCCGACCCCGATGCCGGAGTCGACCCTCGTGCCGGCGGACGTGCCGATGACGGTGCGCTACGAGGACGAGCACCTGCTGGTGGTCGACAAGCCGGCCGGGGTGGTGACCCATCCGAGCGCCGGTCATCCCGAGGGGACGCTGGTGCACGGCCTGCTGGCCCACGCGATCCGCGGGCGGGCAGGACCCCACCCGGCCCGGCATCGTCCACCGCCTCGACCGGGACACCTCGGGCCTGCTGGTGGTGGCCCGCTCGGAGCGGGCGCACCGGCGGCTGCAGCGCGCCCTGCGCGACCGCGACGTGGAGCGCCACTACCTCGCCCTGGTGCACGGGGCGACCCCTCCGGCCCTGACGGTCGACCGCCCGATCGGCCGCGACCGGCGGGTGCGCACGCGCATGGCGATCGACGACGCCGAGGGCCGGGCGGCCGTCACGCACGTGCGCCGGCTGGAGGACCTGGGCCGCTTCACCTTCGCCGACGTGCGCCTGGAGACCGGGCGCACCCACCAGATCCGCGTCCACCTGGACTCGGTGGGCCACCCGGTCGTGGGCGACCGCGTGTACGGGCGCCGCCAGGAGACGCTCGGCCTGGAGCGGCAGTTCCTCCACGCCGCGCGGCTGGCGTTCCCCCATCCCGAGACCGGCGCCCCGATCGAGGTCGAGAGCCCCCTGCCGCACGACCTGGAGCTCGCGCTGCGGCGCGCCCGCCGCGACGCCTGAGGGGGCGCCCGCAGCCCCGGGCGCGCGGGCACGCTAAGATGGCCGACCGCAGTACCCCATCGACCTCTCCCCGGCGCACTCCACCAGATGGCGGTGCCCGGGCGTTTTCGTGCGTTCACGCGCGATCCGCCCGGAGACCATCCGGTCCGCGCCGGCGCGTCACCCCACATCAACCGTTCGCAGCAGGGAGTCACCCATGCCCAGCGTCACCATGAAACAGCTGCTGGAGTCGGGCGTCCATTTCGGACACCAGACCCGGCGCTGGAACCCGAAGATGAAGCGCTACATCTTCGGCGAGCGCGGCGGGATCTACATCATCGACCTGCAGCAGACGATCGTGCTGCTCGAGCAGGCGTGCGACGTCGTCCGCGAGATCTCCCAGCGCGGCGGGACCGTGCTCTTCGTGGGCACCAAGAAGCAGTCGCAGGACGCGGTGGCCGACCAGGCCCGGCGCTGCGGCATGCCGTACGTCTCGCACCGCTGGCTCGGCGGCCTGCTGACCAACTGGGGCACGATCTCCCAGCGCATCCGCCGCCTCCACGAGCTGCGCAACCAGAAGCGCGAGGGCCAGCTGGAGCTGCTGCCGACGCGCGAGCGCCTGGCCCGTGAGGGCGAGCTCACCAAGCTCGAGACCAACCTCGGCGGCGTCGCCGACATGCAGCGGCTCCCCGACGCGGTCGTGATCGTGGACCTCAAGAAGGAGGCCATCGGCGTGCGCGAGGCCAACCGCCTCGGACTCGCCGTCATCGGCCTGGTCGACACCAACTGCGACCCCGACGAGGCCACGTACGTCATCCCGGGCAACGACGACGCGATCCGCGCCTGCGGGCTCATCCTCGGCGCGCTCGCCGACGCGGTGCTCGAGGGCAAGGGCACGCTGCCCGAGTCCGGCATCCCGGCCCCCGCCGCCGAGGGTGAGGCCGAGGCCCCCGCCGCCGAGGCCGCCACCGCCACCGCCGAGGAAGAGGTCACCGCGTGAGCACGACGATCCCCGCCAAGCTCGTCAAGGAGCTGCGCGAGAAGACCGGCGCCGGGATGATGGACTGCAAGAAGGCGCTGGAGGAGGCCGGCGGCGACATCGAGGAGGCCACCAAGTCGCTGCGCACCAAGGGCCTGGCCGATGCGGCCAAGCGCGCCGGACGCGCGGCGAACGAGGGCATCATCGACAGCTACATCCACGCGGGCGGTCGCGTGGGCGTGCTGGTCGAGGTCAACTGCGAGACCGACTTCGTCGCCCGCACCGATGAGTTCCAGAGCTTCGTCCACGACGTCGCGCTGCACATCGCGGCGCTCAAGCCCCGCTTCGTGAGCACGGAGGACGTGCCCGAGGACTACGTGGCCGCCGAGCGCGCGATCTACGAGGCGCAGGCGCAGGACATCCCCGAGCACGCCCGCGCGCGGGCCGTGGAGGGCAAGCTCGCCAAGCACCTGAGCTCGATCTGCCTGCTCGAGCAGGAGTACGTGCGCGACCAGGCGGAGAAGAAGCCGCGGACGATCGAGCAGCTGCGCGTGGAGGCCTCGGCGAGCCTGGGCGAGAACGTGACCATCCGGCGCTTCACCCTGTTCGAGCTTGGCCAGTAGCCCGGAGGATGGCGACCCCGCCCGGCCGGAGCGCCGGTCGGGCGGGCCGTTTCGGAGGGTGGTGCTGAAGCTCTCCGGCGAGGCGCTGATGGGGGACGAGCCCTACGGCATCGACCCGACGCGCATCGCCGCCATCGCCCGGCAGGTCAAGGACACGGCCGACCGGGGCGTCGACGTCGCGATCGTCGTGGGCGCGGGCAACATCTTCCGCGGCCTGCAGGGCATGGCGATCGGCATGGAGCGCGCGACGGCCGACTACATGGGGATGATCGCGACCATGCTCAACGCGCTCGCGATCCAGGACGCCCTGGAGAAGCTGGGCATGACGACGCGGGTGCAGTCGGCGATCGCGATGCAGGAGGTCGCCGAGCCCTACATCCGGCGCCGCGCCATCCGGCACCTCGAGAAGCGCCGGGTGGTCATCTTCGCCGGCGGCACGGGCAACCCGTTCTTCACCACCGACACCACCGCCGCGCTGCGGGCGCTGGAGATCGGGGCGGAGTGCATCCTGATGGCCAAGAACAACGTCGAAGGGGTGCTGGACGCCGATCCGCGGGTGGTGCCGGACGCCAAGCTGATCCCCCGCCTGAGCCACATGGAGGCGATCGAACGGGGTCTGAAGGTCATGGACACGACGGCGCTCACGCTGTGCATGGACAACGGCCTGCCGATCTTCGTCTTCAACATGGGGGACGAGCGCAACATCGGCCGCCTGCTCGACGGCGAGCGCATCGGCACGATGGTCGTCACCGACGGCCCCGAGTGAGGAGGCCCTGATGGAGGAACGGCTGAAGGACGCGAAACGGCGGATGGAGGGGGCGGTCAGCGCCCTGTCGGCCGAGTTCGCCTCGGTGCGCACCGGCAGGGCCTCGACGGCGCTGCTGGACCGCATCACGGTGGACGCCTACGGCACCCGGACCCCGCTCAACCAGCTCGCGACGATCCACGCCCCCGAGCCGCGCCTGCTGACGGTGCAGCCCTTCGACCGCACGATCCTCCCCGCGGTGGAGAAGGCCATCCAGGAGTCGGACCTCGGGCTGACGCCCAACAACGACGGCCAGATCATCCGGCTGCCGGTGCCCCAGCTCACCGAGGAGCGGCGCAAGGAGATGGTCCGCCTGGTGCACAAGATGGCCGAGGAGGGGCGCGTGGCCGTGCGCAACGTGCGCCGCGACGTCCTCAACGAGCTCAAGCGCGCCGAGAAGGACGGCGAGCTGTCGCGCGACGAGCTCAAGAGCGCCCAGGACGCGGTGCAGAAGGTCACCGACGCCGAGGTCAAGGCGATCGACGACCTGATGGGCCGCAAAGAGGCCGAGATCCTCGAGGTCTGATGCCCGGCCGACCAGACCCGGCACGGCCACCCCGATGACCCTCCTCACCCGCCTGCGCACGGCCCGGACGGTGCTCGGCCTCGGCAGGGCCCCCCGGCGCGAGCGGGCGGCCGGGCTGACCGAGACCCCCGAGTCGATCGCGATCATCATGGACGGCAACGGCCGCTGGGCCCGCGAGCACCACCTGCCGGTGGGCGCCGGCCACCGCGCGGGCGCGAAGGCCCTCAAGCGGGTGGTGCGCCGGGCCGGCGACGCGGGCGTCAAGGACCTGACGATCTTCTCGTTCTCCACCGAGAACTGGTCGCGCCCGGACAGCGAGGTCGGGGAGCTGATGGGCCTCTTCTCGGAGCTGATCGATCGCGAGGTGCCCGAGCTCAACGAGGAGGGGGTGCAGATCCGCTTCATCGGGCGCATCGCCGACCTCGACCCCGAGCTGCGGGCGCGCATCGCCTCCGCCGAGCGGCTGACCGCGGGCAACACCCGCCTGCGCCTGTTCGTGGCGATGAACTACGGCAGTCGCCGCGAGATCGTCGACGCGGCCCGGCGCTTCGCGGCGGAGTGCGGCCCCGAGGCCGGCGAGGCCGAGTTCGCCCAGTTCCTCTACGCCCCGGACCTGCGCGACCCCGAGCTGGTCATCCGCACCAGCGGCGAGCAGCGCCTGTCCAACTTCCTGCTGTGGCAGTGCGCGTACGCGGAGCTGCACTTCTCGCCGCGCCTCTGGCCGGATTTCTCCCCCGAGGACCTCGACCTCGCGATCGAGGAGTACGGGCGGCGCCACCGCCGCTTCGGTGGTCGCTGAGCGCTTCGCCTCGTCGGCCCTGACGAGCCGGCTCGTGATCGCCGTGCCCGGGGTCATCCTCGCGGTGCTGGTGGTCGCGGTGGGCGGACCGCTGTTCGCGCTGGTGCTCGCGGCGATCGGCGTCCTGGGCCTGTACGAGCTCTACAGCCTGCTGGCCGCCACCCGGCCGCTGCGCTGGGCGGGCTACCTCGGCACGCTGTCCCTGATCGGGCTGGCCTGGGCGATGGACGACACCGAGCACGGCATCCTGCTGGGGCTGGGCCTGAGCCTCGGCTTCGTCGCGGTCGCGGGCCTGATCCTGCAGCGGCGCGACGACATCACGGTGCGCGTCGCGACCACCCTGCTGGGGATCGTGTACCTGGGCCTGCCGCTGGCGCTGCTGGTGAGCATGCGCGAGCTGCCGCACGGCGCCGGCGCGATCGTGTGCGTGCTCGTGGGCGTGTGGATCTTCGACACGGCCTCGTACGTCGGCGGGCGCCTGTGGGGCAAGCGGCCCATCGCGCCGCTGACCTCGCCCAAGAAGACCGTCGAGGGGGCGGCCGTGGGCCTGGTGGTGGCGACCCTGGCCGTGTGGGTGGCCGGTCTCTACATGGACTGGATCGACGGCTGGCAGTCGCTGCTTCTGGGCCTCGCGATCTGCCCCGCCGCCTTCCTGGGGGACCTCTTCGAGTCGATGATCAAGCGCGACGCCGGCGCCAAGGACTCGGGCCGGCTGCTGATGGGTCACGGCGGGGTGCTCGACCGCTTCGACGCGCTCCTGTTCGGCGGCACGGCGGCATACTTCGTCCTCATCTGGCTCGTCTATTGAACCTCGACCTGCTCACCACCCTCTGCGAGACGCCCGGCGCGCCGGGGCGCGAGGAGCGCGTGCGCGAGGTGGTGCGGCGCGAGCTGGAGCCGGCCGCCGACACGATCGAGGTCGACCCGCTGGGCAACCTCATCGCCCGCCGCGCGGGCGGTGGCGGGCCGCGCCTGATGCTGTCGGCCCACATGGACGAGATCGGCTTCATGGTCACGCATGTCGAGGAGGCCGGGTACCTGCGGCTGATCCCGCTGGGGGGCTTCGACCCCAAGACCCTCACGGCCCAGCGCGTGATCGTGCACGGCCGCGAGGACCTGCTGGGCGTGCTCGGCACCAAGGCCGTCCACCTGATGAGCGACGAGGAGAAGCGCCGCGCGCCCAAGCTCGAGGACTACTTCGTCGACCTGGGGCTGCCGGCGGAGCGGGTGCGCGAGCTGGTGCGCCCGGGCGACGTCGTCACCCGCGAGCGGGCGATGGCCCGCCTGGGCGACCTGGTGACCTGCAAGAGCCTCGACAACCGCGCCGGCCTCTACGTGATGATCGAGGCCTTCCGCGCCCTGGGCGCGCACGAGTGCGAGGTCGTGGCGGTCGCGAGCGTGCAGGAGGAGGTGGGCCTGCGCGGCGCCCGGGTCGCGACGCAGCGCGTGCGGCCGCGGATCGGCCTGGCCATCGACATCACGCTCGCCAACGACGGGCCCGAGGCCAAGCCCCACGAGCGCATCACGCGGCTCGGCGGCGGGGCCGCGATCAAGGTGTACGACACCAGCGCGATCGTGCCGGCGGCGGTGGTGGAGCACCTGGTCGGGGTGGGGGAGGAGCGGGGCATCGCCGACCCAGCTCGAGGTGATGGTGCGCGGGGGCACGGACACCCGCGAGCTGGGCCTGTCGGGCGACGGCGCCGCGGCGGGCTGCGTCTCGATCCCGACGCGCTACGTGCACCAGGTGGTGGAGGCGTGCCACCCCGACGACCTGGACGCCTGCGTGGCGCTCGTCGTCGGGTTCTGCGAGACCGCCCAGGCGCTCGTCTAGCCGAACGTGAACGCGTAGGCGCGCGTGCCCGGGGGCAGCTCGACCCGGATGCGGCCCGACCGCGCGGTCGGCGCCTGCAGCAGGCGGTAGAGGCGGGGGCCCTCGACGACCAGGCGCCCACCCGCGCCGACGTCCGGCCCGGCCGTGCCCGCGGCGGGCGGCCGGCCGTCCACCAGCACGCGCCCCACCCGCCGCCGCCCGTCGCCGTCGAGGACCAGGTAGACGCCCTTCGCGCGGAACCCCAGCTCCAGGGCGGCGCCGTCCTCCGCCTGGGCGGCCTCGTCGGCCACCAGCCAGCCGCCGTCGAACGCGATGTGGTCGCGGGCCAGCCGCGCGGGGGCCGCGTAGCGCGCCGAGGCGCCCGGGACCACGGTCTGCCCCGGTGTCAGGCGCCGGATGCGCAGGGCCCCGACATATGTCTCGGGGGTCTGATCGGCGTGGAAGCCGGGCGCGTCCCCGGCGGCCCGCGGCGCGGCGGGGCTCCCCGCCGGCACGGCCAGCAGCCGGCGGATGATGGCCTCGGTGCGGGCGTCGTCGCCCTCGCCCACGTGGAGGTCGCGCACGTGGCCGCGCCGGTCGATGAGGTAGGTCGTGGGCCAGTACCGGGTGCCGAACGCGTCCCAGGTCGCGAAGTCCGGATCGAGGACCACCGGATACGTGATGCCCAGGCGGCGGACCGCGCGGCCCACGTTGCCCGCGTCGGCCTCGAAGCGGAACTCGGGCGTGTGGACGCCGACCACCGTGAGGCCCCGGTCGCGGTAGCGGCGGTACAGCGCCTCCTGCTCGGGGAGCGTGCGCAGGCAGTTGATGCAGGAGTAGGTCCAGAAGTCGACCAGGACCACGCGTCCGCGCAGCGCCGCCAGCGAGACGGGCGCGCCGCCGGTGTTGAAGGTCGCGGTGATCCCGGCCAGCGCGGGCGCCGGGCCCGCGTCGGGCAGCCCGAGGTCGTCGCCGGGGCCGGGGGCCGAGCCGCGCGGCCGTGTCGAGGAAGGGCGGGATCTCGGTCGGCGCCGGCCGCGACAGCCCGGCGAGCTCGCGCGTGACGGTCGACGTGCGCTCCAGGGCCTGGAGCGTGTCGGTGTAGGCCGGGGCGTCGCGCACCAGCTCGGTCGTGAGCCGCGTGTCCCAGCCCAGGGCGATCATCACGCCCGCGGCGACCATCAGGAGGCCGAGCGCCGGGCGCACGGCGGCCCCGGCCCGCCCGCGCAGCCGCCCCAGCAGCCGCTGGCCGCCGGCCGCCACGAGGCACAGGGGCACGACGGCCCCGATGGCGTAGGCGGTGAGCACGACGAAGGCCCGGCCCCCGGCGTCTCCCGTGGCCGCGACGGCCGCGATGGCCGCGAACACCGGTCCGGCGCACGGCGTCCAGACCAGCCCCAGGGCGACCCCCACCAGCAGCCCGCCGGGGAGGCCGGCCCGGCCGCGCGGTATGCGGTCCCCCAGCCGGGCCAGGGGGGCGAGGGCGGTCGCGACCCGCGCGCCGAGGGCGGGCACCACCAGGGTGAGCCCGAAGACCACGAGTGCCGCGATCGCCAGGTTGCGCAGCGCGCTCGCGCTCAGGCCGATCATGTCGAGGGCGGCCGTCAGCGTCAGCGTGAACAGCACGAACGAGGCGACGAACCCGATGGCGATGCCGCTCACGCGGCGCGGTCCGCCGCCGGCGGAGCCCGCGACCACGACCGGCAGGGCCGGCAGCACGCACGGCGACAGCGCCGTGACCAGCCCGGCCAGGAACGCCACGGCGACGAGGGCGACCACACCAACAGAGTAGGGCCGGGTCCTTAAGCGGGCCTTACCACGGGGCGGACGGGGTCCCCGCTACACTCGACCGGTGGCACGCGTACTCGTTCTGGGCTCCACGGGCTCGATCGGCGTCCAGGCACTCGACGTCATCGACCGCGCCCCCGACCTCACCGCCTGCGGGCTCGCCTGCGGGCGGCGGGCCGATGAGATGACCGCCCAGGCCGCCGCGCGCGGCATCGCCCACACCGCCGCGATGGCCGGCGGGGGGACGGTTCCCTTCGACGCCGACCTCGGCGGGCTCATCGACGCCAGCGCCCCCGACATCGTGCTGAACGCCCTGGTGGGCGCCGCCGGGCTGCGTCCCACGCTCGCGGCCCTCGAGCGCGGGATCCCGGTGGCCCTCGCCAACAAGGAGAGCCTCGTGGCGGGCGGCGACCTGGTGGCGGCCGTCCGCGCGCGGACCGGCGCCGCCCTCGTGCCCGTGGACTCGGAGCACTCGGCGCTCTTCCAGCTGCTGGAGGGCACGCCACCGGAGCGGGTGACCGCCGCGGTGCTGACCGCGTCGGGGGGTCCGTTTCGCGGCCGGACGGCCGATGAACTGGAGGGGGTCACGCGCGAGGACGCGCTGCGCCATCCCACCTGGAGCATGGGGGCCAAGATCACGATCGACTCGGCGACGATGATGAACAAGGGGCTCGAGGTGATCGAGGCGCACCACCTGTTCGACCTGGACTACGACCGGATCGAGGTGATCGTGCACCCTCAGTCGCTGGTGCACGCCATGGTCCGGCTGGACGACGGCAGCGTCCTGACCCACTGCGGCCCGCCGGACATGCGCGTGCCGATCGGCTACGCCCTGCGCCACCCGGCCGCGCCGCCGCCCGGCGCGCCCATGGATCTCGCCGGCCGGACGCTGGAGTTCGAGGCGCCCGACGAGTCGGCCTTCCCCTGCCTGGCGCTGGCGCGCGAGGCCGGCCGCACGGGGGGCACCGCGCCGGCGATCCTGAACGCGGCCAACGAGGTGGCGGTGGAGGCCTTCCTGGACGACCGCATCGGCTTCATGGACATCCCGCGCGTCGTCGCCGGCGCCCTGGAGGCCGTCCCGGCCGGGCCCGCCGACACCCTCGACGGGGTCGTGGAGGCCGACGCGGGCGCCCGCGCGGCCGCCGGCGCGGCGATCGTGGCGGTGCCCGCATGATGGGCGGCGGCATCGTGGTCAACCTGCTGCTCTTCGCCGTCATCCTGATGGGGCTGGTGCTGGTGCACGAGGCCGGCCACATGGTGGTCGCCAAGTGGTGCGGCATGAAGGTGGAGCGCTTCTCGATCTTCTTCGGCCGTCCGATCGCCTCGTTCACGCGGGGCGAGACCGAGTACGCCATCGGCTGGCTCCCGCTGGGCGGCTACGTGAAGATCGCCGGGATGACCGTGGGGGAGGAGATGGACCCCCAGGACGCGCCCCGCGCCTACTCCGCGGCCTCCACCTGGAAGCGCATCGCGACCATCGCGGCGGGGCCGGCGGTCAACATCGTGCTCGCGATCGTGATCTTCGCGGCCATCTTCTGGATCGGGGTGCCGACGGCCAACCCGTCCACCCAGGTCGCCGGCGTCGTGCAGGACTCCGCCGCCCAGGCGGCGGGCCTCAAGCCCGGGGACCGCCTGCTGGCGGTCGATGGCGTGGCGGCGAACGGCGACCCCGAGCGGATCCGCGCCGAGCTGCAGTCCGGCAGCCCCGGAGAGACGGTCACCCTGACGATCGCGCGCGGCGAGGAGACCATCACCCGCGCCGCCACGCTGCAGCAGCTCGAGGACGCCACGGGCAACGTGCGCACCGGCCCCGACGGGCGCCCCCTGGCGGGCCTCGGCTTCACCTTCGGGTTCACCCCCGGCCCCACCGTGCGGTCGGGCCCCATCGAGGGCCTCCAGCAGGGCTGGGACTTCACCTGGTTCATCATCAAGACGAACGTGCAGGTGATCGGCGACGCCTTCGTCAGCACCGAGGCGCGCGAGCAGGTGTCGAGCATCGTCGGCGTGGGGGCCGTGTTCAACGAGGTGGCCGACGACGGCTGGATCACCGTGCTGCGCTTCATCGGCGTCATCAGCCTCGCGCTGGGGATCTTCAACCTGATCCCGATCCTGCCCCTGGACGGGGGGCACATCCTGTTCGCCCTGCTGGAGAAGGTGAAGGGCTCGGCGTTCAGCGCCGTCACCTACGGGCGCGCGTCCTTCGTGGGCCTGGCGATCGTGATGCTGATCTTCGTCTTCGCCCTCCAGAACGACCTCGGTCGCATCACCGGCGAGGGCTTCCAGATCAACCCGTGACGCGAAAGGGCCCGGCCGGCCGCCCTCAGGGGCGCCGGCCGGGCCCTTTCGCGGGACGGCTACTCGTCCCAGGCCTGGACGATGGTCTGCCGGGTGATGCGGCCCGAGGCGTCGAGGTCCGCGATGGTGGCGCACAGCACGCGGGTCCCGTCCGGGTAGCGGCAGTGCGTCGCGAAGGCCAGGCGGCCGTCGCCCAGCACGGTGTCGCGCACCTCGTGGGTCATCTCGCGGGCGCAGCTGTCGCGCAGGTACGCCACGACCTCGTCGTGCCCGTGCAGGACGTGGGGGCTGCTCGGGGGGGTCGAGCGGTCCACGACGGTGACGGTGGCGTCGTCGGCGTAGAGGGCGGCGAGCGCCTCGGCGTCGCGCCTCTCGGTGGCGGCGCGGATGGTCTCCAGGATGTCGGTGGTCGTCGTGCTCATGGTGTGACTCCTCTTCTTGATGTGCGTGCGGCGTCCCGGCCCCGGCGGGGTCAGGGACGGACTTCCAGGACGAGGTTCACCGGGGTCTCGGTGGCCCGCCTGATGCGCGAGAAGCCCCCGGCCCGGGCGACCTCGGTGAGCGCGGCCTCGCCGGCCTGGGCGCCCAGCGCGGCGCGCCCCTCCTGGGCCAGGGAGGCGGGGGTGCAGATCATCGTGCTGGCCGCGTAGAAGATGCGGCCGACGGGGTTGAGGTTGTCCTCGACCCGGTCGCCCGCCATGGGCTCGACGACCATCCAGGTGCCGTCCGGGGCGAGCGACTCGCGCACGTGGCGCGCGGCGCCGGCCGGATCGCCCATGTCGTGCAGGCAGTCGAACATCGTGACCAGGTCGTATCCGTCGCCCGGGTAGCCGTCGGCCGGCGCCACCTCGAAGCGGACGCGGTCGTCGACGCCGGCGGCGCGCGCGGCCTCGCGGGCGCGGGCGACCGAGGGCTCGTGGTAGTCGAAGCCGGTGAACGTGGAGTGCGGGAACGCCTCGGCCATGAGGATCGTCGAGGCCCCGTGGCCGCAGCCGACGTCGGCCACCCGCGCCCCGCGCCGCAGGGCGTCCTCGACGCCGTCCAGCGCCGGGATCCACTCCGCGACCAGGTGCATCGCGTACTGGGGCCGGAAGAACCGCTCCGTGCCCTCGAACAGGTCATGGGTGTGCTCGTGCCAGCCGATCCCCTCGCCGGTGGCGAAGTGCCCGGCCACGGCGGGCGCGCCCTGCAGCGCGGCCATCACCACCTGGCAGGCGCCCGGGACCGAGGGGCCCTGGGGGTCGGCCATCGCGAAGGCGACCTCGTCGCTGATCGCGTAGCGGTCGCCGGCCGGCGCGTAGTCGACGTAGCCGGCCGCCGCCATGCCGCGCAGCCACTCGCGCACGTAGCGCTCCTGTGCGCCGCTGCGATCGGCCAGCTCCTGCGAGGTGAGCGGCCCGGCGCCCGAGAGCGCCGCCCACAGCCCCGCCCGCTCGCCGATCATCATCATCCCGACGCCGAGCGCCGCGCCGAGCTCGTCGATGACGCGTCCCATCAGCGCGTCGAGCCGATCGTGATCCACCGCCATCGTGCGTCCTCCCTCGTCGTCGTGATCCGGTGTGCGGCCACCGTCGCGCACCGCCGTGACCGGGCCGTGTCGACCAGCGTCATGGCACCGTCAACGCGGCCGGGGCGGCGTTGACGGTCCCCGGGGCGGGGCGCATGATCGGCCCATGCTTCGGGCGCACGTCTTCGGCGGGCTGGCGGTGTGGGTGGACGAGCGGCGGATGCCGGAGATCGGCGGCGTCAAGCCGCGCTCCCTCCTCGCGTACCTGCTGCTCAACCCCGGTCCCCACCCGCGGGCGCGCCTGGCCGGCCGCTTCTGGCCCAGCGTGCTGGACACCAGCGCCCGCGGGTCCCTGCGCAGCGCCCTCTGGAGCATCCGCGCGGCCCTCGACGCGGTCGGCGGCGCCGACCACCTGGTCGCGGATCGCCTGGGCGTGGGGCTCGACCCCTCCCTGCCGCGCGAGGTGGACGCGGTCGAGGTCAACCGCCTGCTGGACCTCGGCGACCCGGAGTCGCTCGAGCGCGCCCTCCTCCTGGGCGCCGAGCCCCTGCTGCCGGACATCCCCGACGAGTGGGTCCTGGAGGAGCAGGACCGCCAGCGCGACCGCATGATCGACGCCCTCGGGACGCTGGCGGACGCGGCCGACGCCCGGGGGGACGCCGCGCGCGCCCTCTCGTACTCCCGCGAGGCGCTCGCGCGCGACCGCCTGCGCGAGTCCAGCCACCGCACGCTGATGCGGCGGCTGGCGGCGGTGGGGGACCGGGGCGGCGCCCTGGCCGCCTACGGGCGCTGCCGCGACGCGCTGGCGGGCGAGCTGGGCGTGCCGCCCTCGGCGGAGACGCGGGCGCTGGCCGAGGAGATCCGGATGGGGACCACGGCGGCCCCCGGGCCCGTCGCGGCGCCTGCGCCGTCGCGTCCCCGGGCCCCGCGCCCGGGCGCGATGGTGGGGCGGCAGCACGAGCTCGCGCGCGTGGCCGCCGCCTGGGACGGGGCGCGTGGCGGGCCGCGGGGGCGTCGTGCTGGTGGAGGGCGCCGCCGGCCTGGGCAAGAGCCGCCTGGCGGCCGAGATGCTGGCCGTCGCCGAGCGCGCCGGCGCCCGGGTCGCCCTGGGGCACGCCCTGGACATCGACGAGGGTCCGCCCTTCGGCCCGTGGGCCGACGCCCTGCGCCAGCTGGTGCGCGCCACCCCGGCGCCGCCGGCCGCCGCCGCGTGGCCCGAGGACCTGGCCCGCCTCTGTCCGGCCGTGGAGGCGGCGTGGGGCCGCCACCCGGGCCCGACCGCGACCGAGCCCAACCTCGGGCGCGCCAGCCTCTTCGAGGCCGTCGCCGAGGCGCTGGAGTGGGCCTCGAGCGGGTCGCCGGTGCTGGTCGTGCTGGAGGACGTCCACCGTGCCGATCCCTCGAGCCTGGCCCTGCTGGCCCACCTGGCGCTGCGCCTCCAGGACTCCCGCACGCTGCTGCTGCTGACCCTGCGCAGCGGGGCCGCCTCGGGCGGCGTGGACCGCATGCGCGATGCCCTCGAGCGTCGCGGCGGGATCCTCGACGAGATCCGCCTCGGCGCCCTCTCCGAGGACGACGTCCTGGCGCTCGCCCGCCGCGCGGCGCCGGGGCTCGACGAGGCCGCCGCGGCCGCGGTCGCCGAGCTCTCGGGCGGCAACCCGCTGTTCGCGCTGCGCGCCGCGCGGGCGGCGGCGGCGGGGGAGGACCCCGAGGAGGCCCTGCGCGACACCGTGCGCGCGCCGCTGGCGCGGCTGTCGCCTCCGGCGCGCGAGCTGGTGGCCGCCGCCGCGGCCGCCGGGCGCGCCCTGAGCGTTCCCGAGGCGGCCGCCCTCACCGGCGCCGAGCGCCTGGACGAGGCGGTGGCGGAGGGGGTCGCGGCGGGGCTGCTGGACCCCGACGCCGGCGTCGAGGTCGCCTTCGCGCACGATCTGGTGAGGCGGGCCTGCTACGGCGAGCTGTCGGCCGGCCGGCGGCGCGCGGCGCACGCGCGCCTGGCCGAGATCGTGGCGCCCCGCGGCCGGCTCCACGCCGAGGTGGCCCACCACCTGCGCCGCGCCGGCGACCAGGGGCGCGCCCGCTCGTTCCTGCTGGCGGCGGCCTCCGACGCCCGCGCCCTCGGCGCCCTGGACCAGGCCGCCGCCTTCCTGCGCGACGCCGCCGGGTCGGCCGAGCTGGACGGGGAGGCCGCGGCCGGGGGCGAGGCCTGGCTGGCCCTGGCCGAGATCGAGGCCTGGCGCGGCGACCGCCCGGCCATGGACTCCGCCTTCGAGCGCGCCCGTGAGGGGCTGGCCGCGGCGGGCGACGTGCGCGGCCTGGCGGCGGCGCTCGCGGAGCGCGCGCGCTGGCTGCGCACCACCACCTGCTATCCGGAGGAGGCCCTGCGCTCCAGCCGCGAGGCGCTGGAGCTCCTCGACCGGGCGGGGGTCAACGCGCCCGAGACGCGGCTGATCGCGATGGCCGGCCTGGCCTGGGGGGAGGCGGTGGCCGGGGATCCCGTGCGGGGCGAGCAGCTGCTCGAGGAGGTCGACGGGATGCCGGGGGTGATGGAGGACGCGGTCCTGCGGGCCGAGCTGGTCCTCGCCCGCGGCTTCGCCCTGGTGCGCGCCGGCCACAGCGCGGAGGCGCGGCGCCGCTGCGCCGAGGGGGCCCTCCTGGCCGAGCAGGCCGGCCGGCCGGCGCTGGCGCTCGACGCGCGCATCGGCGAGGCGGCGTGCGCCGCCGCCCAGGGGCGCATCGCCGACGTCCTCACGGTGCTGGAGTCCGTCCCCGACCCGGTGCGCACCGGCCCGAGCCTGGCCTGCCAGAGCTGGGCGGGGCGCGCCCACGCCCTCTCGCGCCTGGGCAGCCACGAGGAGGCCGTGGAGGCCGCGCGGGAGGAGCTGGGGGTGGCCCGGCGCTTCGGCAGCCCCGAGCTGGAGGAGGCCGCCGCGGCCGATCTGGGGCTGGCGCTGCTGGCCGCGGGCCGCGGCGCCGAGGCGCTGACGGCGCTCGAGGGCGCCCTCGCGGGCGAGGCCGGGCGCGTGCCGCGCGCCGCGCTGCGCCTGGCGGCGGCCGAGGCGTCCCTCGCCACCGGGGACCTCCCCGGCGCCCGGGCCCATCTCGACCGCTTCCCCTTCGAGCCCGTCGGCCCCGCCGACGACCCGGTGGCCCTGATCGCCCGCCTGGACCGGGTCACCGGGCTGCTGAGGCTGGCGGAGGGCGACGCGGACGCCGGGCTGCGGCACCTCGCGGCCGCCGAGGAGCGGCTGCGCCAGGTCATCGAGGACGTGCGCTCGGACGAGGTGGCGGGGGAGGAGCTGCTGGCCGTGATGCTGGACCTGGGCCGACCGCCGGTGGCGGGCGTCAGCGACCACGCGGGCGAGCTGGCGCGCGTCAGCGAGGAGCGCCGCCACGCCATGGCGGCGGCCGGCGTCGCCGGGGGCCTGCCGTCGTGATCGGCTTCCGCGAGGGCATCGTGTGCGCGGCGCCGCCCGCCGACGTCTGGCGCCTGGTCCACGACCCGGCGCGGATGAGCGAGTGGATGACCGACACCGAGCGCGTGGAGGCGGGCGACGGCGCCGACACGGTGACGCGCTACCTGCACGGGTGGCCGGACCACCCCATGCCGACCCGGGTGCGCAGCCAGCGCGAGGGCTCCCGGGTGATCATCTCGTGCCTGGTCTCGGACATCGACTTCCGGGTGGCGCTGTCGCCCGACCCGGCCGGCTGCCGGGTGGACATCGACGTGAGCCTCCCCGACGCGGAGGCAGCCCGCCTGGACGGGGTGCGCACCCTGGTGGTCGACTCGCTCGCGCGCCTCGCCGAGCGATCGGCGGCCGGCTCGGCTCTCGGCTAACGTTGACCGGGTGACCATGGCCCGGCGGATCAGCCACCCGTGTCGCGTCGGCGACGTCCAGATCGGCGGCGGCGCCCCCGTCGTGGTGCAGTCGATGACCAACACCGACACGGCCGACGCGGCCGGGACCGCGCGCCAGGTGGCCCAGCTGGCCGAGGCCGGCTCCGAGATCGTGCGGATCACGGTCAACAACCGCGCCGCGGCGGCGCGGGTGGCCGAGATCCGCGATCGCCTGCGCGACGACCACGGCGTCACGGTGCCGCTGGTGGGGGACTTCCACTACAACGGCCACACGCTGCTGAGCGAGTTCCCCGACTGCGCCGAGGCCCTGTCCAAGTACCGCATCAACCCGGGCAACGTGGGCCGCGGCGCCCGCCACGACGCGAACTTCGCCACGATGGTGCGGGCCGCGGTGGACCACGGGCGCCCGGTGCGCATCGGGGTCAACGCCGGCTCGCTGGACCCGGAGCTGCTCGACGCGCTGATGGACGAGAACGGACGCCGCGACGAGCCGGCGACCGCCGAGGAGGTGCTGCGCGAGGCCATGGTGCAGAGCGCCCTCACCTCCGCGGAGGCGGCCGAGGAGCTCGGGCTCCCCGCCGACCACATCGTCATCTCCTGCAAGGTGAGCCGCCTCCAGGACATGGTCGCCGTGTACCGCGAGCTGGCGGCGCGCTGCGCGTACCCCCTGCACCTGGGTCTCACCGAGGCCGGGATGGGCAGCAAGGGCATCGTCGCCACCACCGCGGCCCTCGGCATCCTGCTGCAGGACGGGATCGGGGACACGATCCGCGCCAGCCTGACCCCGGAGCCCGGCGGCGACCGCGCGATCGAGGTGCGCGTGTGCCGCGAGCTGCTGCAGGCCCTGGGGCTGCGGTCGTTCCGCCCCGAGGTCACGGCCTGCCCCGGCTGCGGGCGCACCACCAGCACCGTGTTCCAGGAGCTGGCCCAGACGATCGAGGGCCACCTCGACCGCCGCATGGCCGTCTGGCGGCGGGAGCGCCCCGGCGTCGCCGGCCTGAAGGTCGCCGTGATGGGCTGCATCGTCAACGGCCCGGGGGAGAGCCGCGCGGCCGACATCGGCATCAGCCTGCCCGGGACCGGGGAGTCGCCGCGCGCCCCGGTCTACGTGGACGGCCAGAAGGTGGCGACGCTGGAGGGCGCGGGCCTCGCCGACGACTTCATCCGGATGGTCGAGGACTACGTGGAGGCGCGCTTCCCCCTCGAGGACGCCGCCGCGATCCCGGGATGATGCGGTAGGCTGTCGTCTCTCGGGGCGTGGCGCAGCCTGGTAGCGCACCCGGCTGGGGGCCGGGCGGTCGGAGGTTCAAATCCTCTCGCCCCGATCGATGGAAACGGACCGCCATCGGCGCAGCGCACAGTGCGCCGCCGGCGGCGAGATCGCGGGTGCCAGAATGCGCACCCGTGGAGACCTCCGCCTCGCCGGCACGGCCGGCCCGCCTGCGCTGGCTGCCCAACGCCCTCACGCTGGCGCGGCTGGCCGCGCTGCCGGTGCTGCTGGTGGTGCTGCTGCGCGCGGAGGGGCCCACGTCGGTCGTGGGGGGGCTGATCTTCGGCGTGGTGGCCGCCACCGACCTGCTGGACGGCCACCTCGCCCGGCGGCTGGGCGCCGAGACCCGCTTCGGCCGCATCGCCGACCCGCTGGCCGACCGCCTGCTGGTGGGGGTGGCGCTCGTCGGCGTCATCGCGCTCGGCCAGGTCGCGCCCGCCGCGCCCGTGATCCTGATCGCCCGCGACGTGCTCACCATCGCGGGCTTCGCCTGGCTCCTGGGACGCGGGATCGAGATGCGCGTGGACATGGCCGGGAAGATCTCCTCGGCCCTCACGATGGTGGCGGCGGGGGCCGCCATGCTGTTCGAGGGGGCGTGGGTCTCCGCGCTGATGTGGCTGGCGGTCGCCCTGGCGCTCGTCACGCTGGCGAACTACGTCAGGATCGCGGCGCTGCGCGCTCCGGGCGCGCCATGCCTCGACCCGGCCATGAGGGTTGCCCGGCGGGTCGCTATGCTGAGCACTCTCACCGACGAGGAGCCCCGATGGACGCCCAGCCCGATCTCAGCCAGCTCACGGATGGCGAGCTCAAGGATCTGATCCGCCAGTTGACGGAGGAGGAGCGCGAGGTCTCGAAGCAGCGCAGGGTCCTGCACGGGCGCATCGAAATCCTCAAGAGCGAGCTCATCGGGCGCCTCAAGGGGCGCGACGAGGGCGACCTGTCGGTGGTCGACGTGGACGCGCTGAGCAAGATCCTGGCCGGGCGGCTCCCGGACCTGGATCAGCTCCAGGGGGACTGAGCCGCCGGACGGCGGGACACGAGCGAGGGGCCGGGCATCTACTGCTCCGAGTGCGGTTTCCATCAGAGTGACGCCCACAAGTTCTGCGGGCGCTGCGGGGCGCTGCTCATCGTCGAGAACCAGGGCACGGGCGAGATCACCGGGCCCGCTCTCGGTCAGCGACGAGGTGGCGGAGACGGGCGGCTGGCAGGGGCCGGCCATCGAGGGGCCCACGCTGGCGGTGCGCGCGGGCGGCCCCCCCGGAGCGCTGTTCGCGCTGGACCGGGAGACGGTCACGATCGGCCGCGAGCCCTCGGCGGACGTGTTCCTGGACGACGTGACCGTGTCGCGCAACCACGCGGTCATCACGCGCGGTCCGGCCGGGACGGCGCTGAAGGACCTCGGGAGCCTCAACGGCACCTACGTCAACCGCCGCCGCATCGAGGACGAGGAGATCCTCGAGGACGGTGACGAGCTCCAGATCGGCAAGTTCCGCCTGACCTTCCTGCTCGGATGAACCAGCCCAGCCTGCTCCCCGACGAGCCCCAGCCGCCCGACGACACCGAGGGCGCGATCACGATCGGGGCGGTCTGCGACCTGCTGAAGGCCGACTACCCGTCGATCTCGATCTCCAAGATCCGGTACCTCGAGGACCAGCGGCTGATCACCCCCAAGCGCACCGCCGGCGGGTACCGGCTCTACAGCCCGCTCGAGGTGGAGCGCCTGCGCACCATCCTGCGCCTGCAGCGCGACGAGTTCCTGCCGCTGCGCGTCATCCGCCAGGAGCTGGAGTCGTCCACCACCGGCGCCTTCAGCGTCGCCAACCAGGCCAAGCAGCTCAAGCGGGCCCAGCTGGCCGAGCCGGCGCCCACCCGGCGCTACACGCGCCCAGGAGATCCTCGCCACGACGGGCGCCACGTCGTCCCTGCTCAAGGCCCTCGAGGAGTACGGCCTGGTGGGCGAGCACGGCGGCGGCTTCGACGAGACCGACCGCGAGGTCGTGCAGACCGCGCATCGAGCTGGGGCGCTACGGGGTGGAGCCGCGCCACCTGCGCCTGTTCCGGGTGGCCGCCGAGCGCGAGGCGGGCCTGCTGCAGCAGCTCCTGGCGGTGGGGCTGCGCTCGCGCAACCCCGAGCGCCGGCGCGAGGCGCTCGACTCGCTGGAGAGCCTGGCCGCGCTGGCCTCGCACATGCGCCACCTGATGCTGATCTCCGAGCTGCGCGAGATCGCCAACCCGTGATCTCGCGGGGCTTCGACATCGACGGGGCCATCCGCAAGATCCCGGACCACCCCCACGCGGGGATCCTCTTCTACGACCTGATGCCGCTGTTCCAGAGCGCCGCGGGCCTGGCCGCCGGCGTCGAGCGGCTGTCCGGACTGGGCGCGCGACCGCGCGGCCGGACGTCGTGATCGGCATCGAGGCGCGCGGCTTCGTGCTGGGCGGCGCCCTGGCGCGCGACGCTGGGCGTCGGGCTTCGCCGGCGGCGCGCAAGGCCGGCAAGCTGCCCGGGGCGGCGGTGCGCGAGGAGTACGCGCTCGAGTACGGCACGGACGTGCTCGAGCTGCACGTGGACGCGATCCGCCCGGGCCAGCGCGTGCTGCGTGCACGACGACCTGCTGGCCACCGGCGGGACCGCGCTGGCGGCGTGCCGGCTGGTGGAGGGCCTCGGCGGGGTGGTGGCGGGCGTGGCGGTGGTCGCGGAGCTCACGTTCCTGCCCGGCCGCGCGGCGCTCGCGGGGTACGACGTGGTGTCCCTGGTGACCTATGACAATGAGGTGGCACGGTCGTGAGAGCACTCGATCGGCGTCGACATCGGCGGGACCGGCATCAAGGCGGGGATCGTGGATTCGCGCCGCGGGGTGCTGGTGGGCGACCGGGTGCGCGTGCTCACGCCCCAGCCGGCCGACACGGCCTCCGTGGTCGCGGCCACCGCCGAGCTGGTGGCCGGCCTCGGCGCCGACAGCGGGCCCGTGGGCATCGGCCTGCCGGCCGCCATCAAGGGCGGCCGGGTGGCGATGGCGGCCAACCTGGACCAGAGCTGGATCGGGGCGGAGGCCGGGCAGCTGTTCTCCGAGGCGATCGGGCGCGCCGGTGGTGATGCTCAACGACGCCGACGCCGCCGGCGTCGCCGAGATGCGCTACGGCGCCGGGCAAGGGCGTCACGGGCGTCGTGCTGCTGCTCACGCTGGGCACGGGGATCGGCTCGGCGCTGTTCGTGGACGGCGTGCTGGTGCCCAACCTCGAGCTGGGCCACATCGAGATCCGGGGCCGTGACGCCGAGTTGCGCGCCTCCGCCGGCGCGCGCGAGCGCCGGGGCCTCAGCTGGAAGAAGTGGGCGCCGCTGCTGGACGAGTACCTGGACACGGTCGAGCGCCTGGTGTGGCCCGACCTGATCATCCTGGGCGGCGGCATCTCGCAAGAAGCCGGAGAAGTTCGTGCCCTACCTCTCGACCCGCGGCGCCGATCGTGCCGGCCAAGCTCCAGAACCAGGCGGGCATCGTCGGCGCCGCGGCCCGGGCGCGTGAGCTCCTGACCCCCGTCCGGCCGCCGCGGCCGGCCACGCGCCCGGCGGCTACGCGCGCGTCGGCGCCGAGACGTACCCGGGCAACACCTGCACGGTGACCCGGCCGATCCCGGGGAGCGCCAGGGCGGCGGCCGCCGCCTGGGAGAGGTTGAGGTCGCGGCCGCGGACGTAGGGGCCGCGGTCGTTGACCCGCACGGTCACCACGCGTCCGCCGTAGGCCACCCGCAGCATCGTGCCCGAGCCGCAGCGTGCGTGAGGCCGCGCTGAACGCGGCGGGGTCGTAGGGCTCGCCGCCGGCCAGGCGCGCGCTGGTGAAGCCCGGGCCGTACCAGGACGCGACCGCGGTGAAGGTCGGCAGGGTCGAGGGGGTGCGGTCGCCGCCGGCCGCCGGGCCCACCGCGCCGACGCCCGGCAGCGCGCGCGTGGCGTCGGGGCCGGCCGGCGCCGGCTCGGAGTCGACCGGGGTGCCGCTCTGGGCGTCCACCGGCGCGTCGCCGGGCAGGCCGCGCCCGTCGACCAGGGCCTGCGCGAGGCCGCGACCGCCCTCGTCGCCCGCGCTCGGCGCGTCGGCGGCGCCGGACGCGTCCGCCGTGCCCGCCGCCGGGGCCGAGACGGACTGGCCCAGCACCGGGGTGGCGGGGGCGGCCACCGGGGCCGCGGCCGCCGCGGCCTCGCGCTGCTCCTTCTCGGCGGTCGCCAGGCGCTCGTCCACCAGGCTGCGCTCCACGTCGAGGCGCACGCGCGCGGCGACCGCCCGGTCCTTGCGGCGCCGGGCGGCCTCCTCGGCGTCGCGCAGCTCCGCGGAGGCGCCGCGGTAGGCCTCCACCAGGCCGCGGTCCTGGCGTCCGAGCGCCTCGAGCAGGTCGAGGCGCGGCCTGGGACTCGTCCAGGTCGCCGCCGGTGATGAACTCGATGATGGGCGAGGGCTCGCCCGTGACGTAGATGCCGCGCAGGCGGCGGTTGAGGCCGTCCAGGGCGCGCAGGTAGCGCACGCGGGCGATGTCGAGCCGGGCCCGGCCGGTCGCCAGGGCGGCCTGGCTGTCGGCCGCGCGGGAGGCGAGCGCGGCGTCGCGGTCGGCGAGGGCCGCCCGCTCGGCGCGCAGCTCGTCCACCGTCGGGGCGGCGAGCGCCGGCCCGGCGCACGCCAACGCGGCGGCCAGCGCGGTCGCCACGAGCCAGCGGGCCCTGCGCGGTGGGAGGGGTGACATCCCCACTGCTATCGGTCGCGGAGGTCCGCATCTGGACCGCCGGGCGCGGCGGCCGGGGCTCAGCCCAGGTAGGAGCGCTCCAGGTGCGAGATCAGGGCGTCCGAGGAGAGCTCGCACGCCGGTGGCCTGGCGCATCAGCTCGCCGGTCGGCAGGAGGGCGCCGTGGCGGTGGACGCGCTCGCGCATGAAGCCCGAGGATGTCGGCGAAGCGGCCGCTCGGCCACCGCCAGCTCGAGGTCGCCCAGCTCGGCCGTCGGCCGCCTCGGCGAGCTGGGCGGCGTAGAGGTTGCCGAGGGTGTAGGTGGGGAAGTAGCCGAAGAGCCCGTCGGCCCAGTGGATGTCCTGCATGGCGCCGAGCGCGTCGGTGGGCGGCCGGATCCCCAGCAGGTCCTCCATGCCGTCGGAGAACGCGCCCGGCAGGTCGGCCACCTCCAGGTCGCCGCGGATCAGCGCCAGCTCGATCTGGAAGCGCAGCACGATGTGCAGGTTGTAGGTGACCTCGTCGGCCTCGACGCGGATCAGCGAGGGGCGCACGACGTGGGCGGCGCGGTGCAGCAGGGCGGCGTCGATCCCGGTCATGGCCTCGGGGAAGTGGCGCCGCATGGCGGGCTCGATCTGGTCCCAGAACGCCCGCGTGTGGCCGATCTGGTTCTCCCAGAAGCGCGACTGGCTCTCGTGGGCGCCCAGGGAGGGCGCGTCGTACACCGGGGTGCGGTCGGCCTCGGCGGGGAAGCCCTGCTCGTAGAGCGCGTGACCGAGCTCGTGCAGGACCGCGCTGATGTTGCCGATCGGGCTCTCCGGCGTGAGGCGGGTGGTGAAGCGGACGTCGCCCCGGTGCGGCGATCCGGTGAAGGGGTGGGCCGACAGGGCGATCACGCCCGCCGACTCGTCGAAGCCCACCAGGCGCGCGATCTCGTGGGCGATGCGCCATCTGGCCGGTCTCGCTCCACTCGTGCGGCGGCAGTTCCACCACCGGGCGCTCCGCGGCCCGGCGACCAGGGGGGTGAGGCGGGCCCGCAGGTCGGCGAAGACCGGCTCCAGGTCGGCGGCGCGGGCCCCGGGCTCGAACTCGTCGAGCAGCGCGTCGTAGGGCTCCTCGCCGACGCCGACCGCCTCGGCCTCGCGCCGCTTGAGGGCGACGACCGTCGCCAGGGGGCCCGGCGTAGGCCGAGAAGTCGTCGGCCGGCGCGGGCCGCGGCCCAGGCGCTGACGCAGCGCGAGCACGCCTCGCTCAGCTCGCGCACCAGCTCCTCGGGCACCCGCAGCGCCCGCTCGTGGTCGCGGGTGGCGAGCCGCACCACGGCCTGCGCCCTGCGGGTCCAGCTCGGGCGACCCCGCCAGGGCCGCCAGGGCCTCGCCGGCGTCCGGGCGCACCAGCTCGCGGTGGCGCAGGGCGGCGAGGGTGCCCATCTGGCGGGCGCGGCCCTCGGCGCCGGCCGGGGGCATCAGGGTCTCGCGGTCCCAGCCCAGCAGCCCGCCGACGCCGCCGAGGTCGGAGAGCGTCCCCACCCATTCGCGCACCAGGTCCCACTCGGGTGATGTCGGCCCCCGCACCCCGGGGATACTAGACACCACCGCCGGCCCGGGAGCGGGGCGTATCCTGGCCTGCGTGAGCGCCAAACGGGACGACCCGCCGCCCGCGTGGCTGCGCCGCTGGGAGGACCTCCACATCCTGGTCCAGATCGCGATCGTCTTCCCGGTCACGATCCTCGTGCTGTGGTTCGTCCACGTCGTGCTTCCTCAACCAGCCGCCTGGGCCGGGGCCTGAGCTACGGCGTGTTCTGGGGCGCCCTGGCGACCGCCGCGATCGTGGGCGCCAGCCGCTCCGAGAAGGCGCGCCGGGGACGCTGAACCCGCCCGCGGCGCGCGCCGGGCCGCGGGTGGCGCGGGGTCAGCCGGTGGTCGTCGCCGCCGACTGGAACTTGCCGATGGCGCTGGTCACCTCGGGCACCAGCTGCTGGAGCTGCGGCGATGTCGCCCGCGCGCGGCGGCCGTCGAGGAAGCGGCGCAGCACGTCGCTCACCCCGGGCCCCGTGGCCACGAGGCCCGCGCGCTGCGTGTCGAGCTGCGCGGCGGCCAGCTTGTACGCTGCCGAGCTTCGCGATCGCGGTGTCGAACTCGTCGAGGCTTCTTCTGCGCGGCCGGCGGAGTTGTCGCCGAGCTCCTCGATGCTCGTGGAGCTCTGCAGGACGCTCGCCGAAGCGCCTGGAGCGCGGCCGCGGCGACCTGGACGTCGGCCAGACGTAGGCGGCCGGCGTCGCGGTGCCGCCGGGCGCCGCCGTGGTGGTGCCGGCCGCGGTGGTGGCCGGCGCGGTCGTCGTGGCCGGCGCGGTCGCGGTGGCGTCGGCGGTGGAGGTGGTCGCGGTGCCGGTCGCGTCGGTGCCGCAGACCGTCAGGCCCAGCTCCTTCGGCCTTCGCGTCCGCCTGCTCGTCGATCGCGTCGATGTCGTCGCTCACGTCCTTCACGACGGCCTCGGTGTCCTCGCCGCCCTCGATCCGGTCGGCGGCGGCCGTGACCGCGGCCTGCTTCTGCTTGAGCAGGTCGAGCGCCTCGGAGTAGGCGTCCTGGAGCTCCGACGGGGGCTTCAGCGCCTCCAGCTTGCCGAGCTGGGCCTCCTGGATCGGCAGGCCCGCCCGCAGGTAGGGGAGGAAGGTCGCGGCGGACGTGGGCTCGCCGAGGGCGTCGGTCTTGGCGTTGGCGTCGGCGCAGATCGCGTCGGCCTGGCTGCGGAACTCGTCGGCGCTGAGGCTGTCGGAGCCGCCGCCTCCGCAGCCCGCGAGGGCGACGGCCGCGACGAGGGCGGCGGCCCCGGCGGCGAGCGGGCGGGCGAGGGACATCGAGGACTCCTTGACGATGGGAGAGCGGGGACGATACCCCCCGGCGCGGGCGGTGTCGCGGGCGCGCCGGCGTGCGGTGGCTTGGCTAGACTCCTCGGCGTTCGCGTCCAAGGAGTTGACGATGCCCGTCGAGAAGATCGTGATCGATGCCCTCAACGCCCAGATGGGCCGCGAGCTCGAGGCGCACCTCCAGTACCTGTCGATCTCGAGCTGGTTCGATGGCGAGGGACTGCCCGAGCTGACCAAGTTCTTCGCGGCCCAGGCCGCCGAGGAGCACGCCCACGCGATGAGCTTCCTGGACTACATCCAGGACGTCGGCGGCCCGGTCGTGATCCCGGCGCTCGCCGCGCCCAAGCCCCGCTTCGAGAGCGCCGAGGAGGCCGTCGCCGGCCAGCCTGGAGTGGGAGAAGAGCGTCACCGCGCACATCCACGCGGTCGCTCGACCTCGCCATCGCCGAGCGCGACCACGCCACCCAGGTCTTCCTGCAGTGGTTCGTCACCGAGCAGGTCGAGGAGATCTCCACGATGAGCGAGCTGCTGCAGGTCACCCGCCGCGCCGGCGAGCGCGAACCTGCTGCTGCTCGAGGACTACGTGGCCCGTCGGCCTCCGCCCCCGCCTGACGGTCCGGGCGGCGCCGTGGACGTCGCGGCGCTCGCCTCGCGCCCCCTGCGCGGATCCGACTACTCCGCGCGCGCGGCGAGGTGGTGGACGGCTGGTTCGGCCACCCGGTGGGCCTCGTGATGCACCGGCTGTTCTTCGAGCAGCTCGGCCCCTCCGGCGTCTGGCTGGAGGACGAGCGACGGCGCGCCCGGTGGGCTTCCTGCTCGGGCCTGGTGAGCGAGGCCGACCCCGAGCTGGCCTACGTGCACATGCACGTCGTGGATCCCGCGCTGGCGCGGCCGGGGGGTGGGCGCCCGGCTCTACGGCGACTTCTGCGCGCGCGCCCACGCGCGCGGCTGCCGGCGGGTGCGCGCGCTGGCGGCGCCCGAGCCGCGACGGCGTCGCGCCGCTTCCACGAGCGGCTGGGCTTCGCCGGGCGCCTGGAGGCCGGGCTACCTCGGCGAGGGGGCGGACCGGATCGTGTTCGAGCGCGGCGCTGCCGCTGATGCGGCGAGGGTCCGGACGGGACGACTTCGGTAGCATCGCGCTCGACCAGCTGACCGGGGAGCACCGCATGGCAGACCCGACCCCGCACGACGACCGACGCGCCACCGCCGCGAGGACGTCGAGCTCGCCGGCGCGCGTCGTCGCCGGAGACGAGAGCGTCGAGGCGCAGAGCGTCAACCTCAGCGAGGGCGGCATCCTGCTCGCCGGCGCCGACTTCCCCTCGGCGAACGCCAGGTGCGGATCGAGATCGAGCTCGCCGAGATCGGCTGGCACTCGCTCGACGCCGAGGTCGTGCGCCGCGACGACGGCGCCGCCGGGACGCTCGCGGCGCGCTTCGCCGAGGTCGCCACCGAGGGCGGCCGCGAGGCGATCCGGGCCTTCTTCGCCTCCCGCCTGGGAGAGCCCGCCGCCTGAGGCCGTGGGGGCGCCCGGCGCCCCGCTGACGACCCCTCGGATAATCGTCCGAGGGGGGTTGTGCATTCGGCGAGGGGTGCCGATAAAGGGGTGAGGGCGCATGCGCCCCGGGCGGCCGGCGCCCGGGAGCGGATCGGCCTCGTGACCACATTGGCAAGGAGGCCAGTGGGTGGTGACCCGTCGTCAACGCACGGATGCAGCCGTCGCGCCCGCCCGCACCATGCGGGCCGCCGCCGCGTGGGCGCTGACGGTCCTGGCCCTGGGGGCGGCGGCGACGTCCGCCCAGGCCGCCCCGAGCAGCGACTCGGTGCTGGTGAAGGTGGATCCCGCCGCGGGCCCGGCGGCGCGCTCCGACGTGGGGGCGGCCCTCGACGCCGACGCGTCGCGGCCGCTCATGGCGGGCTGGGCGGCCTACGACCTGCCGGACCCGGTGACGCTGGCCCACGCGCGCGACCTGCTCTCCGGCGAGCCGGCCGCCGACGCGGTGGCCCTCGACCAGCGGCTGCGCGCGTTCGAGGTCCCCGACGACCCCCTCTACGAGCCCTACCAGTGGCCGCTGCCCACGATCAGCGCGCCGGCGGGCTGGGACGCCGCGGCCGGCGCGGCCCCGGTCACCGTGGCCGTCATCGACACCGGCGTCGACACGAGCCACCCGGACCTCGGCGGACGCATCTGGCAGAACCCCGGCGAGACCC
Organism: uncultured Thermoleophilia bacterium; assembly: GCA_963736635.1. Lineage (GTDB taxonomy): Bacteria > Actinomycetota > Thermoleophilia > Miltoncostaeales > Miltoncostaeaceae > Miltoncostaea. The sequence goes on from CAVTPK010000011.1 coordinate 2,592,325, forward strand.
CGGGCAACGGGATCGACGACGACCACGACGGCTACATCGACGACGTCAACGGGTGGAACTTCACGGGCGCCGGGAGCAACCGCGTCTACGACCCCGCCGACGGCGACAGCCACGGCACGCACGTGGCGGGCACCATCGCCGCCCGCCGCGGCAACGGCTACGGCATCGCCGGGATCGCCGACAACGCGCGCATCATGCCGCTCAAGTTCCTGACCCCGGACGGCGGGTACACGTCCGACGCGATCACGGCGATCCAGTACGCCGTGGCGCGGGGCGCCAAGGTCATCAACGCGTCCTGGGGCGGCGACAGCTACTCGGCCGCCCCTCTGCGACGCCGTCGCCCAGGCGGGCGCGCCGGGCGTCCTGTTCGTGGCCGCGGCGGGCAACGACGCCGTCAACAACGACGCCACGCCGACGTGGCCCGCCAACTGCCCGGCGGGCACCCTGGTGAGCGGTCGCGGCCACGACCTCCGCGGACGGGCTCGCCCCCTTCTCGAACTACGGCCCGGCGTCCGGTGGACGTCGGGGCGCCGGGCGACATGATCGCCAGCACCCTTCCGGGGTCGGCGTTCGGCTACAAGTCGGGCACCTCCATGGCGGCCCCGCACGTCACCGGCATCGCCGCCGTGGTGCGCGGGCTGCACCCGGGCTTCACCCCCGCGCAGCTGAAGGTCGGCGGTGGTCTGGGGCGGCCGGAGCATCCCGGCCCTGGCGGGGATCACGGCCTCCGGCCGGCGCGCGGACCTGCTGGGCGCCATCTCGGTGGCCGCCGGCGGGGTGGGGCCGGACGGGACGCCGCCCGGCGCCGTTCTCGCTGCTGTCGCCGGCCCAGGGGCTCGTGACCCAGATGGCGGCCCCCGTCTTCCGCTGGAGCCCCGCCGGCGACGCCGACAGCGGCGTCACGACCTACCGGCTGGTGGTCGACGGCGCGACCTCGGCGACCGTGGGGGCCTCGACCACCGCGAGCCGCGGCCGGGCGCGCCCCTGGGCGAGGGGCCGCACACCTGGCGCGTCGTGGCGGTGGACGCCGAGGGCAACGCCCGCGCGCTCGGAGACGCGCACGCTGGTGGTCGACCGCACCGCGCCCGGCGTGGCGGCGCCGGCCGCGCCCGCGGCGGCCGCCCGCGTCACGGGGCCGGCGGTGCGCCTGCGCTGGACGGCCGCGACCGACGCGAACGGCGTCGCGGGCTATCGCGTGATGGTCGACGGCAGCGCGGCCGCGTCGGTCACGGCCGCCGAGACGTCGGCCCTGGTGCGCCTCACCCCGGGCCGGCACAGCTGGCAGGTGGTGGCGACCGACGCGGCCGGCAACGCCTCGACCAGCCCGGCGCGCGCGCTGGTCGTGACGGCGGCGGCGGCCGGCGCCGGCGCCCGCGGGCGGCTGGTCGCTCGCCCGTCCGGCCGGCCGTGCGGGCCGGCGTGCGCCCGCGCCTGCGGGTGAGGGTGGACCGGGCGGCGCGGGTCTCGTTCAGCGTGCGCAAGGCCGGCGGCGGGCGGACCGCTCGCGAGCCAGGCGCCGCAAGCTGCGGGCCGGCGCCAGCACGGTGGTGCTCGCGCGCGCGCCTGGCGACGCCGGGCGTGTACGTGGTCACCGCCCGGGCGGCCGGGATGCGCGACTCGGTGCGGCTGGCGGTGCGCCCCCGCCGGTGAGCCGCTAGCCCACCCGCCAGCCGAGGTCCACCGATCCGCCGTGCACGATGGCGTAGATCGGCCGGGCGCGGCGGGGGTGGAAGACGATGGAGAACAGCTCGCCCTCGGACAGGGCGAGCTCCTGGGGCAGCCGCCGGAAGCTGACGCTGGAGCGCGTTCCCTGCGCGTCGGCGAAGACGGCCTCGTAGCGCAGCCCCAGGCGCCGCCGCTCCAGGCGCGGGCGCCCGACGCAGCGCGCCCCGATCATCGCCGGGAAGGTCTCCTGGCAGGCCGGGCAGGCCAGGCGCACCACGGCCCCGCCCGCGTCCGGCACCCGGCAGCGGGTGGCGCACGAGGGGCAGGGGAGCTCGCGCATGGGCGGTGCCGCGACGGACGGAGCGGGCGCGCCCGTGCGGCGCCGGTCGTAGCGGCGCCGGCGCGCGGGGTCGCCCAGCTCCTGCCAGGCGGCGTTGACGCGCTTGGTGACCTCCTGCGCCCGCAGGCGCTGCGCGTCGTCGCGGAAGCGGTCCGGATGGAAGGCGACCAGCAGGAAGCGCCAGGCGGCCCGGATCTCATCCGCGCTCGCGTCCGGCGCGACGTCCAGCGCCTGGTAGTGGTCGTCCGGGGTGGTCACCTGCGCTCGTGAGCATGACGGATCGCGCGCGGAGCGCCGAGTACGCGTAGTCTGCCGCCGTGGAGGATCCTCTTTCGATCGGGGCGACCCTTCGCGACGCACGCCTCCGGCAGAACCTGGAGATCTCGGAGTGCGCGCACGCGACGAGGATCCGCGAGAGGTACCTGGTGGCGATCGAGGACGGGCGCTTCGAGTCGCTGCCCGATCCGGCGTACGTCAACGGCTTCGTGCGGGCCTACGCGACGCATCTGGGGGTGACCATCGACGGCCCCGTGCAGGAGCTCCCCGACGAGCTGCAGCCCGGGTCCGCCGCCGGACGCCCGCGGCCGTCGCACCGCCGGCCCGTGACGGTGCGCGCCACCCGCATCACCGCCCGGGGCGCCGGCCAGCGCCGCCCGCGCTGGCGCAGCTGGCCGGTGCTGCTGCTGGTCGCGGTCATCGTGATCCTGATCGTCGCGTCCCTGCTGGGGGCCGACCTGCCCTTCGTCGGATAGCACGGGGGGCGCGTGGCGACCCTCCTCCACCGCCTCGGCGGATGGATCACCCGGCATCGCCTGAGCGTCCTCCTTGCGTGGGTGCTGATCACGATCGGCCTGGTGGCGCTGGTCGGCGCGGTGGGCGCGAAGACCACCAACGACCTCACCCTGCCGGGCACCGACAGCCAGGCCGCCACCGACGTGCTGGCCGAGCGCTTCCCGCCCCAGCAGAACGGCCAGAGCCCGATCGTCTTCTCGGTCGACTCCGGCACGCTCAGCGACGCCGCCTACAAGCAGGCGATCAACGCCTCCGCCGCCGCGCTGGCGAAGTACCCGGACGTGGTGAGCGCGCCGAGCCCGTTCAGCCAGAAGGGCGCCGCGCAGCTCTCGAAGGACAAGCGGATCGCCTTCATCCCGGTGCTCCTCGACATCGGGTCGGCGGACCTGTCGGCCGAGGAGTCGCAGCGCATCCTGGACGTCGGTTCGCGGCCGCTGCGCGAGGCGGGCATCACGGACATCGCGGTGGGCGGGGCGATCGGCTCGGAGCTCTCCAAGCCCGAGACCGAGAGCAGCGAGCTGGTCGGGATCGTGCTCGCGATGATCATCCTGAGCCTGGCGTTCGGGACCATCGTCGCGATGGGGATGCCCATCGTCACGGCGGTCGTCGGGCTGATCGTGGGCCTCATGGGCATCGCCCTGATGGGCCACCTGGTCGGGGTCCCCGACATCGCCCCGACGCTGGCCACGATGATCGGGCTCGGCGTGGGGATCGACTACTCGCTGTTCCTGGTCAACCGCCACCGGCGCCAGGTCCAGGAGGGCCTGGCGATCGACGAGTCGATCGCCCTGACGGTCGCCACCTCCGGGAGCGCGGTCGTCTTCGCCGGGGGCACGGTGGTCATCGCCCTCCTGTGCCTCGCCGTGGCGGGGATCCCGCTGGTGACCTCGCTCGGGTACGCGTCCGCGGTGGCGGTGGTCACGGCGGTCCTCGCCGCGATCACGCTGCTGCCGGCGCTCCTGTCGCTGCTGGGCCCCCGCATCGAGCGGCTCCGGCTGCCCGCCGCCCTGCGCGGGCGCGTCAAGGAGCCCGGCACCGGGCGCTGGGAGCGCTGGGGGCGGTTCCTCACCCGGCGGCCGTGGTGGGCGATCGGCGGCTCGCTGGTGCTGCTGGGGGTGCTGCTGATCCCGATCTTCTCCCTCGAGCTGGGCCAGGAGGACATCGGCGCGACGCCCACCGACACCCAGGAGCGGCGGGCCTACGACCTGATGGCGGCCGGCTTCGGGGTGGGCTACAACGGCCCGTTGCTGATCGCGGTCGACCTCGACACGCCGGCGACGGTGGATCCGGCGGTCAAGGCCCAGGAGGACCAGGCCAACGCGCTGCAGGCCGAGCTGGAGTCCGAGCAGGCCGAGGGGCAGGCCCAGGCCGCCGCGCTCCAGGCCGAGGGGGCCGAGCTGAAGAGCGAGCAGGCGAGCCTCGAGGCCCAGCAGGCCGACCTGGAGCGCCAGGCCGCCGCGCTCGGCGTGCAGGCCGACGCGCTGCGGGCCCAGCAGCGCACGGTGCAGGCGCAGGCCGACACGCTCCGGGCGGAGCTCCAGCGGCTGTCGGGGCGCCGGGGGGACCTGTTCCGCCGGGCCGAGGCGCTGCTGGCGCGCGTGCGCACGGCCCGCGCGCGCCAGGCGTCGCTGCAGTCCCAGCTGGCGGCCGTCCAGGCGCAGATCGCCGCGGTCGAGCGGCAGATCGCGGCCGAGGTCCGCCCCGAGGAGCTCGCCCGCCTCCAGGCGCGCCTGGCCGACCTGCAGGCGCGCGCCGGCGCGCGCCGCGCCCAGCTGGCCGCGGCCCGCGCCGCCGAGCGCACCCTGCTCGCCCAGGCCGCCCAGCTGCGCCGCCAGGCGGCCGCCCCCGGGCTGCAGCCGCCCGGGACGCTCCGCCGCCAGGCGGCCGCGCTGGCGGCCGACGCGCGCAGCCTGGCGTCCCAGGCCGCCGCGCTGGAGCGCCAGAAGCTGAGCCTGGAGGCCCAGGGCGCGCGCCTGAAGGCCCAGGCCGCCGCGCTGCAGGCCCAGGCGGCCGACCTCCAGGCCCAGCAGGCCCAGCTGGAGGCGCTGCAGGCGACGGCGGCCCAGCAGCAGAAGGAGGCCGAGGACCTCAAGACCCAGCTCACCGCGACCCTGACCAAGGCCGGGGGCGACGACCGCGGCACGGACCCGCGCCTGGTGAAGCTCCAGGACGCCCTCGGGACGGCCAAGGGGGTCGCGCTGGTCTCGCCGCCGCAGATCAACGCGGCGGGCGATGCCGCCGTGTACTCGGTCATCGCCACGACGGCGCCGGCCGACGAGGCGACGGCCAACCTGGTGCGGGGCCTGCGCTCCCAGGTGATCCCGGAGGCGACGGCCGGCGAGGACATCCAGGCGCACGTGGGCGGCTCCACCGCGAGCAACGTTGACCTGGCCTCCGCGATCTCGTCGCGCCTGCTGCTGGTGATCGCGGTCGTCCTGGCCCTGAGCTTCCTGGTGCTGCTGCTGGCGTTCCGCTCGCTGCTGGTGCCGCTCCAGGCCGCGGTCGTCAATCTGCTGTGCGTCGGCGCGGCCTTCGGGGTGATGGTGGCCGTGTTCCAGTGGGGCTGGGGCATCGACCTGCTCCACATCGACACGGCCTCCGACACGGTGCCGATCGCGAGCTACGTGCCCCTGATGATGTTCGCGGTCCTGTTCGGCCTGTCGATGGACTACCAGGTGTTCCTGCTGTCCCAGATCGCCGGGCAGCGCAAGGAGGGGGAGGGCGACCGCGACGCCGTCGCCCGGGGCGTGGCGCACAGCGCGCCGGTCATCACCGCGGCCGCCCTCATCATGATCGGCGTGTTCGGCAGCTTCGTGCTGAACGGCGATCCCACCGTCAAGCAGTTCGGCGTGGGCCTCGCGGTGGCCGTGGCGCTCGCCGGGTCGATGGTGCTGGTGATGGTGCCCGCCGTGCTCGTGGTGATGGGCCGCGGCACGTGGTGGCTGCCGCACTGGCTCGATCGCGGCGATGCCCCACGTGGACATCGAGGGCGAGGGCCTCCTGGAGTCGCTCGACGAGGGGGAGGAGCCGGGCATCGCGCCGTCCCCCTCCGACGACGACCGCCCGCCGCGTCCGCCCGCATCCGAGGGGCCGCCGCCGTCGGCGGCGTGAGGCCCGCGGCCCGGCTCAGAGCACGACCCACTCGGTGACGACCGGCGCGGCGCCGGGCTCGGGCGCCAGCGTGAGGCTGAAGGGGCCGGAGGCGACGCCCTCGATGCGGAAGCGCCCGGCCGCGTCCGTCACCGCCCCCAGCGGGCGGCCGCGGCCCCGGGTCGCACCGGGATCCGCCCGGCCGGGGGCGGCGTGATGCCGCCGTCCACCCGGTGAGCGCGGCCGTCCTCGGCGGCCGTCACCTCGAGGGCCACGACCAGCCCGCCGGCGACGAACACCAGCACCCGCGGCCCGCCCTCGCCGGCGCGGTCGCCGCTGTCGGCCGCCAGCCGGGCCTCCCGCGCCTGCGGGGCGCGCCGCGACGCCGCGGCGAGGTCACGGCCGCGCCGGCGCCGGCCCCGCCCGTTTCCCAGCGCCGGGGCGTCCACCGCTACGGCCGGCCGGCCGGGGCGCCGGGCCCGGCCTCTCCCAGGGCCGCCCGCAGCGTGACGAAGACGCGCTCGCGGACCGGCCCGATGCTGCCGATCTTGATGCCGTAGCCGACCGAGATCTCGCGGTAGCTCGCCCCGGGGTCCCAGAGGTAGGCGGTCAGCACCAGCCGGCCGGTCGGGGAGAGGTGGCGCATGACCTCGGGCAGCACCGCCCGCAGGTGGGCGCGCAGCAGCCCGGTGTCCAGGTCGGCCTCCGCGTCGCCCCCGGCGCCGGCGACCTCGGGGAACAGCTCGGTCTCGATCGCGGACCGGCGCCGGCGCGCCCGGGCGATGCGCAGCGCCTCGCGATACGCGGTGGTGGCGAGCCATCCGCCCACGGCGTCGCCGTCCCGGAGCCCGTTGACGACGTCCACCAGCCGCAGCCAGGTCGCCGCCGCCGCGTCCTCGTAGTCCTGGTGCGCCAGGCCCCGCACCCGGCGGACCTGGAGCGGCCACCAGCCCCTCGTAGCGGTCCACCAGCTCGTTCCACGCTCCCTCGTCGCCGGAGGCGGCCGCGGCGACGATCGTCGCGGCGGGCGCCCCGGCGGGCCTCGGGGTGGGCCGGGTCATGGTCGGCAACGTGATCCTCCGCGGTCGCGTGACGTCGTGGAGGTGATGCTCCGACCCGGCCGGGGGCCCGGCCAGCCACCCTAGGTGGCGGTCATCCCACACCCGCGCCTCACGGCGGATCCCGGGTGACCAGTCCCGCCTCGACCGCCATGCGCACCAGGCGGGCGCGCTTCTGGTTCTGCGGCAGCTCCTCGATCGCGAACTTGCGGAACAGGTTGCGCAGGTGCGCCTTCACCGCGTTGACGCTCAGGTGGATGCGGGCGGCGATCTCCTCGTTGGTCGCGGCCTGCTCGAAACGCCCGGACTCCAGCGTGGGGCGGCACAGCTCCTGCAGCACGCGGTGCTGCATGGGGGAGATGTCATCGGCGGCCAGGGGCACCGAGCCCTCGACCGTCCGCGCGCCGGCCTCGGTGGTGCCGGGGGCCCGGAAGACCAGGCTGGTGCGCCCCACCTGGACCACGTCGCGGTCGGCCAGGCGGCGCAGCCCGTGGACGCGCTCGCCGTTGAGCCAGGTGCCGTTGCGCGACAGGCCGTCGTCCTCGACGGTCCAGTCGCCGCCCACCGGCGCGAGGCGCGCGTGCACCCGGGAGACGCGCTCGTCCCAGGAGAGCACGATGTCCGCGCGCGAGCCGCGACCGACGACGAGGGCGCCCATGGCGGGGCCCAGCGTCACCACCGCCAGGTCGCCCCCTCCGTCCCGGTACTGGACGAAGGGCAGGCCCGCGGCCTCGGCGTCCTGCAGGCGCATTCGCTCGCCGGGGCGCTCGGGCCAGGGGGAGCCGTGTATCAGGGCGTCGCTCACGGGGCTCTGATCCTCGATGACGCAGCCGACGTGCGGAATGGGACCGGTTCTGATGGCGAGTATTGATGCGGCGTGGCGTCCGCGTCTAGGCTCGCCCCAACGCGGCCGGGGTGGATGACTGCCGTGGGAACCCGAGGGGAGCACACGCAGGCCACGCTCGGCGGGCCCTCGCCGATGACCCTCGACGGCCTGGCCCACGTCGGGCAGTTCCTCGCCGGGTACCGCATCGAGGCCCGCGCCGGCGCCGGCGGCATGGGCGTGGTGTTCCGCGCCTCGGAGCCCGGGCTCGGCCGCCGGGTGGCGCTCAAGCTGATCCTGCCCGAGCGGGCGCGCGACGAGCGCTTCCGCCGCCTGTTCGCGGAGGAGTCGCGCCGGGCCGCGGCCCTGGAGCATCCCAACGTCATCCCGATCTACCGCAGCGGCGAGGAGGACGGCGTCCTCTACATCGCCATGCGGTTCGTGGACGGGCCCAACCTCGGGCAGCTGGTGGCGCGCCGGGGGCGCCTGCCGGTGGGCGCCGCCGTGCGCATCGTCTCCCAGATCGCCGACGCCCTCGACGCCGCGCACGCGGCCGGCCTGGTGCACCGGGACGTGAAGCCCGCCAACATCCTGCTGGCCGACGCGGCCGGGGAGGAGCACGCCTACCTCACCGACTTCGGGCTGGCGGTGCCGATCACCGACGGGACGGCCCGGCGCGGCCGCTACGCCGGGACCCTGTCCTACATCTCGCCCGAGCAGATCCGGGGCGGGGCGCTCGACGGGCGCGCCGACGTCTACGCGCTCGGGGGCGTCCTCTTCCACGCCCTCACGGGGCGCGTGCCGTTCCCGGTGTCGGGGCGGGAGGCCAAGCTGGTGGCGCACCTCACCGCCCCGCCGCCCCGGCCCAGCGACCTGGTGCCGGGCCTGCCGCGCGCCCTCGACGACGTCGTCGCCCGCGCGATGGCCAAGCGTCCCGAGGATCGCTACGCGTCGGCGGGCGCGCTGGCGGCGGCCGCCCGCGAGGCGCGCTCGGACGTCGTGCTGTGCCACCACCCCGACGACGACGACGCGGCCCGCTCGGTGGCCGAGCGCCTGACCGCCCACGGCCTGGAGGTGCGCGACGGCGCGTCCGGCGAGGATCTCGCCGACGACCTGCGCTCGGCCCGCGCCTGCCTCGTCCTCGTGGGGCGCGCCGGGCTCGGGCCCTGGGCCCGCCCGGTGCTGGGGGCGGTGGCCGAGGTCGCCGCGCTCGACCGGAGCTTCTCCGTGACCACCGTGCTGCTGCCGGGCGGGCCCGAGCCGTTCGACCCCGCGCTCTCGTTCCTCGCCGGCCGCTCCGCGGTGGACCTGCGCGGCGATCTCGACGACGCGCACGCCACGGCCGACCTGCTGCGCGCCGTCGGCGCCGCCCCCGCGCCCGGGGCGGCCGTGAGGGACGTCGGCGAGTGCCCGTACCGTGGCCTGGAGGCCTTCCGCGAGCAGGACGCCACGCTGTTCCACGGCCGGCGCAGGGAGACCGCGCTGCTGGTCCAGAAGCTGCGGGCGGGGCGCTTCGTCGCGGTGCTGGGCGCATCCGGCAGCGGCAAGAGCTCGCTGGTGCGCGCCGGCCTCGTGCCGGCCCTGCACGAGCAGGACCCCGCGGTGACGGCGGCGATCCTCACCCCGGGCGCGACCCCCGTGGTGACGCTCTGCGCGCGCCTGCGCAGCCTCATCGGGGTGGGGGCGCCGTCGCCCTCCGAGGTCCTCGACGAGCCGGCGGCCCTCGACGACGCCGCCGAGCGGCTGGCGGGGGTCCGTGGTCCCGACAGCCGGCTGCTGCTGGTGGTCGACCAGTTCGAGGAGGTGTTCTCGCTCACCGCCGATCCGCGCGAGCGCCGGGCCTTCGTGGACGCCCTGGTCTACGCCGCCACCATCCCGGGCGGGCGCGTGAGCGTCATCCTGTGCATGCGGGCCGACTTCTACGCCCGCTGCGCCGACCATCCCGAGCTGCGCGCCCTGGTGGCCGAGCACCAGCTGCTGGTGGGCCCGCTCGGCGCCGAGGGCCTGCGCGCCGCGATCGAGGAGCCCGCCCGGAGCGCCGGCCTCGAGCTGGAGCCGGGCCTGGTGCGCCGCATCATGTCCGACGTGGCCGACGAGCCCGGCTCGCTGCCGCTCATGGAGCACCTGCTGCTCGAGCTGTGGCGGCGCCGGCGCGGTCGCCTGATGACCCTCGAGGCCTACACGGCCTCGGGCGGGGTGGCCGGAGCCCTGGCGACGCGCGCGAACGCCGTCTACGGCGCCCTCGACCCCGAGGGCCAGGCCATCGCGCGCCGGGTCCTGCTGCGGCTCACCCAGCCCGGGGAGGGGACCGAGGACACGCGGCGCCGTGCCCCGGTCGCCGAGCTCAGCCTGAGCCCGGAGGAGGCCCCCGACGTGGAGCGCGTGGTCGAGACGATGGCGGTCGCGCGCCTGCTCACCCGGAGCACCGACGAGGCCACCGGCGCGCCGACCGTGGAGGTCGCCCACGAGGCCCTCATCCGCGGCTGGCCGGAGCTGCGCCGCTGGATCGACCGCGACCGCGAGGCCCTGCGGCTGCACCGGCGCCTCACCGAGGCCGCCGCCGACTGGGACGCCGGCGACCGCGACGAGGGCGGCCTCTTCCGCGGCGCCCGCCTGGCCGCGTGGGCCGAGCGCGACACCGCCCACCTCAACCCGCTGGAGCGCGAGTTCCTCGACGCGAGCCGCGCGCGCGCCCAGGCCGAGCGCTCCGCCCGCCGCAGGCGTACGCGCCTCGCCCTCGCCGGCCTGGCGGCCGCGGTGGTCGTGGTGAGCGCCGTGGCGGTGGTCGCCCTCATCCAGTGGCGCGACGCGTCCCACGCCCGCGAGGTCGCCCTCTCGCGCCAGCTGGCGGGCAGCTCGACGCTGGAGACTGGACGCGCGATCCTGAGCTCGCGCTGCTGCTGGCCGCGGAGGGGGAGGACGTCGAGTGCCACCGTGGAGGCCGAGGAGGCGCTCCGGGCGGCGGCCTACGACTCGACGATCCGGGCGCGCTGTACGGACGCCCGGCTCGGTGCTCACGGGAGCGTTCCCGTCCAGGGCGGTCGGCTGGTCGTGGCGACGAGGACGGCGCGGTGCGGGCATGGGATCCGGCCGGCGATCCGCGGGGCGCCGCGGCACGCGACGTCGGCACGTGGAAGGACGGCGTGAGCGACCTGGCGCGCACGGCGGCGGGCGTCGCAAGCGGCGGGCCGACGGCGCGGTCGTGCTCTGGCCGCCGGACGGCTCGCCCCCGCGGGCGATCGCGAGGCAATCCGGGGCGATCAACCACGTCGCGGCGTCGGCCGATGGAACGCGGTTGCTGACGGCGGGGGAGGGCGGGATCGGACTGTGGGAAATCCCCTCCGGGCGCGGTGCAATCATCCGCGAGGGCGACTACTACGACGCGACCTTCGTCGCCGGCGGCGGCTATGCCGCCGTGAGCACCGACGGCGCGCTCGTCGTCGTCCCCCGGACGGGGCGGCTCAGCCGATCGACCTGGCCGGGCGGGCCAGACGGTGGACGCGAGTCCGGACGGCGGGTTGATCGCGGTCGGCGCGGCCGATGGGCTCCATGTCTTCCGCATCGGAGACGCGGCGCGTCGGGCCTACGTCCGGCCGTTCGACGGAGGCGTGAACGGCGCCGCCTTCTCAGCGGGCGGCGAGGAGCTGGCGACGGCCGGCGGGGACGGGACCGTACTGGTGTTGGACGCCGCCACCGGGCGCACCGTCGCCGGCTGTCGGGCACGACGGACCCGTGAGCAGCGTCGCCTTCCAGGGCGAAAGCCGGGTCGTGAGCGCTGGCACCGACGGTAGCGCGCGGGTCTGGGCCTGGTCGCACGGGGTCCCCGAGACGCTGCCGCCCATCGAGATCCCGAACCGGGGCGGCGCATCCTTCGGCCTGGACGGCCGGGTCACCCTCGTGCTGGCCGACGGGGCGACGCAGGTCTGGCGCCCCGGCTCCACGCCGCGCCCCGATCTTCCCCGGCTCCCGTCCGCGGCCGCACCGGTCGCCGCGGCCGCGGTGACCCCCGACGGCCGGGCGGTGGTGACCGCCTCCGATGCCGGGCGGCTGGTGGTGCGGGACGCGGCGGGTACGTCCCTCGGGTCCTGGGCCGTCGGGGGCTTCGCCAACGACCTCGCGACCGACCGAACCGGCACGCGCGTCGCGGTCGCCCTCAACGAGGGCCCGGTGGTCGCGGTCCGGGTCGGCGATCCGAAGGTGCGCACTCTCGGCCGGGACCCAAGCTCGTCGATCGCGGTCGCCGTCAGCCCAGACGGATCGGCGGTGGCGTTCGGCGGCCGGGAGGGGACCGTGCGTCTCTGGAGCGAGGGATCTCCTGTTCGCACGCTCGGCGCCATGGAGGGCCCCGTGTTCGGCGTGGCCTTCAGCCCGGACGGTGCCCACGTCGCTGCGTCCGGGGCGGACAAGACCGTGCGCGTCTTCGCCGTCGAGGGCGGTGAGGAGCCCGTGGTCCTGCGCGGGCACAGGGACGTGGTGCCGTCCGTGGCGTTCACCGCCGACGGCGACAGGCTGGTCTCCGGCGGTCTCGACGGAATCCGGGTGTGGGAGTGGAGGCGGCGGGTCACCCTGTTCTCGCGGAGCGCGCCGCAGGGCGCGATCCAGGTCAGTCCGCTGGGAGCCGCCCCGCGCATCGCCCACTACGGCTTCGACCACGTGGTGAGCGTGGACGCGTGCGACGTCTGCGGTCCCGTCGAGGACGTCGAGGCGCTGGTCGCCCGCAGAACGACACGTGCGCTGAGTCCCGAGGAGCGCTCGGACTTCCGCGTGGACGGATCGTGAACAGCCGACGAATGACATCCCAGAGGAGGCCGTCGTGCCGAAACTGAACGCCTTCGTGACGAAGCTGACCGGCGGAGGGGGCAAGCCGCTCCCCGCGCTGGTTCTACGTGGCTACTTGAGCACGCCCGAAATCATCAAGACGCTCGACGACATGAGGAACGTGGCGCAGGGGGCCGTGGTCGGGGCCGACGTGAACAGGGTCTTGGACGCCATCAGGGCGACCCTCGGCCCGGATCCGGCACGGCTGTATCTGTCGGCGAAGATGGATTGCTACGTTAACTTCGACTGGGTCGACGACCTGATCCACTCCGTTCCCCCGACCGGTACCGGCGTCGGAAGCGTGGAGGATTCGAGCACGACGGTCTGGCTCAGGCGGCGCCCTGCGGACCGGCCGTACGTGCTGGTCGAGACGGCGAGCCTCGATCCCGCCCAGGGCTTCGTGAGAGGCAAGCTGGTGGACGACTTCATGGCCGATTCCGAGGCGCAGTTCGTCTGGGACACGCAGGGCTACGCCCCGAACACCGGCAAGACGTCGAGGATGTACTGCACGTGATCGAAGCGTCCTCAACCCGCCGCGGCAGGCACGGCGGCGTCATCGAGGAGCGAGGCCCTCGCGCGGTGTTCGTCAAGCGGGCATCGGGGCGGGCGGCCGCGCGCGACCTGGAGCGGGAGGCCGCGATCCTCGGCGTCCTCTCGGAGGTGCCCTCCGTGGGACGCCTCGCGACGCGAGTGCTCGCGGTGTCCGACGGAGAGCTCGTCCTCGAGGTCGTGCCCGGCGGCGACCTCAACGCGCTCCAGGCCGGCGGCATCGTCATCGAGAGTGCCGTCGGCAGCGCCGTTGGCACCGCGGTCGGAACGCTCCACCGCGACGGATCGGGTCTCGTCGGGAGTGCGTCCGACGCGATCCCGTCGGCCGTCTACTCGGCGGCGCGGGCGGGACCTTCCTTCCTTCGTCTGCTGAGCGGTGCGGGCATCGATCTCCTCCGGGTCCTCCAGGGGGCAGGGGGCCTCTGCGCCCATCTCGACCGGTTGGCGCAGTCGAGGCGGCGCGACACCTTCGTGCACGGCGACCTCCGATTCGAGAACGTCATGGTCGAGCGCTACTCGTCCTCGTCTGCGGCCGGCATCCGCCTTGTGGACTGGGAGTTCGCCGGACGTGGAGATGCGCGCGAGGACGTGGGTGCGTTCGTCGGCGGATGCCTCGACGCGTGGCTGGGCTCGATCCCGCCCATTCCGGGTCTGTCGCCGGCTGAGCTGATCGGGCGGGCCACGTGGCCCCTCGCCGCGGCGCGAGGCACGATCGGCGCCGCCCTGCGGGCCTATGCCGACGTGCGCGGCATCGAGGACACCGACGCCCTCTGTGTCAACTGTTTCGAGTTCGCCGCCGTGCGGCTGGTCCATCTCGCTTTCGAGGCCGCGGCGGAGACCGAGGACATGTGTGTGGATCATGTCCTGCGCCTCCAGGTGGCTGCGAACATCCTCGCTGATCCCGGCGGTGCCGCGGCGCAGGTGATCGTGGAGGACGGTGCCGGTGTCGTCTGAGGCGTTCGTGGCACAGCTGGCGTCGGCCGTCAACGCATTGGAGGTGCGCTCGGGCGCCGGCTACGCCTGGCTCGGCACGGCGGTCGATCCCCCGGCAGCGCTGCGCGCGGTCTCCGATCCGGCGATCATCCGCCAGGCACAGGTGCAGGGGATCGCTCGGCGGCTGTACGGCGACTTCTTCTCCGCCGGGAGGCCGCGCAGCATCCAGGGCACCGACCACGGCTCCCTCGGCAGGCGGATGTCCGAGGCCCTGACGGCCGCCAACGCCGGAAGGGGCTGCCTCGATCCGGCATGGCGTGTGGAGGGGGAGGACCGGGAGCAGTTCGTCGTGGCCAAGGGCGGCCTGCGCCTGTGGGTGGGCCTCGACGAGGTGGTCCTTCGAGGCTCGGGCGCGATCCGCGCGGGGGACGAGGTCAGCGTGCGGCTCGCGTCCGACGCGCCGTGCTTCTCGCCGGGGTACTACATGGCCCTCGGCGATCGTGGCCTGGATCCGGGCCCCCGCGTCCTCGACCGCTTCTACGTTCACCTGCGGCCTGAGGGGGCGCCGAGGAGCTCGTGCGGGAGGCAACGGTCCTGCTCAATGAGGTCGACCTCCCTTCCGTCTGAAGGTCGTCGACGACCCCGGACGGCTACGACCGCTGCGACACGGCGGTCTTCGCGTTCCCGCGCAAGGACCGCGCCCGGTCGCTGCCCGCGGTGCGCGCCGTATGCGAGCCGCTCGCGGACGCCGTCGCACCGATCCCCGCCCGCCCTTACCCGCCCGATCGCCCCGGGGCTCTCGTTCGCGGAGGACCCCGGGGGCGGCTAGAGCTACGGCGCCCAGCGCTGCCGCCTTCTGGCCGAGGCGCTCGTCACCGCCCACGAGAACGGAGCCGGCTCCGACGGACGACCGGATGACGGTCGTGCGCGAGCGGTTCCGGGAGGCGGGCACCTCTGTGGAGACCCCGTATCTCGGGCCCGACTCGCCGGGTGACATCGACCTGACACCTACCCCCGCCGATCATCGCCGAGGAGGGTTCGCCATGCCACTGATCAACCTCGCCCTGGTCGTCGAGGCCGGCGGATCGCGCCGGCCGAGGTCCACGAGGTCGCGGCGGCGCTGCAGCTGCAGATCAGCCGCGATTTCGCGCCCGATCTGGGAGGTCGACGCGACGATCGACGGCTTCACCTCGCTCGACCGCGTGCCGCCCGGCTACTGGGTGATCCTGGTCCGCGACAACCTCCCGATGAAGGGCATCGTCGGGCATCCACCTCGACGAGAAGGGGCAGCCGTACGCCCTCGTCCGCACTCCCCGAGCTGGTCGCTCGCGGCCAGTCACGAGGTGCTCGAGATGCTCGCCGATCCCTTCGGCAGCCGGCTCGTGCCCGGCGGCTCGCCGAAGCCGGGTCAGGGGCTCGTCGAGATGCTCGTCGAGGTGTGCGATCCGGTGGGCAGCCCGGATCTCGCATACACCGTCAACGGCGTCCTGGTGTCCGACTTCATCACGCCCAACTACCACGACCCGACCGCCGTGCCCGGGGTGCGCTACAGCTTCTCGGGCGCGATCCAGCGCCCGCGGGACATCGCTCCCGGCGGCTACCTGTCGTGGCGGGATCCCACGACCGAGGAGTGGTGGACGTGGAGCTGGATCGGCAGTCCGCGAGCCCGTGTTCATCCGGACTCGGTCTCATCCGACCGGCGGCCGGGCCCACTGAGGGAGTCCGTCGACGCCGACGGGTGAGCTCGCCTTCCTCGAGGTCGGTCTGGCCGAGGACGATCCGCAGCTGCTCGCGGCTGCCGACAGCTATGACCGCTCGCGAGCCGCCTCGGCGCCAACGCTGCGACGGCCAATCGCAGCGTCCGTCGGCTCGTCGGGCAGCGTGGCGGCGCGGGTGGGCCCGGGCGTCGCCGGCGTCATGGCGCGGATGGGTCCCCCGGGGCGGCGCCCGGGCGTGGCGGTCCGTGCATCGACGCGGTCGCCACGCCGGTCGAGTCCGTCGCGTCGCCCGCGGCGGGGCCAGGCGGCGACGAGGAGCGCGAGCCCCGCGAGGAGCGCGAGGCCGGTGACGAGCGCGAGGGCGGCGACGATGGTCGTGACGGGGACGCCTGACGCGGAGTCCGGCGGGGGCTCCCGGGCGCGCCCCGCTACTCCGCCGCCAGCAGCGGCAGGTCCTTCGCGATCTGCTCAGGCGTGAAGCCCACCGGGTAGGCGGTGGCGAGCTCGCCGCCGGCGGTGACGCCGTAGATGAGGGCCGAGTGCTCGATCAGCTCGGGGTTCTGCTTGTCCACCTGCTCGGCCACCCCCCACGCCTTCCAGACCGGCTCCAGCTGGGCGCGCGTGCCGACCAGGTAGTCGACGAAGCCCTCGACGCGGCGGGCCTTGAGGAACCGGCGCACCACCGGGGGCGTGTCGCCGGTGGGGTCCACCGAGACCGCGATCACGCGCATCCGCTTCCCCAGGTCGCCCGACTCCTGCCGCACCTGGCGCAGGTTGGACATGATGAGCGGGCAGACGTCGGGGCAGTTGGCGTAGACGAAGGTCACGAGCACCGGGCGTCCGCGCAGGTCGCGGATGTTGACGTCGTCGCCGTAGATGTTGTCCAGGCGGAGGGCGGGGGCCTCGCGGCGGGGCGAGACGGTGCCGCCCTGGAAGGCCGCGGTCGACGCGCCCGTGTGCGCGTGGGTGGCCGTCGTGCCGGCGGCGGCCGGGTCGCCGGACGAGCCGCCGCAGCCGGCCACCAGGCCCAGCGCGAGGGCCGCGACGGCGGCCGCGACGAGGGGGCGCGGCCTCATTGCATGAACGCGTCGGCGCGGAACATGACGGCCGGTGAGGTCGCCGCCGCCAGGGCCCCGCGCGCCTCGGCGCGCCCGCGGTACACCCCGGGTGCGCCGAGGGTGAACCGGGCGGCACCGCCCGCGAGGGTCCGGGAGGCGATCACGCGCCAACGGTAACTGTCGAGGTCGAGCTGTTCGAGCCGTACGGTCGCTCCTCGGGAGGGCGGCGACACGCTCACGGTCAGGCGCGCGCCGCGCCGGCGCGCCGTCACGTCCGGCGCCACCTGCGCGCGCACGCTGGGGCTGAGCGAGTCGCCCACCGCGGCGCGGAAGGCGGTGCGCCCGGAGAGGGGTCCGGACATCGCCGAGAAGGCCCCCGACGCGTCGGTCGCGGCGGCGGCGACGGGCTCCCACGCGCCGGGCACCCGCCGTTCGATGGTCACGGGGGTGCCGGCCGGCGATCCCGGGGCGGTGCCGCTGAGCGCGGCCATGCGCCCCACCCGCACGACCGCCGGGGTCTCCAGGCTCACCAGCGAGACCGTCAGCGTCCCGCGGATGTAGGAGTGGAAGCGGCAGTGGTAGGCGTAGACGCCGGGGGTCGCCGGGGCGCCGATCGTGAACGCGTCGCCGCTGAACAGCGGCTCCGAGGCGAAGGCGCCCCCGTCGGCGGTCACCGTGTGGCGGTTGCGCCCCCGGTTGCGCCACATCACCTCGGTGCCCGGGGCCACCACCAGCGCGGACGGGGTGACGGCCGTGTCCGTGATCGCCACCGTCCGCACCGCGGCGGCCGGCGCGGCGGGGGCGGCGGGGGGCATGTGCTGGGTCGCCGCGATCACGGGCTCACCCGGTACAGGCCGACCATCCCGTTGTCCTGGTGGGATTCCACGTGGCAGTGCCAGAACCAGACCCCGGGCGCGTCCTCGCGCCAGCGCACCCGCAGCGTGCTCGAGGGCCCCAGCACCTCGGAGTCGGTGGGCACCCCGTTGCGCAGCCAGCGGTGCCCGTGCACGTGGAAGACGTGGAAGTTCTCGCCCAGGCCCAGGACGTCCCACTGCACGGTCTGGCCGACCTTCGCGCGGAAGGTGGGCGTGTTGCCGATGAACGCCCGCCCGTTGATCGTGTCGTAGCCCATGTGGTTGTTGAGGTAGACCACGAACTCGCGGTCCGGCGGCGGCTCTCCGGGCTTGGGGATCACGATCGCGCCGTAGAGGCCCAGGTCCATCGAGCGGGTCATGCTCGACGAGTGGTCGTGGTAGGGCCAGACGCCGTACGAGTCGCCGACGGCCCGGAGGCGGTAGGTCCAGCGCCCCCCACGCGCACGTTGCCCCCGGGGCCGCTGCGATAGGGGATGAAGGCGCCGTCGCTGGAGGGCGCGTAGCGGAAGGCGTGGAAGTGCATCGAGTGCGGCAGCCCGTAGTGGTGGTCGCGGTTCTCGAAGTGCACGATCACGGTGTCGCCCACCTCGGCGCGGATCGTGGGCCCGGGGATCCCGTCGTTGTCGCCGGAGGCGGACGTGTTGGGCCAGGGGCGCGCGAAGCCGCGCGTGAAGCGCCGGTAGACCACCGCGGTGAAGCGCCGGCCGGCCGGCGGGATGCACGGTCCCCATCACCGGATCGGTGCCGTTGGGGGCCACGTCCCACTCCATGTTGACCGCGGCGATCCAGTACTCGCGGGTGGCCGCCTGGGCCCCCGAGGGCCCCGCCAGCGCCAGGGCCAGGAGCACGGCGAGGACGCCGACCGGCCCGAGGGCCCGCCGGCGCCGTCGCCGGGTGTCGCTAGTTGACAGTGATCTGGCCCTGCATCTCGGTGTGGATCAGGCAGATGTACCGGTATACGCCGGGCTGCCCGAAGGTGAACGTGAACGAGGTGGGCAGGCTGGCCGGCGTCGTCCCGGGATCCCTCAGCACGCCGCTGTTGACGAAGCCGTTGCCGTTGGCCGTGGGCGTCACCACCGGCGGCCCCGCCGCGGGTGGGTTGCTGGGGTAGGCCCCTAGCGCGTCGACCGTCAGGCCGTTGCCCTGGAAGGACACCTTGCTCACGTTCTCGAGGAAGGCCGCCGGCCCGAAGCTGACCGTGTGGTTCTCGTTGCGCCCGGCCATCGTGAAGGTCACCGGCTGCCCGACCGCCACGGTGCGCTTGGCGGGGAAGAACGCGAAGGCCTCACCGTGGTTGTCGCCGGGCGAGACGGTCACCACGTTCGCCGGCGCGCTGCGGGTCGTGACGATGGCCTTGTTGACCGCGGCGCGGTCGGCCTTCTTCTGCGCCGCGGCGCGCGCGGTCGCCTGGGCCGCGGTCGTGACCGACGGCGACCCCTTGGCCACCACCTTCACCGTCCCCTTCATGTTGGGATGCACCAGGCAGCGCACCTGGAACGTCCCCTTCTTGGGGAACGACACGGTGAAGGTGGGGTTCTTGTCGGGGAGGAAGCCCGACGAGACCATCTTCGCGCCGGTCACCGCCGTGCCCCCGCTGGGGCCCGGGACCGCCGGGTTGAAGCCCAGCTGCGGCGTGGTGCCGCCCCACCAGTAGGGGGCGCCCGCCGGGTTGGTCTGGGGCGGGTTGAGCGCCGGGCCGGCCACGATCAGGCTCGGCAGCGCGGTGCCCTTCTTCGGGAAGGTGATCGTGTGGAAGCCGAAGGCGGTGAACCTGATCCTGCTGCCCTGGGCGACGGTGATGGTGCCCGGGTAGAAGGCGTTGAACTCGATCTCGGGCGACCGGTTGAAGTCGCCCGCCTGCACCTGGGCGGGCGACGCCCCGAGGGCCGCGACCGGCAGCACAAGGGCCGCCACCGCCCCGGCGCCACCCCACGCGAGCCCGCGCCGCAACCGACGTCTGGCCATCCTCCACCCCCTCGCTCGGGACCTCCGGGACCCACCCGCCAGAATCGACGAGTGACGATCGACACGATCCTCTGACGGGCTCCATGAACAGGACCTGAAAGGCGCCTGTGAAGCCCCCGGGGGCGGCGCCCCTAGCGCACGACCACCGCCGCCCAGCGGCCGGCCCCGCCCACGATGCGAACGCCCCGGCGCTCGCGGGCCGACAGCGGCGGCGGCGTCCGCCACGGGCCCAGGCGCCGCCCCAGCCACTGGCCGGGAATGGCGCGGCTGGCCGGCGCCACGATGCGCACCGGGCGCCGGCCGGTGGCGACGGGCGCGCCGGCCCGGGCCAGCTCCAGCCGCAGGCGGGCGGTCACGCGTCCCCGCCGGGCGATCTCGGCGCGCGCCGCGCGTGGCAGGACGAGGGTCAGCCGCACCGGGCCGCTCCGGCGCGCCGCGGCCGGCGCGACCGCCACCGCCACCGTGCGACGGCCCACGCGCACGGTGGCGCGCCCGGTCAGGCGGCCCGGGCCGGGAACCCGCACGGTCACGACCGCGCGGCCGGCCGCGCGGCGCTGCTGCGCGGCGGTCGCGCCGATGGCGACCCGACCGTCCGCCGCCGGCGCGGTCGGGGAGGGGGAGAGGCCCGGCGCGGTGGGCGCGGGGCCGGCCGCGGGCGGGAACGTGTCGGCGACCCCCGTGCCCGCCAGCATCGCCGTCGCCGGGGCGTCCAGGGCCGCCGCGCCGACGCCGAGGGTCGCCGCGGCGGGCCCCTCCGCCGTCGGCTGGAAGGCCACGCGCACGGTGCAGGTGGACGCCACCTCCAGCGGGCGGCCGCCGCATCCGTCGTTGACCACGGCGAAGCTCGCCGCCTGCGCACCCGTGATCGTCGCCTGGTCCAGGTCGAGGGTCGTGTTGCCGGTGTTGCGCAGGGTCAGGTCCGCCGCGGGGGAGAGCCCCGCATCGACCGGCATGGTTCCGAGGTCGGCGCCGGAGACGCCGAAGGCCGCCGCGTCGAGGGCCAGGCCCACGCCCCCGACGTCGCCGAGGCCGGTCACCAGCGCCGGCTCCGCGTCCGAGCCGTCGAACGTCGGCCCGGCCGATCCGGCCCCCGGCGTTGTCGCCCCAGTAGATCCCGCCCCCGCCCACCGCCAGCCCGCGCATCGTCGTCCCGGCCGGGACGAACGAGAGGTCCACCTGACTCCCGTCCAGCTCGGCCCGGGAGATGGCGTCGGTGTCGTCGTTTGTCCAGTAGATGTGGACCCGTCGAGGCCAGGGCGAACGGACGCTAGGGCGCCCCCGGATCGGCATGATGAAGGCGCCGAAAGCGGCGCCGTGCCGTCGAGGTTGGCGCGACCAATGGAGTCCGCGGGGTCACGTTCGTCCAGTAGAGGTGAGTCGCCGTCGACGGCCACTGCCGCCGGGCGTGCTGAGCCCCGAACTCCCGGTGAGAAAGGTCTGGTTGACCGCCGTTCCGTCAATGTTCGCCCGACCGATCCGGTTGCGTGACAGCGGAATCGTCCAGTAGATGTGGGTATCGTCCACGGCCAGCCCAAACGGGCTCCCGGTGATTCCGCTGATGAAGCCCTGGTTCACGCCGGTGCCATCAAGGCTCGCGCGCCCGATCGGAGCCGCCCGTTCCGTTGGTCCAGTAGACGTACCTCCCCCGCACGACGACGGCGCTCGGGGACGAGGCGCCCCCGATGAAGGAGGGGACGACCCCGGTCCCGTCCAGCCCGGCCGCGCTGATCGTGTTCGCCGTGAAGTCGGTCCACAGCAGGCGGGAGGCGGCGTCGGCGTCGGGAGCGCCCACCGCGGCCACGGCCAGGGTCAGGATTCCGAGCAGCGCCGAGCGGCGCGGTGGGGTGATGGAAGGCGGCACGGCGGCGTCCCCTCGATCGCGTCCTGGAGCGTTTCAGGAGGGATCGGCACGCCGTGCCGTCTTATTAACGTAGGAACAACGGAATCTAACGGTCCTACTTGATGCCGATCACCATCGAGTCGGGCCCGACGAGGTGCTCGACGCGGGTCTCGCTGAAGCCGGCCTCGTGCATCCAGCCCATGCAGTCGGCGCCGGTGTAGTCGAAGCCGCCCTCGGTCTCGATGAGCATGTTGAGGCTCATCAGCAGGCCGAAGGCGTTCTGGGAGCGGTCGTCGTCGATGATCGCCTCGTAGACGATCAGCGCGCCGCCCTCGGGCAGGGCGTCGTAGGCCTTGCGCGATGAGCATCCGCTTCTGGTCGAGGTCCCAGTCGTGGAGGATGTGGCCCATCATGATGACGTCCGCCGGCGGCAGGGGGTCGGTGAAGAAGTTGCCGGCGCGGAACGCGCAGGCGCCCGGCGAGCCCGTTGCGCCGCGACGTAGTCCTCGAAGACCGGGCCCACCTCCGGCAGGTCGAAGCCCGACGCCGGTGAGGTGCGGGTTGGCCAGGGCGATCTGCACCGCCAGGTCGCCCTGGGCGGTGCCGACGTCGACGAAGGTGGCGTGGTCGGCCCACGGGAACTGCGCGGCGATCGCGAGGTTCGCCCCGTGGCTGAGCCCGGTCATCGCCCCGAGGAACTCGCGCAGCCGGGCCGGATCGGCGTAGAGGGCCTCGAAGAAGGGGAGGTCGCCGGTCTTGGCCTCGTTCTGCAGCCGCCCGGTGCGCAGGCCCTCGGTGAGGTCGCCCCAGAAGCGGTAGAGGCGGTGGTTGGCCATCTCGAGGATGCCGCCGACGTAGGAGGGCTTGCGCTTGTCGAGGAAGAGCTCGGTCGCGGGGGTGTTGGAGTAGACGCCGTCCCGGCGCTCCAGGAAGCCGAGCGCCACCAGGGCGTCGAAGAAGTCGCGCGCCGAGCGCTCGTGCAGGCCGAGCCGCTCGCGCAGGGCCTCCCCGTCCTCGGGATGGCGCGCGAGCTCGGTGAAGACCTCCATCTCGATGGCGCTGAGCAGCGTCTTCGAGGCCCAGAACCCGAGGCCCACCTGCAGGATGTGCTCGGGCGTGGGGTGCTCGCTCATGGCCGTTCCCTTCCGCGTCGCCGGGCATGGCGTGCTCCCGCCGCGGTGCCCGGATGCCCGGCGGGGGCCGAGACTATGCCAGCGCCATGGGCGTGGGGAAGGCCGGCGCCCGTCCGACCGAGGCCGGGCGAGACCGCCTGCCACGCGGCGCGGCGGCCGAGTGCGACCGCGCCGCCATCAGGCGGGCCCCACGGGCGGCTCGCGCCGGTGCGGATCACGCAGCGTGCCCGCGTGAGCGCGCGCGCTGGGGTCGCGGCGGGCCTTGATCAGGCTCGCGACGGTGGTCACCAGCAGGACCACCGCGATGACGCCGAGGGAGACGACGGTGGAGATCTCCGGGATCGTCGCTCGTTCTGCAGGTGGCGCGTAGTGCAGGACGAGCTTTACGCCGATGAAGGCCAGGATCAGCGAGAGCCCGGTGGAGAGGTAGACCAGCCGGTCGAGCAGGCCGGTGACGAGGAAGAACAGGGCCCGCAGGCCGAGCAGCGCGAACGCGTTGGCGGTGAAGACGATGTAGGCCTCGCTCGGTGACGCCGAAGATCGGCCGGGATCGAGTCGAGCGCGAACAGCAGGTCGGTGCTGCCGATGGCGAGCAGCACCAGGAACAGCGGCGTCAGCATGCGGCGCCCGTCGAGGCGGGTGACGATCTTGCCGCCGTCGTAGTCGTCGGTGAGCGGCAGCCGGCGACGGGCGAAGGCGACGAGGCGTTGTCCTCGAGCGTCGGGTCCTCGTCGCGGTGGCGGAAGAGCTGGACCGCGGTGAAGATCAGCAGCAGCCCGAACAGCAGGAACATGAACGAGAAGGCGGCCAGCAGGGCCGCGCCGAGCGCGATGAAGATCGCGCGCAGGATCAGGGCGAGGATGATGCCGAAGGTCAGCACCTTCTGCTGGTGCTCGGCGGGCACCGCGAACGTCGTCATGATGATCACGAAGACGAAGAGGTTGTCGACCGACAGGCTCTTCTCGACGATGTAGCCGGCGAAGTACTCGGTGCCGTAGTCCCAGCCGGCGAGCGACCCGAAGACGATGCCGAAGCCGACCGCGACCCCGATGTAGAACACCGACCAGGCGACGGCCTCGCGGAAGCCGACCGCGTGGGCGCGCCCTCCGCTGGTCGCCGCGAGGTCGAGGACGAGGAGCGCGACGATGAGCGCGATCGTCGCCGTCCAGGCGACAAGGGTCACGTCGAGCACGGGCGCATTATGGACGTCAGGGGCGCCGCCGGTGGTGGAACGGAGAGTGGCGCATACGGGACGTGAACCCGTGCTGACCGCCGAAAGAGGACGACAGGGCCCCGGGGCGTGGGCGCTGGGTGGTCGAGCGCGGCCAGGCCCAGCGGTCGCCGGTTGGAGTCCGCTCTTCGCGGCCCTCGGCGCCGGCCTCCGGCTCGGCGGGGCAAGGCGCGCGCCGGATTGACGCTTGGGGGCCGGTGCGATGTTTGCTCGCCCAATGGACTGGTCGCTCCGCAGGCTCGGGTCCTGGCTCGGTGGCCTCCTCGCCGTGGGGGCGATGCTGGTCGCGCCCGTCAGCGGGCGTGGCCTTCAACAACAGCTTCGACCCCGGGACGCTCGCCGGCCTCGCCTGCGGCACCGGGGGCGTTGACCGCTGGTGCGGGACGTGGGACACCGACCCGCCGCAGCTGCCCTCCTCGCCCGCGCAGACGCTCGCGCCGCTGGGGCAGGTGGTGCTGGAGCGGGTTGACGAGGCCGGGGTGCGGGCGTTCGCCGCCACGGGCCAGGACTTCGGCGAGTTCGACTTCGACGTGAGCCGCTGCCAGGCAGGCTTCTTCTTCTACCGGGGCACCTACTCGGCCGGCGGCAAGATCCTGGCGTGCGCCGCGTGGCTCGACGCTCTACGGGCAGTACCGCTCCGATCTCCCCGAGAACCCCGCCACCGCGCCGGGGGCGCCGCTCCGCAGTGGCTCCTTCACGATCACGATCGAGGGCACACCGCCAGCCGTCCGGTTCTCGGGAGAGATCTCCCAGTACCTCGCCAACGTGCCGAGCAACCGGTGGAGCGGCTCGTGCAGCGGAGCCGTGTGCGCCGTCGCCGCGCCGCCGCCCACCGTCCCGGGCGGCGCCGGCTGCGACGCTGCGGTCAACATCCTGCAGCGCGAGCGCACCGCGCTGGATCGGCCGGGCCGGACCCGATGGAACGCCGCGGGGCCCAAGAAGACCTTCTGCGGCTGGAGGCCGCTGCGCGACGACGTGCGCTCGGGCCTCGAAGGCAACAAGGAGACCGCCGCCGGCTCGACGTTCACGACCTGCCTGAGCGCCCTGGCCGCGGCCACGGCCGGCGGGGTCTTCCCGGCGACGCTGCCCGCCACCGGGCCGGTCGGCCAAAGCCCTCGCCGCTCTTTGCGGGACCTCGATCATCGCCTGGTGGGGAATCGAGGTACGAAGCGAGTGGGACGACGTGGTGCGCGAGAAGACCGGGACGCCGGCATTCGAGCAGAGCCTGGGGGCCCGGGCGAGTGCGGTCGCGCCGACGGCCCGGCAGATCTTCCTGCCTCGGCCCCGGCTGAAGGCCCCGGCGGGACTCGCCGCGCAGTGCCCGGCCGGCGTTGCGCGCGCCCGCTGCGCCCGACTCGTGGCCGTCACGGCCCGGGCCGCCTCGGCCTCGGGCCAGGTGGCCTCACTCTCCGAGGCCGTGGCCGTCTGCCTCCACCGGGCGCGGATCGCCGAGACGGCGCAGGACGCCGACGGGGTCGCCATCCAGCGGACCGTGGTCGACGTCTACTCGAGGGCCATGGCCACGGCGCTGAAGGAGCAGCGGGTCGCCTACCTCGACCTGGCTCGGGCCATGCGGGCCGAGCGCCTCGAGGTGCGGCTCACCAAAGCCCAGGCGGCCCGCGCGGCGCGCCGGCTCGGGCGCCCCGGCGGCATCCCGGCCGTCGTGCTCTCCCGGCTCAGGAGCGACGGCTTCAGCGCCGCGCAGATCCGCTCGCGCTTCCGCGTGCTGGCCGCGACCCCGGCCCGTCCCCTGACGCTCACGGCCCTGCTGCGCCGGCCCCCGGCGACCGCGGCTCTGGCCAGTCCCCCGCAGACGATGACCGCGTCGCAGCTGGCCGCCGTCGTCCGCGCCCTCGCCGCCGAGGGGCGCCTGAGCACGGCGCTCGCCTCCACGCTCCAGGCGGACCTGACGGGCCTCGACGCCGCGGGGGCATCGGCTCGCGCCGCCGCCGCCTCCCGGCTCACCGCGGACGCGGCGAGGGTGCCGGGGCGCCACGGTCTGGTGGTGCAGCTGGCGGTGAGGATCCTGGTCTCGGGGGGTTAGACCTTCGGGGATGGTCGCATGGCTCACGGCGTCGCCTCGGTGGGCGGAACCCTTCCAGTGCACTGAGCTGGATGCTCTCTTCGCGACGATCCATCACCATCATCGCGTCGCGACGATGACGTTCCCCCCAGGAGGGGCACCGAGGTTGGGAGGTGGGCATGTCCTCCCACGGGTTGGTTTGAGTGGGCGTCCGCCACTCGGCCCTTGGGACGATGAACTTCAGGCAGAGCTCCTGAGGGAGGTGTTCGCGAAGACCCACGCGATGGGGCCCGTCCCGCCTGCCCTGGTCCCGGCGCGGCAGCCGCCGGGTCCGCCCTCGCCGCACGTAACCGGCGTGTAAGAGATGCCTGCGAGGCTCGCCATATGACACGACCCAGCACTCAGCCGGTCCTCGACGTCGCTCCGGAACGGCGGCGGGCATGAGCACGACCGCCCCCGCCCCCGCGCCCGCGGGAGCGTTGCGCGACGACCAGACGCCGGACGCCGCGATGCTCGGCCGCGGCCTCGCAGCCCTGCGGATCTTCTTCGGCGTGATCCTCTTCGCCAACGGGATCTCGAAGCTCTTCAACTTCACCGACATCTCGCTCCTCGGCTACAAGGCCACCCTCATCGACCGCGGGACGGCGCGCGCGATCCTGGAGAACGAGTCCGACCGGACCAGCTTTCCCCTGGTCGGCAGGATCGCGAACGATGTGCTGCTGCCCCACTGGGGCCTGTTCGAGTGGGTCATCACCTTCATGGAGCTCGGCGTCGGGGCCCTCCTCATCCTCGGGTTGGCGACGCGCGGCGCGGCGCTCCTGGGCCTCGGCCAGCACCTGTTCCTCGCCGCGATGTACTACTCGAGCAGCCGGTGGGCATTCGAGCAGCCCCACGAGTACGTGCCTCTGATCGTCCTCGCGATCGTGCCCTCGGGGCGGGTGTGGGGGATGGATCGCGCCATCATCCGACGGCGACCCGAGCTCCGGCGGTGGCCGTTCTGAGCAGCGGTGCGGGTGGCCCCGGTCGCCACGCTCCGCTCCGGCCGCCCGAGGATCGCGGCCCGGCTGCTCCGCTGATGCCGCCAGCCGAGCCGCTCCCCGCGAGGTGAGTGCGACCCCGGGGCGCGCCGCGGGCGCCCGTCGCGTGGCGCTGCTGGCGCTCCTCGGAATCGCGATGCTCGCGGTCCAGCTCGTCCTCCGTGGCGAGGACGACGCCACGGCCCAGGTCGTCGGCCAACTCGTCGCCTTCGGAGTGTTCCTGCCCGCGGCGCTGCTGTGCTGGCGGGGCGCCGGCTCCGGCCGGGCGGCTCTCATCGTCGTGCTCCTCGGGGCCGTCGCGTTCCGGGCCGCCGCGTTCGTGCCCGGGGACGCCACGCCGCCGCTGTCGGGCGACGTTCACCGGTACGCCTGGGACGGGAAGGTCCAGCTCGCCGGGATCAACCCCTACCGGTACTCGCCCGACGACGCGCGGCTCGCCTTCCTCCGCGACGACGCGATCTGGCCGGGGATCAACCACAAGCCGTGGCGGACCGTCTACCCGCCCGCGGCGGAGGCCGCGTTCGTCGCATCCCGGGCGACGTTCGGCAGGAGCGTCCGCTCGTCCACGTGGCTGCTGCTGCTCGCCGAGGCGGGGACGGTCGCCTTGCTGCTGGTTGTGCTGCGACGCATGCGGGCCCCGCCCGAGAGGGTGGCGCTCTACGCCTGGCACCCACTCGTGATCAGCGAGATCGCCGGCAACGGACACGTCGATGCGCTGGCGATCGTCGCGCTGGCGGGCCTCCTCGTGGCGTGGGGCTCGCGTCGCCGCGCGCTCGCGGGGCTCTGCGTCGCCGTGGCCACCCTCGTGAAGCTGGGACCGCTGCTGCTCGTGCCCGCGCTGGCCCGCGCCGGCGGGCGGAGGTTCGTGATCGCGGCGACGGCGCTCGTGGTCGCCGCGTACGTTCCGTACGCCGCCACGATCGGCACGGGGGTGACCGGGTCGCTCGGGCGATTCGAGGCCCAGGAGCGCTTCAACGGCAGCCTCGACCAGCTCTTGTCGCCCCTGGTGGGCGCGCGGGCGTCCCAGCTGGTGCTGGGCGCGGGACTCCTCCTGGTCGTCGGCGTCGTGGCCATGCGCGAGCACGCGACGGTGGAGCAGGTGGCCCGCACCGGTCTGCTCGTGCTGGGCGGCTTGCTCCTCGTCGTGGATTACGTGCAGCCCTGGCACGCGCTGTTGCTGACGCCCCTGCTCGTCGTGACGCCGGCGCCCGGCTGGCTGTGGCTCACCGGGGCCCTTCCGCTCGCCTACATCACCAAGGTCACGGACGGCCTGCCCCTCTGGGCGAGCTTCGTGATCTACCTGCCGCTCGCGGTCGCCGCCGGCTGGCGGCTGCGCCATCGCCAGGGCGCCGCCCGGCGGCCCGAGCCCCCGCCCCGGGGCGCCCGGGTGGCGGCGGTCATCCCGGCGCTCGACGAGGCGGAGGGGATCGCGGACCTGCTCGCGAGCTGGCCCGCCGGGGTCACGGACGAGGTCATCGTCGTGGACGGCGGCTCCGCCGATGCGACCGTCGCCGTCGCACAGGCCGGGGGCGCGCGGGTCGTGACGGAGCGGCGTCGCGGATACGGCCGCGCGTGTGCCGCCGGCGCCGCGGCCACCGACGCGGACGTCGTGGTCTTCCTCGACGGGGACGGCAGCTGCGATCCCGCGGATCTGGCCGCCGTCATCGCACCGGTGAGCGCCGGCGAGGCGGCGCTGTCGCTCGGGCGCCGCACCCGGGTCGAGCCGGGTGCCATGAGCGCGCACCAGCGCGCGGGCAACGCCCTGGTGTGCGCCGTGCTGCGCGCCTCCTATGGCGCGGACGTGCACGACGTACCCTGCATGCGTGCGATCCGAAAGGACACGCTGGAGTCCCTGGACATGAACGAGTGGGCCTACGGATGGCCGACCGAGATGGTCGTCAAGGCCCTCCGCGATGGTCACACGATCCGTGAGACCGACGTCGCCTTCCGGCGCCGGCGCGGTGGCGAGTCGAAGGTGGCCGGGCGCCTCGGCCCCTCGGTCCGGGCCGGCGCGCGGATGCTCGCCGTGGCCTTCCGCTACACATGAGCCCCCCGCGGCGCGCGCTGATCGTGGCGAAGGCCCCGGCCGCGGGGAGGTCCAAGACGCGCCTCATGCCCCCGCTCTCCCCGCGCGAGGCGGCCGAGCTCGCGGGGGCGATGCTGCTTGACACCGTCGCGGGGTGCCGAACCGAGGCCGACGAGGTCGCGTTGCTGTGCCCCGACGCCGGGCAGGCCGAGGCGCTGCGCTCCGTCGTCGGCCGGGACATCCGGATCCACATCCAGCAGGGCCGCGGTCTGGGCGCCGCCCTGCGCGCCGAGGTGCTGCGGGGCACACGCGACGGCCCGGTGGCCCTCGTCAGCTCCGACATCCCGGGCCCTCCCGCCGGAGAGGTGGGCCGGGCGTTCGACGCCCTGGGCGCAGGAGCGGACGTCGTGCTCGGCCCGTCGGTGGACGGCGGCTACTGGCTGATCGCGATGGCCGCCTTCCACGAGGCCCCGTTCACCAACATCCCGTGGTCCACACCGGCGTGCGCCGGGGTCACGCTGCAGAGGTCGCAGGCCGCCGGGCTGCGCACGGAGCTCGTCCGTGAATGGCTCGACATCGACACCCTCGTGGATCTCGCGGTGGCGATACACGCGCCACCCGGGCCCATCGGCGACCGCACGGCGGACGTGCTGGCGCGCCTGGCGACGACCATCGAGGTGCCGGTTCCGCCGCCGGTGCGGTTGACCGCGAGCGAGCTGATCGCGCCGTCACCCTGGCGCTCGGTCTTCCGCGACCGGCTCGCCCACGACGATGGTGGCGAGCCGCGCGAGTACCTCTACGTCACGGCCCCACGGGCGGTGTTCACCGTCGCGGTGACGGGCGACGGCGAGATCCTGCTCGTGCGCCAGTACCGCCACCCGGTGCGCGACTGGACGCTCGAGGTGCCCGCCGGATCGGTCCACGACGGCGAGGCCCCGCTGGATGCCGCGCGGCGCGAGGTGGCCGAGGAGGTCGGCGGGCGCGGTGGCCGGTGGCGGCACCTCGCCTCGTTCTTTTCCTCCAGCGCGCACCTCGGCATGCGCTCGGACGCGTTCCTGGCGACCGGCCTCGCGCGCGGGGAGTCCCAGCCCGATAACGATGAGGACATCGTCGTGGTGCGGATGCCGGTCGCCGAGGCGATCAGGCGGGCGCGGGCAGGCCTCATGGTGGAAGGCCAGACCGCCCTCTGCCTACTGCTCGCCGCTCCCTATCTGGGCGAGTAGCCGCCGCCCTCTCACAGGCTCCACTCGGTCCCGCACGGCGCACACGGGATCGGGGGATCGTCGCTCTGGTGGCGGGTGCGGAAGCTCTGCATCACCGGGCCGTTCCACACTCCGTCGACCCCGTCCTCCAGCACGTCGCCGAGCACGATCTGGCGCATGTCGGTCGTCGCGAACGGCGCGATGCAGCACGGCAGCACGGTGCCGTGGGCGGTGACGTAGAGCACCTTCCACGGGCGGCGGCACGCGCGCCACGCGCCCTCGCCGGGCTTGCCGGGAGCGAGCGCTCCCTCGCCCTCGGTGCCCCCGCTGCCGGTGATGGAGATGCCCACCTCCTCGGCGATCTCGCGACAGGCGGCGAGCACCTCGTCCTGACGGGCCGAAAGCTCCCGGTAGACCGACTGCTCCTCGACCGCCAAGCCGAGTCCGTTGAAGACCAGTCGCTGCAGATTGACCCCGCTGGCCCCGACCTCGGCGGCCAGCCGCACCACGTCGGGCAGTTCGTCAAGGTTCTCGTGCAGCGCCGTCGCCCACACAGTGACGACCGGATGCCCCTCGCCGCGCGCGGCCCTGCGGGCGGTGAACGCGCGGAGGTTGGCGAGGATCCGGGGGAGGACGTCCGCGCCCCTGACCGTGAGGTAGGTCTGCGGCGTCGCGGCGTCGAGGGACACGCGCAGCTCCGAGAGGCCGGCCTCGGTCACCAGGTCCCCGCGGCGCTCGTCCAGCAGGACGCCGTTCGTGTTGAAGATGACGCGCGCGCCCCGCCGCGCCCCGTAGGCGATCATCTCGGGCAGCCGTTTGTTCAGCAGGGGCTCGCCCACCCCGTGCAGCACCAGGCGCCGGAGGTCGGGCAGCTGGTCAGCCACCTCGATCATTCGCTCGATGGTCAGATCGGCCGGCGGCTCCAGCTCGAAGTGCGTGCGCGGGCAGGTCTCGCACAGCAGGTTGCAGCGGTTGGTGACCTCGAAGTAGGCCTCCGCCGGCAGCGGTGCGGCCGGTCCCCGCTGCTCGGGCATGTCCAGGCGCACGGGGCTCACGATGCCGGGCCCGGGCGGTGCCCGGCGACGACTAGGCGCACGGGAACCACTGCGCCGCTGCGTCCGCGCGGTCGCGCTGCTCGGCGAAGCGGCGCCGAACCTCTCCGATCGCGTCGCTCAGCGGGAACAGTTCACGGGTGACGAGGGTGTCCTCGTGCTCCGCCGTCACGGGGTGCCACCAGATGCCGTCCGCGGTGGCCGTGACCTCCGGGATCAGCGACTCGACGGTCAACTCCAGCCCGCGCGCGGCGGCGCCGCGGTGGGCGAGAGCACGGATCACCTGGTCCTCGCGGGCGATCCCGAGCTCGTCGAGGAATGAGCGGAAGGGCCCGAGATCGGCGAGGCGCTCGGGCTCCAGGGTCGCCGCGACCCGCACGCGGAAGCCCTCATCGAGGGCGATCCCGATGCCGGCGACCGCGCGCTCCCATGAGCGGGGGCCACGGTGGTGGTCGTGCAGGTCCGGCGTCGGCGAGTCGAGGCTGATCTGAAGGGTGAGCCGGTCGCGGTCCATCCGTCGAAGCACCTCGCGCCGCGGCCCGCGGAAGAGCATCGCGTTGGTCAGCAGGGTCGTCGGCAGCGCGGCGGTGCACACCGCCACGAGTTCGTCGAGGTCCGGCAGGAGGAAGGGCTCGCCGCCGGTGAGGATCAGCTCGCTCACCCCGGCGCCGGGAGCCTCGGAGGCCAGCCGGCGCGTCCAGTCGATCCCGAGCGCTCGCCTCGGGGCGCGCGGAGACGACCGGACGCAGCAGTAGTCGCAGGCGAGGTTGCAATCGAAGTTGGTGTAGATCCAGAGGCGCGTGCCCGGGATCTGCTCGGGAGCGAGCCCGGCGAAGGGATCGGGGCGCGGGCCCCGCCGGACCGTCGCCACACCCGCGCTCACCTCGACCAGCGTGTTGCCGGTGCGCGCGCACCACGCCGCCACGAGACCCCCGCCGTCCTCCGCACCGTACGACCCGAGCGGGACCGCCACCGTGCCGCCGAGCGGGAGGGCTCCGGTCCGTTCGACCAGATCGAGCACGAGCGTCGCGCTCACCACCGCGGCGGGATGCCCTGCTCCTCGACGGCCGCGAACAGCGACGCGTACCCCTCGAGTTGCGGCGCCACCCACTGACGCAGACCCTCCATCTCGAGGATCGGCCGATGCGCGGGATTCTCGAAGTCCATGGCCATGAGGTGGTCGACCCAGGGCTGGACGCGCTCGGCGGTCAACGAAGGCAAGGCGGTGAAGTTGCAGTGGGAGTAGGCCGGCGACTCCCAGAACGACTCGAACGCCCCCGGCATCAGCTCGTCGCGCCCAATCGCCTCCCACGTGTTGATGCCGAGTGCGGCGGCGTCCGCGCGGTCCTCCACCAAGGCGCGCAGGGCGTCGAGCTCACTCCGCCCCGTGTCCCCGTGCTTGCCGACGTCCGAATCGATCCGCAGGAGCTCCACGTCCCCCTCGCCCAGCCCGGCCTCCCGCAGGTAGTGGACCGGGAGGATCGCCGCCTGGGCGGAGTCGCGCGATCCCAGCGCGAGGCGCCGCCCGCGGAGGTCCTCGAGCCCCGAGAAGCCGCTCCCCGTGCGCGTGACGAAGATCGTCTGGAATACGGTGTCGGTGTCGCGCTGGGCCAGGGCGCGGCACTCGCCCCCCGTCTGGGCCACGGTGCGCACCCAGGCGAGGTTGGTGTTCCAGGCGATGTCGATATGGCCGGCCAAGAGGGCGTTGACCTGGCGTCCGTAGTTGGAGAAGAGGACGAAGTCCATCTCGACCGGACCGTCGGCGAAGTAGTCTCGGATGCCCTCCCAGATGGTCACCACGTTGGGCGTGTAGGCGACCGAACCGACGATCAACGGCGTGCTCACTGTCGAGGGCTCCCGGATTGCGCTGCGCTGGTCAGAAGAGGGGCTGATTGGTGATCGCCTTGCCGTAGAAGTCGTAGAGGATGTCCGCCGTCGGTGCCATCACGTGGCCGGCCCGCGCGTCGCGGAAGAACCGGTTGACCTGCAGGTGCTCCGAGAACGCGGCGCCGCCGCAGACCCGCATCGCCGAGTCGGTGATGCGCAGCGCCGCGTCGTTGGCCGTGGCCTTCGCGCCGAGCACGTAGAGCACGGTGTCGTCCTGGGGCTCGATCAACCGGTCGGCCGTCGTCGCGAGATAGGAGAGGGTCGAGGCCAGGTCGATCGACATCCGCGCGAGCTGGGCCCTGATCGTGGGCAGGCTGGCCAGGCTCTGGTCGAGGTGCTCGAGTGTGGCGGAGCTGGTGTGCGCGACGGCCGCGTCCACCGCGGCGCGTGCCAGGCCCATCGACACCGACGCGTTGCCGAGGTTGAACCAGGGCAGAACGACCTGGAGCATCGTGTCCAGGCCTGTCCCGGCCTCGCCGAGCCGGTACTCCACCGGGACGCGCGCGTCCATCGTCATCGGACCCGAGTCGTTGCCGCGAAGACCCATGCCGTGCCAGGGCCCGGAGGGGTCGATCCCGTCCGTTCCGGCGGGCAGGGCGAACAGGTCGATGCCTCCCTCGACGTCGGCAGAGCCGGTCGAGGCGATGAAGACGTCCGCGTTGTTTGCCGACGTCACCCAGCTCTTGCTGGCCGTGAGGTGGGTCGTCCCGTTGTCGCCGGTGGCCGTTGACACCGGCGCCCAGAAGTGCGATCGCGATCCGGCTTCGGAGAACGCCAGCGTCCCGAGGGCGGTGCCGTCGGCCATCTGCCCGAGCAGGTCGGGGAGGCCCGGCGGCGGCGCGACGCTTACGGGCATCGCGGCGCTGACGTGCATCAGGTAGATCATCGCCGTCGAGCCACAGGTACCCGCCAGCGATCCGAGGACGGAGATGAGCTCGTGGGGGCCCCCGCCGAGCCCGCCGGCATCGGTCGGAAGGGTCAGCCCCAACAGCCCGCTCTCCCGGAGTGCGGCCACGGCCTCATCGGGGTACCGCCCGTCATGGTTGACCTCGCGCGCATTTCCCGCAGCGACGTCGAGGACGGGCGCCAGGCGCTCGGACACGTTCATGGGGCGTTCCTCTCGGCAGGGCCGGGCTGATCTGACGGCCGTCTGGGTGCCGTCCGTTGCTCGCAGCGCGCGGACCAACGTGCGGTCCGCGCCCCTCGCGCTCGTGAGCCTCGCAGCCGCACATTACGCGGCCCTTAACAGTCGGGAGTGCGACGAGGAACGGCCGCTGCGGTCGGCTCGATCGCGCTCAGAAGCCGACTTTCCCGGCGCGTGCTACCGCGCGAGAATGTGGCTGAGTGGTATCGGGCCGGGGTCCTTCGTCGGCTCTCCCCGGTCCGTCCCCGGCGCCCAACCGGCAATCATCGCGATCGTCGGACGACCCCGAGTTTTCAGCGGCCGGATCGACCGCTCTGTGCAAGCGCCGGCGCCGCGGGCACCTTCGAGGACGAGGTTGCCGCCATGCTGCGCATGGCGCGGTAGACGGCAGAGGCGAGGTGTCGCTTGAGCGCCCGTACCGCCTCGCGTCGGCTCTTCCCAGTGCTGCTGCGGGCCAGGTAGGCCGGGGTATCCGGATGCCAGCGTCTCTGGTTGACGCCGATGCGGTGAAGGGCGGCGCTGATCTGTCGGTTGCCGCGGTGGTTGAGCCGGTGGCGGTGCTGCGCGCCCGGGGACGCCGGGATCGGCGCCACCCCGGCGTGCATCGCGAGCTTGGCCGCGGTGGGGAAGCGGCCTGACGGGGGCCAATACGGGCGGCCGGTGACTCTATTCCTGACATTTCATGTCGCGCCGCGACGGCAACAAAAAACCCCGCCGGAGCAGGGTTTTCGTTGTCCCACGTGTGAGTAGCGCATACGGGATTTGAACCCGTGTTACCGCCGTGAGAGGGCGGCGTCCTAGGCCCCTAGACGAATGCGCCACGGACCGACCCGTTGATCGGAAGAGTTGGGGGAGGAGGATTCGAACCCCCGCTACCGGGGCCAGAACCCGGCGTCCTACCGCTAGACGATCCCCCACCACCGGACGGGCCTCGGCGATCGTACCAAACCGGGATCGGCCCTCAAGAGTTGGCGCGAGGCCCAGTCCTCGTAGAGCTCCGAGTAGCGCCCGCCGGCCTCCACCAGCTCGTCGTGGGTGCCCTGCTCCACGATGCGGCCGTGCTCCAGCACCACGATGCGGTCGGCGTCGCGGATGGTGGACAGGCGGTGGGCGATGATGATGGCGGTGCGGCCCTCCAGCAGCCGCCCGAGGGCCGCCTCGATGCGGTGCTCGGTGCGCAGGTCCACCGACGAGGTCGCCTCGTCCAGGATCAACAGGCGCGGGTCGGCGATCAGGGCGCGGGCGAACGAGATCAGCTGGCGCTGGCCCGCCGAGAGGCCCGAGCCGCGGTCGCTGATGACCGTGGCGAAGCCGTCGGGGAGCGCCTCGATGAACTCGGTGGCGCCCACCGCGTCGGCGGCGGCGCGGATCTCCTCGTCGCTGGCCTCGGGGCGTGCCGAAGGCGAGGTTCTCGGAGATGCTGCCCGCGAACAGGTGGCCCTCCTGGGGCACGATGGACAGCTGGTCGCGCAGCGACTGCGTCGCGACGCTGCGCAGGTCGTGCCCGTCGATGAGCACCTGCCCGGCGGCCGGGTCGTAGAAGCGGGCCACCAGCTTGGCCAGCGTCGACTTGCCCGCGCCGGTGGTGCCCACCAGGGCGACCGTCTGGCCGGCCGGGATGTGGAGGTCGATGTGCTGCAGGACCGGCGTGGAGGTGTAGCCGAAGCTCACGTCGCGCAGCTCCACGTCGCCCACGATGCGCGGCAGGGGCTGCGCGCCGGGGGCGTCGGTCAGCTCGGGGCGGGTGTCGAGCACCCCGAAGATCTTCTCCAGGGCCGCCATGGCCGACTGGAAGGTGTTGTAGAGCTGGGAGAGCTGCTGGATCGGGTCGAAGAAGCTCGACAGGTAGCCGATGAAGGCCACCATCACGCCGATGCTCATGTCCTGGTCGAGGACCCGGGTGGCGCCGAAGTACAGGATGATCGCGGTCCCGATGCCCGACAGGAACTCGACCCCCGGGAAGTAGGTCCCCGAGAGGCGGATCGTGGACATGTTGGCCTCGCGGTACTCCTCGTTGACCTCGCGGAAGAGCTTCTTGGTGGGCTCCTCGCGGCCGAAGCCCTGCACCACGCGGATGCCCGACAGGGTCTCCTGCAGCGTGGAGAGCACCTCGGCGACGCGCTCGCGGGTGAGCCGGTAGGCCCGGGTGGAGTAGACGCGGAAGAGCGCGGTCCCGATGGCCAGCGGCGGGAAGATCACGAAGGTGAGCAGGGCCAGCTCGACGTCGTAGGTGAACAGGATCACCACCACGCCGAGGAAGGTGAGCCCGTTGACCACCAGCGAGGTGACGCCGTCGGTCACCAGCTGCTCGAGGGCCTCGATGTCGCTGGTCAGGCGGCTGACGGTGCGCCCGGTGGGCGTGCGCTCGTGGTAGCCCAGCTCCAGGCGCATGAGGTGCCGGAAGGTGTCGGTGCGCAGGTCCAGCAGCACCCGCTCGCCGACCCAGCTCGAGAGGTAGGTCTGGTAGTAGCCGGCCAGCCAGCCCGACCAGGCCGATCACCACGAAGACGACCACCGACAGCACCAGCACGCCCTTGTCGCGGGCGGTGATGCCGTGGTCGATCGCGTACTGGGCCAGCGCCGGGACGGCCAGCCCGCACGCGGTGACCACCAGCATCAGCACGACCGTGGTGAGCGGCCCGCCAGGTGTAGGGCCGGAAGTAGGGCAGCAGGCGCCGCAGCTTGTGGCGCTCCACCGGCGGCGCGGGGATCTCGCGCATGCCCACGCGGGGCGCGGCCGTGCTCACGCGTCACCCGCGATCAGGTCGGGGCGCACCAGGCCGCCGTCGTGGATCTCGCGGTACGTGTCGCTGGTCTCGTAGAGGTCCTCGTGCGTCCCGCGGGCGACGATCGCGGCCGGCCTCCAGCACCACCAGCTCGTCGGCCAGCGCGACGGTGGAGAGGCGGTGCGCGATCACCAGGGTCGTGCGCCCCTCCATCACGGCGGCCAGGGCGGCCTGGATCTCCCGCTCGGTGGAGGCGTCCACCGAGGCGGTGGCCTCGTCCAGGATCAGGATGCGCGGGTCGGTGATGAGCGCGCGCGCGATCGCCAGCCGCTGGCGCTGGCCGCCCGACAGGGTGAGGCCGCGCTCGCCGACCACCGTCTCGCATGCCGTCGGGGAGGGCGTCGATGAAGCCCTCGGCCTGGGCCATGCGGGCGGCGCGCGCGCACCTCCTCGTCGGTGGCCGCCGGGCGCCCGTAGGCGATGTTCTCGCGCACCGTCGTGGAGAAGAGGAAGGGGTCCTGCGAGACCATCCCGACCGCCGCGGCGCAGCTCGGCCGAGGTCGCAGGTCCCGCACGTCGACGCCGTCCACCAGCACGCGCCCGCGGGTGACGTCGTAGAAGCGCGGGATGAGCTGGGTGAGGGTGCTCTTGCCCGAGCCGGTGGGCCCGATCAGGGCGACGGTGCGCCCGGCCGGGATGTCCAGGTCGATGTCCGACAGCACGACCGGCGCGTCGGGCGAGTAGGCGAACGCGACGCCCTCCAGGCGCAGGTGGCCGCCGCCCGGCGGCAGGGGGATGGGGGAGGCCGGCGGCGAGGATCTCGGGCTCGCTGTCGAGCACCTCGAAGATGCGGGTGCCGCCGGCCACCGCGCGCTGGGCCTGGCCCACCAGCATCCCGAGCGACCGGAACGGCGACCATGAGAAGGGTCAGGTAGAGGTAGAAGGCGACGAACTCGCCGAGGGTCAGGCTGCCGTCGATGGTGAGGATGCCGCCGTACACCAGGACCACGCCCAGGCCGAGGATGGGGAGGAAGCCCATCAGGGGCTGGTAGAGGGCCCGCAGGTGGGCCGCGTCCATGCTGCGGTCGAAGGCGTGCCGGGCGGTCGCGCCGAAGCGGTCGGTGCGCTCGCCCTCGCGCCCGAACGCCTTGATCACGCGGATGCTGACCGCGCTCTCCTCGGCCATCTCGGTGACCTCGGCCGACCCGCTGCTGCACGTCGATCAGCACCGGGTTGGAGCGGCGGCTGTAGCGCCAGGCCACCACCAGCAGCGCCGGCCCCATCAGCAGGGCCACCACGGCCAGGCCGACGTTCATCCACAGCAGGATCCCCGTCACGATGACCAGCGTGAACGCCTGCATGAACACGAAGATGAGCCCGTAGCCGAGGAAGAAGCGGACGGTCTGCAGGTCGCTGGTGGAGCGCGACATCAGCTGCCCGACCGACATGCGGTCGAAGTACGAGAGCGACTGGCGCTGCAGGTGGGCGAACAGGCGCGAGCGCAGGTCGAACTCCACCGCCAGGCTCACCTGGCCCGAGACCCAGCGCCGCACGGCGCCGAGCCCGAAGCGGACCAGGCACACCACCACGACCGCCACCACCAGCGGCGCCAGCGCGCTGCGGTCGCCCGCGGTGAGGCTGTCGTCGATCACCCGTCCGGTCAGGTATGGCAAGGTGATGGAGCACGCCATCAGTCCCGCGGCGCAGATCGCGGTGATCGCGACCTTGCCGGAGTAGGGCCGCAGGAAGCCAAGCAGGCGGAGGAGAACGCTCAAAGTGATTCACCGGTGAACGATAGGGAAGCCCCCCGGGGCCCACAAGGACGCGCCGGCGTGCTGGACGCCGACCTGCCGCGCCCCCCGCGGCCGCCCACGGCGTACGCGGTGCCCAACGTCAGCGAGGGGCGCGACGCGGCCACCATCCGGGCCCTGGTCGACGCCTGCCGTGTGCCCCGCGTGCGGGTCCTCGACGTGCACTCCGATCCGGATCACCACCGCAGCGTGATCACCCTCGCGGGCGAGCCGCTCGCGGTTCAGGACGCCCTCGTCGCGCTGGCGGGGGAGTGCGTCGACCGTATCGACCTGCGCCGCCACCGCGGCGCCCACCCCCGCACCGGCGCGCTGGACGTGGCGCCGATCGTGGCCTTCGAGGAGGACGACGTCGCCTTCGCGTCCGAGATCGCGCTCGGGCTCGCGGGCCGCATCGGCGCGGAGGTCAACCTGCCGGTGTTCCTCTACGGGGCGGTGGCCACCGATCCCGAGCGCGTGCGCCCGCGCGACTTCCGGCGCGGCGGCCTGGAGGAGCTCGACCCGCCTGGTCGAGGAGGGCGAGGTCGTCCCCGACGCCGGCCCGCACCGGGTGCACCCCAGCGCCGGGGTGGTGCTGGTGGGCGTGCGCGCCGCCCCTGATCGCCCTCAACGTCTGGCTGCCCGACGGCACGCTCACCGAGGCGCGCGCCATCGCCGCCCGCGTGCGCGAGGCCGGCGGCGGCCTGCCCGGCGTGCGCGCCATGGGCCTCTACCTGCCCGAGGCCGGCATGGCCCAGGTGTCCATGAACATCGAGGACCGCCGCGCCGCCCCGCCCGCCGCCGTCATCGCGCGCCGTGCGCGCCGAGGCCGAGCGCCTGGGCATCGAGGCCGGCGACGCCGAGCTGGTGGGGCTCATCCCCGCCGACGCGCTGCGCGGTGGGCCCAGCCCGGCCGCCCTGGGCATCGCCGGCTTCCGCCCGGCCAGATCGTCGACCTCCTGATGCCGATCCCCCCGGAGACCGCCTGATGGCAAAGCGCAAGCGGCGCAAGAGCGCCGGACCGCCCCCCGTGCCCGTGCCCAAGAAGCGCCGCCGCCGACGGCGGCGCCGTCCGCGTCCGCGACGGTCAAGCGCAAGCCGGGCGAGCCGCTGCCCGCCACGCATGCGCGGGGTGCTCATCCGCGCCGGCATCGTGGCCGCGATCTTCTACCCCTACCTCGTCTACGTGATCAACGAGGATCCCTGGACGGCGCTCGGCCTGACCGCCATCGCCTTCGCCCTCATGGTGCCCCTCGGCCTGTTCCTCGACCGTCTCCGCTACCGGCGCCAGATGCGCCGGTGGGAGGAGAAGCGGGCGCGGCCGAGGCCGACGGATCGTTGAGCCAGGGCGGTCGCCGCGCGGCGGCGCCGCGGGGGACGCGTGACGTCCTGCCCGAGGAGAGCCGGCTGCGCCAGCGCGTCATCGACGTGGCCCGCGAGGCGTTCGAGCGCTACGGGTACGCGCGCATCGTCACGCCCACCTTCGAGGAGACCGAGGTCTTCATCCGCGGCGTGGGCACCAGCACCGACGTGGTGCGCAAGGAGATGTACACCTTCCAGGACCAGGCCGGCCGCAGCCTGAGCCTGCGCCCCGAGGGCACCGCGCCGGTGGTGCGGGCCTTCGTGCAGCACGGCATGCACAAGCAGCCGCTGCCGGTGAAGCTCTGGTACGTGGCGCCCATGTTCCGCTACGAGGCGCCCCAGGCCGGGCGCTACCGCGAGCACTGGCAGGTCGGCGCCGAGGCGATCGGCAGCGACTCGACCCGCTGCTCGACGCCGAGGTGATCGCCCTGCTCGACGGCATCTACCGCACGCCTCGGCGTGCCGGGCGTGCAGCCTGCGGGTGGGCAGCATGGGCGACCCGGAGAGCCGCGGGCCCTACCGCGAGCTGCTGGTGGAGTACCTGGAGGGGCACCTGTCGGCGCTCGACGAGGACGCGCGCGAGCGCATGCGCCTCAACCCCCTGCGCCTGTTCGACACCAAGGACCCGCGGGTGGCGGAGGTCATGGAGGGCGCCCCGCCGCCTGCTCGACCACCTGTCGCCGGCCGCCCAGGCCCACCGCGAGAGCGTCCTCGGGGCCCTCGACCGGCTGGGGATCGCCTACGAGGAGGACTCGACCCTCGTGCGCGGCTTCGACTACTACACGATGACCGTCTTCGAGTTCACCAGCGACCACCTGGGGGCCCAGAGCGCCGTCGGCGGCGGCGGCCGCTACGACGGCCTGGTCGAGGCCCTGGGCGGGCCGCCCACCCCCGGCATCGGCTTCGGGGCGGGCATCGAGCGGATCGTGCTGGCCCTGGAATCGGCCGACGGCGACGCCGGCGGCGCGCCTCGACTGCTTCGTCGCCGTGCTCGACGACGACCTGCGCGTGGAGCTGATGCCCGTGGTCGAGCGCCTGCGCGCCGCCGGGCTGCGCTGCGAGAGCGAGCTGCGCGGGCGCAGCCTGAAGGCGATGATGCGCCACGCGTCGTCGCTCGGGGCCCGCCACGCGGTGATCGTGGGGGCGCGGGAGCACGCGGACGGGGTCGCCACCGTGCGCGACATGGACAGCGGAGAGCAACGCCGAGGTGCCCCTGGGCGACCTGGTCGAGGAGCTGAGCGGATGATCGGTGCGTCGCGATATCGGAGCCACACCTGCGCGGGGGTCGCGGACGCCCTGGGCGAGCGCGTGCGCGTGTCCGGGTGGGTGCACCGGCGCCGCGACCACGGCGGCGTGGTGTTCATCGACCTGCGCGACCGCTCGGGGATCGTCCAGCTGGTGTTCCACCCCGAGGCGGGCGCCCCCGCGGACGAGCGCGCGGCCGGGCTCGCTGAGCCCCGAGGACGTGATCTGCGTGGAGGGCGAGGTCGTGGCGCGCTCGGAGCAGACGGTCAACCCCGCGATCCCCACCGGGCGGGTGGAGGTGCGCGTGGAGCGCCTCGAGCTGCTCTCCGAGGCCGACCCGCTGCCGTTCTCGGTGGAGGACGAGTCGCAGGAGGCCTCCGAGGAGCTGCGGCTCACCTACCGCTACCTCGACATCCGCCGCCCGCGGCGCCTGCGGGCCCTGGAGATGCGCAGCCGGGTCGCCTCGGCCATGCGGCGGGTGCTGGAGGACGACGGCTTCCTCGAGGTCGAGACGCCGGTCCTGACCCGCTCGACGCCCGAGGGCGCGCGCGACTTCCTGGTGCCGAGCCGCCTGCAGCAGGGCTCCTGGTACGCCCTTCCCCAGAGCCCCCAGCTCTTCAAGCAGCTCCTGATGGTGGGCGGGCTCGAGCGCTACTACCAGATCGTCCGCTGCTTCCGCGACGAGGACCTGCGCGCCGACCGCCAGCCGGAGTTCACCCAGCTGGACGTCGAGGCCTCGTTCGTGGAGCCGGCCGACATCCAGGAGCTGATCGAGCGGGTGCTGGTGGCCTCCTTCGCCGCCGCGGGCGTCGCGGTGACCGCGCCCTTCCCGCGCATCACGCACGCCGACGCGATGCGCCGCTTCGGCACCGACCGCCCCGACATGCGCTTCGGCATGGAGATCCTGGACTGGACCGGGCCCGCCGGGGCGTCCGGCTTCGGGGTCTTCGAGGGCGCCATCGGCGCCGGCGGGGTGGTGC
The DNA here is from genome assembly GCA_963736635.1 of uncultured Thermoleophilia bacterium. Lineage (GTDB taxonomy): Bacteria > Actinomycetota > Thermoleophilia > Miltoncostaeales > Miltoncostaeaceae > Miltoncostaea. Next base: position 2,634,684 of record CAVTPK010000011.1, read on the forward strand.
GCGGCCTGGTGGTGCCCGGCGCGGGCGCGGGCGTCAGCCGCCGCGTGGGGGACGAGCTGATGGAGGAGGCCCGCGAGCTGGGGGCCAAGGGCCTGGTGTGGGCCGCGGTGGAGGAGGACGGCTCGCTGCGCTCGCCGGTGGCGCGCTTCCTGGGGTCCATCGCGGACGACCTGGGCGCCGCGCCGGGCGACCTGATCGCGCTGGTCGCCGACGCCGAGCCGGTCGCGCAGGCCGTGCTGGGCACGCTGCGCGGGCGCTTCGCCGAGCGCCACGGGCTGATCCCCGAGGACGCCTGGGCGCCGGTGTGGGTGGTCGACTTCCCGCTGGTGGAGTGGAACGACGCCGAGGGCCGCTGGGACTCGACCCACCACCCGTTCACCGCGCCCCGCCCCGAGGACCTCGACCGCCTGGAGGACGACCCCGCGTCGGTGCTCTCCCTGGCCTACGACATCGTGCTGAACGGCCTGGAGATCGGCGGCGGCAGCATCCGCATCCACGACCGCGACGACCCAGGAGCGGGTGTTCGCGCTGATCGGCCTGAGCGCCGAGGAGGCGGAGGCCAAGTTCGGCTTCCTCCTGCGGGCGCTGCGCCTGGGCGCGCCGCCCCACGGCGGCATCGCCCTGGGCCTCGACCGCATCGTGATGCTGCTGGCCGGCGAGCGCTCGATCCGCGACGTGATCGCCTTCCCGAAGACCGCCACCGGCGCCGACCCGCTCACCGGGGCGCCCGCGGCCGTGGACGCGCTGCAGCTGCGCGAGCTGGGCGTGCGCTCGACGGTGGAGGCCCGGCGAGAGCCGGGCTCCTAGGTCCGGCCGAACAGGCGCCGGGCGTCGCGGCGCAGCTCCGGCGCCAGGGTGACGCGGGCCTCGGCGGCCGCCGGGCCGGCCGGCCACGCGACGTCGATCGCGCCGCGGGCCTCCAGCTCGCCGAGCGCCGCTCATCACGGCGAGGATGCCGGCGCGGTCGGTCTCCAGGCCCAGGGCGTCCGCGGCCAGGCCGATGGCGACGTCGAGGGCGCCCTCCTCGGGGGCGCCCTCGTCCAGCCACCGCATGACCAGCAGCATCTCGAGGCGCTCGCCCACATCCCCGTCGGACACGCCGACCAGGCTACCTCAGGCGACGCGCGAGGACCGGGAGGGGCGGCGGGCGGTGACGCGCTCCATCACCAGCAGGGATCCCGCGGGCGTCGCCAGCTCGATCATGTGGTGGCTGAGCGTGGTCGCGGCGGCGGTCACGACGACGCCCGTGAGGCGGCCGGTGAAGCCCGCCAGGCACGCCTCGAGCGCCGACTGCTGGCCCGCCGTCAGCGGGGCCACGTCGGGCGCGAGCGTGTATGCGGGAAGAGGCGAGGGGACGAGCACCGGGCTGCTCCGGAGGGGGGTCGGGTGGGGGAGGGGCCCCATTACTCCTTCGGCCGGGGGCACCCCCGAAGTCGAGTCTTCGCGCCGTCCGCGTTAAGCCCGGGCCCCGGAGTGCCGACCAACCGGTGTAGCGGCTAGACTCGGAGGTGCCCTGCAGTGTTCGCCACCGGCTCACCCCTTGAGCCAACACGAGTGATGAGGGAAACGGTGTCCGGCTCCCGCCGTGGCGGGTGTCTCCCGTCTCCCACCTGCTGTCGCAGGTTCAAGTCACAAGCCGGAACGGCACCGCGGGGCGCGATCCCCTTCGCCTCATGAGGCGCCTCGCGCCCATCGGCGCCGCTCTGGCCGTGTCGGCCGCCCTGATCGTCGCCGGCTGCGGCGGCGGCGGAGACTCCGCCGACGTGCCGCCCGCCGGCACCGCACCCGCTGCCGTCGGCGGCGCCCGTCGCGGTGGCCGCGGTCGCACCGGGCTCGCCCGTGGCCGCCGGCCCCAACACCCCCAAGAACGTCGCCCGCGCCCTCGCGGGCAGCAAGGTGGTCGTGGTCGCCTTCCTCGTGCCGGGCACGGCCGACGACGACGACGTGGCGGCCGCCCTGCGGTCGGTGCGCGGGGACAAGCGCTGGATCGACGGCGCCCAGTTCTTCGTCTACGAGGTGGGCAAGGACCGCTTCGGCGACCTGGCCGACCTGCTCGGCGCCACCGGGACGCCGTCCGTGGCCGTGATCGGCCGCGACCGCATCCTCACCAACATGTGGACCGGGCTCGTGGACGCCGAGATCCTGCGCCAGTCGATCGCCGACGCGGCCGACACCGCGGCGGCGAACCGCTCCACCTCCTGAGGGTCTGACCCACCTCCGGGGCCCCCGCGACGGGGCCCCGGAGACCCCCGGGGGGCGGTCCGGGCCCGTGGTAGCCTGGCCCCGTGCCGCCCTACACCACCGAGGCGATGCGCCATCTCGCGAACCCGGTGGGGGCCGGCGCGATGGAGGGTGCCGACGCGATCGGCGAGTCCGGCAGCACCGCGTGCGGCGACCTGGTGCGGGTGTTCCTGCGCCTGGAGGGCGGGCGCGTGCGCGAGGCGCGCTTCCAGGCCTTCGGGTGCGGCGCCGCCACCGCCGCGGCCAGCGCGGCCTGCGCCCGCCTGACCGGCGCCCCGGTGCGGCGAGGCCCTGCGCCTGGACGCCGCGACGCTCGAGCGCGACCTGGGCGGGCTCGGCGCCGCGCGCCGCCACGGGGCCGAGATCGTGGAGGACGCGCGTCGCGCGCGCCCTGGAGGCCTGGTACTCGCGCCGCCTGGGGGCGCCCGGCCTGCCGCTGGACGGGGATCGCGTCGCGGTGGCCATGAGCGGCGGGGTGGACAGCGTGGTCGCCGCCATGCTCCTGCGCGACGCCGGGTACGACGTGGTGGGCGTGACGATGCGCCTGTGGCACGACCCCGCGGCCGCGGCCGCCGAGCGCTCGTGCTGCTCGCCCGAGACCGTGCGCATGGCGCGCGCCGGCGCCCACGCGCTGGGCCTGCCCGCACGTCACGCTCGACGTGGCCGAGCGCTTCCGGGCCGGCGTGGTCGAGGACTTCATCGCCGGCTACCGGGCCGGCCGCACGCCCAACCCGTGCGTCACCTGCAACGGCACGCGTGCGCTTCCGGGTGCTGGCCGACGCCGCGGCGCTGCTCGGCGCGCGCCGGCTGGCCACCGGCCACTACGCCCGCGATGGAGCGCGGCGCGGGCGGCGAGCCGCTCGTTTCGCGCGCCGCGGACGCGGGCAAGGATCAGAGCTACATGCTGGCCATGCTCGAGCGCGACGTGCGGGAGCGGATCGTCTTCCCCCTGGGCGACCTGCACAAGGAGCGCGTCCGCGCCCTCGCCCGCGAGGCCGGCCTGCCCGGCGCCCAGGCCGTGGAGAGCCAGGAGGTGTGCTTCGTGGGCGAGGGCGGCTACGCCCCCTTCCTCGAGCGCACCGGCGGGATGGAGCCGCGCATCGGCCCGATCGAGGACGAGGCGGGGCGCCTGCTGGGCACGCACGGGGGCTACTGGCGCTTCACGGTCGGCCAGCGCAAGGGCATCGGCGTGGCCGGCGCGGAGCCGCTGTACGTGCTGGCGACCGACGCCGCGCGCAACGCCGTGGTGGTGGGCCCGCGCGAGCGTCTGGCGACGCGCTCGGTGTCCCTCGGCGCCCGCGCGCGTGCACGGGGCGCTGGGCGACGATCCCCTCGAGGTGCGCGTCCGCTACCGCGGCCGGGCCCTGCGCGGGCACGCCCGCATCGACTCCGGGAGGCGTGCACGTCGACCTCCTCGATCCCGCCGACGGGGTCGCCGCCGGGCCAGACCGCGGCGCTCTACCGCGCGGTCGACTGGTCGCGGCCGGTACGATCGCGCCGCCCGAGGGCCCCGCGGACCCGCACTGGAGGAGCTCGTAGTGGATTGGTCTGATGTTCTGAAGCTCGCCCTGTCCATCTTCCTGATCGTCACGGGGCTCGGACTGGCCTACCTGTTCCTGCGCATGGCCGGCGTCTTCGCCCGCCTCGGCGTCTCGGTGACGCGCGTCACCGACGAGGTGGTGCCGATCCTCAACAAGGCCCAGACGACGGTGGACGGCATCAACCTGGAGATCAGCCGGGTCGACGACATCATGAAGACGGCCGTCGGGGCCACGAAGGGCGCCGAGAAGACGGTGCAGACCGTCTCGTCGGCGCCGTCACCGCGCCGGTCCGCAAGGTGCACGGCTTCGCCGCCGGCGCGCGTGAGGCCGTCGCGAGCCTGAGGGCCCGCCGCGCCGTCCGACGCCGCGCTGGCCCGGGCCCAGGCCCAGGCGGCGGCCGAGGCGGCCGCCGCGACGCCGTCGGTGCCCCCGCCCCCGCCGGTGGTCACGCCCCCCGTGGAGGCGGTGCCCCCGCCGGAGGCCGTGCCCCCGCCGCCGGTCCCGCCGGTCGAGCCGCCCGCCCCGGAGCGTCCGCCGCCGCGAGAGCCCCTACTGATGGCGCGCCTGATCAAGATCGGAGTGCTGGTGGGAGTGGTCGGCTGGCTGCACTCGATCGGGGCCCTCGATCCGGGCCTGTGGCGCGACACGATCCGGCGCGAGCGCGAGCAGCTGCCGCGGCCAGATCAGGGAGGCCCTCGCCGCCGGCCGGAGGGCCGCCGCGCAGGCCGAGGAGGACCTCGACCGCGAGGTCCGCGAGGCCTTCGACAACCGCGGGTGAGCCCGCGGGGGGCGTTGGTACACTCGGCGGTCGGATGACGACCAACGAGATCCGCGCGGCGTTCCTGAAGTACTTCGAGGGCCAGGGCCACCTGGCCATCCCCTCGGCGTCGCTCGTGCCGTTCGAGGACGACCCCTCGGTGCTGCTGACCATCGCCGGCATGCAGCCCCTGAAGTCCTACTTCATGGGGGCCGACACCCCGCCCGCGCGCCGGATGACCAGCTCCCAGAAGTGCTTCCGCACCAACGACATCGATCAGGTCGGGCACACCGCGCGCCACCTGACGTTCTTCGAGATGCTCGGCAACTTCTCGATCGGCGACTACTTCAAGGACGACGCGATCCGCTTCGGCTGGGAGGTCTCCACCGAGGTCTTCGGGCTCGACCCCGAGCAGATCTGGATCACGGTGTTCGAGGGCATGGAGGGCGTGCCCGGCGACGACGAGGCGCTCGAGCGCTGGGTCGAGATGGGCGTCCCGCGCGAGCGCATCCAGCGCCTGGGCGAGGCCGACAACTTCTGGAAGGCCGGCCCCACCGGCCCCTGCGGCCCGAACACCGAGCTGTACCTCGACCGCGGCCCGGCCTTCGGCCCCGAGGGCGGCCCCGCCGTGGGCGGCGACCGCTACCTGGAGTACTGGAACCTGGTGTTCATGCAGTACGAGCGCGCCGCGGACGGCACGCTGTCGCCGCTGCCGGCCAAGAACATCGACACCGGCGCCGGCCTGGAGCGCCTGGCGGCGATCCTGCAGGACGTGCCCTCGGTGTTCGAGACCGACGGCTTCCGGCCGCTCATCGCCTGGGCCGAGGGCGCCTCGCGGCGCAGCTACGGCGCCGACCCCCGCGACGACCGCGCGCTGCGCGTGCTGGCCGACCACGGCCGCGCCATGACCTTCCTGGCCGCCGACGGCGTCCTGCCCGGCAACGAGGGGCGCGACTACGTGCTGCGGCGCATCATCCGCCGCGCCGTCAGCGAGGCCGGCCACCTGGGCCTGGAGCCCGGTGCCGTGGCCGACCTGGCGACCCCGGTGATCGAGGGCTGGGGCGACGCGTACCCCGAGCTGGCCGAGCGCGCGAGCCACGTGCGCGACGTGCTGGGCGCCGAGGCCGAGCAGTTCGCGCGCACCCTGAGCCAGGGCCGGCGCCTGCTGGAGGAGGTCATCGACCGCTCGCGCGCCGGCGGCGCCGTGTCGGGCGACGACGCCTTCCGCCTGTACGACACCTTCGGCTTCCCCCTGGACCTGACGCTCGAGGCGGCCCAGGACGCCGGCCTGCGCGTCGACGAGGCCGGCTTCGAGGACCTGATGGAGGACCAGCGCCGGCGCTCGCGCGGCGGCGGGACGGCCGCCGAGCAGGGCGAGGACCTGGCCGAGCGGGTGGCCGCCGTGGCGCGCGAGTCGGACGCCAGCGAGTTCGTGGGCTGGAACGAGACCGCGATGGACACGCGGATCATCGCCATCGAGGAGCTCGGCGACGGCACCGCCCTGCTCAAGCTGGAGCAGTCGCCCTTCTACCCCGAGGGCGGCGGCCAGGTCTCGGACATCGGCGAGATCGTGGCCGACCGACGGCCGCGCCACCGTGATCGACGCCTTCCGCCTCGGCGCCGACCAGGTGCTGCGCGTGCGCCTCGAGGAGGGCGAGCTGCCCGTGGACAGCGAGGTGTGGGCGGCGGTCGACGCCCCGCGGCGGCGCCTGACGCGCTCCAACCACACGGCGACCCACGTCCTCAGCTGGGCGCTGCGCCAGACGCTGGGCGACGGGGTGCGCCAGGCCGGCTCGTACGTGGGCCCCGACAAGCTGCGCTTCGACTTCACCCACCGCGGGCGGGTGGAGCCCGAGACGCTGCGCGAGATCGAGCGCATGGTCAACCGGCGCGTCGACGAGGACCAGCCGGTCACCTGGGAGATCGTCGACCGCCAGGCGGCGGCCGACGCCGGCGCCATCGGCCTGTTCGAGGAGAAGTACGGCGAGCGCGTGCGCGTGGTCTCGACCGGCGACTTCTCCAAGGAGCTGTGCGGCGGCACCCACGTCGCGCGCACCGGCGACATCGGGCCCTTCGCGATCGTGTCCGAGGCCTCGACCGGGGCCGGGGCGCGGCGCATCGAGGCCCTCACCGGCACCGCGGCGGTGGAGTACCTGCGCGAGCGCGAGCGCGCAGCTGACCGAGGAGCTCGCCGGACGCGACGAGCGCATCCGGGCGCTGGAGGCCGACCTCAAGCGCGCCCGCTCGGGCCGCACCGACGTGAGCGCCGTGGCCGGCGGGGCCGAGGAGGCCGGCGCGGTGAAGGCGGTCGCCGCCCAGGTGGAGGCGATGGACATGGACGAGCTGCTCGCCATCTCCGACCGGGTCAAGCAGACGGTCGGCCCCGGCGCGGCGGTGGTGCTGGGCGCGGCCATCGACGGCAAGGCGGCGCTGGTCGCCAACCTCACCCCGGAGGCGGTCGCGGCGGGCCTGTCCGCGGGCGCCCTCATCCGGGAGATCGCCCCGATCGTGGGCGGCGGGGGCGGGGGCAAGGACGCGATGGCCCGCGCCGGCGGCAAGGACCCCTCGCGCCTCGGCGAGGCCCTGGAGACCGCCCGGGCGGCCCTGACGGCGTCCCGGGGGGCGTGAAGGTCCTCGCCCTCGACCACGGGTCGGCGCGCACCGGGGTGGCGGTGAGCGATCCGACCGGGACGATCGTGCGGCCCCTGCCCGCGATCACGCGCGTCGACTCGCCGGCGGGACGCAGGGAGCTGGACGCCGTCATCGCGCGCGAGGAGCCGGCCCGGATCGTGGTGGGCGAGCCCCGCTCGCTGTCGGGCGACCGGGGGGCCCAGGCGCGCGCGGCCGCGGGCTTCGCCGGGCGCCTGCGCGGGCGCACCGGCGTGCCGGTGGACCTGTGGGACGAGCGGCTCACCACGGTGGAGGCCGGCCGCCGCGGCCGGGAGGGCGGCTCGCGGGCGGACATCGACAGCCTGGCCGCCTGCGTGCTGCTGGAGGCCTACCTGGCGGCGCGGCCGTGAGCGGCGACGACTACCGCCGCTACGGGCGCCCCGAGCGCGCGGGGCGCGGGCGCACCCTGCTGTGGCTCATCCTGATCGTCGTGATGGTGGCCGCGGCCGGCCTGGCCCTCGCCTGGGGCAGGATCTCCGACGACCCCGCGCCCGTCGCCGTCGACACCACCACGGTCCCGGTGCAGCGGCTGCTCATCCGCGAGGGCCTGCGGCGCGAGGACATCGCCAAGCTGCTCGACGCGGAGACCACCATCCCGGGCGCCGCCTACCTGAGCGCCACCGCGCCCGGGCCCCGGGGCCGCGCCCTGGCCAAGACCTCCACGCCCACCTCGCTCGAGGGCTTCCTGTTCCCGGCGACGTACGACATCACGCCCGACACGACGGCCCGCCAGCTGGTGGACCTGCAGGTGCAGGCCTACAAGGACAACACGGCCAACATCAACTACGCCTACGCGCGCTCGAAGAACCTGACCAAGTTCGACGTGCTGATCCTGGCCTCGCTGATCGAGCGCGAGGTGGCGCTGCCCAAGGAGCGGCGGATCGTGGCCGGCGTGCTCTACAACCGCCTCAAGGCGGGCATGCGGCTCGACATCGACGCCACCACGCAGTACGCGATCGGCGCAGTGGAAGGCCGAGCTGACGGCCCAGGACCTGGCGACCAAGTCGCCGTACAACACCCGCCTCTACGCCGGCCTGCCGCCCGGGCCCATCTGCAACCCGGGCCTCGACGCGATCGCCGCCGCGGCGCGGCCGGCCCGGCACCGCTACCTCTACTACGTCGCGCGCAACGACGGCAGCGACGGCCACTACTTCTCGTCAACGCCGGCCCAGTTCGAGAAGGACGTGGCCCGCTCGCGGGCCAACGCCGCCGGATGATCGACGGCACCACCCGCGTCGCCGGCATCATCGGCTGGCCCGTGGAGCACTCGCTGTCGCCGGCGATGCACAACGCCGCCTTCCGGGCGCTCGGGCTCAACTGGATCTACGCGGCCTTCCCCGTCCACCCGGACCGGGTGGCCGAGGCCGTGCGGGGCCTCGCCGCGGCCGGCTGCGCGGGGCTCAACGTGACGATCCCCCACAAGGCGGCGGTCATCGAGTGCTGCTCGGCGGTCTCGCCGGCCGTGGAGGCGATCGGGGCGGCCAACACGCTCGTGCCCGACGGGGCCGGCGGCTTCCGGGCCGACAACACCGACGCCGCGGGCTTCCTGAGGGCGCTGGACGAGCAGGCGCCGATGGACCTCGACGGGGCCGAGGTGCTGGTGATCGGCGCCGGGGGCGCGGCGCGGGCGGTCGTGTTCGCCCTGCGCGGGCGCGGCGCCCACGTGCGCGTGGCCAACCGGACGCCCCAGCGGGCCGCCGAGCTGGGCGACCCGATCCCCTTCGTGCGCGAGGTGCTGGACGTCGCCGTCACCCGCGCGGCGCTGGTGGTCAACACCACCAGCCTGGGCCTGCACGGCGACGCGGTGCCCCCGGAGCTGCCCCTGTCGGGCATCGGGGTGGGCCAGGTGGTCGCCGACATCGTCTACCGGCCCGGGGGCACGCCCTGGCTCGCCGCGGCCGCCGCGCGCGGGGCGCGCCCGGTGGACGGCCTGGGGATGCTGCTGCACCAGGGCGCGGCCGCGTTCGAGCAGTGGACCGGGGTGGCGCCCCCGGTCGAGGTGATGCGGGAGGCGCTCGGGGCCTAGCGGGCCCGGGACCCATCAAGCGATCGCCGCGCGCGGCCGATCTCAAGGTGACCGCCCACCGCCGCCCAGGACCGTCGCCCTGCCTCTCTCACCGCCGCCGTCGCCGCCCCCGACCGGGCCCTCCTCCACCTCCGGGGCTCCGGCGCCCGCGGCCTCCGCGGCCCCCCCGGCGGCTCCGCCCGCCCGCGGCCCGGTCCCGGCCGCGCCCGCCGCCCCGCGCCCGGCCGCGCCGCGTCCGGCCGGCCCGCCGCCCAACGGCGGCCCACCGGCGCCGCCCGCCTCGCGGCCCCCCGCGCCCGCGACCGCCGGCCCGCCCGCGCTGCGCTCGGGTGGGCCGCGCATCCCGCGCGGCGAGCCGCTCGGCCAGGTGCTGGTGCGCCTGGGCTACATCTCGCCGGAGGACCTGGAGGCGGCGATCGCCCGCCAGAAGACCGACGGACGCAAGCTGGGCGAGGTGCTCGTGGCCGACGAGCGGATCACGCGCGACCAGCTGGCGCGCGCGATGGCGATCCGCATGGGCGTCAGCGTCTTCACCCTGGCCGACGGCGTCGACCCGGCCGTGGCGCGGCTCATCGACGAGAAGAGCGCGCGCCGCTACCAGGCGATCCCGGTGCGCATCGAGCCCGACGGCCTGCTGCTGGTGGCGATGGCCGACCCGTCCAACGTCTTCGCCATCGACGACCTGCGCATCCTCACGCGGCACGACATCCGCCCCGCGCTGGCCAGCCCCGAGGAGATCCAGACCCTGCTCGGCCAGACCTCGCGCATCGACGCCGTGGTCGCCGACCTGGTGCAGGAGAGCGGGGGGGACGACGGGGGCCCGGCCGACCAGGCCGACATCGCCGACGCGTCCGACGACGCCCCGGTGGTGCGGCTGGTCAACTCGCTCATCGCCCGGGCCGTGGACGAGCGGGCCTCGGACATCCACTTCGAGCCCCAGGCCAAGGAGATGGTGGTCCGCTACCGCGTGGACGGCGTGCTGCGCACGGTGACGGCGGTCCCGTTCCGCCTGGCCAACGGCGTCGCGAGCCGCGTCAAGATCATGGCCGACCTCGACATCGCCGAGCGCCGGGCCCCCCAGGACGGGCGCGTGGGCCTGACCGTGGGCGGGCGGGCGCTCGACCTGCGCGTCGCGACCCTGCCGACGGTGTACGGCGAGAAGATCGTCATGCGCATCCTGGACAAGAGCAACGTCCTGATGACGCTCGCCGAGCTCGGCTTCGCCAAGGACGTGCTGGCCAAGTTCGAGGCCTGCTACTCGCGCACCTACGGCGCGGTCCTGGTGACCGGGCCGACCGGCTCGGGCAAGTCCACCAGCCTCTACGGGGCGCTCAACCAGCTCAACTCCACCGACAAGAACATCATCACGGTGGAGGATCCGGTCGAGTACCGCCTGGCCGGGATCAACCAGGTCCAGGTCAACCCCAAGGCCGGCCTGACGTTCGCGTCAGGGCTGCGCTCGATCCTGCGGTGCGACCCCGACATCGTGATGATCGGTGAGATCCGCGACCGCGAGACCGCCCAGATCGCCGTGGAGTCGGCCCTCACCGGCCACCTGGTGCTGGCGACCATCCACACCAACGACGCCCCGGGGGCCCTGACACGGCTCACCGAGATGGGCGTGGAGCCGTTCCTGTCGGCGAGCGCGGTGGCCGGGATCCTGGCCCAGCGGCTCGCCCGCCGCCTGTGCACGCACTGCAAGGAGCCGATCGATGTCACGCAGGCCGTCCTCCGCGAGACGATGGATGTCCCGGCGCTGCCGCGCAACCTGCCGGACCCGGTCCGGGTCTACCGCGCGGTCGGCTGTCCGCGCTGCCAGGACACCGGCTACCGCGGCCGCCTGGGCGTCTACGAGATGCTGGTGATGAGCGAGGCCATGGAGCGCCTGACCGTCGCCGGCGCGTCGTCGGAGGAGATCGCCGCGCAGGCGCGGCGCGAGGGCATGCGCACGCTGCGCGAGGACGGCCTGCTCAAGGTGCTCTCCGGCCACACGACGATCGAGGAGATCGCCCGCGCGGTCGGGTCGCGGCGATGCCCCAACCCTTGAGCCCGGGGCCCCGGCGGTCGATACCCCTTTAGAGCCGGACGGACTCCCGCTCGCTTCACCCCCCTCTCGAACACCACGGAAGGTGTCAATGGTCAACTTCGCGGAGCTCATCACCAACGTGATCGCCAGCGGCGCGAGCGACCTCCACCTGTCCGTGGGCGCTCCGCCGGTGATGCGGCTCAACGGTGACCTCGTGCGCCTGGGCGACCAGCCCCTCACCGCGCAGGACACCCGCGAGCTCGTCTACGGCCTGCTCAACCAGGACCAGCGCCAGCGGCTGGAGACCGACCTGGAGATCGACTTCTCCTACGCGGTCCCCAACAAGATCCGCTTCCGCGTCAACGCCTACTACCAGCGCGCCTCCCTCGGGGCCGCCTTCCGCGTGGTGCCCACCGGGCTCAAGACGCTGGAGGAGCTGAGCCTGCCGGCGGCGCTGCGCGAGTGGACCACCAAGCCGCGCGGCCTGGTCCTGGTGACCGGTCCCACCGGCTCGGGCAAGTCCACGACGCTCGCCTCGCTCATCAACGAGATCAACGAGCGGCGCGCCTGCCACATCATGACGGTCGAGGATCCGATCGAGTTCCTCCACCGCCACAAGCGCTCGATGATCAACCAGCGCGAGGTGGGGGCGGACACGCACTCGTTCGCCAACGCGCTGCGCAGCGTGCTGCGCCAGGACCCCGACGTGATCCTCGTCGGCGAGATGCGCGACCTCGAGACGATGCAGATCGCGATCACCGCGGCCGAGACCGGCCACCTGGTGTTCGCCACCCTGCACACCTCGGACGCGCCGCAGACCATCGACCGCGTGATCGACGTCTTCCCGCCGCACCAGCAGGAGCAGGTGCGGATCATGCTGGCCAACGGCCTCCAGGGCGTCTGCTGCCAGCAGCTGGTGCCCACGATCTCGGGCAGCCGGGTGGTGGCCTGCGAGGTGCTGATGCCCACGCCGGCCGTCCGCAACCTGATCCGCGAGGGCAAGACCCACCAGATCTACTCGGTCATGCAGACCGGCTCCTCGCACGGCATGCAGACGATGGACGCCACGCTCGCCACGCTGGTGCGCCAGGGGGCCATCTCCCTGGACATGGCGATCGAGCGCGCCGGCCATCCCGAGGAGCTGAAGCGTCAGCTCGGGCTGGTGAAGGCGGCATGAGCAGCTCCACGTTCGTCTACAAGGCCCTCGACCGCTCGGGGGGCTCCCTCACGGGGGAGATCGCCGGCGACTCGAAGGCGGCGGTCGCGGCCCAGCTGCGCCTGCGCGGCCTCACGGTCGTGGACGTGGACAAGAAGTCCACCACGCCCACCGTCGAGGAGCTCTTCGACCGCTATCGCGGCCTCAAGTCGCGCCACGTCACGGTCATGGCGCGCCAGCTGGCCACCATGATCTCGAGCGGCCTCTCGCTGCTGCGCGCGCTGTACGTGCTCGAGGAGCAGACCGAGGCGCCCAAGCTCAAGCACGCGATCACCGCCGTGCGCCAGGACGTCGAGGCCGGACTGGCCCTCTCCCAGGCCATGGCCAAGCACCCCAAGGTCTTCTCGGACCTCTTCGTCGCCATGGTGCGCGCCGGCGAGACCGGCGGCAACCTGGAGGAGGTGCTGGAGCGCGTCGCGGTCCAGCTGGAGAAGGACGACCACCTCAAGCGCACGGTGCGCTCGGCGATGGTCTACCCGATCCTGATCGGCGTGTTCGCCGTGGCGGTGCTGATCGGGATGGTCCTGTTCATCATCCCGATCTTCGCCGACATGTTCACGGACCTCGGCGGCGAGCTGCCCGCCCTGACCCAGTTCATGATCGACCTCTCGGACGCCATGAGGTCCTACTGGTACCTCATGATCGCCATCCCGATCGTGGTCGCGGTCGCCTTCCGCAAGTGGAAGAGCACCGATCGCGGCGGGCTGATGTGGGACACGATCAAGCTGCGGTTCCCCATGCGCATCGGGGACATCGTCCGCAAGATCGCCGTGGCCCGCTTCGCGCGGACCCTCGGGACCCTCACGGCCTCCGGCGTGCCGATCCTGCAGGCGCTCGACATCACCGCCAAGACCGCGGGCAACCGCGTGATCTCCGACCCGATGGCCGAGGTGGCCGAGCGGGTGCGGGAGGGGCAGCCCCTGGCCACCCCGCTGGCCCGCACCGGCGTCTTCCCGGTCATGGTCACCCAGATGCTCTCGGTGGGCGAGGAGACCGGCGCCGTGGACTCCATGCTCCACAAGCTGGCCGACTTCTACGACGACGAGGTCGCGACGATGCTGAAGTCGCTCACCTCGATCATCGAGCCCCTGATGATGATCGGCGTCGGCTGCATCGTCGGCCTGGTCGTGATCTCGATGTACCTGCCGATGTTCAAGATCTTCGAGCTGGTGCAGTAGCACGACGCGGAGCGCGGCGCCCGGGGTCAGCGATACCCCGTGGCGTCCGCGGGCCCTCCGGGGTCCTGGACCTCGACCATGTAGCGCCAGCAGTCCGGGCGGCTGCCGTCGAGGTCCGTGAAGCCGTAGACGGCGGCCAGCCCGCCGCTCGACAGCGCGGCCCCGGCGAATCGGGCGCGGTCCGGGTCGGCGGCCAGCGCCGCCACCGCGCGGCCGACGAAGCGCGGGCTCTCGGAGATGCAGAAGTGGGGCACCCGCTCCAGCGCGTCGCGCCAGTTCTCCTCGGTGACGCCGAAGGCCTCGAGCATCATCTCGGAGCGCAGCCAGCCCGGGGTGAGGGCCACCGCGGTGCCGCCGAAGGGCGCCAGCTCGCGCGACTGGCCCCAGGCGAGGCGCTGCACGGCGACCTTGGCGAGGTCGTAGAAGGCCGACAGGCGGTAGTTCGCGGCGTTGTACTCGCCGGTCCCGTCGGTCATCTCGACCACCAGCCCGCCCGGGCTGCGGATGAGCAGCGGCAGGGCGTGGTGGCTCGTGATGAGGTGGGTGTCGATGGCCAGCCGCAGCATCCGCAGGCCGTCGTCGAGGTCGTGCTCCCACACCGGCGTGTTCCACTCGATGAGCCGCTCGCCGCCCCAGATGTCGTTCACCAGGACGTCGAGCCGGCCGTGGTCGGCGTCGATGCGCGCCACCAGGGCGCGCACCTGCTCGGGCTCGAGGTGGTCGACGCGCACCGCGATCCCGCGACCGCCGGCCGCGTCGACGCGCTCGGCGGTCTCCTCGATCGTCTCCGGCCGGTCGTACTCCGAGCGCCGCTCCCGGGTGCTGCGGCCGGTCACGTAGACCGTCGCGCCGGCCTCTCCCAGCGCGACCGCGATGCCCCGGCCGGCACCCCGGGTGCCCCCGGCGACGAGGGCGACACATCCACTCAGATCCGGCGTCACGCCTGGCCTCCGGCGGCGGCGATCAGCAGCACCGCCACCCCGCCGATGAGGAGGAGCGCCCACACCGCGAGGTTCGCGAGCGGCCCTGTCACGGCGAACGGGCGCATCGCGGTCCAGCGGGAGGGGATCGGCTCGGCCATCGGACGACGATCCTCCCAGACCCGCCACGGCGCCGTCCGTCTTGACACACTTGACCCGCGTCCCGGGTCCTCCGCGGCGCGGCGACGACTGGAGGCCGACGACGGATCCCACGGCAGAGAGGACGACCTTCGCCGATCTGGGGCTCCGCCCCGAGCTCCTGGCCGAGCTCTCGGTGCTCGGCTACGAGGAGCCCACGCCGGTCCAGGGCGAGGCCATCCCGCCGCTGCTGGAGGGCCGCGACCTGGTCGGGGAGGCGGCGACCGGCACCGGCAAGACGGCGGCGTTCGCGCTGCCGCTGCTGCAGCGGATCGCCGACGGCATCGGCGGCGACGCGCCGCGGGCGCTGGTGCTGGTGCCGACGCGCGAGCTGGCGATGCAGGTGTCCGAGGCCGTCCACCGCTACGGCAAGGGGCTCGGCGCGCGGGTGCTCCCGGTGTACGGCGGCCAGCCGATCGGCCGTCAGCTGACCGCGCTGCGGCGCGGCGCCGACGTGGTCGTGGCGACGCCGGGGCGGGCGCTCGACCACCTCGGGCGCGGCACGCTGCGCCTCGACGGGCTCGCCGTGGTCGTGCTGGACGAGGCCGACGAGATGCTCGACATGGGCTTCGCCGAGGACATCGACGCGCTCCTCACCGCCACCCCCGCGGAGCGGCAGACGGTGCTCTTCTCGGCCACGATGCCCTCGCGCATCGCCGCGATCGCGCGGCGCCACCTGCGCGACCCCGTGCGCATCCAGATCGCCGAGACCCGGGCGGCCGCGGGGGACGGTCCGCGGGTCCGGCAGACCGCCTACGTGCTGTCGCGCGCCCACAAGCCGGCGGCCCTCGGACGCATCCTCGACGTCGAGGCGCCCGCCGCCGCGATCGTCTTCTGCCGCACGCGCATCGAGGTCGACCAGCTCACCGAGACCCTCAACGGGCGCGGCTACCGCGCCGAGGCCCTGCACGGCGGGATGTCCCAGGAGCAGCGCGACCGCGTCATGACCCGCCTGCGCAGCGGCACGTCCGAGCTGCTGGTGGCGACCGACGTGGCCGCCCGCGGGCTCGACGTGGAGCAGCTCACCCACGTCGTGAACTACGACGTGCCCTCGGCCCCCGACGCCTACGTGCACCGCATCGGCCGGGTGGGCCGCGCCGGGCGCGAGGGCGTCGCCATCACCCTGGCCGAGCCCCGCGAGCACCGCATGCTCAAGAACATCGAGCGCGTGACCGGCCGGCGCATCGAGATCCAGAAGGTCCCGACCGTCGCCGACCTGCGCACGCGGCGCCTGGAGATGATGCGCGCCTCGCTGCGCGAGGCCATCCTCGGCGACGAGCTCGACGGCTTCCGCGTCGTGGTCGAGACCCTCGCCGACGAGTTCGACGTGATGGAGGTCGCCCTCGCGGCCGTGAAGCTGGCCGACGACGCCGTCGGGGGGCCGGCGGACGAGGTGGAGATCCCGGAGGTCGCACCGCCGCGCCAGGAGCGCCCGGCGCGCCCCGCGGGCGGGGCGCCGCCGCGGCCGAAGCCCCGGGGCCGGGGCCCGGCGGGCGAGACCACGCGCCTGTTCGTGGGCGCGGGGCGCAGCGCCGGCGTGCGGCCGCAGGACCTGGTGGGCGCCGTCGCGGGCGAGTCGCGCCTCACCGGCCGCGACATCGGCGCCATCGAGATCTTCGACCGCTTCTCGCTGGTCGAGGTCCCGGCCGCGGCCGCCGACGAGGTCATCGCCGGCCTCAAGGCGAGCACCATCAAGGGGCGCAAGGTGCGGATCAAGCGCGAGGGGGAGGGCCCCCGGGGGCGCTGAGCCGAGGCGCCGGCCCCGACCCCTCTCGCCGCGGGGCCGGAGGACGGAGGGCGGTCCGCCGGAACCCGCGCGCTCCTTGCCGGCCGGGGCGCTGGGTAATCTCGCCGCGTTCGCCTCCGGCGCGCGTGCCCGCCCGCCGGATGACGCCGACCGAGGAGCGGTGGAGGGCACGTGGCACGACCGGTGAGGAGACCCCCGAAGATCGTGCCGCCCGCGTCGCGGGCGCCCTCGCGTCCGCGGTGGCCGCTGGCCCTGGCGGTCGGGCTCCTCGCGCTGGCCGTCTGCGCGATCGGGGCGCTGGCGAGCCTGGAGCTCGGAGGGGGTGCGGCCGTCGCCGCCGAGGGAACGACCGACCGGCTCGCCTACTCGCTGGTGCGCCCGGGCCAGACGCAGGCGCAGGTGGTGGACCTGCTCGGGTCCCGGCCGCGCGCGGTGGAGTCGGCCCCGCTCGGCGAGGGCCGCACCCGGTGCTACGTGTACGAGCGGCGCTCGGGGCGCCCCGGCCACTACCGGTTCTGCTTCGACCGGGGCGTGATGGTGAGCAAGGCCCGCGTCGGCTGGCCGGTGCCCGCCTAGCCCGTCAGCGCCCGCCGGCCCCCGATCAGGGCCAGCTCGCGCCACTTCCAATGGCAATCCGCGTCGGTGAAGCCGATCTCGGCGAGCCATCGCGCCTGGATCCAGGGCGCGACCGGCCGGTCCGAGGGGTCCTCGTCGGCGCGCGTGTCGCCGATCGCCGCGAGGAACTCCGCGTGCAGCGCCGGCGACGCCGACGGGACGTGCTCCAGGTTGAGCAGCCGCCCGCCGGGCCGCAGGTGATCGAACAGCTCCCGATAGAGGTCCCGCTTGCGCGCGTCGGAGAGATGGTGGATGGCGAAGGCCGAGATGATCAGGTCGAACCCGCCGAGGGCGGGGAGCGGCCGCGTCAGGTCGTGCTCCAGCAGCTCGACCGAGTCGTCACCGGCGAAGCGGCGCCGGGCCGCCGCGAGCATGGGCGGGGAGAAGTCGACCCCGACCGCGACCGCCTCCGGCCGCACGGCCTGCACCAGCGCGATCAGGCTCGTCTCAGGCGCCCGCGAGCCGCTCGGCCGCTCCTCGACCGCGGCGAGCCTCGCCGCCAGGCGCTCGCGCTCGGCCCGCACCGCCGGCTCGCCGTAGCGGGGGTGGTCCGGGTGCGCGAGGTTCTCGAGCTCCAGCGGGTCGTTCTCCAGGTCGTACATCTCGTGCTCGGGCGCGACGGCGTCGTCGTCGTTGAAGTAGCGCGCGTACTTGAAGCGCCGCTCGCGGATGCAGCGGATGCGCCCGGGCACGCCGGGCAGGATCTCGGGCACCTGGCCGGTGCCGGCGTGCATGTCGTCGAACGTGAACAGCACCTCGTCCTGGACCGGCGGCGCCTCCGGGTCGCGGAGCAGGGGGGACAGGTCGGCTCCGCTCACGCCCGGAGGGGGCTCCGCGCCCGTCAGGCCCGCGATCGTCGGCACGAGGTCAACGAGCGAGGCGGGGTGGGGGCAGGACCGGGCCTCGGGCGCCAGGGCGGGGTTGGAGAAGATCAGGGGCACCCGCAGCGTCTCCTCGTAGACGTTGAAGGCCTTCTGCCGCAGGCCCCCGTGCGCGAGCCCCAGCTCGCCGTGGTCCGAGAAGCGCACCACGACGGTCTGCCGGCCCAGCGGGGTCGGCTCCCCGTCGTCCGCGTAGAGGAGGTCGACCACCGGCGCGAGCTGGCGGTCGATCCGCTCCATCAGGTTGGCGTAGAAGTTGACGTACCGCAGCCCCTGCTCGGGGCCGTCCAGGGGTCCCACGGCCATGTCGATGGCCGGCTTCATCGCCGCGTGGGCGGTCGGCTTGAGGTTGGCCGCCAGGTCCTCGTCGGCGCTCGCCGGCAGGCCGACGTGGCCCTCCAGGTCCGCCGGGGTGTAGTCGTCCTCCCAGACCCGCGGGAAGGCGAGCAGGTCGTGGGGGTTCACCAGCGACAGGATCAGGCAGAAGGGCCGGCCGTCCGCGTCCCCGGCGCGCTCGCGCAGGAAGGCGACCGCCTGCTCGATGTAGCCGGCGTCGTGATCGGCCCGGCCGCCGCCGAAGCTGACGGGCTCGGTGTCGCCCCCGGCGTCGGGGGCCACCCAGCCGTCGAAGCCGTAGGCGCGGAGGTCCTCGGGCGTCGCGTCGAAGGCGCCCGCCTCGCCCTTGCTCAGGTGCCACTTGCCGCGGTAGTGGACGTCGTAGCCCGCGCCGCGGAGCATCGTCGCCAGGTTCGGGATCTCGCGCGACAGCTCGGTCTCGGTCGCCGAGAACGGGCCGTCGCCGGTCAGCGTGTCGAACGACCCCGTGCTGCGAGGGCATGAGCCCCGTGAGGAACGTCGCCCGGCTCGGGCTGCACATCGCCGTGTTGCAGATCGCGTTGTCGAAGCTGACGCCGTGGCGCAGCAGCCGCGCGCGCGTCTCCAGCCGCCGCTCGGCCCCCTCGGGCCAGTGCATCGGCGGACGCTCCTGGTCGGTGATGATCAGGAGGAGGTTGGGCGTGGCGGGCAGCGTGGACACGTCGCGAGATCCTTTCGACGGCGGCGGGCCGGGGAACGGCGCGGGCAACTTAGTGGCTGGCCGCTCGCGCAGGCGTCCATCGGTCGCCCCGGGGTAGGCTCGCCCCATGGCGCCCGCTCCCGAGATCGCCGTGGTCGGGGCCGGCGTGGTCGGCCTGTGCGCGGCCTACGCGCTCCGCGGCGCGCGGCATGTCCGTGCGCGTCTACGAGCCCGGGCGCCCCGGCGACGCCCAGTCGGGCGGCGCGTCGCGCATCTTCCGCCACGCGCACGCCGACCCGCGCCTGATCGCCGCCGCGCGCTCCTCCCGGGCGCTGTGGCGGGAGTGGGGCGAACGGCTGGGCCTCGAGACGGTGTCGGATGACGGCGCCGTGGCCATCGGCGAGGCCGTCCCGGCGCGCCTCGCGGCGCTGCGGGCGGACGGGGGCGTCCCGGCCCGCGCCATCGACGCCGCCGAGCTGACGGAGCGGCTGCCCGTGCTGGCCGGGTACGACGGGCCGGCGATGATCGACGAGGCCGGCGGCTCCATCCGCACCGAGGCCGCCGTCGCGGCCCTCGCCGGCGCGCTGGGCGATGCCATCGCCACCGACGAGGTGCTGGCGGTGCGGCCGCTGGGCGGCGGGGGCGTCGAGGTGGTGGCCGGGGGAGGGCGGCACCGCCACGCCGCCGCCCTCGTGTGCGCCGGGCGCGGCACCGCGGCGCTGGCCCGGCCGCTGGGACTGGCGCCCCCGGTGACGCTGTCGGCGCACATCCGGCTCACCTTCGCGGTCCGCGGCGCTGCCGCCGTCGCGCCTCGCCTGCCTGCAGGACTCGAGCGGCGTCTTCGGCGAGACCGGCGTGTACGCGGCCGCCCTGCCGGGCAACGGCCGCTACGCGGTCGGCATCGCGGATCCGGTCGCGGCGACGCCCGAGGGCGCCCTGACGCGCCCGGACGGCCTGGACCGGCTGGCCGAGCGCACCCGCGCCTACGTCGCGCGCGCCCTGCCCGGTCTCGATCCGGAGCCCGTGGGATCGCGTTCCTGCTGGGTGACCCAGCTGGACTGGGGTGCCGACGGCGTCGCCGTCTGGCGCGCCGGCGACGCCGCGTTCCTGGTGGGGCACAACCTCTTCAAGCACGCGCCGCTGATCGGGGTCGCGCTCGCCGACCTGGCGACCGGCGCGACGCCGGCTCTCGACCTGCGCCCGGAGGAGCGGCTGGGCCGCGCGGACTGAGGGGCGCGACGCTTTCCGGCCCGTGGGCGTTGCCCAATCCGTCCCCGCTGCCGATGCAAGGGGGGACGAACCGGGGAGGGGTGATGCAGAGCGAGGCACCGGTGCTCTCGGGTGGCGCGGCCGCCGTCGCCAAGGCCTGGCCGGCGCTCGCCGCCGAGCGCGACGGCCTGGCCCCCTACGACGCGGCGCTCGCCGGGCTGGACGTCGCCGTGGTCCGCGACGTCGTGGCGTCCCTCTCCCGGGGCGGAGGGCCCCCGCCCGCCCCGGGCCTGCTGCGCACGGTGGTGCTCGCGCGCCGGGCCGCCCCGGCCGTGTCGGGGGTGACCTCCGACCGGCGCCCCTCGGTGGCGCTGTCGCGCGAGGTCCCCTGGTCGGCGCCCGCCCCGGCGGCGGCCGCGCCGCGGGGCGCGGTGGGTCCGATGGTGGTCGCGGGCGCGGCGGGGATCGCCGCCGCCCTCATGGCGAGCCGGCCCTGGGCCGGGATCTCGGTGGCGGGGCAGACCCGGACCTGGCCGGGGACCGACGTCGACGGCGGCGAGCTGGTCCAGGCCACGCTGCTGCTGACGATCGCGGTGCTCGCGATCGGGGCCTACTACGTGCGCCGGCGCCGCTCGGCCGCGCACCTGCGCGGGGTGTTCGCGCTGCTGCTCGTCGCCTCCGGCGGGGCCATCCTCGGCTGCATCCGGGGGTTCGGCGACATCTCCGAGGGCCGGGACGCGCTCAGGGAGGGGATGCGGGCCGGGTTCGGCGGGCCCCTGCCCGCCGGCATGGAGGACCTGGTGAGCGTGTCGGCCCAGTGGGGCCTGTGGGCGGCGCTGATCCTGTCGGTGATCGCCGCCGCGGCGGCCCTCTACGGGCTGGTGACCGTCCGCGGCGGCTGAGGGCTCAGCGGGGGATCTCGGCCCCCGTCTCGGGATCGAGGCGGATGCCGTCGGTGATCCCGTCCCCGGGCGGGGCGCCGAGCGTGATCCACACGGCCTCGCGGTCGGCCGTGGGGTTGCGGATGCGCCGCGGCGTGTCCTTGGGCAGCCGGATCCAGTCGCCGTCGTCGAGGGTGACGGGCTCGCCGTCGACCACCACCTCCTGCGGCCCTCCGGACACCAGGCCGTAGATCTCCTCCTGGGTGCGGTGGCGGTGGTAGGCCATCTCGTGGCCGGGACCGAAGCGCCAGACGCGCAGGGCGACGTGCTCGGCGCCCAGGCCGCCCGAGAGGTCCCGCGACGACGCCCCGCCGCCGCGCCGCTCGCGGAAGGGCACCTCGCCGGCGCGCACCACGCGGGCGCCCTCGCCCCCGCTCATGCCGCCACCCCGCTTCCGCCGCCGGGGAGCTCGCAGGCCTCCGGCAGCTCTCCGTCGAGGTCGTCGGCGAGCTCGGCCGCGGAGCGGGTGAAGAAGTCCCCGCCGTAGCGCTCGTAGAGGTGGCGCACGATGCGCCGCGAGTCGATCACGACCTCGTCGCCGTCGACCAGCACCGGCACGCGCCGCTGGCCGCTGACCGCGAACACCTCGTCGCGCTCCTCGCGCGGATAGGGCACCTCCACCAGCTCCACCTCGGCGCCCACGTTCTCGATTCCCTGACGCGCCGCGGCGCACCAGGGGCACTTCCAGCGGTGGTACAACCTCACGACGCACCTCATATGGAAGCTTGGGATATGACTAGTCGAAATATAGATGGAGGACGCACACGATGACAAGCGACGCCGGCGCGGAGACGGGGCGCCTGCCGGTCACCACCTTCGCGGTGCTGGGCCAGATCGCCGAGGGCCCCGCGAGCGGCTACGAGGTCAAGGCGCGGCTCGAGGCCGGAGCCGCGCAGTTCTGGCACGCGTCGTACTCGCAGATCTACGCCGAGCTGCGCCGCCTGGAGCGCCTCGGGTACGTGACCGAGGAGCGCGTCCTGCAGGAGGGGAGGCCCAACAAGCGCGTCTACACGATCACCGACGCCGGCCGCGGGGCGCTGCGCGACTGGCTCGGCGAGCCCTGGGGCCTCGCGCACCTGCGCGACGAGTCGCTCGTCAAGCTGACGCTCGCCTCCTCCATGCCGGTCGAGGACGTGATCGCCGAGCTCGAGAACCTGCGGGCGATCCACGAGGACCGGCGCGCCGACTTCGAGGAGCGCATCGCGGCCCTGCCGCCCGGCGGGTCCCCCTACCTGAGGCTCGCCCTGCGCAAGGGCGTGCACGCCCAGGCGGCCTTCGCGGCCTGGTGCGAGGAGGCCGTTGAACGCGCTGACCGCCTGAGGCGGAGACCCCATCCCGTTTCCCGCTGCCGTCAGATAGTGTGGGCCGCCGCAACAGGCGAGTTCGGTCCACCAAAGAAAGCGGGTAAGGGATGAGATTCGTTGCGCTGATCGGTCTGCTGTGCGCCGTGATCGGGGTCGCCGGGTGCGGTGACGACGGGGGCTCGGAGGCGGAGGCCGCCACCGCGGCCGACGCGGCGGCGTTCCCGGTCACGATCCCTCATGCGTTCGGCGAGACGACGATCGACGCGGAGCCCACCCGGGTGGTCACGTGGGGCTGGGGCAGCGCGGACGCCGCGATCGCCCTCGGCGTGATCCCCGTGGCCATCCCGTTCCAGAGCTACGGTGGCGACGCGAAGGGCGTGCTGCCCTGGATCGCGCAGGCCCTGGACGAGAAGGGCGCGGCCACGCCCACGGTGCTCCCCGACTCCGAGGAGCCGCCCTACGAGGAGATCGCGGCGGCGAAGCCGGACGTGATCCTGGCGCCCTACTCGGGCGTGACCAAGGAGCAGTACGAGCTGCTGTCGGCGATCGCCCCGACGGTCGCGTATCCCGGCGAGGCCTGGGCGACCCCCTGGCGCGAGACCATCCAGATCGTGGGGAAGGCCCTGGGCAGGGACGCGCAGGCCGACGCCCTGCTGGCCGACATCGACGGCGAGTTCGCGGCCCAGGCGACGGCGCATCCCGAGCTGAAGGGCAAGACGGTGGCCATGGTGTGGGACGCCGACGGGACGTTCTACGTCTACAAGCCGGTCGACCCGCGCGTGGAGGCGACGCTGGCCCTCGGCCTGGTGAGCGCCCCCTCGGTCGAGACGCTCGCCAGCGGCGGCGAGACCTTCTACTACACGCTCAGCTACGAGAAGCTCGACGAGCTCACGAGCGACATCCTGGTGAGCTTCGCCGACACCCAGAAGCTGTCGGACGCGTTCCTCGCATCGAGCCACGGCAGGACGATGGAGCAGGTGAAGAACGGCACCGTGGCCCAGGTCGTGGGCAAGGACTTCATCGCCTCGGTCTCGCCCCCGACGGCCCTGTCCCTGACCTGGGGCCTCGACGAGTACGTGAGCATCCTCGCCGCCGCGGCCGCCAAGGCGGACCAGGCGCCCTAGCGGCCGGCCTCCCCGGGGCCCGGCGGGCCCCGGGGAGCGCCCCCGCGCCTTCTCATGGCGACCCTCTCGCCGACTCCGCTGGGCCGTGGCGACGGGCGGCCCCTGCTGCCCCACCGCCCGGCGCGCCTGACGCTGGGCCTGGTGGCCGCGGTCGGGGCGCTGCTGCTCCTGGCCTTCCTCAGCGTCGCCCTGGGGACCCGTGGGATCGCCCTCGGCACGGTCGTCGAGGCGCTGTTCGACCCGCGCGCGGGGGACACCGACCACGTGGTGGTGCGCGACCTGCGCCTGCCCCGCACGGTGATCGGCGTCGTGGTGGGGGCCGCGCTCGGGCTCGCCGGCGGGATCACGCAGGGCATCACCCGCAACCCGATCGCCGACCCGGGGCTGCTGGGCGTCAACGCCGGCGCGGCGCTGGCGGTGGTGAGCGGGATCACCTGGTTCGGGGCCGCGGGGGCCGCCGGATACGTCTGGTTCGCCTTCGCCGGGGCCGCCGTGGCGGCCGTCGTCGTCTACGCGATCGGCGCCCTCGGCCGCGACGGCGCGAGCCCGGTGCGGCTCGCGCTGGTGGGCGCCGCGTTCACCGCCGCGGCGAGCTCGCTCACGACGATCGTGGTGCTGTCGGACATCGACACGCTCGACCGCTACCGGTTCTGGCTCGTGGGATCGCTGGTGGGCCGGGATCTCGGGTCGCTGGCGGTGATGGCCCCGTTCATCGTCGTGGGCGCGGCGCTGGCCCTGAGCGCCGGGCGGGTGCTCAACGCCCTGTCGCTCGGCGACGACGTCGCGCGCGGGCTCGGGCAGCGCCTGGCGCTCTCGCGCGCGGCCGCGGCGGCCGCGGTGGTGCTGCTGTGCGGCACCGCGACCGCCCTCGCCGGGCCGATCGTGTTCGTGGGGCTGGTCGTGCCCCACGTGGCCCGCCGCATCACCGGGCCCGACTACCGCTGGATCCTCGCCTACTGCGCCCCCCTCGGGGCGATCCTGCTGGTCGCCGCCGACGTGGTGGGCCGGTTCATCGCGCGCCCGGGGGAGATCGAGGCCGGGATCGTGCTGGCGTTCATCGGCGCGCCGGTCATGATCGCGCTGGTGCGCGGCTCCCGGTTCTCGAGCCTGTGAGCCCCGCGGCGGCCACGGCCCCCGCCGCGTCGCGCGGGATCGAGGTGGTGCGCGGCGTGCGCGAGCGCCGCCGGCGCCGGGAGCGCCGGGTGATCGGCCTGCTGGCGGCGCTGATCCTGGTCGTCGCCGCCCTCAGCCTGTGCGTGGGCGCGTACGCGATCCCCATCCCGGACGTGCTGCGCACGCTCGTCGGCCAGGGGCAGGGCCTGGACGAGGTGATCGTCATGCGGATCCGGCTGCCGCGCCTCGTGCTGGGCGCCCTGGTCGGCGTCGCCTTCGCGCTGTCGGGGGCGCTCTTCCAGTCGCTGCTCGACAACCCCCTCGCGAGCCCCGACATCATGGGCATCTCCGGCGGCGCCTCCGCGGCCGCGGTCTACGCGCTCATCGTCGTCGGGCTCGGGGGCGCGGCGGTGTCCCTGGCCGCGTTCATGGGCGGCCTCGCGGCGGCCGTGGCGATCTACCTGCTGGCGTGGCGCGACGGCGTGACCGGCTACCGCTTCGTCCTGATCGGCATCGGGGTCGCCTTCATGGCCATGGCCGCGGTGGAGTTCCTGCTCACGCGCAGCGACGTCCGCGACGCCCAGACCGCCCTGGTGTGGCTGGTCGGCAGCCTGGGCAGCGCCCAGTGGAGCGAGATCGCGGTGCTCGGCGCCGTCCTCGTGGCGCTGGTGCCGCTCACGGGCCTGCTCGCGCCGGCCCTGCGGGCGCTCCAGCTCGGCGACGACGCCGCCTCGGGCCTGGGCGAGCACGCCGAGCGCGCCCGGCTGGGCCTCATCGCGACCGCCGTGGCGCTGGCCGCCGCGGGCACGGCCGCCGCCGGCCCCGTCGCCTTCGTCGCGTTCGTGTCGGCCCCGATCGCCCGGCGTCTGGTCGGCACGGGCGGCCTGGCGCTGGTGCCGTGCGCGCTCGTGGGCGTGCTCGTGGTCACCGCGGCGGACTTCGTGGCCCTGCACCTCCTGCCGGGCGACGTCCAGCTGCCCGTGGGCGTGGTGACCGGGGCGATCGGCGCGCCCTACCTGCTGTGGCTGCTGGCCGTCACCGGCCGCGCGGAGGCGCGGCGCTGACCCGCCCCGGCCGCGCCGCCGCGCACGAGCTCGCCGCGCGGGCGCTGCGCCTGGCCTACGGGGGGGAGCCCGTGGTGGACGGCGTCGACCTGACGCTCCCCGACGGCCGCATCACGGCGATCGTCGGGGCCAACGCCTGCGGCAAGTCGACCCTCCTGCGGGGCATCGCGCGCATCATGCGCCCGCTCTCGGGCGTGGTCACCCTGGACGGCACCGACATCCACCGGCTGCCGACCCGCCGGGTCGCCACGGTCCTGGGCCTGCTGCCGCAGGAGCCGCACGCCCCCGACGCCATCACCGTCGGGGCCCTGGTCGAGCGCGGCCGCCACCCGCACCAGGGGTGGTTCGGGCGGCGCGGCAGCGACGACGCGCGGGTGGTGGCCGAGGCGCTGGCCGCCACCGCGACCCTCGACCTGGCCCACCGCCGCGTCGACGAGCTGTCGGGCGGCCAGCGCCAGCGGGTGTGGATCGCGATGGCCCTGGCGCAGGAGCCCGAGATCCTGCTGCTCGACGAGCCCACCAGCTTCCTCGACATCGCCCATCAGATCGACGTCCTCGACGTGCTCGACCGGCTCAACGCCGCCCGCGGCACGACGATCGCCATGGTGCTGCACGACATCAACCTGGCGGCCCGCTACGCGGACCACCTGGTGATGATGGCCGCCGGGCGCGTCATCGCCGCCGGCCCGCCGGGCGCGGTGATCTCGGCCGAGAGCGTGCGCGCCGCCTTCGGGCTCGCCGCGCGGGTGGTGGAGGACCCGGTGTCGGGCACCCCGATGGTCATCCCCACGGGCGGCTACCGCGCCCGGCGCTCAGCGTGAGAAGGGCGTGGTGGGCCGCAGCTGCAGCTCGCCGTCCAGGAACACGTCCACCCGCTCGTCGAAGAAGGCGATCAGTCCCGCGATGGGCGTCAGCGCCAGCGTGGGGAAGGCGTACGACCACGCCAGGTCGTCGTGGAGCGTCTCGCCGGTCCGGACCGACCAGTAGTCGGACGTGGTGCCCTTGTAGGGGCACGCGGTCTCGGTCGCGCTGGGGATGAGGCGCGCGAGGTCGACCTCGTTGCGGTTGAGGTAGTGGCGCGGCGGCAGCCCGGTCTCGAAGACCATGACCGGCGACGACGACTCGGCCAGCACCACCCCCTCGAGCTCGATGCGCACCCGGCGCGTCGAGCGCAGCGCGTCCACGCGCGCGTAGGGGCTGCGCGGGTGGACGTGGACCCGCTCGTCCTCCTCGAACCAGGCGTCCAGGGCGTCCCAGTCGAAGCGGGCGGTGCCGGGCAGACCGGGCAGGGCGTCCTCGCCGTACACGCGCACGGCCCCGGGGCGCGCGATGTCGCCCACCCGCAACGCGTGCCGCTGGGCCGTCCCGCGCCGGTGCCGCTCGACCGTCCCCTCGTCCACGAGCACGCCCGGGGCGACGTCGGCCACGGGCACGTAGTACTGCGGGTACGGAGCCCACTCCCAGACGTACAGGGCCCGGACGGTGTCCAGGACCACCCGGCCGCCGAGCGTGGCCCGGATCCGGCGCGGCACCGGCGCGATGTGGTTGACCGGCACGATGGGCTGGGGGTAGTCGTGCACGCGGTCCTCCTCGCCGTCGCGCCCGCTACGCCCTGCCGTACACGGGGATCGCGGCCCCGGTGACGGCCGAGGCGGCGGGGGAGCAGAGGAAGGCGATCACGGCCCCGATCTCCTCCGGGCTCACCCAGGCGGACGGGTCGGCGTCGGGGTTGGCGGCCCGGTTCGCGGGGGTGTCGATGACGCTCGGCAGGACGGCGTTGACGCAGACGCCGTCGCGCTTGACCTCCTCGGAGGCCGCGCTCACCAGCGCGAGCACCGCGGCCTTGGAGGCCGCGTAGGCGGACGCGCCGGCGAAGGGGCGCAGCGCGGCCCGGGTGCCCACGGCCACCGCGCGCCCGCCGCCGCGGGCGACCATCCCGGGCAGCACGGCCCGCAGGGCGAGGGCGGCCGAGCGCGCGTTGAGGGCGAACTGGCGGTCCCACGCGTCCATGTCCATGCCCGCGACCGGGTCGCCGTCGCGGTAGCCGCCCACCAGGTGGACCAGCGCCCATACGCCGTCGGGCTCGCAGCTCTCCACCAGGGCGGCGAGGTCGTCCTGCGAGAGGACGTCCGCGCGCTGGAAGCGGCAGCGCTCGCGCAGGTCGTCCGGGAAGCCCTCCAGCTCACGCTCCACCACCCACGTGACCACCACCTCGTGCCCGGCCTCCACCAGCGCCCGGACCACCCCCCGGCCGAGACCCCCCGTCCCGCCCGTCACGATCGTCGCGCCGTTCCCCTCGCCCATGGTCGTCGCCTCCCGTCGCGGACAGCACGGGGCACCCTGTCAGGGCGCGTCGTCGCCGTGCAAGCCCGCCGGCGCGTCCCCGCCCACCACGCGCTGGGTCTCGTCGTGGATGCGGCCGTCGTCGCGCTCGGTGAGGAGCACCAGGCCCAGGTAGCCGAAGGCCATGATCAGGCCGAAGCCGAAGCCGAAGATCTCGATGCCGTTCCACCCCAGCAGCGTCCCGGCCAGCCAGCCGAGGACGAAGCTCAGCGGGACGATCACGATCAGGTACGCCCGCAGCCTGGCCCGCGACCGGCGCGAGTAGACGGGTGTGGGGTGCAGCAGCTCCTGCTCGCGGCTCACGCGCGCGACGATCTGCTCGCGGCTTTCCTGGCTCACGGTGCTCCTTCGCTCCGGGGGACGAGGGGGACGGCGACGCGCGACGTGGTGAAGGTCGCGGCGGTGACGAGGATCGCGAGGGCCCAGGCGCCGAGCGCCACGCCGGCGGCGGCGGTCCAGGTGTCGAGGACCGGGCCCAGGGCGGGCGCGACCGCGGCCCCCGTCCACATGGCGGCGTAGAAGGCCATCAGCGCGGGCTGGCGCTCACGCTCGCGCGAGCGGGCGGCCACCTCGGCGCTCGCGGGCGGCAGGTAGCCCCAGTAGCCGGCCAGGAACAGGCCGTAGCCGGCGGCGAACAGCCAGAGCGGGGTCCCGCCGGGCAGGGTCACGGCCAGGCCCGCCACGCCGGCCGCGAGGGTGGCCGTCATCGGCGCCCGCTGGCCGAGGCGGTCGCAGGAGCGGCCGGTCGCCCACGCCGCGGCCAGGCCGAGCAGGCCGATCGCCGGGAGGGCGCCGGCCTCGCCCGCGCTCAGGTGGAAGCGCTCGTCGCGCAGGGCGACCGGCAGCTGGGACAGCAGCAGCCAGTACCCGCCGAAGCTGAGGAAGGCCACCGCCAGGACCGGCCACTGGCGCCCCAGCATGCCCGCCACGTCGCCGCCGGCCGGGGGACGCGCCGCGTCGGGCGCGGCGGGCAGGCCACGCCACAGGGCGAGCGCGGCGGCGAGCGGGGCGACCACGCAGAGGGCGGCCAGCGCGACGGCCGGGCTGGACCACTCCGCGAGCGCGCCCACGATCGCCTGGCCCACGAAGCTGCCGGCGATGACGGCCATCACGAAGCCGCCGATCATCCGCCCGCGCCGGGCCGGCGGCACGGCGCGGGTGATGACGGCCTGGGCGACCGCGGGGAACCCGGCCGATCCGATGCCCACGACGAAGCGGGCCCCGACGGCCAGCGAGGGCGAGGTGGCGACCAGCAGCGGCAGGCTTCCCGCGGCGACGAGGGCGAGGGAGAGGGGCAGCAGCAGCCGCGGGGCCCGGTGACGGGCGGCGCCGAACCAGACGAAGCTGCCCACGCCGAAGCCGATGGCGAACGGAAGCAGGAAGATCGCCGCGCTGCTGCCCGACAGGCCCAGGTCGGCGCGCAGCTCGGTGGCGATCGGGACCGGCGCGTTGGCCGACCCGTAGATGAGGAAGGCGCCGGCCAGCAGGAGCGCGTAGGCGCGGGTCGGCAGTAGCGGATGCGCCGAGCTGCTGATAGCGCTATCGTCCTTACTCATGTCTGACGATAGCAGTTCGCCGGAGCGGATCGCCACCCACCTGCGGGCGGTCGCGCGGGACCTTCCGCCCGGTGGCCGCCTGCCGTCCACGCGCCGGATCGCGTCCGAGTGGGGCGCGAGCCCGGTGACGGTGCAGCGCGCGGTGCGGATGCTGGTCGCCGAGGGCCTGGTGGAGACGCGCCCGGGCGCGGGCAACTTCATCCGCCACGCGCGTCCGGCGGCGCGGGCGGACTACGGCTGGCAGACCACCGCCCTGGGCCCGGCCCGGATCGACCGCGGCGCCATCGGCTCGACCCTCACGCCGTCGCCCGACGACGCGATCTCGCTGCGCGAGAGCTATCCGAGCGAGGACCTGCTGCCGGTGCGGGCGGTGCGGGCCGCGCTGTCGCGCGCCGCGTCATCGCGCGCGGCCGTGGACCGGCCGCCTGCGGCGGGGCTGCCGGAGCTGCGCGCCTGGTTCGCCCGCGAGCTGGCGCGGGTCACGCCGCACGACGGCGACGCGCCGACCGGTTCGGACGTGCTCGTGGTCCCGGGCGGCCAGAGCGCCCTCTCGTCCACGTTCCGCGCCCTCGCGGCGCCGGGGGAGGCCGTGGTGATGGAGGCCCCGACCTTCTGGGGGGCGATCGCCGCCGCGCGCCTCGCCGAGCTCAGGATCGTCCCCGTCGCCCGCGACGGCGACGCGGTGGCGCCCGCGGTCCTCGACGAGGCCCTGGCGAGCAGCCGGGCCAAGCTGTTCTATGCGCAGCCGCGGTTCGCCAACCCCTCGGGCGAGGCGTGGTCGGACGCCCAGGCGGCCGCCACGATGGAGGTGCTCGCGGCCCACGGCGCCTATCTGATCGAGGACGACTGGGCCCACGACTTCGCCATCGAGGGGCGCTCGGTGCCCGTCGCCTCGCGCGACCGCGACGGCCGGGTGGTCTACATCCGCTCCCTCACCAAGAGCGTCTCGCCGGCCCTGCGGGTGGCCGCGGTCATCGCGCGCGGCCCGGCCCGCGCGCGCATCCAGGTCGACCGCACCATCAACGACCTCTACGTGAGCGCGGTGCTCCAGGCGGCCGCGCTCGAGGTGGTCTCCGCACCCGGGCGGGCGGCGCACCTGCGTACGGCCCAGGCCCAGCTGCGGGCGCGCCGCGACGATCTGGCGCGGCTGGTGAACCGCCACCTGCCCGACGGGACGCTCACCCGGGTGCCGGCCGGCGGGCTCAACCTGTGGCTGCGCCTGCCCGGGGACGCCTCGGCGACGGAGGTGGCCGAGCGCTGCGCGCTGGCGGGCCTGCTGGTCTCCCCGGGGGACGAGTGGTTCCCCACCGAGCCGACCGGCCCCTTCCTGCGGCTCAACTACGCCGGACCCCATCCGGCCCGCTTCGCGGAGGGCATCCGGATCCTGGCGGGCGTCCTGGGCTGAGGGCGCGCCGCTGGACTCCGGGGCACCGCCGGACGAAGATGCCCCGATCCCACCCACAAGGAGCCGTGATGCACCTTCCCCGGACCCCGCGCGGCCGCGTCGCCGCGGTCGCCGTCGGCGCCGTCGCCATCGCCTCGATCGCCGGGGGCGCCGTCGCCGCGACGTCGTCCCTGCCGACCAACCCACCGACCGACGCGTCGCTGGCCAAGATGACGTTCATCAACAAGACGATCACGCCCGCGCCCACCAGCACGAAGGGCTTCGACGGCTTCCAGACCTACGTGGTCAAGGCCCCCGCCGGCAAGACCGTCCTGCAGGGCTTCGCGACCCTCTCCGGCGGACTGACCGGGTCCGTCGTCATCACGAGCACGCAGACCACCGTGAGGCAGTACACGGTCAAGCTCAAGTTCCCCGGCGAGCAGGGCAAGGCCGGCAAGCTCAACGTGCGCGTGCAGCTGGTGCCCGCGGACTAGGGACGGCGCGCGCGGGTGGGTCGGGCGCGGCCCACCCGCACGAGCAATCCCGGCGGGTGCAGGGCTCAAGCTTTCTCGGAATAGCTCCGATACACGGAAAGTATCTTGCGAGCATCCGGGGAGGCGGGGTGGCCACACGGCAGCGGATCGGGGCGGCGACGCCCTCGGGCGCGGCCGAGGTCGAGCCGCGGGTCTTCCTCGAGCTGATGGCGGGGGCCGCCGCCGTGCTGGACGCCGCGGGCCGCGTGCTGGAGGTCAACGCGCGCCTCATCGAGCTCACGGGCCGCTCGCGCGACGAGATCCTGGGGGCGGGTCCGCCCCACGGGTGGTGGTCCCTGCGCGGCTGGGACACCGGCGAGGTGGCCGAGGGCGAGTTCGACATCGACATCGTGGGTCCGACGGGCGGACGGACGCCCATGCGGAGCGTGGTCGCCGCCGTGCCGGCGCGGGACGGTCGCCTGGCGCGGTGGATCGCCATCGTGCTGCCGCCACCCGGCCCGGCGGGCGACGGCGGGGACGCCACCCTGGACCGGGTCGTCGAGGCCCAGGCGGCGCTGGTCCGGGTGGCCCGCGAGGTGGCGCGCGGGGCGCGTCCGGACGAGGTCTTCACGCTGGTCGCCCGCGAGGTGGCCAGCATCCTGCAGGCCGACGCCGGCCTGGTCCTGCGGTTCGAACGCGACGCGTCGGTGGTGGTGGGCGCCGTGGGCGAGCACGGTTCCGTCACGGGCACGCGGTTCCCGCTGTCGGGCGACGGCGCCGCCGTGATCGCCGCCCGCACCGGCCGCCCGGCCCGCGTCGACTACCGGACCCTGCCGCCGAGCGATCCCACGGCCGTGCGCCTGGTGGACCGGGGTTACACGGGTGGCGTGGCGGCGCCGGTTGACGTTGACGGGCGCCGGTGGGGGGCGGTCCTGGCCACCACCACCCGCGGACGGGCGCTGGGCGCGGACGCCGAGACGCGCCTCGAGCGCTTCGCCGAGATGGTCTCGCTCGCCCTCGCGGGCGCGCAGCTGCGCGAGGAGCTCGCGACGCGCGCGAGCGTCGACGCCCTCACGGGCGTCCTCAACCAGGGCGAGTTCCACGCCCGCTTCGCGGTGGAGGCGGTCCGCGCCACCCGGCACGGGCGGCCCCTCTCCCTGGTGGTGTGCGACCTGGACCACTTCAAGCTCATCAACGACACCCACGGCCACCCCGTCGGCGACCGCGTCCTGCAGGCCGTGGCGGCGGCGATCGGCGGCCAGATGCGGGCCGAGGACGCGCTGGGCCGGGTCGGGGGGGAGGAGTTCGCGCTGATCCTCCCCGAGTCCGACGCGCCGACCGCCCTCGCCGTGGCCGAGCGCGCGCGGGCCGCCGTCGCCGGGATCAACGAGCCGGGGCTGCCCGGCGTCACGGTCTCGGCCGGGGTCGCCGACCTCTCCGACGCCCCGGAGCCGGAGCGCCTCTTCGGGGCCGCCGACCACGCGATGTACTTCGCCAAGCGCAGCGGGCGCAACCGCGTCTGCCGCTTCCTGCCCGCCATGCTCGGCCCCGCGCCGGTGGGCGCCGCCGAGGGGGCGCCGGCGGCGACGATCGCCGGCGTGCGGGCGCTGGCGATGGCCGTCGAGGCCCGCGACCCCGCCGCCGGCCGGCACGCCGAGCGGGTCGCCGACCTGGCCGGCCGCATGGCCGCGCTCCTGGGGTGGAGCCCCACCCGCATCGCCGAGCTGCGGCAGGCGGCGCTGCTGCACGACGTGGGGAAGATCGGCGTGCCCGACACCATCCTGCTGAAGCC
Organism: uncultured Thermoleophilia bacterium; assembly: GCA_963736635.1. Lineage (GTDB taxonomy): Bacteria > Actinomycetota > Thermoleophilia > Miltoncostaeales > Miltoncostaeaceae > Miltoncostaea. The sequence goes on from CAVTPK010000011.1 coordinate 2,668,018, forward strand.
CGGCCCGCTCACGCCGCAGGAGTACGAGCGGATCAAGCCGCACGCCGCGCTCGGCGCCAGCATCCTCGCCGAGGTGATCGGGCCCGAGCAGACCGCCTGGGTCCGGCACCACCACGAGCGCGCCGACGGGCACGGCTACCCGGCCGGCCTGGCCGGAGACCAGATCCCCGAGGGCGCCTCCCTGATCGCGGTGGCCGACGCGTTCGACGTCATGACCAGCGGCCGCGTCTACGCGGGGCCCCGCACACCGCAGGCCAGCCTCGCCGAGATCCGGAGCCTCTCCGGCAGCCAGTTCTCGGCGCGGGCCGTGCGCGCCCTGGAGGGGGTGCTCGCGGACGAGGCCACGAGGGAGGCCCGCACCCTCGCGTGGGCGGCCGCCGCCGCGCCCACGGCCCCCGCGGCGTAGGCCGTCCGCCCCCGCGGCGGGGCGCCGGCGCGCGGGGGCACTAGAGTGGCGGCGCAGTGAGCATCGACGCGGACCACCTCGAGACCTGCCTGCGGGTGATCGCCCAGGCCCAGGAGCTCCCGCCCGAGCACCCCGACGCCGTCGCCGTCCGGCGGGCCACGGCCGGCCTCTACAAGGCCGTGAAGCTGGCGCGCCGGGCCGAGCGGCGCGCGGCCGTCCTGGCCAACGACACGGCGGTCACGGCGTCCACCGCGACCGGGGCGCCCGACCGCATCGACGACGAGACCCGCGGCCTGCCGCTGGCCACCCGCGCCGAGGGCGACACGGCCGGCACCCTCATGCGGGCCCGGGCCTGCTACGTCTGCAAGCAGCGCTACCACGAGGTCGACGCCTTCCACCACCAGCTGTGCCCGGCCTGCGCCGCCCGCAACAGGGCGCGCCGCGAGGCCCGGGCCGACCTGCGCGGCCGCCGGGCCCTGCTGACCGGGGGCGGGCCAAGATCGGCATGTACATCGCCCTGCGGCTGCTGCGCGACGGCGCCGAGACGACCATCACCACCCGCTTTCCGCGCGACGCCGCCCGCCGCTTCGCCGGGATGCCCGACAGCGCCGAGTGGATGGACCGCCTGCGCATCGTGGGCATCGACCTGCGCAACCCCGGCCAGGTCCTGGCGCTGGCCGACGAGGTCGCCGCGCGGGGGCACCTGGACATCCTCATCAACAACGCCGCCCAGACCGTGCGCCGCTCGGCGGCGGCCTACGCCCAGCTGGTGCGCGCCGAGGCGGCCGAGCTCCCGCCCGGCGCGCTCCCGGAGCTGGTCGCGCTGGCCCCGGCCGCCGGGCCGGCACCGGATGCCGAGGCCCAGGCCGGCGGGCACTGGGCGCCGACCCCCCACGCCGTGAGCGCGCTGGCCCTCACGGCCGGGTCGGCCTCGCCCGAGCGGATCGCCGCGGCCCGCGCGCTCGACGCGGGCGGCCTGGTGCCGGACCTCGACCCCGCCAACAGCTGGAGCCGGCGGGTGGAGGAGGTCGACGCCCGCGAGCTGCTCGAGGTGCAGCTGTGCAACACCACCGCGCCCTTCATCCTGATCAGCCGCCTGCGCGCGTCCCTCGCCGCCTCGCCCGCGCGGCGGACCTACATCGTCAACGTGTCGGCCATGGAGGGGCAGTTCGCGCGCGGCTACAAGGGCCCCGGGCACCCGCACACCAACATGGCGAAGGCCGCCCTCAACATGCTCACGCGCACGAGCGCCCAGGAGATGCTCGCCAGCGACGGCATCCTCATGACCAGCGTCGACACCGGCTGGATCACCGACGAGCGGCCCCATCCCACCAAGATGCGCCTGGCCGGCGAGGGCTTCCACGCGCCGCTGGACCTGGTGGACGGCGCCGCGCGGGTGTACGACCCGATCGTGCGGGGCGAGGCGGGCGAGGACCTCCACGGCTGCTTCCTCAAGGACTACGAGCCCGCTCCCTGGTAGCCGCGGGCGCCCTTAACCGGACGCCAAGGGAGCGCTGATGGGACGCTTATCCGGGGACGCTTTGATGGTCGGGGTCGCCGGGCTCCCACGTCGGGGCGGGCGCGACCGCCGCCACCGCGACCAGAAGGGTGTCCATGTCTCCGGTTGATCCCCCCCGCCGCTTCTCCCGACGCGCCGCAGGCACCGCCGCGGTGGCCCTGGTCGCGGCCGTCATCGGCGCCGGCACCGTCGCCGTGGTCGACCAGAGAACCGGGGACACGACGGTGGTCGAGCGGGTGACCACCCCCGCGGTCACCTCGGTGGCGCGCGTCTCGTCGGGCGGCACGACGACGGTCGACTTCAGCCGCGTCTACGCCGAACGGCGGGCGGGCCTGGTGTCCATCACCTCGACGGTGGCCGCCGACCAGGCCGGCGGCCAGGGCGGCACGGCCACGGCGGGCGGGTCGGGCGTGATCATCGACGAGGAGGGCCACATCCTCACCAACGAGCACGTCGTGGACGGGGCCACGAAGGTGCAGGTGGAGCTGTCGACCGGCACGACCGTGACCGCGAAGGTCGTGGGCTCCGACAAGTCCACCGACGTCGCGCTGCTCGACATCGACGTCCCGGCGGCCGAGCTCGACCCGGTTCCGCTGGGCGACTCGTCCAAGGTGACCGTCGGCTCGCCGGTGCTGGCGATCGGCGATCCCTTCGGCTACCAGGCCAGCGCCAGCGCGGGCATCGTCTCCGGCCTGGACCGCAGCATCGAGGCGCCCAACGGCTTCACGATCACCGGCGCCATCCAGACCGACGCCGCCGTCAACCACGGCAACTCGGGCGGCGCCCTGCTGAACGCCGAGGGCGAGCTGATCGGCATCCCCTCCCAGATCGCCGACTCGGGCGTCAACGCCAACGTGGGCGTGGCCTTCGCGGTGCCGGTCAACACGGCCAAGACCGATCGTGGCCTCCATCGAGAGCAGCGGCGAGGTGGAGCACGCCTGGCTCGGGGTGAGCACGGCCGACGTGGACGCCAACCTGGCCCAGACGCAGGGGGTGGGGGCCGACAGCGGCGCCCTCATCACCGGCGTCACCGGCGGCGGTCCGGCCGCGAAGGCCGGCCTGACCGGGGGCGACCGCGTGGTGACCGACGACAGCGCCCAGGTGTGCGTGGGAGGCCCGGTGGTCACGGCTCTCGGCGACACGCCCATCGCGAGCGCCTCGGACCTGCAGAAGGCGGTCGACGCCCAGAAGCCCGGCGCCACGGTGACCCTCAAGGTCGTGGACTCCGACGGCACGGCGCGCTCGGTCGAGGTGACCCTCGGCACCCGCCCGGCCTCGGCCGCCCAGGCCCCCAGCGCGACCGGCGCCTGCGGCTGATCGCGCCCCGGCCCCCCGTCCGCCAATGGACGGGGGGCCGGGCGGGGCTCTCACTCCTAGTCGGTGATCGTGCGGCGGTAGGTCCAGATCGCCAGCGGGGCGCAGACCACCACGATCGCGACGATCCAGATCGAGGTGTACGCGATCGGGTGCTGCAGGGACCAGACGGCGTCGGTGTGGTCGGCGGTGGGGTTGCCGAACAGCTCGCGCAGGGCCTCTGACATCGTCGTCACGGGGTTCCACTCGGCGATCGTCTTGAGCACGCCGGGGAGCGTGTTGATGGGCACGAAGGTGCTGGCGACGAACGTGATGGGGAAGATGACCACGAACGCCACGCCCTGCACCGCCTCGGGCGAGGGGAGCAGGCTGCCCAGCAGCACGCCGATCCAGATGATGGCGAACGAGAAGGCGATCATCAGCAGGTAGGCCCCGGCGGCCTCGTACACCGACGTGTGGATCCGCCAGCCCACGATCAGGCCGCAGAGCGACATCAGGACGATCGGCAGCAGGCTGCGCAGCAGGCTGGAGGTGGCGTGGCCGGCCAGCACCGACCCCCGCGCCATGGGCAGCGAGCGGAAGCGGTCGATGGCGCCGTTGGTGCGGTCGTGGGCCAGGCCGATGGCCACCCCGAAGGCGCCGAAGACGATGGTCTGGGCGAAGATGCCGCCCATCAGGAACTCCTCGTAGCCCCCGCCGGGGACGTCGATGGCGCCCCCGAAGACGTAGGCGAACAGGAGCACGAACATCACGGGCTGCAGCGTCACGTCGGCGAGCGCCTCGGGCTGGCGCCGCATGTGCAGCAGCCCGCGCTTGGCGACCACCCAGGTGTCGCCGAAGACGTTGCCGCGCCGCTGGGCGGGGGCGGGGACGAGGGTGCTCATCGGGCGGCCTCCACGGGGATCTCCTCGTCGATGGGGGTGCCGGTCAGCGTGAGGAACACGTCGTCGAGGGTCGGCTGGCGCAGGCCGATGTCGTCCACGGCGATCCCGGCGTCGGCCAGGGCGTCGGCCAGGCGCGAGACCATGCGCGGGCCCCCCTCGGTGGGCGCCGAGACCGACCGGGTGGCCTCGTCGACGCCGGGCGCGGAGTCGGCCAGGCGCGCGATCTGCTCCACCACCTCGCCGAGCCGGGCCGGGTCGGTCACGGTGGCGAAGATCTGGGCGCCGCCCACCTGGCGCTTGAGCTCGCGCGAGTCGCCCCGCGCGATCACCCGCCCGTGGTCGATCACCACGATGTCGTCCGCCAGCCGGTCGGCCTCCTCCAGGTACTGGGTGGTGAGCAGGAGGGTGGCCCCGTCGTCGACCAGCGACTCGAGGACGTCCCAGAGCTCGTTGCGGGCGCGCGGGTCCAGGCCGGTGGTGGGCTCGTCCAGGAACAGCACGTCCGGGCGCGCGACGAGCGTCGCGGCCAGGTCCAGGCGGCGCCGCATGCCGCCCGAGTACGTCTTGACCAGGCGCCCGCCGGCGTCCGCCAGGGCGAACTGCTCCAGCAGCTCGTCGGCGCGCGCCCGGGCGACGGCGCGGCCCAGGTGGTGGAGCTGGCCGATCATCACCAGGTTCTCGCGCCCCGTCAGCAGGGCGTCGACCGTGGCGTCCTGGGCGGCGAGGCCCAGCACCTGGCGCGCCGCCTGGGGGTCGGCGAGCACGTCGATGCCGGAGACCCGCGCGGATCCCGCGTCCGGCACGCTGAGCGTCGTGAGCACGCGCACGGCGGTCGTCTTGCCGGCGCCGTTGGGCCCCAGCAGGCCGCACACCGTCCCGCGGGGGACGTCGAAGCTGACCCCGTCGAGGGCGGTCTTCTCGCCGAACCGCTTGATGAGGCCATCGACCTCGATGGCATTTTCGACAGACATGTCCCTCCCGTGAGATCGGGGTCGTCGCGCCGGGCCGGGGCGCCCGGGAAGTGTTGCACCCCCCGGTCGCCCCGGGCCGGGGGCGGGCGGCCGGCGGTAGTCTGGACCGGGGTGCCCCGGTCACCCGCCCACGCGACGACGGGAGACGACGGTGCAGATGCGCTTCCTCGGCCGGACCGGACTGCAGGTCTCGGCGATCTCCTTCGGGTCGATGACCTTCGGGGGCGCGGGCAGCGACTTCTTCCGTCCGGTGGGCACGACCGAGGTCGATGAGGCGCGCCGCCAGGTGGACCTGTGCCTCGACGCCGGGGTCAACCTCTTCGACACGGCCGACGTGTACTCCAACGGCGCGTCGGAGGAGATCCTCGGCGCCGCCCTGGGGCGCCGGCGCGACGAGGTGCTGCTGGCCACCAAGCTGCACGGGCGCACCGGGCCGGGGGTCAACGACCTGGGCCAGTCGCGCCACCACATCGTGCGGGCGGTGCACGACAGCCTGCGGCGCCTGGGCACGGACTGGATCGACATCCTCCAGGTGCACGGCATCGACGGGCGCACCGACCCCGCGGAGACGCTGCGCGCCCTGGACGACCTCGTGCGGGCCGGGACGGTGCGCTACATCGGCTGCTCCAACTTCAGCGCGTGGCACCTGATGAAGGCGCTGGCGGTCTCCGAGCGGGAGCATCTGACGCGCTACAGCCTGCTCCAGGCCCACTACTCGCTGGTGGCGCGCGAGCTGGAGCACGAGCTGGTGCCCGTCTGCCTGGACCAGGGCGTGGGCATCCTGGTGTGGAGCCCGCTCTCGGGCGGGTTCCTGACCGGCAAGGTGCGCCGTGACCGGGGGGCGCCCGAGGGCACGCGCCAGTCGGTGATGGGGCCGCCGGGGGGACTCGCCGATCCGGAGGGCGCCCACGACGTGGTGGAGGCCCTGGTCGAGATCGCCGGGGAGCGGGACGTGAGCCCGGCCCAGGTGGCCCTCAACTGGCTCCTCGCCAAGCCCGGGGTGACCTCCCTGATCGTCGGCGCCCGCACGCTCGATCAGCTCGCCGACAACCTCGCCGCGGTCGAGTGGAGCCTCGACGCGGCCGAGGTGGAGCGGCTGGACGCGCTCTCGGCGCCGCGGCTGCCGTACCCGCAGTGGCACCAGCTGCTCTACAACTCCGCCCGCGTGACGGAGCCCTGGCTGCTGGAGCGCGTCGCGCGGAGCTGAGCATGGCACGACGCCCCCGAGAGCCGATCGAGGTGATCTGCCCGACCTGCGGGCTCATCGCCGAGCTCTTCCGGCCCCGCGGGGCCCGGCGGCCCAAGCTGTGCCGCTGCCCGGCGCCCGAGAAGGTGGCGCCCTCGACGCGCACCCGGGTCTGCATCAGCTGCACCACCATCCTCAACCGCTACAACCCGGGCCCCGAGTGCGGTCCCTGCACCCGCGCCCGCGGCGCCGGCCGGCCGGCGGAGCTGCGCTAGGGGACTCCTGGTCGTCGCGGCGTCTCATCGTGCGGTTGGTCTCAATGGGGTACCGGGTGCTTACCTCTTAGATACAACAGGGAAACGAGGAGGTGGACATGGCGCCATTTCAGGTGACCGTTCGGCGCCGGGGCGTATCGCCGCTGACGCTGACCATGGTGGTGAGCGCGGAGAGCGCGGGCCAGGCGGCCGGGCTCGCGACGACCGTGGCCGAGTTCGAGCGCGGGGGGATGTTCGAGGCCGGCCGCGTGCGGCGGGCGCGCAACGTCCGTGAGCACGCGCACGTGGACGCGCAGGCCGCCGCCTGATTTCACCCCGGGGGCGGGCTCGGGCTCACCCGCTCACCCGGTCCACCGGGCGTAGGCTCGCAGGACAGGGCCGGACGCCGCCACCGCGGCGCCGGCCGGGGCCCCGGCACGGGACGGCGGCATGGGAAGCATTGCGAGCGAGCTCATCGGCCGGACGCGGCCGGCGCGGCGCGTTGACCACCCGTCGGTGGAGGAGCGCGCCGCGCGCGGCCGCGCCGCCCGGGCCCACGCGCCGCGGGGGTCGCTCGCCCAGTTCCGGCCGGACGCCGAGCGGCCGGACCCGATCGAGCTGCTCGAGGGCCAGGCGCGCGACCGGATCCCCGAGCTGGTGCCGATCCGCTACGGGCGCATGATGGTCTCGCCGTTCACCTTCTACCGGGGGGCGGCGCTGGTCATGGCCAGCGACCTCGCGACCGCGCCCTCGCCCGGGCTGCGCGTGCAGCTGTGCGGGGACGCGCACCTGTCGAACTTCGGCATCTTCGGCACCCCCGAGCGCCGGCTGGTGTTCGACATCAACGACTTCGACGAGACGCTTCCCGGGCCGTTCGAGTGGGACGTCAAGCGCCTCGCCGCCAGCTTCGCCGTGGCGGGCCGCAACCTGGGCTTCACCCCGAGCGCGCGCGCCGAGATCGCCACCGCGTGCGCGGCCCGCTACCGCACGGCCATGGCCGAGTTCGCGGCGATGGGCAACCTGGACGTCTTCTACGCGAGCCCGGACGTGGAGCAGCTGCTCGACCCCTACCGCTCGCAGGTGAGCCGCGACCCCCTCGCCAAGGTCATGAACCGCAACGCGGAGCGCGTGATCGCCAAGGCGCGCGGCCGGGACAGCCGCCACGCGGCGCAGCGCTTCACCCAGGTGGTGGACGGCCGGCCGCGCATCGTCGCCGACCCTCCGCTCATCGAGCCGGTGGCCGACCTGCTGGGGCCGGACGAGACCGACGAGTTCTACGGGCTGGGCGCGCGGGCTCCTGCGCGACTACCGGCGCACCCTCAGCACGGACCGCCGGCGCCTGATGGAGGGCTACCGCCTGGTTGACCTCGCGCGCAAGGTCGTCGGGGTCGGCAGCGTGGGCACCGCCGCCTGGATCGCCCTGCTGCTGGGGCGCGACGACGAGGACCCGCTGTTCCTGCAGCTCAAGGAGGCGCCCCCGTCGGTGCTCGAGCGCTACCTGGGCCGCAGCGAGTACCGCAACGCCGGCCACCGGGTGGTGGCCGGCCAGCGCCTCATGCAGGCGGTGGGCGACGTCTTCCTGGGGTGGATCCACTTCAACGATCCGACCGGCCGCGGGCGCGACTTCTACGTGCGCCAGCTGCGCGACTGGAAGGGATCGGTCGAGGTCGAGCGCATGGTGGAGCCCGGGATGCGCATCTACGCCGAGCTGTGCGGCTGGACCCTCGCCCGCGCCCACGCGCGCTCGGGCGACCGGGTCGCCATCGCCGCGTACCTGGGGTCCGGCGGCGCCTTCGACCGGGCCATGGCGGCCTTCGCGGAGGCCTACGCCGACCGCGCCGAGGCCGACCAGGCGGCCCTGGCCGACGCCGTGGCGTCGGGACGCGTCGAGGCGGTCCAGGGCGTGTGAGGCGGGCGGCCGAGGGGTGAAATGCGTTGTGAAACGTTGCGGGGCTGGCATTCGCCGCCCGGCGCGAGGAAGATGGAGTGGGCGATGCCCCGCCCCGCTCGGGAGCCAGCGATCAGCGATCTCGGCCTCATAGACGCTTCCCCGTGGGCCGCCGACGAATCGTCGGCCGGCTCGCCCGTCGCCGTGCTCGGCGACATCCACTCCAACCTGCCCGCCCTCGAGGCGGTCCTGGAGGAGGTCGAGGCGGCCGGGATCACCCGGGGGATCATCACGGGCGACATCATCGGCCGGGGCGGGCACACCGACGAGTGCATCAGCCTCGTCCGCTCGCTGGGGTGGCCCTGCGTCCAGGGCACCAGCGACCGCGTCAACCAGGGCGGCGCCGACGAGATCAGCCGCCCCAACCTGGTGTGGCTCTCCTCGCTGCCGGTGCGCCTGCTGCTGCCCCTGGACGGGGCGGTCATCTACGTGACCCATCGCGTGACGCCCCGCGAGCGGCGGCGCGCGGTCGAGGCCGGCGCGGCCTGCCTGGTGAGCGGGCACACCCACCACGCCTCCGCCGGACCGGTCGAGGGCCTGCTGGTGGTGAACCCGGGCAGCGTGGGGGAGGGCGTACCCAACGACCCGCGTCCGTCGTGGGCGTGGATCGTGGCGGCGCCCGACGGCGTCTCGGCGGGCGTCCGGTGGAGCACCCGGGCGCTGCGCCCCTACGAGATCCGGTAGGCCACCCCGATGCCCCTCGGTCCGGGGGATGTGGTCAACGGCCGGTACGAGCTGGTGCGCCCGCTCGGCGGCGGCGATCTGGGGCGCGTCTTCGTCGCCTACGACCGGCCCCTGGACCGGCGGGTCGCGCTGCGCCTGGTGGAGCCCGGCGACCCGGAGGGCGACCGCGCCCTGGTGGAGGACACCCGCCGCATGAACGCGGTCCAGTTCAGCTCGCTCACCGCGGTGCCCGTGCTGGACCAGGGCCTGACGCCCGACGGCACGCGCTACGCGGTGACGGAGCTGATCGACGGCCTCGGCCTGGATCAGGTGGTGATGCGCCGCGCCCCGCTGCCCCCCGACGAGGCGGTCCGCTACGGCGTGGAGCTGCTGGACGCGTGCCTGGCCGCCGGGCGGCAGGAGGAGGGGCGCTCCTCCATCGTGCCCGCCACCGCGCTGGTGACGACCGACGGCCACATCCGGGTGGCGCGGTTCGCCGACGCGCCCGCGCCCGGGCCGGCGGGCGCCGAGCCGGCCTGCGCGGCCGTGGCGGTCATCGTGCACCGGCTGCTGACCGGCCGCGAGCCCGGTCCCGACGGCCCGGACCCCGAGCTGCCGGCGGGGCTGGAGGACGTGCTGGGCGACGCGCTCGAGGGCCGCATCCGCACCGCCGCCGACCTGCGGGGCCGGTTGCGCGCCTCGCGCCCGCCCGAGGCGCTGCCCGCGGTGCCCGAGGACGGCCGCGCGCCGGCCGAGCACACATGGCTACTGTGGATCGTCTCGCTGGGGCTCGCCGCGGTGCTGATCGTGCTCGTGGTGCTCGGCGTCATGATTCTCGTGAGCTGACCAAACAGGATCCAACGACCCGGAGGTGTGACATGGGGGACGACAGGACGACGTTCGTCTACATCGGCGCGTACGACACGGAGGCCGATGCCCAGCTCGACTACGACGTGGTGAAGGAGCTGTTCGCCGCCGGCGTGATCGGCACGTTCGACGCTGCGGTGATCACCAAGGACGCCGACGGGAAGGTCAAGGTCAACAAGGACGAGGTCCCCACCCGGCGCGGCGCCTGGGGCGGCCTGGGCGTGGGCGCGCTGCTGGGCCTGCTGTTCCCGCCCAGCCTGATCGCCTCGGCCGCCGTCGGCGCGCTCGCCGGCGGCGTGGGGGCGCACCTCTGGAAGGGTCTCTCGCGCAGCGACGTCAAGGAGCTCGGCGAGGTGCTCGACGAGGGCCAGGCCGCCCTGCTCGTGATCGGCGACTGGCGCCTGGAGGAGCAGATCGACAAGGCCTTCGCGCACGCCGAGAAGCGCCTCCAGCGCGAGATCAAGGGCCTGCAGCGCGCCGAGGTGGAGCAGGAGATCGGCACCCTCATGTCCGGCAAGGAGTCCTGACGGATCAGGTCGCCGGCGCCCCGGCGAGGCGGATCGCCTCGCCGGGCGCCAGCAGCCGCACGTCCACCTCGGGCGCCAGCCGGGCCGCGTGGCGCGCGAAGTCCTCGGCCGGGCGCCGCAGGTAGCGCCGCCCGGTCGTGGCCCAGGGGTGCGCGTAGGTGCCCCAGTGGATGGGGATCGCGATGCGCGGGCGCAGCAGCGCGAGCGCCTGGGCCGCGGTGAACGGGTTGAGGTGCCCGGGCCCCAGCGACGGGCCCCAGCCCCACACCGGCAGCAGCGCGACGTCGAGGGCCGGTGCCGCGAGCTCGGCCATCGACGGGAAGAGGTCGGTGTCGCCGGCGAAGTAGAGGCGCCGCGACCCCGCGACGACGTAGCCGAGGGCCGCCGCGCGCAGGCGCCCGCGGGAGCGGCGGTCGTCGTGGTCGGCGTGCACCGCCCGCACGCGCACGCCCTCCACGCCCACGTCGTCGCCCTCGGAGACCTCGATCACGCGCCGCTGCAGGACCCCGGGCATCACGCGGCGGGCCCCCGCCGGAGCCACGATCCTCACCGGGTCCAGGCGGCGCAGGGAGGTCCGGTGCAGGTGGTCGTGGTGCAGGTGGGACACCAGCGCGGCGTCGACGCCGGCGGGGACCGCCGGCATCGGGACCATGCGGCGCAGGTGGGCGACGCGGCGCGTCAGGAGGGGGTCGGTCACCAGGCGCGCCCCGTCGAGCGCGATCAGGACGGTCGCGTGGCCGAGCCACGTCACGGTGCAGTCGGCCGGCGGGCCGGAGGGCGGCGCCGGGTCAGCCACCCTGCAGCATCGCGCGCCAGCCCTTGAGCACCCGGTGCAGCTCCTCGGCGCCGACGATCGGCGCGTCGGGCAGCGGGAAGTGCGCGGGCGGCATCACGAAGGGCTCGGTCTGGGGTCCGCCCATGCCGCCGTGGAACGAGATCAGCTCCTCGAAGGCGCAGCCCTCGTCCAGCTCGGGGTCGTAGAAGCTGTTCGACCATGATGTCGGCGACGTGGGCGAAGCCGTCGGTGCGCCGCAGGTGCTGCGCGGCGGTGGGGGAGAAGGGCGCCAGCGGGTCCTCGCCCTCGACCTCGCCGGTGGCCAGGTGGTGGATGCCGCGCGCGCCCATGACGAGCGCGCCGCGGGTCTGGGAGCGCACCAGGATGAAGCCGATGTGGGGATGCTCGCGCAGGGCCGGGATCAGGGCGGGGTGGCGCTCCTCGATCTCCTCGCAGCGTCAGCCGCCGGGGCTCGTCCATCAGGTACACGAGGCCGAGGTTGCCGGAGCCGAGCACGATCGCGTCCTGGCCGCCGACGTCCGCGCCGGCGTCCGGGTCCTTGGGCGCCGTGCCGGTCGCCTCGCGCACGGCCTGGCCCACCGCGGTGTCGTTCTCGTCGCCCGCCGCGAGCTCGGCGACGTTGCCGGTGCTGAGCGAGCGCTCCACCAGGTCCTTGAGGCCGTAGCCGTTGCGCTGCAGGAAGGTGGCGCCCTGGGTCTGGCCGTGGTCCGACAGCACCACCACCTCGTAGGGGCGCGGCGCGTAGCGGCACGCGCGCATCGACGCGCCCGAACTGCTGGTCCAGCTTGCGCAGCGCCTCCAGCGTGTCCGCGCGCTCGAGGCCCGAGTGGTGGGCCACCTCGTCGTAGGAGGCGAAGGTCGCGTACACCGCCGGCCGCCCCTTCATCATGTCGCTGAGCACGCCGAAGATCACCAGGTCGCGCACCGCCACGCACATCGCGGCCCGCAGGAAGGGGTAGCTGCCGCCGCGGTGGCCGCGCGGGCGCACGTCGCGGCGGATGCCCCGGATCGAGGCGATCCACTCCAGGATCGACCTCCCACACGTACAGCACCAGCACGCGCGTCACGTTCATGCCGTTGGCGAAGAAGGCCCGGTAGCCGGGGTTGGCCTCCTTGTCGGCGTCCATCCGGCTGACGGTGAGGATGACCTCGTCGGCCTCGCCGGAGAGCAGGTTGCCCCGGCTCGCGCCGCCGTCCACCAGCAGGCCGTCGCCGGTGCCGCGGCGCCGCTCGATCTCGGCGCAGTCCGCCGGCGCCGAGCAGGTCATCAGGCGGCCGGTCTCCTTCTCGACCCAGCGGAACGCGGGGATGTCGTCGTTGGAGCCCAGCAGGATCCCCGCCTGGCTGGCGCCGGTCTGCGAGGAGAGGTCGGTCTCCCACTGCACCAGCCGGTGGGTGTCGTCGGCCAGCCAGCGGGCCATCTGGGGGGCGTTGCCGTCGCGCATCGCCCGCCGCAGGATGGGCAGCGCGAGCCCGTCGATCTCGAGGAAGATGATCCCGGGCACGTCGGTGTGGACCGCCCCCCCGGTGCGCTTGGCGATGCGCTGCGCGAGGCGGAGCGTGTAGGTGTCGTCCTCGTTGGTGCCGGTGGCGACGGCGAGGATCATGCCGACGGCCGACATCACGAGGGCGGCGAGCAGCGCCCACCAGAAGTTGTCCACGCTGAGGGCGTCCGGGGCGATCTCGGCGGCCAGCATCAGCAGCAGCGCGTCCAGGATCAGGATGAGCACGAAGCTCAACCCCACCGTGTAGGGCAGGCGCAGGCCGGCGACGATCGGCGGCAGCAGGGCGTTGAGGACCGCGATCACGGCCGCGGCGAGCAGCGCCCCGAAGAACCCCTTGATCGTCAGGCCGGGGAGGATCCAGGACACCACGATCAGGGTCAGGGCCGACAGGACCCAGGAGACGACCAGGCGCGCGGGCCGGATGCGCGGCCGGCCGGGCTTCCAGGCGGTGCTCTGGTCGTAGGCCGGGGCCGTGGTCATCGCGGCGGCTCCTCGCCGATGGCCGCCCGCAGCTGCCGGATCTCGCCCGTCGAGGGTCGCGATCTCGGCGCGCAGGGAGGCGATCTCGTCCTCTACGGCGTCGTCGGGAACGGACCGGCGCTGCCGGGCGGCCTCGACGAACGCGCTGGCGACGGCGGCCGTGGTCACGGTGATGAACCCGATCCCGCCGATCATCACCAGCGCGGCCACGAGGCGGCCGGCCAGCGTGGTCGGGACGCTGTCGCCGTAGCCGACCGTCGTGACGGTCTGGATCGACCACCACAGGCCGTCCCAGACGCTGCCGAAGTTGTCCGGGTCGGTGATGCGCACCAGGACGCCCCCGGCGATCGTCACCGCGGCGGTGATGATGGCGACCGCCCGCCACGCGCCGACGAACGGGTCCTTCTCGATCCGGTCGACCATCTTCTGGGTGGCGCGGCGGAAGGGATCGGCCATCGGCGGGCATCCTCTCACGGTCCCGGCGCCGATGGGGTCGTCCCGAGGGGGTGAACTGTCGAATCACCCCCAGTACCCTTGAGCGACACGCGCCCGGGCGAGCGGCCCGTGGCGGGTCATGACCTCCGAGCAACGGGAGAGACGGTGGCCGAGACCCCCGAGACGTACGGATACGACCGCCAGACGCTGGACGCCGCCGGCGCCGGCGCGCGCGTGGACTCGCGCGCGATCTTCGGCAAGGTGATGTTCCTGGTCGCGATCACGGCCGGCTTCTGCGCCCTGGGCGCCTATGTCGGGCGCGACCTCAGCGGTGGATGGGCGCTGCTGTGCTGGGTCGGCGCCCTGGTGCTGGTCATCGCCATGGGCTTCGCCCGCAAGCGCGACGAGGTCTCGTCGCTGCAGATGGGGATGCTCTTCGGCCTGGGCGCCCTCCTGGGGCTCGCCATCGGCCCGACCCTGAACGAGTACGCCAGCGTGGAGGGCGGGGCCACCATCATCGCCCAGGCCGCCGGCCTGACGGCCCTGTTCATGGCGATCATGGGCGCGGTCGGCTACCTCACCAAGCGCGACCTGAGCATGCTCGGCCGGATCTCGTTCATCGGCCTGATCGCGCTGCTGCTGTTCGGCCTGGTCGCGATCTTCGTGAACATCCCCGGCGAGGACATGATCTGGTGCATCGGCGGGCTGATCGTCTTCGCCGGGCTCACGATCTTCGACTTCAACCGCCTGCGCACCGCGGGCAACGCCGACGTGACGCTGATCGCGTGCTCGATCTTCCTCGACGCGTTCAACGTCTTCCTGTTCATGCTGCAGCTGCTGGGCGGCAACCGCTGACGCCGGGGCGCCGGCGTCGCACGCGCGACGCCGGCGCCACCGCTCGGCCGCCTAGAGCAGCCCGCACATGCGGGCGGTGTTCGGCCAGGGCGTGAAGCCCCGGTCGGCGCGGGCCCGCTCGGCCGTCAGCATCTGCTCCTCGGCCGTCCAGTGGTCGGCCGTCCCCTTGGCCCGGTAGAGCTCCGGGGCGTAGGCCTGCTGGAACTGGCGGTCCATCTGCAGGCCGCCGTAGTAGCCGTTGCCGGTCGCGATGTCCCACGTGGCGTGGGACTCGTGGCTCGCGATGCACATCCAGGCGTCGAAGTTCGGCACCCGGCGGCTCAGCGGCCGCTCGTCGGGCCGGACGCGCTCGCTCTGGGCCCCGAGCCACCGGGAGACCGTGTGCCAGTAGCCCAGCTGCTCGCGCAGCGCGTCGGGGCGCGCGGCGGGCGCGGGCGCCGGCGGGCGTCCGATGCCCAGCCGCACGGCCCGGCGGGCGGCCCGCGTGTACTCGCGGGCGACGCGGGCGGGCAGGGAGGCGGCGGCGCGGCGCGTCGGCAGCGGCCGCTCGTCGACGGCCAGCCTCAGCTCGTCGCGGCCGGAGAGGAAGTGCACCAGGCGGTCCAGGCGCCGCTCCTGGCGGGCGAGCGCGACCGGGTCGGATGCGGGCCGCTCGGCGGCGGGGGGGCGCAGGCCCAGCTGGCGGGCGTGCGGTCTGGACGCGGTTGGCGAGCTGGGTGACCCGCGTCTGCTGGTCCTGCACGGACGGTGCCGGCGTCGGCGCCGGCTGCGCGGCCTGGGAGGCCGTCGGGAGGACCGCCAGGATGGCGGCGAGCGTCAGGAACGACTTCACGTGGATCCTTCGTTCGGGAGCGGGCCCGCACGTCCGTGCACGGGACCGACGTGGGACGGCGGGCGTCCCGGTCGGATCGCGGGCGATCGGGCGCGGCCCCGGGGGCCACCCTCCCGTCGCGCTGGCGTCGTGGCCATCCGCGCGATGCGGCGGCGCGCGGCCACCGACCGGTCCATGCAAGCCGACGATCGCCCCGCCGAACAAGTGTGCGTTTGTCATGACCTGGCGTCCGGCAACCTGCTAGCGCCGCGCTCCCGAGGCCCCTCGCATGCGGTTTTGCATGGGATCGATGGTCCGACCGCGGGGGCGGCTCTCGTCTAGGGTTACGCGCAGTGGCCGCCGACGACGCACAGAGCCGCCGGGACCGGTTCCTGCGGGAGCTGGCCTCCCGCGATCTGTACGCCTGGTTCGGCATCCCCGAGGACGCCGACGCCGACGGCGATCCGGCCGCCGCCGAGGCAAGCGGCGCGAGATCGCCGGCACACGCCGATGCCCCAGAACAAGCGGGCGATCGAGAAGGCGTTCTGCGACCAGGGCGAGAAGGCGCTGCTGCGGCCCGACATCCGGCGCCAGTACGACGCGCTGCTGCACGCGGCGCGGCTCGCCGGCACGGGCCGCGACGGCCGCGTCGCGGGCCGTCACCGAGCGCGAGGAGCGCCTGCGCGCCGCGCGCGACCGCATCGAGCACTACGGCGACGACGACGCGCGCATGGCCGCCGGGCGACGTGATGTTCCTGGCTCGGCCCGAGGCGCCGCGCGACCCTCGAGCAGGAGCGCGTCGCCGCCGCGGCGGTCTCCGACTTCGCCACGGCGCTGCGCGACGCCCGCCGCGCCCGGGTGGAGGGGCGCTCGCTGACCGCGGCCTCGCCCTCGCCGAGCGCGCCCACGCGCTGCGCGTGACCGCCGGGTCGCTCAACACGCTCGGCGCGGCGCGCCGCGACGTCGGCGACCTCGCCGGCAGCGAGACCGCCCTGCGCGAGAGCGTCGCGCTGCTGTCGACGGTGCGCGAGAACGCGCCCGGGCTGGATCGCGCTCTCGGCCACCCTGCGCGCCCGCGGCGACCTCGACGGCGCCGAGCAGGCCGCGCTGCGCGTGATCGAGGAGGAGGACGAGGACGCCTACGGCTGGCGCGCCCTCGCCTTCGTGCTCACCGACCGCGGCGAGACCCTGCGCGCCGGCGACGCGTGGGAGCGCGCCGCCGGCTTCGGCCTGGACGTGCCCGGGCGCGCTCGCGGGCCTCCAGGTGCTGCGCAAGGACAGCCTGCGCCCGCAACGATCAGCTCGGCGCGGCCAACATCGAGGACCGGATCGCGCGGATCAGGAGGGGCTGAGCCCCCGACTCGGCTCAGCGGGGCCGGCCGCGGTGGCCTCGAGGACTCGTCGAGCACGGCATGCGGGCTCCTCGATATGGCGATAATCCGACGGCAGACGTCAGGTCGTCAAGGGTCCCGCCACGCGGTCCGTCGTGCAGGCGCGGGCCGTGCTCGCGCAGCCAGCGGCGGGCCGCGTCGTGCCCGGATCCACCTCGCGGACCAGGGCCCAGAACGCGGGCGAGTGGTCCGGCCGCAGCAGGTGGCACACCTCGTGGGCCACCACGTGGTCCAGCACCCGCTCGGGCGCCAGCAGGAGGCGCCAGGAGTACGAGATGCGGCCGCGGGACGAGCAGCTGCCCCAGCGCGAGCGCGGGTCGCGGACCGTGACGGCGGCCGACGTGCGCGCCCAGGCGCGCCGGCCAGGGCCCGCGAGCGCTCGTCGAGCAGCGCGCGCGGCCTCGCGCCGGTACCAGCGCCTCGACGGCGGCATCGACGGCCGCCGCCGGCCGGGGCGGTCACGACGCAGCGCGCGCCGCGTCGCGGCGCACGCGCGTGCCCGCGCCGCCGCCGCTGCGGCACCACCAGGTCCAGCCGCCGTCCAGGTAGCGCGAGCGCGGTCGCCGTCGGCCAGCGGGGGCGGGGCGGGGGCAGGCGGCCGCGCTGCTCCGCCACCCAGCCCTCGGAGGCGCGCAGGAAGGCCTCGACTGCGCGCGGCCGGGGTGCGCGGCGGGACCGTCAGCCGCACCCCCGAGGGCGCCACGCGCAGCGTCATGCGGCGCGCGCCGCGGTGGCGCACGAGGGTGTGGGGGATAGGGCTGGTCGCGGTGCTCCATCGGCGGCCCAGCTTAGTGTGCGAGCATCGCCCGGATGCGCGGCCCGCGGGCGAGACCTCACCCTGCTCGCCGTCGCGGTCGGCGGCGCCGTCGGCGCGTGGGCGCGGCTCGGGCCTGGCCGAGCTCCTGCCCACCGAGCCCGGCCGCTGGCCGTGGGGCACCTTCGTCGCCAACATCGCCGGGTGCGTGCTGCTCGGCTACGCCGGCACGCGGCTGATGGAGCGCCTGCCGCCCAGCACCTACCGGCGCCCGTTCGTCGGCACCGGCGTCTGCGGCGGCCTCACGACGTTCTCGGCCTTCCAGCTGGAGGTCGTCGAGCTCGGGCGCGACGGTCACGTCGCGCTGGCGGCGGCCTACCTCGTCGGTCTCGATCGCGCTCGGCATGGCCGCGCTGGCCCTCACGTCCGGCCTCGTGCGCCGCGCCCGCCTGGTGCCCGGGTGAGCGGGATCTGGGTGTGGCTCGCCGCCGGCGCGCTCGGCGCGGTCGGCGCGGTGGCCCGCTTCGTCCTCGACGGCGCGATCGGCCGCCGCGTGCGCGGCGACATGCCGTGGGGCACCCTCACCGTGAACCTGATCGGCGCCCTCGCGATCGGCGTCTGCGTGGGCGCCGGGGTCGGACGGCGACGCGCGCTTCCTGGTGGTCGGGGGGCTGATCGGCTCGTTCACCACGTTCTCCACCTGGATGTTCGAGACCCAGCGGCTGGCCGAGGAGGGCGAGGAGCGGCTGGCCACCCTCAACATCGCGGTCAGCGTGGCGCTCGGCATCCTGGCGCGTGGCGCTGGGCTGGTGGATCGGCGCCCTGCTGTGAGCGCCGAGGCGCTCAAGCTGGTGGTCGCACTTCGGCGAGGCCAGCCGCATCGGGGGCCGCCTGGCGAGCGACGCGCTGATGGACCTGGTCGCCGTCGGCGGGGGTCGCGTCGGCGGTGCTGCTGCGGGGCGCGGAGGGCTTCGGCGCGCACCACCGCCTGCGCACGGACCGGCTGCTGTCCATGTCCGAGGACCTGCCGCTGGTGCTGGTCGCCGTCGACCGCGCCACCCGCATCGCGCCCCTCGCCGAGCGAGGCCGCGCGCGCTGCTGCCGCGCGGCCTGCTGGTGCTGGAGCGCGCGTGCGCTGCCCGGCCTGCAGCTGGACGACGACACGTTCGCCGCGGCCGGCGGGGGCGAGGCGAAGCTGACCGTCTACTGCGCCCGGCCGCAGGAGCCGAGGGCGTCCGGCCCGAGGCCGTCCTGCGCGCCGCCCGGGACTGTCCGGGGCGATCGTGCTGACGGGCGTGGACGGGGTCGTCCTCGGCGAGCGGCGCCGGCGCGCGCGCGTGCTGTCGCGCAATCGGGAGGTGCCGGCTTGGTGATGGGGGTCGGGGCCGCGGCGCGGGTCGCGCGGGCGCTGCCGGCGGTGCGCGCGACGGCCGGCCCGCACGTCGGCGACGCTCGAGCGGGTGAGCATCGTGCGCCGCGACGGCGTCCCGGTGGGCCCGCTGCCCATGGTGCCGCCCGAGGACGACGCCGGCCTGGGCCTGTGGCAGCGCCTGATCGCCGTCGGCGGCGAGCAGGAGGGGCCCGGCGGGCGCCCCTTCCACGTCGGCCTGATCCGCGACCTGCGCGCGGCGGGGGCGCCGGGCGCCACCGCGCTGCGCGGCGCCTGGGCCGAGACGGCCGACGGCGGCGGGCCACGCCGACCGGCTGCTGGCGGTCCGGCGCCGGGGCGCCGGTGCTGGTGACGGTGATCGCGCGGCCGGCCGAGATGGCGCGCCTGTTCCCGTCGTCGAGCGCGCCACGGCGCGCCTCCGGGCTCGTCACCTGCGAGCTGGTGCCCACCGTGCGCGTGCTGGGGAGGTTCGGGTCCCTGCCGGACCGGCCGACGCAGCCAGGAGGCACCCGTGGACCTGAGCAAGCTGACGGACCAGGCCAAGAAGCTGATCGACGATCGCGGCGGGATGGACGCCCTCAAGGAGGACGCCATCGAGCTCAAGGACATCGCGACCGGCGAGGGCAGCCTCACCGACAAGGCCAAGGCCGCGCGTCGACGCCGTCAAGGACCCGGGCGCCGCCGGGGACGCGGAACCCGTCCGGCCCTCAGGCCTCGCGGCCAGGGCTGGAGGCGGGGCAGGTCGTCCGGGCAGCGGGATCTCCTGCGGGGGTCCCCGCTCGGTGGCGTCCCAGTCGGGGTAGGCGGTGGCGTCGCGCCCCTCGTGCACGCCCGGCCCCGCCCAGGGCGAGCACGCTGCACAGGCCGGGGCCGCGGTTCAGCACGCGCCGCCGGACGGCCCGGGGGCCACGCGCATCGACGCTCGCCCGCCTCGAGGTCGTGGGGGGTCGCCCTCGATCTCGACGGTGAGCCGCCCCGCGAGCACGAGGTAGACCTCCTCCTGGTGCTCGTGGGCGTGGATCCGCCCGCGCTCGCCGGGGCGCAGCAGGATCTGGTTCATGCCGAAGCTCGGTGACCCCGAGGGCCCGCCGCAGCCCCACGAACCGCTCGGGCGGAGTCGTCGTCGAGCCGGGTCGTCGCTGATGCCCGTCCTCCATGGACGGCAAGGATAGACCACGTTGACACCCGGCGGGAGCCTCGACTAGCTTGCGGCGCGCCGTGGCGCCATCTCTTGGACGGGTTGAGACGCGACGGGTCGTCCTCTTCACCGCGGACCGGCCGCTGACGCTCGACTCGGGCGCGACGCTCGGCGCCGGTCGAGGTGGCCTACGAGACCTACGGGACCCTCGACGCCGAGCGCGCGAACGCGATCGTGGTGTGCCACGCCCTGACCGGCGACGCCCACGCGGCCGGCGATCACGGCGACCCCGACGCGCCGCGGCTGGTGGGACAACGATCATCGGCCCCGGCCGCCCGCTCGACACCGACCGCTTCTTCGTGGTGTGCGCCAACCTGCTCGGCGGCTGCAAGGGCACGACCGGCCCCTCCTCGATCGATCCGGCCACCGGCCGCCCCTACGGCCTGCGCTTCCCGCTCTTCACGGTGCAGCGACCTGGTGGGGTCCAGCGGGCGCTGACGGCCCACCTGGGCATCGCGCGGCCGCTCGCCGCCGTCGGCGGCTCGCTGGGCGGCATGCAGGCCCTCCAGTGGGCGCTCGACGCCCCGGGCGAGCTGGGCTCGGCGATCATCATCTGCGCCAGCAGCCGCCTCTCGGCGCAGAACATCGCGTTCTCGGCCGTGGCCCGCGAGGCCATCATGAGCGACCCGGACTTCCGCGGCGGCGACTACTACGAGACCGGGGCGCGCCCGGACCGGGGCCTGTCGGTGGCGCGGATGATGGCCCACATCACCTACCTGTCCGAGGAGTCGATGCGGCGCAAGTTCGGCCGGCGCCTGCAGAACGGCGACACGCCGCGGCTCGGCTTCGACGTCGACTTCCAGGTCGAGAGCTACCTTCAGCACCAGGGCGCGGCGTTCCTGCGGCGCTTCGACGCCAACAGCTACCTCTACCTGACCCGGGTGATGGACTACTTCGACGCGTTCGCCGACCCGGTGGCCACGGCCGCGGCGCTGGCCGGCACGCCGACCCGCTTCCTGGTGGTCTCGTTCGACAGCGACTGGCGCTTCGACACCGCCCACTCGCGCGAGATCGTGCGCACGCTGGCGGCGCACCAGGTGCCGGTGACGTTCCGCGAGATCGACCTCGCCCCACGGGCACGACTCGTTCCTGCTCGAGGTGCCGGAGTACCACCGCACGGTGGCCGGCTTCCTCGACCGGGTGGCCGCGGCGGGCGGCCGGTGAGGGCCGATCTGACCGTGGTGGCGCGGATGGTGCCGCCCGGGTCGCGGGTGCTCGACCTGGGCTGCGGCGACGGCGACCTGCTGGCCGAGCTGATCGGCACGCGGGGCTGCCGGGGGCAGGGGGTGGAGGTGTCCCCCGAGGCGTTCCACGCCTGCATCGATGCGCGGCATCCCGGTGGTGCAGGCCGACATCGACGCCGGGCTGCCCGACTTCGAGGACGGCTCGTTCGACGTGGTCGTGCTGTCGCAGACGCTCCAGGCGACGCGCCATCCCCCGCTGGTGCTGCGCGAGATGATGCGCGTGGGCCGCGTGGGGGTGGTGTCGTTCCCGAACTTCGGGCACTGGCGCTCGCGCCTGTACCTGGGCCTGCGGGGGCGGATGCCGGTGAGCCGGGCGCTGCCGTACCCGTGGTACGACACGCCCAACATCCACCTCTGCACGCTGCGCGACTTCGAGGAGCTGGTCCGCGCCGAGGGACTGTCGGTGGTCGAGCGGCGCCTGCTGGCGGACGACGGGCGCGCGGCCTCGGAGCGCCGCGGCCGGCGGGCCAACCTCCTGGCCGCCGGGGCGGTCTACCTGCTCACGCGGTGAGCGCGGCCGGCTAGGAGGGGGGCGCGACCCCGAGGACGCGGGCCACGTCGCCGATCGAGAGCAGCCCCACCAGGCGCTCGCCCGTCGAGGATGAACGCGCGCTGCAGGTGCGACGAGGTGAGGGCCGCGACGGCCGTGTCCAGCACGTCGTCCGCCGCCAGCGTGGGGACGTGGTCGCGGTCGGTCATGTGGTCGGCGACGCGGTGGTACGGCCAGGCCTCGCGCGGAACGGCGTCCAGGTCGGCGGCGGTGAGGATCCCGACCACGCGGCCGTTATCGATCACCGGGAACGCCGCGATGCCCCGCGTGGCGGCCGATCCGCTCGCCGACCGCCGCCAGCGTCTCGTCGGGCTCCACGGCCACGAGGTCGGTGGTCATCATGTCGCGCACCCGCATGGCGCGGCGCGCCTCCATCTCCACGTAGCGGCCCTCGGCGCCGGCGGCCTGCAGCACGAACCAGCCGATCACGGCCAGCCAGATCCCGCTGACCACGCTCAGGGTGAGGGCCATCAGCACGCCCAGGCCGATCAGCCCCATCGCCAGGATCCGCCCCGTGGTGGCGGAGATGCGGGTGGCGCGGCGCAGGTCGCCGGTGCCCTGCCACAGGGCGGCCCGCAGCATGCGCCCGCCGTCCAGGGGCAGGGCCGGGATGAGGTTGAACAGCAGCAGGGCGAGGTTGGTGATCCCCAGCCAGCGAGCACACGGCGTCCACGTGGACCGGGATCCCGGGGACCAGGGCCACGCCCAGGAAGCCGCGCGGCGAGCGCCAGCGACACCAGGGGCCCGGCCACGGCGATGCGGAACTCGGCCCCGGCCGAGGAGAACATGCCGCTGAAGCGGGCGATCCCGCCGAAGATCCACAGGGTGATGCCGTCGATCTCCATCCCCTCGCGCCGCGCCTGCAGGGCGTGCCCCAGCTCGTGGAGCAGGATCGAGGCGAAGAACGCCAGCGAGGCGACCACGGCCATCAGGAAGTAGGCGTTGTCGGAGAGGCCCGGGTTCGTGTCCGGGAAGATCCCCGTCGCGAGCGTCCACATCAGCAGGGCCAGGAGCGCCAGGACGCTCCAGTCGAGTCCGATCTGGATGCCGGCGACGCGCCCGAGGGAGAGGCTGGACTTCATAGGGTCCAGTGTAGGACGCCCGCGACAACTGGACGCGCGGGGGGTCGGCCGACCCCACGCGCGGATGGGGGCGGCGGCCCGGGCGCCTCGCACACTGGTCCTCGGCAGGCGAGGTCACGGGAGGACCGTTGGGGCCCAGGCGTACGGACACGATCGGCATGCTGCTGGCGGCCACCGCCGGCGCCCTGGCCTGCGTGATGGTGCTGGCCGCCGCCGCGGCCGTGGCCGGGGTGGGGCCCGGCAACGCGGCCTCCGGCGAGGACGCGGTGCGGGCGGTGTACCGCTCGGCCGCCCCGGCGGTCGTCTCGATCGACGCCGGCGGACCGGACCGGCTCCGGCTTCCTGGTCGACGACGCCGGGCACGTGGTGACCAACGCCCACGTGGTGGGCGACGCCGAGAGCGTCGAGGTGACCGTCGGCGGGCGGCGCGTCAGCGCCCACCCGCGCGGCGTGGAGCGCTCGGTGGACGTCGCCGTGCTGCAGCTGGACGGCCCCGCCGGCGACGTGACGCCCGCTGCGCTTCGCCTCGGACGAGCCCGGCGTGGGGGATCCGGTGGTCGCCATCGGCAGCCCCTTCGGCCTGCAGGGCTCGCTGTCCACCGGCATCGTCTCCGGCGCTGCGCCGCCAGATCGACTCGCCCAACGGCTTCGCGATCACCGGCACGATCCAGACCGACGCGGCCCTCAACCCGGGCAACTCCGGCGGCCCGCTGCTCGACATGTCCGGGCGCGTGATCGGCGTCGCCACCCAGATCGCCACCGAGAGCGGGCGCAACGAGGGCATCGGCTTCGCGGTGCCGGCCGCGGTGGCGCGCCGGACCGCGGACCGCGATCATCGCGACCGGCAGCGCCGGCCTGCCCTACCTGGGGATCATGGGCGAGAACACCGCCGACGGGATCCGGCTCGGCCCAGGTCTTCGCCGACGGCCCCTCGGCCGGCGCGCTGGCGGTGGGCGACGTGATCACGTCGATCGACGGCGACGACGTGGCCACCAACGCCGACATCGCCCGCGCCCTGGCGGACGCCGAGCCCGGCCAGACCATCACGGTCGGCCTGACGCGGGGCGACCGGCGAGCGCGAGGCGCGCGTGACCCTCACCGCGCGGCCCGCCACGACGCCCTAGCCGCCGCCCGGGTCCTGGAGGCGCAGCAGGGCGTCGCACGCCCGGCTGACCGGCACGTCCACCCCCAGGCGCCCGCCCTCGCGCACCACGGCGCCGATCAGGGCCTCGCGCTCCAGGCGGCGCCCGGCCTCCAGGTCGAAGAGGGTGGAGGACCCCCCGGTCGGCGGCAGGCGCCGGCGGGCGTCCGCGACGTACGCCCGGGCGGCGTCGGGGGCCACGGGCACGCCCGCGGCGCGGGCGACGGCCACCACCTCCTCGCCCAGGCTCAGCATCAGCTCCACCGCGCGCGGCTCGGCGAAGACGGCGCCCACGCGGGCCCGGCCGAGGGCGGTGACGGTGTTCAGCGCGACGTTGGCGACCAGCTTGGTCCACAGCGCCGCCGCGGGGTCCGCGTCCACCCGCACCGGCACGCCGATCGCCGCCCCCACGGCGGCCAGCGCCTCGCCCCGGGGCGCCCGCGCCGCCCCCCGCGAGCAGGTCGCGCGGGCGCCCGGTCGCCGGATCGCGGCTCGGGCGGCGCACCACGTGGTCGGGGGCCACCCGCTGGCAGCCCAGGTACACCGCGACCCCGCCCACCGCGGCCCGCGGGCACGCGCGGGCGATCACCGCCGGGTTGTCGACCCCGTTCTGCAGCGACAGGACCACCGCCCCGGGCGCCAGGGCGGGACGCAGCGCCCGCGCGGCCGCCGCGGTGTCGAAGCTCTTGGCGCAGACCAGGGCGAGCGCCACCGGCTCCGCCTCGCGCGGGTCCTCCACCATCCGCAGGCGCACCGGGCGCTCGGCGCCGTCGTCGGTGACGCGCAGGGGGCCGCTCGCGCAGGATCCGGAGGGTCTCGCCGCGCGCCAGCACGCCGGACCGGCCAGCCGGCGATCGCCAGGCGAGCCGCGACGAACCCCCCGATCGCCCCGGGTCCGACCACCAGCGTGCGCGGCGGGTCAGAGGTCGAGGCCGAGCTGCTCCTGGTCGCGGTCGCCCCGGACGGGCGCCGGCGGGGGGAGGGGAGGGGGCTCCCGGCGGCGGCTCCGCGTCCTTGGCGGCGTCCTGGGCGAGGCGATCCGCGCGCTCGTTGGCCTCGTGGCCGGCGTGCCCGCGCACCAGCACCGGGCGCACGCTGCGGTGCCGCGCCAGCTCCAGGATCATGCGCTCCCACAGGTCGCGGTTGGCCACGGGCTGCTTGCTCGCGGTGCGCCACCCCTTGCGCTGCCAGCCGGCCAGCCAGCCCTTGGCGATGGCGTTGGCCACGTAGCTCGAGTCGGTGACCAGCTCGACGTCCGAGCCCTCGGGCGCGGCGCGCAGGCCCTCCAGCGCACCCGTCAGCTCCATGCGGTTGTTGGTGGTGGGGTACTCGCCCCCGGTGAGGACGGTCTCGGCCCCGTCCGGAGCGGTCAGGATCGCCGCCCAGCCGCCGCGGGCGGCGTCGGTGCCGTTGCCGGAGCAGGCTCCGTCGGTGACGAGGGTGAAGGTCTCTGACATGCGTCTGACCCCACCCTACCGACGGGTGTCGTGGACCGGTCCTAAAGGGATTGCCCACCGCGAACGATGAGAAGGGTGAACCGCGGAGGCCCGACGTCACCGGGCAGGAGGTCCGCGTCATCTCACGTTCTCATGGAGGAGAGCTACATGCTTGAGCGACTCCGACGTCGCAAGGGGCAGGAGGGCTTCACCCTCATCGAGCTCCTGGTCGTCGTCATCATCATCGGCCTTCTGGCCGCGATCGCCATTCCGGCGTTCCTCGGCCAGCGCAACAAGGCCAACGACGCCGCCGCCAAGTCGCTGGTGCGCAACGGCGCCACCGCGATGGAGGCCTACTTCTCGGACGGCAACACGTACGCTCGGCGCCGACGCGACCAAGCTGGCCGCGATCGAGCCGAACATCGTCGTGGTCAGACCACCCTCTCGGACGCGGCGCAGGACCAGGTCAAGTTCACGAACCTGGGCGCCGGCACCTACACGCTCGCGAGCACCAGCAAGTCCGGCAAGGTCTTCACCTACGCCAAGAACACCGCGAGCACGCCGACCGTCGCGCGTACCTGTGGTTCCGGCTGCACCTGGTAACCACGCACCTGCAGTGACCGCGGGCCCGCCTCGGCGGCGGGCCCGCACCCCTCTTCGCCCTCCCGCTGACCCCACCACCCGCGCCGGCCCCGCCCGGCCCGGGCTCCACTCGACGCAAGGAAGCGCTGTGGCTTCGCTCGAACGGAATCGAGACACGATCGTGGCCCCCCTCGCCCTCGGCACAGACGATGCGCGCCCCGTGCGCCGGAGCGCCGTAGCGTCGCGAGCGATGCGTCGCTCCCGCCGGCTCGCCCTCGCCATGTCGGTCTGCGCCCTCGCCGCGCCGGCCCTGGCGCAGGCGCAGACCACGACGACTCCGACCACGACGAGCCCCACGACCACCGCGCCCTCGACGGGCACGGTCCCCTCGCCGTTCAAGGCCGACCGGGGCGCGAGCAAGCCGTCCGGGCTGACGCCCGACAACACCACGGCGCCGGTCAAGTACCCGGAGCAGTCCGTGATCCTGACGTGGGGCGACGTGCCCAAGGCCGCCGGCTACACGGTCGAGATCTCGGACACGCCCGGCTTCAGCCGCACCGTGTGGACCGCCAAGACCACCCAGGCGATCGCCGTTCCCGACATCCTGCTGCCCGACGGCGCCTACTGGTGGCGCGTGCGGGCGGTGGACGCCGCCGGGACCGACGGCCTGTGGAGCGACGTGGCCCGCGTGGCCAAGACCTGGCCCAACCAGATCGCCGGCACGCGCCTGGCGGCCACGCCCAACGGGCCCTCGGCCAGCTTCACGGCGCTCAACCCGTACCTGTTCTGGAACGCCGTCCCCGGCGCCAAGTCGTACGACGTCGAGGTCTCCCCGGGCGACCAGTTCAACAACGTCATCTTCAGCGGCACCAACGCGCCCCAGCCGTTCGCGACGCCCGCCGCCGGCGGCGCGCTGCCCGACGACAGCTACAACTGGCGGGTCCGGGCCCGGGACCCCAAGGGCAACGCGGGCCCCTGGACCGTCGCCTCCACCTTCACCAAGGCCTGGTCGCGCCCGACGCAGGTCGCGCCCGCCGACGGGGCCACCACGCACGACCTGCCAGCTGTCGTGGGAGCCGATCGACGGCGCCCAGCGCTACGAGGTCCAGATCACGCGCCAGGAGTTCAACTGGAGCGGGTCGCCCCTGGTGGTCGCGGCCTCGACCGCGGCGACCGCGTTCACGCCGACGCTGAACGAGGAGAAGGCCCGCGACATGATGTACGGGCCGCACTGGTGGCGCGTCCGCCCGGTCGTCGAGCGGCGTCTACGGCGCCTGGTCGACCGCGCGGCGGGTCAACTGGAGCGCCCCCAGCCCGACCTACGGCAGCCCCGACCTCGCGTCGACGGGCAACACGGTCACCGGGCTGTCGCCCACGCTGTCGTGGCGGCCGATCGCCGGCGCGACCCTGTACCGGGTCGACATCGCCGCGGACCCCCAGTTCAACAACCTGGTCGAGCAGCAGGTCGTCACCAGCACGTCGTGGACCTCGCGCGCGCCGCTGCCCGACAACCAGATCGGCGCCGGCTACTACTGGCGCGTGGTGTGGGGCAACGGGGCCTCGATCGAGGACCTCGACCTGATGGTGGACGAGGACATCGTCCCGGTCGGGAGCTTCACCAAGCAGACCCAGGTCACGCTCGGCGCCCCCGAGAACGGCGGCGTGGTCCAGCGATCCGCCCCTGCTCACGTGGGGGTCGGTCCCCGGCATCGCCCGCTACGACGTCGAGCTCAGCCCCGACGGCTCCTTCTCGGGCACGGACACGCGCAAGGCCACGATCTACGGCCTGGGCGCGGTGCCCGGCTCGATGAGCGACGGCGAGACGCGGCTGCCCGACGGCACCTGGTGGTGGCGCGTGCGGGCCGTGGACGGCGGCGACAAGGGCCAGACCTGGAGCAAGCCGGGCACCTTCACGCTCAACTCCGCCCGGCCCACCCGAAGGCGCCGAACGACGGCGCGTCGGTCGTCTACTCGCCGCTGCTGCAGTGGTCGCCGGTCTCCGGCGCCTGCGGCTACGAGGTCCAGGTCACCCGCGACCCGAGCTTCGGCGGCGAGAACCAGGGCGGCGAGCCGCTCAAGACCGCCCAGACGGCCCTCGTGCCGCCCAAGGCGCACATCACCACCCCGGGCGTCCACTACTGGCGGGTCCGCGCGGACTACTGCGGCGACGTCACCGGCCAGTGGACCGCGACGCGCAGCTTCCGCAGCGTCTTCCCGCCGGACTTCAACCTCAACTCGGTGCCCGCGCAAGGTGGACTTCGGCCGCCGGGTCGTCATCGGCGGGCCAGCTCAAGAACAACGGCGCCGGCGGTCAAGAAGGCGCGCCTGTACCTCGAGCGGCGCATCTACCCGAGCGACGCCTTCACGGCCGGCCGGGATCGTCAACACCAACAACTCGGGCCGCTTCCGCTTCGCAGCTGAAGATGAACCGCTCGGCGGACTACCGCCTGGTGTGGCGCGAGAGCGCGACCAACCCGGAGGGCGCGGCCGCCTTCGGCATCGACGTCCAGCCCGCGGGTCACCTTCCGCCTCGCCTCGAGCCGGGTCGTGCGCCGCAAGGGCCTGGTCATCAAGGGCACCGTCTACCCGAAGCGGCCCGGGCTTCGTCCAGATCAAGACCTCGGACGGCTGGCAGAACCTGCGCAAGGTGTCGGTCACGCGCAACCGCTTCTCGGCGGTCGTGTCCACCGGCCGGCTGGACTCGGGCAAGTACAAGCTGCGGCTCTACGTGCCCCGTGACAACCAGCGGCGCTTCGTCAACATCGCCAGCAAGCAGCGCGGCGTGTTCATCTACGACAAGTTCGTGATCCGCTGATGCTCCTCGGCGCACCCACCGCCTACTGGGTCACCGTGGCCGCCCTGATCGGGCTCGCGCTCGGGTCGTTCTCGACCGTGCTCGTGTCCCGCTGGCCGGCCGGCGAGTCGCTCGCGCACCCGCGCTCGCACTGCACCTCGTGCGGGCGCACGCTGACGCCGCTCGAGCTGGTGCCCGGTGCTGTCGTGGGTCGCCCTGCGCGGCCGCTGCCACGGCTGCGGCGAGCGGGTCTCCTGGAAGCTACCCGGCCATCGAGCTCGTCCAGCGGCCTGCTGGCCGCCGTGGCGATCGTCACCTTCGGGCCGACCTGGGAGGGCCTCGCGGCCGCCCTGCTCGGCGTCGCGCTGGTGCCGGTGGTCGTGATCGACCTCGAGCACCACCTGATCCCGGACGTCGTGGTGCTTCCGGCCGCGGCCCTCGGGCTGACGGCGGCCATCGCCTCGGACCCCGCCGACTGGTGGGTGCCCGTCACGGCCGCCCTGGGCGCCGCCGGCTTCCTGTACCTCCTCTGACTTCGTCTACCCGAGCGGCATGGGGCGCGGCGACGTCAAGCTCGCCCTCCTGCTCGGCGCCGTGCTGGGCGCCTCGGTGGTCCCGGCGCTGTTCGTCGCCTTCGCCCTGGGCGCCGCCCTCGGCGTCGTCCTGCTCGCGCGCTTCGGCGGGCGGGCCCGCAAGATGGCCGTTCCCTTCGGCCCGTTCCTCGCCGCCGGCGCGCTGGTCGGCCCTGTGGTTCGGCCCGACGATGATCGGCTGGTACACGGAGCGGCTCGGGTGATGGACCGCCCCGCCGCCAACGACCCACTGCCTCTCCTGCCCCCCGAGACACGGACGTCCTCACAATGAGCACCGTCGTTGCCCTCGACATCGGCTCGAGCGCCATCGCCGGCGTCGAGCTCAAGACCGCCCGCGAGCGCGTGACGCTCACCAAGGCGGCCGTGGAGCCCCTGCCGCCCGGCCTCGTCCACGACGGCGAGATCGTGCGCCCGGACGAGCTCGCCGGCGAGATCCGCCGCTTCTGGCGCGCGACCCGGTTCGCCGGCAAGCGCGTGCGGCTCGGCGTCGCCAACCAGCGCGTCGTGGTGCGCACGATCGAGCTCCCGGCCCTCGACGACGAGCGCGAGCGCCGCGCCGCCGTCGAGTTCGAGGCCGCCGAGCAGATCCCGATCCCGCCCGACCAGACCGTCGTCGACTCGCAGCCGGTGCTGCGCTTCGCCAACGACGCCGGCGAGCGCGAGCGCCACGTGGTGGTGGCCGCGCACCGGGACATGGTGGAGGGGCTGACGAGCACGGTGCGCCAGGCGGGCCTGGTCCCGGTGGGCATCGACCTCGAGGCCTTCGCGATCCTGCGGGCCCTCCTGCCGCCCCCGTCGGTCATCGACGAGGGCTCCGAGGACACGCTCGGCGGTGGCGATCTGCCACGTCGGGGCCGAGGTGACGAACATGATCGTCTCGGTCGACCGGCGCTGCCACTTCACCCGCCTGGTCGGCTTCGGCGGCAACCACCTGACGGCGGCCGTCTCGGACCGCACCGGGCTGCCCGCCGACGAGGCCGAGGCCGTGAAGACCGCCTGCGGGCTCCTGGGCGAGCAGCTGGACGGCTGGGACGCCGACACCGTCGCGGAGGTGCGTCACGCCCTCGCGCTCGGCTCGCGGCCCCTGGTGCGCGAGATCAGCGCGCTCCCTGGAGTACTACCGCTCGCAGAGCTTCGCCCGGCCCATCGGCAAGCTGGTCATCTCCGGCGGCACCTCGCTGTGCTCGGGGATCGACCGCTACCTGCAGCAGGGGCTCGGGATCCCGGTGGAGATCGGCGACCCGCGTCGCCAGATCGACGACACCGGCGACCTCGCCCCCGACGTGGCGGCACGCGCCGCCGTGGCCCTCGGCCTGGCGCTCGACGCGCCGGAGTGGTCATGAGGGCGGTCAACCTCCTCCCCCAGACCCAGCGCCGCCGGCCCGGGTTCACCGGGTCGCGCAAGCAGCTGGCCGTGGTGGGCGCGGTCGCCGTGGTGGGCCTCATGGCCTTCTGGGGCTACTCGCTGCACTCGCAGGTGGACCAGACCAAGTCGGACGTCGCCGAGGCGACGGTCCAGCGCGACGAGCTGCGCCAGCAGCTCGGCGCCTACCAGCAGCTCCAGACCAAGCAGGCCGCGCAGGAGGTCCGCCGCGGCGCGGTCGCCGGCCTGGTGTCGGGGCGGACCAACTGGGAGCGCATCGTGCGCGACCTGTCGGCCGTCATGCCGCACCAGGTGTGGCTGACCAACCTCAAGGGCGAGACCGACATCCTGCCGGCGGGCGCCGCCCCGGTCACCGCGACGGCCACCCCCGCCACGAACGACGCCACGGTGCCGAAGGGCGTCCACCTCGACGGCTTCGCCTACACCCAGAAGCAGGTCGCCCTGCTGATGGCCCGCGCCAGCACGGTGGCGGGCGTCGGCGAGCCCCGGCTCACCAGCAGCGAGGCCCAGGACCGCGGTGACCGCACGGTCATCCACTTCGTCATCGACATGCCCATCGACCAGCGCGCGCAGGACCGGCCGACCCTCACCCCGGTGCCGACCTCCGCCACCACCGGAGCGACGCCATGAAGATGACCAAGCGCGACCAGATCCTGCTCGCGGTGATCGCCGCGGTGGCCGTCATCGGCGGCTTCTACTGGTTCGTGATCAAGCCGGCCAAGGCCGACCTGAGCGCCCAGAAGGACGAGCTCGCCCAGATCGAGCAGGAGAACAACACCCTCGAGGACACCCTCGCGCGGGCCGCGTCGCAGACCAAGGGCAACGCCAAGCTGGTGGCCGAGCGGCTCCGGCTGGCCAAGGCGATGCCCGAGGACGTCGAGACGCCCGGCGTGGTGGTGCAGCTCCAGCGCCTGGCCGACCGGTCCAACGTGGAGCTGACCTCCATCAAGACCAACCAGTTCAGCGACTACGGCTCCATCCGCGGCCACCGAGTTCGAGGTGCGCATCACCGGCTCGTTCTTCGACGTCGATGACTTCCTCTACCGGCTGCACCGGCAGGTGACCGTCAACGAGAAGGACCAGCCGGTCGTCAGCGGGCGCCTGTTCGCGACCACCTCGGTGGACCTGACGCTCGATCAGAGCGACACCACCTCCGAGGGCGGCGTGAACCCGGACGACCAGGTGGTCGGCACGGTCAAGGTGCTCGCGTTCTCGAGCGTCCCCAGCGGCGCCGCCGCGGCCCCCGCGGCCGCCACGACGGCGCCGGCCACGACGGCTCCCGCCGCGGGCAGCGCGACGCCCGCGGCCGCCCCGTCCACCACCGGCACCACGACCGGCGCCAGCACGACCACGGCGCCGGCCACCACGACCACGGCCCCGGCGGCGTCCAGCGCGCCCGGAGCCCCCCAGGCAACCGCAACGCCCAGCTCCGGAGGTGTGCAGTGATCCGCCGACACCACATCGCGGCACTCGCCGCCGCGGCGGCGAGCGCGGTCCTGCTGGTCGGCTGCGGCGGCGGAGGGGGAGGGGGCGACGCCCAGGGCGACGTCCCGCCGCCCGACGCCTCGCTGGCCGTCGCCTCGGGCGCGGGCCCGGAGCAGTCGGCCGCCCTCGCGATCTCCGCCCTCGGCTCGCCGGGCGCGGTGGACCCCGCGGGCGCCGGCCAGAAGCTCGCGGGCTACGACAGCTTCGGCAACCCCCACGACGCCTTCGCGCAGCAGGTGAGCGACGCGACCAGCTCGGGCTCCGAGCCGGACACCGCGGCCGCGATCCCCGCCGACACCCCGATCAACGGCGACCCGCTCGTCGCGGTGCCCGCGGCGGGCGACCCGGCCACCAGCACGACGCCGGGCGGCACGCCCGACCCGGGCGCGGGCGCACCGGTGCAGAACCCGCGCGCCCTGGAGGCCGACTTCGACATCTCCGGCGAGCCGGTGGTGGCCCGCGAGGGCGACTCGATCCCGCCGGACACCCAGCAGTTCCTGGTCAAGACGGTGCTGGCGACCGAGGTCGTGCTGGAGCTGAGCGGCGGCCTGCTGCCCGACGGCACGGACACCGTGACGCTCAAGGAGGGCGAGTCGATCACCCTCTACAACGCGACCGCCAAGCGCAGCTACAAGATCAAGCTGGTGGACGTCCGGGCGGCCTAGCCGTCCGCGCGCCGGCCGTCAGGCCACGCGCGAATCGAGACCGGCGAGGGGCGGGGCGACCAGCAGGTCCCCCGCCCGGGCCGCCAGGGCCGCCGTGAGCCAGTCCACGGCGTCCTCGCGGCTCGCGTCCACGTCGACGATCACGATCAGGCGCGTCAGCCCCCGCTCGGCGTCGCGGCGCACGATGCGCGGGGCGGCGTCCCAGGGGCCGCCGGCCCCCTGGGTGGCGTCGGCCAGCTCGCGCAGGAGCTCGACGACCGCGTCGGGCTCGTGGGTCAGGAGCTCCAGGCGGTGGGGGCGGCGGCCGTCCGGGAACACGTGCACGGCGGTGATGTTGCCGTTGGGGATCGTCACCCGCTCGCCGCGCACGCCCGGTCAGCACGGTGGTGCGCAGCCCCAGCGACCGCACCGTGCCGGTGACGCCGCTCGGGTCGACCCGGATCACGTCGCCGACGCCGTACTGGTCCTCGAACAGGATGAAGAAGCCGGCGATCACGTCCACCAGCAGGCGCTGCGAGGCGAAGCCGATCACGATCACCAGGAGCGCGCCGCCGCCCAGGGCCGCCAGCCCGCCGCCGCCGCCCAGGATCGAGGCGATGGCGACCGCCGCCGTTATCAGCACCAGATAGCGCAGGCCCGTGGCGAGCGCCGAGACGGCCG
This sequence comes from uncultured Thermoleophilia bacterium, assembly GCA_963736635.1. Taxonomy (GTDB): domain Bacteria; phylum Actinomycetota; class Thermoleophilia; order Miltoncostaeales; family Miltoncostaeaceae; genus Miltoncostaea. The sequence continues at coordinate 2,701,788 of CAVTPK010000011.1, forward strand.
TCAGGCGCTGGCGCGCGCGCGGTCCGCCGACCTTGCGGCTGCGGGCCATCAGGCGGGGGACCAGCCAGCGGATCACGGCCAGGGCCGTGATCACGAGGGCCAGGATGACGCCGATCAGGACCAGGTTGGCCGCCCACGTCGGCAGGCCGAACAGCGCGGCGGGGAGGAACGGCACGACCCCGATCATAGGCGCCGGCCCGGCGCGCCCCCCTCAGGCGGGCTCGGCGCGCCGGCGCGTCACCGCGGCCCGGACGCGGGTGAGGCGCTCGGCCACGGGCGCCAGCACGGTGGAGTAGCGCATCAGGATCGGGCCGGCGAACGCGAGCACCAGCACGTACGCGGCGGCCAGGGGCCCCAGGTCGTCCTCCACGCCGGCCGCGACGCCCAGGCCGGCGATCACGATGGAGAACTCGCCGCGGGCCACCAGGGCGGCGCCGGCGCGGGCGCGGCCGCGCGCGGCCACCCCGGCCCGCCGGGCCGCCCACCAGCCCGTGGCGATCTTGGTGATCGCGGTGACGACGGCCAGGGCCACGGCCACCCCGGCGACCGCGGGGAGGCTGCCGATGTCGATGCCCAGGCCGAAGAAGACGAAGAAGATCGCCGCGAACAGGTCGCGCAGGGGGGTCAGCAGGCGGCGGGCGTCCTCGGCCACCTCGCCCGACAGCGCCACGCCCACCAGGAAGGCGCCGACGGCCGCCGACACCTGCAGCTCCTGCGCCGCGCCGGAGACCACCAGCACCAGCCCGAGCACCACCAGCAGCACCGCCTCGTCGGAGCGGTGCGCGACCAGCCGGCTGACGTGCTCGCCGTAGCGCAGGGCCAGCACCAGGGCGGCGCCGGCGGCGCCGACGGCGATCACGATCGAGCCCATCGTCGCCAGGGCGCCGCCGCCCACCAGCAGGGCGGCCAGGATCGGCAGGTAGACCGCCATCGCCAGGTCCTCGAGCACCAGGATCGAGAGCACCGAGGGCGTCTCCCGGTTGCCGAGGCGCCCGAGCTCGTCCAGCACCTTGGCGACGATCCCGGACGACGAGATGTAGGTGACGCCGCCCAGCAGCAGCGCGGCCACCGGGTCCCAGCCGAGGGCCAGCCCCACCAGCACCCCGGGGGTCAGGTTGAGCAGCAGGTCCAGCGCGCCCGCGGGCAGCCCGGCCTGGAGGTTGGCGCGCAGCTCGTCGCTGGAGTACTCCAGCCCCAGCAGGAACAGCAGCAGCACCACGCCGATCCCGCTGCCGACCTCGATCAGCGTCTCGTTCAGGTCGGGCTCGAGGCCACCCAGCGCGATCCCCGCGAGCAGGTAGAAGGGGATCGAGGAGATCCCCAGGCGGGAGGCCAGCCGGGCCAGGATCCCCAGCGCGATCGCCGCCGCGCCGAGCTCCAGGAGGATCGTGGCGACTTCCGCCTCGCCGCCACCGCCCGCCACGGGCTCCTAGGCGCCCTTCGGGGTGGCGTCGACCGGGCCCCGCAGCACCTCGAACAGCCGCCGGACCGCGTCGGGCGTGCCCACGGCGACGGCGGTGTCGCCGTCGATGAGGGTGAAGTCCGGGCCGGGGGAGGCGAACGTCTCGTCTCCGCGCACCACCGCGACGATCGACGCCCCGAGGTCGTCGTACACGCCGAGGTCCGCCAGCCGGCGCCCCATGCAGCGCGAGCCGCCGGTCACGGGGATCCAGTCGATGGTGAGGCCGGCGATCGACTGCAGCTTGGTCACGTCCTCGGTGACCTGGGACCCGCCGAGGATGTCGGCGAGGGTCCGCACGTCGTCGTCCTCCAGCCGCAGCACCACGGAACACGAGTCGGGGTCGTCGTGGTCGTACACCAGCAGGTCCTTCACCCCGGAGCGGTGCGAGATCACGCCGAGGTGCTCCCCGGAGCGGCTCGTGAAGTCGTGCCGGACGCCCACACCGGGAAGCGGGGTCTTCGACACATCGCCCATCGCGCGTCCTTCCTCGGATGCCATTGCCGGAAACGCTACGCCCTCGTATCGTAGCGCGCGGCCTCCGCCCGAACGCTAGCGCGACGGGGTCAACCACGGGCCGAAGGAGAGACGTTTGGCCGATCGCGACGAGCTGTCCGGGGTGCGCCACTTCCGCGACCGGCGGTCGGGCGGGGAGCAGCGCGCGACCACGCTCGAGCTGTTCTTCGACCTGGTCTTCGTGTTCGCGATCACGCAGCTGTCGCACCTGCTGCTGGATCACCTGACCTGGACCGGGGCGCTCCAGACCCTGTTCCTGCTGCTCGTCGTGTGGTGGGGCTGGAACTACACGACCTGGATGACCAACTTCGTCGACCCGGACAGCCCGCCGGTCCGCGTCGTGCTGCTGGTCGTGATGCTGGCCAGCCTGCTGATGTCCATCGCGATCCCGGAGGCGTTCGGCGACCGGGCGCCCCTGTTCGCGATCTCGTACGTCGCCCTGCAGGTGATCCGCAACGCCTTCATCGCCTGGGTGAGCCCGCCCGGCAGCGCGGCCCGGCGCACCTTCAGCGCCATCCTCGTCTGGTCGCTGGCCACCGGCGCCCTGTTCGTGGCGGGCGCCTTCCTGCCGCCCGCCGCCCGCAACGTGGTCTGGGTGGCCGCGTTGGCGTGCGACGTCGCCGGGCCGGCGGCGCGTTACTGGATCCCGGGGCGGGCCCGGCAGGTCACGACCGACGACTGGACCGTCGACAGCGGCCACTTCGCGGAGCGTTTCCAGCTGTTCGTCATCATCGCCCTCGGCGAGTCGATCGTCGTCACCGGGGCGACCGCGTCGGACCTCAGCCTCGACCTCGCCCGCGGCGTCGCGGTCGCCGTGGCGTTCGTGGGCAGCGCCGCCCTGTGGTGGCTCTACTTCGATCGGGTCGCCGGACTGCGCGGGGCGGCGCCTGGCGACCGCGCCGGACGCCGGGCGCCTGGCGCGCGACGGCTACACCTACCTCCACATCCCGATCGTGGCGGGCATCATCGTCACGGCGGTCGGCGACGAGATCGTGATCCAGCACCCGGGCGACGTGCTCCACGGCCCGGAGCTGGCCGCCCTGGTCGCGGGCCCGATCCTCTACCTGGCGGGCCACGTCCTCTTCCGCCTGCGCATGACCGGCTCCATGAGCCACACCCGCCCCATTGCGATGCTGGCGATCCTCGCCTGCGCCCCCCTGGGGCTGGTCGCCCCCGCGCTGGTGCCGGCGACGGCGATCGCGGCCGTGCTCGTGCTGCTGGTGGCCTGGGAGACCCTCATGGGCGCGCGGCGCGAATACGCCGCGGCGGCGGACGCAGCGCACGGGGCGCTCGACTAGACTCGTCGATCGTGCCATTGACCTACCGCACAGCCGGGGAGTCCCACGGCCCGGCGCTCTTCGCGGTCGTGGAGGGGCTTCCCGCCGGCCTGGGCCTCGTCCCCGAGGACATCGACGACGACCTCGCGCGCCGCCAGCTCGGCTACGGCCGCGGCGGGCGCATGAAGATCGAGACCGACCGCGTCCAGGTGAAGAGCGGCCTGCGGCACGGGCGCACCATCGGCAGCCCGCTGACGCTCGAGATCGCGAACCTCGACTTCCCCAACTGGGCGGCCGACCGGATGGCCGTGTGGGCGCCCGAGACCGAGGTGGAGCCGATCACGCTCCCGCGCCCCGGTCACGCCGACCTGGCCGGGATGCTCAAGTACGGCACCGACGACCTGCGGCCGATCCTGGAGCGCGCCAGCGCCCGCGAGACCGCCGCGCGGGTCGCCGCGGGCGGGGTGGCCAAGGCCCTGCTGCGCCGCTACGGCATGCAGATCCGCAGCCACGTCGTGCGCATCGGCGCCGAGGCGGTGCCGCTGCGCGACGACCTCGCGCTGGCCGACTTCGAGGGCGTCGACGAGAGCCCGGTGCGGGCGCTGGACCCCGATGCCTCCGCGCGCATGCGCGAGGCCATCAAGGCCGCGGGCCAGAACCACGACACCCTGGGCGGCGTCTTCGAGGTGTGGGCCTTCGACGTGCTGCCCGGGCTGGGCTCGCACGTGAGCGGCGACGCCCGCCTCGACGGGCGCCTGGGCCAGGCGATGATGGGCATCCAGGCCATCAAGGGGGTCGAGATCGGCGCCGGCTTCGCGCTGGGGGGCATCCCCGGCAGCCAGGCGCACGACGAGATCTTCCACGACCCCGACAGCGGCTACTACCGGCGCACCAACCGCTCCGGCGGGATCGAGGGCGGCATGACCCACGGCGCCCCGGTCGTCGTGCGGGCCGTGATGAAGCCGATCAGCACCCTGTCGCGCCCGCTGGCCTCCGTCGATGTGGCCACCAAGGAGCCGCGCAAGGCGTTCAAGGAGCGCGCGGACATCTGCGCGGTCCCGGCCGCCGCGGTGGTGGGCGAGGCCGAGGTGGCCTTCGTGCTCGCGCGGGCGCTGCTCGAGAAGTTCGGCGGGGACTCCATCGACGCTCTCGACGCGGCGGTCGAGCGCTACCGGGCCGGCATCGCCGCGGGCTGATGGACCGCTGGCTCGTCCTCTCCGGGTACATGGGCGCCGGCAAGACGTCGGTGGGGCGCCGCGTGGCCACGCGCCTGGGGTGCGCCTTCACCGACCTGGACCGGGAGATCGAGGCGCGGGCGGGGATGCCGATCCCGGAGATCTTCTCGCGGCGCGGCGAGCTGTGGTTCCGGCGCACCGAGGAGACCGTGGTGCGCGAGCTGGTCGCCGGTGAGCCGGGCGTCCTGGCCCTCGGGGGCGGGTCGCTGGAGAGCGCCAAGACCCGGAGCCTGCTGATGCGGGTGGCCGACGTGGTCTGGCTGCGCACGAGCGTCGAGGTCGCCTGGGCGCGCGTCAAGGACTCGGACCGCCCGCTGGCGACCGACCGCGGGCGCTTCGAGCGCCGCGCGGCGGCGCGCGAGGAGCGGTACCGCGAGGCGGCCGCCCTCGAGGTGGACGCCGACGGCCCGGTCGACGAGGTGGCGGCCCGCGTCGCCGCCTGGGCGCAGCGCACGGCCGGCGAGCCGGCGCGATGACCGCCGCCGCCCTCACGCCGGCGCGCTGGGCCGAGATCGGCACGGCGCGCTATCCGATCCACATCGGGCCGGGCCTGCTGGAGCACGCCGGCGACCTGTGGGCCGAGCGCGGCCCGGGGGCGTCCGTCCTGCTGGTGAGCGACACCAACCTGGCCGCGCCCGCCGCCCGCCTGCGCGCGGTGCTCGAGGCCGCCGGCCAGCGGGTGATCGACGCCCCGGTCGCGCCGGGGGAGGGCTCCAAGACGCTGGCCGAGGTGGAGCGCCTGTGCCGCCTGGCCGCGCAGGGCGGCCTGCGCCGCGCCGACGCGGTGTTCGCGCTCGGCGGCGGCGTGGTGGGCGACCTGGCGGGCTTCGTGGCGGCGGCCTACCAGCGCGGCGTCCGCCTGGTGCACGTGCCCACGACGCTCCTGGCGATGGTCGACTCGGCCGTGGGCGGCAAGACGGGCGTCGACCTGCCCGAGGGCAAGAACTACGTGGGCGCGATCTGGCAGCCCGACCTGATCGTGATGGACACGGACCTGCTGGCCACGCTGCCGCCGCGCGAGCTCTCCTGCGGCTTCGCGGAGGTCGTCAAGTACGGGCTGCTGTCGGGCCCGGACCTGGCCGAGCGCGTCGACGCGTGGCCCGAGCTGCCGGGGCCGGTGGACGCGCTGACCGACCTGATCCGCGAGTGCTTCGACCACAAGCTGGCCGTCGTCGCCGAGGACGAGCGCGAGACCGGGATGCGGGCCTCCCTCAACCTCGGCCACACCGTGGGGCACGGCATCGAGGCCGCCGCCGGCTACGAGCGCTACCGCCACGGCGAGGCCATCTCGCTCGGACTGCTGGCCGCGCTGCGCCTGTCCGAGGAGACCGTGGGCCTGGATCCGGCCTGGCGCGCCCGCACCGCGGCGGTGCTCGCGCGCCACCGGCTGCCCACGCGGCTCGCCCCCGAGGTGGGCACGGACGCCATCCTGGAGGCGATGGCGCGCGACAAGAAGGCCGACGCCGCGGCGCTCAACATGGTGATGGTGGCCGCGCCGGGCGACGTGCGCCTGCGGGTCGATCCGCCGCGCGAGCGCGTGATCGCCGCCATCGAGGAGCTGAGGGGATGAGCGCGCCGCTGCGGATCGCCCTCATCCACGGGCCCAACCTCAACATGCTCGGCCGCCGGCCCTCGGCGCACTACGGCACGCTGACGCTGCGCGAGCTGGAGGACCGCGTGCGCGGCTGGGGCAGCGAGCGCGGCATGGACGTGGGCTGCTTCCAGACCAACCACGAGGGCGCCTTCCTCGAGCACGTCCACGGCCTGGCCGGGCTCGTCGACGGCGCGGTGGTCAACCCGGGCGCCTGGACCCACTACCAGTGGTCGATCCGCGACGCGCTCGAGGTGATGGGCGCGCCGTTCGTGGAGGTCCACCTCTCCGACATCGAGTCACGGGAGCCCCACCGACGCGTGTCGGTGGTGCGCGACATCGCCTCCGCCGCGGTGTGGGGCAAGGGCCCCGAGGGCTACCGGGACGCGCTGGACCACCTCGCGGGCGTGCTCGCGTGAGCGAGGCGGCGCCGGCGCGCCAGGACCGCCTGCTGGTCGGCCTGGTCGAGGCGGGGCTCGCCGCCCTGGTGGTGACCGAGCCGGCCAACGTGCGCTACCTGACCGGCTACGTGGGCTCCAACGGCATCGCCGTGATCGGCGTCAACGGCCGCTTCCTGTTCACCGATTCGCGCTACGCCGTGAGCGCCGTCGAGCAGGTGCGCGGGGCCGAGGTGGTGATCGGGACGCGCGACCTGCTGGCCGACGTGGCCGCGTCGCTGCCCGCCGTCTCGGGCGGGGGGCCGGTCGGCGTGGAGGCCGAGAACCTCACGCTGGCGCGCCACGCGCGCCTGACCGAGCTGCTGGGCGGGCTCGCGACCGAGCCGACCCGCGGGATGGTGGAGGCGCTGCGCGAGATCAAGGACGCCGACGAGGTCGCCGCCATGCGCGAGGCCGCCGCGGTCGTCGACCGGGCCCTGGCGCGGGTCCTCGACGCCGGCATCGTGGGGCGCACGGAGCGCGCGGTGGCGTTCTCGCTGCTGCGAGGCGATGCTGGACGAGGGCGCCACCGAGCCGAGCTTCCCCACGATCGTGGCCTCGGGGCCGCGCGGCGCCCGGCCGCACCACGTGCCCGGGCCGGACCCCGATCCCGGCCGGCACCCTCGTGGTCATCGACATGGGCGCGGTGGTGGACGGCTACTGCTCGGACATGACCCGCACGGTCGCCACCGGGCCGCTGCCGCCCCGCCTGGAGGAGATCTACGCGCTGTGCCTGCGGGCGCAGGAGGCGGCGCTCGACGCGACCCGCGCGGACATGCCCGCCAAGGATCTCGACGCCGTGGCGCGAACGGTGATCGCCGAGGGCGGGTACGGTGAGCACTTCGGGCACGGCCTGGGCCACGGCGTGGGGCTGGTCATCCACGAGCGTCCGGGCGTGCGGCCCGAGGGAACCGAGATCCTCAGGGCGGGGATGGCCATCACCATCGAGCCCGGGATCTACCTCGAGGGCGAGGGCGGGGTCAGGATCGAGGACCTGGTGGTGCTGGGGGAGGACGGCTTCGAGCGGCTCTCCACCACGCCCAAGGACCTGAGGATCGTGGAGTGAGAGCGAGCGGGGGGCACAACCGAGGATGATCACCACCAACGACCTGAAGAACGGCTACGTGCTCGACATCGACGGCGAGCTGGTCAGCGTCGTCAGCTTCCAGCACGTCAAGCCGGGCAAGGGCGGCGCCTTCGTGCGCACCAAGCTCAAGAGCATGACCAGCGGGGCCGTGGTCGAGAAGACGTTCCGCGCCGGCGAGAAGGTGGAGCGGGTCACCACCGAGAGCCGGACGATGCAGTTCCTGTACCGGGACGGCGACGACCTGTTCCTGATGGACAACAGCACCTACGAGCAGATCCCGGTCTCCGCGGGGCTCGTGGAGAACGACGACCTGCTGGCGCCCAACACCGACGTCCAGGTCCTCTTCGTGCGCGACAGCCCGATCCGCGTGGAGCTGCCGACGTTCGTCGAGCTGGCCGTGGTGCGGACCGACCCGGGCGTGAAGGGCGACACGGTGTCCAACGTGACCAAGCCCGCCGAGGTCGAGACCGGGGCGACGATCGACGTCCCGCTGTTCGTCAACGAGGGCGACCGCCTGAAGATCGACACCCGGACCCGCGAGTACAACGCCCGCGCCTAGTCCCGCGCGGGTAGCCTGGCCCGGACCATCGAAGGGAGATTCGTGACGCCTGCACCCGATGCCGTCGGCTACGTCGATGCCACCCTGCGCGACCTGGCCCCGTTCCCCTGGGGCACGGCCGTGGGCACCGACGACCTCGCCGCCGCCGCGGCCGCCCTCTCGGAGGTGGGCGCCCGGGTGCTCGAGGCCCTCGACGCGCGCTGTGCCCGTGCCGCCCTCGAGGCGCGCTCCGAGAGCCCGTGGGACCGCCTGCGGGCGATCCTGCGCGAGGCCGGCTCGACGCCGGTCGGCGTGGTGGTGGGCGCCCACAACCTGTGGGGCGACCGCCAGCTGGCGCCCGACGTGATCCGGCGCTTCGTGCTGTGCGCGGTCGACTCGGGCGTCTCGCGGGTGCGGGCCACGGATCCGCTCAACGACCCCGCCGCCCACGAGCCCGTGGCCCGCGCCTGCGCGGAGGCCGGGGCCGAGTTCGTCCCCACCCTGATCGTGGGCCCCGCGCCGGACGCCGACGACGCGCGCTGGCTGGAGGAGGCCGTCGCGCTGGCCGCGCTCCCGGGCGCCGCCTCGCTGTGCCTGTCCGACGGCGCCGGGCACGTCTCGCCCTCGGCCCTCGCGCGGCTGGTGTCCGCCATCCGCGAGGCGACCGGCCTGCCGGTCGAGGTCCAGGTGCAGGCGCCCGGCGGCCTGGCGCCGCTGTCGGCCACCGCCGCCGTCCTCGCCGGGGCGGCCTCGGTCCAGGCGTCCGCCGGGCCGGTCGCGCTGGTCTCGGCCCGTCCCTCGGCCGAGACGCTGCGCGCCGCCCTGGTGGGCGGCGAGCGCCACCTCGACTGCCAGCCCACGGCCCTCGACCGCGCCGCCCGGGTGGTCGGCCCGATGCTGCCGGCCGACCGCCTGCGCCAGGCCGCCGCGGCCGTGTTCGGCCCCGCCGTCGCCGTGCCGCCCGGCGCTCGAGCCGGGCCTGATCTCGCGCCTCGGCCGCCTGGGCCTGTCGCGCAGCCTGGTGGCCGTGGCCACCGAGTCGGCCGCGGTCGCCCGCGACGTCGGCGGCGCCACCCTGGCCTACCCGCTGGGCGCGGCGATCCTCTCCCAGGCCGCCGGCCACGTCATCGAGGGCCGCCGCTGGGCCGACATCGAGCCCGAGCTGGCCCAGGTGGCCCTCGGCCGCGCCGGCCGCCTGCGCGGCCCGGTGGCCCCCGCCGCGCTCGAGGCCGCCCGCGCCCACGATCCCGGCGCGCCGCCGGTGCGCGACCTCTCGGCCGTCGCCGAGGAGGCCCCCCAGGGCCTCTCGGAGGAGGACCTGGTGCTGTGGGCGATGTTCGCCGAGGGCACCGAGCCGGTGGTCGCCCGCCGCCGCTCGCTGGGCGCCGAGGCGGCCAACCGCCCCGGCCAGCCGGCGATCGACCGCGACCTGCTCGACACCCTCGTGGACGTCGTGGAGGCCTCCGACGAGGCCGAGGTCAGCGTGGAGATCTCCGGCGCCCGCGTCACGGTGCGGCGGGCGGCCCCCGCGGCGCCGGAGGCGGCCGCCCCGAGCGGCGGGTGGGCGGCGGCGCCGCGCCCGCCGACGAGGCCGACGAGGGCATGGTGCGCGTCACCAGCCCGATGGTCGGCACCTTCTACCGGCGCCCCGGGCCCGACCAGCCGCGCGTTCGTCGAGGAGGGCCAGCGCGTCGAGGCGGGCGCCACCCTGTGCCTCATCGAGGCCATGAAGCTCTTCAACGAGATCGTGGCCGAGGAGGGCGGGACGGTGCGCAGCATCGCCCTCGAGGACGCCGCCCCGGCCGAGTTCGGCCAGCTGCTCTTCCTGATCGAGCCATGAAGCTCCTCGTCGCCAACCGGGGCGAGATCGCGGTGCGCGTCCTCCGGACCGCCCGCGAGCTCGGCATCCCGACCGTGGCCGTCTACTCGACCGCCGACGCGGAGACGCTGGCCGTGGACCTGGCCGACGAGGCCGTCTGCATCGGCCCGCCGCCCGCCCGCGACTCGTACCTCAACATCTCCAACGTGCTCGGCGCCGCCGAGATCACCGGCTGCGACGCCATCCACCCGGGCTACGGCTTCCTGTCGGAGAACCCGGAGTTCGCGCGCGCCTGCGCCGAGGCCGGCATCGTGTTCGTGGGGCCGGCGCCCGAGGTGATGGAGCGCATGGGCGACAAGATCGCAGGCGAAGGCGGCCGCGCGCGAGGCCGGCCTGCCGGTGCTCGGCGGCTCCGACGGCCCGGTCGACGACGTGCGCGAGGCCATCGCGGCGGCCGACGACGCCGGCTACCCCGTCCTCCTGAAGGCGTCGGCCGGCGGCGGCGGCAAGGGCATGCGCCGCGTGGAGCGCGCCGCCGACCTGCCGCATGCCTTCGAGGTCGCGCAGCGCGAGGCCGAGGCCTCGTTCAACGACGGGCGGCTCTACGTGGAGCGGATGCTCGAGGGCGCCCGCCACGTCGAGATCCAGGTGATGGCCGACGGCCAGGGCGGCGCCCTGGTGGCCGGTGACCGCGAGTGCTCGATCCAGCGCCGCCACCAGAAGCTGATCGAGGAGGCCCCGGCGCCCAACCTGCCCGCCGCCACGCGCGAGCGCATGCAGCAGGCGGCCCTGCGGGCGGTCAAGGCCTGGAACTACCGCAGCGCCGGCACCCTCGAGTTCCTGGTCGACGCGGCGGGCGACTTCTACTTCCTCGAGCTCAACGCGCGCCTGCAGGTGGAGCACCCGGTCACCGAGCTCGACGACCGGCCTGGACCTCGTCGCCGAGCAGCTCAACGTCGCCGCCGGGGGCCTGCTGTCGCGCACCGGCGTGGCCGAGGCGGTGGGCCACGCGATCGAGTGCCGCATCAACGCCGAGGACCCCTCCCGCGACTTCCGCCCCGGCGCCGGCCGCCTGGACGACTTCCGCATCGCGCAGGGGCCGGGGATCCGCGTGGACACGCACTGCGAGCCGGGCGAGAACGTGCCGCCGCACTACGACAGCCTGCTGGGCAAGCTGTGCGTGTGGGCCGCCGACCGCCCGCGGGCGATCGCGCGGCTGCGGCGCGCGCTGGCCGAGACCTCGATCACGGGCATCCCCACCACGCTGCCGCTGCTGCGCGACATCGCCCACGACGCGCCGTTCGTGGAGGGCCGCTACACGACCGCCTACCTCACGGAGCGCGAGGGGCACCTGCCCTCGCTGCACCACGAACGGGTGGCGTGAGCCTCGAGCCCGAAGGGGGGCGGCGCGCGGCCCGGCGCCAGGCGGTGGTCCTGCTGTACCAGCACGACGTGACGGGGCTGCCGCTGGAGGAGCTGGAGTCCAACGCCGTCCGCGACGGCACACCGGTGGACCCCTTCGCGCGCGCCCTGATGGAGGGGGTCGCGTCCGACACCGCCAGCCTCGACGCGCTCATCACCGGCGCCGCCGAGGGCTGGACGGCCGAGCGCCTCGCCCCGCTGGAGCGCAACATCCTGCGGGTGGCCGTGCACGAGATCCTCGACTGGCCCGACATCCCGCCGGCCGTCTCGATCAACGAGGCCGTCGACCTGGCCAAGCGCTACTGCCAGAGCGAGGCCCCGGGCCTGGTCAACGGCATCCTCGGGCGGATCGCGTCCGAGCAGAGCGGGGTCCCCGGATGAGCGGCGCCCCGGACGAGGCCGCGGCCCTCGAGGCCGCCGCCGCGCGCCTGGAGGACGTGGCGCGCCGCCTGGGCGACGACGGGGTGGCCCCCGACGAGCTGCGCGCGCTGGCCGACGAGGCCCTCGCGCTGGGCCAGGAGATCACCGAGCGGCTGCCGCGCGCGCTCCGGGCGGCCGCGGCGGAACGCGAGGGCTGAGCAGTCGCGGCCGAGTCCAACCTCCTCGACCCGCGCGTGCAGGTGGCGGTGCTGCCCGCCCAGCGACCCGGAGGCGGCCGGCCACGCGGAGCTGCAGGGGATCGGCTCGGGCGACGACCGCCCGCCGATGGAGGAGCTGGCGGGCCGCGCCTGGCTCACGCAGGGCCCGCCGGCGCGCGGCGCGCAGCTCGAGACCCTCGGCCTCGCGATCTACGCCGGCCACCCCGAGCTGACCCTGGTCAACGTCCCCACCGCCTTCATCGAGAGCGGGGTGCGGCTGCTGAAGGAGCTCGGCACCTACGTGCTCTCCGGCGGGGTCCTCGAGCCCGACGACATCCTGCAGCTGCGCGCGGACCTGCCCTTCCTGGTGGGGATCGCCGCCGGCCCCGAGACCGGCGCGGAGGGGGAGGCGCCGCTGCCGACCCTGAGGGTGGTGCTGCTCGCCTAGGGCGCGGGCCGCGACCCTCAGCCGACCGGGTCGGCCCGCGCGAAGGCCGGCCGCGCGACGAGCGCCTCGCGCAGCGCGTGCAGGGTGGGGTGCGGGGTCAGGTCGAGGCCGGTGCGCGCGGTGCGGAACAGCACCGGCGCGAGGGCGCAGTCGGCGATGGTGAAGCGCCCCAGCACCGCGGCGCTGGGGGAGACCGAGCGAGTCGAGCAGCCGCAGGGTGGGCTGGATCTCCGGCCGCGACCGCGGCGGCGCGCTCGGGGTCGGGCGGCACCGCGCCGAAGCCCCCCGCGTCGCGCGCGTAGCCCAGGGCGGGGACCTCGTGGCGGAAGAACGCCGGCCGGAAGCGTGGTGTGGAAGCGGTCCAGGAACTCGTCCACGCGCGCCTGCTCGCCCGCGGCGGCCGGGTACAGGTCGGCGCGGGCCTGGCGCCGGGCCAGGTAGCGCAGGATGGCGTGCGACTCGGCCAGGGCGAAGCCGTCGTCGTCGATCGCCGGGATGCCGCCGAGCGGGTTGACCGCCAGGTACCAGCCCGGGCGCGGGCGGGCCATCGGGACCTCGCGGCGCTCGTGCTCGAGGTCGAGCTCGGCCAGCAGGAAGCGCACCTTGAGGGCGTTGGAGGAGACCGGGTTGTCGAAGAGGACGAGCCGCGCCACGGAGGGGACGATAGTCATCCCCGCCGGCCCCGGGGACTCCCGCGCCCGCAAGGGGATGCACTAACATCGACGCGATGGCCGTGACCTCTCCTCGCTTCCCGATGCTGACCGGGCTGCAGAGCCCGCACGACATCAGTCGCATGAGCGATGCGCAGCTGGAGGCCCTCGCCGCGGAGATGCGCGAGGCGATCATCGACACGGTCTCGCAGACCGGCGGCCACCTGGGCGCCAGCCTGGGCACGGTGGAGCTCACGATCGCGCTGCACGCGGAGATGGACTCGCCGCGGGACCGCATCGTCTGGGACGTCGGCCACCAGGCCTACGGCCACAAGCTGCTCACGGGGCGCCTCGACGGCTTCGGCACGCTCCGCCAGCACGGGGGCATCTCGGGCTTCCTGCGCCGCGAGGAGAGCGAGCACGACATCATGGGCGCGGGCCACGCCAGCACCTCGATCAGCTACGCGACCGGCCTGGCCGAGGCCCAGCGCCACGGCCGCCGCGAGGGGCGCGTCGGCGTGCGTGATCGGCGACGGGGCGCTGACGGGCGGCATGGCCTACGAGGGGCTCAACCACGCCGGCGCGCTGGGCGTGCCGATCACGGTGATCCTCAACGACAACGGCATGAGCATCTCGGAGAACGTGGGCGCGCTGTCCAAGCTCTTCCAGCGCGTGCGGGCCGATCCGGCGCTCACCCGGGTGCGCGAGGAGCTCGAGCGCGGCCTGTCCCGGGTCCCCGGGGCCACCGGCGTGGGCGGCCACATCCGCGACGCCACCAAGTCGCTGTGGTTCGAGTCCGGGGCGCTCTTCGAGGCCCTCGGCTTCGCCTACATCGGGCCGATCGACGGCCACGACGTCGAGGGCGTGCGCCGCGCGCTGCGCACCACGCTGGAGAAGGACCGCCCGGTCCTCGTCCACGTCAAGACGGTCAAGGGCAAGGGCTACCCGCCGGCCGAGGCCGACGGCGAGGCCATGCACGGCGCCACCCCGTTCGTCATCGAGAGCGGCAAGGCGGCCGCCAAGGCGCCGGCCGTGGCCGTGCCGAGCTACACGGAGGTCTTCGGGCGGGCCCTGGTGGCCGAGGCCGAGCGCGACCCGCGGGTGGTCGGCATCACCGCCGCCATGCTCAAGGGCACCGGCATGCAGCACATGATGTCGCGCTTCCCGGAGCGCACCTACGACGTGGGGATCGCCGAGCAGCACGCCACGGTGTTCGCGTGCGGGCTGGCGATCGAGGGCTACCGCCCGGTGTGCGCGATCTACTCCACCTTCCTGCAGCGCGCCTTCGACCCGATCGTGCACGACGTCGCGATCCAGGGGCTGCCGGTGGTCTTCGCGATCGACCGCGGCGGGCTGGTGGGCGACGACGGGCCCACCCATCACGGCGCCTTCGACATCGCCTACCTGCGCTCCATCCCGGGTCTCACCGTGATGGCGCCGATGGACGAGGCCGAGCTCGTGGCGATGCTGCACACGGCCCTGCGCCTGGACGGCCCGGTGGCCATCCGCTACCCGCGCGGCGCCGGGCTGGGCGTGCCGATCCCCGAGCGGCCCGAGCCGATCGAGATCGGCCGCGCCGAGGTGCTCGAGCTGGGCGAGGGGGTGGCGCTGGTCGGCTACGGCTTCGGCGCCGACCTCGCGCGCCGGGCCGGCGAGCTGGTGGCGGCCGCGACCGGCGTCCGGCCGACGGTGGTCAACGCGCGCTTCGCCAAGCCGATCGACGCGGCCCTCATGCGCCAGCTGGCCGACCGGCACGAGCTGGTGGTCACGGTCGAGGACCACGCCCGCATCGGCGGCTTCGGGAGCGCGGTCCTGGAGGTGCTCGAGGAGGCCCCCGGGCGCGTGCTGCGCATCGGCCTCCCCGACCGCTTCGTGGACCACGGCAAGCGCGAGCTGCTGCTCGAGGACACGGGGCTGACGGCGGAGCAGGTCTGCGCCGGGGTCGTGCGGGCGCTGCGGGGCCCGCGGCTGCGCGTCGGCGAGGGCTGACCGAGGGCGGGTGCGGCCCGCACCCCCGGCTATCATCCGGCCGGTGGTCACCCGTTCACGACTCGACGTGATGCTCGTCCAGCGCGGGCTCTTCCCGACCCGCTCGCGCGCGCAGGCGGCCGTGATGGCCGGGCGGGTGCGGGTGGACGGCCGGCCGGTCGACAAGCCCGGGACCAACGTGGCCGAGGACGCCGAGGTCGCGGTGCGCCAGGAGCGCGAGTACGTCTCGCGGGGCGGCCTCAAGCTGGTCGCGGCCCTCGAGGCCCTCGGCGTGGACGTGACCGGCGCGGACGCGCTCGACCTGGGCGCCTCGACCGGGGGGTTCACGGACTGCCTGCTGCAGCGCGGCGCCGCGCGTGTCATCGCCCTGGACGTCGGGTACGGGCAGCTGGACTGGACCCTGCGCGGCGACGACCGCGTGCACGTCATGGAGCGCACCAATGCCCGCCACCTGTCCCCGGGCGACCTGCCCTACGCCCCGGACCTGGTCACGTGTGACCTCTCCTTCATCTCGGTCGGCACGGTGTGGGGCGCCGTCGTGCCGTGCCTGGCGCCCGGCTGGCGTGCGATGGTGATGGTCAAGCCCCAGTTCGAGGTGGGCCGCGAGCGCGTCGGCTCGGGCGGCGTGGTGCGCGACGAGGCGGCCCGGGAGGATGCGGTGCGCGGGGTGGTGGAGGTCATCGAGGCGACGGGCGGCAGGGTGCTCGGCACGGCGGACGCCGGCGTGCCGGGACCGAAGGGCAACCGGGAGGTGTTCGTGTACGCCGCGAGCGACGACGGCCGATGAGCACGGGACCCCAGGGGAGCGCCGTCCCCATCGCCGAGACGTCGGGCCAGCCGGTCAAGCGGGTGCTGCTGCTCACGCACCGGGAGCCCGACGTGACCGCGTCGACGCTGCCCTCGGTGCTCGCCATCCTCCAGGAGGCCGGCGTCGAGGTGCTCGTCCCGGCGGGCGAGGTGGTCAAGCACCGCTCGCTGGCGCCGTTCTCGTCCGGCGACGGCATGGTGCTCAAGTCCGGCGGCGAGGACCTGATCCTGGTCCTCGGCGGCGACGGCAGCATCCTGCGGGCGCTGGCGCGCGAGGCCGGCTCGGGCGCGCCGGTCATCGGCATCAACTACGGACGGGTGGGCTTCCTCGCCTCGATCGAGCGCGAGAGCCTCGAGCACGACCTGCGCCGCGCCCTGGCGGGCGACTTCACGGTGCTGGGGCTGCCCTCGCTCAAGGCCACGTGGGCCGACGGCGAGGTGCAGGCCGTCAACGACCTGGCCCTCTTCCGCAGCGGCGACTCGCGGATCGCCGACCTGACCTACGCGGTCGACGACGAGGTGGTGGCCACGGTCCGCTGCGACGGCGTCATCCTGAGCACCCCGGTGGGCTCCACGGCCTACAACCTGGCGGCCGGCGGACCCACGGTCTCGTGGCGGGTCCGGTGCTTCGTGCTCTCGTTCATCGCGCTGCACCACCTGGACAGCCGGCCCCTGGTGATCGGCGCCGAGGAGCAGCTGACGGTCACCAACAGCGCGCTGATCGGCGACTGCGACGTGCAGGCGGACGGCCAGCGGATCGGCGTGCTGCGGCCGGGGCGCTCGATCACGGTCGGTCTCGGCGGCTCCGAGGTGCACCTGGCCACATTCCCCGAGGCATCCTTCTTCCGGCGCTACCGGGAGAAGTTCGGCCGCCCGTGATCCGCTCGCTCGAGGTCCGCGACCTCGTCGTGATCGAGCGCGCGGAGCTCGCGCCCCCCGGCGGCCTGACCGCCATCACCGGCGAGACCGGCGCCGGCAAGACGGTGCTCGCGCAGGCCCTCGGCCTGCTGGCGGGCGCGCCCGCCGACGCCTCCGCCGTCCGCCCCGGGGCGCGCCACGCGCTGGTGCAGGCGACGCTCGGCGTGCCCGAGGGGTTCTGGGACGCGCTCGAGGCGGACGACCCGGCGGCCGGGCTGCGCGAGCTGGTGGACGACGAGTCCGAGGTCGTCATCGCCCGCCGCGTGCCGGCCGAGGGCCGGGCGCGCGCGCTGATCGACGGCCAGGCGGCGCCCCGCGACGCCGTGGCGGCCCTGGCCCGCGCGCTGGTGCGCTTCTCGGCCCAGCACGAGCACCGGCGCCTGGTCAGCACGGCCAGCCAGCTGGCGGTGCTCGACGCGTTCGCCGGCCCCGAGGTGACCGCCGCCGCCGAGCGGCTCGCCGCCCTGCGCCGCCGGGTGGCCGCGCTGGCCCGGGCGCTGGCCGCGGCGCGGGCCCGGCGCGAGAGCGCCGAGCGCGAGCGGGCCGACCTGGAGGAGCTGGTGCGCGAGGTCGACGCCGCCGAGATCGACGAGGGCGAGGAGACCGCCCTGCTGGCCGAGCGCGAGCGCCTGCGGCACGCGGAGGGCCTGGCCGCCGCGGCGTCGGCCGCCGCCGAGGCGCTGTCGCCGAGCGACGGCGAGGGGGGCGCGGTGGCGGCGATCGGCGTCGCGGCGGCCGCGCTGGCGCCGATGGTCGAGGTGGACGGCGCGCTGCGCGCGCCCCACGCCGACCTGGCGGCCGCCCAGGAGGCGCTCCAGGAGACCGGGATGACCCTGCGCGCCTACCTGGAGGACCTGGACGCCGAGCCCGGGCGCCTGGCCCAGGTGGAGGACCGCCTGGAGGCCTACTCGCGCCTGTCGCGCCGCTACGGGCCCGGCACCGCCGCCGTGCTGGAGCGCGCGGCGGCGGCCCGGGAGTCGCTGGAGGCGCTGGACGAGGGCGCCGGCGAGGTGATGACGCTGGCCCAGGAGCACGAGAGCGCGATGGACGAGGCCTCGGCGATCGCGGTGGAGCTCCGCGAGGCGCGGGCCGAGGCCGCGCCGCGGCTCGCCGAGGCCGTGCGCGCGCAGCTGGCCGACCTCGCGATGGCGCGGGCCGAGCTGCGCGTGGAGCTGATCGAGGACCACGAGGGGGACCCGCCGGCCGACTCCTGCGTGATCTGGCTGCGCGCCAACCCGGGCCTGCCCGAGGCCCCCCTGGCCGCCACCGCCTCCGGGGGCGAGCTCTCGCGGGTGCTGCTCGCCCTCCACGGCGTCGCCGCGGCCACGGACCACGCCACCTGGGTGCTGGACGAGGTGGACGCCGGCATCGGCGGCGTGACGGCGACGGCGGTCGGGGCGCGGCTGCGCGCCTTCGCCGAGGGGCGCCAGGTGATCGTGATCACCCACCTGCCCCAGGTGGCCGCGATGGCCGACGCCCACTACCGCCTGGTCAAGGGCCTCGACGCCGACGGACGGGCCACCACGCGGATCGAGCCGGTGGAGGGCGACGAGCTGGTCGCCGAGCTGTGCCGCATGCTGGGCGCCGGCGCCGGGGACGCGGGCGCCCGCCGCCACGCGCAGGAGCTGCTGGCGCGGCGTCCGGCGTGACGCCGCGCCAGCGGTCCGGTCAGGCCAGGTCGGGCCAGCGCTCGTCGCGGTAGGCCGAGTCCCAGAACATCCACTCGTAGCGCGCCGCGGTCTCGGCGGCGACGACCATCGCCTCGGTGGCCGCCGGCCCCAGGTCCCCGGCGATCTGGTCCAAGGCGTCCAGGGCGCCCTCGACGGCCTCGTTGAAGACCGGGTCGGCGTAGGTGTCGATCCAGACCTGGTACGCCGGGTCGGGGGAGCCCGCGGCCATCAGCTCGTGGCCCACCTCGCGGTAGATCCAGTAGCAGGGCAGCACCGAGGCGATCGCCTCGTGGCGCTCGCCCAGCGCGCAGGCCTGCTTGGTGAAGCTGGTGTACGCGAAGCAGGTGGGGCTGGGCTCGGCGCCGTCCAGGTTGTCGGGGTCGATCCCCATCTGGCCCATCAGCGACGCGTGCATCAGGCGCTCGGTCGCGATCGCCGAGGCCGAGTGGGCGCAGAACATCTCGACGATCGAGGAGTCGGCGCCGCGCGCCGCGCACAGGGCCAGGGACCGTGCGTACTCGCGCAGATAGAGCGTGTCCTGAACGATGTAGCGTCCGAAGGCGGCACGGTCCAGCGTGCCGTCGCGCACGCCCGTGAGGAAGGGATGCTCCAGGACCCGACGATAGATGGGGTCGATCCGATCCCAGATGGCCTTCGTGCCGCTGAGCTTGGTCGTCATGGCGGTCGCCTCCGTCGCGGTTCTCGGGGTGACCATAAGCCGACCGCGCCCGCCGCGGCGACGCGGCGCGAAAACTCCACCCCAGGGCCGATGGGTCGGCCTGGGGGGCGTACCTACACTGCGGCCGTCGTGGACAGATGCCCGAAAAGCCGATGAGCACCCAGGCCGAGCACGCGGCGGGCCCCGAGCCGGCCGCCGCCGCCTCCCCGCCCGCCCGCGGGCGCGACCCGGAGGCGGTGCGGCGGACGTCGCGCTTCAACCTCGCCTGGCCGTCGATCGCCCTGGTCCTCGTGGGCGTCGCGATCTGGGAGCTCTACGTACGCTGGCAGGACGTGTCGCCGGCGGTGCTGCCCGCGCCGATCGACATCACCCAGTCCTCGTGGGACGACCGCGACAACCTGTGGAACGCCCTCTGGGTGACCTTCCAGGAGACGATCGTCGGGCTCGGGATCGCCGTGGTGGCGGCCATCGTGCTGGGCGTCGCCATGGACTTCATCCCCTGGGTGCGGCGGGGGATCTATCCGATCCTGGTCTCGTCGCAGACGATCCCGATCGTCGCGATCGCGCCCCTGGTGATCATCTGGTTCGGCTTCGGGCTGCTGCCGAAGGTGCTCGTCGTCGCCTTCTACACCTTCTTCCCGATCGTGGTGGGCTTCGCCCAGGGGCTGGCGTCCACCGACCCGGACGCGATGAACCTGCTGCGCAGCATGCGGGCCACGCGCCGGCAGATCTTCCTGCGCACGCGGCTGCCCAGCTCGCTGCCCTCGCTCTTCACGGGCCTGCGCATCACGGTCACCTACGCCGTGGTGGCCGCGGTCTTCGCCGAGTACGTCGGCTCCTTCGAGGGGCTCGGCATCTACATGCAGCAGATGCGCAACGCCTACCGCACCGACCTCGTGTTCGGCGCGGTCCTCATGACCATGCTCCTGACGCTGGCGCTCTTCCTGGTCGTGGTGATCATCGAGCGGATCGTGGTGCCCTGGCACCGCTCCACCCACAAGGACGAGCGCTGGTGAGCACGGCCGCCCCGGCGACCCCCCTGGCGCCACCCGGGGAGACGGTCGAGGTGGTCGGCGTCAGCAAGCGCTTCCGGCGCCGCGACGGCGAGGTGCAGGCCCTCGACAGCGTGGACATGGTGGCCGAGGCCGGCCGCTTCGTCTCGATCATCGGCCCGTCGGGCTGCGGCAAGAGCACCCTCTTCAACATCATCGCCGGCCTGCTGGAGCCGAGCGCCGGCAGCGTGCGGCTGGGCGGGACGCCGGTGGCGCGGGGCGAGTTCGCCTACATGCCCCAGAAGGACCTGCTGTTCCCCTGGCGCACCGTGATCGACAACACGGTCGTGGGCCTCCAGATCGTGGGCGTCTCGCGGCGGGAGGCCCGTCGCCGCGCCGCGCCGCTGATGGAGCGCTTCGGGCTCGACGGCTTCGAGAAGGCCTACCCCGGCGAGCTCTCGGGCGGCATGCGCCAGCGGGCCGCCTTCCTGCGCACGGTGCTCCTGGGGCGCCCCGCCATGCTCCTGGACGAGCCCTTCGGCGCCCTCGACAGCCTGACCCGCGGCGACATGCAGCAGTGGCTGCTGGACGTCTGGGGCGACCTGCGCACGACGGTCATCTTCGTGACGCACGACGTCGCCGAGGCGGTGTACCTGTCGGACCGGGTGTACGTGATGGCCCCCCGGCCCGGGCGCATCTGCGACGTGGTCGACGTCGACCTGCCGCGGCCGCGCACGCTGGGGGTGGAGGAGACCGACGCCTTCACCGCGATCGAGCGGCGCCTGCGGCGCGCCCTGCGGCTGGGCGGGGCCATCGCGGACCCCGGGGCGCCGGGGTGAGCGAGCGGATCCTCGTCGTCGGCGACCCCCTCGTGGTGCTCGGCGACGTCGGCGTGATCCGCGATGGGGCACTCGTCGTCGAGGACGGCGTCGTCACCCGGGTGGGCCCCCGGGCCGAGCTCGCGGCGGACGCGGGCGGCTACGCGCGGGTGATCGGCTCCCCGGGCCACGCGGTGGTGCCGGGCTTCGTCAACGCGCACTACCACAGCGAGTGCAACCTGGTTCAGGGCGTCTACGACACGATCTTCGAGCTCGCCAACCTGTGGGTGCACGGCCTGCTGGGCGAGATCCGCGAGGACGACCTCTACGACGTCCTGATGGTGGGCCTCATGGACACCGTCCGCGGCGGGCAGACCTGCGTGGTGGACGCCTACTACGGCCGCCGCTGCCTGCCCAACTTCTCCGCCGACGTGGCCCTGCAGGCGTACTGGGACCTGGGGACGCGCGTCGGGTTCGGGCTCTCGTTCCGCGACCGCAACCGGTACACCCACGAGGGCGACGACGCGTTCCTGGCCCGGCTGCCCGCCGACGTGGCCGCCGAGGTGCGCGCCTCGGACATGGGCTACGCGTGGCCGGTTGACGAGGTCGAGGAGGCCTACCGCCGCCTGGTGGCCGACTGGGACGGCCGCGGCGGGCGGGTGCGCGTCCTGGCCGCCCCCGACTGGACGCCGGCCGTCTCGGACGAGCTCTACCTGCGGTGCCGCGCCCTCGCCGACGAGTTCGACACCGGGCTCACCACGCACTGCCTGGAGACCCGCTCCGAGATGGCCTTCAGCATGGCGCACCACGGCACGACCGCGGTCCGCCGGCTGGCCGATCTCGGGATCCTGGGCCCCGACGTCAGCCTGGCCCACTTCGTGTGGCCCACGGACGAGGACATCGCCATCGTCGCCGACTCCGGCGCGGTGGTGGCGAGCAACCCGGGCTCCAACCTGCGCCTGTCCTCGGGCATCTGCCGCACGCGCGACATGCTCGACGCGGGCGTCCGGGTGGGCGTCGGCACCGACGGCATCTCCGCCAGCGAGCGCGAGGACTACCTCGCCGAGCTGCGCCTGTCGGCCTACCTCCAGCGGGTGCCGCGGGCCCTCGAGAGCGGCCGCGTCAACGGCCCGGCCTACCTGCGCAGCGCGCTCGAGAGCGGCGCGCAGGCGGCCCGGATGTCCGACCGGATCGGCTCGCTGGAGCCCGGCCGGGACGCGGACCTCGTGGTGCTCAGCCGCGCCCGCGTCTTCTGGCCGCCGAACCGCTACGACCTGGCCGACCCGGTC
The DNA here is from genome assembly GCA_963736635.1 of uncultured Thermoleophilia bacterium. GTDB lineage: Bacteria > Actinomycetota > Thermoleophilia > Miltoncostaeales > Miltoncostaeaceae > Miltoncostaea. The sequence goes on from CAVTPK010000011.1 coordinate 2,724,007, forward strand.
GACGTGATCCTGGATCGCGCCGACCTGTCGGACATCGAGCTGGTGATGGTCCAGGGCCGCCCCGTGCTCGACGACGGGGCGATCACCACGGTGGACGAGGCCGCGATCCGCGGCCGCCACCAGGAGGCCTGCGAGCGGCGCCTGTGGCATCGCTCGCCGGCGCGCGAGAGAACCGACGTGGAGCTGCCCGCCCTGGCGACGCCCCACGCGCTGGACTTCTACCGGACGTGGTCGGACCTTCCTGTCCGCCCGGGCTACGTCTACAACGCGGGTCCGGGATCGCCCTCGGATGGGTGATCCGTTTTCGGCTCACGTGCCCGACGGTGCGCAACGCACCGCCAAACCGAAGGAGACCATGAGATGAGACGGAGAGGTATCGGCCTGATCGCCGTAGCGGCGCTCGTCGCCGTGGGCACGCTGTTCGCGGCCGGTTGCGGCGACGACGACTCGAGCTCGGCGTCCACGACGCCCGAGGCCACGGAGACCTGCACGGTCGCCCTGGACTGGACCCCCAACACCAACCACACCGGGATCTACGTGGCGAAGGAGAAGGGCTACTTCACCGACGAGGGCCTGGAGCTCAAGATCCTGCCGTACTCGGGTGCCAACACCGACGTCCTGGTGGACCAGGGCAAGGCTGATCTCGGCGTCTCGTTCGTGCCGCAGGTGCTGGTCTCGCGCGCCTCCGGCATCGACGTGAAGGCCGTCGCGGCCATCGCCTCGAAGAACACCGAGTCCCTGGCGGTGCTCGAGAGCTCCAAGTTCCAGAGCCCCAAGGACCTGGCCAGCGGCACCACCTACGGCGGCTTCGGCCTGCCCTACGAGGTCCCGACGTGGTCGGCGGTCATCGCCGCGGACGGCGGCACGGACATCGACTTCAAGAACGTCACCCTCAACACGGCGGCCTACGAGGCGCTGTACGCCAAGAAGATCGACTGGTCGGCCATCTTCGACGCCTGGGAGGGCATCGAGGCCAAGCAGCGCGGCATCAAGCTGCGGACCTTCCCGATCAGCAAGTACCTCGGCGAGGCCGGCAACTACCCGTCGGCCATCTTCGTGGCCTCCGACAAGGAGATCTCGGACAACCCCGAGAAGCTGGAGAAGTGCCTCAGCGCGATCTCGAAGGGCTATGAGTTCGCGGCCGAGAACCCGGCCGAGTCCGCGGAGATCCTGATCGCCGCCGACCCGGCCCTCGGCGAGGCGACCGAGCTGGTCAACGCCAGCGCGGAGTACCTGGCCCCGATCTACATCGGCGACAGCAGCCAGTGGGGCGAGTTCAAGGAGGAGTCCTTCTCGGGGCTCGGCGCGATCCTGGCCGAGGCCGGAGCGCTGAAGGACGCGAGCGGGAAGGCGGTCACCCCGACCGACTACTCGGAGTACTACACCAACGACCTGCTGCCCAGTCAGTAGGGACGCGGTCCGCGCGGCGCGCCGGGCGTGAGCCCGGCGCGCCCGCCCGCGGTCCGACGCACGAGGAGAGCGAATGCCCGACAGGATCATCATCACCGGTGGCGACGTCGTGACGATGGACGACGCCGACACCATCATCTTCGGCGGCGCCGTCGTCCTGGAGGGCGACCGCATCGTCGCGGTGGGGGAGGCCGACGCGATCGCGCAGAGCCACCCGGCCGGATCGGCGGACGAGGTCATCGACGCCTCCGGCAAGGCGGTCCTGCCCGGCCTCATCGACCTGCACTACCACACCGCCCTGGCCAAGGGCTTCAGCGATCACCTGCCGCTGTGGGAGTACCTGCAGAGCTGCTGGTACCCGATCATCCGCGCGCTCGACGACGAGGCCGCCTACTGGGCGGCGATGGCGAGCTACTCGGAGTCGATCCGCTGCGGCGTCACGACCGTCAACGACATGTACCGGCGCATCGAGTCGCTGGCCGACGCGGCCGAGGAGATCGGGATCCGCGCCGTGCTCTGCAACGACGTCGCCGACGACGAGCACGACCTGGACACCCTGGACGACAACGCCCGCGCCTTCGAGGCGAAGAACGGGGCGGCCAACGGCCGCATCCAGGTGCGCGTCGGCATCGAGTGGCTCCCGCTGTCCTCCCGCGAGCTGCTGGTGGGCGCGCGCGAGCTGGCCGACTCGCTGGGCACGGGCATCCACATCCACCTCAACGAGTCGCTCTCGGAGGTGGAGATCAGCAAGACCAAGCTGGGCGGCCGCCCGACCGAGGTGGCCTACGAGTGCGGCATCCTGGGCCCGGACTGCATCGCGGCCCACTGCGTGTGGCTCTCGGACGTCGAGATCGCGCTGATGCGCGAGACCGGCACCCAGATCTCGCACAACCCGAGCTCCAACGCGAAGCTCGGCAACGGGATCATGCGGCTGCCCGAGATGCTGGCGGCCGGCCTGAACGTCGGCCTCGGCCACGACGCCGCCGAGTGCAACAACAGCCGGGACATGTTCGAGGTCATGAAGTGGGCCTCGCTCCTGCACCGCGCCTCGCGGGTGGACGCCAGCCTCCAGCAGGCGCCGGACGTGCTCCGGATGGCCACGCGCAACGGCGCGCGGGCCCTGGGCCACGAGACCGGCCAGCTGGCGGTGGGCTCCAAGGCCGACGTCATCCTGATCGAGCTCAAGAGCCAGATGTTCACCCCGCTGATGCCGGGCAACCGCGACCACCTGCTCTCGCACCTGGTGTTCGCCAGCAACGGCAGCTGCGTCGACACCACGATCTGCGACGGGGTGGTGCTGATGCGCGGCAAGGTCCTCACGACCTGCGACGAGCAGCAGGTGCTGAGCGAGGCCAACGCGGCCTTCCTGCGGGTGCTCGAGCGCATGGAGGTGCCCGAGGAGTACGCGCACCTGGTGGTGCGCTAGCGCTCCGGAATGTCCCGCGGACGGCTCTGCGGAAACCCCGCAGAGCCGTCTGGTGGGACACCCGATGGACCGGGCCCCGACCGGTTCCACACTCCCGTTGTCGGTACATCGCACACGGGGGTGGTCAAATGGTCGGGATCATGTTCCTCTATGGCGTCTGGGCCGCCATCGCGCTGCTGTCGCTCGTGGCGGTGGCGATGATGCTCAAGGAGGACTGAGCGGCTACGCCGGGTCGATCGCGAGGACCGGGATGAGCCGCGTGGTGGCCTTCTCGTAGTCCGCGAAGCCGGGCATGCGCGCGACCTGGGCGGCGTAGAGCCGGTCGCGCTCGGCCCGGTCGGTGATCTCGCGGGCGACCCCGGTGGTCGTCTCGGTGCCGAACTCCAGCGTCACCTCGGGGTTGGCCTTGAGGTTGTAGTACCAGTCCGGGTTGTCCGGCGCGCCGCCCTTGGAGGCGATGACGTAGACGCGGCCGTCCTCACCGGGCAGGTAGACGAGCGGGTTGAGGCGCTCGGCGCCCGTCTTGGCGCCCGTGGTGTGCAGGATGACCAGCGTGTGACCCTCGAAGTACCCGCCGACCTTGCCCTCGTTCGCGCGGAACTCCGCGATCACGTTCCTGTTCATCTCCTCGAAGTCCATCGACATCCTCTCTGTCGGACCGGTTGTGGGCCGACGCTAGCAGCGCCGCCGCGCCCCGGGCCGCGATCGGGGGCGCGTACCCGCCGACCCGGCAGCTATCCTTGGACCGGTCGTCGGGCGAGGGAGGTCACGTGGTCGAGACGCCGGTGAAGTACGTCTTCGTGACCGGAGGAGTCGTCTCCGGGCTCGGCAAGGGGATCTCGGCCGCGTCGCTCGGGCACCCTGCTCAAGGCGCGGGGGGTGCGGGTCTCCCTGCAGAAGTGCGATCCGTACCTCAACGTGGACCCGGGCACGATGAGCCCGTTCCAGCACGGAGAGGTGTTCGTCACCGAGGACGGCGCCGAGACCGACCTCGACCTGGGCCACTACGAGCGCTTCACCGACGAGAGCTCACGCGCATCTCCAACGTGACCACCGGCGCGGTCTACGACGCGGTCATCAAGCGCGAGCGCCGCGGCGACTTCCTGGGCGCGACCGTGCAGGTCATCCCGCACGTCACCGACGAGATCAAGGCCCGCATCCGCCAGGCGGCGGCCAGCTCCAACGCCGACGTGGTCATCGTGGAGATCGGCGGCACGGTGGGCGACATCGAGTCGCTGCCCTTCCTCGAGGCGATCCGCCAGCTGCGCAACGACGTCGGCCGCGAGCACGTGTGCTTCGTCCACGTCACGCTGGTGCCCTTCCTGGACGCCTCCGGCGAGCTCAAGACCAAGACCACCCAGCACTCGGTCAACGAGCTGAGGCGCATCGGTATCGAGCCGGACGTGCTGGTGCTGCGCTCCAACCGGCCGCTCACGGACGACATCCGCCAGAAGATCGCGCTCCACGCCGGCATCGGCGTGAACGCGGTGATCTCGGCGGTCGACGCCGGCGACATCTACGAGGTGCCGCTCAACCTGGAGGCCGAGGGCTTCGCCCGGGTCGTCTGCCAGCGCCTGGGCCAGCCGGCCCCCCCGCCCGACCTCACCGACTGGCGCAGCCTGGTGGAGCGCATCTCCGCCTGCGAGGGCCGCGTCCGGATCGCCCTGGTGGGCAAGTACGTTCAGCTCCACGACGCCTACCTCTCGGTGGCCGAGGCGCTCAAGCACGCCGCGATCCACCACGGCGCCGACCTCGAGATCGACTGGGTCAACGCCGAGGCGCCCGACCTCGAGAACCTGCTGCGCCAGGCCGACGGCATCCTGGTGCCGGGCGGGTTCGGCGGCCGCGGCATCGAGGGCAAGATCGAGGCCACCCGGCACGCCCGCGACAACGGCGTGCCCTTCCTCGGCATCTGCCTGGGCATGCAGATCGCGGTGATCGAGTACGCGCGCCACGTGGTCGGCATGGACGGCGCCAACTCCAGCGAGTTCGACCCCGAGACGCCCTTCGCGGTCATCGACCTGCTGCCCGAGCAGCGGGCGATCGAGGAGCGGGGGGGCACGATGCGCCTGGGGGCCGACCCGGTCCACCTGGTGGAGGGCACCCAGGCCTGCGCGGCCTACGGCGACCAGGCCGTCATCTACGAGCGCCACCGCCACCGCTACGAGGTCAACCCCGCGCTGCGGGACGAGATCGAGGCGGCCGGCCTCGTGGTCAGCGGGCGCTCGCCCAACGGCCGCCTGGTCGAGGTGGTGGAGCTGCCCGACCACCCGTGGTTCTGCGCCTCGCAGTTCCACCCCGAGTTCAAGAGCCGGCCCACCCGGCCGCAGCCGCTCTTCCGCGAGTTCATGGGCGCCGCGGTCGACCCGCGCGCGCGTCCCGTGACGCCGTGTCAGAGCGCGAGCACGCCTCGCTCGGCGGGTGAGCCCGGACGACCTCGCCGGGCTGCCCCCGGTGGCGCGCCTGATGGCGCGCCTGTGCGAGATCCCGTCCCCCTCCCGCGAGGAGGGGGCGGTGGCCGAGGCGGTCCGCGCCGAGCTCGCCGAGCTGGGGGCCGAGGTGCACGAGGACGGGGCGGGGGACGACGATCCCCGCCGGCTGCGGCAACATCGTGGCCCGCTTCGCCGCCGACCGCCGAGGGCGGGGTGCCCATCATGCTCGCGGCGCACCTGGACACCGTGCCCCTGTCCGGGCCGGTCGAGGTGGAGCTGGTGGACGGCGAGCTGACCAACCGGCATCCGGCGATCCTCGGCGGCGACAACAAGGCCGCGGTGGCCGTGATGCTCGAGGCCATGCGGCGCGTGGTGGAGGAGGGGCGCCCGCACGCGGGCGTGGAGCTGGTGTTCACGCCGTGCGAGGAGATCGGCCTGCGCGGCGCGGCGGCCTTCGATCCGTCCCCCCTGCGGGCGCGCTACGGCTTCGTCTACGACCACACCGGGCCGGTCGGCCACGTGGTGGGCTCGGCGCCCACCCTGCACCGCATCGAGGCGACGTTCGTCGGGCGCGCCGCCCACGCGGGGATCACGCCCGAGTCGGGCCGCAGCGCCATCCTCGCCGCGGCCACCGCGATCGCGAAGATGCCCCTCGGGCGCATCGACGCCGACACGACGGCCAACATCGGCACGGTCGCGGGGGGCACCGCCACCAACGTCGTCGCCGAGCGCTGCACGCTCACCGCCGAGGCGCGCAGCCGCAACGAGCGGGCCCTCGTCGGTGCAGCTGACCGCGATGCTCGACGCCCTCACCTGGGCCGCCAGCGAGTGCGAGGTCGACCTCGAGACGCGGGTCGAGCGCGAGTTCACCGCCTACCGGCTCGGCGAGGGCGACCCCCACGTCGCGCTCGCCCTGGGGGTGCTCGGGTCCCTGGGCCACGCCACCCGCCTGGTGGAGAGCGGGGGCGGGTCGGACGTCAACGCCCTGATCCTCAACGGCTTCCCGGCGGTCAACCTGTGCAACGGGATGATCGACGTCCACACCGCCGACGAGCGCATCGCGGTGACCAGCCTGGAGCAGATGCTCGAGGTCACCCTCGGCCTGATCGACGCCGCCCGCACCGCGTCGTGACCGGCGACGGCGGAGGGCTGGGCCCGCCGATCCGCTCGGAGCAGGTGTACGCGGGCACCATCGTCAACCTGAGGGTGTCCGAGTACCGGCGCCCGGACGGCACCGTGGTGCGGCGCGAGGTGATGGACCACCCCGGGGCCGTCGTGATGGTGCCGGTGGAGGACGACCACGTGCTGCTGGTGCGCCAGCCGCGCGAGGCGATCGAGCGGTACACGCTCGAGCTCCCCGCGGGCAAGCTGGACCACCCGGGCGAGGACCCGCTCGCGTGCGCCCGGCGCGAGCTGGCCGAGGAGGTCGGCCGCGCGGCCGGCACCTGGCGGGACCTGGGCGGCTTCTACACCGCGCCGGCGATCCTCACCGAGTTCATCCACTGCTTCCTGGCGACCGACCTGACGGCGGTCAACGGCGTCGCCGGGGACGAGGACGAGGACATCGAGGTGGTCGGCCTGGCCGCTGGCCGACCTCGACGGCCTGATCGCCACGATGAGCGACGCCAAGACGCTCATCGGGCTCCTGCGGCTGGCCCGGGAGACCGGGGCGGGATGAGCTCCGTCCGGGCCCGCGGTTAGCCTCCCGCGCCCGATGTCGTCCCGGTCCGGATACCCACGCTGGCAGACGGCCCCGCCGACCCTGCCGCACATCGAGGCCCAGAAGGCCGCCCGCGACGCGGTGGCGCCGCGCGACCCGCTCGCGGCCGATCCGGCCGGCCGCACGGTCTACCGGCTGCGCCCGCCGCCGCGGGCCGCCGAGGGGGCCTCGGCGCGCCTGCGCGAGCTGCTCGACGCCGAGCAGCTGGCCGCCGTCGAGGGGGCCGCGCGGGCGCACGCTGGTCCTGGCGTCGGCCGGCTCCGGCAAGACCCGCACCATCGTCGCCACGCTGGCCCACCTGGTGGAGACCGGCACGCCGCCCGAGGCCATCATGCTCGTCACGTTCACCCGGCGGGCGGCCCGCGAGATGGTCGAGCGGGCCGAGCGCGTGGCGGGCATCGACCTCGCGCGGCGTGACGGCGGGGACCTTCCACGCGGTCGCCCGGCGCCTGCTGGCGCCGCACGGCCCCCTGGTGGGGCTGCCGTCGACGTTCACGATCCTCGACGCGGAGGACCAGGCCCAGCTGGCGGCCATGGCCCGGGACGCGGTCCTGGCCGACCTCGACGTGCGCCCGTCGCTGCCCAAGCCGGGGACGATCGTGGGATGGGCGTCGCTGGCCGCCGAGGGCGGGCGCGAGCTGGAGGACGTCGTGGCGGAGGCCAACCCGCGGCTGGCCGACCGGATGGAGGATCCTGAAGGCGATCGCCGACGGGCTATGCGGAGCGCAAGCGGGCCATGGGCGCGGTGGACTACGCCGACCTGCTGGTGCTGACCATGCGCCTGCTCGGACGAGCACCCGCGCGTGCGCCGGCGGCTGGCCGAGACGTACCGCTGGGTGCTGGTGGACGAGCTGCACGACATCAACCCGGTCCAGGCGCGCATCGTCGAGGCCATCGCCGGGGAGGGGGGCAACCTGATGGCGGTGGCCGACCCCGACCAGTCGATCTACTCGTGGCGCGGCGCCGACCCGCGAGGTGGTGGAGCGCTTCGCCGCCGTCCCGGGCACGCGCGTCTTCCCGCTGCAGACCAACTACCGCTCGACGCCCGGAGGTGGTCGCGCTCGCGCAGGCCACCCTCCCGGCCGGCAACCGCTTCGGCAAGCGCCTGCACGCCCGCCCGGCCGGCCTCGGGCGCACCGCCCGGTGGTCGCCCACCTCGACCTCGGTGCAGGACGAGGCCCGTTTCGTGGTGCAGCGCATCGCCGACCTCATCACCGAGGGCCGGGCGCCGGGCGAGATCGCCGTCCTCTACCGCGCCCACCACCACAGCGGTCGACCTGCAGCTGGCCCTCGCCGAGGCCGGCGTGGAGTTCGAGCTGTTCTCGGGCGCCCGCTTCGTGGAGAGCGCCCACGTGAAGGACGTGCTCGCCTTCTGCCGCCTGCGCCACAACCCGCGCGACGAGCTGGCCTGGCATCGCGCCCTGCGCCTGTTCGATCGCGTCGGCGAGGCCACCGCGCGGCGGGTGTGGGCCGCGATCGGCTCCGACCCGGACCCGCTGGCGGCCGCCGTGGCCCTGCGGCCGACGGGCGCCGCGGCGAGCGGGCTCGCCCGCTTCGCGGAGGCGATCGGGGCCAGTCGCGCCGATGACCCGCCCGGAGGAGATCGTCCTGCGCGGTGGCCCGCAGCGACTGGTACCGCGACCACCTCCAGCGCGAGTACCCCAACTGGCGCGACCGCGAGGCCGACCTCGCGCGGCTGGCCGAGCTGGCGACGCGGGCGTCGTCGCTCGACCGCTTCCTCGGCGACCTGCAGCTGGCCGAGCGCGTGGAGGCCGACGAGGACGTGTCGGGCCCGGCGCGCCGGGTGGCGCTCTCGAGCGTGCACCAGGCCAAGGGGCTCGAGTGGCCGGTGGTGTTCGTGCTCCAGGTCGAGGCCGGCGCCTTCCCCTCGGGCTGGGCCGTGAGCGAGGGCAAGCTCGACGAGGAGGAGCGGCTGTTCTACGTGGCGGTGACCCGCGCGGCCGACGAGCTGTACCTCTGCCGGCCGATCGCGGCCCGCCGCCCCTGGGACACCGGCGCCGACGCGGTCGTGATCAACTCGGGGCAGGGCTTCCTGGACCGCGATCTGACCGGCCTGGTCGAGGAGTGGTCGGTGCGATGATCGTCGCGCGGGACGCGGGGAGGGCTCGTCCTGGTGCGGCAGGTCGACCACCAGGAGCAGTGCGGCCTGATGGCCGACGCCTGGGGCAACGCGGCCTTCGCGCGCCCCGAGCCGTTCGGGCCGGTGCGCGCGGCCGCGGCCCGCCACGACGAGGGCTGGCGCGGGTGGGAGGCGGCGCCCCGGGCGGCGGCGGGCGCGCCGGTCAACTTCACCGGCATGGACCGGCCGGACGCACGTCGCGATCTACCGGGCCGGCATCGCCGCCGCCCGGGCGCGCGACCCGCGCGAGGGGCTGCTGGTGAGCTCGGCGGGCTCTACGGGCGGGGGCTGTACGAGTACACGCCGCCGGCCGACCGCGACCCGCTGGCGCGCGTCTTCATCGCCGAGCAGGAGGCCGTGCAGGGCGAGCTGATGCGACGAGCTCGGCGGCGGGCCGGCGCTCGACGAGTGGGCGTCGGCCGGCTTTCGCCTGGTGCGCACCTGGGACGCCCTCAGCCTGTACCTGACCTGGCGCGGTCTGCGCGAGGGCCGGCCGGGCGACGCTGCGCGACGTGCCGCGGCGGCCGGGGGAGCGGGGGCTCGACCTCGACGTGAGGCCCGACGGCGACCTCGGCCTGCATCGTGACGCCCTGGCCGTTCTCGGCGCGCGAGGTCGACCTGCCGGTGGCCGCCCGGCGCATCGCGGACCGCGCGTACGGCGACGACGACGACCTCGCGCGGGCGCTGGCCGACGCGCCCTGGGTGACCCTCGCCTACAGGGTGCGGCCGGCCCCCGGACCCGCCGGCCGGCCGCACCCGCCGGAGGCGGTCAGTCCTCCTGGTACTTGAAGGAGACCGAGAGGCGGGTCCGGTACTGGTCGACCGAGCCGTCGTCGTTGATGGTCACGTCCTGCTTGATGACCTCGGCCACCCGCAGGTCCCGGAGGGTCTTGGCCGCGGTCGCGACGGCGGCGGCGGTCGCGTCCTCCCACGAGGACTCGCTGGTCCCGACGATCTCGATCACCTTGTAGACGCTGTTGCCCATGGGAGCCATCCTTTTCCGGGTATGAGAGGCCACGGCCCCGAGGGGCGTGTGCGGATTCTCACGAATGGACGTGTCGCGGGCAACCCTAGATGCGGATGGTGCCCTCCGCCCGCAGGCGCTCCAGCGTGAGCTCGATGCGCCCGCGCAGGTTGGCGTCGGCCGGCACGACGGCCCATCCCCGCTCGGCGGATCCGAGCACGGCGTGCGCGCCCGGGCGGCCCAGGCGCAGGGCCGCGTAGGCGCAGCAGAGGGCGTCGATGCGCGCCGCGTCGGCGATCGCGCCCCAGTCGTCCGGCGACGCGTCGGGGATCCACCCGCCCAGGTCCAGGACGTGCGCCAGCAGCGCCCACGCGGCGCGCGTGCCCTCGGGGCGCGCCCGGCCGGACCCCTTGGGCCGGAACACCGGCGCGCGCACGGCCAGCCAGGCGGCGCGGTAGTCCGCGAGGTCCATCGCCGGGGCCTCCGGGGGGTGGTCGCGCTCCCAGGCGATCTGGCGCAGCACCAGGTCGGGAAGCGTCTCCAGCACCGGGTCGGCCAGCCGGCGCAGGGCCGGCGCCAGCGCCACGCCGCGGGCGCCGCCGAACACCTGGTCCAGCCGCCGGCCCGACACGGGGAACGCCGGCGCGTCGCACCAGGACAGCACCGTCTCGAGGTCCCGCCGCCCGGTCGGCGAGGGCACCGCGAGGGGTGCGTCGACCACCAGCGGCAGCCCCGGGGCCTCGGCGACGCGGGCGAGCACCTCGTCGTCTCCCGCGGCCAGCTCGAGGGCCACCAGGCGTCCCCGGTCGTCGACCCGGGCGAGCGCGGAACGCCGCGGCGAGTCGATCTGGTCCAGGCCCTGGAGCAGGTGGAGGCCGAGTGCGTCGCCCATGGCCGGGACGCTAGTGCACGGACCCGCCGCTGGACGGAGGGGTCCGGCGACCACTACTCTGGCCGGGCGAATCCACCCCGACCCGCTGCGCGCAGCCCGGGAGCACCCGCGTGAGCACGATCCTCCTGCTGGTCATCGCCATCCTCGCCCCCTGGGTGGTCCACCTGGCGGCCCCCGAGCAGCGCCCCCTGGCGCTCGTCGGCGTCGTGGCGGTGTTCCTGCTCTACGGCATCTTCGCCGAGAACCCGCTCCTGCAGTGGGAGATGTGGGCCGGGCTCGCGGCCGGCGTGCTGACCGTGCTCTTCCTGGCCGGCGGCGGCATCGGCGGCGGCCGCTCGCGGCGGCGCCCCTCGCGGCGGCGTCCCCGCGACGAGACCGGCTTCGACGAGGGCAACGAGCCCACCGGCGAGATCTAGGCCCTGCCGGTGGCGGGGCCGGTGAGGCGCCCTAGGGGTCGGTCGGGTTGAGGTGCTGCGCGATCAGGCGGTTCGCCCGCTCCGGCTCCTCGAGCAGCAGCAGGCCGCGGCGCAGCGCGACCACCCCGTTCGCCCTGTCGCCCGAGGCGATCAGGCTGATGCCGTAGGGCAGGAAGGAGTCGGCGAAGCGCGGGTCCAGCGTCACGGCGCGCTGGGCGGCGGCGAGGGCCTCGGCGGTGCGGTCGGCCTGCAGGAGGGCGTAGGCCTGGAAGGCGGCGGCGGCGGGATCGGTCGGGTCCAGGCGCGCCGCGAGGGCGAAGGCCGCCTCGGCCTCGGCGGTGCGGTTGAGGGCCGACAGGGCCACGCCCCGGCCGAACGCGATCATCCCGTTGCCCCGGTCCTTGGCCCGGGCCCGGTTGTAGGCGCCCAGCGACTGCTTCCAGCGCTTCTGCTTGGCCAGCAGCTCGCCCTGGACGATCTCCCCGGGCGCCCCGGTGCGCCACGCGGCCGGCCAGCCCCGGATGAGGGCCCGCGCCGAGGCCGTCCGGCCGGCCTCGATCAGCTGGCGGGCCTGGGCGACCGAGTAGGCCATGATGCCGGGGTCGCGCTTGACGGCGACCTTCAGGGAGGTCGCGTAGTCCGGGACGGCGGTCCAGTCCGGGGAGGGCTCGATGTTGGCCGTGGTCACGACGCCCTTGCGGTTGTACTGCACCGCGACGGGGCGGTCGCCCGGCAGGGCGCGCAGGGCGGCGGCCCAGGCGCCGGGACGGGTCACGTCGCGGCCGTCGACCGCGGTGATGATGTCGCCGCGCCGCAGCCCGGCCGTGAGGACCTTGCCCTTCACGCCGACCACCGCGACCAGCTGGCCGGCCACCGGGGCGGCCATCTGGCGGCGCAGCGCCCCCCAGAGCGGGACGGTGTACGCGTCGAAGAGGCCGCGCGGCGAGGTGAGCTTGAGGGTGAAGGCCTTCTCCAGGAGGTTGGACGCGCGGTTCTGGGCGTCCGTCGCCCGCACCCGCACCCGGTACGAGCCCGCGAGCAGCTGGTAGCCGGAGCTGTCGGTGGCCTCCACGCGCACGTAGGCGCGGCCGGCGGCGCGGTCGGCCGTGTCGGTGGTCGTCTGGACCACCTTGCCGTCGGCCGCGAGCACCTGGACCGTCAGCTTCGCGGGCGTCGCGAGCTTGACCCCGACCAGGAAGCGCGCGTGGCCCTGCTGGGCCGAGACCGCGTTGGCCATCCGGAGCGAGGTCAGGGCCGGCGCGGGGGCGGTCGGCGCGGGGGCCGTGGTCGGCGGAGCGGTGGTCGCCGGGGCCGTCGTGGCGGGTGCCGCGACGGCGGCGCCCGCGGCTCCGAGGGCGAGCGCGACGGCCACCGCCGGTGTCACTGTGCGAAACACGCGGGCCACCCTAGCAGCGGTTTGCAGGGGGTCCTCGCGCGCGCGGTGCCCCGTCACCACCGCCGGGGGCGGGCGTAGAGTCCCGGTCGACCATGGCCGCCCCTCTCGCCCCCGTCGAGCTCATCGAGCGCAGCCGGCGCGCCGAGCCCGTCGATGCGGAGAGCGTCGAGGCGTTCGTGCGCGCGTGGCTCGACGGCACCGCCTCCGACGCCCTGATGGCGGCGTGGTGCATGGTGGCCTGCCTGCGCGGCCTGGGCGCCGATCAGACCGCCGCCCTGGCGCGGGCCCTGGTGGCCTCGGGCGACCGCCTGGAGCTCGGCTCCCTCGGCCCGACCGGCGACCCGCAGACGACCGGCGGGGTGGGGGACACCACCCCCCTGGTCGCCGCGCCGCTGGCGGCCGCGCTCGGCGTGCGCGTCGCCAGCCTGGGCGGCCGCAGCCTCGGCCCACACCGGCGGGCGCCGTCGACAAGCTGGAGGCGATCCCCGGCTTCCGCTCGCACCTGCAGCCTGGCGGGCTTCGTGCGCCAGGTGCGCGACGTCGGGATCGCCGTGGTGGCGCCCGATCCGCGCCTGGTCCCCGGCGGACCGGCGCCTGCGCGCCCTGCGCGACGCGACCGGCACGGCGCCCTCGGGCGGCCTGGTGGCCGCCTCGGTGATGAGCGGGGCGATCGCCGGGGGCGCCGGGGCGATCCACATCGACGTGGTGGCGGGCGGAGGCGGCCTGGTCGGCGACGCCGAGGAGGCCCGCGCCACCGCCGCCGTGATGGCCGGCATCGCCGCCGAGTGGGGTCGCGCCGTGCGGTGGACCGTCAGCGACATGGCGCGCGCCCTCTGGGCCGCTGCGTGGGCAACGCGCTCGAGGTGGGCGAGGCCGGCGCGGTGCTGCGCGGCGAGGGGCCCGACGACCTGCGCGAGCTGGCCGAGGTGGTGGCCGGCGACCTGGCCGAGGCCGCCGCGGTGGTGCCCGAGGGCGAGGGGCGCGAGCGCGCGGCGGCGGCCCTGCGCCAGGGCGACGCGCTGGCGAGCGCCGAGCGCTGGATCGAGGCCCAGGAGCGGCGATCCGGACGTCTGGACCGAGCCCGGACGCGCTGCCGCGCGCCCCGGTTCGGATCGACGTCGAGGCGCCCGCCGAGGGCCGGGTGGAGGAGATCGCCGCGCGGCGCGGTCGGCGAGGTGGCCCGCTGGCTGGGCGTCGGGCCGCCTGCACGCCGACCAGTCGATCGACCCGGTGGTGGGAGTCGAGCTGCTGGTGCGCCCCGGCGACCGCGGTGGCGGCCGGCGAGCCGATGGCCGTGGTCCACGCCCGCGACGAGTGGGCCGGCGAGCGGGCCCGGGACATGCTCGCGCCCGCCTTCCGCGTCGGCGCGGGGGACGCGGACGACGGCCCGGTCATCCTGGCGAGGGGGTCCGGGGCGATGCCTGAGCTGCCCGAGGTCGAGACCATCCGCGCGCAGCTGGCCGAGCGGATCCCGGGGCGCACGTTCACCCGGGTCGAGGTGTACGACCCCAAGCTGGTGAGCCCCGAGGAGCCGGACTGGTTCGTCGAGGGGGTGACCGGGCGCCGGATCGTGGGCGTCGACCGGCGCGGGCAAGTACCTGCTGATCGAGCTCGACGACGGGCGCACGCTCGCGGTCCACCTGCGCATGACCGGCCGCCTGCACTGGCAGGCCGGCGCGCCCGACCCCGGCGAGCGCTTCCTGCGCGCCCGCTTCCACCTCGACGACGGCAGCAGCCTGACCTTCGGCGACATGCGCCGCTTCGGCCGGGCGTGGCTGGTGGACGGCGATCCCCGCGAGCGCGAGGCCTACTGGCGCGCGCGGGTGGGGGTGGAGCCGCTCACGCCGCGCTTCACCGCGCGCGTCCTGGCGCAGCTGCTCGAGGGCCGCCGCGGGCCCGATCAAGGCGGTGCTGCTCAACCAGGCGCTGGTCGCCGGGCCTCGGGCAACATGTACGTGGACGAGGCGCTCTTCGCGGCCGCGCATCCACCCGCTGCGCCCGGCGGGCGACCTCGACGCCGCGAGGAGATCCGGCGGCTGCACCGCGCCATCCGCGACCGGCTGGCCGCGGCGGTGGCGGCCGGCGGCGCCTCGATCGACAGCTACCGCGACGGCCTGGGCGAGAAGGGCTCGATGCAGGACCTGCTGCGGGTGCACCTGCACGCGGGCGAGCCGTGCCCGCGCTGCGGGACCACGATCCGCAAGACGCGCGTGGCCCAGCGCGGCACGTACTGGTGCCCCACCTGCCAGCCGGAGCCGGCGCCGTGGTGAGCGAGATCGCCGGGCGTCCGCGTCGGGCCACTGGACCGACGCGCAGGCGGGCACCGGCTGCACCGTCGTGCTGGTGCCCGAGGGCACCGTCGGGGCGATGGAGGTCCGCGGCGGCGGGCCGGCCACCCGCGACGTCGAGGTGCTCTCCCCGGTCGCCTCGGTGTCGGCGGTGACCGCCCTGCTGCTGTCGGGCGGCAGCGCCTTCGGCCTGGACGCGGCCTCGGGGGTCGTGCACTGGTGCGAGGAGCACGGCCTCGGGCACGACACCGGCATGGCCCGGGTGCCGATCGTGCCGACCGCCTGCATCTACGACCTGGGCATCAGCGGCAACCTGCGCCGCCCGGGCCGCGACGAGGGCTACGCCGCCTGCGAGGCCGCCCGGCCCGGCCCGCACGCCGTCGGCAGCGTCGGGCGCCGGGACCGGCGCCACGGTGGGCAAGCTGCTGCGCCCAGGCCGGCTGGTGCAAGGGCGGCCTCGGCGCCGCGCTCGCGGCGCCTGCACGACGGGGCGACGGTCGCCGCGCTCGCGGTGGTCAACGCGTGGGGCGACGTCCTCGACGAGTCGGGCGCCGTGCTCGCGGGGGCCTTCGACGCGTCCCGCGGCGGCTTCGTGCGCGCCTCCGAGCGGGTCATCGACTCGCCCCCCACCCACCCGCGCCTGATGGCGCCCTCCAACACGACCCTGGCCTGCGTGGTGACCGACGGGCGGCTGACCAAGGTCGAGGCCGCCGCGGTGGCGCGCATGGCGCACGCGGGGATGGCCCGGGCGGTGTCGCCGGTGCACACGCCCCTCGACGGCGACGTGGCCTTCTGCCTGGCCACCGGCACCCATCCCACCACCGCCTTCGCCTGCGGGGTGGCGGCCGCCGAGGCCGTCGTCGGAGGCGATCCGCGACGCGGTCCGCAGCGCGACGGCGGTCCGCGGCGCGATGCTGCCGGGCGCTCAGCGGGCTCTCAGCACGACCCGGGTAGCATCCCCGCCCGATGCCCGACCTCACCGCGCCGATCGTCAACTTCGCCACCGAGCAGGTGGGGGCCTACGGCGTCCTGGCCGTGTTCGTGCTGATGATCCTCGAGAGCGCCTGCATCCCGGTGCCGAGCGAGGCGATCATGCTCTACGGCGGGCTTCCTGGTCGGGCGCGGCGAGGCGAGCATGTTCTGGATCGTCGTCGCCGGCGTCGGCGGCAACGTGATCGGCTCGTGGATCGCCTACTGGGTGGGCTACGCCAAGGGGCGCGAGTGGCTGCTGCGCTGGCAGTGGCTGCACGTGACCCCCAAGCGCCTCGACTCGGCCGACCGCTGGTTCGACCGCTACGGCGACTGGGCGGTGCTGCTCTCGCGCTGCCTGCCGATCATCCGCACGTTCATCTCGCTGCCGGCGGGCATCACCCGCATGCCCTTCTGGCGCTTCACGATCCTGACCCTGATCGGCTGCATCCCCTGGGTGGTGATGCTGGCGTTCGCCGGGCGGGCGGTGGGCGACAACTGGGAGAGCCTGCAGAAGCAGCTCCACTACGTCGACTACGTGCTGGCGGCGGCGATCATCGGCGTCGATCGTCTACCTGGTCGTGCGTCAGCGGCGCCGGCGCCGGGCGCGCCCTGGTGACGCCCGAATAGCGAAGGAGGCACGATGGACACCGAGGCGATGAAGGCCTTCGCGCGCGAGCGGGTGGAGGTGCTCTTCAACCGCGGCGAGCTGGACCGGATCGAGGAGTTCGTCACGGCCGACTTCGTCAACCACGAGGCCTGGCCCGGCGAGGACCCCGGCTACGAGGGCTTCCGCCTGCGCCTGGGCCGCCTGCACAGCGCGATCCCGGACATCCACCTGGAGATCCACGAGGTGGTCGCCGGCGACGACCTGGTGGCCTACCGGGCCACGCTCTCGGGCACCCACGAGGGCGAGCTGCTCGGCATGCCCGCCACCGGCCGCCGGTTCGCCGTGCAGCACATGCACATGCTGCGGATGCGCGACGGGCTCTCGTCCGAGCACTGGGCCACCCGGGACGACCTCGGCATGCTCCAGCAGCTGGGCATCATCCCGCCGGCCGGCGGCCCGCTGGGCCGGGGCCAGGGGCCCGGACGGTGACCGCCTAGGCCGCGAGCCCCAGCATCGCGTCCAGGGCACCGGCGTCGTCCAGCGCCTTGATGTCGTCGTAGCCGCCCACCGGGCGGTCGTCGATCAGGATCTGCGGGACCGTGTAGCGGCCGGTCAGCTCGACCAGGTGATCGCCGCGCCTCGTAGTCGTGGCGGGGGAAGTGGATCTCCTCGAACACGACGCCCTTCTTGGCGAGCAGGCGCTTGGCGCGCTCGCAGTACGAGCAGGCGTCGCTGGTGTAGATGCGGACGTGGGGTCTGGTCATTCAAAAAGTGTAGCCACGGCGTCACGACCGGGGCCCGGGGGCGCGGGGTGCCAAGATGACCGGGTGGCGACCTACGAGACCGAGGCCGTCGTCCTCCGCACCATCCGGTACTCGGAGGCCGACGCGGTCCTCACGCTGATGACCCGCGCGCGGGGCCGCGTGTCCGCCATCGCCAAGGGCGCCCGGCGCACCAACTCGCGCCTGGGCGGGCGCCTCCAGCCCGGCGTGCGGGCGCTGGTGACCATCCACGAGGGGCGCGGCGACCTCGGCACGATGCGCGGCGCCGCCGTCCTCGACGCCCACGCCGGCCTCTGGGTGGCCGGGCCACCGCCTGCAGGCGGCCGGCTGCGTGCTGGAGACCGTGATGCGGGTGATGCCCCAGGACGAGCCCTCCGAGGAGGCCTGGAACGTCCTGGGGCGCACGCTGGACCTGCTGAGCCGGGCCCCGGCGCCCCCCGGGCCGGCGCGCCTCGACCCCCTGGTGCTGGGCTGCCAGGCCAAGCTCCTCGTGGTGAGCGGGCTGCTGCCGGTGCTGACCCGCTGCTCGCGCTGCGGGGCGGGGCCGCCCCTGCCCGGGTTCTCGGCGGCCTCGGGCGGCGCGGTGTGCGCCGCGTGCGGCGCCGGCACCGAGCGCGTCGAGCCGGACGCGCTGGCCGGCCTGGCGAACCTGGTGGGCCGGCCGCTCGCCGAGGCCGCCTCGGCCATCCCGCCCGGCGCCGCGGCCGGCGTGGAGCGGATCATCGGCCTGGTGCTGCGCGAGCACCTGGGCGTCAACCTGCGCTCGGCGGCGCCCCTCTAGCCCGGCTCGCCGGGCGCGTCGTGCACCACGAGCACGTCGCACCCGGCCCGGCGGACGATCCGGTCGCAGGGGGACCCGAGGACCCGCGGCAGCCGCCGGTGGCTCTCCCCGACGATGATCAGGTCCGCGCCGATCGCCGCCGCCGCCGCCAGGGTCTCGCCCGCCTCGTCCCCGACGGCGGCGCGGGTGTGCACGGCGATGCCGCGTTCGGCGAGGTGGCGCTCCGCGTCGTCCAGCAGCAGGTCCTGGCGGTCGCGCTCCGCGGTGAAGGGCGCGAGGCGGCAGCTGACGCCGGGCTCGGGCATCACGTTGACCACGCTGACCTCGTCGCCGGGCCCGGCGACCTCGCCCGTGCGCGCCAGGGCCGCCCGGGAGGCGGGTGAGCCGTCGTAGACGAGCAGCAGCCGGCGCATGATGGGTCCAGGCTACGAGCGCGCGGGTCGCGGCCGCCTCAAGATCGGGGGCCCCGGCCTCAAGATGCCGTCAAGGAGGTGGCGCCGGAGCGCCTGCGGGCCCCCCGGCGACCCGATGGCCGGGGGACCCGCCCGCAGCGCGCCGATCGTCAGGACTCGGGCGGCGCGGACTCCTCCGTCTTGGCGAACGGGCTCCCGAGGATGCCTCCGGCGAGCACCATCACCAGGAAGCCGACGCCGATGATGACGAAGACGACCCCGGTGGCGATGGAGAAGAGCGACACCTGCTCGCCGACGTACGCGAGCTCGAGGCCGGTCGCCAGGGCCCGCTGGGAGACCCAGAGGTCGCGCGCCGGGTTGGACACGGGGCGCCCGTTGGCGCCCGTCGCGGCGTCCTCCTCCGTGAAGACCTCCTTGCCGTTCGCGTCGAGGAAGCGGCCCATCTCCGAGTAGGTGCGCCCGCCGGTGGACTCCAGGGCGTGGACGCGCATGTACTCGGCGAAGCACCGCGCCTGGTCGCCGCTGGTCACCGTCTGGTCGGCGACGCTGCAGTCGGGGATGCTGACCTTGCCCTCGAGACCGGCCTCCTTGATGCCGGCCAGGATCGCCGTGGGACTCATGTCGGGCGAGCCGACGATCTGCTCCTGGGTGATCGTGTCGTGCACCTCGCTGCGGGCGTTGACGCCGGCGTAGATCCAGAAGGCCCCCAGGATCACCAGGAGCGCGCCGGCGGCGACCCCTCCCCACCAGAGCAGCTTGCGCGTGGTCGTCATGCGCGTCTCCTTGTGCGGACGTGTGCGGACGTGGGCGACACGCGGGCGAGCGGGTCGTCAGGCACCACACCACCGGGTGCCCGTACGCCCGTCATCCGTGCCTTTCCGCACCCGTGACCGCGCAAGTACTGAGGTGCGCCGGCGAAAAATCACCCTGGGTGAAATCCGGCCGGGGTGATGACCGCTCACCCCGGCCTCGGGAAGGGTTCGGCACGACCGGATCCGTCGACCGAATCGGGGAGGCCCGTCATGAGCGGGGAGTACCGCATCACCGTCCGGGGCGCGATGAGCGAGAGGTTCTGCCAGGGGTTCCCCGGGCTGTCCCACCGCGTCCTCGCCGATCGCACCGTGCTGGAGGGCGACCCCTCCGGCCGCCCCCTCGCCGACGTGCTGGGCTCGCTCGACAACCTCGGGCTCGAGGTCATCTCGGTCGAACCGTCCCGCGGCGCCGCCGCCGACCCCCAGGAGGACTGACATGTCACGCCTCGCCGCACTCCTCACCCGCCGCCCCTGGCGGGTCATCTCCGTCGCGATCGCGGTCTTCCTCGTGGCCGTGGTCGTCGGTGGACCGCTCACCTCCAACCTGACGGCCACCGGCTTCGAGGACCCGAGCGCCGAGTTCGTCGCGGCCCGCGACCAGCTCGAGGCGGCCACCGGCCAGAACCCCGGGCCGGGCGTCGTGGCCCTCGTCGAGCCGGGCGCGGACGTCCGCACGGGCGCCGGGCGCGCCGCGGTCGAGAAGGCCGCGGCCACCATCGCCGCCGACCCGGACGTCGCCAAGGTCGTCACGGCGTACAACGGCGGTGGCGCGGCCCTCGTCTCCACCGACGGCGACGCCTCCTACGTCGCCGCCTTCTTCAGGCCCATCAGCGACGACGCGGCCCAGGACGCGGCCGTCCGCATCCGCGACGCCGCTCGCCGACCAGCCCGGCGTCACCGTCGGCGGCGTGGCGATGGTCGGCGAGGAGGCCGGCACGATCATCGGCGAGGACCTCGCGCGGGCCGAGATGCTCGCGTTCCCGATCATCTTCCTGCTCTCCCTGTGGGTCTTCCGCGGGGTGATCGCCGCCCTGCTGCCCTCGCTGATGGGGGCCCTGGTCATCTTCGGCTCGTTCCTCGCGATCGGGCTCACCAACGAGGTCACGGGCGCTGTCCGTGTACGCCCTCAACCTCGCGATCGGCCTGAGCCTGGGGCTCGCGATCGACTACAGCCTCCTGATCACTCGCGCTACCGGGAGGAGATGGCCAGCCGAGCGGACCGGGCACGCTGGGCCCTCACGCGCACCCTGCAGACCGCCGGCAAGAGCGTGCTGTTCCGGCGATCACCGTCGCCGCCGCGCTGGCGGGGCTGATGGTGTTCCCGCAGCGCTTCCTCTTCTCGATGGGCCTCGCCGGAGTGCTGGTGGCGCTGATCGCGGCCGCCGTGGCCCTGCTGGTCCTGCCGGCCGTCCTGGCGCTGCTCGGCACGCGCGATCAACTCGCTGGCCCCGAAGTCCTGGAAGCGCCGCAGCGAGGAGGACGACCAGGAGATCACCTCCGGGTTCTGGTACCGCCTGTCGCAACGCGGTCATGCGCCGCCCGGCGCTGATCGCGACCCTCACCACGGTCGGCCTGCTGATCGTGGCGATGCCCTTCCTCAACATCTACGTTCACCTCGGTCGACGCGGGCGTCCTGCCGACGAGCGCGACCGCCCGCCAGGTGTCGGACGCGATCGCGTCCGACTTCCCGCGAGGACCGCAGCCAGCCGGTCTACATCGCGGTCGACGGCCCCCGACACGCCCGAGGCCCAGGCGAAGCTCGCGGCCTACGCGCGAGGGTCTGGGGCCGCCCGACGGCGACCGCCGTCGCCCCGCCCGTCCGTACGTCGGCGAGGGCTCCTGGCGGATCGACGTCTACTCGGCCGCCCCGCCGCTCTCCGACGCGAGCCAGACCCTGGTCGACGACATCCGCGCGACGCCGGCGCCGTACCCGATCCTCGTCGGCGGGCTCATCGGCGAGCTTCGTGGACCAGAAGGACAGCATCGCGGCGCACCTGCCGTGGGCGATCCTGGTGATCGCGGTCGATGACGATCATCGCCCTGTTCGTCATGACCGGCTCGGTGCTGCTGCCGGTCAAGGCCGTGATCATGAACCTGCTCACCCTGGCGTCCACGCTCGGCATCCTGGTGTGGATCTTCCAGGACGGCCGCCTCGAGGGCCTGTTCAGCTACGACAGCGTCGGCGCCCTCGACCTGACCCAGCCGATCCTGCTCGGCGCGCTGGCGTTCGGCCTGTCCACCGACTACGCGGTGTTCCTGCTGTCGCGCATCAAGGAGGCGCACGACGCGGGGGCCGAGACGACGGACGCGGTGGCGCTCGGCCTCCAGCGCACCGGCCGCATCGTGACCGCCGCGGCGCTGCTGTTCGCGGTCGCGATCGGCGCCTTCGCCACCTCCCGGGTGCCGCTCATCAAGGAGCTCGGCGTCGGCACCGCGCTGGCGGTGCTGATCGACGCGACCATCATCCGCGCGCTGCTGGTGCCGTCCCTGATGGCGCTGCTCGGCAAGTGGAACTGGTGGGCGCCGGCCCCGCTGCGCCGGCTGCACGACCGGATCGGCTTCAGCGAGAGCGGCTCCGGACGAGCCGAAGGGGGCCGCGGCGGGCTGAGCCCGGCTCAGGCGCCGCCGGCCAGGGAGCGCGACAGGATGCCGCGCTCCCTGGCCCGTTCGCACGGCCTCCTCGCGGGTGGCCACGCCCAGCTTGCGGTAGATGGAGCGCATCTGGGTCTTCACGGTGTTGTGCGAGACGTGCAGGCCGGCGGCGATCTCGCGCGCCGACGCCGTGCCGGTCAGCCGGCGCAGCACCGCGACCTCGCGGTCGGTCAGCTCGCCGACCGGGCCGGCCGCGGCGGCCGGCGCCGCCGCGGTGCCGAGGCGCGGCGCGCAGCTCGCGGGCGCGGCGGGACAGATGGCAGGGGCGCGGTGGACGCGGCGAGCAGCGCCTCGCGCCTCCCGGGCGCTGCGGCCGGCCAGCCGCAGGTCTCCGGCCGCCAGGCCGACCTCGCCCTGGACGACGCCGGAGTGGGCGAGCTCCGTCGGCGAGCTGCCCCGCGCGGCGAGGCCAGGGCGCGCCGCGGCCGCCTCGGCCGCCGCCTCGATGGTCCCCGCGGACCGCGAGCGCCTGGGCGGCCACCGCGTGGGCGCCCGCGGCGTGCGGGTACTCCGAGTGGCGCTCCTCGGCGGCGATCGCGATCGCCTCGCGCGCGCAGGGCGGCGGCCCGGTCGATGTCGCCCGAGCTCGATGGCGGTGCCGCCGAGGTGGCAGGCGCCACCACCACCAGGGGCCCGGCGTCGCAGCGCCGGCCGGCCGCGAGCCGCCTCCTCGAGGATCGGCAGCGACTCGCGCAGCTCGTCGGTCGGCGTGCAGGGCGATCCCCAGCGCCATGCAGGCCAGCGTCCGCCACCACGTGTCGCCGCGGCGGGGTCAGCGCCACCGCGCGCCGTCCGGCGATCACCGCGGCCACCTCGTCGCCCGCCAGGAGCCGCTCGATCGAGCGCCCCGAGGCGATGGCGGCCTCGACGAGGAGGGCGACCGCGGGGTCCTCGACGCGCCCGTCGCGGCCTCCTCGGCCGCGTCGAGCCACGGGGCGGCCGACTCGGCGCGCCCCAGGTTGAGCGCGAGGAAGGCCTGCGTCAGGCACAGCCGGGGGTCCGCCCGCACGCGCTCGGGCGGCAGCAGGGCCAGCCAGCGCTGGTTGGTCGTGGTCCAGCCGCTGCGCTGGTAGCTGGACCAGTGCTCGGCGATCAGGTCGGCGGCCAGGTCCAGGTCGCCCGCGGCCGCGGCGTGCTCGATCGCGTCGTCGATGGCGCCCTGGGCCAGGTGCCAGGCCGCGGCGCGACGGTGCAGCCCGGCGACCTCCTCGGGGGCCGACAGGCGCAGCTCGTGGCGCAGCAGCTCTCCGAACAGGTGGTGGTAGCGGAACCACTCGCGCCGGCTGTCCAGGGGCACCAGGAAGAGGTTCGAGCGCTCCAGCTCGGCCAGCGTCCGCGCCGAGCCGGTGGTCTGCGCGACGGCGTCGCACAGCGGCCCGGTCAGGCGCCCGAGGATGGAGGTCCGCAGCAGGAAGCCGCGGCGCTCGGGGTCCTGGCCCTCCAGCACCTCCGCGGCCAGGTAGTCGACCACCATCCGGTCGTCGCCGGCGAAGGCCTCGATGAAGTCCGCCGCGTCGTCGCGGCCGCGCAGCGAGAGTCCGGCCAGGTAGAGCCCGGCGGCCCAGCCCTCGGTCCGGGCGCGCAGCCGGCGCACCTGGTCGGCGTCCAGGTCCAGGCCGATCGCGTGGTTGAGCAGCCGCTGGGCCTCGCCGTCGCTGAAGCGCAGGTCCGACGAGCGGATCTCGCCCAGGTCGCCGCGCGCGCGCAGGCGGCCGAGGCCGATCGGCGGGTCGGTGCGCGAGGTCATCACCAGGCGCAGCGACCCGGGCAGGTGCTCGACCACGAAGGCCACCGCCTCGTGGATGTCCGGCGCGGAGATCGCGTGGTAGTCGTCGAAGGCGATCGTGGCCTCGACGTCGGCCTCGTCCATCGCGTTGATCAGGGCCGACAGCCCGGCCTCGCGGGTGTCGCCGCCGCCGGCGAGCGCCCCGACCGCCTGCCCGTCCACCGGGATGCCGGCGCGCCCGAGCGCCTCCGAGACGTAGCGCCAGAACCGCGCCGGGTCGTTGTCGGAGGCGTCGAGCGCCACCCAGGCCGTCGGGCGGCCGCGGCCCGCCAGCCAGTCGCCGACCAGGGTCGTCTTGCCCCAGCCGGCCGCGGCGCTGACCAGCGTGAGGCGGTGGCGGTCGGCGGCGGCGTCGAGACGGGCGACCAGGTCCGGGCGCGCGACCAGGCCGGCGCGCCGATCCGGCGGGCGCAGCTTCGTCTCGACGAGCGGGGGGCCGGGGGGTGCGTCCATCCGGCCCATTGTCGTCATGTGGCCCTGCCGGTCAAGGGGGTGGAGTCCGGGTAGACTCCCGCGACGTGGCGGGGGCAAGCTTCCAGGATGTGATCGCGCGTCTTTCCGGGTACTGGGCCGAGCACGGCTGCCTGGTCACGACGCCGTACCACACCGAGGTCGGCGCGGGCACGTTCAACCCCGCGACGCTCCTGAGGAGCCTCGGCCCCGACCCCTGGCGGGTCGCCTACGTGGAGCCCTCCATCCGGCCGACCGACGGCCGCTACGGCGAGAACCCCTTCCGGCTGCAGCACTACTTCCAGTACCAGGTCATCCTGAAGCCCTCGCCCGACGACGTGCAGGACCTCTACCTCGGCTCGCTGCGCGGCCCTCGGCCTGCGCCCCGAGGAGCACGACATCCGGTTCGTGGAGGACGACTGGGAGGGGCCGACCCTCGGGGCCTGGGGCCTGGGGTGGGAGGTCTGGATGGACGGGATGGAGATCACCCAGTTCACCTACTTCCAGCAGGCCGGCGGCATCGACCTGACGCCGATCTCGGTGGAGCTCACCTACGGCCTCGAGCGCATCGCGATGTACCTGCAGGACGTGCGCTCGGTGTACGACCTCGAGTGGGGCCACGGCGTCACCTACGGCGACATCTACCAGCGCAACGAGGCCCAGTGGAGCCGGTACAACTTCGAGGTCGCCGACACCGAGGCCCTGTTCGAGGCGTTCGCGGCCCACGAGCGCGAGTGCGTGCGCTGCCTGGAGGAGGGCCTGGTGCTGCCGGCCTACGACCAGGTGCTCAAGTGCAGCCACTCGTTCAACCTGCTCGACGCCCGCGGGGTCATCAGCGTCACCGAGCGGGGGGCGTACATCTGGCGGGTACGGGCGCTCGCGGCGCGCTGCGCCCGCGCCTACCTCGAGCTGGTGAGCCCGGCTCCGGAGGTGGCGGGTGCCTGACCTCCTGATCGAGGTCGGCTGCGAGGAGCTGCCCTCCAGCGCGTGCCGCGAGATCGTGGAGCAGGCGCCCGGGCTGCTGGCGGCCGGCCCTGGAGTCGGCCGGCGTGCCGGACGGGTGGACCGCCCGGGTCTCCGTCGCCCCCCGCCGCTTCGCTCTCCACGTGACCGGGCTGCCGCAGGAGCTGGCGGCCACCAGCCGCACGGTGCGCGGGCCGGCCGCGGCCGCCGCCTTCGGCGCCGACGGCGCCCCCACCAAGGCGGCGACCGGCTTCGCCCGCGGCCAGGGGATCGCGGTGGAGGACCTGGTGGTGCGCGAGGACGGCGGCCGCGAGTTCGTCTTCGCCGAGCTGCGCGGCGAGGGGCGGCGGATGGCCGACCTGGTGCCCGACCTGGCGGCCCAGCTGATCGGCGGGCTGCGCTTCTCCAAGACGATGCGCTGGGGCGCGGGCACCGGCCTGCGCTTCTCGCGCCCGGTGCGCTGGATCGTCGCCAAGCTCGACGACCTCACCGTCCCGTTCGAGCTCCACGGCATCGCGGCGGGCGACGTCAGCCAGGGGCACCGCTTCCTGGGCGGCCCGGCGACGATCGCCGCGGCCGGCGACTACGCCGCCGCCCTGGAGGCGGTCGCCGTGATCCCCAGCCACGAGGCGCGCCGCGCCACCATCGTCGCCGGCCTCGACGCCGCGGCCGAGGCGGCGGGCGGGACGTGGAGCGACCCGGGCGGCAAGCTCGAGGAGGTCCTCTTCCTGGTCGAGTGGCCCAGCGTCATCACCGGCGGCTTCGACGAGCGCCACCTGCGCCTGCCCGCGCGCGTGCTGGTCACGGCCATGCAGGGCCACCAGCGCTACTTCCCCCTCCGGGACGAGGACGGCGCCCTGCTGCCGCGCTTCCTGGCCGTCTCCAACGGCGACCCGGCCCACGCGGCCGTGATCACCCGCGGCAACGAGGGCGTGCTGGACGCCCGCCTCCAGGACGCCGAGTTCAGCTTCGACAAGGACCTCGAGGCGGGCCTGGACGCGCTGGACCGGCGCCTGGACGCGATCGTCTTCCACAAGCGGCTGGGCAGCATGGCCGCCAAGCGCGACCGGCTGGTCGCGCGGGGTGGGGGAGATCGCCGCCGCCGTGGGCGCCGAGCCGCCGACCCGCGCCACCGCCGAGCGCGCGGCCGCCCTGGCCAAGGCGGACCAGGGCGCGGTGCTGGTGGCCGAGTTCTCCGAGCTCGAGGGCTACGTCGCGGCCGAGTACGCCCGCCGCGCGGGCGTGCCCGAGGAGGTCGCCCAGGCCGTGGAGGAGCACTACCTCCCCGAGGGCGCCGGCTCCCCGCTGCCCGCCACCGACGCGGGGGCCCTGCTCGCCGCGGCCGAGCGGATCGACAACCTCGTGGGCGCCTTCGCCGTCGATGAGGCGCCGACCGGCTCCAAGGACCCCTACGGCCTGCGGCGCGCCGCCCTGGGCCTGGTGCGCATCGCCCTCGCCCGCGGCTGGGACCTCCGGCCCGCGCCGCTGCTGGAGGCCGCGCACGCGCGGCTGTCCGCCCAGGGGGCCGACCTCGTCCTGGCGGCCGACGAGACCGCCCGGCGCATCGGCGACTTCCTGGAGGACCGCTTCGTGTACCTGCTGGGCGAGGAGGGCGTCGGCGCCGAGGCCGCGAGCGCGGCGATCGGCGCGGGGGTGGGCGGTCTCACCACCACCGCCGCGTGGGCGCGCGCCATCCAGGCCGCCCGCGGCGGGGCGCCGTTCATCGCCGTCTGGACCGCCAGCACCCGGCTCAACCGCCTCGCGCGCAAGGGTCCCGACGGCGACGTGGCGATCGCCCCCGGGGACGACCCCGGCGAGGCCGCGCTGCGCTCGGCCGTCGAGGCGGCCTCCGCGCCGATCGCCACCGCCCAGGAGCGCGGCGACTTCGCGGCCGCGCTGGCCGCGGCCGCGCCGCTGGCCGAGGCGGTCGACCGCTTCTTCGTGGACGTGCTCGTCAACGCCGAGGACCCGGGGGTGCGGGCCCGGCGCTATGCGCTTGTGCGGGATGCGGCCGGGGTCCTGTCCCAGGTCGCGGATTTCGAACGGGTGACCGACGTGGGGGGGGCGCGGTGAGCAGCACGGGTGTGATCACCAAGCGGGTGTACGACTTCTCCGAGGGCGGGCGCGAGATGCGCGACCTCCTCGGGGGCAAGGGCGCGAACGTCGCGGAGATGACGCGGCTCGGCCTGCCCGTGCCGAAGGGCTTCACCATCACCACCGAGACCTGCATCGAGTACCTGCGCGGCGACCACCAGTTCCCCGTGGGGCTCACGCGCGAGGTCACGGCCCACCTCGAGGCCCTCGAGAAGGCCGTCGGCAAGCGCCTCGGCGACGAACAGAACCCCCTGCTGGTCTCGGTGCGCAGCGGCGCCAAGTTCTCGATGCCCGGGATGATGGACACCGTCCTCAACCTCGGGCTCAACGACGTCAGCGTGGAGGGCCTCGCCGCCCGCACCGACAACCCCCGCTTCGCCTACGACTCCTACCGCCGCTTCATCCAGATGTTCGGCGACGTCGTGGCCGAGGTCCCGAAGGAGCACTTCGAGAAGGCGCTGTCGGCGATGAAGCGCCGGCGCCGGGTGGAGCAGGACGTCGACCTCTCGGCCGACGACCTGCGCAACCTGGTCGAGATCTTCAAGGACATCTACCGGGAGCACCGGGGCGAGGCCTTCCCCCAGGATCCCCGCAAGCAGCTCGACGCGGCGATCAGGGCGGTGTTCGAGTCGTGGGACAACCGGCGCGCCCGCGACTACCGCCGCCTCAACCGCATCGACCACGACCTCGGCACGGCGGTCAACGTGCAGCAGATGGTCTTCGGCAACACGGGCGCCAACTCGGGGACCGGCGTCGCCTTCACCCGGAGCAATGTGACGGGTGAGAAGGGCGAGCCCTTCGGCGACTTCCTCATCAACGCCCAGGGCGAGGACGTGGTGGCGGGCATCCGCACGCCGCGCCCGCTCGTGGAGCTGAAGGACGAGATCCCCGAGGCCTACGCGCAGCTGATCAGCACCATGGACCAGCTGGAGGCGACCTACCGCAACATGCAGGACGTGGAGTTCACCATCGAGGACGGTGCGCTCTACATGCTGCAGACGCGCAACGGCAAGCGCAGCGCCCAGGCGATGGCCCGGATCGCCGTCGACCTGGTCGCCGAGGGCGTGCTGAGCGAGCAGGACGCCCTGCTGACCCTGGTCGAGCCCGACCAGGTACGCCAGCTCCTGCTGCCCCAGCTCGACCTGACACGGGCGCCCGAGCCCCTCGCCCGAGGGCGTCAACGCGTCGCCGGGCGCCGCCGTCGGCGCGGTCGTCTTCACCGCCGACGAGGCCGAGCGCCTCGGCAAGGCCGGCGAGGACGTCATCCTCGTCCGGGACGAGACCACGCCGGACGACTTCCACGGGATGGTCGAGGCGCAGGGCATCCTCACCGCCCGCGGCGGCAAGACCAGCCACGCCGCGATCGTCGCCGTCGGCATGGGCAAGCCCGCCGTCTGCGGCGTCACCGCGATCCGCTTCCACGACGACGGCTCGATCTCGATCGGGGACGCGACCTTCCGCGAGGGCGACCGGATGACGATCGACGGCACCTCCGGGACGGTCTACGCCGGCGACGCCCCGCTGGTGCCGCCGGACCCCAACAACCCGTACCTGGCCGAGATCCTGGAGTGGGCCGACCGCGCCCGCACGATGTCGGTGCGCGCCAACGCCGACACGCCCGAGGACGCCACCCGCGCCCGGGAGTTCGGCGCCCAGGGCATCGGCCTCTGCCGCACCGAGCACATGTTCCAGGGGGACGACCGCCTGCCGATCGTGCAGAGCATGATCATGGCCGACGACGCCGAGGACCGGGTGCAGTACCTCGCACAAGCTGCGGGCCTTCCAGCAGAGCGACTTCGAGGGGATCTTCCGCGCGATGGCGGGGCTGCCGGTCACGATCCGCCTCCTCGACCCGCCGCTGCACGAGTTCCTGCCGGACCTGATCGAGCTCTCCGAGCGGGTTGCGGTCTCGAAGGCCACCGGCACGCCCGACCCGGAGGCGTTCGACCAGATCGCCGCGGTGCGCCAGCTGCACGAGGTCAACCCGATGCTCGGCACGCGCGGCTGCCGCCTCGGCATCGAGTGGCCGGACGTCTACCGCATGCAGGTCGCCGCCATCATGAGCGCGGCCTGCACCATCAAGCGCGAGACCGGCGCCGCCCCGATCGTCGAGATCATGATCCCGCTGGTGGGCTTCGAGGAGGAGCTGCGGATCATGCGGGCCCAGGTGATCGACGTGGCCGAGATCGTCCTGATGGAGCAGCGGATGGAGGTCGAGTACGCGGTCGGGACGATGATCGAGCTGCCGCGCGCCGCGCTGTGCGCGCGCGACATCGCCCGTGAGGCCGACTTCTTCTCCTTCGGCACCAACGACCTCACCCAGACGACCCTGGGCTTCAGCCGCGACGACGCCGAGAACAAGTTCCTCACCCACTACCTCCAGAACAACATCATCACCTTCAACCCGTTCGAGACCATCGACCAGGCCGGGGTGGGAAAGCTGGTGGAGATGGCGGTCGCCGACGGGCGCGCCGCGCGGCCGGGCATCAAGCTCGGGGTCTGCGGCGAGCACGGGGGAGACCCCGAGTCGGTGATGTTCTTCCACCGGGCCGGCCTCGACTACGTCTCGTGCTCGCCCTTCCGGGTCCAGACGGCGCGCATCGCCGCCGCCCGCGCCGCGCTCGGCGCCTGAGGGGCGGGGCATGGGCCCGGACGACGCGCGGTACGAGCTCGCGGGGCTCGGCGACCTGATGGAGCTGATCGTCGAGGGCTGGCGCATCGCCCACCTGCACTACGCCGACCGGTCGGAGGCCTCGGGTCCGCCGGCCGCCGTCTTCGACCTCACCCGGGGCGCCGACGAGCGCCTGGGGGTGTACGTCCCGGACGACGGGCGGGCCTTCTCGCACCGCGCGCTGGTCGAGCTCTTCCGCGAGAACCCCAACGTCTGGAAGTACCGCACCCCCGACGGGATCCCGCCGGCGGCCGTCGCCGACGCCACCCCGGCGGCCGAGTGGGCGGAGGTGGGCGAGCCGTTCCCCGACGCCCTCGAGTTCGGCCCGGCCACCCTGGAGCAGGTGGTCCCGGTGAACCAGATCCAGTCGGTGGGCGGGCTCGACATCGCCCTGGTCGCCCTGGAGCGCCACGCGGCGGGCGGGCGGCTGCGCTACATGTGCCACGCCTCGTCGGCGCTCAACCGCACCGAGATGTGCCTGCTCGACGTGATCGCGGTCGACGACGCCGGCCGGCTGTACCGCGTCGCGGGCGTGGAGAGCCGCCCCGAGGGCAATCGCCTGGAGGGGGCCCTGGTGGTCGCGCCGGCGATCCCGTCCGACGTCCGGCTGCTGACCGTGAGCATCGGGACGGTGTGGGACACCCACGAGGGGCTGGTCCAGACCCCGGGCCCCTGGGTGTTCCCGATCCCGCTCGCCCCGGAGGGATGAGCCCGCCGGCCATCGTGTCGCGCGAGCCGCCGCTGGGCCCCCGGGCCGCGCGCGCCGCGGACGCGGTGCGGGCGCGACCCGAGGAGCCGTGCCCCTTCCGCACGGCGTTCCAGCGGGATCGCGACCGGATCCTGCACACCACCTCGTTCCGGCGCCTCAAGCACAAGACCCAGGTGTTCGTGGCACCGGCCGGCGACCACTACCGCACCCGGCTGACCCACACCCTCGAGGTGTCGGCGCTCTCGCGCACGGTGGCGCGGGCGCTGGAGCTCAACGAGGACCTGGTGGAGGCCATCGCGATGGGCCACGACCTGGGCCACGCGCCGTTCGGCCACGCCGGGGAGGTGGCGCTCGACGGCATCCTGCGCGGCAGGTACGGACGCCGGTACGAGCACAACGTGCAGAGCCTGCGCATCGTGGAGGTGCTGGAGCGCGGGGGGGAGGGTCTCAACCTGACCGACGCCGTGCGCGACGGCATCCTCAACCACACCGGCCCCGGCCGCCCGCGCACCCTCGAGGGCCAGGTGGTGCGCCTGATGGACCGGATCGCCTACGTCAACCACGACATCGAGGACGCCCTGCGGGCCGGCGTGATCTCCGAGCGCGACCTGCCCCCCGACGAGGTGGCGGCGCTCGGCACGACCACCTCCCAGCGGCTCACGACCCTGGTGGCCGACACCGTCGCCACCAGCGCCGAGGGCGACGAGATCCGCCAGTCGCCCGAGACCGGCGCCGCCTTCCTGCGCCTGCGCCGGTTCATGTTCCAGAACGTCTACCTGGCGCCGCCGGCCAGCGCCGAGGCCGACCGCGCCCAGGGGGTGGTGCAGGCGCTGTTCGCCTGGTTCCTCGACCATCCCGGCCGCCTGCCGCCGGCGCGGGAGGAGGACCTGGTCACGCGGGTGACCGACTTCGTCGCGGGGATGACCGACCGCTACGCCCTGCGGGTCTACCGCGAGATCTTCATGCCCTCCGAGGGCCCCCTGTAGCAGGGGACCCCCGCGTGGGGGCGGGCCCCCCTAGTCCGTGACGACGCCCACCGGGCAGGTCACGCCGGTGCCGCCCAGGCCGCAGTAGCCGTTGGGCACCTTGGCCAGGTACTGCTGGTGGTAGTCCTCGGCGTAGTAGAAGTCGGGCGCGTCGACGATCTCGGTGGTGATCGGGCCGAAGCCGGCCTCGTCGCAGCCGCTGCTGGTACGCCTCCAGCGAGGCGTGAGCGATCTCGCGCTGCTCGTCCGAGTACACGTAGATGCCCGAGCGGTACTGGGTGCCCACGTCGTTGCCCTGCCGCATGCCCTGGGTGGGGTCGTGGCCCTCCCAGAAGCGCTTCAGGATGGTCTCGTAGCTGGTCACGGCGGGGTCGAACACCACGCGCACCACCTCGTTGTGCCCGGTGCGCCCGGAGCAGACCTCCTCGTAGGTCGGGTTGGGCGTGTACCCGCCGGCGTATCCGACGGCGGTCGTGTGGACGCCCTCGGTCTGCCAGAAGATCCGCTCGGCGCCCCAGAAGCAGCCCAGCCCGACCAGGGCGAGCTCGAGGCCCTCGGGGAAGGGGGGGACGATCGGCGTGCCCAGCACGAAGTGCGGCGCGGTGACCGGCATGACCTCGGCGCGGCCGGGCAGCGCGTCCTCGGGGGCGGGCATCCGTGCCGAGAGACGTGAGAAGAGCCCCATGTGTGCCTCCTGTCGCGGACGTTCCCGATCAACGGTAGAACGGAGGGACTTGGTGCGCCCCGTATCCTTTCTCGTCTGAGCCCCGACGCCCACATCCCGTGCCGCTGATCTCCCCACAGAGCGTGGAATCCGTTCGCCAGGGGGTCGACCTGGTCGAGCTGGTGCGCGGGCGCGTCGAGCTGGTGCGCCGCGGCGGGCGCTGGTGGGGGCGCTGCCCCTTCCACGAGGAGCGCTCGCCCTCGTTCAGCCTCCTGCCGCCGGACTTCCGGCGCTACTACTGCCACGGCTGCGGCGCGACGGGCGACGCCATCACCTGGATGCGCGAGCAGGAGGGGGCGGCCACCTTCGGCGAGGCCGTCCAGGGGCTGGCCGAGCGCTTCGGCATCCCGGTCTCGTTCGAGGAGGAGTCGCCCGACGAGGCCGCCCGGCGGGCGGCCGTGGAGCGCCGCCGGCGCCTGCTGGACCGGGCCGCCGACTTCTACGCCGCGTTCCTCTGGCGGGCCGACGAGGCCGCGCCCGCCCGCGAGTACCTGGCCGGGCGCGGCTTCTCCGAGGAGCTGGCCCGCTCGCTGCGGGTGGGCTACGCGCCCGGGGGCGGGGCGGTGCTGTCGGGGCGGGCGGCGCGCGAGGGCTTCGGACGCGACGAGCTCGTCGACGCCGGCCTGGCGCGGCGGCGCGGCGGCCAGGTGAGCGACTTCTTCACCTCGCGCATCATGTTCCCGATCGCCGACAGCCAGGGGCGGGTGCAGGGCTTCGGCGGCCGCACCCTCGACCCCAACATCCGGGCCAAGTACGTGAACTCGCCCGAGGGCCCCCTCTTCAAGAAGCGCAGCCTGCTGTTCGGGCTGTCCGGGGCGCGCGTGGCCGCGGCCCGCACCAAGTACTTCGTCGTCGTCGAGGGGTACACCGACGTCATGGGCCTGATGGCCGCCGGGGTCGAATCCGCGGTGGCGTGCATGGGCACGTCGCTGACGACCGACCAGATCCGCCTACTCCGACGGTGGGCGCCGGAGGTCAAGCTCTGCTTCGACGCGGACGCGGCCGGGGAGCACGCCGCCTGGCGGAGCGTCGAGGCCGCCGCCGATGTCAACCTCGCATGGTCGGCCGTTCGCCTGCCGATCGGCCAGGATCCAGGGGATATGGCCGCCGACGAGGCCGGCCGGGCCGCCCTGGCCCGGGCCGTCGACTCCTCGGAGCCTCTGGTACCTTTCCTGATCCGTTCACGGGTTGCGCGTTCTGGAGGGTCTCCCCGGGAGAGGGAGGAGGCTCTTGAGGCGATCGGAGAGCTGCTCAGGCGGTTCCCCGATTCGGTGGAGAAGGACGAAGGGGTTCGCTTGACCGCAAGCCTGCTTCAACTGTCTCAGGGGATGGAAGAGCGCCTCCACCGCGCCTCGCGCATGGGCGAGGTCGCCGAGCAGGTGCTGCCCCCGCGCAGCTCGGCCCCGGCCGAGGTCCGCGAGCGCCGCTTCCTGATGATGGCCGTCGCCCTCCCGCGGCGAGGCGCGCCAGTACCTCGACGGCCTGCCGCCCGGAGGCCTTCCAGGTCGAGGCGCACCGCCGGGCCTTCGAGCTGATCCGCGCCGGCCAGCGTCGACCTCGACACCTGGCCCGAGGACCTGCGCCGGCGTCGCGCTCGCCCTGCGGGTGGAGATGAGCGCCGCGGCGCCGTCGCCCGCCGAGCTGCGCGAGGCGGCCTGCCGCGTGGAGCTGCCGATGCTCGAGCGCCGCGCGGCCGAGCTGCGGGCGTCCGGTGACGAGAAGGGGCGCCTCGAGGTACTCGACCTCGCGCGCCGGGTACGCGCCTCGCTGAGGGGCGACGCGTGAAGACCGAGGTCTCGGTCACCGGCCTCGAGGAGGTCCGCGAGCTCATCGAGGAGGGCCGCGAGCTCGGGGGGTCTGCCCCTGTCGCGCGTCGCGGACGTGGTCGAGGCCGCCGATCTGACCGAGGAGCAGCAGGAGCGCCTGCTGCAGGTGCTCGCCGAGCTGAACATCGAGGTCCTCGGCGAGGGCGTCGAGCCCGCCGGGGGCAACGGCAACCCCCGCGCTCGACCTCTCGGTCAAGGCCCACTCAAACGATCCAGTTCGTATGTATCTGCGCGAGATCGGGCGCGTCCCGCTCCTGACCGCCGCGCAGGAGGTGTCGCTGGCCAAGCGCATCGAGCGGCGGGACATGAACGCCAAGGCGGTGCTGATCGAGGCCAACCTGCGCCTGGTGGTCTCGGTCGCGAAGCGCTACGTGGGCCGCGGCCTGGCGTTCCTCGACCTGATCCAGGAGGGCAACCTGGGGCTGATCCGGGCGGTGGAGAAGTTCGACTACCGCAAGGGCTACAAGTTCTCGACGTACGCCACCTGGTGGATCCGCCAGGCCATCACGCGGGCGATCGCCGACCAGGCGCGCACGATCCGCGTGCCGGTGCACATGGTGGAGACCATCAACCGGCTCTCGCGGGTGCAGCGCCAGCTGCTGCAGGACCTGGGGCGCGAGCCCACGATCGCCGAGATCGCCCACGAGCTCGAGGTCACCCCCGAGCGGGTGCGCGAGATCCAGAAGGTGGCCCAGGAGCCGGTCTCGCTCGAGACCCCGGTGGGCGAGGACGAGGACTCCGAGCTCGGGCGACCTGATCGAGGACGCCGCCATCCAGAGCCCGTCCGAGGCCGTCGCGGGCCTGCATGCGCCGCGAGGAGCTCGAGTCGATCCTCGGCCAGCTCACCCACCGCGAGCGCAAGGTGCTGGAGCTGCGCTTCGGCCTGCGCGGCGAGGAGCCGCGGACGCTGGAGGAGGTCGGCCAGCGCTTCGGGGTCACCCGGGAGCGCATCCGCCAGATCGAGGCCAAGACGCTCACCAAGCTCCAGGCCTACCGCGACACCCAGCGCCTCCGGGAGTTCCTGGACTAAGAAGGTCCGCCGGGGGCCGGCTCAGGCCCCCGTGCGCAGCAGGGCCGCGTCGGCGTAGAAGGCGTCGCCGGCCACCGCGCTGCCGTGGCTGACACGCAGGCCCAGGTTGCCGCCGGCGGTGACCACGGTGCGGGTGAGGGTCAGCTTCTGCCACGAGTTGGTGAGGGCCACGTTGGGCGAGCCCACGTCGGCCACCACCGTGCCCGAGGCGGTGCGCTCGCGCAGCTTGATCTGGATCGGCTTGCCCACCGACGAGGCCGAGGCCGCCTTCACCCAGATCTCGGCGGTGTAGGTGGTGCCGGCCACCAGGCTCGGCACCGCCCGCGCGCCGTCGTCGATCGTGAAGGAGGTGCCGCTCGAGCGGGTCACCTTGGCGACATAGCCGCCGGCGGGCGCGCCCGCCTGGGCCTCGCGCACGAGGGTCGCCTGGTAGCCGCTCCAGCCGGTGAGGTTGGTCTCGAAGGAGGGGTTGGCCAGCAGGTTGCTCGCCGGCGGCGGGGCGGCCGCCACCACCACCGAGCGGCTCGCGATCGCCGGGGCCCCGTCGTCGTCGGTCACCTGCAGGCGCACCGTGTAGGTGCCGGCCGCCGCGAAGCTGCGTCTGGGCGCTCGCGCCGGTGCCGTCGTCGAAGGCGCCGTCGTTGTCCAGATCCCAGGCGCGCGCGGCGATCGTGCCGTCGGCGTCGGTCGAGGTGTCGGCGAAGCTCACCTGCTGGCCGGCCACCGGCGAGGCCGGGGTCTGGGAGAAGGAGGCCGCCGGGGCCTGGTTGGCCGGGGCCGGGCTCACCACCACCTGGCGGGTGGCGATCGCCGGCGCCCCGTCGTCGTCGGTCACCTGCAGGCGCACGGTGTAGGTGCCCGCCGCCGCGAAGGTGCGCTGGGCGCGTCGCGCCGGTGCCGTCGTCGAAGGCACCGTCGTTGTCGAGGTCCCAGGCGCGCGCGGCGATCGTGCCGTCGGGGTCGGTGGAGGTGTCGCCGAAGCTCACCAGCTGGCCGGCCACCGGCGAGGCCGGGGTCTGGGAGAAGGAGGCGCTGGGGGCCTGGTTGGGCGGCGGCACCGCCGCCACCACCACCGAGCGGCTCGCCACCGCGGGCGCCCCGTCGTCGTCGGTCACCTGCAGGCGCACCGTGTAGGTGCCGGCCGCCGCGAAGGTGCGCTGCGCGCCGGTGCCGGTGGCGTCGTCGAAGGCCCCGTCGTTGTCGAGGTCCCAGGCCCGCGCGACGATGGTGCCGTCGGCGTCGGTGGAGGTGTCGGCGAAGCTCACCTGCTGGCCGGCCACCGGCGCGGCCGGGGTCTGGGAGAAGGAGGCCGACGGGGCCTGGTTGGGCGGCGGCGGAGGCGGCTCGCCGCCCCCTCCCAGCACGAGGGCGTCGACGTAGAAGGCGTTGCCGGCGACGGCGCTGCCGTGGCTCACCCGCACGCCCAGGTTCCCGCCGGTGGTCGTGGTCACGAGGGTCAGCGTGAGCCGCTGCCAGGCGTCGGTCAGGGGGATGTTCTGAGAGCCGACGTCGGCGACCACGGTCCCGCCCGAGGTGCGCTCGCGCAGCTTGATCTGGATCGGCTTGCCGATGGAGGAGGGCGAGGCGGCGCGCACCCACGCCTCGGCGGTGTAGCTGGTGCCGGGGGTGGTGGAGGAGACGGCCCGGCCGCCGTCGTCGATGGTGAAGGAGGTGCCGGTCGAGCGCGTCACCTTGGCCACGTAGGAGCCGGCCGGGGCGCCGGCCTGCGCCTCGCGGGCGAGGGTCGCCTGGTAGCCGCTCCAGCCGGACGTGTTGGTCTCGAAGGACGGGTTGGGGAGCAGGTTGGCCGGCGGCGGCGGGGGAGGCGGCGGCGAGGTGGCCACCACGACGTCGCGGCTCGCCACCGTGGGGGCGCCGTCGTCGTCGGTCACCCTCAGCCGCACGGTGTAGGTGCCCGCGGCGGTGAAGGTGCGCTGGGCGCTCGCGCCGGTGCCGTCGTCGAAGGAGCCGTCGTCGTCCAGGTCCCACGCCCGGGCGGCGATGGTGCCGTCGCCGTCGGTGGAGGTGTCGGCGAAGGTCACGGACTGGTTCACCAGCGGGGCCGTCGGGGTCACGCTGAACGCGGCGTTGGGGGGCTGGTTGGGTGGCGGGGGTGGTGGCTCGCCCGCCGTGAGGTCGGTGATCACGTTGCGCATGAAGGTCATGAGGCGTGTGTCCGCGGCGGCCGTGAAGCCGTCGCGCCAGCCGTCGAGGCCCCAGGCGAACTGCATGGAGCCGCTGCTGAAGACCCGTGCCCCGGACGGAGCGGTGTAGCTGACCGCGTCGGCCGGCGGGAAGCCGCCCGATCCGTCGTCCCAGTGGAACAGCGCGGTCAGGGGTGGGTGGTTGCAGCCAGGCGTGATGAAGTCCCACTCGTACCCGACCGTCTCGCCGGTCGTCGTCGCGCCCGCGGTGTAGCCGGTCCCCTGGAACCAGGGGTTGCTCGCCGAGGCCGAGACGACGCTGAAGTTGCGCACCACCGAGTCGACCGACCACGAGTTGTCGTACTGCACGCCCAGCAGCTCGCACTCGGGCCGTCCGAGGTCGCGGAACGTGACGGTCTTCTCGCCGGGGTCGGTGACGGGGTCCGCGGACATGCTCTTGTAGCCCACCATGGTGTGCTCGCCGTCCTCGTAGCGCACCTGCCAGTACGCCGTGTTGGCGCCCATCGAGGCGATGTTGACGCCCGAGTCGCGGGCCAATTCGGCGGTGTCGCGCATCGTCCGCGTCCAGTACTCGCCGTGGCCGGCCAACATCAGCAGCCGGTGAGACGTCACCTGGCCGGGGTTGCGGTGCAGGTCGACGTCCGTCGCGTAGGTCGCGTCGAAGCCCTCGCGCTCCAGGTAGCGGACCAGCTGGTACTCGTGGTCGAGCAGGTGGTACTGGCCGCTCCAGTACGGGCGCTCGAACGACACGTGGTTTCCGCGCACCCCGTTGGTGCTCTTGTTGTCGTACAGGCTCTTGCCCCCCCAGCCGTTGTAGGCGAGCCAGGTGTTGACCGGCACCTGCACCAGGACCGTCGAGGTCGACCCGGCCGGCGCCCGGACGATGAACGGCACCCACCGCGCGGTGCCGGCGTTGGAGCCGCTGGTCAGGACCAGCTGGGCCAGGTAATAGCCACTCACCCAGTCCGTCCCGACCGGGATCGTGTCGGTGACGCTCCAGCCTGAGCGGACCAGCCCGGTGCTCGGCGCGGGCGGCGGCGAGGCCGGCTGCACCACGCCCGCCCGGTCTCCCGTGCAGCTGGGCAGGCACAGCATGCGCCGCGCCCCGGCCCCTCCGTACCAGCCGAGCCGGTAGACCTCGACGCGGTACCGCAGCCCCGCGACGGTCGCGACGTGCAGATCCACCTCGCCACCCGGCGCCACGCTCTGCTCGGCCGTGTATCCCTGGATGCTGGTGACGGTCCCGGCGTACTGCTGGGCCGTGGAGC
The DNA here is from genome assembly GCA_963736635.1 of uncultured Thermoleophilia bacterium. Lineage (GTDB taxonomy): Bacteria > Actinomycetota > Thermoleophilia > Miltoncostaeales > Miltoncostaeaceae > Miltoncostaea. The sequence continues at coordinate 2,762,782 of CAVTPK010000011.1, forward strand.
CGGCGGGCGCGTCCGAGTAGCGCCATCCCGCGTTGCCCGGCAGGGCGTTCTCGATCTGGATCGCGGTCGCCCCCATGCCCAGGGCGGGCAGGCACAGCAGCGCGACCAGGGCCGCACCCAGCGCGAGCCACGCGCGAGTGGCGCGGGCCGGCCGAGGTCCAGGACGATGATCCACGACCCGAGGATCCGCCGAACCTGTTGAAAGGTGCAACTGGCCGTCCGACCAGGTTGACCGGCCCGGCGCTCAGCCCTCCGGCGGCGCGATCAGGGCCACGGCCTCGGCCCGGCGGGTGGCGCCGCGCAGGTCCAGCGCGCAGCGCGCCGACAGCACCAGGTCGCCGCCGCCGTCCTCCGGCCGCCGGGACGCCGGCCCGATCCAGGTGATCTTGGGCGCCGGCCCCAGCAGGGCCGCGCGCTGCGACCAGACCAGGAGGCGGGCGAGCGCCAGGGCGCCCGCGCTGACGCCCTCCGGGGCTCCGCGCGAGATGACGTACGCGCGGTGGGCCGCCACGCACGCGATCAGCGACAGGCCGTCGGGCTCGCCCTCGTGATCGAGCTCCAGCGACAGGAGCGTGGCGTGGGCGTCGGCGGCGGCCGACTCCGGTGGCCGGGTCAGGCCCGGGGCCAGCCGGCCGAGCTCACCGCGCAACCCCATCCCGATGGCCTCGGCCGCCACTCGGAGCTCCGGCTCCACGGCGCCGACCAGCTCCGAGTGCGCGTCGTCCAGGCGCAGGGCCACGCGCGCCGGCGGCCCGGACTAGACGGCGGGTGGGGGCTCGACGCCCTCTGCGGCCGGGGGGGCCTCGGTGAAGACGAACTCGTCCGGCTCACCGCCAAGGCGATCCTTGACCAGCCAGTAGGCGAGGCCCGCGAGGACCAGGAGCACGAGCAACTTCTTCATCAGTTCTCCGTTCCATGCTCAGGGTGAGAACGAGCGACCGAACCGTATCGCATCGCCTGCGTTTCCTAGACCCGCAGGATGACCTTGCCCACCGTTGTGTCGGATCCGACGATACGGTGCGCCTCGGCCGCCTCGTCCAGGGGGAGGACGCGGTCGATGACCGGGGCCAGACGTCCGTCCGCGAGGCGCGGCACGCCCCAGGCGGCGAAGTCGCGCGTCAGATCGGCCTTCTCCTCGAGGGTCCGGGAGCGCAGGGTGCTGCCGTGGATCGTCGCCTGGAGCTGCAGGAGGGCGGAGAGGTCGATCTCCGCCCGCCGCCCGCCGACCAGGCCCACCAGCGAGATCCGGCCGTGCCGGGCCAGCGCGCGCACGTTCTCGTTCCAGTAGGCGGCGCCCACCAGGTCCAGGATCACGTCGGCGCCGTGGTCGCCGGTCAGGGCGCGCACGGCGTCGGCGAAACGGCCCCCCTCGGCCACGATCACCCGGGCGCCCAGCTCCGTCACCGCCGGCGCCTTCGCGGCGCTGCGGACCGTGCCGATGCTCGTGGCGCCCAGCTCCCGCGCCACCTGGATGGCCGCCGTGCCCACGCCGCTGGCCGCCGCGTGGATCAGGGCCACCTCGCCCGGCCCCAGGCGCGTCAGGCGCCCGAGCGACTGCCACGCCGTCAGGAACACCTCCGGCACCGCGGCCGCGTCGACCAGGTCCATGCCCTCGGGCACGGGCATCAGCTGGCCGGCGGGGACGGCGACGCGCTCGGCGTACCCGCCGCCGGCCAGCAGGGCCATCGCCCGGTCCCCCACGGCCCAGCCGCGGACGCCGTCGCCCACCTCGGCGATGGTGCCGGCGGCCTCGAGGCCCAGGACCTCGCTGGCCCCGGGCGGAGGGGGGTAGTGGCCCTCGCGCTGCATGATGTCGGCGCGGTTGACGGCGGACGCGGCGACCCGCATCACCACCTCCCCGGTCCCGGGCCGCGGGTCGGGCACCTCGACCACGCGCAGGGCCTCGGGCCCGCCCGGCTCCTCGGCCAGCACGGCCCTCATGCCCGGCGCTCCCGCCAGCGGCCGACGACCACCCCCGCGATGGCCCCGACGGCGGCGCCGAGCGCCGCGACGAGGTCGGCCCCGGTGGCCAGGGCGACCACGGTGCCGAGGGCGAGGCCGATGGCCGTGCCGTACGAGGCCCAGGCCAGGCGGCGGGTGGGGGTGGCGGGCATGGGCGCATGCTGCCAGCCCGGGGGACGGCGGGGCCGGATTCCGGCGCGCGACTTTCTCCACCGGGCGATATCGGGGCGCGGCGCGCCGCGGCCAGAATCCCGCCGAGGCGGCGAGCGGGGGGCGGCATGGGCACGCGCGAGGTCATCCGGCGGTTCTGGCTGCCCGTCGCGCTCACGATCAGCCTCATCGTCTACGGCACGATCGGCTACACGGTGATCGTCCACTCGGCCACCCCGGTGGATGCGTTCTACTGGACCATCCTCACGCTGGGCGGGGTCGGCTTCCGCGACACGGAGGCCGCGGGGGCGTTCGCCGAGTTGTTCTCGGTGAGCCTGGTCGTCGGGCTCCTGGTCGCCGTGGTGATCACCGCCGCCATCGGAAGCGACCTGATCGCGTCGGGCGATCTGGCCCGGAGCAGGAGGAGGCGTCGCATGCATCGCAGGATCGAGTCGCTGGAGGGGCATTTCATCCTCTGCGGCTTCGGCCGGGTCGGCCGGGCCGTCGTGGAGGAGTACGCCGGGCGGGGCGTCGCGGTGGTGGTGATCGAGATCGACCACGACTCCGCCGACGAGCTGGACGCGCTGGGGGTGCCGTACCTGATCGCCGACCCGCAGAACGACGGCGTGCTGGAGGAGGCGGGGATCCACCGCGCGCGCGGGATCGTGTGCGCGGTCGACTCGGACGCGATCAACGCCTTCATCGCGCTCAGCGCCCGCACGCTCAACCCCTCTCTGGTGCTCGTCGCCCGCGCCGCCGACCCGCACTCCGAGTCCAAGCTGCGCCGGGTGGGCGTCCACCACGTCGTGTCCCCGTACTCGCTCAGCGGCCGGCGCATGGCCGTCGACTCGCTCATGCCCCTCGGCAGCACCTCGATCGCGCTCCGCGGACGAGGCGGCGGATCCGTCCCCGAGGGCACGCCGCAGGGTGTAGCGTCGCGCCGTCCGGGGCGACCCGCGGGGTGAGGATGAGAACGGCGATACCGGGGTCCGTGAGGAGGGTGGCGGCCCGCCCGCGCCGGCTGGTGGGCGGCCTGCGCGAGGCGGCGCGCGCGCACGACACATCGACCGTCCGGGTGGCGCTGCGGGCGGGGCGGATGCGCCTGGGCGGCTGGCGGATGGCCGACCTGGCCGCCCTCGGGCTGCTGGACCCGTCCGCGCCGGCCGCGGCGGGCTGGGCCGTGCGCCCCGCCGAGCTCACGGCGTACCAGGACCGCCTCAACCCGCTCGAGGCGGTTCCCCGGGTGGAGGACAAGCGGCTGTTCGCCCGGATCTGCGCCCGCAACGGGATCCCGGCGCCCCCGATCGTCGCGGAGCTGCGCCGCTCGAGCGACCGGCCCTGGACGGTCCGCGACTGGGCCGACACGCTCGCCCGGGAGGCGCCCGCGGCGTTCGTGGTGCGGCCCGGCTCGGCCCCGCGGGGCCAGGGCGTGCGGGTGTTCCACCGCTCCGAGATCGAGGCGCCGGGCGGCGGCGATGACGGGAGCGGCTGGGGCGATCTCGCGCGCGAGCTGGCCGACGGCCCGTGGCCCGACCTGGTGGTGCAGCCGCTGCTCGTGCCCCACCCCGAGATCGCCGCCCTGTGCGGAAGCGACGTGCTCGCCACCCTGCGGATCGTGACCCTGCGCGACGAGGGACGCCCGGCGCGGGTGCTCTGGGCGGGGCTGCGCCTTCCCACCGGGACGGACCCGGCCGAGGGGTACCGGTCGGGCGGGACCGGCCTGCGCGCCCGGGTGCGCAGGGACGGCACCCTCGACCGGGGCGTGATGGTGGCGGACTCCGGCCACGGGCTGGTCTGGGTTCAACGCGCACCCCCGCAGCGGGCGCACCATCGCGGGCACGGGGGTTCCCGAGTGGGACGCCTGCCGCGAGCTCGCGGCCCGCGCCGCCCGGGCCGTGGCCCCGCTGCGCACGGTGGGCTGGGACGTCGCGCCCACGGCCGACGGGCCGGTGGTGGTGGAGGGCAACGCGTGGTGGGCCGCGCTGCAGGATCCCGCGGGCGGCTCGGTCCCCGTGCGCGACGCGCTGCGTCAGGCGGTCGCCCGGCTCTGAGGGCGCACGGCGTCGCGCAGGGCGGCCCGCACCGGCAGGGAGGCCCCCTCGGGGGTCGACGCGACGGCCCACCAGGCGTTCGCCTCGATCAGGACCGGGCCGGCGTCGGTGGGGGCCACGTCCCAGCCCACCGCGCGCAGCGGGGCGAACGCGGCCGCGGCACGCGTCACCAGGTCGCGCACCCCGTCCCAGTCGGGCACGGCGACGCCGACGGTCGGCCGGCCGGTCCCCGGGTGCACGGGCGTGGCCTCCAGGCCGAAGCCGCTGCGCGCCACCCGGTAGGTCGCCGTGGTGACACCGTCGGCGGACACCACCGCGAGCGCGTTGCGGGTGGCGCCGGAGCGGAAGGAGTCGACCGCCTCGGCGCCGATCGCGACGCGCAGGAGCGTCAGCAGGATGTGGACCGATCCCGACTCGTCGCGCAGCGTGACGACGCGCACCGTCTGGAGCACGTCGCGCCCGCTGAGCTCGCGCAGCAGGGCGTGCGGGTGAAGGCGCTCCTGCACGACGAACGCCTCCCAGGGCTCGCCGGCCAGCTCCCGGGCGAGGGCCGTCCACGAGAGGGCGGCGCCCGTGTGGTCGGTGACGCCGCCCGGCCGCCGGCGCAGCACCCGCACGCCCAGCCCGCGATGGCCCTCGGCCGGCTTGACCACCGCCTCCGCCGGCGCGGCGCGCTCGAGCTCGGCCGCCCAGGCGCGCACGGTCGCCGCGCGGCCGGCACCCCGCTCCAGCACGGCGGCCTGCGCGGGGACGGGGAGCCCGGCGCGCGCGCAGATCTGGGCGGACAGGCGCTTGTCCTCGGCGCTCGCGACGGCCTGCGGGGGGTTGAGGATCTCCTGCAGGCGCGTCAGCTCGCCGGGCGGCACCGCGACGCGCTCGAGCGCCGGGCCGTGGAGGGGGTCGAGGAGCCCCAGCGCGGCCGCGTCGCCCAGGTACCAGCCCCGTCGCCGCAGGGCGGCGGCCCGCGGAACGACGCGGCGCAGCGGCGCGTGGTGGGCGGCGGCGGCGCCCCGCAGCACGCGGGCGATCCGCGGCGGCCGCGCCATGGCATCGCGCGCCGACGACGGCCATCCGCGGACGCGGCGGGCGAAGGAGCGCATGCTCCCAGTATGCCCCGGCACAGGACCGGTGACGCGGCGGCCGGGGTGGGGTAGCGTGGCGCCGATGGGACTCTTCGGCCACCGGATCACCGAGGACACGGACCTCGAGAGCCTCTCGGACGCGCGCCTGCTCAAGGAGCACCGCCGCCTGATCACGGACGCCCACGACCGGCACGGCGGCACCGTCGAGGGGGCGGCGTTCGGGCTGGTGGCCGACATCGAGGACGTCCTCGACCGGCGCGGCGTCCCCTATCCGAGCCCCGCCGAGATCACGGGGTCGTGAGCCGCCGCCGCAGGGGGTGGATCCCGGCCGCCCTGGCGCTCGCGGCGCTGGTCCTGCTGGCCCCTGCCGTGGCCGCGATGGTGAGCGGCGGGGACGCGTCGGCCGCGGCCGGCCCGGAGGCCGCGGCCGGCGATCCGGCCGTCCACGCCCTGGCCCACGGCGGTGGCTCGTCCCAGCCGCTGCCGCCGATTCCGGACGCCGAGAGCGGGGCGATCGTCCCCGGCCAGCCCTTCTACGACCCGCCGGTGCTCTCCAGCCGCAACGGGGTGCTCAACGTCAACCTGACGGCCTCGGCGCAGCGGGTCACGATCAGCGGCAAGACCGTCAACGCCCGCGTGTACAACGGCGCCTTCATGCCGCCGGTGCTGCGCGCCAAGCCCGGGCGACCGCCTGATCCTGAACACGGACAACCAGCTCGACCAGTACACCAACATCCACACCCACGGCTTCTTCGTGGCCCAGGACGGCAACTCGGACAACGTCTTCGTGGAGGTGACCCCGAAGGCCCGCTTCGAGAATCAGTACCGGCTGCCGACGAGCATCACGCCCGGCACCTACTGGTTCCACTCCCACGCGCACCCGTTCGCCGAGGGCCAGGTGTTCGGCGGCATGAGCGGCATCGTCGAGATCGACGGCCTGACGGCGCTCCTGCCGAAGAACCTGCGGGGCGTGACCGACCGGGTGCTGGGGCTCAAGGACTTCCAGTTCGACGCGACCAACTCCATCCCGGGCGACAACATCAACTCCGACGCGCCGACCCATCGCACCATCAACGGGGTCGTGCAGCCGTCCATGACCATGCGCCCGGGGGAGACCCAGCTCTGGCGCCTCGCCAACATCGGCGCGGACATCTGGTACGACCTCCAGCTCACGGGCCACCGCTTCACGGTCATCGGCGAGGACGCCAACCCGGTCAACACGGTCTGGAGCGCCGACCACCTGGTCCTGGCCCCGGGCAAGCGCTACGACGTGCTGGTCCAGACCCCGCGGTCCGGAACGTTCCCGCTCATCACGCGGCGCTTCGCGCAGGGCAAGTGGGGCGACACCTACCCGCGCAGCCGGATGGCGACCCTCACCGTGGCGGGCGCGCCGATGCGGCGGGCGGCGCTGCCGACCCACCTGCGCACCCGCTTCGACAACCTGGCCACGGCCAAGGTGGACGTCAAGCGGACGGCGGTCTTCAGCGAGACCAAGCAGGGCAACGGCGTGTACGAGATCAACGGCCGCGTCTTCACGCCCCAGCTCGTGGACTACACGCCGAGGCTCGGCACCGTCGAGGAGTGGACCGTCCTCAACACCTCCCAGGAGATCCACCCCTTCCACATCCACGTCAACGACTTCCAGGTGATGTCCGTCAACGGGGTGCCCCGGCGCGCGTACTCGCTGCAGGACACCGTGCCGCTGCCGGTCGCCACGAACGGCGTGCCGGGGAAGGTCGTCATCCGGATGCGCATCCAGCGTTTCACCGGCAAGTACGTCTTCCACTGCCACATCCTGGCCCACGAGGACCTCGGGATGATGGGCGTCGTCAACGTCTCCTGAGCGGGTCCTGCGGGAGGTTTGGCGCCGCCGGCCGGCGGGAACGACGCAGTTGCCCTCTTCGCAGGGCGCGCCGCCGGTAGAGCGATCGGCTCCCGGCATGGGGCGGCGGCGGATCGCACAGTCCGCCGCCGCCACACGCGGCGCCGATCAGGCGGCCGGTGCGGGGCGCTCGACGCCCACCACCCGGTCGCCGTCGCGCTCGGCCGCGCGCACGGCGCCGGAGAGCGCCGCGGCGAAGTCGCGCCCGCGACCGGCCACCTGACGCCGCTCGCCCGACGCCAGGACCAGGACGAGGGGGTGCACCCCCGCCCGGGTGGCGTGCAGGCGCGCGAGGGTGGGCTGCAGGGCCACCAGCAGGACGTCGAGCACGACGACCACCCCGAGCAGGCGGTAGTAGGCCCCCGCCTCGATCTCCCCCCAGACCGCCACGATCACCATCAGCGCCAGGACCGCCACCAGGCCGCACGAGGCGGCGAAGCAGGCCCGCACCGCGCGCGGGTCGTCGTCGCGGCGGCGCGCCCAGAGCGCGGTTGCCTGGGCCAGCGCGACGGCCACGGCGCACGCGCTGGCCGTGATCTTGAGCAGCGTCGGGGGCGGGTCGTCGCCGGCCCAGATCACCGACAGCACCAGCGCGAAGCCGACGCCGGCGGCGACGATCAGCGCGACCGGCGGCGTCCGGGCGCGCCCCTGGTCGAGGAGGATGGCGGCCGGCAGGGCCAGCAGCCCGAAGAGGGCCACGGCGCCCGAGCTCATCAGGATCCGCCCCTGCGTGGGGCCGAACTCGCCGAGCACGAGCACGGCGATCGCGAAGGCGGCGGCCGCGCAGAGGGCGGCGACGACGATCAGCAGCAGCGCCCGGCGTCCCGAGGTCATGCCCGGACGTTAGGCGGACGCCGTCGCGCCCGCCATCCGGGGATGGGACCGCCCGGATGGGCTTGTCCGCACGCGCGCTCCGTGGCGACCCCGATGGCGCGGGGCCCGGCTCGGCAGACCCTTCCGTGAGACGAGAAGGGGGTTGTCCTGTGACCGAACACGATCAGAAGGCCGGGCGGACGCTCGAGGACCTGCGCGTGCGCGACGTCATGAGCGCGCCGGTGGTGAGCTGCGCGCCCGGGGTGCCGCTGCGCGAGGTCGCCGAGCTGATGGCGCGCCACCGCATCCACTGCGTCGTGGTGCTCACCGACACCGGGGTGCGCGGTGATCCGGACGAGCCCTGGGGGGTCATCGCCGAGCTCGACCTGGTGGCGGCCGCCCCCTTCGACGACGAGGAGATCACCGCCGGCCGCGTGGCCGGGACGCCGCTCGTCACCGTGGACCGCGACGAGTCGCTGGCGCGGGCCGCTCTGCTGATGTCCGAGTACGCGGTCACCCACCTCGTCGTGGTGGGAGCGGACGGCGCCCCGGACGGCATCATCTCGGCGCTCGACGTGGCCGACGCGGTGGCCCCGCCACCGGTGGTCGCGGAGGTCGGCGACGAGCCGCCTCCGCCCGACCTGCAGGCGCGCCCGGGCGACCGCCTGCTGATCCAGCCGCACCACCTGGGCGAGCCCCAGCGCGACGGCGAAATACTGGAGGCCCACGGCCCCGCGGGGACGGCCCCGTTCCTGGTGCGATGGGAGGACACCGGCCGCACCAGCCTCTTCTATCCGGGCTCCGACGCGCGCATCGAGCACCTGGCCCGCGGGTAGCGCCAATGCACACCGACATGTCACGAGGGAGGGCGCGATGAGCGACGACATCCAGGTCGAGACCCGGCTGATGGCGATCGACGAGGAGCTGGCGGTGCTGCGGCGCGAGTTCGAGAACCTGCGCGAGGAGGTCCGCGCCCTCGCCAGCGCGGTGCGCGAGGTGGCCCCGGCCGACCGGGAGGGCTAGGCCCCCCGGGCCTCCTCCGCCCGCACCAGCACGCAGAAGGGCCCGATGGCGCGCAGCCGCACGCCGTCCACCGTCGCGCCGCCCGCCCGCAGGCCGTCGATCACCCCGGAGGCGGGGTCGAAGAGGACGTCCTCGAGCGCGCCCAGCGCCCGTCCCCGGTCGTCCAGCACGAGGCGCCCGTCCAGGTCGAGGTCGCCGGACACGACCGCCTGCTCCCGCTCGCCGGAGGGCTCGCGCACCGCGCCGTCGCCGTCGACCACGATCCCGTCCGGGCCGAACCCGACGATGGCCCGCCAGTCCACCAGCCGGGCGCGCCGCTTGCGCCCCGCCACGTGGAGCGCCGTGATGCGCCGGCCGGCCGCGTCCACCACCACGTGGCGGAGCTCGCCCAGCCGCTCGGCGCTGGCGCGCGAGATCACCGGACGGCCATCGGCCTCGCTGAGGCGCATCACGTCCCGTCCCGCCTCAGGCGGGAGCGGAAGTCGTTGACCGCGCTGCCGAACCCCGAGAGGTCGTCGCGCACGAAATCGGCCGTCGCCGACGGCACCATCAGGGTCTCGCCCGAGACGGCGAGGGTGTCGCCGGCCGGGATCAGGAGCGTCGCCGCGGTCCGGTCGCGCTCCACCGAGGGGCCGTGCATCTCGAAGCCCACGATGCGGGCGCGGTCGTTGACCTCCACGATGACGTCCACCACCACGCCGAGGGCGCTGCCGTCCTCGGTCATCACGGTCGCCCCGATCACGTCGCGGTCGCCGGAGGCCGCCGCCTCGTCGATCGCGGGGTCGGCCGCCACCAGCGCACCCGCGCCCTCGACCATCAGGGCGTCCGGGCCCAGGGCGGACACGCGCGACCACGGCAGCACCTCGGACAGCGGCGAGCCCAGGAACCCCCGCCGGTTGAGCGTGAAGCCCACGACGGACGCCGAGCCGAAGGAGAAGACCACGTCCTTGACCTCGGCGAGGGCGTCCGCCCCCGCGAGGCTCACCACGGGCCGCCCGGTGATCTCGCGCGCCCGCATCAGCACGCTCATGGGCGCCTCCGGCGCCCGCGCGTCACGACGACGCCGCCCGACCTGCGGCGCCGCTGCGCCACGACGCCGACGACCGCCAGGATCACCAGCAGGACCAGCACCAGCAGCAGGATCTCCACCCGTCACCGCTCCCGTCGGGTTGGCACGTCACCGACGAGGGTTCCCCGTTCGGGCCGGGTCCACACCGGCGCGCGGCGCCGGCCGTCGTCGCCCGGAAGATCCCACGCTCCGGCGGGACCCGCCGTTGACTCCCCACATGCGCACGTTGGGCGACAGCCTCGCCGCGCTGCCGATCATGCCGCCGCGAAAGGGGAGGAGACGCGCCGTGCACCACTACGAGATCAGGACCGCCAAGCGGGCGACCCCGCAGGACGTCGAGCGCCTGCGCCGCGCCTTCGGGCGCATGCTCTCGCGCGGCGCCGAGGACGTCCGCGCGGTCGAGGTCTACACGCTGCGGGGCTGCTTCCGGGTGGGCATCGAGATGGTGGGCACCGCGCGCCAGGTGCGCCGCGAGGGCGAGCGCCTGTTCCTCACCGCCTGGTACGACGCCTTCGGCCCGCGCAGCAGCACCCACATCGGCGTCCTCGACGAGGAGCGCCGCCCGGTCGCGGTCTGAGCGCCCTCAGGGGCGGGCGGGCGCGCTCCCCAGGGGCCGCCCGCACGAGCCGCAGACCCAGCGCCAGGAGGTGGGCACCCGGGCCGGGCCCACCACCCGCCGGGAGGCGGCCCCGACGGCGGCGCTGGTGATGCGCACGCCCGAGCGGCGGATGTCGGCGCTCCCGCACAGGGGGCAGCGCTCCGGCTGGGGGATCGGGGGCACGGCGTGACCCTAGCGGGCGCCTCGGAGGCCGCCGCGCCCTGCCGCTAGGAGGCGGCGGGCGGCGCGGGGAGCGGGTCGCCCGCCACCAGGAGGCCCTGGCCGCGCAGCATGCCCTTCACCTTGGCCGAGTTGAGGTGGGCGGCCATCGCGCGCCGCATCACCACCGTGTGGCCCCCGCCCACCACCCTCCGCGTGACCGCGTAGGCGACGGGGAACGCCTCGGGGTAGGCCAGGCCGGCGACCGCCGCGTCGCTCGGCGCGACCCCGTTCAGGGGCACCGCGCAGACGCCCGCCGCGCCCTGGCGCAGGCGCGACCAGGTGGTGATGGCGGCGATCGACGGGTCGGCAGCGGCCGCCGCGACCCCTCCGTCCCGCGCGCCCACGGCGCCCGGCGCGTAGTTGACGCGCCATCTGTTGAGGCGGCCCACCCACCGCGTCCCCAGGTGCGGCACGCCCGCGCCGGAGGCGTTGACCGGGTGGCGCACCCGGATCGCGTCGGCCGGCGCGCCGGCGACGACCTGCGACCAGCGCGTGACGCTCCCGCGGGCGATGGCGCGGGCCTGCGCGACGGTGAGGCCGGCGCAGGCCGGATGCCCGGCGGCCACGACCAGCACGTCGGCGTCGCGGTAGAGGTCGGCGAGGATGCGGAACCGGCTGCGCTCGCGGGCCGTCAGGGGACGGTCGACGACGACGCCCTCCGTCCCGGTGCCCCCGATCCGGGTCGTCGCCGCGCGATGCACGCGGTCGAGCAGCTCGGTGGTCGTCTGCCCGCCGACGGCCGCCGGGAACCAGGGCCCCACGAACACCCGCGACCCGAGGCGGTACCGGTAGACCCGGTTCGGGGGGTCCGGCAGCGCGAACGGCAGGAAGGATGTCTGGGCGTACACGCGCGAGGGCGCCAGCTGGACCATCTGGAAGCTGGTCCGCTCGGTGACCGCGCCCGCGCTCGCGGGCCAGAGGGCCGCGAGCGGCGATCCCGGCCGCCACCGCGGCGCGCGCGGCGGCACTCACGGGGGCGGTGGCGGGGGCGGGTCGGGCAGCGGGGCCCACGTCGCCGCCGGCTCGGCGGTCTGGTCCCAGACGTACCCGGCCTGCCCCGCGTCGTCGCGCACGAGCCGGATCGCCTCCTCGCACGCGGCGCGGCTCTGCAGCATCTCCGAATGCGCCAGCACCTCTCCGCCGCCGGTGACCCGGATGCGCCAGACCCAGTAGCGCCCGCCGCTGCCCGCGCGGTCGATCTCGAAGTAGACCCGCCCACTGCCGGTCGTCATTGCCCGACCCTCGCCTCGGATGTGGGGGCGGATGCTACGCCCTCGGGCGCCGGGCACGCACGTCAGCAGCCGCGCACGCTCAGCTGGGCCTGGTCCACGGCGATCTGCCGCGGTCCCGCGACGGCGGTGAGGCGCAGGACGTGCTCGCCGGTGGCGCCCGACGCGAAAGCGGAGCGTGTGCCCCCCGGCCGGCAGGCGCGCGCGCAGCACGACGACCCGGCGGCCGGCGCGCGTGACCCTCAGCGACACCGCGGCCGTCCGGTTGAGCGCGAACCGCACGGCCACCAGCCGGGGCGGGCACGCGACCCGCAGGCGCGTCACGATCAGCCCCTCGCCGCGCTGGATGGGGCGGCGGAACGAGACCGCCAGCAGGCGCGGCGGGGCCGGGCGTCCCACCGGCCCCGGCACGGCGCTGTCGATGAAGCGGATGCGCCCGGCGAAGGTGTCGGCCACGAGGATGCCCCCGCCCGCCGCCGCCGCCACGCCCCCGGGGCTCCAGAGGCTCGCCTCCCTGGCCGGGCCGGCGTCTCCGGAGAAGTTGCCGCGCCCGGTCCCCGCGACGGTGGTGATCGTGCCGTCCGGGCGCACCCTGCGGATCCGGTTCGCGCTCGCGATCAGCAGGCCGCCGTCTGCGGTGGAGGCGACGGCGGCCGGGCGCGGGACGCTCGCCGCGGTGGCGGGACCGCCGTCCCCCGCCGAGCCCTCGGACCCGTTGCCGGCGACCGTCGTGATGATCCCGTCGGCACCCACCCGGCGCACGCGGTTCGAGCCGTCGGCGATCAGCACGGCGCCGTCGCCGGTCGCCGCGACGGCCCGCGGGCGCGACAGGCGCGCCTCGGTGGCCGGGCCGCCGTCGCCCGAGAAGCCCCGCGCGCCGGTCCCCGCCACGACCGTGACCGCGCCCGCGCGGCTCACGTGCAGCACGCGGTTGTTCAGCCCCTCCACGACCAGCACCCCACCGTCGGGGGCGGCAGCCACGCCGTCGGGCCAGCGGGCCGGGGCCAGGGTGGAGATGCGTCCGGCCCGGTCGACCAGGCGCACGCGGTTGTTGCGCTGATCGGCGATCGGCGATGGAGCCGTCCGCGAGCGCCGCGACGCCCGACGGATAGTTCAGCCGGGCCGCGGTCGCGGGTCCGCCGTCACCGAAGAGACCCGCGCGGCCGTTCCCCGCGACCGTGCGGATCACGCCGCGAGGCGAGATCCGCCGGATGCGGCTGGCGTACTGCTCGGCGACCAGGAACCCGCCATCGGGCAGCGCGGCGACCCCGGTGGGGAAGTCGAGGGGCGCCAGCCCGCGCGGGCCCGCCGTCACCCAGCGGCGCCGCCACGGCGCCACCGTCCTTCACGAACAGCCCCGTCCCCGCCACGCTGTAGATGGTCCCGGTCTCCGTCCCGCGCACGGTCGGCGCACCCGCCGCACCGCGGCGCCGAGCGCCGCGGTGGCGAGGACCGCGGTCGCGAGGAGGGCGACGCGCCGCTGTCCGAGTCTGCTCATCGGACTCCGCGGCGGTCGTGGGACCGGACCACGCGACCATCCTGGTCGGCGGCCCTCAACGGCGCTTGACCTTCCTACCGGTGCGCCGCTCCCAATCCTCCTCCATCCTGCGGGCCTGCTCCCTCATGGCGGCGGCGATGCCGCCGGGAGTCGCGGTCCTCGGAAAGATCATCCGCACCGGCCGGGTGGCGCCTCCTCCGGCGGCGTCTTCACGGCCCGTGCCCACGTCATCCGCGCGTTCCACTGTCCCCGCTCTCTCGCGACCGACGAGCCTGCAGGATAGGCCGACCCGGGGACGGGTGGTCTGAGCCCGGGAACGCGCAGGCAGGAGGGGGCTACCCGCGCCGTGCCGGACCCTCGAGACCATCGGACGGTGACGCCCCGCGTCCGGCCCGCAGCAGCAGCGCCATCCCGAGCGCGGCCGCGAGGATCGAGCCGCCGAGGACGCCGATCTTGGCGGCGTCGATCACCTCCGGGTCGGCGTACGCGAGCTCGGTGATGAACAGGGACACGGTGAAGCCGATCCCCGCGAGCGCCCCGACGCCGAGGATGTGCGCCCAGCGGACGCCCGCGGGGAGGGTGCTCAGCCCGAGCCGCACGGCGACGGCGGCCCCGGCGGTCAGCCCGAGGGCCTTCCCGAAGATCAGGCCCAGGGCGACGGCGAGCGGCCACCGGGGTCTCGACCGCGGCCCGCAGGGCCCCGCCGTCGAGGACGATGCCGGCGTTGGCGAGCGCGAAGACCGGCAGGACGACGAAGCTCGACCAGGGATGGAGGCCGTGCTCGACGCGCTCGAGCGGCGAGATGGCCTCGCGCGAGAGCCAGCTCAGCCGCCGCCAGGCGCCGGCGTCGACGTCCGGGTCACCGGGATGGTCGTCGGTCGCCTCGGCGGTGCGGATCGCCTCGACGCTGACCGTGCCGCGGGTCCTGGAAGGGGCGCGCGGGGGTCAGCAGGCCGACGGCGACGCCGGCGATGGTGGCGTGGACGCCCGACTCGAAGGTCGCGAACCAGACCGCGAGCCCGAGGACGACGTAGACGCCCAGGTGCCGGACGCCCAGTCGCTGGAACGCGTACGATCGCCGCCAGGCCGCACAGGGCGGCGGCCAGCCACGCGAAGGACAGCGACGTCGGTGTAGTAGACCGCCACCACGAGGATGGCCGCGATGTCGTCGATGACCGCGACCCCGAGCAGGAAGGCGACCAGGGTCGTCGGCACCCTGGCGCCGAGCGCGGCGAGCGCCGCCAGGGCGAAGGCGACGTCGGTCGCCATCGGGATCCCCCAGCCCCGGCCGCCGGCCCCGCCCCCGGCGAGGGCGATGAAGATCAGCGCCGGCACGATCACCCCGCCCAGGGCCGCGAAGGCCGGGAGCAGCGCGGCCTGGCGGCTCGACAGCTCCCCGGTGGCCAGCTCGCGCTTCACCTCGAGGCCGATCACGAGGAAGAAGATCGTCATCAGGCCGTCGTTGACGACGTGCTGCAGATCCTCGGTGATGGCGTGGTCGCCGATGCGGACGGTCAGCTCGGTCGACCAGAACTCCAGATAGGACGCGGTCGCGACGTTCGCCCAGAGCAGGGCGAGCGACCGATGCGGCGAGCAGCACGAGGCCGCCCGAGGCCTCCATGTGCATGAACTCCTGGACCGGCCGCAGCACGCGCCGCGGCACGGCGCGCTGCGCTCTGCGACCAGGGGCGGCGGACAGGAGGCGCGTTGCGGGCGCCCGAGCTCACGGCGACGGCCGCCGGGCCGCGCACGCCGCGCGGCGGGAGCTCCGTGGATCGGTCACAGCGCCTCCAGGAAGGGTCGACGACAGCTCGCCGACCAGACTTCCCGGCACACCGCCCGCCACGGTACCAGCGGACGCCCGTGCGCAGCGCCCGCTCGTCGGGGCCGGCGGTCCGTGAGGAGGAGCTCGCTACCCCATGGGGACGGTGGGAGTCGAACCCACACGAGGGATACCCCCCAGCGGTGTTTGAGACCCCGGTCGAGGCCAAGGATCCCCATCCACACGCTGGCGCGGGTCGCGCGTTGCGCCAGTGGATGGGTCACTAGGACTAGGCGTCGGCATCAGGCTGCGTGCGTTGCGACAGGGGGCCGACCGCGGTAGCTCGGCGACGACCGGTGGCGGAGCCCGCGACGCGGGACTCCGCCACCTCCGGTCGGCCGCGCTACGTGCCGGTTGTGAGGGTGGCGGTCACCTCGTCTCCTCCGAGCCCGAAGGTGATGGTCGCCGTGGCTCCTCCTCGCAGGACGCTGACGAGCACGTCGGCGGAGGTCTGCCCGTCTCGCACGACCACCGGCTGCACGATCAGAGCCGTCGGGTCGCTGGTCGTGGCGCTGACGAACGTGTCGCCCTGGGCGGGTCGGTCCAGATGCACCGTCGCCGCGCGGACGCCGATCGCCCCGAGGAGGCAGATCGGAGGGCGACGCCAGGTCATCGACGGACGCCAGGGTCGGGGCCGACCCGCCGCCTCCGCTCGAGGAGGGCCGGCAGTGGAGGACGACGTCGTCGGCCGTGTCAACCGTGACCGTCAGCGTCCCGGCGTTGCCGTCGTGCGTCGTGCAGGCGCCGCCCGCGAGCGACGCGAGCGCAGTGCCGCCCGCCGGCCCCCGCGGGCCGGCGGGACCCATCGGGCCCTGCGGGCCGACCGGCCCGGGTGCGCCCGCCTGTCCGTCGTCACCCTTGGCACCCGCGGGCCCTGGTGCGCCCGCCGGGCCCGCAGGTCCGGTGGCACCGGCCGGCCCGGCGGGGCCGATCTGGCCGTTCTGGTTCCAGCTCACCCGGGTCTCTGTCGCCGTGCAGTGGCTGAGCAGGTTGCCAGCCGGCAGGGACGGGTCGATCAGGCGGATCGTCCCCACGTTCTTGAGCATGCAGGCGGTGAAGACCTTGTCGGTGCTCGGGATGGCGGCGTAGGCGATCCCGGCGGCGATGGCGAGCACCAGGCCCGAGATCCCCGTCGCCACGAGGATGCTCCGACTCCGTGGTCGATTCATGATCCCTTCCTTTCGTGTGTGATGGACAAACGCGCGGCGAAGGTGGGCACGCGTTGGTCGGCGCGGCAATCCGGCGGTCGTCCCGGTCCGCTCAATGAGACGGCTTGTCATCGCACGGCGGGGGGCCGGTCCTCGTCGGGCCCGGGGCCGTCTGCTCGGCTCGCCCAGCCCTCGGGCAGCGCGTCCGGGCAGACGCAGGGCGGCGGGTCATCCATCGCCTCGGGCCGGGCCTTGGAGAGGAAGCGATCGCGCGCGGCCCGAAACGAGTCCCAGTCGCCGTCCGGGCGCGGATCCTCGGGCCCGCTCACGACTCACCGCCGGGAGCCGGCATCGTCAGGTAGCGGGTCACCAGGTACTCGTCGATGCCCTCGGGCCCGCCCGAGTGGCCGAAGCCCGAGTGGCCGACGCCACCGAAGGGGGCCGCCACGCATGAGACCCGACCGCGATTGATCGCGACCATGCCGGCCTCGATCGCGGCGCCCAGGCGCATCGCCCGCTCGAGGTCGGTGGTGAACAGGTAGGCGGCGAGTCCCGACGTCGTGGTCGTTGGCCAGGCGAAGCGCCTCGTCCTCGGTGTCGAAGGCGGCGATCGCGACGATCGGCCCGAAGATCTCCTCGCGCATCACCCGCGCGTCGTGGGGCACGTCGGCGAGCACGACCGGCGCGAAGAAGTGGCCGTCGCCGGGGACCGGGCCGCCGGCCACGACCACCCGCGCCCCGCGGGTGATCGCGTCATCGACCAGCTCGGAAAGACGCGCGACCTGGCGTGCGCTGATCATCGGCCCGCAGCCGACGCCGGAGCGGGTGCCCGGTCCGATCCGCACCGCGGCGATCCGCTCGGCCAGGCGGCGGGTGAACTCGGCGTAGGCCGACCGCTCGACGTAGAAGCGGTTGGCCGCGGTGCAGGCCGCCCCGCCGTTTCGCATCTTGGCCGCGACGGCACCCTCGATCGCGGCGTCCATGTCGGCATCGGCGAAGACCAGGAACGGGGCGCAGCCGCCGAGCTCGGCCGAGACCCGCAGCACCTGGTCGGCGCTCTTTGCGATCAGGTGGCGGCCGACGGCCTCCGAGCCGGTGAAGGTCAGCTTGCGGATGCGCCCGTCGCAAAGAAGCGGGTCGGTCGCCCCGTCTTCCGAGCTCACCACGATGTTGAGGACGCCGGCCGGAAGGCCGGCCTCGAGAAGGAGCCGCCCGAGCGCCAGGCGCCGACAGCGGCGTCAGCGACGAGGGCCGAAGGACGAGCGTGCAGCCGGCCGCCAGCGCCGGGCCGATGGCGCGGGCCGGGACCGCCAGGGGGAAGTTCCAGGGGGTCACGACAAGGCATGGACCGACCGGGGTGCGCACCACCAGGTGCTGGCTCTCGCCATCAGGAGACGAGCAGGTGCGCCCGCCGATCCGCACGGCCTCCTCGGCGAACCACTCCAGGTAGTCGGCGGCGAACTCCACCTCCGCGCGCGACTCGGCCAGGGGCTTTCCCATCTCGGCGGTGAGAAGGCGTGCCATCTGCTCAGACTCATCGCGCAGGGCCTCGGCGGCCCGGCGCAGGATGCGCGAGCGATCGCGCGGCGCGCTATGGGCCCAGGAGGCCTGGGCGGAGACGGCCGCCTCGAGGGCGGCCATGCAGTCGGCGGGAGAGGCGTCGGCGACCTCGGCGAGGGCGCGGCCGGTGGCCGGGTCCTCGACGCGTCAGGGTGCGGGCACCGACCGCCGCGACGAAGGAGCCGTCGATCAGGAGGCCGGTTGGGCAGCCCTCCAGGACCTCCGCCTGGGTGAGCGGGCCCTCGCCGAGATCGGCCTCGCTGAAGACCGACAGCAGGTCGGCCTCGGTGAGGACGGTGGCGGACCTGGACTGCGTGCGTGGGGCGATCGCGACGGACGACATCGGATGTCTCCTCGTGTTCTCCGACTTGCCAGACCGAGGCTAAGAAGGAGCCGTCACGCCTCCGTCACAGACCGATTGCAACTCGGTCGGCGTTGGACTGAGAATGGCCTAGATGCAGGAGCGACTCAGGGTCGTCGAGCGCCAGATGCACGACCTCCCCCCCGCGGGGCGTGCGTCATGAAGACAGGCGTCCTTCGCACGCGCCTCATCCCTCCTCAGCTGCCACCCGGCTGCCTCGAGCGGCCACGACTCGCGGAGCGGTTGCTCACTGGGGTCGAGGGCCGGGGTGCGGTTCTCATCGCCGGCGCCGGCTATGGCAAGACCACTCTCGTCGTCCAGACCCTGGGCCGACTCGAGTGGGCGTGGGCGTGGTGCTCCTGTGACCCCGATCTGGTCGATCCGGGAGACCTGGTCCGTCACATCGCGGCCGCGATTGGGGAGTCAGTCCCGGGCTTTGGCGCCGAGATGCGTCTGACCGGCGCCGCTCCCGAACTGATCGCGGAACTCTCCAACGAGACCGTCGAGACGCTCTCCGAGGACTTTGTTCTCGTCCTCGACGATGTTCATCGCCTTCCGGAGGGGGCACGGGACGCCCTCGCCCTTCTCTCGCGCGACCTTCCTGCCAATGTGCGGCTGATCCTCACCAGCCGCGTCCCCCTCAAGCTCTCACCCTCGCGCTCGCGCGTTGGCGCGCTTCTAGAGGTCTCGGAACGGGACCTCGCGTTGACGGCCGAGGAAACGGCGGACCTGCTGACGGAATCGGGCGGTGCTCGCTCCCAGGCCAATATGGACGATCTGCATCAGCAGACCGAGGGGTGGGTTGCAGGTGTGGCGCTTGCCGCGCGTTCAGGCGATGGGGGCCCAGTTCGTCCGTCGGCGTTCGGACCCATGCTCGACGAGATCCTCTCGCAGCAGCCGCAAGAAGTCCGCGAGTTCATGTCGGCGACCTGCGTCCTCGAGCGGTTCAGCCCGGAGATCGCCGCCGCAGTCTCAGGAAACGGGGAGGCTGGCCTGCTCGCCCGTTCCCTGGTCTCGGAACGCCTGTTCATCTCCAGGCTGGACACGGAGGGAGAGTGGTACCGCTATCACCATCTCCTCTCCGCTCATCTCAGGCAGATGCTCTCTGAAGAGGATCCCGAGCTACTCCGGGCGCTCCACGCCCGTGCGGCGCGGGCGATGGAGCATGGGGACGAGCCCGAGGTCGCCGCCCGGCATGCCATCGCCGCCAGAGACTGGGCCCTCGCCTCAGCCTGTCTGGAACGGTTCGCCGAGCAGACCGCGATGAGCCCACGAGCGCCCGTCCTCGCGGCCTTGCTCGATCAGATCCCACCGGAGGCGTACGCATCACGACCTCCGCTCTTGCTCGCCAAGGCTGGGCTCCTCTTCGGGAGCGGGGACCATGAGATCGCCTTGGCCGCGATCGAGGATCTAATCGCCCGCCTTGTGGAGCTCGGAGACCACGAGCGGGCCGGGGTTGCGCTCTTCCGATTGATGCAGGCGATGGCCACGGCCGGCACGCCTCCGGTCCGGCGGGTCGAGTTGGGACGTCGGCACCTCGATCGGATCTCGGCGTCGTCTCAGCGGATCGCGGTCGTCCGCATCATGCACGCCGCCAACGCTGCATACGCGCGCCGTTTTGACGAGGCCGAGAGCGAGCTTGCCGCGGTCCTCGCCATGCCCGATCTGCCCAACGGGGTGCGGACCTATGCAGAGGTGACGTGGGCCCACTACCTGGGGTTCGCCCGCGACGGCAGACCGGAGGCGCTTGAGCAGCTCGACCGTGCGATCGACGCGCTGAGCGCCGACCCCGATCGCGACGAACTGGCATTCCTCCCGTGGGCGCGGATGCTGCGCTGCTACGAGCTCCTCGATCTGGGTTTCTTCGGGGACGCCCTGGACGAGCTCGATCGCGTCGCCGGGGACGCCGAAAGGCGTGGCTTGTCTCGCGCCCCGGCTCGGTCGGCGCGGTGGATGCGGCCGTGGGCTCTGCTGGGTCTCGGCCGTCTCGACGAGGCCGCGGCAGAGCTGTCAACCGCCGACCACACGGGCGACGTCGCGGCGGAGAACGCCTACTCGTACCGATACCGTGCCCTTGCTGCGCTTGCCGCCGCGGCTCGCGGAGAGCACGCCACCGCCCTGCTGCAGGTGAGGCTCGGTGTCGGTGCGATGAACGGCTTCGGCCGGGTCTCCGATGACCCTGTCTTCCTCGTGGACTTCGCGCTCGCAGCATGGCGAGCGGGTGAGCCTGACACCGCCGCGACCCTCGCCCTGCGCGCCGCAGATGAGGCCACAGAGACCGGCGCGGTTTGGCAACGACTCCGCACACTGATCGC
Organism: uncultured Thermoleophilia bacterium; assembly: GCA_963736635.1. Lineage (GTDB taxonomy): Bacteria > Actinomycetota > Thermoleophilia > Miltoncostaeales > Miltoncostaeaceae > Miltoncostaea. Next base: position 2,783,567 of record CAVTPK010000011.1, read on the forward strand.
GGTCGCGGCGATCCATCAGGGCTCAGCGATCGGCAGGACCGCTCTTGAGGACGGCCGCTCGAGCTTCTCAGTGGACCCCGTCCTCGAGGGCGCATGGACGCGGCGCGAGTAACCCTGGCCCCCGAGTTGCTGAGCTGGGCGCTCGCGGAGGGGATCGGCCCCCCGGCCGTCGCGGGGCGCTTGGTGGCCCGCTGCGGGGGCGCCGCGGTGAGCTCATGCCTGGAGAGGCTCGCCGACGCGGATCCGCAGGCGCGCATTGCCCTCGCTGAGGCGGCCGCATCGGCTCAGAGCGCCGATTCCACCGCCCTCGACTCGCTGCTGCGTGACCGTGACGCCGGAGTGCGTGCGGCTGCGCGCATGGCCTGGACCCGGCTGAGAGAGCGCCCACGCGCCACGCTCAGGATCCAGACGCTCGGTGGGTTGGCGATCTGGCGCGACGACATCCGCGTGCCTGACTCCGCCTTCGAGCGCCAGAAGGCGCGAATCCTCCTCGCGGTTCTCGTCGTTCGTGAGGGGCCCGTGCATCGGGAGGAACTGTGCGAGCTCATCTGGCCTCAGCTCGGGCCCGACCGGGCTGCTGGTGCGCTCCGAACGACATTGCACGACCTGCGGCGCGCTCTTCATCCCGAGCTGGAAGCGACCTCGCCAGCGAGCGTCATCGTCGCGGACGGAGAAACCGTCGCCCTCGTCCTCGGCGAGAAAGACCAGTTGGACCTGCGCCGACTGCTCGCCATCGCGGACGATCCGGCCGCGTCATTGGCCGACCTCCAGGCAGCCGAGGACCTCTGGCGAGGCGCATTCCTGCCGGAGTCGCCCTACGAGGACTGGGCCGCCACGCCCCGGCAGCGTTTCGACGATGCTCACCGCTCGATCGTCGCCCGACTGGCACAGGCGCTGACCGAGGCGGGCAGGCCGGAGGCGGCCGCCCTGCGCTGGCGGAGCCTGATCGCGATGGAGCCCGAGCACGAGGGCTGGCATCGGGGGCTGATCAGCGCGTACGCCGCATCTGGAGAGCGCGCCCTCGCCCTACGCCAATTCCACGCATGCCGGACGACTTTGCGCCGCGAGCAGGGAATCGAGCCCGGCGCGGCTACCCAGGCGCTCTACCGGCGTCTACTCGAGGAGGACCATCCCGCGGACTCCGTGACGTCAGCGTAACGGCCCCCCTGGAGCATCGCGGACAGCAACCTGACCGATGAAAGGAGCACCAATGAGTCCCGAGCTTCCCTTCTCCATCCCTCGCTCGCGCCCCCTGTACGGACCGCCGCCCTACGCATACCGAGAATGCCCGCAGCTGATCGTGGTCTTCCGATCATCGGAGACGGCCCTGCGGCAGCTTGTGCCGGCTCCGATCACGCCGAACCCGCACGACCTCGCGTTCCTGATGATCGGCTCGATGGTCACCGACGAGTTCGGGACCTACAACGAGGCCATCGTGGCCGTCCCGTCCTCGGTGAACGGCATCGAGGGCAATCATGTGGTGTTCCACTACGTCGAGGGCGACAAGCCGATGGCCGCCGGGCGCGAGATCATGGGCTGGCCTCAAGAAGCACGGCGACATCAGTTGGACTGCCGAGGGAGACAAGGTCCGGGCGGCCTGCGTGCGGGACGGCTCCACTTTGATCCGTGCCGGCGCTGACCTCGCGGGGCCAGCCCGCCCCGAGGATCTGCAGCTCAATCCGACCTGGCTCAACCTGAAGGTCATCCCGTCCGTCATCGACGGCGCGCCTCCGGACGTGGCCCAGATCACCGCCCTGACCCTGCTCGATGTGAGCGTGGCCGACGCCCAAGCGGGACCGGCGACGGTGGAGTTCTCGTCGACGTCGAACGACCGGCTCGAGGCCCTCGAGATCCACGAGGTGCTCGGAGGAGTGTTCTGTCGGTTGTCCTTCGATCTGCCCGGCGGATCCGTCGCCCATGACTACCTCAAGGAGTCGCCCCTCGCGCGAGAGGAGGCTCTGGCCCACTCCTGACTCACGACGCCCCGGGCGCGCTGCGATCCGTCTGATCGCAGCGCGCCCCTAAGCCGCAAGGAGGACAAAGTGGAGTTTGCCCGCGTCGTGGGAAACCGTCGGAGCGTGCGCTGGTATCAGACGGACCAACCAATCGAACGATCGAGGATCCAAAGGGTGCTGGAAGCGGCCCGACTCACGGGGTGCCCAGGAAACGCGCAACCCTGGCGGGCAGTCGTCGTCGAAGCTGCCGACCTTACCGACGAGGACCGGGAGGTCTTACTGAGCGCGAACAACTGGCAGAAGCCCCAGACCCTGGCCCCCGTGTGGATCTACTGGTTTGCCGACCCCTCGGCCGTGACGCCGCAGGGGTTCGCTGATCGCGTTCGTGAGCTCCAGCCAAGTGGTGCCGTCGCGCCCGACCTCGGCTGGACCGTTGAGACCGTCGAGGACGCGATCCTCAAGGGCGTCCCCACCCCGCACGGCCTTCCGCCCCTGCACCTGAGCGTTCATGCCCTGCCGCACCAGATCTCCGTCTTTGTGGCAATGCAGGAGACCAACGGTGCGTGCCAGGTTGCGCAACTTGCCGCGGTCGCCGACGGGCTCGGGACGTGCCTCCTCGCAATCGCGACCCTCGACAGGGTCGGCGAAGTGCAGAGGGTGCTGGGTCTCCCCGAGACGTTCGTCCCGGTCTGGATCCAACTGCTCGGCGAATCCGCCGAGTCGCCTGAGGCCGGCGGGCAGCGTCCGCGTCTCCCGTTCGAACGGCTCTTTGCGCTCGGCCGCTGGGGCGACGCGTTTCCGCGTGATCCGGAAGTGGTTACGACTCTTCAGGCGGAGGGCATGCTGCAGGCTCCCGCGCCGCTCCCGGGTCGTTTTGAGGAGCTGACCCGTCTGACGAAGGGTTCTCAGGGGACCCGATAGCAAGGGACGTCGGCCGACCCCGACGGCCCAACGCGCTCCTCCTCATTTCAGGAGGAGACCCGGGGGGACCCATGCAGCAACTCACGTTAGAACTCGCTCCCGCTCACGCGCAGGGCGCGAGCTCGCCCCCTCCGCGCAATGGGAAGCCGACGCGCGGATTCAAGCGTGATCGAGAGGCTGCGCTACGGGACGATCAGCATCTCAGCCTGCCCCGGGGCGCTGATGTCCCCTGGAGTCGGTGGGATTTCTGGGAGCCGGGAGCCACTGAGAGGGCCACCGGGTGAACCCCAGCGTGACCTACCAAGTCGCGATGAGGAGAACCCGATCGAAGCTATTCGGCCGACGAGCGGCTGGCCTGCCTTTTCGGCCTGGCAGCCCCGGTCAACTCGCGGCGCCCGAGGGATTCGCTTTCCCGTCTGCCCGGACGTTGCCCGGACGAAGCCAACCCTTCCAGGCGCTCCCCACCCCCTCCCAGCGGATGAGCGGCCGGTGCGCGAACGAGCCGAGATGCCCGTCGTCAGGCCGAAACCGCATGGGGACGGTGGGAGTCGAACCCACACGGGGGATGCCCCCCAGCGGTGTTTGAGACCGCCGCGTCTGCCGTTCCGCCACGTCCCCCGGCCGGGGCGAGTGTACCGCCGCCCCGCCGCCGTCCTCAGCCGGTGACCGGCTCCAGGGTGACGAGCGGGATCTTGCGGTCGGTCTTGGTGGCGTACACGTCGTAGTCGGGCCAGATGCCGGCCATCGTCGCCCAGAGCTCCTCGCGCCGGTCGTCGCCGACCGTCGCGGCCCGGCGCGCGCATCACCTCGGAGCCGACCTGGATGATCACGTCCGGGTCGGCCTCGAGGTTGACGTACCAGTCGGGGTCGTGCGGGGCGCCCCCGTAGGAGGCCATGACCACGTAGCGGTCGCCGTCGCGGCCGTAGATGAGGGGCGTGCGCCGGGCCTTGCCGCTCTTGCGGCCGCGGGTGGTGAGCAGCAGGGTCGGCACGCCGGGCTGCCACTCGTGCCCCTCGGCGCCGTCGGAGGCGACGTACCTGGCCAGGTGGCGGGCGACCCACCCCTCCTTGGGGTCGATCGGCGTCTCGTTCGGGTCCAGGGTCACGTCGTCTCCGTCGTCGCGGCGGGCCGCCGGCTACATGTCGTGGGGGTTCTCGCCGGTGCCCGGCACGCGCCGGGCCAGGCCCTCGGCCTGCGCGACCTCGATCACCCTGGCGGCCACCGTGGGCGCGACGTCCGCGGTTGAACACGCTCGGGATGATGTAGTCCTCGTTGAGCTCGTCGTCGCTGATGCAGCCGGCGATCGCCTCGGCGGCGGCCACCTTCATCGCCCTCGCTGATCTGCGTCGCGCGGCAGTCGAGGGCGCCGCGGAAGATGCCCGGGAACGCGAGCACGTTGTTGATCTGGTTGGGGTAGTCCGAGCGGCCGGTCGCCATGACGCGCACGTAGGGGGCGGCGACCTCGGGCATGATCTCGGGCGTCGGGTTGGCCATGGCGAAGACGAACGGGTCCTTCGCCATCGTCTTGAGCTGGTCCACCGAGAAGGTGCCCGGACCCGAGAGGCCCGAGGAAGAGGTTGGCGCCCTTGACGGCCTCGGTCAGGCCGCCCCGGATCCCCTCGGGGTTGGTGTTCTCGGCGTACCAGTCCTTCATGAAGTTCATGTTCTCGGTGCGGCCCTTGTAGATCGCGCCCTTCGAGTCGCAGCCGATGATGTTCTCGACGCCGGCGTTCATGAGGATCTTGGAGCACGCCACGCCCGGACGCCCCGACGCCGCTGACCACCACCTTGAGGTCGCCGATCTTGCGGCCGGTGATCTTGCAGGCGTTGAGCGCGCGGCGAGCACCACGATCGCGGTGCCGTGCTGGTCGTCGTGGAAGACCGGGATGTCGAGCATCTCCTTGAGGCGGTCCTCCACCTCGAAGCAGACCGGCGCGGCGATGTCCTCGAGGTTGATGCCGCCCCACGCCGGGGCGATGGCGGCGATGGTCTTGATGAGGACCTCGGGGTCCTTCGAGTCGATGCAGATGGGGTAGGAGTCGACGTTGCCGAACTCCTTGAAGAGCATCGACTTGCCCTCCATGACCGGCATCCCCGCGGCCGCGCCGATGTCGCCCAGCCCGAGCACCGCGGTGCCGTTGGTGATGACGGCGACCATGTTGCGCTTGAGGGTGAACTCGAAGGCCTTGCTCCGGTCCTCGGCGATCGCCCGGCACACGCGGGCCACGCCGGGCATGTAGGCGGTGGAGAGGTCGTCGCGGGTCTCGAGCGGGACGCGCGTGGTCATCTCGATCTTGCCGCCCTGGTGCATGCGGAAGGTGCGGTCGAAGGACGACAGCACCCGCACGCCGTCCAGGCCGGCGGCCGCGGCGACGATGGAGTCGGCGTGCTCCTGGTCGGAGGCGTTGACGACCAGCTCGCGGATGAGCGTCCGGTGGCCGGTGCCCACCAGGTCGATCGCCCCGATGTCGCCGCCTACGTTCCCGATCGCCGTCGTGAGCTGTCCGAGCAGGTCCGCCTTGGCGGACTCCATCTCGACGCGGAGGGTGACGCTGTACTGGGCGCTCGGCGTAACGGCCAAGGGGACTCCTTGAACGGGCGATTCGGGCCGGATCGGCAGGAGGGGCCAGCATAACGACCGCCTCGGGCCGCCAGGGGCGCCCCGGCCACGATCAGGGGATCTCGAGCAGCTCCGCGTCGAGGCGCGCGATGGCCGCCCGCCGGTCGCTGCGGTAGCGCAGCACGTCGGTGATCGGGCCGACCGGGGCGGGCACCTCCACGTCGCCGGCGTCCTGGGCCGCGCTGAGCGCCGCCAGGGCGGCGGCCGTGTCGCGCCGCACGTCGGGGGCGGGCACGCCGGCCTCCACCACCGTGACGGCGTCCACCAGGCCCACGCGCCAGGCGTCGTCGCTGAGCTGGAACCAGCCCAGGTGGTGGCGCTCGCCGCTCACCACGTGCAGGAGGGCGAAGCGCTCGCCGTCGGCGGCCGGGTGCTCGACGCCGGTGAGGGGGCGGATGCGGGGGACGGTCGGGGGCGCCACGGCCGCGACCATAGAGGACGCGGGTATCCTCCGGCCGATGTCCGACACCGTCGCACCGCCGGTCGCCGGCCCGCTGCTGCTGATCGACGGCTACAGCCTGGCCTACCGGGCGTTCCACGCCCTGCCGGACACGATCACCACCCAGGACGGCTTCCCCACCAACGCCCTCTACGGCCTGGCGGCGATGATGATGAAGATGCTCGCCGAGGAGCGGCCGGCGCGGGTCGTGGTGGCCTGGGACCCCCCCGGCCCGACCTTCCGCCACGAGCAGGAGCCCACCTACAAGGCCAACCGCTCGGTCACGCCCGACCTCTTCCGCGAGCAGCGCCAGCACTTCCGCCCGCTGATGGAGGCCTTCGGCTTCGTCAACACCGAGCTGGCCGGCTTCGAGGCGGACGACGTCCTCGGCACGCTCGCCACGCGCTGGTCGCGGGCCGGCGAGGACGTGATGATCCTGACCGGCGACCGCGACGCGTTCCAGCTGGTCAACGACCGCGTCAGCGTCATCGCCACCGGCCGCGGGGTCACCGACACGACGGTCTACACGCCCGAGGCGGTGGTGGAGCGCTACGGGATCGGCCCCGAGCTGATGGTCGACTTCCGCGGGATGGTGGGCGACCCGAGCGACAACCTGAAGGGGGTCCCGGGCATCGGCGAGAAGGGCGCCTCCCAGCTGCTGCAGAAGTACGGCAGCCTGGACGAGATCCTGGCCCACGCCTCCGAGCAGACGCCCAAGCGCCGCGAGGTCCTGACCGAGCACGCCGACTCGGCCCGGCAGACGCGCGACCTGGCGCTCATCCGCACCGACGCGCCGGTCGAGCTGGACCTGGACGACGTGCCCCCGCTGGACTTCGGCCCCGAGCGCATCGCCGCGCTGCGCGAGCTGTTCGGGCGCTTCGAGTTCGACACCCTCGCCCGGCGGCTCGACACGCTCGTGGAGGGCCCGCTGCCCGAGGCCGCCGACGCCGCGCCCACCCTGGAGGCCGTGGCCGTCGAGGCGGCCCCGGAGGACCTCGCGATGCGCTTCGCCGGCGCCGAGGCCCTCGCCCTCGCCGTGTCGGCGGAGGGCTGGGCGGTCGCGGGCGCCGGCGCCGAGGTGGCCAGCGGCCCGGCGGGCGAGGGGGTGGGGGAGGCCCTCGCGCGGGCCCTCGCGGGCGCCCCGGTGGCCTGCCACGACGCCAAGGCGGTGGTGCGCGCCACCGGCCCGGCGCTGCGCCCCGTGCACGACACGATGATCGCCGCGTACCTGCTCGACCCGCGGCGGCGCGGCGAGTACGACCTGGCGGACGTGGCCGAGCGGGAGGGCCTCGCGGTCGCCGGCGAGCCGGCCCCGTGGGTGCGCGACGCGGTGCTGGTGCGCGAGCTGGCCGGCCGCCAGCGCGCGGCGCTCGACGCCGGCGGCCTGGGGCCGCTGTTCGACGACATCGAGCTGCCCGTGACGCGGGTGCTCGCGGCCATGGAGGAGGCGGGGGTGCGGCTGGACGTGCCGCGCCTGGGCGAGATCGCGGCGCGGGTGCGCGACAGCGCCGACGAGCTGCGCGACCAGATCTGGGAGCTCGCCGGCGGCGAGTTCGTGATCGAGTCGCCCAAGCAGCTCGGCCAGGTGCTCTTCGAGCGCCTGGGGCTGCCCACCTTCCGCAAGGGCAAGACCGGCTGGAGCACCGACCGCCGGGTGCTGCAAGCTGCTGGAGGACAAGCACCCGATCGTCCCCCTGATCGGCCGCTACCGGGAGCTGACCAAGCTCGACAACACCTACCTGTCGACGCTGCCCGAGCTGGTCGACGCGCACGACCGCCTGCACACCACCTTCAAGCAGGCGGCCGCCGAGACCGGACGCCTGTCGTCCACCGACCCCAACCTGCAGAACATCCCCATCCGCACGGCCATCGGGCGCGAGATCCGCGGCGCCTTCACCACCGACCCCGGCTGGCTGCTGATCAGCTGCGACTACAGCCAGGTGGAGCTGCGGATCCTGGCCCACTGCTCGGGCGAGCCCGCCCTGGCCGACGCCTTCCGGCGCGGCGAGGACGTGCACCGCGCCACCGCGGCCGAGGTCTTCGGCCTGGACCCCGCGGACGTCGACCGCGCCACCCGCGACCGCGCCAAGGCGGTCAACTTCGGCATCGTCTACGGCATCCAGGACTTCGGCCTGTCGGAGCAGCTCAACATCCCGCGCGCCGACGCCCGCGCCTACATCGACCTGTACCTGGCGCGCTACCCGCGGGTGCGCAGCTTCATCGACACGACCATCGCCAACGCCGCCCAGGAGGGCTTCGTGACGACCCTGCTCGGGCCGGCGGCGGGCGATCCCCGAGCTGGGCGGGCGCGACGGTGCAGCAGCGCCAGCTGGGCGAGCGCCTGGCGGTCAACACGATCATCCAGGGGACGGCCGCCGACATCATCAAGGCGGCGATGGTCGCCGCGCACCGCGCCCTGGCGCAGGAGGGCCTGCGCGGCGCGCCTGATCCTGCAGATCCACGACGAGCTGCTGCTCGAGGCCCCGGCCGAGGAGGCCGAGCGGGCCGGCGAGGTCGTGCGCGCCGCCATGGTGGGCGCCTACCCCCTCGACCCGGCCCTCGTGGTGGACGTCGGCATCGGCGAGACGTGGCTGGACGCGAAGAGCGTAGGCGGGGAGCCCGACCCCTACCGCGCCCTCCAGGTCGACCCGGGGGCGTGCCCCGAGGTGATCGACGCCGCCTTCGGCGTCCTGCGCGAGATGACGCTGCGCAGCCACGACGAGGACGCGCCGCGGCGCCTGGCGCGCCTCATGGCGGCGCACCGGACCCTCTCGGACCCGGCGCGCCGCGCGGAGTGGGACGCGGGGCGTCCCGGCGGGGACCCTCAGGCGGCCTGAGCCACGGGCGCGGCGGGCCGGCGGCGGGCCAGCGAGCCGGCGACCATCATCGTGCCGAGGGCGATCCAGTAGGCCCCCGCGACCAGGCCGAGGCCCAGCGACGAGCCCGGCAGGAGCAGGGCCCACGTCAGGGGCAGGCCGACCGCGATCCAGCGCGCCGTCGCGCCGGAGCGGTACAGCGCCACCGCCAGGGCCACCCAGCCGCCCAGCCACAGCAGGTTCGCCAGGGGCGCGGCGACGATGAACCAGTCCGGGTCGCCGTTGTTGACGTTGGAGGCCGTGCACGTGATCGCGAGGGCGATCTGGCCGGTGACGGCGGTCGCCGCGGCGCGCGGGCCGAGGGTGCCGCCGGCGCGCCGCCCGAGGGCGATGACCGGCGGGATGGCCAGCAGGAGCAGCCCGGCCAGCAGCACCAGGATCGCGTGCTCGACCGGCTCGGTCACCCTCTCGCCCTGGATGTCGGGGCGGGTGGCGTAGATCGCCCCTCCGGCGGCCATGACGGCTCCGGCGAGGACGGCGAAGCGACCGGCGACCGCGTCGCGGGTCAGGCGGGCGAGGGTGCGTGACATGCGGGGCTCCTTTCGGGTGGGCGACGGCGGGGCCGCCGTCCCCCGCAGCATCCGGGCGGCGGGGGGCCCGGCGCGTCGGCCGGCGGGAGGGACCGGGGAGTCCGCGGGGACCGGCCGCCGCGCGACCGCGGTGGCGCGCGGATGCGACCGTGGTATGACGCGGGCCGCGCTCCCGCCCGCCTACGATGCGCGCATGGACGTCGTGGAGCGCATCGCCCGGGCCCTGCGGGTGCCCCGTCCGGTGGACCTCGCGATCGCCGGGGCCCTCGCGGCCTGGACGCTGGTGGAGGCCGTGGCGGTCAACGGCCCGGGGAGCACGCCCACGCGGATCGGCTTCGCCCTGCTGGTGAGCGTGCCCCTGCTCTGGCGGCGCACGCTGCCGCTGCCGGTGCTGGCGTTCATCTGCGCGATGCTGCTGCTGCGCGCCCTGACCGCGGACGTGCCCGAGTACGGCACCGCGCCCTTTCCGAGCATGCTGGTGGCGACCTACTCGGTGGGGGCCTACACCGCGTCCGCCGCGTTCGCCGTCCCGGCGGTGCTGCTGCCGGTCGCCACGATGATCGCGGCCACGCGGAGCGACTTCTGGAACACCGACCCGCAGCCGGGCGACGTCGCGATCCTGACGTTCTTCGTCGTCGCCGCGTGGAGCGCCGGCCGCATCGTGCGCCACCGCTCCGCCCAGGCCGCCGCCGCGCGGGCCGAGACCGCCGCGCGGGCCCGGAGGCGGTCGCCGCGGAGCGCGCCCGGGTGGCGCGCGAGCTGCACGACGTCGTGGCCCACTCGGTCTCGATCATCGCCGTCCAGGCCGGGGCCGCCGAGTCGCTCATGGAGAGCGACCCCGCGCGGGCCCGGGAGCACATCGGGGCCGTGCGGCGCACGGCGGGGGAGGCGATGACCGAGATGCGCCGCCTGATGGGCGTGCTGAGGGAGGACGAGGCCGTCTACGCGCCCCAGCCGACCCTCGACGACCTCGAGCGGCTGGTCGCCGACGTGCGCGCGACCGGGGTCCCGGTGGAGCTGGTGCGCGAGGGCGACGGCGGGCCGCTGCCCGCGGGCGTCGACCTGGCCGCGTACCGCATCGTGCAGGAGGCGCTGACCAACGTGCGCCGGCACGCCGGCGCCGCGCCGACCCGGGTGGTGGTGCGCCGCACGGCGCAGGCCGTTGACGTCGAGGTGGTCAACGCCGCCCCCGACGGCCCCGGGGAGGGGCCGGGCGGCGGCCAGGGCCTGGTGGGCATGCGCGAGCGGGTGCGCCTGTACGGCGGCTCCCTCGACGCCGGGCCCGCGCGACGGCGGCTACGCGGTCCACGCCCGCCTGCCCCTGCCGGAGCCGTCGTGATCCGGGTCGTCATCGCCGACGACCACGCGCTGATCCGGGGCGGCCTGGCGGGGATGCTCGGCGCCCAGGAGGACCTGGAGGTGGTGGGGGAGGCGGCCGACGGGGCCGAGGCGGTGGAGATCGTCGCTGCGCGAGCGCCCGGACGTGGTGGTGATGGACATCCGCATGCCCGGGATGGACGGCATCGCGGCCACCCGCCGGCTGGCCGAGCACGGCCTGGCGGCCGGGGTGCTGGTGCTGACGACCTTCGACCTCGACGAGTACGTCTACGAGGCGCTGCGCGCCGGCGCCGGCGGCTTCCTGCTCAAGGACGCCTCGCCGGCGCGGCTGGCGGACGCGGTGCGTACGGTGGCGGCGGGCGACGCGCTGTTCGCCCCGTCGGTGACCCGGCGGCTGGTGGAGCGGTTCGTGAGCCGCGCGCCGGCGGGCGAGGGCCTGCCGCCGGGCTTCGCGGAGCTGACCGCCCGCGAGGTCGAGGTCGCCCGCCTGATCGCGCGCGGGCGCTCCAACGCCGAGATCGCCGCGGAGCTCTTCCTGAGCGAGGCGACGGTCAAGACCCACGTCGGGCGCGTGATGGCCAAGCTGGGCGTCCGCGACCGGGTGGGCGTGGTCGTCATGGCCTACGAGAGCGGCCTGGTGGAGCCGGGAGTGGAGGCGCCGGACGGGACGGGGTGAATCCCGGCTATCCTGGGGTGAATGCCGACTATTCTCGTCCCATGAGCCCTCCCGCCACCGTCCACCCGCTCCAGCCGCGCTTCGCGCAGGCCATCACCGGGGCCCTCTGCCTGGAGGGGACGATCTTCCAGACCCCGCCGGCCGTGGTGGTGGCGCTGGTCCTGGTGCTGCTGTCGCTGGCCGGGCCGCGCTGGTCGCCGGTGGGGTGGGTCTTCCGCCGCATCGCGCCCCCGGCGCGCGAGCTGGAGCCCGCCGCGCCCCCGCGCTTCGCGCAGGGGATGGCGGCCGTCTTCCTGACCGTCGCCCTGGCCCTCTTCGCGGTGGGCCAGCCGACGGCGGCCTGGATCGTCACGGGCCTCGTCGCCGTCGTGGCCCTGTTCTCGGCGATCTCGGGCATCTGCGTGGGCTGCGAGGTCTACCGCGTCCTGCTGGCCACCCGCCGCGGGGGCGGGGGCGGCGACGTGCGCGCCGACCTGGGGCTGGAGGGGCGCGGGCCCTGGCTGGTGGTGCTGACCGCCCCCGGATGCGCGCGCTGCGAGCCGGTCGCGCGCGAGCTGGAGCGGGCGGCGGGGGAGCGGCCGGTGCTGCGGGTCAGCCTGGCCGACCATCCGCGGGCCGCGGCCCTGCCCGTGCGCAGCGTCCCGGCCGCCCTCGCCGTGGGCGGCGACGGCCGCCTGCGCGAGGTGCGCGCCGGCCGCCTGGACGCCGCCGACCTCGAGCGGGTGCTCGCGGCGGTCTGACCGGGCGTCCTCACGCGTCCTGCGCGTCGCGTCGGCACCCGCAACAGGTCTATACTCCTCGCCCCTGGCACGACCGGAGCCCCGGTCCGTGCCCGGAGCCATTTCCGCTACAAGGACAAATCCACCGATGACGACTGACCAGCCCGAGCTCGTGACGACCGACGTCGAGGTGACCGACGTCCCCGTCGCCGAGCCGACTCCCGTGGAGGCCGAGGCGTTGGACCTCGACACTCCCGTCCGCACGCTCGACGGCCCCGAGTACATCGAGGTCGACGGCGTGATGGTGCCGAACTACGACGGCACGCTCCCGCTCTTCTCCGAGGGGGACGTCGTCACCGGGAGGGTGGTCCGCGTCGACAAGGACGAGGTCCTGGTCGACATCGGGTACAAGAGCGAGGGCGTCATCCCGCTGCCCGAGCTGTCCATCCGCAAGAGCGTCAAGCCCGAGGAGGAGGTCTCCCTCGGCGAGTGGGTCGACGCCCTCGTGATGCAGAAGGAGGACCAGGACGGCCGCCTGATCCTCTCCAAGAAGCGCGCCCGCTTCGAGAAGGCGTGGAAGCGCATCGAGGCCGCGGCCGCCGCCGGCGAGCACGTCGAGGGCACCGTGATCGAGGTCGTCAAGGGCGGCCTGATCCTCGACCTGGGGGTCCGCGGGTTCCTGCCGGCCTCGCTGGTCGACATCCGCCGCGTCCAGGACCTCGACGAGTTCCTGGGCCGCAAGCTCGAGTGCAAGGTCATCGAGCTCAACCGCAACCGCAACAACGTCGTGCTCTCGCGGCGCGCGGTGCTGGAGGACGAGCGGCGCGAGGTGCGCCAGAAGATCCTCGACGAGCTGCAGCCCGGCCAGGTCGTGGAGGGCGTGATCTCCAACATCGTGGAGTTCGGCGCCTTCGTGGACCTCGACGGCATCGACGGCCTGATCCACATCTCCGAGCTGTCCTGGAGCCACGTCAACCACCCCTCCGAGGTGCTCCAGATCGGCGAGAAGGTCCAGGTCAAGGTGCTCGACATCGACCGCGACCGCCAGCGGATCTCCCTGGGCCTCAAGCAGACCCAGGCCGACCCGTGGCAGAGCGTCATCGAGAGCTACCAGGTGAACGACGTGGTCGAGGGTCGCGTCACGAAGGTGGTCACGTTCGGCGCCTTCGTCGAGATCCACGCCGGGGTCGAGGGCCTGGTGCACATCTCCGAGCTGGCCGCCCACCACGTGGAGAACCCGCGTGAGGTGGTCAACCAGGGCGACGTCCTCGCCGTCCGGGTGATCGAGATCGACGCCGACCGCCGCCGCCTGTCGCTCAGCCTCAAGCGCGTCGCCGACAGCGACCCGATCCAGCACCACCTCCCCGACGAGATCCGCAACGCGGTCATCGTGGAGGAGGCCTTCGACGAGCCGGCCGTGGTCGACGCCGTCGAGGAGGCCATCGCCGAGGAGGCGGTCGAGGAGGCCATCGAGGAGGCTGCCGAAGAGGCCGCCGAGGAGGCGCTCGTCGAGGAGATCGTCGCCGAGGAGGTCGAGGAGGCCGTGGAGGAGGCGATCGCCGAGGCCATCGTCGAGGAGATCGTCGAGGAGGCGATCCTCGAGGAGGCGGTGGAGGAGGCCCTCGAGGAGCAGGCCGAGGAGGTGCTCGAGGAGGCCATCGCCGACGAGGTCATCGAGGAGGCCGCCGAGGAGCTCCTCGAGGACGCCGCGGCGCCCGAGGACGAGGGCACCGACCGCGCCTGATGACGGTCGAGGGGCGCGCCGCGACGGCGCGCCCCTCTGCCTCGCCCTGACGGGCGGGATCGGCTCCGGCAAGTCCGAGGCCCTGGCGGCGCTGGCCGCCTGCGGGGCGGCGACGCTGTCCAGCGACGCGGCCGTCCACGCGATCTACGACGAGCCCGAGGTGATCGCGCGCGTCGTCGAGCGGTTCGGCCCCGTCGTGCTGGGGGCCGACGGGCGCGTCGACCGCCGCGTGCTGGGTCCGCTGGCGCTCGGGCAGGAGGGCGGCCTCGCCTTCCTCGAGGGGCTCCTGTACCCGCGCGTCCAGGCCGGCCGGGACGCCTGGATCGCCGCGCGGAGGGCCGCCCACCCGCCGCCGCCGCTGCTGGTGTGCGAGGTGCCCGTGCTCTTCGAGGCCGGCATCGAGGACCGGTTCGACGCCGTCCTGGTGGTGACGGCCGGCGAGGAGGTGCGCCGGGCGCGGGTGGCCGCGCGGGGACAGGACTTCGACGCCCTGAGCGCCCGGCAGCTGCCCGAGGCCGACAAGGTCGCCCGGGCCGACCGCGCCTACGTCAACGACGGCGACCTGGCGGACCTCCGGGGCTGGGTTGCCGACCGCTACGCCGAGTACGCTGGTCGACCCTGTGGCTCGACGATCGGCAACGACTGAGAGGGTCCCGACGGGCGGCCCGCGCCCGTCCGGGAGCGCGCCCGGGGTCCGGGCGCGCCGGCGGCGCGGGCGGATGGCCTGGTTCCTGTTCGCCGTGGTCGTGGTGGGGGCGATCGGCGCCGGATGGCTCCAGATCCACCGCACGATGCCGGCCTGGTACGCGCGCCTGTGGTACCCGCTGGAGTACGAGGAGCCCATCCGCGCCGAGGCCGCCCGCTACGACCTGGACCCCGCCCTCGTCGCGGCCGTCATCAACACCGAGAGCGGGTTCGCGCCGGACTCGCGCTCGGGGGCGGGCGCGGTGGGGCTGATGCAGGTCCTCCCCGACACCGCCCGCTTCATCGCCCGGCAGCCGGACCGCCCCAGCCCGTCGCCCGAGCGCCTGGCCGAGCCCGCGGTCAACATCGCCTACGGGGCGCGGTACCTGCGGTACCTGATCGACCGCTACGGCACGGTCGGCCTGGCCCTGGCCGCCTACAACGGCGGACCGGCCAACGTGAACGCCTGGATCGAGAAGGCGCAGGCCGCGGGCGGCACGCTCACCGTCCCGGACGACATCCCCTTCACCGAGACGCGCGGCTTCGTGTCGCGGGTGCAGCGGGCGGTGCCGATCTACCACCGCGCCTACGGCGACCAGCTGTTCGTCAGCTCCCGGGAGGGGGCGCCGGCCTCCCCCTGATCAGTCCTCGCGGGGACGGATCTCGATGATCTCGATGCGGTAGTCGTCGGGGTCGCGCACGAAGCAGATCCGCGAGCCGCCCGGGTAGGCGGCGTAGGGCGGCCGCTCGGGGTGGATGCCGCGCTCGGCCAGGTGGGCCAGCTCACGGTCCATGTCGGAGACCGTCAGCGCGATGTGCCCGTAGGCCTCGCCCTGGGCGTAGGGCTCGGTGCGGCCGTCGTTGAGCGTCAGCTCCAGGCGGTCGCCGTCGCCCGGCAGGCCCAGGAAGATGATGGTGGCGGTGTCGTTGCCCACCCGCTTGCGGCCGCGCTCCTCGAAGCCGAGGGCCCCGTAGAAGGCGAGCGAGCGGTCCTCGTCGAGGATCCGGATCATCGTGTGGACGAGCTCGATCGGCACGTGGTCCTCCGGCGGCGCGGTGGGCGGTGGCGCCAGCCTATCCCGGCGGCGCCGCGCACGGCCCCGGACATGGGGGCAGCCGGTGGCGCCTTGAGCGGCGCCACCGGCTGAGGTGCGAAGCCCCGCGTCCCGGTCGCGGGGCCTGGTGTGATGTCCGGGGCCTCCCGATGACTCCCTCACATCACGAGGGGAAAGATAGGCGGCGGGGTGGGGGCGCCACTTTGGCCCGGACGCCGAAGAATGGGTCGTGATTCTTGGCCCCGCTCGTCGGGCCGCCGGACCGCCGCCGGGTCCGGCGCCCGGGAGCGGCGCTAACCTTGGTGCGTGGCCACCGTCCCGTTCCAGCTGTCGACGGCGTACCAGCCCACCGGCGACCAGCCCCGCGCGATCGCCGAGCTGTCCGCCGGGCTCGCCCGCGGCGACCGCTACCAGACCCTGCTCGGGGTCACGGGCTCGGGCAAGACGTACACGATGGCCCAGGTGATCGCGCAGGCCGCCCGGCCGGCGCTGGTGATCGCCCACAACAAGACGCTGGCCGCCCAGCTGTGCAACGAGTTCCGCGAGCTGCTGCCCGAGGCGGCGGTCGAGTACTTCGTCAGCTACTACGACTACTACCAGCCCGAGGCCTACATCGCGGCCACGGACACCTACATCGAGAAGGACTCGTCGATCAACGACGAGATCGACCGCCTGCGCCACTCGGCCACCGCCGCCCTGCTGGCCCGCCGCGACGTGGTGATCGTGGCCTCGGTGAGCTGCATCTACGGCGTCGGCTCGCCCGAGATCTACCGCGACCGGGTGGTGCTGCTGACCGTGGGCGAGGAGCACCCGCGCGAGCGCATCTTCCGGCGCCTGGTGGAGACCCAGTACCAGCGCAACGACATGGTGCTGGAGCGCGGCCGCTTCCGGGTGCGGGGCGACACCCTGGAGGTCCAGCCGGCCGACTCCGAGTCGGCCTACCGCGTCTCCCTGTTCGGCGACGAGGTCGAGAGCATCATCGAGTTCGACCCGATGACCGGCGAGGTGCACGACTCGCTGCGCCACCTGGCGATCTATCCGGCGACGCACTACATCACGCCGCCCGAGACCATCGACCGGGCCATCCGCGACATCCGGGCCGAGCTGGAGGAGCAGCTGCGCGGCTTCGAGGCCGCCGGCAAGCTCGTGGAGGCCCACCGCCTGCGCCAGCGCACCGAGTACGACATGGAGATGATCCGCGAGCTGGGCTTCTGCTCGGGCATCGAGAACTACTCGCGCATCCTGGACGGGCGCGCGCCGGGCGAGCCGCCCCACACGCTGCTCGACTTCTTCCCGGACGACTTCCTCTGCTTCATCGACGAGTCGCACAACACGATGGGCCAGCTGCGGGGCATGTACGAGGGCGACCGCTCGCGCAAGATGGCGCTGATCGACGCGGGCTTCCGGCTCCCGTCGGCCCTCGACAACCGGCCGCTGCAGCTGCCGGAGTTCCTGGACCGGGTGGGGCAGCTGATCTTCGTGTCGGCCACCCCGGGCGACTTCGAGCGGCGCACGTCCGAGAACGTGGTGGAGCAGATCATCCGCCCGACCGGCCTGGTCGATCCCGAGGTCGACGTGCGGCCGACCCACCACCAGATCGACGACCTGCTGCGCGAGATCCGCGACCGCGCCGACCGCGGCGAGCGCGCCCTGGTCACCACGCTCACCAAGAAGATGGCCGAGGACCTGACCGAGTACCTGCTGGAGGCCGGGGTGCGCGCCCGCTACCTCCACTCGGAGATCGACACGATCGAGCGCATCCGGATCGTCCGCGCCCTGCGGCTGGGCGAGTTCGACGTCCTGGTGGGCGTCAACCTGCTGCGGGAGGGCCTCGACCTGCCCGAGGTGACCCTGGTGGCCATCCTGGACGCCGACAAGGAGGGGTTCCTGCGCGGGACCACCTCGCTGATCCAGACGATCGGGCGGGCCGCGCGCAACGTCGACGGCCGCGTGATCATGTACGCCGACCGCGAGACCGAGGCGATGCGCACGGCGGTGGGCGAGACCAACCGGCGCCGGGCGATCCAGATCGCCTACAACGCCGAGCACGGCATCACGCCGACCTCCATCAGCAAGGGCGTCTCCGACATCGCCGAGCTGCTGGGCCTGGGCGACGAGCCGGCGGCGCCGCGCCGGGCGCGCCGGGGCGAGGAGGACGCCCTGGTGGACGTGGCCCCGGACGAGCTGCAGCGCATGATCGTGGACCGCGAGCAGGAGATGTTCGTGGCGGCCGAGGAGCTCAAGTTCGAGCTGGCGGCGCGGCTGCGCGACGAGATCGCCGACCTGCGCCGCGAGCTGCTGGCCCGCTCGGGCGACGCCCCTCCCGACGGGCCGGGGCGCACGCGCCGGGCGCCGGTGCCCACCAAGGCCGCCCGCCGCTCCGGAGGCAGGGGACGGCGGTGATCGACGCCGACCCCGAGGACACCGTCTTCCGCTCCCTGGCGGCGCCGGGCCTCGAGGAGGACGACCTGTTCGCGGCCATGAGCGGCCTGCCGGTGCCGGGCCCCTTCTGGGGCGACGGCTGGGCCGAGGCGGCCAACCGGGGCGACGGGCCGTGGAACGAGGAGCAGGAGCGCCGGCGGCGCCACGAGGAGCTGCTGGAGAAGTGGCGGGCCGAAGCGGAGGCCGAGGCGGACCGCTAGGGCCGGCGGCTCAGGCCGCGCTCACCAGCCGTCCCAGCGCGCGAAGCCGTCCAGCGGCCGCCGCGGTCCGGGCTGGAAGTCCGTGCCGATGGTGTGCGCCAGCGGGATCAGCGCCACCTGGGCGACCTCGTCGTACGGGATGCCGAGCACCTCGGCGGCCTCGCGCTCGTGGAAGAGGTGGATCGTGGTCCAGGTGGTCCCGAGCCCGCGGGCGCGGGCGGCCAGCATGAAGCTCCAGACCGCGGGCAGCACCGACCCGAAGGCCGAGGCCTGCACCACCTGGGGGGTGCCCTCCGTGCGGCCGCCGTGGCAGGCCACCACGTGCACCGGGACCTCCCCGAGGTGGTCGGCCAGGTAGCGGGCCGAGCGCCCGATGCGCCGCTGCTGGGCGCGCCCCTCCGGATCGGCGGCGGGCACCGTGGGCGGCCCGGAGCCCACCCCCTCGGCCATGTAGTGGTCCCAGGCGCGGCGGTAGATGTCCCCCAGGGCGCGCCGGCGCGCCGGGTCGGTCACGACCACGAAGGCCGCCTTCTGGCGGTTGCCGCCGCTGGGCGCCTGCTGGGCCAGGGCGAGGCACTCCCGGATGAGCTCGGGGGCGACCGGCCGCGTCAGGTCCAGCCGGCGCCGGACGGCGCGGGTCGTCGAGAGCAGGTCGTCCGGCGTCAGGTCGAGCACGCCGGGGATGATGGCAGCCCCCGCGCCGCGGGGGCCGCCCATCGGCGGCTCAGGCGATGCCCGGGCCCTTGCGGCGGGTGGTGCGGCGACGGCGCAGGCCGGCGCCCAGGCGGGGCACGGTGACCGTGTAGACCGCGGCGGCGGCCCCCTCCACGCCCGCGCGGATGCGGCGGCCGCGCGGCAGCGACAGCGACCGGCGCCGGCGCGCGGCCTCCGGCTCCGGCGCGTCCGCGACCGGCCGGGGCGCCGGGATCGCGGCCGCCACGGCAACCGGCTCCGGCTCCCCGGAGTTGGGCAGGGCGTCGGCGCGGGCCGGCAGGCTGCGCCCGCCGCCCGTCACGGCGGACAGGATCCGCTCGATGTCGGCCCGGTCCACCTGCTCGCGCTCGAGCAGCACGGCGCCCAGGGCGTCGAGCTCGGCGCGGTGGTCGGTCAGGAGCGCCACGGCGTCGGCGTAGGCGGCGTCGACCATCCGGCCGATCTCCTCGTCGATCGCGCGCCGCGTCTCGCCCGACAGCGGGATCTGGTGCGGTCCGCTGGTGGAGATGATCTGGCCGACGCGCGGGGAGAACCCGAGCCGCTCGACCGCCTCGCGCGCCATCCGGTTGACCTGCTCGAGGTCGTTGGCCGCGCCCGACGAGATCATGCCGAAGCGGATCTGCTCGGCGGCGCGCCCGGCCATGGCGACGAGCATGCGCTCGTGGAGGTGCTGCTGGGAGACGAGCGTGCGGTCGAGGTTGCCGTAGAGCGCCAGGCCGCCGGCGTCGCCGCGGGCGAGGATCGTGACCTTCTGGGCCTTCTGGTGGGTGGGGCAGAGCTCCGCCGCGAGGGCGTGCCCCGCCTCGTGCCAGGCGATGGTCTCCAGCTCGCCCTCGGCGAGCCGGCGGTCCGCCTTCTGGGGGCCGGCCACCGCGCGCAGCATGCCCTCCTCCAGGTCGTGGGGGAGGATCGCGTCGCGGCCGTCGCGGGCCGCCATGATCGCCGCCTCGTTGACCATGTTGGAGAGGTCCGCGCCGGCGAACCCGGCGGTGACCCGGGCGAGGGCCTCCAGGGAGGAGGGCTCGGCGATGGGCATGCCCTTCGAGTGGAGCCGGAGGATCGACAGGCGCCCGGCCTCGGCGGGCAGGCCCACCTGCACGCGCCGGTCGAAGCGGCCCGGGCGCAGCAGGGCCGCGTCGAGCATGTCGAGGCGGTTGGTGGCGGCCACCACGACCACGCGGTCGCGGTCGCCGAAGCCGTCCAGCTCGACCAGCAGCTGGTTGAGGGTGCCCTCGCGCTCGGAGTCGGCGCCGCTGGCGCCGCCCCCGCGGGCGCGGCCGATGGCGTCGATCTCGTCGAAGAAGATGATCGCGCCCTTCTCGCTCTTGCGGGCCAGGGCGAACAGGTCGCGCACCCGGGAGGCGCCGACGCCCACGTAGGTGTCCACGAAGTCCGAGCCGGAGAGGGCGAAGAACGGCACGCCGGACTCGCCGGCCACGGCCTTGGCGAGCAGGGTCTTGCCCGTGCCGGGGGGCCCGTGCAGGATCACGCCGCGCGGCATGCGCGCGCCGACCTTGAGGAAGCGGTCGGGGTCGGTCAGGAACAGCACCACCTCGCGCAGCTCCTCGACGGCCTCGTCGCACCCGGCGACGTCGTCGAAGCGCACGGCGGGCGGCTCGACCTGGGCGTTCTTGCGGATCTTGCCGTGCCCGGCCATGCCGCCGCGGCCGCCGCCCTGGCGCCCGCCCACGCGGCGCAGGAGCGCGATGCTGCCGATGGCCAGCGCCGCCAGCAGCGCGATCCCGAGGGGGATCATCAGGTAGCGCATCATCGGGCTCAGGCCCGACGAGGCCGCGGCGGCGGCGGCCGGCTGGAGCACCGTGACGCCGTCCTCCCGCAGCGAGGCCGCGAGGTCGAAGGCGTCGGGGACGCCGCCCTTGGCGCTCGCGCCGGAGGCCCCGCCGCTCGCCTGGGCGAAGTCCTCGCCGGCCTTGGGCCGCGGGATCTGCGCCGCGATCACCCGTCCGTCACGGTCGGTCGCCGCCACCCAGTAGGCCGACGTGTCGACGACGGCCGCGTTCAGGTTCCGCGCGTCCGCCGCTCCCACCAGCTGCGCGTACGGCACGACGACGGGGGCCTCGGTCGCTCCCAGGGGCTGCACGACGTTGGTCGGCACCTGGGCGGCGGGCTCGCTGTCGGCCGCGGTGGCGAGGCCCGCGAGGGCCATCAGTGCCACGAGCGCGATCGCCATCAGGGCGAGCGCGCGGCGCAGGGGAGAGGACGGGTTGCTGAAACCCGGGCGGAGTCGGGGCAACGGCGGGGTCCTTAGGTCGTCGACGACGAAGGCTCTGACAGAGGTTCGTCGGCGAGGGGCTCCTGGTTCATCGCCCATCGGCGGCCTCGTACCGGAATTTGAGGCCCGTGACCACGGAGGGCGCGTGCTGTGTTGGTGATAGCACCGCAGAGACGGTAGGAGGCCGATCACCGGGTGCGTATGTACCGGCGGCCAACGCCGACGCGGCCCGGATCTCCCCGCGGCCAACATATGACGTACCGCACGAGCCGGGGCCCGGCAGGCGGGGGGACCGCGGCCGCGACTACACTCTCCCGATGCCCCCGTCACGCCCGACACCCGCCAACGTCATCCGTGTCATGGGGGCCCGGGAGCACAACCTGCGGGACGTCTCGGTCGAGATCCCGCGGGACGATCTGGTCGTGATCACCGGCCTCTCCGGGAGCGGCAAGTCGAGCCTGGCATTCGACACCCTCTACGCCGAGGGGCAGCGCCGGTACGTCGAGAGCCTGTCGGCCTACGCCCGCCAGTTCCTGGGCCAGATGGACAAGCCGGACGTCGACCACATCGAGGGCCTGTCGCCGGCGATCTCGATCGACCAGAAGACGACCAGCCGCAACCCGCGCTCCACCGTGGCGACCGTCACCGAGATCTACGACCACCTGCGCCTGCTGTTCGCCCGGGTCGGCGAGCCCCACTGCCCGATCTGCGGACGCCCGATCGCGGGCCAGAGCGTGGAGCAGATCGCCGACCAGGTGCTGGCGCTCCCCGAGGGCACCCGCTTCCTGGTGCTCGCGCCCCTGGTGCGCGACCGCAAGGGCGAGCACCGCGACGTGCTGGAGCACATCCGGGGAGAGGGCTTCACGCGGGTCGCGGTCGACGGCACGGTGATGACGCTCGACGAGGTGCCGGCGCTGGACAAGAAGTTCAACCACACGATCGAGGTGGTGGTCGACCGGCTGATCATGCGCGACGACCTGCGCCGGCGCCTGAGCGACAGCCTGGAGACGGCGACCGGGCTCGCGGACGGGCTGGTGCGCATCGAGGAGGTGGTGGGCGGCGACGGCACGCCGCGCTCCTGGACCTACTCGGAGCGGTTCGCCTGTCCCGAGCACGGGGCGTCCCTGCCCGAGCTCGCGCCGCGCACCTTCTCCTTCAACTCGCCCCACGGCGCCTGCCCGCAGTGCACCGGCCTCGGCTTCACCCCCGAGGTCGACCCGGAGATGGTCGTCGACCCCGAGCGGACGCTGGCCGATGGCGCGATCCTGCCGTGGACCGACCGCACCACCGACTACTACGACCTGCTGCTGGGCGTGATCGCCGAGGAGCACGACATCCCGCTCGACGTGCCCTGGCACGAGCTCTCGGAGCGCCACCGGACCCTGCTGCTGCAGGGCCCCAAGCGCCGCGAGCGGATGTACCTGGGGGCCCGGCGCAAGGGCGGGGGCAGCTGGGGCTGGTTCGAGGGGGTCATCCCGCAGCTGCGGCGCCAGCACGCGACCTCGATGTCCCAGGCGGTGCGCGACAGCGTGGAGCAGTTCATGTCGCTGCGCCCGTGCTCCACCTGCGGCGGGGCGCGCCTCAAGCCCGAGTCGCTGGCCGTCACCATCGCGGGCCGCAACATCCACGAGCTCACCCTGCTGTCGGTCAGCGACTCGCTGGCCTTCTTCGGCGCGCTGGAGCTGAGCGACACCCAGGCCTTCATCGGGGCGCGCGTCATCCAGGAGATCCGCGAGCGGCTGCGGTTCCTCGAGGACGTCGGCGTCGGCTACCTCGATCTGGCCCGCGCGGCCGGCACGCTCTCCGGCGGGGAGGCCCAGCGCATCCGCCTCGCCACCCAGATCGGGTCGGGGCTGGTGGGGGTGCTGTACATCCTCGACGAGCCCTCGATCGGCCTGCACCAGCGCGACAACCGCAAGCTGATCGGCACGCTCGAGCGGCTGCGCGACCAGGGCAACACCGTGCTGGTGGTGGAGCACGACGAGGACATGATCCGCAGCGCCGGACACGTCATCGACATGGGCCCGGGCGCCGGCCAGCACGGCGGACGGGTGGTCGCCGAGGGCTCGGTGGCCGACATCGAGGCGGAGCCGGCCTCGGTCACCGGGGCGTTCCTGTCGGGCCGCCGGGCCATCCCGGTGCCCGCGTCCCGCCGCGAGGCGCGGGGGTGGCTGACGGTGCACGGCGCCCGCGAGCACAACCTGCGCGGCATCGACGCGGGCTTTCCGGTCGGCGCCCTCACCTGCGTGACCGGGGTCTCGGGGTCGGGCAAGAGCACCCTGGTCAACGAGGTGCTGCTCAAGACCCTCGCCGGGCGGCTGGGCCGCCGGCCGCGGCGCCCCGGCGCCCACGACCGGATCGAGGGCCTGGACCACATCGACAAGGTCATCGACATCGACCAGTCGCCGATCGGGCGCACGCCGCGCAGCAACCCGGCCACCTACACCGGGCTGTTCGACCACATCCGCCAGCTCTTCTCCAAGACCCAGGACGCGCGGGCGCGCGGCTACTCGCCCGGCCGGTTCAGCTTCAACGTCAAGGGCGGCCGCTGCGAGGCCTGCAAGGGCGACGGCACCATCACCATCGAGATGCACTTCCTGCCGGACGTGTACGTGCCGTGCGAGGTGTGCGGCGGCAAGCGGTACAACCGCGAGACGCTCAACGTGCGCTACGGCGGCCGCACCATCCACGAGGTGCTGGAGATGAGCATCGAGGAGGCCGTGGAGGCCTTCGCCGCCGTGCCGACGATCCACCGCCGCCTGCAGACCCTGCACGACGTGGGCCTGGACTACGTGCGGCTCGGCCAGCCGGCCACGACGCTCTCGGGCGGCGAGGCGCAGCGGGTCAAGCTGGCGACCGAGCTCTCCAAGGTGGCCACCGGGCGCACGCTCTACGTGCTGGACGAGCCCACCACCGGCCTCCACTTCGCCGACATCGAGAAGCTGCTCGAGGTGCTGCAGCGGCTGGTGGACCAGGGCAACACGGTCGTGGTGATCGAGCACAACCTCGACGTGATCAAGTCCGCCGACTGGATCATCGACCTCGGGCCCGAGGGGGGATCCGGAGGCGGGGCGCTGATCGCCGCCGGGACGCCGGAGGAGGTGGCCGCCACCCCGGGCTCCCACACCGGCGAGTACCTGCGCCCGGTGCTGCTGGCCGCTCCGCCGCTGGTCGCGGCGGGCGCGGGGGCCGGGTGAGGCGGGACCACCGGGCGCTCTCCCAGTTCCGGGCGGAGACCGATGAGGGCGGCCGCTTCGTGCGGCAGGCCAGCCGCTTCCGCGACTGGGTGACCGCCGACGGCTCCTCGGGCTTCCGCGCCGAGCCCGGGCGCTACCACCTCTACGTGTCGCGCGCGTGCCCGTGGGCGCACCGCACGATCATCGTGCGCCGCCTGAAGGGCCTGGAGGACGTGATCACGCTGTCGGTCGTCGACCCGGTGCGCGACGAGCGCGGCTGGGCCTTCACGGAGGGCCCGGGCCACGGCCCGGACACCCTCAACGGCTTCGCCTTCCTGTCGGAGGCGTACCTGCTCTCCGACCCCGGCTTCGAGGGCCGGGTGACCGTCCCGGTGCTGTGGGACCGCGACACGGAGCGGATCGTCAACAACGAGTCGGCGGAGATCCTCCGCATGCTCAACTCCGAGTTCGACCGCTGGGGCGACGCCGCGCTGGACCTCTACCCGGAGGGGCTGCGCGAGGAGATCGACCGGATCAACGACGTCGTCTACCGGACCGTCAACAACGGCGTCTACCGGGCCGGCTTCGCGACCACCCAGGAGGCCTACGAGGAGGCCTTCGACGCGCTCTTCGCGACGCTGGACGACCTGGACCGCCGCCTGGCCTCCCACCGCTACCTGGTGGGCGACCGGATCACCGAGGCCGACTGGCGGCTGTTCACGACCCTCGTGCGCTTCGACGCGGTGTACGCCCTGCACTTCAAGTGCAACCTGCGCCGGATCGTCGACCACTCCTCGCTGTGGCCCTACCTGCGCGAGCTCTACCAGGTGCCCGGCGTCGCCGAGACGGTCGACTTCGACCACATCAAGCGCCACTACTACGTCACCCACACGTCGATCAACCCGACGGGGATCGTCCCGAAGGGCCCCGCCCTCGACCTGACGCAGCCGCACGGGCGCGGGTAGCCGGCCGGGCGCGTCGTGCTCGCGGTGGTCCTCGGCCTGCTGTCGGGCCTGTCCTGGGGTGTCGCCGACTTCTTCGGAGGGGTCGCCAGCCGGCGCGCGGCGGTGCTCGGCGTCGTGGTGCTCTCCCAGGTCGTCGGCCTGGTCCTGATCCTCGGGATCGTCGCGGCCATCCGCCCCGAGCTGCCGCCCGCCCGGGAGCTGGCCTTCGCGGCGGCCGCGGGGGCGGTGGGCCTGGTGGGGCTGGCCGCCTTCTACCGCGCGATGTCGGTCGGCACGATCAGCCTGATCGCGCCCATCACCGCCCTGGGCGCCGCGGTCCCGATCGCCGTCGACATCCTGGCCGGCGCCATCCCGAGCGCGCTGGCCCTGGTGGGCATGGTGGTGGCCCTGGCCGGCGCCGCCCTCGCGGCCCGGGCGCCGGGCCCGGCCTCGCGGCGGGGCGTGGGGCTGGCGGTGGTCGCCGCCCTGGGCTTCGGCGGCTTCTTCTCGCTGCTGGCCGTGGGCGCCGCCACGAGCCCGGCCTGGGCGATCGTGGCGGCCCGCGGCACCTCGGTCCCGCTGGGGCTGATCGCGCTGGTGGTGGCCGGGACGAGCCTCGCGATGGCGCGCCGGACGCTGGTGTTCGTGATCCTCTCGGGCTGCCTGGACGTCACGGCCAACCTGCTGTTCGCGGCGGGCAGCCAGCGCGGCGCGGTGAGCGTGGTGGCGGTGCTGGGGTCGCTGTACCCGGTGACCACCGTGATGCTCGCGGCCACCATCCTCCACGAGCGCCTGGGGCGGCTCCAGGCCGCCGGCGCGGCCGTCGCCCTCGGCGGGGTGGTGCTGATCGCGGCGGGCTGAGGCTCCCCTCCAATCCGGCCGGGGCTGCGGCTACAGTGCGCCCGTCACGCTGCCGAGGGATTGCATATGTCCGACGATCAGGAAATGCACGGCGATCCAGAGGCCGCCGGCGGGCTCTCGGGCAGCGCCGCCCGCCAGCGCACGCGCAGGATCGCCAAGCTGGACGCGCTGCGCGCGCGCGGCATCGACCCGTACCCGGTCACCTACCCGCGCGACCGCGACGTGGCGTCGGTCCGGGCGGAGTACGCGGAGCTCGCCGCGGGGGCCGTCACCGGGGACGAGGTGCACCTCGCCGGCCGGCTCATGCTCATCCGCAACCACGGCGGCCTGCTGTTCGCGCAGCTGAAGGACGAGAGCGGCACGATCCAGCTGTTCATCTCGCGCGAGGCGATGGGCGAGCAGGGCTTCGCGGACGCGCGCGAGCTCGACATCGGCGACTGGGTGGGCGCGGCGGGCACGGTGATGGTGACCGACACCGGCGAGCTGTCGGTGGCCACGACCTCCCTGACGCTGCTCGGCAAGGCCCTGCGCCCGCTGCCGACCAAGGGCCACGGCCTGACCGACGCCGAGACGCGCTTCCGCCAGCGCTACATGGACCTGGTGCTCAACCCCGAGTCCCGGCGCGTCGCCGACGTGCGCCAGCGCACCGTCGCGGCCATCCGCGAGTTCCTGGGCGGCCGCGGGCTACGTCGAGGTGGAGACGCCGGTGCTCCAGTCCGACGCCGGGGGCGCCACGGCGCGCCCGTTCATCACGCACCACAACGCGCTCAACCTCGAGATGTACCTGCGGATCGCGCTCGAGCTCTACCTCAAGCGCCTGATCGTCGGCGGGTACGAGAAGGTCTTCGAGATGGGCCGCGTGTTCCGCAACGAGGGCCTCGACACCCGGCACAACCCCGAGTTCACGATGCTCGAGGCCTACGAGGCGCTCGCGGACTACCACGACATGATGGAGCTGACCGAGCAGATGGTGGCCCACGCGGCGATGGCCGCCAACGGCACCACCGTCATCCAGATCGACGGCCAGCCGGTCGACCTCGCCCCGCCCTGGCGCCGCGCGACGATGTACGAGCTCATCAAGGAGCACCTGGACATCGACATCCACCCGTCGATGCCGGTGGAGGAGGCCCGCCGCATCGCCGACGCGGCCGGCGTGGAGTACGAGGAGGACTGGGGCAGCGGCAAGATCTGCGACGAGATCTACGACGGCGGGGTCGAGCACCTGCTGGTGGGCCCGATCTTCGTGTGCGACCACCCGCGCGAGACGTCGCCGCTGGCGCGCGCGCACCGGGACGACCCCACCCTGGTGGAGCGCTTCGAGGTGGTCGTGGCCGCGCGCGAGCTGGCCAACGCCTACAGCGAGCTGACCGACCCGGTCGACCAGCGCACCCGCTTCGAGGCCGAGGCGCGGCGCGAAGGCCGCCGGCGACGTCGAGGCGGGCGACGTCGACGAGGACTACCTGCGGGCCATGGAGATGGGCATGCCGCCCACCGGCGGCCTGGGCGTCGGCGTGGACCGGCTGGTGATGCTGCTGGCCGGCGCGCCGTCGATCCGCGAGGTGATCCTGTTCCCGACGCTGCGCCCCGAGGAGGGCACGGCGCCCCCGCCCGCGGCGCTGCTCGGCTCCATCCGCCCGGTGGCCACCAGCGACCCCCGGCCGGCGCCGGTCGCCCCGGCCGTCGCGGCCCCGCTGCCACCGCGGGCGCAGGAGCGCCTGGTGCTGCCGTCCACGCCGCACCACGGCGCGCCGCAGCGGCGGGTCGTGCTCGCGATCCTGGTCGCGCTGGCCGGCCTGGCGACCATCTTCGTGGCGATCCCGGGCCTCCACTCGCGCTTCGGCCGCTTCGACCGCACCATCGACTCGGTGGACGTGCGCGCCGGCGGGATGGTCGCGGCCGTGATCATCGGCCTGGTCTGCCTGCTCGTGGCCGGACAGCTGGCGCGCGGCAAACGCTCGGCGTGGTGGGTGGCCGTCGTGCTGCTGGCGGTCGCCACCGTCGCCCACCTGGTCAAGGGCCCCCACCCGGTCGCGGTGATCATCACCGTGGGCGTGCTGGTGGCGCTGGTGTGGTTCAAGGACGACTTCCAGGCGCCCGCCGACCCGCCCTCCCTGTGGACCGCCGTCCGCTTCGTGCCGATCTGGCTCGGGGTCGTCGTGCTCTACGGCTTCGTCGCGCTGGCGCTCGAGCGCGACCACCTGGAGCCGGACCTCACCTTCACCGGCGGCCTCGACACCATCTTCAGCGGGCTGGTCGGCCTCGACGGGCCCTACACGCTACGAGCGGCGCCTGTTCGGCGAGTTCTTCCCGGACTCGCTGCTCGCCCTGGGCGTCGCCGGGCTGGTCATCCTCGCGTTCCTGATCTTCCGGCCCCTCACCGAGCGCCGCACCGTCAGCCAGGAGGACCGCCGGCGGGCCGAGGAGCTGGTGCACCGCTACGGCTGGGACACGCTCGCCTACTTCTCGCTGCGCGACGACAAGAGCCTGTTCTTCTCCTCCGACGGCCAGGCGTTCATCGCCTACGCCTACCTCGCAGGGCCACGCGCTGGCGTCGGGCGACCCGATCGGCGCGCCCGAGTCGATCCCGCTGGTGATCGACGAGTTCCGCGACTTCTGCGCCGCGCGCGGGTGGCGCGCCGCCTTCCTGGCCGTGCGCGAGGCCGACGTGCCGATGTACGAGGAGCGCGGCATGAAGGGCATCTACCTCGGCGACGAGGCCATCATCCGCTGCGACCGCTTCAGCCTCACGGCGCCCGGGATGAAGAAGGTGCGCCAGGCCGTCACCCGGGTCGCGCGCGATCACGAGTTCGTGCTCATGCGCGAGTCCGACGCCTCGCCCGAGCTGGTCGCCGAGCTCAACGCGATCAGCGAGCGCTGGCGCGGCAAGGACCCCGAGCGGGGCTTCACGATGGCGCTCAGCCAGGACGTGACCGGCGACAACCCCGAGATGGTGCTGGCGATCGCCCGCCACAAGGGGCGCACCGCGGGCTTCCTGCGCCTGGTGCCCTGCGTGGGCGAGGACCCCGGCTACTCCCTCGACCTGATGCGGCGCGAGCCGGAGGCGGCCAACGGGCTCACGGAGTTCCTCATCGCCCGCACCGCGGAGGAGCTCGGCAAGCTGCGGGTGGCGCGCCTGTCGATGAACTTCGCGGCGTGGGGGAGGCTCTTCGACGCCGAGGCCTCGCTCGGCGCGCGCGACCGGGCGATGAAGTGGTTCGTCAGCAAGCTGAACCCCTTCTTCCAGGTCAAGTCGCTCTACGACTTCAACGAGAAGTTCCAGCCGGAGTGGCTGCCGCGCTCGATGGTGTACGAGGAGGCGGCCGACCTGCCGCACGTCGCCATGCTCTACGCCGGCGTCGAGGGCTTCCTCAACGTGCCGGTGCTCGGGTCGCTGCTGGTGCCGCCGGTCGTCGCGGACCCGGGGTGAAGGCGGCGGCCGCCATTGCGCTCGTCGCCGTGGCCGTCGTGCTGGTGGGGTGTGGCAGGTCGGACTACGGCGCGGACGTGTCGTTCGACGACGTGACCGACACCATCGCCCTGGCGGGCCTCGACGTCTGCTCGACCGAGACGACCGAGACCCTGCCCCCGGACGCGGTGGAGGAGAAGGTCTACACCGTGGA
The DNA here is from genome assembly GCA_963736635.1 of uncultured Thermoleophilia bacterium. Lineage (GTDB taxonomy): Bacteria > Actinomycetota > Thermoleophilia > Miltoncostaeales > Miltoncostaeaceae > Miltoncostaea. The sequence goes on from CAVTPK010000011.1 coordinate 2,813,315, forward strand.
CGACGACTGCTCCGACGACGACGGGCGCGCCCTGGTGGTGGCGACCGCCTACGGCAGCGAGGACGACCGCGACGCCGCCGCCCGCCGCTTCGAGGTGCAGTCGCGCCCGCCGGCCTCCGGGGCCATCTGGACCTTCGGGCCGTTCACCGTGCGGGTGAGCGGTGACCGCGACGCGGACACCGTCAACGCCCTGACCGACGCGCTCGACCAGCGCGAGGCCCGGTGAAGGCCCGCACGGCGCGCCTGGCCGGGCTCGGGGTGCTGGCGCTGGCGATGATCAACGTCGCCGCGATGGTGAGCCCCCGCAACCTGCCGATGATGGCCGAGTACGGCTGGTCGCTGATCTTCTTCGTGCTGGTCGCGGTGGTGCTGTTCCTGGTGCCGGTCTCGCTGGCGATCTCGGAGCTGGCGACCGCGTGGCCGCGCCGCGGGGGCGTGTACCCCTGGGTCAAGGAGGCCTTCCGCGGCCGGGCGGGCTTCCTGGCCGTCTGGTGCGACTGGGCCGAGAACCTCGTCTGGTTCCCCACCGTGCTCTCGTTCACCGCCGCCAGCCTGGCGTACGCGATCGACCCGTCCCTGGCCAACAACAAGTACTTCCTGGTGGGCGTGATGCTCGCCATCTTCTGGGGCACCACGCTGGCGGCGTTCCGCGGGGTGGGGGCGACGAGCGCGATCGGGTCGATCGGGACGATCCTGGGCGCCATCGTGCCGGCGATCCTCGTGATCGTCCTCGGCCTCGCCTTCCTGGCCGACGGCAACCCCTCCAACATCCCGTTCTCGGGCGACGCCCTGATCCCGAACCTCGGCCTCACCAACCTCGCCTTCCTGGCCGGCGCGATCCTGATGTTCGCCGGGATGGAGGTGGCGGGCTTCCACGCCGACCAGTCGCGCAACCCGGGCCGCGACTTCCCCCGGGCGATCCTGCTGGCGGCGGTGATCATGGTGGTCTTCACCATCCTGGGCTCGCTGGCCCTCGCCGTCGTCGTGCCCCAGCACGAGATCAGCCTGGTCGGGGGCGTGATGCAGGCGTTCCAGGCGGTCTTCGACGACCTCGGCGTGGGCTGGCTGCTGGTCCCCACCGCCCTGCTGGTGACCATCGGCGGCGTGGCCCACATGATCCCGTGGATCATCGGGCCCGCGACCGGGCTGGGGGAGGTGGCGGCCAACGGCGAGATGCCGAAGGGGCTCGCCCGCGAGAACGCCGCCGGCGCCCCCACCCGCATCCTGGTGCTGCAGGCGGTGGGCGGGAGCCTGTTCAGCCTGCTGTTCCTGTTCGTCCCGAGCGTGAGCACCTCGTACTGGATCCTCTCGGTGCTCACCGCCCAGATCATCATCATCATGTACGCGCTGATCTTCGCCGCCGTCCTGCGCCTGCGGTACACGCACCCCGACGTCGAGCGCCCCTACCGCATCCCCGGCGGGACGATCGGCGTCTGGCTGGTCGCCGTGGTGGGCCTGGTGGGCTCCGGCCTGTCCTTCGTGCTGGGCTTCGTGCCGCCCGACCAGCTGAAGACCGGCAGCCCGGTGGTCTACGTCCTGATGATCACCGTCGGCCTGGTCGTCCTGGCGCTCCCGCCGTTCCTGTTCCGCCGCCGGCCACCCGACGCCGAGACCGTGCGCGCCGAGCCCGCGCCGGCGATGGGCGACTGAGGACGTGGACTGGCTGGCGATCCTGGTCGCGCTGCTGGCCGCGGCGCTCTTCGCGCTGGGCTCGGTGCTCCAGCAGCGGGCCGCCCAGGACGTGCCCGACGAGGAGGCGCTCGGCGTCGGCCTGGTCACGCGCCTCATCCGCCGCCCGATCTGGCTCGCCGGCACGGCGGGGGAGATCCTGGGCTACGGGGCCCAGGCGATCGCCCTGGCGCTGGGCTCCCTGGTGCTCGTGCAGCCGCTGCTGGCCACCTCGCTCCTGTTCGCGCTGCCCCTGGGCGCGTGGTGGGCCGGGCGCCGGCTGCGGCGCTCGGACGGGGTCTGGGCGCTGGTCCTGACGGCCGGCCTCGGCGTGTTCCTGGTGGCGGGCAACCCCACGGAGGGCGTCGACCGGACCGCGCTGGCGCACTGGCTGATCGCGGCCGCGGTGCTGGGCCCGCCGGTGGTCGCCTGCATCGTGGTGGCCGTGCGCACCCGCGGCGCCGTCCGGGCCGTGGCGCTGGCGTGCGCCGTCGGCATCCTCTACGGCGTGATGTCCGCCCTCACCAAGTCGGTGATGAGCGTGCTCGACGACGGCCTCGTGGACATCCTCATGAGCTGGGAGGTGTGGGCGCTGATCGCCGTCTCCGCGCTCGGCACCTACCTGCAGCAGTCGTCCTACCAGGCCGGGTCGCTCTCCCAGGCCCTGCCCGCCGCCGCCGTCCTCGAGCCGCTGGTCGCCGTGGGGCTCGGCATCGCGCTCCTCAACGAGAAGCTCGAGGCCGACGGGCTCCAGTGGGCCTTCATCGCCGTCTCCGCGGTCGCCATGATCGCCGCGACGGCGTCCCTGGCCCGCTCCCAGGCGGAGGCCGAGGAGGGTGAGGAGGCCGAACCCGCACCCGTCGCGGCCCCGGCGTGATCCACCACCACGTCCTCCACTGGTACGACACCACCATCGTCGAGGGCGGGCGGTCGGGGGCCTTCTGGCTCCTGATCTCCCTCACGACGACGTTCCTCATCGTGCGCGGGATCACGCGCCGCATCCGGTCGCGCGAGCCCGGCGACGCGTCGGCCGCGGAGGACGGCGGCCACCGCGCGGTCCTGCGCGACATCACGGTGGGCGGGGTCCACATCCACCACCAGGTCTACGGCATCGCCCTGGTGCTGGGCTCGGCGTTCCTCGAGTTCCGCTTCCAGCCCGGCAGCCCCTGGGTGGAGGTGCTCGGCATCGCCTTCGGCGCCGGCGCCGCCCTGATGCTGGACGAGTTCGCCCTGGCGCTCTACATGCGGGACGTCTACTGGACCGCCGAGGGGCGGGCCTCGGTCAACGCGGTGCTGCTGGCCCTGCTGGTCGGCTCGCTGATGGTGCTGGCCACCAGCCCGCTGCAGCTGGAGGACTACAACGACGGGTCGCGCCTGGTGCTCTCGCTCGGGGTCGTGATCCACATGGTCACCTCCTCGATCGCCTTCCTGAAGAGCAAGTGGGTGTGCGGCGCCCTGGGCCTGTTCATCCCGGTGATCGGCCCGGTGGCCGCCATCCGGCTGGCCAAGCCCGACTCGGTCTGGGCGCGGCGCTTCTACTCGCCGCACAAGCGGGAGGCCGCCGTCCGGCGGGAGGCCGTCACCGAGGTGCGCCTCAACCGGCTGCGCAACCTGCTCGGGGGCGCCCCGAGCGCGCCGCCCCAATAGACTCCGCGCCGTGACCCCCGAGGAACGCGAGCGCCTGGATCAGCTGCTGCGCGTGCCCAGCATCAGCGCCCTCCCCGAGCACGCGCCGGACATGGCGCGGGCCGCCGAGCTGGTGGCGGCGGAGGTGCGCCGGGCCGGGGGGAGCGTCGAGGTGCGGTCCACCCGGCGCCACCCGCTGGTGGTGGGCGAGGTGCCGGCGAGCGGGGGCGCACCGGCCGCGCCGCGCGTGCTGATCTACGGGCACTACGACGTCCAGCCCCCCGGCCCGGCGGAGCTGTGGACCACCCCGCCCTTCGAGCCCACCGTGCGCGACGGGAACCTCTACGCGCGCGGCGCGAGCGACGACAAGGGCAACCTGTTCATGCTGATCGCCGCGGTGCAGCGCCTGGCGGCGGCGGGAGAGCTGCCGGTGCGCGCCGCCTTCGTGGTGGAGGGGGAGGAGGAGAGCGGCGGCACCTCGGCCCTCGACCACTTCGCGGCCGACGCCGAGCCCGCGCTGGCGGCGATCATCTTCGACAGCCCGATGATCGCCCCCGGACGGCCGGCGATCTGCACCGGGGTGCGCGGCATGGTCTACCGCCGCCTGCGCGTCCGCACGGCCGCGGGCGACGCCCACAGCGGCCTGTTCGGCGGCGCCGCGCTCAACGCCGCCCACGCCCTGCTGCGCATCATCGACGCGGTCGCCCCGCGGGACGGCCGCCTGCCCGACGCCCTGTACGCCGGGGTGGCGCCGGCCGGCCCCGCCGAGGTGGCGGCCTGGGCCGAGCTGCCGGCGGGGGCCGACGCCCTGGCCGCGGCCGGCCTGCGTCCGGCCGACGCGGGCGCCGCCGAGGGCTTCTACCCGCGCACCCTGGCCTCGCCCTCGCTGGACGTCCACGGGCTGGCGGCCGGGGAGCCCGGAGCCGTCAAGACCAACATCCCCGGCGAGGCGACGGCCACCCTGTCGCTGCGCCTGGCGCCCGGGCAGGACGCGGCGGCGACCGCCGCCGCGCTCGACGAACTGCTGCGCGCCGCCGCCCCGGAGGGCGCGGAGCTGACCATCGAGGACCACGGCCTCGCCCTGCCCGCCGCCCTGGATCCGGACCACCCGGTGCTGGTGGCCGCCGCCGAGGGCATCGCCCGCGGCACCGGCTGGCGCCCGGCGCCGGTGCGGCTCGGCGGTACGCTGCCGGTCGTCGCGGTCCTGGCCGCCCGCGGCGTCCCCACCATCCTCACCGGCTTCGGGCTGCCCGACGACGCGATCCACGCGCCCGACGAGCACCTGCGGGAGGAGTACCTGGAGGTCGGCACCCGCGCGGCGATGGGCATGCTGACCGCACTCGGCGAACTTGCGATGGAAGGCTCCTAGACGTGGCGAGATCGGTTCTGACCCCCCGGGCGGAGGACTTCCCCGCCTGGTACCAGGATGTGCTGGCCAAGGCCGAGCTGGCCGAGAACGGCCCGGTGCGCGGCACGATGGTCATCCGGCCGTGGGCCTACGCGGTCTGGGAGCGCATCCAGGCGGCGATCGACCTGCGCATCAAGGCCGCCGGCGCCGAGAACGCCTACTTCCCGCTGTTCATCCCCGAGAGCTACCTGCGCCGGGAGGCCGAGCACGTGGAGGGCTTCGCGCCCGAGCTGGCCGTGGTGACCCACGGCGGCGGCAAGGAGCTCGAGGAGCCGATCGTGGTGCGGCCCACCAGCGAGACCGTCATCGGCGAGTTCATGGCCAAGTGGACCCAGAGCTACCGCGACCTGCCGCTGCTGCTCAACCAGTGGGCGAACGTCGTGCGCTGGGAGCTGCGCCCGCGCATCTTCCTGCGCACGAGCGAGTTCCTCTGGCAGGAGGGCCACACCGCCCACGCCGACGAGGCCGAGGCCGCCGCCTACGCGCGGCGCATCCACCTGGACGTCTACCGCGACTTCATGCGCACCGAGCTGGCGGCTCCGGTGCTGGTGGGCCGCAAGACCGCCCGCGAGCGCTTCGCGGGCGCCACCAACACCCTCACCTGCGAGGGCATGATGGGCGACGGCAAGGCGCTGCAGATGGCCACCAGCCACGAGCTGGGCCAGAACTTCGCGCGGGCGTTCGACATCGGCTTCCTGGGCCCGGACAAGACCCGCCACCTGGCCTGGACCACCTCCTGGGGATCCTCGACCCGGATCGTGGGCGGCCTGATCATGATCCACGGCGACGACAGCGGGCTGCGCCTGCCGCCGCGGCTCGCCCCGACCGAGGTCGTGGTGCTGCCGGTGCGCGAGAAGGACGAGTCCCTGGTGGCCGAGGCCCACGCCGTGGCGGCCGAGCTCTCGGGCGCGGGCCTGCGGACCCGGGTCGACGCCTCGGCGCAGTCGTTCGGGCGCCGGGTGATCGACTGGGAGCTCAAGGGCGCCCCGGTGCGCGTGGAGCTGGGCCCCCGCGACCTGGCCGAGGGCGTGGTCACCCTGGCGCGCCGCGACACGTCGGAGAAGACCACCGTCCCGCGGGGCGGGGTGGCCCCGGCGGCGGCCGACCTGCTGCTCGACATCCAGGCCACGCTGCTCGCGCAGGCCGAGGCGTCGCTGGCCGAGCGCACCCACGACGTGGGCGGGATCGACGAGGCCGTGGAGGTCGCCACCGAGGGCGCCGGCTTCGCCCGCCTGCCCTGGGCGCTCGTGGGCTCCGAGGGCGAGGACCGCCTGGCCCAGCACGCGCTGAGCGTGCGCTGCATCCAGCGCCCCGACGGGGACATCCCCGACTCCGACGACGAGCCGGACCTGGTCTGCGTGGTGGCCCGCGCGTACTAGGTAGGGGGCAAACGGCCCTTCGAATCGCGCTCCGGGGCGGCCCGGCCGTTGTAGGCTCATCCGTTGGCGGCATGTCTTGAGAGAAGCGTTCGAAGGGGGTCAGATGGCGGAGCTTTGGGGCGGGGAGACCCGCAAGGCGGTCGAGAACTTCCCGGTGTCCGGTGAGCGCGTCCCGATCCCCGTGGTGCGCTGGCTCGGCCGGATCAAGGGGGCCGCGGCGCGGGTGAACGCCGAGCTCGGGCTGCTCGACCCCGACGTCGCCGAGCGGATCGCCGCGGCGGGCGACGCGATCGCCGCCGGCGAGCACGACGACCAGTTCCCGATCGACGTCTTCCAGACCGGCTCGGGCACCTCGTCGAACATGAACGCCAACGAGGTCATCGCGAACCTCGCCGGCGACGGCGCCCACGCCAACGACCACGTCAACATGGGCCAGAGCTCGAACGACGTGTTCCCGTCCGCGGTCCACCTGGCCGCCCTCGCAGGAGATCGTGGAGCGACCTGCTGCCGGCGCTCGACCACCTCGGGCGACGCCTTCGCGGCCAAGGCCGACGAGTTCGCCGACATCGTCAAGGCCGGGCCGCACCCACCTGATGGACGCCGTCCCGGTGACCCTCGGCCAGGAGTTCGGCGGCTACGCCGCGCAGGTGCGCCAGGGGCGCGACCGCGTGGCCGACACCACCAAGCGCCTCGGCCAGATCCCGCTCGGCGGCACGGCGACCGGCACCGGCCTCAACACCCACCCCGAGTTCGCCGCAGCGCGTGCGCGCGCCGCCTGTCGGCCGACACCGGCCTGCCGATCGTCGGCCCCGGCCGACCCGTTCGAGGCGCAGGGCACCCGCGACGCCCTGGTCGAGGTCTCCGGCGCGCTGAAGGTGGTCGCCGTCTCGCTGACCAAGATCGCCAACGACATCGCGCTGCTCGGCTCCGGCCCGCGCGCCGGCCTCGCCGAGATCTTCCTGCCCGAGCTGCAGAAGGGCTCGTCGATCATGCCGGGCAAGGTCAACCCGGTCATCCCCGAGGTCGTGCATCCAGGTCGCCGCCCAGGTGATCGGCAACGACGCGGCGATCACGATCGGCGGCCTGCAGGGCAACTTCGAGCTCAACGTGCGCATGCCGCTGATCGCGCGCAACCTGCTCGGCTCGATCCAGCTGCTCACCACCACGTCGCGCCTGTTCGCCGACAAGTGCGTCGTCGGGCATCGAGCCGAACCTCGAGGGCCTGTCGAAGCCACGCCGAGGCGACCCTGGCCGTGGCGACGGCGCTCAACCCGTACATCGGCTACGACAAGGCGACGGCGATCGTCAAGGACGCCACGGCGTCCGGCCGCCAGCTGCGCGAGGTCGCGCGCGAGCACGGCGTCGAGGAGTCCGTCCTCGACGAGGCGCTCGACCTCCGCGTGATCGCGGCGGGCAGCTCGGCGAAGTGACCCGGCGCTACCCGGCCGCGGACGGCTCGTCCGCGGCCGGGGCGCCCTCCGCCCGGCGGTCCTTGGCCACCTGGCCGCCGATCACCGGGCCGGCGACGATCAGGGCCACGCCGACCCACCAGGGGGCGGCGTCGAAGGCCAGCGACACGATCCCGATCAGGGGCAGGTAGCCCACCAGGCCCGCGAAGAGCTCGCTCACCGGCGGCTCGGGCTCGCCCGGGATGCCGGCGGCCGCCCGTCCCCGGGCGCGGACCACGCGCGGGTACCAGAGGGTGAACTGGACCGCGGCCAGCATCGCCGCCGTCTGGATGATCCACCCGGTCCAGAGGTTGTCGGAGTCGTCGATCACGGCGTCGCCGATGAAGCCGCTGACCGCGGCGACGATGAACGCGAGCGCCCACGCCCAGGTGATCACGTAGTTGGTCCGCAGGAAGGCCGGGCTGTCCCAGAACTCCTCCGGCGTGGACTCCTTGGCGTAGCCGAGGGTGAAGGGGCTGCGGACGAGGATCGACCCGAGCGCGATCACCACGAGGGCGATGTTGGAGAGCTCGCCGGACCAGGTGCGCAGCCAGTCCATGACGGCGTCGCCGGCCAGCAGGCCGACGATCGCGAGCACCAGGAAGAAGGCGACGTCCGAGAACTCCAGCAGCTTCAGCGTGCCGCCCGTGAGCCGGTTGGCGACCACGATCACCACGGCCGTGAGCAGCGACAGCCCGACCGCCAGCTCGAACCGGACGATGCCCGACATGACCGCCATCACGATCCACGGGGCCAGCCCCGAGAGCGGGTTGGCGAGGAACGCCCGGATGTGTGAGTTCATGCCACTCCATCGGACGGAAATCCCGCCGACCTGAGGGCTAGGCGCGGGTCGGCTCCCGCCCGCCCCGCCGCTCGCGCGCGAGGCGGCCGCCGATGAGCGGGCCCGCGACGATCAGGCCGACGCCGAGCCACCACGGCCCGGCGTCGAAGGAGAGCACCAGGATTCCCGTGAGGGGGAGGTAGGCGACCATGCCGGTCAGCATCTCGATGGCCGGCGGGGGCGGCGCGGCCGGGCGCCCGGCCTCCTGGGCGGCGCGGGCGCTCATGACGCGCGGGTACCAGGCGGTGAACTGCACGGCGCAGAGCATCGCCGCGGTCGGGATGATCCAGGCGGTCCAGAGGTTGTCGGAGTCCTCGAGCACGGCGTCCCCGTAGAAGCCGGCGATCGCCGCCACCAGGAACGCCCCCGCCCAGGCGGCGCTGACGACGTAGTTGGTGCGGATGAAGCGCGGCGTGGTCCAGATCTCGCGCGGGACCCGCTCCCGGGCGTAGGGGAGGGTGAAGGGCCGCCGCACCGCGATCGAGCCGACCGCGATGAGGACCAGGGCGATGCTCGAGAGCTCGTCGGCCCACACCCGCAGCCAGTCGCGCACGTCCTCGCTCGCGACGAGGCCCACGACGGCGAGCAGCAGGAAGTAGGCCGTGTCGGAGAACTCCAGGGCCTTGGGGGCGTCACCGGTCAGGAGGCTGGCCGCGAGGATCGCGGCGGCGGTCGCGAACGACAGCAGGACGGCGCCCTCGAACGGGACGATCCCGGACATGACCGCCATCACGATCCACGGCGCGAGGCCGGAGAGCGGGTTGTCGAGGAACGTCCGGAGCCGCGCGGACATCCCTAGTCGGCCACGCCCGCCTCGGTCACGGTGCGCGAGGGGACCAGGCGCACCAGCAGCTCCCCGGGAACGGCGTTGCGCCGGCCGTACCCCTCGGCCAGGCCGGCGCCCATGTAGCGGTCGGCGATGCGGGTGGCCCAGGTCAGCATCTCGGCCGGATCCTCGCTCAGCTGCGCCCGGCCGTCGACCCTGACGTACGCGAAGGGCGGGGCCTCGTCGTCCACCACCAGCGAGGCCCGGGGGTCGCGCCGCAGGTTGCGCCCCTTCACCGTGGTGGCTCCGGTCGTGAACACCAGGTCGTCGCCGTCGAGGACGAACCACACCGGCTGGACGTGCGGGCTCCCGTCGCGGCGGACGGTGGCGAGCTTGCCGGTGCGGGTGCCCGCGGAGAGGAAGGCCCGCCTCTCCGCGTCGCCCATCGGTCGGCTCACACCGCCCGCTTCACGGCCCGGTCGGCTCCGCGCACGTCCTGCGCGAAGGCGCGGGCGGCGTCCACGATGATGCCGTGCACGTCGGCACGCGGCTTCACGAACCGCGGCGGGTCGGGCAGCAGGCCGATCAGGTCGGTGGAGACCAGCACCTGGCCGTCGCAGTCCGGGCCCGCGGCGATGCCGATGGTCGGGCAGGCCACCTCGGCGGTGATGCGGGCGGCGAGCTCGGCCGGCACGGCCTCGATCACGATCGCGTAGCACCCGGCGCGGTCCAGCGCGCGCGCCTCGGCGGCGATGCGGTCGGCCTCCTCGGGGGTGGTGCCCTCGCGGCGGTAGACCGCCGCGGTCTGCGGCAGCAGGCCCACGTGGCCCATCACCGGGATGCCCGCCGGCGATGATCGCCGTCCACCTGGGGCGTGAGCCCGCCCTCGAGCTTCACCGAGTCGGCGCCGGCCTCGACCAGCAGGCGCGCGTTGGCGACCGCCTGCTCGGGGGTGGCGTACGTGCCCGCGCTGAGGTCGGCGCAGACGTGGGTCGCGGTGGCGCCGTTGCGGACGGCGCGCACGTGGTGGAGCATCATCTCGAGCGACACCGCGCGGGTGCTGTCGTAGCCCAGCTCCACCTCGCCCAGGCTGTCGCCCACGAGCAGGATGTCGAGGCCCGCCGGCGTCCAGGGCCAGGGCGGTCGGGTAGTCGTAGGCCGTGAGCATCGCCAGGGCCGGGCCGCCCTTGCGCGCGCGGATGGCCTCGGAGGACATGGTGGTCTGCATGGCTACTGCTCCCAGGAGACGGGGAAGACGCCCTCGAGGGCGGTGACGTCGACCTGCCGGTTGCCGGCGTCGACGTGCACGACGTTGGGCTCGAAGTCGTCGAGGGTGTCCTCGTCGTACTGCGCGTAGGTGATCACGATCACCAGGTCGCCGGGCTGGGCGAGGCGCGCGGCCGCGCCGTTGAGACAGATGTCGCCCCGGCCGGACGGGCCCTCGATCGCATAGGTCTCGAAGCGTGCGCCGGTGTTGATGTTGAGCACCACGACCTGCTCGTAGGGACGGATGTCGGCGGCGTCGAGCAGGTCACGATCGACCGTGATGCTCCCGACGTAGTTCAGGTTGGCGTCCGTCACCGTGGCGCGGTGGATCTTGCTCTTCATCATCGTGCGGGTGCGAGGCGGCACGTGGTCCCTCCGGGACGAGGTGTGGAGTGGTTGGTTGTCGATCAGCCGTACGGGTCCGACGCGCGCGGCGACGGCGAGGAGGGCGTCCCCCTCGATGGTGGACAGGGGCTCGAACGTGTCGGGGTCGACGACGCTGGCGTACTCGAGGGCGCAGCGCGGCTCGGCCGCGATGACGGCACGCGCGGCGTCCTCGACGCGCGCGGCCGTGCGCTCGCCCTCGGCCACCAGGGCCTCGGCGGCGCGCAGGGCGCGGCTCAGGACGACGGCGGCCGCGCGGTCCTCGGGGTCGAGGTAGACGTTGCGGCTGCTCATCGCGAGGCCGTCCGGCTCGCGGGTGATCGGGGCCACCACCAGCTCGATGTCGTCGAGGTGGAGGTCGCGCATCAGGCGCCGGACGACGGCGACCTGCTGGGCGTCCTTCTGGCCGAAGACGGCCCGGTCGGGGCGGACGGCCAGCAGGAGCTTGGCCACGACCGTCGCGACACCGCCGAAGTGGTGCGGCCGCGAGGCGCCCTCGAGGCCGGCGCTGGGGCCCGACACCGTGATCTGGGTCCCGAACCCGGGCGGGTAGACCTCCGCGGCGTCGGGCGCGAAGACCAGGTCGACCCCGTTCTGCGCGGCCAGGGCCAGGTCCCGGGCCTCGTCGCGCGGGTAGCGCGAGAGGTCCTCGGTGGGGGCGAACTGGGTCGGGTTGACGAAGAGGGTGACCACGACGGCGTATCCGTCGGCGCCGGCCCGCCGCATCAGGTCGAGGTGGCCCTCGTGGAACGCCCCCATGGTGGGCACCACCGCGATGCGCCGGCCCGCGGCGCGCAGCCCCGCCACCGCGCGGCGCAGGTCGTCCACCGTGCGGACGACGGCCGGGGACTGCGGCGGGAGTGGGGGTCGGGAGGACGACATGCGGGAACCGCACCGCGCCGACGGACACGCGAACGCAGCCGCCGAGCGGCCCCGTTCTCCGTCGTCTCTGCTCCAACTCCCATGAGGGATGCCGGGCGTTACGCGGACGGTTCGCGCAGTCTAGCCCCGCGCCACTTCCCGCGCCAACCCCATCCCCCCGCGGCCCGCGGTTCCGGCGGTCGGGGCCGCGCCGCCCCGGTCCCGGGGCGGGGGCCCCTCCGGAGGGGTGCGCCAATCGACATGAGCGCGGATGTCATTTGGCGCACCACCGCGCGCCGGGCCGGATCGGGACTCGACGGCCGAGGCGCGCGGTAGCCTGACGGGGATGTCGGAGCCCGCCGACCGGACGGCCGCCCTCGAGGCCTACCACCGCGACGAGGTGGTCGGGTGCACCCGGTGCGCGCTGAGCGAGGGGCGCACCCAGGTGGTCGTGGGCAACGGCGACCCGACCTCGGACCTGATGTTCGTGGGGGAGGCGCCCGGCTACCACGAGGACCGTCTCGGGGTGCCGTTCGTCGGCGCCTCGGGCAAGCTCCTCACCACCCTGCTGGAGGGCATCGGCCTGCGCCGCGAGGACGTCTTCGTCGCGAACGTGCTCAAGTGCCGCCCGCCGGGCAACCGCGACCCCCAGCCGGACGAGATCCGCTCCTGCGAGCCCCATCTGTTCACCCAGATCGGGCTCATCCGCCCGCGGGTCGTGTGCACGCTCGGCAACTTCGCGACGCGGCTGCTCTCGGGGCGGCCGGACGGGATCTCCCGGGTGCACGGCCACCCCCTGGACATCGAGATCGGGGGCCTGTCCGTGGTCCTGTACCCGCTCTTCCACCCGGCCGCGGCGCTCTACGCGCGCGCCACGCTCTCCACCCTGGAGGAGGACTTCGCGCGCATCCCGGCCCTGCTCGGAGCCCCGGCCCCGCCCGCAGCCGCCGCGCCCGGCCCCGGCCCCGGATCCGGCTCCCGCGACCCCGCCGGCGCCGGCGGCCGCACAGGCGCCCGCTCCGGCCGCCGGCCCGGAGGCGGGCGAGATCGCCCAGCTCGGCCTGTTCTGAGCGAGGGCCCGCTCACCTGGGAGAGCGAGGGCCCGGAGGACACGGAGGCGCTCGGCCGGGCGCTGGCCGGCATCCTGGCGCCGGGCGACCTGGTGCTGCTGCGCGGGGACCTGGGCGCCGGCAAGACCACGCTGGTGCGCGCCATCGCCCGCGCGCTGGGGGTGACCGGGCCGGTCACCAGCCCCACGTTCACCGTCGCCCAGCGCTACCGGGGCGACGTGGAGGTGACCCACCTGGACGCCTACCGCCTCGGGGGACCGGACGACGAGGAGGCCGAGCTGCTGCGGGCGGCGGTGGGGGACGACGCGATCGCCTTCGTGGAGTGGCCCGACGCCATCCTGGAGGCGCTGCCCCCGGCCCGCCTCGCGGTGGAACTGCAGCACCGGGGCGGCGACAGGCGGCTGGTACTGTTGGAGGCCCGGGATGCGGATGGCCGCACCGCTCTCGCCCGCCAGCTTGCTGACCTTCGCGCTCGACACCGCAACCGCGAGCCCGAGCCTGGCTCTCGTTCGGGATGAGCTCCCCATCGCCGAGCTCTGGCTGTCGCCCGAGCCGGGCGCCGGCCGGCGGGTGCTGGAGGCCGGCCACGGGCTGCTGGTCTCGGCCGGTCTCGCGGCCTCCGACATCGACGCGATCGTCGTCGGCGTGGGCCCGGGCGGATTCACCGGGCTGCGCATCGGCCTGGCCACGGCGCTGGGGCTCGGCCAGGCCCTCGGCGTGCCGGTGACCGGGAGCCTCGTCGCTCGAGGCGCTCGCCCTGGGCATCGCCCGCGAGATGCCCGCGGGCGCGCTGGTGGCCCCGGTGCTGGACGCCCGCCGCCGCGAGCTCTTCGCGGCCGTCTATCGCGCCCGCGGCGAGCGTCCTCGAGGAGATCCTGGCCCCGGTGGCGATCGCGCCCGCCGATCTCGCGGCCCGGCTGCGGGCCGCCGGCGAGCCGGTCGGCGGTGGGGGGAGAGGGCGTCGCGGCCGCGGGGGACGAGATCCACGACTTCGCCGTCCTCGCGCCGGGATCGCCCTCGCACCGCCTGTCGGCCGCGGCCCTCGTGCGCCGCGTCCGCGGCGGGCGCGGGGGTCCCGGCGCGGCCGGTGTACGCGCGCCTTCCCGACGCCGAGGTCAACCGGCTGCGCGCGGCGGCGGGGGCGTAGCGGTGCCGCGGGGCAAGCGGACCCCCCCGGTGCCCGCCACGCGCGTCCGCCAGATGCGCAACGGGGACGTGGCCCAGGTGGTCGTGATCGAGGCCGCCAGCTCGACCACGCCCTGGACCCGCGCCATGTTCCAGTCCGAGCTGGGCCGCCCGGGCACCATCGACCTGGTCGCCGACCGCGGCGGCGACATCCTCGGTTACATCATGGTCTCGCGGTACGCCGACGTCTGGCACATCCTCAACGTCTGCGTGCGCGAGTCCCAGCGCGGCCAGGGCATCGGCGCCCAGCTGCTGGACGCGCTGTTCGAGCGGGCGGCCGGCACCACCAATCTCGGCTTCACCCTCGAGGTGCGTGTGTCAAACGCGACCGCGATCCGCCTCTATCGTCGCAAGGGCTTCCTGGAGCACGGGATCCGGCCCGGCTACTACTCCGACAACGGCGAGGACGCGATCATCATGTGGCGCGGGGGCGGGCCCGAGGACGAGCGCGACGGGGACGGATGAGCGGCCCGATCCTCGCCATCGAGACCTCGTGCGACGAGACCGCGGCCGCCGTGGTGCGCGGGCGCACGATCCTGTCGAGCGTCGTGGCCTCGCAGGCCGAGCTGCACACGCCGTACGGCGGCGTGGTCCCCGAGGTGGCCGCCCGCCACCACCTGGGCACCGTCAACGCGGTGGTCGAGCGGGCCCTGGACGAGGCCGGGGTCGCGCCTCGACGAGGTCGCCGCCGTCGCCGTCACGCAGCGCCCCGGCCTGATCGGGGCGCTGCTGATCGGGGTCGCCACGGCGAAGGCCATCGCGTACGCGGCCAGAAAGCCCCTGGTGATGGTGGATCACCTGCACGGCCACATCGCGGCCTCGTGGCTCGACCCGGTGGCCCTCGACCCGCCGTTCGTCAGCCTGATCGCCTCGGGCGGGCACACGCGCCTCGACCTGGTGCGCGACCTGCGCCGTCCCGAGCCGCTGGGCCAGACCATCGACGACGCCGCCGGCGAGGCCATCGACAAGGGCGCGCGCCTCCTGGGGCTCGGATACCCCGGCGGGCCCGGCGCTGGAGCGGCTCGCGGCGACCGGCTCGCCCACCGCCCACGACTTCCCGGTCGGGCTGCGGGGCACGGGGCAGCGCGACTTCTCCTTCGCCGGCGTCAAGACATCGCTCCTGTACGCCGTCCGGGCGGCACCCGACCCCCTGCCGGAGGGCGAGCGCGCCGACCTGGCGGCCTCCTACCAGGAGGCCGTCGTGCGCCCGCTCGCCCAGCGCCTGATCGCAGGCCGCCGTGGACGAGGGGGTGCCGGCCGTCGCGCTGGGCGGCGGCGTGGCGGCCAACGGCCGCCTGCGGGCCCTGGTGGCCGAGGGCGCCGAGCGGGCCGGCCTGCGCCTGGCGGTCCCCGACCGCTCCCTGTGCACGGACAACGCGGCGATGATCGGCGCGGCGGCGCAGTTCACGGACGCCGTCGCCTGGCCGGACTACCTCGGCATGGACGCCATCGCCTCGGCCCCTCCCGGCGGGATCGCGGCGTGAGGGCGCCCGTCTGCGCCGCCGCGCTGGCCCTGGGGGCGCTCGCCCTGGGCGGGCCCGTCGTGCTCGCCACCGCCGCGCCCACGCTCGACGCCCCCCAGACGGCCGGGGGTGGCTCGCAGGAGGCCCGCACCGCCGCCCTGGACGCCGCCGCCGCCTGGCGCGACACCCTCGACGCCTTCCGGGCCCCCCGGCTGCCCACGCCCACCGACACCGAGTCGGTGATCCTGCTGCTGGGCGACCCCCCGGCCGCCGACGCGGCCCCGGCCGAGCGCGCCCGCGTGGCCGAGGAGATCGCGGCCCGCCAGCGCGCCCTCGAGCCCGTCCTCGCCAGCCTCGGGGCGACGATCACCTTCCGCTACCGGGTGCTGGTCAACGCCGTCGCGGTCCGCCTCCCCGCCGGGCGCCTGGAGGCGCTCGCCGCGCTGCCCGAGGTGAGGGCCGTGGTGCCGGTCACGTTCCTGGCGCCCGCCCAGGCGAGCGCCCCGGCCACGACGCCCGCCCCCGCGCCGGAGGCGTCCGCCCCGGCCGTCAGCGGCGAGGGACCGGTCCACATCGCGCTGATCGACGCCGGCGTCGATGTCTCCCACCCGTGGCTGGGCGGCGGGATGGGGCCGACGTTCCCGATCATCGGCGGCGCCGACCTCGTCGACGGCGACGCCGACCCGCGCGCGGACGGGGCCGACCCGGCGCTGGAGGCCCACGGCACCCAGATGGCGAGCCTGGTGCTGCGCTCCGAGGCCCTGCAGGGGCTGCCGCCGGCCGCGGTGCCGCGCCTGCTCGCCTACCGGGTGGTCGCCGCCGAGGCGGTCGGCGGCCGCATGCGCCCGCTGGCCCGCAGCGACCGGGTGCTCGCCGCGCTGGAGCACGCGGTCGACCCCGACGGCGACGGCGACCCGTCCGACGCCGCCGCGGTGATCCTGCTGGGCCTGGCCTCCGGCCTGGACGCCGCCGGCACCGACCCGGTGGCCGACGCCGCCGCGGCCGCCGAGCGGGTGGGCGCCACGGTCGTCGCGCCCGCGGGCAACGACGGGCCCACCTTCTCCCGCCCCGGATCGGTCGGCGGCCCGGCGGCGCGGGCCACCGTGATCGCGGTCGGGGGAGCCTCGGCCGATCGCGCCGCCCGCACGGCCGACCTCGACGCCCGCCTGGGCCCGGCCGCCGCCCGGCTGGGACCGCTGCCCCTCCTGGGCCCCGACCCGGCGGGCGGCGAGCTGCCCGTGGTGGTGCTGCGCGACGACGCGGGCGTCTCGCGCGGGGGCACCGACGCCAGCTTCCGCTCCGCCGACGGCGTGAGCCTGGTGGCGGGGGCGCTGGTGGTGGTGGCGCGCGGCGGAGCCCCGATCGCGCAGACCGCCGCCAGGGCCGCGGCGGCGGGCGCCGCCGCCCTGGCCCTGTGGGACGAGGACGGCGTCGCGAGCTTCCCCGCCGTGCCGGGCGACTCGGGGCTGGCGCTGCCGGTCGTCGGGCTGGGGGCGAGCCAGGGCGCGGCCCTCGCGCGCCTCGCGCACGACGAGCAGCAGCTGCGCGTGTCGATCACCCCGGGGGGCGCCGGCCCGGCCGCCGTCGGGATCGCCTCGTTCTCCTCGTCCGGCCCGACGGTCGACGGACGCCAGAAGCCCGACCTGGTGGCGCCCGCGGTGGCCCGCGAGACGGCGTGGCCGGGCCGCTCCGCCGACGGCACGGCCCAGGTGGCGACCCTCACCGGCACCAGCGCCGCGGCCGCCGAGGTGGCCGCCCTCGCGCTGCGCCTGCGCATCGACCGGCCCGCGCTCGGGCCCGGCGCGGCGTGCGCAGCCTGCTGATCCAGGCCGCCCGCCCGCTGCCCGGGGTGCCGGTCACCCGCCAGGGCGCCGGGATGGCCGAGCCGCCGGGCGAGGCGGCGCTGCGGGTCGAGCCGGCGATCGTGGCGAGCACGACCCTCCCGGGCGAGGTCCGCGCCCGGATCGTCCCTGCGCGACCTCGCGGGCGGCGCCGGGCGGTACAGCGTGTCGCTGCGCACCGGCGGCGTCGGAGCGCGTCGTCGCGCCGCGGGTGACGGTGCGGCGGGGGCGCGAGACGCCCCTGGCGCTGCGCCTGCCGCGCGGCGGCATCGGCGAGCTGGTGGTGCGCGACGTCGACGGAACCGAGGTGGCCCACGCCCCGGTGGTTCCCTCGCGGCCCGCCGCCACCCCCGCGGACGCCCTCGGGACGCCCGAGGTGACCGTGGGCACGCGCTTCACCGAGGTCCGCGTGCGGCTGGGCGCGCTGCGGCGCGCCTCCGCGCGGGTCGCCAACGTCTCGCCTGCACGGCGTCGCCATGGAGCTGGTCCCGGCCGGCGGCGGGCAGGCGCTGCCGGTGGCCGGCACCAAGCAGGTCGGGCGCCTGGGCGCCCGGCACCTACCGGTTCCTGGTCGCCCGCCGGCTGGCCTCGGGGCTCGACGCGCCCGCCGGCGACTACCGCCTGCGGGTGACGGCCGCAGGGACCCGACGGAGCCCCCCTCGCGAGCGTGAGCGCCACCTTCAGACTGCGCTGATACCGCAACGATCGCGGGTCGCTGACCTTGCGGTGGGCCCTGCGGAGGTCGTAACTTGACCAACATGTCACAAAGTTACGGCGAGGGGACCCGCTCGAATGGCGACTGACCGCCTCACTCTCGGGGTCGCGGCGCGGCTCTCCCGGTACCTGCAGGTGCTGACCCAGTCGAAGAAGATGGGGAAGAGCAGCATCTCGTCGCAGGCGATCTCGGAGTACACGAACGTCAACCCGACGCAGATCCGGCGCGACCTGTCCGGGTTCGGGAAGTTCGGCAAGCGGGGGGTCGGCTACGACATCGACTCGCTGATCGAGCAGATCCGCAAGATCCTGCGCACCTCGGGGCAGCACAACATCGCCCTGTTCGGCGCGGGCAACCTCGGCCAGGCGATCGCCAACGCCGGGGTGTTCGCGGACCACGGCTTCCGCATCTCGGCGATCTTCGACGTCGACCCGGAGCGGGTCGGCACCACGCTCGGCGACATCCCGGTGCGCCACTACCGCGACCTGCAGGAGGTCGTGGCCACCGACGGCGTGATGGTCGGCGTCCTGGCGGTGCCGGGCAGCGCCGCCCAGGAGGTCGCCGACGACCTCGTGGCGGCCGGGGTGAAGATCATCTTCAACTACTCCGACGCCCTGCTCACCGTCCCCTCGGACGTGACCGTGCACACCTCGAGTCCCGCGGTCGAGCTCCTCTACGCGCTGTACTTCTACCTGTCCTAGGCCAACGGTCACCCCGCACGAGGAGGGCTGAGGGGGCGTGAGCGCCGGCTATGCACTGGCCGCGGCCGTGGGGGAGATGCCGTCCCAGCTGCTGCCCGCCCGCAGCCAGATGGCGTTCACGCTCGGGTTCCACATCATCCTGGCGCCGCTCGGCGTGGCGTTCCCGGCGCTGATGCTGATCGCCAACTACCTCGGCCTGCGGCGCGACGACCCGGACGCGCTGCGGCTGGCGCGAGCGCTGGTCGAAGGTGGTCGCGGTCACGTTCGCCGTCGGCGCCGTCACCGGCACGGTGCTCTCGTTCGAGTTCGGGCTGCTCTGGCCGGGCGTTCATCGAGCCGCTTCGGCGACGTCTTCGGCGTCGCGTTCGCGATCGAGGGGATCTTCTTCTTCCTCGAGGCGATCTTCATCGCGATCTACATCTTCGGCTGGAAGCGGCTGTCGCCGCTGGGCGCACTTCTGGACCGGCGTCCCGATCGTGATCTGCGGGCTCGGCGGCGCCTTCTCGGTGCGTCGCGGTCAACTCCTGGATGAACCAGCCGCAGGGCTTCACGCTCGACGCGGCCGGCGACGTCACGAACGTCGACCGTCTGGCAGGTGATCTTCAACGCCGCCGTCCGGCTACGAGGTTCGCCGCACATGATCCTGGCGGCCTCATCTGTCACCGGCTTCCTGGTCGCCTCGGTCTACGCGGTCGGGATGCTGCGCGGCCGGCGCGACCGCTACCACCGCCTCGGGCTTCCTGATCCCGTTCACGGTCGCCGCGATCGCGACGCCGATCCAGATTCGCGTCGGCGACACCGCGGCGCGCGCGATCGCGAACGACCAGCCGATCAAGTTCGCGGCGATGGAGTGCGTCACGACGACCGGCTCCCGACGAGACCGAGTACCTCGGCGGCCAGCTGCAACGCCGACGGCCGTCAAGGGCGGGATCGGGATCCCCGGCCTCGACTCGTTCCTGGTCGGCGGCCAGGCACCGACACGGAGGTCACCGGCCTCGACTCGGTGCCGCCGGACGACCGCCCGCCGGCGCAACACGATGCTGCACTGGCCTTCGACACGATGGTCGGGATCTGGCACGGCGCTGATCGCTGCTCGGCGCTCTGGTTCGCGGTCCGTCTGGTGGCGGCGGCGCGGACATCGCCGACAGACGCCGTGGTTCCTGCGCGCGTCGCGGTCATCGCGCGCGTCGCCGCGATCTGTCGCGCTCGAGTGCGGCTGGATCGTCACCGAGGTCGGGCGCCAGCCGTGGATCGTCTACGACGATCATGCGCACCCAGGACGCGGTCACCGACGCCAGCGGCGGTCTGGTGTGGACCTTCTTCGCTGTCGATCGTCGTGCTCTACGCCGCGCTCGGCCACCGCGCTGCGTGCTGGTGCTCCGCGCGATGTCCCGGCGCTGGCGCGAGGGCGACATCGACGACGACGCCGTCCCGTACGGCCCCCGCGAGGAGCCGCCGCCGGTCCCACGGCAGGAGCGGCCTCGTGAGCACCGCCGACGGCTGCGCGGTCGTCCTGTGGGTCGGGGTGACGCTGTACGCGGTCTTCGGCGGCGCGGACTTCGGCGCCGGCTTCTGGGACCTGACCGGCGGCGGGGCCGAGCGCGGCGCGCGCGCCCCGCGCGCTGATCGACCGCTCGATCGGGCCCGTCTGGGAGGCCAACCACGTCTGGCTGATCTTCGTGCTCGTCGTGCTCTGGACCGCCTTCCCGCCCGCCTTCTCGGCGATCTTCTCCACGCTCGTTCATCCCGCTGACGCCTGGCCGCGCTCGGCATCGTGCTGCGCGGCTCGGGCTTCGCCTTCCGCAAGGTGTCGACGCGCCTGGGCGTGCGGCGCGTCTACGGCGTCACCTTCGCCCTGGCCTCCGTGCTCACGCCCTTCTTCCTGGGCACGGTGGTCGGGGCGATCGCGTCGGGGCGCGTCCCGCCGGGCAACGCCGCCGGGCGACCTGTGGACGAGCTGGCTCAACCCGAGCTCGCATCGCGGTCGGGGCGCTGTTCGTGGCCGTCGTGCGCCTACCTGGCCGCGGTCTTCCTGATCGGCGACGCCCGCCGCGCTCGGGGACGCCGACCTCGAGCGCTACTTCACCCACCGCGCGCTTCGGCGCCGGCATCGGCGCGGGCATCGCTCGCGGCGGTCGGCATCCTGGTGCTGCGCCAGGACTCCGAGTACGTCTACGACCGGCTCATGGGCGAGGCGCTGCCGCTGGTCCTCATCTCCGCCGCCTGCGGCGTCGCCGTGCTCGTCCTGCTGGGGCTCGCACCGCACGCGGGGCACGCGCGTCCTCGGCGCCGCCACCGTGGCGGCCGTCATCGGCGCCTGGGGGGTCGCCCAGTGGCCCTACATGCTCCCCGAGACCCTCACGGTCGACGCCGCCGCGGGGGACTCCTCCACCCTCACCTGGGTCCTGATCGTCTTCGTCGTGGCCATCGTCCTCGTCATCCCCTCCATCTTCCTGCTCTTCGTCCTCGACCAGCGCAGCCGCCTCGAGGAGGAGTAGGGGAGGGACGGGCGGGGGGCGCGAGGGCCGAAAAGGTCCCCGTTTGCAGGGGTGCTGCCAATTGACATGTGCGCCGATGTCAATTGGCGCACCCCCGGACGCCCGGGGCCGACCACCGCCCCGTCAGGACTCCGGGGCCGGCGGCGGGGTGGGGTCGAAGCTCTCCCCGCCCCAGTCGATGCGGGGGCTGCCGGTGCGGTCCAGGGGCGAGGGCCCGGCTGGCGGAGAAGTAGTCCCAGGCCCAGTCGACGAAGGCGTCGACCCGGGGGCGGACGCCCGTCATCAGGGTGGCGTGGACGCCGAGCCACATGACGAAGGCCACCGTGCCGTCCACCTCGTGGCGGCCGCGGCCGACCTCGGCGACCGCGGAGTTGTGGCCGATCATGGCCATGATGCCCTTGTCCTTGTAGTGGAAGGGCCTGGTGGGCTTGCCGGCGGCGGCGGCGAGGATGTTCTTCGCGGTCCACTGACCCGACTGGAGCGCCACCGATCCCAGCTGGGGGAGGGGGTCGCCGTCCGGGCCCGCGATCGCGGCCAGGTCGCCCAGCACGTACACGCCCGGGTGGCCGGCCAGCGTCAGGTCGGGCTCCACGGGGACCCGCCCCCCGCGGGCGGTGGGCAGGCCGCTGTCGGCGGCCAGCGGGACCGCGGTGACGCCGCCTCCCCAGATCACCGTCCGGGTGGCGATGCGCGTGTCGTCGGACAGGAGCGCGTGCCCGGGGCCCACCTCGGTGACCTTGGTGCGCAGGCGCAGGTCCACCCCGCTGCGCTCGAGGACGCCCGCCGCGTACTCGTGGGCGTGCTCGGAGAAGGGGCCCAGGACGGCGGAGCCGTGGTCGACCATCACGACCCGCGCCGCCGAGACGTCGAGCCCCGGGTACTCGACCGGCATCGTGTGGGCGATCAGCTCGGCCAGGGCCCCCGCGACCTCGGTGCCGGTGGCCCCGGCGCCGACCACCACGAAGGTGAGCACGCCCTCGTCGATGAGGGACGGGTCGCGGTGCGCGGAGTCGAAGACGGCGACGATCTGGCTGCGCAGCCGGTCGGCGTGCTCGATGGTGTAGAGCGGGAAGGCGTGCTCGGCCGCCCCCGGCGTGCGGAAGAACTGCGCCTGGGCGCCGGCGGCGAGCACCAGGGCGTCTCCCGCGAAGGTCCGGCCGTCCGCCGTGGTGGCCGCCCGGGCGCCGGCGTCGACCGAGGCCACCTCGTCCACCACCACGTCGACGTTGGCGTGCCCGTCGAACAGCTCGTGCAGCGAGAACGCGACGTCGGAGCGGGCGAGCTGGGAGGTCGCCACCTGGTAGAGCAGGGGCTGGAACTGGTGGTAGTCGTTGCGGTCGATCAGGGTCACGTGGACGTGCCGGTGCCGGGCCAGCGCCCGCGCGCAGCCCAGGCCGGCGAATCCCGCCCCCACGATCACCACGTCCGTCCGCTCGGCGTGCGCGCCCACCTGATCCCCCCTCCGCTCCGGATGCCCTGACCGTAACCCCCCGGGCCGGTCCGGGGAATGCCCGCCCGCCGGGCGCCGGCGATCCGGAGGCCGTTGCTATGCTCGCCGCTGGATGGCCGACCACGACCTCCCCCCCGGCGTGCTGGCCGGGGCCCGTGAGCGCTTCGAGCATTCGATCGACTTCACGGTCGGCCTCGAGGAGGAGTACCAGCTCCTCGATCCCGAGACCATGGAGCTCACGAACCGCTTCGAGGAGCTGATCGGGAGCGCCGAGGGCACCCTGCGCGAGCGCCTCGCGGGCGAGCTGATCGCCAGCGAGATCGAGTACCGCACCGCGAAGCACCTGCGCTTCGCCGACGCCGCGCGCGACCTGGTGGAGGGCCGCCTGGCGACCCTCGCGCTGGCCGACCGCCTGGGCATCGCCCTGGGCGTGTCCGGGGTGCACCCGTTCAGCCCGTGGACGGACCAGCGGATCATCGACACGCCGCACTACCGGCGCGTCGAGGAGGAGCTGGGGTACATCGCCTGGACCAACAACACGTGGTCGCTCCACCTGCACGCGGGGATCCGCGACGCCGACCGCGCCATGGCCGTCTCCACCGCCATGCGCAGCCTGCTGCCGGAGTTCCTGGCCCTGTCGGCCAACAGCCCGATCTTCGCCGGGCGGGCCACGCGCCTGCACTCCACGCGCATGCAGGTCTTCACCAAGAGCTTCCCGCGCTGCGGCGTGCCGGACGCGTTCGCGGACTGGGACGACTACGCGCGCTTCGTGGAGCTGCTCGAGAGCACCGGCTCGATCGTGGAGAGCACCCAGATCTGGTGGAGCGTGCGCCCCCACCACACCTTCGGCACGGTGGAGGTGCGGATCTGCGACGGGCAGACCGACATGCGCCTGGCGCTGGGCGTCGCCGCCCTGATGCTGGCCTGCATCGCCACCTTCGCCGCCGAGTACGACGCCGGACACCCGCTGCCGGCCCACCGGCGCGGGCTGATCGAGGAAAACATCTGGCGCGCCGAGCGCCACGGACTGGAGGGACGGCTCATCGATCTCGACCGAGGACGCGAGCGACCGACCACGGAGGCCATCGAGCGCCTGCTGGAGTGGTCGGCCCCTGTTCACGAGCCCCTGGGGCTCACGCCGTTCCTGACCGCGGCGTCCAACGCCCTGACGCAGGGCAACGGGGCGATGCACCAGATCGCCCGCCTCGGCCGAGCTGGGCGACCCCCGGGCGGTGCACGCCGAGCTGGTCGAGCACACGCGCCGCACCGCGCACGAGGCGCGCGAGCTGTGGGCGGCCGCCGCATGAGCGAGCCGACCGCAGCCCCCGCCCGACCGCGAGCCGACCCCCGAGGAGATCTCGGCCGCCCTCGCCGCACGCCTCGCGCGCACGCCCGTGCGCGACGTGCTCCTGCAGTGCATGGCCACGTTCATCGACATGGCCGGCATCCGGCTCGGCATGGGCCCGCAGGGAGACGACGCCCGCGACCTCGCCCAGGCCCGGCAGGCCATCGAGTCGCTGCGGGCGCTGCTGGGGGTGGCCGAGCGCGAGCTCGGCGCCGCCCAGGTGAACCCGTTCAAGGAGCCGCTGGCCGTGCTCCAGATGGCGTACGCGCGGGCCATCGAGGAGCCCGAGGACGAGGAGGAGGGCGCCGGCGGCGGGGGCGAGGCCGGCCCCGGCGACCCGCCGCCGCCCACGCGTCCGCCGGACGACCCGGCCGGCCGCCTCTGGGTGCCCCCGGGCAGCCGCCGCTAGAGCGCGCGTCCCCCGGTCCCACCGGGCCGGGGGACGTTCAGCACACCCCTCCGCTCCTCACAGCCGTCTCTTATCGGGCCCGGTCACGATGGCCACTCCCGATGACCACCGAAGACGGGGGAGTGCCGTGGCGGAGGAGAATCAGCGTTCGAGGTCGATGAAGCGCACCGGGGCGGCGGCGGCCCTTTTCCTGGGGCTCGCCGCGGGCGGGTACGGGATCGCATCCGCCGCGAGCGGGTCCTCGACCGGCGCGGCCACCGCGACCGCGCCGCAGGGCTACGGGGCGCCGCAGGGGTACGGGGCGCCCGGGGGGATGCACGGGCCGCGCGGTGAGCACACCGCCCTCACCGGCGACACGCTGGCCAAGGCGACGGCGGCGGCCAAGGCCAAGGTGCCCGGCGCGACCGTGGAGGGCGCCTTCGCCGACGACCACGGGACCACGAAGTACGTCGTCCTGATGAAGAAGACCGACGGGTCGCGCGCGGCCGTCCACCTGAACGCCGCGTTCACCGTGGTCAACGTGCGCACCGGCCGCGAGCGCGGGCCGCACGGCGGCCCGGGCCGCCGCGACGGCGAGACGGCCCTCACGGGGGACACCCTCGCGAAGGTGACGGCGGCCGCCAAGGCCAAGGTGCCCGGCGCGACGGTTGACCGCGCCGAGACGGACGCCGACGGCAACGCGAAGTACGAGGCGCACATGACCAAGGCCGACGGCACCCACGTCACGGTCTACGTCAACGCCTCCTTCGAGGCGGTCGAGGTGGAGACCGCGCCCGCCGGGCGGGGCGGCCCCGGCGGCAACCACCCCTAGGCGCCACCGGGCGGGGCCGGCCGGCCGCCGGTCCCGCCCCCGGTGACGTCCGGGCCCCGTTTTCGGTCCGGCTCGCCCTCCTCCGGCGGCGTCGCGCAGCGCGGCGTCCGGGGCGGTGTGGTAGAAAACCGCGTCGGCATGGTGCTCATCGATACGAGTGCCCGCCGTCGCGACCCCGGTGCGCGTGGCCCAGATCGGGCAGCTCGGCGCGCTCGACTGACCACGATCTCGGAGGAACCAATTGGCCGACTTCCTGTCGGACAACACCGTATGGCTCGCCGTGGTCCTCGGCCTCGTCGCCGTGGCCTACGGCATCGGACTGACGGTCTACCTGCTCAAGCAGCCCGCCGGCGACGAGCGGATGCAGTCAGATCGCAGCGGCCATCCAGGAGGGTGCACAGGCATACCTCAAGCGCCAGTACACGATCATCGCGGGCGTCGCGGTGGTCCTGTTCGTGGTGATCGGCCTGCTCGGGACAGTCCGTCGACTCCTCGCTGCTGGGCTGGAAGGCCGCGATCGGCTTCCTGATCGGCGCCGTGGCCTCCGCCGCGGCCGGCTTCATCGGCATGAACGTCTCGGTGCGCACCAACGTCCGCACCGCCGAGGCCGCCAAGAGCGGGCTGAGCACCGCCCTGGGCGTCGCCTTCAAGGGCGGCGCCGTGACCGGCCTGCTGGTGGTGGGCCTCGGCCTGCTCGCCGTGTCCGGCTACTTCCTGATCCTGGGCAGCGAGGCCGGTGACGTCCCGCCGCTGGTCGGCCTGGCCTTCGGCTCGAGCCTGATCAGCGTCTTCGCCCGTCTGGGCGGCGGCATCTTCACCAAGGGCGCCGACGTCGGCGCCGACCTGGTGGGCAAGGTCGAGGCCGGCATCCCCGAGGACGACCCGCGCAACCCGGCCGTGATCGCCGACAACGTCGGCGACAACGTCGGCGACTGCGCCGGCATGGCCGCCGACCTCTTCGAGACCTACGCGGTCACCACGGTGGCCGTCATGTTCCTCGGCTCGCTGTTCCTGTCCGACTGGGCCAACGCGCTGGTCTTCCCGCTGGCCATCGGCGGCGTGTCGATCATCACCTCGATCATCGGCACCTGGTTCGTCCGCACCGGCAAGAACGAGTCGGTCACGGCCGCGCTCTACACCGGCCTGGGCGTCTCGGCGGTCCTCTCGATCCTCGGCTTCATCCCGATCACCTACTGGCTGATGGACGGCGCCGAGGCGGTCCCGGGCGGCGCCGAGTGGATGGACTACTTCTGGTGCGCCGTGATCGGCATCGGCGTCACCGTGGTGCTGGTCGCCATCACCGAGTACTTCACCGGCACCATCTGGCCGCCGGTCAAGAAGATCGCCAAGGCCTCGGAGACCGGCCACGGCACCAACATCATCGCCGGGCTCGCCGTCGGCCTGAAGGCCACGGCCGCCCCGATCATCGTGATCGCGGGCGCCATCGCCGCCACCTACGAGCTGGCGCGGCTACTACGGCATCGGCGTCGCCGTCATGGCCATGCTCTCGCTGACCGGCGTCGTGGTCGCGCTGGACGCCTTCGGCCCGATCACCGACAACGCCGGCGGCATCGCCGAGATGGCCGAGCTGCCCGAGGGCGTGCGCGCCATCACCGACCCGCTCGACGCGGTCGGCAACACCACGAAGGCCGTCACCAAGGGCTACGCCATCGGCTCGGCCGGTCTCGCCGCGGTGGTGCTGTTCGTGTCCTACGTGGAGGAGCTGCAGCGACTCCATCGGCGAGGCGGCCTCGGCCGGCCTCAACTTCAGCCTCGTCAACCCGTTCGTGGTGGTCGGGCTGTTCATCGGCGGCATGATGCCGTTCCTCTTCGCCGCGTTCTCGATGGAGGCGGTCGGCAAGGCCGGCGGCCAGGTGGTGGAGGAGGTGCGCAGGCAGTTCCGGGAGAAGCCCGGGATCATGGAGGGCACCGAGCGGCCGGACTACGCCCGCTGCGTGCGCATCGTGACGGCCTCGGCGCAGCGCGAGATGCTGCTCCCGGCGGCCATCCCGATCCTGTTCCCGATCATCATCGCGTTCATCTTCGGCGTGAACAACGGCCGCGAGATGCTCGGCGGGCTCCTGCTCGGAACGATCGTCACCGGCATCTTCGTGGCGATCTCGATGACCTCGGGCGGCGGCGCGTGGGACAACGCCAAGAAGCTGATCGAGGACGGCCACCACGGCGGCAAGGGCTCGGAGGCCCACAAGGCCGCGGTCACCGGCGACACGGTGGGGGACCCCTACAAGGACACCGCGGGCCCCGCCATCAACCCGATGATCAAGGTCGCCAACATCGTGGCCCTGCTGGTCATCCCGTTCCTGGACTGACCGTCCGGAACGGATAGTGAACCGCGAGGGCGCCGTCCGACACGGCGCCCTCGCTGTTTGAGGGCGGGACCCCGGCCGAAGGGGGAAGGGGACGGCCGGGGCCTGTTCGGTCGGACCCCTACCAGTCGGCCCCGGTGATGGTCGCCTCCTCGGGGGCGATCGCGGCCACCTCCAGGGGGATCCCGGCGCGGTGCAGCAGGCGGCGGGCCTCGTCGATCTGACGCTCGTGGTGGTACGGATCGGCCACCAGCACGACGCGCGGCTCGAGCCCGGTCTCGCTCAGCGCCCGCAGGCGGGCGACCGTCGCGCGGCGCACCAGCGTCTCGGGCAGCTCGACCTCGAAGCAGATCGGGCGGGTGGCGCCGCGCTCGCAGAGCACGTCGGGCGGCTGCCCGGCCGTGGGCGGGGGAGCGGAGAACTCCTCGCTGCCGACCGCCCGCACGGTCCAGCGCGTCCTCGAGGCCAGATCGCGCGCCAGAGCCGCGACGCCTGCGTCGTGCAGGGCGAGTCTCCGGCGGAAATCAACGAGCCAGGCGTCGTAGCTGTCCAACGAAACCCCAGTGGGGACGGGAGCCCGATCGCCTGTTGACCCTAACGCCGACCTCGGACGGCGCGACGCCGCCGGCGCCGGGGCTACACTCCCGACGTTCACGATCCCGGTTGAGGAGCGCCACAGACGATGGGAACCGGAACCACCAAGGGCAACCGCACCCTGCCCCGCGGGCCGCACGCCGACAAGCCGCGCCCGGACGAGGTGATCCTGCGGCGGTCGGGGGCCGACCTCCAGAACGGCTGGCTCGCCCGCCACGGGGAGCTCTACGCGCACCGAGGACCGCCTGGTCTTCGTGCCCACCGTCCTCGACACGGCCCTGCGCGCCAAGCGCCGTGAGATCATCCTCGACGACATCCGGGAGATCGAGCGCTTCCCGCTCACCCCGGGCGCGATGCCCCGGGGCGGCCGCCGGCCGCGGATGATCCTCCACACGCCCGACTGCGCCTACGAGATCATGGTCCCGCGACCTCGACGGCTGGATCGACACCCTGCAGCGGGTGTACCGCCGTCCGCGCCAAGAAGGGCCGCACCTACGAGCCCGTCGTACGCCGCGAGGGCTACGACAACCCGCTCCTCGACGACGACTGAGTCGCGTCACGGGGTAGCGTCGGCTAAACTCCCGATCAGTCGCAGGTTTTTCGGGAGTTCCGCTGATCACGATCACCGAGAAGAGTCGCTCCGCCGTGCTCGCCCTGACCGAGCTGGCGCAGCGCGGGGGCGCCGGCCCGGTGCCGATCCTCGAGGTCGCCGAGGCCCGCGGGATCCCGCTGCACTTCCTGGAGCAGATCTTCGCCGGCCTGCGCCGCGCGGGGGTGCTCCAGAGCCAGCGCGGGGTCAAGGGCGGCTACTCCTTCCGCCGCTCTGCCGGTCGAGGTCAGCATCCTCGAGGTCGTGGAGACGGTCGACGGCCGCATCACCCCGCCGGGAGGCCTCGACGCCTCCTGGGGCTCCGAGTCCGTCTGGATCGAGGCGCAGGCCGCCCTGGCCGACCTGCTGGGCGGCCTCACCATCGCCGACATGCAGGAGCGCGAGGCGCGCATGCAGGACGCGCCCATGTTCCACATCTGACGGAACCCTGCGATTAGCAGGCGGTTCCGCGTCGCTCGGGTGCCCGCAGGACACACCGTGGACACTCAGGCCCCCGCGCGGGTCTCCAGGCAGCCGAGGTAGTGCTCCCCGGCACTGTCGAGATGCGCGGTCCATTCGCCGCACTTCGGGCATTCGGCGCGCAGTGAGAGCCCGATCTGAGCATCGAGAAGCTCGCGGTCGCCGCCGGGGACCTGCACGACCGGCACGCCCTCGCCGTCGAACGCGACCAGGTGCCCGAGCTTCGCGCTGCCCGGGTCGAAACGCCCCCACCACCAGATCGCCGGCGTCCTCTTCATCGCGTCACCTCCTGTGGGAAGGCCTCAGAGTCTCTCACCGGCGGTGCTGCGCCCGGCCGGGAGGGCGTGGCCGCGCATGTTGGTCACCGGCGTCGTGTCTGCGTACCCCGGCATCATGCTGCAGGCCCCCGTCTTGGCCCGAGAGCTCCGCCGCATCATCGAGGACCATCAGGAGCCGAAGCGCGGCCCCGCGCGGCGTGGCGCCCGGTGCACGCGCGACCGGCGGGCCTCCGCCGTCGTAGCGCATCCGGGCCAGGCGATGCCATGCCGTGGCAACCCATTCCCCGTCGGCGCGGACCTTGAGGGTGACGGAGAGGCAGCGCCGCTCGAACTCGTACCGGAGATCCTCGAACCAGTGGTGGTCATGCATCGGAGCAGCCGGGACGCCCGCTCGTCTGTCGCGGACGCGGCACCCTCGCGTCGAAGAGGCGCTCCTCGACCGCGGCGACAACCGGCATCGACGCCGTGGGCGACGGGCTCGCCGGCATCGCTCAGCCCTCCAGCGCCTTTCTGATGGCGTCGGCGAGCGGCCTGAGATCCGCCGGGAAGGTCAGGGCGGAGATCGCTGAGGTTCCCCACCGCGCTCCCGCAGCACGAGTTCGCCGCGACGACCACGACCTGACCCGTCGTCGGGTTGGCCATCACGCTCCGACTCCCAGCCGAGGATCTCGCCTCCGTGGAAGTGCCAGCCGGCGAGCTCCTGGAGTCCGAGGCCGTAGGTCGCGTCCGGCAACACCGCACCGGGCGGGCCGAAGGTGGTGCGCGCCTCCCGGCTGGACGCCGACAGGAGGACGTTGCCGAAGTCCGCCGCCGCCCAGCGCGCGAGGTCCGCGAGGGTGGAGACCCCGTTGCCGGCGGTGCCGCCGACAGAGGTTGACATGTCGGTCACGTCCCTGCCCGCGCCTCCGGCCGCGAGGACCGCCGGCGGGGGCGTGTCGGCGAAGGCCGCCCAGCCCTCGTTGAGGTAGCCGTGGGTGCCCACCGCGCCGGTATCGGTCTGGGACGGGATGATCGTGTCCGCGAGGCCGATCGGGTCGAGGATGCGGTCCTTGACGAAGGCGGCGTAGTCCTGGCCGGTGACGCTGCGTGACCAGGTCGCCGAGGACGATGTAGTTGGTGTTGCAGTAGGCGAAGCGTGCCGCGCGGGGTGCCCGGGTTCGTCGGACGCCGCCGCCACGAGTTCCTTGGCGGTCCACTGCTTCTGGGGCGCGATGAGGGCCTGCCCGAACGGCCCGGCGGCACTGTCGGTGTAGTCGGGAAAGCCCGAGGTCATCGCCAGCAGCTCGCCGCACGGTCGCCTCGCCGCCGGCGGGCAGCGCGTCGGTGAGGGCCCCGGTGTAGGTGGCCACCGGCTTGTCCAGATCGACCTTGCCGTCGTCGACCAGCAGCAGGACGGCGGTCGCGGTGAAGGTCTTGGTGATGCTCCCGATCCGGAACGACTGATCGGGCGCGGCCGGGGTCTTGGCCTCGACGTCCGCCAGGCCGTACCCCTTCTGGAAGACGCCCCGCTCCGGGTCCCACACGCCGTAGAGGAAGCCCGGAGACTCACCGTATCCGAGGGCCGCGCCGCGCGGCGGCCGACGGGACGGGCAGGCTCTCGGCGTCGGCGGCGCTCATCGGAGTCGTCGGCAGCTCGAAGGCGAGCGGCACGGAGGACGACGTCGACGCGGCGCCGGCGTCGCAGGCATCGTCACCGCAGCCCGCGACGAGGACGATGCCGAGCACGACCGCGGCGACCGCGGCCATGATCCGTCCCGCGCGCCAGCTCACGTCGGCCATCCCCGCTCTCCCTCGTCTGGTGGAGCCCCCCGGGGGACACGCTTCGGGGACACTGCGCACGGGGGCGCACCCCGGGCTACCGGACGACTACGGACCGGAGCTGCGGATTTCCCGCACGCGCTCCGCACCCCGGGAGCCGGGGGCTCGGGCCCCTCCGGCGCGAGCCCGTCAGGCGCCGGAGATCCCCGGTTGGCCGTAGCTCGGGACGGGCGCGCCGGAGCGGACGTCCGCCTCGGCCGAGAGGGCGGCGGCGGGCACGCCGTTGCGCGCGGCGCACTCCGGGCACAGGCGCACCGGCAGGGTCAGCGTCCCCGCGGGCAGGGTGCCCGGCGCGCAGTCGAACTCCTCGGCGGCGAGCACGGTGAAGGTGCTCACCGCCCGGTCGACGGGCAGGCCGCCGACGCTCGCCAGCCCGCCGATGATCCACTTCGCCTCGCCGCGGAAGACGACGAAGGTCGACGTGTCGGTGCGAAAGCAGGAGATGCAGCTGCCCGCGGGCGCGACGATGCGCGCGGCGTCCTCGGCCATCGGTGGCCCTCCGTGGTTGGGGAGCCCCCAATCTCTCACGCCACGGCCCGCGCCGGGCGCGCCGCGGGGAGGGCGGGAGGGACGCGTCCCGGCTACGCCTGGGGGCTCAGCGACTCCAGCGCGCGGCGGGCGGCCTCGGGCTCGGTGCCCCCGCTGAACATCCGGCCGGGGCCGCTGCGGGTGCCGGAGACCGGGATCGCCTCGGCCATGTAGGCGCCGTCGGCCAGGGGCTGGGTCGACAGGCGGTAGCCCTGCCGGAGCATCTCCTCGCGGATCGTGCCCACCTCATCGTCGTGCTCTGCCATCTGACACCTCCACCTCGACGTCCTCGGGACCGGCGCGCCGGTCCGTCCTCACACCTTCATCGGACGCAGGCGGCCCGTCCTGTCGGGTCGGGGCAGCGTTCGGCCGCCGGCTCAGCCGCGGCCGAACGCGCTCAGCGCGTCCTCGAAGGCCTCGTCGGCGGAGATCCCCGTGCCGTCCCAGTGCCGCGAGCCGTCCGTGATGCGGACGACGAACTCGGCGGGCGCCGGGTCCGGGCTGGTGAAGACCTCCTGCACCACGGGGCCGCAGACGACCCGGAAGCCCGCCTCGGCCAGCTCCTCGAGCGCCTGGTCAAGGTCGGCGCGCGCGGTCGTGTAGTCGCCCATGCCCTCGTTCACGTCCGCGCCTCCGCAGGATCCATGCCGGACGAGCGCAGTGTCACATGCGGGGCGCGGATCCGCCCCGGCGGGGGGCGCCGGGGTCCCGCCTGATGCTGAGGAAATCGAGTGGCCCGGGAAGGATTCGAACCTCCGGCCGCACGGTACGAAGCCGCGCGCTCTCTCCGCTGAGCTACCGGGCCGTTCAGATGCCGTAAAGGTACCCACGCCCCTATCGGCAGGACCCCGGCAGGGGTTTAGCCCGCATGGGGAGGTCGGACCTCGACCTCGGTATCGGTCCGCCAGAATCGTGCGCCCCGGACCGCGCGATCGCCCGTCCACACCCTGTGGACGGGTCGGTGGGTACTTCACCCCCACGTAACCGGGGTCGTAACGAAACGCCGCTCCACTAGGCTGCGCGCGGCCCCCGGACAGGAGAGATGCAGTGGCTTTCGGCGACGACGCGACCCCCCTCGACGTCCTCGGCATCGGCAACGCGATCGTGGACGTGCTGTCGCCGACCGACGACGCCACCCTGGAGCGGCACGCCCTGCCCAAGGGCGGCGATGACGCTGATCGACGCCGACCGCGCCGAGGCGCTGTACGGGCAGATGGGCCCCGGCGTCGAGGTCTCGGGCGGCATCGTGCGCCAACACCGTGGCCGGCATCGCGTCGCTGGGCGGGCGCTCGGCGTACATCGGCCGGGTGCGCGACGACGAGCTGGGCCGATCTTCACGCACGACATCCGCGCCGCCGGGGTGCGACTACGGCACCCCGCCGGCGCGCCGACGGCCCCGGCACGGCGCGCTGCCTGATCATGGTCACGCCCGACGCCCAGCGCACCATGTTGACCTACCTCGGCGCGAGCGTGGAGCTGGGGCCCGAGGACATCGACGCGGACCTGGTGGCGAGCGCGGACGTCACGCTACCTCGAGGGCTACCTGTGGGACCCGCCGCGGGCCAAGGAGGCCTTCCGCATCGCGATGGCCGCCGCCCACGGCGCCGGGCGCCGGGTCTCGTTCACGCTCTCGGACCCGTTCTGCGTCGAGCGCCACCGCGACGAGTTCCGCGCGCTGGTCGACGGACGAGGTGGACGTCCTGTTCGCCAACCAGCACGAGATCGAGGCCCTCTACGAGGTGGGCGACACTCGACGGCCGCCGTGGCCGCGGTGCGCGGCCGCTGCGAGATCGCCGTGATCACCCGCTCCGAGCTCGGCTCGCTGGTGGTGACGGCGGACGCGGTCCACGAGGTGCCGGCGGCGCCGGTGTCGCGCGTCGTGGACACCACCGGGGCCGGCGACCTGTTCGCGGCCGGCTTCCTGTTCGGGCTCACCCGCGGCGCGGCCGCTGCCCGAGTGCGCCCGGATCGGCGCGCATCGCCGCCGCCGAGGTCATCTCCCACTACGGGGCC
Source organism: uncultured Thermoleophilia bacterium (assembly GCA_963736635.1). Classification (GTDB taxonomy): domain Bacteria; phylum Actinomycetota; class Thermoleophilia; order Miltoncostaeales; family Miltoncostaeaceae; genus Miltoncostaea. The sequence continues at coordinate 2,847,077 of CAVTPK010000011.1, forward strand.
CGGCCCGAGGTGCGCCTCGCCGGCCTGCTCGGGGCCTAGCCCCGCTCGCCGGGCGCGATGGTAGGGTCCGGCCCGATGCCGATCGCGGACTCCATCACCGACCTCATCGGCCGCACGCCGCTGGTCCGGCTGGGACGCATCGCCGAGGGCACCGGCGCGCAGATCGTCGGCAAGCTCGAGTCCTTCAACCCGGCCGGCTCGGTCAAGGACCGCATCGGCCTGGCGATGATCGAGGCCGCCGAGGCCGACGGGCGCCTGGTGCCGGGCGAGAGCGTGATCGTCGAGCCGACCTCCGGCAACACCGGCATCGCGCTGGCGTTCGTGGCGGCGGCCAAGGGCTACCGCTGCATCCTGACCATGCCCGAGACGATGAGCGTCGAGCGGCGCACCCTGCTGCGCGCCTACGGGGCCGAGCTGGTGCTGACGCCCGGCGCCGAGGGCATGCGCGGCGCCATCGCGCGCGCCGAGGAGATCGCCCAGACCACCGAGGGCGCGTTCGTGCCCCAGCAGTTCCAGAACCCGGCCAACCCCGAGGTCCACCGCCGCACGACCGCCGAGGAGATCTGGGCCGACACCGACGGCGCGGTCGACGTCCTCGTCGCGGGCGTGGGCACCGGCGGCACGATCACCGGCGTCGCCGAGGTGCTCAAGGAGCGCCGGCCCGGCTTCCGGGCCGTCGCGGTCGAGCCCGCCGACTCGCCGGTGCTCTCCGGCGGCGCAGCCGGGCCCGCACAAGATCCAGGGCATCGGCGCCGGCTTCGTGCCCGGCGTGCTGAACACCGAGGTCTACGACGAGGTCATCACCTGCACCGCCGAGGACGCCTTCGCCACGTCGCGCCGGCTGGCGCGCGAGGAGGGCATCCTCGTGCGGCATCAGCGCGGGCGCGAACGTGTGGGCGGCGCTCGAGTTGGCCCGGCGGCCAGAGAGCGCCGGCAAGCTGATCGTTACGTTCCTCTGCGACACGGGCGAGCGCTACCTCACGCACCCCGCTCTTCGAGGACGCCTAGCCAGGAACGCGCCGCTCGCCGAGTCCCGTGCGGATCGGAGCCCAGATGGCCAAGAAGGGTAAGTCGGCAGCCTCCAAGATCGCGGCGAGCAACGGAAGGCCGCCGAAGATCAAGAGGCTCGACAAGGTGCTCTACGAGGCCGAGCTGGCCCGCCTCCAGATCGAGCTCGTCAAGATGCACGAGTGGATCCGGCACAGCGGCTTCAAGCTGCTGGTGGTCTTCGAGGGGCGCGACGCCGCCGGCAAGGGCGGGGTCATCAAGCGCATCACCGAGAGCCTCAACCCGCGGATCTGCCGCGTGGTGGCCCTGACCGCGCCGACCGAGCGCGAGCAGACCCAGTGGTACTTCCAGCGCTACGTCGCCCACCTGCCCAGCGGCGGGGGAGATGGTCCTGTTCGACCGCAGCTGGTACAACCGCGCCGGCGTCGAGCGGGTGATGGGCTTCTGCACCGAGGAGGAGTACCGCGAGTTCCTGCGCACCTGCCCCGACTTCGAGCGCATGCTGATCCGCTCGGACATCAAGCTGGTCAAGTACTGGTTCTCGGTGAGCGACGACGAGCAGGAGCGCCGGTTCCAGGACCGCATCGACGACCCCACCAAGCGGTGGAAGCTCAGCCCGATGGACCTCAAGTCGCGCGAGTACTGGGTGGAGTACTCGATGGCCAAGGACGCGATGTTCGCGCACACGGACACCAAGCAGGCGCCGTGGTTCGTGGTCGAGGCCGACGACAAGCGGCGCGCCCGCATCAACTGCATCTCGCACCTGCTGACGCAGGTGCCCTACGAGGACCTCACGCCCGAGTCGGTGGTCCTGCCCACGCGGCGCGACGACAAGCTCTACATCCGGCCGCCCATGGACGACCAGACCTTCGTGCCCAACCTCTTCCCGTAGGAATCAGGCGGCGCGGCGGATGAGCAGCGTCCGCCGCGCGCCGCGCTCGGAGAAGCCGAGGGCGCGCAGGAACGCATAGCCGGGCGTGTCGAGCTGCACCAGCGCCGCCAGGTGGGTGCCGCGCGCCTCGCGCACCTGCCGCGCGAGGTCGGCGATCAGCAGGCTGCCGATGCCCCGGCGGCGGGCGTCCGGCACGACGCCGAGCCAGTTGATCCAGCCCTCGGGCAGCATCGCCTGGGCGAAGCCGAGCATGTCGCGCTCGTCGCGCGCGACGCTGAAGGCGTCGAAGCCCTCGGCGCCCTCGTAGCCGGTGGGCTGGCCCATCTCGGCGAAGGCCGCCAGGCCCTCCATCGCCATGGCCTCGGCGTTGGTGAACGCCTCGGACCACTCGTTGCGGTAGGGCTCGATGCTGACGCCCGGCACGAAGGCCGCCCGGCGCAGGCCCTCGATCGGGCGCGCCAGCACGGCGACGTGGGCGTAGGGCTCGAAGCCCTCGCGCATCAGCAGGCCCCCGAGCGGATCGTCCACCGCCACCTCGGCGTCCCAGGGCGGCTCGGGGAGCTTGGCGAGCAGCCCCCGCAGGGACTCCGGGCCGTCGGCGCGCAGGCCCTCCAGCCTCAGGGCGCGGGCCGTGGGGGAGGGGCCCGGCTGGCAGGCGGCCCCGCTGACGGCGACGCTACTCGACGTAGGTCTCCAGGTCGTCGACGCGCACGCCCAGACCCTCCAGGTGCCGGCGCGCCTCGTTGAGGCGCTGCTCGGTGCCCGTGACCTCCATGATCACCCAGCCGGTGCTCTCGCGGATGTCGGCCCGGCGGATGTTGGTGACGACGTCGAAGCGCTTCGAGAGCGTGTAGATGATCGGCTCTTTGATGAGCTGCTCGGGGAACGTCAGCTTGAGCTTCTGACGCGTCAGCGGGGCACCTCCTCCCGGGGGGCGCCTATACTAGCCCGCATGCCACGGCGCTCGCTGCTCGCACGGCTCGGCGGCGCGAAGCGGTCCTTCGACCGCGACATCGAGGTGGCCCGGGAACGCGACCCGGCCGCCACCTCCCTCGCCGAGATCCTGCTCTGCTACCCCGGTCTCCACGCCGTGTGGATGCACCGCGGCGCGCACGCGCTCTACCGGCGCGGCCTCCGCCTGCCGGCCCGCCTGGTGAGCCAGGTGTCGCGCTTCGTGACCGGCATCGAGATCCACCCCGGGGCCCAGATCGGCCCGGGCTTCTTCATCGACCACGGCATGGGCGTGGTCATCGGCGAGACCACCGAGATCGGCGAGGACGTCACGATCTACCAGGGGGTCACCCTCGGCGGCACCGGCAAGGACGTGGGCAAGCGCCACCCGACCGTGCGCGACGGCGTGATCGTCGGCACCGGCGCCCGGGTGCTGGGGCCGGTGGTGCTGGGCGAGTGCTCCAAGGTGGGCGCCGGCGCCATCGTCATCAAGGACGTCCCGCCGAACTCGACGGTGGTCGGCAACCCGGGCCGGCCGGTGGTGGTCGACGGGCAGCGCGTCAAGCCGGACGTCCACCACCCGGACATCGACCACGTCCACCTGCCCGACCCGGTGGCCGAGGCGATGAACTCGCCTCGTGCGCCGCGTCAGCGAGCTGGAGCGCGACCTGGCCGACGTCCGCGCCGGACGCCCCCTGACGCCCCGCGCCCGACGCCGCCGACACGCCCACCGCCGAGGACGAGGTGGCCAGCATCCTGGGGCTCAACTCGGGCGCCGGGATCTAGCTCCCCCAGAGCGCCCGTGGCCCCCGTGGGAGCCGCACCCTTCGGTAGGATCGGTGGAGTGCCCGACCTGCTCGCCGGCCTCAATCCTCCCCAGCGTGAGGCCGTCCTCCACGGTGACGGGCCGCTGCTCGTGCTGGCCGGCGCCGGGAGCGGCAAGACCCGAGTGCTGACCCACCGCGTGGCGCGCCTGATCGACGACGGCGTGCCGCCCCAGGCGATCATCGCCATCACCTTCACCAACAAGGCGGCGGGGGAGATGCGCGACCGCATCGCCCAGCTGGTGGGTCCGCGCGCCCGCGCGATCTGGGCGTCGACCTTCCACTCGGCGTGCGTGCGCATCCTGCGCCGGGAGGCCCCGGCCGCCGGCTACGCCCGCGACTTCTCCATCTACGACGCCGACGACCAGCTGCGCCTGATCCGCCGCTGCATGGTGGACGAGGACATCGACCCCAAGCGCTTCGCGCCGCGGGGCCTGCAGGCCCGGATCTCCGACGCCAAGAACCAGCTGCGCGGACCCGAGGAGCTGGCGGCGCTGACCGGCTCCTACAACGACGAGGTCGTCGCCCGCGTGTACCACCGCTACGCCGACGCGCTGCGGGCCAACGGGGCGATGGACTTCGACGACCTGCTCATGGTGACGGCCCAGCTGATGGAGAACGACGAGGCCGTGCGCGCGCGCTGGCAGACGCGCTTCGAGCACGTCCTGGTGGACGAGTACCAGGACACCAACCACGCGCAGTACCGGCTGGTGCGGGCCCTGGCGGAGCCCCAGCGCAACGTGATGGCCGTGGGCGACGACGACCAGGGCATCTACTCGTGGCGCGGCGCCGACGTCGGCAACATCCTGGAGTTCGAGCGGGACTACCCCAACGCCCACGTGGTGGCGCTGGAGCAGAACTACCGCTCCACCGGCACCATCCTGCGGGCGGCGAACGCGGTGGTCGAGCGCAACCCGCACCGCCACCCCAAGCGCCTGTGGACCGACCTCGGCGACGGCGAGCCGATCGCGGTCGTCTCGGCGCGGGACGAGCACGAGGAGGCCCGGGTGGTGGCCGGCGAGATCGACCGCGCCCTGGGGCGCGGCGACAGCCTCTCGGACATCGCCGTCTTCTACCGCACCAACGCCCAGAGCCGGGCGATCGAGGACCAGCTGGTGCGCCGCGGCGTGAACTACGTCGTCGTCGGCGGCCCCCGGTTCTACGAGCGGGCCGAGGTCCGCGACCTGCTCGCCTACCTCCGCGTGGCCGCCAACCCCGCCGACGGGGTCAGCATGGCCCGGATGCTGGGCGCCCCCAAGCGCGGCATCGGGCCCGGCGCCATCGCCAAGCTGGAGGCGTTCGCCACCGCGCCACCAGCTGCCCGTGGCGGACGCGGTGCTGCGGCCGGACGAGGTGGCGGGCCTGCCGCCCGCCCAGCGCGCCACCCTCGCCGCCACCGGTGCCCTGCTGGAGGACGTGCGCCAGCGCGTGGCCGCCGGGCGCCCCCCTGGAGCAGATCCTCGAGGAGGTGCTCGACCGCTCCGGGCTGCGCGAGGCGCTCGAGCGCGAGGGGACCTTCGAGGCCCAGGGGCGGATCGAGAACCTCGAGGAGATGGCCCGCGTGGCGGCCGAGTACGAGGCGGCCGAGGAGGAGGCCACCCTGGCCGGCTTCCTCGAGGGGATCGCCCTCCAGTCGGACGCCGACCTGGTCGACGAGTCGCGCGGCGCCGTGACCCTGATGACGATCCACAACGCCAAGGGACTCGAGTTCGACACGGTGCTGATCACCGGGCTCGAGGAGGGGCTGTTCCCGCACTCGCGCTCGGACACCCCCGAGACCCTCGAGGAGGAGCGGCGCCTCTTCTACGTGGGCCTGACGCGGGCGCGGCGCCACCTGATGCTCACCCACGCGGAGAGCCGGGCCATGCACGGCGGGCGCGACTACCGGCTGCCCTCGCGGTTCCTGGGCGAGATCCCGATGGACGCGCTGGCGCTGCCCCCGGGCGGGCGCCGGTCGGCCTCGGCCGCGCGGGCGAGCGCGATCACCCTGCCGGCCGCGGCGCGCACGCGCGCGCCGTCGCTGGTGGCGGGCGACGCGGTGGTGCATGCGACCTTCGGCGAGGGTGTGGTGACGGCGATCGAGGGCGGGGGGGATCTGGTGAAGGTGCGTTTCGCGCAGGACGGCGCCGAGCGGCGGCTGATGGCCGGCGCCGCGCCCATGAGGAAGGTCGGCTGATGGCGGCGATCATCATCGACGGCAAGGCGGCGGCGGCCGAGCTGCGGGCCGAGGTGGCCGAGGGCGTGGCCGCGTTCCGCGAGCGCCACGGCCGCCCCCCGGGGCTCGCGGGCATCCAGGTGGGCGCCGACCCCGCCTCGGAGCTCTACCAGGCCGGCAAGGCCCGGGCCGCCGAGGAGGCCGGGATGGTCTCGCGCCGCCTGGTGCTCCCCGAGCAGACCACCGAGGCCGAGCTGGACGCGGTGATCGACGAGCTCAACGCCGACGACACGATCGACGGGATGCTCGTGCAGCTGCCCGTGCCCGACCAGCTCTCCGAGGTGCGCATCGCCAACCGCATCCACCCCGACAAGGACGTGGACGGCTTCGCGCCGGTCAACCTCGGGCGGCTCATCCGGGGCGAGCCCGGGTCGGTGTCGTGCACCCCCGCGGGGATCATGTGGCTGCTCGACCGGGCCGGCATCGAGATCGAGGGCGCCAACGCCGTGGTGGTGGGGCGCAGCCTGATCGTGGGCAAGCCCATGGCGCTGCTGCTGACGGCGCGCAGCGCGACCGTGACGGTGGCCCACTCGCGCACGCGCGACCTGCCCGCCCTGTGCCGCACCGCCGACATCCTGGTGGCGGCCGTCGGACGCCCGGAGATGATCCGCGGCGACTGGATCAAGCCCGGCGCGGCCGTCATCGACGTCGGGATCAACCGCACCGACGACGGGCTGCGCGGCGATGTCGCCGGGGCCGAGGCCGCGGAGGTGGCGGGGTGGCTCACCCCGGTGCCCGGCGGCGTGGGACCGATGACCATCGCGTACCTGCTCGCGAACACCCTCGACGCCGCCCGACGCCGGGCCGGCGAAAGCACACACACGGGAGACGAGTGACCAGATGAAGAATTGCGATCTTCGGCGGCACCGGCGATCTCGGCCGCGGCCTCGCCATCAACTTCGCCGCCGCCGGCCACGAGATCATCGTGGGCTCCCGCAGCCAGGAGCGGGCCGACCAGGCCGCCGAGACCCTGCGGGAGGCCCTGCCGAGCGGCACCTTCACCCCGCTCGACAACGTGGCCGCCGCCGCCGCGGGCGAGATGGCGGTCGTCTCCATCCCCTGGGAGGGCATCGAGGGGACCATCCCGCCGATGGCCGACGCCCTGGCGGGCAAGGTGGTCGTGTCGGTCGTCAACGCGCTGCGCTTCGGCAAGAGCGGCGCGATCGCCGAGCAGGGCGACGCCCTGCCGCACCCGTCGTGCGCCCACTGGATCCAGGAGCTCGCCCCCGAGGCGAAGGTCGTGGTGGCCTACAACAACCTGCCGGCCGCCGGCCTGCAGGCCCAGCACCACCTCAACGCCGACGTGCTGGTGTGCGGCAAGAGCAGGGAGGCCCGCGAGGCCGTCATCGCGCTGACGTCGGCCATCCCGGGCACGCGCGCCCTGGACGCGGGCCCGCTGGCGAACGCCCTCATCCTCGAGGGGATGACCGCGATCATCATCAACCTCAACAAGCGCTACGGCGGCGAGGCGAGCATCTCGATCTCCGGGCTGGAGAACGCCCCGGAGCGCCCCGCCTGACGATCGGGCGCCGGGCCGCCCCCGCGCGGTGGCGGCCCGGCCCGATCCCTATTCCGCGGCGCCGTCCAGGATGACGCGGGCGCGGGAGATCGCCTGCTGGGCGGTCGCGAGCTCGCGACGCAGCCCCCGGTTCTCGGCCTCCAGGGCCACCAGGCGCGTCTGGGCCGCGTGCAGCTCGGACGCCAGGTCGGCGAGGGCCGCGGCGTCGGCCTCGGTGGTCCCATGCTCCTTGGCGCGCCAGCGGATGAAGCCGGCGGCGATCTCGGCGACCCCCTCCTCGTCGCCGAAGCGGCGCGCGGCCTGCTCCACCGACGCCCCGGCCTCGACCAGGGGGAGCATCTCCGCATACAGCGTGGGCGAGCCGGACTCGGTCACCGTGACGTCCTCCTGATGATGGGCCTCCCCCAACCGTAGCGCCGCCTCACCACCCGCGCCAGACCGTGAGCGCGTCCGGGTCCGGTCGCGGGGAGGGCGCCTCGGGTGCGGCGCTCCGCGGCAGGCCGATGTAGACGAACCCCACCACCGCGTCGCCGTCCTCCAGCCCCAGTGCCTCGAGCACCTCGGGCTCGTCCACCATCGTGCCGGTCCGCCACATCGCCGCCAGCCCGCGGGCGCGGGCGGCGAGCAGCAGGTTCTGGATGCCCGCGGCCACGGCGTCGCGGTCCTCGCGCGCCTGCACCGCGTCGCCGCCCGGGTGGACGCAGCAGGCGATCACCACCGGCGCCCGCTCCAGCCGGGTGGCCTCCTTCTCGTGGGCCGCGGCCGGCAGGCCGGGCTCGGCGCGCAGCCGGGCGCGCAGGTGCGCCTCGCCGATCTCGCGCCGGGCCGGTCCGGCGATGACCACGAACCGCCACGGCCCGGTGAGGTGGTGGTTGGGGGCGCGCACGGCCGCGCGCAGGAGCTCCTCGACACGCTCCCGGGGGATCGGATCGGGCGCGATGCGTCCGATGCTGCGGCGGCCCATGATGGCCGCGACCAGCGCGTCCCCGTCAGGCGTATCCGAGCTCATCCAGCTGCTCCTCGTCGAATCCCAGGTGGTGGCCCAGCTCGTGCAGGACCGTGATCCTCACCTGCTCCACGAGGTCGGCCCGGTCGGTGTGGTGGTCCGTGAGCGGGTGGATGTAGATGGCGATGCGCGCGGGCAGCATCCCCGACACGATCATCCCCTCGGTGAGGGGAAGCCCCTGGTAGAGGCCGTAGAGCGGCGGCATGCCGGGCGGGGCGTGGTCCTCGACGACCACGGCGACCTCGTCGAGGGCGGAGGCGAAGGGCTCGGGGATGGCATCCATCGCCTCGGCCACGAGGCGCTCGAACTCTGCGCGGTCCACGCTCACGCAGCGATCGTAGTGACATCCCCCCCATCGGGGGGCGGGGGCCGTTCGTCCGTCGGTACTGTCGGTCCCACAGCGACGCTTTGCTCTCGGTACACGGACGGAACCGAGGAGAGAGCCATGCGGACCGGACACCGGATGCGAGCCACGCTGATCGCCGCCATCGCGGCGATCGTGATGGTGGTGGGCGCGGTGCCGGCCCTGTCCGCGACCGCCCCGACGCCGATCCCGCTGTCGCGCGCGCTGGAGCTGCTCGACCGGGGGGTGCCGAGCGCCGCCGTGCTGGACGCCAGCCCCGGGGCGCAGAGCCTGACCCTCGTGATCGACGGCCGGCAGCGGGTCACCCCGCTTCCGAGCGGCCTCACCGAGCGGGTGATCGACTCGGCCCAGAAGGGCGACGTGCCCCTGCGGGTGAAGGAGCCGCCCGCCGCGAGCGCCGTGGTCGGGGACGTGGGCGGCGCAGGCGGCGGCGTTGACATCGAGTACCTGGTCCAGACCTGGGGCCCGCTCATCCTGCTGCTGGGTCTGGTGGTGGTGTCGGCGCTCGCCCTGAGGATGGCCGGCGGCGCGCGCTTCAAGCACCAGGTGAAGGCCGTCAACTCCACGACCGGCTTCGACGACGTGGCCGGCATCGACGAGATCCGCGGCGAGGTGGGGGAGATCGTGGAGGTGCTGCGGGACCCCGCCCGCTTCGAGCGCGTCGGCGCCGAGCTGCCCAGCGGCATCATCCTGCACGGCCCCCCGGGCACCGGGAAGACGCTGCTCGCGCGCGCCGTGGCGGGAGAGGCGCACGTCCCGTTCTTCAGCGCCTCCGGCTCCGAGTTCGTGGAGGTCTACTCCGGCCTCGGGTCCAAGCGCATCCGGGCGCTGTTCGCGGCGGCGCGCAAGGCGGCCCCCGCCGTCGTCTACATCGACGAGATCGACGCCGTCGGCGCCAAGCGCACCGGGCACGCCTCCTCCGGCGAGCGCGAGCAGACCCTCGACCAGCTCCTGAGCGAGATGGACGGCTTCGCCCGCGACCCCGCCCGCCCGGTGGTGGTGCTGGCCTCCACCAACCGGCTGGACGACCTCGACCCGGCCCTGGTCCGCTCCGGGCGCTTCGACCGCAAGATCGCGGTCGGCCTGCCCGGTCGCGAGGCCCGCCGCGAGATCCTCGACGTGCACCTGCGCGGCCGTCCGCTGGCGCCGGGCACCGACTCCGCCGCCGTCGCCGCCTTCACCGTGGGCATGGCCGGGGCCGACCTGGCCGCCCTCTGCAACGAGGCCTCCTTCGAGGCCGCCCGCGCCGGCAACGACGCCCTCTCCATGCCGCACTTCCGGCGCGCCCTCATGCGGCTCGCGGGCGGTCCCGAGCGCAAGGGGCGGATCCTCTCGGAGGAGGAGCGCGCGCTGGTCGCCTACCACGAGATGGGGCACGCCCTCGTGGGGCACATGAGCCCGCGCTGCGACACCGGTCGAGCGCGTCACCGTGATCCCGCAGGGCCAGGCCCTCGGCGTGACCGTCTCGCTGCCCGACGAGGACCGCTTCCTCGCCACCCGCGAGGAGTGCGTCGAGCGCCTGGCCATGATGATGGCCGGCCGCGCCGCCGAGGAGCTCGTCTTCGGCGAGTTCACCAGCGGGGCCGCCGACGACCTCATGCGCAGCGCCACCCTGGCCCGCCGCATGGTCGGCGAGCTCGCCATGGCGGCGCCCACCACCACCGAGAGCCTGAGCGGCGGCCTGCCCGGCGCCCAGGGCGCCGAGGCCTCCGAACGCACCGAGGCCGCCGCCCGCGCCCTCGTGGAGGAGGCCTTCCTCAACGCCACCGCCATCCTCGAGCAGAACCTCGACGTCCTCCACCAGGCCGCCGACCGCCTCATCGCCGAGGAGGCCCTGGAGCGCGACGACCTCTACGACCTCTTCGGCCCCCGCCCGTCCGCCCGCAGGCTCACCCCCTCCCTGACCCGCCGGGAGGCCTGACCGCCTCCGCGGCCACCTGGGCCTCGTGAGGGTGGGGGGTCGGGGTCGTGGCTGGGACGCCTCGTCTCCCTTTGCCAATTGACATGAGCGCGGATGTCAATTGGCGCCCCCGGACCGGAGGGGGCGACTCACCATCAAGCAGCGTTCCGGAACAGGAACGTAAGTCCCTGAGCGCCTTGCGGAGATGATCCCCGGAGGACGGCGCGCTCTCGGTGCGGGGCCGGCGCCGGTCTGGGCGGCCTTCGTGCGGGGCCGGGGGGAACGATGCGGCCCGTGGGGACGAAGACCTTCTACAAGGCGCGGGGTCTGGGGGGTGCGCCGCCGTGCGCGATCTGCATGGGTCCGGGGTCGGGGGAGCGGGCGGCGGTGCAGCTGGGCTTCGGCGTGTGCGTGTGGCTCTGCGCGGCGCACCGGTCGGACGGGTTCCTGCGGCGGCGGGCGGGGCGCGATCTGGTGGTGAGCCTCACGGCGGTGTGGGAGGCGGCGGGCTGCCTCACGGCGACCCGGCGCCACGCGCTGCGCGCCCACCTGGAGCGGACGGCGCGGCTGTCGCAGGCGCGCGCGCTCCCCGGCTCCTACGCGTGGCCGGACCTGCGGCGGGAGGCGGAGGAGCGGTTCGCGCGGGGCGAGCCGGCGGGGCGGGTGATCGCCGACCTGCGCGGCCGGCATCGCGCGGACGTGGCGACCGTGCCCAGCGAGCGGACCATGCAGCGCTGGTACGCCGAGCGCCGCTGGCGAGAGGGGGGTGCGCCTCCTGTCCTCCCGGGGGGCCCCGCCCCATCCGGCGGATCAGCGGACGAGGCGGCCGCGGCTCCTACGGTGCGCAGGCACAGACGCATCGGTACGACTCACGGAGGGGACGATGGCCAGGATGCCGCGCAACAGGAGCGGGGAGCGCCAGGCGGGCTTCACGTTCGTCGAGATGCTCGTGACCGTCATCATGATCGGGCTGCTCTCGGCGATCATGATCCCGATCTTCCTCGGGAGCCGCGAGAAGGCGTCCGGAGCGACGGCGGAGGCCCTGCTGCGCACCGGGGCGGCCACCATGGAGGCCGTCGCGGTGGACACCGACGGCTACACCGATGATCACCCCGGCCCAGCTCAGCGCGAGCGAGCCCAACGTCGCCTGGCAGAGCGCCCCCGGGGCCCAGGCCCCCGCCAACCAGGTGAGCGTCAGCGACCTCGGCCCGAACGGCTACACCCTCTCGACGACCACCGCGTCCGGCACGACCTACGTCCTGCAGAAGGACCTCACCGCCACGCCCACCGTCATCCGCACGTGCGGCCCGGGCTGCGCCTGGTAGCCGGCGCGCGCGGCGGGGCGGCGGCCCGCCGCTCACACGTCGTGCTGCCACCCCGGGCTCGCGAGCGCGAAGGGGGCGCCGGCGGCGTCGCGCAGATCGATCCCCGGCTCGCCCTCCTCCAGGCGGCCCACGGGGAGGAGGGGGGAGCCGAGCCGGGCGGCCAGCGCCTCGCGCCGGCCCTCCGGAACCGCCACCAGCAGCTCGTAGTCCTCGCCCCCCGCGAGGGCCATGACGCGCGGATCGCGCCCGGCGGCGGCGGCCACCTCGGCGACCCCCTCGGCCACCGGGACATCCTCCACCCGGATCACCGCGCGCAGGCCGGACGCCCGGGCCAGGCGGTCGGCGTCGATGGCCAGGCCGTCCGAGATGTCCATCATCGCGGTCGCTCCGTGAGCGGCCAGCAGGCGCCCCTCGGCGAGGCGGGGCTCGGGGCGCCGCTGGGCGTCGCGCAGGGCGGAGGCCCGGGGGACCCCGGCGGCGAGCGCGGGCTCCTCCAGCAGCGCCAGCCCGGCGGCGGCGGCCCCCAGCGGTCCGGTCACGCACAGCAGCTCGCCGGCCGCGGCACCGGAGCGCCGCAGGGGGGCGACCCCCGGATAGGGGCAGCCGACCACGGTCACGGCGAGCGTGAGGGTGGTCCCGACGCTGAGATCGCCTCCGGCGACGCCCACGCCGTGGCGGTCCGCCAGGGCCTCCATGCCGTCGTAGAGCAGGTCGAAGTCGTCGTCGTCGAAGCCCCGCGGCGGCAGCACCAGGCCCACGAAGGCCGCCACCGGGCGCACCCCCATGGCCGCCAGGTCGGAGAGGTTGACCGCCAGCGCCTTGTGGCCCAGGTCGCGGGCGCCGGTGGTGGCGAGGCGGAAGTGGACGTCGTCGACCAGCAGGTCATGGGCGACCACCGCGGGGCCGTCGAGGGCGAGGATCGCGGCGTCGTCCCCGATGCCCAGCTCGATCCCGGGACCCCGCCCGCCACGCGCGGTGAGACGTTCGATGAGGTCCGACTCGCGCATCGGAGGCGCACTCTCCCTTCGCTGGCATTACCCAGATCAGGTTCACGGGTCGAGGCCGCCACGCCTCCTCTCAGCCGCCTGCCGGCAGCTCCCCTGGTGCCGGCGAGCCTAGCGCACGGGTCTCCCCGCTAATGCGCGCCCTCGCCGCGCCGATAGGTCCGCTGTGAGTAAGAAAACCCGACAGCCGACGCGGCCGGATCGCGCGGGGCACACCGTGCGGCTGATCGTCGTGGGCGTGGGCGACGACGAGTACGCCATCCCGACCACGATGGTCCAGGCGATCAACCCGTACCGCATGCCGCATCCGGTGCCGGGCAGCGCGAGCCACGTCGAGGGGGTCGTGAACCTCCGGGGACGGCTCGTGCCGGTCATGAGCCTTCGCGCCCGCATGGGCATCCGGGGCGAGTGGTCGCGCGAGGACGCCCGCACCGTGATCGTGACGTCGGACCGCGGGACGGCCGGACTGGTGGTGGACGACGTGCGCGAGGTGGTGGGCGTCGACGCCCGGCGCTACGCCGCGATCGGCCGGGGCACCGCCGCCTCCGATCCCCTGGTGGGCACGTTCCGGGTGGACGGACAGCGCGTCGGCCTGCTGGACGTGGCGGGCCTGCTCGCCGAGGGGCCTCTGGCCGCCTGACCGCGGCCGGTGATCAGCCGGCCGCCTCCCGAGACCTCCGGTAGCGCTCGAGCGTCAGCACGCGCCGCTCACGGTGGTCCACCAGCGGTGCCGGGTAGTCGCGACCGATGCGGCACCCGGCACCGCGCTGCTCCGCGTCGCTCATCCGCCAGGGCTCGAGGATGCGATGGGCGGGCACGTTGCGCAGCTCGGGCACGTACCGCCGCACGTAGTCGCCGTCGGGGTCGAAGCGCTCGGCCTGGCGCGTCGGGTTGAGCACGCGGAAGTAGGGGGCCGCGTCGGTGCCCGTTCCGGCGGTCCACTGCCAGCCGCCGTTGTTGTTGGCCGGATCGCCGTCCACCAGGCCCTGCATGAAGACCGACTCGCCGCGGCGCCAGTCGATCAGGAGGTCCTTGACCAGGAACGACGCCACGACCATCCGCACGCGGTTGTGGATCCAGCCGGTCTCGGCCATCTGCCGCATGCCGGCGTCCACGAGGGGGAAGCCGGTCTCGCCGGACCGCCAGGCCGCCAGGTCGGCGTCCGTCCCGCTCCACTCGATGGCGCGCAGGTCCGGCTGGTAGGCCCGGCGCGCGATCTCGGGGTGGCGGGCGAGGTGGTGGTGGAAGAACTCCCGCCAGCAGATCTGACGCCAGTAGGCCTCGCGTCCCCGCGACAGCGCGCCCGGCAGGCCCAGCGCCCGGCCGATCTGGGCGTCGGTGCACATGCCGAAGCGCAGGTACGCCGACATGTGGGAGGTGGCGTCGTCGCCCGGCAGGTCGCGCCGGCGATCGTAGGCGTCGGCGTCGCGCGAGCGGATGAAGGCCACGAGCCGCTCGCGGGCGGCCTCGGGCCCGGCCGGCAGCGGGGGGTCGCCGCCCGGGAGCCGCTCCAGGCCCTCGCCGGGCAGCGACGGGCCCCAGATGCGCTCCGGGGCGGGGGTGTGCTCGGGCACGGGGATCCCCATCCAGGCCCGGCTGAAGGGGGTGAAGACCCGGTACCCCTCACCGGCGCCGGGCAGGTCCTCGGGCTCGGCCAGCAGGTCGCCGCCGGTCTCGCGCGCCTCGACCCCGATGGCCTGCAGGGCGGCGCCCACCCTGCGGTCCCGCGCGCGACCGAGGGGGGAGACCTCCCGGATGAAGGTGACCGCCGTGGCGCCCGCCTCCGCGGCGACCGCCGGGACGACCTCCGCGGCGGCCCCGTGGCGCACCACCAGCTGCGACCCGCGCCGGCGCAGCTCCCCGTCGAGCGCCTCCAGGCCGGCGCGCAGGAACCGCAGGCGGGCCGGCGCGCGGTGGTGGCGGCGCCCCAGGATGCCGGGGTCGAGCACGAACAGGCACACCACGCCGCCCTCCCGGGCGGCCCGTGCCAGCCCGGGGTGGTCGGCGACCCGCAGGTCGCGGCGGAACCACATGACGGTCGACCGGCGAGGCGCTCACGACGGGCCTCCGGCACGCCGCGCGCGCTCCTCCAGCAGCTCTCCGGTCAGGGCGTGCCGGGCGGCGAAGGTGCGCGCCAGCGCGCGCCTCACCAGCAGCCGGTCCGCCAGCCGCCCCAGCGGGCCCAGCGGGAGGCGGTACGCGACCCGGTCCGTCATGAGCGTGCGGCCGGGGCCGAGCGACCGGAAGTGGTGCTCGTGGCGCCAGTACGCGAAGGGCGAGCGCTCGGCCACGTCGACCACCAGGGTCGGCCGCTCCACCGCCTCTATCCGGATCCGCCACGTGGAGGCGACCGGGTTCGGCCGCTGCCGCAGGCGCATGGTCACCACCGAGCCCGCCGCCACCGGAAAGCGGCCCGTGACCTCGTCAACCCGGGTGCCGGGAGGGGAGATGAGGCGGGCGTTGCGGGTGTCCAGGTGGAAGCCGAAGACCATCTCGACCGGCGCCGCGATCTCGATCGCGCTCTCGAAGCGGGAAACCGGGGCCATCGGCCGAGCCTAGCCCCGGCGGCGGTGGGGGCGCAGGGGATCCGTCGCCGCCAATTGACATCCGCGCTCATGCCAATTGGCGCACCCCGGCGCGCGGGGCCCAGACCCCCTCGTCCAATCGGGCGGCGCCGCCGATAAGGGGAAGGGTCCCCCCGTCCACGGAGTCGTCCGCGTGCCCACTCGTTTCCTCGCATCCCTGGCCATCGTGGCCGCCGCCGTCGTCGTGCTGCCCGGGTTGGCGGCGGCGCAGCGGATGTCGATCATCTACGACGACCGGGACGCGGTGGCGACGCTCACGGATCCCTCCGGCCCGGGGCCGGCCATCGGGATCGACCGGGGGGCGTTCCGCCAGGACCCCGGGGTCGGCGGGCTGTTCGATCCGCGCGGGCGCGACTCGGCCTACCGGATCGGGAAGGTCAGCGCGTCGGAGCTGAAGGACCTGTCGCCCGAGGCCATCGCGGACCGGCTGGCCGACGAGATCGACGATCCCGAGTACGGCAACACGTCCGGGCTGGTGGCGATCGACGAGATCGGCAACGCCTTCAACGACGGGCGGGTCCGGATCACGTACAGCTACAAGAAGGTGCGCGGGCGGACGATCCGCGTCTCGTCGTTCAACCGCCTCGTCGTGACCAAGACCGGGTGGCGCCTGGCCAAGGGGCCGGTGCCGCTGCCGGTGATCTCGCCCGCGAGCCCGGGCGCGAAGCTGTCGGACGCCATGGCGCTGCTCGCCAGCCGCCCGTACCCGTCGGGCGGCTCCTACGCCGAGCGGGTCCACATGTACCTGGCGCCCGCCTTCGTGACCTCGATCGCCGACGGCCGCGGCCCGCACCGCCACCTGGGCCGGGACGGCAAGCCCCACCGCGCCACCTGGCGCGGCGTCATGCCCGCCCTCAGCCGGCGCGGGCGGCGTCTGGATGGAGATGTACCACCACTCGCTGGCGACCGGCGTGACGCCGCTCACCGCCTCTGAGTGGCGGAACGCCCCGCGGGCCTTCGCCTCGTACTCCGGGCGCTTCGGGGTGGACCCCGCGCGCCTGCACTTCGTGATCAGCGCGCGCCTCCGCGGCACCGGCCGGCGCGGCGGGCTGCGGCTCGCCCATGCAGTGCCAGTGGGCGCTCGCCGGCGCGACCCCCGCCGGGGCCGGGATCCTCGCCAACGGCGTGGGCGCCTACGCCCTCGGCGCCCAGGCGGGGGAGTGGCGCGCCGAGTTCAACCGTGCCACGGGCGGCGCCTAGCCCCGCGGAGTCCACTACAGTGCCGATCTGGGCGTCGTCGGGCCCCGTGTGGGCCCCCCAGGGAGGCGAGTGGCGGCAACACCGATCACGGGCGTCGAGCCGCGCGAGGACACGGGCAGCCATCGGCGGCCGGTCCCGCCCGTCGTCGCGCCCCCTCCGCCGCCGTCACGGATCCGGCGCTGGCTCTCCGACCGGGCGCAGCTCGTGGTCTGGGGGCTCATGGCGCTCTACGCGGCGGTCTTCTCCTGGATGTCGGTCCAGGGCTACCGCGGCTTCTCGACCGGGCGCTTCGACCTCGGGAACATGGTCCAGGCCGTCTGGAGCACCACCCAGGGGCGCCCCCTGGACACCACCGACGTCTCCGGCGTGCAGTTCTCGCGCCTGGGGGCCCACGTCGACCCGGTGCTGGTGCTCTTCGCGCCCCTGTGGATGGTGTGGTCGAGCCCGGAGATGCTGCTGGTCGCCCAGGCGGTGATCGTGGCGACGGGCGCCCTGCCGGCCTTCTGGCTGGGGCGGCGCTGGCTGGGGGACGACCGGCTGGCGATCGCCGGCGCGGCGGCCTACCTGCTGTATCCGGCCCTGGGCAACGCCACCCTGTTCGACTTCCACCCGGTCACCCTGGCCGCGCCCCTGCTGCTCTATCTGCATCTGGGCGGTCGAGGAGGCGCACTGGGTGACGCTCGCGGTGTGCGCGACGCTGGCCGCCCTGTGCCAGGAGCAGGTCGGGCTGCTGATCGCGGCGCTGGGCGTGTGGGCCTGGTTCCGCCACCCGGGACGCCGGCGCGCCGCCGGGGCCCTCATCGCCGGCGGCCTCGCCTGGGTCGCGATCGCGGTCGGCGTGATCCTGCCGTTCTTCGGCATCGAGGCGACCAACGCGCACATCGACCGCTACTCGCGCCTCGGCGACGGCCCCGGCGACATCGCCCTGACCTTCCTCACGCGGCCGTGGGAGGTCGTGGAGATCCTCGTGACGCCGGGGCGGATCCTCTACCTGGTCGGGCTGCTGGTGCCGCTGCTGCTGCTGCCCCTCGCCGCCCTGCCGCTGGCCGCCGTGGCCCTGCCCCAGCTGCTGATCAACCTCTTCGCCAGCACCGGCCCGGCCCAGAACGTGCAGTACCACTACGCCGTGCTGATGACGCCGGTGTTCGTGGCGGCGGCGCTGCTGGGGCTGGCCAACCTGCGCGCCCGCGGCCTCGAGGGCCGCCTCGGCCGGCTGGTGCGGCGCCCGGGGCTGGTGGCCGTCCTGCTGGTGGGGGCGGTGCTGGCCACCGGCATCTGGCAGGGGCCGCTGCCGCTGTGGGGCTGGGTGCCCGGGGGATGGGGGAGCCAGGCCCAGAACGCCCTCACGGTCGACGCCCACGCCCGCGCGGTGCAGAAGGCCGTGGACATGATCCCCGAGGGGGCGCCGGTCTCGGCCACCAACGACGCCGGCTCGCACCTGTCCGCCCGCGAGCGCATCCACCTGTTCCCGATCCTCAAGGACGCCGAATGGGTGGTGATCTCGGACGGCACCCGCGCGCGCGTCATGGCCCGGGACCGGCCGACGCTGCGGCCGTTCGGCTTCCGCTCCCGCCTGCGCCTGCTGGAGACCAGCCGGCGCTGGCGCCTGGTGTTCCAGGAGGACGGGGTCAGGGTCTACCGCAGGGTCACCGGGGCCGGGGCCGTCTGAGCCCTCGACCTCGAGGTCAGCTGGAGGCGGCCCGCCGCTCCTGCTGGTCCTCGTAGGCCCGCTGGGCCTTCTCCACCGCCGCCGTGCGCTGCTCGCCGGTGATCGCCGCCCGCGCCCGGGCGACCGCGTTGGACGACGCGATGCCGTCCAGCGACCCCTGGAAGCGGGGCATGACGTGCCGTGCCATCAGCTCGTAGCTGCGCCTGACCTTGTGTCGGGGGGCCCACTCGTTGGCCCACACCATCAGCCCGCCGAAGCCGCCCGAGCGCTCCTGCAGCCGCTCGATGGCCGCGACGGCGTCGTCAGGGGTGCCCACCACCCAGCTGCCGGCCTCCACCATCTGGTCCACGATGCGGTCGGCCGGGCCGGGCACGGGACGCGCCCGGCCGGTGATGGCCTCGGCGTAGTCGAGCAGGTAGGCGGCCGCCCCGGCGCGCGCGTCGTCCAGGGCCTCCTGGCGCGTCTCGGCCAGGTGCATGGGCATCGACAGCCGCCACTGCGCGCGGCTCACGGTGCGGCCGGCGCGCTCGGCCTCCTCCTCGGCCACCCGCCACTGGGCGGCCAGGTCGATGGGGCCGCGCGGGCCCTTGGCGACGGTGAGGGAGAGGACCCCCGCGCCGTGGCGCCCGGCCAGGGCCATGCCGGCCGGCGACTCCATGCTGGTGACGGCGATGGGCGGGTACGGGTCCTGGTAGGGGCGCAGCTGCAGCACGGCGTCGGTCAGCGAGAACCACTCGGTCTCGACGCTGTACGGGGTGGGGTCGGTGAACAGGCGCACGATCGCGTCGAGCGCCTCGGCCATCCGCGGCCGCAGCGCGTCGGGGGGGATGCCGAGCATCCGCGCGTCGGTGAGGTGCCCGCCCGGGCCGACGCCGAAGTTGATGCGCCCACGCGTCAGGTGGTCGAGCAGCACGATGCGGTCGGCCACCATCAGGGGGTGGTGGTAGGGCAGGCTGACCACGCCGGTCCCCAGGCGGATGTGGCGGGTGCGCTCGGCCGCGACGGCGAGGAACAGCTCGGGGGAGGCGATGGTCTCCCAGCCGGTGCTGTGGTGCTCGCCCACCCAGGCCTCGTCGAAGCCGAGCGCGTCCAGCCACTGGATCAGCTCGAGGTCTCGCTCGAGCGCCAGCGTGGGGTTCTCGCCGGGCTGGTGGAAGGGCGCCATGAAGACGCCGAAGCGCATCCGCACCCCGTGAGTCTATTGGCCCGCGCGCACCCATGGCGCCGCGCGCCCCCACAGCAGCGGGCGCGCCAGGCACCCCGCCACGCCGATCGCCACGAGGGCGATCCCGGCCGCGTTCACCACGCCCGCCACCTGGCCGGCGCGCGCCAGCGCGTCCAGGCCCTCCGGGCCCAGGACGAAGGCCCAGTCGTGGTAGCCGCCGATCAGCTCCAGCCGCTCGTACGGCGCGTCGGCGATGTAGATGCTCGCCTCGTGGGCGGAGGTGCCGGCCCACGCCAGGCACAGCATCGCCGACACCAGCTCCCGCCGGTGGAGGAAGTACGCGGCGATCGCGAGCGGGATCGCCACCTGCGTCACCGATCCCATCGCCGCGGTCACGATGTCGGGCAGGAGCGCCGTCGCGACGTGCCCGAACTCGTGAAGGGCGAGGTTGATCCACGCGAGCACCGGCACGCGGCCGTCGCCCGTGAAGCCCAGCACCCCGAGGACGAGGCAGGCCAGGGCGCCGCCGAGGTCGCGCCAGAGCACACGGGATGGCAGCCGGTCGTCGATATCGTCGATATCGGCGCCGCGGGGGGTCGTCGTAACGGCCCCCGCTACCGATACTGACCGGGTGCGCCGGTTCGCCTGCACCCTCGCCGCCGCGGCGCTCGCCGCCCTCGCCTGCGCCACGGCCTCCGCCGCGCCGCTGCCCGGGGCGCCGGGCTGCCCGGTCCTGCCCCCGGGCAACGTCTGGAACACGCCGGTCAACACGCTGCCGCGCCACCCCGACTCGGCGCGGCTGGTGCGCTCGATCGGCCTCGACGACGGCCTCCACCCGGACTTCAGCGACCGGGGGCGCTACGGCATCCCGGTCAACGTCGTCTCCCGGACGACCCCGCGGCGGCCGGTGTCGTTCGACTATGCCAGCGAATCCGACCGCGTCCGCTACCCGATTCCGGCCGCGCCGCGCATCGAGGGCGGCTCCGACCGCCACGTGCTGCTGCTCGACCGCGACGCCTGCCGCCTGTACGAGCTCTTCGCCGCCGAGCGTCGCGGGGGCCGCTGGCACGCGGGGTCCGGGGCGCTCTTCGACCTGCGCTCCAACCGCCTGCGGCCGGCCGGGTGGACCAGCGCGGACGCCGCCGGGCTGCCGATCCTGCCCGGCCTGGCGCGCCACGACGAGGTGGCCCGCGGCGTCATCGACCACGCGCTGCGGTTCACGGCCCCGCGCACCCGCAACGCCTACGTGTACCCGGCCCGCCACGCCGCCTCCAGCTCCTCCGACCCGGCGCTGCCGCCCATGGGGCTCCGCGTCCGGCTCAAGCGCTCGGTCTCCCTGGCCGGCTTCGGTCCGCAGGCGCGCGTGGTGCTGACGGCCCTCAAGCGCTACGGGATGATCCTGGCCGACAACGGCTCGCCCTGGTACGTGACCGGCGCGCCCGCGCCCGGCTGGGACGACGACGACCTCCACGCCCTGGGCCGCATCACCGGACGCGACTTCGAGGCGGTGGACACCCGAGGGCTGCGCAACCGCTGAGCGGGGGTGTAGTTTACGGCGTATACAAACGTCGTTCCGGAGGTCGTCCGTGTCCGTGTCATCGCTGTTGTCCCTGCAGGGGAAGGTCGCGCTCGTCACCGGCGCGTCGTCGGGGCTCGGGGTGACGTTCGCCTCGGCGCTGGCCGACGCGGGCGCCGACGTCGTGCTGGCCGCCCGCCGGGTCGAGCGCCTCGAGGAGGTGGCCGCGGTGATCCGGGAGGGGGGACGGCGCGCGCTGCCGGTGGCCTGCGACGTGACCGACCCGGAGCAGGTCGAGGAGGCCGTGGCGCGCGCGGTGGCCGAGTTCGGGCGGATCGACGTGCTGATCGCCAACGCCGGCTCGGTGCCCGAGGGCTTCGCCCTGCCCGAGAAGGTGCCGGCCGCGCTCTTCGCCCAGTCGATCGACGTCAACGTCAACGGGACCTGGAACACGTGCCAGAGCGTGGGACGCCAGATGCTGCGCCAGGGCTCGGGCTCGATCGTGATCATCTCGTCCTACACCGGCCTGGCCGGGGTGCCGCACTTCCCGCCGGCCTACCAGGCCGCCAAGGCCGCCCTCATCAACATCTCGAAGTCCCTGGCGGTCAGCTGGGCCGACCGCGGGGTGCGGGTCAACGCGCTGGCGCCCGGCTGGTTCCCCAGCGAGATGACCGACCTGGCGCTCGCGGCGCCGCCCTTTGCGGCGCGGATCAACGACCAGGCGCCGCTCGGGCGGCCGGGACGGCCGGAGGAGCTGGTCGGACCGCTGCTGCTGCTCGCCTCCGACGCCTCCGGCTACATGACCGGGTCGACCGTCACCGTCAACGGCGGCACGTCGGCGTCGGTGGGCGCCACGCCCTACAGCGAGGAGCTCTTCGGCCTCCACGCCGCGGTGATGCCGGCGGGCCTCGGCGAGCGGGTCATGCCCGAGGGGTCCCCCGGCTGAGCGACACCCCGAAGCCGTCCAGCAACGTCTGCAGGCCGTACTCGAAGAGGTCGGCGGGCGGGTCGTTGGCCAGGGCCTCGGCGAACTCGCCGACCACCGGCGAGCCCTCGTGGTTGACCAGCGGCGCCGGGACCTCGGGCCCGGCCCGCACGCTGCTCTCCACCAGGGAGTACCCGATCACGTAGCGGTAGATCGTGCGCGAGGCCCGGATCGCGGTCGCGCGCTCGAAGCCGGCCTGCTCGAGTCTGCCCAGCGTGGTCGCCACGACCGCCCCGGCGGCGGCGTACGACCCCAGCGCCCGTCCCGCCAGCAGCGGGATGGCGTTGGGGTGGAGCATCAGCACCCCGCGCAGCGCCTGGGCGATGCCGTACAGCTCCTCGCGCCAGTCGTCGTGGTGCACGAACTCGGGCGCGCCGGAGAACATGCGCTCGACGACGCCGTCCAGCAGCGCCTCCTTGCCGGGCACGTGCCAGTAGAGCGACATGGCCTCGACACCCAGCTCGGCGGCGACCGCGCGCATCGTGCACGCATCGAGGCCGCCCTCGTCGATGATGCCGAGCGCCGCATCGAGGATGGCGCCACGGCTGAGGCGCGGTCGGGAAGTGGGCACGCGGCATTCTCCCAGATGCTCACAGCATTCTCTCAACACGACATAACTGCAGTTCCCGTGCGTGCAGGGGGTGGAGCAGGCCGGGCGTCCGAGGCCTCCGGTAGCGTCGCCCTCACAGCGACCCCGACCCGGAGAGAGCCGTGCCTCCGATCGAGTACCCCGCCAGCGTCACCGACGAGGTGATCGCGACCATCCCGGAGCTCCCGCGCGACGACGACGCGTCGGGACCCCAGATCCGCACCGGCTCGTGGCCGGACGACGACTACCGGGGCTGGTCCGGGCTGTAGTCGCCGCCCAGGCGGGCGATCGCCGCCAGCAGCGCCCGCGCGTCGGCCGGACGCGACACGTGCGGGTCGCGGCTGAGCAGGGCCCGCTCGAGGACCTCCGGCACCGGCGCGGCCGGATCCTGGGCCGCGATCTCGTAGGCCCGGGTGCACAGATCGGCCGGCGAGGCCACCTCGCGCTCGGACGGCATGGCGCGGCGCGGCCGGGGCGCCGCGCGGGACGGGCTCATCCGCAGGGCGATCCGCTCTCGGCCCTGCTCGCCCGCGCACCGGCGCACGGCGGTCGCCGGCACCTCCCAGGGCTCGCTGGCCGGCAGGGCGAAGGTCACGGTCACCTCGTCCGCCCGCCACAGGAGCGGCTCGGCCAGCTCGACCAGGGCCCCGTGCTCGGAGACGTCCACCACGCGGCCGCTGCACCGCAGGTGCCCGACGGCGATGGCCGCCGGGAACGCCGCTCGCACGCGGGGCTCGGCCCGGCGATCGTGGTGCGAGGCGCTGTGCGAAGCCGTGGGCATGTCGCGTCCTTCGGTGTCCTCAGGGTCTCACAACGGCCGCCCGTGGGCGAGCCGCCGGGCCGGAGCGGCCGGTGACCCCGGGCCGGCAGGTGATCGCCCTCGCGGCCATCGGGCTGGTCGCCGCCGGGGTGGGCTTCGCCGGGGCCTCCGCCCTGGAGCGGTCGCCGGCGCCGGCGACCACGGCCTCGGCCGCCGCGCCGCTGCCCCAGGAGCCGACCGCGCTGCCCGAGGAGGCGCTGCCGCCCCCGGCGCCGACGCCGGCCGCCCCGCCGGCGACCGCACCGCCCGCCGCGGCGGCGCCGGCACCGGCCGGCCGCACCGCGCCGCCCCTCCCGGCGCGCACGGCCACACCGCCGCGCCCGGCCCCCGCGCCGGCCCGGAGCGCCCCCGCCGCACCCCGCCCGGCGCCCTCGCCAGAACCGGAGCCGGCGCCGGCCACCACGGCCCCGACCGCGCCCGCGGCGCCCATCGGCCCGCCGGCATCGGCCCTGGGAGCCCAGCCGGACCCCCCGGCGACGGTCCGCATCCCGGCCGGAGCGGCCCCGACCGGATACGAGCCGGCGCGACGCGCGCTGGCGACGGCGCTGGCCGGGGCGGCGCCGGGCTCGGTCCAGCGCGAGGACATCGCCCGCCAGCTCGCGCTGTGGGACGCCTACCTCGCCCCCGGGGCCGCGCCGGCGCCCGCCGGGCGCCGGGCCACGGTCGCCCGCGCCCTGCGGGCCAACGGCTGGTGGTTCTCGCGGCGGGCGTCCCCGTCCTCACCGGTGCTGCTGCGCGACGAGGACGGCGTGCTCCTGACGTACCGCGCCGGGCAGGGCTTCGTGGTCAACCCGGTGGCCACGACCGGGCGCTGGCGCCAGCTCAACGCCGACGTCCCGGCCACCGCCCTCGCCCCGGTCCTGGAGGAGATGGCCGTGGAGCGCCGGGCCGGCGAGCGGGGCTTCCTGGCGTGGGAGTACTACGACGTCCCCGGCGAGCCGGCGCTGATCCGGCCCGGGAGCTCGGGCATGGCCCAGGCGCGGGTGGCGCTGCTCATGGCCCACGCGGCCGACGAGACCGGCGACCCGCGGTACGCGCGCACGGCCCTCGGCGCGCTGGCCGCCTTCACGGTGGACGTGGAGCGGGGCGGCGTGCGCAGCATGGTCGCCGTGCCGTCCCGGGCAGGCGCCGGCGCCCTGGTACGTCGAGCGGGCGTATCCGGGCGAGGGCCCGTGGACCGGCGCCGCCCTCAACGGCTTCATGGTCACCCTGCTCAACCTGCGCGGGAACCGCCGCCCTGCTGGGGCGCGTGCCGGGGGGCGACCCGGCGGCGGCCACCGGCGCCGCCCTCGCGCGGGACCTGGCCGAGCGCGGCATCGCCTCGCTGGTGCGCCACCTGCCCGACCACGACACCGGCGCCTGGAGCTACTACGGGCTCCAGACGCGCGGGCGGCCGTGGCGGACGCACCTGGCCGACCTCAACTACCACTGCTACCACGTCCACCTGCTGGGCCAGCTCGCGGCCGAGGTCCCCGAGCCCGCCCTGGCCGAGACGGCGGCCCGCTGGCAGGGCTACGTCGACGCCGCCGGGCTCACCTGCCCCGCCCGCTGATCAGGCCGAGCGGAGCACCGACCGCAGCGACGTGGGGCGCCATTCGGCGCCGCCGCGCGGCGTGGGGACGCGCTCGGCGTTGAGCGTGTCGCAGATGGCCTGGAGGGTCATGCCCTGGCCCCGCAGCTCGCGGATGCGCTCGGCCACCGGGGCCGGGGTCGACGAGGGCCGGCCCGGGCGTCCGGCCAGCGCGCGCCCGGCCGTGGTGAGCGGGCGCGCCTGCCACGAGGCGGCCTCGCGGAGCACCTCGCCCACCGCGCGCCCGCCGTCCGAGGACAGGTCGACGTCGGGGGCCAGGGAGATGATCGTGAAGCCGCCGTCCACCGCCTCGCGCACCAGCTCGGCCAGGTCGACCAGCGAGTAGGTCAGCCGGTCGAGGCGCGCCACCACGACGCCCTCGGCGCGCCCGGCGCGGCACGCCGCCAGCGCCGATCGCAGTCCCGGGCGGCGCAGCGTGCGACCCGAGCGGACGTCCTCGTAGACCTCGACCAGGTCCCATCCCCGCGCGGCCGCCGCCGCGCGCACGGCCTCGCGCTGGGCGTCGATGCCGGGCCGCTCCCCCACGCGCTCGCGGGGGGCGACGCGCAGGTATGCGATCAGCGGGCGTCCCATGCGCCGGGACTTTACACTAATCGTCGTTTCGTGTAAAAACACGAAAGAACATTTGTGTAAGGGCACGACCGACGTGAGGAGACACGCCCGTGAGCGACACCGTCAACGTAGCGATCATCGGGGTGGGCAACTGCGCCTCGTCCCTGGTGCAGGGCGTGCAGTACTACAAGGACGCCTACCCCGACGAGTTCGTGCCCGGCCTGATGCACGTTGATCTCGGCGGCTACCACATCCGGGACATCAACTTCACGGCGGCCTTCGACATCAACGTGACCAAGGTCGGCACCGACCTGTCGGCCGCGATCTTCGCCGAGCCCAACAACACCATCAAGCTCGCCGACGTGCCGAACCTGGGCGTCAACGTCGAGCGCGGCATGACCCACGACGGTCTCGGCAAGTACCTCTCCGAGGTCATCACCAAGGCCCCCGGCCCGACCGCCGACATCGCCGGCATCCTGCGCGACACCAACACCCACGTCGTCGTGAGCTACCTGCCGGTCGGCTCCGAGAACGCCACCAAGTGGTACGTGGAGCAGATCCTGCGCGCGGGCTGCGCGTTCGTGAACTGCGTGCCCGGTCTTCATCGGCCGCGAGCCCTACTGGCAGGAGCGCTTCCGCGAGCGCGGGCTGCCGATCGTGGGCGACGACATCAAGAGCCAGGTCGGCGCGACGATCGTCCACCGCCAGCTGGCCCGCCTGATGCGCGACCGCGGGGTCAAGCTCGCCCACACGTCGCAGCTCAACTTCGGCGGCAACACCGACTTCCTCAACATGCTCGAGCGCGAGCGCCTCGAGTCGAAGAAGATCTCGAAGACCAACGCGGTGACCTCGATCCTCAACGACGAGATCGCCAAGGAGGACGTCCACATCGGCCCGAGCGACTACGTGCCGTGGCTGACCGACCGCAAGTGGGCGCACATCCGCCTGGAGGGCACCGGCTTCGGCGACATCCCGATCAACATCGAGCTCAAGCTCGAGGTGTGGGACTCCCCGAACTCCGCCGGCATCGTCATCGACGCCGTCCGCTGCGCGAAGATCGCGCTGGACCGCGGCATCGGCGGCACGCTGGAGGGCCCGGCGGCGTACTTCATGAAGAGCCCGCCGATCCAGCACCCCGACTCGGTCGCGCACGACATGACCGAGGACTTCATCAGCGGCAAGAGCTCCGCGTTCGTGGCGCCCTCCACCCCGGAGGAGGCGCAGCAGGGCGCGCCCGCCGAGGCGACCACCGCCTCCTAGCGAGGCCGGCTCACCCCCGCCCATCCCCGGATGGGCGGGGCGTCTGCCTAATATGGGGAGCGCGTGACGCCCCCCTCCCCCACCGTCGCCCCCCCGCGCACGGACCGCCTGGTCGCCGCCGGAGGGGTCTCCAAGCGGTTCGGGTCCGTCCAGGCCCTCGACGACGTCTCGGTGGAGATCACCGCCTCGGCCACCGGCCTGCTCGGCGCCAACGGCGCCGGCAAGTCGACGCTGATGAAGGCCCTCCTGGGCCTGGTGCAGCCCGACGCGGGCACCCTGGAGGTGCTGGGCATCGACGTGGCCCGCCACCCCGAGGAGGTGCGGCGCCGCCTGGGCTACATGCCCGAGCGCGACTGCCTGCCGCTGGAGATGTCGGCCCGCGACCTGGTCGTGCACATGGCCGAGCTGCGCGGCCTGCCGCGCCGCGCGGCGGTGCTGCGGGCCTCGGAGGTGCTGTTCCAGGTGGGCCTGGAGGAGGAGCGCTCGCGCCTGATCGGGACCTTCTCCACCGGCATGAAGCAGCGCACCAAGCTGGCGCAGGCGATCGTGCACGCGCCCGAGCTGGTCGTGCTCGACGAGCCCACCAACGGGCTCGACCCGTCCGGCCGGGAGGAGATGCTCTCGCTGGTGCGCCGCCTGTCGCGCGACCTCGAGATCGCGGTGCTGCTGTCGTCGCACGTGCTCGAGGACGTGACCCGCACCTGCGACGCCGTGGTGGTGCTGCGCGACGGCCGCCTGGTGGCCTCCGAGCGCATCGCCGAGATGGAGGGCGCCGGCGACGCCGGCGTGCTGGTGCGCGTGAGCGGCGACGCCGACGTCGTTCGCCGCCGCCCTGCGCGGCCGCGGGCTGCAGGTGACCGCCCGCGACGGCGGCCTGGAGGTGGGCGGCCAGGGCGAGGCCGCGGTGCTGGACGCCGTCCGCGACACGGCGGCCGACACCGGCGTGGGCCTGCGCGAGGTGCGCTCGGCCGGGCCCACCGTCGAGGACGCGCTCGTGGACGCCATCGAATGAGCCCGGTGTCCGGCGACGCCGAGATCCAGGATGTCCGCTACACCCGCTACCGGGGCGAGCGCCGCGGCCGGCTGGCCGGCGTGGGCTCGCTGGCGCGCTGGGGCGCGCTGCGCTCGCTGGGCGCGCGCCGCGGCTGGAAGGCGAAGGCCATCCCGATCACGCTCATGGTGCTGGCCCTCGGCCCGGCCGTGATCGTCCTCGGCGTCCGCGCGCTGTTCGCCGACCAGACCGGGATCGACCTGACCGAGGCCCTGCCCTTCTCGGGCTACCAGGGGATCATCGGGGTGCTGATCCTGCTGTTCGCCGCGGTCACGACGCCCGAGCTGCTGTGCCCGGACCGGCGCGACGGCACCCTGGCGCTCTACTTCTCCACCGCCGTCAGCCGCCACGAGTACCTGGCCGGGCGGGTGCTGGCGGCCGTGGTGCCCCTGCTGCTGGTGACCCTGGCGCCCGCTGCTGGTCCTGTACGGCGGCATCCTGGTGTTCGAGGAGCACCCGGTCGCGTACCTGCAGGACAACTGGGCCGAGCTGCCGCGCATCCTGGCCTCCGGGCTCCTGCTGGCCGTCTACTACGGGCTGGTGGGCCTGGCGGTGGCCTCGCTCACCGGGCGGCGGGCGTTCGCCGTGGGCGGATACCTGCTGATCCTGGTGGCGCCGACGGTCCTCGTCGGGCCTGCTCACCGAGGCCTTCCCCGACGCCGACGCGATCCGCCTGATCGAGCTGTCGGTGCTGCCGATCGTGCTCGCGGCCTCGCTCTTCCCGGACACCGGCGACATCCCCAACTCCACGGCCTCGCTGGCCGGGGCCTACGTCGTGGTGGTCCTCGCGGCGGCCGCCCTGCTGCTGTGGCGCTACCGCCGGGGGGCCGGGGAATGAGCGGCGCCGCCCTGGTCTTCGACGGCGTGTCGCGCTGGTACGGCGACACCGTCGCCCTGGCCGACGTCTCGTTCTCGGTGGGTGCCGGGGTCACCGGCCTGCTGGGCCACAACGGCGCCGGCAAGTTCGACCGCCCTCAAGCTCTGCGCCGGGTTCACCCAGCCGAGCAGCGGCACCGTGCGGGTGCTGGGGACCGACCTCGCGGCCAGCCCGGAGGCCTACCGGCGCATCGGCATCGCCCACGACCGCGACGCCCTGTGGCCCTTCCTGACCGCGCGCGCCCTGGTGGCCCTGTGCGCGCGCCTGCGCGGCGTCGCCGACCCGGACGCCGCGGCCGTCCGGGCGCTGGACGAGGTGGGGCTCGCCGACGTCGCCGACCGGCGGGTGAAGGGCTTCTCCCACGGCATGCGCCAGCGCGTGAAGATCGCCCAGGCCCTCGCCCACGAGCCGGAGCTGCTGCTGCTGGACGAGCCCCTCAACGGCCTGGACCCGGCCCAGCGGCGCGAGGTGGTCACGCTGATCCAGCGGCTGGGCGCGCAGGGGCGCACGGTGCTGGTGTCCTCCCACGTGCTGCACGAGGTGGAGCGCATGGCGCCCCGGGTCCTGGTGCTGGTCAACGGCCACCTGGTGGCCAGCGGCGCCACCGCCGCCATCCGCGCCCTGATCGCCGACCGCCCGCGCAGCATCCGGCTGGAGGTCCCCGAGGGCGGCCGCGCGCTCGCCCGGGAGCTCGTGGGCGGCGGCCTGGTGGACTCGGTGCGCTTCGACGACGGCGCGATGGTCGTGGAGTCCGCCGACATCGAACGCTTCAGCCGCGCCCTGCCCACGGTCGCGCGGGGGGTCGGCGCCCGCCTGCGCCGCGTGGAGCCGGTGGGCGACGACCTCGAGAGCGTCTACACCTACCTGCACCAGCGCGCCCGCGGGGTGGGCCGGTGATCGCCGCCGCGCCCGTCAGCGCCCCCGTCTACCGCCTCACCCTGCGGGCCCTGGTGGACGGCCGGCGCATCCTGATCCTGGCCCTGCTGGCGCTGCTGCCGATCGTCGCGGCGCTCCTCTACGCGAGCGCCGGGGAGGTGGCCCCCGAGATCTTCTGGGCGCGCCTCGTCAACCGGCTGATCCTGCCGACGGTGACGGCGTTCATCGCGGTCGTGATCGGGGCCAGCGCCATCGCCGAGGAGCGCGAGGACGGCACGATCCTCTACCTGGTCGCGACCCCCCTGTCGCGGCTCAGCCTCATCGTCACCAAGGTGCTCGCCGCGTGGACCGCCGCGCTGGCCCTGGTGATCCCCTCGGTGCTGGTCGCCGGGCGTGATCACCCTCGGCTCCTCCGCCGACGCCGGCCAGCTGGCGTGGCCGGTCCTGGCGGCCGCGGTGACGGCCCTCTGCTACTGCGCGATCGCGGCCCTGCTGTCGATGGTCTCGCGGCGGCCGGTGGTGATCGGGGTGCTCTACATCCTGCTCTGGGAGGGGACGATCGCGACCTTCGCCGCGTCCGCCGACCGGTTCTCGATCGCGGCCTACGGCCGCGCGATCGCGTCCGAGGGGATCGCCGGCGACAACGCGGCGCCCAGCTTCGGGCGCACCACGGGGCTGATCGTGCTGCTCGCGGCGAGCGTGGTGGCCGTGTGGCTGGCCACGCGCCGCCTCACCCGGACCGAGCTTCCGTGACCGGCTCCACCGTCCAGGCGACGCAGACGTCCCGGCCGGAGTCCTTGGCCCGGTAGAGCGCGCGGTCGGCGTCGCGCACGAGCTCGTCCGGTCCGGCGCCCAGGGTCGCCACCCCGATCGAGGCCGTCACGCGGCCGACGACCGGGAAGGGGTCCTCCGCGATCCGGCGGCGCAGGCGCTCGGCCGCGTCCATCGCGGCGTCCAGGTCGGCCTCGGGGAGCAGCCAGGCGAACTCCTCCCCGCCCACGCGCGCCACGATGTCCTCGCGGCGCGCGCAGCGCCGCAGCCGCCGGGCCAGCTCCACCAGCACGTCGTCGCCGGCCTGGTGGCCGTGGGTGTCGTTGACCCGCTTGAAGTGGTCCAGGTCCACCAGCGCCAGCCCCAGCGGGACGCCGACGCGCACCGAGCGCGCGCACTCGGCCTCGAGCCGGTCCCGGAAGCTGCGCCGGTTGGCCAGCGCGGTCAGCGGGTCGGTCGTCGCCAGGGCGACCAGCCGCTCGTGGGCCCGGGCGTTGGCCACCGAGAGGCTCACCAGGTCGGCCAGGGGGCGCAGCCGCGCCGGCGCCTCCCGCGCGGCGGCGGGGATCGCCGGCCCCCGCGCGCCATGACCAGGCCCCACGCGACGCCGTCGACCGCGATGGCGACCCGGGCCGTCGCGCGGGCGTCCGCCGGCAGGGAGATGACGTCGCCGACCCGCAGGGAGGGGCCCGCGGCGCCCACCACGATGCCCTCGTCGCCGTGGAGGCGCACCACGGCGCCCCCGTCCCCGCCCGCCACGATCGCCGCCTGGAGCGCCACGAGGCCCGCGACCTCGGCCAGGTCGGCACCGCCGGCCACGGCCGCCGTGATGCGGGCGAGGGCGTCCCGGTCGGCGTCGGCGCGCACGCGGTCGGTGACGTCGCGCGAGTCCGTGTGGACCTCGCGGATGCGGCCGGCGGCGTCCCTGACGCCGCGCACGCTGGTCTCCATCCACGCCCAGGAGCCGTCGCGGCGGCGCATCCGGTGCCGGATGAGCCCGTGCCCGCCGGCGCCGCCCGCGTCGCCGCGGAAGGCCCCCTCCGTCGCCTCGCGCTCGTCCGGGTGGGCCAGCTCGGACGCCCGCCGCCCCACCAGGTCCCCCGGCGCGACGCCGAGGATGTCGCGGAGGGCGCCCGATGCGTACAGCAGCACGCCGTCCGGCGAGTGGCGGGCCAGCAGGTCGCGGCTGCCGTCGGCGAGCGCGTGGATGCGGCGGGTCTCCTCCAGCCAGGCGCGCTCCCGGGCGCGGCGCCGCGCCTGGGCGGCGGTGCGCGCCGCGAGCTCCACGTGGTCGGTCCCCGCGCGGACGACGTCGGCGATCCCCGCCGCCAGCGCGGCCGCCACCTCCACGCCCGTGGTGCCCGGCGCCACCACGAGCACCACCGGGATCTGCCGTCCGGGCGGCCGCAGCCGCACGTGGTCGCGCGCCAGGTCGGCGTGCATGGTGCTGGCCCAGAGGACCACGTCCCAGTCCCCGTCGCGCATCTGCGCCTCCGCGTGCAGCGGGTTGACGGCCTCCGGCGCGTCGAGCCCCGCCCGCCGCAGCCGCCGTCCGAGACGGAAGCGCTCCAGGGGGCTGTCGGACACGACGAGGGCGCGGGGCCGAGCGAGGCGCGGCTGGGAGCGGAGGGTGGGCACCCGGTAGGGAATTGCATCGGCGGCGGGGCCCGAACGCATGAGGGTCATTTCCGCCGCCGCGGGGGTCGTGGTACGGTGCCCCGGCTCGACGACCGGCGACAATTGCCTGGTCACGAACCCTTTTCATCCGCTGATGAATCGCCGCGACCCTCACGGTGCGGCACCGAGATCCCGGCCGGGCGTCACCACGGCCCTGGCGATCCTCGGCGCCGCCCTCACGGTGGGAACCCTCGCCGCCCTCGGGGTGCAGGCCGCCCCGTCGACGCGCGGACTCCCAGCGCGCGCAGATCCGCGCCCTGGAGGCGCAGGTGCAGTCGCATCGACGCCCAGGCCCTGGCGGCGGCCGACGCGCACGCGACCGCCGTGCGCCGGGCGCCGCGCGCTGCGAGGACCGCATCGCCGGCACCGGGCGGCAGCTGGCGGCCGCGCGCGTCGCCCGGCGCGAGGCCGTGGCGCGGCTCTCCGACCGCCTGGTGGCCATCTACCGCGCCGAGCCGCCGAGCCTGGTGGAGATCCTCCTCACCTCGGGCGACCTGACGGCGGCGGTCGATGCCCAGAGCGCCCTGGAGACCATCGGCGACGCCGACCGCGGGATCGTGGACCGCCTGGACGCGACGCGCGCCCGCCTCACCGCCCTGGCGCGCCGACCTGCGCGCGGACCGCGCGGCGGCCCAGGCCAACGTCGCGGCCACCCGCGCGCGCCGCGACCGGCTGGACGGCCTCATCGCCCAGCGCCGGGCGGTGCTGGACCAGGCCCAGGCGCGCCTCGACGCCGTCATCGCCAACCGGGCCCGCGCCCGCGCCGCCTCGGCCGCCCGCGCCCGCGACGAGCGCGCCGCCGAGGGCTCCCTGCGCCGGCGCGCCGCCGGCGAGAGCTCCCCCGCGCCCGCGGCCGCCGCGCCCGCCGCGACCCCCTCCGCGCCGGCGACGGCGAACATCCCCGGCGACGTCGCCGCCCACCTCGCGCGCATCGCCCAGTGCGAGTCCGGGGGCGATCCCACCCGTGTCGCGGGGCCCTACCGCGGCAAGTACCAGTTCGACCTCGGCACGTGGCAGTCCGTGGGGGGCACCGGCGACCCGGCGGCGGCCCCGGAGGCCGAGCAGGACATGCGGGCGGCGATGCTCTACGCCCAGCGCGGATCGGCTCCCTGGCCCGTCTGTCAATACCGTTAGGGTGCGGGTTCCCAGGGGCATTAGGCACTTGACGGCGCGCCCACGTCAGAACATAGTCTCCAGCTGGCCGGTGACGGTCGGTGCCATGGTCGGGGCGCAGGACGCGCCCTCTCCCGTCGACGGACGTCCGTGGCACCCGACTCGCGATCCGGCCCCGTGTCATGCCGAGACGTCGGTGCGGTTGCCTCTGCGCCCGCCCAGGACGTCGCGGGACGACATGTCACGTTCGAGGATCCCACACGGGAACGGAGGCGGATGACAACGCAGCAGGTGACCGGTCTGACGCGCGACGGCGAGCTCCGCGAGCTGATCGTCCGCGGACAGGAGATGGGCTTCCTCGGCATGGAGGAGGTGGCCGAGGTCCTCGACGGGCTCGGCTTGGACGCCGACGCGGTCGAGGCGATCTATCAGCACCTCGAGGAGGCCGGTGTCGAGCTCCTCGAGCAGTCCGAGGCGGGAGCCCGGGCCGCTCAGATGGCCGAGGAGGTCGAGCGCCCGCGCAAGTCCGTCGCGACCGTCGAGCAGACCACCGACGCCCTCCAGCTCTTCCTCAAGGACATCGGCCGCGTGCCGCTGCTCACCGCCGCCGACGAGGTCCGCCTCGCCAAGCGCATCGAGCTCGGCGACCAGGCCGCGAAGCAGCAGATGGTCGAGGCCAACCTGCGCCTGGTGGTGTCGATCGCCAAGGGCTACCGCGGCCGCGGCCTCCCCTTCCTCGACCTGATCCAGGAGGGAACGCTGGGGCTCGTGCGCGCGGTCGAGAAGTTCGACTGGCGGCGCGGCTTCAAGTTCTCGACCTACGCGACCTGGTGGATCCGCCAGGCCGTCACCCGCGCGCTGGCCGACAAGGGCCGGACCATCCGCATCCCCGTGCACGTCGTGGAGAAGCTCAACCAGATCAGCCGCGCCGAGCGCGTCCTGATCGGCCAGCTCGGCCGTGAGCCCACGATCGAGGAGATCGGCGACGCCGCGGGCCTGCCGCCGGACGAGGTGGAGGAGATCCTCCGCAGCGCCCAGCCCACCGTCTCGCTCGAGAAGCCGGTCGGCGAGGAGGAGGAGTCCGAGCTCGGGCGCTTCCTCGCGGACGAGAACAGCATCGCCCCCGAGGTGTCGGCGGAGACCAGCCTGCGCGAGCAGGCCCTGCGCGACCTCCTCGACCAGCTCAGCTACCGCGAGCGCCGGGTGCTGGAGCTGCGGTACGGCCTGCGCGGCGAGAAGCCCCGCACGCTGGACGAGCTGGGCCGGATGTTCAACGTCACCCGTGAGCGCATCCGCCAGGTGGAGAGCCAGTCGCTGCAGAAGCTCGGCTCCCTGCCCGACTCCGGGCGGCTCGGCTAGTCACCCCCCGTCCCGCCGGCGCCCCCGGGCGCCGGCGGCCGGCTGTGCCGCGGGAGCCATGCGCTCGACGGGCGGCGGACTCGTGCCCAACGGTCGCACGCCCCGGCCACGCACTCAGTTGCGGGTGGGGTCCTCCGGCATGCGCGCGATGATGCGCCACGAGCCGCCCTTGCGCTCCAGCACCCGGCTCCACAGGCCCTCGTGGTCGTCGGTGAAGACGTCCTCGGGCACGGCGTCGCACTCGACCCAGGCCTCCTCGGCCATCTCCTCCTCCAGCTGGCCGCCCGCCCAGCCCGCGTAGCCGCCGAAGGCCCGGATGGCCCGCACGGGGCCCAGCCCCGCGGCCTCCACGTCCGGGTCCACGATGCCCACGCTGCCGAAGGCGATCGTCGCCGCCTCGGAGACGTCCTCGAAGTCGGCGAGCACGATCACGGCCTCGGGCTGCACCGGACCGCCCTCGAAGACGCGCTCCGCGTCCGGCATCACCTCGGCCAGCCGGCCCGGCAGGGCCTCGCGGGACACGAGGGGCGTCGGGCGGTTGAGCACCAGGCCCAGCGCGCCCTCGGGCGAGTGCTCCAGCATCAGGACCACCGCCCGGCGGAAGCTGGGGTCCACCAGGGCCGGGGCCGCCACCAGCAGCCGGCCGCGCCGGCTGGGCGCGGCGTCGCTCACGGGAAGAGCTCCTGCACCAGCTCGGCGAAGTCCGCGACCTCGTCCGGGTCGCGCGCCATCGCGGCCGCCAGCAGGCCGTCGAAGGCCTCGACGGCGATGGGCCCCAGCCGGAAGCCGGTGGCCGCGAAGAAGGCCCTCAGGTGGCGCGCCTGCACCACGGCCTCGTCCCAGCGCCCCTCGGCCCCGAGGGCCACCACCACGTCGGTCCCCAGGCGGGCGACGTCGCCGTAGGTCGGGACGGCGCCGTCCTCGGCCGGCGGGGCCGGCCCCCCGGCGAGCCGCTCGGCGTCCGCGCGCCACGAGGCCTCACCCAGCAACCCGGCCACGACGGCCAGGCGCGACGCCCGCTCGATGACGGGCCCCGGCGTCAGAGCGACCGCTTGCGGCGCCTCTCGCGCTGGATGTTGAAGATCGCGCCGCCGATGACGAAGAGCACGCCCGCCAGGATCAGCAGGCGGAAGATCGGCATGTGACCCGTGAGCTCGTCGCCGGTGTCCTTGATCGCGAAACCCGCGCAGAACCACACCATCGCGACGATGAAGATGGTGCCCGCCGTCCGGAAGGGCCAGGTGGCCGGCAGGTCCTTGTAGCGATCCCCAGCGCTTGCCATGTACGTGTCCTTCTTCGCCGTCGGAAACTGGCCGGAAGGCTACCACGGGGTCCGGATCGCCCGGCGGGGCCGGCACCCCTGTCATCGACGGGCGGAACGTCACCCACGGGAACCGTCCGGGGGTCCGGCGATGGCCCGGGCGATGCGGCGCTCGGGGGCCAGCACCTGGAAGTCGCCCGAGCGCGAGCGGTAGAGCTCGGCCGGGCGGCCGGGGCCGTCGGCGCGCGCGCGGCCGACCGGCTCCACGATGCCCGCGGCGAGCACGTCCCGGCGGAAGTTGCGCGTGTCGAGGGCGTGACCGAGCACCGCCTCGTAGGCGATCTGCAGCTCGCCGAGCGTGAAGACGTCGGGCAGCAGCTGGAGGGCGATCGGCGCGTAGGCGGCCTTGGCGCGCAGCCGCGAGCGGCCGTAGTCGAGCACCTCGGCGTCGCCGTCGGCCAGCGCCGGCAGGTCGTCCATCGCGAACCAGCGCACCTCCACGACCCCCGTGCCCGGGGCCAGCGGGTGGCGCTCGGCGGGCACGAGGCAGAGGTAGGCCACGCAGACCGCCTCTCCCCCGTCGCGGTCGAACGTGTACAGCTGCTCCAGGGCGGCGCCCCGGACCCCGGTCTGCTCGGCCAGCGCCGCCTGCGCGGCGCCCTCCAGCGTCGTGGCCGCGGGCACCTCGGCGCCCGGAAGCGTCCAGACGCTGCCGGGCAGGCGCACCAGGAGGGCGTGCGGCCGCCGCTCGCGCACGCTCGCCACCACCGTCTCGACCCTGACCGTCTTCATGTCGTAACTACAATAACCCCGGACGGGGTTATTGTCACAGCTCGCCGCCGTCCTCCCGCGCGGCCCAGCCCGCGACGCCGTCGACGTTGGCCTCGGCCCATCCCAGCCAGCGCCAGACGGCGAGGGCCTCCGGATCGCCCACGGTCGCCTCCAGCGGAAGGCGGCGCTCGATCTGCGCGCCCACGTCGGCGGGGCCGGACGCCGCCCGGCCCGCCTCGGCCAGCAGGCGCCACTGACGTCGCGCGGTGTCGATGCTCGCCGCCGGGTCGGGCGCCGGCCCGAAGTGCCCGAGCAGCAGGTGCTCGGGCGCCAGGCCCGCCAGGCGGTCCAGGCTGCGCACGCCCGCGGCCAGGTCGATGTCGGGCGGGGGCACGGCCGGGTACAGGTGCGATCCCGGGAACTCCACCCCCACGGCGTCGCCGGCGATCACGGCGCCGACGGCGGGGTCGAGCAGGCAGGTGTGGTGGCGCGCGTGCCCCGGGGTCTCGATCACCTCGAGGGCCCGTCCCGGACCCACGTCGATGCGGTGGCCGTCCTCCACCGCGGCGATCCGCGCGGCCGGCGTGGGGTCCAGGCCGCCGTAGATCGACCAGCGCCGGCCGTAGACGGCCGCCGACCCGGCCAGCAGGCGTCCGGGCTCGCTCAGGTGGCGGGCGCCGCGCCGGTGCACGACCACGGTCGCCTCGGGGAAGGCGGCGGCCAGGATGCCGGTGGCCCCGCAGTGGTCCAGGTGCACGTGGGTCGGGACGATCCACGCCAGGTCGGCGGGGCCCAGTCCGGCCTGCGCGAGGGCCGCGCGCACCGCCGGCGCCGAGGTGCGCGGACCGGTGTCCACCAGCGCGGGGCGCTCGCCGGTCACCAGGTAGGCGGCGGTCACGCCGGGACGCCCGCCCAGCAGCGTGTCGATCAGGTGGATGCCGGGCGCGACCTCATGCACCGCCCGATCGTCGCATAGCCTTCCGGGCCATGAGCGACGAGCGCACACGCGCGTGGGCGGCCGCCGGACGCGCGGCCGCGGCCCAGGTGGAGGACGGGATGCGGGTGGGCCTGGGCACCGGGCGCGCCGCCGCCGCCGGCATCCGGGCCCTGGGCGAACGGGTCGCGGACGGCCTGCGCTGCACGGGCTACCCCACCTCGCGCGCCAGCCAGGCCCTGGCCCGCGAGCTGGGGATCCCCGTCGGGCGGCTCAGCGCGCCGCTGGACCTGGCCTTCGACGGCGCCGACGCGGTCGACCCGGGCGGGCTGGTGGTGAAGGGCGCCGGCGGCGCCCTGGTGCGCGAGCGCATCGTGGCGCACGCCGCGCGCCGCTTCCTGATCCTGGTGGACGCGCCCAAGGTGGTCGACTCGCTGGACGCCTGGGGGACGCTCCCCCTGGCGGTGGTCCCGTTCGCCGCCCGGCGGGTGCTGGACGAGCTCGCCGACCTGGCGCCGCGGCGGCGCCCGGGCCTGAGCGACGACG
Organism: uncultured Thermoleophilia bacterium; assembly: GCA_963736635.1. Taxonomy (GTDB): domain Bacteria; phylum Actinomycetota; class Thermoleophilia; order Miltoncostaeales; family Miltoncostaeaceae; genus Miltoncostaea. The sequence continues at coordinate 2,885,253 of CAVTPK010000011.1, forward strand.
GCCTGGCGCTGGTCGACCTGGCCGTCCCGCCCGGCTCCGACTGGCGGGAGCTCGCGGGGCGCGTGGCGATGGTCCCCGGCGTCGTCGACCACGGCCTGTTCGCGATCGGGCTCGGCGACGTGGTGGTGGGACGGCCCGACGGCGGGTGGGATCCGGCCGGGCCGACGGGGGTCGCCGCTACGATCCCGGGGTGCCCGCCCCCTCGCTGACCATCGCCCGCGCCGCCGGCCGGCTGTCGCGGACCCTGGGGCGCGGAGGGGGCACCACCCTGCCCGGGCGGCTGCTGCTGCGGATGCGGCCCGACGCGCTGGCCGAGCTGGGGCGCGAGCTGCCCCACGGGACCACCGTGATCTCGGCGACCAACGGCAAGACGACGACGGCCCGGCTGGTCGCCTCGTGCGCCCGCGAGCAGGGATGGGCCCTGGTGGCCAACAGCTCCGGGGCGAACCTGGTGTCCGGCGTCGCCACGGCGCTGCTGGAGGCGCGGGGCCGGCACCCGGAGCCCGAGGCCGGCCTGTTCGAGGTCGACGAGGCGGCCCTGGCCGAGGTGGCGCGCCAGCTCCAGCCGCGCGTCCTGGTGCTGATGAACCTCTTCCGCGACCAGCTCGACCGCTACGGGGAGCTCGAGCACCTCGCCGACCTCTGGGCGACGATGGTCGCGGGCCTGCCGCCGGCGGCGACGCCGGTCCTGAACGCCGACGACCCGGCGATCGCCGCCCTGGCCGGCGACCGCCCCGGGGTGCTCACCTTCGGCATCGACGATCCCTCGGTCGGGCTGGCCGCCCTGCCCCACGCCGCCGACTCCACCCGCTGCCGCAGCTGCGCGGCGCCGCTGCACTACGACCTGGTCACCCTGGGGCACCTGGGACACTGGCGCTGCACCGGCTGCGGCATGGCGCGGCCCGTCCCCGACGTGCGCGCGACCCGGGTGGAGCTGCGCGGGGCCCACGGCCTGCGGGTCGAGATCGCCACCCCCCAGGGCCCCGTGGCCGCCGAGATCGCCCTGCCGGGCCTGCACAACGCCTACAACGCGACCGCCGCCACCGCCGCGGCGCTGGCGATGGGCATCGGGACCGACGCGATCGCCCGCGGGCTGGCGCGCAGCCCCGCGGCGTTCGGCCGCGGCGAGCGCGTGCCGCTCGAGGGGCGCGAGCTGGTGCTGCTGCTGGCCAAGAACCCCACCGGAGCCAACGAGACCGTGCGCACCGTGCTCCTCGATCCCGATCCCCCCACCTGCTGATCGCGCTCAACGACCGCACGGCCGACGGCCACGACATCTCCTGGATCTGGGACGTCGACTACGAGCCCCTGCTCGCGCGGGCCGCCTCGCTGACGCTGACCGGCGACCGCGCCCACGACCTGGCCCTGCGCATGCGCTACGCCGGGCTGCCGGCCGAGCGCATGAGCGTGATCCCCGACCCGGAGGCCGCCCTGGACCAGGCCGTGGCCGTGACGCCGCCGGGCGGCACCCTCTACGTGCTGCCGACGTACACGGCGATGCTCGGCCTGCGGGAGCTGCTGGTGAGCCGCGGCGTCGCGGAGGCGTTCTGGCGTGAGCGCTGACGAGGCGCGCCGCTTCGCGGTCGAGCACGCGCACTACACCGAGGACATCGCGTTCTGGCGGGCGGCCGCCGCGCGCCTGGGCTCGCCCGTGCTCGACCTGGGCTGCGCGGCCGGGCGGGTGGCCATCCCCCTCGCGCGCGACGGGGCCGAGGTCTGGGCCATCGACCGCTCGCCCGCGATGGTCGCCGAGCTGCGGCGCCGCGCCGCGGGCGAGGCGCCGGCGGTGGCCGGGCGGCTGCACCCCGGCGTCGGGGACCTGCAGGACTTCGCGCTCGGAACCGGCTTCCGCCTGGTGCTGGTGGCCATGAACACGCTGCAGGTGCTGACCGAGCCCCGGGACCGGGCCGCGTGCCTCGCGCGCGTGCGCGCGCACCTGGCCGGGGAGGGCGAGTTCATCTTCGACGTCGCCCTGCCGGACACGGAGGAGATCGTCGCGACGATGGGCGTGGAGCGCCCCAGCGGACGCCACGAGACCGCCGCCGGCACCGTGCTGGAGCACTCGGCCTGGTACGACAGCTGGGACCCCGCCACCCAGACCCTGGAGTTCACCATCCGGATCGTGGAGCGGCGCGACGGCCGGCCGCTCGGCGAGACCCTGCGCCACCACCGCGTCCACCTGTTCCGCCCCGACGAGCTGGCCGAGCTGATCGCCGCCGCCGGGATGGAGCAGATCTCCGTGAGCGGCGACTTCGCGGGCGCTCCCCTCGACCGGTACGCCGAGCGCCAGGTGCACCGCTGCCGGGTCGCCGCGTGAGCGGCCTCACCCTGCGCCTCGGCCACCTGTATCCGGCCGAGATGAACATCTACGCCGACCGCGGCAACATCGCCGTCCTGGAGCGGCGGCTGGCCTGGCGCGGACACCGGCTGGAGGTGAGCGAGCTGGGCGTGGGCGACCGGCTCGAGCCCGGCGAGCACGACCTGTTCTACCTGGGCGGCGGCCAGGACCGCGACCAGGCCGTGGTGGCCGAGGACCTGGCGGCCACCAAGGGCGAGGCGCTGAGGGCCGCCGTCGCCGCGGGCGCCGCGGGCCTGGCGGTGTGCGGCGGCTTCCAGCTGGCGGGGCACGGCTACACCGGGACCGACGGCTCCCGCATGCCCGGCATCGGCATCCTCGACCTGGACACCGTCGCCGGCCCGACCCGCCTGATCGGCAACCTGGTCATCGAGGCCGAGCTGGACGGCGAGCGGCGCACCGTCGTGGGCTTCGAGAACCACGCGGGCCGGACGCGCCTGGGGCCCGGCTCGCGCCCGCTGGGGCGGGTCCTGAGCGGCCACGGCAACAACGACGAGGACGGGATGGAGGGCGGGGTCAGCGGCCGCGTGATCGGCACCTACCTGCACGGGCCCCTGCTGCCCAAGAACCCCTGGATCGCCGACACCCTGATCCGCTGGGCCCTGACCCACCGCACGGGCGAGCCCCCGGCGCTGGAGCCCCTGGACGACACGATGGAGGACACCGCGCACGCCGCGGCGATCGCCCGGGCCCGGCGCCGCTAGGACCGCGGAGCGCTACCCGGTGGAGCCGAAGCCGCCCTCGCCGCGGCCGTCGGAGGGCGGCAGCTCGTCCACCTCGACGGCGGCGGCCAGGCTCACCGGCGTCAGCACCAGCTGGGCGATGCGGTCGCCGGGGCGCACGGTGTGGCGCTCCTGGCCGAGGTTGATCATCAGCACCGTCAGCTCGCCGCGGTAGCCGGCGTCGATCAGGCCGGGCGAGTTGGTCAGGGTCACCCCGTGGCGGCGGGCCAGGCCCGAGCGCGGCAGCACCAGCCCGGCGTACCCGGGCGGGATCGCCACGGCGAGGCCGGTGGCGACGGCGGCCCGGGCGCCCGGCTCGATGCGGTGCTCCTCCACGGCCACCAGGTCCAGGCCGGCGTCGCCGGGGTGGGCCCGGACCGGGACCGCCGCCCCCGGGTGGAGGCGGCGGAACGGCAGCTGCGGGTGCGGCACCCCTACCCGACGAGCGCGGCGATCCGGTCGGCCGCCTCGTTGAGGCGGTCGTCCGGCACCGTGAGGCTCATGCGCACGAAGCCCTCGCCGCTGGGGCCGTAGGCCGCGCCCGGGGAGATGACCACGGCGGCCTCCTCCAGCACCTTCTCGGTGAACGACGCCGAGGTCTCGCCGTCGGGCACCCTGGCCCAGACGTAGATCGCGCCCTTGGGCGGGTCAACGCGCAGGCCGATGCGCTGGAGCGCGGACACGAGCACGTCGCGGCGCCGCTGGTAGATCGCGCACATCTGCGCCACCGAGCTCTGGTCCGAGCGCAGGGCCGCCGCGGCGGCCTCCTGCAGGGCCTCGAACATGCCGCTGTCGATGTTGGTCTTGAGCTGCCAGTAGGCGCTCACCAGGTCGGCGTTGCCCACCACGGCGCCGGCCCGCCAGCCGGTCATGTTGTAGGTCTTCGAGAGCGAGAAGATCTCGATGCCGACGTCGAGGGCGCCCGGCGTCTCCAGGAACGAGGGCGCCCGGTAGCCGTCGTACGTGATCTCGGAGTAGGCGTTGTCGTGCACCACGATGATGTCGTGGCGGCGCGCGAACGCGACCACCCGCTCGAAGAAGTCGTCCTCGATGACCCCGCCGGTCGGGTTGTTGGGGTAGTTGATGAACATCAGGCGCGCCCGCGCGGCCACGTCGGCCGGGATGGCCTCGAGGTCGGGCTGGAAGCCGAGCTCGGCCAGCAGCGGCATCGGCACCGGCTCCGCGCCCGCCAGCAGCGGGCCGGTGGTGTACACCGGATAGCCGGGATCGCTGGCGAGGGCCACGTCGCCCGGGTCCAGGAAGGCCAGGTTGACGTTGGCCACCGCCTCCTTGGCGCCCATCGCCGGGATGATCTGGGTGGCCGTGTCCAGGGTGACGCCGAAGCGCTCGGCGTAGAACTCGGCGACCGCGTCGCGGTAGCTCTGGCGGCCGCGGTTGGAGGGGTACTGGTGGGTGTCCGGGCGTCCCACCTGCTCGCGCATGGCCGCGACCACGAGGTCCGGCGTGGGCGTGTCCGGGTCGCCGATCCCGAGCGAGATGATGTCCACCCCCTCGGCCCGCTTGGCCGCGATCTTCTGCTCGATCTGGGCGAAGAGGTACGGGGGGAGCCGCCGGAGCCGTTCGGCGCCGACGGTCCGCGCGCTCAGAGCTCCTCCAGCGCGCGCGCCAGGTCGGGCGACAGCTCGCCGCGGTAGATCTCCTGCGCCGGACCGGTCATCGTCACCTCGAGGTCGTCGTCAACGGCGATCTCCAGATCGCCGCCCGCCAGATGCACCGTGACGGGGCTCGTCAGGCCCCCCAGACGCACGCCCGCCACCGCGGCCGCGCAGGCGCCGGTCCCGCAGGCGAGGGTCTCCCCCGCCCCGCGCTCCCAGACGCGCATGGTGAGCTCGGACGGGCCCTCGGCCCGCACGAACTCGACGTTGGTGCGCTCGGGAAAGCGCGGGTCCACCTCGATCGCCGGGCCCAGCGCGCGCACCACGTCGTCGGGCGCGGGGTGCTCGATGATCGCGTGGGGGTTGCCCATCGAGACCTCGGCCAGCTCCACGGACCAGCCGTCGCCGCTGAGCTCCTCCCGGGTCTCGCCGGCCGGGAAGCGCGCCCGGCCCATCTCCACCTGCACCCGCCCGCCGGGGAGCGGGCGCACGGTCACGGGACCCGCGCCGGTCAGGACGCGCCCGTCCGCGGGCAGCCGACCCTCGCCCTCCAGGTAGCGGGCGACCATGCGGATGCCGTTGCCGCAGTTCTCGGCCTGGCTGCCGTCGGGGTTCCAGACGGTCATGCGCGGCACGCCGCCCTCGTCCGACACCTCCAGGATGCCGTCGCCGCCCACGCCGAAGTGGGGGTCGCAGATGAGCCGCGCGCGCTCGGGGCTGAGGCGGATCGGCCACGCCTCGCGATCGACCACCAGGTAGTGGTTGCCGAGCCCCTGCCACTTGGCGAATCTCATCCCGGGGAGGGTACCGGATCCCCGGCGTCGCCCCGCCACAGGGCCAGCAGCCGGGGCAGGGCGGCCTCGGCGGGCTCGGCGCCCGCGTCCAGGGGCACCACGCCGGGGGTCTTGCGCAGCCAGGTGAGCTGCTTGCGGGCCAGGCGGCGGGTGCGCGCCGCCAGGCGCTCGGGCAGGTCGGCGGGCTCCAGCTCCCCCGCCGCGAGGGCGGCGACCTCCCGCGCCCCGATCACCTGGAGCGCCTCGCGCGACACCCCCGGGTGCGCCAGCGCCGCGCGCAGCTCGTCCACCAGGCCGTCGTCCAGCTCCCGGCGCACCCGGGCGGCGATGCGGCGGTCCAGCTCCTCGCGGGGCCGGGTGAGGCCGACCAGCAGGGTGGGCCGCCGCACCGCCTCCGACCACAGGGCGTCGCCGCCGCCGGCCCGGCCCGGCCCGGCGGCCACCTCCAGGGCGCGCGCCAGCCGGCGCGGGTTGGCCGCGTCGACCCGCTCGGCCGCCCCCGGATCCCGGTCGCGCAGCTGCGCCAGGGCGGCCGCCGGGTCGCGGGCCGCCAGGTCCTCGGCCCAGGCCCGCAGCGCCGGGTCGCCCTCCTCGGGGAACGCGAGCCGCGCGATCGCCGCGCGCACGTACAGGCCGGTGCCCCCGCTGACCACGGGGACCCGCCCCCGCGCCAGGGCGGCGTCGATGGCCGCATGCGCCAGCCGGGAGAAGCCGGCCGCCGTGGAGCGCGCGTCCAGCGGGAGGTCGCCGACGCCGTGGTAGGGCACCTCGGCCATCTGGTCCGGGCTCGGGGCGTCGGCGGCGATCTCGAGGCCCCGGTAGCGCTGGAAGGGGTCGGCCACCACGATCTCGCCGCCCAGCGCCCGGGCCGCGGCGTGCGCCAGGGCGCTCTTGCCGGACGCCGTGGGCCCGGCGATCACCAGGACCTCAGGCGGGGACGAGATCCGCCTGCGCGGGAGCCCCGGCCTGACGGCCGGAGAGGGTGGTCGACGTGGCGCCCTCGATCGTCACGCGCACCAGCTCCCCGGGCGCGGCGGTGCCGTCGAAGTTCACGGTGATGTTCTGGCTCAGCCGGCCGCGCAGCCGGGTCGGGTCCGTGCGCGACGGGCCCTCCACGAGCACCTCGCGCGTGGTGCCCACGAAGCGGGCCGCCCGCGCGGCCGCCGTGGCCTGGACCACCTCCACCAGGCGGGCGATGCGCTCGCGCTTGACCTCGGGCGCGACGTCGTCGGGAAGGCTCTCGGCGGCCTCGGTGCCGGGCCGCGGGGAGTACAGGAAGGTGTAGGCCCCGTCGTACCCGCACTCGGCGACCAGGGACATCGTCTGCGCGAAGTCCTCCTCGGTCTCGCCGGGGAAGCCCACGATCAGGTCGGAGGTCAGCGAGAGGTCCGGGATCGCCTCGCGCAGGCGCCCGACCAGGTCCAGGTAGCGCTCGCGGCTGTAGGTGCGCCGCATGGCCTTGAGGATCCGGGTGCTGCCCGACTGCGCGGGCAGGTGCAGGTGCTCGCACACCTCGGGGCACTCGGCCATGGCCGCGATCACGTCCGCCTTCATGTCCTTCGGGTGGGGGCTCGTGTAGCGCACCCGGTCGATGCCGTCGACCGCCGCGACCGCCCGCAGGAGCTCGGCGAAGGTCGCCCGGCCGGTCTTGGGCAGGTCCCGGCCGTACGAGTTCACGTTCTGGCCCAGCAGGGTCACCTCGCGGACGCCGTCGGCCGCCAGGGACGCGACCTCCCCCACCACGTCGGCCGGGGGACGGCTGCGCTCGCGGCCGCGCACGGAGGGGACGATGCAGTAGGCGCACACGCAGTTGCAGCCCACCGAGATCTGGACCCACGCCTGGTGGGGGCGCTCGCGCACCGCGGGCAGGCTGCCCGAGAAGGCGCCGTCGAAGCTGAAGGCCCCGACCGCGTCCAGGCGCTCGCGGGCCACCAGCTCGCCCAGGCGCGACACCTCGCCGGGGCCGAACGCGATGTCGACGAACGGGAACTCCCGGAAGACCTGCTCCTTCTGGCTCTGCGCCCAGCAGCCGCCCACCGCCACCACCGCGTCCGGGCGCTCGCGCTTGACGCGCTTGGCGTCGCCCAGGTTGCCCAGGAAGCGCTCGTCCGCGCTGCCCCGGATCGTGCAGGTGTTGAACAGGATCAGGTCGGCGTCGTCGCGCCGGTCGGCCTCGGCGTACCCCAGACCCTCGAGCAGGCCCTTCATCCGCTCGGAGTCGTGGTCGTTCATCTGGCACCCGAAGGTGGTGAGGTGGTAGCGCATCGGCCCGGGAGTCTAGCGCCGGGCCGCGTCCCCGCCGGCCCGCTCCAGGGCCGCCAGAAGGGCGTCCCGGGGGCCGCTGACCGCGCTCGGATGGTTGTGCACGGCGACCACGGCCCGCGGCGCCGGCGCCGGCTCCAGCCGGCGCGCGACGAGGTCGGGGTGCAGCACCTCCACCGCGCCCGCCGGCAGGAGCGCCACCCCCACCCCGGCCGCGACCAGCCCCTGCATCACCAGCAGGTCGGTCTGCACCGACGCGATCGCCGGCGCGAAGCCCGCGCGGGCGGCGGCGCGCTCCAGCGTGCGCCGACGGGCGCTCTGGGCGCCGACGATCCAGCGCGCGTCGCGCAGGGACGCCAGCTCCACCACCCGCGGTCCGGCGGCCGGATGGCCCGCGGGCAGGGCGACGACCCACTCCTCCTCCAGCAGGCGGCGCGCGCGCAGCCCCTCGGGCCGCTGCGGGTCGTCCTCGTCCAGCCACACCACGGCGACGTCGAGGCCGCCCTCCGCGACCGCCGCCACGGCCGGGCCGGCGTCCGCCGCGTGGCCCACCAGCACCTGCGCCCGCTGCTCCGGCGCCAGCAGCGCCAGGGCCCGCGGCACCAGCGAGGCCAGCAGGCTCGACAGGGCGGCCACCCGGACGCGGGGCGCCTCCCGGTCGCGCAGCCGGCGCAGGTCCGCCTCGGCCGCCCCGAGGCGGTCGACCACCACGCGCGCGTGCCCGGCCAGCAGCCGGCCGGCGTCGGTCAGCTCCACGCCGCGGCCGCGCCGGCGCACGAGCGCGATCCCCGCCGACAGGCCCATCCGGCCCAGCAGCCGCGAGGCGGCGGGCTGGGTGAGCGACAGCGACCGCGCCGCCTCGGTGATCGTCCCGTGGCGCTCGAGGGCGTCCAGCATCCGCAGCTGCTCCAGCGTGAACATGCCGCCGCAGCATGCCAGACGGGGCAATCGGCATTGGACGGCATGGGTACGCCCGGCCGAGGATGACCGCCATGACCACACATCACGCCTCCATCACCTTCGACGCCCAGGCGCACTCCTACGAGCGGGAGCGGCGTCTGCTCATCCCGCCCTACGACGCCTTCTACGACACCGCCGTCCGCGCGCTGTGCCTCGCCCGACGCCCGCTGGAGCGCATCCTGGACCTCGGCGCCGGGACCGGACTGCTGTCGCGTCACGTGGCCCGCCGCCACCCGGGCGCCGCCCTCACCCTGGTCGACGCCGCCCCGCGCATGCTGGCCGAGGCGCGGGCCGCCCTGGGCGAGGACGCCGACTACGTCACCGCCGACCTCGCCGACCCGCTCCCCGAGGGGCGCTGGGACGCCGTGGTGAGCGCCCTGGCGATCCACCACCTGGACGACCCCGCCAAGCGCGACCTGCTGCGCCGGGTCCACGCGGCCCTCCCGCCGGGCGGCGTGTTCGTCAACGCCGAGCAGGTCGCCGGTCCGACGGCCGTCTTCGACGCCCACTACGCCGCCTGGCACGAGCGCAGCGCGCGGGAGCTCGGCGCGTCGGACGCCACGTGGGCCGCGTCGGCCGCCCGCAAGGAGATGGACCGCTGCGCGAGCGTGGACGCGCAGCTCGCCTGGATGCGCGACGCGGGCTTCGCCGACGCCGACTGCCTGTTCAAGGACCGCTGCTTCGCGGTCCTGGTGGGAGTGCGCGCCGGCTGATCACACACGGGGTCCGGCCGGGAGCAACGCGCCCCGGGCCGGACCCGTGCGCGTCAGCTCTTGGCGGTCGCCAGCGCCGGTTCGGCCTTGGCCGCCTTCGCCGGCTTGGACGCCTCGGGCTCCAGGATCTCGCCGGTCTCGGGGTCGAAGGCCGGATAGCCCGGGACGCCGGCGTCCTCGCGGATGCGCGCCTCGAGCTGGTCGGCGATCTCCGGGTGCTCCTTCAGGAACGCCCGCGCCGCGTTGCGGCCCTGGCCGAGCCGCTCGTCCCCGAAGGAGAAGTAGGCCCCGCTCTTCTGGACCATCCCGCGCTCGACGCCCAGGTCGAGGAGGTTGCCCTCGTGGGAGATGCCCTCGCCGTAGATGATGTCGAACTCGGCCTGGCGGAACGGCGGCGCGACCTTGTTCTTCACGATCTTGACCCGGGCGCGGTTGCCGACGGCGTCGGTGCCCTCCTTGAGGGTCTCGATGCGCCGGATGTCGAGACGGACCGACGCGTAGAACTTCAGCGCCCGCCCGCCGGGGGTGGTCTCGGGGGAGCCGAACATGACCCCGATCTTCTCCCGCAGCTGGTTGGTGAAGATGCAGATGGTGCCGGCCCGGTTCAGGTTGCCCGCGAGCTTGCGCAGCGCCTGCGACATCAGGCGCGCCTGGAGGCCGACGTGCGTGTCCCCCATCTCGCCCTCGATCTCGGCCTTCGGCACGAGCGCGGCGACCGAGTCGATGGCCACCACGTCGAGCGCGGCCGAGCGGACGAGCAGGTCGGCGATCTCCAGGGCCTGCTCGCCGTGGTCCGGCTGGGACAGGAGGAGCTCGTCGACGTTGACGCCGATGTTCCTGGCGTACACCGGGTCCATGGCGTGCTCGGCGTCGATGAACGCGCACAGCCCGCCCCGCTTCTGGGCCTCGGCGATCAGGTGGTAGACCATCGTCGTCTTACCCGAGCTCTCCGGGCCGAAGATCTCGACGATGCGGCCCTTCGGGAGACCCCCGATGCCCAGGCCGATGTCGAGGGCCAGCGACCCGGTCGGGATCGCGGCCATCTCGGCGATGGGCTGGTCGCCCATCCTCATGATGGCGCCCTTGCCGAACTGACGCTCGATCTGTGCGACGGCCGAGCCCAGCGCCTCGTGCTTCTCCACGGAGGGCCTCCTTCAGAGGGTGTGTTCGATCACTACCGCGATGGAGCCCCGGGACGGGACGACCCACTCGGCGACTGGGGAGGATCATAGTGCGGCGATCGGCTGACGTCGAACATCCGTTCGTATCCACCGGGCACGGAAGCGCGCCGCCTCCGTGACCCCGCCCGTCACCCCGCGGGCGGTTCCGCCAGGCCGGTGCGCAGCAGGTGCATCGCGCTCGCCACGGCCCGCGTCCGGATGCCCTCCCGGCCGCCCCACGGCCGCTCGAGCCGGATGTGGGACGTGCCGGAGGGGCCGCTGAGGCCGACGTAGACCAGCCCCACGGGCTTCTCCGGCGTGCCGCCGCCCGGGCCCGCCACCCCGGTGATCGACAGCGCCCAGTCGCTGCCCAGGCGCCGCCGCGCGCCCTCGGCCATCTGCTCGGCGCACTCGGCCGAGACCGCCCCGTGGCGCGCCAGCACGTCGGGGTCCACGCCGAGCAGGTCCACCTTGACGGCGTCGGCGTAGGCGATCACGCCGCCGAGGACGTACGCCGAGGATCCCGGCCGCGCCGTGAGCCGCGCGCCGAGCCCCCCGCCGGTGCACGACTCGGCCACGGCGACGGTCTGGCCCGCCCCGGCCAGGCCGCGCGCGACCACCTCGTCGACCGTGGCGCCGTCGCGCGAGAAGAGCGCGGCCCCCAGGGCGTCGGCGATCCGCTGCTCCAGGGCGTCGGCGGCCCACGCGTCGGCGGGATCGGAGCGGACGGTCACCTCCAGCTCGCCGTCGCGGGCGCAGATGCCCACCGTGAGGCGGTCCCAGACGTCGCGGCCCAGGCCGTCGATCTCGGCCACCAGCACCGACTCGGGGACGGCGTGGATGCGCAGGATCCGCTCGCGGGCCCCGCCGGCGCGGGCGATCAGGGCCGCCAGCGCGGGCTGATCGGCCAGGGCGGCGCCCCACATCGCCTCCAGCTCCCAGGGGGGGCCCGGCAGCACCACCACCAGCACCCCCTCGTGCTCCAGCACCGCCCCGGGGGCCGTGCCCGCCGGGGGCAGCACCGCCGCCCCGGCCGGCAGCGACGCCTGCTTGCGCTGGACCGCCCGCTGCACGGCGGCCCCGCTGCGGATCGGCAGGCTGCGGGCGCGGACCATCTCCAGCGCGGCCGCGTCCACGGCCAGCGGGCGGCCGGTGGCGCGGCCGACGGCCTCCATGGTCAGGTCGTCGTGGGTCGGCCCGAGCCCGCCGGTCACGCAGACCAGGTCGACGCCGCCCGCGAGCAGCCGCCCGAGGGCCGCCAGGACGGCGTCCAGCTCGTCGCCCACGATCTCGATGCGCGCGATCTCGATGCCGCGCTCCTCCAGGGAACGCGCCAGGATGCCGGCGTTCGCCTCGCGGATGCGACCCCGGAGGATCTCGTCACCGGTGACCAGGATCGCCGCGCGCACGGCGGCCACCGGGCGGTCAGTCGAGGCTCTTGGCCCCCGTGGGCGTGATCAGCCACGTCCCGCCGCTGGTGCTGTTGAGGTCCGCCGACTTGCCGCCGACGGTCACCTGCAGCTCGGCGGGGTTGCTCGCGTTGACCCAGATGCCCTCGGAGACCCGGAACGTCTTGCTGGTGCCGGGGGTGAGGATCTGCTCGAAGACGATGCGGCCGTCGGCGTTCTTGCTGCGCACCTGCACCCAGCAGCCGTTGACGCCGGTCCCGGCCAGGACGATCGCGGTGCGCTTGGGCCGCACCGGCGCCTCGGTGGCGGCGGTGTCGGGCTCGGTGACCGCCGGCGTGGTCGGCGTGGCCGCGCTGGTGGTGACCACCTGGGGCGCCGGCGTGGGCGTGTCCGACTCCCCGACGCCCAGCCAGATCAGGAGCGCGACCGCCATGACGCCCCCGATGGCCAGCCACAGGAGCTGGAGCTCGGTGCGGCGGCGCTTGCGCGGCCGCCCGCGGCGGGGCGTGTCGGCGGGGCGGCGGGGCGCGCCGCCCTCGGAGCGCGGCGGGCGGCTCGGACGGCCGCCCGCCTCCTGCGAGAGGCTGTACGCGCCGAAGCGCGACTCGTACTCGTCGAGGACCAGCCGGCCGTCGAGGTCGAGGAAGTCCGCGTAGGTGCGAAGGAAGCCCCGCACGTACGTGGGCGAGGGCATGAGGTCGAACTGCTCCTCCTCCATCGCCCGGAGGTACTTCGCCCGGATCTTCGTCTCGGCCTCGCAGTCGAGGATGTCCAACCCTCGACGCAGGCGTGCCTCTCGGAGTGTGTTTCCGATTTCGAACATGGGATGTGGCGAGCAGGGGCGACCCCGCTCGGGGCCGGACCCTAGCCCAGGCGCGTCGGCGAACCGCAACCCGATGGTCGAAGGCGGCCTACTCCTCGTCGTCCTCCTCGGGGGCCGACGGCGCGCCGCGCAGGATGCGGTCGAGGTCCCCCGGGCCCACCAGCACCGTGCGGGGCTTGGAGCCCTCGTGGCCGGACACGACGCCGAGGCGCTCCATGGCGTCCACCAGGCGTCCGGCGCGCGCGTATCCCACTCCCAGGCGCCTCTGGAGCAGCGACACCGAGGCGGTCCCCTGCTCCACCACCATGTCGATGGCGCTCTCGAGCATGTCGTCGGCGTCCGAGTCGAGGGGGTCCTCGACGACCTCCGGCCGCTCCATCAGCTCCTTGCGCATCTCCGGCTTGCCCTGGGCGCGCCAGTGGTCGGTGATCGCGAGGATCTCCTCCTCGCTGACGTAGGCGCCCTGGAGCCGCTGGAGCCGCGACGTGCCCACCGGGCGGAAGAGCATGTCGCCGTGGCCGAGCAGCGACTCGGCGCCGCCCGGCGTCGAGGACGACGCGCGAGTCCACCTGCGACGAGACCGCGAAGGCGATCCGCGAGGGGACGTTGGCCTTGATCATGCCGGTGATGACGTCCGCGGACGGGCGCTGGGTGGCGAGCACGAGGTGGATGCCGACGGCGCGGCTCTTCTGGGCGAGGCGGATGATCGAGTCCTCGACCTCGGCCGGCGAGACCATCATCAGGTCGGCCAGCTCGTCGATGAGGACCAGGATGGTCGGCATCGGGCTTCTCGCCCGCCGCCACCCGGATCTCGTTCCAGTCGCGCAGGTTGCGGGCCCGCTGCATGCCCATCAGCTCGTAGCGGCTCTCCATCTCGCGCACGATGTTGGAGAGGACCGCCGCCGCGTCCTTCATGTTGGTGACGACCGGCGTGAGCAGGTGCGGGATGCTCTCGTAGTGGTTGAGCTCGACCTTCTTGGGGTCGATCAGGATCATCCGCAGGTCGTCCGGCGTCGAGCGCAGCAGCACCGAGGCGAGGAGGGCGTTGAGGCACACGCTCTTGCCGGTGCCGGTGGATCCGGCGATCAGGAGGTGGGGCATCCGGGCCAGGTCGATGTAGACCGGCTTGCCGCCGAGGTCCAGGCCGAGCCACGCCATCAGCGGGCCGGCGTGCGCCGGGAACTCGCGGGTGATGTCGCCGAGCGTGACCAGCGCCGCCTCGGGGTTCGGCACCTCCACGCCGACGGCCTGCTTGCCCGGGATCGGCGCGATGATGCGCAGCTCCTCGCGCGCGGCGAGGGCGTAGGCGAGGTCGTCGCGCAGCGCGGTGATGCGGCCGACCTTGGTGCCGGGGGCCAGCTGCAGCTCGTAGCGGGTGACGCGCGGGCCGCTGACCGTGTCGGAGACCTTGGCCTCGATGCCGAAGTGCCCGAGCGTCTCCTCCAGGAGGCGTGCTGGTGCGCCGGATCAGCTCCTCGGGCTGGCTGGTGGGGCCGCTCGAGCGCCGCAGGAGCTCGGCCGAGGGGCGCTGGTACGCCCCGGAGCGCGCGCGCTCGGGCGCGGCGGGGGCCGGCGCGAAGGCCTCCTCCAGGTCCGGGGCCTCGTCGCCCAGGTCGAGCTGGCCGACGCGTCCGGGCGCCGCGACCGGCGCGGGGGCCGCCGCCGCGGCGGCCACGACGGGGGCCGGCACGAGCGCGGCGCCGGCGTCGCCGTCGCTGGGCCCGAGGGCCGGCGAGGGCGGCATGTCCCCGCGCGCCCCGAAGAGGTCGGGGAAGGTGTCGGCGCCGTCCACGAGCGCGTGCGGAGGGCGCGGCCGACGGCCGGCGGCGGCCGATCAGGGTCGGCGGCTCGATGGCGTCGAGCCGCTCGCGGAGCTTCTGGCTGCTGCGGATGGCCGTCACGGAGGCGGTGGCGACGCCGCGGCCGACCGTCTTGGAGGCCACCGCCGCGCCCTCGCCGCTGCGCCGGACCGCCAGGCCCAGCGAGGCGCCCGAGATCAGGACCGACCGCCGCGACGAGGCACGACGACGACGAGCAGGGCCGTGCCGAAGCCGCCGATCGTGCTGCTGGTGGCCCAGTAGCCCGCCTCGCCGAGGTAGCCGCCGCGGTCGCTGATGCCCGGAGTCGAACCACGACTCGCGCGGCGCGCCGCCCAGGCCGAGCGTCTCCGACGCCAGGGCGATCAGCAGCGCCGCGCCGCCGATGGCCAGGCCCAGGCGCATCGGGCGCGCCGCCAGGATCGGGTGGTCGAGGATCAGCGCGATGCCGAGGGCGATCAGGATCGCCGGGGCCAGCGCGACCGCCCGGCCCATGAGCAGGCGCAGGCCGTCCTCGAGCCAGCCGCCGATCGGCCCGGCCGCCGACGCCGAGGAAGAGCGAGACGCCGAGGAAGATCCCGAGCGCCACGAGGCCGAGCCCGGCGAGCTCGCGGGTCTGGGTGTCGCCGGCGGGGCCGCGCCCCTTGGAGCGCCCGGCGGGGCGACGTCGACGTGCTGGCTGTGCGACCTGCGTGCTGATCTCACACCTCCTGGAAATGCGGACGCGCGGGCCGACGGCCCGTCTCAGGAAGGTTTGCCGCGGGCGGCGGTGTTCCTGCCGCGGCCGCCTCGCGGAGGCCCGATCCGACCCGCGGCCGCGCCCCGCGGCCCGCGGGTCAGATCAGCTCGGCGGCCCGCACCCCGATCATCATGGCGGCGAGGTTCGTGTTGGTCTGGGGGATGATCGGCATGATCGACGCGTCGGCCACGGTCACGCCCTCGACGCCGCGCAGGCGCAGGCGGCGGTCGACCACCGCGTCCGGGTCGCCGTCGTCGCCCATCGCGCAGGTGCCCACCGGGTGGTTGTAGCTGTCCGCGGCGCCCCGCAGCGCGGCCGCGTCCGCCCCGCGCCACCAGGGCGCCTCGGGGAGGCGGATCACCCCCGCCGCGGCCATGTCGTCGAGGATCTCGCCGGTGTGCGCGACGACCTGGCCCATGCGCTCGACGTCGGACGGGTCGGCCAGGTGGCGCAGCCGGATGGCGGTCCGGCCGCCCACGATCCGCACGTCGCCCCGCGAGCGCGGCGCCATGATGGACGCCGCGACCGAGATCTGGGCCGGCGGGGCGTCGCTGTCGTACAGCCAGGTCTGGAACGGGAAGGCCTGGCCCTCGTCGTCGGTGTCGCCGCCGATGCCGTAGCGCAGCAGGGCGCCGCTCACCGGGCGCGCCTCGGGCGCCCGCGGGTCAACGGCCAGCACCTCGAGCATCGCCCAGGGGTGGTCCTGCAGGTTGCGCCCGACCCCCGGCAGGTCGATCACCGGCCGGATGCCCTCGGCCTCGAGCTCGGCGGCCGGGCCGATCCCCGAGCGCAGCAGCAGCTCGGGGGTGCCGTACGCGCCGGCGCTCAGCACCAGGTGGTCGGGCCTCACCACGCGCTCGGCCCCGTCGGGGCCCGCCAGGACGACCCCCGCCAGCCGGCCCCCCTCCACCTCGAGTCGCAGCGCCACCGTGTCGGGCACGACGGTCACGCGGCCGCGCAGCAGGGGCATGACGCCCAGGAGCGTCCCCATGCGCCCGCCGTCCTCGTCGCGGTTCGTGGGCCAGGGGCCGACCCCGAACTGCCCGGGGGCGTTGTGGTCGGCGATCACCGCGTGGCCGGCGCGGGCGCACGCGTCGCTGAAGGCCTCGTCGATCGACCCGTACGGCAGCCGCGTGATCCGGATCGGCCCGGCGTCGCCGTGGTAGTCGGCCGCGCCGAACTGCACGTCGCGCTCGACCGCCCGGAAGGCGGGCAGGCAGTCGGCCCACGTCCAGCCCGGGCCCCAGGCGTCGAACGAGGAGGGCTGGCCGCGCACCCCGGCGCTGGCGTTGGTGGTGCTGCTGCCCCCCAGGACGCGGCCGCGCAGGAGGCCCACGCCCCGGTCGGCCTCCTCGTAGCCCCAGTCCATGGCCGTGCCGAACTGGTGGATGTGGGGGATCTCGGCCGGCGGGGGCGTGCCCGGGTCGGGGCCGCCCTCCACGATGGTGACGCGGGCGCGGTCCGCGAGGCCGAGGGCGCAGAAGAGGCCCGCGGAGCCCCCTCCGATGATCAGGACCTCCGGCGATTGGCTCATGCCCGCGACCTTAGCCCCGGGCCCCGCCCCGCCCCCGCCCGGCGGGGGGATCTCATCCCAAGGGACGATCCGCCACGGTCAGCGCCGAGGCGAGCACCAGCAGCAGGCCCAGCGCGACCGGGCCGGTCGCCACCCATTCGCCCCGGGTGTGCATGCCCCCGCCGCGGCTCACCCCGAGGGTGGCGCCGGGCACGCCGGCGCCGAGGGCCGCGTTGGCGTCGGTGCTGACCGGCGACTCGTCCGGGGCGGGCATGCCCAGGGCCGCGCGCACCGCGAGCAGCTCGGCCCGCAGCGGGTCGCCCGGATCCAGGGCCCCCGCCGGGCGGCGGCCGATGTCGGCCACCTCGGCCATCGTCCCCTCGCGCGCGGCCGCGGCCTCCACCGCCGCGCGGGAGCGCCGCTCGAGCTCGGCGAGCTCCTCGGGCCGCGTGGCGCGCAGGTCCACCTCCATCCGGGCCCGGGCCGCGATGGTGTTGACGGACGTCCCGCCGTCGATGACGCCCACCGAGACGGCGCCGTCGGCCGAGCGGGGGATGTCCGCGATCAGGGCCGCGGCCCGCGCGAGCGCGTGGATGGCGCTGGGACCCCCGCGGTCGCCCCAGCTGTGGCCGCCGGGGCCGCTCATCGTCACCTCGAGGCGCGTGCTGCCGACCGCCGCCGTCGCCAACCGGTCGCCGAAGTGGCCCTCGACCGCCAGGAAGGCCGCCGGGGCGAGGTCGGCCACGACCGCCCGCGCCCCGCGCAGGTCGCCCCGGCCCTCCTCCCCCACCGTGAACGCGCACACGATCGGGCGCCGGGTGGCCGGCATGCCGGCCAGGGCGTCGGCCACGGCCACCAGGACCGCGACCGCCAGGGAGTTGTCGCCGATGCCCGGGGCGCAGAGGCGGTCGCCCTCCCGGCGCACGTCGAGGGGCACGTCGTGGCCGAAGACGGTGTCGAGGTGGGCCGCCAGGACCACGGGCGGCGCTCCGGCCGGATGCGGCGCGACCAGCACGTCGCCCTGGGCGTCGCGGCGGGCGCCGGGCAGGCGGGCGGCCACCCAGTCGGCCCGCGCCCCCTCGCCGCCGGTGGGCGCCGCGATCGCCGCGATCGCGCACGCGTCGGCGATGACGGCCGCCGCCGCCGCCCGCGGATCGCCCACCGCGCCGCGGGCGCGTGCCACCGCGTCGCTGGCGACGGAGGGCGGGGGGCCGGTGGTCGTCTCGCTCATGACCGGCCTCAGCCTAGGGCGCGCCCCGGCCGACGGCGGATCGGCTCGAAAACTCGGCCCTCGGGATGAGGCCGCCCGCGCGGGCGAGTGCCTAGTCTGACCCCGATGGCGTCCTCCCCCCCAGCACCGGCCCCCCTTCCGGAGGTCGAGCGCTTCATCGCCTCGGAGCACCGCATGTTCATCGGCGGCGGCTGGGCCGAGGCGCGCGGGGGCGAGACCTTCGACGTGCACGACCCGGCCAGCGGCGCCGTGGTGGCCCGGGTGCCGCTGGCCCGGGCGGCCGACGTCAACGACGCGGTGGCCGCCGCCCGGGCCGCCCAGCCCGTCTGGGCCGCCCTCGCCCCGGCCGAGCGCGCCCGCCTGATGTGGACCCTCGGCCAGCGGATCGAGGAGAGCACCGAGGAGTTCGCCCAGATCGACAGCATCGACAACGGCAAGCCGGTGTGGGAGGCGCGCGTCGTCGACGTGCCCCTCACCGCCGGCATCTTCCGCTTCTACGCCGGCCTCGTGCAGACCATCGCCGGATCGGTCATCCCGGTCTCGATCGAGCGGATGCACGCCTACAGCCGCCGCGAGCCCGTGGGCGTGGTGGGCGCGATCGTGCCGTGGAACTTCCCGCTGCTCATGTGCGGCTACAAGCTGGGCCCGGCCCTGGCGGCCGGCAACGCGGTGGTGATCAAGCCGGCCGAGCAGACCCCCCTCTCGGCGCTGCGGCTGGCCGCCCTGGTGGAGGAGTGCGGCTTCCCGCCCGGCGTGGTCAACGTGGTCACGGGCTTCGGCGAGACCACCGGGGCGCCCCTGGCCGCCCACCCGGACATCGACAAGATCAGCTTCACCGGCTCCAGCGCGGTGGGCCGCCTGATCGCCTCCGGCGCCGGCGACGCCCTCAAGAAGACCACCCTGGAGCTGGGCGGCAAGTCGCCCAACATCATCTTCGCCGACGCCGACCTGGACGCGGCCGTCGAGGGCGCCCACGGCGGGGTCTTCTTCAACCAGGGCCAGTGCTGCGTGGCGGGCAGCCGCCTGCTGGTGGAGCGGACGGTGCTGGACGAGGTGCTCACCCGCCTCGGCACGAGCGCGAGCGAGGTCCGGCTGGGACGGGGCCTGGACCCGGACACCCAGATGGGCCCCCTGGTCAGCGCCGAGCAGCTCGAGCGCGTCGAGTCGTTCGTCAGCCGGGCCGTGTCCGACGGGGTCACGCTGGTCGCGGGCGGCGGCCCGGCCGAGGTGGCCGGCGCGCCCGGGGGCTGGTTCTTCCGCCCGACCGTCCTCACCGGCGCCTCGCAGGACCACGAGATCGTGCGCGAGGAGGTCTTCGGCCCGGTGGTGGCCGTGACCGCCTTCGACGACGAGGACGAGGCGGTGGCCCTGGCCAACGACACGTCGTTCGGCCTGGCGTCGGGCGTGTGGACGACGCGCCTCGACCGCGCCCACCGCGTGGCGGCCGCGATCGACGCCGGCACCGTGTGGGTCAACACCTACGGCATGTTCGACCCGGCGGCCTCGTACGGCGGCCGCCACGCCAGCGGCTTCGGCCGCGAGCTCGGCGTCGAGAGCCTCGACCCGTACCTCCAGACCAAGACGGTCTGGATCGGCCTCTAAGGACGGCGGGGGCCCGTCGTGGGGATGACGCGCGCCGGGCAGGGCGACGCCCTGGTGGTGGACTGCCACGTCCACCTGCTGAAGCCCGACTGGAACTCCAACATGGAGGAGGGCCTGGAGGGGCTCAGCGAGAGCTGGGCGCGCCAGGTGCGCTGGTACTACGGCCCCAAGGCCGACCCCCGGCACCTGCTGGAGAGCATCGCCCAGTGCTGGGACCCCACCGGCGAACGCCTGGTGGCGCGGATGGACGAGGCCGGCGTGGACACCTCGGTGCTGATGCCCATGGACCACACCTGGGCCTTCCCCGACCCCGAGGTCATCCCGATCGCGCGAGAAGAACCGGCTCTGCCGCGAGGCCTGCGCCAACCACCCCGGCCGCATCTACACGTTCGCGGGCGTCGACCCGCGCCGGCCGGACGCGCTGGCGATCCTGCGCGAGTCGCTCGACGAGGGCGCCATCGGCCTCAAGCTCTACCCCACCGACGGCTTCTACCCCGACGACGAGGTCGTGTACCCGCTGTACGCGCTGTGCACCGAGCGCGACGTGCCGGTGCTCTTCCACACCGGCCACTCGGCCGGGCGCCAGAAGAGCAAGTACTCGCACCCGATGTACATCGACTCGGTCGCGGCCGACTTCCCCGACCTGCGGCTGGTCATGGGCCACTCGGGGCGCTTCGAGGCCTGGTCAACCGAGGCCCTCGCCGTGGCGCTCTACAAGACCAACACCTACCTGGACCTCTCGCTCTGGCAGCACTTCATCTCGCCCGACGAGCTCGTGCGCCAGCTGGTGTGGATCCGCGACCGCATCGGCATCGACCGGGTCCTGTTCGGCAGCGACATGGTGGGCATCGACGTCTCGCTGAGCCTGGGCGAGTGGGCCGAGATGCTGCGCCAGATCCCGGAGTGGGCCAACCAGCTGGGGTACCGCCTGCTGCCCGAGGAGATCGACCTGGTGCTGGGCGAGAACTGCCGCCGCTGCTACCGCATCCCCGACGAGGCGCTCGCCTCCAAGCGGGCCCGCGCGGCGGCCTGAGCCCGGGGCCCGCCCCTCAGGCCAGGGGCAGCAGGTAGCTCACGCCCCCGTCGTGGAAGCCGCGGGCGGCGTACAGCGCGTGGGCCTCGGCGCGGGCGTGGCCGCTCTCCAGGCGCAGCAGGTGGCAGCCGCGCTCGCGCGCCCGCCGCTCGGCCTCGGCCAGGAGGGCCGAGGCCACCCCGCCGCGCCGGGCCGCCGGATCGACGACCAGATCCGGGATCCACGCCTCGGGCGTCGGGTGGTTGAGGCGGTCGCGGAACCACAGGCTCATCGCGCCGACCACCGCGCCCGCGCGCTCGGCCACCAGCAGGACGCAGGCGGGGTCGGCCAGGTGGCGCTCGAGGACGGCCCGCTGGGCCGGCGACGGGGGGTCGGCCGCCGGCCGTCCCAGCACCGCCATCAGGGCGAAGATCGCCGCGGCGTCGGCGGCGCCGGCCTCGCGGACCTCAGGCGCCGTCATCGAGCAGGGGCGGCGGCCGCGGCGAGACCGCCCGCTCGCCGTCGAACGACAGCGGCAGCCCGACGCTGGGGATCGTCCCCGCCGTGGGGTGGCCCTGCTCGCCGACGATCCCGAGGGCCTGCACCTGGGGGCTCGCCAGCGCGGCCGCCACGCCCTGCACGGGCGCGCACACGACGCCGGCCTCGCCCAGCACCGCGGCCCAGTGGGCGGTCGGCGCGGTGGTCATGACGTCCTCGATGAGCACCCGCAGCTCCTCGGCGTTCTCGACCCGGCGCGAGTTGTCGGCGAAGCGCGGGTCCTCGCGGGCGTCGCCGAGCCCCAGGGCGACGCACAGGCGCCCCCAGGCGTCGTCGCCGCCGGTGCCGACGACGACCAGGTGGCCGTCCTGGGTGCGGTAGGCCTCGTAGGGCGCGAAGAAGGGGCTGCGCGTCCCCTCGGGCCCCGGCTCGCCGCCGCCGAGGCGGTACGTGACCACGTGCATGGACAGCCACGCCAGCGCGCACTCCAGCAGCGAGGTGGTGACGTGCGCGCCGCGCCCGGTGCGGTCGCGCTCGCGCAGCGCGGCCACCGCCCCGAGGGCGGCGTAGAGGCCGCTGCCGAAGTCGAGGGCCGCGATGGGGATCTTGGCCGGCGCCTGCCCGGGGTGGCCGGTCATGGACAGCAGCCCGCTCTCGGCCTGGAGCACCAGGTCGTAGCCGCCGCGGGTCGCGTCGGGGCCGGTGCTGCCGAAGCCCGAGATCGAGACGTAGACCAGCCGCGGGTGGCGCTCGCGCAGGTCCTCGTAGCCCAGCCCCAGCCGCTCCATCGCGCCGGGCGTGCCGTTCTCCACCAGCAGGTCGGCGTCGTCCAGGAGCCGCCCCAGCTCGGCCCGCCCCTCCTCGCTGCGCAGGTCCAGGACCCGGCTCGCCTTGCCCCGGTTGAGGGTCAGGAAGCTCGCCGACTCGCCGCCCGGCGCGAACACGGGGCCCTGGCGGCGGTAGGTCTCGCCCCCCGGCCGCTCGATCTTGACCACCTCGGCGCCCAGGTCGGCCAGGACCATCGTGGCGTAGGGACCCGCGACGTACCCGGTCAGGTCCACCACGCGCACGCCCTCCAGGGGGGCCGCGGCGCTCACCGGGGGTCGCCCTCGACCAGCTCCACCAGCACGCCGCCCATGGTCGAGGGGTGCAGGAACACGCTCGGGCGCCCGTCGGCGCTCGGCACGACGGGGCCGATCACGCGCACCCCGGCGGCCTCCAGGCGGACCACCACCTCGCCCAGGGGCTCGTCCACCGCCAGGGCCACGTGGTGGAGCCCGTCCCCGCGCCGGGCGAGGAAGGAGGCGATCGGGCTGTCGGGCGTCCCGGGGCGCACCAGCTCGACCCCGTCGCGCCGCGTGATCTCCACCCCGCTGGGCATGCGGCGGTGCAGCGGAGCGCCCGCCACCAGCCCCTCCACGGGGTGGGCGCCGGCCGCGGCGATGCCCACGTGATCGAGCCGGCCGCGCAGCAGGGGCGGCTCCATCAGACGACCCGCGAGGCGGCGTGGCGGCCGAACACCGCCGCCAGGCGGTCGCAGATCTCGCCGATGGAGCCGTAGGCCTCGACCGCCTCCACGATCGCGGGCATCAGGTTGGACGCGCCGCGCGCCTCGTCCTCCAGGCGATCGAGCGCGGCCAGCAGCACGCCCTCGTCGCGCTCGGCCCGCACCCGCGCCAGGCGCTCCAGCTGGCGCGTCGCGACCTCCTCGGGCACCCCGTGGACGGGCACCATGCTCTCGGCCGAGGCCTCGGGGTCAACGTGGACGTTGACGCCGACCACCTCGCGCTCGCCGCGCTCGATGGCCTGCTGCTCGCGGTAGGCGGCGTCGGCCACGGCGCGCTCCAGGGAGCCGTCCTCGATCCCGGCGGTGACCCCGCCGTTGCGCGCGATCTCGTCCATGGCCGCGCGCGCCCGCCGCTCGATCTCGTCGGTGAGGGACTCCAGGTAGTACGAGCCGCCCAGGGGGTCCACGGTCCGGGTCATCCCGATCTCGTGGGCCAGGATCTGCTGCGTGCGCAGGGCGATCAGGGCGGCCTCCTCCGTGGGCAGGCCGAGGGCCTCGTCGTAGCCCATGGTGTGGACGGCCTGCGCGCCCGAGAGCACGATCGCGAGCGCCTGGTAGGCGATGCGCACCACGTTGTTCATGGGCTCGACGGCCGTCAGCGTGGTGCCGTCGCCGCCGGAGAACAGGCGCAGCTGGAGCGAGCGGGGATCCTTCGCCCCGAACCGCTCGGCGACGGCGTCGCTCCAGATCCGCCGCGCCGCCCGGTGCTTGGCGATCTCCTCGAAGAAGTCGCGCATCGTCGAGATGTTGAAGCTGAAGCGCGGGGCGATGACGTCGATGTCAACGCCGCGGTCCACCACCGCCTGCAGGTAGGCGAGCCCGTTGGAGAGGGCGATCGCGACCTCCTGGACGGCGTCGCTGCCGGCCTGGCGGATGTGGTAGCCGCACACCGAGATCGGGTTGAACTTGGGGGCCTCGCGCGCGCTCCACTCGAGCACGTCGGCCGCCAGCCGCAGGGAGGGCTGCGGCGGGAAGATGTAGGTCTTGCGGGCCAGGTACTCCTTGAGGATGTCGTTCTGCACCGTCCCGCGCAGGTCGCCGGCGCTCACGCCCTGGCGGCGGCCGACCGCGATGTACATCGCCAGCACCACCGAGGCCGTGGCGTTGATCGTGAACGACGTCGACACGCGCTCCAGCGGGATGGCGTCGAAGATCGTCTCCATGTCGGCGAGCGTCGCCACCGACACGCCCACCTTGCCGACCTCCCCCAGGGCGAGCGGGTGGTCCGGGTCGAGGCCCATCTGGGTGGGCAGGTCGAGGGCCACCGAGAGCCCGGTCTGGCCGCGCTCGAGCAGGTAGCGGAAGCGCCCGTTGGTGTCCTCCGGGCTGCCCCAGCCCGCGTAGAGGCGGATGGTCCACGGCCGGCCGCGGTACATCGACGGGTAGACGCCCCGGGTGAACGGGGGCTGGCCCGGGTACCCCAGGCGCGGATCGGCCTCGGGCGGCCCGTACAGCGGGTCCACCGGAATGCCCGAGTCGGTGTGGGCCGGCGGAAGGCCCGCCGTCGCAGCCTCGAAGATCGCGCGGGGAGTGTCGGGATCACCCATCGCCGCTGATCGTAGGACGCGCGCGCGACGCCGGGCGCACCGGGGGCAAACATCATCCGCGCGGCCGATGCCGTCGCGCCGGGGGCGATCTCTAGCGTGCGGGAACCATGGACACCATTGAAGAAGTCGTCAGTCAGAAGCACCTCGACGCGGGGGTGGACCTCGCCCAGGCGCTGGTCGCCACGCCCAGCGTCGTCGGCGAGGAGGAGCCCATCGGGCGCGTCCTCGAGCAGTGGATGAACGACCTGGGGCTCCCGAACGTCGAGCTCCAGGAGGTCGAGCCGCACCGCTACAACGCCGTCGCCACGATCGACAGCGGCGTGCCGGGCCCGACCATCGTGCTCAACGGCCACATGGACACGAAGACCGTGTGCCACGGCTGGGAGCGCGACCCGTACGACGCCGTCGTGGAGGACGGGCGCCTGTGGGGGCACGGGGTGATGGACATGAAGGCCGGCCTCGCCAGCCTCGTCGCCTCGGCCGCCGCGATGCACGACTCCGGCGCGCTCACGCGCGGCAGGATCCGCGTCGCCGCGGTGTGCGGGCACATGGCCCAGCAGGAGGGCAGCGTCGCCTTCTTCGAGCGCTACCCCGAGGCGGACCTCTGCATCCTGGGCGAGCTCTCGGACCTGCGGGTGTATCTGGGACACCGCGGGCGCATCTACTTCGATGTGACCACCAAGGGGCACGCCGCCCACACCTACCTGCGCGAGCAGGCGATCTCGGCCGTCAACCAGATCGCGCGCGCCGTGCTGGCGCTGGACGCGATGCACGTCGACTTCGACGTGGCCCCGGAGGTCGAGCAGGTGTTCGGCTCGCACCTCATCCACGCCGTGGGGCGCGTGTACGGCGGCCTGCCGCCCGACGGGCCCTCGATGATCCCGGACCGCGCCACCTGCCGCATCGACTGCCGGGTGCCCCCGGGCGTCACCGCGGCCGACGTGCTCCCCCACATCACCCGCGTCCTGGAGGGGCTCCGCGAGGACGACCCCGACTTCGACTACGAGGTCGTCGAGGCCGACGTGAAGTCGTCGTACTACATCCCCGCGGCGTCGCCCCAGGTGGGCTGGATGGCCGACGCGGTCCAGGAGGCGACCGGCGTGCCGGCGCAGCTGTCGGGCGTCGGCTGGCTGGGCGACACGGCCTCCTTCGGCCACATGGTCCCGACGGTGATCTTCGGCCCGGGCCGGGAGCCCGTGTACTCGGCGAACGAGTGGCTCGACATCACGGACATCCACACCTCCGTCAAGGTCTACGCCGGGACGATGGTGCGCGCGCTCGCAGCCGCGAGCGCGTGACCGCCGCCCTGGAGGGGGCTCCTCCGGCACCCGACCCGGAGGCCCTGCACCACGCCAAGCTCGCCGGCCTCGCGGCGCGGATGGAGCGCGCCGGCCTGGACGCGCTGGTGGTGCAGGACATGCACTCGCTGCGGTGGCTCACGGGCTACTCCCCCTTCATGCGCATCACGCCGCCCACCGCGCAGGTCGCGGTGGTGCGGCCCGGCGCCCCGGTGCGCCTGCTCCCCATCCCCTACTACACCGGCGACGCCCGCCGCCGGGCGCCGTGGCTCGAGGTCCCCGAGGCCGGGACCCCCGTGGCCGACCTGGTGGCCGGGGCCGGGCGCGTGGGCCTCGTGGGCGTCACGTGGCAGCTCGCGTCGGCCCTCTCGCCGCCCGCGGCCCTGACGGACGCGACCGACCTGGTGATGCGGGCCCGGGCCGACAAGCTCCCCGAGGAGGCCGCCCTGGTGGCCCGGGCGCTCGCCGTCGCCGGCGAGGGCATGCGGGCGGCCATCGACGCGGCCGCCGCGGGCGTGAGCGAGGAGGAGGTCGCCGCCGAGGCCGAGCGGGCCATGCGGATCTCGGGCGGCGACGGTCACGCGATCGTGGGCCGGGGCGCCATCGCCGCCGGCATGACCGAGCTGGCGGGCCCCGCCCGCCTGCGCCCCGGCGACTGCGTGCTGGCGGACGTCGGCTGCTACCTGGACGGGTACCGCGGCGAGTTCGCCCGCACCCTCGCCATCGGCGAGCCCAGCGCCGCCCTGGTGCGCGCCCACGGGGCCGTGCGCGAGGCGCTCGAGGCCGCCGAGCAGACCCTCGCCGACGGCGTCCCCGCCGCCCGCGTGGCCGCGTCGGCGCGGGAGCGCCTCGAGGCGCTGGGCTACCCGGCCGGCACGCTGCCCTACCCGGTCGGGCACGGGCTGGGCGCGTCGGGCGGCGAGCCGCCGGCCGTGGAGACCGGATCGCCGGACGTGATCGCGGCCGGCAACGTCCTCAACCTCGAGCCCGGCGTCTTCGACCCGGCCGCCGACCTGGCGGTGCGGATCGAGGACACGTACCTGGTGGGACCCGGCGGCGCCGACCGCCTGACCCCCGAGAGCCGCGACCTGGTGGTGTGCTGATGGCGCCGCATGACGGCCTTCGCGTGAGCCTGACCCTGCAGGGCGTGCACCCGCCCGACGAGCTGTTCGCCATCGCGCGCACCGCCGACGAGGCGGGCTTCTTCGGCCTGTGGCTCACCGACTCGAGCCTGCACTCGCGCGACTGCTGGACGCTGCTGGGCGCGCTCGCGCTGCGCACCGAGCGCCTGCACCTGGGGACGGCGGTCACCCATCCGCGCACGCGCCACCCCGCCCTCGCGGCGGTCTGCGCCGCCACCCTCGACGAGCTCTCGGGCGGCCGCGCCATCCTGGGCGTGGGCGCGGGCGACCGGCCGGTCACCGAGCTCGGGCGCCGCCCGGCGCGGATCGCCGAGGTCGAGGCCATGATCTCGCTGTGCCGGGCGCTGCTGCGCGGCGAGGCGGTCGAGGCCGGCCCGCCGTTCACCGTGCGCGGCGGCTTCCGCCGCCTGGAGGCCTCGCCCGACCTGCCGGTCTGGATCGCGGGCAGCGGCCCGCGCATGCTGGACCTGGGCGGGCGCGCCGCCGACGGCGTGCTGGCCCTGGTGGGCACGTGCGACGAGTGCGTCGAGAGCGTCCTCGGCGAGGTGGGGCGCGCGGCCGAGTCGGTCGGCCGGCCCACCCCCGAGATCGCCCTGATGGGCTACGGCGCGATCGGCGACGACGGCGAGGCCGCGTGGAAGGCCTCCCGCTCCATGGCCGCCTGGTTCGCCAAGACCGCCCCGCGCTACTGCGACCTGGCGGGCATCGACCCCGAGCTGGTGGCGCGCATCCGCGAGAGCTACTCCGGCGGGGAGTTCACCGAGGCCACCGCCGCGGCCGAGCTGGCGCCGCGCGAGATGGTGGAGCGCCTGACGCTGTCGGGCACCCCCGACGAGGTGTCGGACCACCTCGACCGCCTCGAGCGCGCCGGCGTCCGGCACGTCAACTACTTCCCCATCGGCCCGGACCGGGTCGGGTCGTTCATGGCCTTCGCGGACGTGGTCCGCGCGCGCGCCGCCCGCCGCCCCGCGGCCTGAGAGCGCCCGCCGCGGCCTGAGCGCCGCCCCCCGCGACCACCGCCTCGCCGGGCGGTCCTCCGCCGCGCGGATGAGTTTGGCCATGCGACCAGATCGCACCTTGACGTCATGGTGTCCGCGGCCAGATCATGTGTCGTATCTCATACGCTACTTTGGCGGCCATGACGACGACCTCCTCATGGCTCCCGGAACCGGTTGCGGGGGCCACCACACTCAGAGAGCGCGCCTACGAGGCCATCAAGGACGGGATCCTCCGCCTGGAGCTGGAGCCCGGGGCGCCGCTGGTGGAGGCCACGCTGGCCGCCCAGCTGGGGGTCAGCAAGAGCCCCATCCGCGACGCCCTGCACCGGCTGGAGCGCGAGGGCCTCGCGGTGCGCCAGCCCTTCAAGGGCGTGTACGTGGCCTCCCTCTCGCGCGAGGACATGCTCGACGCCTTCGAGGTGCGCTCCGTGCTCGAGGACCACGCCGTGGAGCGCGCCGCCCGGGGCATGGTCCCCGACCTGATCGCCCAGGCCCGCGAGCACATCGAGTCGGGCCGGCTGGCGGTCGAGAGCGGCGACGCGGAGGCGGTCAACGACTCGATCGACGGCTTCCACCGCACGATCCTCCTCGGGGCCGGGAGCCCCCTGCTCACCCACCTTCTCGGAAGCGTCTACGACCGGCTGGCGCGCGCCCGCGCGATGGCCGTCCACAGCGGCACCCGCGGGCGCCGGTCCATGGCCGAGCACGCCCAGATCATCGACGCCATCGAGCGCGGCGATCCCGCCGGCGCCGTCGCGGCGTCACACGCACACAACGAGCGTCTCCTGCTCGAGATGACGGAGATGCTCGACCGCCACCTGCCAGTCACTGGAGACGCACCATGAGCCCCGAGCGCCTCGAACCGATCGCGGTCGCGCTGGTCGATCCCCGCCGGCGCCTGCGCGCCTACGCCGACCACCTGGAGGCCCGCCGCGTGAGGGTGGTGGCGGTCGTGGCCGAGGCGCGCGTCCTGCGCCGGCTGCCGGAGGACTGCGCCCTCGACGCGGTGGCGATCGGGGGCTCGGGCCGCAACGTGCCCGCCGCCATCGCCGGCGTCGGCGAGCTCGGCGCCGGGACCCCGGTGCTGGTGTGCGGCGACTCCCCCGCCCGCGACGACCTGCTCGACGCCCTGCGCGCCGGGGCCGAGAGCTACGTGGTGACGCCCAGCGTCCCCCGGGCCGACGTCTGCGACGAGCTCGCGCTGGCCCTGCACGCCACCGCGCACGGGGGCACCTGGGTGTCGCCCGGCGTGGCCCGCCACCTGGTGAGCGAGGTGCGCGACAGCATGGCCGGGCGCTCCTTCGCCTCGCTGGCGGCCCTCCCCAACGTGACCCGGCGCGAGCGCCAGGTGCTGGAGCTGATCGGCGTGGGCTGCACCTACCGCGAGATCAGCGAGCGGCTCTTCATCAGCGCCTCGACGGTCAAGACCCACGCCCACAGCGCGCTGCGCAAGCTGGGCCTGCGCAACCGGGTCGAGGTCGTGCACTGGCTCTCCCAGATGTCGGCGGCCCCCTCCTCCTCCGCCGCCGCCTGAGCCGCCCCGCGGGCGCCCTAGGCGGGCGCCAGGTCGGGCCACTGGGTGGAGCCGTAGCCCATGTCCCAGAACTGGCGCTCGAAGCGCGCGGCGGTGGTGAAGATGTCCTGCAGCGCCGTCTCGTCCTCGGGCGCCGGCATGCCGTCCAGGGCCTCCTCGAGGGGCGCCACGACGGCCGCGTACTCGTCGGAGGCGAAGAAGCCCACCCACTCCGAGTAGATCGGGTGCGGCGCCACCTCGCCCAGGCTGCGGGCGATCTCGCCGTAGCTCATGGCGCAGGGCATGATCGCCGCCATGATCTCGGTCGGCCCGTGCCGGCCGGCGACGGAGGTCAGGAAGCTGGTGTACGAGGCACACGCCGGGGCCATCACGGCGGGGTTGCGCGCATCCGGGGCCAGCTCGGCCGCCCGCTCGAGCAGGCGCCGGTTGGTGGGCACCTCCACCTCCAGCAGCTGGAGGGCGTTGGAGGCGAACAGGATCATCTCGTCGACGTCGCGCGCCTTGGCCGCGCCGATGCTCATCGCCCGGGAGAGCTCGGGCAGGTACATGATGTTCTGCTCGACGTAGAAGCGGAACTTCTGCGCGGGCAGCGTGCCGGCGGCCATCTCGCGCACGAACGGGTGCGAGAAGAGGGACTCCCACACCTCCCCCGCCCCCTCGCGCAGGCGGGCGGTGCGCCCTGTCGACGTGGTGGTCATGGTCCGAGGGTAGGAGGCCGCCTCGTCGCCGGGGGATCGGCCCCTGGGGGGAGTTTGGGGTTGGGTGAGCTCTGGGCGTTCCGAGCTTCGGGGTTTCTGAGCTCTGAGCGCTTTCTGAGGCGTGCTGGCTCTGAACGTTCCGAGGGCGGGGCGTCTAACGCGCTCTAGCGGCGAGCCGGCCTCTTGCGGGCCGGCTCAGGACGCGGCAAATGAGCCCTGGCCGGGCCCATTTGCAAACGCAGGCCGCCTGCGGCGGCGAGCTTGTACAGGGATGGCCCGGTTTCCCGGGCCATCCCTGTCTCGTCGCTGGCGCGACATCGGGGCCAGGCACCGTGAGCCGGGGCTCGGCCCGGTAGGACGGGCCTGGCTCCGATGTCGCCCCGGTACGGGGCGACGAGACGGCCGGGCTGTCGCCCGGCCGTACAAGGTCCCCGCCGAAGGCGGGCACCGAATGCAAATCGGCCCGGCCGAGGGCCGATTTGCCGCGGCCAGGCCGGGCCGCAAGAGCCCGGCCTCGCACGCGTGAGGGACAAAGCGCGTCGACCGACGAAAAGGCCCTCAGAGGAACGTTCAGAGCTCAGCGGAGCGCCTCGAAGACAGACTCGGAAGCCCAGAGCGAACCCTCTAGACCTCCAGGATCACCGGGACCACGACCGGGCGCTGCTGGGTGCGCTTGCGGACCAGGCCGGCGACGACGTCGTGCAGCTGGTGCTGCAGGACGCCGGTCTCGGTGACGCGCTGCTCGGCCGAGGCGGCGAGGCTGCGCTCGACGGCGAGGCGGGTCTCCTCGATGAGCTCCTCGTCGTCGCCCGAGCCGAAGCCGCGGGTGACGATCTCGACCTCGCCCACCGGGCGAGCCGTCGGCGGCGTCGATGCGGGCGACGATCAGCAGCAGGCCGTCGTCGGCGAGGTGGCGCCGGTCGCGCAGGACGCTCTCGGTGATGTCGCCGCCGCCGGCCTGGTCGACGTAGCTGAGGCCGGCGTGCACGCGGTCGGCGATGGCGGCGCCGTCGCGGGTCACCTCGAGCACGTCGCCGTTGTCGAGCACGTGGATGCGCTCGGCGGCGATGCCGAGGGCCTGGGCCAGCTCGGCGTGGGCGCGCTGGTGGCGGGCCTCGCCGTGGATGGGCGCGAAGACCTCGGGGCGCAGCAGCTCCAGCATCAGCAGCAGGTCGCTCGCGCTGCCGTGCCCGGAGACGTGCACCTTGGGGTTCTGGCGCTCGGTGATGAAGTGCGCGTCGGCGCGCACGAGCCGGTTGACGATCTCGTTCACGGCCAGCTCGTTGCCGGGCACCGTGCTCGACGAGTAGAGGACGGTGTCGCCGGGCTCGATCTGGATCTGGTTGTGCTCGCCGCGGGCGATGCGGCTGAGGGCGGCCATCGGCTCGCCCTGGCTGCCGGTGCAGATCAGCACCTGCTCGTCGAGCGGGTGGGTCTCCAGCTCCTTCAGGCTGACCAGCGTGCCCGGCGGCGGGGTGAGGTACGTGGTGCCCGGGGCCGGGGCCTCGGGGTCGGCCAGGTTGCTGGCCATCTTCACGTTGCGCGTCAGCGAGCGCCCCAGCAGGGCCACCACGCGGCCGTCGAGGTACGCCGCGTTGAGCACCTGCTGCACCCGGTGGATGTGCGAGGAGAAGGTCGTGACCAGCACGCGGCCCCGGGCGGTCGCGAAGATGCGGCTGAGCTCGCTCTGCACGTCGCGGGTCGGCAGCGGCGACGGCGCCGGGCCCTCCTCGGCGTTGGTCGAGTCGGCCAGCAGCAGGCGCACGCCGCGGTCGCCCAGGCGCGCGAGGGCGGGCAGGTCGCTGCGGCGCCCCTCGACGGGGACGTACTCGATGCCGAAGTCGCCGGTGTGCACCACGGTGCCGGCGGCGGTGGACAGGGCCACGGCCGCGCAGTCCGGGGTGCTGTGGGTGAGCGGCACGAACTCGGTCTCGAAGGGGCCCACCTGCACCGGGACGCCGGGGCGCACCTCGATGAGCTCGGCCTTGTCCAGCAGGCGGTGCTCCTCGAGCTTGAAGCGCAGGAGCGCCGAGGGTGAACCGGCGCGCGTAGATCGGCACCTGGCCGACCGCGCGCAGCAGGAACGGCACCGCGCCGATGTGGTCCTCGTGCCCGTGGGTGAGGATCAGGCCCTCGAGCATCTCGCGGCGCTCCACCACGTAGCCGAAGTCCGGCAGGACGATGTCCACGCCCATCTGGTCGTTCTTCGGGAACGTGATCCCGCAGTCGATGAGGACCATCCGGCCCTCGCTGCTCGACCACGTACATGTTCTTGCCGATCTCGCCGGCTCCGCCGAGCGGGATCACCCGCACGCTGGCACCAGTGGCCATGTGACCTTCCTCAGTTGTCGCGAATGCGCGGGCCTATGCCCGCGGGAGAATGCCCTGGCGCTCGAGCACGCTGCGCAGGATGTCGCGCTGCACCGGCGTGGCCTCGACCAGGGGGAGGCGCAGCCGCGCCGACGGGATCAGGCCGGTCATCTCGAGCGCGGCCTTGATGAGAATGGGGCTGGTGGTGACGAACAGGGCGGCGTAGAGGTCGCGCGAGCGCGGCGTCGCGCCGCCGGGCCTCGTCCAGGTCGCCCTCGCGCGCCGCGGCGACCATCGCGGCCATCTCGTCGCCGACCAGATGGGACGCGACCGAGATCACCCCGGCGCCCCCCATCTCCAGGACCGGGAACAGCATGTCGTCGTTGCCGGCGTAGAGGGCCAGGCCGGAGGTGCGCGCGACCTCGCGGCACTCGGCGAGGTCCGGGTTGGCCTGCTTGACGGCGACCACGTTGGGGATCGTCCCCAGCTCCGCGATCAGGTCGGGCTCGAGGTTGACGCACCGAGCGGCCCGGGATGTTGTAGAGGATCACCGGCAGGCCGACCTCGGCGATCGCCGCGACGTGCGCCGATGATGCCGGCCCGCGGCGGGCGGTTGTAGTACGGGGTGACCACCAGGACGGCGTCGACCCCGGCCTCGGCGGCCGCGCGCGTGAGGTGCACCGAGTGGGCCGTGTCGTTGCTGCCGGTGCCGGCGACGACGCTCGCCCGGTCGCCCACCTCGCGCACCGCCATGCGGTACAGGGCGACCTTCTCCTCGTCGGTGAGGGTGGAGGCCTCTCCGGTGGTCCCGGCGATCACCAGCCCGTCGGAGCCGTGCGTCCACCAGGTGGTGGGCGAGGGTGATGGTGGCCGCCTCATCGACCCGCAGGTCGGGGTCGAAGGGCGTGACCATGGCGGTCAGGATGGCGCCGAGCACTCCGGGGAGTATAGCCCCGGCCTCGGCGCCACCCGCGCCGGGCGCTACTGGGTCTGCGCGCAGACGACCCAGATCTTGATCGGGACGCTCTTGGTGAAGTTGGAGTAGAAGACGACCTGCCAGGTGCGGGGGGTGCCATCGACGTCGGCCACGATCTGGCCGCCGATGATCTGGCCGTCCTGGCTGTTGACCAGGCTGCCCGTCCCGCCGGTCGCGACGCCGCCGTTGCTGCAGGTCTTGGAGGCGACGACCGCCTGGTTCGCGGTGCCGGCCACGGTGCCGTCGAAGATCTCCGTCTCCCAGCCCGTGATCTGCCCCGCGCCGCCGCTGCCGGCGCCCTTCTGCGCGAGCAGCTGCCACACCGGCGCCACGCCGGGGACCAGGCCGGGGTCGGCCGGGCCGGTGGCGACGTAGGACGAGCCGCTGTACTGGACGGCGTCGTCCTTGGCGTAGGCCGTGCCGGACGACCACGGCCCCATCCAGTTCAGGCCCCGCGGCCCGGTGGGGCCGGCCGGGCCGGTGTCGCCGGTGCCCCCGCGCGGGCCGGCCGGGCCCTGCGGCCCCGACGGGCCGACCGGACCCGCCGCGCCCGCCGCTCCCGCCGGGCCCTGCGGCCCGACGCCGCCGGCGGCGACGGCCTTGGCGAAGCGCGCCTCCAGCGAGTCCAGCCGCCCGTTGATCGCCTGGATCTGGGTCGAGAACGTCCGCACCTGGCTGGTGAGCACCTTGGCCTGCTTGGGCAGCACCTTCAGCTGCTTCATCAGGGCCGGCGCCACCGTGGCGCCTGCTCGCCTTCTTGGGCGTCGCCGCGGACGCTCCCGTGATGCCGGCCGCCAGCGCGAACGCGAAGACGGCGGCGATGGCGAGCGACACGATGGTGAGCAGGCGGTGCGAGCGCACGAACGTCCTCCCGGGCGGCGAAATCGAGGCTGCCGAGTCCCAAGCGTCCAGCCGGGGGGAGGCCGCGGCGGTCTGGTGATCCGGACGCCCTTTTCATCGGCACCCAAAAGGAAAAGCCTGACCCCGCGCGGTGCGGTAGGTCAGGCGGCGTTTCCGGCGCATGTCGCGCGTGCGGCGGCCACGGCGTCCATGGCCCGGCGCCGCTCGTCGGCCGACAGCCGCTCGGTGCGCAGCATGCGCGTCTCGGCGTCGAGCGCGCGGATGACGCCGACCCGGGCCTGCTGGGGCTTGGAGGCCGAGGCGATCAGGTGCACGCCCGCCGACGCCTGGGCCACGTAGGCGTCGAGCGCCGCCTCGCGCACCGGCCCGGGCGCCATGTCCACGACCTCGTAGCGCATGCGCCATCAGGTCGCGCTCCCAGGCGGCCACCGAGACCCGGCGCTTCTCGACGTCGCGGGCGAGCTTGGCGCTGACCTGGCCGATGGTCCCGCCCGCCACCTCCGCGTAGCCGCGCAGCTGCACCAGCAGCGCCTGCTTGGTGGCGTCGTTGGCCGGGTCGGCCATCCACGCCGCGGCCGTTCTGGAGCAGGGCCTGGGCCGCGGCGGCGCCCTGGCGCCGCGCGAGCAGCGCCGCCAGGCTGACGAGCCGCGGACCCATGCCCTACCTCACCCCCGTCACGTCCGCGGGATCTCCTCGCCGGTCTCCGGGTTCAGGCGGATGCCGTCCATGATGCCCGGGCCGGGCGGGGCGCCGATGGTCAGCCAGACGGCCTCGCGGTCGCTGTGGTTCTGGATCCGGCGCGGCACGTCCTTGCCGAAGCGCAGCCACTCGCCGTCCTGGACCTCGACGACCTCGCCGTCGACCATCACCTCCTGGGGGCCGCCGGAGATGAGGCGGTAGACCTCCTCCTGGGTGCCGTGGCGGTGGTAGGCCATCTCGTGCCCCGGCCCGTAGCGCCACACGCGCATCGTGAGGTTCTCGGCCCCCAGGGCCCCCGCGAGATCGCGGGAGGATGCCCCGCCGCCCCTCCGCTCGCGCTCCTCGACGTCGCCCTCGGCGATCCTGCTCCACGCGTCGCTCATCGGCCCCCCTCGGGATGGCATTGCCGCCGCAATCCTAGGTCAGACGGGCGGCGGGCTCAGCCCTCGCCGAACAGGATCGGCTCGAGCCCGAGGGTCAGGCCCGGCCGCCCCGCCACCGCGCGCACCGCCAGCACGACGCCCGGCATGAAGCTCTCGCGCGACAGCGAGTCGTGGCGGATCGTGAGGGTCTCGTCGTGCCCGCCGAGGATGACCTCCTGGTGGGCGACCAGCCCGGGGAGGCGCACGGCGTGGATGACGGGGTCGCCCTCCATCAGGGAGGCGGTCCGCAGGGCGGTGCCCGAGGGCGCGTCGAGCTTGCCGTCGTGGTGCAGCTCGATGATCTCGGCCTTCGCCATGTGGCGCGAGGCCTCGGCGGCGAAGCGCATCATCAGCACCGCGCCCACCGCGAAGTTGGGCGCGATCACGCGCGTTGGCGGGGCCCGACTCGGCCAGGGCGCGGATCTCGTCGACCTGCTCGGGGGCCAGGCCGGTCGTCCCGACCACCACGTGCACCCCGGCCCGCAGCGCGGTCATGGCGTTGCCGAAGACGCTGGCCGGCACGGTGAAGTCGACCATCACCTGCGGGCGGACGGCGGCGAGCGCCTCGGCGAGATCGGCGTGCCCTCCGGGGGTGCCGGCGAGCAGCGGATCGACGGCGGCCGCGACCCGCATGTCCGGGGCGGCGTCCACCGCACCGACCACGGCGCGGCCCATGCGGCCGGCGGCCCCCGAGACACAGACGTCGATCACGCGGGTGAGCCTACAGCGG
Organism: uncultured Thermoleophilia bacterium; assembly: GCA_963736635.1. Lineage (GTDB taxonomy): Bacteria > Actinomycetota > Thermoleophilia > Miltoncostaeales > Miltoncostaeaceae > Miltoncostaea. The sequence goes on from CAVTPK010000011.1 coordinate 2,921,263, forward strand.
GAACCGTAGGGTTGGCCGGTGCGACTGATCCTGGTCCGGCACGGCCAATCGACCTGGAACGCGGAGCGCCGCATCCAGGGCGTCGCCGACCCGTCCCTGAGCGCCGACGGCCGCGGGCAGTGCGCGCGCCTGCGCCCCCTGGTCGCGGCGCTGCGCCCCGATCTGGTGGTGTGCTCCGACCTCGCCCGGGCGCGCGAGACGGCCGCGCTGCTGGTGGCGGCGCCGGCGGCCCCCGACCCGCGCTGGCGCGAGGTGGACCTGGGCGCCTGGACCGGCCTGTCCATCGACGCCATGGATTCGGCCGGCCGGCGGGCGCTGGAGCGCTGGCGCGGCGGCGAGGCCGACCCCCCGGACGGCGAGACCTGGGCCGCGGTGCGCGAGCGGCTGCGGGGCGCCGTGGCCGACCTGGCCGCCGCGGGGGCGGCGCGGCCGCTGGTGGTGACCCACGGCGGGGCGATCCGCGCCGCGTGCGCGCTGCTGGGCGGGCCGGACCTCGGCCCACGCCGCCGGCGTCCCCAACGCCTCGCTCAGCGTGGTGGACACCGAGCCCCGCCCGCACCTGCGCGCCTACGGCGTCGCGCCCCCGGCGGGGCGCCGGCGGGGGCTAGGCGGCGCGCAGCTCCGGCGCGAGGTCGGCGACCGCGGCGCGGATGACCTCGCCCTTGGGGCCGATCGCGGCGGCCGACATCGTCTCGGGCTGCCAGTGCTCGCGCGGCGAGCTCCAGCACGTCCTCGGCGGTCACCGCGTCGACGCGGGCGATCGATCTCGTCGACCGTCAGCAGCTCGGTGCCCGTGAGCACGGCCCGGCCGATGCGGTTCATCCGGGTGCCCGAGCTCTCCATGCCCAGCACCAGGCGGCCCTTGAGGTGGTCCTTGGCGCGCTGCAGCTCGCTCGGGCGGCAGCGGCTCGCGCGCCGATGCGGCGCAGCTCGGTGCCGATGACCTCGCAGGCCGTCGCGAGGTTGTCCTCGCGCGTGCCGAGGTACACGCCCACCTGGCCCGCGTCGGAGTAGCCGATCGACGTAGGAGCCCGACCGAGTAGGCGAGGCCGCGCTTCTCGCGCACCTCCTGGAAGAGGCGGCTGCTCATCGAGCCGCCGAGCACGGTGTCGAGCACCGACTGGGCGTGGCGGCGCGGGTCGTTGCGCGACAGGCCCGGGCCGCCGAGGCACAGGTGGTACTGCTCGGTGGCCTTCTCCTTGACGACCAGCGTCGGGCGCGCCCGGCCGCGCCGGCTCGTAGATGCGTCCTCGGCCGCGGCGGACGACAGGCCGCCCAGCAGGCGCTCGGCATCTCCATGACGCGCTCGTGGGTGACGTTGCCGGCCGCGGCCACCACCATGTTGGGGGCCGTGTAGTGGTCGCCGTGGTAGGCGCGCACGCCCGGCTCGGTGACGGTGCCGATCACCTCGGCGGGTGCCGATGACGGGCCGGCCGAGCGCCTGGTCGGGGAACACCGCGTTGCTCGACCAGGTCGTGGATCTGGTCCTGGGGGTCGTCCTCGTACATCGCGATCTCCTCGAGGACCACCTCGCGCTCCTGCTCGAGGTCGGAGAAGGCCGGCCGCTGCAGCATGTCGGTCAGCAGCGGGAAGGCGCGGTCCAGCAGGTCGTCGAGCACGCGCGCGTAGAGGACGGTGTAGTCCTTGCCCGTGGCGGCGTTGACCTCGCCGCCGAGGCCGTCGAACTCCTGGGCGATCTGCTCGGCCGACAGGCTCGGCGTGCCCTTGAACAGCATGTGCTCGAGGAAGTGGGAGATGCCCGCCTCCTCGACGCGCTCGAAGCGCGAGCCGACTCCGATCCAGATGCCGATCGCGACCGAGCGGACACCCGGGAGGGTCTCCGAGATGACCCGGAGACCCTCCCGTGGTGACGCCCAGGACCGGCGGAGCGATCCCTGCCGGCGTGGTGCTCACTACTCGGCGGCGGTCAGCCGGCGCCGGCGGCGGCGCGGCTGCTCGCCGTCGCCCTCGCCCTCGGAGGCCGCCCCGTTGCCGCCGCCGTCGGCGTCCTCCATGCCGACGATGCGCAGGCCGATGCGGCCGCGCGCCTTGTCCACCTCGACGACGGTCACGTCGACCGTGTCGCCGCGGTTGACGACGTCCTCCACCTTCTCGACCCGGCCGCGGCCGAGGTTCGAGATGTGCAGCAGGCCGTCGACGCCCTTGGTGAGCTCGACGAACGCGCCGAAGGTGGTGGTCTTGACGACCTTGGCGCCGGTGTAGGTGTCGCCCACCTCGACGTCCTTGGTCATCGCGCGGATCTGCTCGACCGCCGCGTCGGCCTTCTCGCCGTTGACGCCGTACACCTTGACGGTGCCGTCGTCCTCGATCGAGATCTCGACCTCGTAGTCGGCCTCGAGGCCGCGGATGGTCTCGCCGCCCTTGCCGATGACGGTGCCGATCCGCTCCGGGTCGATCTTGATCGCCGTGATGCGCGGCGCCCACGCCGACAGCTCCGTCGCGCGGGCTCGGCGATGCGTCTCGGCCATGATCCCGAGGATGTGCTCGCGCCCGGCCTTCGCCTGGGCGAGCGCGTCCGCGAGGATCTCGAAGGTCACGCCGGTGATCTTGATGTCCATCTGCAGCGCGTTGATGCCCTTGGCCGGTGCCGGCCACCTTGAAGTCCATGTCGCCGAGGTGGTCCTCGTCGCCCTGGATGTCGGAGAGCACGATGTAGTCGTCGCCCTCCTTGATCAGGCCCATCGCGATCCCGGCCACCGGCCGGGTGATCGGCACGCCGGCGTCGAGCAGGGCGAGGGTCGAGCCGCAGACCGACGCCATCGACGAGGAGCCGTTGCTCTCCAGCGTCTCGGACACGAGCCGCAGCGTGTACGGGAACTCGACGTCGTCCGGGATCATCGGCAGCAGGGCCCGCTCGGCGAGCGCGCCGTGGCCGATGTCGCGGCGCTTGGGGCCGCGCATGAAGCCGGTCTCGCCCACGCTGAAGGGCGGGAAGTTGTAGTGGTGGATGTAGCGCTTGGTGGTCTCGATGCCGAGGCCGTCGATGCGCTGGGCCTCCTTGGTGGTGCCGAGCGCGAGGCTGGTCAGCACCTGGGTCTCGCCGCGGGTGAACAGGCCGGAGCCGTGCACGCGCGGCAGCACGCCGACCTCGCACGCGATCGGCCGGATCTCGTCGGCCGCGCGACCGTCGGGGCGCTGCTTGTCGACCGCGATGCGCTGGCGGATGATGCGTCTTCTGGAGCGCGTCGAAGGCGCGGCCGAAGGTCGCGTGGTCCTCGGGGTCGGGGTCGGCGCCGAGGACGGCCTCGGCGGCGGCCAGGCGCGCACCGCGGCGATCTTGTCGCGGCGCAGCAGCTTGGCCTGCTCGAGGGTGGCCTCGTCGAGGTCCTTGCCGGCGGCCTTCTCGATCGCCTTGCAGCACCTTCTCGTCCACGGCCAGCGGCGCGACGTCCCACTTGGGCTTGCCGGCCGCCTTCTGCAGCTCCAGCTGGACGGCGCAGAGGGTGCGGATCTCCTCGTGGGCGATCTGCGAGCGCCTCGAGCATCGTGTCCTCGTCGACCTCGTTGGCGCCGGCCTCGACCATCGAGATGGCGTCGGCGGTGCCGGCGACGACGAGGTCGAGCTCGGACTCCTCGGTCTCCTGCAGGGTCGGGTTGATGATGAACTCGTCGCCCATCAGCCCGATGCGCACCGCGCCGACGGGGCCGTCGAACGGCAGCTCGGAGATCATCAGCGCCGGCGGACGCGCCGTTGAGGGCCAGGATGTCGAACGCGTTGACCTGGTCCACCGACAGGATCGTCGCGACGACCTGGGTCTCGTTGCGGTAGCCCTTGGGCCACAGCGGCCGGATCGGCCGGTCGGTCATGCGCGCGGTCAGGGTCGCCCGGTCGCTCGGGCGCGACTCGCGCTTGATGAAGCCGCCGGGGATCTTGCCCGCGGCGTACATCCGCTCCTCGACGTCCACGGTGAGCGGGAAGAAGTCCGCGCCCGGGCGGGGCGACTGCGCGCCGACCGCGGTGACCAGCACCACGCGTGTCCCCCGAGCGGACCAGGACCGCGCCGTTGGCCTGCTTGGCCAGCTTGCCGGTCTCGAACGAGATCGGCGAATCGCCGATCTGCGCGGTCACGATCTCTACTGCCATGTCACATCCCTTGTCTGCCCCGCGCCACTCGGCCGGGGCGCCTCTGATCCGCGCCACCCGGCGCCGGCCCTCGCACTCGTCCTCGTTCTGCCCTTCGCGTCCGGTCCGCGCCTACCTGCGCAGGCCGAGCGTCTTCGTCAGCTCGCGGTACCCGTCGAGGTCGGTGCGCTGCATGTAGTTCAGCAGCCGCCGACGCCGTCCCACCATCTGCAGGAGACCGCGCCGGGAGTGGTGGTCCTTCTTGTGGACCTTCAGGTGCTCCGTGAGGCCGTTGATCCTCTCGGTGAGGATGGCCACCTGCACCTGCGGCGAGCCCGTGTCGGTCTCGTGGCGGCGGTGGGTACCGATGACGCCCGCCTTCGCGTCCTTGGTCAGCATGTGTGTCTCCTGGCTCAGCCACGGCGCAGCCGTGGCCGCCCCGGGTCGTCTCATGTCGTGCGGGGGATCGCATCGGCGACACGCACCCCGCCGGCGCCGACGATAGCAGACCCCCCTCGCGGCCCCCGGGCCCCGCCGAGCCCGCTCAGACGGGCGGCGGCTCCAGCGCTCCGTTGACGTGGAGGGCGGCCAGCTCGCGGGTGCGGGCGATGTCGGCGGTCACCTGCGCCATCAGCGCGTCGACGTCCTCGAAGCGCTTCTCGTCGCGCAGGCGCTCGATGAAGTCGATGCGCATCGTCTGGCCGTACAGGTCGCCGCCGTCGTGGTCGAGGAGGAAGGCCTCGACGCGCAACGGGCGCGGATCGGCGCTCTCGAACGTGGGCGCCACGCCGATGTTGATCGCGGCCGCGCTGCGGCCGGACGCCAGCACCGCCCGCGCCGCGTACACCCCGCGGCCGGGCAGCGCGGTGTCGGCGGGGATCTCGAGGTTGGCGGTCGGCAGGCCGATCGTCGCGGCCGCGCCCGTCGCCTCCCACCACCACCCCCTCGATGGAGTGCAGCCGGCCCAGCAGCGGGATCACCGCGTCGACCTGCCCGGTCGCCACCAGCCGCGGATGCGCGTCGAGGAGATCGGCTTGCCGTCGTCGCTGGTCACGGTGCCCGGCGACTCCACGTTGAGCGCCCGCGAGCGGCCGAACTGCGGTGAGCATCTCCACGGTGCCCGCCCCGGCGTGGCCGAAGCGGAAGTTGCCCCCCACCACCACGGTCTCGGCGCCGACGGCGGGGCGCCACCAGCATCTCGGCGAAGCGCTCGGCGCGGATGCGCGAGAAGGCCTTCGTGAAGGGCACGACCAGCAGCTCGTCGACGCCGAGGCGCTCGATCAGCTGGCTCTTGAGGTCGATGTGCGTCAGCACCCCGGGGCGCAGCTCGGGGCGCAGCACGGCGATCGGCTGGGGCTCGAAGGTCATCACCATCGCGGGCAGGCGCAGCTCCGCCGCCCGCGCGATCGCCTGGCGGATCACGGCCTGGTGGCCCACGTGGACGCCGTCGAAGGTCCCGATCGCGACCACGCGCCGCGGCGCCCCGAGCGGCAGGTCGCCGAGGGACTGGTAGCGCCTCACCGCGGATCCTCGAGCACGACGCTCGGGCGCAGCCCGCCGCGCCTCGGCCGACGCCGATCGCCACCAGGCGGCCCTCGCTCACCAGCGCCACCGGCTCCGCGCCGGCCGGCGCGGCGTCGATGCGGCCGCCGTGGCGCACCCGCTCGGCCTCCGGGGCCGACAGCTCGCGGGACGGCAGGTGCGCCGAGCCCGCGGCGCGGGTCCAGGCCCCCCTCGGGGCCCACCTCGCTCCACCGGCACGGCGTCCTCCACCGAGAGCGCGCCCACGCGGGTGCGGCGCAGCGCCGCGCAGTAGGCGCCGCTGCCGAGCCGCTCGCCGATGTCGCCGGCGAGGCGGCGCACGTAGGTGCCGTCGCCGCAGCGGACCTCGACCACCGCGCGGCCGCCGCCCAGGTCCTCGACCAGGCGCAGCGCGTGGATGGTCGATCTCCCGCTCGGGGAGCTCGACCTCCTCGCCGCGCCGGGCGCGCCGGTACAGGCGCTCGCCGTCCACGTGCACCGCCGAGAGCGCCGGGCACGCGCTGGCGCTGGACGCCCACGAACTCGGCCAGCACGGCCTCCACCTCCGCCGCGGCGGCCGGCGGCCCGGCGTCCTCGATCGGGCCCTCGGGGTCCAGCGTGGCGGAGACGCGGCCGGTCTGGAGCGTGGCCAGGTAGGTCTTGTCCAGCCCGGTCAGGTACGGCGCCAGGCGGGTGGCGCGCCCCACCATCAGCACCAGCAGGCCGGTGGCGAAGGGGTCGAGGGTGCCGCAGTGCCCCACCTTCGCCCTGCGCCCCAGGCCGCCGGCGCGCCGCGGCCACGATGTCGTGGGACGTCGGCCCGGCGGGCTTGTCCACGAGCCACAGCGCCGGCGCCGGCGCGACGACGGCCTCAGACATCGGCTCCGTTCGCGTCCATGCGCTCGGCCATCTCGGAGTCGAGCCAGGCCAGGAGCTCCTCGGGCGGGCGGCGGGTGCTGAAGCCGGCGGCGGCGCGGTGGCCGCCTCCGCCCTCCTCGCGGGCGATCACCGACACGTCGATCCCGGGTCGGCCGTGCGCAGCGACACCCGGTAGTTGCCGGGCGGGCCGGCCTCGCGCACCAGGGCGGCGGCGCGCACCCCGCGCACCCCGCGCATCACCTCGACGATCCCCTCGGTGTCGTCGCCGCCGGCCGCCGCGAAGTCGTCCCCGGTGAGCACCGCCGCCAGCATCCGCCCGCCCGCCAGCGGGCGGGCGCGCTCCAGGGCCCGGCCCATCAGCAGCAGCCGGTCGAGCGGCTGCTCCTCGTACAGGCGGCGGGACATGGTCGGCGGGGTCGACGCCGGCCTCGATCAGGGCGGCCGCGGCGCGGTGCGTGCCCGGGCTGGTGTTGGCGTAGCCGAAGCGGCCGGTGTCGGTGATCATCCCCACGTAGAGGGCGTCGGCGATCTCGCGCGTGAGGGGCCAGCCGGCCGCCGCGATCACGCCCTGGATCACCTCGGCGGTGCTGGAGGCCAGCGGCGCGATCAGGTTGAGGTCGCCGAAGCGGGTGTTGTCCTGGTGGTGGTCGATGTTGACCACCACGCGCGCCGCCTCGTGGAGCGGCTCGGCCCACATGCGCCCCTCGGTGGCGCAGTCGACCGCCACCAGCACGCGCTCGGCGACGTCGTCCGGGGGTGCCGGCAGGAACTCCTCGCCCGGCGCCACCATGAAGGCCAGGTCGCTCGGCACCGGGGGCGTGTCGGGGTGCGCCAGCACCACGTCCTGCCCGGCCGCGCGCAGCGCGCGGGCCAGCCCCAGGAGGGATCCGATCGCGTCGCCGTCGGGGTTGTGGTGCGAGGTGACCACGAAGCGCTCCCCGGGACGGCGGAGCACGGCGGCGATCTCCGCCGCCGAGGCGTCGCGCGGCGTCGCGCGGGCTCACGGGCCGGTCCTCGCCCTCGGCGGCGGGCGGCATGTCCGCGGTGACCTCGTCGATGAAGCGGGTGAGCTCCACGGCGTCGCGCTGGGTGGAGTCGTAGTGGAAGGTCAGCTGCGGCGTGTGGCGCGAGCGCAGCTCGCGCGCCAGCCGCGACTGCAGCAGGCCGCGCGCCGACTCCAGCGCCTCCTGGCTGCCGCGCCGCTCGGAGCTCTTGAGGGTGGTGAAGTACACCTTCGCCTCGCGCACGTCCTGGGTCGCCTCGACGTGGGTGATGGTGACGAAGCCGAGGCGCGGGTCCGACAGGTCGCGGGCGATGGCCTCGGCCAGCACCTGCCGGAGGGCGGTGTCCACGCGGCGCATGCGCGTGCTGCGCGGGCGCCGGGCCATCAGGGTCGCCACGACAGCGCGGGCTCGCCGTCCACGGCGACGATCTCGTGCGCGGCGCCGACCACCTGGAAGGCCTCGTCGGCGTGCAGCTGGCGCTCGATCTCCGCGACGCGCTCCTCGGTCTCGCCGGCCTCGCGGCCCACGATGCGCGACGGTGACGCCGGCGCGCTGCCAGAGGTCGTGGTGGTCGACCTCGGCGACCGCGCAGGCGAAGCGCCGCGCCAGGGAGCTCTTGAGGCGCAGCAGCTCCTTGCGCTTGGCCTTGAGCGAGCGCCCCTCCGGCAGGTGGAGGTCCACCGTCACGATGCCGACGTAGCCGCCCTCCATCGCGAGGGCCGTCCTACTCGGCGTCGACCGACGCGGGAGCGATCGGGGCCGGCGGAGACGGGGTGGCGACGGCCGCCTGGGCGGTGCGGGCCACCTCGCGCAGCTCGAAGACCTCGATCGTGTCGCCTTCCTTGACGTCGTTGTAGTCCTCGATGAGCACACCGCACTCGAAGCCGGCCAGGACCTCGCGCGTGTCCTCGTTGAAGCGCTTGAGCGACGCGATGCGGCCCTCGTGGACGACCGTGCCGTCCCGCAGCAGGCGCACGTGCGAGTTGCGCCGCACGACCCCCTCGGTGACGTAGCAGCCGGCGATCGTGCCGATGCGGCTGGCCCGGAAGGTGGCGCGCACCTCGAGCTGGCCGGTGATGTCCTCGACGATGTCGGGCTCGAGCAGGCCGACCAGGGCGTCGCGGACGTCCTCGATCGCGCGGTAGATGACGCGGTAGGTGCGGATGTCCACGCCCTCGCGCTCGGCGAGGACGCCGGCCTCGGGCCGGGGACGCACGTTGAAGCCGATGATGATCGCCTGCGAGGCGGCGGCCAGCATGACGTCGGACTCGTTGATCGCGCCGACGCCGGTGTGGATGACGCGCAGCCGCACCTCGGTCTGCTCGACCTTGCTCGAGGGCGTCGGCCAGGGCGCCGACGGAGCCCTGCACGTCGCCCTTGATGATGATGTTGAGCTCCTTGAGCCCGCCCTCCTTGATGCGCGCGAAGAGGTCGTCGAGCGACACCGGGCGGCGGTTGGCCAGCTCCTCGGCGCGCAGGCGCTGGTTGCGCTCCGCGGCCATCTGGCGCGCGGCGCGCTCGTTCTCCACCACGCGGAAGCGCTCGCCGGCGTCCACCACGCCGCCGAGGCCCAGCACCTCGACCGGCACGGACGGGCCGGCCGTCGTCGAGGGTGGCGCCCGGTGTAGTCGCCCATGGCCCGCACGCGCCCGAAGACGTCGCCGGCCACGATCACGTCGCCCACGCGCAGGGTGCCGCGCTGGATGAGCAGCGAGGCCACCGGGCCGCGGCCCGGGTCCAGGCGCGACTCGATGACGGTGCCGGAGGCCTCCGGCTTGGGGTTGGCCTTGGGCTCGGCGTCGGCGTCCGCCACCAGCAGGACGGTCTCGAGCAGCGTGTCGATGCCGCTGCGCTCGAGCGCCGAGACGTTGCACGAACTCGTGCGTGCCGCCCCAGTCCGAGGGGATCACCTCGCGCTGCGAGAGCTCCTGCTTGACCCGGTCCGGGTTGGCGCCCGACCTTGTCGATCTTGTTGACGGCGACCATGAAGGGCACCTCGGCCGCGCGCGCGTGGTCGATGGCCTCGATGGTCTGCGGCATGACGCCGTCGTCGGCGGCCACCACGATCACGGCGACGTCGGTGATCTTGGCGCCGCGGGCGCGCATGGCCGTGAAGGCCTCGTGGCCCGGCGTGTCGAGGAACGTGATCTCGCGGCCCTGGTGGTGCACCTGGTAGGCGCCGATGTGCTGGGTGATGCCGCCGGCCTCGCCGGCGGCGACCTCGGTCGAGCGGATGGCGTCGAGCAGCGAGGTCTTGCCGTGGTCGACGTGGCCCATCACGGCCACCACGGGCGCGCGCGCCACGAGGTCGGCCTCGTCGTCGTCGAACTCCTCGGCGCGCTCGGCCTCCTCCTCGGCGTGCACGATGCTGACCTTGCGCTCCAGCTCGCCCGCGATCAGCTCGATCGCGTCGTCCGAGAGGGACTGCGTGATGGTCGCCATCTCGCCGAGCCCCATGAGCAGCTTGATGATCTGCGCGGTGGAGACGTCGAGGATCTCGGCGAAGTCCTTGACCGTGGACCCCGAGGGGACCTCGACCTCCGGCATGTCCGCCGGCGCGATGACCGACGGCCGGCTTCTCCTCGGCGCGCGGGCCGGGACGACCGCCGCGGCGGTCGCGGCCCTGCGGGCCCGGGCCGCGCCGTCCGGCCTGCGGGTCGATGACCACGCGGCGGCGCTTGCCGCGCGGGCCGCCGCCGGAACCGCTGGCTCCGGGCACCCCGCCGGCCGGGCGGCCGCCCGGCCGGCCGGGCGCGGGGCCGGCCGCCGCTGCGGGCGTTGGGACCGGTGGGGCCGGTCGGCCGCGGGCGCTCGGCGCCCGGGGCGGGGCCCTGGCGTTGGGACCGGTCGGGCCGGTCGGCCGCGGGCGCTCGGCGCCCGGGGCGGGACCCTGCGCGTTGGGACCGGTGGGGCCGGTCGGCCGCGGGCGCTCGGCGCCGGGCGGCGGGCTCTTGGCGTACGGGCCGGTCGGGCCGGTCGGGCGCGGGCGCACGGCGGGCGCGGGCGGCGGTCGCCGGCGCCTGCGCGGCGGCGCGGCGGCGCGGCCTCGGCGGCCGCGGCGGCCCGGCGGGAGCCGCCGGCGCGGCGGCCTCGGGCGGCCGGCGCGGGCGCGGCGGCGGGAGCCTCGTCGGCGACCGGCGGCGCGGCCGGCTCGGCCGGCGCGGGCGCCGGCGCCTCGGGCGCGGCGGCAGCGGCCGCGGCCGTCTCGGTGGCCTTCTCGGCCTTCTCCGCCTTCGGCGGCGGCCGCCTTCGGCGCAGCGGCCTTCGGGGCGGCCTTCTCGGCGGTGGGGGCGGCCGGCTCGGCCGCGGGCTCCTCGGCGGTCGCCGGCGGCTCCTCCGCCTTCGGCTTGGCCTTGGGCTTCGCCTTGGCCTTCGGCTTCTCGGGCTTGGGCGGCGGCTCGGGCTTGGGCTCGGGCTTGGGGTAGCGGTTCGGGTTGAGGACGTGGAGCGTCTCGGCCACGTCGACGGTCGACGAGGCGGTCTTCACGTCCACCCCCGCGCGCTGCAGGCGCTGCAGCACGAGGGAGCTGGGAAGCCCCTCATCCTTCGCGATCTCGTAAATCCTCTTCTTTTCCATCTCGTCCCCCGTTAACCCCGCTAACGAACTCCGCGCCCAGCGTCGGATCGATCCTCAGCTCCCCGCGGATGCGCGCCGCCCGCGGAAAGGCGCGTCGCGCCACCGCCCGCTCGAAGCACTCCCGCCGCCGGCACACGTACAACCCGCGGCCGCCGTGGTGGGAGCGATCGTCGCGGACCAGCAGGTGCATCCCCTCGTGAGGTGCCGCCACGAACCGCGCCAGCTCCGGCTTCTCGCGCCGGGCCCCGCATCCGAGACAGCGCCGCTCGGGCATCCGCCGCGCGCGTCTGTGCCTGTCGCCCGCTACCGCTCGGCACCCTCCCCCTGGCCCTCGGCCGACACGGACGCCGACACCGGCGCCAGCTCCAGGATCCGCTCCAGCCCCTCCTCGGTCCCGGTGTCCTCGATCTCCTCGGCCGTCAGCGGACGCCCGAGCGAGGTCTCGACCGCCGGCCAGGCGCGAGTGCGCGGGCAGCGCGCAGTAGCGCGTCCCCGTGACGGCGGCGTTCGGGCAGCGCTTGCCGGTGCGCAGCATCGCGGCGCACCGCGAGACGCCGGCCTCGGCCTCGTCGCCGAACTCGTCGCTCTCCTCCTCGCGGGCGAAGGTCGACTCGCTCTTGATGTCGATGTGCCAGCCGGTCAGGCGCGCCGCCAGCCGGGCGTTCATCCCCTCCCGGCCGATCGACAGCGACAGCTGGTCGTCCGGGACGATCACCGTCGCCTGGCGGCCGTCGTCGTCCACGAGCACCTCGCGCACCCGGGCGGGCGACAGCGCCTTGGCCACGTAGCGCGCCGGCTCCTCGTTGAACGGGATGATGTCGATCTTCTCGCCCCGCAGCTCGCTCACGACCATGCGCACGCGCGAGCCCCGCGGGCCGACGCACGCGCCCACCGGGTCCACGCCCTGCACGTGCGAGATGACGGCGATCTTGGAGCGCCAGCCGGGCTCGCGGGCGACGCCCTTGATCTCGACCAGGCCGTCGGCCATCTCGGGCACCTCGAGCTTGAAGAGCTCGCGCACCAGCTGGTCCGAGCGGCGGCTCACGATCACCTGCGGCCCCTTGGTGGAGCTGCGCACCTCGATGATCACGGCCTTGATGCGGGCGCCGTGGTCGTAGCGCTCGTTGTGCACCTGCTCGCTCTCGGGCAGCAGCGCCTCGACGCGGCCCAGGTCCACGAGGGTGTAGCGGGAGTCGGACTGCTGGATGATCCCGGTCACGACGTCGCCGACGCGGTCGACGTACTCGTCGTACATCATCTCGCGCTCGGCCTCGCGGATCCGCTGCAGGATCACCTGCTTGGCGGTCTGCGCGGCGATGCGCCCGAAGTTGTCGGGCGTCACGTCGATCGCCTCGATCTCGCTGTCCTCGTAGGCGGCCCAGTCCACGTCCGGCGGCGGCGGCTCGTACTCGGCGGGGTCGACCCCCTCGGGGATCACCGGCTCCTCCCGCGGCAGCGTCCGGAGCTCCTCGCCCTCGGGGAGGATCAGCTGGAAGACCCGCATCTCGCCGGTCTCGCGGTCGATGTCGACCCGGGCGAACTCGGCCGCGTCGGGGGTCTTCTTGTACGCCGCCAGGAGGGCGTCCTCGAGCGCGACGAGCAGGGTCTCGGAGTCGATCCCCTTCTCGCGCTCGATCTGCTTGATGGCCTCGATGATCTCTCGGTTCATCTCTCGTTCCCCCCAACGGACTGAGCGACGGCGGCCGGAGTGGCCGCCACCGCGCCGACGATCCCGTGCGTCCTCATGACTGCGCCCCCACGTCCTCGAACGTGTTGGCGCGGCGGATCGTGGACAACGGGATCTCCACGGCCTCGTCCTCGAGCGCCAGCTCGAGCGACGCCTCGCCCACGCGGACAAGGGTACCGGTGTACGAGCGGGTCCTCCCGTGGTCGCCGGCCACCAGGTGCACCCTGCGGCCCACCGCGCGGCGGAAGTGCTCCGCGGTGCGCAGCGGCGGCTCGGGGCCCGGCGACCAGACCTCCGCGCCGTACTCCTCGAGCAGGCCCGCCCGCTCGAGCGCGCCGGTCACGGCCACGCACACCTCGTGGTCCACCCCCGCGGGGTGGTCCACGACCAGGCGCAGCATGCCGCCCTGCGCGGGCAGCACCGTCAACTCCAGGAGGTCGACCTCGGGCAGGGCCTCGGCGAGCACGTCCTCGACACGTCGTTCCATCTGCTGTTGGCCGGTGGCCGGCATCGCTTCCCCCTTTCCCACGGCGTTCGGAGCGCCCACAAAAAAGGTGGGTTCGTGACCCACCTCCCAGCGCCACCGTCGTCTTCCCTCGCGGATGGATGACGATAGCACTCCGCCTCCGGTCGCGTCCGGGGCGGACGGGGCCCCGCGACCCCGTCCGCCGCCTCCCGTCAGGGATCCACGCCGGGCCGGTAGGTGCCGAAGCTCCACAGGTTCCCCTCGGGGTCCCGGGCCGCGTAGTCGCGCGAACCGTAGTCCGTGTCCACCGGCTCGCGCACGATCCGCGCGCCGGCCCGCCGGGCCCGCGCGCAGTGGGCGTCGAGCTCGGCGACCACCACGTAGGCGGCGCCCGAGCCGGGCGGCGGGGCCAGCGCGCCCCAGCCGTCGGGCGTCGCCGAGCCGAGCATGATCGCGCCCGGCGCCGTGCGCCATCTCGGCGTGGGCGATCGTGCCCCCGGGGCCCTCGTGCACCATCGCCGGCACGAAGCCGAAGGCGGCCTCGAGCCAGGCGAGCGCGGCGGGGGCGTCGCGGTAGGTGAGGGTCGGGAAGATGGTCGGTCCGTCGTCGCTCATCGCTCCTCCTGGGCCGGGTGACGTGGGCCCACCCTGGGCCGTTCAGCCGCCGGCGTCTTGGACGGACGTGACCTGGCCGCGCAGCTGCGCGGGCGTCACCCCGGCGAACGCCCGCACGTCGCGGTGCAGGTGCGCCTGGTCGTAGTAGCCGCAGGCGGCCGCGAGGGCGCCCAGGCCCGCCGACGGGGTGGCGCGCAGGGCGTCCTGGACCGCCTCGAAGCGCAGGATGCGGCCGGTCAGCTTGGGTCCCACGCCGACCGCGTCGCGGAAGCGCGCCGCCAGGTGGCGCCGGCTGCAGCCGACCTCCCGGGCGAGCGACCCCGCGCCGGCCCGCCCGCGCGACGCGACGAGGCGCCGCCAGGCCCACTCCACGTCCGGGGGCGGCCGGTCGGCCCGCTGCAGGCGCCGCACCACGAAGCGGTCGACCACGGCCAGCCGGGCGGCCCCGGGCGCGGCGCCGGCCAGCTCCTCCACCAGGCGCCGCGCCCCGGCGCCCAGCACGTCCTCCAGATCGACCGTGCGGCCGGCCAGCTCGGACATCGGCAGGCCCAGCAGCATGCGCGCCCCCAGCGGGCTGAGGTCGATCTGCACCCCGCGCGCGACGCCGGGGTGCTCGGTGTCCACCGCCCGGTCGTGGACGCCCGCGACGAACGACCCGGCGTGCCGGACCCCGCCCCCCGGCGCCCCGGCCGGGCGCACCGCGAACGGCCGGCCCAGGTTCAGGATCAGCGGGATGTCGGTCGCGGCCGACTCGCGTCGCACGACCGGCCCCGGGGAGGTCTCCTCCCACTCCACGTAGCGCCGCACGTACCCGGCCACCGCGGGGTGCGGGGCGGCGGCCGCCATCCGCAGGTCCGCGCTCATGGGTCCGAGGGTACTCCGCCGTCCCGGCGCCGCGGCCCCGCCAGGTCGGCGCTGTCGAGCACCACCGTCACCGGCCCGTCGTTCTCCAGGCCGACGGCCATGGTGGCGCCGAAGCGCCCCTGCGCCACCGGCACCCCCTCGGCCCGGACCGCGTCGGCGAAGGCGTCCACCAGCGGCGCCGCCAGCTCGGGCGCCGCCGCGCCGGCCCACGAGGGCCGGTTGCCGCGGCGCACGTCGGCCAGCAGGGTGAACTGGCTCACGCACAGCAGCTCGGCGCCCGGGACGTCGCGCAGGGCGAGGTCGAAGGGGCGCTCGGGACCGGCCAGGATCCGCAGCCGCGCGGTCTTCTCGCCCAGGCGGCGCGCGTCCTGGGGACCGTCGCCGGCGGCGACCCCCACCAGCGCCAGCAGGCCGGGGCCGATCGCGGCGATGCGCTCGCCCTCGACGTCGACCGTCGCCCAGCGGACCCTCTGGAGCACCACGCGCACCGGCGGATCGTAATCGCGGCGGACGGGTAGCATCGCCGGCGTGAGCGTTCCCCAGGACCGCCTGGCGCCGATCCTCGACGCCCTGGACATCGCGGCCGAGCGCCGCGGGCCGCGCGAGTGGAGCGTCGCGGTCCCCTGCGCCACCCGCGGCGACGTCGGGGTGCTGGTCACCGTGCGCGAGCTGACGGTCACCCTGCGCGCCTTCGTGGTCCGCGGGCCCGACCGCGACGCCGAGGGCGTGTACGCCCGGCTGCTCCACAAGAACCTGAGCACGCGCCACTGGCGCTTCGCCATCGACGACCTCGGCGACGTCTTCGCCCTGGCGGACGCGCGCCTGGAGGGCCTGGACGTGGACGTGCTGGACGGCCTGCTGGGCGAGCTCTCGACGCTCGTCGACGAGGTCTACGAGACGATCGTGCGCATGGGCTTCGACGTGCCCGCGGACACCGTCTTCGCTCCGCCCCCGGGGGAGTGAGCGGCCGCTAGTCCAGGCCGGTCCCGAAGCAGCGGGCCAGGCGGTAGTGGCGGCGGGCCAGGGGGTCGCCCAGGCGCGACAGGGACCGCGCGAGGCCGTAGTGGGCGTACCCGTCCGTGGGCGACAGCTCCACGGCGGCCCGGAACTCGTCGGCGGCGCGCCGGTAGGCGCGCGAGGCCAGGTAGGCGCGCCCGAGCGCCTCGCGGATCGAGCCCTTGTCGGGCTCGAGCGCCTTCGCCCGCTCCAGGGCGATCACGGCCTGCGGGTACTCCCGCGCCTCCAGCAGCCAGCTCCCGTTGCGAAAGGCCTCGTAGGCGTCCGCGGATCCGCTCATCGCTCCACGGTATCGCGACGGGGGCGGCGCAGCCCCACGGCCGTGAGCACCCGCCGGCCCCACGGCGCCCGGCGGCGGATGGCGCGCCGCAGGCGCGACGACTCGCGCCAGGCGGCGGCGGCCTCCCCCGGGGGCGGCGCGCCGGGCGCGAAGCGGGCCCGCGAGGCGCGGGCGTAGAGGTCCGAGGCGTCGACGCCCGTGCGCGCCCGGATGTCGCGCGCCCGCTCGCCGGCCGACGCCGAGGGGGGCGGCGCCAGGCCGAGGGGCGCGATCGACGCCTCCAGCTCGCGCACGGCCGCGACCACGCGGCTGCGCTCGTCGCCGCCGTGGCGGCCGCGGGCGCGGCGCACCGCCCGGCCGGCCGGCGCGACCAGGGCGCAGGCGCCGGCGAGCCCGGCCACGCCGAGCCACCAGGGCGCCCCGCCGCCGCCGGCCGCCGCCGTCGCCGTGGGCGCAGGGTCCGCGGGCGCCGGGGCGGGGTCGTCGGCGGGCGGCGCGGGCGCCGGGGTGGTCACCGGCTCGACCGGCGTGTCGGCGATGCCGCCGAGGTCGATGTCGCTGGCGCTGGGGGCGTAGTCGGGCGAGGACACCGAGGAGGGGTTCGGCGCCGAGCGTCCGGGGGTGGGGTCGAAGGGCAGCCAGCCGTGGCCCGGGAACCACACCTCCACCCAGGCGTGCGCGTCGCGGTCCGTGACCACCCACTGGTCCGACCCGGCGTCGAAGCGCCCGCCGGTGTAGCCCACCGCCACCCGCGCGGGGATGCCGAGGCTGCGGAGCATGACCGTCATCGCGCCGGCGAAGTGCTGGCAGTAGCCGCGGCGGCTGCCGAACAGGAAGTCCACCAGGGGCGGGCGCCCGCGCGGCATGTCGGCCGGCCAGTCGTCGGGCAGGCTCGTGGGGTACGGGGGCTGCTCGTCGTACGTGTAGTTGCGGCGCAGGTAGGCCTCGATCCGGTTGACGGCCGCGTACGGCGTGGCCGCGTCGCCCGGCCACCCGCGCCGCGAGGTCGCGGACCGGCCCGTAGGGGCCCAGGACCGCCGGATCGACGCCGAGGCCGCTCCCCCACAGCGGCACCTCGACCGGGTCGCCCCAGAAGGTCGCGCGCAGCCGCGTCGATCCGGCGGGGACCTCGGCCGGGTCGTACCCGCGCGCGGCGGTGAGCTCGGCCGGGGTCGCCTGGGGGATCCGCGCCTGCACCGTGTAGCTGTCGCCGGGCGACAGGGGGGCGGCCACGCGGATCGCGTCGCCGACGATGTCGGCGGTGCCCGCGAAGGGACCGGTCACGCGCTCCGGGCGCCCGGAGGCGAGCACCACCTGGCGAGCTGGCGTCGCGCATGGTCACGCGCTGCTCGATGTCCTCGCCCTCGGTGCGGTCGCCCGGATCGGCCGTGATGGTCCCGTCGCGCACCACCAGCGCATCCGACCCGCTCGTCTCGGCGAGGGTGAACGCCACGCCGTCGAAGTCGTCCAGGCTCACCGCGCGCAGCGGGCGGGCGCGTGTCCGAGCGCACCGTGAGCGCCACGCGCGGCGGCGACGAGCGGTCGAGCTTGCCGTACGCCTGGCGCAGGTCCAGGCCGCGGCCCGACCCGGTCGCCGACGAGCCGAGCTGCCAGTCCTTCCACCCCCACCAGGGCTCGCCCGCCTGCGCCGGGCCGCTGCCGATCCCCGCCGCCACGACCACGGCGACCGCCCCCAGCGCCACCGCGCCCCCGAGGCGCCACGCGCTGCGCGGGTCGATGGCCCCGCGCCAGCCGGCCAGCGCCAGGGTGGCGACGAAGCCGACCAGCGCGAGGGCCCCGGCGAGGGCCGGCGAGGCCGGCGGCTCGACGGTCCAGCAGTAGGCCAGCCCGACGCCCACGGCCAGCAGCGCCACCACCGGCCGCCGGCGCACCACGATCTGCCAGACGGCGACGCCGGCGAGCGCGGCCAGGGAGACGTCGAGCAGGGCGGCCAGCGCGGGGTGCTCCGAGGGCGTGATCGGCAGCGCCGCCTCCGAGCCCTGGGCCAGGCCGTCCGGGAGGATGCCGCGCACCGCCTCCCAGGCCGCCGCGTCCCAGGTCAGCAGGTCCCACACCGAGGCCCGCACGGCCAGCGCGAAGACGATCACGACCGCGGCGAGCGTCGCCGCCGCCGGCGCCAGGGAGCGGCCCCGGGGCAGCAGCGTGGCGGCGGCGGGCAGGGCCGCCACCGCGCACAGGGCCACCACGTGCCACGCGCCGACGCCGTCGTACAGGCGCGTCCAGGCGACCGCCAGCACGGCCACCGCCACCAGCGCGGCCGCCACCGGGCCGGCCAGCGGGCGGCTAGACGCGGGCACGGACCCGCTCCGTCGCGCCGCCCAGCGCCGCCGCCAGCCGGTCGGCCGCCGGCACCACGACCACCTCCACGCCGGCACCCGCCAGCTCGCCGGCCGCCGCGGCGGCCGGGCCCACGAGGACCGCGGCCACGCCCACGCCCGTCGCCTGGGCCTGGACCGCGGCGCCCGACGAGCGCCGGGTCGGCCGCGCATGTGAGCACCACGATCAGCTCGGGCGCGTCCGGGGCGGTGACCTCGGCGCGCACGGCGAGCGCCAGCGCGCGGTCGCCGCCGGGCGCGAAGCGGGCGAGGGCGAGCTCGATGGCCGGCCAGCCGCCGCGACCGGCGGGCAGGCGCAGGGGCGGCTCGCCGGTGTGGACCAGCGCGACCGGCTCACCGCGGCCGGCCAGGTGCCGGGCCAGGGCGGCCGCGGCGCTCACGGCGGTCTCGAGGTCCTCCCCCGGCGGCACGGCGCCGTCGAGCAGGAGGAGCACCGAGCGGCCGTCGCCGTCGGCGGCGCGCAGCTCCTTGGTCTGGAGGCGGCCGCGCTTGGCCGTCTGGCCCCAGTGGATCCGCGAGAGCGCGTCGCCCGCCTGGTAGTCGCGCACGCGGTCGAGCTCGCCGAACCCCGAGTCGACCCGCCGCCGGCGCGCGCCCATGCCGCGGGCGCGGGCGCCCACGGGCGCGCCCTCCAGGTCGGGGGCCCGCGGCACCACCAGCAGGCTCGCCTCCTCCCCCCCGCGGCGCGTGCGCGACGCCAGCCCGAAGGGGTCGCCGACCCGCACCCGGGCCGGCGGGAGCCGGTGCTCCCCGCGCACCGCGCGCAGCCGCCAGCTGCGCTCACCGGTCGCGGCCGGCGCCCCGCCCAGGGCCGCGGCGGCGACGCCGGGATCGATCGTGACGCCCAGCAGCCGGTCCAGGCCGACGTCGGTGGCCCAGCCGCGCAGCGTCACGCGCACCGCCACCGGGTCGCCCGCCGCGCAGCGGGCCGGCTCCAGCCGGCGCTCGACGCGCAGGCCGGCCGCGGCCGCCCACACCAGGACCGTGACGATCAGCGGCAGCGCGATCAGGCCGACGCCCAGGATGGCCAGCGCGCCCGTGCCGAAGCCCTGGCTCGCCACCAGCGCGGCCAGCCCCACGGCGGCCAGGGAGACGGCGCGCGCCGAGGGTCCCTCCGGCCGCCTCACAGCGGGACGGGCACCGAATCGAGCGCGTCCGTCACCGCGTCCTCGGCCGCCGCGCCCCGGGCCCGGGCGTCCGGGGTGAGGATGAGCCGGTGCGCCAGCACGGCCCGGCCGAGCGCGCGGACGTCCTCGGGCGTGGCGTAGGGGCGCCCCTCCATCAGGGCCCGGGCCTTGGAGGCGCGCAGCAGGGCCAGGCCGGCGCGCGGGCTGGCGCCGAGGGCCAGGCGCGGGTCGCGGCGGGTGGCCGTGGCGAGCGCCACCACGTAGTCGGCCAGCGCCGGGTCGGCGTGCACGCGGTCGACGACGGCGCGCGCGGCCATGATCGCGCGCTCGTCGGCGACCGGATCGACCAGGTCCAGCGGGTCGCGGGACGCCAGGTCGACGAGCATGGCGGCCTCGTCGCCGGGGGCCGGGTAGCCGATCGCGACGCGGGCCGCGAAGCGGTCCAGCTGGGCCTCCGGGAGCGGGAAGGTGCCCTCGTACTCGACCGGGTTCTGGGTGGCGATGATCATGAACGGGCGCGGCAGGATGCGCGTCTCGCCGTCCACCGTCACCTGGCCCTCCTCCATGCACTCCAGCAGCGCGGACTGGGTCTTGGGCGAGGCGCGGTTGATCTCGTCCACCAGGATCACGTTGGCGAAGACCGGCCCCGGACGGAAGACGAACGATCCGGCGTTCTGGTCCCAGACCGTGACGCCGGTCACGTCGGCCGGCAGCAGGTCCGCGGTGCACTGGAGCCGCGAGTAGTGGCACCCGGCCGCGCGCGCGAGGCTCTTGGCCAGCACCGTCTTGCCCACCCCCGGGCACGTCCTCGATCATCACGTGCCCGCCCGACAGGAGGGCGATGACGCAGGTCTCGATCGTGGCCCGCGGGGCGCGCACGGCGCGGGCGCACGCGTCGGCCAGGGCGCCGGCCAGGGCGGCGGCGGGCTCCAGCTCGTCGGCTCGGAGCGGCGACGTTGTCACGGACGAGGACGTGCCCCGAGGGTAGTGCATCGCCGCGCGGACCAGCCCCCCTCCGGGCCCGCGGCCCGGAGGGCCGTTACGCGGAGCGGCCGTTCAGCAGGGGGACCACGGCGGCCAGGATCCGGTCGGCGCACGCGTCCTTGGACATGCGCGGGAGCGCCTCCTCCCAGTCGTCGCCGATGATCGTGATCTCGTTCTCGGCGCTGCCGAAGCCGATGCCGTCGACGGACACGTCGTTGTGGACGATCAGGTCGAGGTGCTTGCGCCGGCGCTTGTCGCGCGCGCGGGCGAGGCCGGCGGCGCCGTGCTCGGCCGCGAACCCGACGATCACCTGGCCGGCGCGGCGGGCGGCCAGGTCGGAGACGATGTCCGCGGTGGGCTCCAGGTCGAGCGCCAGGCGCCCCTCGGCGCCCTTGTCGATCTTGCCCGCCCGGGCCTGCCCGGGGCGGAAGTCGGCGACCGCCGCCGCCATCACCAGCACGTCGCACGCCGGGAACTCGGCCAGCGCGGCGGCGTGCAGCTCGGCCGCGGTGGGCGCCTCGACGTAGCGGACGTCGGGGTGGCGCGGGCAGGTCGACGTTGGCGCTCAGGACGGTCACCTCGGCGCCGCGCCGGCGCGCCGCCTCGGCCACGGACCACCCCATGCGCCCGCTGGAGCGGTTGCCCACGTACCGCACCGGGTCGATCGGCTCGCGGGTGCCGCCCGCGCTCACCAGCACCCGGCGACCCGCCAGGGAGCCGGCCGCGCCGAGCAGGCGCCTCGACCGCGTCGGCGATCACCGCCGGCTCCGCCAGGCGGCCGACGCCGACCTCGCCGTCGGCCAGCAGGCCCGAGCCCGGATCCACGATCTCGACGCCGCGCGCGCGCAGCAGCGCCAGGTTGTGGGCGGTCGCCGGGTGGAGGTACATGCGGGTGTTCATCGCGGGGGCGACCACGACCGGTCCGTCGAAGGCGAGGTGCACCGACCCCAGCAGGCCGTCGCCCAGCCCGGCCGCCATCCGGGCGATGGTGTTGGCCGAGGCCGGCGCCACCAGCAGCAGGTCCGCGCCGCGCGCCAGCTCGAGGTGGTCGTAGCCCGGGCGGTCCCCGCGGCCGAACAGGTCAAGGCCCACCGGGCGCCCCGAGAGCGCGGCGAAGGTGGCGGGCCCCACGAAGCGCTGCGCGGCCCGGGTCATCACCACGGTCACCCCGTGGCCCCGGCGCTGGAGGATGCGCATCGTGTCGATGGACTTGTACGCGGCGATGCCGCCCGACACGCCGAGCACGATCTCAGCCACGCGGCTCCTCCCCCAGCACGGACGCCAGCACCCGCGTCAGCTCGTCCACCGCCACGTCGACGTCGGCGTTGACCACGCGATGGTCGAACTCGTTCATCGCCTCCAGCTCCACGCGGCTGGTGCGGACCCGCTGCGCGATCTCCCCCGCGGTGTCGGTGGCGCGGCGCTCGAGGCGCGCGACCAGCTCGTCCAGCGACGGCGGCATGATGAAGATCGAGACCGCCCCGGGGATCGTGTCGCGCACCGCGCGGGCGCCGGCGAGCTCGATCTCCACGATCGGCGCGTCGCCCTCGGCCAGGATGCGGTCGATCTCCGAGCGCAGCGTCCCGTAGCTGTTGCCGGCGTAGACCACGTGCTCGAGGAAGTCGCCCGCCGCGACCCGGCGCGCGAACTCGGGCTCGCTGAGGAAGTGGTAGTGCACCCCGTCGCGCTCGCCCGGGCGCATGCGCCGCGTGGTGGCGGACACCGCGACCTTCAGGCGGGGGAAGCGCGGCAGGACGCCCTTGATCAGCGTTCCCTTACCCGCGCCGGACGGTCCCGAGATGATGATGACGCGGGACTGCGTCGCTACCGGTGCAGAAGCTCCAGCAGCTCCGAGCGCTGTCGGTCGGACAGGCCCCCGATGGTCTTCCCCTGCGAGATGCGGCAGGTGTTCAGGAATCGCGTCGCCTTGACCTTGCCGTACTTCGGGACGGCCATGAGCATGTCAAAGACCTTCGCCGTCAGCACGAACTCCGGCGGATTCGAGATCACCTCGCCGATCGAGATGTGCCCGCTCTTCAGGTCCTTCTTGAGCTGGGCCCGCCGGGATCGGATCTCGTTGGCGCGGCGGAGCGCCTCCATCCGCTGGTCCAGGGAGCGTTCCGGGGCCTGCGATTGGGGCTTCTGAGTGGTCGTGGTCACTGGCCGCCATTCTAGGTTCGGTGTCCGGCCGCTGGCAAGGCTGAGTTTGCAGCCGTTTTACGTCGTTTTCACGCGTGTTGCAGCGATAGTCATGGCCATTTGGCCGCCCTCGATCTCGGCCTCAGGTTGAGCCTGAGGGCCCTGGGGAATGCTCGCTTACAGCGTAGAACGGCCCGGGCGGAATGCTCCGCCGGCCGGCGCGGCCCCCCCGAGGTCCTGCAGCGCGCGCGGTGGCGTGGCGCCCTCCGATGCGATCGCCGCGGCCGCCGCCTCCCCCGCCTCGATGGTGGTGATGCACGGGATGCCGGCCCGCACGGCCGCGGCCCGGATCTCGAAGCCGTCGGTCCGCGCCCCGTATCCGCCGCGCGGCGTGTTGATGACCAGGGCGATCCGGCCCTCGGCGATCATCTCCCCCACGTTGGGCGAGCCCTGGGAGATCTTCTTCACCGACAGGACGTCGAGCCCCGCCGCCGTGAGCGCGGCGGCCGTGCCCGAGGTGGCGACCAGGTCGAGCCCCGCCCGCGCGAGGCGCGCGGCGAGCGCGACCGCCTTGGGCTTGTCGGCGTCGCGCGCCGAGATGAACGCGGCGCCGGTGCCCGGCAGCGCCTGGCCGGCCCCGCGCTGGGCCTTGGCGAACGCCTCGGCGAAGCTCCCGCCCAGTCCCATCACCTCACCGGTCGCGCGCATCTCCGGACCGAGCACCGGGTCGGCGCCCGGGAAGCGGGCGAACGGCAGCACCGCCTCCTTGACGGCCACCTGCCGCGCCGGCGCGGCCACGGGCAGGTCCAGCTCGTCGAGCGACGCGCCGAGCATCAGGCGCAGCGCGTGCGGCACCAGCGGCACGCCGGTCGCCTTGGAGACGAACGGCACCGTGCGCGAGGCGCGCGGGTTGGCCTCGATCACGAAGACGCGCCCCTCGCGCACCGCGTACTGGACGTTGAGCAGCCCCACCACGCCCAGCCCCTTGGCCAGGGCGGCGGTGCGCTCCTCGAGGTCGGCCACGAGCCCCGGGCCCGCGCTCTGGGCCGGCAGGACGCAGGCCGAGTCGCCCGAGTGCACCCCGGCCGCCTCGACGTGCTCCATGACCGCCGCGGTCCAGCAGTCGGTGCCGTCCGAGAGGGCGTCCACGTCGAGCTCGACGGCGTTCTCCAGGAAGCGGTCCACCAGCAGGAGGCCCGAGGGGCGCTCGCGCTCCAGGTACGCGCGCAGGGCGTCGGGCGAGTCGCAGATCGCCATCGCCCGGCCGCCGAGCACGTACGAGGGCCGCACGAGCACCGGGTAGCCCACCTCGTTCGCCGCCGCGATCGCCTCCTCCCCGGTGCGCGCCACCGCCCACGGCGGCGCCTCCAGCCCGAGGTCGCTGAGCAGCGCCCCGAAGCGCCCGCGGTCCTCGGCGAGGTCGATCGCGTCGGGCGAGGTGCCCAGCACGGGCACGCCGGCCTCGGCCAGGGTGCGCGCCAGGCGCAGCGGGGTCTGGCCGCCCAGCTGCGCGACCACGCCCTTCGGCCGCTCGGCCGCGCAGATGTCCAGCACCGAGTCGACCGTGACCGGCTCGAGGTACAGCCGGTCGCTGACCCCGTGGTCGGTCGAGACCGTCTCGGGGTTGCAGTTGACCATCACCGAGGCGTACCCCAGCTCGCGCGCGGTCTCGGCGGCGTGCACGCAGCAGTAGTCGAACTCGATCCCCTGGCCGATGCGGTTGGGCCCCGAGCCCAGCACCACGATCGACTCGCGATCGTCCACGGCCAGCTCGTCCTCGCTCTCGAAGGCCGCGTAGTAGTAGGGGGTGAGCGCCGCGAACTCGGCGGCGCAGGTGTCGACCGCGTGATACGAGGGGCGCACGCCCAGGGCCCGGCGGCGGCGGCCCACCGCGAGCTCGGTCGCGCCGACCGCGGCGGCGATGTCGCGGTCGGCGAGCCCCGCGCGGCGCGCCGTGCGCAGCGCGTCGGCGTCGAGGGAGTCGAGCGGGCCGGACAGGCCCGCGCGGGCCGCGGCGAGGCGGGCCAGCTGGTCGAGGAACCACGGGTCGATCGAGGTGGCCTCGTGGAGGGCCTCGGCCGTGGCCCCGTGCTGCAGCGCCCACAGGACGATGTCGTAGCGGTCCCACGAGGGGACGCGCAGCATCTCGAGGGCATGGTCCACGTCGCGCGGCGCGCGCGGCGCGACGTCCAGCTCCCGGCCGGCCATCGCCTTGCCGAAGGCCTCGCCGAAGGTGCGTCCCAGGGCCAGCACCTCGCCCACGCTCTTCATGTGGGTGGTCAGCTCGCTGGACGCGCCCGGCAGCTTCTCGAACGCGAAGCGCGGGATCTTGATCGCGACGTAGTCGAGGGTGGGCTCGAAGCTGGCCGGGGTGACGCCGGTGATCTCGTTGGGCAGCTCGTCGAGCGTGTAGCCCACCGCCAGGCGGGCGGCGATCTTGGCGATCGGGAAGCCGGTGGCCTTGGAGGCCAGGGCCGAGCTGCGCGAGACGCGCGGGTTCATCTCGATGACCACGATCTCGCCGGTCGCCCGGTTGAGCGCGAACTGGACGTTGGCGCCGCCGGTGGACACGCCCACGGCGCGGATGACGGTGATCGCCGCGTCGCGCAGGCCCTGCAGCTCCTGGTCGGTGAGGGTCATCACCGGCGCCACCGTCACCGAGTCGCCGGTGTGCACGCCCATCGGGTCGATGTTCTCGATCGAGCAGACGATCACCGCGTTGTCGGCGACGTCGCGCACCACCTCGAGCTCGATCTCGGCCCACCCGAGCACCGACTGCTCCACCAGCACCTGGCCGATCGGGCTCGCCGCCAGCGCCTCCTCCAGCCGGCGCTCGAGCTCCTCCAGCGTGTGGGCGGCGCCGCCGCCCTCCCCGCCCAGCGTGAAGGCGGGACGCAGGATCACCGGCAGCCCCAGCTCGGCGGCGGCGGCCCGGCCGGCGGCCACGTCGGTCACCACGTGGCTGGCCGGGGTGGCGAGCCCGGCCGCGGCCATCGTGTCGCGGAACACCTCGCGGTCCTCGGCGCGGCGGATGGCGCGCCGACGTCCGCGCCGATCAGCTCCACGCCGTGGGCCTCCAGCACGCCGGAGGCGGCGAGGTCCATCGCCAGGTTGAGCGCGGTCTGGCCGCCGAGGGTCGGCAGCAGCGCGTCCGGCCTCTCGATCGCGATCACCGCC
Organism: uncultured Thermoleophilia bacterium; assembly: GCA_963736635.1. Lineage (GTDB taxonomy): Bacteria > Actinomycetota > Thermoleophilia > Miltoncostaeales > Miltoncostaeaceae > Miltoncostaea. Next base: position 2,947,041 of record CAVTPK010000011.1, read on the forward strand.
TCCACGGCGGCGACGTCCAGCGGCTCGACGTAGGTGCGGTCGGCCACCGAGGGGTCGGTCATGATCGTGGCCGGGTTGGAGTTGACCAGCACCACCCGGTAGCCCTCCTCGCGCAGGGCGCGCGCGCCCTGGGTGCCCGAGTAGTCGAACTCGCCGGCCTGGCCGATCACGATCGGCCCGCTGCCGAGGATCATGATCGTGTGGAGGTCGTCGCGGCGCGGCATCAGCGCACGCCCTCCACGCTCTGGACGAACTCGCGGAACATGTAGCGCGCGTCGCGCGGCCCGGGGCTCGCCTCGGGGTGGTACTGCACCGACCACGCGCGCAGCTCGGGGGCGGCGATGCCCTCGACCGAGCCGTCGAAGAGGCTGGTGCGCGTGACCTCGACGCCGTCGGGCAGGTCGTCGGCCACCACCGCGTAGCCGTGGTTCTGCACCGTGATCTCCACGCGCCCGTCCTCGGAGCGGCGCACCGGGTGGTTGGCGCCGCGGTGGCCGAAGGCCAGCTTGCGCGTGGACAGGCCCAGCGCCTGGGCGAGCATCTGGTGGCCGAGGCAGATGCCGAACACCGGCACCTGGCCGAGCAGCTCGCGGACGGCGCCGATGACCGGGGTCACCGCCGCCGGGTCGCCGGGGCCGTTGGAGACGAAGACCGCGTCGGGGTCGCGGGCCAGCACGTCGGCGGCGCCGGTGCCCGCCGGCACCACCTCCAGGCGGCACCCGGCCCCGACCAGGCCCTGGGCGATGCTCTCCTTCATCCCGCAGTCGATGGCCACGACGCGCGGCCCGTCCGTCCCGAGCCGCCGGGCCGGCCCGGCGGCCTGCGACGCCAGGTCGCGGCCGTCCAGCACCGGGTGCGCGCGCACGCGCTCCAGCAGCTCGTCCGGCGTCAGCTCGGTGGTCACGCCGCCGCGCATCGCCCCGTGGTCGCGCAGGCGCCGCACGAGCCGCCGCGTGTCGCACCCCTCGACGGCCACGATGCCGCGCTCGCGCAGCCACGTGCGCCAGCCCACCGGGCCGCCGGCGCCCGGCGCGTCGCCCGCCCGCGCCATGATCACCGCGCCCGGCCAGGGGCGGTCGCTCTCGTCGTGCCCGGGCCCGGCGCCGTAGTTGCCGACCATCGGGGCGGTGAAGCAGAGGATCTGGCCCATGTAGGAGGGGTCGGTGACCGCCTCCTGGTAGCCGGTCATGCCGGTCGTGAAGACCATCTCCCCGAGGGCCGTGCCCGGCGCGGCCACGCCGCGGGCCTCGAGGACCAGGCCGTCCTCGAGGACCACCCACGCCACCGTCATCGCACCAGCCGGGAGATCGTCTTGAACTCGGGACTGCCGGCGACCTCGAGCATCTCGAAGAGCGCCATCTCGGCGCTGGTCAGCTGCGCGCCCGCCGCGGCCATGCGCTCCAGCGCCAGGTCGCGGTTGGCGGGGGTGCGCGACGAGACCGCGTCCGAGGCGACGTAGGCGCGGTAGCCGCGCGCGATCAGGTCCAGCACGGTCTGGTTGACGCAGACGTGGGTCTCGATGCCCGCGACCACCCAGGTCGCTGCAGCCGCTCGCCTCCAGGGCCGCGTCGAAGGCCTCCACGCCGCAGGCCGAGAAGCGCAGCTTCTCGATCGGCGTGGTGCCCTCCGGGAGGCGCTCGGCGAGCTCGGCGACCGTGTGGCCGAGGCCCTTGGGGTACTGCTCGCTCACCAGCACCGGGCGCTCCAGCGCGCCGAAGCCCTCGGCCAGCAGGCCGCAGTTGGCCACCGTCGCGTCGAAGCGGTCGATGACCGGGCGGAAGGCCTCCTGGACGTCGATCAGGATCAGCCCGGTCTGGTCGCGCGCCAGCAGCGCCGGGTTGCGGGTCACGGTGTCCGCCATGCGATCTGACCTCCTGCGATGGTGAGCGTGATCCGGCCGTGGAGCTCCTCCCCGGTGAACGAGGAGTTGCGCGACTTGCTGCGGAAGCCGCCGTCGCCGACGACGAAGGTCGCCTCGGGGTCGATCAGGGCCACGTCGGCCACGGCCCCGTCGGCGAGGGTCGGCACGGGCAGCCCGACGGCCGCGGCGGCGTCGCTGCTCATGCGCCGCACCAGCACCTCGAGCGGCAGGAGCCCGGTCCGGACGAGGCGGGTGTAGACGACCGGCGAAGGCGGTCTCCAGGCCGGTGACGCCGAAGGGCGCCTCCTCGAAGGGGACCTCCTTCTCGTCGGCGTCGTGGGGCGCGTGGTCGGTGGCCACGCAGTCCAGCGTGCCGTCGGCCAGCGCGGCGATCAGCGCCTGGCGGTCGGACTCCTCGCGCAGCGGCGGGTTCATCTTGTGGCGGCTGGGGTCCAGGGAGACGATCGCGTCGTCGGTGAGCACCAGGTGGTGCGGGGTCACCTCGGCGGTGATCCGGATGCCGCGGGCCTTGGCCCGGCGGACCTCCTCGACGGTCTCCGAGGCCGAGACGTGGCAGATGTGGATGTGCGCGCCCTCGTACTCGGCCAGCGCCGCGTCGCGGGCCACCGCGATGCTCTCGGAGACCGGCGGGATGCCCTCCAGCCCCAGGCGGCTGGCCACGGCGCCCTCGTGCACCACCCCCCTGCCGGACAGGTGGCGGTCCTCCTCGTGCAGCACCAGGGGCAGGCCGGTCAGCTGCTGGTACTGCAGGGCGCGGCGCATCACCCGCGCGTCCGAGACCGGGTACCCGTCGTCGCTGAAGCCGGCGGCGCCGAGCCTCGGCCAGCTCGGCCTGCTCGGTCAGCTCGTCGCCCGACTGGCCCACCGTGATCGCGGCGTAGAAGCCGACCCGGATCACGGCGTCCAGGTCGCCCTGGTCGAGCAGCGCCGCCGAGCACCGGCGCCGTGTCGATGACCGGCACGGTGTTGGGCATGGACACGATGGTGACGAAGCCCCCCGAGGCGGCCGCCAGGCTGCCGGTGGCGATCGTCTCCAGGTCCTCGCGGCCCGGGGTGCGCAGGTGGACGTGGGGGTCGACGAAGCCGGGCACGGCCAGCAAGCCGGTGCCGTCGATCTCCTCGAGCCCCGCCGGGTCGCCGCCCACGACGCCGTCGCGGATCACCAGGTCGCGCACCTCGTCGATGCCGGCCGCGGGGTCCAGGACCCGCGCGCCGCGGATCACCAGCGAGGCGGCCGGACCGGAGCGCTGCGCCAGGCGCACCGCCATCAGGCGGCCACCGCGCCGATCGGGTGCTCGGCCGGCTCGGCGCCGCCCGAGGGCCCGGCCAGAAGGTCGTAGAGCACCGCCATCCTCACCACCATCCCGTTCGCGGCCTGCCGTTCGATGAGCGTCTTGGGGTCGTCCGCCAGGTCGCCGGAGATCTCGACGCCGCGGTTGATGGGCCCCGCGTGCATGACGCGCTGGCCCGGGCGCAGGCGCCCGTGGTTGACCCCGTAGGTCGTGGCGTACTCGCGCAGGGAGGGCACGAAGCCCCCGCGGCCCATCCGCTCCAGCTGCATGCGCAGCACGTAGACGACGTCCGCGTCCTGCAGGTCGCGGATGTCGGTCGAGGTCTCCACCCCGAGGGCGTCCTCGGCGTCGCGGGGCAGCAGGGTGGGCGGCGCGATCAGCGTGACGCGCGCGCCCATCGTCTGGAAGCCGCGGATGCCCGACCGGGCGACCCGCGAGTGCGCCACGTCGCCGACGAAGGCGATGTGCAGGCCGTCCAGCGGCCCGACCTCCCGCTCGATCGTGTAGAGGTCGAGCAGGGTCTGGGTGGGGTGCTCGTGCTTGCCGTCGCCCGCGTTGATGACCGCCGCGTCGGTGTAGCGGGCGGCGAGCTGGCAGGCGCCGACGGAGGCGTGCCGGATCACCAGGACGTCGGGCAGGTAGGACGCGAGGGTGATGACCGTGTCCTTGAGGGTCTCCCCCTTGTCCACGCTCGAGCCGGAGCCCTTGACGTTGACCACGTCCGCGGAGAGGCGCTTGCCGGCCAGCTCGAACGAGGTCGAGGTGCGCGTCGAGGACTCGAAGAACATGTTGATGATGGTGCGGCCGCGCAGGGTCGGGACCTTCTTGATGTCGCGCTCCATCACCTCGGCGAACCGGTTTCCCACGCGCAGGATGCGCGCGATCTCCGACCGGTCGAGGTCGGCGATGGTGAGGAGTGAGCGGCGGCTCATGGCGTCCCCCGGGTCTCGGTCGCTCGGGCTCGAGCACGACCTCGTCGCGCCCGTCCACCTCGGCCAGGTGCACGCTGATGCGCTCCGCGCGCGAGGTGGGCAGGTTCTTGCCGACGTAGTCGGGCCGGATGGGCAGCTCGCGGTGGCCGCGGTCCACCAGCACCGCCAGCTGCACCAGCGGCGGGCGGCCGTAGTCGAAGACGGCGTCGATCGCGGCGCGGATCGTGCGGCCCGTGAACAGGACGTCGTCCACCAGGATCACCGCGCGCTCGGAGACGTTGAAGTCGAGCACCGTGTCGCCCACCACCGGCAGCGCCCGGCGGCGGTCGGAGATGCCCACGTCGTCGCGGTAGAGCGCGATGTCCACGGTGCCGATCGCCGGCGTCGTCCCGGCGAACTCGCCGATCAGGTCGGCCAGGCGGCCGGCCAGCGGGACGCCCCGGGTGTGGATCCCCACCAGGGCGAGACGGGACGGGTCCGCGTGGCGCTCCACGATCTCGTGCGCGATGCGCGCCACGGTGCGGCGCACCTGGTCGTGATCGACGAGCACCTTCCCGTTCACGCGGCTCACCGACATGCGGGCACGCCGACGCTCGGAATCCAACGGATCATCGTCGCTCCTTCTCGGCCTCTCGGGACCGGGTTAAAGGTCAACCACGGGCAACGTAGCAGGTGCGTCCGACATCCTGTCGGCGCCCCCCTGACGGGGGCCGCCGGACCTGACCGGGTGCACGATGGGCGCACCCCGCTCCGGGAACGGGATCTCGACCTGATCGAAGTCGCGCGGCACCAGCACCCGCGCGAAGGCCGATTCGGCCTCGGCGCGCAGGTCGCGGGGCGCGAAGCGGCTCGAGAGGTGGGTCAGCACCAGCAGGCCCACGTCGGCCTCGCGCGCGAGCGTCGCCGCCTCGAGGGCCGTGCTGTGGCGGGTCTCGCGGGCCCGCTCCCGGTCCTCGTCGAGGAAGGTGGCCTCGTGCACCAGCACCGACGCGCCGCGCGCGATCTCGCGGGTGGCGTCGCAGGGCTCGGTGTCGCCCGACACCACCACCGCGCGGCCGGGGCGCGGCCCGCCCAGCACGTCGTCCGGGCGCACCACGCGCCCCTCGGCGGTCACCACCTCGCCGCCGCGCTGCAGCACGCCGAAGTCGGGCCCCGGCGTCACGCCCAGGGCGCGCGCCCCGTCGACGTCGAAGGCGCCCGGGCGCGGGTCCTCCAGCAGCGCGTACCCGACCGAGGCGATCGAGTGGCGGGTCGGGAAGGCCACGATGCGACAGCCCTCGCCGCGCAGCACCTCGCCCTCGTCGAGCTCCTCGATCTCGACGTCGAAGGGCAGCCGGCCGATGAGCGGCCGCAGCGTCTCCATCAGGCGGATCAGCCCGCGCGGGCCCACGATCGCGATGGGCCGCTCGCGGCCCCGCAGGCCGTAGGTCTTGAAGAGCCCGGGCAGGCCCAGGTAGTGGTCGCCGTGCATGTGCGTCAGCAGGATCAGGTCGAGGTCGATCAGGCCGAGCCCCGAGCGCAGCAGCTGGCGCTGGGTGCCCTCGCCGCAGTCGATCAGCCACCGCTCGCCGCCCCGCGCGACCAGGGTCGCGGCGGTGCCGCGCGCGGAGGTCGGCACGGAGGCCGCCGTGCCGATGAGGGTGACGAACAGGTCCATGGACCTAGCCTAGTCGCCCGGGCCGCGGCCCCCGCGCACGAGTTCCGCGGCGAGCGGGCCGGCCGGATCGTCCACCGCCCAGAAGCGCACGGCGGGTGCGCGGCCGTCCTCGAGCAGGATCTCGGCCATGCTGTGCCGCGGCGCCCGCCGCCGGTCCGTGGGGCTGCCCGGGGTTGAGGATGAAGAAGCCGTCCGGGGCCACGTCGTGGAGCGGGATGTGGGAGTGGCCGAACACCACCGCCCCGCGCCCCGGGAAAGCGCCGCCGCAGCCGCTCGCGGCGGCCGGCCTCGGGCCCCGCGTCGTGCACGACGGCCAGCACGAGGCCGCCCACCTCGACCTCGGCCGTCGCCGGCAGGGCCGCGCGCACCGCCGGCTCCTCCACGTTGCCGCGGACGGCCACCAGCGGACCGATCGCCCGCACCGCCGCCAGCGTGGCCGCGTCCGACCAGTCGCCGGCGTGGACGATCAGGTCGGCGTCGCGCAGGCGCGCCAGGCAGGCGGCCGGCAGGGCTCGCCCGCGGCCGGGCAGGTGGGTGTCCGAGATCACCGCGACGCGCACCTGGGCTCCTTCCGTGGACGGCCCCTCTAGTCTGCCCGCTGTGAGGACTCCGCTGCCGCGTGGAGGGGCGCTGATCCTGCTCGCGGTGGGTCTCGCGCAGGTGCTCGTCACGCTGGACTACTTCTCGCTCTCGGTGGCGCTGCCCCAGATGGCGCGCGACCTGGAGGTGACGACCACCGACCTGCAGTGGGCCATGACCGGCTACCTGCTGTCGTTCGCCGCCCTGCTGGTGGCCGGCGGGCGCATCGGCGACGTGCTGGGCCGCCGGCGGGCCCTGCTGGTCGGTGTGGCCCTGTTCGGCATCGCCTCGCTCGCGTGCGGGCTGGCGGTCGACGAGACCACGATCGTGGCCGCCCGGGTGGTGCAGGGCGTCGGCGCCGCGCATCCTCTTCCCCACCAGCATGGCGATCGTCTCCCAGTCGTTCGACGAGGCGACCCGCCCGCGCGCCATCGGGATCGTGGTGGCGGTGTCGACGCTCGGCACGGCCCTCGGGCCCCCTGGTCGGCGGGGTGCTCACCGACGCCCTCGACTGGCGCTGGGTGTTCTTCATCAACGTGCCGTTCTCGATCCTGGCCGCCCGATGATCGCGCGGTTCGTGCCCGAGTCGCGCGACGAGACCGCGCCCCGACACGTCGACGTGGCGGGCATCGCCGCCCTGGCGGTGGGCATCGTGGCGCTGACGCTGGCGATCGACCAGGGGCCGGCCTGGGTGGAGGACGACGTCGCCGCTCCTCGTGGGCTGCCTGGCGGTCTGCGCGCTGGGCCTGGTCGCCTTCGTCGCCATCGAGACGCGGGTCGCCAACCCGCTCATCGACCTGCCCACCTTCCGCAGCCCCGGCCTTCGTGATGGTCACCCTGAGCGGCTGCCTGTCCAACTTCCTCTGGGCGCTGTCCGTGTTCGTGGCGACGCTGTGGCTCCAGGAGGTGGAGGACCTCTCCCCCCTGGAGTCCGGCCTGGCCTTCCTCGCGATGTCCATCGGCGTCGCGGTGGCCGGGCCGCTGTCGGGCCGGCTGGTCAGGCGCTTCGACGTCGGCCTGCTGATGGCGCTCGCCTCGCTGCTGGGCGCCGCGGGCGCGTTCGCGATCTCGTTCATCGACGCGCTGCCGCTCTGGCTGCCGGTGTTCCTCGTGCTGGGGCTCGGCGTGGGCACCAACTACGCCCTGGTCAACCAGGGCACCCTCGCCGCCGTCCCCCGCCGCCAGGCCGGGGCCGCCTCGGGCATCGCCATGACCGCCATCGTCATCGCCGCCGCGCTCGCGACGGTGATCGGCGCGACCCTGCTCGAGGAGTTCTCGGGCTCCTCGGTCGTCGATCAGGGGGCGGTGGACACGGTGATGCGCGTCGGCGCGGCGGTCGCCCTGGTCTCCGCCGTGCCGGCGGCCCTGCTGTGGCGGCGCCGCGCCCACGCCACGGTGGTCTAAGCTGTCCGCCGCTGCGCGCGTAGCTCAGTGGATAGAGCGCTGGCCTCCGGAGCCAGAAGTCGCAGGTTCGAATCCTGCCGCGCGCACTCGCCGAGACCCCCCATTCCCAGGGGGTCTCGGCGTTCTGACTCCGCTCAGACCACGTGGCGCCGACGGGGGCCGGGCTGACGACGACCTGACCGCGCCGGCGTGCGCCGCTGGCCGCCGCGGCGGGGGTGTGCGCGAATGGTGGGGATCCGATTCCCGAGTTGGAGGATCCACCATGAGCATCGTCGTCCGATTCACACCGACGGGGCTGACGGCCCAGCAGTACGACCGGACGGTCCGGGCGCTCGAGGCGGCCGGGGACTTCCCTCCCGACGGCCTCGACTACCACGTCTGCTTCGGCAGCGACGGGAGCCTGCTCGTCAGCGAGATCTGGGATTCGCAGGAGCAGTTCGAGGCCTTCGGGGAGCGCCTCATGCCCCTGCTGGTGGAGGCTCAGATCGAGTTCTCGGACGCGCCCACCGCCTTCCCGGTGCACAACATCGTGAAGCGCTAGTCCGCCGCAGGACGAGTGGCGCCGGAGAACTCGGACCCCGGCGCCACCCGGCGGATCGGGATGCTCGACGGGCGCCACGAGCTTCGGTGAGTCAGCCCGCGCGGGGCAAGCATCCGGTGCGGGCGTCCCACGATGCGATCCCCGGCGCGCCGGGCCGGCGGCGCGTTGACAGCCGCTCGCGGCGGGGCGTAAGAACGGGCATGCCCGGCGCGGCGCACGCCCGGCGGACCGTCCTTCACACTGCGTCGATCCCCCCCGGAGAGGAGGCCGTGATGGACGCAGCACCCCACCCTGCCCTACCCCGGCCCCCCGGCCGGCGACGAGGCCGCCGCCGCGCCCGGCGGGCAGACCTGGATCGCCGACGGCGATCGTCGCCAAGGTCGCCGCGTCGGCGGCCCGCGAGGTGGACGGCGTCGAGCGCCTGCGCGGCGGCATCTCGCGGCGCGGCTTCATCCGCGGCTCGGAGCGCCGCCAGGGCGGTGCGATGGTCCAGGTGCGCGACGGCGTGGTGAGCGTCTCGGTGCGCCTGGTCGTGCTCGAGGGCTTCGCGATCCCGCGCATCATCGAGTCGGTGCGCGAGCGCATCATCGAGCGGGTCGGCTTCGCCACCGGGATGACGGTGGACCACGTGAACATCGGCGTGGTGGACGTGGTGCCGCGCCCCGCCGCGCCCTCCGTGAGCGACGCGCCCCCCGCGCCCGCCTAGCGGGCGGCGGCGGGCGTCTCGCTCAGGCGGTGACGGCCGGCTGGAGCGGGCGGGGCGTGGAGGTGATGCGGGTGCAGGCGCTCGCGCGCGCCGCGGCGTCCCCGGTGCGGGTGACGGTGACGCGGTTGCAGCGGCGCCCCGTGACGCCGTCGTCGATGCGCACGCTCACCGTGAGGGTGCGGGTGCGGCCGGCGCCGAGCGGCCCGAGGGTCCAGACCAGGCGCCCGCCGCGCAGGTTGGAGCCGGAGGGGACGCGGGCCAGTGACATGCCGGCGGGGAGGTCGTCGGCGACGGCCAGCCCGGCCAGGGCCGTGGCGCCGCGGTTGCGGACCCGGATGCGGTAGCTGACCGTCGTGCCGGCCTGCGGCGCGGGCGGGACCGGTCTTGGTGACGGTGAAGGTGGGGCTCGACTGGTTGGGGCGGCGCGGCGGGCGGTGCCGGGGGTGGAGCCGCTGGGGGTCGACGGCTTGCCGAGCGGCGACAGGGGCCCGTCGGCGACGCCGGGGGCGCCCCCTCCGAGCGGCAGGGCCGGCGTGGTGTCGAGCGGGATCACCGGGCAGTCGTCGAAGGCGACGGTGGCCGAGGCCGCGTAGCGCGGCCGGCGTCAGGAAGATCGTCTCCTGGGGGGTGGTCGCGCCCGCGCTCGCGCGGGCCGCCCGGGTGAGGGTGCCGCCGTCCGCGCGCGCGAGGACGGTGACCGTGCCGGCGGCCGGCGACGTGACCGCGGCGTCCGCGACGCCGGTGGCGTCGAAGCGCACCTGCGCCGGGCTGACGGCGCCGCCGCCCGCGACGGTCAGGGTGGCGGTGCTGCCGGGGCGCCCGGTGAGGCGCAGGGGCACGGCGCTGCGGCCGGCGCATCCCCGCGCGCCGCCGCTGGAGATCGTGACCGGGACCGCCGACGGCCCGGCCCGCGGCGAGCGCCCGGATGGCGGCGGCGCGGGTGTTGAGGGCGGCGTCGTCGGTCGGCGCGCTCTCGCGGATCTGGTCGGTGAGCTGCCAGACGGCCACCTGGATCGCCCCGGCCTCCAGGGCGCGCGTCGCGGCCGGGGCGGCCGCCACGAGCGTCTCGGCCTGCTGGACGAGCCACGCCGCCTCGCCGTAGCGCGCCGAGGCCAGGAGGGGCTCATCGGCCGCCGTGCGCAGCGAGACGCTGTAGTCGGTGCCGCCGTTGATCGCGTGGTGCGCGTCCGCGCAGAAGCCGCGGCGCTCCACGGCCGGGCCCCCGGCGGGCGTGATGCGCAGGCGGAAGAGCCCGGGCGCGGCCGTCACGCGCTGCCCGGTCGGCGTCGTGAGGTGGACCGCCCGGTACTCCGGATCGCTCCCCAGCAGCCGCAGCGAGGCGGGCTGGGCGGCGTGGGCCGCCACGGGGAGCAGCGCGACGGCCGCGAGCGCCACGATCAGCACGCTGAGGGCGCGGCGGACGGAGGGGCCGAACGGTGACGGCATGAAGGCCTCGGGATAGGACGAACGACGGAAGCGGGGCGCCCGGTCGCCCGGGCACGCTAGGCGTCCAATCGGTGCGCGCGGATCGGCCTTTAGCCATGCGGTAGGGTCCGCGCCCATGTCCGATCCCCAGCAGGTCCACACGCTCACGCTCCCCGCGGGGGCCGAGCCGCCGATCAAGGTCTACGTGAACGGCGAGGAGTGGGCCGAGGGCGAGGACTTCACGGTCCGGGACGGGGTCGTGCGCTTCTCGCGCATGCTGCGCGCCCAGCCCCCGATGGGCTTCGGCCGCAAGGTGATGCTGGCCATCGGGATCGGCGTCTACGGCGACCTGAAGGGCGACTCGCTCGACATCCAGTACCGCGTCGGCGACCGCACCGTGGTCACCCCGATGCCGCTCACCGCCCAGGGAGCGGAAGGGACCCCTCCGCCAGGCTGACCAGGCCCTCGCGCCAGCGGCCGGCCGGCGCCCAGCCGTGGTCGGCCAGGCGGCCGGTGCGCACCATCAGGGAGAGGCCGAGGGCCTCGCTCATGGCGCCGCCCAGCAGCATCGCCGCGAGGCCCGGCGGCAGGTGGTCCGGCCGCGGATGGCCGGGGACCCCGCACACGGCCTCCACGACCTCGGACTGGGTCGGGATGTCCTGCTCGGCCGCGCTGTAGAGGCCCGGGGGCGCGTCCAGCGCCGCCAGCAGGGCGCCCGCGGCGTCGTCGGCCGACAGCAGCGACCACGCGTTGTCGCCCCGGCCGACGATGCGGAAGCGGCGCGTGCGCAGGCCGACGATCAGGTCGCGCGCCAGGCCTCCGGGCCCGTAGACCCAGGGGACGCGCACGATCCGCGGCCCCCCGGCCGCCAGCGCCCCCTCCGCGGCGAGCGCCGGCGCGGCGAGCGCCGGGGTCGCGGGCGGCGGCGTCGTCGTCGGCGGCGGGGGTGGCGCGGTCGCCGTAGGCGAGGGCGCTCGAGAGCATCACGACCGGCCGCTCGCCCGCCAGGTCCGCCACGGCCCGCGCGCCCGCGGCGGCGGGCCGGGCCCGTCGCCGGGCCGCCAGCCGCCGCACCGGGGGGTCGAGGCGGGGCAGCGCCGAGGTGGAAGACCACCTCGGCGTCGGCGGTCTCGCGGTCCCACTCGCCCAGGTTGGCCAGGTCGGTGTAGAGCGGCTCGGCCCCGGCGTCCACGATCACCTGGCGGGCGGCGGTGGTGCGCGCGGTGGCCAGCACGCGCACGCCGGATGCGCGCAGCCGGGCGACCAGCGCCCGCCCCACGAGCCCGGTCGCGCCCGTGACGAGCGCGACCCTCAGGGCGTCAGCCTCCGGCGACGGCGGGGAGGATCGTGACCTCCTGGCCCTCCGCGACGGCCGTGTCGATGCCGTCGCCGAAGCGCACGTCCTCGCCGGCCACGAAGACGTTGACGAACCGCCGCAGCGCGCCGTCCTCCATCACCCGGTCGCGGAACCCCGCGTGCTGGGCGTCGAGCTGGTCGATCAGCTCGCGCACGGTGCCGGGGGCGCACTCGACGGCCGACGCGCCGCCCGCGAGGGGGCGCAGCGGTGCGGGGATGCGGACGGTCACGGGCATGGGGTCTCCTTGGGGGCGGGGGCCGGCGCGATCACGCGATCAGGCGCGCCTCGCCCATCGCGGCCTCGAAGCTCGCGACGGTCGGCTGGATCGGGTGGCGCTCGACGCGGTCGGCCACCGCGTCGAGGGTCTTGAGGCCGTCGCCGGTGATGTAGACGACGACGCGCTCGTCCCGGCCGATCTGGCCGGAGCGCGGCGAGCTTGGTGAGGGTCGCGGTGGTCACGCCGCCGGCGGTCTCGGTGAAGATGCCGGTGGTGCGGGCGAGCAGCTCGATGCCCTCGACGATCTCCTCCTCGGTGACGGCCGAGATCGCGCCGCCGGTGGAGCGCGCGACGTCCAGGGCGAAGACGCCGTCGGCCGGGTTGCCGATCGCGAGGCTCTTGGCGATGGTGTCGGGCGGACCGGCGCGACGAAGTCGAGCCCGGCCTCGTACGCGGCCGCCACCGGGCCGCAGCCGGCGGCCTGGGCGCCGTTGAGCACCGGGACCTCGCCCTCGACCAGGCCGGTCTGCAGCAGGTCGCGGAAGCCGCGGTTGATCTTGGTGTACAGCGAGCCCGAGGCGATCGGGACGATGCAGCGGTCGGGCAGCGTCCAGCCCAGCTGCTCGGCGACCTCGTAGGCCAGCGTCTTCGAGCCCTCGCGTAGTAGGGGCGCACGTTGACGTTGACGAAGGCCCAGGGGCGGTCGCTGGCCAGCTCCATGCAGAGCCGGTTGACGTCGTCGTAGTTGCCGTCGACCGCCATCAGCTTGGTGCCGTAGACCGCCGTGGCGACGATCTTCTGCTCCTCGAGGTCGGCCGGGACGAAGACGTAGCTCTCGCAGGCCGTGCGCCGACGCGTGGGCGGCGACCGAGTTGGCCAGGTTGCCGGTCGACGCGCAGGCCACCACGCTGTAGCCCAGCTGCTTGGCCTTCTCCAGCGCGACCGAGACGACGCGGTCCTTGAAGCTGTGGGTGGGGTTGGCGGTGTCGTTCTTGACCCAGACCTCGCCCAGGCCGAGCGCCTCCGCCAGCCGCGGCGCCTTGACCAGCGGCGTCATGCCGGTGGGCAGCCCGGCGTGGACGTCCTCCGGCGAGCACGGCAGGAAGTCGCGGTAGCGCCAGAGGGAGTGCGGGCCGGCGGCGATCCGCTCGCGCGTGACGGTCGCGGCGATCCGCTCCATGTCGTAGGTCACCTCGAGCGGGCCGAAGCAGTACTCGCACACGTACGCCGCCGTGAGCTCGGTCGTGCGCTCGCACTCCTTACATCGCAACGCGGTCGCCGCCGTCACGTGCGTCACAACCCCTCCCGATCCCGTCGCCGCAGAAATGAAAAAGCCCTCCATCTGGGAGGGCGAGGGCGAGGATCCGCAGGATCGACGTGGTGCTCTCGCATCTCCCAGGTCATGCCTGGTGGAATTGGCACCTGGCGCGTGTGTGCGCTGGTTGCCGCGGCTTCAAAGGGCCAGTCCCTCCACCGCTCTCGATGCGCGTCGGAGTATAGGGACGCGATGCGACGGCCGTCAAACGCCCGTCGCCGGCCCGCCCCCGCCGGCCAGCGTGCCCCGGACGCGGCGCCGCGACAGCTCCAGCTCCAGCGCGGGATGGGCGCGCAGGGCCTCCACCAGGCGGCGCTCCCGCCACTCGCGGAAGTAGTCCGGCTCGACGCCCGCCCCGGCGGCGATGCGCGCGAGCAGGTCGTCGCCCGGCGCGCCGCGCTTGCCGCTGGCGTGGTCGTGGAGGTTGCCCACCGGCACCAGGCAGCGGCTCTCGAGGTCGCGGAAGCTCATCCGGCGGGCGGCCAGCGCGGCGCGCAGAGCCGGCCCGAAGGGCTCCGTGGACCAGGGCAGCGCCGCGTCCGCGCTCACGCGGGCCACGATAGCCGGGCGCCGCGGCCCCGTGTTACGGGGGCCCGCCGGGTCGGCCGATACGATGCCCGGCAGCCCATGACCCCCACCCCGCCCCCCGACCCCGCGCCCGAGACCGCCCCGGCCGGCGATCCCGCCGCGAGCGAGGCCTCCGCGCCCGAGGCCACGCCCGAGGCCGCGCCCAAGAAGCGGTGGCTTCCCCGCCGGCGCACGCCGGCCGCGCCGGCCGACGGGGCGCCCGCCGACGCCGCGACGGGCGAGCCGTCCGCCGCCGAGCCGGCGACGGAGACGATCCCCGAGGCGACCACCCCGCCGCCCCCCGAGGCCGACGGCCCGCGCCGGCTGCGGCGCAACCGCAAGAAGATCCTCTCCCAGCGCGAGGTCGCCGTGTACGACCTGGGGGGCCTCGCGTTCGAGCTCTACCGGCGCGACCTGCTCACCGAGGAGGTCATGGTCCGGCGGGCGCAGGAGGTCGCCGCGCTCGACGACACGGTGCGCGACATCGACGCGCGCCTCGGCGAGATCGAGCGCGAGCGCCGCGAGCGCCGCAGCAAGGCCCCCGCCGACCCCAGCGTCGGCTGCTGCATGGTGTGCCGGGCGCCCTTCCGCGCCGAGGCGCGCTTCTGCTGGCAGTGCGGCACCGAGGTCGTGCCGCCCGCCGCGCGGCGACGAGCAGCCGACGGTCGTGATCCCCACGCCGCCCACCGCGTGACCGATCCCCCCAAGAAGACCGGCTGGGAGGGGGCCGACCGCTGGTTCGCGCCCTCGGCGCGCAGCACCCCGCCCGCCCGAGGAGCCGGGCACGCCGCCCTGCGCCGTCTGCGGCGCCGAGCTCGATCCCGACCAGACCTACTGCCTCGAGTGCGGGTCCCCCACCCCGCTCGCGCCGCGCCTGCGCCGGCCCAAGACGGCCTACCTGCTGGCCGGCGCCATGGTGGTGCTCGGGCTGGGCGCGGGCGCCCTGGCCTACGCGGTGGTCAACGACGACGACACGGCGGCGGCCGCCTCCACGGCGCCCACGGCGACGATGACGGCGCCCACGGACACGATGCCGGTCGTCCCGCTGCCGCCCGAGACCGGGCCCACGACCGGCCCGCTGCCGCCGGACACCACCTTCACCGCCCCCACCGACACCACCGGCGCCACCACGCCGGGCACGGGCGGCTTCGACACGGTCACGGGCCCGTCGCCGACCACCCCCACCACCGCGCCGGACACGCCCACCACCGACTCCACCCCGGTCGCACCCACCGACCCCTCCTCCAGCGGCGACTGGCCGGCCGGCGAGACCGCCTGGACCGCGATCCTGTCGTCACTGGGCAACGAGTCGGCGGCGATCGCCGCCAAGTCGAAGGTCGAGGGCCAGGGCGAGCCGGCCGGCATCCTCTTCTCGTCCGACTTCCCGGACCTGCAGCCGGGCTACTGGGTCGTGTTCTCCGGGACCTACGCCTCGCGCGGCCCGGCGATCGACCAGGCCACCAAGCTGCGCTCCCAGTTCCCCGGCGCCTACGCGCGCGAGATCAGCGGCTGACCCTGGTGCCGATGCGGGTGCGGTCGCCCGCGACGACCAGCACCACCCGCCCCGCCGAACGGGGCACCCGCAGCTGCACCCGGCCGCGCGCGTCGGCGCGGTCGCGGGCCAGGAGGCGGCCCGAGCGGGCGCGGGCATCGACCACCAGGCCGGCGCCCGCCGCCCCGAGGGTGGCGCGGATCACCCGCCGCCCGCCCGCGGCGGTCGACCGCAGCCCGCGCACGGCGACCTGACGGCGCACGAGCCCGACGTCGCGGATCTCCAGGCCCCCCGGGCCGGGCGTGGCGGTGAGGCTGAGACGCGGCGGCGGCGCGCCCGCCCCGCACCGGCACGCGCAGGTCGCGCCAGCGCCGGGGTCGCGCGGACCGCGGCCGCCCGGCGGCCCGCGACGCCGCGCAGCACGCCGTCGCCGCGCACGGCGACCACCAGCTCCCGGGCGCCGGAGCCGGGGCGAAAGCCCGGCGACGCGATCCGCAGGGGGGCGTCCCGCACCGCCAGGACGCCCCGGCGGACGCTGCCGCGGCGGTCGAGGGCCCCGGCGGCGACGGTCCAGCCGGGAAGCGGCGCCGTGACCGGGCCGACGGACTGCACCTCGACGCTGGTCCCCAGCGCGGGCACCGGGTCGAGCACGATGCGCACCGCGCGGCCGGCGACGGCGGCGACCCCCACCGCCCAGGTGCGCGCGCGCCGCGTCCGGCTCCAGGGTCGGCGAGCTCCACGTCCGGGCCGCCCGTCCAGCGGGCGCGCGCTCACCACCATCAGCCCCCCGCCTCCGCGGGCGCGCAGCCGCACGGCCAGCGACTGGGCCCCGGCGGGCACGGTGAACGGCGGCGACGACGAGCGTGACGTTGCCGCCGATGCGCGCGCCGGGAAAGAGCAGCTCGGGGGGCTCCCGGCCGTCCACCTGCCAGCCGGCGAGCCCCTCGGCCAGCGCCCCGTTGGGCGGGCCGGGCGACAGGAGGACGGGCGCGGTGTCCAGCCGCCCGCCGGGGGCGGCGGGGAGCGGTGCGGCCGCGGCGGCGGGCGCCGCGACGATCGCGAGCGCCGCCACCGCGCCCATGAGGCGCGGAACGGGCGGGATGGGGTCTCCCCGGTAGAGTCGCGGCGATGATAGAGCCGACGGGGTCCACCCCGGAAGGCGCCCTGGTGGGCGTCGACGTGGGCGGCACCTTCACCGACGCGGTGGTGGTCGCCGGGGGCGTCGTGACCACCGCCAAGGTGCCGACGACGCCCGACGACCAGAGCGAGGGCGTGATCGTCGCGGCGCTGGGCGCCCTGGAGGCCGCCGGGCCTCGGCCCCGGCGACGTCGCGCGCTTCGGCCACGGCATGACCGTGGGCACGAACGCCCTGCTCGAGGGCACCGGCGCGCGCACGTCGCTGATCACGACCGAGGGCTTCGGCGACGTGCTCGAGCTGCGCCGCCAGACCCGGGCCCACCTGTACCGGCTCGACGTCCACCACCCCCCGGCCCTGGTGCCCCACGAGCGCACCCACGAGGTGGCGGAGCGCTGCGGCCCCGAGGGCGTGCTGGCGCCGCTCGAGGCCGCGTCGCTGGCGCGCGCCGTCGCGGCCGTGCGCGCCGACGGCTCGGAGGCCGTCGCGGTGGGCCTGCTGTTCTCCTACGCCCACCCGGGCCACGAGGCCGCCGTGGCCGCCGCCCTGCGCGCCGCCCTGCCGGGCGTGCACGTGAGCGCCTCCAGCGAGGTGCTGCCCGAGATCCGCGAGTACGAGCGCATCTCGACGACCGCGGTGGACGCCTACCTGACCCCGGTGCTGCGCACCTACCTCGGCCGGCTGGCCGAGCGGGCGCGCGAGGCGGGCCTGCCGGCGCCGGCGATCATGCAGTCCAGCGGCGGGGTGCTGCCGATCGAGGCCTCGGCCGACCACGCCGCGTGGACCGTCCTGAGCGGGCCGGCCGGCGGCGTGATCGGCGCCGCCCGCCTGGCCGCCCGCGAGGGACGCCGGCTGGCCCTCACGTTCGACATGGGCGGCACCTCGTGCGACGTGGCGCTGGTGGGCGACGGCGTCCCGGCCCGCACCAGCTCGACGGTCATCGCCGGGCACCCCCTGCACCTGCCGATGCTCGACGTCGCGACCGTCTCGGCGGGCGGCGGCAGCATCGCCTGGGCCGACTCCGGCGGCGCGCTGCGCGTGGGGCCCCACTCCGCCGGGGCCCGGCCGGGCCCGGCGGCGTACGGCCTGGGCGGCGACCGGCCCACCGTGACCGACGCCGACGTGGTGCTCGGGCGCCTGCCCACCGACGCGCCCCTGGGCGGGCGCATCCGCCTGGACGCCGACGCCGCCGCATCGGCCGTGGGGCGCCTGGCCGACACGCTCGGCCTGGGGCTGCGCGAGTGCGCCGAGGGGATCATCACGGTGGCCGTCCAGGAGATGGTGCGCGCCCTGCGGCTGGTGAGCGTCGAGCGCGGCGAGGACCCGCGCGAGGCGACGCTCATCGCCTTCGGCGGCGCCGGGCCCCTGCACGCCTGCCCGGTGGCCGAGGAGCTCGGCGTGCAGCGGATCGTGGCCCCGCCGGCGGCGGGCGTGCTGGCGGCCCTGGGGCTGGTGGTGGCCGGCGAGCGCCGCGACTACGTCCAGACGGTGCTCTCGCCCGTGGACGGGTCGATGGCGCTGGCCGCGGCCCTCGCGCCCCTGGTGGCGCGCGCCGAGCGCGAGATCCCGGGGGCCTCGCACAGCGCCGCCGCCGACTGCCGCTACGCCGGCCAGAGCCACTCCCTCACCGTCCCCTGGGACCCCGCGGCGCCGCAGGCGGCCCTGGCCGAGGCCTTCCACGCCGCCCATCGCGAGCGCTACGGCGACGCGGACCCGGGCCGGGCGATCGAGGCGGTCAGCCTGCGGCTGGCGGCCGAGCGGCCGGGCGTGGACCCCGGGATCGCCCCCTCGCCTCCCGGCCCGGCGATCGCGGGGCCGGCGGTGATCCCCATGGACGGCGCCACCTGCTGGGTCGCCGAGGGCTGGAGCGCCCGGGTGGACGAGATCGGCGCGATCGTGATGGAGCGCTCGTGAGCCTGGACCCGGTCACGCGCCAGGTGATGGCCAACGCCCTCCGGGCGGTCGCCGAGGAGATGGAGGCGGCGCTCGTGCGCAGCGCCTTCAGCCCCAACATCAAGGAGCGGCGCGACTGCAGCACCGCCCTCTTCGACGCGGCCGGCCGGATGGTGGTCCAGTCGGCGTCGATCCCGGTGCACCTGGGCGCGATGCCCGAGGCCGTCGACGCCGTGCGCGCCCGGGGCGCCGTGCCGGGCGAGGTGTGGGTGGTCAACGACCCCTATCGCGGCGGCACCCACCTGCCCGACCTGACCATGATCAGCGCCATCGCCCTGGAGGGCCGCGTCGCCGCCTACGCGGTCACGCGCGCCCACCACGCCGACGTGGGCGGCATGGCGCCGGGCAGCATGCCCGCCGGCTCGCGCGAGCTGCTCCAGGAGGGCCTGGTGATCCCGCCGGTGCGGCTGGTCGCCGGCGGCGAGCCGGTGCCGGACGTGCGCGACCTGATCCTGGCCAACACGCGCACCCCGATGGAGCGCGAGGGCGACCTGCGGGCCCAGCTCGCCGCCCACCGCCTGGCCGAGCGGCGCCTGGCCGAGGTGGCCGCGCGGCACGGCGTGCCGCTGGTGCGCGAGGCCCTGGACGACCTGCTCGACTACGCCGAGCGCCGCACCCGGGCCGCGATCGCGCGCATGCCCGACGGCCGCTACGAGGCCGCGGAGGCCCTGGAGGGCGACGGCGTCACGGCCGAGGACCTGTGGATCCGCGTCGCGGTCACGATCGCGGGCGACCGCATGACGGTCGACTTCACCGGCACGGACCCCGCCGGGCCCCGGCAACTGCAACTGCCCGCCCGCGGTGACGCGCTCGGCCGTCTACTTCGTGGTGCGCTGCGTGACCGACCCCGACATCCCCGCCTCCACGGGCGCCTTCGCCCCGGTCGAGGTGATCGCGCCCGAGGGCACGCTGGTCAACGCGCGCCCGCCGGCGGCCGTCGCGGGGGGCAACGTGGAGACCTCCAGCCGCATCGTGGACGCCGTCTTCGCCGCCCTCGGCCAGGCCGTGGAGGTGCCCGCCCAGGGCCAGGGGACCATGAACAACCTCACGATCGGCGGCGCGGGCTTCACCTACTACGAGACCCTCGGCGGCGGCCAGGGCGCCTCGGCCGGCGCGGACGGCCCCTCGGGCGTCCACGTCGCCATGAGCAACACGCTCAACACCCCCGTGGAGGCGCTCGAGACGGCCTACCCGCTGCGCGTCGAGGCCTACCGGCTGCGCCGCGGCAGCGGCGGCGCGGGCCTCCACCGCGGCGGCGACGGCGTGGAGCGCCGCGTGCGGGTGCTGGTGGACGCCGACGCCTCGGTGATCGCGGAGCGCCGGCGGCGAGGGCCCAAGGGCCGCGCCGGCGGCGAGGACGGCGCCCCGGGCCGGACGACCCTCAACGGCGAGGAGCTCCCCGCCAAGTGGCGCGGAGAGCTGAAGGCCGGAGACGTCCTGGGCCTGGAGACGCCGGGCGGCGGGGTTCGGCCGCTGAGCTCTGAACGCTTCCCGGTTCGAGGTTTCAGAGCTCTGAACGTTCCTCTGAGGCCTGTTCGTCGTCGAAGCGCCTGCTCCTGACGCGTTGAGCCGCCTCTTGCGGGCGGCTGGGACGCGGCAAACGGCCCTGGCCGGGCCCATTTGCAACGCAGGCCGCCTGCGGCGGCGAGCTGTACAGGCTGGCCCGGTTCCCGGGCCAGCCCTGTCTCGTCGCTGGCGCGACATCGGGGCCAGGCGCCGTGAGCGGGCCGCCCGGTAGGCGGGCCTGGCTCGATGTCGCCGCAGGCGACGAGACGGCCGGCGTCGCCGGCCGTACAAGGTCCCGCCGAAGGCGGGCACCGAATGCAAATCGGCCCGGCTGAGGGCCGATTTGCCGCGGCCAGGCCGGGCCGCAAGAGCCCGGCCTCGCACGCGTGAGGAGCCGGCGCTGTGACGGACGAAAGGCCCTCAGAGGAAGCGTTCAGAGCTCAGAAGCCCGAACTGGAAGACGCTCAGAGCTCAGAACCTCGAACTGGAAGCCTCAGAGCTCAGAACCCGACGAAGCCCTCAGAGCTCCGACAACCTCTACGGAGTCGCGGAGGCCGTGCTCGCGATGTCCGTCCCCACCAGCACCACGACGTCGGCGTTGCCGGTCTGGGCGTCGGTGTAGCCGTCCAGGGGCGGGGCCCGCTTGATGCCGAGGGTCTTGGCGACGTTCTGGGCCACGTCCTGCTTGCCCTTGGCGTACATCACCACCGACTGGGTGCGGCCGGTCTCCCCGTCGGGCGGGTTGTCGACCTTGGTCACGGTCCAGCCCTCGTTGGTGAGCTCCGGGGCGATCACGTCGGCGGCCGCGCCGGACACCCCGCTCGCGTTGAAGACGGCGACCGTGTAGGCGCTCTTGTCCGCCAGCGCCGGCGGGTCGGCGGGCACGAGGGTGCTGTCGACCGGCTTGGGCACCGTGGTCGTGGGCGAGCCGTTGGAGGCCCCGGCGGGCTGGGCGGTGGTGTCGGAGCTGGCGGTGGCGCTGTCGCCGTCCTTGAGGAACAGGTACCAGACGCCGCCGATCGCGGCGACGAGGGCGATCGCGACCAGGGCGACCACGCCGGCGGTGCGGAGCTGCCCGCTCGACACGCCGCCCCCCTCGGAGACGCGCTGGCGCGCCTGCAGCTCGGCGATGCGCTGCAGGGGAGCGTCCACGGCGGCATCGCCGGAACGCGCGAGACGTTCCTCCAGACGCCGGATCGCCCGCCCCTGCCGGATGGCGACGACCACGAGGGCCACCACCCCGAAGAGAGCGAGGATCGCCGCGGAGGGGACGACCAGATCAAGCCATTCCATCGGCGCGCCACGCTAGCAGGTGGCCCCACGGAACTGGCGGTTGTCAGGCCCCCGGAGTCACCCGGTAGGCGTCGAAAACCGACTCCACCTGGCGCAACCCGCTGATGCACGACTTGAGGGTCTCGACGTCGCCCACCTGGACCACGAAACGATCGTGGACCATCTGGTCCTCCATCGAGCAGTTCGCCGACACGATGTTGACGCCGGCCTCGGCGAAGGCCCGCGACAGGTCCTCGAGCAAACGGGAACGGTCCCAGGCGTCGACGGCGATCTCTACGCGAAAGGACTGCTGGTTGGCGCCGCCCCAGGAGACCGGGGTGAAGCGCTCGGGGTTCTTCTTCAGGGCCTTGGCGTTGGGGCAGTCCTCGCGGTGGATGGTGATGCCGCGGCCCAGCGAGATGTAGCCCAGGATCGGGTCGCCCGGGACCGGCTTGCAGCACTTGGCCAGGCGCACCAGGACGTCGGCCAGCCCGTCGATCTCGATGCCGAGCTCGCTGGAGGCGGTGGCCGTGTGGGGGCGGCGCCCGCGGGGGGTGACGGTGCTGGGGGCGGCGTCGTCGGCGACCGCCTGCCCGGCCTTGAGCCGCTGGAGGATCTTGTTGACCACGATCTGGACCGAGGTCTTGCCCAGGCCGAGCGAGATGTAGAACTCGTCGGCGCTGCTTGAAGCCCATCTCCTGGATGACCTCGAGCAGCAGCGGCGAGCCGGCGAGCCGCTGGCTGGGCAGGCCGGCCTTGCGCAGCTGCTCCTGGAGGGCCTCGCGCCCCTGGTGCTCGGCGTCCTCGCGCCGCTCGCGGCGGAAGAACTGGCTGATCTTGGAGCGCGCCTTGGTGGTCGTGACCAGCTGGAGCCAGTCCCGCGACGGGGCCCGCGGCGCCTTGGAGGTCAGGATCTCGACGAAGTCGCCCGACTGCAGCGTGTACGTGAGCGGCACGATGCGCCCGTTGACCTTGGCGCCCACGCAGCGGTGGCCGACGTCGGTGTGGACGTCGTAGGCGAAGTCGAGCGGCGTGGCCCCGGCCGGCAGGTCGCGCACGTCGCCCTTGGGGGTGAAGACGTAGACCTCGTCGGAGTAGAGGTCCGAGCGCAGGGCCTCGAGGAACTCGCCGGGGTCGTGCGTCTCGCGCTGCCAGTCCATCATCCGCGACACCCAGGCCGGCGAGCCGTCGCGGCCCTCCTTGTAGAGCCAGTGGGCGGCGACGCCGAACTCGGCGGTCGCGTGCATCGCGTAGGTGCGGATCTGGATCTCCAGGGGCTTGCCCTCGGGCCCGATCACCGTCGTGTGCAGGCTCTGGTACATGTTGAGCTTGGGCATCGCGATGTAGTCCTTGAAGCGCCCGGGCAGCGGCTTCCAGAGCGAGTGGATGATGCCCACCGCCCCGTAGCAGTCCTTCACCGAGTCGACCAGCACCCGCATCGCGGTGAGGTCGTAGATCTCGTTGAACTCCTTGCCCTTGCGGGTCATCTTCTCGTAGATCGAGTAGAAGTGCTTCGCCCGCCCGGTGATCTCCACGCCGGTGATCCCGACCTCCTCGAGCTCGCGCGCGAGGATGTCGCCGGCCTCGTCGATGAAGGCCTCCCGGTCCGGCCGGCGCTGGTTGACCATCTGCTGGATCTCGCTGTAGCGCTTGGGGTGCAGCGTGGCGAAGGCCAGGTCCTCGAGCTCCCACTTGAGCGAGTGGATGCCGAGGCGGTGGGCCAGCGGGGCGTAGATCTCGAGCGTCTCCTTGGCCTTCTGGATCTGCTTGGGCTTGGTCATGTACGCGAGCGTGCGCATGTTGTGCAGGCGGTCGGCGAGCTTGATGACCAGCACCCGGATGTCGCTCGACATCGAGACGATCAGCTTGCGGTAGTTCTCGGCCTGGTGCTCCTCCTGGCTCTCGAAGTGGATCTTCGAGAGCTTGGTGACCCCGTCCACCAGGGCGGCGACCTCCGCGCCGAAGCCGGCCTCGACGTCGGCCAGGGTGGCGGTCGTGTCCTCGACCGTGTCGTGCAGCAGCGCGCGCCTCGACGGCCGTGCCGTCCAGGCCCAGGCCGGCGGCGATGCGCGCGCAGCCCAGGGGGTGCGTGATGAAGGGCTCGCCCGAGTTGCGCAGCTGGGCGCGGTGGTGCGTCTCGGCGTAGGCGTAGGCGCGCCGGATCGCGTCGCGATCGACGTCGGGGTGGTGCTCGGCGACCTCCGCGATGACCTGCTCCAGCTCGGGGACACCCGTCGCGAGAGCGAGATCGAGGTCTGCAAGATCCTTCGCCATATGTGAACGATATCGCGACCCGCCAGCCCCCTCCTCCCCGGGGGAGCCGGCGGGGTCGCCGATCGTCATCCCAGCAGGGGCGGCGGGACGGGCAGGGTGCCCTGCACGCGCAGCAGCACGTTGGACTGGAACGTGAACGAGGCCGTGCCGTACAGGGTCGCGCTGCGGCGCACGCTGGCCGTGATGAACTGCGGGCCGGTGGAGATCGCGGCGAGCGCGGTCACCCCGCCGCCGCCGGCGCGGTTGAGCAGGTTCCAGTTGAAGCCCGAGGGGTTGCCGACCTGCTGCTGGGCGACGACCACGTTGCCGAGGGCGGAGCGCACGGCGACGTTGAGGAACACGCTGGCGCGCGGGATGCCGGCGGCGCCGGCCGGGGTGGTGCGGGTGGCGATCAGCGTCGCGGTGGTGTTGCCCACGACGGCCGAGCCGAGCGTGGTGATGCCCTGCCCGGTGCTGGAGCCGCCGCCCGAGCCGCCGCAGCTCTGGTTGAAGAGGTCCTGGAGGACCGCGCCCGGCACGTCGGCGTCACCGCAGAAGTTGCTGCCGAAGTCGATCAGCGTCCACGACAGGTTGGGGTTCTGCCGGAAGAGCAGCTGGATCGGCTGCGCGCGGCGGTTCTTGACCGCGCGCGGGGTCACCACGCCGAGGCGTAGACCGGGTCGGCCGACGCCGTCGAGATGGTGATCTTGGTGACGATGAACGGGCGTCCCGGGATGCGGTTGAGGAGCGGCGAGGTCTGGACGGCCTCGAGGATGGAGGTGATGTCGGCCTGCGAGCTGGGACGCGACGCGAACGCCTGGCCGGGGAGCAGCGACAGGCACAGCGCCAGCAGCGCGGCGGCGCCGAGGGCGCGCACGGACTTACGGGTCAAGGGTTCCTCCTCGCGAGGGGCGATCGCACGGATCCGCCGATTACGCCCGCCACCCTAGTGGCCCCGGTCAGACGGCGACGGTGACGCGGGCCGTCAGGTCCAGCGTCAGGGCGCGGCCCAGGAACTCCTCCTCCTGGGCCAGGCGCTCGCGGGCGGCGCGGTAGAGCGGCGAGGCGTCCAGCTCGCGGCGCTCGGCGCCGGCCACGGCGCGCACCCCCGCGGCGTCGATCTCCACCAGCCCGAGCTCGCCCAGCACCGCCAGGGCACGGGCGGCGACGCGCGGCTGGCGCGGCAGCGCGGGGTCGCCCAGCAGGCGTCCGGTCGAGCTCCGGCCCCCAGGGCCGCGGCTCGCCGTCGCGCAGGGCGATCCAGAGGGCGGTCGCGGTGGGGCGCAGCTCCCAGCGCTCCTCCGAGGCCGCCAGCGCCACGGCGACCTCCGGCGCGCCCCAGACCAGGTGCAGCCAGCGGTCGGCCGCGCGGTGGACCGCCCAGCCGCGCCTCGGCCGGGTTGGCCGGGGGGTCCACGAGCAGGAGGTGGACGCCCTCGGGCAGGTCCACCAGCGGCAGGTCGCCGTAGTCGAGCATCGCCAGGGACGGGATCCCGCGCGCCAGCGCCAGGCGCTCGCGCAGCGCCGACGGGCCGCAGCGCGCCGCCGCCGACGACCACCAGCTCGGCCCCCACGCGCCGGCGGGCTCGATCGCGGCCTCCAGCGCCTCGCGGCGCCGGGCGACGTCCGCGACGACGGCCACCACGCCGCGGTCGGCGCCGGCGAGCGCGGCGATCGCGCCGAGAGCGCCGTCCCCTCCCCGCTGCGGTCGCGCACGCCGAGCGGCGCGGCCGCGGCGGGCGGGGTCGCGGCGGCGGGCGGCAGCGGGTCGGCGCGCCCGGTGCCCGCAGGTCCGGCGCTCGGCGCAGCCGCGGTCGTGGGCCTCGACGCCTCGGCCCACGGGCGAGCGGCCGTCGCGCGGCGCCACGGCGTCGAGCGCCTGCAGGGTCACGCGCGGGCCGACGATGCCCTGCCAGCGCTCGATGTCGAGCTCGACGACGGCGTCGTGGCGCTCGTCCACGTCGATGCCGGGGGCGCGCTCGCCCATGCGGAAGCCGATCGCGCGGGCGTGGACGCCGCCGGAGCGGAGGCGCACCTGGAGGTGCTGGCCGTCGCCGCACCCGCGCCGGCGACTCGAGGGCGACGCCGGGCACCACCAGGCGCACCGGCGGGTTGCCCGCGCCCGAAGGGCGCCAGCGCGCTCGAGCGCCTCGGCGGTGGCGAGGGTCAGGTCGCGGCCGCCGACGACCGCGTCGACCGTCCGCACCCGCGCGCGGTCGATCGCCGCGCGGACGCCCTCCGCCGCGGCGATCAGCTCGTCGCGGAAGCGCGCGATCGCGGCGGCGGGCAGCTCCAGCCCGATCGCGCCGGCGTGACCGCCCCAGCGCGTCAGGGGCCCGGCGGCCGCGCGACACGAGGGCGTGGAGGTCGACGCCCGGCGACGCTGCGGCCCGACCCCTTGGCCGTGTCGCCCATGGCGCGAGATGCACGATCGGCCGGGCGCTCGAAGCGCTCGGCCAGGCGCGAGGCCACGATGCCCACCACGCCCTCGTGCCAGCCGTCGCCCGAGGCCACGACCACGCCGGCGCGCCCGGATCTGCGTCCGGCTCGGCCTCGACCTGGGCGATCGCCGCTCCACGATCGCGCGCTCGACCTCGCGCCGCTCGGCGTTGAGCGCCCACAGCTCGGCGCCGATCGGGTCGGCCGTCTCGCGGTCGGCGGCCAGCAGCAGCTCGAGCGCGCGGTCCGGGTGCGGTCATGCGCCCGGCGGCGTTGATGCAGGGCGCCAGGGTGAAGCCCGAGGGCGCGCGCGCTGATGGTGCGCGGCTCCAGCCCGGCCGCGGCGCAGAGCGCGGCGATCCCGGGCCGCGGGCGCTCGCGCATCGCCGCGCAGGCCGCGGGCCACGCGGCGGCGGTTGTCGCCCACCAGCGGCACCGCGTCGGCCACCGTGGCCAGGGCCACCAGGTCGATGCACTCGTCGGGGTCGGGGGCCAGCCCGCCCCGGTCCGCGCCGCGCCGGCCAGCGCGCGCACCAGCATGTGGACCACGCCCGCGGCGGCGGGCAGGTCGTCGGCCGGCCGGCCCAGGGCCGGGTTGGCGATGATCCCGGGCGGACGGCTGGCCGCCCGCCAGGTGGTGGTCGAGGATCACCGGCTCCATGCCGAGCTCGACCGCGCGCGTCGAGCGCGTCGACCGCCGAGGTGCCGCAGTCGACGCACACCAGGACGCGCGCGCCCCGCTCGGCGAGGGCCTCGACGGTGGAGACCGCGACCCCGTACCCCTCGTGGAACCGGCTCGGCAGGAACGGGATCACGTCGCCGCCGCGCCCGCGCAGGGCGCTGACCAGGATCGCCGTGGAGCAGATCCCGTCGCAGTCGTAGTCGCCGTGCACGGCGATCCGCTCCCCGGCCGCGCAGGGCCCGCGCGAGGCGGTCGGCGGCCTCGGCGATGCCGGCCAGGTCCTCCGCCGGCGCCAGGGGGCCGTCGGAGGCCATGAACTCCCGGGCCGCCTCCGGGATCGCCCAGGCCGCGCCGCACCAGCACCCAGGCCACCGGCTCGGGCACCTCGAGCGCCTCCTGGAGCGCCGCCACCTCGGCGAACGCCACGCGGTCGATGCGCCAGGTCACCAGCGGCCCGAGCGGATGATGCCCACGCACAGCCAGGCGATCGAGCGCGAAGCGCCAGCGATCCAGCCGGGGATGGCGATCAGGGCGAGGCCGGCCAGGTCGGTCGAGCGCGCGAACACCGAGATGATCGCCGAGCTCACGCACCAGCGCCGCGGCCACGATCGCCCAGCACCAGGCGGTTCGCGCTCGCCTGGACCTTCTCGACGGCCTCCGAGAAGCCCTCCGGGCGCACCGTGATCTCGATGTCCCCGTCCTTGAACTCGTCGAGCAGCTCGGACACCTGGAACGGGTACTCGAGGAAGGCCTCGGTGTAGCGGCCGATGTCGGTGCCGCAGGCGCTCGACCACGTGGTCGGGGCGGAAGCGCTGGGCGGCCATCCGCAGGGCGTAGGGCCGGGCGACCTCGAAGACGTTGAGGTCCGGGTAGATCTCCACCGCCACGCCGGCCAGCGTGGCCAGGGTCTTGTCGAGCATCACCCAGCGCGCGGGCAGCGTGATGTTCAAGCGGTAGATCGTCTGGAAGATCTCCCGCAGCACCTCGCGGGCGTCGATCTCGCCGATGGCGGTCGCCGAGTAGCGCTGGAGGATCACGCCCAGCCGGTCGGCCAGCTCGCTCCTCCTGCTGGCGCGGGTAGCGGATGCCCAGGGCGCGCAGCCGCCGCGGCAGGCGCTCGGCGTTGCCGTTGAGGATGTCCAGCAGCAGCCGCACCGCCGCCTCGCGGTCGCGCTGGCTGAGCTGCTCGGTCATGCCGAAGTCGACCAGGCTGATCTCGTCGGGGCCGCGCACCAGGATGTTGGCCGGGTGCGGGTCGGCGTGGAAGAAGCCGTGCACGAAGACCATCTGCATCCAGGTCTCGGTGATGCGGTTGGCCAGGCGCCGCCGGTCCTCGACCGACCAGGTCGCGAGATCGACCCGCCCGAGCACCGTTCCCTCGACGCGCTCCATCGTGAGCACGCGCGCGGTGGTGTAGCGCCAGTAGATCTTGGGGACCGACACGCTGTCGTCGCCGGCGAAGTCGCGCCGGAAGACCTCGGCGTTGCGGGCCTCGATGCCGTAGTCGAGCTCGCGCCGGATCGTGCGCGCGAACTCGTCGACCGTCCCCACGAGGTCGATGAACTGGAGCTTCCGGACCCGCTCCCGGGCGACCCGGGCGACCTGGTACAGCAGCTGGATGTCGGCGTTGATCTGGCGCTCGGCGTCGGGCCGCTGGACCTTGACGACCACCTCCTTGCCGCCGGGCAGGCGGGCCCGGTGGACCTGGCCGATCGACGCGGCCGCGATCGGCTCCTCCTCGAAGTACTCGAAGACCTGCTCGATCGTGAGGTCGAGCTCCTGCTCCACCACCTGGCGGACGCTGGTCGAACGGCTCGGGGCGCGCGTCGTCCTGGAGGCCGCGCAGCTCGCTCGAGGATGTCCGGCGGCACGATGTCGGGCCGGGTGGCCAGCAGCTGGCCGAACTTGACGAAGGTCGGCCCCAGCTCGTCGAGCATCTCGCGCAGCCGCCGGCCGCGGTTGCGGGTGCTGATGGTGGGTCGTCGGCGACGGCCTCCTTGCGGCCGAAGACGTAGCCGAAGCCGTGGCGGGCGGCGACCTGCGCGATCTCGCCGAGGCGCGCTAGGTTCTGCCGCCGTTCTCCCCGCGCCATGCGGGCCAAGGTAGCAGTCGCGACGGACGGGGCCCGGCCCGCCCCCGCGCGGGCGGGCGGGCCGGGACGCGCCGGTTCAGCGGATGCGGAAGGTGCCGCTCGCGGCGAACGGGCCGGAGGCCAGCGCCGAGACCCGGACCGTGAAGCCCAGGGTCGTCGGGGCGAAGCCCGGCTCGGTGACCACCTCGAGGCCGGCGGCCTCGCAGTTGATCGTGCCGTCGAGCTGCAGGACGAGCGTGCCCGGAGCCACGTCGTCGGAGTCCGAGACGGTCCACGCCGTGGGGGCCTGGGCGAGCTCGGAGCGGAAGCTCACGCCGCCCAGGGCCTGCTGGCCGGGCTGGATGGCGAAGCCGCCGATCGCGAAGCGACCGGTGCGGGCCGCGTCGTCCACCACCGGGGCGGCGACGGGCGCGGCGGCGACCGGAGCGGCCGCGACCGGGACAGGGACCGCGACCGGGGCGGGGGCCTCGACCGGCGCCTCCGAGACCGGCGCGTCCCACGAGGGGATGTCGTCGGGCTCCGGGGCCACGGGCTCCTGCGCCACGGGCTCCTCCGCCGGGGGCGGGAAGTCGTCGAAGGAGACCTCCTCGTCCGCGAAGGTGAGGGCCTCGTCCTGGGCGAAGGCGAGCGCCTCCTCCTCCTCGAAGGGCGCGAACTCCAGCGGGGCCTCGGGCTCGTGGGCCTCGGGCTCGTGGGGCTCGGGCGTCGACGGCCGAGGGGACGTCCTCGGGGGTCTCGAACACGGGCTCGGCCACCGGCACCGGGTCGGCGACGGCCTCGGGGCCTCGAACACGGGGTCGGGCTCGGGCTCGCGGATGACCGGGATCTCGCCCGTCACCTGCGCGTCCTCGGTCGAGAACGGCTCCTGCGTCGCCCACTCGTCCGCCGGGGGCTCCCAGGCGTCGGCCGGAGCCGGCTCCTGCGGGACCGGGGTGACGGTGAACGCCTCGGGGGCCGCGGCCTCCACGACCTGCTCGGGCGGGCTCCACTGCGGGATGTCCGCCGAACCGGCCTCCTCGACGGGGGCCCACTGCGGGGCCTCCTCGACGATCTGCTCGGGCGCGGCCCACTGCAGGTCGGGCGGGGCGGCCGTGGCCGCCTGCTCGGACCAGCTCTGGGCGGTCTCCCCGCCCACGCCGGCGCCCACGGGCTCGGCGGCGGCGGTCCAGGGCACATCGACCTCACCGGGGATGGGCCAGCCCGGCTCGGTCACGATCTCGTCGCTCGGCCAGCCGACCTCGACCTCGGCCTCGGGGGCCGCGGCGAACGCGACCTGCGGCGCGGGCTCCGGCGCGGCGGGCGCCTCCTGGACCGGCGGGGCCCACTCGGGCGGGGCCGGGTCCTCGGCGGGGGGCCACTCGGCGACGCTGGGCTCGGGGGCGGGCGGGGCGGGCTCGGGCGCGGGGCCGGCCATGGGCGGGCTCACCGGCGCGCTGCTCTGGCCGGCGGCGGCCAGGGGCATGGGCTCGGGGGGCGGAGGCGGGGTGCCGTTCTTCTTGCCGCGCCGTCGCTTGCGATCGCCGCGTCCACGGCCTGCGCCTTGGGCGGACGTGTCGCCGGAGTCCCTGCGGCGCTGGATGAGCAGCACCACGAGGCACAGGGCGATGCCCGCGATGATGGCGATGTTCAGCATGGACATTCTCGCGCGGCCTCCTTGAGGTTGCGGCGACCCGCCGCGGTCGGGCACTCGGCGCCAAAGGGTTCGGCGCCCACCTTCGTCATCGGCCGGTGGCCCAATGGTTGAGCGCGGCGTTGCTCACCCGGCGACCAGCTCGTAGTAGCCGGCGGCGGCGAACGTGCCCGGACCCTCGGCCGCGAGCAGGATCGTGAAGCCCTCGGCGTCGGGCGCGAAGCCGGCGTCGCCGAGCACCACCAGGCCGCCCGGGGCGACGTTGTTGGCCGCCTCGGTGACGAGGGCGACCGAATCCGGGGCGACGATGCCCGAGCGGCGCTCGCGGAACGTGATGCCGGCCAGGGCGATGTGCCCGGCCTGGGTCGCGTACCCGCCCAGCGAGAAGCGGCCGGTCTCGTCGACGCGGACCGCGACGGAGACCTCGGGCTCCACCGGGGCGACGGGCTCGGGCTCGGCCACCAGCACGGCCTGCCCGCCGCCGTCGGGGCGCGACGGAGCCGCGTCACCGACGGGCGCCGGGGCGGCGACCCATTCGCTCGCGAACACCGCCTCGGGCGTCGCGAAGGGGTCCTCCCACTCTCCGTCCGGATCGGCGGCGGGCGGCGGGCCCACGGGGGCGAGCAGCGTGCCGGCGGCGGCCGCCTGGGCCTCGGCCAGCTCGACCGCGTCGGCCGCGAGCGCGCGTGCGATGCGCTCCTGGTCCATCAGCGGGCTGGTGGGGGCCACCGGCTCGGCGGGTGCCGACAGGTACTCGAGCCGCCCGTCCCGGCGGCCCTTCAGGTAGGCCACCGTCACGATCACGGCGGCGGGGACGACGATCAGTCGACTGCGCAAGGGGTCTCCGTTCCCCAAGGGCCCCAATGGTTAGGGGCCGTCACCTTGGGTATCGGGTGGCCCGCGCAGGGCTTTAGCCGGGGGCGTCCTCGCCCGTCGGCGTGGCGGCCTCGTCGGGCGCCGGGGCGGCCTCGGCGGGCCGGCGCTCCAGGAGCTTGATGCGGTGCTCCAGCTCCATCAGCCGCAGCTGGACCTCCTCCAGCTCCGACCGGGCGACGATGCCCAGCTCGCGCAGCAGCCCCTGGACGCCGCCCTCGACGCGACCCACCAGGCCGCTCGCCGACGCCGCCTCGCCGCGCACCCGGGCCAGCAGGCGCTCCACGACGGCCGCGCCCTCCTCGCTGCCCAGCTGCCCCTTGCGCACCAGATCGGCGACGGCGGCCTCGGCGCGCTCGCGCGTCAGGGCCGCGGCGCCGATCGACATGAGCACGGCCTGCTCGACCCCTTCGCGCACGGTGGTCACCGCTTCCTCCTCTTCTGGACGTCACGGTGGCGCCGCACCCGGTCCGGGTTGGGCCGCTCGCGGGGCGCGGGCTCGGCGTCGCCGGAGGCCCCGTTGCCGGTATCGCCCGCATCGGGGACCGGCGCGGGCTCGGATGCGGGCTCGGGCTCGGCGTCGGCGACCGGCTCGACATCGGGCTCGGCATCGGGCTCGGCGTCGGGCTCGGCATCGGGCTCGTCCGCCTCGGCGGCGGGCTCGGCCTCGACGTCCTCCTCGGCCGCGTGCTCGGCATCGACCTCGTCGGGGTCGATCTCGCCGGCGCGCAGCTCGAGCAGCTCCTCCTCGTCGTACTCGGGCTCGGGTTCCACGTCGTCGTCGCGGCCGTCCTCCACGCGCATCTCGGCGTCGAGGGCCGCCTCGGCGCGGGCGAGCGTGTCGAGATCGACCACGTCGGAGTCGGAGGCGATCGCGGCCGCGCGGCGCTCGGCCTTGACGGCCTTGCGCTTCATCTCGGGCTCGCGCTCCTTCCACAGCGCCGCCAGCGGCGCGGCGATCGCGATCGACGACAGGCCGCCGGACAGGATCCCGACCATGAGGGCGAAGGCGAAGTCCTTGAGGGTGTCGCCGCCGAAGAAGAACAGCACGGTGATGGGGATCAGCGTCGTGAGCGACGTGATGATGGATCGCGTCAGCGTCTCGTGCACCGAGGTGTTGACGATCTCGCGATACGTCGCGCGGCGCATGATCGGCACGTTCTCGCGGATGCGGTCGAAGACGATGACCACGTCGTACAGCGAGTAGCCCAGGATGGTGAGCAGAGCGGCCACGGTCGCGCTCGTCACCTCCCTGCCCGTGAACGAGTAGATCGCGATCGAGAGCCACACGTCGTGGATCACCGAGATCAGGGCCGGGATCGCGAGCTTGTACTCGAAGCGGATGCTCAGGTACAGCACGATCACCGCGAAGCTCAGCAGGACGGCCCAGATCCCGTTGCGGATGATCTGGCGGCCGAAGGTGGGGCCCACCGAGTCCAGCTGGAAGCGTCTCCTGGACGATGCCGAACTTCTCGTTGAGCGCCCGCTCGAGCTCGTTGCGCTGGGCCGGCTGGAGGGTCTCGGTCTGCATCTGGAAGCCGCGGACCTCCTGGCCGTCGATCGTCTCCGTCGTCGACTGGATCTTGGCGTCGCTGTAGCCCAGGTCGCTGAAGACCGCGCGCACGGCGTCCTCGCTCGGCTGCTGCTCGAACGCGGTCGTGATGCGGGTCCCGCTCTCGAAGTCCAGGCCCAGGTTGAGGCCGTTGATGCCGATCCAGACCGTCCCGATGATGAGCGGGACGATCGAGATCGCCATCCAGAGCTTCCACTTGCCGACGAAGTCCAGCTTCCAGTGGATCTCGCGCTGGTCGAGGCCCATGAGGCGGTTGTCGCGCAGGTACTTGGTGTCGGCCAGGACGTTGAAGGCCGCCCGGGTGGCCACGACCGCCGTGAACAGCGACAGCAGGACGCCGATGCCGAGGGTGAAGGCGAAGCCCTTGACCCCGGCGGTCGCGAACAGGAAGAGGATGAGGGCGGTCGCGAACGTCACGACGTTGGCGTCGATGATCGCCCCGATGCCCTTCTTGTAGCCGGCGAGGATGGCCGCGCGCGGCGACTTGCCGGCGCGCGCCTCTTCTCGCACGCGTTCGAAGATGACCACGTTGGCGTCCGACGCCACGCCGATCGTGAGGATGATTCCCGCGATGCCCGGCAGCGTCAGCGTGATCGGGACGAGCACGATGACCGCCCACAGCAGGATCGCGTAGACGATCAGGGCGAGCGCGGCGACGACGCCGAGGAAGCGGTAGTAGGCGATCAGGAAGAGCATCACCAGGACCAGGCCCACGATCCCGGCGATCAGGCCCTGGCGCAGGGACTCCTTGCCCAGCGTGGCCGAGACCTGCTTCTGGCTGATCACCTGCAGCTCGATCGGGAGCGCGCCCGAGTTGATCTGCTTGGCCAGGGTGTCGGCCTCGCCCTGGCTGAAGTTGCCGTTGATCTCGGCGCCGTTGTCGCCGTTGATGCCGGTCGGGTACTCGTTGTAGTCCACCGACGGGTTGGACACGATCCGGCCGTCGAGGATGATCGCGAAGTGCTGCAGCTGCCCCTTGAGCTGGCCGTCGGTGGCCAGCTGGCGGGTGATGTCGGCGAACTTGTCCTGGCCGGCGCCGGTGAACGAGAGGGTGACGATGCGGTCGCGGCTGCCGAGGCCGCCGGTCTGGATCGTCGAGCGCGCCGAGGTGACGTCGGCGCCGGTCAGCCCCGGGTTGTTCTGGAAGACGTACCAGGTCTTCTGGGTGCCGGCGTCGCGGGTCTGGAGCTTCTGCGTCTCCTCGTAGGCGAGGAACAGGCCGCGCGGCACCTTGAGGACCTCGACCCCGGGCGGGATCGTGTCGTCCGGGAAGCTGTCGCGCAGCGTCGCCAGGTCCTGGGCGGGCGGGACCACCAGCTTCTTGTCGCGGAAGGCGTAGTAGGTCGGCTTGCCCTTCGCCTGCTCGGGCGTCGTGTTGACCGCGAGCTGGACCGCCTTGTAGAGGTCGGTCTCGCCCTCCGGGTTGACGACGTTGCGCTCGAAGTTGATGAACATCAGCTGCGCGGGCGCGATCAGGTCGCTGACGACCTGCTGCGGGTTGTCCGCGCCCGGCAGCGCGACCACGATCTGGTCGTCGCCCTGCGTCTGGATCTCGGGCTCGGCGACGCCGAACGCGTCGACGCGGCTGCGGATGATCTCGACCGAGCGCTCGATCGCCTCGGGGGTGACCTCGCTGGTCTCGGTGGGCTGGCCCTGCAGCACGACCTCGACGCCGCCCTGCAGGTCCAGGCCGAGGACGGCCGGCTTGAGCGCGATCGCCACCAGCGACGCGGCCACGAGGCCGATGACCACGGCCAGGAGGAGGAGGGGTCGCCTCATGGGCGGTGCGTGAAGGCCCTAGGAGGCGTCGTCGGAGACCGGGGCCGCCTCGGGCTCGGGCGCCGCCGCCGACTCCGACGGTGAGATCACGCGCGCGATCGACGCCTTCGCGACGCGGATGTCGGTGTCCTCGGCGATCTCGAGCAGGAGGGTGTCCCCGTCCTCGAGTTCGGTCACGGTTCCGTAGATGCCCGCCATGGTGACCACCTCGGCACCGGGGGCGAGCGAGTTGAGGATCGACTGCAGCTCTCGGCGGCGCTTCTGCTGCGGACGCACGCCGACGAAGTAGATCAACCCGACGAAGATCAGGATGTACAGCGGGAGAAGCAGGCCCATATGGGGAGGCACCTTCCAGGGGCGGCCGTCAGCGGACGGATGGTCCGGCGAGGGCGACGATAGCAAAGGCCTCGGGCGGCCCCGGGCGGGCCCGGTGACCCCCGGGAGCGGCCGGTGGCCGTGCTACGTTCCGCCGCCGTGACGGACGTCGAACGCCCCTCCGCGGTCCTCGCGGCCGCCGACCGCTCATCGCCCCTGCGACGGGCCTGGTTCGCCGAGTGGCCGGTCTGGGCCGAGGTGCTCCTCTTCCTGCTGCTCACCGTGGCCTACGAGTGGCTGCGCGACCTCGTGGCGACCGAGCGACGTGCTGGTGCCGCTGAGCCACGCGCAGGACATCATCGACGCCGAGCGGGCGATGGGGCTGTTCGTCGAGCCTGACGTGCACGACTGGGTCCAGTCGGTGGGCATCGCCGAGTTCACGACCACGTGGATCTACACGCTGGCCCACACCACGGGCTTCACGGTCATGTTCCTGTGGGTGTGGTTCCGCCGGCGCGAGAACTACGCCATGTTCCGCAACTGGTTCTGGGTCACCAACGGGATCGCGGTGCTCGGCTACTGGCTGTACCCGCTGGCGCCGCCGCGACTCACCGGGATCGGCCTGGAGGACCCGACCAAGCAGGCGCTCGAGCTGGGCGGGGCGCTGTCGTGGTTCCAGCCCTTCCGCAACGAGTTCGCCGCGATGCCGTCGATGCACGTCGGCTACTCGTTCCTGTTCGGGCTCACCCTGTTCTGGCTGCTGCGCCCGTCGCCCTGGCGCTGGCTGGCCTTCCTGTGGCCGGCCGGGATGCTGTTCACCGTGATGGCGACCGCCAACCACTGGTGGCTGGACGGGGTGGGCGGCGCGATGGTGGTGCTCGTCGCGCTGGCGGTCATCGCCCGCCTGGCCGGCCCCTACCCGCGCCCGTGGCAGAGCGCCGGTCCCCGTGAGGATCGCGATGGTCACCGAGTACGCCTACCCGGTGCTCGGGGGCGTGCCGGAGCACGTCCACAACCTGAGCCGCGAACTGGTGGCGCGCGGCCACGAGGTGACCGTGGTCACCAGCCTCGCCCCCTTCGGGACCAAGGCCCGGGCCCGGGCGATCGACGCGGAGAACCTGGCCGTCCACGGCTACCGCACCCGGCGGATGGGCCTGTCGATGCCGCTGGTCTCCAACGGCTCCATCGCCCGCGTGAGCGTGGGCGTCGGCCTCAAGGCCGCGATGGCCCGGGCGCTGCGCGGCATGGACGTGGTCCACGCCCAGGGCCTGGCGTCGCCCATGCTCGGCCTGTGGGCCCTGCGCACCTCGCGCGCGCCGGTCAACGTGGGGACCTTCCACACGTACTTCGAGGGCGGCCACTGGGCCTACAAGCGCTTCTTCGCCTACGTGCGCAGCACCATGGCCCGCACCGACCGCCTGATCGCGGTGTCGGAGGCCTGCGTCACCGCGCTGCGCCCCTACTTCGGCGACCGCCCCTTCGAGATCATCCCCAACGGGGTCGACGTGGACCTGTACCACCCGCTCGCGAGCGAGGACGAGCGGCCGCCGGGGCCCGCCGCGCATCCTCTTCATGGGCCGCTTCGACCCGCGCAACGGGCTGGACACCCTGCTCGAGGCCACGCGCATCCTGATGGACGAGGGGCGCGACTTCACGCGTGCAGGTGGTCGGCGACGGGCCGCTGCGGCCCAAGTACCACCACCAGGCGCGGATCGCTCGGGGTGTGGGACCGCATCGAGTGGCTCGGGCTGCTCGACAAGGAGCGGCCGGCGCTCTACCGCGAGGCGACGGTGTTCGCCTCCCCCTGCGTGCTCGCGTCGTTCGGGGTGGTGCTGCTGGAGGCCATGGCCAGCGGCACGCCCGTCGTCTGCGCCGACAACATCGGCTTCCGCCAGGTGATCCGCGACGGCGCGCCGGGGCGCTTCGTGGCCCCGCACGACGCCGCCGACCTCGCCCGGCGGGCATCGCCGAGGTGCTCGACGACGCGCAGCTGCGCGGCGACTGGGCCGACGCGGCGGCGAGATGGTGGTGGAGCGCTACTCCTGGCCCGAGGTCGCCCGCCAGGTCGAGGACGTGTACGGGAGGTGCTCGCCGCGCCCGCGCAGCCGCCACGAGCCCCGCCCGCCCCGTCGGCCTGCGCTACAACCTGCGCCGCAACCCGGTCGAGCTGGTCAGAACATCCCCTCGGCCCTGCGCCCGGGCTTCCCGAGCCGGCGCCGCCGAGGACCCGCCCCGCTAGGGCCTCGCGCGCGGGCGGCACCGCCCCGAGGGCGGCGGCGCCGGAGAGCACGCCGACCACGTCGCGCATGTTGAGGACGCCCACCAGCCGGCGCGCCGTCGGCGACCAGCAGGTGGCGCACCGAGCGCGAGATCATCAGGTCGCAGGCCTCCGAGAGCGGCATGGTGGCCGGCACCGAGACCGGGTGCGGCGTCATGTGCTCGCCCACCCTGGCCGTGTCCAGGTCGACCCCGGCGGCGATGGCGCGCAGCACGTCGCGCTCGGAGATCACGCCGCCGTCATCGACGTCCACGATGGCGAGCCCGGTGCGGGCGGCGCTCAGCTCCATGGCGAGCGTGCGCAGGGTGGCGTCGGGCGAGAGCCGCACCTTGACCTGGCCCATCACGTCGCTGACCGTCTGTGGCATGGCGCGACTCTACCCTGCACCGGCGGGCGGCGCGCGCCCCTAGAAGAGGCCGGGCTGGCCCGTCTCGGGCGGCGGGACCAGGCCGAGGTGGCGGTAGGCGCGGGCCGTCGCCACCCGGCCCCGCGGCGTGCGCTTGAGCAGGCCCTCCTGGAGCAGGTAGGGCTCGTAGACGTCCTCGATCGTGTCGGCGGACTCCCCGACGCTGTCGGCCAGGGTGCCGAGCCCCACCGGGCGGCCCTCGAAGGTCTCGGCCAGGCGGCGCAGGATCTGCCGGTCGAGCTCCTCGAGCCCCAGCTCGTCCACCTCGAGCAGGGTGAGCGCCTCCTCGGCCACCGCGCGGTCGACGCTCGGGCGGCCGCGCACCTGGGCCACGTCGCGCACCCGTCGCAGCAGGCGGTTGGCGATGCGCGGCGTGCCGCGCGAGCGGGCCGCCAGGGCGTCCGCGGCGTCGGTCTCGATCTCCATGTCCAGCAGCCGGGCGGAGCGGCGCACGATGGCCGACAGGTCGTCCGCGCCGTAGTAGTTGAGCCGGTGGAACACCCCGAAGCGCGCCCGCAGCGGGGTCGTCAGCAGCCCGGTGCGGGTGGTGGCGCCGACCAGCGTGAAGCGCGGCAGGTCCAGCCGCAGCGTGCGCGCCGAGGGGCCCTGGCCCAGGACCACGTCGAGCTGGTAGTCCTCCATCGCGGGGTACAGCACCTCCTCGATGGCCCGGTTGAGCCGGTGGATCTCGTCGATGAACAGGACGTCGTGGGGCTCGAGGGCGGTGAGCACCGCGGCCAGGTCGCCCTTGCGCTCCAGCACCGGGCCGCTGGTGACGTGGAAGCCCACCCCCAGCTCCTCGGCCACGATGCCGGCCAGCGAGGTCTTGCCGAGGCCCGGCGGCCCGGCCAGCAGGACGTGGTCGAGGGCCTCCCCGCGCTGGCGGGCCGCCTCCAGGAAGATCGCCAGCTGCTGCTTGACGGCGTCCTGCCCGATGAAGTCGTCGAGCCGGCGCGGGCGCAGCGAGCTGTCGAGCTCGTCCTCGGCGCCGATGTCGTCGCCCGCGGCCAGGCGCTCGTCCGGCTCCAGGCCCTCGGGGTCGTTGCCCCAGGCGGCCTCGCTCATCGCCGCCTCAGCCGGGCCAGGCCGTGGCGCACCAGGCCCTCGGCGTCGAGCCCGGCCGGCGCGTCGGCCAGCGCCTGGTCGGCCTCCTCGGCCCGGAAGCCCAGGGCCACCAGGCCGTCGCGGGCCGTGATGTGGAGGTCGGCCTGAGAGGCCGTGCGGCGCGGGCGCGCCCCCGTCCAGCGCGCCCAGGCGGTCGCGCAGCTCCAGCACCAGCCGCTCGGCCGTGCGCTTGCCCACGCCGCTGGCCGTCTGCAGCCGCGCGCTGTCGCCGCGGGCGATGGCCAGGCGCAGCTCGTCGGGCTCACCGGTGGAGCAGATGGCCAGCGCGAGGCGCGGGCCGACGCCGCTGACCGTGGTGAAGGCCTCGAACAGCCCGCGCTCGGCCGGGGTCGCGAACCCGTAGAGGTCCAGCGACTCCTCGCGCACCACGAGCACGGTCACCAGCGACGCCTCGCCGCCGACGGCGGGCAGCGCACCCAGGGTGGTGGCCGAGACGCGCACCAACAGGCCGACACCGCCGACCTCGACCACGGGGCCGTCGGGCTCGTGCGCCAGCACGCGCCCCCTGATGGAGCGGATCACGCGCCCGAATCTAGCGGGCTCGGCGGATGGCGCCGCGCAGGGGCGCCGAGCTCATGTGGCAGATCGCCGCGGCCAGGGCGTCGGCGGCGTGGTCGGTCTCGGGGCGCGCGCCCGTGAGGCGGCCCACCATGGCGCGCACCTGCCCCTTGTCGGCGCTGCCGGAGCCCGTGACCGACTGCTTGATCGTGTTGGGCGAGTACTCCACCACGTTCACCCCGGCGCCCGCGAGGGCCACCAGGATCGCCCCGCGCGACTCCGCCATCGCCATCGCCGAGCGGCTCATGGGGTGGATGAACCACGACTCGATGGCCGCCTCCGCCACGCCGTCGCGCCCGGCGAGATCGGCGATGGCGTCGTGGATCGCGCGCAGCCGCTCCGGGTGGGCCTGGCGGGGCGACGTGCGCACCGTCCCGATCGCCACCACCCGGGGCCGCGACGGCGGCCCGGCGATCAGGGCGAAGCCGGTCGAACGCGAGGCCGGGGTCCACCCCGAGCACCAGCGCTGGCGCGGCTCCGCTCACCCGGCTAGCCAAGCAGGGACCCCGGACGACCCCCGCGGGCTACGACGCGACCGCCTCGAGGATCTCCTCGGAGATGTCGAAGTTGGCGTAGACGTCCTGGACGTCGTCGTTCTCCTCGAGCTGGTCGATCAGCCGCAGGATCTGGCGCGCCTCGCTTCTCGGAGGGCTCGACGGTGGTCTTGGGCAGCATCGTGAGATCGGCCGACACGTAGGGGATGCCGGCCTCCTCGAGGGCCTGGCGCACCGGCATGAAGTCGTGCGGCTCGGTCGTGATCTGCCACTGGTCGCCGTCCTCGGCGATGTCCTCGGCGCCGCCGCTGAGCGCCACGTCCATCAGGGCGTCCTCGTCGACGCCCTCGCCCTCGACCACGATCACGCCCTTGCGGTCGAACTGCCAGGCGACGCTGCCGGGGGTGCCCAGCGAGCCGCCGTTCTTGGTGAAGATGAAGCGCAGGTCGCTGGCGGTGCGGTTGCGGTTGTCGGTGAGGATCGTGCAGATCACCGCGACGCCGCCGGCGCGCGTAGCCCTCGTAGAGCATCGACTCGTAGTTGTCGCCCTCGCCCGCGCCGGCCCCGCGCTGGATCGCGCGCTCGATGTTGTCCTTGGGCATCGAGTTGTCGCGCGCCTTCTGGATGGCCGTGGCGAGGGCCGCGTTGGCGTCGGGGTCGCCCCCGCCCTCCTTGGCCGCCACGATGATGGCCCGCGAGAGCTTGGAGAAGAGCTGGCCGCGCTTGGCGTCGGCCGCGCCCTTCTTGCGCTTGATGGTCGCCCACTTACTGTGCCCCGACATGATCCCGCCTCCCCTCTCGCCGCCTGCGACCCGCGCGGCGCGACGCGCCCGCTCCACGAGCCATTCGTGGAACCGCCGTTCCCCCGACAGCTCGGG
Source organism: uncultured Thermoleophilia bacterium (assembly GCA_963736635.1). Taxonomy (GTDB): domain Bacteria; phylum Actinomycetota; class Thermoleophilia; order Miltoncostaeales; family Miltoncostaeaceae; genus Miltoncostaea. The sequence goes on from CAVTPK010000011.1 coordinate 2,987,648, forward strand.
ATGGAACGCCGTGACCAGCAGCGTCGCCCTGGCGGGCGGCGACGCGGTGGCCGGCGTGCTCGGCCAGGATCTCGACCTCGGGCCCGGCCTCCTCGATCCACGGCGCGCGGATGAAGACCGCGTCGACCGGGCTCGGGACCGAACGCCGGGACGGCCAGCGACGTCTCGAACGAGCTGCGCTGGCGGCCGAAGGCGTTGCGCCGCACGACGATGTCCATGCCGCCGACCAGCGGCTGCGCGCCCCGGTCGTCGCCCGCGCGAGCACGATCATGCCCGGCGCAGGTGCCGAGCGCCGGCAGGCCCGCGGCCAGCCGCTCGCGCAGCGCCGTCGAGCAGACCCGACTCCTCGGCCACCAGGCCGAGCGTCGTGCTCTCGCCGCCGGGGATCACGATCGCGTCCAGCCCCTCCAGGTCGCCGGGGCCGCGCACCTGGACCGGCTCGGCGCCCGACGCGCGGCCAGCACGCGCTCGTGCTCGGCGAAGGCCCCCTGGACGGCCAGCACCCCGATCGCGCGGGCGGCCGAGGGTCGCTGGTCACCACCCGCGCCCCTGCAGCATCTCGGCTCGCTGGCCAGCGAGGAGATCTCGATGCCCGGCATGGCGTCCTTGAGGCCGCGCGAGACGCGCGCCAGGACCTCGGGGTCGCGGAAGTGGGTGGCGGCCTCGACGATCGCGCGGGCCCGCGCCGGCGGGTCCTGGCTCTTGTAGATGCCCGAGCCCACGAACACGCCCTCGGCGCCCAGCTGCATCATCAGGGCGGCGTCGGCCGGGGTGGCGATGCCGCCGGCCGAGAACAGCACCACCGGCAGGCGCCCGTCGGCGGCCACCGCGCCACCAGCTCGTAGGGCGCCCGCAGGTCCTTGGCGGCGGCGTGCAGCTCCTCGGGCGCCAGGCTCGCCGAGCCGGGCGATGCCGGAGCGGATCGCGCGCATGTGGCGCACGGCCTCGACCACGTTGCCGGTGCCGGCCTCGCCCTTGGAGCGGATCATGGCCGCGCCCTCGGAGATGCGCCGCAGCGCCTCGCCGAGGTCGGTGGCGCCGCACACGAAGGGGATCGTGAAGGCGTGCTTGTCGATGTGGTGGGCCTCGTCGGCCGGGGTCAGCACCTCGGACTCGTCGATGAAGTCCACGTCGAGGGCCTGCAGGATGCGGGCCTCGACGAAGTGCCCGATGCGGCACTTGGCCATCACCGGGATCGAGACCGCCTCCTGGATGCCCGCGATCATCTCGGGGTCGCTCATGCGGGCCACGCCGCCGTCGGCGCGGATGTCGGACGGGATCCGCTCCAGGGCCATCACGGCGCAGGCGCCGGCCTCCTCGGCGACGCGGGCCTGGTCCGGCGTGGTGACGTCCATGATGACGCCGCCCTTGAGCATCTGCGCGAGCCCGCTCTTGACGCGCATCGTGCCCGGTCCGGCCGTTGCCCTCTGACACGCGTTCCCCTTCTCGGTCGTTTCCGACCGAAAAGTCTACCGGACCTCCCCGCGGGCCTCCGCGGGGGCTTCCCCGCACCGCGACCGCGGTCCTTTCCCGGATGGCGGGCGCGGCGGGCGGCGCCTAGGCTCGCGGCGTGATCAGGGCCCGCGCCATCGTCCCCCTCGCCGGTCTCGCGGCCGCCTACGCGCTCGCGGTGCGGCCGCGCCTGGTCCGCTGGGGCGCGACCGACGCCGAGGTGGACGGGCCCTACCCGGGCGCCGACCTGATCCCCGGCGGCGAGCGCAGCGCGACGATGGCGGTCACCATCGACGCGCCGCCCTCGGCGGTGTGGCCCTGGCTCGTGCAGATGGGGACCGACCGGGCCGGGTGGTACAGCTGGGACCGCCTCGACAACTGGGGTCGCGCCAGCGCCGGCCGCGTCCACCCCGAGTGGCAGGGGATCGCGCTCGGCGACCGGATGGCGGGGACCCGCGACGGCAGCCAGTCGTGGGAGGTCGCGGCGCTCGAGCCCGAGCGCTTCCTGGGGCTGCGCATGTCGCTGGACCTGCGCGGGCGCCCGTTCGACCCGCGCGGCCCGCGCCCGGCCCCGCTTCACCGACTCGCTGTGGGCCTTCCTGCTGGAGGAGCTCCCCGGGGGCCGCACCCGCCTGGTCGTGAGCGGCTACTGGGCCCTGCGGCCGCGCTGGTTGCAGCCGGTCCTGAGCGTCCTGGTGCTGGAACCCTCGCACTGGGTCATGCAGACCCGGCAGTTCGCCAACCTGCGGCGGAGGCGCCTCCGCCGAGGGCTGAGGCCCGCTAGGCCCCCACGGCCGCGAGGTCGGGGCGCACGGTGGCCGGCGCCAGGGCCAGGGCCAGGGCCTGGGCCACGGCGACCATCGCCACCAGGCTGGGCGCGCCGTCGCGCGCGTCGGCCGGCACCACCCGCGCCAGCGGGGACCGGGCGAGCGGGTTGAGGCTGGAGTCCACGAGCACGGCCGCCGGGACGCCCGCGGCGCGCGCGGCGGTCACCGCCCCCTGGGCGACCCGCGACTCGCGGCCGATCGCGATCGCCAGCACGCCGCCGCCGGGCCCGAGCGCGTCGAGCCAGGCGCGCGCGCCGGGATCCAGGGAGGTGACCGCGGCCACCGGCCGGCCGGCGCGGCCGAGCCGCTCCTCGATCAGGGCGACCACCGAGCGCGCGTGACCCTCGCCGGCGACCACCAGCGGGCTGCGGGGACCGAGTGCCGCGACGATGGGGCCCAGGCCCGCTCCCGCGAGCCGCTCGGCGGCGTCGTCCAGGACCAGGCGCTCCGCCGTGAGCGTCGCCTCGAGGCCCTCGGCCGAGATGGGCAGCCCCAGCTGGCGGTCCCCCGGGCGCGGCGGGAGGCCGGGCCGCTGGGCCCGGCGCACGATGCGCTGCATCTCGGGATAGCCGGAGTAGCCCAGCGCCTGCGCGAAGCGCACGACCGTCGCCGGGCTGCAGTGCGAGGCCCGCGCGACCTCGTGGGCCGACAGCAGCGGGACGTCGGCCAGGTGATCCGCCAGGTAGCGCGCGAGCGACTGCTGGGCGGGGCTGAAGCGCTCGTAGTCGCGCTTGAGCCGTTCGGCGAGTGCGTGGACGTCGGGGGGCACGCGCCAGGTTTTCGCCGCCGAGGGCCGGTCCCCTACCGCCGCCGCGCGGCGAGCGTGATCGGCTCGCCCGGCACCACGACCATGCGCACCGAATCCACCTCGGCGACCCGCACGCCGTCGAGGACGACGTAGTAGGTCGCGGCGCCCTTGGCGGGGACGCGGGCCGGCAGGGCGGCCAGGCGGCGCAGCGCCCGCCGGGCCGCCGGGCCCTCCGAGGCCCGCAGCACGTCCTCCGCGCGCGGGACCGGGACGGCGCCCTGGTCGTCGGCGAGCACCGCCACGAAGCGCGGCGCCGGCACGCTCTCGGGCCCGTCGTTGACCACCGAGGCGATCCCCACGGCCGGCACGTCGCCCGCCGGGCCGCCCCGCCCCACCAGGGCGGCGTCGATCGCGCGCGCGACCGGGTCGCGAGCCGTGCATGTCCAGGGTCGCCCCCACGCCGTCCGCTCCGGCGCCGACGAAGTAGCCGGTGCCGGTGGGGGGCGGCGCGGGGGCCGTGTCCACGGGGCCGTCGGCGCCCGCGCCCGAGCAGCCGGCCAGGACCGCGGCGGCCGCCAGGCGCCGCCGCGAGCGCCCGCGCCCTCACGCGGGGCCCGCGCCCAGGCGGGCGACCGCGTCGTCCAGCGGCTGCGGGTCGTCCAGCAGGCCGGCCGCCAGGTCGCCCTCCGCCTCCACGCGGCGGGCGACCACGCCCATCGTGAAGGACCGCGGGTCCAGGCCGGGCCCCACCTCCTCCCAGCGCAGGGGGGTCGCGACCGGGGCGCCGGGGCGCGGCCGCACCGAGTAGACGCACGCGATGCTCTTGCCGCGGCCGTTCTGGTTGGCGTCCAGGTACACCCGGTCGCCGCGGTCGGCGATCTTGGTCCGGGTGGTCACCAGATCCGGGCGCGCGTCGCACCAGGGCCTCGCTGACCACCCGGGCGAACAGGCGCACGGCGTCGAAGGTGAGCCCCGGCTCCACCGGCACCAGGATGTGCATGCCGCTCGCCCCGGAGGTGCGCGGATAGCCGCGCAGGCCCAGGGCCTCGAGCGCGTCGCGCACCAGCAGGGCCGCCTCCACCACCTTCGCGAAGGGCAGCCCGTCGGCCGGGTCGAGGTCGAACAGGACGTGGGTGGGCTCGTCCGGCGCGCGGGCCCGGCTCTGCCACGGGTTGAGGTCGATGCAGCCCAGGTTGACCAGCCACAGCAGCCCGAGCGGGTCGTCCACCATCACGTAGTGGCTGAGCTTGTCGTCCGGGCGGCCGCTGCGCGACAGGTCGGCGCGCGCCAGCCACGGCGGCGCGTCGGTGACCGAGTGCTGGAAGAAGAAGTCCTCCTCGATGCCGTTGGGGAAGCGCTTGAGGATCATCGGGCGCCCCTCCAGGTGGGGCACGAGCACCGGGGCGACGCGCAGGTAGTGGTCCAGCAGGTTGCCCTTGGTGATGCCCTCGCGCGGCCAGTACGGCTTGTCGAGGTTGGTGAGCGTGATGCGCCGCTCGCCCTCCTCCACGGTGCGCGAGCCGTCCGCCTGCGGAGAAGGGCCCGGCGGGGATGTCGGCCACCGGGTCCTCGACCAGGCCGTGGAAGACCGGCGCGCGCAGGCGCCCGTCGGCGGTGCGCTCGGCGAAGCGCACCTCGCAGGCGATCTCGGGGCGCACCCAGCGGGGGGTGGCCGGGGCGTCGGGCACCGGGTTGGCGAACGGCGACGCGTCCACCTCGGCGGCCCGCAGGCGGTCCCACAGGGCCCGTGCCACGGCGTCCGACAGGCCGGATCCGACGTGCGACAGGTACGTCAGGGCCCCGTCGGCGCCGCGCTCGCCCACCAGCAGGGCCCCGATCGTGCCGCGGCGCGAGCCCGCGCCCTCGGTGAAGCCGCCGATCACGACCTGCAGCTCCTGCCGGGTCTTGATCTTGCGCCAGTCGTTCACCCGCCGGCCCGGGCGGTAGGGGGCGTCCATGCGCTTGGCCATGATGCCCTCCAGCCCGCGCTGGGCCGCGGCCGCGAACAGCGCCGTCCCCTCGCCCTCCACGTGGTCGCTCAGCACCACCAGCGGCGGCCCCTCGGGGGCCACCACCTGCGCCAGGCGCGCGCGGCGCTCGCGCCAGGGCAGGTCCTCGATCCACTCGCCGTCGACGTGCAGCAGGTCGAACACGACGTAGGTGAACGGGCCGCGTCCCGCCGCCAGGGCGCCGAAGTCGGGCGTCCCGTCGGGGCGCAGGACCACCACCTCGCCGTCGAGGACCGCCTCCTGGCACATCAGGCGGCGGCGCAGGTCGCCGAGCTCGGGATACCGGCGCGTGAGGTCCTGCCCGTTGCGGCTGCGCAGGACGGTCGCGTCCGAGGTGACCAGCGCGAGGGCGCGGTAGCCGTCCCACTTCAGCTCGAAGGCCCACGCGGGGTCGTCGAACGGGGCGTCGGCCGTGGAGGCCAGCATCGGCGTGGTGGCGCGCATCCGCGGCCCCGGGTCCTCGGGCCCCGGCCGGCCCCTTGCCGGAGCGGAAGATGAGCCACTCCTCCTTGCCGGAGCGCTCCCCGGTGCGCACCAGGTGGTAGTGGCCCCGCAGGATCCCGCCCTCCAGCACCAGCTTCCACTCGTCGTCGGCGCGCAGCTCCTCCTCGTAGGTGCCGGAGTCCCACACGCTCATGCGCCCGGCGCCGTACTGGGCCTGGGGGATGACGCCGGCGAAGGTCAGGTACTCCAGGGGGTGGTCCTCGGTGCGCACCGCCAGGCGGCGGATCCCCTCGCGCAGCGGCGGGCCCTTGGGGACGGCCCACGAGGCGAGCGCGCCGTCCACCTCCAGGCGCAGGTCGAAGTGGAGCGCGCGGGCGTCGTGGCGCTGCACCACGAAGCGCCGCCGGCCGTCCGGCGGCGGGGCCGGCGGGGCGGGCGGGGGCTCGGGGGTGGCGCCGAAGTCGCGGCGTTCCCGGTACTCGCGAAGGTCGGCGTCGGCCATCAGACGCCCTGCTGAGCCAGGGGCGGTGCCACGTGTGCCAGTATCCCACCCCGTGTCAGCGACCTCGCCGGGGCGGCCCATCGCCCGCCTCGCCCTGGAGCTGCGCATCACCGGGAGCGGGCTCGTGGCCCTCGGCATCGCCTGCCTGGTCGTGGCCGCGGCCTCCGGCGACGTCGCCGCGGCCCGCCTCGCGGTGCCCTTCGTGGTCGCCTTCGTCGCGGTCGGGGGCTTCAGCCTCTACAACTCGCGCTGGCTGCGCGCGGCGCCCCGCCCGGCCCCGAACCCGGGCGTGCGGATCGAGGAGCCGCGGCTCACGGCGCGCCGGGTCCTGATCTCGCTCCTGCTGCCCCTGATCGCGGTCGGCGTGGCCGCCGCCCTCGGGCCGGGCCTGGCCGTGGTGATGGGGGGCGTGGTCGCCGGCGTCGGCGCCGTGGACGTCCGCAACTTCCGCTGGGTCCGCGAGCGCGAGCGCGCGGAGGGCGGCGAGCTCTACCGCGAGCTGGGCGGCTCGCCGTTCGCCGGGGGCAAGCGCGCCCTCTACACCCGGCCCATGTAGGACAGCACGCTGTTGATGTAGTCCGTGGTGTCGTCGTACGGCCCGCGCTGGCGCAGCGACGCCAGGCCCTGGTAGTAGGCGCCGATCGTGGTGCGCAGGTCGCCCGACTGGCGCATGAGCCAGCCGAGGTACGCGACGCCGGTCTCGATGTTGTCGCTGAGGTTGTGGGGGTCCACGCGGCGCCCCAGGACGGCCGGGCCGAACCAGGCGGCGGTGGCCGGCATCAGCTGCATGACGCCCGACGGCGCCCACGTGCGAGCGGGCGCTCTGGTTCCAGCGGCTCTCCTGCCAGGCGATCGCGCGGGCCAGGGTGGTGCTCACCCCGTAGCGCGCCGCGTGGCGGGCGATGAGGCTCGCGACGTCGCCCGAGGCGGTCGGCGCGTACGACTCCGAGCTGCTCCCGCCGCCCGGCAGCGACCCGGGCAGGGACAGCACCGTCCCGACCGTGATCCGGTTGGGGTTGGAGATCCCGTTGAGCGCCGCCAGGGCGGAGACGCTGATGCCGTTGCGCGACGCGATCGCGCCGAGGGTGTCGCCCGGGCGGATGCGGTACGAGCCGCCGCCGGAGCTCGTGGTGCCCGCGGAGCCGGAGCCGTAGGAGGAGGTCCCCGCCCCCGGCAGCGTGAGGCGCTGCCCCACCACGATCACGTTCGGGTTGGCGATGCCGTTGGCGCGGGCCAGGGCGGTGACCGAGGTCCCGTTGCGGGCGGCGATGGCGCTGAGGCTGTCGCCCGGGGCGACGGTCACGGTGGCGGCCCGGGCGCCCGCGGCGCCCGCCAGCAGCAGGCCGAGGGCGGCGATCACGAGGGCGGCGAGGAGCGCCGTGCGGCGGGGGGAGAGTGTGCTCATGCGGGCCACTATCGGCGGTCCCGTGGGGATTTCCAGTCCTCCGCCCCCTCCCCCGCCTCCCTCTTTTTCGTCCCCCCCTCTCCCCCGCCGGGCCACCCCCGCCCCCCACGGGGGACAATGCGTCCCGAACCGGGCGGAGGAGCCGGCGGTGGATCACGCGGGGACCCTGATCGTGGGAGGCGGGCTCGCCGGCAGCGCGACGGCGATGCACCTGGCCGAGCGCGGAGCGGACGGGGTGGTGGTGGTCGACCCCGACCTGGCCGGCGTCCGCTCCTCGTCCGAGCTCAACGCCGGCGGCGTGCGCGCCACCTGGTGGCGCCCGGTCAACGTGGAGCTGTGCGCCGCGACGATCGCCTTCTTCGCCGAGCACCGCGAGGAGTTCGCCTTCCGGGAGCGCGGCTACCTGTGGCTCCACGGGCCCGGGCGCTGGGAGCAGGCCGCCGCCCACGTGGCGATGCAGAACGCGTTCGGCCGGCGCGTGGAGCTGCTCGGCCCGGCCGAGGTGGCCCGGCGCTGGCCGGTGATCGACCGGGTCGACGACCTGGCCGGCGCCACCTTCTCGCCCCGGGACGGGCTGGTGAGCCCCAACGCGGTCAAGGAGCACTACCGCGCCCGGGCGCGGGCGGCGGGCGCCCGCTTCGTCGACCGGCGCGCCCTGGTGGGCGTGCGCCGCGAGGGCGCGCGCGTGACCGCGGTGACGCTGCGCGCGCTGGACGGCGCCGGGGCCGAGCGGACCCTCGAGGGCCACCCGGCCGACGGCCCGCAGGAGGTCATGACCTGCGAGCGCATCGTCAACGCCGCCGGCCCGTGGGCGGCGCCGGTCGCCGACCTGATCGGGCGTGCCGGTCCCCTGCCGCGCGGTGCCCCGCCAGCTCTGCGTGGTGGCCTCGCGCGACGTGGACCTCTCGGACGAGGGGATGATCGTGGACAGCAGCGACTGCTACTTCCACCACGAGGGCGGCGAGCTCATCCTGGCCGGCTACTCCCCGCCGGGCGACCCGCCCGCCTACCGCTTCGACTACGAGGGCGCCGCCTTCTTCGAGCGCGAGATCTGGCCGCGCCTGGCGCACCGCATCAGCCGCTTCGACCGCCTCGACCACGTCCGCGGCTGGACCGGCCTGTACGAGCTGTCGCCCGACAACTCGGCCCTGCTGGGCGCCGTGCCGGGCCTCGAGAACGCGTACGAGATCCACTCGTTCTCGGGCCGGGGGGTGATGCAGTCCTGGGCCGCCGCCCTCTGCCTGGCCGAGCTGATCACCACCGGCGCGTACGCGACCTTCCCGCGGGCGTCGCTGCTGTCGGCCGGGCGCTTCGCCACCGGCGCCCTTCAGCCGGAGGAGCTCCACATATAGTGCTCCCGGTTCGGCGGGCGACCGGGAGAGGGGACGCGTGCACGAGGGCAGCAAGAAGGCGATCCTGGCCGCGTTCCTGGCCAACCTCGGCATCGCGATCGCCAAGTTCATCGGCTTCCTCATCACGGGCGCCTCCTCGATGCTGGCCGAGTCGATCCACTCGCTGGCCGACACCACCAACCAGGGCCTGCTGGTGCTGGGCGGCAAGCAGGCCGCCCGCCCGGCGACGCCCGAGCACCCCTTCGGCTACGGGCGCGACCGCTACTTCTGGGCCTTCGTGGTCGCCATGGTGCTGTTCCTGGTGGGCGGCCTGTTCGCGATCTACGAGGGCATCCAGAAGCTGCGCGACCCCCACGAGATCACCTCGCCCGGCGTCGCCTTCGCCATCCTCGGGGTCGCCGTGGTGCTGGAGCTCTTCTCGCTGCGCACCGCCGTGCGCGAGGCGCGCCCGTTCCGGGGCTCCCGGTCGTGGGTGGCCTACATCCGGCGCTCCAAGAGCCCCGAGCTGCCGGTCGTGCTGCTGGAGGACCTGGGCGCCCTGGTGGGCCTCCTGTTCGCGCTGACCGGCCTGACGCTGACCGAGGTCACCGGCGACGCGGCCTGGGACGGCCTGGCGACCCTGTTCATCGGCCTGCTGCTGGTGGCGATCGCCGCGATCCTGGTGGTGGAGATGAAGAGCCTCCTGATCGGCGAGTCGGCCACCCCCGAGCACGAGGCGGACATCCGGGCGGCCATCGCGGCGACCCCCGACGTGCGCGGGCTGATCCACATGCGCACGCTGCACCTGGGCCCCGACGAGCTGCTGGTGGCCGCCAAGATCGACCTGCCCCCGGACCTGACCGCGGACCGCATCGCCGCGGCGATCGACGCCGCCGAGGGGCGCATCCGCGCGGCGGTGCCGATCGCGCGCGTGATCTACCTGGAGCCGGACCTGCGGGAGCCCTCCCCGCAGGCGCCCGGCTCCGACGGGACCTAGGAGGAGGCCTCCGCCTCGGCGGTGGCGTGGGCCTCCTGGCCCACGTCCTTGCGGTCCAGGAAGACGAGCGTCGCGATCAGGCCGATGAGGGCCATGCCGGCGCCCACCGCGAAGGCGTACTGGAAGCCCTCGGTGAGGGCGCCCGGCAGCGCCGACGTGCTGCCGCCCGGCCTCGCGCATCAGCGAGTCGGTGTGGGTGGTGGCGATGGTGGCGAGGATGGCGATGCCCAGCGCGCCGCCGATCTGCTGGGACGTGTTGATGAGGCCCGAGGCGATGCCCGCCTCGTGCTGCTGCACGCCCTGGAGGGCCGCGATCGAGACCGGCACGAACGCGAAGCCCAGGCCGACGCCGGACAGCAGGAAGCCGGGGACCAGGTTGGTGACGTAGGAGCCGTTGACGTCGATCATCGTGAACCAGAGGAGGCCCAGGGTCAGGAGGGCCATCCCGATGGCCAGGATCACCTTGGCGCCGAAGCGCGTGACCAGGGCCTGGGAGACCCCCGCCGCGATGATGATCACGACCGCCACCAGCAGGTACGCGAAGCCGGTCCGCAGCGCGGAGTAGCCCAGCACCTGCTGCATGTAGAGCGACAGGAAGAAGAACATCGAGAAGATCGCGGCCCCGAGCAGCAGCCCGACGATGTTGGCCCCGGTGAGGTTGCGCAGCCGGAAGATGCTCAGGGGCAGGAGCGGCGCCTTGGCGCGCATCTCGATGACGACGAAGGCGACGAGCAGGGCGGCGGAGCCGGCCAGCAGGCCGATCGTCTCGCCCGAGGCCCAGCCGGCGCGAGTCGGTGTTCACCAGCGCGTAGACCAGCAGCGCGAGCCCCGCCGTGACGGAGACCGCCCCGGCGACGTCGAAGGCGCGCGTCGCCCCCTCGGCGTGGGACTCGGCCACGAACCGCGGCGTGAGCAGGATCACGAGGATGCCCACCGGGACGTTCACGAGGAAGATCCACTCCCAGCCGAGGGTGTCCGTCAGGACCCCGCCCAGCAGCACGCCGGCCGCGCCGCCGATGCCGGCGATGGCGCCCCAGATGCCGAGGGCCTTGTTGCGCTCGGCGCCCTCGTCGAACGTGGTCATGAGGATCGACGAGCGCGCCGGGCGAGATGACCGCCGCGCCCACCCCCTGGACCGCGCGGGCGGCGATCAGGAACGTGTCGGTCTGGGCCAGGCCGCAGGCCAGGGAGGCCACCGAGAACAGCGCCAGCCCGGCCAGGAAGACGCGGCGGCGGCCCGAGCAGGTCGGCCATCCGGCCGCCGAGCAGCAGGAAGCCGCCGAAGGTGAGCGTGTACGCGCTCACCACCCACTGGAGGTTCTCCTGGGAGAAGCCCAGCGCGCTCTGGATCGACGGCAGGGCGACGTTCACGATCGCCACGTCGAGCACCACCATGAACTGGGTGGCGCAGATGAGCACCAGGGCGATCCACTTGCGCCTGTCCGTCGCGCTCATCGGCCGGCTCCTCCAGGGTTGTGGCGGTCCGTCTGCTACGGTGCCGTAGCGGAACGCCGGGAACGATACGCGCCCGTAGCGGAACGCGCAAGGTGATTCGCGAGAGGTTGCCCGAGTGAAGCAGGAGGAGCGAGCCGACCCCCGGGTCGTGCGGTCCAAGGCGACGATCATCGACGCGTGCGCCGAGCTGATCGCGCAGGAGGGCTTCGCCGGGGTGAGCATCGAGGCCGTCGCCGCGCGCTCGGGCGCCGCCAAGACCACGATCTACCGCCACTGGCCCAGCCGCGAGGCGCTGTGCATCGAGGCCTTCGGCGCGTGCGCCGGCCCCGACGTGCTGCTGCCCGACACCGGCGTCCTGCGCGACGACCTCGTCGCGGTGCTGTCCGGGCTCGCCGAGCGCCTCAACGACCCCGGCTGGAACGCCTCGATGACCTCGCTCCTGGACGCGTCCGGCCGCGATCCGGAGCTGGAGGCGCTCCACCGGCAGACCATCGCCGAGAAGCGCCTCCCGCTCACGGGGGTGCTGGAGCGCGCGATCGCGCGGGGCGACCTCGACGCCGGCCTCGACATCGAGACCGCCACCGCCCTGCTCGCGGGCCCGCTGTTCTACCGGGGCATCGTGGGCCGGGAGCCGGTCAACGCCGCCCTGGTGGCGACGGTCGTCGACGCGGTGCTCGTCCGGCCTGGGCACGTAGGGCCGGCCCCCGGGGGCTCGGCGCGGAGGGCCCGGCGTCCGCGCGCACGGGATGTCGCGCGGAGGCCGCGCTCGGTGACAGAATCAGGAGCGGACGGCGATTCCCGGCGTCCGACTCTCCCACCGAGAAGGGACAACCCGATGTCGCTTGAGCGCCCGCTCGCCCCGGATCCGTACGACCTGCTCCCCCCCGTCCCCTCGTTCACCCTGGAGAGCGACGACGTGGCCGACGGACAGAAGCTCGCGATGACCTTCGTCCACGACAGCGCCGGCGGGGAGAACATCTCGCCGCACCTGCGCTGGTCGGGCGCGCCCGCGGAGACCCGCGGATACCTGGTGACCTGTTACGACCCCGACGCCCCCACCGGAAGCGGCTTCTGGCACTGGCTCGCGCTCGACATCCCGGCCTCGGTCACCGAGCTCGCGCGGGGGGCGGGCGCGGCGGACGGATCGGGCCTGCCGGCGGGCGCCCTCCAGGTCCGCAACGACTTCGGCTCGATCGGCTACGGCGGAGCCGCCCCGCCGCAGGGCGACGTCAACCACCGCTACGTCTTCGCGGTCCACGCCCTCGACACGGACAAGCTCGGGCCCGACGCGGGCGCGAGCCCGGCGGTCGTGGGCTTCAACGCCACGTTCCACGTGATCGCCCGCGCCACGCTGCGGCCCGTATACGCCCACTGAGGGCACGACACGGCGCTCGGAGAGACCGAGCCGTCCTCGGGCCGCGATCCCGAGGACGGCCGGCCGGGCCGGCCGTCTCAGCGCTCCGGTGGGAGCAGACCCTCCGCGACCGCTTTCTCGAGCGCCTCGACCGCCGCGGGCCAGAACTGCGCCCCCGAGCACCGTCGGCACTCCGCCAGGGCGTCCTCACGCGACAGGGGCACTCCGTACGGGACGCTCTGAGGTCATGACGTCCCACGCGTCGGCGAGGGTCATGATCCTCGCGCCCTCGGGGATGCCCTCGCCCTCCAGCGCGTCGGGGTAGCCGCGCCCGTCCCAGCGCTCGTGGTGGCCGCGCACCCAGGCCACCTGGGACACCGAGAGGACGTCGGCCACGATCTCGGCGCCGAGGGCCGCGTGGGCCTTCACCCGGCGGAACTCGTCCGGGGTGAGGCGGTCGGGCTTGAACAGGATGGCGTCGGGGACCGCGATCTTGCCCACGTCGTGCACCAGGCCGGCGTCGCGCAGCAGCGAGGCGTCGTCGGTGGGCCAGCCGAGCATCTCCGGCCAGGACCTTGGCCACCTCGGCGACGCGCTCGGAGTGCTGGCGCGTCGAGCGGTCCTTGGCGTCCACGGCGCGCGCCAGCACGCGGATGCTCTGCAGCGCCTGCAGGCGCGTCAGCCGCTCGGCGTGCTCGGCGTCCGAGAGCACCTCGACGACCTCGGGCGAGTACAGGAAGGCCACGTCGCGCCCGTGCTGCTTGGCCCAGTAGAGGGCCCCGTCGGCCAGGCGGAACAGCTCGCTCTGCTCGGGCGCCTGGTCCAGGTCGCAGACGCCGGCCGAGATGGTGAGGTGGCCGACCCCGTCGAACGGCCGCGCGTTGATCGCCTCGCGGGCGCGGTCGGCGGCCTTCCACGCCTCGGTGCCGCTGGTCTCGGGCATCAGCCAGGCGAACTCGTCGCCGCCCACGCGGGCCACCAGGTCGCCCATGCGCGAGAGGCCGTCCAGGCGGCGGGCCGCCTCGCGCAGCACGGCGTCGCCCATCTGGTGCCCGAGGTCGTCGTTGACGCGCTTGAAGTGGTCCAGGTCGAGCAGCACGAGCGAGAAGCGGCGGCCGTGGCGGCCCGCGCGCACGACCTCCTGCGCCAGCCGCTCCTGGAAGGTGCGGTGGTTGGCGAGGCCGGTGAGGTGGTCGGTGGCGGCCAGCGAGGCGAGCCGGGCGCGCGCCCTCGGCGTTGCTCACCGCGATGCCCACGAGCTCGGCGAAGCGCGCCAGCCGGTCGGCCGCGTCGGGGAACGCGCGGCCGGGGGCGATGCCCGAGACCCCGATCGCGCCCCACAGGCGCTCGCCCGCGCGCACCGGCGCCGCGACCACCGTGTCGGGCCAGCCGGCCCGGGTGGCTCCCGGGCGCTCGAGGCGCGCCGCCCGCCCGGTGCGGGCCACCGTCGCCGCCGCCCCCTCGCCCTCGAGCCCCTCGCCCTCCGGGAAGGTCGGCGGGGAGCCGGGCAGGGCCCAGGCGCCGACGGGATTCGCCGTGCCGTCGCCCTCGAAGCGCACCAGCCCGCCGCTGGCCGCGCCGATCAGGCGCACGGCCTCCTCGCAGACCAGGTCGAAGACCGACTGGGGATCGTCCTCCAGCGCGACCGCGGTGGCGACGCGGCGCAGGGCGCCCTGCTCGTCGGCGAGCCGGCGGTTCTCGGCCTCCCGGCCGCGCAGCTCCAGCTCGGCGGCGTGGCGCGCGGTGATGTCCAGCACCACCGCGGCGATCACCGGCGGCGTCTCCGAGCCCACCAGCTGCATCCTCACCTCGACCGGGTACGTGCTGCCGTCGCGGCGCCGGTGGACGGTCTCGAACTGCACCCGCTGGACGTCGCCGCTGCGCAGCGGCTCGACGATGGCCTCGAAGGCGCCGGAGTCCAGCTCGGGCAGGAGGTCGAGGGGGGTCATCTCGAGCAGCTCCTCCACCGGGTAGCCGCTGTTGGTGACGGCGCTCCGGTTGACCTGCACGAGCCGCAGGGTGCGCGCGTCGAAGACGTAGGCCTCGTCGCGCGACTGGGACAGGATCCGCCCCAGGCGGCTCACCATCCCCTCCTGGCGGCGGCGCTCCGAGATGTCCGAGAAGCTGGCGACGACCGCGGTCGCGCAGGCCGTCCTCGCCGGTGATCGGCCTCGGCGTTGACGGCGATCCAGCGGCGCTCGCCGCCGGGCATCGACAGGCCCATCACGACGTCGGTCTGCGGGCGTCCGGTCGCCGCCGTGATGGCGGTGGGGTTCTCGTCGCGCGTGAACGGGGTGCCGTCCTCGTGCACCGGCTGCCAGTGGCTCCAGTCGCGGCCCACGATCTCCGAGGCCGGCACCCGCAGGATGCGCTCGGCGCTGGGGTTGCACGAGACGACGGTGCCGTCCAGCGCGTGCACCACGACCCCCTCGTGCACCGCCGCGACCACGGCCCGGTAGTCGTTCTCGCCCGGCGGCAGCCCCGGCGCCGCCGACAGGCGGCGCACCACCACGACGGCGGCGGCGTCGGAGTCGCGCACGTCGTCGATCACCACCGAGCGGACCGTGGCCGGGGTCGTCGTGCCGTCGCGCCGCACCAGCACCACCGACGCCTCGCGCGGGCCGGCGGAGATGCGCCGCGGACCGGAGGGCAGCAGCCCGTCGACCCACCAGGGGTGCGGGGCGTCCTGCCCGACGATCTCCTCGCGCGGGTAGCCGAGCATCGTGCAGAGGGCGTCGTTGGCGTCCAGCACGCGCCCGTCGGCGTCGAGCACCAGGACCCCGTCGGGGATGGCGTCGAACAGCGCCCGGGCCAGCGAGCCGGCGGGCAGATCGGTTAGGCGTCCTCGGAACACTCGCGCACGTCAGTCGTGGTCCTGCTCGTGGCTCCACCCCTACCGCGGGTCGGGAGCTATGTTCGCGGCCCGGAGGCGGACTCCTCGCCCTCGAGGGCCGCGCGATCGGCCGCGCCGATCAGCAGCTCGGCCACCGCCCGGGCCTGCTCGGGGGTGAGCCGGGCGTAGATCGGGCGCAGGCCCTCGCTCCACAGGAGATCGACCGACCGGCCGGCCGCGGAACGCGGGCCCGCCGATCGACCGCCTGGACCACCGTCCGCGCCGGCTTGCCGTCGCCGTAGCGCACCGACTGCGGGTCGGCGGTCAGCTCCACGCCGCCCTCCCAGAGCACGCGCGCGTCGACGTCGGGCCGGCCGAGGCCGTCCTCCCAGATCGATCCCGCCCTGGCCATCCTCGCGCGCCACGCAACCTCCCCGCTCGACGCGCCCCAGCTCTAGCCCGGGGTGCGCGCCCCGCGTCGGCGCGCAGAAGCGAGAAGAGCACCATGTCCGTGCGCTCCGGGCCCCGGTACCAGGCGTCCCGCAGGGTGCCCTCGCGCACGAAGCCGCAGCGCTCGGCGACCCGGATCGAGGCGGCGTTGGCGACGGCCGCCTGCAGGTCGAGACGCACGAAGCGGGCCTCCGCCAGCGCCCAGCGCGACAGCAGCATCAGGGCGCGGCGGGCGATGCCCCGGCCGCGGTCGCCCGGGCGACACCCAGTAGCCGATCTCGGCCCGCTCGTCGTCGTGCCGGTCCACGATCAGGCCGATCGCGCCCGAGCAGCCGGTCGTCCTCCGGCGAGGCGACGGCCAGGTCGAGGGCCTCGTCGAACAGGCGGCGCGCCGGCGCGCCGGTCGACGAAGTCGCGGGCGTCGTCGGCTCGTCGTAGGGCGTCGGCACGCGCGTGTACAGCTGGACGAGCGGATCGTTGGCACGAGGCCACCAGCGACCGTCGACGTCGGCCTGTGGAAGGGGCGCAGCACCACGTGCGGGTCCGTGAGCGGCGGGTCGGGCAGCGACGAGCATCGCGGGCGTGGTCTCAGGGACGGATCGCGACCGGCGTCCCGGCGCGCACCAGCCGCGCGAGCCGCACGACGTCGGCGTTGCGCATGCGGATGCAGCCGTGGCTGGCCCGGGTGCCGATCAGCTCCGGCAGGCTGGTGCCGTGGATGGCGACGCGGCCGTCGCCGCCCGCGAACTCGTTGAGCGTCTCCGAGTAGCCGGTGAGGGCGAAGACGAACGGGCCCGAGGAAGCGCCGGGGGAGGTTGGTCGGGATGCGCTCGGCGATCGCGAACAGCGGTGCCGGTCGGCGTCGGGGTCCCCGCCTCGCCGATCGCCACCGGGGCGCGCAGCACGATCCGGTTCGCGCGGTAGCAGCGATCAGCCGCCGGTCGCTCAGGTCGATCGACGATCCGCAGGCTCGTCGTGCAGAGCGCGCGTCACGTCGGCGCGGATCCACCCGCGGGTGCCGTTGGGCCGGATCGGCAGCAGCACCTCCACCCAGCGCTCGCCGTCCACCACGAGCGTCCGCGTGACCAGCAGCTGGCGTCGCGCCCCCGTAGAAGGGCGCGATCGGGCCTGCACCACGATCCGCGCGGCCGCCGAGCGGCGCGGCGCGGCGCGCGCCACCGTCGTCGCCAGGGCCGGGCGACCCACGCCAGACGCGAGGTGGGCTCGGCCGGGACCTTCGCCGCCGCGGGCGGCGGCGGGACCGGCCGCGGCCGCGCCGCCGGCGCCCGCGGCGAGCGACGACGAGCGAGGCGGCGATCGCCGCGAGCAGATACCGGGGGCGCATCGGCCCCGAGGCTATCGGCGGGGGCGGAGCATTCCCAAGATCAGGGGCATCTCGGCCGACGACGACCACGGACCGCAGCGAGAGCGCGCGCCGCTCGAGGAGCTCCCGCGACCGCGTGGTGATGCCGCGCAGGCCCCCGTCGAGGGCCACCTGACGCGTGATCCGCAGCGCCGTGCGCGGGCCCGGCGCGGCGCATGAGATCGCGCTGCGGCGGCATCGCCAGCGCGCCCGACCAGCGAGCCGACCACCACCAGGCCCGGCGGCCTCCACGGTCTCGCGCCACTCGTCGACCGAGGGCGTCGCGACGCCGATCGAGGCCAGGTCGTCGGCCGCCTCCCGGTCGCCGGGCGAGGCCGGGCGCGCCGGTGAACTCGTGCAGGGCGACCGCGCCGCCGGCGCGCAGCAGCCGCGCGCGCCTCGGCCAGGACGGCCGCCCGGCCGTGGCCGTCCAGCGTGCTGAGCAGGGCGTCGGTGACGACCACGGAGGCGGACTCGTCCGCCAGCCCGGTGGCGTCCGACCGGGGCGTCGACCACCTCGCGCCCGGCGCCCGCCGAACTCCTTGGTCAGGCGTCCCGCGGCGAGCGCGTCGGGCTCGACGCCGACCCAGTCGCGCGGGCCGCGCGGCGAGGATCGCGTCGGTCGTGAGGCCGAGCCCGGGGGCCAGCTCGACGACGCGGTCGCCCTCCTCGAGCCCGCGCGCCGTCGAGCGCGCGCTCCAGCATGGCCCGGCCGCCCGGCTGGGCGAGACCCCGCCACCGCCCGCCGCGCCAGCGGCCACGGCGTCACCGCCCGCTCTGCCTGCGCCGTCGTGGTCATCGTCCTCCCTCGTGGCCGCCCCTGGTCCGCCGCTATGCGAAGCAGCCCGACCGGGCGAATCCAAGTCCGCGACCGTCGCGAGGGCGGCGGCCCGGACGCCCCCGCCGCGGCCGCTCTCGGCCCAGGCCGCCAGGCCCCCGCGGGGCGCCGCCCGCCGCGGCCGGCGCCGCCGCCGTGCGACCGGGGCTGACCGGGGCGGGCCGCCAGGCGTCGCCGCCCGGCTCCAGGGCCGAGGCGCCGCCGCCGCCCACCCCCTCGCCGTCGTCGCGCCGCCAGCCCACGATCGCCGTGCCGGCCCCGTCGATGGCGGCGCTGCCGACGCTGAGCGCGCACGCGCAGGTGCGCCGCGCCACCACGGTCGAGGCCTCCCAGCGCCCGCCGGCGCGGCGGGTGCTGGCCTCGATGCCCTGCGGCGCCCCGGCCTCGCCCAGCGCCCAGCGACCACGGCGTCGCCGCGGTCGTTGAGGCGGCCAGCGGCGCCGAGCCGATGCCCGGCGTCCTCCGAGCCGCTCCAGCCCCGCCCGGCGTCGCCCCGCTCGCTGACCATCACGACCGACGTGCCGCCCGGCAGGCCCACGCTCCACGCCGCCAGCCATCGCCGCCGTCCGCGCTGACGGCGACCGCCGGGCGCCCCGCGGCCCTCGGACGAGATCTCCACGGGGCTCTCGAAGGTGCCGCCCACCGTGCGGGCCGCCCGGGTGCGGGAGCCCTCGACCCACGCCACCAGCGCCGCGGCGCGGCTGACGGCCAGCGCCGGCGGCGCCGGGCCGGGCGTGGCGAGGCGCGCGGGGCGCACCGCCCAGGGCGCCGCCGGGGCGGCCCGCAGCGCGGTGCGCACCAGGAACCCGGCGCCGCGGCGCTCGCTCCACAGC
Organism: uncultured Thermoleophilia bacterium; assembly: GCA_963736635.1. Lineage (GTDB taxonomy): Bacteria > Actinomycetota > Thermoleophilia > Miltoncostaeales > Miltoncostaeaceae > Miltoncostaea. Next base: position 3,006,489 of record CAVTPK010000011.1, read on the forward strand.
ACCACCGGCCGGCCGACCCGGTCGATGGCCAGGCGCACGTCCTGCACCGGTCCGCCGGCGAGCACGACCCGGGCCGTGCTCCAGGCGCCCGCCGGGCCCCGGCGCGTGGCGGCGACGATCGCGCGCCCCGCCACCCAGGCGACCACCGCGTCGCCGCGGGCGTTGAGCGCGACCCGCGGTGCGCGGGCGCCGCGGCCGGACAGCACCCGGGGCGCGCTCCACTTCGCGCCCGCGGCGTGGCGCGGGTCGCCGACTGCGACCCGGCCGGCGCCGGGCGCCGACCCGGCCGGGGTGCGCACGCAAGGCCGCGAGCGCCCGCCCGCCGGCGCCCGCGGCGACGTCCGGGGCGGAGTAGGCCGCGCCGTCGCGGGCGGAGACCCACGCCGGAGACGACCAGGCGCCGAGCGCCGGCGCCGAGGCGAGCGCGGCGATCGCCAGCCCGCGAGCTGAGGGCCGCGAGCCGCATCGCGGGCGACGCTAGCAGCCCCGCCCCGGATCGCCGGCGCGCGGCGGGCGAGGACGTACGCCAGATTCAGCACGGGCGTGCCGACCGGCACGCGGGGCCACAGCCAGCGGATGTTCGCGTTGTAGTTGCGCGTGCAGCCGTGCGAGTAGTAGCGCCACGAGTGGCGTCAGCAGGTACTCCTGGTTGGTGCCGTGGATGCCGTAGCCGCGGTGGTACCAGAGCACCAGCGGCCCGAACGCCGCGCTCGGCCCGTGCGGTCTTCGAGTAGACCGCGAAGCGGCCGACCGGCGTGGGGGTCGAGGGCTTGCCGAAGACGACCGGGAAGACGCGGCGCAGCTTGCCGTTCTGGTAGTAGTAGAGGTGGAACTCGGAGCATCTCCTGGACCAGGTAGTGCGGCGCCGACGCCGGGACGCCGTGGGGGTTGGAGCCGAAGACGGACATCGGCGCCGTGGGCCGCGCCTCGCCGCCCGAGTCGCGGCCCGGGGTGGGCGCGGCGACCAGCCGGAAGCGCCAGGTGCCGCCCGACGGGGGCGTGAAGGCGGCCGACACGCGCCCGGAGCGCACCTGCAGCCGCGGCGATGGTGCGGAACGCCGCGCCGTCGACCGAGCCCTGCAGCGCGACGCTGCTCGCCGCTGCGGCGCGCCGACCGACGACGCCGCGTGGCGCGGAAGGGGCGCCCGGCGATGTTCTCGAGCGGCGCGGCGGTCACCGCGAGGCGTCACCGGCGCACGCACCGCGACGCGAGCGGCGCGCGGCTGGACGACGACCGGCCGTCGGCGCGCCTGCACGCTGACCCGCAGGTTGCTCGGGGGCGGTCGAGGGCAGCCGCGCCGAGAAGAGCCCGCCGGCGGATCTGGTCAGGCGTGACCAGCGGCGCCCAGGCGCCGTTCTCGAGGCGCTCGAGGAGCACCGGGACGGCGGCGGCGGGCGCCACGCGCCCTCAGATGGCGGCCCGCTCGCCCAGGAACACCCGCGAGGGCGCCTGGAACGACGCCACGTGCAGGCCGGCGGGCGGGGCGGCGGCGCGGCCGGCGCGCGACCGCCAGCGCGGGCAGCGAGAGCCCGGCGAGCACCACCGCGAGCACCGCCGCGCGCCTCTCGGACCGACTCTCATCTTCCACTCCCGCTTCGACGGGGCCGACGTGGCGCCTATTCGACATCGCGGCGGCGAATCCTTAGCGCGGGCGGTACGCGTTGTCGCATGGCCGTCGCGCGACCCGCTGCACCTCTACGCCGCCACCAGCGGCTGGGAGGGACCCTTCCAGCACGAGCAGGTGCTCGTGGCCGCGGCCGACGCCGAGGCAGGCGCGCGTGCTGGCCGAGGGCGCGTTCGCCGCCGTCGCCCAGCCGGTGTGCCGCACCAAGATGCGCATCGCCGACCTCGGGCCGGTGGCCGCGGGCGTGATCGCCGGCCCGCTGCGCGCGGGCGAGTCGCTGGCCGCCGGGGGGACCCCGGTGGACCTGCGCTGCGACTGACGGGGTGTCAGGGCCCGTAGCCGCTCCGAGCGGCCAGTTTCGCCGCCCCCGGGGTGCCGCCGGGCCCCCGATGCCGCAGAATCGCTCGCGGCGGACGGCGGCGACGACGGAGGCGCGGTGGGCCCAGGGATGGTGGCGGACACGAGCCGGGCGCCGCGATCGCGCCGCGCTCGGCCGGGCGATCCGCGGCCTGGCCGAGGCGCCGGATCTCGGGGCCGCCGCGGCCCTGATCGCCGCCCAGGCGGCGTGGATGCTCCGCGCCGAGCGGTCGCCTGGTGATCCGCGCCGGCGACGGGGAGGACCCCGCGTGGCCGCCGCGGCCGGCGCGGCGCGCCCGCCGCCCGGCTCCCCGCACGCCCTGGACGGGGTGGCGGCGGCGGCCCGCGACACGGGCCGCGCCCAGGAGTCGCGGACCGGCGGGACGCGCGCGGGCGGCCGCCCCGGTCGTGCTGGGCGCCGAGCCCTGGGGCGTCCTGGAGGCGTCGGGCCCGGCGACCCGCCTCGGGCGGCACGCCGGCGAGCGCCTGGCGCCCTTCGCCGACCTGGTCTGCCTCGCGGCCGCGACCCACGAGGCCCGCGCCCGGCTGGCCTCGCTCGCGGGCACCGACCCCCTCACCGGGCTCGGCAACCGGCGCACGTTCGACGGCGCTGCTCGCCGTGGAGGCGGAGCGCGCGAGCCGCCACGGCGACCCCCTCAGCCTGGTGCTGCTCGACCTGGACGGCTTCAAGGCGGTCAACGACCGCTTCGGCCACCAGGCCGGCGACCGGGTGCTGATCGAGGTCGGCCGCCGGCTGGTGCGGATCGCGCGCCGGGGCGAGGCCATCAGCCGCATCGGCGGCGAGGAGTTCGCCTGGATCCTGCCGCGCACCGACGGCGCCGGCACGGCGGCCGCGGCCGGCCGCGCGCTGCGGGCCATCTCCGACGCCCCGTTCGAGGGCGTCGGCACCCTCACCGTCTCGGCCGGCGTCTGCGAGCTGGCGGACGCCGGCTCGCCCGAGGAGCTGGTGCGGCTGGCCGACCGCATGCTCTACCGGGCCAAGGCCGACGGGCGCAACCTGGTGCGCCGCCACACCCCCGGCGGCGCGCTGGCCCGCAGCGCCTAGAGGCGCTCCAGCACGGCGGGGTGCGCGACCTCGGCCCCGGCCAGCCCGCCCGACTCGGCGATGACCTCGAGGGCGGTGACCGCGGCCTCCCAGAACTGGGCGCCGGCCAGGCGGCGGCACTCGGCGAGGGCGACCTCGGGGGTCATCGGCGCCACGTAGGGACGGCTGCTGGTCATCACGTCCCAGGCGTCGGCCAGGTGCAGGATGCGCGCCCCCTCGGGCACCGCCTCGCCGCGCCAGCCCGTCCGGGTAGCCCCCGGCCGTCCCAGCGCTCGTGGTGGGCGCGCACCCACGAGGCCTGCTCGGGCGTGAGCACGTCCGAGAGCATCTCGGCGCCCGAGCACGGAGTGCAGGCTCGACCTTGGCCATCTCGGCCTCGGTGAGGACCTCGGGCTTGAAGAGGATCGTGTCGGAGACGGCGATCTTGCCCACGTCGTGGACGAGCGCCACCTCGCCCAGCAGGGCGATGCGCTCGGCGCGCCCAGCCCAGCGTCCGCGGCCAGCGACTCGGCCAGCGCGGCCACGCGCTCCGAGTGGCGCCGCGTGGAGGGGTCCTTGGCGTCCACGGCGCGGGCCAGCACGCGGATGCTCTGGAACGCCTGGTTGCGCCGCAGCTCGGCGGCCCGCTCCTCCTCGCCCAGCGCCTCCATCGCCTCGGGCGTGTAGAGGAACACGACGTCGCGGCCGTTGCGCTTGGCCCAGTAGAGGGCCGCGTCGGCCTGGCGGTAGAGCTCCTCGGGCCCGTCCGCGCGCTCGAGGTCGCAGACGCCCCCCGACACGGTGACGCGCCCCACCTCGGGGAAGGGCGCCTCGGACATCGCGGCCCGGGCGCGCTCGGTGGCCTGCCAGGCCTCCATGCCGTCGGTCTCCGGCATCAGCCAGGCGAACTCCTCGCCCCCGATCCGGGCCAGCACGTCGCCCTCGCGGACGCGGGAGGAGAGCCGCAGGGCGGCCTCGCGCAGCACCGCGTCGCCCACGACGTGGCCGTGGGTGTCGTTGACGGCCTTGAACATGTCCAGGTCCAGCACCGCGAGCGAGAGGTCGCGGCCGTGGCGCCGCGAGCGGGCCACCTCCTCGGCCAGGCGCTCCTCGAACACCCCGCGGTTGACCAGGCCGGTCAGCGCGTCGGTGGCGGCGCGCCAGGCCAGCTCGGCGCGCACCTCGGCGTTCCCGATGGCGAGCGACACCAGCTCGGCGAAGCGGGCCAGGCGGCGCTCGGTGTCGGGCGGCAGGGTCTGGGTGCCGTCGGTGGCGACGATCACCGCGCCCCAGAGGTGGTCGCCCACGCGCACCGGCGCGGCGACGCTGCCGCGGAAGGCGCGCGGGTCGAGGACCCAGGGGACGGCGCCGGCGAAGGCCCGGAAGTCGTCGGCGCGGGCGGGGCGCCCGGTGTGCGCCACCTGGATCGAGGGCAGCGGGTCGGTGAGCGGCACGGTCAGGTCGGCGCGCGGCCAGGCCCCCGGGCGGGCCGACCAGCGCCCGACGAACGCCGCCTCGCCGTCGTCGAAGCGCACCACCGCGCCGCCGGCCACGCCGTGGACGCGGGCCAGCTCCTCGGCGACCAGGTTGAAGACGCGCTCGGGCGAGGCCTCGCGCGCCACCGCCAGCGGCGATGCGGCGCAGGGCGTCCTGCTCGAAGGCCGCGCGCCGCCGCTCGCCGGTCAGGCACACCATCACGCGGACGATCAGGTCCTCGGGGTCGATCGGGACGGTCAGGTGATCGTCGGCGCCGCCGTCGATGGCGGCGAGCACCGCGAGGTGGTCGTCGCCGTCCACGATCGCCAGCACGGCGGGTCCCAGCCCCGGGCCGTCGTTGAGGCAGCCGATGAGCGGCCGCCCGTCGACGCCCGGCAGGGTCGCATCCGCCGCGACGAGCGCGATCTCGTCGCTCTCCAGGATCCCGAGTGCGCCCCGCGTGTCCTCGGCTTCGAGGACCTCGTAGCCGGCACCGATCAGGGGAGCCCGTACCGCCCGCCGTATCGAGACCTCGGGGTGTGCCACGAGGACTCGCCCGGCCGCGCCGCCGTGGCCCGGAGGGATTGCATCCATGCACCCGGAACTTCGGCGGGGCGGTCCCCCGACTTGAGCGCCGTAGATTGTCGTCCATGCCCGACCCTCGCGACCGGCGGCCCGCCGTCGTCGGCTGGTTCGCCGCGCTCGCGGGCGCCTGCGCGCTGGCGACCCTGGTGACCTTCCTCGTCGCCATCCGCACCGAGGAGGGGCAGCGCCTCGACGACGCCGCGCGCGGGCTCCTGAACCCCTTCGACGAGCCCGGGGCCTACTCGGCCACCGAGAGCCTGCTCGAGACGATCAGCGTCTCCTCGCTGGCCCTCTTCGGGCTGGGGATCATGGCCATCGCCATCATCCGCGGCCGCCCCCGGCTGGCGCTGGGCGCGGGGGCGGTGGTGCTCGGGCGCCAACCTGACGACCCAGTTCCTGAAGGGGTGGCTCGACCGGCCCGACCTGGTGGGCGGCCTCAGCCCCGAGGCCGGGGCCTTCCCCAGCGGGCACGTCACCGTGGCCATGTCCCTGGCGATGGCCCTCGCGCTGGTGGTGCCGCCGGCGGTGCGCTGGCTGGCGGCGGTCGCCGGGTGCGCCTACGCGAGCCTCGTCGGGGTGGCGGTGCTCGCGCTGGACTGGCACCGGCCCTCCGAGGCGGTGGGCGGCTACCTCGTCAGCGTCGGATGGGCGGCGGCCGTCGCGGCCGTGATCGTGGCCGCGTGGGGGACGCGCGAGCTGGGCGCGGACGGGCCGTCGGTGGCCACCCGGGTGGGGGCGGTCGCGGCGGTCGTCGTCGGCGCGGTGTTCGTGGTCGTGGTGGGCGTCACGGCCGTGCGCCGCCTCGACGTGGTCGAGTACGTGGGCGACAGCACCGCCTTCGCGGCGGCCGCCCTGGTCGTGGTCGCCTCCTGCGCCCTGCTCGGCGCCGCCATGACCGCCCTGCTGCAGCGCGCGGGCGCGCCCCCGGCCGAGTAGTCTGGGCCCCGTGCGAGTCGGCGTACTCACCGGCGGGGGCGACTGCCCCGGCCTCAACGCGGTCATCCGGGCCGCGGTCCGCGTGGGCTCCTCGGCGTACGGCCACGAGCACGTGGGCCTGCGCGGCGGCTGGCGCGGCCTGCTGCAGCGCGAGACCGTGCCGCTCGACCGGGACATCGTGGGCCCGATCCTGCCGCGCGGCGGCACGATCCTCGGCAGCTCGCGCACCAACCCCTTCAAGGACGCGGCCGGCGGCCGGGAGTGCGTGAGCGCGTTCGCCGACCTCGGCCTGGACGCGCTGATCGCGATCGGCGGCGAGGACACCCTGGGCGTGGCGCGCCGGCTCCACGCCGAGCTGGACCTCCCCGTGGTGGGCGTGCCCAAGACGATCGACAACGACCTGTCGGGCACGGACTTCACCTTCGGCTTCTGGACCGCGGTCCAGGTCGCCACCGACTCCATCGACCGCCTCCACACCACCGCCGAGTCGCACGACCGGGTGATCGTCGTGGAGGTCATGGGCCGCCACGCGGGCTGGATCGCCCTCGAGTCGGCCATCGCCTCCGGGGCCCACGCCGTCCTGATCCCCGAGCAGCCGCGTCTCCATGGAGGCCGTGTGCGCGGCGCATCCTGGAGCGGCGCGCCCGCGGACGGGGCTACGCGATCGTCGTCGTGAGCGAGGGCGTGTGTTCTCGGACGAGGACGACGCCGCCGAGCTCGACGAGTTCGGCCACACCCAGCTGGCCAAGGCGAGCGTCGGGCGAGCGCCTGGCCGAGCACATCGAGGCCGAGATCGGCGCCGAGGCGCGCGCCGTGGTCCTCGGGCACGTCCAGCGCGGCGGCACGCCGACCGCCTTCGACCGGGTGCTGGCCACCCGGTACGGCACCCGGGCGGCCGAGGTCGTGGCCGAGGGCGGCTTCGGCCGGATGGTCGCCATCCTCGGCAACACGATCACCGACATCCCCCTCTCGGACGCGGTCAGCGAGCTCAAGACGGTGCCCGAGAGCGTCTACGGCAAGGCCGAGCTGGTGATCGCCGGGCCCTGAAAGGGCCCGTCAGAGCCCCCCTCGTCACCCCCAGGCGGAATCGCCGAGGGCGGTGCTAACCTCCGCCGCCATGCCGCCCCTGATCATCTGCGAGAAGCCGTCCGTCGCCCAGGACGTCGCCAAGGCACTGCTCGGCTCCAAGGCCAAGCGGGTGGGCGACCACTGGGAGGGGCCGGACGCCATCGTCGCCTTCGCCGTGGGCCATCTGGTCGAGCAGGTCGACCCCGACGCCTACGACGAGCGTTACAAGAAGTGGCGCTACGAGGACCTGCCGATCCTGCCCGACAGCTTCCGCTACCAGGCCCGTGACACCCGGGCCGGCAAGACGCTCAAGGGCCTCCACGCGCTGATGAAGCGCCCCGACGTGGACGCGATCATCAACGCCTGCGACGCCGGGCGCGAGGGCGAGCTCATCTTCAAGCTCATCCTCGAGACGGCCCCCAAGGCGGCGCGCGAGAAGCCGGTCAAGCGGGCCTGGTTCAGCTCGATGACCCAGAAGGCCATCCGCGACGCGTTCGACGCGCTGCGCGACGACGAGGTGATGCAGCCCCTCGAGGCCGCCGCCCGCGCCCGCAGCGAGGCGGACTGGCTGGTGGGGATGAACGCGACGCGCGCGGCCACCACCAAGGCCGGCTCGGTGCGCAAGGTGCTCTCGCTGGGACGGGTCCAGACCCCGACGCTGGCGCTGATCGTGAACCGCGACCTGGCGATCGCCGCCTTCGTCCCCCAGGACTACTGGGAGGTCGAGGCCGGCTTCGCGACCGCCGAGGGCGCCGCCTACGCCGGCCTCTGGCACGAGGGCTCCACCACCCGCCTCACCGAGGCCGCCCCCGCCGAGGCCATCGCGGCCGCGGCCGCCGGCGCGCCGGGCGTGGTGGAGGCGCTGGAGACCAAGCCGCAGGTCGAGCAGCCGCCGCTGCTCTACGACCTCACCACCCTGCAGCGCGAGGCCAACGGCCGCTTCGGCTTCTCGGCCAGCCGCACCCTGAGCGCGGCCCAGGCCCTGTACGACCAGCACAAGCTGCTCACCTATCCGCGTACCAGCTCGCGCTACCTGTCGGGCGACATGGCCGGCCAGCTCAAGAGCGTGGTGAGCGGCGTGGGCGCGGCCGCCCCCGCCTACGCCGACCCGGCGCGCTACGTGCTGGGCCTCGACCGGCTGCCGCTGGGCCGCGTGGTCAACGACGCCAAGGTCACCGACCACCACGCCATCATCCCGACCGAGGGCGACCACGACCTGTCCGGGCTCAGCCGCGACGAGCAGCGCATCTACGACATGGTCGCGCGCCGCTTCCTGGCCGTCTTCCACCCGGCGGCGCGCTTCGAGCGCACCGTGGTGGAGACCCGCTGCGCCGAGCACCTGTTCCGCAGCAAGGGCAAGGTCATGATCGAGGCCGGCTGGCGCGCCGCCTACGGGGAAAGCGTGGAGAAGGCGGCCGCCACCGAGGCGTCCGACGCTCCGGCGAACGGCGCGGCGCCGTCCAAGACGGACGACGAGGCCGAGCAGTCGCTCCCGGCCCTGAAGGTGGGCCAGCAGGTCACCTGCACCACGGCCGAGGCCCTCGCCAAGCGCACCAAGCCGCCGGGCCGCTACTCCGAGGGCACGCTGCTGCGCGCCATGGAGACCGCCGGCAAGCTGGTGGAGGACGACGAGGCCGCCGAGGCGATGAAGGACGCCGGCATCGGCACCCCGGCCACCCGCGCGGCCACCATCGAGCGCCTGGTGGACGCCGAGTACGTCGAGCGCGAGGGCCGCAGCCTGCGCGCCACCGAGAAGGGCATCGGCCTGATCACGATGCTCGGCGACCACGTCCTCACCAGCCCGGAGCTCACCGGCCGCTGGGAGCAGCGCCTCAACCGGATCGAGCGCGGCGAGGAGCAGGCCTCCGACTTCCGCCACGAGATCGACGGCTTCACCCGCGAGGTGGTCGCCTGGTTCGCCGACAAGGAGCGCGGCGACCTGCGCGTCGAGCGCGACGCCGCTGGCGCCCTGCCCCACCCCGGGCTGCGAGGGCCAGATCGTCGAGTACCCCAAGAGCTACGGGTGCAACACGTACAAGGGCAAGGAGGACCCCGGCTGCGGCTACACCCTGTGGAAGCAGCAGAACGGGCGCACGATCACCCGCGACGAGGCCCTCGAGCACATCGCCGCCGGCCGCTCCTCCAAGGACCTGGAGAGCGAGCGCGAGGTGATCGGCCCCTGCCCCACCCCCGGGTGCGGCGGCGAGATCGTGGAGCGCACCCGCAGCTACGGCTGCACGAGCTGGAAGAGCCGCTCCGAGACCGGCTGCGGCTACGTGATCTGGAAGAAGGTGCGCGGCCAGAAGGGCGAGGTGGACGCGGAGACGGCGCGCCAGATGGTGGCCCGCGGCGAGACCAACGCGGCCCCCGTCGCGGCCAAGGAGCCGATCGGGGCCTGCCCGACGCCCGGGTGCGGCGGCGAGATCGTGGAGAACAGCCGCGCCTACGGCTGCACCAGCTGGAAGAGCCGCAAGAACCCCGGCTGCGGCTTCGTGATCTGGAAGCGGGAGAAGGGCCACGAGGTCACGCGCGAGGAGGCGACCGCGCGGCTCGAGGAGGCACGCGCCGCCGCGGGCTCCGAGCCCAAGGTGGCCACCCCCACGGCATGACCCCCGCCGAGGTCGCCGCGCTCATCTGCGAGCGCGCCTCGTGGGGATACTCGCGCGCGTCCGGCCCCGGCGGGCAGCGCCGCGACCACGCCGAGACCCGGGCCGAGCTGACGGTGCGCTCCGGCGACCTCGAGGGCCTGCCCGGCCCGCTGGCCGAGCGCCTGCGGGCCGCCCTGGGGCTGGACGAGCGCCCCCTGCGCCTCACCAGCCAGGCCCAGCGCTCGCGCGAGCGCAACCGCGAGGTCGTGATCTCCCGGCTGGAGGGCCGCGTGGCCGAGGCGATGGCCCCCGGCGCCCCGGCGCGCCGGCCCACCCGCCCGGGGCGCGCCGCCCGCGAGCGCCGCCTGGCCGACAAGAGCCGCCGCGCCCAGACCAAGGCCGGCCGCCGGGCGCCCCGCCCCGAGGACTGACCCGGCGCCGGGGCCCCCGGTAGGGTCCGTCGGTGCCGGACACGAATCGAAACGGGGGGCACATGGACGCCATCGAGGCCATCCGCAAGCGCCGCAGCGTGCGCCGCTTCACCGACGCGCCGGTGCCGGACGCGGACGTTGACGAGCTGGTGCGGCTGGGACTGCTCGCGCCCACGGGCGGGATGTCGCAGTCCTGGTCGATCCTGGTGGTGCGCGACGCCGCCAAGCGGGCCGCGCTGGCCGACCTCGTCATCCGCGGCGGCGGGGAGTACTTCGCCATGATGCGCCCGCCCAAGGAGGGCGCGACGCCCGCCGAGCACGCCCAGTGGGGGCGCGACTACGCCCAGCAGGCGCTCGGCACCTACCCCAAGGTCCCGGTGTGGCTCGTGGGCCTGCTGGTGCCGCGCAACCTGTTCCCGGCCGACGAGCGCGGCCGCGAGCGCGACGCCGACATGGTCTCGGTGGGCTTCATGATGGAGAACATCTTCGTCGCCGCCCGGGCCAAGGGGCTCGGGACCGTGCCGACGGTCTTCCAGTGGTTCGTGGAGGACGAGTTCCGGGCGCTGCTGGACATCCCGGCCGAGGTCGAGGTGCCGCTGCTCACGCCGCTCGGCCACCCCGAGGAGTTCCCGGTGGGCCTGCCCCCGGCCCTCGCCGCCATCCGGCGCCCCTGGAGGACGCTGGTGCACGACGACGCCTGGGGGAACCCCCGGGCCTAGGGACGCGTGACCGGCTCCGCCCTCCTCAGCGCAGGAGGGCGGAGATCTGCCCCTCGTCCCCGAAGACCCCGATCACGTCCCCGATCCCGGTGATCGGCGTCACGTTGTTGACGTAGACCACGTACGCCAGCCGGCGCCCGTCGGTCGCGTTCATGTAGCCCGCGAACACCTGGGCCTTCAGGGTCGTCCCCTGGACGGTCGTCCCGGTCTTGGCGAAGACCTTGCCGAAGCCGGTGGCCGTGACCGGGTCGAACGGGTCGCGCCCCACGCTCGCCAGGGAGCCGTCCACCCCGAGCGAGGGCAACGAGCGGAAGTAGGGCGCGAAGGTGGGCCGGGTGCTCATGGTGCGCAGCAGCGTCATCAGGGCCGCCGGCGTCGCCCGGCTGTCCGGGCTGCCGCTGCCGTTGGTGGGGAAGTCGAAGCCGTCGGCCGGCAGCCCGTACCTGGTCACGAGCGTCCGCCGCTCCACCGCCAGGGCGGCCGCGCGCGTGCGTGCGCCCTTCGTCAGCCCGGCGTACATCAGGCTCAGGTTGGCCCCGTAGTTGTGGCTCACCTTGAGGATGAGCTTGGCGTACTCCGCGTAGGGGGGCGACACGAAGCGCGCCACCCGCGTGGCGGCGGGGTACGCGCGGCGCGCCGGCAGCAGGCGGGCCGGGTTGGGCCCCACGGTGGGGGCGTCGACCCGCACCCCGCGGCGGCGCAGCGCCTCGATCAGGACGGTGCGCGCGTACGCGGAGGGATCGGCGATCGTGAAGGTCTGGACCAGGCGGGAGACGCCGGGCAGGGACGGCCGGTAGCCGACCGGGATGGTGCCGCGCACGACGCCGGCGCGCCCGTTCGCGGAGGTGGACAGGGTGACGTTCTCGGCGCCGCCCGCCGCCACGGTGCGCACCGCCGAGCGCACGGTGAACCCGGCCGACTTGGGTCGCCAGTCCACCCGCGCCGGCCGGCCCGGACGCGTGGGCGTGATGGTCACGTCGACGAGGTTGTCGTTGACCGTGATCGGGGTGATCAGGACGTTGCCGTTGGGCACCCGGAACTTCTCGAAGAGCCGGTCGTCGACCACCACGTCGCCGCGCACCCGGGTGATGCCCGACGCGGCCACCTGGCGGGCCAGCGCGTCGATGCCGGCGAGCGGGTCGGGGCGGGTGAGGATCGCGCTGCCGAGGGAGTTGGCCTCGATGTGGTCGAAGCTGGTGAAGGCCACGGTCCCGCGGGGCGTCGTGCGGCCGCCGAGCGTCAGGTCGCCGCTGGCCTCGAGCACCAGGTCCCCGTCCAGCACGCCGTCGCCGTCCACGCCGCCGCGCCGGTGGATGGGCGTGACGAAGCGGTGGCCGGGGCCCAGCGCGTCGAGGGCCTCCGCCACCGAGAAGAGCTTGCGCACCGACCCGGTGAAGAAGAGGGAGTCCGGGCCCAGGCTGGTCACCAGGCGGCCCGACTCGACGTCCACGACCCGGATCCCCCACGTCGCCCCGGCGTACTTGGGGGCGTTGATGACCTGGAGCACCTGCGGGGGCACCGGGCGCTCGGGCACCTCCTGGGCGGCGGCCGTGGAGGCCGCGGCGGCGAGGGCGAGCGGGGCGAGGATCGTCACGACGAGTCGCGCGGGCTTCATGGGCGCCTTCCGGGGGGTCGTGCGGGTCGGCGACGACCATCGCCCGTGGGGCGCGGCGCCGTCAATGGGCCCGCGGGTTGATGACGTCCGCGCGGTCAGCGAACATGTGTTCGTATGATCGTCGCCGTCAACGTCCCCCGCCTGCCGCTGCTGGTCGCGCTGCTGCGGGCCCACCGCCCGCTCGACGCGGCCGTGGCCCTCGGGCCGGCGCCCGGGAGCCCGCAGGTGGTGGGCCTGTGCACCCCGGCGGCCGAGGCCTGCGGGGTGCGCCCCGGCCTGCGCGTGGGCGAGGCGCTGGCGCGCTGCCCGGACCTCGACCTGGTGGTCGCCGACCCCGACGCCGCCGCCGAGGCGGCCGAGCGCACCCTGGAGCGCCTCGAGGCCTCCGGGTTCGCCGTGGAGCAGATGGGGCTGGACGGGGCCGCGTTCGACGCCCGCGGCACCCTGCGCCTCCACGGCGGGCTGGACGGGGTGCTGCGCCGGGTGCGCGCGGCCCTGCCGGTGGGCGCGGACGGCCGGGTGGGCGCGGCGCCCTCCCTCTTCGCCGCCCTCCAGGCCGCCCGCGAGGCCGCCCCCGGGCGCCCCCTCGTGCTGAGCGAGGACGAGGTGGCCGGGTTCCTGGCGCCGTTGCCGGCCGATCGCCTGCCGCTGCCGGAGAAGCTGGTCGGCGCCCTCCACGACCTGGGCCTGCGCACCATCGGGCAGGTGGCGGCCCTCCCCCGGGCGGCCGCCCTGGAGCGGCTGGGCTTCCCCGGCCTCGAGGCCTGGCGCCTCGCGCGCGGCGAGCGGGGCAGGCGCGCCGCGGCCGCGCATCCCCCCGCGCCCCCTGCGCGCCGCGATCGCCTTCCCCGAGCCCATGGGGGCCCTGCCCGCGCTCGAGGCGGCCGCGCGGCTGCTCCTGGGCGAGATCGCGGCGGCGGCGCACGGCCGCGGGGCCGCCCTGCGCACCCTCATGCTGCGCGCGCGCCTGAGCGACGGGGGCTCGTGGGTGCGCGACCTCGCCCTGCGCGAGGCGACGACCGACCCCGACCGGCTGGCGCTGGCCGCCCTCCCGCGCCTCGCGGAGATCACCGGGCCGGTCAACGAGCTGTGGATCGGCGGCGACGCCTCCGGCGCCCTGGGCGGCCACCAGCTCACGGCCATCCCCTCGCCCGCGCAGGAGCGCCGCGCGCGGGCCGGCGAGGCCATCCGCCAGGTGCGCGCCGCCCAGGGCCCCGAGGCGATGCTGAGGGCGGTCGAGATCGAGCCCTGGTCGCGCCTTCCCGAGCGGCGCTGGGCCCTGACGCCCTACGAGCCGTGACGCTGCGCGCGATCGGGGGCCCCCGGCCCGTGCGCGTGGACACGGGCCGCGCGCAGGCGCCCGGCGGCGCTCGTGCTGGACGGACGCCGCCGCGCGGTGGTCGCCGTGCGCGACGACTGGCTGGTGCAGGACCTGTGGTGGACCGACCGCCCGGTCGAGCGCCACTACTACGAGCTGGTGCTGGAGCCCGGGCGGGTGGTGGTGGCCTACCGCGAGGCCGCCGGAGAGTGGTTCGCCCACGCCTGAGAACGCTTCGGAACATGTAACAATCGGCGACTTATCACCGATAACAACGTAAGCCCACCACGGCAACTTGCGAATCTTATGGACTAAGTGGTGGCCGCGCTCTACCGTCGGGGCGCGGGGATCGCGCGGCGCCGATGGTCAGGGGTGTCCCGGCGCCGAGCTCGCCCCGCGGTCGAGGGACGGCACCGGCCGAGCGATCCGCCCCCGGTGCCGTCCGCCGACCCACCGCCGGGGTCCGCTGCGGGCTACGGGCTCGCGGTGTTGATGACCGCCAGCCAGCCGCCCCTGCCGACCGCGTTCTTGGCGGCCGCTCTTCACGAGGCGGTACCCGCCCGGGATGCGTCTTGGGCTTCACCTTCCAGGGGCCGATCGTCGCCGGCAGGGGCGACGGCGGCGGCGCGAAGCCCACGATCACGGCGAGCCAGCCGCCGCGCCCGACCGGGTTGCCGACCCCGGTCTTCACGAGCCTGTACCCGGCCGGCACCGTGGCGGGCTTCGTCTTCCACGGGCCGAGGGTCGGGGCCAGCCGCGGCGGCGTGGCGACGCCCTGGGCGGCGTAGGCGGCGATGCCGCGGCCCACGGCCTCCGCGATGCGCTGGCGCACGTTGGGGTCGGCCAGCAGCAGTGCCTCGGCCGGGTTGGTCAGGAAGCCGCCCTCCACGAGGATGGCCGGCATCTCGCTGTTGCGCAGCACGTAGAACCCGGCGGTCTTCACGCCGCGGTCCGGCAGGCCGAGAGCCGCCACCAGCTCGCGCTGCACGGCCGTCGCCAGCGTGCGCGCGGCGGCGCTGGAGTAGTAGTAGTGGAACGTCTCCGTGCCGCTGGTGGTGGTGCTGAGCGCGTTGTTGTGGATCGAGACGAACAGGTCCACCCGCGCGGCGTTGGCCAGGTCGGTGCGCGCCTTCAGGTCGGCGCCCGTGGTGGTGGAGGGGCGGTCGCCGCCGGCCAGGTCCTGGGTGCGCGTCATCAGGGTGCGCCCGCCGTGGGCGAGCAGCCAGGCGTTCGAGCCGCAGGGCGATGTCGAGGTTGATGTCCTTCTCGTAGAGCACCGTGCGGCCCTGGGCGTCAACGCGCGGCGTCATGCCCGTGGGCGTCCCCGCCGGGAGGTAGCCCACCGCGCCCGTGTCGCCGCCGCCGTGGCCCGGGTCCACCGCCACGTAGGGCAGGGCGGCCATGGCGGCCGGCGCCCCCGCCAGGGCGGCCAGGACGATCAGGCAGAGCGGTAGCCAACGGCGCATGGGACGGGTCCTGGTCGGGGGCGGGCCGCGAACGGGCGCGATCGTAACCGCGACCCCGGCCACGCCCAACGCGAGCGGTTCCGTCGCCATGGGACACCCCACGGTTTCACCCTGCGCTCACCGGGGCACGGTTTTCGGTGCGGACGGCGGTACACCCCACGCCGTACGCACCGGTGGTGCACGGATGCACGCACCACGAGAGCGGCCACCGGAGGGCACCCGGTCGCCGCACCCGCTGAGGGGGCGCCACGCCCGGCGCCCCCTCGGCGCGCCCTGTCACGCCGGCGGCGCGGCCTTGCCCCGGGGCGGGCTTGCGCCTACAGTCCCGCGCCATGGAGGACCGCCGCCCCGCACACCCCATCACGCTGACGCTGACGGACGACCTGAAGCGCAACCGCCTCACGGTCGCCTTCCGCCTCATCCTGGTCATCCCCCACCTGATCTGGCTCTCCCTGTGGGGGATCGCGGTCGTTCTTCGCGGTCATCGTGAGCTGGTTCGCGACGCTCTTCGCCGGGACCACGCCGCTGGGGCTGCACAACTTCATCGCCCAGTACCTGCGCTACTCGGTGCAGGTGTACGGCTATCTCCTGTTCCTGGCGGACCCCTACCCGGGCTTCCTGGGAGACCGTCCCTACGGCGCCGACCTGGTGATCGCGCCGCCGGAGCCCCAGAACCGCTGGAAGACCGGCTTCCGCGCCATCCTGGCCATCCCGGTGCTGATCGTCGTCCAGGTGCTGGGCTACGTCGTCGAGATCATCGCGTTCATCGCGTGGATCGTCTGCCTGTTCACCGGCGGCATGCCCCTGGGCCTGCGCGACCTGGTCGCGTGGATCGTGCGCTTCACCGCCGCAGACGCACGGCTACGTGGCCCTGCTGACCGACCGCTACCCCAACTTCTCGACCGACCCGCGCGAGTAGGCGCGGGGTCGAGCCGGGCCCTGAGCGTCTCCTCTGGGGGCCTGATCGTCTGTCGACAGCGCCTGCTCCTTACGCGGTGAGGGCCAGCCGACTTGTCGCGGCCGGCCCTGACGCGGCGATCTCACGCCTGCCGGGCGATGCGCGGTCGCCGGCCGCCGCGGCGACTCGGACCGACCCCGCCATGCCGGGCAACCACGAGGGCGCGCAGCGCGCCGAGGGGTCGCGGTCTGAGCCTGCCCGCGCACATGTCGCGGCCCGAAGGGCCGCTGCGCGATGCAGATGCGCCCGACCCTACGGGCGCATTTGCGCGTCGAGTCGGCCCGCTACGAGGCCGACTCCACGCTTAGTCGCCTGCCCTCCGTTCGTCCGCACTCCTCGCCAACCGTTCAGAGCTCGACAGCCGCGACGCTCGAAGACTCCGAGCGCCGAGCCGCCCGCGCTTGAATCGCCGACTCAGCCTGTGTACGAACATGTGTTCGATGGCGAGCACCCCCTACGTCGAGCTCCACGCGCACACGGCGTTCAGCTTCCTCGACGGGGCGTCGGCGCCCGAGGAGATGGCCGGCGCGGCGGCGGAGATGGGGCACGCGGCGCTCGCGATCACCGACCACGACGGCCTGTGCGGCTCGCTGGCCTTCGCGCACGCGGCGCGGGCGGTGGGCGTGCGGCCCATCACCGGCGCCGAGCTCACCCTGCGCGACGGGTCGCACCTCACCCTGCTGGCCGCCGACGCGACCGGCTACGCCAACCTCTGCCGGCTCATCACCATCGCCCACGCGGACACCCGCCCCCCTCCGGACCGCCGGCCGCTGCCCGCCGGCCCTCGACCGCGTCCGCGCTGGCCGCCCACGCCCAGGGGCTGGTGTGCCTCACCGGCTGCGCCCGCCACGGCCTGGTGCCGCGGCTGGTGGCGGCGGGCGAGCGGCGGGCGGCCGAGGAGACCCTGCGCGAGCTGGTGCGCGACTTCGGGCCGGGCAACGTGCAGGTGGAGATCCAGCGCCCGCGCACGCGCGGCGACCGGCGCCTGGCGCGCGACCTCGTTCACCTCGCCGAGGCCGTCGGGGTGCCCTGCGTGGCCACCGGCGACCCCCACGCCCACACGCCCCGAGCGGGCCCTGCTGCAGGACGCCTTCGTGGCCATCGGCCACCGCCTGACCCTGGACGGCTCCGAGGAGGCGCGCCGCGGCAACCGCCACGCCGTGCTGCGGCCGCCCGGGGAGACGGCCGCCCTGTTCGCCGACCACCCCGAGGCGGTCGCCCAGACCCTGCGCACGGCCGAGCGCCTGGAGTTCGACCTCACCCGCGACCTGGGCTACCGCTTCCCCGACTTCGTGGGGTCGCACCCGGGCGAGACCGCCCAGGCCGCGCTGGCGCGCGTGTGCGCCCACCAGCTCGGCGCGCGCTACCCCAACGCCCGCAAGCGCGCGCTGGCGCGCGTGCGGCTGGACGAGGAGCTGGGCCTGATCGCCCACCACGACCTGGCCGGCTTCTTCCTGCTGCACCGCGACATCCTGGAGCTGGCGCGCGAGGTGGCGCTGCAGGTGCGCCCGGCCGGATCGGCGCGGCGCTGGCTGCCGCCCGGGCGCGGGCGCGGCTCGTCGGTCGGCTCGATCGTCTGCTACCTGACCGGGCTCTCGCACATCGACCCGGTCGAGAACGGCCTCTTCCTGGGGCGCTTCCTCAACCGCGACATGGCGTCGGTGCCCGACATCGACCTCGACTTCCCGCGCGACGTCCGCGAGCGGCTCATCGAGGAGATCATCGTCCGCTACGGCCCCGAGCACGCGGCCCTGGTGGCGGCCTTCCCCACCTTCCGCATCCGCATGGCGATCCGCCAGCTGGGCGCGGCCCTGGCGCTGCCCGAGGCCGACCTGGAGCGGCTGGTGCGCCTCGCCGACGGCTGGTCGTCGGCCGACGCGGTGGAGGAGGAGCTGGCGCGCCTGCCCGACGGCGAGGCCAAGCTGGCCTCGCCGCGCTGGCGGGCGCTGGCGTTCCTGGCGCGCGAGGCGGCGGGGCTGCCCCGACACCTGTCACAGCACTCGGGCGGCATGGTGGTGAGCGCCCGCCCGCTGATCGAGCTGGTGCCGGTGGTGCCGGCCGCCTTCCCCGGGCGCCAGATCTGCCAGTGGGACAAGGACTCCTGCGCCGACGCCGGCTTCGTGAAGATCGACCTGCTCGGCCTGGGGATGCTCTCGTCCGTCGAGGAGTGCATCGACCTGATCGCCCGCGCGCGCGGCGAGAGCGTCGACCTCTCGCGCATCGGCTTCACCGACCCGGCGGTCTACGCCGAGATCCAGGACGCCGACACCGTCGGGCGTGTTCCAGATCGAGAGCCGCGCCCAGATGCAGAGCCTGCTGCAGACGCGGCCCGAGAACCTGGACGACCTCACCATCCAGGTGGCCCTCATCCGCCCCGGGCCGGTGAGCGGCGGCGCGGTGCACCCCTACGTCAAGCACCGCCGCGCCCGGCGCGCCGACCCGGACTTCGAGCCCCCCTACGACCACCCCCTGCTGGCCGACGTGCTGCGCGAGACGCTCGGGGTGGTGGTGTTCCAGGAGCAGGTGCTCGAGGTCTCGATGGCCCTGGCCGGCTTCACGCCCGGGCAGGCCGAGGCCCTGCGGCGGGCGATGAGCCGCAAGCGCAGCCGCGAGGCGATGCTGGAGCTGTGGCGCGACTTCCGCGACGGGGCCCGGGAGCGGGGGGTGGACGACGAGACCATCCGCGGCGTCTTCACCAAGCTCATCGGGTTCTCCAACTTCGGCTTCCCCAAGGCGCACTCGTCGGCCTTCGCGGTGCTGGCCTACCAGAGCGCCTGGCTGCGCCAGCGCTATCCGGCCGAGTTCCTGGCCTCCCTGCTCAACGCCCAGCCGATGGGCTTCTACCCGCCGGCCAGCCTCGTGCGCGACGCCCAGCGGCGCGGGGTGCGGGTGCTGCCGCCCTGCGTCGCCCGCTCGCAGGCCGTCTGCGCGATGGAGGACGGCGCCGTGCGCGTCGGGCTGGGCTACGTGCGCGAGGTGCGCCGGGACGCGGCGGCGCGCCTGGTGGACCGAGCGCGAGGCCGACGGCCCCTTCCGCGACATCGCCGACCTGGCCGCGCGCTCCGAGCTGCGGCGCGAGCAGCTCGCCCAGCTGGTGCGCGCCGGCGCCTGCGACGTCTTCGAGCGGCCGCGCCGGGCGATGCTGTGGGAGCTGGGCGTGCTGGCGCGACCGCGGGCCGGCGCGCGCGGCACCCAGCTGGCCCTGCCGATCCCGGCCGCCCCGGCGCCGCCCCTGCCCGAGCTGACCCGCTTCGAGCGCACCATCACCGACTACGAGACGACCGGCCTGTCCACCGGCTGGCACCTGGTGACGCTGGTGCGCCCCGGCCTGCCCCCGGGGGTCCTCACGGCCGCGCAGCTGCGCGAGACCCCCCACGGCACCGACGTCCTGGTGGCCGGCCTGGTGGTGGCGCGCCAGCGGCCCGCGACGGCCGGGGGCATCGTCTTCCTGCTGCTGGAGGACGAGACCGGGATGGTCAACTGCATCGTGAGGCCGCCAGGTGTACGAGCGCCACCGCGCCGTGGTGCGGGCCGACCCCCTGGTGATGGCCTGGGGGCGCCTGGAGCGCCACGACCGCAACCTCAACGTCCTGGTCACCCGCATGGAGCGCATCGCGCCGCCGGCCGAGGACGCCGCCCCGGCCCCGGACCGGGTGCGCGGCCATCACGCGCGTGCGCGCCGCCGCGCCCGAGGGCCAGCACTTCGGCCGGGGGCGCCGATAGTCTCGGGCCGTGGCCTATCTCCTGGCCGCGGCGATCGTCGCCGCGATGACGGTCACCCCCCTCCCCCTGCCCCCCTCGTGGCTGGTGCTGAGCTACCTCAGCCTGGAGCTGGACGCGAACCCCGTGGGGATCGTGGTGGCGGGCGCCCTCGGCGCCGCCCTGGGGCGCACGGTGCTGGCGTGGTGGTCGCGCGAGCTGGGCCCGCGCATGATGGGCGACGCCACGCGCGAGAACGTCGCGTACCTGGCCGGCCGGCTGCACAGCCGCCGCGGCACGTGGGGGGCGGCGACGCTGCTGGCCGTCTCCCCTCCTCCGGCCGGCGCCCTCTACATCGCCGCGGGCCTGCTGCGCATCAACCTGGCCGTGGTGGCCGGCGCCTGCTTCGCCGGGCGGCTGGTGACCTACGGCCTCGGCGTCGCCGTGGCGAGCGTCGCGGCCGACGAGATCGCCGACCGCCTGCGCGAGGCCGTCGGCCCCTGGTCGATCGCGCTCGGCATCGCCATCCTGGCCGCGGCCCTCTGGGTCTTCGGGCGCATCGACTGGCGCCGCCTGCTCGAGGAGCGCCGCCTGCGGCTGCGCCGCGGCTGACGCGCGGCTCACGGCTGGGCGAGCAGCATCCCCAGGATCAGCCCGACGGCCCAGCAGCGCCAGCGCCGACGCTGCCCACCACGATGCCCGCGATGGCCACGCCGCGCCCGCCGATGCGGCCGTCGGTCGTGCGGACGTCGTCGAGCGGCGAGCAGGCCGAGGGCGACGCCCGGGGCGCGCGAGGAAGGGCAGCATCAGCGCGGACGACCGACAGCACCAGCGACGCGACGGCCTTGCCCTCGCGCGGCGCCGCGGCCGGATCCGGTCCGCGCGCCGGGCGCCGGAAGCCCGCCAGCGCGACGCGGTGCCGGCGAAGAGCAGCAGCGAGCCGGCAGACCATCAGCCAGCCGGCGGCGGCGAGCGTGACGTCGACGTCGGGCAGCAGCTCCTCGGAGGTGCGGAAGCCGATCAGCGCGAAGCGCGACCAGGATCGCGAAGAACGACGAGACGCCGACGCCCGTCACCCGCGCCCACACCCAGGGCGCGGCCGCGGCGGCCACGCACAGCACGGCCGCGACGACTCCGATCCACGAGCCGCCCGCCACCTCGATGTAGCCGAAGTCCCCCTGCTCGACGGCGGTCGAGCCGGCCGTGGCCGCGGTCAGGACGCCGCCGAGCGGCCGCCACGACGAAGCCGGCCCGGCCGAGGATCGTGGGCGGGTACACGCCGCCGGTGGCGGGCGGGCCCTGAGCGGGCGCCGGGCGTCCCGGCCGCCGGCGACGCCGCGGCGACCGCCGGGACGGTCGGCGCCGCGGGCGGCGCGGGCGGCGGCGGCGGCGCGCCGACGATCGGGTCGGCCTGCACCGCCCCGCTCTCGCTCACGTGCTCGGTCCAGCGCAGCCCGTCCCAGTAGCGCAGCCGGTCGGCGCGCGTGGGATCCGGCAGCCAGGCGCCCGTCACCATCGCTTCCCCCCGTGGGTCCGGCGGGACGCTATCGCCCGCTCCGGGTCCCTATCGGCAGGCGCGGGCAGGATCCGCCGGACGCGAGCCGCCGGGTCGCCGTCCGCGCGATCTCGGCGATGAAGCGGTCGCCGACGGCGTCCGACACCCCGGCGGCGCTCCAGGTCATGACCGCGGCCACCACCGGCCCGCGGGCGAGGTAGATCACCCCGCCGTCGTGCTTGACCTCCTGGGTGTAGCCCGTCTTGTGGGCCACCGGCACCCCCGCGGGCAGGGCGCCGGCGACGAGCTTGGTGGTGTCCCGCACGTCCAGCAGGCGGGCCATCAGCTCGACCCGCGCCGCGCGGCTGCCGATGCCCAGGCGCCCGACGCCGCCCCGGCCCAGCGCGCCCCGGTGGATGGCCACCATCAGGCGCGAGAGCTCGTAGGGCGTCGTGATGAAGTTGGTGAACAGGGCCGGGCTGCGCACGGTGGCGACCGGAAGCGGCCGGCGGGCGTCCTCCAGGATGTAGGGCCGCCGCACCAGCGAGCGCGTCAGGCCCAGGCGATGGAGCGTGTCGGTCACGCTGGCCGCGCCGGCCTCGCCCGAGCCCCCGCCCAGGGCCGCGAGCACCTGGTTGGCCGCCCGGTCGTCCGAGTCGCGGATCATGCGGTCCAGCAGGGGCGCCAGCTCCCGCGCGCGCCCGCGGCGCACGGCGTCGACCAGGATCGCGGCCTTCAGCGTGCTCGCCGCCGGGAACTGGGCGTCGGCGTTGTAGCTCGCGCCGCACCCGCTGACCAGGTTCTGCACGTAGACGCCCGCGATCGCGGGCATCGCGCCCACCAGCCGGTCCACGTCGCGCTGCAGCGGCGCGTCGACGAAGCCCGGCAGCCGCCCGGCGCGCAGGGCCGAGCGCGGCAGCACGCGCACCCGGACCGTGGCCGACCAGCGGGCGCCGCCCCGGCCGATCGCCCGCACGCGGACCGCGCCCGCGCCCGCGGGCAGGGGCACCGCCAGCCGCCGGGGCCCCGCCGGGACGTCGCGGCGCGCGATGAGGCGCCCGTCGCGCTGCACCTCGATGCGCTCGGTCCCCGCTCCCAGCCGGACCGCGATGGCGCCGTAGGCGACGGGCGGGCCCGCGACGATCGCCGGCGGCGGGGGCGCGGCCTGCGCGATCACGCCGGTCGCTCGACCACCATCGCGATGCCCTGGCCGCCGCCGATGCACAGCGCGGCGAGCCCGAGGCGCGCCTCCCGGCGGCCCATCTCGTGGAGCAGGGTGGTGAGCACGCGGGCCCCGGACGCCCCCACCGGATGGCCCAGGGCGATCGCCCCGCCGTGCACGTTGGTGCGGTCCGGATCCAGGCCCAGCCGCCGGCACACGGCCAGGGACTGCGCCGCGAAGGCCTCGTTGAGCTCGATCAGGTCGATGTCGGCCAGGGCCACGCCGGCCTTGTCCAGCGCGGCCCGCACGGCGCCCACCGGCCCCAGGCCCATCACCGAGGGCGCGACGCCGACCGAGGCGTAGCCGCGGATCGTGGCCAGCACCGGGGAGCCCAGCTCGCGCGCGGCCTCCGGCGCTCATCACGACCGTGGCCGCGGCCCCGTCGTTGATGCCGGACGAGCTGCCGGCCGTCACCGTGCCGTCGGGATCGAAGGCCGGGCGCAGGCGCGCGAGCGCCTCGAGGGTCGTGTCGGGCCGCGGGAACTCGTCGCGGGCCACGACCACCGGGTCGCCGCGCCGCTGGGGCACGCTCACCGGGACGATCTCGGCGTCGAACACGCCGTCGCTCACGGCCTGGGAGGCGCGCTGCTGGCTGCGCAGCGCGAAGGCGTCCTGGTCCTCGCGGGTGATGCCGTCCTCGCGGGCGACGTTCTCGGCGGTGACCCCCATGTGGTACCCGCAGATCGCACACCACAGCCCGTCGTGGAGCATCGAGTCCACCGCCTCCGCGGGGCCCATGCGCGTGCCGGTGCGCAGCTGGAGCAGGTGCGGGGCGCGGCTCATGCTCTCCATGCCGCCCGCCACCACGACCCGTGCGTCGCCCGCCCGGATCGCCTG
This sequence comes from uncultured Thermoleophilia bacterium, assembly GCA_963736635.1. Classification (GTDB taxonomy): domain Bacteria; phylum Actinomycetota; class Thermoleophilia; order Miltoncostaeales; family Miltoncostaeaceae; genus Miltoncostaea. The sequence continues at coordinate 3,029,929 of CAVTPK010000011.1, forward strand.
CGCGGCCAGGGTGACGGCCTTCAGGCCCGAGCCGCACAGCTTGTTGATCGTGGTCGAGGGCACCGAGTCGGGGATGCCGGCGCGCAGCGACACCTGGCGGGCCGGGCCCTGGCCCAGGCCGGCCGACAGGACGTTGCCCATCAGCACCTCGTCCACCCGGGCGGGGTCCAGCGCGGCCCGGCGCATCGCCTCGGCCACCACCACCGCCCCCAGCTCGGTCGCCGGCACGCTCGCCAGCCCCCCCATGAAGCCGCCCACCGGCGTCCGGACCGCGCTCGCGATCACCACCTCGGTCATGCCCCCGCTCCCCCGTTGGTCATGGCCTCACGTTACTTCCTGGCCGCGGGGACCGTTCAGGATTCGCGGCCTCCGCCCGATAGAGACTGGGCATTGCACGGATGCAGAGCAGCTCTGGCCACGATGGCCGCCGCTCTCGTGTGCGCGGGCGCCGGGGTCGGCGCGGCCGCGGCCGAGCAGCCGGCCGTCCCGCCGGGCCCCACCCCAACGGCCGCGACGGGTGCGCCTCGGATCGAGAGCGCCCTGCTGACCGAGATGAACCGCGTGCGCACCCAGCGCGGCCGGGTCGCCCTGCGGACGCTGCCCAGCCTCACCCGGGCGGCGCGCGGGCACAGCGGCACCCTGCTCACGGCCGGGGTCTTCCAGCACGACAGCCTGGACGGCGCGCCCTTCTGGACCCGCCTGGTGGCCGCCGGCTTCCCGGCCTCGCGCCGGATGGGCGAGAACCTGGCGATGGTCTCGGGCTGCGACCGCTCGGCCGCCCGCGAGACCGTGCAGATGTGGATGGCGAGCCCGGGCCACCGCGCCAACCTGCTCAACCCGCGCTTTCGCTTCGTCGGCTCGGCGCCGCGACCGACGCCGACTGCTCGCACGATCGCTGCACCGCGGACTACGGGTGCTAGCCCGCTCGCAGCGCCCGGCGCGCCTGAGCCTTCAGGCCTGGAAGGACTTGCCGCAGCCGCAGGAGGCGGAGGCGTTCGGGTTGTTGATGAGGAACCCGGCCCCCTGGAAGCCCTCCTCGTAGTCCAGCTGGACCCCGAGCAGGTACGGCACGCGAGAAGCGGTCCACGATCACGCGCACGCCGTCGTCGTCCACCACCTCGTCGCCGTCGGCGGGGGCCGCCAGCGACAGGTCGTACTCGAAGCCCGAACACCCGCCGGGGACCACCTGGACGCGCAGCCCGGCGCCCTCGACGGGCTCGGCCGCGATCAGCTCGCGGAGCTTGTCCTTGGCCTCTTCCGTCATGGTGACCATCGTGCGACCTCTGGGATCCGGGGGTGCCGAAAACGACACACCGAGTGTGGCAAAGGCTCCGGACGCGCGCAACGTCGTTCTCCCGTTAACGATCTCGCGCCGCGGCCCGCGCGACGGGCACCAGGATGGGGAGCGGGCGGCCCGCGAACGCGAGCGCCGTCTGGCTCGTGGCCCACACCGAGGCCATCCCGCCGGCCGTGATCCGCACGGCGCCGTCGGGCCGCTGGAGACGGGCGAGGTAGGCGCGCGGCCCGCCGCCGCGGTTCCAGGGAGGCCGCGACCCGCGCTCGCCCAGGCTGCGCAGCGACAGCGCCACCCACGCCGTGGTGAGGGCGGTGCTGGTGCCGCCCACGACCGCGGGGAAGCCGCCGTCGGGGTTCTGGGCCGCCCGCAGGAAGCGGCGGGCGCGCACGAGCGACGGGGCCCGCGCCGGCCGGCCGGCCGCGACCAGCGCCTGCACGGCGTCGGCGGTGGTGTTGGGGCCCGAGCCCGGCGACCCCGCCGCCAGCGCCCAGCCCCCGTCGGCGCGCTGGGAGCGCTCCAGCGCGTCGCGGGCGCGGACGACCGCGGCGGCCTCGGGCCCGAGCCGCCCGGCGCGCAGCGCCAGGATGCCCCACGCGGTGGTGGAGGTGTCCGCCCCGATGGTCCCGTCGGGGCGCTGGGCGGCCAGGATCTCGCGCACCAGGTCGCGGGCGCCGACCGCGCGCGGGTCGATGCCCCAGGCGGCCAGGGCCACCGCGCCGCGCTCGGCGTCGCCCAGGCCCGGCCCCAGGGTGCGCACCAGGGCGCGGCGCAGCGGAGCCTCGCGGCCCGCCCAGGGGCCGGGGGCGGCCGCGACGGCCAGCGCGCCCCAGGCGGTGATGGTGGGGTCGGTTCCGCGCCCGTCCGCGAAGCCCCCGCCGCGCGGGTCCTGGGCCGCCGCCAGGTGGTCCAGGGCGCGCGGCAGCGTCGCGGCGGAGGCCGGCGCCGCGAGCCACCCGGCCGCCGCGAGGGCGGCCACGAGCAGCGTCGCCGGCCACGACGGCCGGCGTGATCCCCGGGCACAGGAGCGCATTCGCGGCGAGGTGTAGCGAGGCCCGTCCGGCGCGGCAACCCCAAAACGGATGGTCGTGGCCGATCGCGGGGTCGCGCGCGGGCGCCGGTGCTAGCGTCGACCCGTGACGACGACCCAGCCCCAGGTGGCGCGGCGCTCACCGTTCGCGCGGGCCTTCTCCGACCGGGAGGGCAACCTGCGCACGACCGTGCTCATCGGTCTCGTGATCGCGCTGGCCTTCATCGTCTCGCTGGGCACGTTCATCGCGCTGATGGCGGCCAACGCCGGCAGCCCGGGCGTGCTGGGGCTGTGGGCCACGGCGGCCTTCCTGTTCATCAAGCTGCCGCTGCTCGCGGTGGTGTGGTGGATCCTCGCCCGCCGGCGCGACCCCCCGGAGGGCGGCGGCTGGACGAGCAAGGAGTGCCGCGAGATCCTCGACTACCTCGAGGAGCAGGCGCGCGAGAGCGCCGGCCGCCCCGACGCGGCGAAGCGGCTCGCCTACTTCGCCAGCGAGGCCTGGTTCGTGGCCGACAGCGCCGCCGACGGCGACCGGCCCGCCGCGGTCGACACCGCCGTCCTGATCGAGGCGATGGCCGCCGAGGCCGGCGCCCCGGTGGATCGCACGCGGACCCGCGCCCGCGGCAGAGGGGCCGGCGCCCGTCTAGACTGACCTCGGACGCGCGGTCGCCGATCGCGGGTCGGGATGCGATCCCGGATGGCGGACCTGCGCGGTCCGGCGTCGAAGCGGAAGATCGCGTCACCCGCTTCGGCCCAGCACCCTGCCGAGGATGAACTCGGACAGAAGAGGCTGGGATGAGCGTCGGCTCCATCGACTTCAACGGCGGCGGCGCCTTCTACGCCGACCTCAAGCAGCGCGTGCGCGCGCACCTGGCCGAGCCCGGCCGCCAGCGGCGGGCGCAGCGGCGGATGTACGTCAAGACGGCGATCATCCTGGCCTGGACCGTCGCCTCCTGGGCCCTGCTGGTGTTCGCGGCGACGACCTGGTGGCAGGCCGCGCTGCTGGTGGTCTCGCTGGGGCTGGCGCTGGCGGGCATCGGCTTCAACGTGACCCACGACGCCAACCACGGCAGCTACAGCACCAACCGCGGCTTCAACCGCGCCATGCGCTGGTCGCTGGACGTGATGGGCGCGAGCTCCTACGTGTGGCGGATCAAGCACAACGTCGCCCACCACACCTTCACCAACATCTCGGGGGCCGACTCGGACATCGAGCAGCTCCCGCTGGCGCGCCTGGCCCCCGACCAGCGCCGGCGCTGGTTCCACCGCTACCAGCACGTCTACATCTGGCCGCTCTACGGCCTGTTCGCGGTGAAGTGGCACACCGTGGGCGACGTGGGGCTGCTGCTGCGCGGGCGCGTCGGCGAGACCCCCCTCCCCTGGCCGCGGCGCCGCGAGCTGGTGGGCCTGGTGCTGGGCAAGCTCGCGTTCATCACCTGGTCGATCGCCATCCCGCTGCTGCTCCACCCGGCCTGGGAGGTCGCGGTCGGGTTCCTGGCGACCTCGTTCGTGCTCGCCGCGACGCTCGCGGTGGTCTTCCAGCTCGCCCACTGCCTCGAGGAGGCCGAGTTCTCGAGCGTGGAGGCCATGGGCGACGCGGGCCGCACCGAGTGGGCGCGCCACCAGGTCGAGACCACGGTCGACTTCGCGCCGCGCAACCGGCTGCTGGCCTGGTACCTGGGCGGGCTCAACTTCCAGGTGGAGCACCACCTGTTCTCCCGGGTCTGCCACATCCACTACCCCGCGCTCGCGACGGTCGTGAGCGCGACCTGCGCGGACCACGGCGTGAGCTACAAGAGCCACGACACCGTGTGGAGCGCCATGGCGTCGCACGCGCGCTGGCTGCGGCGCATGGGCCGCGCCCCCGCGGTGGCCCCCGCCGCCTGACACACCCGCCCCGGGCGCCCATCGCGTCTGGGGCGGCGGGTAGCATCCGCGCGCGTCCGACGGCGCCCATGCCGTGCCCCGAGGAGTCCCGCTGGTGAAGCTGCGGCGAAGCAAGGCTCAGCCCGACGAGGCGGCGACGACCGCGACCGCCCCCGTCGACGCCGATCAGCTGGCCCACATGCTGGCCGCGCCCGCGTGGCTGCGCGAGTTCGGGATGATGGCCTGGTTCCTGGTCGGCGTCGGCCTGCTGATCTTCGGCCTGGTCTGGTTCCTCGGTCTGATCTCGACGATCGTGGGGCCGGTGTTGGCGGCGGCGATCGTCGCGGCGGTGACGGCCCCCGGGGTGGCGCGGCTGTCGCGGCACATGCCGCGCGCGGCCGCCGCCGGCCTGGTGCTGCTGGGCCTGCTGGTCGCCGCGGCGCGTCGTCGCCCTGATGGTGATCGGCGGCATCATCGCCAACGGGGCGGAGATCACGGCCGCCCTCAACGCCGGCGCGGACCGGATCGCTGACTGGGCCAAGGACCTCGGGGTGGGCTCCGGCGGGGCCGACAGCGCCAGCCAGGACGTCAAGACGGCCGTGCCCGACATCGGCAGTACGCTCCTCCAGGGCGTCTCCCAGGGCATCGAGGGGCTGACGTCGGTCGCGTTCTTCCTGTCGTTCTTCTTCTTCAGCACCTTCTTCCTGCTGAAGGACGGCCGCGTCTTCCGCCGCTTCATCGACCGCCACATGGGCATCCCGCAGCCGGTGGCGGCGGTCATCACCGGCAACATGCTGATCTCGCTGCGCCGCTACTTCTTCGGGGTCACGATCGTCGCCCTCTTCAACGGCGCGGTGATCGGGCTCGGCGCGTGGCTGCTGGGCGTGCCCCTGGCGGGGACGATCGCCGTGGTCACCGTCGTCACCGCCTACGTGCCCTTCATCGGCGCGTTCGTGTCGGGCGCCTTCACGGTCATCATCGCCCTGGCCACCGAGGGCACCGAAACGGCGCTGATCATGCTCGTCATCGTGCTGCTGGCGCAGGGCTTCCTGCAGCAGATCGTGCAGCCCATCGCGTTCGGCGCGACCCTCGAGCTCAACCCGCTGGTGGTCCTGATCGTGACGATCGCGGCCGGCGGCGTCTTCGGCATGGTCGGCCTCGTCCTGGCCGCCCCGGTGACCTCGGCCTGCGTCCACATCGCGCGCGATCTCGCCGCCGCCCGGGCGGCGCTGAGCGACGGCGACGGCGACACGGCGGCCGAGGCCCCCGGCGGCGGGCCCCTGCCCGGCGCCGCGAGCACCTAGGAGGCGCGATGGCCGGCGAGGAGATCGCGCGCCGCGACGGCGACGGGGAGGCCTGGCGGCGCTGGGGGCCCTACGTCTCCGAGCGCGCGTGGGGCACGGTGCGCGAGGACTACAGCCACGACGGCGAGGCCTGGTCGCACTTCCCGCACGAGCAGGCGCGCTCGCGGGCCTACCGCTGGAGCGAGGACGGGCTCGGGGGGATCTGCGACGACAGCCAGCTGCTGTGCCTGGCGTTCGCCTTCTGGAACGGCCGCGACCCCATCCTCAAGGAGCGGATCTTCGGCCTGACCGGCGACGAGGGCAACCACGGCGAGGACGCCAAGGAGTACTGGTGGTACCTCGACTCCACCCCCACCCACTCGTGGATGCGCTGGCGCTACGTGTACCCGCAGGGCGAGTTCCCCTACGAGGAGCTGCTGGAGGTCAACCGCGCCCGCGGCCGGGACGAGCCCGAGTACGAGCTGCTCGACACCGGCCTGTTCGACGAGGACCGCTACTGGGACATCACGGCCGAGTACGCCAAGGCCTCGCCCGACGACATCTGCATCCGCGTCCGCGTGCGCAACGCCGGCCCGGAGGCGGCCACCCTGCACCTGCTCCCCCACCTCTGGTTCCGCAACCGCTGGTCGTGGGACCCGGCCGCCCGGCGTCCGGAGATCGCGCTCGCCGACGGCGCCCTGAGCGCGCAGGAGCCGGCGCTGGGCACGATGTCGCTGCGCGGGGACGGCGCCCCCGAGCCGCTCTTCTGCCACAACCAGAGCAACACCGAGCTGCTGTGGAGCGCGCCCGGCGAGCCGTTCCCCAAGGACGGCATCAACGACCACGTGGTCCACGGGCGGCCGACCGTGAACCCCGGCGCCACCGGCACGAAGGCGGCCCTCTGGTACCGCCTGGAGGTGGCGGCCGGCGACACCGCGGAGGTGCGGCTGCGCCTGGCCCCCGAGCCGGCCGACCTGGACGCCACCTGGTCGGCGACCATGGCGGCGCGGGCCGCCGAGGCCGACGACTTCTACGCCGGCATCGCGCCGGCCGCGACGCCCGCCGAGGCGCGCGTGATGCGCCAGGCGTTCGCGGGGATGCTCTGGAGCAAGCAGTTCTACCACTACGACGTGGCGCGCTGGCTGGACGGCGACCCGGCCGGCCCGCCCCCGCCGCTGGAGCGCCACAGCGGGCGCAACGCGCGGTGGCGGCACCTCTCCAACCACGACGTCATCTCGATGCCGGACAAGTGGGAGTACCCCTGGTACGCGGCCTGGGACCTGTCGTTCCACTGCGTGACGCTGGCCCGGGTGGACCCGGAGTTCGCCAAGGAGCAGCTGCGCCTGATCACGCGCGAGTGGTACATGCACGCCAACGGGCAGCTGCCGGCCTACGAGTGGGACTTCGGCGACGTCAACCCGCCGGTGCACGCGCAGGCCGCCCTGCAGGTGTTCCGCGCCGACGGCGCGCGCGACGTGGAGTGGCTCAAGCGCATCTTCCACAAGATGCTGCTGGGCTTCACCTGGTGGGCCAACACCAAGGACATCGGCGGCGACAACGTCTTCGGCGGCGGCTTCCTGGGCCTGGACAACATCGGGCCGGTCGACCGCTCCAAGCCGCTGGCCGACGGCCACGTGCTGGAGCAGGCCGACGGCACCGGCTGGATGGGGCTCTTCTGCCTCAACATGCTCGAGACCGCGCTGGTGCTGGCCCAGCACGACCCGGCCTACGAGGACGTCGCGGTCAAGTTCTTCGAGCACTTCACCCACATCCAGCGGGCGATCAACGAGGCCGGGCTGTGGGACGAGGCGGACGGCTTCTACTACGACCAGATCCGCCGCACCTCCGACGGGGCGCACTGGCCGGTGCGGGCCCGCTCGATGACCGGCTTCATCCCGCTGTACGCCGTCGCCCGCGGCGACGGGCGCGTGATGCGCGAGATGGAGGAGTTCCCGCGCGCGGGTGATGGACTTCCTGCGCGTGCGGCCGCACCTCGCGAAGGCCGTCAACATCGACCTGGAGGGCGACGATCCGAGCATCCTGCTGGCCCTGGTGGGCCTGGACCGGCTGCCGCGGCTGATCGAGCGCCTGGGCGACGAGGCGGAGTTCCTGTCGCCGTACGGCGTGCGCGCCCTGTCGGCCGCCTACCGGGGCCGCCCGTTCGAGCTGTGGGAGGACGGGCGGGTCGTGGCCACGGTCGACTACGAGCCGGCCGAGTCGACGACGGCGCTGTTCGGCGGCAACTCCAACTGGCGCGGGCCGGTGTGGTTCCCGGTCAACGTGCTCCTGATCACCGCGCTGCACAGCTACCACCACCACGTGGGCGACGGCTACACGCTCGAGTACCCGCGGGGCTCGGGACGCCAGTGCACGCTGCGCGAGATCGCGCACGACCTCGGATCGCGGCTCGTCTCCATCTTCCTGCCCGACGACGAGGGGCACCGGCCGGTCTTCGGCGCCGTGGAGCGCTTCCGCGCCGACCCGGCATGGCGCGACGACCTGCTGTTCTTCGAGTACTTCAACGGCGACGACGGCGCGGGGCTGGGCGCCTCCCACCAGACCGGCTGGACCGGCCTGGTGGCCAACCTGATCATCCACCAGGCGTCGCTGCGCGAGCAGCCCGAGCCGTGAGCGGCGTCGTCACGCGGGCGCCGGACGCGGCCCTGGGGGCCGTGGCCGACGCGCAGGGGACCACCTTCGGGCTCTTCAGCAGCGTGGCCGAGGCGGTCGACCTGTGCCTGTTCGACGAGGAGGGCGCCGAGACGCGCGTCCCCCTCATCCCGGGCGAGGGCTACGTCTGGGCCGCTCACGTCGCCGGGGTGCGGCCCGGCCAGGCGCTACGGCTACCGCGTGCACGGTCCGTGGGACCCGGCCGCGGGCGCCCGCTGCAACCCGGCCAAGCTGCTGCTGGACCCGTACGCCCGGGCCATCGACGGCGAGGTGCGCTGGCACCCGGCCGTCCACGCCGCGGCCGCGGACGACCCCGACCGGCGCGACGAGGCCGACTCGGCGCCCTTCGTGCCCCGCTCGGTGGTGTGCACGGACGGCTTCGACTGGGGCGACGACCGCCACCCGGGCACCCCGATGCCCCACACGATCATCTACGAGACCCACGTGAAGGGGTTCACCGCCCTCCACCCCGGCGTGCCCGAGGCGCTGCGGGGCACCTACGCCGGGCTGGCGCATCCGGCCGCGATCGCCCACCTGACGGCGCTCGGCGTGACGGCGGTGGAGCTGATGCCGGTGCACCAGATCGTCCACGACGAGTCGCTGGTCGCCCGCGGGCTGCGCAACTACTGGGGCTACCAGACGATCGGCTACTTCGCGCCCCACGACGGCTACGCCACGGGCGGCCGCGGGGCGCAGGTCAACGAGTTCAAGGCGATGGTGCGGGCCCTGCACGCCGCCGGGCTCGAGGTGATCCTCGACGTGGTCTTCAACCACACCGCCGAGGGCGACCAGGACGGCCCCACGCTGTGCCTGCGGGGCATCGACAACGCCACTTACTATCGCCTTCGCGAGGATCCGCGCCTGTATGTGGACGACACGGGCTGCGGCAACACGCTCGACATCCACCGCCCCCAGACGCTGCGCCTGGTGATGGACTCGCTGCGCTACTGGGTGCAGGAGATGCACGTCGACGGCTTCCGCTTCGACCTGGCGGCGGCGCTCGGGCGCGGCCCCAGCGAGTTCGACCCCCACTCGCTGTTCCTGGCCGCCGTCGGCCAGGACCCCGTGCTCTCGCGCGTCAAGCTCATCGCCGAGCCCTGGGACGTGGGCCCGGGCGGCTACCGGGTGGGGGACTTCCCGGCCGGCTGGAGCGAGTGGAACGGCCGCTACCGCGACACCGTGCGCGACTTCTGGCGCGCCACCGAGGGCACCCTGCCCGACTTCGCCACCCGCCTGTCCGGGATCGAGCGACCTGTACGGGCGCGGCGGGCGCCGGCCCACGGCCTCGATCAACTTCGTGACCGCCCACGACGGCTTCACCCTGACCGACCTCGTCTCGTACGAGCACAAGCACAACCAGGCCAACGGCGAGGACGACCGCGACGGGACCGACGACAACCGCTCGGCCAACAACGGCGTCGAGGGGCCCACGGACGATCCCGCGATCCTCGCCCTGCGGGCGCGCCAGCGGCGCAACCTGCTGGCGACGCTGCTGCTGTCGCAGGGCGTGCCGATGATCCTGGGCGGCGACGAGATGGGCCGCACCCAGGGCGGCAACAACAACGCCTACTGCCACGACGACCCCACGAGCTGGCTCGACTGGGAGGCCGGCCGCGCCGAGGCCGGCCTCACCGACTTCGTCGCGCGCCTCTGCCGCCTGCGCCGCGAGCATCCGGGCTTTCGCCGGCGCGGCTTCCTGCGCGGCGCGCCCTCGCGCCCGGACGGCATCGACGACCTCGAATGGCTGCGCCCGGACGGACAGCCCATGACGGGCGAGGACTGGGCGGTGCCCTACGCGCGCGCGATCGTCGCGCTGCTCGGCGGCGACGGCGTGGGCGTCGGCGCGCCCCGCGACACGCCCCTCGCCCTGTGCATCAACGCCTGGTCCGAGGACCTGCCCTTCCGGGTGCCCGCGCTGCCGGGCGTCTCCTGGAACGTCGTGCTGGACACGGCCCACCCGGAGGCGAGGGCGCGGCCGCTGGACGCGGCCGACGCCGTCACCGTGGGCGCGCGCTCCCTGGTGGTCGTGCGCGGCGGTCCGGCCTCGCGGCGGCCTAGCGGGTCGGGAAGGCCCTCCGCTCCGAGAGGCCGATCAGCTCGATCCCCTCCGGGCCGTTGACGTGCCGGGTGGCGATCTCGGCCACCCAGGGCATCTCGACCTGCTCGCCGATGCCGGTCGGGTGCCCGAGCACCTCCACGCCGCGGCGCTCCTCGCCGGCGTCCGGCAGCGGCTCGAGCCTCACCTTCATCGGGACCGGCGCGACGCCCTCCACCACCAGCTTGAAGCCGCCGTCGAACGCCGGGTGCAGCTCGGCCGTCTCCCAGTCGAGCCGCTGCTCCTTCATCGTCTGCTGCTTGGCCATCGTCGCTCCCCCCGGGATTGGATGACGCGATGGGGACACGATTCCACCAACCGCGGGCGCCGACAACCGGCGGCGGGCCGCTTCTGGGATGATGGCCGCCGTGCCGACCGCCGCCGGATCCCTCTGGGCACGCCTGTGGCGGGGGATCCGGTGGGCGTCCGATCCGCTGGGCCTGGGGCACGGCCCGCTGAGCCCGGCCAACGGCATCCGCGCGGGGATCATCTTCCTGGTCCCCTTCCTGCTCGCGCTCCCCGGCGACACGCTGGACGGCTCCACCAACGTGGGCATCGCCGGGCTGCTGGTGACCCTCACCGACGTGGGCGGCCCGCGGCGGGTGCGCGTGACGCTGATGTCCCTGGCCACCGTCTGGGTGACGGTGGCGGTGGTGCTCGGGGTGCTGGTCGGGGTGGGCCCGATCTGGCTCCAGGTGGTGCTGCTGCTGGCGCTGGTGACCGGGGTGACGGCCTGGTCGGCGATCGGCGCGGTCGGCATCACGACGGCCCTCGCGGCCACGCTCGCGGCGATCAGCGGCCTCGCCTACCAGGACTCCACCGTCTGGTGGGAGACCGGCATCCAGTTCGCGGCGGGCGGCGTGTGGGCGATCGCCGTGGCGCTGGCGATGCCGTGGGTCAATCCGGAGCGCCGCGCGCTGCGCCGCACCCAGGCCGCCCTGGCGGGCGTGGCCGACCACCTGGACGCCCTCCGCGGCGCCGGCCGCGCGACGGCGGCGGCCTCCGAGGCCGCGGCCGCGCAGGCGGTGCGCACGGCCCGCGGCGCCATCGCCGCCCTCTCCAGCCGGGGCGGGACGGTGGCCAGCTCCCGGCTGCTGCTGCTGGTGCGCGAGGCCTCGCGCACCCTCGAGGACGCCGGGACCGTGGCCGGCGACCGCCCGGGCGAGGCCGGCGAGCCGGTTGACGCGCTGCTCGGCGCGTCCGCGCAGGCGCTGCGCTCGGTGGGTCTCACGGTGGCCCGCGAGGACGCGCACGTGGACGTGGATCGGCTGCACGAGGCCATCGAGCGGCTGCCGCACACCCGCGAGGGCGCGGTCGAGGGGGCCATCGCCCGGCGGGTGGCCGCCACGGCGCGCGAGGGCTTCGTGTGGGACGCCGCGCTGCTGCCGCTGCGCGGCGTCCCGCGCGGCGACTCGGTGGGCGCGACGCCCGCCGCCCTGCGGATGCGCCGCTTCGCCATCGTGCGCTCCCTCTTCTCACCGCGCTCGCTGGTGTTCCGCTACGCCGTCCGCCTCGGGGTGGCGGTGGCCTTCGCGTACGGGATCGGCGTCGCCATCAACCCGGACTACGGGCAGCTGGCCGCCGTCGGCGCACTGCCGGTGCTCCAGCCCAACTTCGGCGGCACGCTGCGCGAGGGGCTCAAGCACTCGCTCAGCGTGATCATCCTGATCGCGATCGCCGCCGGGATCGTGATGGTGGTCGAGAACCCGGACGCGCTGGCGGTGATCGCCACCGTCCTGGTGGTCGGCGTGTTCGCCCTGGAGCGGATGAGCTTCGGGGCCTTCGTCGTCCTGCTGGCGCCGCTGGCGGTCATCATCGCGGCGATCTTCGAACCCGACCACGGCCATGCGGGTCCCATCGCCCTCGAGGTGTCCTTCGCCCTGCTCGGCGCCGCCATCGCGATCGTGGTGGGCTTCGTCGTCTTCCGCGGCGGGGAGGTCCACGCCATGCCGGCCCAGGTCGCGGCCGCGCTGGGCACCGCCCGGGCCTACCTGGCGGGGGCGCTGGACCCCTCCACGCCCGACGACGCGGTGGCCGGGGCGCGGGTCGAGGCCGAGATCGCGCGCATCAACGCGGCCGCGGCGGTGATGCGGGCGCGCGGCGAGGACGGCCACGTGTCCGATCCCGAGCCGCTCGAGACGATCCTGGCCAGCGACGCCGAGCTCATCGACGCCGCGGCGGTGCTGCGCGACGCCGGGACCGGCGCCGGGGCGTTCGCGCCCTGGTCGGCCGAGGCGCTCGCCGCCCTGGAGGCCGCGGCCGCGCGCGGGCAGGCGCCGGACCCCCTCCCGCCGCGCCCCGGCGTCCCGGGCACGGACGCCGTGAGCGCGATCGTTCGCGCGGTGGAGGGGATCGACGACGCCATGCGCCGGCTCGCCCGTGCGGAGGCCGCTATCCGGGCGTGAGCCGGGCCCCGGCCCCGCCGGTGATCGCGCCGGGCACGGCCTACGTCACCAGCAGCCACACGGCCACGCCCACGGCCGCCCAGAACGCGAGGCACCCGACCAGGCAGACACCCCACACCACCGCGGCGATCCAGCGCCGGGGGCGGGGGTGGGCGTGGTCGGCCGGGACGGCGACGCGACGAGCGGATCCGTAAGCCATGGCCGTCGGTTCCCGGACCAGCCTCAGGCTCCTGCCGCGCGGGATTGCAGCTGCAACGGCCGTTACCGGGCGCCGGAGGCGCGCGGGCCGTCCGGGTGCACGCCACGCGCCGCCGTGTGGGACCGGTCCCATGGCCCCGGCCCTACCCCGCCGGCGGGCCCGTCAATCCCCCGGCACCGGGCGCGGCTCTCCGCACCACCGCGGGCCAGGCGGCGGCCGGCCGCCACCAGCCGGGGCTCGTGGCGGCGCAGCGTCTCCAGGTGCCGCATCATGGCGATCGCGGGGCCGGCGCGCGATGGCCGGATCACCAGGGTGAACGGCCTCGCGTCCCATTGATACGCGGTGGCGGCGGCGGCACGCTCGAATCGTGGTGTCACACGATCGGAAGGGACGAGAAGCTGACCGCATCGTTCGCAGCGTCGCCCCGGATGGGGCTGGGCCTCGGTCTCTCCCGAGGGCCCGTGCAGGCCTCCACCGCGCTCTGGGAGGCGGCCGTGGGCGCTGACGAGTCGCCGGCGGGCATGCCGCCCGCGACGGCGATCTCCATCGCCGAAGGGGCCCACCGGCACCAGACGGAGCCCAGTGGCCGGCCCTACCTCGACCACGTCCGCCGGGTGGCCGCCGCGGTGCCGCCGGAGGCGGTCAGCGTGGCCTGGCTGCACGACACCCTGGAGCACTCGGACGTGACCGAGGACGGCCTGCGGGCCGACGGGCTGGCGCCCCACCAGGGCGCGGCGCTGCGCCTGCTCACCCGCCGCGACGACGCCGACGACCGCACCGACGCGGCGTTCCTCTCGCACGTCCGGGCGATCGCCGCCGCGCCCGGGCCGGCCGGGCGCATCGCCCGCGCCGTGAAGCGCGCCGACATGGAGGACCGCATGCGCGAAGCCGCGCGATCCCGCCGCCGCCTGGCAGCCCCCCTACCGGGCGGCGCTCGCGCTGCTCGCGCGCGAGGGGGCGGACCGATGAGCACCCGGCCCCGTCCCTCCCGGAGGATGAGCGCTCGCCCTCGAGTTCGGCGACGGGCCCGACTTCGACGACCCCCATCACGAGTGGCGCCGCCTGTTCGCGGAGCTGCTGGGCACGTTCTTCCTGGTGCTGGTGGGCGCAGGGGGCGCGTGGTGAACGCCGCCTCGGACGGCGCCATCAGCCGGACGGCGGCCGTCGCGGCCCCCGGGCTGATGGTGATGGCGATCATCCTCTTCATGGGCGCGGTCGCGGGAGCCCACCTCAACCCCGCCGTCACGCTGGCCTTCGCGACGCGCGGGGCCTTCCCGTGGCGCCGCGTGCCCGGCTACATCATCGTCCAGCTCGCCGGCGCGACCCTGGCCTGCCTCTTCCTGTGGGCGGTGCTCGGAAAGCTCGGGGACCTGGGCGCGACCGAGCCCGGGCCCGGCTTCACCGACATGAACGCCATGTGGTTCGAGCTGGTCCTGACGGTGGGCCTGGTGAGCACGATCCTCGGCACCGCCTCGTCGGCCCAGAACGTGGGCCCGCTGTCGGCGCTGGCGGTCGGCGGCTACGTCATCCTGGCCGGCCTCTGGTCGAGCCCGGTGAGCGGCGCGTCGATGAACCCGGCCCGCTCCTTCGGCCCGGACCTCGCCAACGGCGACTTCTCCAACTACTGGGTCTACCTCGTGGGGCCCATCGCCGGCGCGCTCGATCGCCGTCGGATTCGCCTTCGTGCTGCGCGGTGCCGGTAGCGTGGGGGGCCTGCGGGCCGCGCGAGGCCTGACCGGCGAGGACGCGCGCCTCGCCACGACCGACGATCCCGAGGGGGCCGCGAAATGACCACCACCGACGCCGACCGCCGCGTCCCGAAGCGGACCCGGGTCGAGCACCTCACGACCGCGGAGCGCACGGCACACGGCAAGGCCGCCCGCGCGCAGGTCCCCCGCAGCTCCCACGCCGAGCTCGCCCCCGGCCCGCAGCGGCCGGATCCGATCGCGCTGCTCGAGAGCCAGGCGGCGACGCGCGTGCCCGAGCTGGTGCCGATCCGCTACGGGCGCATGCTGGTCTCGCCGTTCACCTTCTACCGCGGGGCGGCGCCTCGTCATGGCCACCGACCTCGCCGCCACGCCCGACTCCGGCCTGCGCGTCCAGCTCTGCGGCGACGCCCACCTGTCGAACTTCGGCGTCTTCGGCAGCCCCGAGCGGCAGCTGGTGTTCGACATCAACGACTTCGACGAGACGCTGCCCGGCCCGTTCGAGTGGGACGTCAAGCGGCTCGCGGCGAGCTTCGAGGTGGCCGGCCGCGACCGCGGCTTCGCCGACGCCGACCGCGAGGCGATCGTGCTGGCCTGCGTCGAGCACCTACCGCACGGCGATGGCCGAGCTTCGCCGCGCATGACCAACCTCGACGTCTGGTACGCGCGGCTCGACGTCGAGGAGATGCGTCGCCCGCTACCAGGCGACCGTGCCGCGCAAGGCGGTCAAGCGCGCCGAGAAGAACGTCGCCAAGGCGCGCACCAAGGACAGCATGCAGGCGCTTCGCGCAAGCTGACCCACGAGGTCGACGGCGAGCCGCGCATCACGGCCGACCCGCCGCTGATCGTGCCGATCCGGGACCTGCTGCCCGACGACACCGCGGCGGAGTTCACCGAGTGGTTCCGCGCGCGCCTGCGCGACTACCGGCGCACGCTCGAGCACCGACCGCCGCCACCTGCTCGAGCGCTACCGCTTCGTCGACCTGGCCCGCAAGGTGGTCGGGGTGGGCAGCGTCGGCACGCGGGCCTGGATCGTGCTGATGCTGGGCCGCGACGAGCGCGACCCGCTGTTCCTGCAGGTCAAGGAGGCCCAGCCGTCGGTGCTCGAGGCCTTCGCCGGGCGCAGCGACTACCGCAACGCCGGCCAGCGCGTGGTCGTCCGGGCCAGCGGCTGATGCAGGCCGCCAGCGACATCTTCCTGGGCTGGGTCCACGTCACCGAGGGCCCCGACGGCGGCGAGCGCGACTTCTACGTCCGCCAGCTGCGCGACTGGAAGGGCTCGGCCGACATCGACGCGATGATCCCCGAGGGCATGAGGATCTACGCCGGGATGTGCGGCTGGACGCTGGCCCGGGCGCACGCCCGCTCCGGCGACGCGCATCGCCATCGCCGCCTACCTCGGCAAGGGCGACACCTTCGACCAGGCGATCGCCGACTTCGCGGGCGCCTACGCCGACCAGAACGAGCGCGACTACGCCGCCCTCAAGGCGGCCGTCGCCGACGGCCGGCTCACCGCCGAGGAGGGTCTGTAGATGCCCTCGACACCGATCCGCGGGGAGACCAGATGATGAGCCAGCCCGATCGAAGCAAGCTCCCGATCCGCAGGCCGCCGTTCGGCGGGCGTGGCGCAACGGACGCTCGACGGCTCGCAGCCGGACTGGGAGGCGATCGGCCACGTCGAGCCTCCCGACGGGGCGCCCGAACGTCCTGCTGGTGCTGATCGACGACGCCGGCTTCGGCAACCCGGCGACCTTCGGCGGGCCGATCGACACGCCGAACTACACGCGGATGGCGGAGGAGGGCGTGCGCTACAACCGCTTCCACGTCACCGCGCTCTGCTCGCCGACGCGGGCGGCGCTGCTGACCGGCCGCAACAGCCACGCGGTCGGCTTCGGCTCGGTCGGCGAGTTCTCGACCGGGTTCCCCGGCTACACGGCGTTCGTCCCGGACGACTGCGTTCCGTTCCCGAGGATCCTGCGGGACAACGGCTACAGCACCGCCGCGTTCGGCAAGTGGCACCTGACGCCCGGACGGCCAGCAGGGCCCGGCCGGGCCGTTCGACCGCTGGCCCGTCGGCTGGGGGTTCGACTACTTCTACGGCTTCCTCGGCGGCGGGCTCGGGCCAGTGGGACCCGTGCCTGGCCGAGAACCAGAAGATCATCGGCACCCCCGAGGCCTACTACGACGACGAGCGAGGACCCCTACTACCTGCCCGACGACATGGCCGACAAGACGATCGAGTGGCTGCACGCGATCCGGGCGCAGGACGCGAACAAGCCGTTCTTCACCTACTTCTCGACCGGCTGCAGCCACGCTCCGCACCACGTGTCCGAGCAATGGGCGGAGAAGTACAAGGGCAAGTTCGACCAGGGCTGGGACAAGCTGCGCGAGGAGACCTTCGCCCGGCAGAAGGAGCTCGGCGTGATCCCGCCGGACGCGGAGCTGACGCCGAACGCGACGACGCGTTCCCCGCCTGGGACGACGTGCCGGACAAGCTCAAGGCGTTCTACGCGCGCCAGATGGAGGTCTACGCCGGCTACTCGGAGAACGCCGACTACAACGTCGGCCGGGTGATCGACGCGATCGACGAGCTCGGCGAGCTCGACAACACGCTCGTGTTCTGGATCTGGGGCGACAACGGCGCCAGCATGGAGGGCACGATCACCGGCTCGTTCAACGAGCTGACGATGCAGAACGGCATCCCGCTGACCGACGAGATGCAGCTGCAGCTCGCCGAGCGCTACGGCGGCGTCGAGGCCTGGGGCAACCAGATGATGGCGCCCCACTACTCGGCCGCCTGGGCGTGGGCGGGCAACACGCCGTTCAAGTGGGGAAAGCAGGTGGGCTCGCACCTCGGCGGCACGCGCAACCCGATGGTCGTCCACTGGCCCGAGCAGGATCACGGAGAGCGGCGCGCCTGCAGGACGCACTTCACCCACGTCATCGACGTCGGCCCGACGATCCTCGACATCGCCGGCATCCCGATGCCGACCCACATCGACGGGATCGAGCAGCAGCCGATGCACGGCGTGACGTTCGCCGACTCGCTGACCGACGCGGACGCTCCCGAGCGCCACACCCAGCAGTACTTCGAGACGATCGGCAACCGGGCGATGTACAAGGACGGCTGGTGGCTCGCGATGAGGACCGAGCGCATCCCGTGGGTGCTCACGCCGGAGGCGCTGAAGCCGTACGCGCCCGGCGTCTGGGACCCCGATCAGCGATCCCGTCGAGCTCTACTACCTGCCCGACGACTTCACCCAGGCGCAGGACCTCGCCGCGGAGCAACCCCGAGAAGGTGAAGGAGCTCAAGGAGCTCTTCTGGCAGGAGGCCGAGAAGTACAACGTGCTGCCGCTGCTGGCGCACGCTCGCATCGTTCTTCGGCATCGCTGCCGCCGCTGCCGGAGGTCGCCACGTTCGAGTTCCGCGGCGACGTCCAGAACGTCCTCTCGGGGATGATCCCGCGGATCTACAACCACTCCTACTCGATCAGCGCCGACCTGGTGATCCCGCCGGGCGGCGCCGAGGGGGTGATCGTCGCCGAGGCCGACCACCTGGGCGGGTTCTCGCTCTTCGTCGACGACGGCAAGCTCACGCACACCTACTCGATGATGGGCGTCTTCGTCTTCCGCCAGCAGGCCGAGGAGCCGCTGCCCGAGGGCGAGGTGACGGTGCGGATGGAGTTCGCCGCCGACGCGGCGAAGCCGGCCACCGGCGGCGAGGTGACGCTGTTCATCGACGACCGGCCGGTCGGCAAGGGCCGGATGGACCACACGGTCCCGATCCGCTTCTCCGGCTACGCCGGGATGGACATCGGCCGCGACAACGGCGGCGTGGTCGACCTCGGCTACGAGGACCGCAAGCCGTTCGCGTTCACCGGCACGATCAAGAAGGTCGTCTTCGACATCAAGCCGCACGCCGTCGACGGAGGACGCGCACGAGCTGCACACGGCCGTCCACCACGGGCACACCGCGCACGCGCTCATCGGCGTGAGCGCGGCGACCGGTGCGAGGAGGTTCCGATGAAGCTCGCATGACACGATCGACGTCCTGATCGGCGGCTACCTGTCGAAGGACGCCGCCGAGGAGGACTACGAGGCGGTCCTCGACTGCGGCGCGCACCTGCAGGGCGACGGCGCTCGTCGCCAAGGACCTCGAGGGCAACCTGTCGGTCGAGCAGACCGATCACATGGTTCGCGAGGGCGCGGAGGGCCTGGGCGCCGTCGGGTTCGCGGTCGGGCTGTTCGCGCCGCCGCTGCTGGCCGCCACCGCGATCGGCGCCGCGATGGGCGCCGGCGCCGGCAAGCTGCTTCACCACAAGACCGCCGACAAGCTCGGGGAGCAGGCCGGGGAGACGATCCCGCTCGGCGGCGCCGGCCTGATCGTCGCCTACTCGCACTCCGAGGCCGAGAAGGTCGAGCCCGCCGTGACGCGCGCCGTGCAGAAGGCGATCGGCGAGGCCGAGGGCAGCCACGTCAAGGCGCTGAAGGGCGCGCTCGCCGACGCCCAGCAGAAGATGGCCGACGCCGGCGCCTGACGGGTGGGTCCGGGTGCGGACCGCCTCGCGGTCGCACCCGGACCCACCGACGTGCTGTCAGGCCGTGCCCGTGACGGGCCCCGCTATGTGAGTTCCGCTTCACGTCCCTCCACCCCGCGGTCAGCGCGTAGAGGATCGCGATGTCGAGGCCGATGACCACCATCGACCACAGCGGGTACGAGGTGAACCACGTGAACTGCATGATCAGGTTCACCGACGCGGCGGCGATCGCGAACCAGCGCGACGCCTCGTTGCCGGCGAAGAGACCGAGGGCGACGAGGACCATCAGGCCGCCCCAGATGATGAGCGCCCAGCCCCAGTAGCTGTAGCTGGTGGTCACCAGAAGACCGGACTTCGTCACCAGGTAGACGTCGTCCCTCAGCAGTGCCGCCAGGCCCTGGATGACGTTCAGGCACCCGACGATGAAGAGAACGGCTCCCGCGAAGATCACCCAGCCGGTCCAGGCCGATGATCTCTCCTCGAAATTCGTGGACATATAGCGCCTCCAAGTTCGTGCATGGCGTGCCTCGCACGATTCGACGCCCCGCCCCGTCCACCTTCGTGCGGATACGTACGAGTGACGGACGCATATCGCCCCGGCTCGCCGCCGCCCCGGCTCCCCCATGGCCACCGGCATGGGTCCCGGCATAGGCTGGATCTCCGAGCGGGACTCCACTCCATCTGGGGGGATCCATGTACGCGACCATCCGCATCTACGACGAGGCCGAGGGACTGGCCGACGCGGTCGCCGAGCACAGGGACGAGATCGTCGGGCTCTTCCGGACAGATCGACGGCTTCCGCAGCTACCACATCGTCAAGACCGGGCCGGTGAGCGCCACCTCGGTCACGGTCTGTGACGATCAGGCCGGGGCCGAGGCCTCGAACCAGGTGGCGCGCGACTACATCGCCAACAACCTGTCCCACCTGTCGGTCGGCGCGCCCGAGGTGCACGTCGGCGAGGTGGCGATGTCCGCCTGATCGCGCCCCCGCCGCCGGGCGGCACGTCACCGAGAAGCCTGATCATCGCCCGCGAGCATTCGGGTATCCGAGCGCCACTCCCGCGTTGCATACTGGGATCGCGTGCCGGCTAACGGGGGCTCAGATGCGCAAGGTGCGTTGGGACGACCTCTCGGGACGACAGAAGGTGCTGGCGGCGACCGCGATGCTGTCGCAGTTCTCACTCGCGGTGGCCGCATTGACGGACCTCGCTCGACGACCGGCGAGCCAGATCAACGGAAGCAAGCGCTTGTGGGTGCCCGCGATCGGCGCCGTGTATTTCATCGGGCCCATCCTCTACTTCCGCTTCGGTCGCCGTCGGTCCCCTCATCCGGACGGTGACCGCTCCCCCTGACGCGCCCGGCACGAAGGGCCCGGTCCCCCTGGCCACCGGCGGGTGGCGGCGCGGGAATCCCGCGCATGAAACCCGGCCTCTCCCCGGGACCGCGGCCGTCCCGGCCCCGTAGGCTGTCCGCACGCCTGGGCTCTGGATGGCCGGGCCAGTGAGGCGAGGCTCCCCCTGGGATGGGCACCTCCCAGGGGTCGAGCCCGTCACGTGGCCCTCTCACCCGGTCGGTCCCATGCCTCGCCGGCCCCGTGGCCCGGCTCGCGTCAGCCAGCCGGGCGGCGCCCCATCGTGTGCGCCGGAGAGCAGCTCGCGGAACCGCGCCGGATTCCGGAGCGCGTGGTCCTTGACGTTGCGGTCACCCAGCGGTGTACCGCGGGGCCGGAGGGCTCGCTACGAACGCTCCTTCAGCGCATCCTCGATCCGCGCGAGTCGCTCGTCGATCCGCTGCAGATGCTCCGCGGACGGGGGATCATCTCCGACGGGCGTACTCTGCCGATTCTGCCGCGCCACGAACGAGCCCGTGATCGACGCGGTGATGACGGTGACGAACCCGATCCCGAGCAGCATGACGAGGGCCGCCACGAGCCGTCCGGCCGTCGTCTCGGGGACGTTGTCTCCGTAGCCGACCGTTGTCACCGTCTGGATCGACCACCAGAGCCCGGATCCGATCGACGGGAAGCCCTCGCGATCGAGGACCGTCATCAAGAGTCCCGCGCAGACGGTGATCGAAGTCGTCACGGAGGCGATGACGACAGCAGCCCCTCGGGGGGTCGAGGCGCGCTCGATCCATCGGTTGAGCTTCCGCTCAATCCTCGTCTCGTCGCCCATGCAATGAGGTTCGCCCACGCCGCGGCCTGTCCTGCCTTCGCGGGCCAGTCTCCCGTTTCCGTCCCTGGATGTGGGCGTGATGATCCGTGCATGGGGGCGGTGGAGTCGAACCCCACACGAGGGTTGCCCCTCAGCGGCGTTGGAGACCGCCCTGTAGCCCCCGCAGCACGGTGGCGTCGGGGCCGAGCCTCATGCGCAAGGCGGCGCGCGGCCAGAGGGTCGGGCGTCGGACCGGTGCGCCCCCGTCCACGTCCTGGGGCATGGGGAACTCGATGGGGAAATCGTGCGCCGAGTTGCGCCCTCGCGCTTCGATGGGGAACTAGCCCCCGGCCGTCAGCTGCTCGGCGGAACCTGCTCACTTGCAGCGGAAAGCAGCTCACCGAAGCGCGCCGCGTTCCTCAGCGCGTAGTCCTTCGCGTTGTTGTTGAAGACCACCGCCACCTCCTGGGCGCGCTCGGCCATGTCCAGCACCGGGTCGATCCACTCCTCCATCTCCTCGTCGGAGTAGGCGTAGTCGAAGCGCTCGGCCACGGTGCGGCTGCTGTTCCAGGTGGCGCCGTTGCGCCCGTGCAGGCGCATGTAGGCCAGGGCGGGGCTGGTGACCTCCACGATCGGCGGCATCACGTTCTTGGCCTCGATGCGGGGGGCGTCCACCACCACCCAGGCGGCGTCGTGCTCGCCCAGCATCTCGGCGGTCGCCCGGCGCTGCTCGGGCTCGGCCCACGAGCGGTGGCGGAACTCCACCGCGGCCCGCGCCGGGGCCAGGCGGGTGATGATGCGCTCCAGCTCCTCGCGCTGCTCGGGCCCGGCGACCACGTACGGCGGCAGCTGCACCAGCACGGCGCCGAGCTTGTCGCCCAGGGGCCCGATCCCCTCCAGCAGCGAGTCGATGACCGCGTCGCGCAGCTCCCGGCTGGGCTTGCGGATGCGGCCGTGCGAGTCCTGCGAGTAGGGCAGCTCGCGCAGGGGGGCCGGCAGGCGGCCCGGCTCGGAGGGGTGGCCGGAGATCACCTGGTGGGCCTTGATGTGGAAGCGGAAGTCCGGCGGGGTCCGCTCCGCCCACGCCTCGGTGGTCTGGACCGTGGGCAGGGCGTAGAAGGTCGCGTTGACCTCGACCATCGGGAAGCGCTCCGCGTAGTAGCGCAGCCGCCCCGCGGCGTCGCCCTTCACGTCGGAGGGGTACCAGCCGGCCTTGATGAACTCGGGATCGGTCCAGGAGGCCGTCCCGACGCGTACGCCGTCGCTCGCCACCGGCGCAGTCAATCAGGTGAGGGCGCCCCCCGGTGCCGCGATCCAGCCCCGCTCGCGCGCCAGCAGCAGGGCCTGCGGCAGCCCGGGCACGTCCAGCTTGCGGTAGATGTGGTGCAGGTGGTTGTGGATCGTCGAGGGAGCGCAACCCAGCTCCAGGGCCGCCTGCTTGGGGGCGGCACCGCCGGCGATGAGCCGCAGCACCTGGACCTCGCGGTCGGTCAGCCCCGGGGGGCGCACGGGGGCGTCGGTCTCGGGGGACGCGATCAGCAGGGCCTCGAGCGCGTCGGACCCCAGGCCGCAGGCCAGCGCGCCCTCGCGCAGGCGGACGATGGCGGACGGGTCGCCGTCGGCGGCGTGCGCGGCCAGGTCGGCCAGCCACACGGGCCGGGCGACGGGCTCGGCGGGCGGGCGGGGATCGTGGTGGCGCTCCAGCGCCAGGCAGAGGTCCTCGGGGAGCCCCCAGCGGCGGGCGATCCAGGCGCCCACGCGGGCGTGGTCCGTGCCGAACAGGGCGCGCTCGTCGTCGATGCCGGCGATGGCCCCCGGCGCCACGTCCAGCCCGCGCTCGTCGGCCACGGTCGCCAGGATCGGCTTGCCCAGGTCGTGCAGCAGCCCGGCCAGGTACGCCTGGGAGGCGCCGGCGGGGGCCCGCGAGCGCGCGATCTGGTGGGCCGTGGCGGCCACCTCGCCGGAGTGGCGCAGCAGGTACACCCGCGGCAGGCCGTAGGCCGGCACGGGGCCGTCGAGCAGGCGGTAGGTGCTGGCGGCCAGCAGCAGCCCCCGCAGCGTGTTCTGGCCGATGCGCACCACCGCGCGCTCGAGCGTGTCGACCGGCTCGGTGAACATGGCCGAGTTGCCCAGCCGCAGCACCTGGGCCGCGAGCTCGGGGCTCTGGGCCACCCGCGCCGCGATCAGCCGGGCGGACGCGCCGCCGTCGTCGAGCACCCGCAGCACCCCGGCGACGACCGGCGAGGGCGCCGCCAGGCGGTCGGCGGCGTCGGCCACCGCCCGCGCGCTGACGCGCGCCGTCCCGGAGGGCGGAGCGTCGTGCGCGACGGCCGGGAAGGTCGGCACGGGCCCTAGGGAGCGGTGGGCGGGGCCGAGTCGGTGACGCCGCGGCCCACCAGGGCGCGCAGCGCGGCCACGGCGACCGGGTCGAACTCGCTGCCCACGCGCCGCTCCAGGTCGAGCATGGCGTCGGCCACCGTCATCGGCCGGCGGTCCGGTCCCCCGGCGACCAGGTGATCGAAGGCGTCGGCCACCGCGAGCACCCGGCTCTCGACGGGGATCGCCTCGCCGCTCAGGCCGGAGGGGTAGCCCCCGCCGTCGAAGCGCTCGTGGTGGTGCAGCACCCACGGGGCGACGGGCGCCAGCCGGCTGCCCGACAGCATGCGCTCGCCGATCTCGGGATGGCGGCGCAGCTCCTCCTCCTGGGCCTCGCTGAGCCCGCCCTCGGAGACGATGACGTCGTCGCTGACGCCGATCTTGCCCACGTCGTGGAGAAGGCCGGCCACGCGCACGCTCTCGACCCGGTCCGGGTCCATGCCCAGCTCGGCGGCGATCAGCGACGCCACCCGGCCGACGTTCTCGGAGTGGTGGGCGGTGGTCGGGTGCCGGGCGTCGATCGTCGCCACCAGGGCCAGGATCGTGGTGAGCACCTCGTCGTCGGCCGGGGTGTCGCGGGTCTCGCTGCGCAGGATCTCGGCGGTGTCGGAGTGGAACAGGAAGGTGCGGTCGCCGCCGTGGGAGCGGGCCCACTCCAGCGCCCGCCCGGCGTTGTCGATCAGGCTCTCCGGCCGGCCGGCCTGCGAGGGGAAGCTGGCCACGCCCACCGAGAGGGTGAACCGCCCGGCGAGCGCGGGCGCGTCGCCGATCGTGGCCCGGGTGCGCTCGGCCACGCGCAGCGCGTCGAGCCCCTCCACCTCGGGCAGGATCACCGCCAGGTCGTTGTCGCTGATGCGGCAGCCCACGTCCATCCCGCGCAGGCGCTCGCCCACGTGCGCGGCCAGGGCCTCCACCGCCGCCTCGGCCGCCGCGCCCTCGCCGCGCCCGCGCATCTCGACCAGGCCGTCGAGCGACATGATCGCGACGCTCAGGGGGACGCCGGCGCGCAGCGCGCGCTGGCACTCCTGGTCGAGCCGGGTCTGGAAGTACCGCGCGTTGAAGAAGCGGGTCGTGGGGTCGACCGTGCCCAGCTCCCGCACCTCCTGGCGCAGGATCGACATGGTGAGCGCCGTGGCCACGTGGCGGGCCAGCTCGTCCAGCACCTCGAGGTCCTCCTGGGAGACCGGCACCTCGGTGTCGCCGAACACGGCCAGCACGCCCAGGGACGCCCGCGGCCCGATGCCCACCAGGGCGGCGCTGGCGAAGCCCCGCGCGCGCAGCGCGCTGTCGGCCGGCAGGGAGCCCTTCCAGGCGTGGCCCTCGGCGAGCTCGCCGCGCCGCTCGGGCGGCACCAGCGAGGCCAGGTCCTGCGGGCTCAGGCTGTCCAGCCCGTCGTAGGCGGCGACCTCGGGCGAGGGCGTGCCCGCCGCGAGCAGGGCCGCGGCCGGAGCCCCCACCAGGGAGCGGGCCTCCGACGAGCACGCGGGCCACGGCCTCGCGCGGATCGCGGGGCTCGTGGACGGCCGTGGCGGCGGCGCCCAGGCGCCGGGCGCGGATGCGCTCGTCGGCGCGCTCGCGCTCGATGCCGATGGTCTCCAGGCTGCGGGCGCAGACGGCGGCCACCAGCCGCAGCGCGGCCTCGGCCGCGTCCTCGTCGGGGGCGCCCCACACCTCGATGTGGCCGAGCGAGCCGTCGCGGCCCTGGAGCTCGGCGCGCGATCACGGACGCGTCGCCGCTGTCCTCGCCGTCGGTCGCCAGCACGCCGCAGCCGGCCGCTGGCCAGCTGGCCCACCAGGCGCCCGCCGCGCGCGCCGGTGGCCGCGAGGGCCGCCGCCAGCACCGAGGGGGCCAGGCGATCCGGCCGCCGCTCCGCCGACATGCGCTCGATGATCTCCGCCAGCCGTCCCGGGCTGACCACGCTCCAACCACTCCGCTTCCGTGCGGTCACGCCTCGGCCTCCCCGCCTGCGAGTTCCTCGGTCCGTATCGACCGCGGGCGGGGCGAAGTGAAGCCGTCCGGTCAGCCCAGGCGGCGCAATTCCTCGTCGAGCCGCGCGGCGTCGTCGGCCCCCAGCTCGGGAGGGGCCGCGACCTCGTCGCGGGAGCGGCGCGACCACCTGCGGGCGATGATCGGAATCGACAGCAGGCCCAGCGCCACGAAGAGCCCGGGCACGACCCACGCGATCAGGTCGAAGCCCTCCTTGGGCGGCGTGGCCAGGACGTTCTTGCCGAACTCGTCCACCAGCCCGTCGATGATCTGCTGCTTGGTCCAGCCGGCCTCGATGCGCTGGGCGATGTAGGCCTTCATGTCCAGCGCCACCGGGGCGCTGGAGACGTCGAGGGGCGTGTTGCAGGTGGGGCAGCGCACCTCGCGCGCGACCTCGTTGACGGTGAGCGCGGCGGCCACGGCCGGCAGCGCCACCAGGACGACCAGCGCGATCAGCAGCGCCCGCCGGATCACGACGACTCCGCCTGGATCTGGGCGATCGGCGTCGGTCAGCTGCTCGGGGTCCGTCACCGCGCCGGCGATCTTGAGGGCGATCCGGCCCTCCTGGTCGATGATGAAGCTCTCGGGCAGGGCGGGCACCTGGAACGCCTGGCGCGCCTTGTCCTCGCCGTCGCGCAGCGACGGGTAGGTCACCTTGTGATCGGCGATGAAGGCCAGCGCGTCGCCGCGCAGGTCCTCGCACGTCCACGCCCAGCACCACGACGCCCGTGCCCGGCCGGTAGCTCTCGGCCACCTGCTCCAGCACCGGCGCCTCGGTGGCGCAGGGGCCGCACCAGGAGGCCCAGAAGTTGAGCACCACGATCCGGCCGCGCAGGTCCTTCAGCGAGACCTCGGAGCCCACCGGGCCCACGCCGTCGCCGGCCGCCAGGACCGGCAGGGTGATGTCCGGGGCCGCCGGGCGCTCGCCCTCGGCCAGGGCGTCCTGGATCGAGGTGCCGATGTCGCGGTTGAGCAGCCCGACGATCAGCAGCCCGACGACGCCGAGCACCAGCACGCCGGCCACGATGGCGCCCACCGTGCGGCGCCGGTCCCAGCCCCCGCGCCCCTCGTCCGGGCTCCCCTGCGGATCGTCCACCCCACCAATGTAGCGGTGGCGGGCCCGCGGCCCGCGGTCATTCGGCAGGGCGGCGGCGGTCCATTCGACCGCGCCGGGGCCCCGGGACCTCAGTCGGGCGGGTCGGGCGCGTCCTCGCGCGTGCCCCGGCGGGCGATGGACTCCTCGAACTTGGCGAGCACCCAGTCCGGCACCGGGCCCTCGGGCGGCGGCTCCCGGTCGTCGCGGTCGGGGGCCGGCGCGTCGTCCTGCGCCTCCGGCGCGGGGGGCTCCTCGGCCTCGTCCGTCGACGACCGGGATCGGGATGTCCCCGGTGATCGAGGCCAGGTCGGCCTTCGACGCGGGGTTCTCCTGGTGCACGATCTCGTCGTCGCGCAGCACCAGCACCCGCCAGTCGGCCGCGTTCTCGCCGTAGATCACCTCGAGGCGGGAGCGCTCCAGGCTCGCGCTCTCGCGCGCGTCGGCCTCGGAGCGGTGCTCCGAGAGCACGCTGCGGTGTGAGGCCGCCTGGCCCGACAGGCCCTCGACCACGACCTCGTATCTGCGGCGGCGGCGCACCCGCTCATCTTCGCCGCTGCGGGGCGCGACCCTGCCGGAGCCGGGTGCGGTGCCTCGTGATGCTGGGCTCGGCCAGGGCGACCGAGCCGTTGGGGTCGCCGCCCAGCTCCGCGTAGAGGGCGGTCGTGTTGCGCAGCCAGTTGGAGTTGAGGTTGGTGGGGTCGTTGGCCGCGCCCACCGGGCAGTACTTGGCCTGGATCTGCGCCAGGGTGACCCGGCCCTCGTCCAGGTAGCCGGCCTTGAGGCCGCGCGCCACCGTGGCGATGTTGTCCTCCCAGCTGGCGAAGGTCTGGTGCGGCCCCCAGCCGAAGGCGTTGTTGCGCGAGCGCGCGCCGGGGTCCGAGCCCAGCGAGCTCTCGGCGCGGGCGATCGACACCAGCGCCCGGGGGTCGATGCCGTTCTTCTCGCCCTCGCGCACGAAGACGTCGCCCATGCCGACCAGGGGCGAGCCCGGGTTCTTCTTGGCCATCCACGCGTCCAGCTGGGCGCCGGTGACGGGGCTCGACGTGCCCGCGGGGGCGGACGCGACCGCGGGGGTGGCCGCCGGGGTGGCGCTCTTGGCGGCGGCCGACAGGAGGCTGGAGAAGTCGCCCGTCGCCGGGGTGGCGGTCGTCGTGCCGCTCGTGGACGCGGTCGCCGACGAGGTGACGGCGGCCGGGGGCGCGGTGATCTGGGTGATCTGGCGGATGCGCGCGAGGGTCGCGGCGATCCCCGTGGCGGTATCGACGCTCACGCCGGCCCATCGGTACCGCGGACCGCCCCCTTTAGCGCCGGCGAGCGCGGGGAGCGGCGGTCGTTCTCAGAGCCCCAGGATCAGGTCGCGGACGGCGGCGGGCTGGGAGAGGAACGGGTGATGGCCGGCGTCGAGCTCCACGACGCCGGCCGCCCGGGCGGCGAACTCGCGCTGCCGGTCGGCCGGGGTGCCCCGGTCCTGCGCGCAGACGAGGTACGTCGAGGGCACGTGCTGCCAGGCCGCCGACCGCACCGGCTGCCCGAGGACCGCCAGGCTCTGCCGGGCCGTCTGGTCCATGGCCTGTCGCTGGATCTCCGGATCGCAGTCCTGCAGGAACGTCTCGGCCAGGGCCTCCGGCCGGACGGTGAACGTGCCGCCCTCGGGATCGATGTCGAGGAACGGGGCCGGCTCCTCGCCGCCGAACGAGGACAGGCTCTCCCCGACCTCGGGCAGGTAGCTGGACACGAGCAGCAGATGGCGCACGGCGTCGACGCCCGCCGCCGCCTCCGCGGTGACGATGCCGCCGTAGCTGTGGGCGACCACGACGGTCGGCTCGTCGCTCGCGGTCAGGACCTGCCGGACCGCGGCGACATCCTCGGCCAGCCCCGGGCCCTGTGCACCGATCGGCTCACCCGTCTCGCCGCAGCTGGGCAGGGCCGGCGCCTCGCTGGCGACGCCCCGCTCGGCCAGCAGCTCGCGCGGTCCGGTGCCACCACCACGCTCCGTCCTTGACGCACGCCCCGTGCACGAAGACGACCCTCATCCCGACCTCCTCCTGGCGTCTCGAACCGGTCCGGAGCGATCGTAGACGTACCGGTCGTTACGTGAAAAGATGACCCGATGGGCAGGCAGCGCCAACCGCAGATCAGGCAGCGGCTCCTCGACGCGTGCACCGACCACGCGCTCGAGCACGGGCTGCCCGACCGGCTCGGGCCGCTGGCGGCCGCGGCGGGCACCTCGAGCCGGATGCTGATCTACCACTTCGGGACCCGGGACGAACTGCTCCGCGAGGTCCTGGAGCAGGCCCGGCAGCGCCAGGTCGAGGCCTTCACCGACGCTCATCCGCCTGCGACCCGACGAGCCCTACCCGGTGACCCTGGCCCGCGCCTGGTCGGCGATCTCCGGGCCCCAGGGCGAGCCCTACCTGCGCATGTTCGGCCGGCTGCACGACACCGCGGGAGAGCCGCTCTGGCCGGGCTTCCGGCGCACCGCGACCACCGACTGGCTCGCACCGCTCGAGGACGGCATGCGCAGCCTCGGCCGGCCCGAGCTGGCCACCGTCGTGCTGGCCGTCATCCGCGGCCTGCTCATGGACCTCGACGCGACCGGCGACACCGCGCGCACGCACCGGGCCTTCGACGACTTCCTCGCCACGATCGGCCCCTGACAACCCGGGAAGGGTCCGGCCGGGGCGCCCCGCTCAGCCCAGGAGCTCCCGGGCGGCGCGGACCGGGTCGTCGGCGCGCATCAGCGTCTCCCCCACCAGGATCGCGTCGACGCCGGCCTGCTCCAGGCGCTCCACGTCCTCGCGGGCGGTGATCCCCGACTCGGCCACCACCACGGTCCCGGCCGGGACGTCGGCCAGCAGGCGGAAGGTGGTCTCCAGGTCGACCTCCAGGCTATGGAGGTCGCGGTTGTTGATGCCCAGCACCTCGGCGCCGGCCTCGACCGCGGTCTCCACCTCCTCCTCGTCGTGCACCTCGACGAGGCGTGTCCATGCCCAGGTCCGAGGCGACGGCCATCAGGTGGCCGAGGTGGTCGGTGGAGAGGGCCGCGACGATCAGCAGCACGGCGTCGGCGCCCGCCGCCCGGGCCTCGAGCAGCTGGTACTCGTCGACCATGAAGTCCTTGCGCAGCAGGGGCAGGTCGCAGGCGCCGCGGGCCTCCACCAGGTCGTCCAGGCTGCCGCCGAAGTACTCGCCCTCGGTGAGCACCGACACCGCCCGCGCGCCGGCCTCCTGGTAGGCGCGCACGACCTCGGTGACGCTCGCGCCGGGCCGGATCGCGCCCTTGGAGGGGCTCGAGCGCTTCATCTCGGCGATCAGGGAGATCCCCTCGTCGATCAGCGCCTCCGAGAAGGGGCGCCCGCGCCGCGCCGGTCCCAGCCGCTGCTCCAGCTCGGACGCGGGGAGGCTCCGCTTGCGGGCCGCCACGGCGGCCTGGGTGCGCTCGACGACGGTCTCGAGGAAGGTGGGCATCGTTCGCCTCAGCCTAACCCGCCGGGGCCAGCCGGCGCGTGGTCGCCACGAACGCCGTCAGCCGATCGGCGGCGGCGCCCTCGTCGATGCTGGTCACGGCCATCGGCAGGGCGTCCTCCAGCGTGTCGGCCGCGCCCGCCAGCCAGATGGCCGCCGCGGCGTTCAGCTCCACGACGTCGCGGGCCGGGCCGGGCTCCCCGGCGAGCACGGCGCGCAGCACGGCGGCGTTGTGGGCCGGGTCGCCCCCGGCGATGTCCCCGTCCTCGGGGGGCGGGAAGCCCAGGGCGATCGGGTCGATCATGCTGGCGCGCACCGCGGTCCCGTCCACCGCGACCACGTCGGTCACCGCGCCGGTCGAGACCTCGTCCATGCCGTCGCGCCCGTTGACGATCAGGGCCCGCTCGCAGCCGAGGAGGGCGAGCGCCCGGCCCATCCGCTCCAGGTAGGCCGGATCGGCCACCCCGATCAGCTGGCGCGGCGCGCCGGCCGGGTTGGTGAGCGGGCCCAGCAGGTTGAAGATCGTGCGCACGCCGAGCGCGCGGCGCACCGGCACGATGTGGCGGAACGCCGGGTGGTGCGCCGGGGCGAACATGAACCCGAGGCCGGTCTCCTCGAGGCAGCGCGCCACGGCGTCGGGGTCCAGGTCGATGCGCGCGCCCAGCGCCTCCAGCACGTCCGCGCTGCCGCACTTGGAGGTCGCCGAGCGGTTGCCGTGCTTGGCGACCGCGACGCCGGCGCCGGCGACGACGAAGGTCGCCGTCGTGGAGATGTTGAAGGTCGAGCCGCCCGCCGCCGGTGCCGCAGGTGTCGATGAAGGGCCGCTGACGGGGGCGTCACGGGCTCGGCGAGGGCGCGCACCGTGGCGGCCAGGCCGGCCAGCTCCTCGGCGGTCTCGCCCTTGGCGCGCAGGGCGATCAGGAAGGCGGCGGTCTGGGCGTCGCCCGCCTCGCCGCTCATGATCGCTCGAGCACCTCGGACGCGCCCGTCGCTGGCCCAGGTCCTCGCCCGCCAGCAGGCGGTCGATGGCCTGCGAGATCAGCGCCGCGGGCATCGCGTCCAGGCGCTCAGGCGTCGAGGAAGTTGGCCAGGAGCTGCTTGCCCGACCCCGGTGAGGATCGACTCGGGGTGGAACTGGACGCCCTCGACCGGCAGGTGGCGGTGGCGCACGCCCATCACCACGTCGCCGTCGCACCAGGCCGTGAGCTCCAGGTCCGGGGCGAGATCCGGGTCGACCACCAGCGAGTGGTAGCGCGTGGCGACCGTCGGGTTATCGAGCCCTGAGAACACCGTGCGCCCGTCGTGGTGGATCTCGGCTGGTCTTGCCGTGCACCGGCTCGCGCCCGCGCACGACCGTGCCGCCGAAGGCCTGGCCGATGGCCTGGTGGCCCAGGCACACGCCGAGGATCGGCACGGTGCCGGCCAGCTCGCGGATCGCGTCCACCGAGATGCCGGCCTCGTCGGGCGTCTTGGGCCCGGGCGAGACCACCAGGTGGGTCGGGCGCAGCGCGGCGATCCCCGCCACGTCGATGGCGTCGTGGCGGTGCACGATCACCTCGGCGCCCAGCTCGCCCAGGTACTGGACCAGGTTGTAGGTGAAGCTGTCGTAGTTGTCGATCAGGACCACGCGAGCGGGCACGGGGCGCTTCCTACCAGTCGGCCTGCGCGGCGGCGACCTCGATCGCGCGGAAGAGCGCGGCCGCCTTGTTCTGGGTCTCCTCGTACTCGGTCGCCGGGACCGAGTCGGCCACGATGCCCGCGCCGGCCTGCACGTGGGCCACCCCGTCGCGGCACACGATGGTGCGGATGGTGATGCAGGTGTCGAGGCTGCCGTCCCAGCCGAGGTAGCCCACCGCGCCGCCGTAGGGCCCGCGCTTGGTGGTCTCGAGCTCGTCGATGATCTCCATCGCGCGCACCTTGGGGGCGCCCGAGAGGGTGCCCGCCGGGAAGATCGCGCGCAGGGCGTCCGAGGCGCGCCGCCCCTCGGCCAGGCGCCCGACCACCGTGCTCTCGATGTGCATCACGTGGCTGTACCGGCGCACGTCCATCAGCTCGGTGACCCGCACCGAGCCGACCTCCGAGACCCGCCCGACGTCGTTGCGGCCGAGATCGACCAGCATCACGTGCTCGGCGCGCTCCTTGGGATCGGCCAGCAGCTCGTCGCGCGAGCCGGTCGTCCTCCTCGTCGGTGGCGCCGCGCGGGCGGCTGCCGGCGATCGGGTGCATCTCGACCGCGCCGTCCTCCACCTTCACCAGCATCTCCGGCGACGAGCCCACCAGGGTGACCTCGTCGGTCTCGAAGAAGTACATGTAGGGCGACGGGTTGACCGTGCGCAGGCCCGCGGTAGACCGAGAAGGGATCGAGGCCGATGCGGCGCCGAGAAGCGCTGCGAGGGCACGACCTGGAAGGCGTCGCCGGCGAAGATGTACTCGCGCGCCCGCTCCACCGAGGCCTCGAAGTGCTCCGCGAGACGTTGCTGGTCACCGGCCCGAGCACCGGCTCGCTCCTCGGAGGGCTCGTGGCGGGGCACCGGGCCCGACAGCAGGTCCTTGAGCTCGGTCAGCGTCGCGACCGCTGCGCCAGTAGGCCGCCTCGAGGTCGCCCTCGGGATCGAGGTCGGCACGGGACGACGATGGTGAGCGAGCGGTCGCAGGTGGTCGAACACCACCACCGGGCCGGTGATCAGCGCCACCAGGTCCGGCACCCCCAGGTCGTCCGGGGGCTGGTCCGGGCAG
The DNA here is from genome assembly GCA_963736635.1 of uncultured Thermoleophilia bacterium. Classification (GTDB taxonomy): domain Bacteria; phylum Actinomycetota; class Thermoleophilia; order Miltoncostaeales; family Miltoncostaeaceae; genus Miltoncostaea. Next base: position 3,062,828 of record CAVTPK010000011.1, read on the forward strand.
ATGCTCGACCGTGCGCACCAGGTCGTAGCCGAAGAAGCCGACCGCCCCGCCGGCGAAGGCCAGCGACGCGGGCGGCGGGGCCATCCCCACCGCGTGCACGACGTCCTCGACGGCGCCGAACGGGTCGCCGGCGTCCAGCGGGCGCCCCGCCCCGTCGGCGGCGGTCAGCACCAGCTCGCCGCCCGCGCCCCGGATGACGGCCTGCGGGCGCACGCCGATCATCGAGTGGCGCCCCAGGCGCCCGTGCTCGACCGACTCCAGCAGGAAGGCCGGACCGCCGTCGCGCAGCTTGAGGAAGGCGCTGACCGGCGTCTCGCAGTCGGCGATGTAGCTGTGCACGAGGCAGCACCTGACCGTGGCGGCCCACCATCGCGCGCGCCTCGTCCAGGGACGGGGGCCACGTCCAGCGCGGCCGCCGCGGCGGCGGGGCGACTCCAGGCGCAGCCGGGTCATGCCGGGCTGCGGCGTGAGGCGAGCTCGGCCGCCACCTCGTCCAGGCTCGACGCCCGCTCGCCCGCCAGAGCACGGCGAGGTGGTACAGCAGGTCGGCGCTCTCGTAGACCACCTGGCCGTGCTCGCGGCCCTTGGCGGCGATCACGACCTCGGTCGCCTCCTCCCCCACCTTCTTGCAGACGGTGTCGATGCCCTTGGCCAGCAGCCGGGCCGTGTACGACGCTCTCGGGGTCGGCGGCGTCGGCGCGCTCGCCGACGGTCCGCACCAGGTCGGAGAGCGCCGCGAAGGGCTCGCGCCGCCGACGGCGTCAGGGGGTCGTGGAAGCAGGTCGCCGCGCCGGTGTGACACGCGACACCGGTCTGGTCCACCTGCACCAGAACCGCATCGCCGTCGCAATCCAGGGTCACCGACCGCACCGCCTGGGTGTTGCCGCTGGTCGCGCCCTTGTGCCACAGCTCGCGGCGCGAGCGGCTCCAGAACCAGGTCTCCCCGCGCTCGAGGGTGCGCTCCAGCGAGTCGCGGTTCATGTACGCCAGGGTCAGCACGCGGCCGCTGCCGGCGTCCTGCACCACGGCCGGGATCAGCCCCTCGTCGTCGAAGCGGGCCCGCTCCACCAGCGCGGCGGGCGCCTCCTCACCGGCCCGCGCCATCAGGCGGTCCCGTTGAGCTGGGCGAGCTCGGCCAGCACGCTCTCCGCGCTGGGGGTGCTCACCCGGGCCGCGCCCGCGCCGATCATCGCCTGCACGGTCTCGAGCGTGCGGATCTCACCCGGCGGCGGTCACGCCGACGCCCTCCGGCAGCGCGTCGCGCATCAGCTCCACGTCGTGGACGGTGGCCGCCGTGCCCGACGCCGGTGCAGGTCTTGGCGAAGTCGGCGCCCGAGTCCACCACGATCTTGCAGGCGAGCCTCTTGACCTTGTCGTTCAGGAGCGGCGCCTCGATGATGACCTTGACGAGCACGTCGCCGCGCGCGTCGTTGGCGGCGCGGCCGCGCACCGCGCGCACCACGCGCACCAGATCGTCGCGCACGCCCTTGAAATCGCCCGCGAGCATCGCCCGGTAGTTCATGACCACATCGAGCTCGTCGGCACCCTCGGCCACGGCCCGGTCCGCCTGCTGGGCGCGCTCCAGCGACGAGGAGGCGCCGCCGGGGAAGTCGATCACCGCGCAGGTCTTGACGTCACAGCCCCGCAGGAGGTCCGAGATCATCGGGACGTGCTCGGGATACGAGCAGAGGGCCGCGAAGTGAAGCTCGCGGGCACCCTCGCACGCCCTCACGATGTCCTCGGGAGTGAGGTCGCTCCCCAGAACGGTCTGATCGAGCGTCTTTGTGAGGTCCTCGGCCCGCATCAGTTGCGCGCGGGACAGGGCATCTCGCTCATCGGGCCGAGTATAGCGACGGACCGCACGGGCGCCCGTGCCTGAGCTGCCCGAGCTGCAGGCGCTGGCCGAGGGCCTCACCACCGCCCTGGCCGGGCGGACGATCCGGGGCGTGCGCGTCAACCACCCGGCCACCCTCAAGACGGCCGTGCCGCCGCTCGAGGACCTGGCCGGCCGCGCCATCGCGCGGGTCTGGCGGCGGGGAAAGCTGCTGGGGGTGGAGGCGGAGGGCGACCTGACGCTGGTGATCCACCTGATGCAGGCCGGCCGGCTCGGGCATCGCCGCGGCCCCGCGCGGGCGCCCCGGGCGCCAGGCCGCCATCGACCTGGACATCGGCGAGGACCGGGTGCTGCGGCTGCGCGAGCTGTCCACCACCCGGCGGGCGTCCGCCCACCTGCTCGACGCCGCCGGGCTGGCCGCCCACCGGCCGCTGACGCGCCTGGGGCCCGAGCCGATCGGGCTCGACCGGGAGGGCTGGCGCGCGGCGATGGCGCCGGGGGCCGTGCTGCACACCGCGCTGCGCGACGGGCGCCGGGTGGCCGGCATCGGGCGCGCCTACGCCAGCGACATCATGTGGGCCGCCCGGCTCGCCCCCTTCGCGCGCACCGCGACCCTGGACGACGACGACCTCGACCGCCTGGCCCGGGCCGCCGACGCGGTGCTGAGCCAGGCCCTGGAGCGGGCCCGCGCGCGGATCACCACCGACCTCCCCAACCGGGAGGCGCGCGTGACGGCCGTCCACGGCCACGTCGGAGAGCCCTGCCTGCGCTGCGGAACGGTGCTCGAGCACGTCGCCTTCGAGGAGTACGACCTCGTCTACTGCCCCGCCTGCCAGACCGGGGGGCGCGTGTACCGCGACCGGCGCATGAGCCGCTTCCTCACCTGACCGCCACCCTCCTCTACGACGCGGACTGCTCCTTCTGCCGGGTCTGCACCGCCGTGATGCTGGCCAAGGACCGGCGGCGGCGCCTGCGGCCCCTCCCCCTGCAGGACCCCGCGGCGCCGGCCCTGCTGCCGGGGATGGACGAACGCGCCCGGATGGCCTCCTGGCACCTCGTGGGCGCCGACGGCACCGTCGCCTCCGGCGGGGCCGCGGTGGCCCCCCTGCTGCGGCTGCTGCCCGGCGGGTCGCCGGCGGCCGCGGTGGCCGAGCGCCTGCCGGGCGCGGTCGATCGCGCCTACCGCTGGGCCGTCCGCCACCGGGCGGCCCTCGGCCGCGGGATCCCCGCGCGGGTCGCGCGCTGGGCCGAGCGGCGCATCGCGATCGCCCGCGGGCTGTGAGCGCCGCGCCGCAGAGCGTCCGGGCGCACGGGCTCGAGGTCGCCTACCGGCGGGCCGGGGAGGGCCCGCCGCTGGTGCTGCTGCACGGCGCGGCCTGCGACGGCCGCGTCTGGCAGCCGCAGCTGGCCGCGCTCTCGGACGAGTTCACCGTCGTCGCGTGGGACGAGCCGGGGGCGGGGCGCTCGGCGGACGTGCCCGCGGACTTCACCCTGGCCGACTACGCGCACAGCCTCGCCGCGCTGATCGCGGAGCTCGGGCCTGGGGCCGGCCCACGTCGCCGGCCTCTCCTGGGGCGCGACGGTCGCGCTGGAGCTCTACCGCCACCATCCCGGGCTGGTCGCCACGCTGATCGTCGCCGACGGCTACGCCGGGTGGAAGGGCTCGCTGCCCGACGACGAGCTGCGGGCGCGCATCGCGGCCGCGCACGCGATGCTCGATGCGCCGGCGGACGCCTTCGACCCCACCCTGCCCGGCCTCTTCGCCGGGGACCCGCCGGCCGAGTTCGTCCCGCTGCTGCGGGACATGGCGGCCGTCGTGCGCCCCGCGAGCCTGCGCACCCAGCTGTTCGTGATGGCCGCGGCCGACCAGCGCGACCTGCTGCCCCGGATCGCCGTGCCCACGCTCCTTCTCTGGGGCGAGCGCGACGCGCGCTCACCGCTGGCGATCGCCCACCGGTTCCAGGAGGCCATCCCGCACGCCGAGCTGGTCGTGATCCCGGGCTGCGGCCACGTCAGCAACCTGGAGCGGCCCCCGCAGTTCACCGCCGCGCTGCGGCGGTTCTGCCACGCCCACCCGCCGCCCTAGAGCCCCAGGCGGGTCAGCATCGACTCGTCGTCGCGCCAGCGCTTGCGGACGCGGACGGTGAGGTCCAGGTGGACCTCGGTGCCCCACAGCCGGCCCAGGGCCGAGCGGGCCGCGGAGCCGATGTCGCGGATCATCCCGCCGCCCTTGCCCACCACGATGCCCTTCTGGGACTCGGTCTCCACCAGGATCGCCGCGCGCACCACCACGCCGTGGCGGGCGGGCTCGATCTCCTGGATGTCCACGGCCAGGGCGTGCGGGATCTCCTGGCGCAGGCGCAGCAGCGCGGCCTCGCGGATCAGCTCGGCCGCCAGCTCCTCCTCGGTCTGGTCGGTGGCCATGCCCTCGGGGAAGTAGCGCGGCCCCTCGGTGAGCAGCTGGGGCAGGTCGGCGCGCAGCTCCTGCACGCCGGCGCCCAGCTTGGCGCTGACCGGGTGCAGCTCGAGGAAGTCGACCAGCGGGGCGGCCCGCGCGATCGCCGCCGCCACCTCGTCGGGCGTGAGGCGGTCGATCTGGTTGAGCACGGTGATCACCGGCAGGCGCGAGGCGCGCAGGCGCTCGGCGATGAAGCGGTCGCCGCCGCCGACCGGCTCGGCCGCGTTGAGCACGTAGAGGGCGGCGTCGCAGTCGGCCAGGCTCTGGTCCACGGTGGCCTGCATCCGGGCCGTCAGGCCGTCGGCCGGGCGCTGGAAGCCCGGCAGGTCGAGCAGCACCGCCTGCCAGCCCTCGCCGTGGGCCACCGCCGTGATGCGCCGGCGGGTGGTCTGGGGGCGCGGCGAGACCGCGGCCACCTGGCTGCCGGCCAGGGCGTTGGCCAGCGTCGACTTGCCCACGTTGGGACGGCCCGCCAGCGCCACCAGGCCGGAGCGGTAGGCTCACCCCCTCAGCCCCAGACCTGGAAGATCGCGATGGCGACGCACGTCCCGAGGACGGCCCCGGCGGCCACCTCCACCAGCGAGTGGATGCCGGCCTCCACCCGCGACTGGGCCACCAGCAGCGCCATCAGGAAGGCCAGCGTGGAGATCAGCACCGCGTGGCGCAGGGGCTCGGCGATGATCGTGATGGCCGCCCAGGCGGCGAAGGCGGCGGCCGCGTGCCCGGAGGGCAGCCCGCCGCGCAGGGGCGAGCCGCGCCCGGTGTAGGCCTTGATGGCGATCACGGCGATGATGGTCACGATCATGACCACCACCACGATGTGGGTGGGCGCGCGCCGCACCTGCACCAGCAGGTCGCGCGACGGGTCGGTCAGGCGGTCGTAGAAGACGAAGTAGGCCACCGCGAGCGCGTTGGCCGTCGCCACCAGCACGGCGCCGGCCGCGACGTCCTTGGCGATCTTCACCAGCGGGTGGTAGGTGGTGACCACGGCGTCGATGGCGGCCTCGATGGCCGTGTTCATCATCTCGGCCACCAGCACCAGGCTGATCGCGCCCAGGACGGCGGCGATCTCCAGGCGCGAGAAGTCCAGCAGCAGGGCCAGCAGCAGGGCCACCACCGCGGCGCCGACGTGGATCTGCATGTTCCGCTGGGTGCGGAGCACGTAGACGATGCCCTCGAAGGCCCACGTGAACGACCAGCGCAGGGAGCCCTGCTTGGGCAGGCGGGGCGGCTCGCTGGGCGCGCGGCGCAGGAGGCTCCTCACGGCGCCTCGGCCACCAGTCGGTCCTGGAGGGCCAGCATCTCCCCCTCATCGGCCTCGTGGTCGTAGCCCAGCAGGTGCAGCAGCCCGTGGACGGCGAGCGTCTCCAGCGGCTCCTGGGCCGCCTCGGGGCAGATCACCACGTCGCCGAGCTCGGGCGGCGGGCCGTCCGGGGGCCAGTCGAGGGCCTCCGGGCCGTCCACCGGGAAGGCCAGCACGTCGGTCGGGGTCGGGCTTGTCGCGGTGCTCGCCGTTGATCGCGGCCATCTCGTCGGGGCCCACCACCATCAGGCCGAGGGAGGCGCGCTCCAGCCCGAGCCGCTCGCAGGTCCACACCAGGCGCGCGACGAGCGGGGCGGTGTCGACGCCCTCGCCGCGTGCCTCGACCTCGATCATCCGCCCCCGCCCGGGGGGTGCTCCGCCGCGCCGTAGGCGTCCACGATGCGCTGCACCAGCCGGTGGCGCACCACGTCGCGCCGGTCGAGGCGCACGAAGGCGATGTCGTCCACCCCCTCCAGCACGTCGATCGCCTCCATCAGCCCCGACTTCTGGGCCGTGGGCAGGTCGACCTGGGTCACGTCGCCGTTCACGACCATCCGCGACCCGTAGCCGAGCCGGGTGAGGAACATCTTCATCTGCTCGGGCGTGGTGTTCTGGGCCTCGTCCAGGATGATGAAGCTGTCGTTGAGGGAGCGGCCGCGCATGAAGGCCAGCGGCGCCACCTCGATCTGCCCGCGCTCGAACAGGGCCTCGACCCGCTCGGCGTCGAGCATGTCGTACAGGGCGTCGAACAGCGGGCGCAGGTACGGGATCGACCTTGGCCGCCAGGTCGCCGGGCAGGAAGCCCAGGCGCTCCCCGGCCTCCACCGCCGGCCGCGTGAGGATGATGCGCGCCACCTCGCGGCGGGTCAGCGCCGCCGTGGCGGCCGCCACGGCCAGGTAGGTCTTGCCGGTGCCCGCCGGGCCGATGCCGAAGGTGATCGTGGCGCTGCGGACCGCGTCGGCGTAGCGCTTCTGGCCGGCCGTGCGCGGCGTGACCCGCGTCTGGCCGTGGCGCCACACCACGTCGTCCAGCACCGGCCCGATCGACTCGGCGCCCTCCACCGCGTCGGCGACCATGTCCACGGTGCCGGGCGCCAGCGGCCGGCCGCCCTCCACCAGGCCGGCCAGCTGCGCCACCACCTCGGCGCCCGCGCGCACGCGCGGCTCCAGGCCGGTGAGCGTCAGCAGGTTGCCGCGCAGGGCGATCTCCAGGTCGAGCCGCTCCTCCAGGGCCCGCAGCACGCTGTCCTGCTCGCCCGCCAGCTCCACCGAGACCCGGTCGTCCAGCTCGATGACCTGCGCCACGCGCTCGCCGACGCCGGCCGCGCTCACATGCTCTCGGATAGTGGCCCTCCGCCCATGACGTGCCAATGCAGGTGGAACACGCTCTGGCGCGCGTCCGGCCCGTGGTTGGTGGTGACCCGGTAGCCGCCGTCGTCCAGGCCGGCCGCGCGCGCCACCTGCGGCGATGAAGACCAGCATGGCCGCGCGCTCGCGCTCGTCCAGGCCGTCGACGCCCGCGATCGACTCCACGTGGCGCGCGGGGATCGCCAGCAGGTGCACCGGCGCCTTGGGGGCGATGTCGCGGAACGCCAGGAAGTCGTCGTCGCGCGCGACCACGTCGGCCGGGATCTCGCCGGCGACGATGCGGCAGAACAGGCAGTCGTCAGGCATGCGCGCCCCCCCAGCCGGCCGAGGCGGCGATGGTCACGGCGGCGATCGCGGCGGTCTCGGCCCGCAGCACGGCGGGGCCCAGGTGCGCGACCGACAGGCCGGCGGCGCGGGCGCGCCCGACCTCGCCCTCCGAGAACCCGGCGTCGGGCCCCACGATGAGCGCGACGCGCGCGGCCGACCCCCCGCCGGTGCACATGGCGGACGTCAGCGGGGCATCGCCTCGCGGGTCGATCAGGAAGCCCTCCCCGGACGGGATCTCGGCGGTCACCTCGTCGAACGCTAGCAGCCCCCGCAGCCGTCTCAGCGGCCCCCGCCCCGACTGCCGCGCGGCGGCCTCGGCCACGCGCTGGAGCCGCTCGCGGCGACGGCGCCAGGCATCGGGCTCGGGGACCCGCCGCGCGCGCTCGGAGGTGAACAGCGCGATCTCCCCCACGCCCAGCTCCACGACCTTCTCGACGGCGGTGTCGACCCGGCCCCACTCGGCGAGGCCCAGGTACAGCGCCACCCCCGCCGCCGGCGCGGCGACCGGGGCCGCGCGCGTCGGACACGCGCACGGCCACGTCGGGCTCGGTGCGCAGCACGTGTGCCGCCCACAGGCGCCCCTCGGGGTCGATCAGCTCGATCTCGTCGCCGGGCCCGCGCCGCACCACGCGCGCCAGGTGGTGGGCGTCGGCGTCCGACAGCACCACCTCGGCCCCCGCGCGCGGGGCCTCGGGCACCACGTAGCGGAAGGTGTGCCTCACGCCCGCTCCAGCAGGGTCGTCGCCCAGCCCTCGTCCTCCACCCGGCGCACCTCGCGCAGGCCCCGGGCGGCGAAGGCCTCCACCACGCCGTCCACCTCCGCGGGCCGCATGCCCGAGGCGATCAGGTGGTCCGGGCCGGGCGCGGGCAGCGCCGGGGCCAGCAGCGCCAGCACCGTCGCCGTCAGGTTGGCCAGCACCAGCGGGGTGGCGGGCAGGGCGTCGCGGCCGATCGTCCGGCGGCCCACGCGCAGGCCCACGCCGTTGCGGCGGGCGTTGGCCAGGGTGGCGTCCACCGCCAGCGGGTCGGAATCGACCGACCAGACCGGGTCCCAGCCCAGGCGGCGCGCCGCGATCGACAGCACCCCCGAGCCGCAGCCGGCGTCCAGGGCGCCGCCCGGCGCCACCGGCAGGCCCGCCAGCAGGGCCAGGCAGGCCCGCGTGGTGCCGTGCTGGGCGGTGCCGAAGGCCATGCCGGGGTCGATCTCGACGTCCAGCAGGGGCGGGCGCGGCGGCTCCCAGGGCGGGCGCACCAGCAGCCGCCCGGCCACCTCCACCGGCCGGTGGAACTCGAGCATCGCGCGGCGCCACTCGTCGTCCTGGGGCCGCGCCACCACCTGGGCGGGCACGCCGCGCGCCGGCCAGGCGGGACGCCGAGCGCGCGCGGGTCGGGCCGCAGGGGCCGGCACCCAGAAGTCGAGCACCGCCTCGCCGCCGGGGCCGGTCGTCTCGCTGCAGCCGCAGCCGAGCGCCTCGGAGGCCTCGACGAGCGCCAGGTCGGCCACCGCCGCCGGCGCGGTCACGGTGAGCCGGATCAGCTCCGGGTCAGCGGAAGGCGTGCTTGAGCCGGTCGAAGAATCCCTCGTCCTCGCTGGTAGTTGCGCTCGCTGACGCTGCTCGGCGAGCTTCTGCACCGCCTGGCGGCCGTCCTCGTCCTGCACGCGCGGGATCCGCACCTCCACGACCACCCGCTGGTCGCCGCGGCCGCGGCCGCTGAGCGCCGGGAAGCCCTTGCCCTCGCAGCACGTACTCGTCGTTGGGCTGGGTGCCGGGGCGCAGCTCCACGTGCGCCTCGCCGTCCACCGTCGGGCACGGTGACCGTCGCGCCCACCATCGCGTCGGTGACCGGCACGGCCACGCGGGTCACGATGTCGAGGCCCTCGCGCCGGAAGCGCTCGTCCTCGGCGACCTCCACCTGCACGTACAGGTCGCCCGCGGCGCGCCCCGCGCTCGCCGGCCGCGCCGCGGCCGGGCATGCGGATGCGCTGGCCGTTGGCGATGCCGGCCGGGATGTCCACCGTCAGGTTCACCGTGGTCGGCCGGCGGCCGGCGCCCTGGCAGTCCTTGCACGGCTCGCCGGGCACCTCGCCCTCGCCCGCGCATGCGGGCAGACCTGGGTGCGCATGAACTGGCCGAAGGGGCCGCGCGCCACCTGGCGCACCTGGCCCTGCCCGCCGCAGGTGGTGCAGCGCACCATGTGGCTGCTCGGCGCCGCGCCGCTGCCCTCGCAGGTCTCGCAGCGCCCCGACCACCGTACTCGATCGGCCGCTGCACGCCGGCGGCCGACTCGGCGAAGCTCAGGCTGACGGCGATGCCGATGTCGTCGCCGGCCGCGCGGCCGGTCTGGGCGGCCGAAGATGTCGCCGCCGAAGAAGGCGTCGAACAGGTCCTGGAACGAGCCGAAGTCGGCGAAGTCGGCCCCGTTGGTGCGCCCGCGCAGGCCGTCGTGCCCGTAGCGGTCGTACAGCTCGCGGGTCTCGGCGTTGGAGAGCGCCTCGTAGGCCTCGGCGGCCTCCTTGAACTGGGCCTCGGCCTGAGGGTCCGGGTTGACGTCCGGGTGCAGCTCGCGGGCCTTGCGCCGGAAGGCCTTCTTGATGTCCGCGTCGTCCGCATCGCGGGCGACGCCGAGGATCTCGTAGTAGTCGCGCTTCATCGGTGTCGTCCGCGAGAGTAGCAAGGGGCGCCGCCGCCCCACCCTCTCGCTCATCGGCGTGGCGAAGGGCGACCTGAAGCCGCCCGCGGCCTAGCGCCTGGCCGCCACCCGCGGTGCGCGGATCACCCGCGAGACGCCCCACCGGTTGGTCCCCGGCACCGTCGAGCGGATGCGGATGCCCAGGTAGCCGCGGTCGCGGAAGCGCACCGTGATGCGCGAGGTGCGGTTGAGCCGGGTCGCGGCGATGTGCCGCCAGGTGCGGCCGCGGAAGCCCTGCACGGCCAGGCGGGTGCGCCCGCCCTTGACCGTGACCGTCAGGGTGAGCGTGAACACGCCCTTGCGCAGGCGGATCACCGGCTTGCCGAGGGCGATGCGCTTGCCGGTGCGCGTCGTCAGCGCGGCGGGATCGGGCGGGCGCGCCGCGGACCTGGGCAGCACGGGCGCCGGGCTCGCGACCCGGCCCAGCGGGTCGCCGCCGACCGCGCCGGGATCGGCCACGTTCACCCGCAGGGACTGCATGGCCGCGAACGAGGGCTTGGCGCTGAAGTCGTTGCGCACCAGGCCGTAGTTGGCCTCGCGCCCGCCGCCGGTGCCGAGGTCCTTGAGCGAGAACCAGAACATGCGGTCCACGGCGAGGAAGCGGCGCATGTAGGTGTAGGCGCGGGCGAGGTAGTCGGCCTGGGTCGCCGGGGAGACGCAGACGAAGCCGTTGTCGCCCACCTGGCAGGTGCTGTAGCCGTACTCGACGATCCAGATCGGGCGGCCGGGGTCGTTGGCGGCCAGGAAGGCCTGCAGGTCGAGCACCGACGGCAGGGTGGGCTGGGGGGCGCCGCGCCCGGGTGGCGGCGGGTCCTCGGGCTGGACCGACGAGAACAGCATCCAGCCCAGCACGTCGTAGCTGCCGCGCAGGCCGGCGGCGTAGGCGGCCCTCATGAAGTCGAAGGTGCCGCCCTTGGAGTAGATGGTCCCCGACACCACGACCCCGGTCGGGTCGGCCCCCTTGATGGCCGGGTACACGGCGCGCTGGAGGGCGGCGAAGCCGGCCGGGTCGAGAGGGTTCCAGTACTCGGGCTGGTTCACCTCGTTCCACGCCGAGTAGGCGTCGATGTACGGCCCCAGGCGGCCGGCGAGCTCCCCCAGGAAGGCGGCGTAGGCGACTCGGCCGTCCGGAGTCGGGGGCGCGCTGTTGTCGGGGCTGCCGCCGTTGGCCCACGACGGAGCGCCCGTGAACTGCAGGAACGTACGCAGCCCGATCGAGTGCGCGTAGGACAACTGGGTCTCGAGGCGCCGCCACGCGACGCCCCCGGGGCCATCAGGCCCCAATGGCGCTCCGGGCAGCGGCTGGAGACTCGCCCAACCGGCCGAGATGCTCACCCACGGGACTCCAGCCGCCTTGGCGACGTCGATCTCGCGCGTGTCGGCGCCCGAAATGCGCGCACCTCCGTCCGGCACGATCAGCGCTGCGGTAGCGGAGGCCGGCACGCGACCGCGAGAGCGATCAGGAGTGTGAGGACCCAGCGGACGATCGGGCGCACTGTAGCCGAGTCGCCCGCGCAGACACCCGCCCATGGGCAGGGTGGCGCGCCAGCCCAACCGCCCATGCGTCCAGTGCGCGACGGACCCTGCCCCGGTCTAGACTTGTCGAGATCGCCTAGGACCGGAATCAGACGGTGGTGAGCGCCGCGCTGAGGTTCTGTCGAATTCCGCGCACCGTCGCCGTTCTGGCGGCCGCCGTGGCGCTGCTGGCGCCGGCGGCGACGGCCGCCGGACAGGCGACGCGCGGCGAGATCGACGCCTGCGTGCGCGACAACCTGATCAAGTACGCGCCGCCCGACCGGGCGGTGATCGACCAGTACCTCAGCATCGAGGCCGCCTGCGAGGCGGCCCTCAACGGCGAGCCCGGCGCGCAGATCTCGGTGGCCCCCGTCGGAGGGGGCGCGGGCGACGCCGGGGGCGCCTCGGGCGGCGGCGGCGCCACGACGCCGGGCGGCGGCGACACCCCCACCGCGAGCGACGGCACCGCCACCGCGCCGGCGACCGGCGGCGCGAGCGGCTCCGCGGGCGCGCGCGGGGCCGAGCGCGGCGGCGCGCCCGGGGGCGGCGACGCCGTGGTGCTGCGGGCCGCGGCCGACCTGCCGGCGGCCGACGCGGGCTCGCCGGCCGCCGTCTCGGCCATCGGGCGGGCCCCCTGGTGGATGCTCGCGATCCTGGTGATCGTGCTGGCGGGCGTGGCGTGGGGGATCGTGATGGGGGCGCGGCGACGCACCAGGTGACGGGCGCGGAGCGCCTGCGCGGCCTCGTCCCCGTCGCGGTCAGCGCGGTGCCGCTGGTCGCGGCGCTGGCGCTGACCTACCGCGACGGCGGCTACTTCATCGGCTCGTGGGGCGTCGCCTGCATCGTGCTGCTGGGAGCGCTGGCGACCGCCGCGCTCGTGTGGCGCTCCTCGCTCGGGGGCCTGCCCGGGATGATCGCCCTCGCCGGGTGGGGCGCGCTGGCCGCCTGGCAGGGGCTGTCGTCGCTGTGGGCCGACGAGCCCTCGGCCGCGATGTCGGCGATGTCGCTGACGCTGCTGTACGCGGCCGCCTTCGGCCTGGTGCTGGTGGCCTCCGACGGCGCCCCGACCCTGCGCCGCCTGCTGGAGCTGTCGCTCGGGGTGGCGGTGGTGGTGGGCGTCTCCTCGGTGGGCCAGCGCCTGCTGCCCGACCTGCTGCCGGGGGCCGAGAGCGGCGGCCGCCTGGCCACGCCGATCAGCTACTGGAACGCCCTGGGCCTGGTGTTCGCCTTCGGCCTCGTCCTGGCGATCGGCATCGCGGGCGACCCCACCCGCGGGCCGGTGGTGCGCGCCCTGTGCGCGGCCCCCTCCCCCCTGTTCGCCCTGGGGATCCTGTTCACCCAGTCGCGCGGGGCCCTGCTGGTCACCGTGCTCGGCCTGGCGCTGCTGATCGCGGTCGCCCCGGGGCGGCTCACCACCGTGTGGGCGGCCCTGGTGGCCGGGCTCGTGAGCGTGCCCCTGATGGCCTACGCCAACGACCAGGCCTCCCTGCGGGCCGAGAACGTGCTCACCCAGCCGCACGCCGACGCGGGCGGCCGGGTGGCGGTGGCCCTGCTGGTGGCCGCCGCGGTCTGCGCCGCCGCCTCCCTGTACGTGCGGCCGCTCGCCCAGGCGCTCGCCGGCGGCCGCCGCGCCCGCATCGCCGGCGCCGTGGTGGCCGCGTGCGCGGTGCTGGTGCTGCTGGGCGCCTGGGCGGCGCGCCCGCCCGAGGGCGGTCCGGTGAGCTGGGCCGACCGCCAGTTCGACGCCTTCCGCACCTTCGACCCCGGCGCGCGCAACGAGGCCCAGAGCGTCTCCGACCGCCTGGTCGTGGCCGCCGGCTCGGGGCGCTGGCAGAACTGGGCGGTCGCGTGGCGCGAGTTCGAGGACGACCCCGCGGCGGGCACCGGCGCGGGCGACTACCGGTTCCGCTGGGCCGAGTTCCGCGACATCGACATCAGCGTGCGCAACGCCCACTCCCTGTACCTGGAGACCCTCGGCGAGTCGGGCGTCGTCGGCCTGCTGCTGCTCCTGACGCCGCTCGCGGTGGTGGGGGCGGTGATCGCCCTCGCCCTGCGCGCCGGCCCGCCCCCCGCGCTGGCCCGCGACCTGGGCATCGTGGCGGGCGCCGGCGGCGCGGTGGCCCTGCACCTGGCCGGGGACTGGGGCTGGCAGATGCCGGCCGTGGTGCTGCCGGCCATCGCGCTCGGCGCGGCCGCCATCGTGGCCGGCGCCCATCACCTCGGCCGCGACCGGCCGGCGCCGGCCTGGGTGCCCTGGACCGTCGCGGCGGTCGCGCTGGCGGGGGTGGTGCTCACCTTCGGCCCGGTGGCCTCGGCCGAGCGCCTCGAGAGCGCGCGCGACCGGGCCGCGGCGGGCGACCTGACCGGGGCGCTCGCGGCGGCCGACCAGGCCGCCGACCTCGACCCCCAGAGCCCCGCGCCGCGCCTGCTGCAGGCCAACCTGCTGGCCGACCTCGGGCGCCCGGCCCAGGCCGACCGCGCCTTCGCCGCCGCGGTGCGCCGCTCCCCGCGCGACTGGACGGCGCGCGCCGACTGGGCGGCGGCCCTCATCCGGCGCGGCGACCGCGCCTCGGCCGCGCCCCTGGTGGCGGTCGCCGCCGCGCTCAACCCCCGCGAGCAGCGGGTCGCCCTTCTGAGGGAGGCCGTGCGCACGCGATCGGATTAGAGTCGCCCGCGACGGGGGGAATCCCGGCTCCCGCTCGGCAGGCAACGGCGTCTTCCGCGGAGGAGGATCAGCGTGGCGCTCACCGATTACGAGCGGGAGCAGGTCGGGCAGGCGAACGCGTCGGGACGCACCCCGGTGGTGTTCGTGCACGGGCTGTGGCTCCTGTCCAGCAGCTGGGACCGGTGGGCCGAGGTGTTCGAGCAGGCCGGCTACGCGCCGCTCACCCCGGGGTGGCCGGACGACCCCAACACCGTGGAGGAGGCGAACCTCCACCCCGAGGTCCTCGCGAACAAGTCGATCAAGCAGGTCGCCGACCACTTCGACGAGGTCATCCAGGGCCTGGCCAGGCAGCCGGCGGTCATCGGCCACTCGTTCGGCGGCCTGCTGGCCCAGATCCTCGCCGGCCGGGGCCTGTCGGCGGCCTCCGTGGCCATCGACCCGGCGCCCTTCCGCGGCGTCCTGCCCCTGCCCTTCTCGGCGCTCAAGTCCGCCTCGCCGGTGCTGGGCAACCCGCTCAACCGCCACCGCGCCGTGCCGCTCACGTACGACCAGTTCCGCTTCGCGTTCGCCAACGCGCGTCGAGGAGGACGAGGCCCGGCGCCTCTACGACACCTACGCGGTGCCCGCCTCGGGCGTCCCGCTCTTCCAGGCCGCGGCGGCCAACCTCAACCCGTGGACCGAGGCCAAGGTGGACAGCCAGAACCCCGACCGCGGGCCGATGCTGATCATCTCCGGCGAGCAGGACCACACCGTGCCGCCGGCGATCGCCAACGCGGCGTTCAAGCGCCAGCGGCGCAACGAGAACGTGACCGAGATCGTGGAGATGCCCGGCCGCGGCCACTCCCTGACGATCGACCACGGCTGGCGCGAGGTGGCCGACACCGCGCTGGACTTCGTGCGGAGGTTCGCCCCCTAGCCGATCGGGACGACCAGCCCCCGCCGCCGGTCCTCGGGGCGCACCGGGCCGACCGGCGGCGGCTGCACCGGCCCGCCGAGCTCGGTGACCATCTCGCAGATGACGCTCATGATGCGGTCGGTGGCCTCGCGGTTGCGCTGCTTGCGCGGCCCCGGGGCGATGTCGCTCATGTCGATCGGGGGCCCGAACATGACGCGGGCGGGCCCGCGGAAGAGCTGGGTGTCCCACGTCGCGGCGGGCACCACGGTCACGCCGGGGCGCAGCGCGAACATCCCGGCGCCGGGGTGGCCCCGGCGCATGTGACCGGTGCGGCTGACGTGCCCCTCGGGGAACACGACCACGCACTCCCCCGCCTCCAGCAGGCGGCAGGCGTGGCGGACGGCCCGGAAGTCGGCCTGGCCGCGGCGGATCGGGAAGGCCCGGACGGCGTGCAGGATCGCGCTCACGATGCGGTTCTTGAAGAGCTCCGACTTGGACATCATCGCCGTGCGGCGGGGGCGCGCGGCCGCCATCATCACCAGCGGGTCGGCCACCGACACGTGGTTGCAGACGATCAGGAGCGGCCCGCTGCGCGGCAGGTTCTCGACGCCCCGGCGGCGCATCCGCAGCGGGGGCAGGTACAGCAGCGGCATCACCAGCAGGCGCGAGAGCGCCCAGGCGATCCGGTCAATCGCTCTCGCGCGCCTCATCGTCCTCGTCGGGGTGGCGGGCGAGGTTGGCCTGGGCGGCGTCGATCAGGTTCTGCGCCTCCTCGATGTTGGCCGCGCGGTACAGCAGCCGCGTCAGGCTGCGCGCGTCGCGCGCCACGAGGTGGTCCACCGAGCCGTCCTCCACCCAGAAGGGCGCCGCGTCGGGGTCCTGGCGCAGCAGCTCCACCGCCTGGTGGCCGCAGTCGAGGGTGTACGTGGCGATCGCGTAGCGCCCCGGCGCCGGCGTCTCGCCCTCGGGCTCCCACGGCACCAGCGGCGCCGAGCGCAGGCCGCCGGGCTCGATCACCTCGGAGGCCAGCTCCACCTCGCGCCAGGCCAGGTCGACCGGGACGCGCAGGTCGAACAGCAGGTTCTCGGCGTCCTCCACGCGGTCGGCGGCGCTGGCGAGCACGGCCGCCACCCAGTGGGCCTCGGCGAACGAGAGGCCGGTGAACAGGTCGGCCTCGTCCAGCAGGGGCGCCAGGTGGGCGTCCGGGCGCGTGCTGACGCCGACGGCGTACTCCTCGGGCCCGTAGGCGCCCGCCTCCACCTTCGCCAGCACCCGCACCGCCGCCGCGCCGTCGCCGCGCAGCGGGCGGCGCCAGACCTCCAGGATCTCGTACCGGTCGTCGATCGCGCGGACCTCGTCGTCTTCGTCACTCATGGCCGTCCCTCCAGGCTGCCGACGGTCCAGGGTAGTGGGTTCGGGCGGACGCCGCCGGGGCTCGGCGCACCGCCCGAACTCTCACTCGTAGACGCCCTCCACGTAACGCGAGAGGATCTGGGCCGCCTCGCGCACGGTCGACATCGCGAGGCGGTAGTCCATGCGGGTCGGGCCCGAACAGCGAGACCGTGCCCAGGTTGCGCCGGGGGATCCCGTAGTTGGCCGCCACCATGCTCAGCCCGGCCAGGCTCTGGTCGGGCAGCTCGGCGCCGATGCGCAGGTACACCTGGTTGCGGCTCAGGGCCCCGCGCAGCATCGCCAGCAGCGCGTAGCGCTCCTCCAGGCTCTCCATCAGGGCGTCGATCGCCATCAGGTCCAGGTGGCGCTGCTCGGCCAGGAAGCGGGCCCGCCCGCCCACGAAGATGCTCTCCGCGCCGTCGTCGAGGTCGGTCACCGCCGGGGCGAGCACCGAGAGGAAGGCGCGCTCGGCGGGCGACAGCGAGGCGTCGTCGAGGCGCACGTCGATCTGGCGCGAGCCCACGCGCCAGGCCCACGATGCGGTCGTTGAGGAAGGCGCCGGCCCACTCGCACAGGCCCACGTCCACCGTCCGGTCGAAGGCGAACACCCGCTTGGTGACGGCGCCCGGTGGAGGTGATCACCACCACCATCACCACCTGGGGCTGCAGCAGCAGCACCTCCACGTGGCGCACCGACGAGGTCTGCGGGCGCGGGGGCGGTGACGATGCCCAGCAGGTTGGTGACCTGGGCCACCACGTCGGCCAGGCGCCCGAGCGCGGCGTCCACCTCGCGCTGCACCTCGCCCAGGTCGAGGGCCGACTCGAGCACGGCCGGCGCCTGCAGCTGCGGGTCGCGCGTGACCAGGTTGTCCACGTAGTAGCGGTAGCCGCGGTCGGTGGGCACGCGCCCGGCCGAGGTGTGCGGGTGGTTGAGGTAGCCCAGCTCCTCGAGGCGGGCGAGCTCGTAGCGCACCGTCGAGGCCGCGAAGTCGATGCCCTCGCGGCCGGCGATGTGCTTGCTGCCCACCGGGATGCCCGAGCCGATGTGCTCCTCGACCACGGTGCGCAGGATCGTCTCCTGGCGCTCGGTGAGCCGGTCCTCGCCGGGCACGGCGGGCAGCCGCTCCTCGCTCACGCGTACTCCATCAGCTCGTGGAGGATCGCGTTCTGCACGAAGCGCCCCTCGCGGGTGAGCGCCACCGCCTCGCCCTCCTGGCGCAGCAGGCCCGCGGCGGCGAGGCGCTCCAGGGCGTCGGGGTGGTCCGGGGGCCCGGCCCACGCCAGGGGCAGCCCGCGGTCCAGGCGCAGCCCCAGCATCCAGCGCTCGCGGCGCACGTCGTCGGCGTCCAGGGGCTCGTGGGTGCGGGGCGGGGCCTCCCCGCCGCCCGCCGCGCCGATGTAGCCCTCCAGGCCCGGGTTGTTGCGCCAGCGCCGGCCGCCCACCGTGCTCACGGCGCCGACGCCGACACCCAGGTAGTCGGCCGCGCCCCAGTAGGCCAGGCTGTGGCGGCACTCGTGGCCGGGGCGGGCGAAGTTGGCCGTCTCGTACCAGCGGTAGCCCGCGTCCTCGAGGGCGCCCACGATGCGCCGGTAGGCGTCGGCGCCCTCGTCCTCGTCGAACATGGGCGTGCCGCGCCGGGCCAGCGCCGAGCCCGGCTTGATCTCGAGCTCGTACCAGGAGATGTGGTCGGGCCCCAGCTCCAGGGCGGCCGGCCAGGTCGGCCTCGATGTCCTGCGCGGTCTGGCCGGGGATCCCGAAGATGAGGTCGATGCTGAGGTCGGTGAAGCCGGCCGCGCGGGCGCAGGCGGCCGCCTGGCGGGCCTGGTCGGGGGTCGCCGCCCGGTCGAGGGCGCCCAGCAGGTGCGGCTGGAACGACTGCACGCCCAGCGACAGCCGGTTGACCCCCATCGCCCGCAGCTCGGCCAGCGCGCGGCGGTCGACCGTCTCGGGGTTGGCCTCGATGCTCACCTCGGCGCCCGTCGGCCAGGCGCGGGCGGATGTCGTCGAGCAGCGCGCGCAGCCGGCGCGGGCGCATCAGCGTGGGGGTGCCGCCGCCCAGGTACACCGTCTCCAGGGCGTCCAGGCCCTCGCCCTCCCGGCGCAGCTCGGCGCGCAGCGCGTCCAGATAGGCGTCGCGGCGGTCCAGCGCGTCCACGTGCACGACGAAGGCGCAGTAGCCGCAGCGGGCGGCGCAGAAGGGCAGGTGGGCGTACAGGTGGCGCGGCGCGCTCACTTGCCGCCGCCCTTGCTGTTGCCGCTCCCTCCGATCTGCAGGACCGCCAGGAAGGCCTCCTGGGGCACCTCCACCGCGCCCACCTGCTTCATGCGCTTCTTGCCCTCCTTCTGGCGCTCCAGCAGCTTGCGCTTGCGGCTGATGTCGCCGCCGTAGCACTTGGCGAGCACGTCCTTGCGGCGGGCCTTGACCGTCTCGCGCGCCAGGATCTTGCCGCCGATGGCCGCCTGGATGGGCACCTCGAACAGCTGGCGCGGGATGGTGCGTGTGCAGCTGCTCCACCAGGGCCTTGCCGCGGGCGTAGGCCTGGTCGCGGTGGACGATCATCGACAGCGCGTCCACGGTGTCGCCGGCCAGCAGGATGTCCAGCTTCACCAGCGGGCTCTCGCGGTAGCCGATGATCTCGTAGTCCAGCGAGGCGTAGCCGCGCGTGCGCGACTTCAGCTGGTCGTAGAAGTCCAGGACGATCTCGGCCAGCGGCATGTCGTAGACGATCTGCTGGCGGTTCTCGATCGGCTCCATCGTGACGAAGACGCCCCGGCGGTCCTGGCACAGGCCCATGACGGCGCCGACGCCCTCCTTGGGCACCAGGATCGTGCAGCGGACGTAGGGCTCCTCGATCATCTCGATGCTGGTCGGCGAGGGCAGGTCCACCGGCGAGCGCACCGGGGTGCGGGTGCCGCCCGTGGTGGTGACCTGGTACTCCACGTTGGGGGTGGTGGCCAGCAGCTCCAGGTCGTACTCGCGCTCCAGGCGCTCGCGCACGATGTCCATGTGCAGCAGGCCCAGGAAGCCGCAGCGGAAGCCGAAGCCGAGCGCCTGGGAGGTCTCGGGCTCCCAGCGCAGCGAGGCGTCGTTGAGCGACAGCTTCTCGAGCGCGTCGCGCAGGTCGGGGTAGTCGTCGGCGTCCACCGGGAACAGGCCGCAGAACACCATCGGCTTGACCTCGCGGTAGCCGGGCAGCGCCTCGCTGCGCCGGCCGCGGCGCCACGCGTGAGGGTGTCGCCCACGCGCAGGTCGCCCAGGTTCTTGAGGCCCGTCACCAGGTAGCCGGTCTCCCCCGCCGCCAGCCGGCCGGTGGGCGTCATGACCGGCGCCATCACGCCGATCTCCTCGCCGTCCACCACCAGCCCGGTCTGCATGGCCTTGAGCCGGTCGCCCTTCTCGAAGGCGCCGTCGACCACCCGCACGAAGGCGACGACGCCGCGGTACTGGTCGTAGACCGAGTCGAAGATCAGGGCGCGCGCCGGCGCGGCGGGGTCGCCCGAGGGCGGGGGCACGCGGTCCACGACGGCCTCCAGCACGTCCTGCACGCCCTCGCCGGTCTTGGCCGAGATGCGCAGCACGTTCTCGGGGTCGTCGCCGATCAGCTCGGCCACCGCGCGCCCGTGCAGCTCCGGGTCGGCGGCCGGCAGGTCGATCTTGTTGAGCACCGGGATGATCTCGAGGTCGCCCTCGATGGCCAGGTAGGTGTTGGCCAGCGTCTGGGCCTCGATGCCCTGGCTGGCGTCCACCACCAGCAGGGCGCCCTCGCAGGCCGCCAGGCTGCGCGAGACCTCGTAGCTGAAGTCCACGTGCCCCGGCGTGTCGATCAGGTTGAGCTGGTAGGTCTCACCGTCCGAGGCCGTGTAGTGCACGCGCACGGCCTGCGCCTTGATGGTGATGCCCCGCTCGCGCTCGAGGTCCATCGAGTCGAGCACCTGGGAGCGCATGTCGCGCTCCGCCACCGCGCCGGTCGACTGCAGGATGCGATCGGCGAGGGTCGACTTGCCGTGGTCGATGTGGGCGATGATGCAGAAGTTCCGGATGTGCCCCTGGTCCACGCGACCTACTGTAGCGGCCGCCTGAGCCGGGTCAGCGACCGCAGCTCGGGCATCTCCATCGCCATCGCGGCGGCCAGGTAGGCCAGCGAGGCGGCGCCGATCGCGGCGCCCACGCTCAGGATCTGGCCGATGGGCCCGTCCGGCAGCGCGTCCGTCAGCACCTTCCACGACGCCCAGGCCAGCAGCACCGACACGCCGCTGGCCACCACGCTGCGCGCCACCCCGTCCAGGACCCAGGCGCCGTGCAGCCCGCCCAGCTCGCGGTCCAGCAGCCACACCAGCACGCCGAAGGTGACGATGCTGGCGATCGAGGTGGCCAGCGGGATGCCGTCGGCGCCCATCGGCTTGTACAGCGCGGCGTCGAGCGACCAGGTTCAGCACCACCCCGAGGGCCGCCACCTTGGTCGGCGATCCACGGGATCTGCATGCTGAAGAAGGCGCGGATCACCAGCAGGCTGGCGCCGTTGAAGGCCAGGCCGATGGCGAAGAAGAAGAGCGCGCCCGAGGTGAGCGCGGTGCTGGCCGGCCCGAACTCGCCGCGCTGGAACACCAGCTTCACCACCGGCTCGGCCAGCACCAGCAGGAAGGCCGAGGCCGGCAGCAGCATGAAGAAGATCTGGCGCATGCCCGAGGCGATCGTCTGGCGCAGGCCCAGCACGTCGTCGCGGGCGGCCAGGCGCGAGATGGTCGGGAACAGCACGGTGGAGATGGCCACGCTGAACACGCCCTGGGGCAGCAGGTACAGGCGGAAGGCGGCGTCGATGGCGCGCGGGGCCTGGTCGCTGACCAGCGTCGCGAAGACCGTGTCGACCGTCAGGTTGATGTTGATGAGCCCCAGCCCCAGGGTCACCGGCAGCATCAGGATCAGCACCCGGCGCACCATCGGGTTGCGGAAGCCGAACGACAGCGGGAACGGGCCCAGCCCGCGCAGCGACGGCAGCAGGTACAGCAGCTGGGCCAGGGTGCCCACCACCACCGCCACCGCGTAGACGATCACCTTGTCGTCGTCGGGGACGAACGGCGTCACCGCCACCAGACCGCCGATGATCACCATGTTCCAGAGCACCGGCGCGAAGGCCGTGGGGCCGAAGCGGCCGCCGGCCTGCAGGATCGCCGCCACCAGGCCGGTCAGGCCCAGCAGCACCACGATCGGGAACATGATCCGCGCCATCGTCACGGTCTGGTCCACCAGGGCGGGGTCCAGGCCGGGGGCGAACAGGGGCATCAGCCACGGCGCCGCGATGATCGCGAGCACGCTGATCAGCCCGAGCGAGATCGAGATCAGGCCGAAGAAGGCGCCCGCCAGCTTCTGGGCCTCGCGGTCGCTTGCCCTGCTCCTGGAGCTGGGTGAAGACCGGCACGAAGGCCGCCGACAGGGCCGAGTCGGCCACCAGGCTGCGCAGCAGGTTGGGCACGTTGAAGGCCACCACGAAGGCGCTGATGGAGCCCGAGGTGCCGAACAGGGCGGCCGCCACGATCTCGCGCACGAGGCCGGCGACGCGGCTCACGCCCGTCCACGCGGCGAAGATCGCGGTCGAACGGCCAGGCGGCGCTGGCGCGTGGCGCGGAGCCTCCTGTGTCGTCACCGCTGGCCGCCGACCGGCCGGGCCGCTACCATGCGACGCCGACCGAACCCTGGAGGACGCCCCGCGTGGCGAACATCAAGCAGCAGAAGAAGCGCAACCGCCGCTCGCTGGAGCAGCGCGACCGCAACCTGAGGTACCGCTCGACGATCAAGACCCTGTTCCGCCGCCTCGACGCGAGCGTCGAGGGCGGGGACGCCGACCAGATCGGGGCCCAGGCCCGCGAGCTGGAGCACCTGATCGATCGCGCCGCCGCCGAGGGCGTCATTCACCGCAACAACGCTGCGCGCAAGAAGAGCCGCGTGGCCCGCATCACCCAGAAGGTCGCGCCACCGCCTAGGCCCGCTCGTCCGTCGCGGGCTTCCCGCCACGGGCCAGCGTGAGCAGGTCGCGGGCCGCCGTCTCGAGCACCAGGCGCTCCCCGTCGTCGCGGGAGCGCCCGAGCCGTGCCAGCTCCGAGACGCGCAGCTCGAGCTCCAGGGCCGCCAGGCGCGCGACGGCGTTCTGGGCGGCGCCGGGCGGCATGGCGCTCGCCTGCTCGGCGATGATCGTCGCCGGGTAGCCCTTCATGCCGGTGGCCGCGGCCACCGCGGCCGGCGAGGGGTTGGGGCCCAGCGCCTGCACCTGGGCCAGCGAGCGGAAGCGGTTGGCCAGCTGCACCTGCACCAGGATCGGCGCCACCGGCTCCTCGCCGGTGGCCAGGTCCTGCAGCAGGTCGTAGGTGCGGGCGGCGTTGGTGGACGCCAGCGCGTCGGCCAGCTCGTACACCTTGGCGTCGGGGTGGCGGGGCACCAGCAGGTCCACCATCTCGGCCGTGATCGGCTCGCCGGCGGCGTAGGCGGCCAGCTTCTCGGCCTCGTGGGCCAGCTCCATCGAGATCACGCCGCCCTTGCGGGCGTCGGGGCGGTCCACCATCACGCGCTCCACCACCGAGCGCGCCAGCGCCGGCGAGACGCTGCCGCCGCAGCGGTGCACCTCGTCCACGAAGTGCTTGACGAACCACTTGATGCGGTCGCCCTTCTTGGCCTTGGGATCGGGGCCGTACTGCAGGTCGCCGCCCAGGCCCTTCACCGCCGCGTGCAGCTTGGGCGTCAGGGCGCCCGCCGCCACCATGGCCAGGCAGGTCCCGGGGTTGGGCGCCTCCAGGTACGCCACGACCGGCGCCGCGTCGGCCGCCTTCCAGCCGTCGGCGCCGTCCACCACCACCAGGCGCAGCCCCGCGAACGACAGGGCCTCGCAGGCGGCCACCACCTCCTCGGCCGGGGTCTCGCCGGCCTGGAAGCGCTCGGGGGGCATGCCGCCCTCGCGCTCGACGCGCGCGATCAGCCGCGCCACCGCCCGGTCGACCGTCGTGCGGTCCTCGCCCCAGATGACGTAGGCGGGCTTGAGGGGTTGGGGGGCCATCGACCGGCCAGGTTATCTGCTCGGGTCGACGACCAGCGCCGGGCCGTTCGCGCTCACGCTGACGTCGCCCGCACGGTCCGTCCGCCAGGTCGCGACCCCCCGCGCCGACAGCGCCGCCAGGGTCTGCGGCCGGGGGTGGCGAAAGGCGTTGTCCGCGCCCGCCGAGATCAGCGCCACGCGCGGGCGCAGGCGCAGCAGCTCGCGCGGCCAGGCCGGGGTCCTCCGAGCCGTGGTGCGACACCTTGAGCACGTCCACGGAGCCGGTCACCAGGGGCGCCAGCGCGTCGCTCTCGGCGTCGGCGGTCAGCAGCACGTCCAGGGAGCCGGCCGAGGCCAGCGCCACCAGGCTGTACGGGTTGGGGTCGGCGCCGACCGGGCGGGCCCCGGCGGGCGACAGCACCCGCACCCGCCACCGCCCCAGGCCCAGGCCCGACCCGGCCCGGATCTCGTGCACCGGCACCCCCCGCGCCCGCGCCGCGCGCACCACCGCCCGGCAGTGGGGCAGCCACCCGTCGACCGGGTCGGGCGGCATCACCAGGGCGCCCACCGGCATGCGCGCCAGCACGTCCACCGCCCCGCCGACGTGGTCGAGGGAGTCGTGGGTCAGCACCAGGGCGTCCAGCCGGCGCACCCCCGCCCGCCGCAGGGCGGCCACCACCGGCGCCGCGCGGCCGGGCGCCCCGGGCGGGCCGGTGTCCACCACGGCGGCGGCGCCCTCGGGGCTGCGCAGCAGGATCGCGTCGCCCTGGCCGATGTCGAGGGCGGTGACGGTGGCCCGCGCCGGCCACGGCGGCGGGGGCGCCGGCCGCGTCAGCACCCATCCGGCGGCGCCCAGCGCCACGCCCACCGCCAGGATCGCCCGCCACGGCAGCGCCCGCGGCGAGAAGCCCAGGCCGCCGGGGCGCGCGAACCCCCACGCCGCCACGGGCGCCAGCGCGACCAGGGCCACCAGCGGCGCGGCGCCGGGCGGCACGTCCACCGCCGCCCCGGGCACGGCCGCGCCCGCCCGCGCGCCCCACAGCAGGGCCTGGGCCCCGAGCCCGGCCGCCCCGGCCAGCGCCACGCCGGCCGCGGGCACCAGCGCGCCGGCGGCGATCCCGGCCAGCGCCAGCACCACCACCGGGGCGGCCAGCGGCACGGCCACCACGTTCAGCACCAGCCCCGCCAGCGACAGGCGCCCGAAGGCGCCCACCACCACCGGCGCCGTGGCCAGGCCCGCCGCCGCGGCCAGCGCCGCCAGGTCGGCGACGCGCCCGGGCAGCCAGCCCCGTAGCCAGCCCGCCAGGGGCGGGGCCACCGCGAACAGGCCCACCACGGCCGCGAACGACAGCTGCAGGCCGGGATCCCACAGCGCCCGCGGCTGGTGGGCCAGCAGCACGGCGAGGCCGGCCAGCAGCAGGTACCAGCGCTCGCGCGGCGCCGAGCGCAGCTCGGCCAGCAGCCCCAGCGCCCCCACCAGGCCCGCCCGGGCCACCGACGCGCCGCCGTCGCAGGCCAGGCAGTACGCGCACATCACCAGGGCCGCCCCCGCCACCGCCCCGCGCCGGCGCACCCCCAGGGCGCCGAGCCGCCGCCAGCACGGCGATCGCCACCACCGCCACGTTCTGGCCCGACACCGCCAGCAGGTGCCACAGGCCCGCGTCGCGGAACGCCTGGCCCGCCTCCTCGCTGAGCCCCTCCCCTCCCCCCAGCGCCATCCCGCGCACCAGCGCCGCCCGGTCGCCGCCCAGGCCCGCGCCGGCCCGCGCGGTCACCCACTCGCGCCAGCGGTCGCGCAGCCCGGCCAGGCCGCCCCGGCGCCCCTCGGCGCGCACCACGGCCACGCGCAGGCGCCCGGCGATGCCCTGGCGCTCCAGCCAGCGCCGCCACCAGCCCGGCGCGTCGGGCCGCGCCGCGGCCCGCACCGGCCCGTCCACCCGCAGGCGGGTGCCCACCGCGGGCGGGCGCCCCTCGGGCAGGTCGATCAGCAGGCGGGTGCCCGGCGGCACCGGCGCCGTGCTCGGCGGCCAGGCGCTCCACCACGCCGCGGGCCCGGAAGCCGCCGAAGGGCGCCTCCACCGGCGGCGTGTCCAGCACCACGGTGCCGCGGACCGGCGTGGGCAGGTCCAGGTCGGGCGCCGCCGTCGCCGCCAGGCGGGCCCCTCCCCATCCCATCCCCACCGCCAGCGCCGCCAGCCCCAGGAGCACCAGGGCCGCCCGCGCCCGGCCCGCCAGCGCGCACACCCGCCACGCCCAGCGGCCGCCGCCGCGCCCACGGCCAGCGCCGCCCCCACCGGCGGGCCGGCCAGCAGCGCGCACACCAGCCCGGCGCAGAACAGCGCCAGCACCGCGTGGGGCGCGAGCCGCCACGGAGTGCGCCCCCACCCCCGGACACCGACCATCGCGCGAGGCTACGAGCGCCCCGCGCGCGTGGGTCGGTGCACCTGCGCCCGAAGGCGCCCCGCGGTCAGCGGGCGATCGTGAAGCGCGCCGTGCGCGCCGCCCCGCGGTTGCCGGAGGCGTCCACCGCGCGGACGGTCAGCAGGTACGGCCCGGGCTTCAGCGTGCGGGTCTTGGTGAGCGTCCGCGCGAGCCGCACCGTGTTGGCCCCCGCCTTCCCCGCCACCACGATGGCGCCGCGGGCGTTGGGGATGGTGCAGCGCTTGCCGCGCAGCGTGACCGTGGCGGGGCGGCAGCGGCCGCCGCTGCGCCGGCCGGCGACGGGCTGGCTGACGGCCAGGGTCACCCGGGCCGGCTCGGAGAGCGTGAAGCGGACGGTGGTGGCCAGGCGCCAGCTGCGCCCCAGCCGCAGGCCGCCGAGCACGGGCGCCAGCGTGTCGGGCGCGGGCGTGGCGGTCGCCGCCGGCGTCGGAGCGGGCGGGGCCGGCGGGGCGGGCGGGGCCGGCGGCGGCGGCACGAACTCGTACGCGCCGATGTCGGTGGCCACGCCGACGATCCGGGGGGTCCCACCCAGGGCCAGCGGGCCGTTGAGCAGGTCGGTGGCGCCGGCGTCGATCGTGGGCGAGCCGGCGAGGACGCGGTGGTCGCCGCCGGCGGCGTTGGCGAACAGGGGCTGCGCGGCCGTGGGGCCGTACTGGTTGCCGGCCCCCTGCACGATGCGCGCGGTGCCGGCGCCGCCGCTGTTCTGGGCGTTCCAGTTGGAGTGGTCCAGCGTCAGGGTGACGTCGCCGCCCGCCAGGCCGGCCCGCGAGGAGACGTCCGACGTGACGCCGCGGGCGATCGTGTTGGTCACGTTCATCGACGAGGTCTGGGTGGAGACGCCCACGCGCACGCCGTCGCCCGCCGTCGCGGTGGTGATCGCGGTGACGTTGCGCACCGTGTAGACCGTGGGCGCGGTGGACGTGCCGGTGAGGGCGTTGACCGTCCCGGCCCCGGTCCCCAGGCACGCCGAGTTGCGCACGGTGCCGCCGACCATGGCGCAGGCGGTGAAGTTGGTGCCCCCGTTGCCGCGCGAGCGGGCGATCGACCGGTCCAGCAGGGCGCCGGGCTCGATCATCACGGCGTACGAGTAGGTGAGGCCGGCGTTCGCGCCCGCGTCCACCTCGACGTCGCTGAGGGTGCCGCCGTTGCGGATGAGGATGAAGGGGGTGGCGTTGGCGGCCATCAGGCCGTGCAGCACCGGCAGCGGCCGCCCGGGGGTGCCGTGCACGGTCACGCCGGCCTTCACCTCGGGCAGGCCGGCCCACGGCGTGGTGCCGGTGGCGTAGTAGTCGCCCGAGGCGAGGGCCACGTCGTCGCCGGAGGCGGCGGCCAGGATCGCGTAGTCGATGCGGCACGGCGTGTCGGCCGCGCACGGCAGCATGGCGCGCGTGCTCGTGGGCGCTGGAGTGCAGCGTGGCCGCCGAGGCCTGGGCCGCGGTGGCGCCGGCGGCCAGGGCGAGGGCGGCGGTCAGGAGCAGATGGCGGCGGCGCATGGGGTGACTCCGATCCGTGGACGCTGAGGCTCCACGGACACTACGAACGCCTACGGCACCCTTCTGTCAACGCCCCGACAGAGGGGATGTCACCGCCGTCACACCGCCGCGCCTACCCCTCGGGCAGGGGCTCTCCGGCCTTGGGGTAGGGAAGGCGCTTGGGAGAGGGGGGCGGCTCGGCGGGGGTGTCGAGTGCAGCGGGCGAGCTCGGCGGCCTTGGCGTCGCGCTCGGCAAAGACCTCGTCCTCGGGCTCTCCGGCGAGGATCGCCAGGAACTCGGCGCGCTCGATGGTCTCGCGGCGCAAGCAGGATCTGGGAGAGGTTCTCCAGGTCGGTGCGGTGCTCCACCAGGATGTCGCGCGCGCGCTGGTGGGCCTCCTCGATGATGCGCCGGATCTCGGCGTCGATGGTGCGGGCAAGATCGTCCGAGTAGTCGGGCTCGGAGTGCATGTCGCGCCCGAGAAAGGGTGCGCCCTGGTTGTGGCCGAGCACGCGCGGGCCCGAGCTTGTCGGACATGCCAAAGCGCATCGTCATCTGCTTGGCGGTGGAGGTGACCTTCTCCAGGTCGTTGGCGGCGCCGGTGGTGATCTCGTCGAAGACCAGCTCCTCGGCCGCCCGGCCGCCGAGGGTCATGGCCATCTGGTCCTCGAGCTGGGCGCGGGTGGTGAGGAACTTGTCCTCGGTGGGCATCGAGATCGTGTAGCCGAGCGCCTGGCCTCGGGAGACCACCGAGATCTTGTGGACCGGGTCGGCGTCGGGCAGGAAGTGGCCGACCAGGGCGTGGCCCATCTCGTGGTAGGCGGTCACGACGCGCTCTTTTTCGGTGAGCAGGCGGCTCTTCTTCTCGGGGCCGGCGATCACGCGCATGATCCCCTCCTCGAGCTCCTGCTGGTCGATCACGCGCTTGCCCTTGCGGGCGGCAAGCAGGGCGGCCTCGTTGACCAGGTTGGCCAGATCGGCGCCGGTGAAGCCGGGGGTCTGGCCGGCCAGGGTCATGAGGTCGATCGTGCTTTGCGATCGGCTTGCCCTTGGTGTGCACCTCAGGATCTGGGCGCGCCCTTCGCGGTCGGGGCGGTCGACCACGATCTGGCGGTCGAAGCGCCCGGGACGAAGCAGAGCCGGGTCGAGGATGTCGGGACGGTTGGTGGCCGCGATCAGGATGATGTTGTCCTTGGCCTCGAAGCCGTCCATCTCGACCAGCAGCTGGTTGAGGGTCTGCTCGCGCTCGTCGTGGCCTCCCCCGAGGCCCGCGCCGCGGTGGCGGCCGACGGCGTCGATCTCGTCCATGAAGATGATGCAGGGGCTCGACTGCTTGGCCTGCTCGAACAGGTCGCGCACCCGCGAGGCGCCGACGCCGACGAACATCTCGACAAAGTCCGAGCCCGAGATGGAGAAGAAGGGCACGCCGGCCTCGCCGGCGACCGCGCGGGCGAGCAGGGTCTTGCCGGTTCCGGGGGGGCCGAACAGAAGGACGCCCTTGGGGATGCGCGCCCCCAGGGCCTGGAACTTCTTGGGGTTCTCGAGGAACTCCTTGATCTCGTGCAGCTCCTCGACCGCCTCGTCGGCGCCGGCGACGTCCTTGAAGGTGATCTTGGGGGCATCGACGGCCATCCGCTTGGCGCGGCTCTTGCCGAAGCTCATCACCTTGGAGCCGCCGCCCTGCATGCGGTTCATCAGGTAGATCCAGAAGCCGATGAACAGGACGAAGGGCAGCAGCCAGATCAGGCTGCTCCACCAGGGGGTGGAGGGGATGCGGCTTGATCGTGGTGGGCACGTTGGCCTCTTCGAGCTGGCCGATCAGCGTGCTCGGCGTAGTCCTGCGGGTAGCCCGTGGTGAACTCGGTGCCGTCCTTGAGGACGACCTGCACCTCGAGGCTCTCGACCTTCATGGTCGCCTTGGTCACGTTGCCCGCGGCGATGTCCTTGGTGAACTGGTTGAAGGTCGGCGCCGGCGTGGAGGGCTCACTCGACACGACCAGCCGCTGGGCGACGAACACCAGCAGGATCACGATGAGGATCGGGAAGGCCGCGCTCTTGAGGAACTTGCTCAGCGCCCCTCCTGGGGGCTCGAAGGTCGCGGCATCTGGTCCGCAGTCCAGCCGTCAGGATAGACGACGCCACGTGGGATCGGCCGGGTCAGGGCACAACATGAGAACGCAGGCCCTCCAGACGGGTCGGCCCGATGCCCGGCACCTCCAGCAGCTGCTCCACCGAGGCGAAGCCGCCGTGGGCCGTGCGCCACTCCACGATGCGCGCCGCCAGGGTGGGGCCGATGCCGTCCAGCCGCGTCCAGATCCTCGGCGCTGGCGCGCGACAGGCTGAGCGGGCCCGCCGCCGCCGCGGCCCCCGCGCCGGCCGCCGCCGCCGCGCCGGCGGCGGCCCGGGCGGCACCACCACCTGCTGGCCGTCCTGCAGGGTGGCCGCCAGGTTGAGGGCCGACATGTCGGCCCGCCGGGTGGGCCCGCCGGCGCGCCGGATGGCCTCGATCACGCGCGCGCCCGCGGCGATCGGGTACACGCCCGGGCGCCGCACCTCGCCGGCCACGTGCACCAGCCCCGCCGGGGCCGTGGTGGGCGCGGCCTCCTGCACCGCCACCGTGCCGGTCCCCGCGCCCTGGGGCTGGCCCCCTCCTCCCCCGCTCCCCGGCCCGATGCGCCACGCCACCAGCGCCAGCGCCAGGGCGGCGGCCACGTAGGCCCAGCCCGAGCGGCGCAGCCATGGCAGCAGGCGATCCACGCCGGGCACGCTAGGCCCGGCGCGCTCCCCTCAGACCACCCAGGCGTGCCCGAAGGCGCACCGGGAGCGGCCTACTTGACCACCAGGTTGACCAGCCGGCCGGGGACGACCACCTCGCGCACCACGGTCTTGCCCTCGATCACCGCGGCCACCTTGCGGCAGCGCGCGCGCGGCGGCCACCACGTCGGCGTCGGCCGTGCCCACGGCCACCTCGAGGCGGTCGCGCAGCTTGCCGTTGACCTGCACCACGATCGTGACGGTCTCGCGCTCCAGGAAGGCCGGGTCGGCCTCGGGCCAGGGCTCGCGCCACAGCGGCGCGCCGCCGAGCGCCTCCCACAGCTCGCTGGAGACGTGCGGGCGCGAACGGGAACAGCAGCGACACGGCCGTCTGGGCGGCGTAGCGCAGGGCGGCCGCCGCGCGCTCGCTCGCGTACAGGCCCTCGCGCCACGCCCTTGGTGGCCAGGTTGACCAGCTCCTGCACCGCCGAGATGGCGGTGTGGAACGAGAAGCGCTCGGAGATGTCGTCGCTGACCTTGGCGATGGTGGCCTCGGCCTTGCGCACCAGCTCGAGCGCGGCGGGCTCGCCGTCGAGGCTCTCGCGGGTGGGCCGCGCGGCCAGCTCGCCGGGCGGCAGGCCGCCCACCAGGCGCCACAGGCGGTCGATGAAGCGCCGCTGGCCCTCCACCCCGCGGTCGCTCCACTCGATGTCGTCGGCCGCCGGGCCCATGAAGAGCACGTAGAGGCGCAGGGTGTCGGCGCCGTAGCGGTTGACGATCTCGTCGGGCGCCACCACGTTGCCCTTGCTCTTGCTCATCTTGGCGCCGTCGCGGTAGATCATCCCCTGGGTGAACAGGCGCGCGAAGGGCTCGCGCACGCTCACCAGGCCGACGTCGTGCAGCACCTTGGTGAAGAAGCGCGCGTACAGCAGGTGCAGCATCGCGTGCTCGACGCCGCCGATGTACTGGTCGACCGGCAGCCAGTAGTCGGCCGATCTCGCGGTCGAAGGCCTCGGTGGACAGGTGCGGGCGCGGTGTAGCGCAGGAAGTACCAGGACGAGTCGACGAAGGTGTCCATCGTGTCGGTCTCGCGCGTGGCCGGGCCGCCGCACGACGGGCAGGCCGCGTTGACGAAGTCCGCGTTGGAGGCCAGCGGGCTCTGCCCCTGGGGCGCGTAGTCGTCGACCTCGGGCAGCAGCACCGGCAGCTGGTCGTCGGGCACCGGCACCACGCCGCAGTCGGGGCAGTGGACGATCGGGATCGGCGCGCCCCAGTAGCGCTGGCGCGAGATCAGCCAGTCGCGCAGGCGGTAGCCGACGGTGGCCTCGCCCAGGCCGCGCTCCGCCAGCCAGGCCGCGGCGGCCGGCTTGGCCTCGCGACACGTCCAGGCCGTCGAGGAAGCCCGAGTTGACCAGCCGCCCGGGGCCGGTGTAGGCCTCCTCGCAGCGGCGCGTCGGCCGCGTCGTCGCCCTCGCTCGGCGATCACCCGGCGCGATCGGCAGGCCGTGGGCCGTGGCGAAGGCGAAGTCGCGCTCGTCGTGGCCGGGCACGGCCATGATGGCGCCGGTGCCGTAGTCCATCAGCACGTAGTCGGCGACCCAGACCGGGATCTCCTCGCCGTTGATCGGGTTGACCACGTGCCGGCCGGTGAAGACGCCGGTCTTCGGGCCGGTCGGTCGTCGCCGCGGTCGGCCGCCGAGGCCCGCGCGGCCGCGGCCGCGTACTCGCGCACGGCCGCCTCCTCGGGCCGGCCCTCCACCAGGTGGCCCACCAGCGGGTGCTCGGGGGCCAGGACGAAGAAGGTGACGCCGAACAGGGTGTCGGGCCGGGTGGTGAAGACCGGGATCTCGTGGCCGCGCCGTCGTCGGTGCGGAACTCCACCCGGGCGCCCTCGGAGCGGCCGATCCAGTTGCGCTGCATGGTCAGCACGCGCTCGGGCCAGTCGACCAGCTCGGACATGTCGTCCAGCAGGCGCTGCGGCGTAGTCGGTGATGCGCAGGAACCACTGGGTCAGCTGGCGCAGCTCCACCTCGGTGCCGCAGCGCTCGCAGCGCCCGTCGACCACCTGCTCGTTGGCCAGCACGGTCTGGTCCTTGGGGCACCAGTTGACCGCGCGCCTCGCGCCGCTCGGCCAGGCCGCGCTCGAAGAAGCGCAGGAAGAGCCACTGGGTCCAGCGGTAGTACTCGGGGTCGCAGGTGGCGATCTCGGTGTTCCAGTCGATCGCGAAGCCCGAGGCGCTTGAGCTGCTCGCGGATGCGGGCGATGTTGCGCGCGGTGACCGTCGGCCGGGGGCTCGCCGGTGCGGATGGCGGCGTTCTCGGCCGGCAGGCCGAAGGCGTCGTAGCCCATCGGGTGGAAGACCGCGGTGCCCGATGCGGCGGCGGTGGTGCGCCACCACGTCGCCCATCGTGTAGTTCTTGACGTGGCCCATGTGGATCTCGCCGGAGGGGTACGGGAGCATCTCCAGCACGTAGGCCTTGGGGCGGTCGGGCAGCGTCGGGCGCGTCGCCGTCGCGCGACACCGGCTCGGCCGCGCGAACGCGTCCTCGCGCTCCCAGGCACGCCCTGCCACTTGGACTCGACGGGCGCGGGGTCGTACCGTCTCCGGCAGGATTCGCGCAGGCGCCGACATCCGCGCGAGTATCGCACACGCCCCATGGGGACGGCGGTCTCAGCGCCGCCCGGGACGGTGCGGCAGCACCCGCTGCACCACCCGCACCCGGCGCGCCGGCGGCGGCCACCACAGCGCGGCGTCGTCGGCCGGCCAGGCGTAGGCCGGCACCCCGTCCACCAGCATCCCCGTCAGCTCGGGCCGGCCCAGCTCCGCGCCGACCAGGCGTACAGCTCCCCCAGCCGCGGACCGATCACGCCCCGGTCCAGCAGCAGCCCCAGGGTGTGCTCGTCGGCCACGAAGGCCTCCAGGTCGTCGTCCAGCGGGTAGCGGTCGGGCACCACGCGCGAGACCGACAGGAAGACGCCGGTCATGCCCAGCCGCGGGTCGCCCAGCAGCGGCGCGAGCGGCGCCAGCCAGCCCAGGGCCAGCCGCGGCGCCGCGACCAGGGCGTGGGCGTACAGCACCCGCAGCAGGGTGACGTTGATGAAGAAGCGCTCGGTGCGCGTCTCGGCCTCGGCCAGCGCGCGGTGCTCCACGCACGCGGCCACGATGCTCGCGTTGTGGGCCCGGTACCAGGTGCGGGCCGACGGGGTGCGGATGAACGCCCCCCACGGCAGCACGCTGGACGACGACGCCGGCCCGCGGCGGCCGGTCGCCCGTCCCCGCGCCTCCCAGCCGTCGCGCAGCAGGCGCTCGTTGACCGCGCGCCACCAGGGGCTTCCCGGCAGGGGCGCGGTGTCGGGGTGCAGCAGCCCCCGGCGCACCTGCCAGCTCATGAACGCCCGCGCGGCCCGCTCGTAGGGCAGGCGGCTGCCGTCGTCGCCCGCCGGGCCCCGGTACAGGCTCCACAGGGACGCCAGGCGGCCCGCCGGGTCGTCGCGCACGCGCCCCACCTGGTCGAGCGCGTAGTCGGCGGCGCTGGCGGGCGTCACCCCGCCATTCTCACATCGCGACTCTGGCGGCTCGGCTCCGGCTGGCGCCCCGTGCCGGATGGACGCGGCGGGCGGCGGGTCGTACCGTTCCGTCACCATTCCCCCGGATCCCGACTCCGTCGGGCCCATCCAATACCCTTCGACTGGCTCATGACGACAACCCGCCCACCCGTGGTGATCCGCGAGGCCGACGTCGGCGAGGACTTCCTCGGCATCATCGGCCTGTACCGCGCGCACGGATGGACCCACGCCGGCGACCCCACCCGGCTGCGCATCGCCATCGAGCACTCCTCCTACGCCGTGGTGGCCGTGGAGGGCGACGAGCGCATCGTCGGCTTCGCCCGCGCCATGTCGGACGAGGCCTTCGCGGTCTACATCGCCGACATCCTGGTGAGCCCCGACCGCCAGCGGCAGGGCATCGGCCGCACCCTCACCGAGTCGATCCTCGAGCACTACCCCATGGACCGCTTCCACCACCAGGTGCTGGTGGCCGAGCGCGGCGCCGAGGGCTTCTACCGGCGCCTGGGGATGGTGCCCGTGACCTCCTACGGGCTGACCGCCTTCATCCGCTCCGGCCGCTAGCTGGCGCGGCCGGCCGACCCCGGCATAGGGTCGAAGCTCAGCCACCGCACGGGAGGTCCACCATGTTCGCGCGCGTTGCGAAGTGGGAGGGCGGCGACCCGGAGGCCCTGCGCCGCTCCGCCGCCCAGATCGCGTCCCAGGCCGACCAGGGCCCGCCGGAGGGGGTGCCGGCCACGGCGTTCACCCTGCTGATCGACCCCGAGGCCGGCCGCTCGATCGCCATCGTCCTGTTCGCGACCGAGGAGGACCGGCGCGTCGGCCACGAGACCCTCAACGCGATGAACCCGCCCGAGGACGGGATGGGCACGCGCGGCGAGGTGGAGTTCTACGACGTGGCCGCCCAGCTCACGATCTGACCGTACGACATAAGTTGACGGCGCAATTGATCGCGCCCGCCGTACCTCAGAAGCTCCGAGAAGTTACGTCTTCCGCCCGACGCTCACCCCGATGAGGGATGGGCGTCAGCGGCGCGACTCCATCTCGTCCAGGCGCCGGTGGATCTCCTCGACGCGCTCCAGCAGCTGCTCGGTGCGATCGAGCCCGCGCCTCTGGCGCAGGTTCTGCACCAGCACGCTGGCGGTGACGCCCGACAGGATCGAGATGAAGGCGACCCCCATCAGCATCACCACGCCCGCCACGAAGCGCCCGAGCGTGCTGTCCGGCACCACATCGCCGTAGCCCACCGTGGTCACCGTCTGCACCGACCACCACACCGAGCGGCCGAAGGTGTTGAACTCCTGATCGTCCGAAAGCCACATGACGAAGGCGGAAACGAGCACGACGAAGATCGTCAGCGCCATGATGAACAGCAGCGCGCGGGTGGCGGTGATGCCCTTCTTGCCCAGCTGCGGATACCGGCCCGGCGCGACGGACGGACAGGGATCGCGGATGGAAGCAGACGATCACCCCGACCAGACGGGTCCCGGTGCCTTCCCGACTAGCGGCCCCACTAGGACATCCGGCGGACCATGTGCCGAACGCGGATCCCCAGTCCGCGAGCTGGCGGGTTTCCGACCGGATCATCGAGAAGTGCAAGGGACGGCGGCACGGAGGCCGAGACGTCGAGCCCGGGCTGTGACGGCGTTCTCGGGCCACTCCTCGAGACGACCACCCGACGAGCGTGGTTGCCTCAACGGCACCGGCGCCGACGCCGCCCCCTCCGGCAGTCGGTCGCTCCACCGTCAGGAGATGCGCATGAGACTGGTCAGACACTGCAAACCGCGGTCCTACGGCGTAGCGGTGCTTGCGACCGGCCTCTGCTTCCGGCACCGGCCTTCGGATGTGCCGACACCATCGCTGCGATCACCTTCAAGCCGCCGACGTACCCCGTCGGTGACATCGACGGCCAGGATACGCGGGATGAAACCGGTGACCGCTCACGCGGCCGTAGCGGGAGCGGTTCCTTCCCAGCCGCGTCGGCTACGGGTCCGGCACCGCGGCGCGGCGCATCTCGAATAGCGGTCACGAGCGGCCGCCCGGGGGGAAGGACCGGCTCGGGAGCTCGCGATCAGGCCGGCGAGTGGCGCCGAACCGCCACTTCGAAGCGAGCTTCCGCGTCGGCACCACGAGCGCCGACGAGCAGCCGGGCCTCAGGATGTCGGTCAGCCCTGACGACGGCGGCGAGGCGCGGGTGGGCTACCTGCGGTTCAGGACCGGGCGGGCCGGCGATCGAGTGTCTCGTCGTGGCGCGACCAGATCGGCCGAGTCCGCGGGCGATCCCGTCCGTTCACGGGCCTCACCGGACCGGGGGCCGACGATAGCCGTCGAGGTCCCACCGGTGCAGGTTCTCGCTGGCCCAGGACCGGGCCCGCGGACGACGAGCGTCGAGGATCTCCATCTCGGGAAGCTGAAGCGGCTCGCGGGCAACTGTGCCATCGGCGCCACCTGGGAGGACTACTCCCGTTAGTTCCGGAGCAGAACGGCAACGGCAACGTCGTGCCGACGCTCTCGAAGCTGCTCTTTCGCGAGAGCGGGGCCGCCGCCGCCGGAACCCTTGGCAACGGCTTCGTGGTAGACGGTGTCAGCCTCCGCCGCTGAACAAGCAGGGCGGCGGGCAGGGCCACCACGGGGCCAGTGCCACCAAAAGGGCACGGGTCATCACAAGGGCAAGGGTCACCTCGGGTGGGTGGCCATCGCTGGGGGAAGGGCCACCACGGGGTCACATCGATGGCGACAGCAAGGGCGGGCGGACAGGCCGCCACCACTGAGGTGGGAGTGACGGCGTGGAGGGGCCGGCCGGCCCCTCCACATGGTTCGGGGCGACAGCGTCGAACCGGCACTCGAGCCCGAGATGTTCGTGCGGAACCCTTCGTCAAGGGTCCCTCGTCTGGAGGATACCGGGATCGAACCGGTGACCTCTACGCTGCCAGCGTAGCGCTCTCCCAGCTGAGCTAATCCCCCCAGAGGGCGCAGTATAGAGGGCGTCTGCCCTCTTCCCAACCTAGGCGGAGGCGGCCGCGAAGGACTGCTTGGGGGCCTCTCGCCAGAGGCGGTCGAGGCGGTAGAACTGCCGCGCCTCGGGCGTGAAGATGTGGACGACGACGTCGAGGAGGTCGATCAGGATCCACTCCCCCTCGCGGGCGCCCTCCACCTTGCGGGCCACGACCCCGTGGTCGTCCTTCATCCGCAGGCGCACCTCGTCGGCGATCGCCTTCGTCTGG
This sequence comes from uncultured Thermoleophilia bacterium, assembly GCA_963736635.1. GTDB lineage: Bacteria > Actinomycetota > Thermoleophilia > Miltoncostaeales > Miltoncostaeaceae > Miltoncostaea. The sequence goes on from CAVTPK010000011.1 coordinate 3,099,757, forward strand.
CGCGGCGTGGAGCCGGTGCAGACGATCAGATAGTCGGTGTAGGACACCAGACCCTGCATGTCGAGGATCACGATATCCCTGGCGTTCTTCTCTTCCGCCACGGAGGCGGCGGCCAGGGTCAGCTCGAGCGAGGTCGCGAGGTGTCCTTTCGGGACGGGGGCTGGGACGACGAAACTGGGTGCGAGGGTACCAGACCCTCCTCCCGCAGCGCCGCGTGCACCTCGGGCGGCACCAGGTGGCCGATGGGCTCGCCGGCGGCGATGCGCCCGCGGATCATGCTGGACGAGACGCCGATGAGCGGGACGTCGAGCAGGTCGCAGCGGCCGGGGGCCACCGAGTCGGCCAGCTCGGAGAGCTCGTCGCGGCTGGTGTCGCCCCGGCCCACCACGGCCAGGCGCGCCAGGGCGAGGATCGCCTGCGGCTCGCGCCAGCCGGCGAAGCCCGCCAGCTGGTCGGCGCCCAGGATGAACCAGAGGCCGATGCCGGGCTCGGCGGCCTGCATCGCGCGCAGGGTGTCGGCCGTGTAGCTGGGCCCGTCGCGGCCGAGCTCCATGCGGCTGACCGTGAGGCCCTCCTGGTCGGCGACGGCGCGCTCCAGCCATTCGGCGCGCCGCTCGGCCGGGGCGATGTCGCCGTTGGGCTTGTGGGGCGGGTGGCGGGCGGGCACCAGGCGCACCTCGTCGAGCCCGAGCTGCCAGCGGGCCTCGTGGGCCACGATGAGGTGGCCGATGTGCGGCGGATCGAAGGTGCCCCCCAGCACGCCCGACCCGTCGCTCGTGTCGCTAGCGGAGGTGGCCGTCCCCGTTGACGAGGTACGTGTAGGTGGTGAGCTCGGCCAGGCCGATGGGCCCGCGGGCGTGGAGCTTCTGGGTGGAGATGCCGATCTCGGCGCCCATGCCGAACTGGCCCCCGTCGGTGAAGCGGGTGGAGGCGTTGACGTAGACCACCGCGGCGTCCACCGACTCCTGGAACTCGCGGGCGGCGGCGATGGTGGTGGTGACGATGGCCTCGCTGTGGCCCGAGCCGTGGCGGGCGATGTGGTCGGTGGCCTCCTGCAGCGACTCGACCACCCGCACGGCCATCACCAGGTCGAGGAACTCGGTGGCGTAGTCGACCTCGGTGGCCTCGGCAAGGTCCTTGCCGGCCTCGCCCAGGATGTCGAGGCCCGCGCGGTTGACCCGCAGGGTCACGCCCTGGGCCGCCAGGCGGTCGGCCACCAGGGGCAGCACCACCGGGGCGGCGTCCTTGTGCACCAGCAGGGTCTCGGCGGCGTTGCACACGCCGGGCCGCTGCACCTTGGCGTTGACCGTGATCTTGGCGGCCATCTCGGGGTCGGCGTCGGCGTGCACGTACACGTGGTTGTTGCCCGAGGCGGCGTAGATCACCGGCACGCGGGCGTGCTCCTTGAGGAAGGCCTTGAGCGACTCGCCGCCGCGCGGGATGACCAGGTCGAGCGCGCCCTCCATCTGGATGAGCTGGCGCAGCTCCTCGCGGTCGGAGCCCAGCAGGGCGACCGACCAGCGGGGGGCGTCGGCCTCGATGAGGGCGCCGGTGAGGACCTCGGCGATGATCAGGTTGGAGCGCTTGGCCAGGTGCGAGCCGCGCAGGATGACCGCGTTGCCGCTCTTGAGGCACAGGGCGACCGCGTCGGCGGTGACGTTGGGGCGGCCCTCGTAGATGACCGCGACGACGCCCAGGGGCACCCGCCGGCGCACGATGTCGAGCCCGTTGGGCAGGCGCCGGCCCTCGTCGATGGTGCCGATCGGGTCGGGCAGGGCGGCCACGGCGCGGATGCCGGCGGCCATGTCGGCCACGCGGTCCTCGTCCAGCAGCAGCCGGTCGATGAGCGCCGGGGCCGTGTGGGCGCGCTTG